>NZ_CP166779.1:4917500-7084113 GCF_059695635.1 Pseudomonas sp. LBUM1674 | reverse complement strand
GGATATCCCCTAAGTTGAAAGCCGATGAGGCAAAAACAAGCGGCCATTGTAGCGACCAGGCGCCTACTTATCCACACGTAGGTTATTCACTGCCGCATAAGAATCACGGTTTTGCCCATAAAAAAGTCGACCAATGGTCTGTGCATAAGCTCTGTGGATAACCGCCCGTAAGGTCGTTGTACAAGTGGGGGCGAAACTCGGTGGATAACCTGCCTGTGGATAAGCACCCCTTTCACACACAGCTTATCCGACAGTGCAGCACAGGCTGACCACCGTTTTCCACCGTAGTTGTCATTCTCTGTACATCACGGGATAGAAGGGCCAAAGGCAGTTATCCACAGATGATCGTGGCCCTAGCTTTTATAAGCTTTACAGAAAAGCTTTAAATACTTTCCTTCTTTATTTCTATATCTAGCGAAGGGCTGGCACCGACGAAACCTCTGGAGATCTATTTATAAGGAAACGCTGGTTGGAAATTGACCTAGAGGCTTGCTTTCTCTAGAATCCCCGGTCTCTTAAAACGGGGGCCATTCCGGCCCGTTGTGGACGAATCAGGTAACACGACAATGAAACGTACTTTCCAACCAAGCACCATCAAACGCGCTCGTACCCACGGTTTCCGTGCTCGCATGGCTACCAAGAACGGTCGTGCCGTCCTGTCGCGTCGTCGCGCCAAAGGTCGTGCGCGTCTGGCAGTTTGATAATCCGGCACTGGAGGTGAGTCAGGACTTCAGTCGGGAAAAGCGCCTGCTTACCCCCCGGCATTTCAAGGCAGTCTTTGACTCCCCTACCGGCAAGGTTCCGGGGAAAAATCTCCTGCTCCTTGCGCGCAACAACGATCTTGATCACCCCCGTCTCGGGCTGGTTATCGGGAAAAAGAGCGTAAAGCTCTCCGTCGAGCGCAATCGCCTCAAACGTCTGATGCGCGAATCGTTCCGTCTGAACCAGGATTCACTGGCCGGCTGGGACATCGTTATCGTCGCGCGCAAAGGTTTGGGTGACGTAGAAAACCCCGAATTGATTCAGCATTTCGGCAAACTCTGGAAGCGTCTGGCACGCAGTACGCCGGTACCAGCAGTCAAAACCGAAACTGTAGGGGTAGACAGTCCCGATGCGTAAACTGGCACTCGTTCCGATCCAGTTTTATCGCTATGCCATTAGTCCCCTGATGGCCAGTCACTGTCGTTTCTACCCCAGTTGTTCCTGCTACGCGTATGAAGCCATAGAAAATCATGGCCTTCTGCGCGGTGGCTGGCTGGCCTTTCGTCGTTTAGGTCGCTGTCATCCGTGGAATCCCGGTGGTTATGACCCGGTTCCATCTATCCCTACCTCCCGTTCTTCTTCGATGGCCGAGTAATCATGGATATCAAACGCACGATCCTGATCGTCGCCCTGGCAATCGTGTCCTACGTTATGGTTCTTAAATGGAACCAGGACTATGGCCAGGCTGCCCTGCCGACTCAGAATGTTGCTTCCAGTACTACCGCACCGGGTCTACCGGATACGGCGACTGGCAAAAATGCTTCTGTCAGTGACGACATTCCCCGCGCCGCAAGCGATACCACTGCAACTGCACCTGCTGAAACGCCAGTGGCTGCAAGCAAAGACCTCATCCAGATCAAAACGGATGTGCTCGACCTGGCAGTCGATCCACAAGGTGGCGATGTTGCCCAGCTGAAATTGCCGTTGTATCCACGTCGCCAGGACCATCCGGAAATTCCGTTCCAGCTGTTCGATAACGGCGGTGAACTGACTTACCTGGCGCAAAGTGGCCTGATCGGTAGCAACGGCCCGGACGCAAGCCCGGCCGGTCGTCCGGTTTACTACTCGGAGAAGAAGACTTATCAACTGGCTGACGGTCAGGACCAATTGGTCGTGGACCTGAAGTTCAGCAAGGATGGCGTCAATTACATCAAGCGTTTCACCCTGAAACGTGGCCTGTATGACGTAACCGTTTCCTACCTGATCGACAACCAGAGCGCGCAGCCCTGGTCCGGTGCGATGTTCGCGCAACTGAAGCGTGACGCCAGCGGCGATCCTTCCTCAACCACCGCCACCGGTACCGCGACTTACCTGGGCGCTGCCCTGTGGACAAGTAACGAGCCGTACAAGAAAGTGTCCATGAAGGACATGGACAAGGCGCAGTTGAAGGAAACCGTCAGTGGTGGTTGGGTTGCCTGGTTGCAACACTACTTCGTCACCGCATGGATTCCGGCCAAGGGCGAAAACAACGTCGTCCAGACCCGTAAAGACAGCAAAGGCAACTACATCATCGGTTATACCGGCCCGGCAATGAGCGTCGCGCCAGGTGCAAAAGCCGAAACCAGTGCAGTTCTGTACGCTGGTCCGAAAAGCCAGGCAGTGCTGAAAGAGTTGTCCCCAGGTCTGGAACTGACCGTCGACTACGGCATTCTGTGGTTCATTGCCCAGCCAATCTTCTGGTTGCTGGGACATATCCACGCAATCGTCGGTAACTGGGGCTGGTCGATCATCTTCCTGACCATGCTGATCAAAGGGATCTTCTTCCCGCTGTCAGCTGCCAGTTACAAATCCATGGCGCGCATGCGTGCAGTGGCACCGAAACTGGCTGCACTGAAAGAGCAGCATGGCGACGACCGGCAGAAAATGTCGCAAGCCATGATGGAGCTGTACAAGAAAGAGAAGATCAATCCGCTGGGTGGTTGCTTGCCAATCCTCGTGCAGATGCCGGTTTTCCTTTCGCTGTACTGGGTTCTGCTGGAAAGCGTTGAAATGCGCCAAGCGCCGTTCATGCTGTGGATTACCGACCTGTCGATCAAGGATCCGTTCTTCATTCTGCCGATCATCATGGGCGTAACCATGTTCATCCAGCAGCAGTTGAACCCAACTCCTCCGGATCCGATGCAGGCCAAGGTGATGAAGCTGATGCCAATCATCTTCACCTTCTTCTTCCTGTGGTTCCCGGCTGGTCTGGTGCTGTACTGGGTAGTGAACAACGTATTGTCGATCGCCCAACAGTGGTACATCACGCGTAAGATCGAAGCGGCTGTGAAAAAAGCCGAGGCGTAACTTGCTCTGTGGATAACCACTCAAAACGCCCCCTAGTGGGGCGTTTTGCTATCTGTCACTTTTGTCTGGATACCGGTTTATGAGCGTTTCTCGTGAAACCATCGCTGCCGTCGCCACCGCACAAGGTCGTGGCGGTGTCGGCATCGTCCGTATTTCCGGGCCTCTGGCGAGTGTTGCGGCCAAGGCCTTCAGCGGTCGTGAGCTCAAGCCGCGATTTGCCCATTACGGCCCCTTCCTCAGCGAAAACGATGAGGTGCTGGACCAGGGCATCGCCCTGTATTTCCCGGGACCGAACTCGTTCACCGGCGAAGATGTGCTGGAACTCCAGGGTCATGGCGGTCCGGTTGTTCTGGATATGCTGCTCAAGCGTTGCCTGGAACTGGGCTGCCGACTGGCCCGCCCCGGTGAATTCAGCGAACGCGCCTTCCTTAACGACAAACTCGACCTGGCCCAGGCTGAAGCCATCGCCGACTTGATTGAGGCGAGCTCGGCACAGGCGGCACGCAATGCCCTGCGTTCCTTGCAGGGCGCATTTTCCGAGCGTGTGCATAACCTCACCGAGCAATTGATTGGCCTGCGGATCTACGTCGAAGCGGCCATCGACTTCCCGGAAGAAGAAATCGACTTCCTTGCCGATGGCCATGTACTGAGCATGCTCGACAAGGTACGTGATGAGTTATCCACCGTATTGCGCGAAGCCGGGCAGGGGGCATTACTGCGCGACGGCATGACGGTGGTGATTGCCGGTCGACCGAATGCGGGTAAATCCAGCCTGCTGAACGCATTGGCCGGTCGTGAGGCGGCAATCGTCACCGAGATTGCCGGCACTACCCGTGACATTCTTCGCGAACATATCCACATCGATGGCATGCCGCTGCATGTAGTCGATACCGCAGGTTTGCGGGATACCGATGATCAAGTGGAAAAAATCGGCGTCGAACGGGCATTGAAGGCCATTGGCGAAGCGGATCGCGTATTGCTGGTTGTCGACGCCACCGCACCCGAGGCACTTGATCCATTCGCGTTGTGGCCTGAATTCCTGGAAACCCGTCCGGACCCGGCGAAAGTCACGTTGATTCGTAACAAGGCAGACCTCACCGGCGAAGCCATTGCCCTGGAAGTCAGTGAGGATGGTCACGTCACCATCAGCCTCAGCGCCAAGTCTGCAGGCGACGGCCTGGAATTGCTGCGCGATCACCTCAAGGCCTGCATGGGCTATGAACAGACCTCTGAGAGCAGCTTCAGTGCTCGCAGGCGTCACCTCGAAGCCTTGCGTCATGCCAGTGCTTCCCTCGAGCACGGCCGTGCGCAGCTGACGTTAGCGGGTGCCGGCGAACTGCTGGCCGAGGATTTGCGTCAGGCTCAGCATTCTTTGGGTGAAATCACCGGTGCTTTCAGCTCCGATGACCTGCTTGGACGGATCTTTTCCAGCTTCTGTATTGGTAAGTAAGATGCCATCACCTACGGAAAGAACACGATCCTTGTAGGAGCTGGCTTGCCAGCGAAGGCGGACTGTCTGACAAATCGATATTGAATGTGACGGCCCCTTCGCTGGCAAGCCAGCTCCTACAGAAATAGATCGGCGTACACGCGTTGCCCCACAGACAGGCCTCTCGCGCCTGTCTGTTTCTTCCTTTCTCTTAAATTTTCTTCCAGTGCCGAGCAGATTTTTTCTGCTTGAGCGAATTTTCCGTGTCCGGGATTTACTGATTCAGCGAATTTCTGTGGATTAAGCCCTGTGAATAACTGCCACTAAGGGCAGTTGATAACAGGGGCTGAAATCTGAAGATAACTGCCACTGTGGATAACCACCCCTTTAATCCACAGGCTTAAACCGGTTATCCAAGGGCCTCATTGGCACATGACCACAGGGTTTTGATTCTCTGTACACATTGAATATAAAGGGCTGCATTAATCTATCCACAGAAAGGTGCCTCAGTAGAAATAAACATAAAAACAAAGATTTAATAAATTTCTTTCTTTTTAATTTCTGTTAAGCCGACTTTTCCACAGCTGGTTAAATTTTGTGCAAAGGGTTCTTTAGGAAGGGCGAAGTCCCTATACTTGCCGCCCAGGTCCAAAAACCTGTGCTCAAACTATTTCTGATTACCTGACTGAAGCAGGCACGAGGTGCGTGGTGGATTTCCCTTCCCGTTTTGAAGTGATCGTCATCGGCGGCGGTCATGCCGGTACCGAGGCAGCACTGGCGTCAGCACGCATGGGGGCAAAAACCCTGTTGCTGACGCATAACGTGGAAACCCTCGGTGCCATGAGTTGCAACCCTGCCATTGGCGGGATAGGCAAAAGCCACCTGGTCAAGGAAATCGATGCCCTGGGCGGCGCGATGGCCATGGCTACCGATAAGGGTGGAATTCAGTTTCGCGTGTTGAACAGCCGCAAAGGCCCGGCGGTGCGTGCAACTCGCGCTCAGGCCGACCGGGTTCTGTACAAGGCCGCTGTCCGCGAAGCCCTGGAGAACCAGCCGAACCTGTGGATATTCCAACAAGCCGCCGACGACCTGATCGTCGAACAGGAACAAGTGCGCGGAGTAGTCACCCAAATGGGTCTGCGTTTCTTCGCCGATTCCGTGGTGTTGACCACGGGCACCTTCCTCGGTGGACTTATCCACATCGGAATGCAGAATTTTTCCGGGGGGCGCGCCGGTGATCCGCCGTCGATCGCCCTGGCTCACCGCTTGCGTGAACTGCCACTGCGCGTTGGCCGCCTGAAAACCGGTACGCCACCGCGCATCGATGGTCGTTCCGTGGATTTCTCGGTCATGACCGAGCAAGCAGGCGATACGCCGATTCCGGTGATGTCGTTCATGGGTTCCAAAGAGCAGCACCCGAAACAGGTCAGCTGCTGGATTACCCACACCAACGCCCGCACCCACGAGATCATCGCCGCCAACCTCGACCGTTCGCCGATGTATTCCGATGCCGGTGTGATTGAAGGGATCGGCCCGCGCTACTGCCCGTCGATCGAAGACAAGATTCATCGCTTTGCCGACAAGGAAAGCCATCAGGTCTTCATCGAACCCGAAGGCCTGACGACCAACGAGCTGTACCCGAACGGGATATCCACATCCTTGCCGTTCGACGTGCAGTTGCAGATCGTGCAATCGATCCGCGGCATGGAAAACGCACACATCGTGCGTCCGGGCTACGCCATCGAGTACGATTACTTCGACCCGCGTGACCTGAAGTACAACCTGGAAACCAAAGTCATCGGCGGTCTGTTTTTCGCCGGGCAAATCAACGGCACCACCGGTTACGAAGAAGCCGGCGCCCAGGGTTTGCTGGCCGGGGCCAACGCCGCATTGCGTGCACAGGGCAAAGATGCCTGGTGCCCGCGTCGCGATGAGGCGTACATCGGAGTCTTGGTCGACGACCTGATTACTTTGGGTACTCAAGAACCGTACCGGATGTTCACATCCCGCGCCGAGTACCGTCTGATCCTGCGCGAAGACAACGCCGACCTGCGTTTGACCGAAAAAGGTCGCGAACTGGGTCTGGTCGATGACGCGCGTTGGGCTGCGTTCTGCACCAAAAGGGAAAGCATCACGCTGGAAGAACAGCGCCTGAAAAGTACCTGGGTACGCCCGGGCACCGAACAGGGCGATGCCATTTCCGAGAAATTTGGCACACCGCTGACCCACGAATACAATTTGCTCAACCTGCTGAGTCGTCCGGAAATCGACTACGCGGGTCTGATCGCCGTGACCGGTGGTGGCGCAGAAGATCCACAAGTGGCCGAGCAGGTTGAGATCAAGACCAAATACGCCGGTTACATCGATCGCCAGCAGGATGAAATCGCACGCCTGCGGGCCAGTGAAGACACGAAACTGCCTGTGGATATCGATTACACGAACATTTCCGGTCTCTCCAAAGAGATCCAGAGCAAGCTCGGTGCGACCCGTCCAGAGACCCTGGGCCAGGCGTCGCGTATTCCGGGTGTCACTCCGGCAGCGATTTCGCTGTTGATGATTCATTTGAAAAAACGCGGCGCTGGCCGTCAGTTGGAGCAAAGCGCTTGAGTTCGTCGGTCACCTCGCAACACGCAGAAGAGTTATCCACAGGTGCTCGCCAGCTTGGTGTCACGCTGACAGAAATCCAGCACGCGCAGCTGCTGGGTTATCTGGCCCTGTTGATAAAATGGAACAAGGCTTACAACCTGACCGCCGTGCGCGATCCGGACGAAATGGTGTCCCGTCACCTGCTCGACAGTTTGAGCGTGATGTCGTTCGTCGAAAACGGTCGCTGGCTTGATGTTGGCAGCGGCGGCGGCATGCCGGGTATTCCATTGGCCATCCTGTTTCCAGAGTCCCAAGTGACGTGCCTGGACAGCAATGGCAAGAAAACCCGCTTCCTGACCCAGGTCAAACTCGAACTCAAATTGGATAACCTGCAAGTTATCCACAGTCGCGTCGAAGACTTTCAGCCTGCTCAAGCCTTCAACGGGATCATCTCCCGGGCGTTCAGCAGTATGGAAAACTTCAGCAACTGGACTCGCCACCTCGGCGACACTGATACACGTTGGCTGGCAATGAAGGGCGTTCATCCGGCTGATGAGCTGGTAGCATTGCCGGCAGACTTCCACCTCGATAGCGAACACGCCCTGGCCGTACCTGGTTGCCAAGGCCAACGCCATCTGCTGATACTGCGCCGCACGGCATGATTGGGAACACAAGCAAGAATGGCTAAGGTATTCGCGATTGCGAACCAAAAGGGTGGTGTGGGCAAAACCACCACCTGTATCAACCTCGCAGCTTCCCTGGTCGCTACCAAGCGCCGGGTGCTGTTGATCGATCTCGATCCACAGGGCAACGCCACCATGGGTAGCGGTGTGGATAAACACGGCCTGGAAAACTCGGTCTACGACCTGCTGATCGGCGAATGTGATCTGGCTCAGGCCATGCACTACTCCGAGCACGGTGGTTACCAGCTATTGCCGGCCAACCGCGACCTGACCGCCGCGGAAGTGGTTCTGCTGGAAATGCAGATGAAGGAGAGTCGCCTGCGCAGCGCGTTGGCGCCGATCCGTGAAAACTACGATTACATTCTGATCGATTGCCCGCCGTCGCTGTCGATGCTCACGCTTAACGCACTGGTCGCGGCCGACGGGGTGATTATCCCCATGCAGTGCGAGTACTTCGCACTCGAAGGCTTGAGCGACCTTGTGGATAACATCAAGCGCATCGCCGAGCTGCTCAACCCGAACCTGAAAGTCGAAGGCTTGTTGCGGACCATGTACGACCCGCGCCTGAGCCTGATGAATGATGTGTCGGCCCAGCTCAAGGAACACTTCGGCGATCAGCTCTACGACACGGTCATTCCGCGCAACATCCGCCTGGCCGAAGCGCCAAGCTATGGCATGCCGGCGCTGGTGTACGACAAAACTTCGCGGGGCGCGATTGCCTATCTGGCATTGGCGGGCGAGATGGTTCGCCGTCAACGCAAAAACTCACGCACCGCCGCCGCTCAGGCAACTTAAGGAATCCCCATGGCCGTCAAGAAACGAGGTCTCGGACGTGGACTGGATGCACTGCTGAGTGGGCCGACTGTCAGCTCGCTGGAAGAACAGGCGGTGCAGGCTGATCAACGTGAGCTGCAGCACCTGCCCCTGGACCTGATCCAGCGTGGCAAGTACCAGCCACGGCGGGACATGGATCCTCAGGCGCTGGAGGAGCTGGCGCAGTCGATCAAGGCCCAGGGCGTGATGCAGCCGATCGTGGTTCGTCCGATCGGCAGCGGTCGCTACGAAATCATTGCCGGCGAACGTCGCTGGCGCGCCAGTCAGCAAGCCGGCCAGGAAACCATCCCGGCGATGGTTCGCGACGTACCGGATGAAACCGCGATCGCCATGGCGCTTATCGAGAACATCCAGCGCGAGGACCTCAATCCGATCGAAGAAGCGGTGGCCTTGCAGCGTTTGCAGCAGGAATTCCAGCTGACCCAGCAACAAGTGGCGGAAGCGGTGGGCAAATCCCGCGTAACCGTGGCCAACCTGCTACGCTTGATCGCGTTGCCGGAAGTCATCAAAACCATGCTGTCCCACGGCGACCTGGAAATGGGTCATGCCCGTGCTTTGCTCGGTTTACCGGAGAATCAACAGGTTGAAGGGGCGCGACACGTTGTCGCACGAGGGCTGACCGTACGGCAGACCGAAGCACTGGTTCGCCAGTGGTTGAGTGGCAAACCTGAGCCTGCTGAACCGGTAAAGCCGGACCCGGATATCGCCCGACTCGAACAGCGTCTGGCCGAGCGTTTGGGCTCTGCGGTGCAGATTCGCCACGGGAAAAAGGGGAAGGGGCAGTTGGTGATCGGTTACAACTCCCTGGATGAGCTTCAAGGTGTGCTTGCACACATCCGCTGAAACATTTCCTCATGTAGCGTGCAGGTGGAAATCACTACCTGACAGTTGAATAGGGGCAGAACCGCCCCTATACTCTGCGCGCATTTTGTCGGCACAAATTATGCCAAGTTATTGCATTCTGGCAGCCGATCATTGGGGAGCTAAAACGATGGAGAGCCGCACGCCAAACCGCTTGCCGTTCCATCGCCTGGCAGTTTTTCCGGTATTACTGGCTCAATTTGTCGTTTTGGTACTGGCCGCTTTGGCGCTTTGGTACTGGCATGGGGTCGTAGCCGGGTACTCAGGACTTTGCGGAGGCCTGATAGCCTTGCTGCCCAATGTTTATTTCGCTCACAGGGCATTTCGGTTTTCCGGCGCCCGGGCAGCTCAAGCCATCGTCCGGTCTTTTTATGCCGGCGAGGCGGGCAAACTGATTTTGACGGCAGTGCTCTTTGCATTGACGTTCGCAGGTGTGAAGCCATTGGCGCCGCTGGCTGTATTCGGCGTCTTCGTGTTGACCCAACTGGTCAGCTGGTTCGCGCCCCTGCTGATGAGAACAAGACTTTCGAGACCTTAGGGCGTTTGAGGCAACCATGGCAGAGACAACCGCTTCGGGCTATATCCAGCACCACTTGCAGAACCTGACCTTCGGGCAGCTACCTAACGGCGGCTGGGGTTTTGCCCACACCGCAGCAGAAGCCAAGGAAATGGGCTTCTGGGCTTTCCACGTCGATACCCTCGGCTGGTCGGTCGCGTTGGGTCTGATTTTCGTTCTTCTTTTCCGCATGGCGGCAAAGAAGGCGACTTCCGGTCAGCCTGGTGCTTTGCAGAACTTCGTTGAAGTATTGGTCGAATTCGTCGATGGCAGCGTGAAAGACAGCTTCCATGGCCGTAGCCCGGTGATTGCACCGCTGGCACTGACCATCTTCGTCTGGGTCTTCCTGATGAACGCCGTCGACCTGATTCCGGTTGACTGGATTCCTCAAGTTGCCATGGCGATCTCCGGCGACCCGCACATTCCGTTCCGCGCCGTATCGACCACTGACCCGAACGCTACCCTGGGCATGGCCCTGTCGGTGTTCGCGTTGATCATTTTCTACAGCATCAAGGTCAAGGGCATCGGCGGCTTCATTGGCGAATTGACCCTGCATCCGTTCGGCAGCAAGAACATCTTCGTTCAAGCCCTGCTGATTCCGGTGAACTTCCTGCTGGAGTTCGTGACGCTGATTGCCAAGCCAATCTCGCTGGCACTGCGTCTGTTCGGCAACATGTATGCCGGCGAACTGGTCTTCATTCTGATTGCTGTGATGTTCGGCAGCGGTCTGCTCTGGCTTAGCGGCCTGGGCGTAGTTCTGCAGTGGGCGTGGGCTGTGTTCCACATCCTGATCATCACCCTGCAGGCGTTTATCTTCATGATGCTGACCATCGTCTACCTGTCGATGGCGCACGAAGAGAACCATTAAGACCAGTTTCGACTGGTCTGATGTCCCACTCGGTTAAACGAGTGGGTGCCCGAACAGGGCTATGAAACGATTTGTTTTACCGCTTTAAAATCTAAAAAACCTAAACCATACGACGTAAAAGTCGGGAGGAAAGATGGAAACTGTAGTTGGTCTAACCGCTATCGCTGTTGCACTGTTGATCGGCCTGGGTGCACTGGGTACCGCAATTGGTTTCGGCCTGTTGGGCGGCAAGTTCCTGGAAGGCGCCGCGCGTCAGCCAGAAATGGTTCCAATGCTGCAAGTCAAAATGTTCATCGTTGCCGGTCTGCTCGACGCCGTAACCATGATCGGTGTTGGTATCGCTCTGTTCTTCACCTTCGCGAACCCATTCGTTGGTCAACTCGCTGGCTAATCACTCGAATCGTCGAGTGATTAGTGTGTTGTGCAACGAACGAGCGAGGTGTTGGCGTGAACATTAATGCAACCCTGATTGGCCAGTCCGTTGCGTTCTTAATCTTTGTACTTTTTTGCATGAAGTTCGTATGGCCTCCGGTCATCGCGGCTTTGCACGAACGTCAGAAGAAGATCGCGGATGGACTGGACGCTGCCGCCCGAGCAGCTCGCGACCTGGAGTTGGCCCAAGATAAAGCGGGTCAGCAACTGCGCGAAGCGAAAGCTCAGGCAGCCGAAATCATTGAGCAAGCCAAGAAACGCGGTAACCAGATCGTTGAGGAGGCTGTTGAAAAAGCCCGTATCGACGCTGACCGTGTGAAGGTTCAGGCTCAGGCCGAGATCGAGCAGGAACTGAACAGTGTCAAAGACGCGCTGCGTGCCCAACTGGGTGCACTGGCCGTTGGCGGCGCCGAGAAGATCCTGGGTGCCACAATCGATCAAAACGCGCACGCGGAGCTGGTAAACAAACTGGCTGCTGAAATTTAAGCGAGGGCGATCATGGCAGAATTGACCACGTTGGCCCGACCTTACGCTAAGGCAGCCTTCGAGCACGCCCAGGCCCACCAGCAACTGGCCTCTTGGTCAGCCATGCTCGGCCTGGCTGCAGCAGTGTCGCAAGACGACACCATGCAGCGCGTGCTCAAGGCCCCGCGACTGACGAGCGCAGACAAGGCCGCCACGTTTATTGACGTGTGCGGCGACAAGTTTGATGTGAAGGCACAGAACTTCATTAACGTCGTTGCCGAAAACGACCGTCTCCCGCTGTTGCCGGAGATCGCCGCTCTGTTTGACCTGTACAAGGCCGAACAAGAGAAATCGGTAGACGTTGAAGTCACCAGTGCTTTTGCATTGAACCAAGAACAGCAAGACAAACTCGCCAAGGTTCTCAGTGCACGACTCAACCGGGAAGTGCGCCTGCAAGTCGAGGAAGACAAATCCCTTATTGGGGGCATTGTCATCCGCGCCGGCGACCTGGTAATCGATGGCTCGGTTCGCGGCAAACTCGCGAACCTTGCCGAAGCATTGAAATCTTGAGTTTGAAGGGGCAGCAGAGCAATGCAGCAACTCAATCCTTCCGAAATAAGTGAAATTATCAAGGGCCGCATCGACAAGCTCGATGTGACCTCCCAAGCCCGTAACGAAGGCACTGTCGTCAGCGTATCTGACGGTATCGTGCGGATTCACGGTCTGGCCGACGTCATGTACGGCGAGATGATCGAGTTTCCGGGCGGCGTCTTCGGTATGGCTCTCAACCTGGAGCAAGACTCCGTAGGTGCCGTTGTATTGGGCTCCTACCAGTCTCTGGCTGAAGGCATGAGCGCCAAGTGCACCGGCCGCATCCTCGAAGTTCCGGTAGGTAAGGAACTGCTGGGTCGCGTAGTCGACGCACTGGGTAACCCGGTAGACGGCAAAGGTCCGCTGAACAACACCGAGACCGATGCGGTCGAGAAAGTTGCTCCAGGCGTGATCTGGCGTAAGTCGGTAGACCAGCCTGTACAGACTGGCTACAAGGCTGTCGATGCCATGATCCCTGTCGGCCGTGGCCAGCGTGAGCTGATCATCGGTGACCGTCAGATCGGTAAAACCGCTCTGGCGATCGACGCGATCATCAACCAGAAAAACAGCGGCATTTTCTGCGTCTACGTAGCGATCGGTCAGAAACAATCGACCATCGCCAACGTGGTTCGCAAGCTGGAAGAAAACGGCGCACTGGCTAACACCATCGTCGTGGCAGCGAGCGCTTCGGAATCTGCAGCACTGCAGTTCCTGGCACCGTACTCCGGTTGCACCATGGGTGAATTCTTCCGCGACCGCGGTGAAGACGCGCTGATCGTTTATGACGATCTGTCCAAGCAAGCAGTGGCTTACCGCCAGATTTCCCTGCTGCTGCGCCGTCCACCAGGCCGTGAAGCTTACCCAGGCGACGTGTTCTATCTCCACTCCCGTCTGCTGGAGCGCGCATCCCGCGTTTCGGAAGAATACGTAGAGAAGTTCACCAACGGCGCAGTGACCGGCAAAACCGGTTCCCTGACCGCACTGCCGATCATCGAAACCCAGGCTGGCGACGTTTCCGCGTTCGTTCCGACCAACGTGATTTCCATCACCGACGGTCAGATCTTCCTGGAATCGGCCATGTTCAACTCCGGGATCCGTCCTGCTGTGAACGCCGGTGTTTCGGTATCCCGTGTGGGTGGTGCCGCTCAGACCAAGATCATCAAGAAGCTCTCCGGTGGTATCCGTACCGCTCTGGCTCAGTACCGTGAACTGGCGGCATTCGCCCAGTTCGCTTCTGACCTGGACGAAGCGACCCGTAAGCAACTTGAGCATGGTCAGCGCGTTACCGAGCTGATGAAGCAGAAGCAATACGCACCAATGTCGATCGCTGACATGGCGCTGTCGCTGTATGCCGCTGAGCGTGGGTTCCTGACTGACGTTGAAATCGCCAAGATCGGCAGCTTCGAACAAGCGCTGATTGGTTTCTTCAACCGCGATCACGCCGATTTGATGGCGAAGATCAACGTGAAGGGTGACTTCAATGACGAAATCGACGCTGGCATGAAAGCCGGTATCGAGAAGTTCAAGGCCACCCAAACCTGGTAAGCCGCAGCGGGAGTCGCAAGGCTCCCGCTTGCTAACCTGATAGGTGTTACATGGCAGGCGCAAAAGAGATTCGCAGTAAGATTGCGAGCATCAAAAGCACGCAAAAGATTACCAGCGCCATGGAAAAAGTGGCGGTCAGTAAAATGCGCAAGGCACAAATGCGCATGGCTGCTAGCCGTCCTTATGCGGAGCGCATCCGCCAGGTTATTGGCCATCTGGCCAACGCCAACCCGGAATATCGCCACCCATTCATGATCGACCGTGAAGTAAAGCGCGTCGGTTATGTCGTGGTGAGCAGTGACCGTGGTCTGTGTGGTGGCTTGAACACCAACCTGTTCAAGGCCCTGGTCAAGGACATGGCGGTAAACCGCGAAAACGGCGTCGAGATCGATCTGTGTGTCGTTGGTAGCAAGGGTGCGGCTTTTTTCCGCAACTTCGGCGGTAACGTCGTTGCAGCTATCAGCCACCTGGGTGAAGAGCCGTCGATCAATGACTTGATCGGCAGCGTCAAGGTGATGCTGGATGCCTACCTGGACGGCCGTATTGACCGCCTGTCCGTGGTGTCCAACAAGTTCGTCAACACCATGACGCAGCTGCCTACGGTGGAGCAATTGATTCCACTGGTGGCGACCCCGGAAAAGGAACTCAAGCACCACTGGGATTATCTGTACGAACCGGACGCCAAAGAGCTGCTTGACGGCTTGATGGTCCGTTACGTGGAGTCGCAGGTCTACCAGGCGGTGGTCGAGAACAACGCGGCTGAACAAGCTGCGCGGATGATCGCGATGAAGAACGCTACCGACAACGCCGGTGATTTGATCAGCGATTTGCAGCTGGTCTACAACAAGGCGCGTCAGGCTGCGATCACCCAAGAGATCTCGGAAATCGTCGGCGGCGCTGCCGCGGTTTAACGGTTCAAATATTCAGAGGATCCAGCTATGAGTAGCGGACGTATCGTTCAAATCATCGGCGCCGTTATCGACGTGGAATTTCCACGCGACAGCGTACCGAGCATCTACAACGCGCTGAAAGTTGTAAGCGCGGCTGAAACCACCCTGGAAGTTCAGCAGCAGCTGGGCGACGGCGTGGTTCGTACCATTGCGATGGGTTCCACCGAGGGCTTGAAGCGCGGTCTGGAAGTTACCGACTCCGGCGCAGCCATCTCCGTACCGGTCGGTAAAGCGACTCTGGGCCGGATCATGGACGTTCTGGGCAACCCGATCGACGAAGCGGGCCCGATCGACACCGAAGAGCGCTGGGGCATTCACCGTCCTGCGCCAACCTTCGCTGAACAAGCGGGCGGCAACGACCTGCTGGAAACCGGCATCAAGGTTATCGACCTGGTTTGCCCGTTCGCCAAGGGTGGTAAAGTCGGTCTGTTCGGTGGTGCCGGTGTAGGCAAGACCGTAAACATGATGGAACTGATCCGTAACATCGCCATCGAGCACAGCGGTTATTCCGTGTTCGCCGGTGTGGGTGAGCGTACTCGTGAGGGTAACGACTTCTACCACGAGATGAAGGATTCCAACGTACTGGACAAAGTGGCACTGGTTTACGGTCAGATGAACGAGCCGCCGGGTAACCGTCTGCGCGTAGCACTGACCGGCCTGACCATGGCCGAGAAGTTCCGTGACGAAGGTAACGACGTTCTGCTGTTCGTCGACAACATCTATCGTTACACCCTGGCCGGTACTGAAGTATCCGCACTGCTGGGCCGTATGCCTTCCGCAGTAGGTTACCAGCCGACCCTGGCCGAAGAGATGGGTACTCTGCAAGAGCGTATCACTTCGACCAAAAACGGTTCGATCACCTCGATCCAGGCGGTATACGTACCGGCGGATGACTTGACTGACCCGTCGCCAGCGACCACCTTCGCCCACTTGGACGCCACCGTCGTTCTGTCCCGTGACATCGCTTCCCTGGGTATCTACCCGGCGGTCGATCCACTCGACTCGACTTCGCGCCAGCTGGACCCGAACGTGATCGGCCAGGACCACTACGACACCGCTCGCGGTGTACAGTATGTTCTGCAGCGTTACAAAGAACTGAAGGACATCATTGCGATCCTGGGTATGGACGAGCTGTCGGAAGCCGACAAGCAGTTGGTAAACCGTGCTCGTAAGATCCAGCGTTTCTTGTCGCAGCCGTTCTTCGTGGCTGAAGTCTTCACCGGTGCTTCGGGTAAATACGTTTCCCTGAAAGACACCATTGCTGGCTTCAAAGGCATCCTCAACGGTGACTACGACCACCTGCCAGAACAAGCGTTCTACATGGTCGGCGGCATCGAAGAAGCGATCGAGAAAGCCAAGAAACTGTAATCCCGGCGCCCGGCAACGGGCGCTAATTTAGGTTGAGGCAATCAGATGGCTATGACAGTCCATTGCGATATCGTCAGCGCGGAAGGGGAAATCTTCTCCGGCCTGGTCGAGATGGTGGTTGCGCACGGTGCACTGGGTGATCTTGGTATCGCCCTGGGTCACGCGCCGCTGATCACCAATCTCAAGCCGGGCCCGATCCGCCTGATCAAGCAGGGCGGGGAAGAGGAGGTGTATTACATCTCCGGCGGTTTCCTCGAGGTTCAGCCGAACATGGTCAAGGTTCTTGCCGACACCGTGCAACGTGCTGCCGACCTGGACGAAGCCTCCGCTCAGGAAGCCGTAAAGGCTGCCGAGAAGGCCTTGCATGAGCGGGGCGCGGAATTCGATTACGGTTCTGCTGCCGCACGTCTGGCCGAGGCTGCAGCTCAGCTGCGCACCGTCCAGCAGATCCGCAAGAAGTTCGGCCACTAAAAGGCCATCGCTTGTTGCGCGATTTATTAAAAAGGGTAGCCTCGGCTACCCTTTTTTCTTTTCCGACATTCATCAATTGGTCGCAGCCGCTGACCACCCAGGATTGGTAGCCAGTCATGTCCCTAGAAATCGTTATCCTCGCTGCCGGTCAAGGCACTCGCATGCGTTCGGCGTTGCCAAAAGTCCTGCATCCGATTGCAGGCAATTCGATGCTCGGCCATGTTATCCACAGCGCCCGGCAACTTGATCCCCAGCGCATCCACGTCGTGATCGGCCATGGCGCTGAAGCAGTGCGTGAGCGCTTGGCCGCCGATGATCTGAATTTTGTCCTTCAGGACAAACAGCTCGGCACCGGCCATGCCGTGGCTCAGGCCGTACCGTTCATCGAATCCGACACTGTCCTCATTCTTTACGGTGACGTACCGCTCATTGAGGTCGAAACACTTCAGCGCCTGCTCACGAAAGTAGCGCCACAACAGCTGGGCTTGCTCACCGTTGAACTGGAGGATCCTACCGGTTACGGCCGTATCGTCCGCGATGCCGCTGGCAAGGTGACGGCCATCGTCGAGCAAAAAGACGCCAACGAAGCCGAACGAGCGATCACCGAAGGCAACACCGGTATCCTGGCCCTGCCTTTCGCAAAACTGGGCGACTGGATGAGCCGTCTCTCGAATAACAATGCCCAGGGCGAGTACTACCTGACCGACGTGATCGCCATGGCGGTCAGCGATGGTCTGGTGGTGGCTACCGAACAGCCTCACGATGCAATGGAAGTGCAGGGTGCCAACGATCGCAAGCAACTCTCCGAGCTTGAGCGTCATTATCAATTGCGCGCGGGTCGCCGTTTGATGGCTCAGGGTGTGACGCTGCGAGACCCGGCACGTTTCGATGTGCGCGGTGAAGTGACCGTCGGTCGCGACGTGCTGATTGATATCAACGTGATCCTCGAAGGCAAGGTTGTCATCGAAGATGACGTCGTGATCGGTCCGAACTGCGTGATCAAGGACAGTACCCTGCGCAAAGGCGTGGTGATCAAGGCCAACAGCCATATCGAAGGCGCGATGCTCGGTGAAGGCAGCGATGCCGGTCCGTTCGCCCGTCTTCGTCCAGGTACGGTACTGGAGGCCCGGGCACATGTGGGTAACTTTGTTGAGCTGAAAAATGCTCATCTGGGTGAAGGCGCCAAGGCAGGTCATTTGACTTACCTGGGCGATGCCGAGGTCGGTGCACGCACCAATATCGGCGCCGGCACCATTACCTGCAACTATGACGGCGCCAATAAGTGGAAGACCGTGTTGGGCGAGGATGTGTTCATCGGTTCCAATAACTCGTTGGTGGCGCCTGTGGATATCTCTGCCGGAGCAACCACAGCGGCCGGTTCGACCATTACGCAGGATGTGGATAACTCGCAGCTGGCTGTGGGTAGAGCGCGACAGAAGAACATTGACGGCTGGAAGCGGCCGGAGAAGATTAAGAAGAACTAAGTTATCCACAGCTCGTGAAATCACCTTCGCGGGCAAGCCTCGCTGCTACAGGTCCATAGTTATCCACATTGAGGTTATCCACAAGTGTATGACTCGAACTGTAGGAGCGAGCGCTGCGGCGGTCCGTTTGCCTGCGATGCTTTTATCCACAGACCTTTTATCCACAGGTCTTTTTATCGCTTCTCGCTTGACGAAGTTTCGACAATAGGTTTTGATTGCTTCCGCTATCTTTCGAATCGAAACTTACCTAATCATGTCGAAACGCAATACACCTCAACGCCGTCACAATATCCTCGCCTTGCTCAATGAGCAGGGCGAAGTCAGTGTGGATGAGCTGGCCAAGCGCTTCGAAACCTCGGAAGTTACGATTCGCAAGGATCTGGCAGCACTTGAAAGCAACGGCTTGCTGCTGCGCCGTTATGGCGGTGCCGTCACCATGCCTCAGGAATTGGTGGCCGATATCGGTCAACCGATTTCCAGATACAAGCAGGCAATCGCTCGCGCCGCCGTTATGCGGATTCGCGAGCATGCGCGAATCATCATCGACAGCGGCAGTACGACGGCGGCGATGATCCCGGAGCTTGGCCAACAACCGGGCCTGGTGGTGATGACCAATTCGCTGCATGTCGCCAATGCCTTGAGCGAACTCGAGCACGAACCGGTGTTGTTGATGACCGGCGGCACCTGGGACCCGAATTCCGAGTCCTTTCAGGGGCAAGTCGCCGAGCAGGTACTACGCTCTTACGACTTCGACCAGTTGTTTATCGGTGCCGATGGCATTGACCTGGTGCGCGGTACCACCACCTTTAACGAGCTGCTGGGACTGAGCCGGGTCATGGCCGAGGTTGCCCGCGAAGTGGTGGTGATGGTGGAAGCGGACAAGATCGGACGCAAGATTCCAAACCTGGAGCTGCCGTGGAGCAGCGTTCATACCCTTATTACCGATGATCGCCTGCCGCTTGAGGCACGGGATCAGATTCAGGCCCGCGGCATCAATTTGATCTGCGCGCCTGCCAGTCAGGAGAAATAGCATGTGTGGAATTGTTGGTGCAGTCGCAGAACGTAACATTACCGCCATTTTGCTCGAAGGCCTCAAACGCCTGGAATACCGCGGCTATGACAGCGCGGGTGTAGCGATCTTCACTAACGACGAAACACTTGAGCGCACGCGTCGTCCGGGTAAGGTCAGTGAGTTGGAACAGGCCCTGGAAAGCGAACCTCTGGTCGGTCGACTGGGCATCGCCCACACTCGCTGGGCGACTCACGGCGCGCCTTGCGAACGCAACGCTCACCCACATTTTTCCGGTGATCTGGCGGTGGTGCACAACGGCATCATCGAGAACCACGAAGCCCTGCGCGAACAACTCAAAGACTTGGGTTACGTCTTTACCTCGGACACCGACACCGAAGTCATCGCCCACCTGCTGGAACACAAGCTCAAGGATTTTGGCGATCTGACCGTGGCCCTCAAGGCGACTGTCAAAGAGCTGCACGGCGCTTATGGCCTGGCGGTGATCAGTGCCCGGCAACCGGATCGTCTGGTCGCAGCCCGTAGCGGCAGCCCATTGGTGATCGGTCTGGGCATGGGGGAAAACTTCCTGGCCTCCGACCAATTGGCGCTGCGTCAGGTCACTGATCGTTTCATGTACCTCGAAGAAGGTGATATCGCCGAAATTCGTCGCGAAACCGTGCAGATCTGGGACGTTGATGGCCAGCCCGTCGAGCGCGAATCCGTGCAATACCGTGACGGCGCGGAAGCCGCCGACAAGGGTGAATTCCGTCATTACATGCTCAAGGAAATCCATGAGCAACCGGCCGTGGTGCAGCGCACCCTGGAAGGTCGCCTGAGTCAGAACCAGGTGTTGGTCCAGGCGTTTGGCCCACAGGCTGCCGAACTGTTCGCCAAAGTGCGTAACGTGCAGATCGTCGCGTGCGGCACCAGCTATCACGCCGGCATGGTTGCCCGTTACTGGCTCGAAGAACTGGCGGGTATCCCTTGCCAGGTCGAAGTCGCCAGCGAATTCCGTTATCGCAAGGTAGTGGTGCAGGCCGACACCCTGTTCGTGACCATTTCCCAGTCCGGTGAAACCGCCGACACCCTGGCCGCTCTGCGTAACGCCAAAGAGCTGGGCTATCTGGCGAGTCTGGCGATCTGCAACGTCGGTATCAGTTCGTTGGTACGTGAGTCGGACCTGACGCTGTTGACCCAGGCCGGTCGCGAAATCGGCGTGGCTTCGACCAAAGCCTTCACCACTCAGTTGGTAGGCCTGCTGTTGCTGACTTTGTCCCTGGGTCAGGTTCGCGGCACGCTGGCCGATGGCGTCGAAGCCACCCTGGTCGAAGAACTGCGTCGCCTGCCGAGCCGCCTGGGTGAAGCCCTGGCCATGGACAGCACTGTGGAAAAAATCGCCGAGCTGTTCGCCGAAAAGAACCACACGCTGTTCCTCGGTCGTGGTGCGCAGTTCCCGGTCGCGATGGAAGGCGCCCTCAAGCTCAAGGAAATCTCCTATATCCACGCCGAAGCCTATCCGGCCGGCGAGTTGAAACACGGCCCGTTGGCGCTGGTGGATAACGACATGCCAGTGGTCACCGTGGCGCCCAACAATGAACTGCTGGAGAAGCTCAAGTCCAACCTCCAGGAAGTCCGCGCCCGTGGTGGCGAGTTGATCGTTTTCGCAGATGAGCAGGCAGGCATGACCAATGGCGAAGGCACTCACGTGGTGCAAATGCCGCACATCCACGACATCCTGTCGCCGATCCTCTACACCATTCCGCTACAGTTGCTCTCGTACTACGTGGCAGTGTTGAAAGGCACTGACGTCGACCAGCCGCGCAACCTGGCGAAGTCGGTGACGGTGGAATAAGTTATCCACAAGTCACAGTAGGGCCAAAAAGATCGCACCCTTCGCCGCGCCCACAGGAAATACTCCTGTAGGAGCTGCCGAAGGCTGCGATTTTTTGATTTTGAAAAGGACATGCCCCTATGGACCGATTCCAGGAAATGCAAGTCTTCATCGCCGTTGCCCAAGACCAGGGCTTCTCGGCGGCTGCGCGGCGTTTGGGCATGTCGGCCGCCAGCGTAACCCGGGCGGTGGCGTCGCTGGAGAAGCGCATTGGCACGTTGTTGCTCACCCGCACGACGCGCAGCGTGCATTTGAGCGAGGCGGGTCAGCGTTATCTGGAAGACTGTCGGAGAATTCTCGCCGAGGTGCAGGAAGCCGAGGACTCGGCGGCAGGCAGTCACGCCCAGCCTCGTGGGCAATTGACGATCACCGCGCCAGTGTTGTTTGGCGAACTGTTCGTCACGCCGGTGATGGTGGGTTATCTGACTCGGTTTCCTGAGGTCACCATCAATGGCTTGCTGGTTGACCGGGTGGTGAGCATGGTCGAGGAGGGCGTTGATGTCGCCGTGCGCATCGGTGAGTTACCCGACAGTAATCAGCACGCGATTCGCGTGGGTGAAGTGCGGCGGGTGATTTGCGGATCGCCAGCGTTTCTGACGGCCCAGGGTCGACCTCGCCATCCTCAGGACCTGGCTCAGGCGCCGGTTATTGCAACGTCCGCTATCGGTCAGCTGAGAAGCTGGCCTTTTCTTGACGCAGGTGAACCCTTGAGTGTTCGTCCTGAACCCCGACTGGTGGTGACGGCGAATCAGGCAGCCATTACGGCAGCGTGTCTGGGCCTGGGGTTCACCCGGGTCTTGTCTTATCAGGTCGCAAGCAAGGTCGCCGCCGGTGCACTGGAAATCGTGTTGGCCGACTTCGAACTGCCGCCGTTGCCCATCCATGTGGTGTATCAGGGCGGGCGCAACGCTCCCGTGCGAGTTCGAAGTTTTGTCGATTTTGCCGTGGGGGCGCTACGGGAACACCCAGCCTTGCAGGGATGAGCGATTATTGCTATGGCTGAAATAATGGATTGCGTTTGCTGGTGATTCTATTGTTTTGGTTGCGGGTGGAAGATAGCGGACATCGGTGCTGATCTCTCCGAACAGCGCCACCCACCCTGCGGAGTCGACCATGCAAGCGATCAAACTCTACAATTTCCCCCGTTCCGGCCATGCTCACCGTGTGGAGTTGATGCTGTCCCTGCTGCAACTGCCGACCGAGCTGATCTTCGTCGACCTGGCCACGGGCGCGCACAAGCAGCCGGAGTTCCTGGCGCTCAATGCTTTCGGTCAGGTTCCGGTCATTGATGATCAGGGCGTGGTCCTGGCTGACTCCAACGCGATTCTGGTTTATCTGGCGCAAAAGTACGGCAAGGGTCGCTGGCTGCCCGCCGACCCGGTCGGTGCCGCCAAGGTACAGCGCTGGTTGTCGGTGGCAGCCGGGCCGATCGCATTCGGACCTGCCAGGGCGAGGTTGATCACAGTATTTGGTGCGCCTCACAACGCTGAAGAAGCAATTGCCCGTTCCCATGACGTGCTCAAAGTGATTGATCAGGAACTAGGTCATACGCCTTTTCTGGCAGGTAGCGAACCCACCATTGCCGACGTCGCGGCGTATAGCTATATCGCCCATGCACCCGAAGGCAATGTCTCCCTTGAAGACTATGCGAACGTGCGGGCCTGGCTGGCACGCATCGAAGCCTTGCCCGGTTTTGTCGGCATGCCGCGTACCGTCGCCGGCCTGCAAAAAACCGCCTGATACTGGCGGCCCGATACGTCAGGGTCGTTCACGCTGCGTCGATGGCGCAGGGGAGAAGCCGTTATGGACCGTTCGCCTTGGCACGCTGGCGAGAAACAGTTGCAGGCTCACGTTGGTGTTGCCGAGCGAATGGAGGCGTTCGGTCGTAGGGTGATTCGCACCGAGATGCCGGACCAGCACCGTACGTTTTATCAGCAATTGCCGTTCATGTTGTACGGCGCGGTGGATGTCGATGGCAAACCCTGGGCCAGCATCATTGAGGGCGAACCGGGCTTCGCTTACTCGCCCGAGCCCGGTGTGCTGCACTTTCGCAGCCTGCCAAGTGCCGATGATCCTGCACAATTGACCGATGGCGCGGCGATCGGCCTGCTGGGCATCGAGCTGCATACGCGGCGGCGCAATCGTATCAACGGTCGCATCAACACACTGTCGGCGAGCGGCTTCGACGTGACGGTGGAACAGTCCTTCGGCAATTGCCCGCAATACATTCAATTGCGGCAGTTTCGCTCGGTGCCGCTGGCGGACCCCTCGACCCGCATCGCTCGGCACCTCGACGGGCTGGATGAGGCGGCCCGAGCCATGATCGCCGGTGCCGATACCTTTTTCGTCGCCAGCTATGTGGATGTCGATGACCAGCGCTCGGTGGATGTTTCGCACCGCGGCGGTCAGTCCGGATTCGTACAGGTGGAAGGTAATCGCCTGACCATTCCGGATTTCGCCGGCAATCTGTTCTTCAACACCTTAGGCAACCTGCTGCTCAACCCTCGCGCCGGTTTGCTGTTTATCGATTTCCACTCCGGCGATCTGCTGCAGCTTAGCGGGCGCACCGAAATCATCCTTGAAGGCCCGCAAATCGAAGCCTTTCAAGGGGCCGAGCGCCTCTGGACATTCGACGTGGAAAGCGTCGTCCGTCGCCCGGCAGCATTGGCGTTGCGCTGGCGCTTCGATGGGGTTTCACCCACCAGTTTGCTGACCGGTACCTGGGAGCAGGCCAGGGCTCGTCTGCAAGCCCAGGCCCTGGGCGATCAATGGCGGCCGCTGCGGGTGGTGCGGATCGAAGCGCAAAGCCACAGCATCCGCTCGATCTATCTGGAGCCCGCCGATGGCGCCGGGCTGCCGGTGTTTCAGGCCGGGCAGCATTTGCCGCTGCGGTTCAATATTGCCGGCCGGGTGCATATCCGCACCTACAGCCTGTCGAGCGCACCGTCCGATGATTTTTTCCGCATCAGCGTGAAGCGTGAAGGCTTGGTTTCTTCCTACCTGCATGAACAGGTTGGCGTCGGTGATCTATTGGAGGCTCGTGCGCCTCAAGGGCATTTCACCGTGGCGCCCCACGAACGCCGGCCGCTGGTGTTGCTGGCGGCCGGGGTGGGTATTACGCCGCTGCTGTCGATGTTGCGTGAAGTGGTTTATCAGGGCCTGCGCACCCGCCACATCAGGCCGACCTGGTTTTTCCAGAGTTCGCGCACCCTGGCCGATCAACCGTTTCGGCCCGAGCTGGATCGTTTGCTCGACGGTGCCGGTGACGCGGTTAGGGTAGTGCGCCTGCTCAGTCAGCCGGAAGCCGAGGCGCGTGAGGGCGAGGACTTTGATCTGAGGGGACGGATCGACACTGCGTTGCTCAAGACCATCCTTGAAGTGGAAGACTACGATCAGCTGGACTTTGTCCTTTGCGGTCCGAGTAGTTTTACCCAAGGCCTCTATGACAGTTTGCGGGAACTGGACATCCGCGATGCCCGGATTCACGCCGAATCCTTCGGCCCATCGACTTTGCGTCGTAAGCCAGATCCCGACGCGATTGTCATCGATCAACCGCCAGCGGCCACCACGTCGGTTCCGGTAGTGTTCCAGCGCTCGGCCAAAGAGGCCCGGTGGCAACCCGACGGCGGCAGTTTGCTGGAGCTGGCGGAAAGCCGTGGGCTGCGCCCGGAATTCAGCTGTCGCGGCGGTTCCTGCGGAACCTGCAAGACTCGCTTGATCAGCGGCCAGGTCAATTATCCACAGCCGCCGGCAGAAGTGCCTGACGAAGGGCAGGTACTGATTTGTTGTGCGATTCCGGCACAGGGTTCGCAACCTTTGGTGTTAGATCTCTGATGAGCCAATGTCAGTGAACATTTGCCCATCAGCCGGGGCCTCAGTAGGGTAGCGGGCAGAGCGACAAAGGGCCATGAACGGCCCTTTTCGCATTTCCGGGATAAAGCTTTTAATGGTTTTTTTGACTCGATTGATCGTGTTGCTGGCAGCGATGGGATTGCTCAACGGCTGCGAACGAAAGGATGCACCGCCGCTCGATCAGCAACTCTACGTCTGGCAACGACAATGGACCCCGGCCCATGAAGCCGCCCTCAAGGACAGCCACGCAGACTTTTCGACCCTGCGGGTGCTGGCCTTGCAGGCGTTCCCGCAGGCGGGGTGGAGTCGGGCGCGTATTGATCCGGTGCTGCTTAAAGGTGACGGCAGGCCGCTGATTGCGGTGGTTCGTCTCGATGGTCAGCTCAAGTCGCTGGATCAGCACGAGGTTAGCGCGCAGATCCAGCAGGTGCTCGACGATTGGCAAGGGTTGGGGTTGAACCTCTCCGGCGTGGAAATCGACCACGATGCAGGCAATGCTCGATTACCGGCCTATCGGGAGTTTCTTGCGCATCTGCGCTCGGTTCTGCCAGCGTCACTGCCATTGAGCATCACTGCCTTGCCCTCTTGGCTCGACAGCCCTGAGTTGCCGGCGCTCTTATCCACAGTCGATAGCAGCGTGTTGCAGGTGCACGCGGTCAGCGATCCACGCAATGGCTTGTTTGACACCGATCAGGCTGATAAGTGGGCCAAGGCCTGGAGCCGCATCGTTTCGAAACCTTTTTATCTGGCGCTTCCGGCCTATGGCGTAGCGTTGTTGCCGGGGGATAGCGGCGCACCGATCGTGGAAAGCGAAGTGAGCCTCGAACGCGACGGAGCGCGTCGGGAATTGTGGGCTGATCCGCAGCAACTGAGCAAACTCGGCAGCCAATTGCGTAACGATCCACCCGCTCACCTGGCAGGCCTGATCTGGTTTCGTCTGCCGCTGGCCAACGACCGCAGGGCATGGAGCCTGACCACCTTGCGCGCCGTGGCGCGCGGCGATGCGCTCGACAGTCGCCTGACGCTGAAGCTCTCGGCGAAAGAAGGCCTTTTTGACATCAGCCTCGTTAATCAGGGCAACCTCGACACCGCCTGGCCCGAACGCCTGACACTGGCGGTGCAGGGCTGTGACGGCGCCGATGCCCTCGCCGGCTATGCGTTGCAACAGAGCCCGGATCTGCTTACCTTCACGCGCCTGCGTGACGGTCGAATAGCGGCCGGCGGACAGCGCGCCATCGGTTGGGCGCGCTGCGCAAATATTGATCAAGGAGCTTCGAATGTTCACCCGTAACTGGCCCCGTCACTTGCTGTGCCTGAGCCTCGGCTTGCCGCTGGGTTCGGCACTGGCCTGCGGGCCGGACTTCCCGATGCGACTGCTGGACAACCGTGGCCAGTCGCTGGCGGAGCTGCCGGAAGGTAATTTCAACTTCGAGATCAATCGCCTTGGGCGTGCGATCGCCGGGCTCAAGAACGTCACCGCCGCCACCCACAATCCTAGTGTTGGTTATGGTGAGGCGCCCGATCATGCAGAGCAGCGGGAAAACGCCGAGCAGGCCGGTTTGACGGCAGAGCAGCAGGGGTTGGTGAAACAGCTACGCAGCCTGACCGATGCCCGACAGGTCGAGATTCAAGGCGCGGATCTGCCGGCCGAGCTCAAGCTGTATCTGGCCGGTGCCGTGGCGTTCAATGCGGGCGACCATGGGCTGGCGGTCGAATACTTCCAGAAGGTGCTGGCGTTGCCGGCGGATCAAAGAGCGTTGCGTAGCACCTGGGCTGCTTATTCGTCAGGTCGGGCGTTGTTTGCCATGAGTGCCGAAGCTGGCGCTGGCCCCGACCTGCTGGATCAATCGCGAAAGGCCTTCGAGCAGGCTCGTCAGCTGAGCATCGACGGCTTCAGCGACCCGCTGGAACTGGGCGTCGCCAGCCTTGGCGAAGAAGCCCGCGTAGCCCGCAGCGATGGCGACTGGAGCCGCGCCATCGAACACTATGCCACGCAAAACCTCCATGGTTCGGCGGTGGGTTACACCTCGCTGAAACTGTTGGTGAATGATTTGGCGGTGATGCCTGAAGATCAACTGGCTCTGTTGCTCAAGGGCAAACCGGTGCAGCAACTGGTGGCGGCGTCGTTGATCAGCCGGATGGGCTGGTCATTCGGTGATCAGCCGCCGAACCAATTGAAGCTGATCAAGCTGTTGCAAAACAGCACCCGGGATAGCCTGGAAAACGCTGATCGTCTGGCGGCAGTCAATTATCAGCAGGGTGACTACGCCAGTGCCAAGGCATTCCTTGAACACGCGGGCGATGGCGGTCTGGCTTGGTGGCTGCGGGCGAAACTGGCGATGCGCGATGGCGATAAGACCGCTGCCGCTGCGGCGTACGCCAAGGCTGCCCAAGCCTTCCCGCAGAATGAGTCCTGGGGCGAACGACGCACCCCGGACTGGGATTACGAAACCCTGCAGCCAAAATGCCGGGTCGAGGGCGAAAGCGCGATCCTGGCACTGCAACGCGGGGATTACCTGCAAGCATTCGATCAGCTCTATCGCAGCCAAGATATTTATTGGTTCGACGCGGCGACTGTTGCCGAGCGGGTGCTGACCCTCGATGAGCTCAAGCAATACGTCGATACTCAAGTGCCGGCGCCACCAGCGCTGACGCAACAGGAGCGTGATAACTATGTGCCGTTACCGGTGGCGGCGAGACTGCGCAATTTGCTTGGGCGGCGGTTGCTGCGTGAAGAGCGTTACGATGAGGCACCGGCTTACTTCGACAGCGTCGATCTACAGAACAAGGCGCGACTGTATGGGCAGCAGCGTCAGGCTGCCGATTCAGCCTGGTGGCCGACCCGTCGTGCCGCCGCATTGTTCAACGCAGCCTGGACGGCACGCGAGTGGGGGATGGATATCCTCGGCTACGAAATGTCGCCGGACTACGCCACGTTCAGCGGCAATTACAGCCTTGAAAGTGGCGAACTCAAGGTCGGTCCGTTAGTCGCCGAAGATGAAGTCAAACGCCAGCAGGCCAGCGCAGCCCAACCCGATCAGCGCTTCCATTATCGATATGTAGCCACTGCATTGGCCAGTCGCGCCGCCGACAATCTGCCCCACACCAGCCAGGCATTCGCGGCGGTGCTGTGCGCGGCGGCGGGGTGGAACACCAGCCTTGAAGAGCAAAGCGCCTTTTACCAGCGCTATGTGAAAGAAGGACCCTACGTGGATTGGGCGGTAAATTTCGGTCATCAATGCCCATATCCCGATTTCCAGAACGCCAGCAAGCGCTACGTGACTCAGGTCACTGACGCTGCTCGCGCGACCTTGCGGCCGTACAAGAAACCGTTGCAGATAGGTGGCGTGATAACGGTCACGGCCGTGGCTCTATTGATGATCAATCGTCGCAAGCGCAAGTCGCGGGTGTAATCATGGCTGTTGCACAAACGTCAACCGCACGGCAAAACCGATCAGCAGGCTACCGAACAACCACTGCTGAAAACGCTGGGCCGATGGACTGCGTTGCAGCCAGCGGCCCAGCGCGGCGCCGACCAGTGCGTAAGCGCTGTCGAACAAAAAACCGACGCTGACCAGCACGACGCCCAAGGTCGCAAACTGCGCGAGTACCGGCTCGGCATCAGGATTGATGAATTGCGGCAACAGCACCGAGCAGAACAGCAGCGCCTTGGGGTTGAGCAGGTTGGTAAACAAACCGCGCTGGATCGCTGCGCGCCAATGAGATTTCCCGCAGGTGGCTTCTCCACCGTTCAAATTCGGCAGCAGTGTGGTTCGCAGGCACTGAATGCCGATCCACAGTAAATACGCAGCACCGACCAGACGGACGACGTCGAAGGTCCAGGGCGCAACTTTGAACAGCGTCGATAGCCCCAGCGCCGCCAACGCCACATGGCACCCCCGGGCAACGCCCAGGCCCACCGCGGTCGCCAGCGCGGCACCTTTGCCCTGACGGGCACCGGTCTGCAATAGCAGGATCATGTCCGGGCCCGGCAACAGGTAAACCACCGCGAGCGCCATGAAAAACAGCCAGAGTCCTGCCACCTTGCACCCCATTCGTTGTCGATTCGGTACCCTCAGTCTAGGGCTGAAGGGCAGGGCAGGTGGTTGCGTAGTTTGCTTCTAAATCGTCTTCCACTGGCATAACCTGCTACTAAATTAAGCGCGAACCATCAGGATCTGCCAAACCATGAAACTTGACGCCTACGACCGCAAGATTCTCGCCGCGCTGCAACGGGATGGTCGCCTGAGCAATGTGCAACTGGCTGACGAGATCGGACTGTCCGCGTCGCCCTGTTTGCGCCGGGTGCGGATGCTTGAAGAAGCCGGGGTGATTCGCGGCTACCAGGCCAATCTTGATCGCGATGAAGTCGGGCTGGGGCTGACGGTATTTGTCGGGGTCAAGGTCGAACGCCACAACGATGAACAGGCGGAGTCATTTCGCCTGGCGGTGACGGCGTTGCCCGAGGTGATTTCGGCATTTCTGGTATCAGGTGAATCGGATTTTCTGCTGCAGGTGGTGGTGCCGGATCTGCGTGCCTATGACCGGTTTCTCACCGGGCGTTTATTGAAGTTGCCAGGGGTGAGTGACATTCGCAGTAACTTTGCAATTCACACGGTGAAGACACCTGGGGCATTACCGCTGGGGCATTTGCCGGACTGAAAAGCGCAAAGATCGCCCGAACGCAGCCCGAGCCTTCGGACGATCTGTTCTCTACATTCCCTCCACATTCATTGCCGTCTGGTGCAATGTCAGTTCCAATCCAATCCAATCCAGTCCAGTCCAGTCCTTGGGTGAAATACCGGCACCCGGTGGAAGGGATTTTTGGCTATATCGAAACAATACGAAAATTTCACCCATTTCGTTATATCGTAACGAACTGACGTGAGCAGAGCTGAACACTGGGGTGGTATGCAAGTCGATCTTGATGGTGATGGAGCTGAGGTAGCCGGGCTGCCGCGCTTTCAGCAGGCAGTCTTTCAAGGACGTCGATTGCGGCAATTCGCAATCGGCCTGGGATTGCTGGCGGCGACAGGTCTGGTACTGGCATTTTTTGTCGGAGTATTTGCGCCGGAGTCTCTCTGGGTGGCAGTGCTGACCAATCAAAGCGCCGGTTTGTTGGTGCTGCTTGCCGGTCTGCAGTCTGCCTGGTGGGTGACGCAGTGGCGCGCCCACGCGATGAATCCCTCTGTGCCGGTGGTCGTGACTGACGAAGTGGCTACCCCGGATGGCTGGTACGAACGGTTGCTGGATCGTATCAGTCAGCAATGGCGCAGGATGCTGTTGCAGATCGGCGCGCCGACGTTGTGGCTTGGCGGGTGGTCGCTGTTGACGCTTTTGAGCGTTGAACAGGCGTGGAACCTTACACTGCCGTCTACCGCGCTCGGCCTCTTGGCCAGTGTCGGTGCTGCACTGTCATTATTGCTGGCCTTCGGTTTGCTGGTGCTGGAGCGTCAACTGGCCCAGGAAAACCTGGCCCAGTGGCCCGAAGCAGGGTCATTGGCGCAGCTGACGCGTGTAGCAATCATCTGTCTGGTGCTGAGCGCCCTGTGCCTGTTGTTCGCCAGCGAGGCTTCGGTCTGGCCGGTACGGCTGGCCGTCCTGATCGGCCTGTTACCGGGGCTGGTCGCGCTGGAAATGCTGTTACGCGCCGTATTGTCGTTGTTCAGCCCACGGCGTGAACGACTCGAACCGGCGATGCTGGCGCGAAGCTTCATTGCCGACATGCTGCGCTGGCCACCACAGCCGTTGCTGGCGTTACAACACGAACTGCACAACCGCTTTGGTATAGACCTGCGGCAGATCTGGGCTTTCACCTACATGCGCCGGGCATTTTTGCCGGTGGTGGCAGTGGTCTCGATCGTGGGGTGGTCGCTCACCGGTGTTCACGAAATTCCCCTGCAAGGGCGAGGCATCTACGAGCGGTTTGGCAAACCTGTGGAGGTGGTCGGTCCTGGTCTGCACGCGGGTTTACCTTGGCCGTTGGGGCGAGTGCTGAACGTTGAAAACGGCGTGGTCCACGAGTTGGCCACCAGTGTCGGCGAGGCGGCGCCACCGATCATCGCCGAACCCGCCGAAGGTCCGGCGCCGGCGATTGCCAATCGCTTGTGGGATGCGAGCCACGTGAATGACAAATCCCAGGTCATCGCCAGCAGCCGGGCCGACAAACAGAGTTTTCAGATCGTCAACATGGATGTGCGTTTCGTCTACCGTATCGGCCTGAGCGATCAGGCGGCGTTGGCTGCGACCTACAACAGTGCCGATGTACCCACTCTGATCCGCAGCACCGCCAGCCGGATTCTGGTTCACGACTTCGCGTCACGCACCCTTGACGGTTTGCTCGGCGAGGACCGGGTAGGGCTCGCCGAAGAGATCGGCCGGGCGGTGCAGGCTGATCTGCAGAAACTCGACAGTGGGGTGGAGATTCTCGCCACCGTGGTCGAGGCGATTCATCCGCCCGCGGGGGCAGCGAATGCCTATCACGGGGTGCAGGCTGCGCAGATTGCTGCTCAGGCGTTGATCTCGCGTGAACGCGGTGCGGCAGCGCAGGCTACCCATCTGGCGCAGTTGCAGGCCAGCATCGCTCGCGACCAAGCGACGGCCAACGCACGTGAAATCAACGCCGCCGCGCAAGCGGCAGATTTGAAATTCGGCGCCGAACAAAAGGCTTACGCCAGCGCCGGCCAGGCCTTTGTGCTGGAACAGTACTTCAGCCAGCTTTCCCAGGGCCTGGCCCACGCCAAACTACTGGTGCTCGATCATCGTCTAGGCGGCGGCAGCAATGCGCCGACCATCGACCTGCGTACTTTCACCCTGCCGGCTGACCCTGCGCCGCCGAGTAAATCCGCTCAACCAGGAGTTGCCAATTGAGCCAGTCCCACACTCACGATGACCCTAGCGGCCATGGTCACGATCACGGCCATGGCGGGCATCATGGACATCACCATCACCACCACGGTGACCCGCAGGAAGCTGGCCCGTTCCCATGGCGCCGCATGGGCTGGGCTGCGCTGCTAGTGGCGTTCGCCATCGCCGCCGCGAGCCTGGTGCAGGTGCGATCGGGGGAGGCTACGGTGATCACGCGCTTTGGCAATCCGTCGCGCGTGTTGCTGGAGCCGGGTCTTGGCTGGCGTTGGCCGGCGCCCTTCGAAGCGGCAATCCCGGTCGATCTGCGGTTACGTACGACCTCCAGCGGTTTGCAGGATGTGGGCACGCGCGATGGTTTGCGCATTATCGTTCAGGCTTACGTGGCGTGGCAGGTGCAAGGCGATCCGGACAATGTTCAGCGCTTCATGCGCGCCGTGCAGAATCAGCCGGACGAGGCGGCGCGGCAGATTCGCACCTTTGTCGGCTCGGCGCTGGAGACCACGGCCAGCAGTTTTGATCTGGCCAACCTGGTGAACACCGACGCGAACCAGGTGCGCATTGCTGACTTTGAAGCGCAACTGCGTCAGCAAATCGATCAACAATTGCTGACGACGTATGGCGTGCGGGTCGTGCAAGTCGGCATTGAACGTCTGACTTTACCGTCGGTAACCCTCACTGCCACTGTCGATCGGATGCGCGCCGAGCGTGAAACAATTGCCACAGAGCGCACGGCAATCGGTAAGCGCGAAGCGGCGCAAATCCGTTCCGCTGCCGAACGTGATGCGCGAATTGTCCAGGCCGATGCCACGGTCAAGGCGGCTGAAATCGAAGCTCAATCCCGCGTTGAAGCGGCGCAGATTTACGGCCGTGCGTACGCCGGTTCGCCGCAGCTCTATAACTTGCTGCGCTCCCTGGACACCTTGGGCACTATCGTCACACCCAATACCAAAATGATTTTGCGCACCGACGCCGCGCCATTTCGGGTGCTGGTTGATGGTCCGCCGACTCTTGATAACAAGACCGGGTCGCAGCCATGAGTTTGGTTCCACGTGGAACAAATGAGCTTAACAGCCCCTGGATTCAAGCTGGGCGATTGGCCTTTCTGGCGCTGTATGCGGTAACGGTACTCGCCGCACTGGCTTGGGCGTTTTCCAACGTGCGCCAGATCGATCCGCAAAATCGGGCAGTGGTATTGCACTTCGGTGCGCTGGATCGCATCCAGAACGCCGGTTTGTTGCTGGCCTGGCCGTGGCCGTTCGAGCAGGTGATTTTGTTGCCGGCTGCGGATCGAGTGATTGAGCGTCGAGTTGAAAATCTGTTGCGCAGTGATGTCGCCATGCAGGCCGATCGAGTCGCCACGTTCGCCACACCGCTAAGTGATGCGCTGGCCGGTTCTGGTTATCTTTTGACCGGTGACGCGGGCGTGGTGCAACTGGATGTGCGAGTGTTCTATAAGGTCACCGAACCCTATGGCTTCGTCCTTCAGGGCGAACATGTGATACCGGCATTGGACCGACTGGTCACACGCAGCGCCGTCGCACTCACTGCCGCCCGAGACCTGGACACCATTCTGGTAGCAAGACCGGAGCTGATCGGTGCCGACAACAAAGCAGCCGAAAGACGCGAGCGACTGCGTGGCGATCTGGTACAAGGCATCAATCAGCGCTTGGCGCAATTGACCACGACAGGGCAGGGGCTTGGGATCGAAGTGACGCGCGTCGACGTGCAATCCAGTCTGCCAGGGCCGGCGGTCAATGCTTTCAACGCAGTGCTGACGGCCAGCCAGCAGGCTGACAAAGCGGTGGCGAATGCGCGCACGGAGGCCGAGAAATTGACCCAGACTGCCAACCAACAAGCCGATCACACGCTTCAGGTCGCCCACGCTCAGGCGAGTGAGCGGCTGGCCAAAGCCTCCGCCGACACGGCGACTGTATTGAGTCTGGCCTCGGCACAACAGCGGGGCAGCGACCCACAAATGCTGCTGCGCATCTACCGCGAGCGGATGCCGAAAATTCTTGACCAGGCCGGCTCGGTGACCACGGTCAATCCGAAAGACGATTCACACCTGATCATTCAGGGAGCCACACAATGACTACTACAACTGCCGCAGCTCCGAGCCTGTTGTCCTCGGATGAACAACGCAGCGCCGCCCGCCAATTGACCCTGGCGATGCTTGCTCTTGGCTTGCTGGCACTCGGACTGATCTGGCGCTGGTTAATGCCGGAGCAGACTGGCGTCAGTCAATTGCTGCTGGGTTTTGCTTCGCTACTGGTGGCCGTGCCGGTGATGCGCTCGGCGTGGTACAGCCTGCGTTACCCCAGTCTGCACGGGATCACCGATCAACTGATCGCCTTGGCCATGCTCGGTGCCTGGGCCACCGGCGATCTGCTCACTGCCGCATTGCTGCCGATCATCATGATCTTTGGCCATGTCCTGGAAGAGCGCAGCGTGATCGGTTCACAGGAGGCGATTCACGCGCTCGGCAAACTGACTCGCAGCCATGCGCGCAAGGTTCAGGTGGATGGCTCCATCGTCGAAGTCGACAACGCAACGCTCAAGAGCGCAGACATTGTCGAAGTACGCGCCGGTGACAGGGTGCCGGCGGACGGTCGGGTTTTATCCGGTCAGGCAAGTCTCGATACGGCGTCCATCACCGGTGAGTCGGTGCCGATGGAAGCGGCGGTCGGCATGCTGGTGTTCGGCGGCGCAATCAATCTCGATGGTTTGTTGCGCGTCGAAGTGACCCGCACCGGCACCGAATCGACCCTTGGCAAAGTCATTGCGCTGATGCAAAGCGCCGAGCGGTCCAAGCCGCCGATCACCCGTTTGCTGGAGCGCTATGCCGGCAGCTACATGGTATTGGTGTTGCTGCTGGCGGCAGTGACATGGTTCGTCACTAATGATGCGCAGGCGATGCTCGCCGTGTTGGTGGCGGCCTGTCCTTGTGCGCTGGTGCTATCGGCACCCGCCACGGCGATTGCCGGAGTGGCGGTAGCGGCTCGTCACGGGATTCTGATCCGCAGCTCGGCGTTTCTTGAAGAGTTGGCTGACTTGACTTCGCTAGTGGTCGACAAGACCGGAACCCTGACCTTTGGCACTTTGCGTTTGCAATCCATCGACAGCCCGCTCGAGGATCGCAGCCACGTCCTGAAACTTGCTGCCAGCCTTGGTTCTGCCAGCAGTCATCCCGTCAGCCGGGCGCTCGCCGGGTTGGTCACGCAGGAGCATTTTCTTTTGCTCTCGGACATTCGCGAACGTCAGGGCTTGGGTGTCGTGGCAATGACCGGGCAAGGCGAGGCGGCACTGGGGCGTCCGGAGTTGTTCGCACAATTGGGCATCCCCACGTCAACGGTTCCCGACCACGATGGCCCGATCGCCGGTCTGGCACTTGACGGTCAATTCCTTGCATGGCTGTTGCTGGCCGACAGCGTTAAACCCGAAGCGCGTTTTGCCTTGAGTGAATTGCGCGAACTCGGACTGGGACGCCAGTTATTGCTCACCGGTGATCGGCAAAGCGTCGCACACACGCTGGCTCGTGATGTTGGCATCAGTGATGTCGAAGCGCAGGCCTTGCCCGAGGACAAACTCAATCGCGTGTTGAAAGAAATCGGTAACGGTTTTCGGCCAATGGTGGTGGGCGACGGGATCAATGATTCGCTGGCGCTCAAGGCGGGTGTCGTCGGTGTCGCCATGGGCGCGGGTGGAGCGGACATCGCGCTGGCCTCGGCCGACATCGTGCTGATCGGCAGCGACTTGCGTCGGCTTGGCACTTGCGTGCGCTTGAGCCGTCAATGCCGGCAGACCCTGCAGGTCAATGTAATCATCGGTCTGGGCTGGACGCTCGCGATCGTCGTATTCGCTGCATTCGGCTGGCTTGGCGCGGCGGGGGCGATGATTGCCGCGTTGTTGCACAACTTCAGCACCTTATTGGTGTTGGGCAATGCCGGTCGGCTACTGCGATTTCAAGAGCCCTTGCTCAAGCTGAAGGACGACGTTTGAATCAGCGGCTGGCGACGGCTTTAAACCAGGTAATCACGGCGATATGAACTTTTTAGAACTGTGCGTGCGATTTGCAGTCATCTGGTGGAGGGCATAGCACTTTAGGCACTCACGGCGGCTGGTTGGAGCGCCGTGAGTTATAGAAATCGGCTATTAATTCGATAGCCAGCTATTTTTCCAGGATGGTCTACCCTCTCATCAGACGTCTGAAACAAGGGGGGATTTTCCATGCTCGCGCAACTTCCACCGGCCTTACAGAATCTGCAGTTACCGTTACGCCTGCGACTCTGGGACGGCCATGAATTCAACCTGGGGCCGACGCCCAGCGTCACTATTGTGGTCAAGGACCCACAAATGGTTACCCAGTTCACCCATCCCAGCCTGGACGCGCTCGGAGCGGCGTTTGTCGAAGGCAAACTGGAGCTTGAAGGTTCCATCAGTGACGTGATTCGCGTCTGCGATGAGTGGAGCCAGGCGATGCTTGGTGATCAAAGCAGCCAGCCGGTTCGCCTTGTCCATGACAAGGAAACCGATGCCAAAGCGATTTCCTATCACTACGACCTTTCCAATGCGTTTTATCAGCTGTGGCTCGACAGCGACATGGCGTATTCCTGTGCCTATTTCGAGACCGGTAGCGAAACCCTTGAGCAAGCCCAGCAAGCCAAATTCCGCCACTTGTGTCGCAAGTTGCGGCTGCAACCCGGCGAGTATCTGCTGGATGTCGGCTGCGGCTGGGGCGGGTTGGCGCGGTATGCGGCGCGGGAGTTCGGTGCGAAGGTATTCGGGATTACGCTCAGTAAAGAGCAGTTGGCCCTGGCCCGTGAGCGGGTGAGCGCCGAAGGCCTGGACGATCTGGTCGAGTTGCAGTTGCTGGACTACCGCGATTTGCCTCAGGACGGGCGCTTCGACAAAGTGGTCAGCGTGGGCATGTTCGAGCACGTCGGTCACGCCAATCTGACTCAGTACTGCAAAACCTTGTTCGGCGCGGTGAAGGAGGGCGGCCTGGTGATGAACCACGGGATCACCGCCAAGTACACCGATGGCCGACCGGTAGGACGCGGTGCCGGTAGTTTCATTGAGAAGTATGTGTTCCCCAACGGTGAGCTGCCGCACTTGTCGATGATTTCTGCCGAGATCAGCGAAGCAGGGCTGGAGATTGTCGATGTCGAGAGCCTGCGCCTGCATTACGCGCGTACCCTCGACCATTGGAGCGAACGTCTCGAAGACAATCTGGAGGCCGCGGGCAAATTGGTGCCTGAGCAGGCGCTGCGAATCTGGCGACTTTACCTCGCGGGATGTGCCTACGCGTTCGCCAGGGGCTGGATCAATTTGCATCAGATCCTCGCGGTGAAAGCCCACGCCGATGGCAGCCATGAATTGCCATGGACCCGCGACGACATATACAACCCCTAGAGTATGGGTGAGATCAGCCGGGCGATCCGCATGCCGACCTGTTGCAAGCGGTGAGTCTCCCGGCTTTCTTCTTTGGCGATTTCGTGGGCCTGGGCAAAGTCATCATTGAGCATGTGTTCCACTTCCAGGGCAAAAGCGCTGTCCACCGTCAGCAGCATCACTTCAAAGTTCAGCCGGAAGGAACGGTTGTCCATATTTGCGCTGCCGACGGCGCTGATTTCACTGTCGATCAACACCACTTTCTGATGCAGGAAGCCAGGCTCGTAGCGGAACACCCGCACACCGGCACGCACCGCTTCGAAGGCATAAAGGCTGGAGGCGGCGTAGACGATCCGGTGATCCGGTCGCGACGGCAGCAGAATGCGCACATCCACGCCACGCAGCACCGCCAGACGCAAGGCGGCGAATACCGCCTCGTCAGGGATGAAATAGGGACTGGTAATCCAGACTCGTTCCGTGGCCGCATGGATAGCTTCGACGAAGAATAACGAACAGGTCTCGTAGGCATCAGCCGGGCCGCTGGCGAGCAGTTGGCAGAGCACGCCATCGTCAGGATAAACGTCGGGCAAGATCAGCGGTGGCAGGAAACGGGCCGCCCAGAACCAGTCTTCAGCGAAGGATTCCTGCATGCAGGCCACTACGGGGCCGCGCACTTGCACATGGGTATCGCGCCACGGTGCCAGAGGCGGTTTTTCTCCCATATATTCATCACCGACGTTGTGCCCCCCGACGAAGCCCAGAATTCCGTCTACTACCACTATCTTGCGGTGGTTGCGGAAGTTGACCTGGAAGCGGTTGAGCCAGCCACTGCGAGTCGCAAACGCTTTGACCTCGACGCCGGCATCGCGCAATGGCTGTACATAGCTGTGAGGCAAGGAGTGGCTGCCAATTCGATCGTACAGCAGATAAACCGCTACGCCTTCGGCGGCTTTTTTCAGCAGCAAGGTGTGCAGACGTCGGCCGAGGCGGTCGTCGTGGATGATGAAAAACTGGATCAGCACTGCTTGCCGGGCGTGGCTGATGGCTTGAAAAATCGCATCGAAGGTGACTTGGCCGTTGATCAGCAAGCGCACTTCATTGTTGGCCAGGCAGGGCATGCGTCCCAGCTTCGGCATCGCCCTGAGTGACGCGTAGACTTTGGAGGCGCGTGCGGTCAGCGCCTCTTCGACCCAGGGTCGCCAGTTCATCTCGGCGATGGCTTTGCGCATTTCCTCGTTGGCCTGACGCCGGGCCTTGATGTAGCCATCGAAGGTGCTGCGGCCGAAGACCAGATACGGGATGAGCGTCAGGTAGGGAATGAACAGCAATGACAGGGCCCAGGCGATCGAGCCTTGGGCGGTCCGAACAGTCAACACGGCATGGATGGCGGCGATCATGCCTAACGAGTGCAGAAGGGCGATCAGGTAACCGAAAACATGCGGTCCGAAATAATCCATGGGGCAGCCTTGCTCCTGAAGATTCAATACTTAAAAGACCATGTTCCGTGCAGAATGTCGCTAATTAATTGGCCCATGAACCGAAGCCCGTGGCTGACGTCTAACGGCCACTACTGATCAGGAGTTACTCGATGAACGTTCGTCTGCTGGGTTTGGCCGTGGCTTTTGGTTTGGCTCTTCCTGTGGCCGCTCAGGCGCAGATGCTGCAGCCGGGTTTGTGGGAATTAACCTCGAGTAACATGAAAGTCGATAACCAGGACTTGCCCGATCTGCAATTGATCCTTGGGCAGATACAGAGTCAGATCACCCCTGAACAGCGCGCACAGCTGGAGAAGCAGGGCATTACCATGGGTGGAAAAGGGATTCGGTCTTGCCTGACGCCTGAGCAGGTCAAGACAGACAACATTCCGCTGACGGATCCGCAATCGGGCTGCAAACAGGAAATCACCGAGCGCACGGGCAACCAGTGGAAATTCCGTTTCAGCTGTCCGAAAGCGCAAGGTGCAGGCGTTGCCACGTTCCTCAGTGATCGTGAGTTCACCACCAAGGTCAACGGCACGTTCAACGCCACCGGGATTCAGCAAAAGGGTAGTCTCGATACTCGCGCCGTGTGGTTGGGGCAGGATTGCGGAACGGTTAAACCCAGAGCCTAAAAAGCTTCGCGAGCAGGCTCGCTCCCACAGGGATTTGTGGGAGCCCGCTCAGGCTCTCCCAAGCCCTGTTGATCTCAACCATTCACATACCGCCTCGACCGCCATCCTGCCGAAATCCTCCCCGGTGCGGCTGCGCACACTGACAAACCCGCCTTGCTTTTCTTTCTCGCCGATCACCACCAGATACGGCACGTGCTGACTGTGCTCGCGAATCTTGTGGCGTACCTTCTCGTTGCGCAGATCCGCGCTGGCACGCACGCCACTTCGGCGCAATGCTTCGGTCACCGACTGTGCATAATCCAATTGGCGATCATCCATGCTGACGACAATCACATGCGGCGGTGTGCGCCAATGTTCCAGTTCCTGTTGGCACGACCAGCAGGTGCCGTATATCCGTTGTGGCGAAGTACCGCTGATGTGGTCCAGGGCGAACGCCTGCAACACCTTGGTTGCGGGAACATGCGGTCCCACAGTCACACATTCGAAATCCCCCAGCAGGTACCGCGATAGTGTTTCGACAGGTGTTGATTGCAATGACGGATCGCGACGGCGGATCGGATGATTGGTCGCCGCCAGCATCTTCATGCGCGCTTCGATGATGGCCAGGTCGACCAGGGATAAAGGACGCTCGTAGGCAAACTCATAAAAAAAGCCATCACCCAGCGCCGTTCCAGTCTGCAACTGCGCACTCGGATAGAGCTGTTTGACCGCCATGGACAACATCAGCGCGCAGGAGCGGCGCAGGATCTCCAGGCCATCGGGCTCCTGCGGTGTGACGATACAGACTCGCGCATCCGCCTTGATCAAGAATGCACAGTCCACCAGCACACCGTCTACCCGCCCTGCGACAGCCGCTTTGGCCAACCCGACGCCGATACTCGCGGCAAGCTCGTACACGGACAGAGGCTGGTCGTATTCACGCATTGAACCATCCGTCAAAGTGATCTGGATCATGGTCAGTGTCTCGAAGGTTTCGATCACATGCGCTAGCGCATAAACCCTAGGGGCAAACCTGGTGGTTGTCATTAAGACGTTGGTCGTGCCAGGCAATTTTCTTTTTCAACCGGCCCTGGAGAACAGCACTCTTAGGGTCAGAACTCGTTCTGCAGGGCTTTGTAACCGCGCACCAAGTTGACGTTGGTAGGGGTGCCACGTCCTCGGATAATTCTGAGGCGCTGACGCTTACCGGCGGGAACTGTGACAGGTCAGTGTAGGGGCCGACGTTTTCGACGCTCACTGCTTTGCCGAAAATATAGCGGTTTTATCCACGTAGGCGGATTCTGCGATCAGCGGTAGATCACCTGAAGGGTTCTTTCGAATCACGCGACCCCCCAGTTCCATCGGCTTTCGGCGACTGCGTCATGGGCATGCAGACTTTCGGCGTGGATGACCTGGATGTGAAATGCGCTAATGCCAGGCGAGCGTTTCAAGGCCACGTTCAAGCGTCGGGCGGCATCTTCACAGAACATCAGGTTCTATCCATTGGCCAGCGCGAAGGCTTGTTCGTCGGCCCGCTTCACTGCGGTTTGTACGGCGGTGCCGAGCGCCGCTTCCACGTCGTTGATGGTCGCGATCAGCGGTAGCTCGTCCAGATAGTTATCCAGACGAAGGCACAATTTCGCAGAGCTGCGCTGGCTATGGGGCGTCGCAACGATGCCTTTGGTGGAGCCGAGCCATGCCAAGACATCGGCGTGTTGCAGTGCCTTGTTGGCAAAGTCATCAACGAATTGCTGCTGAATCAACTGCCGGGACAGCGCCGCCGAGCATGGGCAGGTCGAGGAATAAGCCACGTCGATTTTTAGTTCCACGTGGAACATCGCGTTTTCTAATTGGGCTTCGATGCTGACCGGGTAGTTTTTCCAGCCCGACAACGGGCTAACCAGCGCAGACCTTTTCAGCAGCAGATCGGTGTGAATCTTCAGGTAGGCGCTGGTGGAGAGCCCTTCGTGACTCTTCAGAAAGCGCTGCAAGACTTGCCGCAGCAACCCGGGCGTGAGGTTTTCCTGTTCGAGCATTTCCAGCGCAAGGTACAGCCGCGACATATGAATGCCACGCGCCTCGCCATCATCGAGGCTCACGCCGGCATCGGCCTTTGCGCTAAGGCGTTGGCCATCGAATGAAACAGGAAGAGCAATGCCACACATGCCCACCCACTCCAGTGGCAGGGCTTGGCGTGAGGCCTGCGCGGCAATATCCGGCAGCGTCAGCGCGTTCATGAGCAGGTCCATCGTGGAAGTCGAGTTCTTATGTTATGTTATTACATTAGATACGACCACGCCTTTTTCAAACCCGACGATTTGATCGGGTATGCCCTCTGAGGAATCCCCTGATGCCCAACCGTCTTCCCGTCACCGTCCTGTCCGGCTTTCTCGGTGCCGGCAAAAGTACATTGCTCAACTACGTGCTACGTAACCGCGACAACCTGCGGGTCGCCGTGATCGTCAACGACATGAGCGAAATCAACATCGATGGCAGCGAAGTCCAGCGCGACGTCAGCCTCAATCGCGCTGAAGAGAAACTCGTGGAAATGAGCAACGGCTGCATCTGCTGCACGTTGCGTGAGGACTTGTTGGAAGAGGTCAGCAAACTCGCCAAGGAGGGACGGTTTGATTACTTGCTGATCGAATCCACGGGTATTTCCGAGCCATTGCCAGTGGCGGAGACATTCACTTTCCGCGACGAAGACGGGCAGAGCCTGGCTGACATCGCCCGGCTCGACACCATGGTCACGGTGGTCGATGGCATGAATTTTCTGCTCGACTACCAGGCCGCCGAAAGTCTCGCTTCCCGTGGTGAGACATTAGGCGATGAGGACGAACGCTCGATCACTGATCTGTTGATCGAGCAGATCGAATTCGCCGATGTGATTCTGATCAGCAAGATCGACCTGATCAGCAGCCGCGAGCGTCAGGAGCTGATCGCGATCCTCAAGCGGCTCAACGCCCAGGCTGAAATCATCCCGATGGTGATGGGTGAAGTCCCCTTGGAGAAGATTCTCAACACCGGTCGCTTCAACTTCGAAAAGGCCGCCCAGGCGCCTGGTTGGTTGCAGGAGCTGCGCGGCGAACACGTGCCGGAGACCCAGGAGTACGGCATCGCCTCCAGCGCCTATCGAGCACGTCGGCCCTTTCATCCACAGCGTTTCTTCAGCTTCATCGACCGGCCCTGGTTGAACGGCAAACTGCTGCGATCCAAGGGCTTCTTCTGGCTGGCCAGCAAGCACATGGACGCCGGTAGCTGGTCCCAGGCCGGGGGCTTGATGCGCCACGGTTTCGCCGGCCGCTGGTGGCGATTCGTGCCGAAAACCCAGTGGCCGCAGGACGCAGAAAGCACGACTGCAATTATGCAAAACTGGACAGCCGACACCGGCGACTGCCGGCAGGAACTGGTGTTCATCGGCCAGAACATTGACTTCGCACTACTCACCGCGCAACTCGACGACTGCCTGCTGACCGATGATGAAATGGCGTCGGGTGTCGAGGGCTGGGGGCAGCTGCCCGATCCGTTCGGCCCTTGGCATGAAGAGGCGGCAGCGTGATGTTGGCACCGACTTTGAAGCTCAAGCCAATCATTCATCAGGTGCAAGGTGAAACCCCGCAAGCCTTGGCACGCATCCTCGATGACGGGGTAAACCTCGCGGTTTGGCAACGGCAATTGCCGGCGCACATTGCCGATTTCACCCGCTTGCTGTTGTCTTTGGACGAACCGCTGGCCGAGTCACTGTCGCTGGAACTGGCCGACGAAGAAGCCGAACCCGGTCTCCATGGATTGGCCTCGGGCTTCAGCGACCTTGAAGGCTATGAGGGCTTTATTACCGACGTTTCCTGGCTGGTCAGCGCATTCGCCTGTTTGCTGGGCGCCAAGCGTATCGGGCTGCGCCTCAGGGCCTTGGACAAGGCCATGTGCCCGCGTTTCCACGTCGATCATGTGCCGGTGCGGCTGATTACCACCTATGCTGGTATCGGTAGCCAGTGGCTGGAGGAAGGGGTTATGGATCGTGGCCAATTGGGCCAACCCGCAGCCGAACCCCAGGACGAGGCGCTGATTCAGCAAATCGCCAGCGGTAATGTGGCGCTGTTCAAGGGGGAGAAGTGGCATGGCAACGAAGGCTGCGGCCTGATTCACCGCTCGCCCCAACTCGCGTCCAGGCAGCGTCGCTTGATCCTGACCCTTGATTGGCTGAGCTAGCGGCTCACGGCTTGAGCCAGGTGCCCTGGCTCTGGGCCTCGCAAAACGGCTGCAAATACGCGGCGTCGGTGGCCACACCGTAATAGTGGATGTCCTGCCGGTAAGGCATATTGGCGACTTGAGCATTGCTGCACACACCGAAGGCGCCGGTGGGGCATTGGTCGACGTATTGCACCTCGACTTTCTGCCCGGGCAGGTTGGGTTGACAGAATCCGTCGGCGAACAGCTTTTGTGGGATGGTGCGGTTCTGCTGACAGACTTTGACGTCGAGTCGTACAGCCGTACTATGTACCACACACGCCTGGGCCAAAGCGTCTCCTGAAGTAAGTGCCAACAGCAACGACAATCCCATCAACCGCATTCTTTACCTCCTAGAAAATACCGAGCATGTTGCAGAACATCCCGACACACGTCATTGCCGGCCCATTGGGCGCTGGCAAGACCAGCCTGATCAAGCACCTGCTGGCGCAGCGCCCGGCAAACGAGCGTTGGGCGGTGCTGATCAACGAGTTCGGCCAGATCGGCCTCGACGCTGCACTGCTGACCCGGGACATCGAAGGTATAGCACTGGGTGAGGTGGCCGGGGGCTGTGTGTGTTGCGTGAATGGTGCGCCGTTTCAGATCGGGCTCGGGCGCTTGCTGCGCAAGGCGCGGCCGGATCGACTGTTCATCGAGCCATCGGGGCTGGGGCACCCGGCGCAGTTGCTCAGGCAGTTGGGTGAAGCGCCATGGCAAGGGGTGCTGGCAGTTCAGCCCTGTGTACTGGTACTGGATGCTCAGGCGCTCGCTGTCGGCAAACCGCTGCCGGCAACGCAACAGGAGGCACTGAGCAGTGCCGGGTTGCTGTTGTTGAACAAGTCAGAAGATCTCGACGCCGGTGATCGACAGCGTATCGCCGCGCAGCTGCCGGCGCGTCCTTTGTACTGGACGCAGCAAGCCGTGCTGCCGTTGAGCGAGCTTCCGGGGCTTGGAACTCAGGCAGTGGCGGGTGTGGATAACTTCATCGTGCCGAAGGGATTGGCGCAATTGCCGGCGATCTGGAGTGATCCTGCGTTACCGATTTGCCTGAGTCAGGCACAAGCGGGCGGCTGGAGTATTGGCTGGCGTTGGCATCCGAGTCAGAGATTCGATGCGGCGCTTGTTGGCAGGTGGCTGGAAAGCCTTGCCTGGCGACGGGCGAAGCTGGTTGTCCACAGCCTCGAGGGTTGGGTATCCGTCAATGCACTGGATAACTCGGTGCTGCAATGGCGGCCCAGCGAGTGGCGGCGAGATTCGCGGATCGAGTTGATTTTCGGTGAGCCGCAGGATGTTGATTCGCTGCAGAGAACGCTGGCGGACTGTCGTTCGAGTTGAAGATCAAAAGATCGCAGCCTTCGGCAGCTCCTACAGGGGATTGCATTTCAAAATGTAGGAGTTGCCGGAGGCTGCGATCTTTTGATTTATGGGCGCCACTTGGTGTGTTCCTGTCGCCATTGGCTCAACTCGATGACCTCGGCACGAGGCTTCACTACGTCGACCACCTCAGGCGTACCGTCGAATGGCATGGGGTAGGGCGCCAGTTCGATCTGCGCGCTGTGGGCCCCGAATTGAGTGATCGTACCGTTGTGACGGGTTTCGCCGGTCACGGTAAATTCGAAGTTATACACACGGGCCAGACGCCGCCGGTCGTTGGCGTCTTTGATGACGGCGATTTTCTTCAACGCCACGTTGCCGTCCAGCAACTCGATTCCGAGCTTGCTGCAATGCTGCATGACCCGCTCCAGCGCCCGTTCGCGCAAGCCATGGTTGTGCCATAGCCACGCGCCACCGGTGGCGAGCAGCATCAGCACGAAGATATTTCCGAGGGTCAGCATCAAAGGGTGCTCCAACAAGATGGTGTCAGCTTAACTGCGTCGCCGGTCTGTCGTACAGGCTGTGTTTCGTCGCATACTGCGCGGCTCGAATTTCAATCGTTTTACGGAACTCACCGCATGAAACGTACGCCCCATCTGCTCGCCATCCAGTCCCACGTGGTGTTCGGCCACGCTGGCAACAGCGCCGCTGTCTTCCCGATGCAGCGGGTCGGGGTGAATGTCTGGCCGCTCAATACCGTGCAGTTCTCCAACCACACCCAATATGGCCAGTGGACCGGTGATGTGCTGGCCCCGCATCAGATTCCCGAGTTGGTGGAAGGGATCGCAGCGATTGGCGAACTGGGCAACTGCGATGCTGTGTTGTCCGGTTACCTCGGCAGCGCGGCCCAGGGCCGGGCCATTCTGACGGGGGTGGCGCGAATCAAATCAATGAATCCCAAGGCGCTGTATCTGTGTGACCCGGTGATGGGCCACCCGGAGAAGGGGTGCAGTGTGCCAGCGGAGGTGAGCGATTTCCTGCTGGAAGAAGCGGCCGCCGTGGCCGATTTCATGTGCCCGAACCAACTGGAACTGGACAGCTTCTCGGGGCGCAGGCCGCAGTCCCTGTTCGATTGCCTGGCCATGGCGCGAGCGCTGCTGGCGCGTGGTCCGAAAGCGGTATTGGTCAAGCATCTGGCCTATCCCGGCAAGCCGGCAGACGTTTTCGAGATGCTACTGGTGACGGGAGAGGGTAGCTGGCACCTGCGTCGTCCAATGCTGGCATTTCCCCGTCAGCCAGTGGGTGTTGGCGACCTTACCTCCGGGCTGTTTCTGGCTCGCGTCCTGTTGGGCGATAGCCTGGTGGCGGCTTTTGAATTCGCTGCGTCGGCCGTGCATGAAGTGCTGCTGGAAACGCAGGCCTGTGCCAGCTATGAGCTGGAGCTGGTGCGGGCGCAAGACCGCATTGCTCATCCGCGGGTGCGGTTTGAGGCGACGGCGATCAGTCTCTGAATTTGGCGTTGAACCCATTCGCGAGCAGGCTCGCTCCCACAAGGGATCTACGTCGTTCACCTGTTCCGTGTCCGCTGGAGATCCATGTGGGAGCGAGCCTGCTCGCGAAAGCTAGCTGAAGCTGATAACAGACTTCAGGCGTCGTCCTTGATTTCCTGATAACGCTTTTCCAGTTCCTGCCGAATCTGCCGACGCTGCTGGGCCTGCATGAAACGACGCTTGTCTTCGCTATTCTGCGGTTGCAGCGGCGGGACTGCGGCCGGTTTGCGCTGGTCATCCACCGCGACCATGGTGAAGAAGCAGCTATTGGTGTGGCGCACAGAGCGCTCGCGGATGTTCTCGGTCACCACCTTGATACCCACCTCCATCGAGGTGTTGCCGGTGTAATTGACCGAGGCCAGGAAGGTCACCAGTTCGCCGACATGAATCGGCTCGCGAAAAATCACCTGATCCACCGACAAAGTCACCACATAGCGGCCGGCATATCGGCTGGCGCAGGCGTAGGCCACTTCATCGAGGTACTTGAGCAGGGTACCGCCATGAACATTGCCAGAAAAATTGGCCATGTCGGGGGTCATCAATACCGTCATCGACAGCTGGGCGTTTCCGGGTTCCATAGCGTTCTCACGGGTCAAGGCAGGTTTTCGGAAGGGCGCACCTCTGCGGGTGCGTGGTCGGTTTTTTCAAACCACAGTTATCGGGACGCCGGGCGGATGATCGCCGTCACGCCTCAACGATCTGTTTCCATATATTGCACCGACTTTCTGCCGGAAGTCGCGGTGTTACCCTTCAAATGCCCACCCCGAAGGCAATTCCTACATCTAAATCGGATTTTTACTCTGCTCGATCAGACCTTTCCCGGGTTGGTGCTTGAGCAATCGTTACCCAAGGAGCCCACACCATGCACGCCATCAGTTTTATTCAGGACCTGGCAGTGATCATGTTGGTCGCGGGTGTGGTGACTGTGCTGTTCCATCGCTTCAAACAGCCCGTGGTCCTCGGCTATATCGTCGCCGGCTTCATTATCGGCCCGCACACGCCGCCGTTCGGCCTGATCCACGACGAAGAAACCATCAAGACGCTCGCCGAACTCGGGGTGATTTTCCTGATGTTCTGCCTGGGCCTGGAGTTCAGCCTGCGCAAGCTGTTCAAAGTGGGCGCGACGGCGTTCATCGCGGCATTCCTGGAAATCGTGCTGATGATCTGGATCGGCTACGAGATAGGCCGCTGGTTCGACTGGAACACTATGGACTCGCTGTTCCTCGGCGCGATCCTGGCGATTTCCTCGACCACCATTATCGTCAAGGCCCTGAATGACCTAAAGATGAAGAACGAGCGCTTTGCCCAGCTGATCTTCGGCGTATTGATCGTCGAAGATATCCTCGGCATCGGCATCATCGCTTTGTTGTCGAGCATCGCCGTCAGCGGCACGGTCAGCTCCAGTGAAGTCTTTTCCACGGTCGGCAAGCTTTCGCTGTTCATGATCGTCGCGCTGGTTATCGGCATCCTTCTGGTCCCGCGACTGCTGGCCTATGTGGCCAAATTCGACAGCAACGAAATGCTGCTGATCACCGTGCTGGGTCTGTGTTTCGGCTTCTGCCTGCTGGTGGTCAAACTCGAATACAGCATGGTGCTCGGGGCATTCCTGATCGGCGCGATCATGGCTGAATCCCGGCAATTGCTGAAGATCGAACGCTTGATCGAGCCTGTGCGTGACCTGTTCAGTGCAATCTTCTTTGTCGCGATCGGCTTGATGCTGGATCCGATGATCCTGATGCAGTACGCCTGGCCCATCGCGGTCATCACGGTCGCCGTGGTACTGGGCAAGATGTTGTCCTGCGGCCTTGGCGCCTTTATCGCCGGCAATGACGGACGTACCTCACTGCGGGTCGGGATGGGGCTTTCGCAGATTGGCGAATTCTCCTTCATCATCGCGTCGCTGGGTATGACCTTGCAGGTCACCAGCAACTTCCTCTATCCGGTGGCTGTGGCGGTTTCGGTGCTCACTACGCTGATGACGCCGTACTTGATTCGCGCGGCTGACCCATTGTCGATCAAGCTGGCGGCGGTGATGCCACAACGCCTGAGTCGGGTGTTGGGCATGTACGGCGAATGGTTGCGCAGCATTCAGCCCCAGGGCGAGGGCGCGCTGCTGGCGTCGATGATTCGACGGATCCTGTTGCAGGTGGGGGTCAATCTGGCGCTGGTGATTGCGATCTTCTTCTCGGGCGCGTACTTCGCCGAGCGCATGTCCGCTTACCTGCAAGACTGGATCAGTGACCCGAGCTGGCAAAAAGCGTTGATCTGGGGTGGGGCGCTGCTGTTGTCGCTGCCGTTTCTGATCGCCGCCTATCGCAAGCTCAAGGCGCTGTCGATGCTATTGGCGGAGATGGGGGTGAAGCCGGAAATGGCCGGGCGCCACACACAGCGAGTGCGTCGGGTGATCGCCGAAGTGATCCCGATTCTCTCGCTGCTGGTGATCTTCCTGTTGTTGGCAGCCTTGTCGGCCAGCATTTTGCCGACCAACAAGTTGCTGGTACTGATTGTCGTCGTCGCGGCCGCCGTGGCGGCGCTACTGTGGCGCTGGTTCATCCACGTGCATACGCGGATGCAGGTGGCCTTGCTGGAAACCCTGGACAACCACAAGGATTCGCCGGGGCATTGACCACCGGAGGGGCGTCAGACGGCTCAGCTTTCCAGCCAGACGTCCCGCGCCCAGTGCCATACCGATTCCCAGGTTTCTTCGGCAATCAGCTCTTCCTCGGCCAGCCACAGCACCACAGTGCCGTCTTCTTCGACCAGGTAGTAGTTGTCGCCGTCCTGGCAGATCGGAATCATGCTGCGATCGACGCCGGCATCCCAGGCGTTCGCCGCAACGTCCGGCAGGTAGGTGTGGGATTGCGGGTCGGTGATGGTCACCGGCTCCAGGCTGCCGTAGACCACGTCGCTGACGGTCAGCAAAAATTCTCTGAAGACAAACGGAATGTCGATGAACAGTTGTTCCTCGATTTCCACCACTTGATCTTCGTCGGGTAACTCCAAGGGGACCGGTACCGGTTCGTTGGCTTCACGCAGTTGTTCGATGATTTCTTCCACGTCCGGGATCCTCTTGCTGATGGCGCGGTTTATATGGGGCGGTTTATACAGTAGCTCGCTATAGATGCAACCGCGAAATAGAAAACCCCGGCCGAGGCCGGGGCTTTTTTATAGGGATAGCAATGCGACAGGTTTAACGCGAGTCGGTTCAGCCGTTCTGGCGGATACCTGCGACCAGCCAAGGCTGGTTCTCGCCCTGCGGACGTTCCATGTTCCAGCTTTCGCTGAACACTTCGCCTTGGTCGAAGCGCGAGGTCTTCGACACGCCGCTGAAGGTCAGGGTGGCGATGGTCTTGTCGGCGCGATCATCCACGCCATCCAGCTGGACGTTGAGGTTATCGATGTAGGTGGACTGGAAGCCTTCGCCCAGTTCCGCACGTTCACGCTTGAGGAACTCAAGCAGTTGCGGCGTCACGAACTCGGAGATCTTGTCCATTTCGTTGGCGTCCCAGTGCTGTTGCAGGGACTGGAAGTGGTTGCGGGCCGCTTCAATGAAGTTCTTTTCATTGAACCAGGCCGGGGCATTGATCACCGGACGAGCGGCTACAGGTGCTGCCGAACCGCCGAAGACCGAACCCATGGCTGATGGCTTCTGTTCGAACACTTCACGCTGCATCGGCGCGCCAGCCGGAGCCAGGTGCTCCTGCTGCTTGCGGCGACGGGCGGCGATGAAACGGAAGACCAGGAAGGCGATGACCGCCATGATCAGGATGTCGAAGATCTGCATGCCTTCGAAGCCGCCACCCATGAACATGGAGGCCAGCAGGCCACCGGCAGCGATGCCGGCCAGAGGACCGAGCCAGCGCGAAGCACCGCCGGCCTTGGCGGCAGCGCCAGCGGCACCGGCGGCACCCGCAGTGGCGGCAGCACCGCCTGCGGCAGAAGAAGGAGCCATTTGGCTGGTCTGGTGAGTCGGCGCAGCGCCGGAGCTCTTGCCGCCACCAAAGCGCTTGGCGTTGGCGTCTAGGCTCATCGTCAGGCCGATGCACAACGCCATGGCGATGCTAAGAAAACGTTTCATAAAGGGAATTCCCATTTGTGGAAGGCACGCGCGCCATGTTGCACAGGTGAAGTGTTGCTGGCTAGCGGCAGAGTGTTTCGGGCTTTTGCCTGACAGGTTTTGTTCAGCTTCAGTCAGCGCAATAAGGCCTGTTAACTTTGGTCTGTAGGGTGAGTGGATAAGTTCTGTAGGAATTGGCCCCTGTGGGAGCGAGCCTGCTCGCGAAGGCCGCACCGCGGTTTTTCAGAAATACCGCGTTATCGTTTTTCGCGAGCAGGCTCGCTCCCACATTGGATCACTGGCGGGCGTCAGATCGCTTCCAGCTTGGCGTAGCCGAGCATCAGCCACTTGCTGCCTTCGTTGAAGTTCACCTGGACCCGGGCCTGAGCCCCGGCACCTTCGAAGTTCAGGATCACGCCGTCGCCGAACACCGAATGCCGTACTGTCTGGCCCAGACTGAAACCGGTGTCCGGGATCTCGCTGCCGCCAAACAGACTGCTGGAGCTCTGCTGCTGACCGCCGCCGAACGGACGGCTGACGCTGTTGGACAGGCGCACTTCCTGGATCAGGCCTTTCGGTATTTCGCGTACGAAACGCGACACCTTGTTGTAGGTCTCGCTGCCGTACAGGCGTCGGGTTTCGGCATAGGTCATCACCAGGTTCTGCATCGCCCGGGTGATGCCGACGTAGGCCAGGCGGCGCTCCTCCTCGAGACGGCCGGGTTCTTCCAGGCTCATCTTGTGCGGGAAGAGGCCTTCTTCCATGCCCACCAGGAACACATAAGGGAATTCCAGGCCTTTGGCGCTGTGCAGGGTCATCAATTGAATGCTGTCTTCGTGCTCGTCGGCCTGGGTATCGCCCGCCTCCAGCGACGCATGACCGAGGAACGCTGCCAATGGCGACAAGTCTTCGTCTTCTTCCGCATTTTCAAAGTTGCGCGCGGCGCTGACCAGTTCCTCAAGGTTTTCTACGCGGGCCTGGCCTTTCTCGCCTTTTTCCGCTTCGTGGTAGGCGATCAGCCCAGATTGCTCGATGACGGTCTGGGTCATCAGGTGCAGGGGCATTTCCATGCATTTGGCGGCGAGGTTCTCGATCAGCTCGATAAATGCCCCGAGAGCGCCCGCAGCACGCCCGGTCAGGCCTTTATTGGCGACCAGCAGTCGCATGGCTTCCCACATCGATACATCGCTGTGGCGTGCATGGTCGCGGATCGCTTCGACGGTTTTTTCGCCGATGCCACGGGCCGGAACGTTGATCACCCGCTCCAGCGCCGCATCGTTGCCGCGACCTTCCAGCAAACGCAGGTAGGCCATAGCATTTTTGATTTCAGCCCGTTCGAAGAAGCGTTGACCGCCATAGATGCGGTACGGAATACGCTCGCGTAACAAGGCTTCTTCCAAAACGCGCGATTGGGCGTTGGAGCGGTACAGAATCGCGATATCGCTACGTGCCAAGCCGGTTTTCAGCGCGCTTTCGATGGTTTCCACCACATAGCGCGCTTCATCATGCTCGTTGAACGCGGCATACAGATTGATCGCTTCGCCTTCGCCGCCATCGGTCCACAGCTCTTTGCCCATGCGGCCAGCATTGTTGGCGATCAGGGCGTTGGCAGCCTTGAGAATCCCCGCAGTGGAGCGGTAGTTCTGCTCCAGGCGTATGGTCTCGGCATCCGGAAAATCGTCCGAATACTGATAAATGTTTTCGATTTTCGCGCCGCGCCAGCCGTAGATGGACTGATCGTCATCACCGACCACCATCAGGCTGTCGCCGCCCTTGGCCAGCAGACGCAACCAGGCGTACTGCACGGCGTTGGTGTCCTGGAACTCATCCACCAGAATGTGCCGGAAACGCTTTTGATAATGCGCGAGCAAGCCCGGGTGATCGCGCCACAGGTCGAGGGCGCGTAGCAGCAGTTCGGAGAAGTCTATGACGCCAGCGCGCAGGCACGCGGCCTCATAGGCTTCATAAATGCTGCGCATGGTGGCCAGGAACAAGTCGCCGCTGGCCTGAATGTGTTGCGGACGCAGACCTTCGTCTTTCTGTCCGTTGATGAACCACTGGGCCTGACGGGCCGGCCAGCGTTGCTCGTCCAGGCCCAGTTCGCGGATCACCCGCTTGACCAGCCGCTGCTGGTCGTCGCTGTCGAGAATCTGGAACGTCTGGCTCAGGCCGGCTTCCTGCCAATGCGCCCGCAGCAAGCGGTGCGCCAGGCCGTGGAAGGTGCCCACCCACATGCCGGCCGGGTTGATACCCATCAGCTGCTCGATGCGATGGCGCATCTCGGCAGCGGCCTTGTTGGTGAAGGTCACCGACAGGATCGAGTGGGGCGAGGCGTTTTCGACCTGGATCAACCAGGCGATACGGTGCACCAGCACTCGGGTTTTACCGGAACCAGCACCGGCCAGGACCAACTGACGACCCACGGAGGCAGCTACGGCCTGGCGTTGGGCATCGTTGAGGGAGTTCAGCAGAAGGGAGAGGTCATCGCGCATTGGGGCATTCTAGGGGGCGGCGCCACCCCGGGCAAACCCCGCTTTGCTTTAGGCGATGAAAGTCATGCGCAGGACGACAGGTCGGTCATCGGCTGCAAGCGTTGGCGGGACTCGCCTGCACGCTTTTACGGCGGGGAAAGCAGCGGATATTTTTATCCGTTTTATGACCCGGGGCAGTGTGGTCCGGGCAGTTGCTTGTGTATGCTCCGTTCACGTTTCGGGCTCATGCTCATCATTATAAAAACAAGAACTTTACCTATGACCCTCAGCTCCGACCTGTCGGGCCCCGCGGTGGAGCCTCGGGTTATCCGTAAACAGTACGCCATGGAAATGGCGGTCGAACGCATGCGCCTGCTGTATCAAGGCTCATTGCTGCCCACGCTGTTCATGCTGATCAATGGCCTGGTCTGCGCCTGGTTGCTCTGGAGCCCGCAGCGCTATGTCCTGGTCAGCGTCTGGCTGGTGTGGTTGTTGTCGTTGGTGGCGTTGCGAGTGATTCAGGTCGCGGCCTTCGATTCAGCGATTCCCAACCGCCAGGCCCATCCGATCTGGCGCCGCATGTTTTTGCTGGGTTCGGCCCTGACCGGCCTGACCCTGGCCGGTGCTGGCATTGCGCTGGTCCCCGCCGACAACTTCATACAGCAAGCCTGGGTGTTCGGTCTGATCGGCGCGGCTGCGCTCTCGGCCAGCGTGGCCTACGCGGTCAGCCTGCCCGCCTTCCTGTCCTTTACCTTGCCCTGCCTGTTGCCGGCCATCGCCTATCTGTTCTGGGGCGGCGATGAGCAGGGGCAGGGTTGGGGCTGGTTCGGGCTGATTCTGCTGGGCGCGTTGAGCGTGGTCGCCTGGCAGGTCAATCGGCTGATCGATAGCGGGCTGTTGCGGCGCTTCCAGAATCAGGCACTGATCGAGCACTTGCAGCAGGCTCAAAGCGGCAGCGACCGACTCAATCACACGCTGGCCAAGGAAATCGACCAGCGCCGTCGTGCCGAAGACGAACTGCGTGCGATTCAAATCGGGCTGGAAAGCCGCATCGCCCAGCGCAGTCTGGAGCTGGACGCCGCCAACCAGGCTTTGAGCAAGAGTGAAGCGCGACTGGCGCTGGCGTTGAAGGCCAGTGAGCTGGGCTTGTGGGACTGGAACCTGCAAACCGATGAAGTCCACCACACCCACCTCCAGGAACTGTTCGGCCTGGAGCCGGAGTGTGTCACGGCGATGCTTCGCCACCTCAAGCCGCGTCTGCACCCCGATGACTTGCCGTCGCTCAAGCGCGCGCTGGTCGAGCATTTGAAAGGCCGCAGCGAGGATTATCAGGTTGAGTACCGCGTGCGCCATGGCGACGGTCATTGGGTGTGGATCGAGGACCGTGGTCGAGCGGTCGAGCGCAGTGACAACGGTCGGGTAATCCGTATGGTCGGCACCCGCCGCGACATCAGCGTCAGTAAAAGCCTGGAAGTTCAGCGGCAACTGGCAGCGACCGTGTTCGAGGCGGCCAGCGAAGGCATCGTGATTTTCGACCCGAATTACGCGCTGATCGCGGTCAATCAGGCGTTCAGTCGATTCACCGGCTATGCCATCGAGGACATGCTCGGGCGCAACGTAGTCGACTTGCCCTGCAGTCGTGATGCCCGCCGGCACTATGCGACGATCCATCAGGCGCTGGAGCAACACGGGACCTGGCAAGGCGAGCTGGTGGAAACCCGCAAGAATGGTGAGCTGTATCCGCAATGGTTGCAACTGAATGCCGTACGCGATGCTCGGGGAAACGTGAGCCATATAGTGGGCTTCTTCGCCGATTTATCAGCGCGACGGGAATCTGAAGAACGCATGCGCTACCTGACCCATCATGACGAACTCACCGGCCTGGCCAACCGCTCGCTATTTCGCGAGCGACTGAGCGAAGCTCACCAGCGAGTGCGCCAAGGCGGCTACCGTAGTCTGGCGTTGCTGCACATCAACCTGGACCGTTTCAAACTGCTCAACGACAGCCTTGGCCATGAAATCGCCGATCAGTTATTACAAAAAATGGCCCGGCGCCTGGTCAACGCGCTGCCCGAGGCGGACACCATCGCGCGCTTGTCCGGCGATGAGTTCGCCGTGTTGTTCAATACCTACGGCAACCTCTCGAGCCTGGCGCGGGTGGCGACGCGCTTGTCGACCAAGTTGCGTTTGCCGTTGACCGTCGAAGGGCATGAATTGGTGGTGAGCGCTTCAATGGGCATCAGTATGTTGCCGGACAATGCCAGGGAAATTTCCGCGCTGGTCAGTCAGTCGAACATCGCCATGCAGCATGCCAAACACTTGGGCGGCAATAATTTCCAGTTCTACACCGACAGTCTGCAAGCCAGTACGCTGGAGCGCTTGCAGTTGGAAAATCAACTGCGCAAGGCCATCGAAGAAAAGCAATTGAAGGTGTTTTACCAACCCAAGCTGTGCCTCGCCACGGGCCGGTTGAACGCTGCCGAGGCGCTGGTGCGCTGGGATCATCCGACCATGGGTAGCGTTCCGCCAGGGGATTTCATTGGCCTGGCCGAGGAGGCGGGTCTGATTGGCCCTATTGGCGAATTTGTGTTGCGACAGGCCTGCTGGCAAGCCTGCGAGTGGCAACGTCAGGGGCTTGCGCCGATTCGGGTGTCGGTCAACCTGTCGGTGCATCAACTGCGTCAGGGCAAATTGGTCAGCCTGGTGCGTCAGGTGCTGGAAGAAACCGGCCTGGCGCCGCATAACCTGGAGCTGGAGCTCACCGAAAGTCATTTGCTGGACAGCGTCGAGCACATCATCGCCACCTTCCAGCAGCTGCGAAATCTTGGGGTAAAACTGGCGATTGACGATTTTGGTACCGGTTATTCATCCCTGAGCTACCTCAAACGCATCCCGGTGGATTACGTGAAGATCGATCAAGCGTTTATCCGTGGTCTGGGGGAGGGCACTGTGGATGCGGCGATTACCCGGGCAATTATTGCCATGGCTCATGGACTGTCGTTGAAAGTAGTGGCTGAAGGGGTCGAGCGGCCGGAGCAGCTTGAGTTTTTGAAGGCCGAGCGCTGTGATGAAGTGCAGGGCTATCTGGTCAGTCGGCCAGTCGAGGCCGATGGCCTGTTGCAACTGCTGCGTGCGGACGCGAAGCCTTTGTAAGGGCTACATGGAGCGCACAGGGCGTGAAATGGGGACATCGAGTTACGCATTGAGCAGGCAAAAAGCCGATTCTTGTAGTATAACTACAAGCTTGCTACATCCCCGGCACCTGCCAATAACAAAGAGTCGACCCCTTTGAATCTGCTGCAACATATTGCCCAGTCACGCCACCTGTTACGCAAGTCGGAGCTCAAGGTCGCCGACCACGTGCTGCTTGACCCTGCGGCAGTGATGCACAGTTCCATGGCCGACCTGGCCCATAGCGTGGGCATCAGTGAGCCGACCATCGTTCGGTTTTGCCGCGCCATCGGGTGCTCCGGGTTTCAGGATCTGAAGCTGAAGCTGGCGCAGAGTCTTGCGGCGGGTGCGAGCTTCGGGCAGTTCGCGATCCATGAAGACGATTCGGTCGCTGACTACAGCCTGAAGATCTTTGACACCACCCTGCACACTCTGATGGAGGTTCGCGAGCGACTTGATCCGGTGGAGTTGCAGCGGGCCGTGTCGCTGATGTCCCAGGCCCAGCGTGTGGAGTTCTACGGCTTTGGGGCGTCGGGTGCGGTGGCGGCGGATGCCCAGCACAAGTTTTTCCGCTTGCTGCTGACCGCTGCGGCGTACTCCGACCCGCACATGCAGGCGATGTCGGCCGTGACCCTGAAGCCGACCGACGTAGCGATCTGCATTTCCCAGTCCGGGCGCTCCAAGGACCTGTTGATCACCGCGAATCTGGTGCGCGAAAGCGGCGCTTCGCTGATCACTTTGTGCCCGAGCCAGACGCCGTTGGCCGAGCTGTCGACCGTCAATCTGGCGATCGACGTGCATGAAGACACCGAAATTTATACCCCGCTGACTTCGCGCATTGCCCACCTTGTGGTGATCGACGTATTGGCGATGGGTGTGGCCATGGCGCGTGGGCCGAGCCTGGTCAACCACCTCAAGAGCGTCAAGCGCAGCCTGCGCAGTTTGCGACTGTCGCCCAAGTCGGTGAAAGCGCTGGACGACTGACGTCGTCGTAAGGTCGTTCCGACCTTAATCGCGAGCAAGCTCGCTCCCACAGGTTCTGTGGTGTATGCACAATTTGTGCAACACGGCTGATCAAATGTGGGAGCGAGCTTGCTCGCGATGGCATCCTGGAAAGCGCTGCAAATTCACATCCCTGTAACGCACAAGCCGCCAAACCGTCATCCCCCGTGCCCATCCTGTAACTCCCGTCATCGCCTTGGGAGACTCGAAATGGCCCAGCCCTACGAAGAACGCAACAGCGCCGTCAGAACCCGTCGCCAGCAGGAAGACCAGCGCCGCATGGAATTTCGCCGCGCCATCGAAGATCGCTGCGAACGCCGTCAGCTGTTGGCCGAGATTGGCGACTTGCCTGACGAACTGGAACTCAACTTCTGGCAGGCAGCTCCCGTAGCTTCCCGTCGAAACGCTCAACCAGGGCGCTGATCTGCATCCGTTCGCTGCGAATAAACGCAAGGAATGCGTGCGCCACCGGTGACAGCCGTTTGGCCTTGGCCTGTACCAGGCACCAGCTGCGATACAGCGGCAGCTCTTCGACCGGCAACTCGATCAGGCCGCCGGTCGCCAACTCAAGGTTCAGGGCGTGGCGCGTCAACAGCGCCAGGCCCAGACCCGCCAACACACATTCCCGTTGTGCTTCGGCTGACGAGACCTCCTGGGTCTGGTTGAAGTGCACACGTTTCTCCTTGAAATACTCTTCGCAGGCCAGCCGCGTCCCGGAGCCGGTCTCGCGTAGCAATAGTGTGTAAGGCTCGAGATCCTGCAAGCGCAGAGGGCCCATGTGACACAACGGATGATCCGGTGGCGCCACGGCGACGATCGGGTTGTTGAGGAACGGCAGGAATTCCAGTCCCATATCCTGCGGCACCATGGACATGATCACCAGGTCATCGCGATTATCGGAAAGACGTCGAATCACCTGCCCACGGTTGACCACTGTCAGTTGCAGGTTGACCTCCGGATGCTGGCGTTTGAACGCAGCAAACAGATGTGGCACGAAATACTTGGCGCTGGATTCTACCGCCAGTTTCAGTTGGCCCTGCAGCGAGCCTTGCATGTCCGAGAGCTGCATATCGAGGTTTTCCAGGCGCCCGAAAATGTCCCGGCTGGCGCGCTGAAGCGCTTCAGCGGCTTCGGTCATGTAGAGTTTTTTGCCGACGTAATCGAACAAGGGTTGACCGATCAGCTCCTCGAGTTGACGGATCTGCAGGCTGACGGCAGGTTGTGTGAGCGACATTTCTTCGGCCGCGCGGCTGTAGGACCTTAGATCACAGACCTCGTTGAAGATCTGCAATTGACGCAATGTCATACGCATCAAGGACTTACGCATAATTCAAGGTCTCTGTCCGCAGGCTGGTACGTCAACTATAAGTCTTTACTTATGCCTGACCCAATAATTAATCATTTTTGTTAATCCCTTGTGGGGGCTAGTGTGGGGCTGCGACTAAATCGAAACATTTGGTCACGCGTCGACCTGGTCTAGCAGGTCGTGGGTACCACCGGCTCAAGGGAACCTCCAAGTGATAAAAAAGATCCTGATCGCCAACCGTGGTGAGATTGCCGTACGAATCGTGCGTGCCTGCGCCGAAATGGGCATTCGCTCGGTCGCGGTCTATTCCGATGCCGACCGTCATGCATTGCATGTGAAGCGTGCGGATGAGGCTCACAGCATCGGTGCCGATCCGCTGGCCGGCTACCTGAACCCGCGCAAGCTGGTGAACCTGGCTGTGGAAACCGGCTGCGATGCCTTGCATCCAGGCTACGGTTTCCTTTCGGAAAATGCCGAGCTGGCGGAGATCTGCGCCGAGCGTGGAATCAAATTCATTGGCCCGTCGGCGGAAGTCATTCGCCGCATGGGCGACAAGACCGAAGCGCGCCGCAGCATGATCAAGGCCGGTGTGCCGGTCACGCCAGGCACTGAGGGCAACGTTTCGGGTATCGAAGAAGCACTCACTGAAGGTAACCGCATCGGTTACCCGGTGATGCTCAAGGCCACTTCCGGTGGTGGCGGCCGCGGCATTCGTCGCTGCAACAGCCGCGAAGAACTCGAACAGGCGTTCCCCCGCGTGATCTCCGAAGCCACCAAGGCGTTCGGTTCGGCGGAAGTGTTCCTGGAAAAATGCATCGTCAATCCGAAACACATCGAAGCGCAGATCCTCGGCGACAGCTTTGGCAACGTGGTACATCTGTTCGAACGTGACTGCTCGATCCAGCGCCGCAACCAGAAGCTCATCGAAATCGCCCCGAGCCCGCAACTGACCCCGGAACAGCGTGCCTACATCGGCGACCTGTCGGTGCGTGCGGCCAAGGCCGTGGGCTACGAGAACGCCGGTACCGTGGAGTTCCTGCTCGCCGAGGGCGAGGTGTACTTCATGGAGATGAACACCCGGGTGCAGGTGGAACACACCATCACCGAGGAAATCACCGGCATCGACATCGTCCGCGAGCAGATTCGCATCGCGTCCGGCTTGCCGCTTTCGGTGAAACAGGAAGACATCCAGCACCGCGGTTTCGCGCTGCAATTCCGGATCAACGCCGAAGACCCAAAAAACAACTTCCTGCCGAGCTTCGGCAAGATCACCCGTTACTACGCCCCCGGCGGCCCCGGTGTGCGCACTGACACGGCGATCTACACCGGCTACACCATTCCGCCGTACTACGACTCCATGTGCCTGAAACTGGTGGTCTGGGCGCTGACCTGGGAAGAAGCGATGGACCGTGGCTTGCGCGCCCTCGACGACATGCGTCTGCAAGGGGTCAAGACCACTGCCGCGTATTACCAGGAAATCCTGCGCAACCCGGAATTCCGTAGCGGCCAGTTCAACACCAGCTTCGTTGAAAGCCACCCTGAACTGACCAACTACTCGATCAAGCGCAAACCCGAAGAGCTGGCCCTGGCCATCGCCGCCGCCATCGCCGCCCACGCAGGCCTGTGAGGAATATTCCAATGACAAAGAAAATCTACGTTACCGACACAATCCTGCGCGACGCCCACCAATCGCTGCTCGCCACCCGCATGCGCACCGAAGACATGCTGCCGATCTGCGACAAGCTCGACAAAGTCGGCTATTGGTCGCTTGAGTGCTGGGGCGGTGCGACGTTCGACGCCTGCGTGCGCTTCCTCAAGGAAGATCCGTGGGAGCGCCTGCGCCAACTGCGTGCCGCATTGCCTAACACTCGCCTGCAGATGCTCCTGCGTGGCCAGAACCTGCTGGGCTACCGCCACTACAGCGACGACGTGGTCAAAGCCTTTGTCGCCAAGGCGGCGGTCAACGGCATCGACGTGTTCCGCATCTTCGATGCCATGAACGACGTACGTAACCTGCGTACGGCCATCGAAGCGGTAAAAGCGGCAGGCAAACACGCTCAGGGCACCATCGCCTATACCACTAGCCCGGTGCACACCATCGGCGCCTTCGTGGCACAAGCCAAGCAGATGGAGGCCATGGGTTGCGACTCTGTGGCGATCAAGGACATGGCCGGTCTGCTGACTCCGTACGCTACTGGCGAACTGGTCCGGGCGTTGAAATCCGAGCAGTCGCTGCCAGTGTTCATTCACTCGCACGACACCGCTGGTCTCGCGGCTATGTGTCAGCTCAAGGCGATCGAAAACGGTGCCGACCACATCGACACCGCGATCTCCAGCTTCGCCTCGGGCACCAGCCACCCAGGCACCGAATCAATGGTTGCCGCCCTTAAAGGCACCGAATACGACACCGGCCTGAACCTGGAACTGCTGCAGGAAATCGGCCTGTACTTCTACGCCGTGCGCAAGAAGTACCACCAGTTCGAAAGCGAATTCACCGCTGTCGACACCCGCGTGCAAGTCAACCAGGTACCGGGCGGGATGATTTCCAACCTGGCCAACCAGTTGAAAGAGCAGGGCGCTCTGAACCGCATGAGCGAAGTGCTGGCGGAGATCCCGCGGGTTCGCGAAGATCTCGGCTTCCCGCCGCTGGTGACCCCGACCTCGCAAATCGTCGGCACCCAGGCGTTCTTCAACGTGCTGGCCGGCGAGCGCTACAAGACCATCACCAACGAAGTGAAACTTTACCTGCAAGGCGGCTACGGCAAGGCGCCGGGCACCGTTAACGAAAAACTGCGTCGCCAGGCGATCGGCAGCGAAGAGGTGATCGACGTCCGTCCAGCTGACCTGCTCAAGCCGGAAATGACCAAGCTGCGTGCCGAAATCGGCGCCGTGGCCAAGTCTGAAGAAGACGTGCTGACCTACGCCATGTTCCCGGACATCGGCCGCAAATTCCTCGAAGAACGTGCAGCCGGCACCCTGACACCTGAAGTGCTGTTGCCGATTCCGGAAGCGGGCGGCGTGACCTCCGCCGGTGGCGAAGGCGTGCCTACCGAGTTCGTCATCGACGTCCACGGCGAAACCTACCGCGTCGACATCACCGGCGTCGGCGTCAAGGCGGAAGGCAAGCGTCACTTCTACCTGTCCATCGACGGCATGCCGGAAGAAGTGGTGTTCGAACCGCTCAACGAGTTCGTCAGCGGCGGCAGCAGCAAGCGCAAGCAAGCCACGGCCCCGGGCCACGTCAGCACCACCATGCCAGGCAATATCGTCGACGTGCTGGTCAAGGAAGGCGATACCGTCAAAGCCGGTCAGTCCGTATTGATCACCGAAGCGATGAAGATGGAAACCGAAGTCCAGGCGGCCATCGCCGGTAAAGTCACCGCTATCCATGTGGCCAAGGGCGACCGGGTGAACCCGGGCGAAATCCTGATCGAGATTGAAGGTTGAGTTAACAGCCGAGATAGCACCGCTTTAAACCTCGGGGGGGCATGTGCTCCCCTTTTTTTATTCGACACAGCCCCTGTAGGCGCTAGCTTGCTCGCGATGGCAGTCTGGAAGCCAACCCAATAGTTGAGCGTCACTTCATTCGGTACTTGGTGTAGGACCGATCCGAGATAACGAAACCGGGCTTTACTTCGCTTGGGGGCTCGCCTGTAGTTCGCCCGTCGTACCCCACTCTCCGGCCGTTCGGCACGAACCTGGCAGGCCTATTGGCATAACCGCTTAGCCGATTCGCTAGCGTTGTGGCACCCATACTGTATATTAATACAGTATGGGTGCTTTCAATGTCAGGACATTTTGTATAGTCCGAGCAATTGCCAATAGTTGATTATCTTTTTTTTGACGCAACATCGCGTAACAGCGATGGGCGGGACGCCTGGACCTTCAAAGCAAGGTAGAATCGCGACCCGCAATGGGGGGTGTATGGCAAAAGAGGTGCAAATCACATTTGATGAGCAGAACTGTCCTTTCGCTTTGGAGGTTCCTGTTCAGTCATTGTCAGCTGTGCGTGCGATAGCTCGAGCAATGGCGAACACCTTTCCCGCAGAAAATCAGCTTGTCCTAGCCAGAACCTTCGGTGTTCGGGTTATCGAAGCTTGGTGGCGTGGACTCACCGAGCAAGAGATAGCGCCTCAAGAACTACGCGCGCCAATCGCTGCCTTTGAGACTTCAACTCTTTCTAACTCGGCCAGCGCTCTGGCGGAGCAGATAGGCTTGGCAGCAGCCAAGTCCGATGCGGAGACGGCCGCTTACCAAATTGGTCTCACCTACACGAGCATGCTTCCTGTGGAGCATCGCGGTGAGTACGGTATTTTCTACACTCCACCAACCTTGACCGCCCGGCTCATTGATCAGGTCACATCGGCTAATGTTGATTGGGCTAAATGTCGAGTTCTGGATCCGGCGTGTGGCGGTGGTGCGTTCCTTGCTCCGATCGCGCAGCGAATCATGAACACGCTTGCTCATTGCAGCCCGAAGCTTCTATTGCAAAGCATCGGTAACCGTTTGCATGGCTTTGAGATTGATCCATTCGGTGCCTGGCTGAGTCAAGTTGCCTTAGACGCTGTGCTGCTACCAATTAGTAGTCCGTCTGGCCTGCGGCTCCCAGTTATGGTCACGGTTTGTGATTCATTGCGGCATAGCCCGATCAAAGATGGCTTCGATTTAGTCATTGGGAATCCCCCATATGGCAGAGCGAAGCTAGATGCTGAGACGCGAGAGCTATACAAGCGATCACTGTATGGACATGCCAACCTCTATGGGCTGTTTACAGATTTTGCGATCCGTCAGACCAAGCCTGGTGGCTTGATAGCCTATGTCACCCCGACTTCATTCCTCGCGGGAGGCTATTTCAAAAATCTTCGTGCACTGATCGGCCAAGCAGCACCTCCAATAGCAATTGATTTTGTAGCTGCGCGCAAAGGTGTTTTTGATGATGTGCTTCAGGAGATGGCACTCACCACCTATCGTAGAGCAGGTGAGGCAGTTCCGGTTGCGGTCTCTGAGATCACGTCTTCCGACGGAGTGATCGACGTCAAAGAAACAGGTTCGATTACGCTTCCGAAAGATCTCACTCTGCCATGGTTATTGCCTAGGAACCAAGCCCAGACTGAGCTCGTAGCGAAGCTTGTTGATATGCCTTACCGCCTTGCTGATTGGGGGTACGGGGTCAGTACAGGTCCATTAGTCTGGAATCGCCATAAGTCGCAATTGACCTATCAGCCAGGCATTAATCGTCTGCCGTTGATCTGGGCTGAAGCTATTACTGCCGACGGTGATTTCATTTTTCGGGCAGAAAAAAAGAACCATGCTCCCTATTTTGAACTGAAACCATCTGATCAGTGGTTAGTAACGACCAAGCCGTGTGTTCTTTTACAGCGCACCACGGCCAAAGAGCAAAGCCGTCGTCTCATTGCAACAGCTTTACCCATTGAGTTCTTGCAATCACATGGTGGCGTTGTAATCGAGAACCACATCAATATGATCAGACCTACCACGGATGCTCCACACATTGATGCTTCAGTGCTTGCTGCTTTTCTCAATAGTGGGGCAGCTGATCGTGCGTTTCGTTGTGTTAGTGGTTCCGTGGCAGTTTCAGCCTATGAGTTGGAGTCTTTGCCGTTACCCGCGCCGACAGCCTTGAAGGAATTAACGAGGCTGGTGGAGTCTGGTGGATCGAAGGATGCCATCGAAGCCGAATGCTCAAAACTTTTTTAAGGAAGAAGTAGTGCTACCACCCTATGTCTCACGAGCTTTGATATCTGAAAGGTTGCCTCTGATCTTTCCGGAAGGAACGCCTAATCGTACTTACTGTACACGTGAGCTGGCGGCAAGCACGGTTTTCACGATGCTTTACATCGGAGCAGTCGAGGGTGCAGACGTTTGGCTTGGGCCTGTACACGTTTATCGAATGACGGATATGCAAGCGGGAGATGGCTGCGAGACTGCACGTTTGAATTATCGTGCAAACTTGCGAAAGAAATCTTTTCAAGTCCCTGGTACCCGTTGGTATGCAGATAACACCAGGGAGCCTATTCGCGACGAAACTTTACGGGAGGGTTTGTTGGTGGTAGGGGCTGTGCTCGAACGCGCGGATGTAATTACTACATCAGGCGCTCCTCGCTATGCACTCAAGGCTGACCTTGCAGCTCTTTTCGACCCTGATCTTGTAGAAGAGGACTTGGAAGGCGCTATTTTGTTGTGGCAAGAAAACCATCTCTCACGCAGTGCAAGAGCACGTGTATCGCTTATGCGCGCAGGCACAACAGGGAAGGAAGGCGTCATGGTTTTCTTCCCTAATGGTGACACTCGTCGACTGGTTTCAGGACCAAGTTCTGACATCTCAAAAGCAGTCGTTGAAGTTTTTGCGATAAAATTTTTAGAAAAACCAGGCGTCATTTGGCTCAGTGAATCAGGCAACAAAGTGGCTCATCCTGATCTCAAGCTGGCCTCGGCTATTGGTCTCGATATAGAGGCTCAGAAAAATCTGCCGGACTTGATTTTGGTAGATTTGGGGCCGGTCGAACCACTTATTGTATTCGTTGAGGTCGTCGCAACTGATGGTGCTATTACGCCTCGTAGACAGGACGCATTGTTCGCGATCACGGATAAAGGTGGGTTCAGACGCTCTCAAGTTGCTTTTGTGACTGCTTATGCGGATAGAGAAACGGCTGGATTTAAAAAAACAGTAACCGGTTTGGCTTGGGGGTCCTTTGCGTGGTTTATGTCTGAGCCTGAAAATCTCGTGCTGTTACAAAATGGTGTTAGTCGATTAGCTAGTCTCAACGTATTCGCAACCAATCCAATATAGCCTCCATTGGTTGTTTCGGAATAGGTGGATGCATTTGTGAGCAAGCCTTGCTCCAATAAATCACGGCGCCGTATTTCGACGCTAACTTAGATCAAGGCTTGGTACAATGGCGCCTGAAAGGGCGCCGCTGACTACTCTCGGCACTGCACCAACGTTTTCACCTGCCCCGAATCCGTCTGGTTCTCATCGGACAGCCACCGTTCAAACCCAGCACCAATCGCCGGCCATTCCGAGTCCAGAATCGAATACCAAGCGGTGTCCCGGTTCTTCCCCTTGACCACCATGTGCTGGCGGAACACGCCTTCAAAACTGAAACCCAACCGCTCGGCCGCGTACTTGGAGCGGGCGTTGTCGTTGTTGCATTTCCACTCCAGGCGTCGGTAACCCAGATCAAAGGATGCCTTGGCCAGTAAATAAACCGTTTCGGTGCTTTTTGGCGAACGCTGCATCGGTGCACCGAAAGTCACGTGGCCGATTTCGATGCGGCCCTGTGACGGGACGATCGACATCAGGCTGAGGATGCCTTGCACCTCACCGCTGGCGCGGTCGATCACACTGAAGAAGTACGGGTCGCTGTTGGCCGCATGATTATTCAGCCAGTCATCGAAAGCACTGCGCTCCGGGAAGGGCCCGTAAGGCAAATAGTCCCAAAGCTTCGGATCGGCGCCCGGGCCTTGCAGGGCATTCCACAAACCGTCGCCGTGGCGTGCCGGGTCAAGTTTTTCCAGGCGGATGAAGCGCCCTTCGATTGTTTGAACCGTCGGTGCCGGGACGCCTTTCCAGTCCGCGAGTGAAGTCGTCATGCTGTGCTCCTTGAACCTTAAATGGCTTTGCGAAACTGGATGAAACCAGGCCGTTCGGCGATGCGCTCGTAAAGCTGGATCGCGGTGGCGTTGGTTTCGTGGGTCAGCCAGTGGACCTTGCAGCAACCGTCCTCTTTGGCTGTGGCGTACACGTATTCGATCAGCTTGCGGCCGACGCCGGTGCCGCGAGTTTGCGGCGTTACCAGCAAGTCTTGCAGGTAGCACGAGTTTTCGATGCTCCAATTCGAACGATGGTAAATGAAGTTCACCATCCCTACCGCTTTGCCACTGTCCCAGGCCAGCGCCGAGTGGGTCGGTTCGTCAGGGTCGAGCATGCGCTGCCAGGTGCTTTGGGTGACGGCCTCGGGCAGTTCGGTGTTATAGAAACGCAGATAGGCCTGCCACAACGGCAACCAGGCAGCATGGTCATCGGCGGTGACCTGGCGAATCTCGATCTGACTCATGTTCATTCCTTAACGCATCAAGTGGGCGAGGGCCTGGTCATGCACATCGGGGCTGGCGGCGAGCCCCTCGCGCACGCCGGCGATATCTGCGGTGCTGCGGTTCTGGCTGAGTTTGCGCTTACCTTCCAGACGCTGGATCGGCAAGGCAAAACCGACGATGGCCTTGAGCATTCCGTCAATGTAGTCCGCGGGCGCGTCCGCGACCTTCCATGGATTGTTGCGACCTGCTTCATGACGATCCGTCAGAGCGCTGACCAGATTGCGCAGGCGATCAGCATCGGTGAAAACCTCGGCCGTGCCGTAAGCGTGCACGGCGACGTAGTTCCAGGTCGGCACGGCCTTGCCGTGTTCGGCTTTGCTCGGGTAGAACCCCGGGCTGACGTAAGCATCGGCGCCAGCAAAAATCACCAGCGCTTGAGCGCCGTCCTGCAATGCTTTCCATTGCGGATTGGCCCGGGCGAAGTGACCGTAGAGGGTGCCGTTCGGGCCTTGGTCGGGGCGAAGCAGCAGCGGCAGATGACTGGCCTGCAGGCCTTGCTCCCCATGGGTAACCAGCACGGCAAGGCGGGTGCCCAGTATCTGCTGCTGCAATTCATGCAAATCGTTAATGGCAAAGTTGCTTGGCGTGTACATGGCGATTTTCCTTGGCGAATGTGTTCATCCTAGGCAGGCTATTGGTCTGTTGTAAGAGCCATTAATGACCAATTTCATAGGTCCATTGCCATGACCAGCGAATCACTGTCCTTGTCGTTCAATCCTGCGGGTATCGAACTTGATCGCCGTCAGGGCTTGAGTCGTCAGTTGTATCAGGCGTTACGGGTACGCGTGCTCGACGGCAGACTGGCCAGTGGCACGCGATTACCGGCCAGTCGCGATCTGGCGGCGGCATTGGCGATTTCCCGCAACAGCGTGGTCCGGGCCTATGATCAGCTCTACGCCGAGGGCTTTATCGAAGGGCGCGTTGGCGACGGCACTTATGTTGCAAAACTGCCTCAAGCGATGCTGTCGGCGAAAAAACTATCCACAAAAATATCCACAGGGTTGCCAACAGGGTTACCCACAGCCTTATCCACAAACGGGCTGGAATTACCTGCGGTTTCATCCAGCAAAGTTATCCACAGCGGTGCCCTGGAGAGGGTAGAAAGGAATCATTTGGCAACACCGCCGAGTGGTCCGCCCCGGGCTTTTCGGGTCGGTGTTCCGGCTTTTGATCTGTTTCCGTTTGGGGTGTGGGCCAAGCTGAACGCGGCTTTCTGGCGCAAACCTGATTTACAGCAGCTGTGTTATGGCGATCCGGCTGGTGACCAGCGATTACGCAGTCTGATTGCTGCGTATTTGCGCAGCTCGCGGGGCATGCAGTGCTCGGCTGAGCAAATTGTGATCACCTGTGGTGCGCAGCAGGGGATCAGCCTTTGTGCACAGCTGCTGGTGGAGCCGGGCGATGGGGTGGCGATCGAGAATCCGGGGTATCGCGCCGCGGCGCATGCATTCGCAGTGGCCGGTGCGCGATTGCACGGGATAGCGGTAGATAGCGAGGGTATCGACTGCACCGAATTGGCGGAGCTCGCTAATTGTCGTCTGGCTTATGTCACTCCGTCGCATCAGTACCCGACCGGGGTGGTCATGAGCCTGGCACGTCGCCTGGAACTGCTGGCCTGGGCTGAACGCACCCAAGGCTGGATTGTCGAGGACGACTACGATGGCGAGTACCGCTACAGCGGCGCGCCATTGGCACCCTTGGCGGCACTCGATCGGCAGGGGCGAGTGCTGTATGTCGGGACCTTCGGCAAAGTTGCCTTCCCGGCGCTGCGCCTGGGTTATCTGGTGTTGCCGCCAGCATTGGTGAACGCGTTCTCCCAACGTCGTGCGGTGGATGTACGGCATTCCGAGGTCAGCACTCAGGCGGTGATGGCCGAGTTCATGGCCTCCGGGCATTTCCAGCGACACATTCGGCGTATGCGGCGTGCTGCGCTGAGCCGACGTAATACATTGCTGTCCGGTTGGCCTCAGGGTATTCCCGGTATCGGTTGCCTGCCGAGTGTCGCGGCAGGGCTGCACTTGATGGTCGCGGTCGAGTCTGCGGCCCGCGAGCAGGCGCTGATCGAAAAAGCGGCCAGCGTCGATGTCGAGATCAATGCCCTGAGCAGCTACTGGTTACCGGACTCGCAAAAACCGGAGGACCAGCGCGCCGGACTGGTCCTGGGTTTTGCGGCGGTGCCCGAAGTCGCGATCATCGAAGCACTCCGGCGTCTGGACAGAATCTGGCGCACATGAGTCTTGCACCACCGCCAGGGTTGCACGCCAGTTTTCGACTGCAGGCTACAGGTCAAAAAATAGCTTTCGTAACGCCGGGTCATCGATCTTGCGTAAAACCCCATCAATGGGCTCAACTTTACAAACAGATAATTTTTAAGCGTTGACGGTGTATATCCAAGGGCATAAATATTCAGTGGGTTACGAATAAAGTGCTCATATCACCTATCAGGGACAGGGTGGGTTGTTCAACTCTGCATTCTTTGTCCAGACAGTCTATTGAACAATTGGCCCTTCACTGCCTGATCAGCGAATGAGCTGAAATCAGGTCGGAAATTTTTGCTCGAATGCATCAAGGAATATACAGATGAAACATTCACACGAAAAATGCCTGAATGCAGCAATCGAGGCGACAAAATGTCAAACTCGGCAGCTGGCCGGGGGAGATCACTTTACTGCTTTGATTGATGACGTTTCCTTTTCGGCGCAGGATATTCGCGGTTTTATAAGTTTTGGTGTAAGAATTGTGGTGGGGGTCATTCATGAGGGTAATAACCGTCGATATATCTCGGTGGCCGCTGATGACGATCTAGGGACCGGCGAATACGATGTCAGTCTCGACGGGAAAGTTACAATTGGTTATATGATTGAGAATGAAGAAGAGCCGTTTCAGGAGTATCCGGCGGAACAGGGCAAGGCGAATATTTGTAGGGCCACTGATAGTGAGTTTTCGGCTGGATTTAATGTAAGGCTGGTTGAAGGGTTGCCTTATAAAAGAATAACTGAAGCCAGTTTTAAGGTCAGCGACTTGCAACACTTGTCCCTGACTTGAAAAACCAACCTCCTGCCAGCAGCAGGAGGTTTCCAAAGCCTTATGTCCCTGATTTGATCTTGGTCCAGGCCCGGGTTCGCGCACGTTCGGCATCGCGGGGCAGCGGTTGCAGGGTGTAGAGCGTGCCCATCGCCGTTTCGGTCGGGTACAGGTTCGGATTGTTGCGGATCGCCGGGTCGACCATTTCCGTGGCGTCCTTGTTCGGGTTCGGATAACCGACGAAATCGCTGACCGGCGCGATCACCTGGGGTTGCAGCAAATAGTTGATGAAGGTGTAGGCGTCTTGCGGGTTCTTCGCGCCTTTGGGGATGGCGAGCATGTCGAACCAGATCGGTGCGCCTTCTTTCGGCAGGCGCATGTCGACGATCACGCCATTCTTGGCTTCCTTGGCGCGGTTGGCGGCCTGGGAGAAACTGCCGGAGTAACCGACCGCGACGCAGATGTCGCCGTTGGCGATGTCGGCCATGTATTTGGATGAGTGAAAGTAGGTGACGTAGGGGCGAATCTTCATCAGCAAGGCTTCAGCCTTCGCGTAGTCCGCCGGCTTCGTGCTGTTGGGGTCCAGGCCGAGGTGTTGCAGGGCCAGCGGCAGGATCTCCGACGGCGAGTCGAGCAGGGCGACGCCGCACTGCTTGAGCTTGCTGATGTGCTCTTCGTTGAAGATCAGGTCCCAACTGTCCACCGGGGCGTTGGCGCCCAAGGCAGCCTTGACCTTGTCCGGGTTGAAGCCGATCAGGATGGTGCCGTACATGTAGGGCACGGCGAATTTATTGCCGGGGTCGTTGGCTTCGATCAGCTTCATCAGCTTGGGATCGAGGTGGTTCCAGTTCGGCAGCTTGCTGCGATCCAGTGGCTGGAACACGCCGGCTTCGATCTGCTTGGCGAGGAACACGTTGGATGGCACCACCACGTCGTAGCCGGAGTTGCCGGTCAGCAGCTTGGCTTCCAGTGCTTCGTTGGTGTCGAAGATGTCGTAGACCAGCTTGGTCTGGGTGTTCTGGGTCTTGAAATCTTCCAGCGCCTTGGGCGTGATGTAGTCGAACCAGTTGTAGACGCGCAACGTTCGCTCTTCAGCGTGAACGGCGCCACTGAGCACTGTGGCGCATAGCACTGCCGGGAAAAGTGCGGGAGCTATAAAACGCTTGAGTTGATGCATTGTTCCAATTCCTCATTGAGCGCTTTCAAAACCTTCGAGAACGTTCACGGCATTGATGCCGATCTCCTCTACCGCATAACCGCCTTCCATCACGAACAACGTCGGCTTGCCGAGGCGTGCGATGCGCTCGCCCATCGCCAGGTAATCCGGGCTGTCGAGCTTGAACTGGGAAATCGGGTCGTCCTTGAAGGTGTCGACGCCCAGGGAAACGACGACAATGTCCGCACCGTACTTTTCGATCTCCTTGCAGGCCTGCTCCAGAGCGGAGCTCCAGCTGTCCCAGCCGCTGCCCGCGGGCAAAGGGTAGTTGAAGTTGAAACCTTCGCCCGCGCCTTCACCCAGCTCATCTTCATAGCCGAGGAAGAACGGAAACTCGGCTTCCGGATGCCCGTGGATCGAAGTGAAGAGCACGTCGCTGCGCTCGTAGAAAATCGATTGGGTGCCATTGCCGTGGTGATAGTCGACGTCGAGGATCGCGACCTTTTTGTGGCCTTGATCGAGGAAGGCCTGAGCGGCGATGGCGGCGTTGTTGAGGTAGCAATAACCCCCCATCAAATCACTGGCGGCATGATGACCAGGTGGACGGCACAGGGCGAAGGCACTGCGGGCGCCGCGCTGGATTTCACCCTGGGCAGTGAGGGCCACTTGCGCTGCGCTGTACGCCGCTTGCCAGGTACCTGCAGTGATCGGCGCGCCGCCGTCGAAGCTGTAATAGCCGAGCTGGCCGTGCAGGCTGGTGGGGATGATCGGGCGCAGGGTGCGGGCTGGCCAGGTATAGGGCAGCAAGTCGCCATCGGTATTGAACTCGGTCCAGCGCGCCCAGGCACCTTTGAAGAAATCGAGATAGTCGCGGCTGTGGATGCGCGCGATTGGGTCGAGGCCGAAATCCTTCGGCGGTTCTATGGGGCCGAGGTTCTGCTTTTGCACCCGTGCCAGCACATGATCTGCACGCGAAGGCATTTCGAAGCACGGCTTGAGTTGCCCGTCGATCAATTCGCAACGGCCATGGTGCAGGTGGTGATCATCCGAGTAGATCGTCAGCATTTCTTGTTCTCCGCAGGCTGATTCGGTTGAACACAGTCTTGCGGTGCGGGGCGTTTCAGAGAATGGCAGAAAAGGCCAAAAAGGGATCGATATGGCCAAAATAGTTGACCGAAATTCGCCCCTTACATTTGTGCGGGAGTGCTCCCCTATGAGGCTTGGAATGCTAACCCTGTGGGAGCGGCGGTACGGCGATCCGACTTGCCCGCGAAGGCGTCGGCACAGCAGACATCAACGTCGCCTGACACTCCGCTATCGCAGCGATGCGGCGATCCGACAAGCCAGCTCCCACAAGTTATCGATGTGGCCTGAACTGACTCGGCGCCACACCGCTCCATCGCATAAACGCATGACGAAAGCTCGCGGTCTCGCTGAAGCCCAGCGCCTCGGCAATCTGGTAGATCGGCACCTGGTCCTCACAAAGCATGAGCTTGGCCTGTTCGAAGCGTAATTCGTCGAGCAATTCCTGATAACTGCACCCAAGGTCCTTCAGATGCCGGCGCAACGTGCGCGCCGAACAATTCATCTGCTCGGCCAACCCCTCCAGCCCCGGCGCCGCATTCAGTTGCGCCCGGAGTAACTGCCGAATCCGTCCCAGCCAGGCCTGACGGCCAGTGAATTCGGTGTTCTGTTTGCGGCAGCGTTCGGCCATGGCCTGATGGGTGATGACATCGGCAAGCGGCAGGGGGCGGTCAAGCCAGTTTTTGTCGAAAGCGAAGGCGTTGTCCCGGGCCTCGAAGTGCAGCGGGCAGTTGAAGTGTTCCGCATACGTGGCTTCATAGTCGGGCGCGACATGTTCGAAACGGGCAGCCAGCAACGGCAGTGGATGGCCGAGCAGGTCGTCGCAGATGGTTTTCAACGACACCAGACAGAACTCGGCGTTGAATACGGCCAGCGCCGGATTTTCGCGGTAATCGGCGGCCACGAACCAGATACGCTGGCCATCGTCCTCAAGGCCCAGCTCGAAAAGTGTTCCCAACAGCGCTGGATAACGCATCGCCAGACGTAACGCGTCACCGAAGGTGGCACTGGTGAGCAGGGCATAGCCGAGCATGCCGTAGGAGGAAACGTGCATCCGCCGGCCCAGTTCCAGGCCGATGTCACGCTTGAGCGCGACGGCGTTGGCGCAAACCTGCATCTCCTGGTTGGTGGTGATGCGCGTGTCCGCGCGGTTCAGATCCGCCGCACTGATGCCGCTTCCCGCGAGCAGTGCTTCGCTGGACAGACCTTCGGCGTTGAAAGTGTTGAGCACCAGAGAAACGGCGTTGAGGGTGGTGAGGTGGGAATGGAGCATGGGAGGTTCCAGCCTTGGGATGGCAGGAACGCAGCAAGTTACATGCCGAGCGAGGAACCTGTAGGAGCGAGCTTGCTCGCGATAGCGGTGTGTCAGCCACATCAATGTTGCATGTGCCGCCGTCTTCGCGGGCAAGTCGGATCGCCGCACCGCCGCTCCCACAGGGTTTTGTGTCAGGTTTGAAGGTCAGCTCAGTTCGCCGCAGAGGTCGAGCTCGACCAGTCGCCGCACTTCAGCAGTGTCCAGCCCGGCGCCCAGCAACCCATGCAACTTGCCAAACGCCGCCTCACGGGTCATGCCGCCTCCCGACAGCACGCCAACGCCACGCAAGCGGCTCCCGGCTTCGTACACATCCAGCTCGACGCCACCTTCATGACACTGCGTAACTGCAACCACCACCACGCCGTTGTCTCGTGCTCGCGAAAGGGCGGCGAGAAACTCCGGATTGTCGCTCGGCCCCGTGCCGCTGCCGTAACACTCCAATATCAGGGCTTGAATACCGCTATTGAGCACACCATCAAGTTGCTCGGCACCGATACCGGGAACCAACGGCAGCACGCCGACTTTCGCCAGTTGCGTGTTCTGACGGTAATTCAGTTCACCTGGCAGCGGAGTGGCCTTCAGACCGCCGCCCTGACGCTCAAGTCGCTTGAAGGGGTGACGACCGAAACTGCGAACCTTCGCGCAACGGGTCGGGTCCAGTAGTTCGCCGTGGAAGTACAGATGAACACCCGGTGCCAAGCCCTGGCCCAAAGCAACCAGTGCCCCGCTGAGGTTTTCCCAGGCATCGCTGTCGGTCACGCCGGCCGGCAGCATCGAGCCGGTGAAGACTACGCGGGCATGCAGTCCGAGCAACTGAAAACTCATGGCCGCAGCGCTGTAGGCCAACGTGTCGGTGCCATGCAGGATCAGTACGCTGTCGCAGCCTTGTACATCAACAGCGTCGACCACCGCTTCACGCAGTTGCTGCCAGTACGCCGGGCTCATGTTGGCGCTGTCGATCAGCGGCGACATCTCGCGAAAGCGCCACTGCGGCACCACTAGCTCAGGCTGGCTGTGCAGGTATTCGCGCATCCGCGCTTCGAAACCGGACGCCGGGGCCAGGCCGTGGGCACTGGCTTGCATACCGATGGTGCCGCCGGTGTAGAGCACCATGACGTGCTGGGCGGCAGGGTAGGTCGAGGAATTCATGGGGACTCTCCGAGAACGATGACTTCCAGTGCAGGAGCAAGCTTGCTCGCGAAAGGGCCGGCACATTCAACATCAATGTTGACTGGGCAACCGCTTTCGCGAGCAGGCTCGCTCCCACATGGGATTTCGCACTTTAACCGATCAGCGTTGCGCTGCGGGTACGCCTTGCGGCTCGGCTTCAGCCTTAGTGGCGGCAGCCGGCGGGTTCGCTGGCCAGGCTTTCAGATCAAGGTCCAGGTCCGGGAACTTGCTCGAGTCAAACACCGGCGTCTTGATGCCGGCAGCGCGCTGGTCATCGTAGTCACGCAGGATGCGCATACCGACTTTGAACAGCAGGAACAGCGCGATCAGGTTCACGAAGGCGAGCATGGTCATGGTGATGTCAGCGAACGCGAACACCGTTCCGAGGTTCTCGATAGCGCCCCAGAAAATCAACACCAGTACCAGTGCGCGGTAGCCGATCAACGCTTTGCGGTTTTCTCCGATCAGGAAGCGCAGGTTACTTTCGCCCAGGTAGTAGTTGTAGAGGATCGAGGTGAACACGAACAACGCCAGCGCTACCGAGATGAACATCCGGCCCCAGTCACCGACCACTGCGGCCAGGGAGTTCTGGGTCAGGGCAATGCCGTCGCCTTCGAAGCCCGGGGTATAGAAGCCCGAGAGCAGGATCAGCAAGGCAGTGCAGGTGCAGATCACGAAGGTGTCGAGGAACACGCTGAACGCCTGAACCACGCCTTGTGCCACCGGGTGCTCGACCGACGCCACAGCGGCCACGTTAGGCGCACTGCCCAGGCCTGCCTCGTTGGCGAACACGCCGCGCTTCACGCCCATCACGATCGCGCTGCCGATCAGGCCACCGAAAGCCTGGTCAAGACCGAAGGCGCTTTTGACGATGGTCATCAACATGCCTGGCACCTGATCGAACTGCAGCACGATCACGTAGATGGTCACGCCGATGTACACCAGGGTTTTCACCGGTACCAGCAGGTCGGCGACTTTGGCGATACGCTTGATGCCGCCAATGAACACCAGGCCCAGCAACACAGCCAGACCGATGCCGGTGTAAGTGGTGTCGAGGCCGAAGGCGTTGTTCAGCGAGTGCGTTACAGCGTGGGATTGCAGACCGTTGAAGGCGAAGCCGAACGTGATCAGCAGCAGGAACGCCATGATCATGCCTAGCCAGCGTTTCTGCAGGCCGTGCTGGATGTAATAGGACGGGCCGCCACGGTAGGTGCCGTCGGAGTCGCAGCGCTTGTAGAGCTGGCCGAGGGAGCATTCGAAGAAGCTGCTGGACATGCCGACCAGCGCGGTCACCCACATCCAGAACACTGCACCTGGACCGCCCAGGGTCACGGCGATGCCGACACCGGCAATGTTGCCCGCACCGACGCGGCCTGCAAGGCTCAGCATTAAGGCCTGGAAGGAGCTGAGTTGACCGGCGCTGCTTTTGAGGCTGTCGCGGAACACCGCGAACATGTGGAAGAAGTGGCGCAGTTGTACGAAACGCGAGCGGATCGTGAAGTAGCTACCGAGCCCGACAATGAGCACGATCAGTACTTTCCCTGAGAGGAAGTCGTTAATGACTTCGAGCATGGAGTATTCCTCGCTGTTTTTTATGTAGAGCAAAAGCTGGGCGGGGCGGAAACATCGCGTTACACCGGTTTGCGCACTGCAAAACAGGCGAGGCGAAGATTTCGTCCCGGTTCCAAATTGCGGGTTTGTTATTAGTTCGGGGTTCGCATGGGTTTAGGCCTCGTTACCGACGACCGCTCATGCGAAGAGGGGCGGCACTATACCGATGAGTGCGGCGCCCGTCTGCCCGGTTGTGGTGCAACATCAGAAGATCTTTTTGCTTTTAAAAAAAAGGGCCTGGGGAATAAATCCCCAAGCCCTCAAAAGGTGAGAGGTGTCTAGTCCCTCGACCTGGTGAGCGTGGCCCTTCGTACTCTTCGTTAAAAGAGAAGAGAGCCGGGCGTTTGGTCAAGCCTTCAAAGGCACCAGACGCGGAGCGATCATGTTTTCCGGGCGCAGGATGTCGGCGAGCATTGCGTCGTCGAGCAAGCCTTCTTCGCGCACCAGTTCCAGCACGCCGCGGCCGCTTTCCAGGGCGATGCGGGCAATGCGGGTGGCGTTTTCATAGCCGATGTACGGGTTCAGTGCGGTGACCAGGCCGATCGAATGTTCGACCAGCTCGCGGCAACGCTCTTCGTTGGCGGTGATGCCGACGATGCAGTGCTCGCGCAGCATGTCCATGGCGCGTTGCAACAGGCGGATCGAGTCGAAGATCTTGAACGCGATCAGCGGTTCCATCACGTTCAGTTGCAGCTGGCCGCCTTCGGCCGCGATGGTCAGCGCGAGGTCGTTGCCAATGATCTGGAACGCCACCTGGTTCACGGCTTCCGGGATTACCGGGTTGACCTTGCCTGGCATGATCGAGCTGCCTGGCTGACGTGCCGGCAAGTTGATCTCATTGATGCCGGTGCGTGGGCCGCTGGACAGCAGGCGCAGGTCGTTGCAGATCTTCGACAGCTTGACCGCGGTGCGCTTGAGCATGCCGGAAAACAGTACGAAGGCACCCATGTCGGAAGTGGCTTCGATCAAATCGGCGGCCGGCACCAGCGGTTGACCGCTGATCAGTGCCAGGCGTTGAACGGCCAGGAGCTGGTAACGCGGGTCGGCGTTGATGCCGGTGCCGATCGCGGTGCCACCGAGGTTCACTTCGGTCAGCAGTTCCGGTGCCAGGGTCTTCAGGCGGGCCAGATCTTCGCTCAACGTGGTGGCGAAGGCACGGAATTCCTGACCCAGGGTCATCGGCACGGCGTCTTGCAGCTGGGTACGGCCCATCTTCAGAACATGGCTGAATTCTTGACCCTTGGCGGCGAACGCCTGGATCAGGCTGTCGAGGCTGGCCAGCAGCGCGTCGTGGCCCAACAGCAGACCCAGACGGATTGCCGTCGGGTAGGCGTCGTTGGTCGACTGCGCCATGTTCACGTCGTTGTTCGGGTGCAGGTACTGGTATTCGCCTTTCTGGTGACCCATGGCCTCCAGGGCAATGTTGGCGATCACTTCGTTGGCATTCATGTTGGTCGAAGTGCCAGCGCCGCCTTGAATCATGTCCACCACGAACTCTTCGTGGAAATCGCCGCGGATCAAACGGGCACAGGCTTCGCTGATGGCAGCGTGCTTGGCTTCGCTCAGATGGCCCAGCTCGCGGTTGGCGTCAGCGGCGGCCTGTTTGACCATTGCCAGGCCGACAACCAGCTTAGGGTAATGCGAAATCGGAACGCCGGAGAGACGGAAGTTATTCACCGCTCGCAGGGTCTGGATGCCGTAGTACGCTTGAGCAGGTACTTCGAGTACGCCAAGCAGGTCTTTTTCTGTGCGGAAAGATGCAGCGGAGGACATGATAGAAATCATCTCGATAAGGACCCGGTCTGTGCCGGAACACTGCAAATGCTAGGCTTGTGAAGCATTTTGGGCCAATGCTGTTAAACACTGGCCTATGCATATTCGGCATAATACCGGTGTGACGCCGTGTATGCGGCGAGCGTGTGACCTATTTTGGTGCGTGTCCGGGAGGACGTGATGAATCTGGAAAGTAAATGGCTCGAGGACTTCAGTGCCTTGGCCGCCACCCGCAGCTTCTCCCAGGCTGCCGAACGGCGCTTCGTGACCCAGCCCGCTTTTAGTCGGCGAATCCGCAGCCTGGAAGCCGCGCTCGGACTGACGTTGGTCAATCGCTCGCGCACGCCGATCGAGCTGACCGCGGCGGGGCAACTATTTCTGGTGACCGCGCGGACCGTGGTCGAGCAGCTCGGCGAAGTACTACGCCATCTGCATCATCTGGAAGGCGGGCAGGGCGAGGTGATGCAAGTCGCTGCCGCTCACTCGTTGGCCCTGGGATTTTTTCCGCGGTGGATTGCGCAGTTGCGTAACGAGGGCCTGAACATTGCCACGCGGCTGGTGGCGACCAACGTGGGTGACGCTGTGCATGCCCTGCGTGAAGGAGGATGTGACCTGATGTTGGCGTTCTATGACCCGGACGCTGCAATGCAGATGGATCCGGAAATTTTCCCGTCGCTGCATTTGGGGAATACCGAAATGTTACCGGTTTGCGCGGCCGATGCGGAGGGTAAACCGCTGTTTGATCTGGAAGGCGAAGGCAGTGTGCCGCTGCTCGCCTACAGTGCCGGGGCATTTCTCGGGCGTTCAGTGAACTTGCTGCTGCGTCAGCGTGCGTTGCGTTTCACCACCATCTACGAGACGGCCATGGCCGATAGCCTGAAAAGCATGGCGCTGGAGGGGCTGGGCATCGCCTGGGTGCCGCAGCTCAGCGTGCGCGCCGAACTGGCGCGCGGTGAGCTGGTGGTCTGCGGCGGCCCGCAATGGCATGTGCCGCTGGAGATTCGTTTGTATCGCTGCGCGCTGGTGCGCAAGGCGAATGTGCGGTTGTTGTGGCGCAAACTTGAAGGTGGAGCGGCGAGTGCCAACCTTTAAACCGAAGAAGACAGAGGCGTTTATTGCGCGCCTCTGTCGATAATCAGGTTGAAACGTCAATCTTTGTCGGCCAGATAGTTCTTGATGTTTTGCCGGTTGACGGGACTGAAGGTGTACGTGTTGGCTGCGAACATATCCTGCTTGGGTGTCATGTAGGTGTCGGCGAACCAGGGGGTGAACTGAACTTCCGAGTCTTCATGTTTGGCCCCAAGCAAGTGACCAATTTCATGTCCGACAATTTGATAGCTTTTCACTGATGCGATTGCGACTTTCCCGGGCCTGGCGGGCGGCCAAATAAGTGCAGCACCTGCCGCGTCATCGTTCAACATATCGCGCGTGACCAAAATGACTTTGGTCAAATCACTATTGATCTTTATATCTAAGGCTTCATTCTTCATTTCCTCAAGGAGTTTAAAGCACAAGGCTTGCCATCTTTGCAGGGTTTTTAGTGTGTCGTTGCCTTTGTAATCAAAGTTGCTATAGGGCTCGCCGCCCGCGAAGATGACATTAACTTTTCGCTCGGTGAAGCTTTCCAGTTCGCTTACGAGAGGTTGGAAATGATCAGCGTAAATCGTCTTGCTCGTCGATTCTGGTAAGTCGTTGTGAATGACGGCAATAACATCAATAGGCTCTTTTCGTTTGTTTTCATTGTTCAAAGTCATCCTTGAATCCTTGCCAATGGGTTGTCAAAATCCAGTTAAATTTGAGAGATATGTTGTTGGTGGCCGTGATAATAATAAAAGTAAAGCGGCGAAAGTTAAATTAACCAGTATGTTTTGATTTGGCGAGTGGACGTATATTTCAGCCTGTTTCGTCACGCTGGAAACCGTACATATTTAGACTTTCCGGGTTTTTGGAAGGGTGAATGAACGTGCATTCGGTAACCGGATTGCTCTCCCTGGGTCGCCCACGTCGGCTGACCTTTGAGTCAATAAATCCCCGGATTGCGGCACAATGACAGATGGTCGCAACGGGGGCTGTTTATCTGCCTCATTACGGTATACTGCGCGGCCTTCGGCCGGTTCGCCCGGCCCTAATTCGTACACTCAAGCCACGCCGGATCTCCCGCGTGGCTTGTTGTTTTTTGACGCGCCTGCGGGCGCCCAGAGAGAAGAGGCACGACGATGAGCGCACTGGTTGGCGTGATCATGGGCTCCAAGTCCGATTGGTCCACCCTTAGCCACACCGCCGATATGCTGGAAAAGCTCGGCATCCCCTACGAGGTGAAAGTGGTCTCTGCCCACCGCACCCCGGACCTGCTGTTCCAGTATGCCGAAGAGGCCGAGGCACGGGGCATCGAGGTGATTATTGCCGGTGCTGGCGGCGCGGCCCACTTGCCAGGCATGTGTGCGGCCAAGACCCACCTGCCGGTGCTGGGTGTGCCGGTACAGTCGTCAATGCTGTCGGGCGTCGACTCGCTGCTGTCGATCGTGCAGATGCCTGCGGGCATTCCGGTCGCGACCCTGGCCATCGGCAAGGCCGGCGCGATTAACGCAGCCCTGCTCTCGGCGAGCATCCTGGGCGCCAAGCACCCGCAGTTTCACGCGGTGCTGAAAACTTTCCGTGCTGAGCAGACAGACAGCGTCCTGGAAAATCCAGACCCACGCATCGCCTGAGGTTGTTGACGATGAAGATCGGTGTAATCGGTGGCGGCCAGTTGGGTCGCATGTTGGCGCTGGCGGGCACCCCGCTGGGCATGAACTTCGCTTTCCTGGACCCGGCGCCGGATGCCTGCGCAGCCGCGCTGGGCGAACACCTGCGGGCCGATTACGGCGATCGGGACCATCTGCGTCAGCTGGCCGATGAAGTCGATCTGGTGACCTTCGAATTTGAAAGCGTCCCGGCCGAAACCGTGGCCTTCCTGTCGCAATTCGTTCCGGTCTACCCGAGCGCCGAAGCCCTGCGCATCGCGCGTGATCGCTGGTTCGAGAAGAGCATGTTCAAGGACCTGGGGATTCCAACCCCGGCGTTCGCCGACATTCAGTCGCAAGCGGACCTGGACGCCGCCGTGGCTGCCATCGGTTTGCCGGCCGTGTTGAAAACCCGCACCCTGGGTTACGACGGCAAGGGCCAGAAAGTCCTGCGCAAGCCTGAAGATGTCGTCGGCACTTTCGCGGAACTGGGCAGCGTGGCCTGCTTGCTGGAGGGCTTCGTGCCATTCACTGGTGAAGTCTCGCTGATCGCCGTGCGTGCTCGCGATGGCGAGACCCGGTTCTATCCGTTGGTGCACAACACTCACGACAGCGGCATTCTCAAACTGTCCGTGGCCAGCACCGAGCACCCGTTGCAAGCGCTGGCAGAAGACTATTCCAGCCGTGTGCTCAAGCAGCTGAATTATGTCGGCGTGATGGCGTTCGAGTTCTTTGAAGTCGACGGTGGCCTGAAGGCCAACGAAATCGCCCCGCGCGTGCACAACTCCGGGCACTGGACCACCGAAGGCGCCGAGTGCAGCCAGTTCGAAAACCACCTGCGGGCCGTTGCCGGGCTGCCGCTGGGTTCGACGGCCAAGGTCGGCGAGAGCGCGATGCTCAACTTCATCGGCAAAGTGCCGGACACCGAGAAAGTCCTGGCCATCGCCGATTGCCATCTGCATCACTATGGCAAGGCGTTCAAGGTCGGTCGCAAGGTCGGTCACGCCAACCTGCGGTGTGCTGACCGCGAGACCCTGGCTGCGCAGATCCTCAAGGTCGAAGCGCTCATCGCCGAGTAGTTTCATGTGGCAGCGGCGGAACCATTCAGGGGCCGCCGTTCTCTCATGGCAGGATGCCAAAGTCTTACTAGGCTATCGCAGGGTGTCCTGTCTCACCAATACTGTTCCTTTTTGACGGCGTCTGTTGCCGTCATGCTGCGTTGCCGCTCCTCGCCATAGCTGGCTATGACTCGTCGCGGCGCCTTGCCTGACGACAACAGCCACTCGTCAAAAACGGAACATTATTGGTGAGACAGGACACAAGCCATTCAAATCAGAGGGAAATGCCATGGGAATTATCGGAACCATCTTTATCGGCTTGATTGTCGGCCTGCTGGCGCGGTTCCTGAAACCGGGCGATGACAGCATGGGCTGGATCATGACCATCCTGCTCGGTATCGGCGGTTCGCTGGCGGCCACTTATGGCGGCCAGGCCCTGGGCTTCTACCAGGCCGGTGAAGGCGCAGGCTTCCTTGGCGCGCTGGTCGGTGCCGTGATATTGCTGGTGATCTACGGCATGATCAAAAAGAACTGATTGAAGCGACAAAGCCCTCTCTGCCAAACGCGCGGGGAGGGCTAGAATGCTCGGCGTTGCACCGTTCTCTCCATTGCCGAGCACCTTCATGCGCCGTCTTTTACTGACTTTCCTATTACTGGGTGCGGGCCTTGCCCATGCCGGCGAACTGCCGGAAACCGACTGGCTCGACCTGATGCCCAAGTCGGACCAGAAAGCCCTCGAGGCCATGCCCGAAATCGACCACGACTCCCCCGAAGCCAATGGCACCTTCACCGAAAAGGGTGGCATGAAGCAGAGCAAAGGCTTGCCGGCGGTGATGTACTCGACCAAAACCGTGCCGTCGATGAACGACAAGAACATCCGCCTCGGCGGTTATCCGGTGCCGCTGGAGTCCGACGCCAAGGGTCACAGCACGCTGTTCTTCCTGGTGCCGTATCCGGGCGCCTGCATCCACGTGCCACCACCGCCGCCTAACCAGTTGGTGCTGGTGCGTTATCCGAAAGGCTTGAAGCTGGATGATATCTACACGCCGTTGTGGGTGACGGGCACGCTGAAGATCGAAAAGGTCAACAACGACCTGGCTGACGCGGCGTATGCGCTGGATGCGGCGAAGGTCAGAGTGGTGGAGGAATCGGACTTGTAGGTGATCAACTGTGGGAGCGAGACCGGCTTGCCGGCGAAAGCGGTGTAACAGTCAACATTGATGTTGGATGTTATGGCCTCTTCGCCGGCAAGCCGGTCTCGCTCCCACATTTTGGTTTTGCGGTGTTACAGAGATTTGCTGCCGATGCTGACACCAAGGGTATGACTCGCCCCTGGCATCAACGTCACCACATCATCCATCACATTCGCCGTCTCAATGCACAGCATGCGCTGCCAGCCATCGTCGGCCATGTCGCTGAACGCCGCGGCACGATCGATCCACGGGTTCCAGATCACCGAGGAGCGCGAACCGCTGCTGGTCAGCTCGATGCGTCGTTCCCAGGCCGGATCGACAATGCTCAGCTTCGCTGGAGTATTGAGATAGATGCGATCGGTCTCGCCAGCAAAACGCAAATCACCGGTCTGACGCACGGTTTTCCAGTCGTCCAGCGTCTCGATATAACTCAAGCCATCCAGGCCTTCGACATGCACGTTGCGCACATCGCTGACCGCGAAATAGCTGTGCAGCGCCTGGCTGATGGTGACTTTGTCGGTGCCTTGGTTATGGCTGGTCAAGCTGATGTGCAGTTGCTCGTCCAGACGAATGCTCAGCTTCAAATCAACCTGGTGCGGCCAGCCTGGCAAGCCACCCTCGGGCCAGGGCAGGAGAAATTCCACTTTCAGGCTCTCGCCTTCAGCTTCGATGCCCCCCAGCTCCCAGTCCATCGCCCGGACCAGCCCATGGGCGGTCGGTGGTTCGCTACTGACGCGCATCGCCTGGACACTCTGCGGGTTGCGCGAAAAATTACCGAACCACGGCCAGCACACCGGCACGCCAGCGCGGATACTTTTGCCGGTCTTGAACACAGCCTCGTCGTTGAGCCAGATCAGCGGCGGCTCGCCGGCCAATTGGTAACTGAGGATGTGCGCACCTTGCTGGGCCACCAGCAATTCGGCCTGCCCGTGGCGGATGCGCCAGCAGTTCAGTTCATCCAGTTTCACGGCTTCAACGTTGGGCGTTGTCATGGAACGGCTCTCGATCAGGAACAATGACTGCTATGGACCGCAAAACGGTCGCCGCGTTTAACGGTTCCTGTTTTACCAGGGCCTTGTTTAACGAGCTCTGGGCGGAACCGAGCGCGTGCGGCCGCTGCCATCGATGGCGACGAACACGAATACCGCTTCGGTCACTTTACGCCATTCACTGGACAACGGATCGTCGCTCCAGACCTCGACCATCATCTGGATCGAGCTGCGGCCGATTTCCAGCGCCTGGGTATAGAAGGAGAGCTGAGCGCCCACCGCTACCGGCACCAGAAACGCCATGCGGTCGATCGCCACGGTGGCCACGCGACCACCTGCAACCTTGCTGGCCATTGCGGTGCCGGCCAAATCCATCTGCGCCACCAGCCAGCCGCCGAAAATGTCGCCAAAGCCGTTGGTTTCACGGGGGAGTGCGGTGATTTGCAGGGCCAGGTCGCCTTGCGGGATTGGATCTTCTTGTTCGAGCTCTATCATGCCGGGGGTGCCTCTGACCCGTAACTCTCATTGGTACTTCAAGGTGAATAGCCGTCTCAAGGAAAAACGATTCAGCCCCGAACATACTACGTTCGTCACGTTTTTCGTAAGGCGCCTAAAGGGAAACTCTGCGAAATCGCCTATGAACCCCGGCAGGCGTTTTCGCACAGCAACCCTTGCAGGTTGTCGCAGGATTGCGAGTATATCGATCGGTAGACTCCGAGACGACCGTCTGGTTCTCATTTTGACCGTCAAATACGCACATCTATATGCTTTTTCGACCAATTTGCTATCGTGCCGGACCTGCCCAAGCCTCCGCCAGCGTTGTTGGGGTTGCAGATCCGACTAGTAAGAGAAGCCCTTGCCATGACCACAGCGCCTTCGAACATCGCGCAGCCCACACAATCGGCACGTCCGTTGACCCGCAGCGACTACAAGACGTTATCGCTTTCGGCCCTGGGCGGCGCGCTGGAGTTCTACGACTTCATCATCTTCGTGTTCTTCGCCACGGTGGTGGGCAAGCTGTTTTTCCCTGCCGACATGCCCGAATGGCTGCGCCTGATGCAGACGTTCGGCATTTTTGCCGCCGGTTACCTGGCGCGGCCGCTGGGTGGCATCGTCATGGCGCACTTCGGCGACCTGCTGGGTCGCAAGAAGATGTTCACGTTGAGCATTTTCATGATGGCGGTGCCGACCCTGATCATGGGTTTGCTGCCCACTTATGCGCAGATCGGCATGTGGGCGCCGATCCTGTTGCTGCTGATGCGGGTGATTCAGGGCGCCGCGATTGGCGGTGAAGTGCCGGGCGCCTGGGTATTCGTCTCCGAACACGTTCCCCAGCGGCACATCGGTTACGCTTGCGGCACGCTGACCAGCGGTCTGACGGCGGGTATTCTGCTGGGCTCATTGGTCGCCACGGCGATTAACAGCCTTTATACCCCGGTGGAGGTCGCGGATTATGCCTGGCGGATTCCGTTCCTGCTGGGCGGTGTGTTCGGCCTGTTCTCGGTTTATCTGCGTCGCTGGCTCCACGAGACCCCTGTGTTTGCCGAGCTGCAACTGCGCAAGGCGCTGGCTGAAGAAGTGCCGCTGCGCGCGGTGTTGCGCGACCATCGCGGTGCGATCCTGATTTCCATGCTGCTGACCTGGCTGTTGTCCGCCGCCATCGTGGTGTTGATTCTGATGACGCCAACCGTGTTGCAGACTGTCTACCACTTCTCTGCGACCACGGCGCTGCAAGCCAATAGCCTGGCGATCGTGTTTCTGAGCTTCGGCTGCATCATCGCCGGCGCACTGTCGGATCGGTTCGGCGCAGGCCGGGTCTTCGTGTTCGGCTGTACGGCGCTATTGATCAGTTCCTGGACCTTCTACCACAGCCTGGCCGCGCATCCCGACTGGCTGTTCCCGCTGTACGCCCTGACCGGCCTGCTGGTCGGCACCATCGGCGCCGTGCCCTACGTCATGGTCAAAGCCTTCCCACCGGTGGTGCGCTTCAGTGGCCTGTCGTTTTCCTACAACGTCGCCTATGCAATCTTTGGTGGCCTGACGCCGATGATCGTCAGTCTGCTGCTCAAGGAAAGCCCGATGGGGCCGGCCTATTACGTGGCGGTACTTTGCGGTGTGGGGATTGTGGTGGGTGGGTATCTCTGGAAGAAGGGGCGCTAAGCCGACTTTTTGTACCGATCATTCCCACGCTCTGCGTGGGAATGCATCCCGTGACGCTCCGCGTCACATCCCAAAGCGGACGCAGAGCGTCCATGGCGGCATTCCCACGCGGAGCGTGGGAATGATCTGTCGTTACATGCTGGCCTTTCATCCAATTGTCATATTTCAGCCATAGAGTGTTCACACGGCCTGCTGATACTTGGCCCCGACTTAACACACCCTATCTGCTAGGAGTAAGGCATGAAACTGAAGCGTTTGATGGCGGCAATGACTTTTGTCGCTGCTGGCGTTGCGACTGCCAACGCGTTCGCCGCTGTTGACCCTGCGATCCCGAGCTACACCAAGACCACTGGTGTATCGGGCAACCTGTCCAGCGTCGGCTCCGATACCCTGGCCAACCTCATGACCCTGTGGGCTGAGAACTACAAAAAAGAATACCCGAACGTAAACATCCAGATTCAGGCTGCCGGTTCTTCTACCGCACCACCTGCGCTGACTGAAGGCACCGCTAACCTGGGCCCGATGAGTCGCAAAATGAAGGACAACGAGCTGCAAGCCTTCGAAACCAAATACGGCTACAAGCCAACCGCTATCCCGGTCGCAGTGGATGCCCTGGCTGTGTTTGTGCACAAGGACAACCCGATCCAGCACCTGACCATGGAACAAGTTGACGCGATCTTCTCGTCCACTCGTCTGTGCGGTGCTAAAGCCGACGTCAAAACCTGGGGCGACCTGGGCGTGACCGGCGACCTGGCCAACAAGCCGGTTCAACTGTTCGGTCGTAACTCGGTATCCGGTACCTACGGGTACTTCAAAGAAGAAGCCCTGTGCAAAGGCGACTACAAGCCAAACGTTAACGAACAACCAGGCTCGGCTTCGGTCGTGCAGTCGATCAGCTCCTCGCTGAACGGCGTCGGTTACTCGGGCATCGGCTACAAGACCGCCAGCGTGAAGACCGTGGCCCTGGCCAAGAAAGGCAGCACTGAGTTCATCGAAGACACCGAAGAAAACGCCCTGAACGGCAAATACCCGCTGTCGCGCTTCCTCTACGTTTACGTCAACAAAGCACCGAACAAGCCTCTGGCCCCGCTGGAAGCCGAGTTCGTGAAACTGATTCTGTCCAAGCAGGGTCAGGAAGTTGTGGTGAAAGACGGCTACATCCCGCTGCCAGCCAAGGTTGCTGCAAAAGCACTGGCTGACCTGGGCCTGCAGGAAGGTAACAACGTAGTAAAAAAGTAAAACCCTAGGTCCGGGGTCAACCCCGGGCCTGCGTAGGAGCTGTCGAGGGAACTGAGGCTGCGATCTTTTGATCTGGCTTCCAACCGCAAGATCAAAAGATCGCAGCCTCGGTTCCCTCGACAGCTCCTACGCCCCCCAATTTTCTGTCCGCTGCCGGTTCCCACAGGCGGCGGATTTGTTGCGTCACTGCACTGTCATCTTTCTGTCATACAGGATCGCTAGGGTGTGCGAATGAATGATCTGGCCACTTCCCCCATGACTACAAATCCCCCCAAGCGAATTGACTTCAATACGCCTGAGTTGCAACGCAAGCGCCGTATTCGTGCGCTCAAAGATCGCCTGACCCGCTGGTACGTCCTTGTTGGCGGCCTCGCTGTCCTGGGCGCGATCACGCTGATCTTCTTCTTCCTCGGCTATGTCGTCCTACCCCTGTTCCAGGGCGCCGACCTGACCGCCAAAGACACCATCACCCCTGCCTGGATGCAAGACGCCGGCAAGCCATTGATGATCTCCCTGGAAGAACAGAACCAGGTCGCCATGCGGGTTTCCGACAAAGGGCAGGCACTGTTCTTCGACATCGACAGTGGCGCCGAACTCAAGCGCGTCGAGCTGCCGGTCCCGGCTGGTACCAGCGTGACGAGTATCGGTGAAGACCAGCCCGGTCAGCCGCTGGTAGCCGTGGGCTTTTCCAACGGCCAGGCTTTAGTGTTCCGTCACACCTATAAAGTCAGCTACCCGGACGGCAAGAAGACCATCTCGCCGGCCATCGAGTACCCGTATGGCGAAGCCCCGATTACGCTGAACGAGGCCGGCGGTGCGCTGGAGCACGTCAGCCTCAACGCCACCGATACGACCTTGATGCTGGTCGGTTCCAGCGGTTCGCAACTCAATGTGTTGTCGCTGACCAGCGAAGAAAACATGATGACCGGCGAAATCACCAGCGAGCAGAAGCGCATCGATCTGCCGCAGATGACCGAGCCGGTGAAGAACATCTTCGTTGACCCGCGCCAGCAGTGGTTGTACGTGATTAACGGTCGTGCGCAAGCCGATGTGTTCAGCCTGCGCGACAAGAGCCTCAACGGTCGTTACAAGCTGCTTGAAAACGGCGATGCCGAAATCACCGCCAGCACCCAACTGGTGGGCGGTATTTCGCTGATACTCGGTGACTCCAAGGGCGGTCTGGCCCAATGGTTCATGGCGCGCGATCCTGATGGCGAATCGCGTCTGAAGCAGATCCGTACCTTCCAGATGGGCACCACGCCGATCGTTGAAATCACCGCCGAAGAACGTCGCAAAGGCTTCATCGCCCTCGACGCCTCCGGCAAGCTCGGGGTATTCCACAGTACTGCGCACCGCACGTTGCTGGTGGATCAGGTGGTCGAAGGCCAAGGGATCTTTGGTCTTTCGCCACGGGCCAACCGGGTGATCGTGGAAGCAGGCGGCAAGATTCAACCGTTGCTGCTGGAGAATCCGCACCCGGAGGTTTCCTGGAGCGCGCTGTGGAGCAAGGTCTGGTACGAGAACTACGACGAGCCTAAATACGTCTGGCAATCGACCGCCGCGAACACCGATTTCGAACCAAAGTTGAGCCTGGCGCCCCTGACCTTCGGTACATTGAAGGCAGCGTTCTACGCCATGCTGCTGGCCGCGCCACTGGCTGTTGCCGCTGCAATCTACACCGCGTATTTCATGGCCCCGGGTATGCGCCGCAAGGTCAAGCCGGTGATCGAGCTGATGGAAGCCATGCCGACGGTGATCCTCGGTTTCTTCGCTGGCCTGTTCCTCGCACCCTATGTGGAAGGGCACCTGCCGGGCATCTTCAGCCTGCTGATGCTGTTGCCGATCGGCATTCTGGTGGCGGGTTTCGTCTTCAGTCGCCTGCCTGAATCCATCCGCCTGAAAGTGCCGGACGGTTGGGAAAGCGCGATTCTGATCCCGGTGATCCTGTTCGTTGGCTGGTTGTCGCTGTACATGAGCCCGTACATGGAAACCTGGTTCTTCGGCGGCGACATGCGCATGTGGATCTCCCACGACCTGGGCATCACCTACGACCAGCGCAACGCACTGGTGGTCGGTCTGGCCATGGGCTTCGCGGTGATCCCGAACATCTACTCCATCGCCGAAGACGCCGTATTCAGCGTGCCTCGCGGCCTGACCCTCGGTTCCCTGGCCCTTGGCGCCACGCCGTGGCAGACCATGACTCGCGTGGTGATCCTCACCGCCAGCCCGGGCATCTTCTCGGCGCTGATGATCGGCATGGGCCGTGCGGTCGGTGAAACCATGATCGTGCTGATGGCCACCGGGAACACCCCGGTCATGGAAATGAACCTGTTCGAAGGCCTGCGCACCCTGGCCGCCAACGTCGCAGTGGAAATGCCGGAGTCGGAAGTCGGCGGCAGCCACTACCGTGTGCTGTTCCTCTCGGCGCTGGTGTTGCTGCTGTTCACCTTCGTCATGAACACCCTCGCGGAGCTGATTCGTCAGCGTCTGCGCAAGAAATACTCGTCGCTTTAAGAAAGGTAGAAGTCTGTGAAACAGAACTCCCTGAATGGATGGTTCAAGAGCGGCGCCCCTGGCGTCTGGATCAGCGGTGGCGCGGTGTCCATCGCGGTCATCATGACCATAGGCCTGCTCGCGGTGATTGCCGTACGCGGCCTGGGTCACTTCTGGCCGGCGGACCTGATCCACGCCAGTTACGACGTGCCCGGTCAGGCTAATCACCTCGTCATCGGCGAAGTGGTACAGAAAGAACAAGTCCCGCGTGAGCGCCTCAAAAGCGCCGGCCTGCCGGTGCCCGATCAGGGCCCGGAGTTCATGACCCGCGAGCTGATCAAGGTCGGCAACCGTGACTTGAACGGCAACGACTTTACCTGGATCGTCGGCGAGTGGCTGACGAACCAGAAGACGCCGCCGGAGCTGATGGCCGTTGAACGTCGCGAGTGGGGCAACTTCTACGGCTACCTGGTCAACGTCAAACAGGACGGCAAGGTCATCGCGGAAGGCGAGGCCGCGTGGCCTGAGTTGCAGGCCCGTGTCGCTCGCGTCAACCAGCTCGCGGCACAACTCAAGACCCTGGAGAAGTCCGATATCGGCGCGATCAACGCCGGCCTCGAACGTATCCGCCTGCACGGTCGCAAACTGGAACTGGCTGGCCAGCTCGACGCCACCGCACAAGCGGACATGGAGTCGGAGCGCGCCGAGCTGAACGCGCGTTATCAGGACATCGAAGCGCGTCTTGCCGACTTGCACGCCCAGTTCAACCGCGACAGCCTGACGGCTCGCGATGCCAACGGCAAAGAGCTCGAAATCGGCATCGGCAAAGTGGTCCATGCCTATCAGCCGAACGCCATGGGTACCTTCACCAAGATTGGCTTCTATTTCAGCAAGGTCTGGGAATTCCTCAGCGACGACCCGCGTGAAGCGAACACCGAAGGCGGGATCTTCCCGGCGATTTTCGGCACCGTGATGATGACCCTGATCATGGCGATGATCGTGACGCCGTTCGGCGTGCTGGCGGCGGTTTACTTGCGTGAATATGCCAAGCAGAACGCCTTGACCCGGATTATCCGCATCGCGGTGAACAACCTGGCGGGTGTTCCGGCCATCGTTTACGGTGTGTTCGGTCTGGGCTTCTTCGTTTATGTGCTGGGCGGCTCGGTCGACCGGTTGTTCTTCCCTGAAGCACTGCCGGCGCCGACCTTCGGTACGCCGGGCCTGCTCTGGGCTTCGCTGACCCTGGCACTGCTGGCGGTGCCGGTGGTGATCGTGGCCACCGAAGAAGGCCTTGCGCGGATTCCTCGCACCGTGCGTGAAGGCTCGTTGGCCCTCGGTGCGACCAAGGCCGAAACCTTGTGGAAGATCGTGCTGCCGATGGCCAGCCCGGCGATGATGACCGGCATGATCCTCGCCGTGGCGCGCGCCGCGGGTGAAGTGGCGCCGCTGATGCTGGTGGGTGTGGTGAAACTGGCGCCGTCGCTGCCGCTGGACGGCAACTACCCGTACTTGCACCTGGATCAGAAGATCATGCACCTGGGCTTCCATATTTATGACGTCGGCTTCCAGAGCCCGAACGTCGAAGCCGCACGGCCGCTGGTGTACGCCACAGCGCTGCTGCTGGTGCTGGTGATCGCCACGTTGAACCTGTCGGCCGTCTACATCCGTAACCACCTGCGCGAAAAATACAAAGCATTGGATAGTTAAATTTATAAGTCGGCGCGGCCCCTTGTGGGAGCTGGCTTGCCTGCGATGCAGACGACGCGGTCTATCAGTAACACCGCAGTGATGCCATCGCAGGCAAGCCAGTTCCCACAGGGACCGGCGTCAGACACAGATTTTGGGTAATCCGCCGGCCCGGTCACCAGGCCAGCGACCAACCGAACCGAATTTGTCAGCACAGGGAGCCTCCCATGCAGCACGAAGCACATACCCACGGCATCAACATGTCCGCCCTGGGCCGCGACAAGCAGAGCCTGAGCCTCGAGCAGGAAACCGTAGCCATCGAAGTGCCGGGCCTGAGCCTGTTCTACGGCGACAAACAAGCGCTGTACGACGTCAGCATGAATATTCCGAAACAGCGCGTGACCGCCTTCATCGGCCCGTCCGGTTGCGGCAAGTCCACGCTGCTGCGCACCTTCAACCGCATGAACGACCTGGTCGACGGCTGCCGGGTAGAAGGCGCCATCAACCTGTACGGCAACAACATCTACCGTAAGGGCGAAGACGTGGCCGAACTGCGTCGTCGCGTCGGCATGGTGTTCCAGAAGCCGAACCCGTTTCCGAAAACCATCTATGAAAACGTGGTTTACGGGTTGCGCATTCAGGGCATCAACAAGAAACGCGTGCTCGACGAAGCCGTTGAATGGGCATTGAAAGGCGCGGCGTTGTGGGACGAAGTCAAAGACCGCCTGCACGAATCGGCACTCGGCCTGTCCGGTGGTCAGCAGCAACGTCTGGTGATCGCGCGCACCATCGCCGTGGAACCGGAAGTGCTGCTGCTCGACGAACCGTGCTCGGCACTCGACCCGATCTCCACGCTCAAAGTCGAAGAGCTGATCTACGAACTGAAATCGAAGTTCACCATTGTTATCGTGACCCACAACATGCAGCAGGCCGCGCGGGTTTCCGACTACACGGCGTTCATGTACATGGGCAAACTGGTGGAATTCGGCGACACCGACACCCTGTTCACCAATCCGGCGAAGAAGCAGACCGAGGACTACATTACCGGTCGCTATGGCTAGCAGGGCAGCCGCACGCATCAAGCTGCAAGCGGCAAGAAAAGAAGTGTGCGATACCAGGACTTATACATAACTGCTTGAAGCTTGCAGCTTGAAGCTTGCAACTTTCGCGGAGCGAAACAGATGATTAGTAAAGAAGGCCTTACCCATCACATCTCTGCGCAGTTCAACGCCGAGCTCGAGGAAGTGCGCAGCCACCTCCTGGCCATGGGCGGGCTGGTGGAAAAGCAGGTCAACGACGCGGTCACCGCGCTGATCGAGGCCGACTCCGGCCTGGCCCAGCAAGTTCGCGAGATCGACGACCAGATCAACCAGATGGAACGCAACATCGACGAAGAATGCCTGCGCATCCTGGCCCGTCGTCAGCCGGCGGCGTCGGATTTGCGCCTGATCATCAGCATCTCCAAATCGGTGATCGACCTCGAGCGCATCGGTGACGAAGCGACCAAGATCGCCCGTCGCGCCATTCAATTGTGCGAAGAAGGCGAAGCGCCACGCGGTTACGTCGAAGTGCGCCACATCGGCGACCAGGTGCGCAACATGGTTCGCGACGCACTGGACGCGTTTGCCCGTTTCGACGCCGACCTGGCGTTGTCGGTGGCGCAGTACGACAAAATCATCGACCGCGAATACAAGACGGCATTGCGCGAGCTCGCCACCTACATGATGGAAGACCCACGTTCTATCTCGCGGGTCTTGAGCATTATCTGGGTGCTGCGTTCGCTGGAGCGGATCGGCGACCATGCGCGCAACATCTCGGAACTGGTGATTTACCTGGTGCGCGGCACCGACGTGCGTCACCTGGGCCTCAAGCGCATGAAAGAAGAAGTTGAAGGTATCAGTGGCGAAACCGCTAATGTTCCGGGCAAAGCTGACGATAAGTAAGATGACCCGAGAAAAGCGCCCGGCCCTTTGGCCGGGCGTTTTTGTTTGTGGTGTATCTATTTGAAGCAGCGCCCCGCGAACGAAAAGTCCCGGCGTGACTGAAGGTTTCTGGCAGTGTGCCGTCAGCGAAGCGCGATGCCTGCCGGGATTTTTAAAGGGGTGGTGGATGAGTAAGGTCAGTGTATTGGTCGTGGACGACGCGTCGTTCATTCGTGACCTGGTGAAGAAGTGCCTGCGCAACTACTTCCCGGGCATCCGCATCGAAGAGGCGGTCAACGGCAGGAAAGCTCAGTCTCTGCTGGCACGGGAGACGTTCGACCTCGTGCTGTGCGACTGGGAAATGCCGGAAATGTCCGGCCTGGAACTGCTGACCTGGTGCCGCGAGCAGGACAACCTCAAGACCCTGCCATTCATGATGGTGACCAGTCGCGGCGACAAAGAGAACGTCGTCCAGGCGATCCAGGCCGGCGTTTCCGGTTACGTCAGCAAACCCTTCACCAACGAGCAGTTGGTGACCAAGGTCAAGCAGGCACTGAACAAGGTCGGCAAGCTCGATACCTTGATGAACAGCGTGCCGAGCAAAATGAATTCGGCCTTCGGTAATGATTCCCTGAATGCGTTGACGGGCGGCAAGGCCGCTGTGGTCGTACCATCTGCCGTCGCCGCTGCGCCGGCTGCGGCTACCTTCGGGTCTCGCGGCCTGCTCAACAGCCCGCCGGTCAAGGCGCCAGCGTCCTCAGCACCCGGCGGCGGTCGCGGCCAGGGCCAACTGCGTTTACCCAATGGCAATGCGCAGTGTGTGATCAAGGCCTTGAGCCTCAGGGAAGCACTGCTGGTGGTCAAGCGCACCGACACCCTGCCGCAAGTCCTCGACAGTGCCGTGCTCGATCTGGAACAAGGCGACAACGCTGAAACCGCCCGCCTGAACGGCTACCTGCACGCCATCGTCGCCCACGAGCAAAAGCCCGACAGCGAATGGTTGCAGCTGACCTTCCGCTTTGTCGATCAGGATGCGCAGAAGCTGGACTACATCTCTCGGTTGATTGCGCGTGGGACGGCGCATAAGCATTTCATACCGGGCGCGTAATCTTCATCGTCTGTCAGGCCGCCTTCGCGAGCAGGCTCGCTCCCACATTTGATCGGAGTCGGTCCATATTTAAGTGATCGACACATAACCAGTGTGGGAGCGGGCTTGCTCGCGAAGGGGCCATCACCTACACCACACATCCGTCGGGCTGCCCATTTTGAAACATCTGCCCACTACCCGGGTCCATTGCAGCTGCTAGGCTCATCCCCCAGGCCTTACTCGACAGAATCTTGCCCATGCTCGCGCGACTGCTGTTTTTCTGTGGTCTTTTCCTGGCCTCCACCTCGGCTGTGGCCATTACGATCTACAAGACCAAAGACGCCAATGGCGTGGTCTCCTACAGCGACCGCCCCACGCAGGGCGCCCAGGTGTTCGTTTTTCGCGATCGCATGGTCGAGCACCTCGAGCGTCAGGTGTACCTCGATATCAAGAAGCAGAAGGGCATGGATAGCGTGTTCGTGCGCAACGATCTGTATGCCCCGGTCGAGATCGAGCTGAGTTTCGCCGGATTGAAGAACGTCAGTGGTGCACCGAGTCGTCCGATCCGCCGGGTGATGCCGGCTCGCAGCAACATTCGCTTGGCGCTACTCACGGCTACTCAGGCCGGGAGGCCTCTGGCGTATACCCCAAGGTTCCAGTATTCCCTGGGCGACCCCTCAGGAGCCGCCATGGCCTATCGTTATCCGTTGCCCTGGCGTGGCGGGCCGTTTCGCTTGAGCCAGGGGGCGAATGGTCAATACAGTCACTTCGGTGCCAAGAGCCGTTACGCCATGGACATCGCCATGCCTGAAGGCACGCCGATCATCGCGGCTCGGGGCGGGGTGGTGGTGAAAACCGAAAACAGTCAGACCGGGCGCGGCACCGATCCATCAGGCAATTTCGTGCGGGTGCTGCACGATGACGGGACCATGGGCGTGTACCTGCACCTCAAGCAAGGTTCGGTGAGCGTTCGCGAGGGGCAACGGGTCGGAGTGGGGAGTGCGTTGGCGCTGTCGGGCAATACCGGCAACAGCAGCGGACCGCATTTGCATTTCGTGGTGCAGCGCAATACCGGGTTGGGACTGGTGTCGATTCCGTACCAGTTCAATCAGCCGGTGGGGGCGTTGCCCAACTTTGCGTTGGGCAAGCAGTGAGCTTCTAAAAGCAAGGGATCAATGCGGTCTACCGCATTGCAATCAATCGAGCATCAACACCTTCGCCAGCACGATCTTCGGCCCTTTCATCTTCTTGATGATGATCCGCAAACCTTCGACTTCCAGCACTTCTTCCTCTTCCGGTACCCGTTTCAGGGTTTCGTAGATCAACCCGGCGAGGGTTTCGGCTTCGATGTGGTCCAGGTCGATGCCCAGCAACCGTTCAACCTTGAACAGCGGTGTATCGCCCCGCACCAGCAGCTTGCCCGGCTGGTAAGCGAGGATCCCGCGTTCCGCCTTGCGGTGTTCATCCTGGATATCGCCCACCAGCACTTCCAGCACGTCTTCCATGGTCAGGTAGCCGATGATGTTGCCATCGGCTTCTTCGACCACGGCGAAGTGCGAGCCACCCTTGCGGAATTGCTCCAGCAACTGCGACAGCGGCAAGTGGCGCGACACGCGCTCCAGTGGCCGAGTGAGTTCGGCGAGGTTGAACGACTCGGGAATGTGGTCCAGGGCCGCCAGTTCCAGCAGCAGATCCTTGATGTGCAACAGGCCGACGAATTCCTGACGATCGCTGTCGTACACCGGATAACGGCTGAATTTGTGGCGACGGAACATCGCCAGGATTTCCTTGAGCGGCGCGTTGAACTCCAGTGTCACCAGGTCTTCCCGGGAGTTGGCCCAGTCGACCACTTCCAGCTCGCCCATTTCCACAGCCGAAGCCAAGACGCGCATGCCTTGGTCGCTCGGGTCCTGGCCACGGCTGGAGTGCAGGATCAGCTTCAGTTCTTCGCGGCTGTAATGGTGCTCGTGATGCGGGCCGGGTTCACCCTGGCCGGCGATCCGCAGGATCGTGTTGGCGCTGGCGTTGAGCAGGTAAATGGCCGGGTACATGGCCCAGTAGAACAGGTACAGCGGCACCGCGGTCCACAGCGACAGCAGCTCGGGTTTGCGGATGGCCCAGGATTTCGGCGCCAGCTCACCGACCACGATGTGCAGGTACGAAATGATGAAGAATGCCGTAAAGAACGACACACCTTTGACCACTTCGGCGGACTCTACGCCAACGGCACTCAGGACCGGCTCGAGAATGTGCGCGAACGCAGGCTCACCGACCCAGCCAAGGCCCAGGGAGGCGAGGGTAATGCCCAATTGGCAGGCCGAGAGGTACGCATCGAGCTGACTATGAACGGTACGCAGGATGTGTCCGCGCCAGCCGTTCTTTTCAGCGATGGCCTCGACCCGGGTCGAGCGCAATTTGACCATGGCGAATTCCGCTGCAACGAAAAAGCCGTTGAGCAAAACCAGGATCAGAGCAAAAAGAATCATGCCGAAATCGGCGAAGAGTGTCGCGAGGGTCAAGCCAGGGGATGGGTCCATGATGGAGTTTTGCAGGTTCCGTGGATTCGAAAAGGGGATGGATGCGGAGCCTGAAAGGCAGGCACAAGTCAGCCAATGTAGCGGCTGACCGGTCGATTGCCTAGTGGCGCGTGCTGGCCGGTATCAGTCGGCGGCGCTGATGACCCGGGATTTACTGACCTGGGCCGGCGCAAAGTGGCAGGTAAAAGTGCTGCCATGACCCGGCACGCTGCTGATTTCCATCCGCGCACGGTGACGCAGCAGTACGTGTTTGACGATTGCCAGCCCGAGCCCGGTGCCGCCGGTGTTGGAGTTGCGGCTGGAGTCGACGCGGTAGAAACGTTCGGTCAGGCGTGGCAGGTGTTTGCTGTCGATGCCGATCCCGGAGTCCTGCACACTCAGGTGCGCGCCTTGTTCATCGCCCCACCAGCGAATGCGAATATTGCCGTTGGCCGGGGTGTATTTCACCGCGTTGAACACCAGATTGGAAAACGCACTGCGCAACTCGGCTTCGCTGCCCTTGAGCAAAATGGTCGGATCGGCTTCCAGCGTGATGCTCTGGTTTTTCTGGCCCGATAGCTGTTGAGCATCGCTCTTTATCGATTGCAGCAAGCCGTCGATGGCCACCGGCTGGTTGTCCGATGGGTAATCGGTGGCTTCCAGTTTGGCCAGCAATAGCAAGTCGTTGAGCAAGGTTTGCATGCGCCCGCCTTGCTGCTGCATTTGCTGCAAGGCGCGGGACCAGCGCGGGTTCACTTCCTCGACATTGTCGAGCAGGGTTTCCAGATAACCGCAGATCACCGTCAGCGGCGTGCGCAGCTCGTGGGAGACGTTGGCGATGAAGTCTTTGCGCATCTGTTCCAGCTGATGGATGCGTGTCACATCGCGCACCAGCATCAGGTGTTCGTTGTTGCCATAGCGGGTGATGTACAGCTGGATGCGCAGGCGATCGTTGATCGGCGACGGGATTTCCAGCGGCTCGGCGTAACTGTCCTGCTCAAAGTATTCCTTGAAGCGCGGATGGCGCACCAGGTTGGTCACCGGCTGACCGCTGTCCTGTGGCGTCTTGAGGCCGAGCAGGGTTTCGGCGGCGCGGTTCCACCATTCGAGGTTGCCGTCGCTGTCGAGCATGATCACCGCGTCTTTCAATGCAGCGGTGGATTCCTGAACCCGGTCGATCACCGCTTGCAGGCGCCCGCGAACCCGTTGGTCGCGGCGTTGCAGGTGGTAGATGCTGTCGAACACCTCACCCCACAGGCCATAGCCGTCGGGCGGCGCTTCGTCGGGTTTGTGCAGGCGCAGCCATTCGTGCAGACGCAGCAGTTGCTTGAGGGTCCAGGCCAGGTACAGGCCCAAGCCCGCGGCGAGGCTCCAGCCGTAGTAGCCGGATATCAGGCCGATCACCAGGCAGGCGGTGACCAGCAGCAGCATGTGGCGGATCAGGGTGCCATGCCAGTTTTGGTTCACTAAAAGCGCGTCCTTGTCAGCTTGTCGGTCGGGAACAGTCCGGATCAGGCTTTGGTAGAAAACCGGTAGCCGGTGCCGCGCACGGTTTGTACCAGATTTTCATAGGCATCACCGAGGGCTTTGCGCAGGCGGCGGATATGCACGTCGACGGTGCGCTCTTCGACATAGACGTTGCCGCCCCAGACCTGGTCCAGCAGCTGACCGCGGGTGTAGGCGCGTTCCTGGTGAGTCATGAAAAACTGCAGCAGACGGTATTCGGTCGGGCCCATCTCGGCGGGTTTGCCGTCGATGGTCACGCGATGGCTGATCGGGTCCAGCAGCAGGCCGCCGATTTCGATTGGCGATTCACCGTCGGTAGGCCCGGCACGGCGCAACACGGCCTTGAGGCGCGCCACCAGCTCGCGTGGGGAAAAGGGTTTGGTGATGTAGTCATCGGCGCCGACTTCCAGGCCCTGGATCTTGTTGTCCTCTTCGCCCTTGGCGGTGAGCATGATGATCGGGATGTCCCCGGTCAGCTCATCGCGCTTGAGGCGTCGGGCCAGTTCGATACCGGACGTGCCCGGCAGCATCCAGTCCAGCAGAATCAGATCCGGCTTGCGGTCGACGATGATGGCATGGGCCTGCTGCGAGTTCTCCGCCTCCATGCAATCGTAGCCGGCCATTTCCAACGCAACGGCGATCATTTCGCGAATGGGTGCTTCGTCGTCGACGATCAGAATGCTCCTGCCAACCATGCGTTATTCCTCTTGTCATTTAACTGTCTTGCGCCGCATTAGATAACGGAATTATTGCAGTCGTGTGACAGTATTTTAGTCGCCCGGCGATTGTCATGAACCTGGACTAAGCTCTAAGTCCGAATCCTGACAACCACAAAAGGAAGGTTTCCATGAAGCACATCGCTCAATCCTGGAAGGCTCTGCTGGTTACCGCTGCGCTAGCACTGCCGACTATGGCCTTCGCCGAAGACCCGGGCATGGTTAAAGACGGCATGTTGGTCGACCACAAGGGCATGACGTTGTACACCTTCGACAACGACACTGGCGGCAAGTCGGCTTGCACCGGCAAGTGCGCAGAAAACTGGCCACCGCTGAAAGCCACCGCGGCCGATAAGGCTGAAGGCAAGTGGACCATCATCAAGCGTGACGACAACACGATGCAGTGGGCGTTTGATGGCAAGCCGCTGTACTACTTCGTTCAAGACAAGAAGCCAGGAGACATGACAGGCGACAAGAAAATGGACAAGTGGCACGTCCTCCATGGGCCGAAGATGTAAACCTGTAGCCGTTGGTGATGACCGTGGCGGGGGAGCTTGTCGGAACGCCGCACCGTCCCGGTCGACCGGGCTGGCGCTCCAGTGCGGAGCACTCGCAGTTTTTTGGGTCCGTTTCGCGGCCCAGCGGGAGCAAGCACCCTCGCCACAATCTGCGTCAGCTACTACAGAGTGCCTGCAGTCACCGCAGCGCGTAATCCAGCACAATCCCCACAAAAATTGCCAACCCGGCCCAGTGGTTGTGCAAGAACGCCTTGAAACAACGCATCCGGTCCTTGCCGCGGGTGTACCAGAACTCCCACGCAAAACAGCCCGCCGCCGCCAGCAATCCCAGGTGGAACCAGCCACCTAGGTCGAATTGCGAACCAGCCAGCAGCAAGCAGCCCAGCGCCAACCCTTGCAGGGCCAGGATGATCACCCGGTCTGCCTCGCCGAATAGAATCGCCGTGGATTTAACGCCGATCTTCAAGTCGTCGTCGCGGTCGGTCATGGCGTAATAAGTGTCGTAGCCCACCGTCCACAGCAGGTTGGCGATCCACAACAACCACGCTGCGGCGGGCAGTTCCCCGGTTTCGGCGGTGAACGCCATCGGCATCCCCCAGGAGAACGCCGCACCCAGCACGACCTGTGGGTAATAGGTGTAGCGCTTCATGAACGGGTAAGTGAAGGCCAGCGCCAGGCCGCCGAACGACAACCAGACCGTCGTCGCATTGGTGCACAGCACCAACAGGAAGCTCACGCCCATCAGCAGAGCGAAGAACACCAGCGCTTCCTTCGAACTGATCCGGCCGCTCACCAATGGCCGCTGTTCGGTGCGCTTTACATGACCATCGACCTTGCGATCGGCCCAATCGTTGATCACGCAACCGCCCGCGCGCGTCAGCACCACGCCGAGGACGAAAATCACCACATTGGCCAGGGACGGCGAGCCTTTCCCTGCAATCCACAGCGCCCACAGTGTCGGCCACAACAGCAGGTAAATGCCGATCGGCTTGTCCATGCGTGTCAGCTGAATGAAGTCCCAGGCCCGAGGGTTCACGCGATTCAGGGACTTGAGCAGGCTCTGGTACATCAGCAATTCTCCGGATGGGCGCAGGCGGCGCGCCACAAGGTCGGCAGGAAAATCTCGGCCACCAGCACGCTCAAGGCCCCGCGGTCGAAGCGCGAGCGACGGCCCCACAACTCAGGCGCTCGGGAATCTGCCGGCAGCCACTCCTGAGGATAGTGGCAAACCTCGATGGCCCGGCGCTGGAACGCCTGATCGCAAAACAGCAATTCACCCAGAGAACGGCTGCCCAATTCGTCCATGTGCAAACCATCGCCCTGCAACGCACTGCGCGACGCCACACTGCGGGCAAAGACCCAGGCTTCGCCATGCCCGCGCAGATACACCTCACGCACCCAACCCTCGCTGCCTTCGGCCAGGTCCAGCGCGGCACATTCGTCGGCGCGCAGTGGCTGCCAGCCTTCGAACAGCGGCGTGACGCTGAAACCGTCATTCGACAGGCGGGTCAGCCGCCGGGTCAACGAACCTTCATCGAACAGCCAGTCGAGAGTTGACGTGTCTGGGAGGGGCGCCAATTGGCTTTCGGAGAGCCAGAGCGACGTCGCGCAGGGGGATTTTGAGTGTTGCACAGTGAGTCATTATTGGCAGCAAATGAGGCGGCGAGCTTACCATGTCAGTCGGCGATTTTGATTGATCGGCCCCCTCGTTGCGCCGAACAGGCTTGCATCTGCCGGGCCCGATCAGTACAAAACGCCCCTGAGCCGGACGGCAGCGCTCCAACCATCGACCGTTCGCGCCGGCAAAAGCCTGAATCTGAGGATGTACCTGAATGAAAAAGTGGCAATGTGTGGTCTGCGGCCTGATCTATAACGAAGCCGACGGCTGGCCGGATGACGGGATTGCGCCGGGCACCCTGTGGCAGGACGTGCCGGAAGACTGGCTGTGCCCGGATTGCGGCGTGGGCAAGATGGATTTCGAAATGATCGAAATCAACTAAGACTAGAGGAGTAAGGAATGAACGCACCTGTCGTGATCGTCGGCACCGGGCTGGCTGGCTACAACCTGGCCCGGGAGTTTCGCAAACTCGATGGCGAAACCCCGCTGCTATTGATTACCGCAGATGACGGACGCTCCTACTCCAAACCGATGCTCTCCACCGGTTTCGGCAAGAACAAGGACGCCGATGGCCTGAGCATGGCCGAGCCGGGCACCATGGCCGAACAGCTGAAGGCCGAAGTGCGTACCCACACCCGTATCAGCGGCATCGATCCGGGCCACAAGCGCCTGTGGATCGGCGAAGAATCGGTGATCTACCGCGACCTGGTGCTGGCCTGGGGTGCAGAAACCGTACGCGTGCCCATCGATGGCGATGCGGCTGATTGCGTGTTCCCGATCAACGACCTGGAAGACTATGCCCGCTTTCGCGCGGCGGCGGCCGGCAAGCGTCGGGTGTTGTTGCTCGGTGCCGGCTTGATCGGTTGTGAATTCGCCAATGACCTGATCCTGGGTGGTTACGAGGTGCAACTGGTTGCACCCTGCGAGCAGGTGATGCCGACCCTGCTGCACCCGGCAGCCGCCGCGGCGGTCCAGGCCGGGTTGGAAAGTCTCGGTGCACGCTTCCACCTCGGGCCTGTGCTCAACCGCCTGCAGCGAGTCGCTGACGGGCTTGAAGCGCATCTGTCCGATGGCCAGGTCATCCCTTGCGATGTGGTGGTGTCGGCGATTGGCCTGCGTCCGCGCATCGACCTGGCCGCCGCTGCCGGTGTGCAGGTCAATCGCGGCGTGGTGGTCGACCGTCAACTGAAAACCTCCCACGCCAATATCTACGCGCTGGGGGATTGCGCCGAAGTCGATGGGCTGAATCTTCTGTACGTCATGCCCCTGATGAGCTGTGCGAGAGCGCTGGCACAGACCCTTGCCGGAAACCCTGTCGCCGTAAACTACGGCCCGATGCCGATCACCGTGAAAACGCCGGTCTGCCCATTGGTGGTATCGCCGCCGCCACGGGGCACGGAAGGCGTCTGGACGGTCGAAGGGCAGGGGGCCGACCTGAAGGTTTTATGCCGCGATGCCGACGGAAAATTGCTCGGTTATGCCCTGACAGGCGCGGCAGTAATGCAAAAACTGGCACTGAACAAAGAGCTTCCGCCACTGCTGGCGTAAATACCGGTCGTTCTGTCGGAATCACCCCGCTTTTGCCCCTACAAAGGTCGCGCCGAGACTGGCGCGGCTCTGCCGTGCGTGCCATCCTCATTCCCGTCTGCCGCAGAGTAGAGCATCTGTGGCGCCTTGGGCGCTGTTCCAACGAGAACGGCACGGACATAACAACAAAAACCGTCAAAGGGGCTTCACTAATGCGTAAACCAGAACTCGCCGCCGCAATCGCAGAAAAAGCAGACCTCACCAAAGAGCAGGCCAATCGCGTCCTCAACGCCGTTCTCGAAGAAATCACCGGCGCTCTGCACCGCAAGGACAGCGTCACGCTGGTGGGCTTCGGGACCTTCCTGCAACGCCATCGCGGAGCACGTACGGGCAAGAACCCGCAAACCGGTGAGCCAGTGAAAATCAAGGCCAGTAATACCGTTGCGTTCAAGCCGGGCAAATTTTTGAAAGATAGTGTTAATCCGTAATCTGTCTCCGCAGCCCGCTTAGCGGGGGAGCGGAAAAAAATGGGCACGCCAACCAGATTGGGTGCCCATTTTTTGTGGCGGTGGTTATTTAAGCAGCTCTTATTCCCATAGTGACATCCCCGGCAACTATATACAGCCAGCAGCTTTACCAATACCACCTAGTAAAAAAAAGCGATCCACAAAGAATCAATACCCCCAGCGCCAAATTACAAGCTTGCGCTCAAGAGGGGCTGGAAGGCTGTTTATAATTTTCTAACAGCAAACAATAAAATCATTAGAGTTAGTAACGTCATCGCGGCCCATTTTATTATTTTCAGCTTTCGCCTCAGTTGCAGTGGAAATTTGTTCAAGTCCTCAATATTGAGTCCGCCCCGCTTCAGGTAATAATCAGGGAAAGTAAGAACTCCGGATATCCATCCTACCAAAATTAGTTTTCCCCAAGGCCCGCCATTCCTGAGGGGAGCTTGAATCATAACGGCAGGCGAGTTTTTGAGGTGCTCAAGCATCAAGTCCATTTTTGAATAAGCCAGATGCAGAGCGACTCCGATACAAACAAATATACCGCCAAAACTCATTAGTCCTGCAACAAGAAATGCTTTGTCCCCGGTGCTCAAACTCATTGAATAGCCTCATAGATAACCTCGCCGAGATCTTCGCCTACTGAACTGCCAAGCGTACTGGAAGCATAGCTACCGACACCAACTAACACGATGCCACAAGCTAAAGTACCTAGTCCGGCGGTCGGCACGCTTAGTGCGACACATATAGCTGTGCTTGCGGCGCCCGTTGATGCCAGCCCAAAGATCGCACCAGCGGCCAATCCTCCCGCAAAATTACCAGTCTCGGTAAATTTAACCCGCTTGCACGCCTCTACATTTCCCGCCGTGCACACATTTTTAACCTTTAAAGCAGATGCACCGCCACCAATGGCCGTGCCGACCCAGCCACCGTACTTGATGTATTTGGAAGCCTTGGCCACCCCCTCCAGATGAGTGGCGTATCCCGGCATCTGTCCTACGCCGCCGGCTTCCGTCCAGCGATGAACCAGGCTGGGAGGAGAGAGGAACAGCGCCCGATTCAAATTAGGGTGGTCCGGGAAGCCGATACCTTTGCGTGTCAGGCTGGTCATGTGGATATCGAGCTTTCCAAGCAAGCGTTGACGCTCGGCAATAAAAGCCGGTGAGCCAAGGTGCCCATCGCGCTGGAATGAATGCTGATGCAACGCTTCAATCTCTTTCAGGGTCTCTCGGACGTTTTCCAGATTGTTGTTGAGAATACTTGCACCGACGCCGATTGCGGTCGAGCCAAAGCCCAAGAAGGCCTGGATGGCATCGCGGTGTTGCACCATGAAATCCGCGTCATCCGGGCTAAGCGTTGCCAACATCTGATTGGTCTTGGCCGCCACGTCCATGAGCAGGGCTTCTTCACGAGTGCACTGGTAGTTATTGGGGTCGCTCAGCACGATCATTGAGCCGGCTTTGACATCGCGCAGGTTGGGATTGAGCAGCTTGAATTTGCCCATCACCGCCGGGTCGCGCAAGGTGAATAACGAGGCTTCGAGTTGTTCGCGGGTGGTGCTCTTGGGCACGATGTAGAAGCCTGGCTCCTGCACGTCGAGGCTGCTGAATTGTGGCGCAGAAGGAGCGTTTGTCGCAGACGTAAAGCCAGATGCACGCGACGTAGCCGAACGACCCGTGAATGTCGGCGAAGGTGCGGTCGTGGCCGGTTGAGTGGATGGCTTGGCAGTTCTGGCGACAGTTGATTCATTCTCATAACTGCCCTCGAAGTTCGAGGGAATCAGTTGGGCTTTACAAGGGCAGCCGCTGAAGCTATCAAGCGTGCCCGCAGCCCGCTTGCCATGGTTGAGGACGTGAGAAACTCCTCCATGGATCTGATAACTCTCATCGTTTTTTCCGCAGGTGACCAGATCTCCTTCGTAGACATGAACGAGGCCGAACAAACTGAAAGTGGCGTCGCCCCCACCCAGAACCGTGCCACCACAGGTGGTTTTATCGCCCGGTCCTATGTAATACCCGGTAGCCATGCCTTGATCTCCCTCTCTCCTGGCCTCCCAACCGCGGGAAGCACGCCACTGTTAACGATGAGTTACTCCGGCTCGGGAATGAGCCGGGCTAGCGCAAAGTACGTGGAAAGAGAGGTAATTCAAGGCAGTGGAGAGCGAAAAGGAAGTGTCCTACGTCGTTTTAGGAAACAGGGAAGATGCCTGGGACTGGACGGGGATGGACATCGTCGGCAATTTCCATCCCCTACGTTTCTTTAAGCCTTATCTGGATGCTCCGCCGGATTCGGTGAATCGATATGATCCAGTGCTCGTTCCACCAGTAGATATACGCTGTCGGCCATTCTGCTGATTGCCAAGGCTACAGAACGGCTTCGGCCTTCTACGTCGTCGGCCAGGTCTGCGGCGATGGCGCTGATGGACAGCAGGTCTTCGGAGGCGTTGGCCAAGAGGGTTTCGGTATGGATGTCGGGGGAAACGGTGAAGAGGTGGCCGTTTCGGGGGCTTGGGGGATTGGGTGTTGGTTTGATCATTGGAGTAGTACCGATATTAAGGAGCTAACACCAATTCGCTTGCACTTCGAGAGAGGTGGCAGCTGTGTATAGGTGTGCAAGACCGGAATCGGCAAACCGGCAGACCCGAAGGTCTCCCACACACAGCCGCCATAACAATCCGCGAGCATAGGAAAACGCTCGATGAATAGCCATAACCGATTGTGCCGATTCAGGACTTGCACGTCCGAGTCACCGATTATTCGGTGACAGCCAGAGGTTATCGGCGAAAGCAATGGGCGGGTAGTTCATGGATGGCGCCACGTAATGCAGGAAATTTCCGAAAAGATTGAAGGGACCGAGAGCCAAAAAGTTACAGCCTGCGGCAACAACTACAGAAAGGTCGAAGTCCTCGCTGCTTCGGTGAGTACCGGTAATGACTTGGTAGTCATCGGCATCAAAAACTACGACATCTTCTTCTAACGCAACGCGATGGTGGTGTTCTCGCTTGGAGCCGCTACACTGCGCCGGCCGTTCATTTTCCATTGAGGCTGTGCGTATGAAATTTCGTTTTCTTCTGTGGGTTTTGGGTCTGTTGATGGGTAAGGCAAGCCGAACTAATCCTGCGTTCCAGCAGCAGTTAGGTGACAAGGATCTGGTGTTCCAGCTGCAGACGCTGGATGGGAAAGTGGCGCGGCATTTCCGGGTGAAGGATCAGCGTATTACCAGCAAGTCCGGTGCGTATGCCGAGCCGGCGTTTGCGATTGCCTTTAAAGATGCGGCGTATGGCTTTGCGACGATGCAGGCGAAGAACAAGCAGTTGGCGTTCATGACGGGGATTCAGGACAAGTCGATTCAGATCAAGGGCAACCCGGCGCTGGTGATCTGGTTCCAGGGGTTGACCAAGTATTTGAAGCCGAGGAAAGCCAAAGCCAAGGTTTGAGGCTTCCCCTCAACCATAGAATCTCCCACAGGATTTGCGTCGTTCCCGAATGGGTTGAACGACACAATCCTGTGGAAGCGAGGCTTGGTCCGAGCGGCGATCCGACGATGCTTTTCAGGCCGGGGTGAACTGCGAGGCCAGTTCGCGCAGCAGGACTTCAGCTTCCAGCACTTTACTGACGACGTCGTTTGCTTTGGCGCGGCTGATGCTCAGACGCTCCAGCAGAGCGTCGGGGATGTCTTCGACCGGGCCGGAGCCGACGCCGCGGCTGCGCAGCAGGCGCACGGCCAGGCAGACGAGGTTCGGGTATTCGGCGTAGTCGCCATCGTAGCTCGGGTCATGCTGGAAGCGCAGGGCAGTGGCCAGTTCATCGGGCATGTCCCAGTAGCGCATCAGCCACGCGCCGATCTGTTCTCGGCTGATGCCCAGCAGGTGTTGCTCCACAAAACTGTGGGACAGGTGCGGGTTGACCTCCAGGTGGCGGCAGATCAGCGAGAAGTGCGGTGGGAACACGTGGGCCAGCAGCAGGTAGCCGAAGTTGTGCAGCAGGCCCGCGAGGTAGGTCAGGCCGGCTTCCGGGCGCTGGGCGCGCGGCATGGCGCGGGTCAGGCCTTCGATGACGGTGGCGGTGTAGATCGACTGCTGCCAGTACGGGGTGGTCTGTTGCGGGTGATCCTTGGGCAGGCTCAGGGTTTTGCCCAGGGCCAGGCCCAGCGCCAGGTTGATCACCAGGTCGAAACCCAGCACCCGGACGATGGCGTCTTCCACTGAGCGAATTTTGCCCGGCGAGGCGTAGTAGGATGACGCCGCCCAGCTGACGACCTGCGCGGCCAGGGCCGGGTCGGTTTCGACGACGCCGGTGATGTCGTCGATGGTGGCGTTGGGATCGACCCGCAGCTTGATGATTTTCTGCGCGGTCGCGGCCAGGGGCGGAATTTCGATGGTTTCTTCCAGGCGTTGCTGGATGCGCCGCGCCGTGAACGCCTGGACGGCCTGGGTGATTTCCTGGCGGTCATCGTCGGGCCGATCGAGGTTCGGGCGGATGCTGGTCAGGGTTTCGCCGAAGTGGGCGGCGCTGGCCTTGGTCAGCAGGGTTTTGAAGTCTTCGCGGGTGACCTCCAGCCATACGCCCGGCTCCCCCGAGTCGATCAACAATGTCGGTTCGCGCAGCAGGCTTTCTTCGTACAGGCAGGGCGAACTGGTCAGCGCCGGCAGGCCGGGCAGCAGGCTCAGGTTGTGTTTGCCGAGTATTTTTACCCGACGTTCGGTGGGCACGGCGGTCAGCCGGCGACCTGTGAGTTCGGCGAGGCGGTTGAGGTCCAGCAATTGGTTTTGAGGGAACAGCACCATGAGCGTGCCGACCGCATCATCGACCAAAACCGCCTGCACTTTGCGCGCGGCGCTCAGGTCGTAGTGATCGAGGACTTCATCAAAGGCAATGCCCAGCTTGCCCAGCAGCAGCCGAATTGCAGACGGCGTATGCGGGGTTTCGGGGGCGAGGGCAGCGTCAGTCATGGCGTGGATCCGTTCTCGAACAGTTGCAGGAGTATAACCATCATGTTTAACACGCCGATCCGGAAACTGCGACGCTGCTCACACTTGGCCGTATTGCTGTCCGTGACGCAGCCAGCGGTCGAGCAGCGGGCTGACGTGATCCGGCCAGCGTTCCAGCAGCGCCTGCGCAGCGTCGCGCACGGCAGGCAGCAGGTCGGCGTCGCGCATCAGGTCGGCGACCTTGAATTGCAGCAGGCCGGTCTGGCGCGTGCCGAGCATTTCGCCGGGGCCGCGCAGTTCGAGGTCTTTTTCGGCGATGACAAACCCGTCGTTGGTTTCGCGCATGATGCCCAGCCGCTGGCGACCGATCTGTGACAGCGGTGGATGGTAGAGCAATACGCAATGGCTGGCGGCACTGCCCCGACCGACGCGCCCGCGCAACTGGTGCAGCTGCGCGAGGCCGAGGCGTTCGGGGTTTTCGATAATCATGAGGCTGGCATTGGGCACGTCGACGCCGACTTCAATCACAGTGGTTGCGACCAGCAGTTGCAGGTTGGCGGCCTTGAATTCGGCCATGACGGCGGCTTTCTCGGCGGGCTTCATGCGGCCGTGGATCAGCCCGACCTTCAACTCGCCAAGGGCGGCAGTGAGGTCTTCATAAGTGGTTTCGGCGGCTTGGCAGGTCAGCTCTTCCGACTCTTCGATCAGTGTGCACACCCAATAGGCCTGACGCCCTTCGGCACAGGCGCCGCGCACCCGTTCGATGACTTCGACCCGCCGGGCGTCGGTGACCAGCACCGTGTTCACCGGCGTTCGGCCGGGCGGCAGTTCGTCGAGGATCGAGGTGTCGAGGTCGGCGTAGGCACTCATGGCCAGCGTCCGCGGAATCGGCGTGGCGGTCATGATCAGCTGATGCGGACACATCCGTCCGCCGACGCCTTTCTGCCGCAACGCCAGGCGCTGTTGCACGCCAAAGCGGTGCTGTTCGTCGATGATCGCCAGCGCGAGGTTCTTGAACTGCACTTCGTCCTGGAACAGCGCGTGGGTGCCGACCACCATGGGTATGCCACTGGCGATCTGTTCCAGCGCGGCCACGCGGTTCTTGCCCTTGAGTTTGCCCGCCAGCCACGCCACTTCGATGCCCAGCGGTTCAAGCCAGCGCTTGAAGGTGATGAAGTGCTGCTCGGCGAGGATCTCGGTGGGCGCCATCAGCGCCACTTGGTACCCGGCTTCCAGTGCCTGCAAGGCGGCGAGGGCGGCGACCACGGTTTTGCCCGCGCCGACGTCGCCCTGAATCAGCCGCAGCATGGGTTCGTGCTGACTGAGGTCGTAGGCAATCTCGTTGCCGACCCGTTGTTGGGCGCCGGTCGGGGTGAAGCCCAGGTTGGCCAGGTACCTGGCCGGCAGTTTCGTCGCTTTCGGCATCGCCGGCGCACGCAAGGAGCGCATGCTCTCGCGCAAACGCTGCTGGGACAGTTGATGCGTCAGCAGTTCTTCGAAGGCCAGACGGTGCTGCGCCCAATGATGACCGAGGGCGAGTTCGTCGACATCGGCATCGGCCGGCGGGTGATGCAGGTAGCGGATCGCATCGGCCAGCGGCGCCAATTGATAGTCGCGCGCCAGTTCAGTCGGCAGCCAGTCGGGCAGGCTGGTCGGGCCGAGCATCGTCAGGGTCTGCATGCACAGTTGGCGCAGGCGCTGCTGCGTCAGGCCTTCGGTGAGCGGGTAAACCGGGGTCAGGGTTTCATCCACCGGCGGCGGCTCGTCGCCGGTGATGGCGCGGTATTCCGGGTGATAAATTTCCAGGCCCGACGCCCCGGGCCGTGCTTCGCCGTAGCAGCGAATGCGTGTGCCGCGCTTGAGGCCTTCTTTCTGGGCGTTGCTGAAATGGTAGAAGCGCAGGCTGAGCCCGCCGGTGCCATCCTGCAAGCGCACCACCAGACTGCGGCGTCGGCCCATGACCACGTCCGCGCCGCTGACGGTGCCTTCGATCACCGCGTCTTGCCCGGGCCGCAAATGCCCGATCGGCACCACACGGGTACGGTCCTGATAACGCAGCGGCAGGTGAAACAGCACGTCCTGGAGATTCTCCAGGCCGACCTTGGCCAATTTTTCGGCCATGGCTTCGCCGACACCCTTGAGTGTCGTCACCGACACTTGCGACAACTCGGTCATGGCTGCGGCTTATCCGGCAACCACCGGCGCGGGCGGCTTGGCCACCGAGCACAGGCGAATGGAGTCAGCGAGGATCTCGATGGCTTTGGGCCGCGGGAAGCTCGCGCGCCAGGCGATGGCCACGGTGCGGAATGGCACCGGGGGCGACAATGGGCGCACTTCGATCACGCCGGGGGCGTAGTGATGGCTGTCCACCGCCGAGAGTGGCAGGATCGAGATGCCCAGGCCGGACGCGACCATGTGGCGGATGGTTTCCAGCGAGCTGGATTCCACCGTGGTGTGCTTGGCGCCGTCGTTGCCTTTGGCCAGGGTCGGGCAGGCTTCCAGCACCTGGTCGCGGAAGCAGTGGCCTTCGCCGAGCAGCAGCAGGCTTTTGTCGTTGAGCAGGGCGGCGTCGATGGATTGCTTTTGCGTCCACGGGTGCTGGGCCGGCATCAGGACGTAGAACGGCTCGTCGTAGAGCTGCAAGGTCAGCACGTCGGCTTCATTGAACGGCAGGGCGATGATGATCGCGTCGAGCTCGCCGTTGCGCAGTTTGTCGCGCAGCACGTGGGTGAAGTTTTCTTCGATGTACAACGGCATCTGCGGAGCGACCCGGTGCAGTTGCGGAATCAGGTGCGGAAACAGGTACGGGCCGACCGTGTAGATGGCGCCGACTTTCAGCGGCGCGGTCAGCTGGTTCTTGCCGGCCTGGGCCAGTTCGCGGATGCCTTGCGCCTGTTCCAGGACTTTCTGCGCCTGGGCCACGATGCCTTCGCCGACCGGGGTCAGGCGCACGGCGCTTTTGCTGCGCTCGAAAATCAGCACACCGAGTTCATCCTCGAGCTTTTTCACGCCCACCGACAGCGTCGGCTGGCTGACATGGCAACGCTCGGCCGCGTGGCCGAAGTGCTGCTCTTGGGCGAGGGTAACGATGTAGCGTAATTCTGTGAGGGTCATAGCAAGCGTCCATGAAGTTGCGGGCCAAGCATACCGGCTGCAATCGATAGACGCACGTTATCAGACTGAGTGTGTTGGGTGACACTGGGCAATGCGGGTTTGCCGCTGGCAGCATGCAAAAAGGCACCTTTCGGTGCCATTCACGGTTGTTACACAACCCTGTGGGAGCGAGCCTGCTCGCGAATGCGGGGTAACAATCAACGAAGATGTTGAATGTGATGACCTCTTCGCGAGCAGGCTCGCTCCCACATTGGGTCGGCGATGTTTTAGCGCCGGCGTTTTTCCAGCGAGTAAACAAAGGGTGCAACGATTTCGATGGCGCCGTTTGTCAACATGTCGGCCGGTGGCTTGGGCAGCGGCTGGGCGCGCTTGATCATTTCCAGGGTGGCCCGGTCCAGATCGGCGTTGCCGGAACGACCCACCAGTTCGAACGACAACACGTTACCTTCGGCATCCACGACAAAGCGCAGACGGTTCAAGCCTTCCTTGCCCCGCGCCTGGGCACTGGCCGGGTACTTTTTGTACTTGGCCAGGTGGGCGAGCAGCGTACCCTGCCAGCTGGCCTTGGCCGCTTGCTGCGCCGCCGAGGGTCCCGGTGCCGGTTGTGCGGATTTCTCCGTCGGTGCCTGGGTCGGCTGGGTGTCGGCCGGTTTTTCCTCGGAAGGTTTCTCCTTGGGTGGCTCCGGTTTTTTCTCCACAGGCTTGGGCGGTTGAGGCTTGGGCTTGGGTTTGACCGGCTTCGGCACGGCAATCTCGGCCTTGGGCGCTTCAGCCAGTTTCGGGATCGGCAGTTCTTCCACCGGGGCGGGTGGCTGTGGCGGCGTTATCACCTTGGGCGGTGCCGGCGGTGGCGGGGCCGGAACCGGCGCCAGCTCGACCATCATCGCCTGCGGCGGCAGCTCGATCGGTGGGCGTGACGTCCAGTTCAATGCCAGCGCAATGGCCAGCGCATGGACGCCCAGCACCACGGCCAGGCTCCCGCCGTAACGCGTCAGCTTATGGCGCGTCGTGATCATTTCTTGACTGCCGTCTCGAGTCCGACCAGGCCGACCTTCAGGTAGCCGGCGGAGCGCAGGTTGTCCATCACGCTCATCAGGTCGCCGTAGTCCACGCCTTTATCGGCCTGGAAGAAGATCGTCGTGTCTTTCTTGCCCTTTGTCCTGGCGTCCAGCGTGGCGCCGAGCGCTTCGGCTTTCACTTCTTCTTCACCGAGGAACAGGCGTTGGTCAGCTTTCACGCTGAGGAACACCGGTTTTTCTGGCCGTGGCGCCGGTTTGGCGGTGGAAGCGGGCAAGTCGACCTTGATGTCCACGGTGGCCAGCGGCGCGGCCACCATGAAGATGATCAACAGCACCAGCATCACGTCGATGAACGGCGTGACGTTGATTTCGTGGTTCTCGGCCAGATCGTCGTCTGCGCCTTCTTTCAAATGCAGGCCCATGGCCGATTACCCCACTTTCACCATGTGCGGTTGCGAGCTGCGCTCAGGCTGGTGGTCGAGGTCGCGGCTGACCAGCAGCAGGACTTCTGCCGATGCGTCGGATACCTGCGCCTTGTAACCGGCGATGGAGCGGGCGAACACGTTGTAGATCACCACCGCAGGAATCGCGGCAACCAGACCCAGAGCAGTCGCCAGCAACGCTTCGGCAATGCCGGGCGCCACGACCGCAAGGTTGGTGGTCTGGGTTTTGGCGATGCCGATGAAGCTGTTCATGATGCCCCACACGGTACCGAACAGGCCGACGAACGGCGCGGTGGAACCGATGGTGGCGAGCACGCCAGTGCCGCTGCTCATGTTGCGACCGCAGGCTGCAACCAAGCGCTCGAGGCGGAAGGCGACGCGTTCCTTGATGCCTTCTCTCTCGCGGCTGTTGGTCGACAGGTGCATCTCTTCCAGTGCGTCGTGGACCAGCAAGTTGGCGAGGGTGCCAGCCTTGGTGGCTGACGCGCTGGCTTCTTTAAGCGTGGTGGCTTTTTTCAGGTGGACGATCTCATTGCGCAGACGACGCTTGGCGTTCATCAGCTCGAAGCCCTTGGCGATCCAGATGGTCCAGGTGATGATCGAAGCGATGGCCAGGCCGATCATCACGATTTTCACGATGATGTCGGCGTTCTGGTACATGCCCCATGGTGACAGGTCATGGGCCATGCCCAGGGTGTTGTCGGCTTCGAGGACTTCAGGAACGTCGTCGGCGGTGGTGTCTACAGCCTGGGCCGGGTCAGTCGCGGCTGGCGTCACGGCAGGCGCGGCAGCTGGCGCTTGATCGGCAGGTACCGCAGCCGTAGCGGCCGGGGTGGCTGGCGCTTGTGCGTCAGCGAAAGCGGCGGTTGGCGCCAGCATCAGGCTGAGCAGCAGGGCGGCCACTGCGCTCCAGGCGCGAGGTCGTTTGGTTGGCGAAGCGGGGAATAGATTGCGTGTCATGCTGGCCGGACCTGAGAAAGAAAAACGGTAGATGCTCTTCCAGGCCTCGTGAGGCCGAGAACAAAAGTGGCGGGCATTATTGCAAGTAATTCTTGTTAACAGAAGTAATAGAGTATCTTTTTTTCCTGCATTACTAGCCGCTCGTCCCTTGCCGGCGCTAGTCTGTGGCTTTGCGATAGGAGTTTTTTGATGTCCGCGCCTTCTGTTTTGATCGCCGGCTGCGGTGATGTCGGCAGTCGTCTGGCCACGCAATTGCTGGCCGAACGATGGCAGGTTTATGGTCTGCGTCGCAGTGTTTCGCGGCTGCCGGCCGGAGTCATCGGTGTCGCCGGTGACTTGTTCCGCGAACAGTGTCCGGCTGACTGGCCCACGGGTCCGCTGGATTATCTGGTGTACAGCGCTGCCGCCACCGACCATGACGAAGCGGGCTATCGCGCCGCCTATGTCGAGGGTTTGCAGCACGTGCTGAGCTGGTTGAAGCAGCATGGCCAGCAGCCCAAGCGGGTGCTGTTTGTGTCCAGCAGCAGTGTTTACGGTCAGCAGGCGGGGGAGTGGGTGGATGAGACTTCGCCGACCATTGCTGCAGGCTACTCAGGTCGTTTGATGCTGGAAGCAGAGCAAGTGGCGCTCCAGAGCGGTATCCCCGCCAGCATCGTGCGCTTGACCGGCATCTACGGTCCGGGCCGTGAGTGGCTGCTGACCCAGGTTCGTCGAGGGTATCGCGTGGCGATCGATCCGCCGTTGTACGGCAACCGGATTCACGTCGACGACGCGGCAGGGCTGTTGGCGTTTCTGCTGGAGGCGGATCGAAGTGGCGTGGTGCTGGCTGACGTTTATATCGGCGTGGACGACGCACCTGCACCACTGGCGCAAGTGGTGGACTGGTTGCGTGAGTATCTGGGCGTGACTGAGTGGGCTGAGGATGCGAGTGTGCGTCGTACGGGCAGCAAACAGTGCAGCAATGCCCGGGTGAAGGCGTTGGGCTGGGTGCCGAAGTATCCAAGCTATCGTGAAGGTTATGCCGCGATTCTCGAAGGCCGCTGCTGACTTCCAGGCACCCATAACACCTGTAGGAGCCGGCTTGCCGGCGAAGGGGCCGTAACATTCAACATCCCTGTTGACTGATACACCGCTATCGCCAGCAAGCCGGCTCCTACATTGTCTTGCGTAGGCTGTGAGACCGGGTCACTGCTTCTCGAGCAACCACTTGCGCTCACCCGGCGTGAACTGAGGCATTTCGTCCGCCTGCGCCGTGTTCACAGCCTGGAGAATTTCCAGTTCTTTGCCTTTGCGCGCAAAGATCCAGGTGTTGCCCTGGCCGTTCAGTTGCAGCCACATGTTGTCGTTACCGCCGCTCATCGAAGCGCAATCACCGGCCAGGCACAGGGCATAGCGATCCGCCCCTGGCAAACCGGCAACCTGGCCGTCGGCCTGGAACTGTACGGTGTTGCCTTCACCAGGCCCATTGATGACTTTCCAGCTGCCACCCATATAAGAGGAATACAGCGCGCGCTCGAAACTGGCGCCAAGCGGTGCGCCGTCCGGCACTTGAACCTGGGCGCGGTCGAAGACCTGTTCCGGCTCATTCTCGCTGGCGGCCTGGCTCAATTGCTTGCCATCGCGCTTCAGCTCGCTACCGGCGCTGCCATAAAAATCGATTGTCCAGGCGCCGGACTTTTCGCCCAGCAGCTTGCCGTCGACGTTTTCAAAACCGTTGGTGTAGCGGGCCTGACTGGCTTTGGTGTTGACGTCCCACTCCAGGTTCGGGCCATAGGCCTGGAGCGCTTCACGCAGGGGGCCGCCTCTGGATGCAGCATCGATCGCCACCTGGTTGATCCAGGTGCCGCTGATGTCACGGTCGGCAGGGTTGCTGGCACATCCGCCCAAGAACAGGGCGAGCAGCGAGAGAGCAAGCGCTTGGCGCATGGTGGAATCCTTTCTGGACGCTTTCTTTTGCAGCATCAGCAGCGCAGCCCGTCGAGGGCTGCGCCGTATGCATTTACTCGATGACCAGGATGGCATCCATTTCAACCTGCGAACCCTTCGGCAGCGCGGCGACACCGATGGCGGCGCGGGCAGGGTAAGGCTGGTCGAAGTACTTGCCCATGATCTCGTTGACCTTGGCGAAGTGGCTCAGGTCGGTGAGGAAGATGTTCAGTTTGACGATGTCCTTGAACGAACCACCGGCGGCTTCGGCCACGGCCTTCAGGTTCTCGAACACCTGGACGGTCTGGGCTTCGAAGCCTTCGACCAGTTCCATGGTTTTCGGGTCCAGAGGAATCTGGCCCGACATGTAAACGGTGTTGCCAGCCTTGATCGCCTGGGAATAAGTGCCGATGGCGGCCGGGGCCTTGTCACTGGTGATAACAGTCTTGGTCATGAATGACTCCTTGTAATGGATGGGCTACGCGCGCATGCGGGTGATGCGGATCACCCCGGTCAGGGCACGCAGTTTCTTGATCACGCGGGCCAGGTGCACGCGATCGTGCACGCTGACCACCAGTTGGACCACGCTGATGCGACCATCGCGTTCGTCCATGCTGATTTTTTCGATATTGCCGTCGGCCGCGTTGACGCTGCTGGCCAGCAAGGCGATCAAACCGCGCTGGTGTTCCAGCTCGACGCGCAGTTCGACATTGAATTCGCCGGTGACATCCTTGGCCCACGAGAGCTGGATGCATTTTTCCGGGTTGTGACGGATTTCACTGATGTTGCGGCAGTTGTCCAGGTGCACGACCATGCCTTTGCCCGCGGACAGGTGACCGACAATCGGGTCGCCAGGGATCGGCGTGCAACACTTGGCGTAGCTGAGCACCAGGCCTTCGGTGCCGCGAATCGCCAGTGGACCTTCCGGGCTGGGCAGCTGTTCGCCTTCACCGAGCAGGCGACGGGCAACGACATAGGCCATGCGATTACCCAGGCCGATGTCTTCGAGCAGGTCTTCGATCAATTCCAGGCGGTACTCGGTCAGCATCGCCTTGACGCGCTCGGCCGGGACTTTGTCCAGGGAGCTGTCGAAACCGTTGAGGACCTTGTTCAGCAGGCGTTCGCCAAGGCTGATGGACTCGGAGCGACGTTGCAGTTTCAGCGCATGGCGGATGTGGGTCCGCGCCTTGCCGGTCACCACGAAGTTCAGCCACGCCGGGTTCGGCCGGGCGCCGGGCGCGCTGACGATCTCGACCGTGGAGCCGCTTTGCAGCGGTTCGGACAGCGGTGCGAGACGACGATTGATCCGACAGGCAATGCAGCTGTTGCCCACGTCAGTGTGAACCGCGTAAGCGAAGTCGACCGCCGTGGAGCCTTTGGGCAACTCCATGATCCGGCCCTTGGGCGTGAACACGTAGACCTCGTCCGGAAACAGGTCGATCTTCACGCTCTCGATGAATTCCAGCGAGTTGCCGGCGCGTTGCTGCATCTCCAGCACGCCTTTGACCCACTGGCGTGCGCGTGCGTGAGTGCCTTTGGGCTGCTCGTCGCCGCTGGATTTGTACAGCCAATGGGCGGCGATGCCGTTGTTGGCCATCTCTTCCATTTCACGGGTGCGGATCTGGATTTCGATCGGTACACCGTGCATGCCGAACAGCGTGGTGTGCAGCGACTGGTAACCGTTGGCCTTGGGGATCGCGATGTAATCCTTGAAGCGTCCCGGCAGTGGTTTGTATAAGTTATGCACGGCACCCAGCACGCGGTAGCAGGTATCGACCTTGTCGACGATGATCCGGAACGCATAGACGTCCATGATCTCGTTGAAGGCCCGTCGCTTGCCGCGCATTTTCTTGTAGATGCCGTAGAGGTGTTTCTGGCGACCGCTGACTTCGCCCTGGATTTCGTCGATGGCCAGGCAGTGGCTGAGGGATTCTTCGATCTTGTTGACGATTTCCTTGCGGTTGCCCCGGGCACGCTTGACCGCCTGGTAGATCCGCGCGGAACGCATCGGGTGCATGGCCTTGAAGCCGAGGTCCTCGAATTCTATGCGGATGGCGTGCATGCCCAGCCGGTTGGCGATGGGTGCATAGATTTCCAGGGTTTCCTTGGCGATCCGCCGGCGCTTTTCGCCGGACAGCACTTCCAGGGTGCGCATGTTGTGCAGGCGGTCGGCCAGCTTGACCAGGATCACGCGAATGTCGCGTGCCATGGCCATGGCCATCTTCTGGAAGTTTTCCGCCTGGGCTTCGGCTTTGGTCTCGAAGTTCATCTGGGTCAGTTTGCTGACCCCGTCGACAAGTTCGGCCACGGTTTCGCCGAACTGCGCCTGCAGCGCTTCCTTGGCAATCCCGGTGTCTTCGATCACGTCATGCAGCATGGCCGCCATCAGGCTCTGATGGTCCATGTGCATGTCGGCAAGAATATTCGCCACCGCAAGAGGATGCGTGACGTACGCCTCACCGCTACGGCGGCGCTGGCCGTCGTGGGCTTGTTCGGCGTAGAAGTACGCTCGGCGGACCAGGTTGACCTGGTCCTTGCCGAGGTAGGTCGATAAGCGAGCGGCGAGGGCGTCTATGCTCGGCATGATAATTCCTGCCGTTCGTTGTGACCCCGCGCCGTGCTACGTCGACCAGGCATGGCTTAGACGGCCTCGTTGGACTCGTCCTCGAACGCTGCGAACAGCGGTTCGTCTTCGACGATTTCAGCATTGGCGATGAACTCGTAGCTCATCAGGCCTTCAGCGATTTCACGCAGCGCTACCACGGTAGGCTTGTCGTTCTCCCACTGAACCAGTGGCTCTTTGCCGCCGGTGGCCAGTTGACGGGCACGTTTGGTGGACAGCATGACCAGCTCAAAACGGTTTTCCACGTGGTTTAGGCAGTCTTCAACAGTTACGCGGGCCATGGTATTCCTCGGAGCGAATGCAATATGCGCGCTGCCCGGTTGGGCGAGCGGACTCGACAGTTTAAAAAATCACCAGCGTTTAGGGAAGCGCTGATTTTTTGCCCAGCTCTTCAACGCGCTATAAGTACCAATGTAAAGCTCTTGTAACGGTTTTGGGAAGAGCTGTTCAGCCAAGCAATTCAGCCAATAATTTACCGTGACGCTGTTGCTGACGCTTCTGATGCAGCTGATTGGCACGGAAAATCGCCTGCAAATCGCGCAGTGCATGGGCAAAATCGTCGTTGATGATCAGGTAGTCGTAGTCGACGTAGTGGCTCATTTCGCTGACGGCTTCACGCATCCGGCCATCAATGATCTCGTCGCTGTCCTGGCCGCGATTGGTCAGGCGCTGGTGCAAGGCCTGCAGGGATGGCGGCAGAATGAAGACCGAACGGGCCTGGGGCATCAACTTGCGCACTTGCTCAGCACCCTGCCAGTCGATTTCCAGAATCAGGTCGTGGCCTTCGTCCAGGGTCTGCTGCAGGTGGCTTTGCGAAGTGCCGTAGAGGTTGCCGAACACTTCGGCACGCTCGAGGAAATCCCCGTGCTCGATCATCTTCACGAACTCGCCGCGTTCGACGAAGTGATAGTTCACGCCGTTCACTTCACCGGGGCGCATGGCGCGGGTGGTGTGGGAAACGGAGACGCGGATCTCCTGATTAGCGTCGGTCAGGGCCTTGACCAGGCTGCTCTTGCCCGCGCCCGAGGGGGCGGAAATGATGTACAGGGTGCCGGTGCTGTGGGTCATGTCGGGTATGCCTTACTCTATATTCTGCACTTGTTCGCGCATCTGCTCGATCAACACCTTGAGGTTGACCGCCGCCTGGGTGCTGCGCGGGTCGAAGGCTTTGGAGCCCAATGTATTGGCTTCGCGGTTGAGCTCCTGCATCAGGAAGTCCAGGCGCCGACCGGCAGCGCCGCCGGACTTGAGCACCCGGCGAACTTCGATGATGTGAGTGCTCAGGCGGTCCAGTTCTTCGGCGACGTCGCTCTTCTGAGCGAGCATGACCATTTCCTGTTCCAGGCGCTGAGGGTCCATTTCGGCTTTCATGTCGGCAAAGCGGTCGAGGACTTTCTGGCGTTGGGTGGCGAGCATCTGCGGGACCAGTTCACGCAGGGTCACCACGTCTTCTTCGATGGATGTCAGGCGATCGTTGATCAATCGCGCCAGCTCCGCGCCTTCGCGCTCGCGGCCGGCCTTGAGCTCTTTCAATCCTTCGTTGAACAGCGTCAGTGCTTCGGCACTCAAGGCTTGCGGATCGGTGGCATCACCCACCAGCACGCCAGGCCAGGCCAGGACTTCCAGCGGATTCAGGGCGGCCGGATTCTTGATCAGGCCGGCGATGGTCTCGGCAGCCGCGACCAATTGCGCGGCGCGCTCGCGGTCCACTTGCAATGGTTTGTCGGTGTTTTCTTCGGTGAAACGCAGGGTGCACTCGAGCTTGCCGCGGGAGATTCCCTGGCGTAGCGCTTCGCGAACCGCGCCTTCGAGGTCGCGAAACGATTCCGGCAGACGCAAGTGCGGCTCCAGGTAGCGGCTGTTGACCGAGCGCAGTTCCCAGCTCAGGGTGCCTTGGGCACCGGCTTTCTCGACGCGGGCGAAGGCGGTCATGCTGTGCACCATGGAGGTACCTCGCAATTCAGGTTCCTGCGTTACCAAAGGTTTCGCGGACCCGATCAATATGAATTTAAGCCCAGAGGCAGCAAAGGCGCAGGATTGTAGCGCAGTGGGGCGGATGGGCCCAAACACACCGTGTGACAAAGAGCTGCAGGCCGTCGGCTATGCTCTATTGCGGGCCTTCAGTCGTCGGCTGGATTTTTTAGAAGTGCCCAGGCGGGGCCCACGGCTCTATAATGCTCGGCAGTTTTCCGTCCCCGTACAGGTATTCCCTATGAAACGTCCAAGTGGTCGCGCTGCCGATCAGCTCCGCTCGATCCGCATTACCCGCAACTACACCAAACACGCCGAGGGATCTGTACTGGTCGAGTTCGGTGATACCAAGGTCATCTGCACCGTCAGCGTCGAAAACGGCGTGCCGCGGTTCCTCAAGGGTCAGGGCCAGGGCTGGTTGACCGCCGAGTACGGCATGCTGCCGCGCGCCACCGGCGAGCGTAACCAGCGTGAAGCGAGCCGTGGCAAGCAAGGCGGTCGCACCCTGGAGATCCAGCGTCTGATCGGTCGTTCCCTGCGCGCTTCGCTGGACATGTCCAAGCTGGGCGACGTCACCCTGTACGTCGACTGCGACGTGATCCAGGCTGACGGCGGCACCCGCACTGCATCCATCACCGGTGCCATGGTTGCCCTGGTCGATGCCTTGAAAGTGATCAAGAAACGCGGTGGCCTGAAAGGCGGCGACCCGCTCAAGCAAATGATCGCTGCCGTTTCGGTCGGCATGTATCAGGGCGAGCCTGTGCTCGACCTCGACTACCTGGAAGACTCGGCTGCCGAGACCGACCTGAACGTGGTCATGACCAGCACCGGCGGTTTCATCGAAGTCCAGGGCACCGCCGAAGGCGCGCCGTTCCAGCCTGAAGAGTTGAACGCCATGCTGGAACTGGCGAAGAAAGGCATGAGCGAAATCTTCGAGCTGCAGAAGGCTGCACTGGCCGACTGATCGAACCCGATCCAGGCAAGGAGGACGTTATGAGTGACGAGCAACAGCTGCTTCCCACGCCGAGCAAAGAGGTTCGGCAATGGGCGATGTTTTGTCACCTGTCCGCCTTGCTGGGGATCTGGCTTCCGTTCGGCACGCTCATCGGTCCGTTGATTCTCTGGCAGATGAAGCGCGAGATGGACCCGTTTGTGGATGCGCAGGGCAAGGAGGCGCTGAACTTTCAGATCACGGTTGCGATCGCTTCCGCCATTTCCATCTTGCTCATGGTGGTGGTCGTCGGGTTCTTCCTGATCGGTCTGGTGGCGATCGGTGCAGTGGTGCTGACGATCATTGGTGGCGTGAAGGCCAATGAGGGGGTGCCTTATCGGTATCCGTTCACCTGGCGGTTGATCAATTAATACTCAGCACTGATCCTTCTGCGGGAGCAAGTCCGCTCCCACATTGGGCAATGAGGGTGCGCGAAGCGCCGAGACTAGTCAGGTCCGGGAAGTCGAGTTCGCCACGGTTTCAAAACAAATACCTCGACTTGTCGGGGTGTTTGTTTTTTTGGTATTCGATGAACTCTTTAGTCGTGTACCGTCGCCATTTGCCTCTTGTAAATTAATACATATTATTTCTTACATGTTTAGTCACAACTACAAAGTTCATTGCTGTCTATATTGTTAGCAGTGAGAGCGGGTGCTTGATAAAATTGTACCAAGTAATATTTATTTAAGAATATTGCAATATTGTTCACGCCATTGACGGTCGCTGAATCTAAAACCAATCAGTGTTGAGACGTATCAACCTGTTCAAAAGGCGTGTCCGGGTAAAAAGTTCGCCTCTGAATATCCGCAAGAATATCCCAATGATTCATCTCGATTTTTATGGAACGCTAGTGGCCGCCTCTTTAGTGCTGTTGCTAGGGCGCGGACTAGTTGCACGTGTCGGTTTTTTACGTACCTACAATATCCCTGAGCCTGTTGCCGGCGGCCTTGTGGTTGCTCTGGTGCTCTTGGCTTTGCGATCAATTGACGTTCAAGTTCGATTTGACACTTCACTACAGACTCCCTTGATGTTGGCTTTTTTTGCCACCATTGGCTTGAGTGCAGACTTCGCAAGCCTGAAGAAGGGCGGACGGGTAGTGGGGATTTTTGTACTGGCGGTCACCGGGCTTTTGGTGGTCCAGAATGCCATGGGCATCGGGCTCGCAACACTGTTGGGGCTCGATCCCCTGATGGGCCTGCTGACAGGCTCAATCACGTTGGCGGGCGGTCACGGTACAGGTGCTGCGTGGGGAGCGACCTTCAGTGAGAAGTACGGTCTGGCCTCCGCTTCTGAACTGGCAATGGCCTCGGCGACGTTTGGCTTGGTGCTAGGTGGCTTGATTGGTGGGCCGGTCGCTCGCCTGCTCATCACGCGTGTCCAGGTACCTGGTTGCGAGCAAGAAAAGCCTCGGTTGCCAAAGGGCTTTGAGCAGCCAAACAAAGAGCGCTCGATCACCCCATTTTCGTTTATCGAGACACTTGCCCTGATCGCCGTCAGCTTGTTGGCAGGCACCCTCTTGAATGGCTTTTTACACGGAACCGCGTTTGAGTTGCCGACGTTCGTGTGCGTCTTGTTCGTGGGAGTGGTTTTACGAAACGGACTATCCGCACTGGGTCTGTATCAGGTTTTTGAACGTGAAGTCTCTGTGTTGGGGAATGTCAGCTTGTCGCTTTTTCTGGCGATAGCGCTGATGTCGCTCAAGCTTTGGGATCTGGCCGCGCTGGCGTTGCCGTTCTTTCTCATACTGGCTGCACAAACGTTGGTCATGGCACTGTTTGCGATTTTCGTGACATTCAGAGTTATGGGCAGTAACTACGATGCGGCAGTACTGGCGGCAGGGCACTGCGGTTTTGGACTGGGTGCCACGCCAACTGCCATCGCTAACATGCAAGCGGTGACACAGCGCTACGGACCTTCGCAGATAGCGTTCCTCGTGGTGCCCATGGTGGGGGCTTTTTTCATCGATATCATTAATGTCATTGTGATCAAGTTGTACCTTGCTCTGCCATTTTTCGCCGCCGCATAAGAAAAATGCCCGTATCTCGCGATACGGGCATTTTCTGTAATCGGCCAGCAGATTGCCTGATTCACACAGTCTTGGCGTTGGCTTTTGTGCCAGCGAAAAACTAGATGGTCAGCGTCCAGTCGTAGTCCACGATCAGCGGTGCGTGCTGCGAGAACCGTGGCTGACGTGGCAAACGTGCGCTGCGTACAAAGCGGCGCAGGCCCGGGGTCAGCAACTGATAGTCGAAACGCCAACCGAGGTTGAGCATTTCCGCCTGTTCGTTGTCCGGCCACCAGCTGTACTGGTCGCCTTCACGGCTGACTTCGCGCAGGGCATCGACATACCCCATGTTGCCGACAATCTCGTCCATCCAGGCACGTTCAGGTGCCAGGAATCCCGGGGATTGCTGGCTGTCGCGCCAGTTCTTGATATCCAGCTTCTGTTGCGCCACGTATAGCGAGCCACAATAAATGTACTCGCGACGTTTGCGTCGCTGTTTATCCAGATAACGGGCGAAGTCGTCCATTAGCTTGAACTTCTGGTTCAAGTCTTCATCGCCGTTCTGCCCCGAAGGGAGCAGCAAGGTCGCGATGCTGACCTTGTCGAAATCGGCTTGCAGGTAGCGCCCGTAGCGGTCGGCCGTCTCGAAGCCGAGACCGCTGATGACTGCCTTCGGTTGCAACCGCGAATACAAAGCCACGCCACCCTGGGCGGGAACTTCGGCTTCGCAGGCATAAAGGAAGTAGCCATCCAGTTGGAAGGCTGGATCGTCCAGTTCAAAGGCGGAGGCGCGGGTGTCCTGCAGGCAGATGACGTCGGCATTCTGTGCTTGCAGCCAACTGAGCAACCCTCGCTCCACTGCAGCCTGAATACCATTGACGTTCACACTGATGATCCGCATAAATGGCCCCAAAAATCGCGTGCGTGTATGATACACGGCGTCAACCTAATTAGCTAAATCCGTGGTATTTGGGGTTTTTTCATGCAAGCGTATCAGCGCGATTTCATTCGTTTTGCCATCGATCGCGGCGTTTTGCGCTTCGGCGAGTTCACCCTGAAGTCCGGACGCACCAGTCCTTACTTCTTCAATGCCGGCCTGTTCAACTCAGGAAAGGCCCTGGCGCAGCTGGGTCGGTTCTATGCGGCAGCCATCGTCGAGAGCGGCATTCCCTTCGACGTACTGTTCGGTCCGGCCTACAAAGGCATCCCCTTGGCAGCGACCACTGCAGTGGCCCTGGCCGAACACCATGAGCGTGATTTGCCATGGTGCTTCAACCGCAAGGAGGCCAAGGCCCACGGTGAAGGCGGCAGTCTGGTCGGCGCGCCGTTGACCGGCGAGGTGCTGATCATCGACGACGTGATCACCGCAGGCACTGCAATCCGCGAAGTGATGCAGATCATCGCTTCCCAGGACGGTGCCAAGGCGGCCGGTGTGCTGATTGCCCTGAACCGTCAGGAGCGTGGCAACGGTGAGTTGTCGGCGATCCAGGAGGTGGAGCGCGACTTCGGTATTCCGGTGATCAGTATTGTGTCGCTGAATCAGGTGCTCGAATTCCTGGCTGATGATCCGCAACTCAAGCAACATTTGCCTGCCGTGGAAGCCTACCGCGCCCAATTCGGCGTCTGACCACAATCCCCTGTGGGAGCGAGCTTGCTCGCGATGATGCCATTACATTCAACATCATCGTTGACTGTTAAGCCGCCATCGCGAGCAAGCTCGCTCCCACAAGAGCAAAAAAAGACCCCGCTCAGCCTGGCTGAGCGGGGTCTTTTCGTATGCGCTATCGCTTAGTGACGCTTGCGGTTACTGATCAAGGTACCAACACCGGTATCGGTGAAGATCTCCAGCAGAATCGCATTCGGCACCCGACCATCAATGATCAGCGAACTGCCCACGCCGCCTTGCACCGCTTCCAGCGCGCAACGGATCTTCGGCAGCATGCCACCGTAGATGGTGCCGTCGGCGATCAGTTCGTCAACCTGTTGGGTGGTCAGGCCGGTCAGGACCGTACCCGACTTGTCCATCAGGCCGGCGATGTTGGTCAGCAGCATCAGCTTTTCGGCTTTCAGCGCTTCGGCGACTTTACCGGCCACCAGGTCAGCGTTGATGTTGTAGGACTCGCCGTTGGCGCCGACACCGATTGGCGCGATCACCGGGATGAAGTCGCCTTTGACCAGCAGGTTCAGCAGGTCGGTGTTGATGCCGACTACTTCACCGACCTGGCCGATGTCGATGATTTCCGGCTGGGTCATCTCCGGCGTCTGGCGGGTCACGGTGAGCTTTTTCGCGCGAATCAGCTCGGCGTCTTTACCGGTCAGGCCAATGGCGCTGCCACCATGACGGTTGATCAGGTTGACGATGTCCTTGTTCACCTGGCCGCCGAGGACCATTTCCACCACGTCCATGGTCTGCGCGTCAGTCACGCGCATGCCATCGATGAAGTGGCTCTCGATCGACAAGCGCTTGAGCAGGTCGCCGATTTGCGGGCCGCCGCCGTGAACCACCACCGGGTTGATGCCCACGGCTTTCATCAGCACGATGTCGCGGGCGAAGCCGGTTTTCAGCTCCTCGCTTTCCATCGCGTTGCCGCCGTATTTGATCACCAGCGTCTTGCCGACATAGCGGCGGATGTAAGGCAGCGCTTCGGACAGGACCTTGGCGGTGTTGGCGGCGGCTTCGCGTTCGAGGGTCATTCAGGGCTCCGGCACTTCGATAAAAGGCGCTTCAATAAATCAAAACGGTAGTTGGAGATCAGGTGCAACACGCTTCAACTGGACTTTGAATACGTCCTTGATGCGCTGCAATTCAGCCTCGTCATCGGCCTCGAAGCGCAGCACCAGCACCGGTGTGGTGTTGGAGGCGCGAACCAGGCCCCAGCCTTTGGCGTAGTCGACTCGCACGCCATCAATGGTGGTCAGGTCAGCGCCTTCGCCCCACTTCGCGTCGTGCAATGCATCAATGATGCTGAATTTGCTCTCTTCGGTCACATGGATATTGATTTCCGGCGTAGAAATATCGTTCGGGAAGGTCGCAAACAGCTCTTCCGCGGTGAATTTTTCCTTGCTGAGGATCTCCAGCAGACGCGCGGCGCTGTAGATGCCGTCGTCGAAACCGAACCAGCGTTCCTTGAAGAAGATGTGCCCGCTCATTTCGCCGGCCAACAGGGCGCCGGTTTGTTTCATTTTCTTTTTGATCAGCGAGTGACCGGTCTTCCACATGAGTGGACGACCGCCGTATTCCTTGATCAGCGGCGTCAGGCGGCGGGTGCATTTGACATCGAAGATGATTTCCGCGTCCGGGTTGCGCGCCACCACGTCGCGGGCGAACAGCATCAGCAGACGGTCCGGGTAAACGATGCTGCCAGTGTTCGTCACCACGCCGACGCGGTCGCCGTCGCCGTCGAAGGCCAGGCCCAGGTCAGCGTTGGTTTCCTTGACCTTGGCAATCAGGTCGACGAGATTTTCCGGCTTGCCTGGATCCGGGTGGTGGTTCGGGAAGTTGCCGTCGACCTCGCAGAACAGCGGGATGACTTCGCAGTTCAGGGCTTCGATCAGCTGCGGGGCGATCACGCCGGCCGCGCCGTTACCACAGTCGACAACCACCTTCAGGCGCCTGGCGAGTTTGATGTCCTGGACGATTTCAGTGTTGTAGCGATCGAGGATCTCGACCTGGGTGATGCTGCCCTTGCCGCTGCTCAGGTTGTTGGTCTTGAGGCGATCATGCAGGGCCTGGATCTGTTCGTTGGCCAGCGTGTCGCCAGCGATGACGATCTTGAAGCCGTTGTAGTTCGACGGGTTGTGGCTGCCGGTCAGCATGACACCGGATTTGCCGGCCAGTACGTTGGCGGCGTAGTACAGCGCAGGGGTTGGCACCAGGCCGACGTCGCTGACGTGGCAGCCGCTGTCGGCCAGGCCTTTGATCAGTTGTTCTACCAGTTCCGGGCCGGACAGGCGCCCGTCGCGGCCAACCGAAACGTTGGGTTCGTTCTGGGCCAGGCTCTGGGAGCCGATGGCGCGACCAAGCCAATAAGCGGTTTCAGCGTTCAAGAATTCCGGGACGGTGCCGCGAATATCGTAGGCGCGGAAGATGCTGTCGGGGAACTTGGGTGCGACGTTTGCTGGGGTGCTCATTACTGGGAATGCTCCATCTTGAAAGTGGCTGGACCTGCCGGCGAAAAACTCGTCAGCGGGCTCAAACTGAAGGGTATGACGGCGTTTTCCACAGAGAGTTCGTGGTGTGCAAAGGCCATGTCACCCGCCGCGGCGAGCCAATGGCCGGCCAAAGCCTTGATCTTGAGCGGTAAACCTTCCGGCTGGGTTTGTGCAATTTTCATCCATAAATGCAATGCCCGGGGTTTCGACCGGGCAGGGAGCCCGGCCTGGACACTTGGAATCAGTGGCTGCCGGAATGTCCGAAACCACCGGTGCCGCGCTGGGTTTCGACGAACTCTTCGACCATCTCGAAGTGCGCTTGAACCACCGGCACCAACACCAGCTGAGCCAGGCGTTCGCCGACCACCATGTTGAAATCGGTCTGACCACGGTTCCAGCACGACACCATCAGCGGGCCCTGGTAATCGGAATCGATCAAACCGACCAGATTACCCAGCACGATGCCGTGTTTATGACCCAGGCCGGAGCGCGGCAGAATCAGCGCCGCCAGGCCAGGGTCGCCGATGTAGACCGACAGGCCGGTAGGAATCAGCAGGGTTTCGCCCGGCTTGATGACGGTGTCTTTTTCCAGCATGGCGCGCAGGTCGAGGCCGGCGGAGCCGGGCGTGGCGTACTGCGGCAGCGGGAATTCGGTACCGATGCGGCGGTCGAGGATCTTGGCTTGCAAAGCGTGCATGTAAATTAAACCTGGTTCAGACGTTCGGCGATAAAAGTGATCAGCTGGCGGGCAATCTTGCTCTTGCTGGTCTGGGCGAAAAGTGTGGCGTGTAACTGACGGTCGATCACGCTGCAGGCGTTTTCTTCGCTGTTGAAGCCAATGCTCGGATTCGCGACGTCATTGGCGACGATCAAATCGAGGTTCTTGTCTTTCAACTTGCGGGCAGCGTAGTCGAGCAGGTGTTCGGTTTCGGCGGCGAAACCGACACTGAACGGACGGTCGGGGCGGGTGGCGATGGTGGCCAGGATGTCCGGGTTACGCACCATCTGTAGCAACAAGCCGTCGCCATTCGTAGGATCTTTCTTGAGTTTCTGTGGGGCGACGACTTCCGGACGGTAGTCTGCGACTGCTGCCGAGGCGATAAACAGGTCGCAGGGGATCGCGGCTTCACACGCGGCGAGCATGTCGCGGGCGCTGACCACGTCGATTCGGGTGACGCGATCCGGCGTCGGCAAGTGCACCGGGCCGGTGATCAGCGTTACGCGGGCACCGGCTTCCACCGCGGCTTCGGCCAGGGCAAAACCCATTTTGCCGGAGCTGTGGTTGGTGATGTAACGCACCGGGTCGATGTTTTCCTGGGTCGGGCCGGCGGTGATCAGCACGTGTTTGCCGGTCAGTGCCTGACGCTGGAAGCAGTCCGCCGCGCACTGGGCGAGGTCGGTGGCTTCGAGCATGCGGCCCATGCCGACGTCGCCGCAGGCCTGGCTGCCGGAGGCTGGGCCGAAGGTTTTCAGGCCACGGCTTTCGAGGGTTTGCAGGTTGGTCTGGGTCGCTGGGTCGCGCCACATGGCCTGGTTCATCGCCGGGGCCACGGCGACCACGGCGTCGGTGGCCAACACCAGCGTGGTCAGCAAGTCGTCGGCAATGCCTTGGGCCAGGCGGGCGATCAGGTCCGCGGTGGCGGGGGCGATCAGCACCAGGTCGGCCCATTTGGCCAGCTCGATGTGGCCCATGGCGGCTTCGGCCGCAGGGTCCAGCAGGTCGAGGTGGACCGGGTGCCCGGAGAGGGCCTGCATGGTCAGCGGGGTGATGAACTCACTGCCACCACGGGTCATGACCACGCGTACTTCGGCGCCCTGGTCGATCAAGCGGCGAACCAGATCGGCGCTTTTATAGGCAGCAATGCCACCGCCGACGCCCAGAACGATGCGTTTCCGATACAGCCGCTGCATAGGTCTGCCTTTCATTTCGTTGATGACTGCAGGGCGATACCCCCTCCCCAGGGATGAAATCGCCCGCAAAAAAGATGGGCTACGATATCACAGCGACCGCTACGGAACAGCGGCGCCCATATTCCAGGGAGGTGTTATGAGTATTCGCGATTGGCCAGCGGCCGAGCGGCCGCGGGAGAGATTGCTTGAACTGGGGGCAGCGAGTCTTTCGGATGCCGAACTGCTGGCCATTTTTTTACGAACCGGTGTGGCCGGCAAAAGTGCGGTGGACCTGGCGCGACACCTCTTGAGTCAGTTTGGCAGCCTGCGCTCGTTACTCGAGGCTGATCAGACAGCGTTCAGCAGGCAGTTGGGGCTTGGGCCGGCGAAGTTCGCTCAATTGCAAGCAGCGCAGGAAATGGGCCGGCGGCATCTGGCCGAACGTGCGCGCCAGAAATCGGCGCTGGAAAATCCGCAGGCGGTTCGTGATTACCTGAAGTCGATGCTCCGCCACGAGCCTCATGAGGTGTTCGGCTGTCTGTTTCTGGACTCCAGGCATCAAGTGCTGTCCTTCGAGGCGTTGTTTCGCGGCTCGATCGACAGCACGAGTGTCCATCCCCGGCAGGTGGTCAAGCGTGCCTTGGCCCACAACGCCGCAGCATTGATCCTCTGCCACAATCACCCGTCGGGTAATACCAACCCCAGTCAGGCCGACCGCACGTTGACCAAGCGCCTGCAGGAGGCGCTGGAGCTGATCGATGTGCGGGTACTGGACCATTTCATCATCGGTGACGGCGATCCGCTGTCCATGGCCGAGTATGGGTGGCTGTAGCGGGGCGACTAACGCAAGATCCCTGTGGGAGCGGGCTTGCTCGCGATTGCATTCTTTCAGTCACTGAATAGTTGCTGACAGTACGCCATCGCGAGCAAGCCCGCTCCCACAGGTTTTGTGGTGAAGGTGTTACTTGAGGTTGACCTTCGAGTAATCCTGGCGGCCAAACGGGCTGACTTGATACCCCTCGACATCCTTGCGTGTCAGCGCGAAGGCAGTTGGATGGGCCAGTGGCAGCCATAGCGCTTGCTGCTGGATCTGCGCCTGGGCCTGTTCGTAGAGCTTGGTGCGCACACCTTGCTCGCTGGTGGTTTTGCCGGCACTGATCTGCTTGTCCAGGTCCTGATTGCAGTAACGGGCGAAGTTGGTGCCGGACTTGAGCGCGGCGCAGGAAAACTGCGGCGTGAGGAAGTTGTCTGGGTCCCCGTTGTCACCGGCCCAGCCCATGAACAGCAGGTCGTGTTCACCGGCCTTGGCCCGGCGAATCAACTCGCCCCATTCGATCACCCGAATCTCGGCCTGAATACCGATCTGCGCGAGGTCGGATTGCAGCATCTGAGCGCTGAGGCTCGGATTCGGGTTGAGCAGGCTGCCGGAAGGTCGGGTCCATATGGTGGTCTTGAAACCGTCCTTGAGCCCGGCCTTGGCCATCAGTGCCCGCGCCTTTTCGACGTCATGCGGGTAGCCCGGCAAACCTTTGGCGTAACTCCAGGTGTTCGGCGGGTATGGGCCATTGGCGGGCTCGGCGGTGTCTTCGAACACGGCTTTGACGTAGTTGGCCTTGTCAAATGCGAGGTTGATCGCCTGGCGCACCTCAGGCTTGTCCAGCGGTGGATGCTGGCTGTTGATGGCGACGAACGCGGTCATGAACGCGTCCGTCTTTTCCACTTTCAAAGTGGGTTCCTTCAACGCCGATTGCACGTCCAGAGGTTTGGGCGACAGGGCGATCTGGCACTCATTGCGGCGCAGCTTCTGCAGGCGCACGTTGGCATCCGGGGTGATGGCGAAGATCAGCGGGTCTACCGACGGCTTGCCACGGAAGTAGTCTGCGTTGGCCTTGTATCGAATCGAGGCGTCTTTCTGGAAGCGCGTGAAGATGAAAGGACCGGTGCCGATCGGCTGGCTGTTGAGCTTTTCAGGGGTGGCGGCCTTCATCAGTTTGTCGGCGTATTCGGCAGAATAGATCGAGGCGAAGCCCATGCTCAGGGTCGGCAGGAAAGTCGAGTCGGGATGGTCGAGGGTGAAGCGCACGGTCAATGGGTCCAGCGCGTCGATCTTCTTGATCAATGCAGGCAACTGCATCGACTGGGCATGCGGGAAGCCGCTCTGGGCCACTTTGTGCCACGGATGTGCAGGGTCGAGCATGCGGTCGAAGCTGAACTTCACGTCTTCGGCGGTCAGGTCGCGAGCCGGGCTGAAGTATTCGGTGCGGTGGAATTTCACTTTCGGGTGCAGCTTGAAGACATAGGTCAAGCCATCGGGGGTGACTTCCCAGCTGTCCGCGAGGCCGGCGACCACTTTGCCGCTGGCCGTATCGAAGTCCACCAGGCGGTTCATCAGCACATCGGCCGAGGCGTTGGTGGTCGTCAGCGAGTTGTATTGCACCACGTCGAAGCCTTCAGGGCTGGCCTCGGTGCAGACACTCAAGGCTGCGGCCATAGCCTGTGGGCTCAGTAGAAGCGGGGCAAGCAACAGCGGTAGGGCAGCGAGGCGCATGGTCGGATTCCTTTACAGATCGAAGGCCCATCTGCAAGTGCAGTCTGGAAAAGGCTTACCCTAGTGGGCTCTTTTGCAAATGACTATCCCCTTTTTCATTTTAAGGGGACTATGTGCGATTGATGTGGTGTGCGGCGGTTGGCAGAAAACCTCGATGGGTGGCTCGGCAGATTTTCTGCGACGAGTGGTCGCTATCGACGACAGCCTTTGTCTTGGGCGCTCGGAGCCAGAAAAAACGGGTTTTTATCAACTCAACGCGCACTGAATGTTGTTGCTCTTCAGTCTTTCTGGTATAAAGCAGCGCTCTTTTCTAGGGGCCCGGTTCCTTCGTTTGTAGGTGTAGCCGGTAAGACCCTTAAAGAAACGCGGCGCCTGGCGCCAAATGACTGAGAGATTAAGCGGCCAACCCATGCCGGGTTGGGCATGTGGTTTTAGAGGGCTGAGGCATGTCGAGAGTCTGTCAAGTTACCGGTAAGGGTCCGGTGACTGGGAATAACATTTCCCACGCAAATAACAAAACCCGTCGTCGTTTCCTGCCGAACCTGCAGCATCACCGCTTCTGGGTTGAAGAAGAGAAACGTTTTGTGCGTCTGCGCGTATCTGCCAAAGGCATGCGCATCATCGACAAGCGTGGCATCACTGTCGTGCTGGCCGAAATCCGCGCCGCTGGCAAGATCTAAGGGAGCTAATCATGCGTGAATTGATTCGTTTGATTTCGAGCGCCGGTACTGGTCACTTCTACACTACCGACAAGAACAAGCGCACTACTCCGGACAAGATCGAGATCAAGAAATTTGATCCGGTTGTTCGTAAGCACGTGATCTACAAAGAAGGCAAAATCAAGTAATTGATTTTCCCTCTTACGAAAAAGGCCCGTATCGCGAGATACGGGCCTTTTTTGTTGCCTGTCGGTTATGCGTTGCCTGTTAGTGCCCCTTCGCGAGCAGGCTCGCTCCCACATTAGACCGCGATCCAATGTGGGGGCGAGCCTGCTCGCGAAAGCGTCGGCCCAGACAACACATTCCTCAGGCCTTCTGTTCAAACACCACGTAGATCTTGCGGCACGGTTCCAGCACCTCCCAGGTGCCCCTGAACCCGGCCGGGATCACGAAGCGATCGCCCACGCGCAATGTCTTGCCGTTGCCCTCGTTATCGCGCAGCACTGAAACGCCCTGAACGATCTCGCAATATTCGTGCTCGGTGTAGTTCACATGCCACTGGCCGACTTCGCCCTCCCAAACGCCTGCACTCATCTGGCCACACGGGCTGTTGTAGTGGTTGTACACCGCTTGTTCAGGGTCGCCCTTGAGGACTTTTGCCGGGTCTGGCCGATAGCGATCGGGCTGGGTGGTCGCCTGGCTGAAGTCGACGATGTCCTGGATGCTCATTGTTGTAATCCCCCGTGATTGCGGCGCGAGTGGCTGGAAGACTCAAAGTCTATGTTTATTAAAATGAACACCGCAAGCCCGTTTACCGACCTTGTGTCAAATATATTGAAACAACCCCGGCCACTGGTTTAGGGTGGCGGTTGCCCTGGGCCGAAAGTGCAGGCTGGCCAGGCAGTATTCCTGAGATCGCCCGCGAAGAACGCGGGGCGCTCGTATTCAATAAGAGGAGGACACTCGTATGACCACCCTGACTCGTGCCGATTGGGAGCAACGGGCTCGCGATCTGAAGATCGAAGGCCGCGCCTACATCAATGGCGAATACACCGATGCCGTCTCCAGCGAGACCTTCGAGTGCATCAGCCCGGTCGATGGCCGTCTGCTGGGCAAGATCGCCAGCTGTGACGCCGCCGATGCCCAGCGCGCTGTTGAAAACGCCCGCGCCACGTTCAATTCCGGCGTCTGGTCGCGCCTGGCACCGACCAAACGCAAAGCCACCATGATTCGCTTCGCCAGCCTGCTCAAGCAGCATGCCGAAGAACTGGCGCTGCTTGAAACCCTGGACATGGGCAAGCCGATCAGCGACTCCCTGTACATCGACGTTCCTGGCGCGGCGCAAGCCCTGAGCTGGAGCGGTGAAGCCATCGACAAGATCTACGACGAAGTCGCCGCGACCCCCCACGATCAGCTCGGCCTGGTCACTCGCGAGCCAGTCGGTGTGGTCGGCGCGATCGTGCCGTGGAACTTCCCGTTGATGATGGCCTGCTGGAAACTCGGGCCGGCGCTGTCCACCGGTAACTCGGTGATTCTCAAGCCGTCCGAAAAATCGCCGCTGACCGCTATTCGCCTCGCAGCGCTGGCCGTCGAAGCCGGCATTCCGAAAGGCGTGCTGAACGTACTGCCGGGCTACGGCCACACCGTCGGCAAGGCCCTGGCCCTGCACAATGATGTGGATACCCTGGTGTTTACCGGTTCGACCAAGATCGCCAAGCAACTGCTGATCTACTCGGGCGAATCGAACATGAAGCGCGTCTGGCTCGAAGCCGGCGGCAAAAGCCCGAACATCGTGTTCGCCGATGCGCCGGACCTGCAAGCCGCCGCCGAATCGGCTGCCAGCGCGATCGCCTTCAACCAGGGCGAAGTCTGCACCGCCGGTTCGCGTCTGCTGGTCGAGCGTTCGATCAAGGACACCTTCCTGCCGCTGGTGATCGAAGCGTTGAAAACCTGGAAGCCGGGCAACCCGCTGGACCCGGCGACCAACGTCGGCGCCCTGGTGGATACCCAGCAGATGAACACTGTGCTGTCCTACATCGAGTCCGGTCACACCGACGGCGCCAAGCTGGTGGCTGGCGGCAAGCGTATTCTTCAGGAAACCGGTGGCACCTACGTTGAGCCGACGATTTTCGACGGCGTCAGCAATGCGATGAAAATCGCTCAGGAAGAGATCTTTGGCCCGGTGCTGTCGGTCATCACCTTCGACAGTGCCGAAGAAGCGATCCAGATTGCCAACGACACGCCGTACGGCCTGGCCGCTGCGGTATGGACTGCAGACATCTCCAAGGCTCACCTGACTGCCAAGGCACTGCGCGCCGGTAGTGTGTGGGTCAACCAGTACGACGGTGGCGACATGACCGCGCCATTCGGTGGTTTCAAACAGTCCGGCAACGGTCGCGACAAGTCGCTGCACGCGTTCGACAAGTACACCGAGCTGAAGGCGACCTGGATCAAGTTGTAAGCCGGCAGGGGAGTCTGTTCCAAACAGATTCCCCAAACGACGAGGATCCCCTGTGGGAGCGAGCCTGCTCGCGAAAGCGGTATGACAGTCGACGTCAATGTTGAATGTTGCTCCGTCTTCGCGAGCAGGCTCGCTCCCACATTTGTTTTGTGTTGTCTGTGAAAAATAATATCCACAGGAGCGTGGAACATGCGTTGGGCGACTTATTTCGCCGTGTTGGCGTCTGTCTTGAGTGTCGGCCTGGCCTTGGGCGTCAGTATGCCGTTGGTGTCGTTTCGCCTCGAAGGCTGGGGTTACGGTTCGTTCGCCATTGGTGTCATGGCGTCAATGCCGGCCATTGGCGTGCTATTGGGTGCGAAGATCTCCAGCCATCTGGCGGCGCGTCTCGGTACGGCCAATCTGATGCGCCTGTGCCTGTGGGCCGGGGCGTTGTCCATCGGTTTGCTGGCGCTGCTGCCGAGCTATCCGGTGTGGCTGGTGCTGCGGCTGATGATCGGGGTGATCCTGACCCTCGTCTTCATTCTCGGTGAAAGCTGGATCAACCAACTGGTGGTCGAGCAATGGCGCGGCCGATTGGTGGCGCTGTATGGCAGCAGCTACGCATTGAGTCAGCTGGCCGGGCCGTTGCTGCTGGGCGTGCTGGGCACTGAGCATGATTACGGTTTCTGGGTCGGCGTCGGTTTGCTGATCGCGGCACCTTTTCTATTGCTGGGTCGCAGCGGTGCACCGACCAGCGAAGCCTGCAGCGTGACCTTCAGTGACTTGCTGGGCTTCTGCCGTGGCCTGCCGGCGATTGCCTGGGCGGTGTCATTGTTTGCGGCGTTTGAAGCGATGATTCTGACCTTGTTGCCGGTCTACTGCCTGCGGCAAGGCTTTACCACCGACATTGCCTTGGCGATGGTCAGCACGGTGGTGGTGGGCGATGCGTTGCTGCAGTTGCCGATTGGCGCGCTGGCCGATCGCTTGTCGCGGCGCACGCTGTTCACCGGCTGTGCGGTCGTCTTGCTGGTGTCGAGCCTGGCAATCCCGTTGCTGATCGATACGCTGCTGATCTGGCCGCTGTGGGTGTTGTTCGGCGCCAGTGCGGGTGGTCTGTTCACCTTGTCGCTGATCTTGATCGGCGAGCGCTATCGCGACGATGCACTGGTGCGGGCCAATGCGCATATTGCGCAGCTGTGGGGGATCGGTTGCCTGATCGGCCCGTTGGCGGCGGGTGCCGGCAGTCAGTGGATCAGCGGTCACGCCTTGCCGTTGCTGATGGCGGCCGGCGCGTTCGGATTGGTAATTCTGCTGTCGCGCCAAGGCGCGTTCGGCACGGTCGCCGAGCCTGCTTGACGCAAAACTGCCCGCTCCCACAGGGTTACAACAAGCGCTCCAGGCCGACCGCGGTGCTGAACCAGGAATTGAACTGCCGCCACCAGCTCCCCGGCTCTTTGGTCAGTACGTGCATTTTGCCGTTGTCTTCGGTCACCCAGACGACCCGGTCATTTTCCAGTTTCACCTGATAGCTCAGCGGCGGCGCCATACCCTCCAGTGCCGCTTTTTGCACGTACGCGGCAAGGGCCGGGCTGTCCACCAGCACGCCGACTTCGGTGTTCCACAGGACCGAGCGCGGGTCGAAATTGAACGAGCCAATGAACGATTTCTGCTGGTCGAAAATAATTGCCTTGCTGTGCAGGCTGGAATCGGAGCCTTGGAAAGACCTGCTGTAAAAAACAGGCCCGCTGCCGCCACCTTCTCCGGGCTGGCGGCGCAATTCGTAAAGCTTCACCCCATGCTCCAGCAGCGCTTTGCGATAGGGCGCGTAACCGCCATGCACGGCCGGTACGTCAGTGGCTTCAAGTGAGTTGGTCAACAAACTCACCGACACCCCGGCATCGGCCCGGCCGGTGAGGTAAACCAACCCCGGCTGGCCGGGCACGAAGTACGCCGAAATCATGATCAACTCTTTGCTGACACTCGTAAGCTCGGGCTCCAATTGGGTGGTCAGCAGCAAATGCGGGTCGGGTTCACCCTTGGACAGTACTTTGCTGGGGGCATCCCACAACGCCTGGTTCCAGGCCCAGATCAGCTCGCGGCGCCAGACGTCCATGCGTGGATTGGTGGTGAAGGTCATCAATTGTTGATACAGCGCATGATTCTGTTTGCGCGTCTCTTCCAGGGATTCTTCCAGTCGGGTCCGGCTGTTGCGCAGATCGTTTTGCGTCGGTTTGCGCGACAGAAACTCATCGATCGGTTTGCTCAGCGCGCTGTTCCAGTATTGATCGAAGCTGTGTCCGAGTTGTTCCGCGACCGGCCCGATGCCGAGCATGTCGATGTCGGTAAAGTTCAAGTTGGGCTCGGCATCAAAATACTCGTCGCCCAAGTTGCGCCCACCCACGATTGCTGCGCTGTTGTCCGCAAGCCACAGCTTGTTGTGCATGCGCCGGTGTTGCAACGACAGGTTGAACAGCCGGCCCATGGCTCGCGTCACGCCCGTGGCACGGCCCAGGTGCAGCGGATTGAACAAGCGGATCTCAATCTGCGGATGGGCTGCCAGCGTGCCGATGGTCCAGTCCAGGCCGTCGCTGGTGGTGTCGTCGAGCAGGATCCTCACCCGTACACCCCGGTCAGCAGCCTTGAGCAGTTCTTCCACCAGCATGCGGGTGCTGATCCCGTCGTGGACAATGTAGTACTGCAAATCGAGACTGCTTTGGGCGTTGCGAATCAGTTCGGCGCGGGCAGTGAAGGCTTCACTGCTGTTGGACAACAAGCGAAATCCGGATTTACCTTCATGGGGCGCGGCCTGGGCCTGGATCGAGCGACCGAACGCCGAGTCGCTGGCAGGCAGGGCCTGGCTCGGTTCGCGCTGAACGTCGAAGCTGGCGCACCCGCCCAGGAGCGAGGCGAGTAGCAGAAGAGCGAGCAGGGGCTGTCTGACTCTCACGTGGCAACGTTCCAATTGGCGGCAGGTGTCGGCATATGGACGCTGGTTTCCCGATAAAGGTCAGTCAGTGAAGCTGTCATTTTCCGCGAGCAGTTTGATTGCCGCGGCGCCGACCTTGCGCACCGCTTCTTCGATCTGCGCTGTTGGTTTGGCAGCGTAGTTCATCCGCAGGCAATTGCGGTACTTGCCCGAAGCGGAAAAGATGCTGCCCACGGCAATCTGTACGCCCTGGTCGTGCAAGGCGCGATTCAGTTTCAGGGTGTCGAAGCCCTCAGGCAGTTCAACCCAGAGCATGAAGCTGCCTTGCGGCCGACTGGCCCGGGTGCCTGCCGGAAAGTAGCGGGTGACCCAGTCGATCATGGCGTCGCGGTTGCGTTGGTATTGGCTGCGCATTCGGCGCAAATGCGGTTCGAAGTGCCCGGCCTTGAGGAATTCGGCAATGGCGATCTGTGGTTGCGGGGCAGTGGAGCCGGTGCTGATGTATTTCATGTGCAGCACCCGCTCCAGATAACGGCCCGGCGCCACCCAACCGATGCGCAGGCCCGGTGCCAGGGTCTTGGAAAAGGAACTGCAGAGCAGGACACGGCCATCCTCGTCGAAGGACTTGATCGTGCGCGGTCGTGGATAGGTATAGGCCAGCTCGCCATACACATCGTCCTCGATGATCGCCACGTCGAACCGCTGTGCCAGTGTCAACAACGCGCGTTTGCGCGATTCGGGCATGATGTAGCCCAGCGGGTTGTTGCAGTTGGGTGTCAACTGTATGGCCTTGATCGGCCATTGTTCCAGTGCCAGTTCAAGGGCGTCGAGGCTGATTCCGGTGAGCGGGTCGGTAGGGATTTCCAGGGCTTTCATGCCCAGACCCTTGAGCGTCTGCATGGCGCCGTGAAAACTTGGCGAATCCACGGCCACGATGTCTCCCGGCTCGCAAATGGCACGGATGCTGGTGGACAGCGCTTCGTGGCAACCGGTGGTGACCACCAGGTCGTTGGCGCTCAACTGGCAGCCTGAGTCGAGCATCAGCCGGGCGATCTGCTCGCGCAGTTCGAGGGTGCCGTGGATGTTGTCGTAATACAGACCGGGCATGTCCTGTCGCCGACTGATCCGTGCCAGGCCACGCAGCAGCGGTTTCATGGTCGGCGTGGTGATGTCCGGCATGCCGCGACCCAGTTGCACGACGTCCTTGCGAGGCACCGCGCGGATCAACTCCAGCACCTGATCCCACTGGGAAATATCCACCGGCCGTTGCGCCGGACGGCCGATCGCCGGCAGCTCCGGCAGTTCTCGACTCACCGGCACGAAATAGCCCGACTTGGGTTTCGGCATCGCCAGGCCGCTGTCTTCCAGCATCCGATAGGCCTGCTGCACGGTGCTCAGGCTGACGCCGTGTTCGACGCTCAAGGCCCGCACCGACGGCAGCCGGTCGCCGGGGCGATAAAAGCCCTGTTCGATACGCGTGCCGAGCAACTCGGCGAGGTTGACGTAAAGGGTCATGGCGCAGTCTCGGTGTGGATGGTTCAGTTGACCAATACAGATGAGGCAAAAAATTGCGATTCAGAGGTTAATACCGCGAATCTGTATGGAATTAATACTATTACGTTGCGTCTGTAATGCTTTTCGCCGTCCACGCATCATGAAAGCTCTGGCTACCCAAGTAAACAGGAGCAATCAACATGAACGGCTTGAGCGATGTGCGGCTGACGTTACGCAGTCAGGAACTGGCGGCAGGGCAAAATAACGGAGCATGCGAGGCGATCCTGCGCAATGCACCGTCCGGCCTGGGTCGCTGGGGTCTGTTCTGGCATCGTCTGCACACGCGCAAGGCGTTGCTCACGCTCACGCCGGAGCAACTCAGGGATGTGGGGCTGAGTCGGGAGCAGGCTTGGGAGGAGGGGCTTAAGCCTTTTTGGCGGATCTGATTCTTGCGTCCACAAGGACGCCATCACCCCATCAGGCCAACTCTTTAAGCCGATGCCACAACATCCCCAACGCCAACAACGGCGAGCGCAAATGCTTGCCGCCCGGAAAGGTAATGTGCGGCACCTGGGCAAACAGATCGAAGCCCCCACTGTGCTGCCCACTGATCGCCTCAGCCAACAACTTGCCCGCCAAATGCGTGGCATTCACCCCGTGGCCGGAATAAGCCTGGGCGTAATACACATTCGGCTGATCCTTGAGCCGACCAATCTGCGGCAGGCGATTGGCGCCGATGCCGATCATCCCGCCCCATTGATAGTCGATCTTCACCCCGGCCAACTGCGGGAAAACCTCCAGCATCTTCGGCTGCATATAGGCGGCGATGTCCTTTGGGTCGCGACCCGAATAATGGCAAGCGCCACCGAACAGCAAGCGCCGATCCGCCGAGAGCCGGTAGTAATCCAGCGCCACCCGTTGATCACAGACCGCCATGTTCTGCGGCAGCAGGGAGTGCGCCAGTTCTTCGCTCAAGGGTTCAGTGGCGATGATGTAACTGCCGGCGGGCAGCACCTTGCCGCTGAGTTCGGGGTTGAGATCATTGAGGTAGGCGTTGCAGCCCAGCACTAGTGTCCTGGCGCGAACCGAGCCCTGGGTGGTATGGACCTTGATCTCGGGGCCGTATTCGATGCGGGTGGCGGCCGAGCGTTCGAACAGTTTCGCCCCCAGTTGCTGTGCGGCGGCCGCTTCGCCCAAGGCCAGATTGAGCGGATGCAAATGCCCGGAGCCCATGTCGATCAGGCCGCCTACGTAACGGTCGGAACCCACTACCGAGTGCATTTCGTTGGCTTGCAGCAACCGGGTTTCGTAACGGTAGCCGAGGCTGCGCAGTTCTTCGGCGTCTGCGGCAAAGCCTTCCAGGTCGCGCGGCTTGTTGGCGAGATCGCAGTAACCCCAGGTCAGGTCGCAGGGAATCTGAAAACGCTCGACTCGTTGTCGGACGATTTCCACCGCTTCCAGCCCCATGAGTTTCATCTGACGCACGCCGTCCGCACCGATCACGCTGGCGAATTGATCGAGACCATGGCCAACGCCGCGAATCAATTGCCCGCCGTTGCGTCCGCTGGCGCCCCAGCCGATCTTGTGCGCTTCGAGCAGCACCACGCTGAGGCCGCGTTCGGCCAGTTCGAGCGCCGTGTTCAACCCGGAAAACCCGCCACCGACCACGCATACGTCCGCCACCAGCTCGCCTTGCAGCACCGGGTGATCAGGCTGCGGCAGACTGCTGGCGGCGTAATAGGAAGCCGTGTGCTGGTTTGGGACAGATTGCTGAGCACGGGCATTCATGTGCGTGTTCCTGATTCGGGTGTATAGAAAATTTGACGGAGCATAAGCCTGACCTTCCGGTACGGGCAACACTGGTCGGTTGTTGCTGTCTGGATCGCGGCTTTTGCGTCAGAATCCCGGTCTATCCCGCATTCGGTCAACGCTTCGATGAGCTGCAACAGTCAGAAAGTTCGCACATTGCGCCAGCAGATTCCCTCGTTCGAGTGCGTGCCCGGTTGCCATGACTGCTGTGGGCCGGTGACCACTTCGCCGGAAGAAATGTCCCGTCTGCCGCGCAAGACCCGGGCCGAGCAGGACGCGGCGATGGATGAGCTCAATTGCGTCCACCTGGGGCCTGACGGCTGCACCGTGTATGACGAGCGGCCGTTGATTTGTCGGCTGTTCGGCACTACCAAGACCTTGCCATGCCCCAATGGGCGGGGGCCGGTGGAGCTGATTCATCCGCGGGTCGAGAAGCAGATTCATGAATACATGGCGTCGACCCGGCAGGTGTTGGTTTAGGCAGCGGCGTTACTTCAGCCGATCCGAGTCGACTCAATCGCGGGCAAGCCCGCTCCCACAAGAACAGTGGTGAACTTGTGGGAGCGGCGGTGCGGCGATCCGACTTGCCCGCGATGGGGCCCGAATAGGCACCGCATAATCTTCAATCCGGAATCGGCAGATTCAAGCTCTCCTTCACCTCTTCCATCACAATATAGCTCTTGGATTCCCGCACATGGGGCAGCTTGAGCAGGATATCGCCCAACAGTTTTCGGTACGAAGCCATCTCGGAAATCCGTGCTTTCACCAAATAGTCGAAATCCCCTGACACCAAATGGCACTCCAGCACGTGAGGCAGTTTCAGCACCGCGCGCCGGAACTCTTCGAAGGTATCGCCGGATTTGTAGTCGAGACTGATCTCGACAAACACCAGCAGACTTCCTTTGAGATGCTGCGGATTGAGCCGGGCGTTGTAGCCCATGATGATCCCTTCGCGCTCCAGTCGCCGGACCCGCTCGGTACAAGGCGTGGTCGAGAGCCCGACTTTTTCCCCGAGCTCGGTAAAGGAAATCCGCCCGTCCGTTTGCAGGATCCGCAGGATGTTGCGGTCGATCTTGTCCAACTCACGTTTGGTCTGAGTGTTGGTACGCATAGGGGATGCGCCTCCGTGAAAAGGGTTTTTGCCGAGAATTGTCGCCAAATATAGGCATTTATATAGTGAAAAGCACTGGCTAATCTTTTTTACACTGCCCTCATCAACGGTCTGAACAACAAACGTCAGCGGCAAGCCGCGATGAGGGATATGAAAATGCGCGTTATGGTCTTGGGTAGCGGCGTCATCGGTACCACCAGTGCTTATTATCTGGCCCGTGCCGGGTTTGAAGTGGTGGTGGTGGACCGTCAGCCGGCTGCGGCCATGGAGACCAGTTTCGCCAACGCCGGGCAGGTGTCGCCGGGTTATGCCTCGCCGTGGGCGGCGCCAGGTGTGCCGCTCAAGGCCATCAAGTGGCTGTTGCAGCGCCACGCACCGCTGGCAATCAAGGCTACCGCCGACATCGATCAATACCTGTGGATGGCGCAGATGCTGCGCAACTGCACCGCCAGCCGTTATGCGGTGAACAAGGAGCGCATGGTGCGTCTGTCCGAGTACAGCCGTGACTGCCTCGACGAGTTGCGCGCCGAAACCGGTATTGCCTACGAAGGCCGCAGCCTCGGTACGACCCAACTGTTCCGCACCCAGGCTCAGCTCGACGGCGCCTGGAAAGACATTGCCGTGTTGAAAGAGTCCGGCGTGCCGTTCGAACTGCTTGACCGCGCTGGCATTGCCCGCGTTGAGCCGGCGCTGGCCAGCGTTACCAACATCCTCGCCGGTGCTCTGCGCCTGCCGAACGACCAGACTGGCGACTGCCAGATGTTCACCACCCGCCTGGTCGAAATGGCTACCAAACTGGGTGTGGAATTCCGCTTCGACCAGGACATTCAACGCCTCGACTACGCCGGCGACCGCATCAACGGCGTGTGGATCGACGGCAAGCTGGAAACCGCTGACCGTTACGTGTTGGCGCTGGGCAGCTATTCGCCGCAGTTGCTCAAGCCACTGGGCATCAAGGCACCGGTGTATCCGCTCAAGGGTTACTCGCTGACCGTGCCCATCACCAACCCGGCGATGGCCCCGACCTCGACCATCCTCGACGAAACCTACAAAGTCGCGATCACCCGTTTCGACAACCGTATCCGCGTCGGCGGCATGGCTGAAATAGCCGGTTTTGACCTGTCGCTGAACCCGCGTCGGCGCGAAACCCTGGAGATGATCGTCAACGACCTTTATCCTCAGGGCGGCGATCTGACCCAGGCGAGTTTCTGGACCGGTCTGCGTCCGACCACGCCGGATGGCACGCCGATCGTTGGCGCCACACCGTTCAAGAACCTGTTCCTGAACACCGGTCACGGCACGCTCGGCTGGACCATGGCCTGCGGTTCCGGTCGTTTGCTGGCTGACCTGATGGCGAAGAAAACGCCGCAAATCAGCGCCGAAGGCCTCGATATTTCCCGTTATGGCAACAAAACCCAGGAGTCCGCAAAACATGTCAATCCAGCGCCAGCTCACCAATGAGCGCATGAGCCAGATCGTTGTCCACAGCGGCACCGTCTATCTGGCAGGGCAAGTCGGCGACGACATGAGTGCCGGGATTGAACAGCAGACCCGTGAAACCCTCGCCAATATCGAGCGTTTGCTGGACTTGGCCGGGACCGACAAGAGCCGTCTGTTGTCGGTGACGATTTACATGAAAGACATTGAAGCGCACTTCGAAGGCATGAATGCGGTCTGGGACAAGTGGCTGCCAAAAGGCGTCGCACCGGCTCGCGCCACGGTTGAATCGAAGCTGTGCGAACCGGAAATTTTGGTGGAACTGTCGGTTGTAGCCGCTCTGCCGTAAGCTCAGAGATAACCACTCTGAGGTAAGTAGTTCAAAACGATCCCTCTCCCGGTGCTACTGGCGGTTATGCCCTCAGCCAGCGCCGGTTTTTCTTCCCATTGACCGACCAGAAGTCTGCCGCCATGCGTCCTGCCCGTGCCCTGATCGACCTTCAAGCCCTGCGTCACAACTACCAGATCGCCCGTGAAGTCACGGGGGCCCGTGCCCTCGCGGTGATCAAGGCCGATGCCTATGGCCATGGCGCAGTGCGTTGTGCCCAGGTACTGGAGGCCGAGGCGGACGGGTTCGCCGTGGCCTGCATCGAAGAGGCCCTGGAACTGCGCGCCGCCGGCATTCGTGCGCCGGTGTTGCTGCTCGAAGGTTTTTTCGAAGCCGATGAGCTGTCGCTGATCGTCGAGCATGATTTCTGGTGCGTGGTGCATTCGTTGTGGCAGCTCGACGCCATCGAAAAAGCTGCGCTGAACAAGCCGATCACGGTCTGGCTCAAGCTCGATTCGGGCATGCACCGGGTCGGCCTGCATCCGAAGGATTATCAGGCGGCCTATCAACGGTTGCTGGCGAGCGGCAAGGTCGCGAAGATCGTGCTGATGAGTCACTTCGCCCGCGCCGATGAGCTGCACAGTCAGGCCAGTTCCGAGCAAGTGGCAGTCTTTGAAGCCGCGCGCCAGGGGTTGTCCGCCGAGATCAGCCTACGCAACTCGCCGGCGGTGCTGGGTTGGCCGCAGATTTCGAGTGATTGGGTGCGTCCGGGCATCATGCTCTACGGCGCGACGCCTTTCGAGGAAGCCAACGCCGTGGCGTCACGTCTGCAACCCGTGATGACCCTCGAATCGAAAGTGATTTGCGTGCGTGAACTGCCAGCCGGCGAGCCGATCGGTTATGGCGCGAAATTCATCACGCCCAAACCAATGCGCGTTGGCGTGGTGGCCATGGGTTACGCCGATGGATACCCGCGTCAGGCGCCGACCGGTACCCCGGTGATGGTCGCTGGACAGCGCAGCCAATTGATCGGGCGGGTGTCGATGGACATGCTCTGCATCGACTTGACCGATGTGCCGCAAGCGGGCCTGGGTTCGACCGTGGAGTTGTGGGGCAAAAATATCCTCGCCAGCGACGTGGCCAAGGCCGCCGACACGATTCCTTACCAGATATTCTGCAACTTGCACCGGGTGCCGAAGCTCTATTGCGGGGCTTAGCCCAAGGCACCCCGGACCGAAAGTCGCCTCGCCGCACAGGATTCAGGCCAAAGTGTTGTAAATACTGAACGCTGTCGCCATGATAACGCTCAATATTCCAATAACCTGAATCCTGGAGGCGCAAGCTTGGACGTCGGTGAACGACTGCAATCCATCCGTAAGCTCAAAGGCCTTTCCCAGCGTGAACTCGCCAAACGGGCGGGCGTCACCAACAGCACCATTTCGATGATCGAGAAGAACAGCGTCAGCCCCTCGATCAGTTCGCTGAGGAAGGTATTGGGCGGGATTCCCATGTCCATGGTCGAGTTCTTTTCCGAAGAGATTCTGCAGGAAAAACCGACTCAGATCGTCTACAAGGCCAACGAGCTGATCGACATTTCCGATGGTGCAGTGACCATGAAACTGGTCGGCCGGGCCCATCCGAGCCGGGCTATCGCCTTCCTCAATGAAATCTATCCGCCAGGCGCCGACACCGGTGACGAGATGCTCACCCACGAGGGCGAGGAAACCGGGATTTTGCTCGAAGGAAGACTGGAACTGGTGGTCGGGCTTGAAACTTTTGTGCTCGAAGCCGGCGATAGCTACTACTTTGAAAGCACCAAGCCGCACCGTTTTCGCAATCCGTTCGATGCGCCGGCGCGACTAATCAGCGCAGCTACACCCGCGAACTTTTAACAAAAGAGGCGCCCTGCCAGCATGGTGGAGGCACCCGAACTGTTTTTCCGTTGCACAACAAGACCCCTTCGACTTTGGGGTTGTTTCAGTGTGGCGGGCTTACCGTTATACTTGCGCCCGCCTGCGAACCGTGGCCGTGGGCGTGACTAGCCACCATTGAGGGTGAACGCGTGAATCTAATTATGAAAATGCTGGCTGCACCAGCAACCGTATTGGCCCTATGGGCAGTCAGCGCTCAAGCTGCGACTAACGACGACATTGCAAAACGCCTTGAACCAGTCGGCAAAGTCTGTGTACAAGGTCAAGAGTGTAAGGGAATGGAAGTGGCCGCTTCTGCGGGTGGCGGTGATGCCAAAACCCCTGACTCAGTGATTGCCAAGCATTGCAACGCTTGCCACGGCACCGGCCTGTTGGGCGCGCCAAAAGTCGGTGATGCCGCAGCCTGGGGCGAGCGCGCCAAGAAGGAAGGCGGCCTTGATGGTTTGCTGGCAAAGGCGATCTCCGGCATCAACGCGATGCCACCTAAAGGCACCTGCGCCGATTGCTCCGATGACGACCTCAAGGGCGCCATCCAGAAGATGTCCGGCCTGAAATAAGGCTTCATCTTCCGCGAAAAAGCCGCTTCCAAGCGGCTTTTTTGTGCGTGCGATTTGCCCTTCGGACTATTCTTTGCAGCAAAGGCCCGGCAAGCCCGGTCCAATCCCGATTCACGGAATGTAAGGGAGGATCAGATGGTGCAGCTGTGTTCTATCGAGCAGGCGGTCGATGACGTGTTGGCACGATTGCCGGCGCATATCCACATGGGCTTGCCCCTCGGCCTGGGCAAACCCAACCACTTCGTCAACGCGCTGTTTCAACGCATTGCACAACTGCCCGAGCGGCAGCTGACCATTTACACCGCCCTGTGCCTCGGCCGCCCTTTGTTAGGCGACGGTCTGCAAAAGCGCTTCCTCGAACCCTTCATCGAGCGGGTTTTCGGCGACTACCCGGAACTGGATTTCCTGGCGGGTCTACACCAAGACAACCTGCCGTCCAACATTCGTATACAACAATTCTTCCTGCAGCTTGGCAGCCTGCTCAACAGTGCACCGGCGCAGCGCGATTACGTCAGCAGCAACTACAGCCACGCCGCCCGGGACATCAACGCTGCCGGCTTGAACCTGGTGGCGCAACTGGTGGCCAGTCACAGCGAGCATCCCGACCGCCTGAGCCTGAGCTGCAACCCGGACATCACCCTCGACCTGTTGCCGATGATCGACAAGCGCCGGGCCGCAGGGGAGACGATCCTGCTGGTAGGGCAGGTGCACAACGACTTGCCGTACATGCCTGGCGACGCGGAAATCGGCTTCGATGCCTTCGACCTGTTGATTGACGAGAAAGACAGCACGACGCTGTTCTCCACGCCGAACATGCCGGTGGGTTTTCAGGATCACTTCATTGGCCTGCACGCCAGCACGCTCGTGCGCGATGGCGGCACCTTGCAGATCGGCATCGGCGCCATGGGTGATGCCCTGACCGCGGCATTGCTGGCTCGACAGGCCGACAACGATGGCTACAAGGCAGTGTTGGCGGACCTCAATCTCAGGCAGTGGGCGCAACTGATCGATCGCGAAGGCGGCGTCGAACCCTTTGCCAAGGGCCTTTACGGCTGCAGCGAAATGTTCGTCAACGGCTTGCTGGTGCTGGCTGATGCCGGGATTGTGCGGCGCAAGGTTTACTCCGATGTACCGACCCAACAACAGGCGAATGCCGGCACCCTGGATGAGGCCGTGCAAACCGACGGTATCTCGGTGCACGGCGGCTTTTTCCTCGGGCCGCGCAGTTTTTATGAGCGCTTGCGAGCATTGCCCCAAAGCAAGCGACTCGAATTCAACATGACCCGCATCAGTTACATCAACGAGCTCTATGGTCAGGAAGAACTCAAGCGTTTGCAGCGTCTCGATGCGCGCTTTATCAATACCGTGTTCACCATGACCCTGTTGGGTGCCGGGGTGGCGGATCAGCTGGAAGACGGGCGGGTGCTCAGCGGTGTGGGCGGGCAATACAACTTTGTGGTCCAGGGCCATGCGCTGGAAGGCGCGCGCTCGGTGCTGCTGCTACGCAGTTGGCGCGAGTCGGGCGGTGAAGTCAGTTCGAACATCGTCTGGGAATACGGTCATTGCACGATCCCGCGGCATCTGCGGGATATAGTGGTGACCGAATACGGCATTGCCGATTTGCGGGGCAAGACCGATGCGGCGGTGATCGAGGCGTTGTTGAATATTAGCGATTCACGCTTTCAGTCAGGCTTGATCGAGCAGGCGCAGAATGTCGGTAAGTTGCCGAAGAGTTTCCGCCTCGATCCTCGGTTTGTGGATAACAATCCTGAGCGATTGCAGGCAATTCAGGCGCGGCATCCGAACCTGTTTCCTGAGTATCCACTGGGGTGTGATTTCACCGCCGAGGAGCGGGACCTGTTGCGGGCGCTGAACTGGTTGAAGAGCAAGTTCAAGCTCACGGAGATTCTGGAATTGGGCAAGGCGGCGCTGGATGCGCCAGAGCCGTTGGCGTTTCCCGGGCATCTGGAGCGGATGCGGCTGACCAATCCGGAAGGGCTGAAAGAGGATTTGTTTCAGCGGTTGCTGCTCACCGGCCTGAAGGCCTCCGCGCCATAACAATCAATACAAAACCCTGTGGGAGCGGGCTTGCCCGCGATGGCGGTGTATCAGTCAACATAGATGTTGAATGTTATGGCCTCATCGCGGGCAAGCCCGCTCCCACAGGTTCAGTGGTGCAACTGGTTTATTCGATGAAGGTCACAACGCCATCCTTCAGCGACTGCACGCGAGCCAGGGACTCAACCCGATAACCCTGCGCATCCAGTTCCGCACGCCCCCCCTGGAACGACTTCTCGATCACGATCCCCAAACCCGCCACGGTAGCGCCGGCCTGTTTGATGATCGAGATCAGCGCTTGCGACGCCTTACCGTTGGCCAGAAAGTCATCGATGATCAGCACACGGTCGCTACTGGTCAGGTGGCGCGGGGAGATCGCCACGGTGCTTTCGGTCTGTTTGGTGAACGAGTAAACGGTCGCCGACAGCAGGTTTTCAGTGAGGGTCAGGGACTGGTGCTTGCGGGCGAAAATCACCGGCACGCCGAGGTTCAGACCAGTCATGATTGCCGGGGCTATGCCCGAGGCTTCGATGGTGACGATCTTGGTAATGCCCGAGTCCTTGAACAGCGTGGCAAATTCATCGCCGATCAGCTTCATCAGGGCCGGGTCGATCTGGTGGTTCAGAAAGGCGTCGACTTTCAGGACCTGGTCGGAAAGCACGATGCCTTCTTCGCGAATTTTCTTGTGCAGTGCTTCCACAGCAGCTTCCTCTATTGGCGCTACGGGCGCCGAAAGTAGATTAAAAAGTGTTCAATTCTAGCGCTTTAACATCGCGCGTATATCCGCCAATGCCGTATTGCCGCGAACGGCTTTGACTTCGCTCGGGGTGTCGTCATTGCCTTCCCAGGCCAGGTCGTCCGGCGGCAGTTCATCGAGGAAACGGCTGGGTGCGCAGTCGATGATCTCGCCGTATTGCTTGCGCTTGGCGGCGAAGGTGAAGGCCAGGGTCTGACGTGCGCGGGTAATTCCGACGTAGGCCAGGCGGCGTTCTTCCTCGATGGTGTCGGCTTCGATGCTGGAGCGGTGCGGGAGGATTTCCTCTTCCATGCCCATGATGAACACGTAGGGAAATTCCAGGCCCTTGGAGGCGTGCAAGGTCATCATCTGCACGCCTTCGGCGCCGTCTTCCTCTTCCTGCTGACGTTCCAGCATGTCGCGCAGCACGAGTTTGCCGATGGCGTCTTCGACGGTCATCTCGCCTTCTTCGTCTTTCTCGAGCGTGTTCTTCAGCGCCTCGATCAGGAACCACACGTTACCCATGCGGTAATCGGCGGCCTTGTCGCTGGAGCTGTTGGTGCGCAGCCAGTTCTCGTAGTCGATGTCCATGACCATGCTGCGCAGGGCGGAGATTGGGTCTTCGCCGGCGCACTGCTCGCGGACCTTGTCCATGAAGCGCTTGAAGCGCGACAGGCGATCGGTGAAACGGGCATCCAGGTGTTCGCCCAGGCCGATTTCGTCGGTGGCGGCGTACATCGAGATTTTGCGTTCGGTGGCGTAGTTGCCAAGCTTTTCCAGCGTGGTCGAACCGATCTCCCGGCGTGGGACGTTGATCACCCGCAGGAAGGCGTTGTCGTCGTCCGGGTTCACGATCAGGCGGAAGTAGGCCATCAGGTCTTTCACTTCCTGACGACCGAAAAAGCTATTGCCGCCGGACAGACGATACGGAATCTGGTGGTGTTGCAGCTTCAGTTCGATCAGCTTGGCCTGGTAGTTACCGCGGTACAGGATTGCGAAATCGCTGTATGGCCGATCCGTGCGCAGGTGCAGGGTCAGCAGTTCCACGGCCACGCGTTCGGCTTCGGCGTCTTCGTTGCGGCAACGGATCACGCGGATTTCGTCGCCGTGGCCCATCTCGCTCCACAGCTGCTTTTCGAATTCGTGCGGGTTGTTCGAGATCAGCACGTTGGCGCACCGCAGGATGCGGCTGGTGGAGCGATAGTTTTGTTCCAGCATCACCACTTTCAGGGACGGGTAATCGTCCTTGAGCAGCATCAGGTTTTCCGGGCGTGCGCCGCGCCAGGCGTAGATCGACTGGTCGTCGTCGCCCACTACGGTGAACTGATTACGGGTGCCAATCAGCAGCTTCACCAGCAAATATTGGCTGGCGTTGGTGTCCTGATACTCGTCCACCAACAGGTAGCGGACTTTGTTCTGCCACTTTTCAAGGATGTCGGCATGTTCCTGGAACAGTTTTACCGGCAGCAGGATCAGGTCGTCGAAGTCCACCGCATTGAACGCCTTGAGCGTGCGCTGATAGTGGGTGTAAACGATGGCGGCGGTCTGTTCCTTGGGATTGCGCGCATTTTCCAGGGCTTCGGGCGGCAGGATCAGGTCGTTTTTCCAGGAGCCGATCATGTTCTTGATCTCGTCGACACCGTCGTCGCCCGAGTATTCCTTCTGCATGATGTCGGTCATCAAGGCTTTGACGTCGGTCTCGTCAAAGATCGAAAAGCCCGGCTTGTAGCCCAGGCGAACATGTTCCTTGCGGATGATGTTCAGGCCCAGGTTGTGGAAGGTGCACACCGTCAGGCCGCGGCCTTCGCCGCCCTTGAGCAGGGTGCCGACCCGTTCCTTCATCTCGCGCGCGGCCTTGTTGGTAAAGGTCATGGCGACGATGTACTGGGCGCGAATGCCGCAGTTCTGGATCAAGTGCGCGATCTTGCGCGTGATCACGCTGGTCTTGCCGGAGCCCGCGCCGGCGAGCACCAAAAGAGGGCCGCCGACGTAGCTCACGGCTTCTTGCTGCCGGGGATTGAGTCGGGACATACGAAATAAGGGAGTCGGTTGCGAAATGGGCCGGCATTTTAACAGGCTCAGCGAATTGTGCTGCTCTCTCCGACTTGTGACGCAGCGCGCGTTCTCCAATTGCCGGTTTTGTTACTTTCACGCAGGATGATCGCTGAGTTTGCGACTAAAGTTCGAAAATTCGAATTCAAGGCTGCGTTAGACAACCGATGTCATTTGGTCATTGGTGACCGGCGCTGCATAATGCCCGCCGCCTACATCATTGCAGAGTCTGGGGAGCCAGCTTGTCTACGCCTGTCGAACCCTTGCGTTTGCTGCTGCTGGCCGAAGAGCCGGGGTGGGCGGCGTTATTGCGCGAGTGTCTGGCTCCGATGGGGAGCTCAACCGTGCTGATCAGCGCGCCGAGCTGGGAGTCGGTCAGCCGTCTGTTCGATGACAACCGCAGCGCGGTGTTATTGACGATCCCGGCGCTTGCGCCTCTGCCGGGTCGTTGCAATCTGCCGACGGTATTGCTGCTCGAACATGAGCCGCTGTCGCCGCCCGATGGTGTGAGCGACTGGCTGGTGCGCGATCTGCTGGATGCGGGCATGCTGCGCCGTTGCCTGCGCCATGTGCGTGAGCGCGGCGTGCTGGAAAACACCCTGCAGCGCCTGGCCGAGCAAGACCCGCTGACCGGCATCGCCAACCGCCAGGGGTTCCAGACCTTGCTGGCAGCGCGCCTGGCGGAAAACGAAGGCCGCGGCCTGGCGCTCGGCCACCTCGACCTCGACAACTTCCGTCATGCCAACGACTCCCTCGGCCATCAGGCCGGTGACCGATTGATCCTGCAAGTGGTGGCTCGGCTCAAAAGCCAACTCGAAGCCGGCGATCAACTGGCCCGGTTGGGCAGCGATGAATTTGCCTTGCTGATCGACACCCGTCGCGCGCCCGAACGCGCCGAATGGATGGCCGAACGCATCACCGAAGCACTGGCCGAGCCCTATTGGATCGACGGCGAAAGCCTGCTGATCGGTTCCAGTCTCGGTATTGCCCACGCCCGGGCCCAGGCCGGGGCCGACCCGCTGATGTGGCACGCGCACATTGCCATGCAGCAGGCCAAGAGCACACAGGGCTGCACCTTTCATATCTTCAACGAACGCATCAATCGCAATGCCCGCAGCATGGCTGACCTCGAAAGTGAGCTGCGCCGGGCCTTGCGTCGCGATGAGCTGGAGTTGCACTACCAACCACGGCTGAACCTTGCGGACGGGCATATCGTCGGCCTCGAAGCCTTGGTGCGCTGGCGGCATGCGGAACGCGGCTTGCTGCCACCGAGCGAATTCGTGCCGCTGGCCGAGCAAAGCGGTTTGATCGTGCCCCTGGGTTACTGGGTGATTTCCCGCGCCTTGCGGGACATGCAGGCGCTGCGCGAACGGGGTTTGCCGGCGTTGCACATGGCGATCAACCTGTCGTTCCGACAGTTCCAGGACAGCCAATTGCTGTCGACCCTGAGCCGGCTGATTGCCGAGCGCGGCGTCGAGGCGCAGTGGCTGGAGTTCGAACTGACCGAAACCGCGGTCATGCGCCGCAGTGATCTGGTGAAACAGACCATGGATGCCCTGGGGCGCCTGGGCGTACGCTTCTCCCTGGACGACTTCGGCACCGGATTCTCTTCGTTCGTGCACCTCAACAGCCTGCCGATTGCCTTACTGAAGATCGACAAGAGCTTTGTCGGCGGCATGGAACAGCGCGAAGAAAATCGCAAACTGGTGCATGCGATGATCAATCTGGCGCACAACCTCAATCTCGAAGTGGTCGCCGAAGGGGTGGAAACGCCGGAGCAGTTGCATCTGTTGCGCGGGTTTGGTTGCGATCAGGTGCAGGGGTACCTGATCAGCAAGCCGTTGCCGTTGGCGGACCTGGTTGAGTATCTGAGCTTTGGCAGCGGTCAGCAGCCGGCACTGGAAGTGGTGGTTTAAACACGGACAAAATGTGGGAGCGGGCTTGCTCCCACAGGGGATCTCAATCCGGCTGGGCGATTTGGAAACTCGCCCCTGACGAAGGCTCCCGCCGAATCATCCGCTTCATCTTCCACTCAAACGCCAGCGTCAGGCTCACCGCCGCACACGCCAGCCCCAGCGCCAGGCCCCACCAGACGCCCGTCGGGCCCCAGTTCAAATGGAAGGCCATCCACCAGGCGGCCGGCGCACCAATCAGCCAATAGCAACCCAGCCCGACCAGGAACGTGGTCTTGGCATCCTTGAGTCCGCGAATGCAGCCCATGGCGATGGTTTGCGTCCCGTCGAACAGCTCGAACCACGCCGCCACCGCCAACAGGCTCACGGCCAGGTCGATGACCTCGCGGAATGCCGGGTCGTTGTGGTCCAGGAACAGGCCGATCAACTGATTCGGCAGCAGCCAGAAGACCATCGCAAAGCCCAGCATCGCCGCCGCCCCGAAAGCAATCCCGACCCGCCCGGCCAGCCGCGCGCCCAACAGTTGCCCCGCACCGTAGTGCTGGCCGATGCGCATGGTGATCGCATAGGAAAGCCCTGCCGGAATCATGAACGCCACCGAGACGATCTGCAGGGCGATCTGATGCGCCGCCAGTTGCGTACTGCCCATGGTGCCCATGCACAACGCGGCGAAGGCAAACAGCCCGACTTCCACCGCATAGGTGCCGCCAATGGGCAGGCCGAGGCGCCACAGTTCCCGCAGATACTGACGGTTGGGCCGCGACAGGCCCTGGCGCAGTGGATAAGCATCGTAGGCCGGATGCCGACGGATGTGCAGCGCGAGCGCCAGCGCCATGAGGTTGGCAACGATCGCCGTCACCAGGCCGATGCCCACCAGACCCATTTTCGGCAAGCCGAACATGCCGGTGATCAACGCGTAATTGAGCAGGAAGTTGGCCACCGTGCCGCCGAGGCTGATGACCATCACTGGCGTCGCCCGGCCGATGGCGCTGGTGAAACCGCGCAGGGCCATGAAGCTCAAATAGCCGGGCAGGGCGAACGGCAGGATCAACAGGAACTGCCCGGCCGCCTCGACGTTGGTTTCGGTCTGGCCGAACAGCAACAGTACCGGTTTGAGGTTCCACAGCAGCAAACCCGCCACCAGCGCCATCAACCACGCCAGCCACAAGCCGGCCTGGGTCAGGCGCGCCGCACCGACGATGTCGCCGGCACCCTGACGGATCGCTACCAGGGTGCCGACCGCCGCAATGACGCCGATGCAGAAGATCGACACGAACGAATAACTGGCTGCACCAAGGCCACCGCCAGCGAGTGCCTCGGGGCTCAGGCGCGCCATCATCAAGGTGTCGGTGAGGACCATCAGCATGTGCGCCAACTGCGAGGCAATCAACGGCCCCGCCAGCCGCAGGATGGCCCAGAGTTCAATACGCGCTGGATGCTGCATGGTCATCACGCTCGATCGTCAAAGAGAACAGGGGGAGCGTCGATTCTCGGCGCTCTGCGGGGTTTTCACAAAGGGATAAAAAGGATGGGTGGCATGATTAAAACTCATGCTTATGAGTTTCTGATAACTTGGTGTCATTGCGCTGTAGGAGCCTTCCTGATGTCTCGTCGTCTTCCTCCCTTATATGCCCTTCGCGCATTCGAAGCGGCGGCACGGCATAGTTCATTTACCCGCGCCGCCGAAGAGTTGTCGATCACTCAGAGTGCAGTCAGCCGGCACATCCGAACGCTCGAAGAGCATTTCGCCTGTCGGCTGTTCCACCGCAGCGGGCGCAATTTGCAACTGACCGAGTCAGCGCGGCTGATCCTGCCCGGCATCCGCGAAGGCTTCACGGCCCTGGAGCGGGCCTGCAATACGCTGCGCGCCGAGGATGACATCCTGCGCATGAAAGCGCCGTCCACCCTGACCATGCGTTGGCTGCTGGCGCGGCTCAGCCGTTTCCGGCATCTGCAACCGGGCAACGAGGTGCAACTGACCAGCGCCTGGATGGACGTCGACTCGGTGGACTTCAACCATGAACCCTTCGACTGCGCCGTCATCCTCAGTAACGGGAATTTTCCTCCGGACTGGGAGGCCAGTTTCCTGTTCCCGGAAGAGCTGATTCCAGTCGGCGCGCCGAATCTTCTGAAGGATCAGCCGTGGGACGTAGCACGCCTGGCCAATGCCGAACTGCTGCACCCGACCCCTGATCGTCGTGACTGGCGCAATTGGCTGGAGCGCATGAGCCTGACCGATCAGGTCTCGCTCAAGGGCGGGCAGGTGTTCGATACGCTGGAGCTGGGCATGATTGCCGCCGCCCGAGGATACGGCGTGTCCATGGGTGATCTGCTGATGGTAGCGGAGGACGTTGCCCAGGGACGCCTGAGTCTGCCGTGGCCGACGGCCGTCGCCAGTGGTGAGAAATATTACCTGGTCTGGCCGAAAACCCGACCGGGTGGTGAGCGTATGCGCCGGCTCAGCGATTTCCTGCAGGGCGAAGTGCGGGCGATGGAGTTACCGGACGTCGAGCGCTTGGGCTGAATCGAGGCGGCTTTGCTTCCACCATTGATTTCGGTGGTCACACATTTTGTGTTCGCCGCAGATACCCTGTGGGAGCGAGCCTGCTCGCGAAGGGATCGCTCAATTGTTCTGGGTTATCCCAATGCTCCGAATCGACGGACATGGTTTATCTTGTTTATAGAGCTTGATGAATCGTTTCAGCCAGTCTATAAAAATGGCACAACTCCAAGAAAGGCATGCTGCCATGACCCCGCTCAAACTCTTCGTCAGCCTCGGCGCGCTGACCGCTGCCTCCCACGCCATGGCCTGGGACTACGTCTTGCTCGACACCGACAAGGCCGCCCAGAACTGGCAAATCACCAGCCAGCAACTCGGCGTGAAAACCGACAAACCCTTCTCCGTGACTCTGCGCACCTTGCACGGCGGTCGGCAGGAGGGCGTCAGCATCGTCGACATCGATAACGGCACAATGAAACTCTCGGTGGTGCCAACACGAGGGATGAACGTCTTGCAGGCGTCGGTCGGCACTGTGCGCATGGGATGGGATTCGCCGGTCAAGGAGGTGGTCAATCCATCCTTCATCGAACTCAACGGTCGCGGTGGCCTGGGTTGGCTGGAAGGCTTCAACGAACTGGTCACCCGTTGCGGCTACGAATGGGTCGGCCATCCCGGCATGGACAATGGCGAATTGCTGACCCTGCACGGTCGCGCCGCCAATATCCCGGCCAGCAAAGTCACCCTGCACATCGACGAGAAACCGCCTTATGCCATCAGCCTGCGCGGCGAGTTGAAAGAGCAGGCGTTCAAGAAGGTCGACTTCTCCGTCGCGACCGAACTGGTCACCGAACCAGGCAGTGTGAGCTTCAGCCTCAACGACACCCTGACCAATAACGGCGACTATCCGAAGGAATACCAGGCGCTGTACCACAGCAACTTCAGCACCCCGTTCCTCGAGCAGGGCGCCCGCTTCGCCGCGCCGGTGAAACAGGTATCGCCATTCAACGACAAGGCCAAAGGCGATCTGCCGGACTGGCAAACCTACCGCGCACCCACCAAGGACTACGACGAAACGGTGTACAACGTGGTGCCCTACGCCGACGCCAAGGGCGACACGCTGACGGTGCTGCATAACAAGGCCGGCAGCCTGGGCGTTTCGGTCGGCTTCAATACTCAAACATTGCCCGTGTTCTCCCTGTGGAAAAACACCGACACCCAAGGGCAAGGCTATGTCACGGGTCTGGAGCCGGGAACGAGTTTTTCCTACAACCGCCGGTATCAGCGGCCATTGGGCCTGGTACCAACGATTGGGCCGAAGGAACAGAAGCAGTTCCAGATCAGCTATAGCTTGTTGGCGGACAAGGGCGCCGTGGATCAGGCGCTGAAGCGGGTGAGCGAGATTCAGGATGGGCGGGAAACCGAGGTGCGGCAGGTACCGTTGGTGGATCTCACCAAGGGATGACATCCCGACCGTTTTTTATTTCAGTTCGCTGAAAGCTTCCTCCACTGCACGCGTGAGGCGCTCTCCTAACTCTGGTCTTTCTACAAACAGCGGATAGCGCTTGAGTAATTTGTTGGAAAGCGTATGTCCGTTTTGGCGTACGGCCCGGATGATCTGATCCAATTCATTGTCCGGCGCCTCCAGGAATTGTTTGATGCTTCTGCGGGCGGTGTCATTCGCCCAAAGAAATTGCGCCTCCAGCCGCATTTCCTGAGTCAACGTATCGTTGATGACTTGCGCCAAATAAACCGCATGAGCCGTCAGGTCTGGGTAGCGCCATGTCGGCAACGCATCGTCATACCCCGTGAAGTGGAGGTTGTAATGAACGCCATCCTCTGCCTCGACGGTTTCGCCAAACCGGTACTGGGGCGCGTAATGTTTCATCAGTGGGCGGGAAAAACTCTCAAGTACGCGATCATAGGCGGCTTTGTTTTGAGTGCTGTGAGTAATCGTGGCTGAGACAGGAAGAATGACAGGTGGAGGTACTACTCCATCGCGCCGTAGTACATCGTTGATCAAGAAACGGGAGATGCGCCCATTACCGTCAGCCATAGGGTGGATATAGACAAAGCCGAATGAGGCAACGGCTGCACGTAAGATCGATGACTGAGATTGAGTATTCTGCAAAAATTGGCTCAGGCCCGTGAGCATGGAGCGGGTGTGATCCCAATGCGGGGCGATGTAATCGATTACTGGCTGATAACGCGCGGTATGCCCTACATAAACTGGCGAGCGACGGATGCCGTAGCGTAACGCCGTCTTCCCAAGAATTTCACGCTGTAACCCTTCCAGCGTATCTGGCTCAAGGGGATCGGAATGTGTTCCGCATTCCGTTTCCATGACATTGGCGAATCGGCGTATACGGTCCTCTTCGTCCTGCTCATGCTCGATGAGAAAACTGGCCCGGCTTTCCTTGACTGTCAGCCACACGGTACTGCGCATGATTAGATCGATGCCGAAATCGGATTCAAGCTCTCCCAGTTTGCTCGCAATGTCGTAACGTTCTGCGTTTCGGACTGCCTCATTCCGACGAATCATTGGACAGAATGCCCTGCTGCCCGGCAAATTATTTCGAACACGCCATCGGGGGTTATTGACGGCTGTCCCGACGAGATAATCCTTCGGATTCAATGCATCGACATAGTTACCTGTTCTAGTAGACGCAACGCTCAGTTCATCCGGCATCAACCACTCGTAGAGAAAGCACGCTCGCCGGGCAAATATCCCAACGGGCTCTCGAGTAATCCACTCTTCCAGCGCCTCTTTCACCGTCTCTAAGGCGTAAAGACGCGCGAGGAATTCCAAATGCACGCCTTCATAACGCAGAGCAAACGCCAAGTGATCACTCATATTGGGCTTGGGACGATAAACCTCCGGATAGATCTCGTTGCGCAGATCTCCCAGCTGGGTGCTTGAGCGACGTGAGCCTATCTTGCTGCTGATGGGAAACGGTTGTACTGGAAATATCCGGTATTCGTGAGACAGCCAGAGATAGCCGATGCTGGACATAAATTCGCTTACTCGTGCTCAAAAACGATTAGAAATACATGTTTCATTAAAAAAACGCTTACAGCAATGGTTGATGTGAGTGGCGCTTAGAATCAGATGAATTTGTACAAAAAACCTTATTTGGGCAAAAAAATGCTTAGTGAATGAGATTTTTCAGAAAAAACACTTATTACGACTATGGGCTCGACGGCCTGTATTGAAGCGCCTCAGCCACATGTTCGCGTCGAATGCCATCGAGTTGCTCAAGGTCCGCCAAGGTGCGCGCCACTTTGAGCAGCCGGTGGGCGCCTCGCAGGGACAAGGTCAAACGCTCGCAGGCGGTTTCCAGCCAGTTTTCATCGGCTGTGGATAATTTGCAGTGTCTGCGCAGTCCCGGCAGATCAAGGAATGCGTTCGCACAGCCTTGGCGTTTCTGTTGCCGTTCTCGTGCATTGGCGACCAGCACCGCCGCGGTGGCCGTGTCGTCACCGGGTTTCGATGCGGGATTCAACGCCGTGGCTTCGCGGGCGACGGTCAGGTGCAGGTCGATACGGTCCAGCAGCGGGCCCGACAATTTGTTGCGATAGCGCTGGACCATGTCCGGTGTGCAGGAACAGCGCCCACTCGGTTCACCAAGATATCCACAGGGGCAGGGATTCATCGCCGCGACCAGCTGGAAGCGCGCCGGGAAACGTACGCGGTCCCTGGCGCGGGCGATCACGATGTGGCCGGATTCCAGTGGCTCCCTCAGTACCTCCAATACTTTGCGATCAAATTCCGGGAGTTCATCGAGGAACAGCACGCCATGATGGGCGAGGGTGATTTCACCGGGTTGAGGTTTCGAGCCGCCGCCTACCAGGGCCGGGCCGGAGGCGGAGTGATGGGGTTGGCGAAACGGTCGCTGCGGCCAATGGCTCAACGGCACACAGCTGGCGACTGATTGAATCGCCGCGACTTCCAGCGCCTCACTTTCTGCCAATGGTGGTAAAAGCCCCGGCAGACGACTCGCCAACAGTGTTTTACCCGTCCCCGGTGGCCCGCTGAACAGCAGGTTATGCGCGCCCGCCGCCGCAATCAGCAACGCACGCTTGGCCGCGAGTTGGCCCTGCACTTCGTTCAAGTCGGGATAAGGTTTGCTGGCATGCATCAAGCCATCCGAAATGTAAGGCTCGATGGGCGTATGACCATTGAAATGCGCAACGGCTTCCAGCAGATGATCCACTGCAATCACCTTCAACCCCGACGCCAGGCACGCCTCTTCGGCATTGGCCCGCGGCACCACCAATGTCCGTCCCGCCTTGCGCGCGGCCAGTGCCGCCGGCAACACACCGCGAACCGCCCGCACTGCACCGGACAGCGCCAATTCCCCAAGGCATTCCACATCGTCCAGCGTCAACGTCGGCACCTGGACACTGGCCGACAGGATCCCCAAGGCAATCGCCAAGTCGAACCGCCCGCCGTCCTTTGGCAAATCGGCGGGGGCGAGATTCAACGTAATGCGCCGCGCCGGAAATTGCAGACCCGAATTGATGATCGCGCTGCGCACGCGGTCCTTGCTCTCCCTCACGGCTGTTTCGGGCAATCCGACCATCGTCAGCGAAGGCAAGCCGTTGGCCAGATGGACTTCCACGGTGACGGCGGGTGCATCCACGCCAATCTGGGCGCGGCTGTGGACGATGGAGAGGGACATGGTCGCTCCTTGAGCTGACGGAGAACCGCTTCCTGCGGCTTTTTAAGGGTAGTCGAGCTGGAAGGAGGCGCTGGAGTAGACGTTTACAAGAAGTATCAATGACCCGTCTATGACGCCCAAGATGGCGACTTGACTATAGGCTGGCATTAACGAATCATTGTTTTTGAGGACTGCAACTGCGCATTCGTCGGGACTGGGCACCAGCTAAGGCCCCCCGCATTTTTGGCAGCAGAGAAAGCTGGTTTCTCTGAAGTAGTGACGATGGGTTCGCCTGTCGGATTCTGAACCCAAGGTCGCAAGGCTGGGAGCTAAAGAATCGCTGCGACTACTCCTCAAAATTACCTAAAAGGCGTCCGATGGACGCCTTTTTTATTTCTGATTCGGTATTGCTCGTGGTACCTGTCCGACTAGCGTGCCATGCATACGCTTTTGGGGAAACGTCGGAAGATGTGCGGGTTTTAATGAGCTAATTCGGATGTAAAAAAAACCGCCACTCGGGCGGTTTCTTCGGGCGGGCTGTCAGACTCGTGCACCTGCAAGCAAGCCATCAGGTTCAAGTTCTTTGCCATACGTTGCTGCGACTTTAAAAAAGCGACGCTGACTGGCAGAAACGTTTCCGGCCAAGCGGAGCGCCTCGGCATGATACTCAGCGATCATTAATGACTTTGCTTTTTGCTTTTTGGGTTTCATAGACACCTCGCGTGCCTGGATGAGTGGATTGATCTTATTGGTCGTCTAGCGAAAAGACAAGGCGGTTGGTTTTGTCAAAAATGAATCCAAGTTTTTGATAATAGGAAATGGCACCCGGGTCGGGTTGTTGTACCTCGATCTCATCGCAGCCCAGCATCCGCGCATAAAGCTCCGTAGCCAGCAATGCAATTGGAGCGATCCAGCCTCGCAAAGCGGGGGTGTTTCTTGTATGTCCCTGCAAAAGCACAATTTTTATGCAGATAGTGCTTTCACGCGGAGTCGCATAGCACAAGCCACAGAGCTCTTCTTCATACCAGATAGCCAGATCCAGCCCCCTTGCATCCTTGCGCTTCCAGTCCGGGATGCATTCCCACGGGTACAGGATTATTTCTTCCCACAGATGACAGGAGTTGATCGCAGCCACGGTGATCGGATCGAGCCTGAGTGCTGAGACGTTGATGCCTGCGGCACGAATGTCAGGATCATCGGAAATGGCTTCGTAAGTGAGATTGCGAGCATCAGATTTGAATATCTGATTGCGGAGTTCTGTGCCTTTTCCTTTTCTTCTCATCGCTTTTGTACTGTTGAGATCGAGGCGAAGAAGGTAACGGACGCGGGCGTGGTCACGTATTCAGACGCAGGAGCTGGCTACTGTAGGACCGTACTTAGATGTATGAAGGACGTCAGACGCACGACAGGTGGAATTGGCTATGGTTGTGGAAAATGACTACGTCTGATGCGCAGCAGGCGTAGTCCATAAGCGGTGCAAATTGGTGTTAAAACGATTGCAGCATCCGCGAAGCTCGCTTCCACCAAGGCGTATTGTCTGTACGTTTTGACACATCCTGATCAGGTAGTACGTGTGGCACATCCTGCAGCCGAATCCACGGCTGGTTGTTCCAGTGCAGCAAACTCAGCGACATCTGCGGCCAATTCAGCCGGCTCAGAATCGGGCGTTCGGTTGAAGCCGGTTGCTGGGCGTCTCTGAGGGCTGGCACTACTTCGTGGGTCAGCCACTCGCGCAGGCCTCGGTATTCGGGGCAGTAGTGATAGACCAGCAGCGCGTAGACGCCGGATTCGCTGATCAGCAGGGTGTTTTCGATGCGGCCGTGGGTGATTATTTTTGCGGTTTGGCGTTGGTCGGGGTCGAGTTTTCGGACGGTGCGTTCGTCGAGGAAGAGGCGCAGCAGTCGGCCGAGGTCGCGGGCGCTGAACCAGGGTTGGTTTTGCAGGAGGAGGGCGTGGAGGTGGAGTTTGTGGCGGGTGAAGATGTGGGGGATTAGATAAGCGTCATCGCTATTCATTGATACAGCTCCTTTTGCTTGAAAGGGCTGCCAGCAATCGTCGCCAAAGGATTGGGTGGCAGCTGTACGCGGGTTGGCGAACCGGAGCAAAAGGAACCCGGCAGACCCGAAAGTCTCCCACGCACAACCGCCATGACTCGAGTCGATGGTCGTCGTACGCCTTAAGCTTCCGGGTCGCCAAACCCAGTGCTGAACATTCAGCATTGGGTGAGCTTAGGAACCGGGGCTTTGCGGCGCAATCGGACGGCGGTGGTGATGTTTGTAGGACGTTGCTGAGATGTTTGCGGGGCTGAAGATCAAAAGATCGTCCGAACGCGGCCCGAACCTTCGGCAGCTCCTACAGGGGTGGTCTAGCCAGTGTGGGGTGGCGGAAGACCGAGGTGCCCCTATTCGCGGGCAAGCCCGCTCCCACAGGGATTGCGGTGTTACTCGGTTGGCGGATTGAGCTTCGCTTCCAGCTCGGCCACTTTCGCTTCAAGACTCTCCAGCCGTGCCCGGGTTCGTGCCAGCACGACCATCTGGCTATCAAACTCTTCCCGGCTCACCAGATCCAGTTTGCTGAAGCCGCTCTGCAACAAAGCCTTGAACTGGCTTTCGATTTCGCTTTTCGGCAGTGGGTTGTCGCCGCTGAAGAGGCGGGAGGCGGTGCCGCTCAGGGCGTCGAGGAAGTCTTTGGGCGCGAGCATGGGAAAGGTCCTGGAAACAATGGCGAGCAGTGTATCACGCAGTGTCTATAGTCAATCCGGACTGCAGGGATGCACGCTTTTCGCGCATGCGGACGGACGGCATCGCACTGTTGTTGTGCGTAATCGTCGGGCCATTCTGGCGCAGGGTCAGTTGGTTGCGATCAAGCCATTGAATTCAGGGGATTTTGTGGAGATGGCAAGCTTTCTGCTTAGGCGGTAGTGACCCATGCACTGATGCAGTCGCTGTGACGAATGCAGTGCGCCAAGCGGAACGGGGAGTTTCGTCAGGAGCGGTTAGCTGGCGTCGGACGGGCGGGTAAGGCCGACGATGCGTTACAAAGCCAGGCACTGCGCTTAGACTTGAGTCGGGTTTGTTTTCCTGGGGCAAGTCCACCAATTCGGGAGAGAGTTTTCATGAAGCTAGTCACTGCCATCATCAAGCCGTTCAAGCTGGACGACGTACGCGAGTCGCTGTCCGAGATCGGCGTGCAGGGCATTACCGTTACTGAAGTCAAAGGCTTCGGTCGGCAGAAGGGTCACACCGAGCTGTATCGCGGCGCGGAATACGTGGTCGATTTTCTGCCCAAGGTGAAAATCGATGTCGCCATTGACGACAAGGATCTGGATCGGGTTATCGAGGCGATAACCAAGGCTGCCAACACCGGCAAGATCGGTGACGGCAAGATCTTCGTGGTCAATCTGGAACAGGCGATTCGCATCCGTACCGGCGAAACCGATACCGACGCAATCTAAGCCGCTACACCCCACGCCCCAGGAGAAAACAATATGACTCTGCGTAAATTCGCAGGGCTAGGAGCCCTGTTGTCCCTCGTAATGCCCAGCCTGGTCATGGCGGCAGACGAAGTGGCGGCCCCAGTCCTCAATTCGGGTGACACTGCCTGGATGCTGACCTCGACAGCCCTTGTGCTGTTCATGACTATTCCCGGCCTCGCGCTGTTCTACGGCGGCATGGTTCGGTCGAAAAACATTCTTTCCGTGATGATGCAGTGCTTCGCCATTACCGGTCTGATCAGCATCCTGTGGGTCATTTATGGCTACAGCATCGCGTTCGACACCACCGGCATGGAGCAGGGCGTCGTCAACTTCAACTCCTTCTTCGGCGGCATGGGCAAGGCTTTCCTCGCCGGTGTCACGCCATCGAGCCTGACCGGTCCCGCGGCGCTGTTTCCTGAGGCGGTGTTCATCACCTTCCAGATGACCTTCGCCATCATCACCCCGGCGCTGATCGTCGGTGCCTTTGCCGAGCGGATGAAGTTCTCCGCCATGCTGATCTTCATGGGCATCTGGTTCACCTTGGTGTATGCACCGATCGCGCACATGGTCTGGTCCGGTAACGGCGGCCTGATGTGGGACTGGGGCGTGCTCGACTTCGCTGGCGGCACCGTGGTGCACATCAATGCCGGTGTGGCCGGCCTGATCTGCTGCCTGGTACTGGGCAAGCGCAAAGGCTTCCCGACTACCCCGATGGCACCGCATAACCTCGGCTACACGCTGATGGGCGCTGCAATGCTGTGGGTCGGCTGGTTCGGTTTCAACGCCGGCTCCGCCGCAGCGGCCAACGGCACTGCCGGTATGGCGATGCTGGTCACCCAGATCGCCACCGCCGCTGCCGCACTGGGCTGGATGTTCGCCGAGTGGGTCACCCACGGCAAACCAAGCGCACTGGGTATCGCCTCGGGTGTGGTAGCGGGTCTGGTCGCCATCACGCCTGCCGCAGGCACCGTGGGCCCGATGGGCGCGCTGGTGATCGGTCTGGCAGCGGGCGTGGTGTGCTTCTTCTGCGCCACCACCCTGAAACGCAAACTTGGCTATGACGATTCCCTGGACGCCTTCGGCGTGCACGGTATCGGCGGTATCCTCGGCGCGATCCTGACCGGTGTATTCGCCGCTCCGGCCCTGGGTGGTTTCGGCACCGTCACCGATATCGGTGCGCAGGTCTGGATCCAGCTCAAGGGCGTGGGTTTCACCGTGATCTACACCGCGATCGTCACCTTCATCATCCTCAAGGTGCTGGACGCCGTCATGGGTCTGCGTATCACCGAAGAAGAAGAGGCCGTCGGCATCGACCTGGCACTTCACAACGAGCGCGGCTACAACTTGTAAGAACGCGCCTAAAAATTTGCCCGGCTTGCCGGGCATTTTTTTGTCTGGAGTTTGTCAGTGAAGGAGCAGCTGAAAGGTTTTTTCGTACAGGTTTCGTGGCGTTTACGCAGCGTGTTTTTGTGCGGCCAATGGCTTACATGATTGAAGGAATATTAGGGCCTTTGTTTTTTCCCAGAGCGCGCTAGAATGCGCCCCGAACGTGCGGAGAACTGTATGTGGCAACAGACTCTGATTACCTTGCGGGCGAGGCCCCGGGGCTTTCATCTGGTAACGGACGAGTTACTCGCCGGCCTGCCTGAAATCAAGGCATGTCGGGTCGGTCTGTTGCATTTGTGGCTACAGCATACCTCGGCGTCGTTGACCATCAACGAGAACGCCGATCCGGCGGTACGTCGCGACTTCGAACGATTTTTCAATCGTCTGATCCCACAAGGAACGGACGGCTATGAGCATAACGACGAAGGCCTGGACGACCTTCCGGCGCACTTCAAGGCCAGCGTGCTTGGCTGTCAGCTCAGTTTGCCGATTCAGGCAGGCCGATTGGCGCTGGGGACCTGGCAAGGCGTTTATCTGGGCGAGCACCGTGATCAGGGTGGTGCTCGTAAAGTCCTCGCCACCCTGCACGGTGAAGAGGCAAAGCCGTTGGTCCCCAATGGCGGTTGAATTTTTTCCGGCAACCGTCGACAGACGGCAAAGCTGGGCTATAACTAATCTGCTTTTCGCAAGTCATGAGGTAGAACATGAGCGACGATGATCTGGAAAACGACGACCTCGAAGTAGGCGACGACGACGAAACCGAAGAAGGCCTTGAAGCGGTGGCGGAAGACGTCGCTGAAGACGACGGCGGTGATACGCCCGTTCCGACTGCCAAAGGCAAGGCCAAGGCTGCGGTGTCGGTCGATGAACTGCCGAGCGTCGAAGCCAAGAACAAGGAGCGCGATGCCCTGGCCAAGGCCATGGAAGAGTTTCTTGCGCGCGGCGGCAAGGTGCAGGAAGTGGAGGCCAATGTGGTCGCCGATCCTCCCAAGAAGCCTGACAACAAGTACGGTAGCCGGCCTATCTGAGCCTCTGCCCGTGCTTGCTGAAAAAGCCCGCCGTCGCTGCGGGCTTTTTCATGGGAGCCGAGAAATCAGGAGCCTGGCGGGGATGCCTGTGGGAGCGAGCTTGCTCGCGATGGCGGTGTGTCAGTCAACATCAATTGTGAATGTTACGGCCTCATCGCGAGCAAGCTCGCTCCCACAGGGGGGGTGTGTAAATTCAGGATCAGTGTTGCGCATTCCAGCGGGCCAGCAACGCCGGCAAATCGCTCAGGCTGCGAATCTCCGCGTCCGGCAAACGATCCGCTTCCCAGGCTTTGCCCGCCGGGTTGAACCAGATCGCCCGCAACCCTGCCTGCTGGGCACCTGCAATGTCATCACCCGGATGATCACCGATGTGCACCGCGGTCTGCGCCGTTGCCCCGCCACGCTGCAACGCCTCATGAAACAGTCGCGCATCGGGCTTGGCGATGCCAATGTCTTCAGCGCACAGGGCAAACTTGAAGTAATCCGCCAGCCCTAATCGGCGCACATCGGCGTTGCCATTGGTGACCACGCCCAAGGCGTAGTGCTTGGCCAAGGTCTCGAGTGTCGGTTCGACTTCAGGGAACACTTCGATCTGGTGCCGCGCATGCAAAAACACTTCAAAGCTCTTGTCGGCCAGGTCCGAAGCCTGGCCGTGGTCGTAGCCGGCTTCTTCCAGCGCGTGGAACAGCACACGCCGACGCAGGGCGCTGATGCGGTGCTTGAGGCTCGGTTCGCTGCTCAGAATCCGTTCACGAATAGTCCACAAATGCTCCACCGGCAGGGCGCCCAGATTGGGGGCGTGCTCGATCAGCCATTCACGCAATACGGCTTCGGCGCTGACGATCACCGGGGCGGTGTCCCACAGGGTGTCGTCGAGGTCGAAGGTGATCAATTGGATGGTCATGAATCATCGCCTTTAATGCGTTTGGCCCGTGGATGGGCGCTGTCGTAGACCGTCGCCAGGTGCTGGAAGTCCAGGTGGGTGTAGATCTGGGTGGTCTTGATGTCCGAGTGGCCGAGCAATTCCTGCACGGCACGCAAGTCCTGCGACGATTCGAGCAGGTGGCTGGCGAAAGAGTGTCGCAGCATGTGCGGATGCAGGTTCTGGCCCAGCTCGCGCTCGCCAGCGGCCTTGACCCGTACCTGAATCGCCCGAGGGCCGAGGCGGCGACCTTGCTGGCTGACAAACACGGCGTCGTCCGCCGGATTGGTCATGGCTCGCAATGGCAGCCACTGTTCCAGTGCTTCGCGTGCTTTCCTGCCGACGGGCAATAGCCGCGTCTTGCTGCCCTTGCCGAGCACCTGGACCATCCCGTCGGCCAGATCCAGCTGGTCGAGATTGAGCCCGGTCAGCTCCGAAAGGCGCAAACCCGAGGAATAGAACAACTCCAGAATCGCCTGGTCACGACGCGCCAGAAAGTCATCTTCCACCGCGCCTTCAAGCAATTGCAGCGCGCGGTCGGTATCGAGCGTTTTCGGCAGGCGGCGTTCGCCCTTGGGCGGCGCCAGGCCGTTGGCCGGATCGTGGTCGCAAAGACCTTCGCGGTTCAGATAGTGATACAGCCCGCGTACGGCCGAGAGCAGCCGCGCCAGGCTGCGCGACGACTGGCCCTGGGAATGCAGGCGCGCGATCAGGCTGCGCAGGCGCTGGATATCCAGAGCGGCCCAACTATCGATGTTCTGTTTGACGCACCAGCCAAGCACTTTGTCGAGGTCGCGACGGTAGGCGTACAGTGTATGGGGCGACACCTGTCGCTCACTGCGCAAGTGTTCGCAGTAAGCGTCCAGTTGCCGTTCCACGATCAGCGTACCGTGCGCAGGGAGCTGTTGACCCGTGGCAGCACGCGGCCCATGACTTCGGCGATGTAGCTCAGGAACAGCGTGCCGACCGAACTCTTGTAGTGCTGCGGGTCGCGACTGGCGATGGCCAGGACGCCATGGATGCCTTGATGGCTGATGGCGACGACCGCAGTGGAGCCGATCTGCTTGCGTTGTTCTTCGCCGAACAGGAAGTCCAGTTCGTGCTCACGCAGGCTACCGCTGACGCTCTTGTCTTCCGAGAGCAGGCCGCCAATGGCCGTCTGTGCATCGGCATGGGTCACCCAGCGGCCTACCGGCATCGGGTTGTCGCCCAGCAGGATCAAGCTGACAAAGGGCACCTGGAAGTCCTGGCGCAGGCTGTCTTCGACGCTGATCACCACGTCTTCCAGGCTGGTGGCGTCCATCAGCGCGAGAATCAGGCGGCGGGTCTTGTCGAAGAGACGGTCATTGTCGCGGGCGACATCCATCAAGTGCGAGAGGCGATGACGCAACTCGATGTTGCGGTCGCGCAGGATGGTCATCTGGCGTTCCACCAGCGATACGGTGTCGCCGCGCTGGTGGGGAATGCGCAAGGCCGGGAGCAGTTCTTCGTGTTCGACGAAAAAATCCGGATGAGCCTCCAGGTACGCGGCAATCGCCGCCGCCTCAAGGCTTTCGGAAGGGGATTCGTCGGGCTGTAGGGCGGGAACCTTAGGCTTATCTTTCATGGATTTGACTCTCTCAAAGACGCACTTGTCCTTCATAAACGCGCACTGCCGGGCCGGTCATCATCACCGGTTCGCCAGGACCGGCCCATTCAATGGACAGGCGCCCGCCGGGCAGGTCGATCAATAGAGGCGAATCCATCCACCCCTGGCTGATCGCGGCCACTGCGGCAGCACAGGCGCCGGTTCCGCAAGCCTGGGTTTCCCCGGCCCCGCGTTCCCAGACGCGCAGCTGCGCACGATTGCGGTCGATGACCTGGAGAAAACCGACATTGACCCGCGAAGGAAAGCGCGGATGGTGTTCGATTTTCGGCCCCAGTTCATGCACCGGTGCGTTGTTGATGTCGCTGACCCGCAGCACTGCATGGGGGTTGCCCATGGACACGGCGGCCAGTTCGATCGCAGTACCCTCGACATCAACCCGATAACTCAGGGCCTGTTCCGTTGCGTCGAACGGAATCTCGGACGGCACCAGGCGCGGTGGGCCCATGTTGACCCCGATCTGCCCGTCGCTGCGGATATCCAGCTCGATGATGCCACTTTTGGTTTCGACGCGGATCTGCCGTTTCGCGGTCAGGCGCTTGTCGAGCACAAAGCGGGCGAAACAGCGCGCACCGTTGCCACACTGTTCCACTTCGGAACCATCGGCGTTGAAAATCCGATAACGGAAATCCACGTCCGGATTGCTCGGCGCTTCGACGATCAGCAACTGGTCGAAACCGATTCCGGTGTGCCGGTCACCCCATTGCTTTGCGTGCTTGGGCAAAATATGCGCGTGCTGGCTGACCAGGTCGAGGACCATGAAGTCATTGCCCAGGCCGTGCATCTTGGTAAAACGCAGCAGCATGGTTTTACTCCGGCAGCAGGCTTTCGCCAGCAAACAACTCGGCTACCGTCTCACGGCGACGCACTTCAAATGCCTGATCACCGTCCACCAACACTTCAGCGGCACGGCCACGGGTGTTGTAGTTGGAACTCATGACAAACCCATAGGCACCGGCTGAATGCACAGCCAGCAGGTCGCCTTCTTCCAGGGCCAGCTCACGATCCTTGGCCAGGAAGTCGCCGGTCTCGCAGATCGGCCCGACGATGTCGTAGGCGCGGGCTGTGGTAGTGCGCGGGCGCACGGCGGTGACGTCCATCCAAGCCTGGTACAACGCCGGGCGGATCAGGTCATTCATGGCCGCGTCGACGATGGCGAAGTCTTTGTGTTCGGTGTGCTTGAGGTACTCGACCTGGGTCAGCAGCACGCCGGCGTTGGCGACGACGAAACGGCCCGGTTCGAACACCAGCGCCAGGTCACGACCGTCGAGACGTTCGCGCACGGCTTTGATGTAGTCGGCAGCCAAGGGCGGCTCTTCATCGCGATAACGCACGCCCAAACCACCACCGAGATCGATGTGGCGCAGGTAGATGCCGCAATCGCCGAGGCGGTCGACCAGGCCCAGCAGGCGGTCGAGAGCATCGATGAATGGCGGCAGGGTGGTCAGTTGCGAACCGATGTGGCAATCGACGCCGACCACTTCCAGGTTGGGCAACTGCGCGGCGCGGATATACACATCTTCGGCGTCGGCGATGGCGATACCGAACTTGTTTTCTTTAAGACCGGTCGAGATGTACGGATGCGTGCCGGCATCGACGTCCGGGTTCACGCGCAGCGAGATCGGTGCACGCACGCCCAGCTCGGCGGCGACAACCTGCAGGCGCTCCAGCTCGTCGGTGGATTCGACATTGAAGCAATGCACGCCGACTTCCAGGGCGCGACGCATGTCGTCACGGGTCTTGCCGACACCGGAGAACACGATCTTGTCGGCGCTGCCGCCAGCGGCCAATACGCGTTCCAGCTCGCCACGGGAGACGATGTCGAAACCGGCGCCCAGACGCGCCAGGACATTCAGTACACCCAGGTTGGAGTTGGCCTTGACCGCAAAGCAGACCAGGTGTGGCGTGCCGGCCAGAGCATCGGCGTAAGCCAGGTACTGGGCTTCGATGTGGGCACGGGAGTAGACATAAGTCGGCGTGCCAAAGCGTTCGGCGATGGCGGACAGGGCAACACCTTCCGCGAACAGCTCACCGTCACGGTAGTTAAAAGCGTCCATGATGTTCCCTTATTGGTAGACGTCGTGCTTGTGGGCTTTAGACGCAGGCTGCTGTTGCGACGATTTGGCTTGCTCGACAGGATCCAGGTTCTCATCAGGCAGGTACAGCGGGCCTTTTTGACCACAGGCCGATAACAGGCTGGCAAAAGCGACGAGCGAAGCGAGCGCAACAAAGGAAGAGATCAGGCGCTTCATGGCGAAATCCTTGAAAATGCGTTAATTGCGCCGGAGTATACCGGCCACCCGGCAGCTTGCCTATGTAACGGAGCTCCCGTCCGGCGGGCCTATACCCGATGCCGGCCAGCCAGGTGCAATCCCCCGTAGGAGCGGGCTTGCCCGCGAAAGCGGTGGTTCAGTCAACAAAGATGTTGGATGTGCCAACCCCTTCGCGAGCAGGCTCGCCCCCACAGGGGCGATGTTTGATGTACCTATATCGGCGCTTGATCGTTATCCTTTGCATTCACCGGAGCTCGCCCGTATCTTGCGGCGCTTGAGCGTGAGTAGACACTTTTTGAGGTTGCCGCAATGAGTTTGACCGAAGCCCGTTTCCACGATCTGGTCGATGCCACCCAGCAATCGCTGGAGGATATTTTTGACGAGAGTGACCTGGATATCGATCTGGAAAGTTCGGCCGGCGTGCTGACCGTCAAGTTCGAAAACGGCACGGCGCTGATCTTCAGCCGCCAGGAGCCGTTGCGTCAGTTGTGGCTGGCGGCAGTGTCCGGTGGCTTCCACTTCGACTATGACGAAGAGAGCGAGCGCTGGATGTGCGACAAGAGCGAAGAGCAATTGGGCGAAATGCTCGAGCGCATCGTCAAGCAGCAGGCTGACGTCGAACTCGATTTCGAAGGTCTGTAAGGTCGTGACCCAGCCTGCGCCCGTTCGTGCGCCCAAACCGCTCTACAGCAATGTCAGCCCGGCGGTGCCTTCGCCGTGCAGCGGTGTGTGTCGGCTGGATGAGCAGAAGGTCTGCCTTGGGTGTTTTCGCCATGTCGAAGACATCCGCGAATGGCGCTCGGCCGATGATGAGCGCCGACGGGTTATCTGCACCCAGGCCTCCTATCGCAAGGCCACCGCCAATCCCCTGTAGGAGCTGCCGCAGGCTGCGATCTTTTGATTTTGATATTCAGCGATTCCCGATCGATTAAAAACCAGATCAAAAGATCCCAGCCTTCGGCAGCTCCTACGCCGCCGAGTGGCGGCTTGTATATTTATTGAGCTGTGATAGTGTCCGGGTACGCCTCAACCCATCGAGGCTCGTGAAAACCCCGCCTTTTTCTGGCGGGGTTTTGCTTTTTTCGTGCAGAAGAAAGGAGTCTGCCCTGATCATGACCGCACCTTCCATCACCCTTACCCGTCTGGACGTACAACGTCTGGAGCGCCTGATCGACAGCCTGGATGACACGCTGCCGGGCGTTATCGCGCTGCAAACCGAACTGGATCGCGCCGATACCCTGGTCGGTCACGATGAAGTGCCCGCCGATGTCGTGACCATGAATTCCCGTGTGCATTGCCGTGAAGAGAGCAGCGGCAAGGATTACCACCTGACGCTGGTTTACCCCAAGGATGCCAATGCCGACGAAGGCAAGATTTCCATTCTGGCGCCGGTAGGCAGCGCATTGCTTGGCCTCAAGGTTGGCCAGCATATCGATTGGCCGGCTCCGGGCGGCAAGACCCTCAAGCTGACCCTGCTGGAAGTCGAATCACAGCCTGCCAATGGCGGCTCCTTCCCGGAATGACATGCCCCTCAGATCTGCTCGAGCGCCTCGTTCAATGCGCGCTCCAGATCGGCCTTGTAGCGCAAATACAGATTGCTTGAACGCTGACCATCACCGAGCAGACCGGACAGGTCCAGGTCGGTGATGTAGCAACGGTAGCGCGCGGTCTCGCGGCGCTGCCCGACGATTTCCCTGGCGACCACGCTGAACAGCTGGTCGCCATGTTCCAGCTCTGAAAACTCCCGCTGATTGCAATACAACGTGATCTGCACCTGCCCCGGTGCGGCTTTGCCGACGATCGCCTGCACATCGTAGAACGGATCGTTGACCGGGGTTTGCGGCGCCGGCCGGGCTTCGACCCGACGGGCTCGCACGGGGCCCGATGGCAGCAGCTGGAAATACAAGGTGTCCAGGCTCAGGGACTGGGCAGCGTCCATCGGCAGCAAGGCTTCGCGCCGGTATTGGATCGATTGCAGGAATCTCTGCAACGGCACCAGCAGGCTTTGCTCATCGTGGTAGGGCAAACGTTGATGCCACAGGGCATTGAATTCATCCAGTACATACAGATCGGCGTGGAACTCGCTGGTCCGATAGAACACCTGAACGCATTCCGGCTGCCCCATCGGTAATACCAGCGCCAGATCCTGGTCTTCAAGCGCCATCGGGTCCAGGTGCAACGGGCTGTAGCTGGCGAGGTCTGCGCCCAGGTATTCGACCAGCGCCGGCAGCGAGGCGAGGACGACGTGGTTGACATGGCCGGGCACCAGTTCCAGCACGTGGAAATGCTGCTGGACCTGAATCAGGTAGCGATGATTGAGTTCGCTCAGCAACAGGTTCTGCGCGGTGTCGAGAATGTCTTCGACCCGCCGGGCGATGAATTGCGCACGGTTGTGGCAGAAGCAATGAACCCGCAGCCTGGGCTGTTGCAGCCCCTTCGGCAGGTTGTTGAGGTAATCGCGTACGCAGGCGAGCAAGGCATGGGGGCCATCAAAACGGCTGACCAGTACCTCGTTCCAGCTGTTGAGCGTGACCTGGTCCAGGGTCAGCACCAGATTTTCCCGGACCCCGGCGTAACTCAGGGAATCGGTGCGCTCGGTGGTCATCAGGATATTCAGGTCGCGGTGGTGCTTGAGCGGATCGATGCCGACGTTTACCAGGATCAGCACTTCGCTCGGCACACTCACGCGCAATAGCGGCTCTTCGGCGACGGTCGCCAGGGGCAGGGTGATGCTCTGTTGCAGGCTGCCGAGCAGGTTGAACAGTTCGAACTCGCTCAGGTCGCTGCTGCCGGGATGCAAGGCCAGGCGGGTGCTGCTGTCGATGACGCCATTGCGGTGGCACCAGGTCAGCAGCTCCAGCAATTGACGGCTGCGCTTGATCGGCGCGAAATGCTCCCACTCATTGGCGGTCAGGCTGCCGTTATACAAACCCCATTGAGTTTGCCCGGACTCTTTCCTGTTCGGCGCCTGCACCAGGGTCAGGGTGTCTTCGGCCAGGTCAGGGGCGATGCCCGGGTTGATGAACTCGACCTTGTTTGCCTTGCGCTCGAAGGCCGCATACAGACGTCGACCGAGCACGTTGAGCTCGCGTTTATTGATCAGGCTGACAGTTTGTTCGTTGCGGGCGAACCGGGTCAGGAAGCGGTAGCTGTAATTGAGCTCATTGACCAAGGCTCGGCGCTCCGAGCCGACCTGGCGGACTTTCCACTGGCTGCGGCTATCGAGCAGGGCCAGCTGACGCTGATCCCAGTGCCATTCGTGGGTCAGGCGCTCAAGCAGCGAGCGTTGCCAGCTCGCGCTGCGACTGCTGCTGCCGGTGAGCTTGCGATTCACCTTCAAATACAGCGCGCGCCGTACCAGCTCCAGACGTTCCGGCTCGTCACGGGCGCTGAGGTATTCCTCGAGGCGTCGGTAAACCATGACGTAGGGATCCAGCTCATCGAGGTCGAGCTGGTTGGCGAATACGGCGTGTTTGAAGCGCAGGCTGAGGCAATGGACTTTGGGATGTTCGCTGGCATAGACCTCGGTCAGCAGTAGCTTGAGCACCGACTTGTACGGCGATTCGATGCCCTTGAATAACTGCCACAGCCCGGCGCCGACGAATTCGCCGGGCGGAATGTACGCCAGATGCCCCAGGTCCAGGGTTTCGTCGGCCCGGATGAAGCGTTTGGAAAGCAATGCGTGGGTGTAGCGTTCGTAGGCGACCTCTTCGTAAACCGGTACCAGCCACCAGATTGGCGTGCGTCCGGCCAACCAGATCGCCGTGCGGTAGAACTCGTCCAGCAGCAGATAGTGCTGGGTGCTGCCGCAGTCTTCCGAGCTCAGTTGATGGTCGCGCTCGCCGAGCACGAAGCGGGCCGGGTCGATCAGGAAAAAATGCGCCTCGGCGCCCTGGCTGATGGCCCAGGTTTCGAGCAGCTGGCACTTTTTACGCAGCTCGGTCAGTTCGCTTTCGCTCAAGTCCGGTGCATGACAGACCCATACGTCCATGTCGCTCTGATCGGCCTGGGCCAGGGTGCCGAGGCTGCCCATCAGGAACAGGCCGTGAATCGGTCGGGGCGGATTGCTGCCGTGGCGCGGTTTATAGGAAAACGAGCGGGTCAGGCGCTGGGCTTCGGCGAGGACGTTGGCGTTCGGTTCGTAGTTCGACAATCCGGCCGGCGTGCTGCCGGAAACGTAACCTGGCAGCAGCGGATGATTGACGTGAAAAAACAGCGGCAGCAGGGTCAGCACGCCTTGCTGGCGGGTTGAAAGTCCTCCCATGGCGCGTGCCATGCGGCCTTCATTGAGCTTCAGGAACCGTGCGCGCAGTTGGCTCAGAACCTTGCGGTCGATGCCTTCTTCCAGGTCGGGGCGGATTTCATGGGGGTGGGTCATGTCAGCTCAAACCGGCTCGATGGGTCCGGACGTGGAAGGCCTCAGGATGAGGGGCAGTCTAGCGCCTCGGCCCCTGGACTTTTAAGCTGATTTTGTTTTTCTGGCGTCAGATTTCCATCGTTGGGCACGACAGGTAGCTGCACAGTAGCCGTGCAGGTAACAAAGTGTGCCCACGGAAATCCCGTAGCAGGGGTTTCCGTGGGCGACGCGGTAAAACTCAGGCTGTTTCCTGGACGCTCAGAATAGTCAGCACGGTTTGTATATTTTGCGCGGCGTCACGGCCCAGGCTGGTCAGATACCCGCCATCGGGCTGGTCGATCAGATCTTTTTCGTACAGGCGTTGGGCGGCGGCTATGGCTTTCGGGGCAGCGGTCTGATGAATTTTCAAACCTTCCTGGGAACTGTCCAGGTTGAAGAGTGCGAGGATTTCCAGTTCGGCAACCAACTCAGGGGTAAGCGACATAAGGACTCCAGACTTTCTAGGAATTGGACGACAGCGCCCCTAAGGTGAGCCCACTCGTGCGGCATGTCCAGTGCTCGCGACAGGGTTTTTTCGCCTTTGCAGGAGCGAGACAGCTTCCAGTGTAGTCAGGGCCGGAAAAATGGTTGCCTGAAATAAAAAGATCGCAGCCTTCGGCAGCTCCTACCTGGAATGCGATCCCCCCGTAGGAGCTGCCGAAGGCTGCGATCTTTTGATCTTTGCTCTTACTTCTTTTCTGGCGGCAACTCCGGCAATGCACGCAGCGCAGTTTCATACCATTCGGTGTTGAACGCGCGGTCTTCTTCGAGAATCGCGTCGATTTCCACCGCCAGTACATGGGCCATCAGGTTGAGGATTTCCTCACGCTCGTAACCCACCAGGGTCAGCTTGTTGAAAGTCGCCTTGGCTGCTGGCGGATTGTCGCTTTCGATCTGGTTTTCGATGGCTTCGACCAGCGTGTTTTCGGCGAACTCTTCGTCGTCGATGTCGATATCGTTTGGCTCGCTCATGGCAGGCTCCTTAAGAAAAGACGGCCAGTTTACCTGCATTCAGCGCTGTGATGCTGCTAGCGAGAAACGCCCAGGCGTTCTATAACTGGCCCTGCCAACCCCTTGCACGGCCTGGAGGCTATGTGATGCTCAAGCTTTATGGATTTTGTGTCAGCAACTACTACAACATGGTCAAGCTGGCGTTGCTGGAGAAGGGACAGCCGTTTGAAGAAGTACTGTTTTACCCGGGGCCGAGCGCCGAAGCGTTAGCCATCAGCCCGCGCGGGAAGGTGCCGGTGCTGGGCGTGGAACAGGGTTTCATCAACGAAACCAGTGTGATTCTCGAGTACATCGAGCAAAGCCAGAAAGGCACGCCATTGCTGCCGAGCGATCCTTTTGAACGGGCGCAGGTGCTGGCGTTGGCCAAGGAGATTGAACTGTACATCGAGTTGCCGGGTCGCGCCTGTTATCCCGAAGCGTTTTTCGGCATGTCGGTGCCGGAGGCGATCAAGGACAAGACCAAAGCTGAACTGCTGCTGGGGTTTGCCTCCCTGGGCAGGCACGGCAAGTTCGCCCCTTATGTGGCGGGTGACAGTTTGAGCGTGGCGGATTTGTATTTCCTGTACAGCGTGCCGCTGGCCTGTGCGGTAGCGCAGAAGCTGTTTGATATCGATCTGTTGGCGGAGATGCCGGCGGCCAAGGCACTGCTGGAGCGTCTGGAGCAGAATCCGCATGTGCAGCGGATCGCGGCGGACAAGGACGCGGCGATGCCGGCGTTTATGGCGATGGTCGCTTCCAAGAGATAGGTTTTGTAGTGATCTGAAGTCAGTCATCGCGAGCAAGCTCGCTCCCACAATGGATTTTTGGTGTTCACAAGATGTGTGTTCAACACCGATCCACTGTGGGAGCGAGCTTGCTCCGGGCGGCGTTCCGACGATGCTTTTGACTGCTTAGCGGCTGGCGAGCAGTTGCTGGCCGCGCACTACAGCCTTCTTGACCTGCGCCGGCGCAGTCCCGCCGATGTGGTCACGGGCGTTCACCGAGCCTTCCAGGGTCAGCACGGCGAACACGTCCTGATCGATCTGGTCGCTGAACTTGCGCAGTTCTTCCAGGCTCATTTCCGCCAGGTCTTTGCCGCTTTCAACGCCGTACTTCACCGCATGGCCAACAATTTCGTGGCAGTCACGGAACGGCAGGCCACGACGCACCAGGTAATCGGCCAGGTCGGTGGCGGTGGAGAACCCGCGCAGGGCCGCTTCGCGCATCATCGCGTGCTTGGGTTTTATCGCCGGGATCATGTCGGCAAAGGCCCGCAGCGAATCGCGCAGCGTGTCGGCGGCGTCGAACAGCGGCTCCTTGTCTTCCTGATTGTCCTTGTTGTAGGCCAGAGGCTGGCCTTTCATCAGGGTCAGCAGGCCCATCAGCGCGCCGAACACGCGGCCGGTCTTGCCACGCACCAGCTCGGGTACGTCCGGGTTTTTCTTTTGCGGCATGATCGAGCTGCCGGTGCAGAAACGGTCCGGCAGATCGATGAACTGGAATTGGGCGCTGGTCCACAGCACCAGTTCTTCGGAGAAACGCGACAAGTGCATCATCGCGATGCTCGCCGCCGAGCAGAACTCGATAGCGAAGTCTCGATCGGAAACGTTGTCCAGCGAGTTGCCACCCACCGCGTCGAAGCCCAGCAGTTGCGCGGTGTATTCGCGATCGATCGGGTAGGTCGTGCCGGCCAGCGCAGCGCTGCCCAATGGCATGCGATTGGTGCGCTTGCGGCAGTCGACCAGGCGCTCGTAGTCACGGCTGAGCATTTCGAACCAGGCCAGCATGTGGTGCCCGAAGGTCACCGGCTGCGCGGTTTGCAGGTGAGTGAAACCGGGCATGATGCTGCCGGCTTCGCGCTCGGCCTGTTCCAGCAAACCTTGTTGCAGGCGGGTGATTTCGCTCAGGATCAGGTCGATCTCGTCACGCAGCCACAGGCGGATATCGGTAGCGACCTGGTCGTTGCGGCTGCGACCGGTGTGCAGCTTTTTACCTGTCACGCCGATGCGGTCGGTCAGGCGCGCCTCGATGTTCATGTGCACGTCTTCGAGGTCGATGCGCCAGTCGAACTGGCCGGCCTCGATTTCACCCTGGATGGTCTTCAGGCCATCGGTGATGCTGTCGCGCTCGGCATCGGTCAGCACGCCGACCTTCGCCAGCATGGTGGCGTGGGCGATCGAACCCATGATGTCGTGGCGATACAGGCGCTGGTCGAAGGTGACGGAGGCGGTGAAGCGGGCGACGAAGGCGTCGACGGGTTCACTGAAGCGGCCGCCCCAGGACTGATTGGTCTTGTCAGTGCTCATGAATTCGCTCGTATCGGCTGAAGAAAGATGGCGTTGAAAGCTGTCGCGGATAATAACAGGGTTGCCAATCCTGTCGCTGACACTGGTCGACAGGTTTTTCTTGAAGCGTCGGCCCATACTTGAGGCAAGCCACACGCAAATTGCGCAACGATATTTTTCAATTGAGCAATATCGTCCCGGCAACCGTCTACAGTTGGACAGTAGGATCAGCGCACTTCCGGGCGCTGCAGCTGCCTATAAAAAGAGGGGTGTTCATATTGTGTATCAGAAAACCCTGTGGCGATGCCTCGCCAGTGCGGGCCCGGGCCGCCAAACGCACGCCAGATGAAAATTTAGCCGTCGGACCGGCGGCACTTTTTGGCCCTCGCGCTAGTCTTAGCGTGGATCGCGGTGACGGACGTCACTTCACCTGTCTACGCTATCCTTGTGCGAGACTCACGCAGGAATCCAGCGCAATATGAATGTCCTGATCGTTGATGACGAACCCCTGGCCCGCGAGCGCCTGAGCCGAATGGTCGGCGAACTCGAGGGATACAGTGTCCTGGAGCCCAGCGCCACGAACGGCGAAGAGGCGTTGGCACTGATCGACAGCCACAAGCCGGATATCGTGTTGCTCGATATCCGCATGCCAGGCCTCGATGGCCTGCAAGTGGCTGCACGATTGTGCGAACGCGAAACCCCGCCAGCCGTGGTGTTTTGCACAGGGCCCGATGAATTTGCCGTGGAAGCCTTACAGGCAGGCGCCGTAGGCTATCTGGTGAAACCTGTGCGTACAGAACAGTTACATGAAGCGTTAAAGAAAGCCGAGCGACCCAATCGTGTCCAGCTCGCCGCCCTGACCCGCCCGGCTGCCGAGAGTGGCAGCGGGCCTCGCAGTCATATCAGCGCCCGTACCCGCAAAGGTATCGAACTGATCCCGTTGGGTCAGGTGGTCTACTTTATTGCCGATCATAAATACGTGACCTTGCGCCATGAAGGCGGCGAGGTGCTGCTGGACGAGCCACTCAAGGCCCTCGAAGATGAATTCGGCGACCGTTTCGTGCGCATCCACCGCAATGCGCTGGTCGCCCGCGAGCGAATCGAACGCCTGCAACGCACGCCTCTGGGACATTTTCAGCTGTTCCTCAAAGGCTTGAACGGTGATGCGCTGATCGTCAGCCGCCGCCATGTGGCGGGTGTTCGCAAAATGATGCAACAGCTTTAACTCGCCGGTCCCAGGCGAACTTCACACCCGATTGCCGGACATCCGGGGCCAGGGAGGGCAGGCATTACCTGATACAAGTCAAAGTGGATTTGGCTGAGCTGTTATTATCCGCCGTATCTATTCAGTACGGATTGATTGATCCATGTCCTCTCGCGAAATCCGCATCGCCACCCGCAAAAGTGCTCTCGCCCTGTGGCAGGCCGAATACGTCAAAGCCCGTCTGGAAGAGGCTCATCCCGGACTGCTCGTGACGTTGGTACCCATGGTCAGTCGTGGCGATAAACTGCTCGACTCGCCCTTGTCGAAAATCGGCGGCAAGGGCCTGTTCGTCAAGGAGCTGGAAACCGCGCTTTTGGAAAACGAAGCCGACATCGCCGTGCACTCCATGAAGGACGTGCCGATGGACTTCCCCGAAGGCCTCGGTCTGTTCTGCATCTGCGAACGAGAAGACCCGCGCGATGCATTCGTCTCCAATACTTACGCGAGCCTGGATGAGTTGCCCCAGGGCAGCATTGTCGGCACCTCCAGCCTGCGCCGCCAGGCCCAGTTGCTGACCCGTCGCCCGGACCTGGAAATCCGCTTCCTGCGCGGCAACGTCAACACTCGGCTGGCCAAGCTCGATGCCGGCGAGTACGACGCCATCATCCTGGCTGCCGCCGGCCTGATTCGTCTCGGTTTTGAAGATCGCATCACCTCGGCCATCAGCGTCGACGACAGTCTGCCGGCTGGTGGCCAAGGCGCAGTGGGGATCGAATGCCGCAGCGTCGACAGCGACATCCACGCCTTGCTGGCGCCGCTGCACCATCAGGACACTGCCACTCGCGTCACCGCCGAACGTGCCCTCAACAAGCACCTCAATGGCGGCTGCCAGGTGCCGATCGCCTGTTACGCCGTACTTGAAGGCGAGCAGATCTGGTTGCGTGGCCTGGTGGGCGATCCGAGCGGCGGTCTGCTGCTCAGTGCACAAGCCCGTGCGCCACGCCGTGATGCCGAAGCCTTGGGCGTGCAAGTGGCCGAAGACCTGCTGAACCAGGGCGCCAACGACATCCTGAAAGCGGTCTACGGCGAGGCGGGTCACGAGTGACCGGCTGGCGCCTGTTACTGACGCGTCCCTCGGACGAGTCAGCGGCGCTAAGCAATGCTTTGGCGCAAGTGGGGATTTTCAGCAGCAGCTTGCCGCTTTTGGAGATCGAGTCGATTCCTGTCTCTGACACAATGCGTGAAGTGATCCAGGACCTGGAGCGCTATTGCGCGGTGATTGTAGTCAGCAAGCCGGCCGCTAGAATGGCGGTGGACCTGCTCGGCCAGTATTGGTCGCAACCCCCTTGCCTGCAGTGGTTCAGCGTGGGCGCGGCGACTGCGCAGATCTTCGAGGCTCACGGGGTGGACGTCAGCTTCCCGGTTGAGGGCGATGACAGCGAAGCCTTGCTTGAACTTCCCCGGCTGCGCGAGGCTATCGCACGGGCCGATCCACAGGTGCTGATCATGCGCGGGGAGGGTGGGCGCGAGCTGCTGGCTGAGCGTTTGCGTGAGCTAGGTGCTAGTGTCGAGTACCTGGAGTTGTATCGGCGAAAACTGCCGCACTATCCGCCAGCGGCGCTGCCCGGGCGGATCCGGGCGGAACGCTTGAACGGGCTGGTGGTCAGCAGTGGACAGGGTTTTGAGCACCTGCGGCAGATGGCCGGCGATGCCTGGCCGCAATTGGCGCGGTTGCCGTTGTTTGTGCCAAGCCCCAGGGTTGCCGAGCTGGCACGTGCCGCCGGGGCCGAAAAAGTTGTGGATTGTCGTGGCGCCAGTGCCGCGGCTTTGCTGACGGCGTTACGGGAGCATCCCGGACCCGTTCTCTAATGCAAAGGATGGATACGTGAGCGAAACAGCCTTGCCAAAAGATGATGTCCAGCCAGTGCTCGATGCACCGGTTGAAACGCCTCCACCTGCTCAAGTGCAGCACCGAGGCAACGGGCTGGCAATTGTCGCGCTGCTACTGGGCGCCGCCGGTGTTGCCGTGGGGGGGTGGGGCGTCTGGCAGGTGCGTCACCTGCAAGCCAATAACCAGCAGCAACTGAATCAGGTGCAGGCGTTGAACGATCAGGCGCAGAGCCTGAAGCTCAATGAGCAGCGCCTGACTGCGCGCCTCGAACAACTGCCCGCCGCCGACGAGCTTGAAGCACGCAGTCGTCTGGTGGTCCAACTCCAGGGCGATCAGCAACGCCTGAACCAGCGACTGGAAACTGTCCTGGGCGCCAGCCGCAAGGATTGGCGCCTGGCCGAAGCAGAGCATCTGTTACGTCTGGCCAGCCTGCGTCTTTCCGCGTTGCAGGACATCAGCAGCGCCCAGGCCCTGGTACAGGGTGCCGATGAAATTCTGCGCGAACAGAACGATCCGGGTTCCTTTGCCGCTCGCGAGCAGGTAGCCAAAACGCTGGTGGCGTTGCGCAGCACTGAACAACCGGACCGCACCGGGCTGTTCCTGCGCCTGGGGGCGCTGCGCGATCAGGTGATCAACCTCACCGAACTGGCGCCCGAGTACAAGGATCGTGGCGAATCCTTGCTGGGGCTGACCGCCGATGGCGACGGTGCCAGTCGCTGGGCGCAGTGGTGGGATCAGATCTCGCGCTACATCCGCATCGATTTCAATGCCGACAAAAATGTTCGTCCGTTGCTGGCAGGGCAAAGCCTGAGTCAGGTGCGCCTGGCCCTGAGCCTGGCACTGGAGCAGGCGCAGTGGGCGGCACTCAATGGCCAGGCCGCCGTTTACACTCAAGCGATGGCCGAGGCGCGGGATGTGCTCAAGGGCAACTTCAACCCGGACAACCCTCAGAGCAACGTGATGCTTGAGCAAGTGGGTGAATTGAGCAAGCAGCCGGTCAGCGTGGTCACACCGGATCTGACCGGCACGCTGAGTGCGGTCCAGGGGTATCTGGAACGGCGTAACGTCAACGCCGAGGATTCGGTCAAGCCGATGGCCAAACCTGCCGCGCGCACCGAGCCGGAGGCCACGCCATGAAACGCCTCTATGTGATCGTGTTCCTGGTCATCGCCGCAGCCGCCGCACTGGGGCTGGCGATTGCCGAGCATTCCGGCTACGTGCTGATCGCCTACAAGAGCTTTCGCTATGAATCGAGCCTGTGGGCGACCCTGGCCCTGGTCGCCGTGCTCTGGCTGGTATTCTGGGGAATCAAGGCGTTGATCGAATTGGTGATGACCTCCAGCGGCGTGGTCAATCCCTGGTCGCGGCGCAATCGCAGTCGCCGGGTGCAAGTGGCGATCGAACACGGTCAGCTGGACCTGGCAGAGGGGCGTTGGGCCAGTGCGCAGCGTCATCTGCATCGGGCCGCCGAAGCCGAGCGCCAACCGCTGCTGTACTACCTTGGCGCTGCCCGCGCCGCGAACGAACAAGGTCACTACGAGGAAAGCGACAGGCTGCTGGAGCGCGCCCTCGAACGACAGCCGCAGGCCGAGCTGGCAATCGCCTTGAGTCACGCTCAATTACAGACTGATCGCGGCGACACCGACGGCGCCCTGGTGACCCTGGAAGCCATGCACGAGCGTCATCCGCATAACGTCCAGACCTTGCGCCAGTTGCAGCGCCTGCTTCAGCAGCGCGGCGACTGGTCGGCGGTGATTCGCCTGCTGCCGGAGCTGCGCAAGGACAAGGTCCTGCCACCGACCGAACTGGCCGAACTGGAACGCCGGGCCTGGGGGGAAAACCTGTCCCTGGCCGCGCATCGGGAAGAAGACGGAACGGTAGGATTGCAATCGCTCAACCGCGCCTGGCAGCAGCTCACTTCTGCTCAGCGTCAGGAGCCGCAACTGGTGCTCGCCTATGCCGAGCAACTGCGGCAACTGGGGGCCCAGGTCGAAGCCGAAGAGGTCCTGCGCGCAGCGCTCAAGCGCAACTACGACAGTCATCTGGCGCGCCTGTACGGGTTGGTGCGCGGCAGTGATCCGGCACGTCAACTGCACACTGCGGAAAGCTGGCTCAAGGATCATGCGGCCGACCCGAGCCTGTTGCTGACCCTGGGGCGCCTATGTCTGCAAAGCAGCTTGTGGGGCAAGGCCCGGGACTATCTGGAAAGCAGCCTGCGCGTGCAGCGCAATCCGGAAGCCTGCGCGGAACTGGCGCGACTGCTGGCGCAACTGGGCGACACCCAGCGCAGCAATCAGCTGTTCCAGGAGGGTTTGGGCATGCTGGATGAGCGCCTGCTGGCGGCGCCGTTGCCGGTACCGGCCCACGCTTGATGCGTTCCGGGACCTGTAGGAGCTGGCTTGTCGGATCGCCGCACCGCAGCGAAGAGGTCATCACCTCCAACATTGATGTCGCCTGACACGCCGTCTTCGCCAGCAAGCCGGCTCCTACCATCGTGCAGCGATGGCTGACAGAAAACCTGTGGTGGGTGAACTCGCCACAGGCAAATCCGTATCGCAACGTTTGCCTTCCATTGGCGATTTTTTACCTTTGTAGCCGCTGACGGAATAATCCTACAAAGGACTACACCTGATCCTCTCGCTTCTGTCGGGAATTCCCTACACATCTGCTGAACTGTCCCTGCCGGCCTGCCTTGAAAGGCTAGCGCGCTTTACTCTACCGTAACCGCCTGTCTCCACTGTTACGGAAAAGCCATGTCTTTGGCCTGCTCACGCTCCTTGTTTTTCATGGCTTTCATTGCAGGTGCCCTGGCCCTGGGTGTGTCCTATTACCTGGAATATGCAGTCAGCCTCCAGCCCTGCGGGTTGTGTCTGTTGCAACGGATTTGCCTGGCGCTGCTCACGGGGGTCTGCCTGATGGCGTCGGTGCATGGTCCCGGACGCTTCGGTACGTTCATGTATTGGCTGCTCGGGTTTTGCTGCAGCCTGGCAGGTACGGTCACCGCGTTGCGGCAGGTACTGTTGCAAAGCGATCCGGTGCATCAGCTGTCGAACTGCGTTCCCAATCTGGCGGACCTGTTCGCCACCTCACCCTGGTTGTTCGTTGTGCAGCAGATGTTCGAAGGCACGACCGAATGCGCGCATGTTTCCTGGACATTGTTCGACCTGAGCATTCCGGAGTGGAGCCTGCTGTTCTTCGTCGCGACGATGATTCTGGGTGTTTGCCAGCTGTTGCGGCTGGTCTGGGGCGCGTGTCAGCGACCGCTCAGCGGCGAGTCATCGCACCGGGCATTGGTGGGTGATTAAACACTTGTATGAACTTTATCTCCTGCGTACCTTGAAGCCATTGTCGCGCGGGCATAATCTGGCCCGCACGTGTCATTGGAATTATGTTGCTCGAATGACGCTCTGCCTGGCCGAAACTTGATGCTCAAGTGTGCGACAGGTGTAGGGCAGCATGACCCACAAGGGAAGAGAGACCGCCATGCTCGAAAGTTGTCAGAATGCTCAGGAACGTTGGGGTGGAGTTCATCTGCTGATCGACCGCTGGTTGCAGGAGCGTCACGAACTGGTTCGGGCCTATGATGATCTCGGCGCCAAGCCTGAGGCTCTGGGTGAAAACCGCAAACCGCTGCAGGAATTCTGCGGAGTGCTGGTCGACTATGTGTCCGCCGGGCATTTCGAAATCTACGAACAGCTGACGGGCGAGGCCAAGGCCTTCAACGACAAGCGCGGCCTGGAACTGGCCGAGACGATCTATCCGCGCATTGACGTCATCACAGAGAAACTGCTCGCGTTCAACGACCTGTGTGATGCGGGCAAATGCGTCGCAGAGAAATTCAAGGAGCTGGGTGGCCTGTTGCACGAACGCTTCGAACTGGAAGATTGCCTGATCGAAGTGTTGCACACGGCTCACAAGGAAGAGGATCCGGTTCAGGCCTGAACCTTTTTCCTGCAAGACCTGCCTTCCTGCAAGATGTTGAAAACGGTGCGCTATGCGCGCCGTTTTTCGTTTGTGCCATTCAGCCCGTAGCGCCGAGCAATTCGACTTCGAACACCAGCGGCGTGAACGGCGCGATCAGGTCGCCAGCACCGTCGGCACCATACGCCTGGGCCGATGGAATCACCAATCGCCACTTGGCGCCGATCGGCATGTGTTGCAATGCAGTGCGCCATCCGCTGATCACGCTGTCGAGACTGAACCATTGCGGCTGACTGTTCTGATCGAACACTGAGCCGTCGGGAAGGCGACCCACATACACCACCTGGACCTTGCCGTTCGGGCCGGCTTTTGCGCCGGTGCCCGGAGCGAGTTCCGTCAGCAATATTCCGTCTGCCAATTCGCGAACCCCGGGTTTGGCTTTTTCCTCGGCGAGAAAACGCTGCTCTTTTTCAAGGGCGACTTCGCTGTGCGGTATGGCCGGTCGCTCGGCAACCTGGGCTTCGTGCTCGGCAAGAATCTGTTCGATCTGCTCGTCTTTCAGTGCCAGGGGTTTGCCTTGATAGGCTTGCTGCAAACCCTCGACCAGCGCTTGAAGTTGCAGGTCGGGGACCTCTTGGCGCAGGCGTTCGCCAAGGCTTGCGCCCAGGCTGTAAGCGAGATCGCGGGCGTCGTTTTCCGTGGATTTTTCCGCGGCCTGAGCCACGGAAAAAAACACGCAAAGCGATAAAAAAAGGTAACGCGACATGGGCACTCTCCGACCTGAGATGCGGTGGATTATGCCAGTGTGAATACGCTTAACGGGGAACTGGTTTTGCGCAAGCGCAGAACATTTTCCATCCGTTGCAACGCAGCGCTTTGGATACTGTCAACATGCCCTAGCGGCGGTAGCAGCAGAGGTCTAGTATGAGCCGCACCCACGTCAGCCAGGAGTGAACCATGTCGGCCACCAAGAAGCCTGTAAATACCCCGTTGCACTTACTCCAACAACTCTCGGGCAGCCTGCTCGAGCATCTGGAAACCGCTTGTTCCCAAGCCTTGGCTGATGCTGAAAAACTGCTCGCCAAACTGGAAAAACAACGCGGCAAAGCACAGGAAAAACTGCACAAGTCCCGTACCAAATTGCAGGACGCTGCGTCGGCCGGCAAGGCCAAGGCGCAGACCAAAGCCAAGGGCGCAGTGAAGGAGCTTGAGGACCTGCTCGACGCCCTCAAGGATCGTCAATCCGAAACCCGCAGCTATATCCTGCAACTCAAGCGCGATGCTCAAGAAAGCCTGAAACTGGCCCAGGGCGTCGGTCGTGTACAAGAGGCTGTCGGCAAGGCGTTGTCCCTGCGTTCAGCCAAGCCTGCTGCGGCACCTGCCAAGAACGCCGCTGCCAAACCGGCTGCTGCAAAAGCACCGGCCAAGCCTGCTGCGGCTCCTGTTAAAAAAACCGCCGCCAAGGCACCGGTGAAAGCCGCAGCAAAACCAGCCGCTAAACCTGCGGCGAAAAAAACCGTGGCTGCCAGCGCTGCGAAACCAGCGGCTAAAACCGCGGCTGCCAAACCTGCCGCCAAGCCAGCTGCTGCGAAAACAACGGCCGCTAAACCTGCTGCAAGAACCGCGGCTGCGAAACCGGCCGTAGCGAAAACCGCAGCGGCCAAGCCGGCTGCAAAAACTGCTGCTAAACCGGCTGCCAAAACAGCTGCCGCCAAGCCAGCGACTGCCGCGAAAACTGCCGCAGCAAAACCTGCCGCTGCCAAGCCAGCCGCCAAGCCAGCAGCCAAACCGGCCGTGAAAAAGCCGGTCGCCGCTACCAAGCCGACTCCTGCGCCCGCTGCCAAGCCAGTGACTCCAGCGCCGTCTCCTTCGGCTTCGCCTGCAGCAACCACCTCGACCACCACGCCTGCGCCAACGCCAGCCGCTTCGTCGAGCACCAGCACCACCCCAACCAGCGCTTCCTAAGTGCCGGTTGCCGCGACGCGCAGCTGATGCAGCGCGTCGCGGTCCAGGTGGGCGGCACCTGCCGTCACACCTTCCAGCCAGGCCGAGAGATCGGTCGCCTTACACTGCGGCCAACTGTGCGTCGATCGCTCCAGCCGCCATAACAGAAGTCGCTCGGCTTCGAGCTCCAGTGCCTTCACCTGTTCGCGTAACGCATTCAGTTCCATGTCCTTGGCCGCAGCGGATTTCCACTGCGTGCGCAATGTCCGTAGCGGCTGTACAACCTCTGAGTCCCATGGCTCGACCACGTTGCGAAGCGCCTGCAATCGTTGCTCGTTACAGGCGACTCCCCGCTGTCCCAACCACAGTCCACAGAGCAGCAGGCACACATTGGCGCCCGTCGACTGCAATTTCAGGCACGCGGCTTCGACGCCAGGACGGGCGTAAGTGCCAAGGGAAAAACTCCACAGGTCAGAGGACATCGTGCTACTCGCGCCAGTTGCGAGCGAAGCTGGTAGACTCCGCCGCCATTATGATTCGACTTCAGAACCTGACTTTACAGCGTGGCCCGCAACGTCTGCTAGAAGACGCCGAGCTGACCCTGCACGCCGGCCACAAAGCCGGCCTCATCGGTGCCAACGGCGCCGGCAAATCGAGCCTGTTCGCCTTGCTCCTGGGTGACCTGCATCCGGACTCGGGTGATTGCTTCCTGCCGGCGGACTGGCGTATCGCCCACATGCGCCAGGAGATCGACACCCTCGATCGGATCGCGGTCGACTACGTGCTCGATGGCGACCTGCGCCTGCGCGAGGTGCAACACGACCTCGCCGCCGCCGAAGCGGCCCATGATGGTGCCGCTCAGGCCCGTCTGCACGCCGAGCTCGACAGTGCCGACGGCTACACCGCCGATGCCCGGGCGCGCAAACTGCTGGCCGGTTTGGGGTTCACCAACGATCAGATGGATCGACAGGTAGGAGATTTCTCTGGTGGCTGGAGGATGCGTCTGAATCTGGCGCAGGCTTTGATGTGTCCCTCGGACCTGTTGCTGCTCGACGAACCGACCAACCACCTGGATCTCGACGCCATCATCTGGCTCGAAGAGTGGCTCAAAAGCTATCCCGGCACCTTGATGCTGATTTCCCACGACCGCGACTTCCTCGATGCCGTGGTCGATCACGTGGCGCACGTCGATCAACGCAAGATCACCCTGTACCGCGGTGGTTATACCGCGTTCGAACGCGCCCGTGCCGAGCGTCTGGCCCAGCAACAGCAGGCCTACGAGAAGCAGCAGGCGCAACGTGCGCACATGGAAAGCTACATCGCCCGTTTCAAGGCCCAGGCCACCAAGGCCCGTCAGGCCCAGAGCCGGATCAAGGCGCTGGAGCGGATGGAAGAGTTGTCCGCCGCCCACGTCGACTCGCCGTTCGACTTTGTCTTTCGCGAGTCGACGAAGATCTCCAGTCCGTTGATCGACCTGTCCGATGCTCGTTTGGGCTACGGCGACAAAACCGTGCTGGAGAAGGTCAGGCTGCAACTGACCCCCGGCGCGCGGATCGGCCTGCTCGGCCCTAACGGTGCAGGTAAATCGACCCTGATCAAGAACCTCTCCGGTGATCTCGAACCTTTGTCCGGTCGACTGACCCGTGGCGAGAACACCGTTGTCGGTTACTTCGCCCAGCATCAGCTGGACTCGCTCGACTCCAAGGCCAGCCCGTTGCTGCATATGCAGCGCCTGGCGCCCACTGAGCGCGAGCAGACCCTGCGTGACTTCCTCGGTGGTTTCGACTTCCGTGGCGCGCGGATCGACGAACCGGTGCTGAATTTTTCCGGTGGCGAGAAGGCCCGCCTGGCCTTGGCGTTGATCGCCTGGGGCCGGCCGAACCTGTTGCTGCTCGACGAACCGACCAACCACCTGGACCTGGAAATGCGCCTGGCGCTGACCATGGCGCTGCAGGAGTTCACCGGTGCGGTACTGGTGGTCTCCCACGATCGTCATTTGCTTAAAAGCACCACCGACAATTTCTACCTGGTGGCGGACGGCAAGGTCGAGGAATTCGACGGCGACCTCGAAGACTACACACGGTGGCTGGTGGAGTACCGTCAGCGCAATGCCCCGGTCAGTAATACCCCGGTCAATCCCGACAAGACCGACAAGAAAGCCCAGCGCCAGGCCGCCGCGGCGCTGCGTCAGCAATTGGCCCCGCACAAGCGCGAGGCGGACAAGCTCGAAGCCGAGCTGGGCAAGCTGCACGAGAAACTGGCGAAAATCGATGCCAGCCTTGGCGACAGCGATATTTACGAACCGGCACGCAAGAACGAACTGCGTGACCTGCTAGCCGAACAAGCCCGGCTGAAGGTGCGTGAAGCCGAGCTGGAAGAAGCCTGGATGGAAGCCCTGGAATTGCTCGAAAGCATGCAGGCGGAGCTGGAGGCGCTGTCTTGATGGAGGCCTTCAAGCTGCCGCTGGCGGCAATGTGGATCGAGCCGCTCTGGCTCTTCGGGCAAATCCTGCTGATTTTGTTGGCGGGTTACATCGCGCAACGCTTCGTCGCCAAGTGCCTGACTCGCCTGGGCGAGCGCTATCCATTGCCGCCACAGTTGCTGATGCCGCTGCGCGGTGGTCTGCGCTGGCTGATCATGGGCAGTGCGCTGATCTTCGTCCTGGAGCGCCTCGGGGTTTCGGCCACGGTGCTCTGGACTGCATTGTCCGGCTTTGTCGCGGTGGCGGCGGTGGCGTTTTTCGCCATGTGGAGTGTGCTCTCCAACCTGCTCTGCGCCATCCTGATCTTTACCGTCGGCCCATTCCGCATCGGTGACGTGGTCGAGTTGGTGGACACCACCGACAAGCTCGGGGTCAAGGGGCGGGTGGTGGCGATCAACCTGCTCTACACCACGCTGATCGAAGCCGAAGAACTCGGCACCGGCAGCGCCATGGTGCAAGTGCCGAACAGCCTGTTCTTCCAGCGTTCGGTTAGGCGCTGGCGTGGTAGTGATGTATTCCCTTCGAATGGGTTCGAGAAATAGGCTTTCTGTAGCCTGATACACCGCTATCGCGAGCAGGCTCGCTCCCACATTTGATCCTCAGCGAACCTGTTTTCTATGATCAACCGAGCACCACTGTGGGAGCGAGCCTGCTCGCGATGAGGCCTTACAGCGGTAAACGCAGTTTGGCAGTCGCTCTGTTCTACAAAAAATCGGTAGTCATCAGCCCAAAGCAGCATTAGCTTAGACGTCTGTCACGAGTCCGAATCGAGGTGTGCAATGGAGCTTCAAACATGGCTGGCGTTTTTTGCCGCCTGCTGGGTGATCAGCCTGTCTCCCGGTGCCGGCGCCATTGCGTCGATGTCCAGCGGTCTGCAATACGGTTTCTGGCGCGGCTACTGGAACGCTCTGGGCCTGCAATTGGGCCTGGCGGTGCAGATCGCGATTGTCGGCGCCGGTGTTGGCGCCATCCTCACCGCTTCGGCCACGGCCTTCTACGCGATCAAATGGTTTGGCGTGGCCTATCTGGTTTTCCTCGCGATCAAGCAATGGCGAGCGCTGCCCAGCGACATGAGCGATGACGCGGCGGTGCGGCAGATTGGTAAGCCGATGGCCCTGGTGTTCCGGGGTTTCCTGGTGAACATCAGCAACCCCAAGGCGCTGGTGTTCATGCTGGCGGTGTTGCCGCAGTTCATCGACCCCCATGCACCGCTGCTGGCGCAATACCTGATCATCGGTGTGACCATGGTCTTTGTTGACCTGATTGTCATGGCCGGTTACACCGGGCTGGCGTCCAAAGTACTGCGGATGCTGCGTACACCCAAACAGCAAAGACGCATGAACCGCACGTTTGCCGGCCTGTTCATTGGGGCAGCGGCGTTCATGGCGACGCTGCGCAAAGTTGCTGTCTGAATCGGTCGGCCACAAACAACCGACCTTCGATTAATACCCTGTAGGAGCGAGCTCGCTCGCGATGGACGTCAACGGTAACGCGTTTCTTCTGAATAGACGCGTTGCCCTTGAGACCATCGCGAGCGAGCTCGCTCCCACAGGTTTTTTTTTGCAGGCGTCGCGATATCAACGAACAAAGCTTGAGTGAATGGCATTGGAAGTGAACAATGTGTTACTTCGTATTTCCAATTGAGATTCATTCATGACTGTCCCGTCCCGTTTTCTGGCCTGGCTGGTATTGCCGTTGTTTGCCCTTTGCAGTTTCAATCTGCTGGCCGACACCGTGGAAGGCGCGCCGCAAGCCCTGCATTTGCTCGATTACATTGGCGCGGACTACCCGCTAACCGTGCAAGCAGGCAAGGTCATCGACGAGTCCGAATACCGCGAGCAGCTGGAATTTATCAAGGTGCTGCAAGGCCTGATCGTCGCGCTGCCGGCCAAGCCGGAGAAGGCCGGGCTCGAGCAAGGTGTCACTACACTGCGCAGTGCGATCACAGCGCGTCAGGACGGCGCGGACGTCGCCCGCCAGGCACGGCAACTCGGCTCGAAACTGGCAGTGGCCTATGAAGTCAGCCAGGCCCCGATCATCACCCCGGACCCGACTCGTGGAGCGCCGCTGTACGCCCAGCATTGTTCCGTCTGCCATGGCGATACGGGTGCCGGCGATGGCCCCGCGGGCGTCGGCCTGACACCGCCGCCGGCCAATCTGCGTGATGCGGCGCGCCTGGACCACCTGAGCCTCTACGCGATCTACAACACCTTGGGCCTGGGTGTCGAAGGCACCGATATGCCAGCCTTCGCCGATCAGCTGGACGATCGCCAGCGTTGGGACCTGGCGACTTACATCGCCAGCTTCAGTGCCGATCCGGCCGCTGCCCAAAGTCCGAAGAGTTACAACATCGCTGACCTGGCGCGTCAGACTCCGGCAGAAGTGCAGGCCGCCGACGGACCCCAAGCGGCGGCGACCTTCCGTGCGCAACGCGCTCAACCGCCGCAGGTCAAGCGTGGCCCGGCGCAATTGCTCGACTACACCGCCGAGACCCTGGACAAGAGCCTCGCGGCTTATCGGGCCGGCGATCGCGATCAGGCCTATGACCTGTCGGTGGCCGCCTACCTGGAAGGCTTCGAGCTGGTCGAAAGCTCTCTGGACAACGTCGACGCCAACGTGCGCAAAGACACTGAAAAATCCCTGATGGCTTACCGTCAATCGTTGCAGGACGGACTGCCCGTGGCCCAAGCCCAGCTGCGCCTGGACGCGGCCAAGGCCAAGTTGAAGGAAGCCGCCGGCCTGTTGGGCAGCGATGGTTTGAGCTGGTCCCTGAGTTATATCTCCGGCTTGCTGATCCTGCTGCGTGAAGGACTGGAAGCGATTCTGGTGCTGGCAGCGATCCTCGCGTTCCTGCGCAATACCGGCCAGCAATCGGCGGTGCGCAGCGTCAACGTCGGCTGGGGCCTGGCCTTGTTGGCCGGCCTCGGGACCTGGGCATTGGCGGCGTACGTGATCGACGTCAGCGGCTCGCAGCGCGAGTTACTCGAAGGTGCGACGGCGCTGTTTGCCAGCGTCATGGTGCTCTGGCTCGGCGTGTGGATGCACGACCGTCGCCATGCAGCGGCCTGGCAGGATTACATCAAGAGCAGCCTGGTGGGCGGCGGCGGGCGTTTCGGGTTTGCGACCCTGGCGTTCTTCTCGGTGTATCGCGAACTGTTCGAAGTGATCCTGTTCTATGAAACCCTGTGGCTGCAGGCCGGCCCGGCAGGTCATGACGCTGTGCTGGCCGGTGGTGCGACGGCGCTGGTGTTGCTGGTCGGTCTGGCCTGGGTGATCCTGCGCGGCTCGGCGAAACTGCCGCTGTCGTTGTTCTTCAGCATCAACGCCGGGCTGCTGTGCGCGCTGTCGGTGGTGTTTGCCGGGCACGGCGTGAAGGCGTTGCAGGAAGCCGGGATCTTCGGCACGCGACCGGTGCCATTCTTTGACTTCGACTGGCTGGGGATCCACGCGGATGCGTATTCGCTGAGTGCGCAGGTGGTGGCGATCCTGGCGATCATCGTGTTGTACAGTCGTAGCCGGATGGCTGAGAAGCGGCGGGTGCCGGTTTCTTAAACAGCATTCGCTTCGCTCACATTCGCGAGCAGGCTCGCTCCCACAGGATGGCGTATAACCTGTGGGAGCGACGGTGCGACGATTCGACCTGCTCGCGAATTTTTTTGGAAGAGGAAAAATGATGCGAGTCTGGATCGATGCCGACGCCTGCCCCCGGGCCGCCAAGGATCTGGTGGTGAAGTTCGCCCTCAAGCGCCGGTTCGAAGTGGTGCTGGTGGCCGGGCAGCCGCAGATCAAGCCGGGCCTGGCCCTGGTGAAGCTGATCGTGGTGCCCAGTGGTCCGGATGCGGCGGACGACTACCTGGTGGAGCACGCGGTTTTCGGTGAGTTGGTGATTTGCAGCGATGTACCGCTGGCGGACCGGCTGGTGAAGAAGGGGGTTGCAGCGCTGGACCCACGTGGTAAGGAGTTCGATGCACAGAACATGGGGGACAGGCTGGCGGTACGCAATCTGTTCACCGATTTGCGCGAGCAGGGGCAGATGAGTGGCGGACCGGCACCGTTTGGCGAACGCGAGAAGCAAGCGTTTGCCAATGCGCTGGACCGGATCCTCACCCGGTTGTCCCGTTCACCTTGATCGTTCCCACGCGGAGCGTGGGAACGATCAGGTGTCAGGCGTCGTTTTCGTGGGTCAGTTCGAGCACGCGGTCGACCAGTTTGTTGATGCCGGAAGCCGCCTCGCTAATCGATTGCGCCAGCATATACGCCGGAGTGCTCACCAGTTTGCGCGCCTTGTCTTCAACGATTTCAGTCACCGCGCAGTCTGTGTGGGTCGCACCCATCTTGTTCATCGCGGCGGCAGTCTCGGCATCATTGCCGATGGTGCAGGTCACGCCCGGCCCATAGATTTTCGCTGCCAGCGCCGGCGAGATGCAGATCAGCCCGACCGGTTTGCCCGCTTCGGCAAAGGCTTCAGCCAGCGCCAGGACTTCCGGCTGCACGGTGCAGCCCGCGCCTTCGATGGCGAAGTTGGAGAGGTTCTTGGCCGTTCCGAACCCCCCGGGAATGATCAGCGCATCGAATTCTTCAACGTCCGCTTCGCGAATATCCTTGATATTGCCCCGGGCGATTCGCGCCGACTCCACCAGCACATTGCGCGATTCGGGCATTTCTTCGCCGGTCAGGTGGTTGATTACATTCAACTGCGCAATATTCGGTGCGAAACACTGCACCTGGGCGCCACGCTGGTCCAGGCGCAGCAGGGTAATCACGCTCTCGTGGATCTCGGCGCCGTCGTACACGCCACAGCCGGAAAGGATCACTGCAATTTTTTTGCTCATGGGCTTTTCTCCAGATTCATGGCGTTAAATGTCCACTAATTTGTCACTCGTTGCCATAGGGATAATTCGCGACTACACATAGGATCTGTCCTCAAGACTCCGATCAGGGCGCGTCATGGACTTCATTCTGTATGCGGTGCCGTTTTTCTTTGTGCTGATCGCCATCGAGCTGCTGGCCGACCGTTGGCGCGGTGTGAGCAATTACCGGGTGGCCGACGCGATCAACAGCATCAGCACCGGCGTGCTGTCGACCACTACGGGCTTGCTGACCAAGGGTGTCGGCCTGGTCACCTACGCATTTGCCCTCAAGCATCTGGCGCTGTTCGAGCTCGCGCCCGACAGTGTCTGGGTCTGGGTGTTCGCCTTCGTCCTGTACGACTTCTGTTACTACTGGCTGCATCGCCTGGGTCACGAGCGCAATATCCTCTGGGCGGCGCATTCGGTGCATCACCAGAGCGAGGACTACAACCTCTCCACCGCCCTGCGCCAGACCAGCACCGGGTTTCTTCTGAGCTGGATCTTCTACCTGCCCATGGCCGTGCTGGGAGTGCCGCTGCTGGTGTTCGTCAGCGTCGCCGCGTTGAACCTGCTGTATCAGTTCTGGGTGCATACCCGGCACATTCCCAAGCTCGGCTGGCTCGAGTGGTTCTTCGTCACACCGTCCAATCATCGGGCTCACCATGCACAGAACGCTCTCTACATGGATCGCAACTACGGCGGGGTGTTCATTATTTGGGACCGTCTATTTGGCTCGTTCCAGGAAGAGGACGACAACGAGCCGGTGATTTTCGGCGTGACCACGCCGCTGGCGAGCTGGAATCCGTTGTGGGCGAACGTGCAGTTCTACGTGCAATTATGGGATGACGCACGGCGAGCCGGGAGCAGGTGGGACAAGTTGCGGATCTGGTTCATGCGCACCGGTTGGCGGCCGGCGGATGTGGCGGCGAAGTACCCGATGAACAAACCGGACCTGAGTCAGTTCCGCAAGTTCGAGGTGCCGCTGGATGGGCGTCAGCAGCTTTACGTGGCGTTGCAGTTTTGCGTCTACATCGCGCTGGGCAGCTACTTGATGAATCTTGCGCAGCATCTGCCGACAGCCGCCCTGGTGCTCGGCTGGAGTGCCGTGGCGCTGGGTTTGTTCGTGTTGGGCGTGGCCCTGGAGAATCGCCCGTGGGCGTTGAAGCTGGAGCTGCTGCGGCTGGCATCGAACCTGCCGCTGGTATGGCTGGCGCCAGTGGTCGGGCTGTGGCCGGCCAGTGCGGTGGGCTGGGTCGGGGTGCTCAGTTACAGCCTGCTCAGCGTTATCGGTCTCTACTGTTGCAGAAACCGCTTCACTCGACTGGCGTCTTAGGACCGTCGGCTTTGGCCTGTTCGGCTTTCAGGGCTTGCTCGTCGGCGTAGATTTTCTTCGCCAGACGGGCATTCTTGAAGCGCCGCCGCAGCCACAGGCCAAAGCCTACTACCAGCAGGGCGCCCAGCACCCACAGCTCGTACTTCTTGACGCTGCCGAGCATGCCTTCGAGCACCGCGCCGAAGTGATAGGCCGCGGCAGCCAGCGCGGCAGCCCAGATCGCTGCACCGATCCCGTTGAGCAGCAGATAACGTCCCGGCGGATAGCCCGACAGGCCGATTGCCACCGGCATCACCGTGCGCAGTCCATAAACAAAGCGGAAACTCAGCACCCAGATGTCCGGGTGCCTGCGGATATGTTCCAGCGCCCGGTCGCCCAGCAATTGCCAGCGCGGTTTGCGTGCCAGCAACTTGCGGCCGTGTTTGCGCCCCAGGAAATACCACAGCTGATCACCGGCATAACTGCCGAGGAACGCCACGATCATCACCACTTTGAGGTCCATGTATCCGCGGAACGCGAGGAAGCCTGCGAGCACCAGAATGGTTTCGCCTTCGAAGAACGTGCCGAGAAAGAGGGCGAAGTAGCCGAATTCCTGAAGAAATTGTTGGAGCATTGTCTGGATGCTGGCGAAATGAACGCGCAGCCTAACCCTTCGTGCACATTCATGAAAGTGTCCAAATGTGTCTCGACGTGAACATTTCCTACAAGGAGAATGGAATGCGACTACAGGGGGCGTTCTCTTCTCGCGCCTTGCCCTACACAACAGCAGACCCGGCGCGGCGGGGAAACTAATTGAGAACGCCCCCCGGTCACAGGGTGCACATAACTGTAATACGACGGTCATAATGGTCGCTTATAACTGTCACGCTCGCCCCCAGCGCGGGCTCAGGAGTCTGCCGTGAGCTTTACCCCCGCCAACCGTCTGTTTCCAGCAACCCGCCTGCGTCGCAATCGCCGTGATGATTTTTCGCGTCGACTGGTCCGTGAAAACGTTCTGACCGTCGATGACCTGATCCTGCCGGTATTCGTGCTGGACGGTGAAAACCGTCGCGAAGCGGTGGCCTCGATGCCGGGTGTCGAGCGCCTGACCATCGATCTGTTGCTGGAAGAAGCGGCCAAGTGGGTCGAGCTGGGCATTCCTGCATTAGCCCTGTTCCCGGTGACGCCGCCTGAACTCAAATCCCTGGACGCCGCCGAAGCCTGGAACCCCGACGGCATTGCCCAGCGCGCCACCCGCGCCTTGCGTGCGCAATTCCCCGAGCTGGGCGTGATCACCGACGTTGCCCTGGACCCGTTCACCACCCACGGTCAGGACGGTATCCTTGACGAAGAAGGCTATGTGCAGAACGACATTACCGTCGATGCGCTGGTCAGGCAGGCCTTGTCCCACGCCGAAGCTGGCGCTCAGGTCGTAGCCCCGTCGGACATGATGGACGGGCGCATCCAGGCGATCCGCGAAGCCCTGGAGCTGGCCGATCACGTCAACGTACGGATCATGGCCTACTCTGCCAAGTACGCCAGCGCCTATTACGGCCCGTTCCGCGATGCGGTGGGTTCGGCGCTGAACCTGGGCAAGGCCAACAAGGCCTCTTACCAGATGGACCCGGCCAATAGCAACGAAGCCCTGCACGAAGTGGCGGCGGACTTGTCTGAAGGCGCGGACATGGTCATGGTCAAGCCGGGCATGCCGTATCTGGACATCCTCTATCGGGTCAAAGAAGAATTCAAAGTACCGACATTTGTTTATCAAGTCAGCGGCGAATACGCCATGCACATGGCAGCGATCCAGAATGGCTGGTTGAGCGAAGGGGTTATCCTCGAATCCCTGACCGCTTTTAAACGTGCAGGCGCTGATGGCATCCTGACTTACTTTGCCGTCCGTGCCGCTCAATTGTTACGAGAGCAACAATAGCCCTCCCAGGAACATTCCATGACTACCGAAGGACTCACTGAAGTCGCCGTAAAAGAGGCTCAACCTGTGGTAGAGCGAATCGCCGAAACCCCGCCGGAACTGGACCCTGCTCCCTCCGCGGTGGTGGCCGAGCCTGCCGCGGCGACGCCGGCGATTGCCATTCCCGGCCTGGATGACAGCAGCCTGTACATCCATCGCGAGCTATCGCAACTGCAGTTCAATATCCGCGTGCTGGAACAGGCGCTGGATGTGTCCTACCCGTTGCTGGAGCGGCTGAAATTTCTGCTGATCTTCTCCAGCAACCTGGACGAATTCTTCGAGATCCGTGTGGCCGGCCTGAAGAAGCAGATCACCTTCGCCCGTGAGCAGGCCGGCGCGGATGGCCTGCAACCGCATCAAGCCCTGGCCCGCATCAGCGAGTTGGTACACGGTCACGTCGACCGCCAGTACGCGATCCTCAACGACATTCTGTTGCCGGAACTGGAAAAGCATCAGGTCCGCTTCATCCGCCGGCGTCACTGGACCACCAAGATCAAAACCTGGGTTCGCCGTTTTTTCCGCGACGAGATCGCCCCGATCATCACCCCGATCGGCCTCGACCCGACCCACCCGTTCCCGTTGCTGGTGAACAAGAGCCTGAACTTCATCGTCGAACTCGAAGGTATCGACGCCTTCGGTCGCGATTCCGGCCTGGCGATCATCCCGGCCCCGCGTCTGCTGCCGCGGGTCATCAAGGTGCCGGAAGAAGTCGGCGGCCCTGGCGACAACTATGTGTTCCTGTCGTCGATGATCCACGCTCATGCCGATGACCTGTTCCAGGGCATGAAGGTCAAGGGTTGCTACCAGTTCCGTCTGACCCGTAACGCCGACCTTTCCGTCGACACCGAAGATGTCGAAGACCTGGCCCGCGCCTTGCGCGGCGAGTTGTTCTCCCGTCGCTACGGTGACGCGGTGCGTCTGGAAGTCGCCGATACCTGCCCGAAACAACTGTCCGACTATTTGCTCAAGCAGTTCAACCTGCACGAGACCGAGCTGTATCAGGTCAACGGCCCGGTCAACCTGACCCGGTTGTTCAGCATCACCGGTCTCGACAGTCAGCGCGAGCTGCAGTACCTGCCGTTCACGCCGCAGATCCCGAAACTGCTGCAGAACAGCGAGAACATTTTCAGCGTGATCAGCAAGCAGGACATCCTGTTGCTGCACCCGTTCGAGTCGTTCACTCCGGTGGTCGACCTGCTGCGCCAGGCGGCCAAGGACCCGCACGTGTTGGCGGTGCGCCAGACCCTGTACCGCTCCGGCGCCAACTCGGAAATCGTCGATGCACTGGTCGATGCCGCGCGTAACGGCAAGGAGGTCACCGCGGTCATCGAGTTGCGTGCGCGGTTCGATGAAGAGTCCAACCTGCAACTGGCCAGCCGGCTGCAAGCGGCCGGTGCAGTGGTGATCTACGGCGTGGTCGGTTTCAAGACCCACGCCAAGATGATGCTGATCCTGCGTCGCGAAGCCGGCGAAATTGTCCGTTACGCTCACTTGGGTACCGGCAACTACCACGCGGCCAACGCCCGCCTGTACACCGACTACAGTCTGCTGACCTCCGACGACGCCTTGTGCGAAGACGTGGGCAAACTGTTCAGCCAGCTGATCGGCATGGGTAAGACCCTGCGCATGAAGAAGTTGCTGCACGCGCCGTTCACGCTGAAGAAGGGCATGCTCGACATGATTGCCCGGGAGACTCAGTTCGCCCTCGACGGCAAACCGGCGCACATCATCGCCAAGTTCAACTCGCTGACCGATCCGAAGATCATCCGCGCGCTGTACAAGGCCAGTCAGTCAGGGGTGCGTATCGATCTGGTGGTGCGCGGCATGTGCTGCCTGCGGCCGGGCATCGCCGGGGTTTCGCACAACATCCACGTGCGCTCGATCATCGGGCGTTTCCTGGAGCACACCCGGGTCTTCTACTTCCTTAACGGCGGGGAGGAGCAGATGTTCCTGTCCAGTGCCGACTGGATGGAGCGTAACCTCGACAAGCGCGTTGAGACTTGCTTCCCGGTGGAAGGCAAGAAGCTGATCATGCGGGTCAAGAAGGAGCTGGAGCTGTATCTGACCGACAACACCCATAGCTGGAGCCTGCAGGCGGACGGTCGCTATATCCGCAACACACCGACCGGCAACCAGAACCCGCGCAGTGCGCAAGCGACGCTGCTGGAGCGTTTGGGCAGTCCGATTCTCACAGTTCGCTAACGCCAGGAACCTGTGGGAGCGAGCTTGCTCGCGATGGGGGCAGCATATTCAATATTTATGTTGAAGGTTAGTCCGCTATCGCGAGCAAGCTCGCTCCCACAGGGGGGGCGTTGTTTGCTGAATTCAGGACATAAAAAAAGGCCTTCCGAAGAAGGCCTTTTTCAGTGTCAGCGCACGTTAAGCACAAAGCCGACCCGAGTCAGCCATTCCGCTTCGAGACCGAAGTCGGCCTGGGTCAGCTGGTTTTCATCCAGCCAGTTTTCCGGGAAAAAAACATCCAGGCTGTCGCCGTTGGCGTGCAGCACGACCTGAGGCATTTGCTGGGTGCCGCGGATGTGATGGAACAGGATCGCAAAGCGCAGCAGCACGCACAGGCGAATCAGCTTGATGCCTTCATCGCCGAACTCGGCAAACTTGTCCCGGGGAATATTGCGTCGGTGACCGCGCACCAGCAATGCGAGCATCAACTGGTCTTCGCGGGAGAATCCCGCCAGGTCCGAATGCTCGATCAGGTAGGCGCCATGCTTGTGGTAGTGATAGTGAGCGATGTCCAGGCCCACTTCATGAACCTTGGCAGCCCAGCCCAGCAGTTCGCGCCAGATGCCGTCATCCAGGTCCCAATCCTCGGCCACTTGATCGAACGCGTGCAACGCCTTGCGTTCGACCCGCGCCGCTTGTTCCAGATCGACGTGATAACGCTCCATCAGCGAGCTGAGGGTGCGCTCACGGACGTCTTCGTGGTGATGACGACCCAACAGGTCATAGAGCACACCTTCGCGCAGGGCGCCTTCGCAGTGGTCCATGCGTTGCAGCTCAAGGGCATCGAAGATGGCTTCGAGAATCGCCAGCCCGGCCGGGAAGATCGCCCGGCGGTCAGGCTTGATGCCTTCGAAGTCGATCTTCTCGACGTCGCCGAGCTTGATCAGTTTGCGCTTGAGCCAGGCCAGGCCCTGGGCGTTGACCTCGCCAGTGCCATGACCGCCGGCCTTCAGCGCCAGGCCGATGGCGCGAATGGTGCCCGAGGAGCCGATGGCTTCATCCCAGGTCAGGCGGTGCAGGGCGTGTTCGATGCTCATGATCTCCAGCCGCGCTGCCGTGTACGCCTGAGCATAGCGGGCCGGGGTGATCTTGCCGTCCTTGAAATAGCGCTGGGTGTAGCTGACGCAGCCCATTTGCAGGCTTTCGCGCAGCAACGGCTCGAAGCGCTGGCCGATGATGAATTCGGTACTGCCACCGCCGATGTCGGCCACCAGGCGCTTGCCCGGAGTGTCGGCGAGGGTATGGGAGACGCCGAGGTAGATCAGACGCGCTTCTTCACGACCGGAGATGACTTCCACCGGGTGGCCGAGGATTTCTTCGGCGCGACGGATGAATTCGACGCGGTTACGGGCTTCACGCAAGGCGTTGGTGCCAACGATTCGCACCGCACCCAGCGGCATACCGCTGATCAGTTGGGCGAAACGCTTCAGGCAATCGAGACCGCGTTGCATGGATTCTTCGCTGAGCTGGCGCTCATCGTCGATACCGGCGGCCAGCTGAACCTTCTCCCCGAGACGTTCGAGAATACGGATTTCGCTGTTCTGGGCCTTGGCCACGACCATGTGAAAGCTGTTGGAGCCCAGGTCGATTGCGGCGATCAGGGACAGATTCTTGGCTTGGGATTGCGGCATGGTCTGGGGGTCTCGGTCGATAACCCTGACATCGTGCCACGATCAAACGCTGCCGCCAACGCGCAGAGTTCAAAGCATTGATCCTGAGCAGCAAAGCCGGCGGCCGCTGCGCAGCCAATCGCGAGCAAGCTCGCTCCCACAGGTTTCCGGGTTGAACACACAATCGTATTCCAGCGCAGATCCTGTGGGAGCGAGCTTGCTCGCGATGAGGGTATCACTGGCGCTGAAGAACTATCAGCCTGCCGCTTCAACAGTACCAATAAAGTTCGCCAGCTCCGCCGTCTGCGGATTGGCAAACAAAACCTTCGGATCCCCCACCTCATGCACCTTACCCAGATGCATGAACACCAACTTATCCCCAACCTCCCGGGCAAAGCGCATTTCATGGGTGACCATGATCAAGGTCATGCCCTCTTTGGCAAGCTGTCGAACCACGCTCAGCACTTCATTGACCAGTTCCGGGTCCAGCGCCGAGGTGATTTCGTCACACAGCAAAACCTTCGGCGACATCGCCAAAGCCCGGGCAATCGCCACCCGCTGTTGCTGCCCACCGGACAGCCGATCCGGGAAGGCATCGAATTTCTCCCCCAGCCCGACCCGTTCCAGCATCTCCCGGGCCAGCTCGGCAGCTTTGGCTTTTGGCACTTTCTGCACCACTTGCGGCGCCAGCATGACGTTTTCGCCGACGGTGAGGTGCGGGAACAGGTTGAACTGCTGGAACACCATCCCGACTTTCTGCCGCAGGCTGCGCAGGTCGGCGCGGGCGGCGTCGAGGTATTCGCCGTCGACTTCGATCACGCCGTCGTTGATCGACTCCAGGCCATTCAAGGTGCGCAGCAAGGTGGACTTGCCCGAGCCGCTGCGGCCGATGATCGCCACCACCTGGCCTTCCTCGACACTCAGGTCGATGCCTTTGAGTACATGGTGGTCGCCGTAATATTTATGCAGGGCCGAAATTCTAAGCAGAGGCATGCAGTCTCCTTTCCAGGTAGCGCGCACTGAGGGACAAGGGGTAGCAGAGCAGGAAGTAACCGAGGGCCACCAGGCCATAGACCATGAACGGCTCGAAGGTCGCGTTGGCGAGCATGCCGCCGGTCTTGGTCAGTTCGGTGAAGCCGATGATCGAGGTGACGGCGGTGCCTTTGACCACCTGCACCGAGAAGCCCACGGTCGGCGCCACGGCGATGCGCAGGGCTTGCGGCAGGATCACGTAACGCAGTTGCTCCAGCGGATTGAGTGCCAGACTTGAAGAGGCTTCCCATTGGCCGTTGGGAATCGACTCGACACAACCGCGCCAGATCTCGGCCAGGTAGGCGCTGGTGAACAGCGTCAAGGCAATCGCCGCCGCCATCCACGGTGAAATCTCCACCCCGGCCAGCGCCACGCCGAAGAACACCAGGAACAGCTGCATCAACAGCGGCGTGCCCTGGAACAGTTCGATGCAGGTGCGGGCGACACTGCGCGGCAGGGGTTTTTTCGAAATGCGCATGACCATGACCAGCAAGCCGATCAGGCCACCGCCGATAAACGCCACCAGCGACAGTGCCAGCGTCCATTGCAGGCCCGTGAGCAGGTTGCGCAGGATGTCCCAGAAAGTGAAATCGCTCATTGGCTGCTCCTGGCTATGTACCGGCGGCCGATCCAGTTCAGCAACTGGCGGATCAACAACGCCATGCACAGGTAAAGCAGCGTGGTCAGGGCATAGGTTTCAAAGGCGCGGAAGTTACGCGACTGAATGAAGTTGGCGGCGAAGCTCAATTCTTCGGTAGCGATCTGTGAGCAGACCGCCGAGCCGAGCATGACGATGATGATCTGGCTGCTCAGGGCCGGCCACACCTTGCCCAGCGCTGGCAGGAGGACCACATGGCGGAAGGCTTCGAATCTCGTCATCGCCAAGGCGGCAGCGGCTTCCAGCTGCCCTCGAGGGATCGCTTGAATGCCGGCGCGGATAATCTCGGTCGAGTAGGCGCCGAGGTTGATCACCATCGCCAGCACCGCGGCCTGCCATTCGGAAATCTGCACACCCAGGGACGGCAGGCCGAAGAAGATGAAAAACAGCTGCACCAGAAACGGCGTGTTGCGGATCAACTCGACGTAGACGCCGAAAATCCCGGAGAACGGACGAATGTTCCACGCCCGCACCAGCGCCCCGACGATACCCAGGCCAACCCCGAGCACCGCGCCGATGGCGGTCAGTTCAAGGGTGAACAGCGCACCGCGCAGCAACAGGTCGGTGTTTTGCACCACTGGAATGAAGTCGAACTGATAGGACATATCAAGTCTCCCCTGCGGCGATCAGAGATCGGCCGGCAGCGGCTCTTTGAGCCAGGTTTGGGCGTTCTTATCCAAAGCGCCGTCGGTCTTGGCGGTGGCGAGGATCTGATTGACCTTTCCCAGCAGCGCCGGCTCGTTCTTGTTTACGCCGACGTAGACCGGCGAATCCTTGAGCTTCACTTTCAGCGCCGGAATGCGTTTCGGGTTGCGTTCGCTGATGGTCACCATCACCACGTTGCCGCTGGCGATCAGGTCAACTTGCCCGGCGAGGTAAGCGGCGATGGTCGAGTTGTTGTCTTCGAAGCGCTTGATGGTCGCGCCTTCGGGAGCGACTTTACTCAGCTCGATGTCTTCGATGGCGCCACGGGTGACGCTGATGGTCTTGCCCTTGAGGTCGTCCAGTCTTTTGATATCGGCATCCGGCGGGCCGAATACGGCGAGGTAGAAGGGTGCGTAGGCGCTGGAGAAGTCGATGACCTTCTCGCGCTCGGGGTTCTTGCCCAGGCTGGAAATCACCAGGTCGACCTTGCCGGTGGTCAGGAACGGGATGCGGTTGGTGCTGTTGACCGGCGTCAGTTCGAGTTTGACCTTGAGTTGGTCGGCCAGCAGTCTGGCGGTGTCGACATCGAGGCCGCGAGGCTTCATGTCCGGGCCGACCGAGCCGAACGGCGGGAAGTCCTGGGGCACGGCAACCTTGAGGACGCCGCGCTTGACCACATCCTCCAGACCGTCGGCGTGGGCGGGCGCCTGGCTCAGCATCAGGCTGGCAAACAGGATGGCGAGGAGGGCGCTGTAACGCTGGGTCATGGCAAATCTCCGAATCGGCGGAAAGTGATTTCTGCGATTCGACAGAGCACGGGTCGTGCCAAGAGTGGATTTCAGGGGTGCCAGGCCGCGGTTTTACTGGGATCGTTCGGTCTTACTGGTCTGAACAGTTGTAGCGTCTTTCGCACCCTCCTGGCGCATCGGTGAAAGACGCCGAACCCCCATGGGGCACGACTTGCCGGGCGTCGCGAATAGCTTTACAACTAACCGCTCATTCGCCTGGTTCGTCTGATAACCATGAACTCGATCTCACAAGCCGTACCTGAAGTGGCGCTGCAAGCCATCCGCAAACTGATCACCGAACAAGGTTTCGGACCGGGGGACGTGTTGCCCTCGCAACGGGACCTGGCGCTGCAATTGGGGGTCAGTCGGGCATCGTTGCGCGAGGCGTTGTCGTCCTTGAGTGCCCTGGGAGTGATCAGCATCCAGCCGGGCAAAGGTGTGTTCGTGCAGTCGCCGGTGGATTTGCCGCGAGGCGAAGCGGCGTTGAGTTGGCCATTTGCGGCGCAAGCCTCGCCGCTGGATATATTTCAGTTGCGCTATGCCCTGGAAGGCTTTGCGGCCGGCTTGGCGGCGGTGACCCTGAGCACTCACGAGCTCGATGCTCTGGACGATAATGTCGCCGCCATGCGCATCGACTTGAAGGCCGGCGACTTCGAGGCAGCGGCGCGACTGGACTTCGAATTTCACCGGCGCATCCTGCTGGCCAGCGGCAATCAGGCGATGCTGAGCATCCTGACCGCCAGCGCCGACATCTTCCTGGAGAGCCAAAAGCTACCGTTCATCCGGGCCGAGCGGGCTATGGAAACCTGGCAGGAGCACCGTAAAATCCTCCGCGCACTGGCGCGGCGGGCGTCCGGTGCCGCGCAGAAGGCCATGCAGGAACATGTGCGAAACGCAGCCCTGCGCACTGGAATTGCCTTCGTCGCTCCCGCCACCTCATGACTTGAGCTATACCCAAACTCATGGACCACCATAGCGAGACTCAATCATCTGCACCTTCCTGAACACGGGAAGGGCGGCTATGATGGGCCACGTTTTTTATTGCTTACAACCCGGAGACATCCATGAGCAGCGATCTTATCAAGCACGTCACCGACGCTAACTTCGAAGAAGAAGTACTGAAGGCTGCTGGCCCTGTGCTTGTTGACTACTGGGCTGAGTGGTGCGGCCCTTGCAAAATGATCGCCCCGGTACTGGACGAGATCGCTGGCACCTATGCTGGCAAGCTGACCGTTGCCAAACTGAACATCGACGAAAACCAGGAAACCCCGGCCAAGCATGGCGTGCGTGGGATCCCGACGCTGATGCTGTTCAAGAACGGCAACGTTGAAGCGACCAAGGTCGGCGCCCTGTCGAAGTCGCAACTGGCGGCTTTCCTCGACGCCAACATCTAAGCGTTGTAGTAAAGTGTCCGAAAAAGGCCCCGCAGTTTGCGGGGCTTTTTCGTTATCGAGGGCTAGACGCTCCGAAACTCAGGTGGTACATTCGGCCCCGCACTGGTTTCTCCAATGCCCCCTGCTAGCCGTCGCCGACGCACTCCTTTTCGAATTAGTACGCGATCCTGTCGCCTTCTCTGCGGCGCGGCCTCATTAAGCCAAAAGCTTAATTTCCCCCCTCCATAAATGATTACGTCATTCCTATATGAATCTGACTGAACTCAAGCAAAAGCCGATTACCGAACTGCTCGAATTGGCCGAACAGATGGGCATAGAAAATATGGCCCGTTCGCGCAAGCAGGACGTGATTTTCTCCCTGCTCAAAAAGCACGCGAAAAGCGGCGAGGAAATCTCCGGTGATGGCGTGCTGGAGATTCTCCAGGACGGCTTCGGCTTCCTGCGCTCCGCTGACGCTTCCTATCTCGCAGGTCCAGACGACATCTACGTCTCGCCGAGCCAGATCCGTCGCTTCAACTTGCGCACCGGTGACACCATCGTTGGCAAGATCCGCCCTCCAAAGGAAGGCGAGCGTTATTTCGCACTGCTCAAGGTCGACACGATCAACTACGATCGTCCCGAGAACGCGAAAAACAAGATTCTCTTCGAGAACCTGACCCCGCTGTTCCCGACCGTGCGCATGAAGATGGAGGCCGGCAACGGTTCCACCGAAGACTTGACCGGTCGTGTCATCGACCTGTGCGCCCCGATCGGCAAAGGCCAGCGCGGTCTGATCGTTGCACCGCCGAAAGCCGGCAAGACGATCATGCTGCAGAACATCGCGGCGAACATCGCACGTAATAATCCTGAAGTTCATCTAATCGTATTGCTGATCGACGAACGTCCGGAAGAAGTAACCGAGATGCAGCGCACCGTGCGCGGCGAAGTGGTTGCCTCGACGTTCGACGAGCCGCCAACCCGCCACGTGCAGGTTGCCGAAATGGTGATCGAGAAGGCCAAGCGCCTGGTCGAACACAAGAAAGACGTGGTGATCCTGCTCGACTCCATCACCCGTCTGGCGCGCGCCTACAACACCGTGATCCCGAGCTCCGGCAAAGTGCTCACCGGTGGTGTCGATGCCCACGCCCTGGAGAAACCGAAACGTTTCTTCGGTGCCGCGCGGAACATCGAAGAAGGCGGTTCGCTGACCATCATCGCCACCGCGCTGGTTGAAACCGGCTCGAAGATGGACGAAGTGATCTACGAAGAATTCAAAGGCACGGGCAACATGGAACTGCCGCTGGACCGTCGGATCGCTGAAAAACGTGTGTTCCCAGCGATCAACATCAACCGTTCCGGCACCCGCCGCGAAGAGTTGCTGACGGCCGACGACGAGTTGCAACGCATGTGGATTCTGCGCAAGCTGTTGCACCCGATGGATGAAATCGCAGCCATCGAGTTCCTGGTCGACAAGTTGAAAACGACCAAGACCAACGATGAGTTCTTCCTGTCGATGAAACGCAAGTAAGTCGAACAGGCCAAGAAGCCGGGGAAACCCGGCTTTTTGCTATCTGATTTTTGATGAACCGGCAGTTCGTGGTTCTGAATAGAGGGGTTCGGCGCTAAACTGCCACCCCCGAACGGCACGGCCAACACGAGGCTCACGCATGCAGTATCGCGACTTGCGCGACTTTATCAGCGGCCTGGAAAAGCGCGGCGAACTCAAGCGCATCCAGGTTCCGGTGTCCCCAGTGCTCGAAATGACCGAGGTCTGCGACCGCACCTTGCGTGCCAAAGGTCCGGCCCTGCTTTTTGAAAAGCCCACGGGTTATGACATCCCGGTGCTCGGCAACCTGTTCGGCACCCCTGAGCGCGTGGCGCTGGGCATGGGCGCAGAGGCGGTTAGTGAATTGCGCGAGATCGGCAAGCTGCTGGCGTTCCTCAAGGAGCCCGAGCCACCGAAAGGCTTGAAAGACGCCTGGTCCAAGCTGCCGATCTTCCGCAAGATCATCGCCATGGCGCCGAAAGTGGTCAAAGACGCAGTCTGTCAGGAAGTGGTCATCGAAGGCGACGACGTCGACCTCGCGATGCTGCCGGTGCAGACCTGCTGGCCTGGCGATGTCGGCCCGCTGATCACCTGGGGCCTGACCGTCACCAAAGGCCCGAACAAGGATCGCCAGAACCTTGGCATCTACCGTCAGCAAGTGATCGGCCGCAACAAGGTCATCATGCGCTGGCTGAGCCACCGTGGCGGCGCGCTGGATTACCGCGAGTGGTGCGAGAAGCATCCTGGTCAGCCGTTCCCGGTGTCCGTGGCGCTGGGTGCTGACCCGGCGACCATTCTCGGCGCTGTGACTCCTGTGCCGGACAGCCTTTCCGAATATGCTTTCGCCGGTCTGTTGCGCGGCAACCGCACCGAGCTGGTGAAATGCCGTGGCAACGACTTGCAGGTCCCGGCGACCGCCGAGATCATCCTTGAAGGCGTGATCCATCCGGGCGAAATGGCCGATGAAGGCCCCTACGGCGACCACACCGGTTACTACAACGAAGTCGACAGCTTCCCGGTGTTCACCGTCGAGCGCATCACCCACCGGATCAAACCGATCTACCACAGCACCTACACCGGCCGTCCGCCGGATGAGCCGGCGATCCTCGGCGTGGCGCTGAATGAAGTGTTCGTGCCGATCCTGCAGAAGCAGTTCCCGGAGATCACCGACTTCTACTTGCCGCCCGAAGGCTGCTCGTACCGCATGGCCATCGTGACCATGAAGAAATCGTATCCCGGCCATGCCAAGCGGGTAATGCTCGGTGTCTGGTCGTTTTTGCGACAGTTCATGTACACCAAGTTCGTTATCGTCACTGACGACGATATCAACGCACGGGACTGGAACGACGTGATCTGGGCCATCACCACGCGCATGGACCCCAAGCGCGACACGGTGATGATCGACAACACGCCGATCGACTACCTCGACTTCGCCTCGCCGGTTTCTGGTCTGGGTTCGAAGATGGGGCTCGATGCCACGCATAAATGGCCGGGCGAAACCACTCGCGAGTGGGGCCGGGTGATCGTCAAGGACGAAGCCGTGACCCAGCGGATCGATGCCATCTGGAATCAGTTAGGAATAGATTGATGCGTGTAACCTTGCAGCCCTCCGGAGCAGTGCTTGAGATTCTGCCCGGCGAGCGGATTCTCGATGGCGCGCGGCGCCTGGGCTATGAATGCCCGCAAAGCTGTCGCAATGGCAATTGTCATGTGTGCGCCGCACTGCTGGTGGAAGGGCGGGTCGAACAGGCCGGCAATGTGCGCGACCATGGCGAGTTCTACACTTGCATAGCCGAGCCGCTGGAAGACTGCATCGTGCTGTGGGATGGCGTGCTCGCGCTGGGAGAACTGCCGGTGCGCAGCTTGTCGTGTCAGGTCATTGAATGCAGGGACGTCGGCGGCGATACCTTTCGCGTGCGTCTGCGTGCACCGGCCGGCAAACCGCCGCGCTATCACGCCGGCCAGTACCTGATGATCGAGCGCGAGAATGGCGAGAAATCGGCGTTCTCCCTGGCCTCGGCCCCCCATGGCGGGCGCGATCTGGAAATTCACGTGTTGGCGCGCGAAAGCAGTGCGCTGAGCCTGATCGACCAGCTGCAACGCAATTCGATGGTGCGGATCGAGATGCCCTTCGGCGATACCCATCTGGCGGAGTTGCCGGAGGGTCCGCTGGTGCTGATCGCCGCGGGTACCGGCATGGGCCAGATTCATAGCCTTATCGAACATTGCCGCGCCACGGGCTTCAAGCACCCGGTGCACCTGTATTGGGGCGTGCGTCGTCCTGAAGATTTTTATGCAATCGAACATTGGGATGAATGGCTGCAACTGCCCAACCTGTTCCTGCATAAAGTCGTCAGCGATCAATGTGGCTGGCAGGGGCGCTGCGGCATGCTGCATGAAGCGGTGTGTGAGGATTTCCCTGATCTGAAAGCCCTGCATGTCTACGCCAGCGGCTCTCCGGCGATGGTCTACGGCACGCTGGATGCCTTGGTCGAAGCGGGAATGGATGCACATCAGATGCGCGCGGATGTTTTTGCGTACGCGCCGCGATCTTGATCCTCGATCTTGATCCGTCTTGATCCGCGATCTTGATCGCGTTTAATCGTTATACCTCCCTATATAGCCGATCGGTATTTATAAAAAAATATAAATACCGGTAGGTTATATGTCAGTCAGGCACTTATTAAAAAACTGTGCCATGGCATTTAAATTGCCTCGAAACATATGTGCCTTATTGTTACAGCGGTGCGTTCTATTAAGTAATCTTGACCCGCGGGGAGCTGAACGCTAATCGCCATGAGCGCCATTGAATCTGCTTTTTTGAATCTGGCATACCCTCCGCAGCTCGATCTGGGGCCGCAGCTTACGCACGAACAATTGCTCAGCTCGATGCAGTCGACCATGGCGCGCCACAAGGGCGGACCGGTGTGGCTGTTCGCTTACGGCTCGCTGATCTGGCGGCCTGAATGCCCGGCGGTGGAACGTGTGCGGGGTCGGGTGCATGGCTACCATCGCGGTTTGTACCTGTGGTCCCACGAACATCGCGGCACGCCGGAAGTGCCTGGCCTGGTGTTCGGCCTGGATCGCGGCGGTTCTTGCAGCGGGTTTGCCTATCGCTTGCCCGAAGAACAACTCGACGCGTCTCTTTACGCACTTTGGCAACGCGAGATGCCATTCCCGTCCTATCGCCCACACTGGCTCAACTGCCGTCTTGAAGACGGCAGCCAGGTTCAGGCGTTGGGATTCGTACTGGAGCGGCACCTGCCCAGCTATGCCGGCAACTTGCCGGATCATGTGCTGAGCCATGTGTTTGAAAACGCTTGCGGGCGTTATGGCACTACGCGCGATTATGTCGAGCAGACCGCCAGCGCCCTGCGTAGCCACGCCATGCCAGACCGGAATCTGGAGGCGCGGCTCAAGCGCTGCAAATCATCGGCCGATCAGGCGAGTGCTTCGCGGCTCTGACTGGCGACTTGTTTGTGCCACAGGGTCGGGGCGAGGAAGGCCATCGCCAGAAGGCATGCGCCGATCAGCAAGACGAAACCGCCGTCCCAACCGAAGTGGTCCACGGTGTAGCCCATGGCTGCACTGGCCGCGACCGACCCCCCCAGATAACCGAACAGCCCGGTGAAGCCCGCCGCCGTACCGGCCGCTTTCTTCGGCGCCAATTCCAGTGCTTGCAGGCCGATCAGCATGACCGGGCCGTAAATCAGGAAGCCGATCGAAATCAAGGCGATCATATCGACGGTCGGGTTACCAGCCGGGTTCAGCCAGTAAACCAGGGTCGCCACGGTGACCAATGCCATGAACACCATGCCGGTCAGGCCACGGTTGCCACGGAAGATCTTGTCCGACATCCAGCCGCACAGCAGCGTGCCCGGAATACCCGCCCACTCGTAGAAAAAGTACGCCCACGAGGTTTTATCCACGGTGAAGCCCTTGGCTTCCTTGAGATAGGTCGGTGCCCAGTCCAGCACGCCGTAGCGCAACAGGTAGACGAAGACGTTGGCCAGGGCGATATACCAGAGCATTTTGTTGCGCAGCACGTATTTGACGAAGATTTCCTTGGCGCTGAATTCTTCTTCGTGGCTGGCGTCGTAGCCTTCCGGGTAGTCGTTCTTGTATTTCTCGATCGGCGGCAGGCCCACCGATTGCGGGGTGTCACGCATGGTCACGAAGGCAAACACCGCCACTGCCATGGCGACCGCCGCCGGCACGTAAAACGCCGCGTGCCAGTCATTGAACAGGCCCATGCCGAGCAGGAACAACGGACCGATCAGGCCGCCGCCGACGTTATGCGCCACGTTCCATAACGACACCACGCCACCGCGTTCCTTCTGTGACCACCAGTGCACCATCGTCCGCCCACTCGGCGGCCAGCCCATGCCCTGAGCCCAGCCGTTGATGAACAACAGGATGAACATGATGGTCACGCTGGACGTCGCCCAGGGTGCGAAGCCGAAAATGAACATCACACCGGCCGATACCAGCAGGCCGAAGGGCAGGAAGAAGCGCGGATTGGAACGGTCGGACACAATGCCCATCAGGAACTTGGACAGGCCGTAGGCAATGGCGATTGCCGACAACGCCAGGCCCAGCTCACCGCGGGTATAGCCCTCTTCAATCAGATAGGGCATGGCCAGGGAGAAGTTTTTGCGCAGAAGGTAATAGCCGGCGTAGCCGATAAAAATCCCGGCGAAGATCTGCCAGCGCAGGCGGCGGTAGGTGGTGTCTATTTTTTCTTCAGGCAATGGAGCCTGATGTACGGCAGGACGAAAGAAAGCAAACATTCAAGAGCTCCAGATTTCTTGTTTTGGCTGCGGATGCGAATGTTACAGTTTCGTTACCGAAAATATCACCGCTTGGCAGTCATCTGGCAGCGGAAATTTAAGGGGGCGAATGTTCTCTTGCGAACATGTCGTTCAGATGTAAGTGAAGGACGTTGTAGGAAAGGTTACCGACCTGTCTCTTTGCGCCGCGACTGGCCAGATGAGGGCTGGTTTTTGGGAAGCGTCCTTCGTTTAAAGGAGACGTTGCGACGTTCTGTTTCAGGTCGCTGCTGCGTAAGCTTTGTCAGGGAGTTCTGGTGGTTCGATCATGGAAGGGAGGGGATATGCGGTGGTTTGCGTTTGTGTTTTTGCTGGGTTTATCGGTTGATATCAGGGCGGGGGAGTTCTTTCTGATACCGGAAAACAACCCTAAGCCGATTTATCCCGCAGCGCTTCTGAGGGCTGGCATAACCGGCAATGTCCGAGTCGAGTTCACCGCCAATGCCGATGGTTCGGTGAGCAAGGTGAGGGTCCTGGAAAGCGATCATCCCGATCTGGCCGAAGCGTCCAGAGTCGCGATTGAGCAGTGGCGGTTCAAGCCGTGGGCGGTGGAGGACGACAAGCCTGCGAAGCAGGAAATTACTGCTCCACTGGTATTCCGCCTGGATCTCGATTCGCCGATCCACACCAACCAGTGGCTCAAGAAACTGAAATGTCGCGACGTCAATGCGCAACTGCTGAATGTCCCGGAGCATGCATGGGTGGATGCGGCGCCGTTTCATTACACCCGGGCGTATCTGTCGAACGTGTTTCACATCACCCAGTTGCCGAAGGAGCAGAGACTGGAATGGATCGCCAAGCTGAATAAGCGCGTGCCGACCATTGTCAGGAGTTGCCGGAGCGGCCCGGTGCTCAAATACATGAGTCTGCTGCCGGAGGAGATTCGCAAGTTGCTGTAACAAGCAGCTCGTCATGAGGCGGTCTGAGCGACTCTTTTGAGGTCCAGACCGCGCCACTGGATTCAGCGAACCTGCACCACCACCTTGCCGACCGCCTTGCGCTGACCCAGATCATTGATCGCCTGCGCTGCATTACTCATCGGATACAGCTGCGACACCAGCGGCTTCAGCTTGCCCTCGGCAAACCAGCCAAACAGTTGCTGGAAGTTTGCCGCGTTGTCCTGTGGCTGGCGCTGGGCAAACGCGCCCCAGAACACGCCGACCACGGCGGCACCTTTGAGCAGCGCCAGGTTAACCGGCAGCTCCGGAATGCGTCCGCTGGCGAAACCGACCACCAACAGGCGCCCGTTCCAGGCGATGGCACGGATGGCCTGGTCGAACAGGTCGCCGCCCACCGGATCGTAGATCACGTCGGCGCCCTGGCCGTCTGTCAGGCGCTTGATTTCGTCCTTGAGGCTGGTTTCGCTGTAGTTGATCAGCTCGTCGGCGCCGGCCGCCTTGGCCACGGCGAGTTTTTCCGCGCTGCTGGCGGCAGCGATCACCCGGGCGCCCATGGCTTTGCCGATTTCCACCGCCGCCAGGCCGACACCGCCGGAAGCGCCGAGCACCAGCAGGGTCTCACCCGGTTGCAGATGGCCCCGTTGCTTGAGCGCGTGCATCGAGGTGCCATAAGTCATGCTGAAGGCGGCGGCGGTGTTGAAGTCCATGGACGACGGGATCGGCATTACGTTATAGCCCGGCACCGCGACTTCTTCGGCAAAGCTGCCCCAGCCGGTCAGGGCCATGACCCGGTCACCGACTTTCAGGTGGCTGACCTTTTCGCCCACTGCACTGACCACGCCCGCCGCTTCGCCACCGGGGGAAAACGGGAAGGGCGGTTTGAACTGGTATTTGCCCTCGATGATCAGCGTGTCGGGGAAGTTCACCCCGGCGGCGTGCACCTCCAGCAGGATTTCATTCTTCTTCGCGACAGGACTGGCGACGTCTTCCAGCACCAGCGATTCGGCAGGGCCGAAGGCTTTGCACAGCACGGCTTTCATCAGGGCTATTCCTTTGGGAGTGATGGCCGATAAGTGTAGGTGTGTGAATTGAAGGGTCAACGAGCATGCCCCGCCCTGATAGGCCGCCATAAGCTTGTGCTGGCGCGGCGGGTCGATATGCTAGGCCGCAAACCGGATAAGGAGCGAAGTGTGAAAGCGTGGATCATGTTGTTGCTGGCCCTGTCTCTGCCCGTGGCAGCGGTGGCCGAAGAAGCCAGGGAAGGTGCAGCGCCGAAGGTCAATTACATCACCTTGAGCCCGCCGTTCGTGGGTAACTACGGGCTGGACGGTACGCCGAAGCTCAAGGTCTACAAGGCTGATGTGGCGTTGCGGGTGACCGGGGATGAGGCGACCAAACTGGTAAAAGCCAATGAGCCCTTGATTCGTAATCAGTTGGTGGCGTTGTTTGCGCAGCAGACCACCGAGGCGATGAACAATGTCGAGGCCAAGGAGAAGCTGCGTCAGGAGGCGTTGAAGCAGGCGCAGCAAGTGATGAGCGACGAAACCGGCAAGCCGGTGGTTGAGGATTTGTTGTTCAACAACTTGATCATTCAATAAGACTTCTGTTGTTTGAACCGGCCTCATCGTCGGAACGCCCCGCCCGGGGCAAGCCCGCTCCCACAGGGATTTCGGTTGGATGCAAAAGCTGCATTCACTGGAGATCCTTGTGAGAGCGGGCTTGCCCGCGATGGCATTTGTGGTAGCGCTGGAGACCTTACGGCTTTAACGCAATCACCGCCGCCCATTGCTCAGAGGTAACCGGCATCACCGACAGTCGCGAGCCTTTCTGCACCAACGGCATCTCAGCCAACGCCGTCTGCTGTTTCAGATAATCCAGCTTCAGCACCTTGGGAAACGTCTTCACATGCGCGACATCAATCGCGCTCCAGGCGTTTTTCTCTGCCGTTGCCTTCGGGTCGAAGTAATGACTCTGCGGCTCGAGCGCCGTCGGGTCCGGATACGCGGCTTCGACAATCTTGCCGATCCCGGCAATTCCCGGTTCGGGACAGCTGGAGTGATAGAAGAAAAACTCGTCGCCCACCGCCATGGCCCGCAGGAAATTACGTGCCTGGTAGTTGCGAACCCCGTCCCAGCGCGCTTTGCCGAGCTTCTCCAGATCCTTGATCGAGAGTTCATCGGGCTCGGATTTCATCAGCCAGTAGGCCATGGTTTTTGCTCCTTGCGAGTGAGTGGGCAAGTTGTCCGGCAATTTTATGACAAACCGACGGTCGGTTGACGCCATCGTTTGCGTGTCGGTTCACGTTGTCGCAGAATGCCGCCCTTCTCAGCTAGACGCTGCTGCACGGCCTGAAACGGAAACCGCTGCTGTCATCGTGTTGATGTGCCTTTGGGGGGCAATCGATGAAACGCAAACCGGATTTATTATGGATTTTGGTGATTTTGTTCGGCCTCGGCGTCGTCACCACCGGCTATGCCCAAAGCCTGTGGAACAACACGCCTGATGCTCCGATCGAGATCGCGCAGCAACAACAGCCGTCGGCCTTCAAGCGCTGAAGCTGTCTTTTCTGACGCTGCTGATCGCAGTGGCGTCTAGCCTGCGTAATACCAGGCCTTGTCCGTAACCGTTCCCTGCAACGGCACATCCCAGCTCGCCTGAGCCAGTCTTCCGACCTTCTGACATTCATGGGCCAGCCCCAATAACGTCGGCTTGCGCCAGTTTTTGCGCCGTGCCAGGTACGCCAGGCTGCGATCGTAGAAGCCGCCGCCCATGCCCAGGCGTCCGCCGACATCGTCAAACCCGACCAATGGCAGCAACACCAGGTCCAGCGCCCACACTTTGCGTTGCCGGGCGAGGTTATGCCGGGGTTCGAGAATGCGGAAACGATTGGATTTGAGCTTTTCGCCAGGGCGAACTCGCTGGAACACCATTTTAGTTCGCGGCCAGGCACTGAGCACCGGCAAATAGGTGGCCTTGCCTCGTCGTTGCGCGGCACGCAGCAGCACGCGCGGATCGATTTCACCGTCGGTAGGCAGGTACAGCGAGATGTGTTTGGCACGCCGGAACAAAGGCTGCTGGGCCAATTGCTTGTACAGCCCGCGAGCAGCCTGGCGCTGTTGACTGGGGGTCAATGCGCGGCGGGCCTTGCGCAGCATGCGTCGAAGTTGCGGGCGGGGCAGCAGCGCAGGTTCGGTCATGAATTCCGGCTTCGGCAGGCGAGTACGTAAAGCGTACCCGTAAAAAAGCCGATGCCGGTATTTAAACCGGCATCGGACTGCAATCAGGCTCCCCGGATGTACCGCTGCTGACTTAGCCCTTGAACCCGAAAGTTCAAGGTGGAAGATGCAGTAGGCTTTAAGGCTTTCCGTCTAGCGGACATGCACACCAGCCCAACGTGCAGCCTCCAGGGTAGTGCGAATCGGCTCAGGGACGTGGTCAACTGGCAAGCACCCCAGGGAGTGATGCGAGTATACCTCAAGCGGTGAGACGAATCAGCCCTTGGTGACGTCCGGATCGGTGGCGAGCACCAGATCGACGCGATCCAGCAGGTCGCGAACCTGCTCTCGGGTCGAGCCGCTGGCCTGCACATCCGGTCGTTCTTCCTTGTGCAGGAGTTCGTGGGTGATGTTCAGCGCGGCCATCACGGCGATGCGATCGGCGCCGATGACTTTGCCGCTACTGCGGATTTCGCGCATCTTGCCGTCCAGGTAACGGGCGGCGCTCACCAGGTTGCTGCGCTCTTCCTGGGGGCAAATGATCGAATATTCTTTATCGAGGATCTGCACGGTAACGCTATTGCTTGAACTCATGAGTCTTGCTCCAGGGCCTTGAGGCGCGAAATCATCGATTCGACCTTACGCCGGGCGATTTCATTTTTTTCAATGAGGTGAGCGCGTTCCTCGCGCCAGGTCTTTTCCTGAGCTAATAGGAGTCCGTTTTGACTCTTAAGTTGCTCGACACGGTTAATTAGCAGTTCGAGTCTGGCCATTAGCGCTTGCAGGTCGGTGTCTTCCATTGGGTCCACTGAAATTGTGTCAGATGGGTGGGAGCTGGCGGACAGCCTTTAATAGTCTTGGCGAGTCTGTCGATGTAGGATACAAGGCCTTCATTCTAGACATAGCGCCGTCTGGCGCCTAGCTGCCCATGCCCATTCAGAATTCTCCGTACCAAGCCTTCGCCACTCTGCTGTCAACCAGCGGCCATCCTGCCTCGCCTGCCGAATTGCATGGCCTGCTGCTAGGCCGCAGTTGCGGTGGCGCCGGGTTCGAAGCCGACAGCTGGTTGGCCGATGCCGCCGAGCTGCTCGAAGGCGAACCGCAAGAAAACGTTCGCAATGCCTTGATCGGCCTGCAAGAGATGGTCAAGGGCGAGCTGACCAGCGACGACATGACCGTCGTCCTGCTGCTGCCGACCGACGATGCCCCGCTCACCGAGCGTGCGGCCGCACTGGGCCAATGGTGCCAGGGCTTCCTTGCCGGCTTCGGCCTGACCTATCGCGACAACGCCCTGAGCCCTGAAGCCAGCGAAGTGCTGCAGGATCTGGCGGCCATCGCCCAGGTGCAAGACGCCCTGGAAGAGTCCGACGATGGCGAGAGCGACTACATGGAAGTCATGGAATACCTGCGCGTCGCGCCGCTGCTGCTGTTCACCGAGACCAAAAAGCCGGACGCGCCGGCTGCCGCCAAACCGTCGTTGCATTGATTGCGAGCCAGGAATAGCCATCTGCCCATGATTCATATCCCGAAATCGGAATACAGCCGTCGCCGCAAGGCCCTGATGGCGCAGATGGTACCCAACAGCATCGCCATCCTGCCCGCCGCCGCGGTAGCCATCCGCAACCGCGACGTCGAGCACGTCTACCGTCAGGACAGTGATTTCCAGTACCTCAGCGGTTTCCCCGAGCCGCAGGCCGTCATCGTGCTGATGCCCGGTCGCGAACATGGCGAATACGTGCTGTTCTGCCGTGAGCGCAGCGCCGAACGGGAGTTGTGGGACGGCCTGCGTGCCGGCCAGGAAGGCGCGATCCGCGACTTCGGCGCCGACGACGCCTTCCCCATCACCGACATCGACGACATTCTGCCGGGCCTGATCGAAGGTCGCGACCGGGTGTATTCGGCCATGGGCAGCAACCCGGAATTCGATCGGCACCTGATGGACTGGATCAACGTGATCCGCTCTAAAGCGCACCTCGGCGCCCAGCCGCCGAACGAATTCGTTGCCCTGGATCATCTGCTTCACGACATGCGCCTGTATAAATCGGCGGCCGAAGTGAAGGTAATGCGCGAGGCCGCTCGAATTTCCGCCCAGGCACACATCCGCGCGATGCAGGCCAGCCGGGCCGGGCTGCATGAGTTCAGCCTTGAAGCCGAGCTCGATTACGAGTTCCGCAAAGGCGGGGCGAAAATGCCAGCCTACGGTTCGATCGTCGCCTCGGGGCGCAACAGCTGCATCCTGCATTACCAGCAGAATGACGCGGTGCTCAAGGACGGTGATCTGGTGCTGATCGATGCCGGCTGCGAGATCGATTGCTACGCCAGCGACATCACCCGTACCTGGCCGGTCAACGGTAAGTATTCACCAGAACAGAAGGCGATCTACGAGTTGGTGCTGGCGGCTCAAGAAGCCGCCTTTGCCGAGATCGCCCCGGACAAACACTGGAACCAGGCCCACGAAGCCACGGTTCGGGTGATTACCGCCGGGCTGGTGAAGCTGGGCCTGTTGCAAGGTAACGTCGACGAATTGATCGCCCGAGAGGCCCATAAAGCGTTTTACATGCACCGCGCCGGCCACTGGTTGGGCATGGATGTGCACGACGTCGGCGAGTACAAGGTCGGTGGCGAATGGCGTGTGCTGGAAGTCGGCATGGCGCTGACCGTGGAACCGGGCATCTACATTGCCCCGGATAACCAGAACGTAGCGAAGAAATGGCGCGGCATTGGCGTGCGCATCGAGGACGACGTAGTGGTCACCAAAACCGGCTGTGAAATCCTGACCCATGGCGTACCGAAAATGGTCGCCGAGATCGAGGCCTTGATGGCCGCCGCACGGACACAAGCGGCATGAGTCGAGTCAACCTGGCAATCATCGGTGGCGGTCTGGTCGGCGCCAGCCTGGCGTTGGCCTTGCAGGCCGGGGCCAAGGCCCGAGGCTGGAAGATCGTACTGATCGAACCCTTTGCTCCGGGCGACACCTACCAGCCGAGCTATGATGCCCGTTCTTCGGCGCTGTCGTACGGCGCTCGGCAGATTTATCAAAGACTGGGCGTGTGGCAGGAAATTTCCCGCCGCGCAGAGCCGATCAAGCAGATTCATGTCTCCGACCGCGGACGTTTCTCGACCGCGCGCCTGTCGGCGATGGAAGAGGGCGTACCGGCGCTGGGCTATGTGGTGGAAAACGCCTGGCTCGGCCAATGCCTCTGGCAAGGCCTGGACAAGGACGTGATCAGCTGGCGTTGTCCGGCGGAGGTCACGCGCATGGAGCCGTTGACCGATGGCTATCGCCTTGTCCTCAACGATGAAACCACCCTGGAATGCGACCTTGCGGTGCTCGCTGATGGCGGCCGTTCCGGTCTGCGCGAGCAATTGGGGATCGGCATCAAGACCCATCCCTATAACCAGAGCGCGCTGATCGCCAACGTCACGCCGAGTGAAGCCCACAACGGCATGGCCTTCGAGCGCTTCACCGATGATGGTCCGATGGCGTTGTTGCCGTTGCCGGACAACCGCTGCGCGTTGGTCTGGACCCGTCTGGGCATGGACGCGCAACGGCTGGCGGCGCTTGATGAGCGAAGTTTCCTCAGCGAGTTGCAGGGCGTGTTCGGTTATCGTCTCGGGACCTTGAAGCAGGTAGGCGCACGGCATCTGTATCCGCTGTCATTGATCGAGGCCGAAGAGCAGGTGCGTCCGCATCTGGCGATCCTGGGCAACGCCGCTCACAGCCTGCACCCGATTGCAGGGCAAGGTTTCAATTTGTCCCTGCGCGATGCCCAGGCCTTGGCCGAAGTGCTGCTGAGCAGCGAGAACCCGCCCGGCAACTTCGCCACCTTGCAGGCCTACCGCGAACGCCAGCGTCTGGATCAGAGCCTGACCGTGGGTTTCTCCGATCAGGTCACCCGCTTGTTTAGCAGCACCCAGCCGCTGGTTTCCCTGGGCCGCAATATCGGCCTGCTCGGTCTCGATCTGCTGCCACCGGCCAAGCGCTGGTTCGCGCGACAGGCCATGGGCCTGGGTACGCGTCCTGATGTTTAAGCATTTGCAGGTCGACATTCACGACGGCTCCGGCACTCTGGTGGTGCGGGCCGATAAAACCCTTTACGTGCGGCTCAAGCCGCAAGCGAGACAGGCTTAAAGCATGGAAATGCGCGCAGATCTGCTGATTGTCGGGGCCGGAATGGTCGGCAGCGCCCTGGCGCTGGCGTTGCAGGACAGCGGGCTGGAAGTCTTGCTGCTGGACGGCAGCCCGATGAGCGTCAAACCCTTTGACGGGCAGGCTCCGTTCGAGCCGCGGGTGAGTGCGCTGTCGATCGCCAGCCAGCGAATCCTCGATCGCCTGGGCGTCTGGGAGGGCATCGTCGATCGGCGCAGCAGCCCTTACACCGACATGCATGTCTGGGACGGCAGCGGTACCGGGCAGATCCATTTCTCGGCGACCAGCGTGCATGCGCAAGTGCTCGGGCATATCGTGGAGAACCGCGTGGTGCAGGATGCCTTGCTCGACCGCCTGCACGACTGCGACCTGGGGATGCTGGCCAATGCGCGTCTGGAGCAGATGCGCCGCTCCGGCGACGACTGGCTGCTGACCCTGGCCGATGGCCGCACCTTGCGGGCGCCGTTGGTGATCGCCGCCGATGGTGCCAACTCGGCAGTGCGGCGCCTGACCGGCGTAGCGACCCGCGAGTGGGATTACCTGCACCACGCGATCGTTACCAGTGTGCGTAGCGCCGAACCTCATCAAATGACCGCCTGGCAGCGTTTCACCGATGAAGGTCCATTGGCATTTCTGCCATTGGAGCGCGACGGTCAGCAGGACTGGTGTTCGATCGTCTGGTCGACCACTCCGAGCGAAGCTGAACGTCTGATGGCGCTGGACGACGCCGGTTTCTGCAAGGAACTGGAGCGCGCCTTCGAAGGTCGGCTCGGCACGGTGCTCAGCGCCGATCCGCGACTGTGCGTGCCGCTGCGTCAGCGCCATGCCAAACGTTATGTGGCTGAAGGCCTGGCGCTGATCGGCGATGCGGCCCATACCATTCACCCGCTGGCCGGGCAGGGTGTGAACCTCGGTTTCCTCGATGCCGCCGTGCTGGCCGAGGTGCTGCTGCAAGCGGCGACGCGTGGCGAGCGCCTGGCGGATGTGAAAGTGCTCAGTCGTTACGAGCGTCGGCGCATGCCGCATAACCTGGCGCTGATGGCGGCGATGGAAGGGTTCGAGCGTTTGTTCCAGGCCGATCCGTTGCCGGTGCGCTGGTTGCGTAATGCGGGGTTGAATATGGTCGATCAGATGCCGGAGGCGAAGGCGTTGTTTGTGCGTGAGGCGTTGGGTTTGATTGGGGATCTGCCGGCGTTGGCCAAGGCCTGACATCTTCGCAGCGGCTGATTGCCTCTTCGCGAGCAGGCTCGCTCCCACATTGGAATGCATTTCAAATGTGGGAGCGAGCCTGCTCGCGAAGGCGTCGGAACATCCACCACAAATCTCAAACCATGCAACATCTGGTAACTCCTCTACCAACTGTTCGATTGAGAAGGTAAATGTGAGTCCTTATCATTTACTCTCATTTTTTCAATCGAGAGACCGCGCCCATGTTGGCACCCAAGCGTCTACTGACCGCACTGGCCCTGACCCTGATCGGCAGCACCCTTGCCCAGGCCGCCGACGAGGTGGTGGTTTACTCCTCGCGTATCGACGAGCTGATCAAGCCGGTGTTCGATGCCTATACCGCGAAAACCGGCGTGCAGGTGAAGTTCATCACCGACAAGGAAGCGCCGCTGATGCAGCGGATCAAGGCCGAGGGCGAGAATGCTACCGCCGACCTGCTGCTGACCGTCGATGCCGGCAACCTCTGGCAGGCCGAGCAGATGGGCATCCTGCAACCCTTCACCTCGAAAACCATCGACGCCAACATCCCGCTGCAATATCGCTCTTCCGCCCATGCCTGGACCGGCTTGAGCCTACGGGCGCGGACCATCGCCTACTCCACCGATCGGGTGAAACCCGGCGAGCTGACCACCTACGAAGGTCTGGCCGACAAGAATTGGGAAGGTCGCCTGTGCCTGCGCACGGCGAAGAAGGTCTACAACCAGTCTTTGACCGCCACCATGATCGAAGTCCACGGCGCCGACAAAACCGAGAAGATCCTCAAGGGCTGGGTCAACAACCTGTCCACCGACGTGTTCTCCGATGACATTGCGGTGCTGGAAGCGATCAATGCGGGCCAGTGCGACGTCGGTATCGTCAACACCTACTACTACGGCCGTCTGCACAAGCAGAAGCCTGACCTGGCGGTGAAGCTGTTCTGGCCAAACCAGGGCGACCGTGGCGTGCACGTCAACCTGTCGGGCATCGGCCTGACCAAACATGCTCCGCACCCGGAAGCGGCCAAGGCGCTGGTCGAGTGGATGACCACGCCAGAAGCGCAGAAGATCTTCGCCGACGTGAACCAGGAATTCCCGGCCAACCCTGCCGTACAGCCATCCGCTGAAGTGGCGAGCTGGGGCAAGTTCGTCGCCGATACCTTGCCTGTGGAAATTGCCGGCAAGCGTCAGGCTGAAGCGATTCGCATGATGGATCGGGCTGGCTGGAACTGAGTTTTCACCGTTAAAGATCAAAAGATCGCAGCCTTCGGCAGCTCCTACAGGGTGAACACCTTCCCAATGTAGGAGCTGCCGCAGGCTGCGATCTTTTTGCGTTTTCCCTACACTTCACGATTTCCTTGCGAGAGACCTTCCTTGGCCCACCCCGCCCAACGCCGCTGGTATCCCCTGGTCTTCGCCATCGCTGCGCTGGTCCTGCTGCCCCTGAGCGTCCTGTTTCTCTCCTGGCAAACCATCGATCAGCAAATCTGGTCCCACCTCTGGGATACCCAGATGCCACGCCTGCTGGGCAACACGCTGACTCTGATACTGGGCGTCGGTATCGGCGTAACGCTGTTGGGCGTGAGTCTCGCCTGGCTCACCAGCCTCTGCGAATTCCCCGGGCGGCGGTGGCTGGATTGGGCGCTGATGCTGCCCTTTGCGATTCCCGCCTACGTGTTGGCGTTTGTCTTTGTGGGCCTGCTGGATTTTGCCGGTCCGGTGCAAACCCTGTTGCGGGAGTGGCTCGGCACGGGCCTGAGGCTGCCGCGAGTGCGTTCCACTGGCGGAGTAATTCTGGTGCTGGTGCTGGTCTTCTATCCCTATGTTTACCTGTTGGCGCGCACGGCGTTCCTTGCTCAGGGCAAAGGTCTGATGGAAGCCGCTCGGGTTCTCGGGCAATCCCCGTGGCAGGCCTTCTGGCGAGTCGCCTTGCCGATGGCTCGCCCTGCGATCGGCGCGGGAGTGGCGTTGGCGCTGATGGAAACCCTGGCGGATTTCGGCGCCGTGTCGGTGTTCAATTTCGACACGTTCACGACCGCCATCTACAAAACCTGGTACGGCTTTTTCAGCCTTTCGACCGCCGCGCAACTGGCCAGCCTGTTGTTGCTGGTGGTGATGGTGGTTTTGTACGGTGAGCGTCGTGCTCGCGGGGCGAATCGGGCGAGCAACGAGCGACCTCGGGTCAAGGCGTTGTACCACCTGCATGGCTTCAAAGCGCTGGCCGCCATGACGTGGTGTGGTCTGGTATTCGCCTGTGCTTTCGTGATTCCGATGCTGCAATTGGTGGTTTGGTTCTGGCAGCGCGGGCGCTTCGATCTGGATGAGCGTTATGCCGGGCTGATCGTCCATACCTTGTACCTGGGTGGCATGGCGGCGCTGATCACCGTCGGTGTCGCCCTGGTGCTGGCGTTTGCCCGTCGGCTGGCACCGACCCGCGCGATCCGTTCCGGCATCAGTCTGGCCAACCTTGGCTACGCCTTGCCCGGTTCGGTGCTGGCAGTGTCGATCATGTTGGCGTTCAGTTACCTGGATCGCGAGCTGGTGATCCCGTTCTCGAATTGGCTAGGTGGCGCCGGTAAACCCTTGCTGCTCGGCAGTCTGTCGGCATTGTTGCTAGCCTATCTGGTGCGTTTCATCGCCGTGGCTTACGGGCCACTGGAAAGCAGCTTGGCGCGAATACGGCCATCTTTGCCCGAAGCGGCACGTAGCCTTGGCGTGAGCGGGCCACGACTGTTTTTCAAAGTGTATCTGCCGTTATTGCTGCCCGGCACCTTGAGCGCCGCGTTGCTGGTGTTCGTCGACGTGCTCAAGGAAATGCCTGCAACCCTGCTGATGCGCCCGTTTGGCTGGGACACGCTGGCGGTGCGCATCTTCGAAATGACCAGCGAAGGCGAGTGGGCGAGGGCGTCGTTGCCGGCACTGACGTTGGTCCTGGTCGGCTTGTTACCGGTCATCGGATTGATAAGACGTTCGGCGCATAAAAACAGCTAGGTGTCAGTCCTACACCTTGAGGCTACAATGCGCGGCATTCGGTGCGGTCCGTCCTACGGACCCGGTAGCTGAAATCGGCTGAAAGCCTTTTATTTCAAGGCCGTGCAGCACCGGTCCGCACCTTCGCCACGCCCGGAAGGAGAAACCCATGGGACAGCGTACGCCTCTGTATGACCTTCATCTCGCCCTCGGCGCGAAGATGGTCGATTTTGGCGGTTGGGATATGCCTCTGCATTACGGCTCGCAGGTCGAGGAACACCATCAGGTGCGCCGCGATTGCGGGGTTTTCGATGTATCCCACATGACCGTGATCGATGTCAGCGGCCCCCAGGCGAAGGCCTGGCTGCAGCAGTTGCTGGCCAATGACGTCGAGCGTCTGCACAGCCCCGGCCGTGCCTTGTACAGCACCATGCTCAATGAGCACGGGGGCATCGTCGACGATATGATCGTCTATCGCCTCGAGGACAGTTATCGGCTGGTGGTCAACGCCTCCACCCGTAATCAGGACCTGGCCTGGATGCAGGCCCACCTCGGCGATTTCGATGTACAACTCAACGAACGCTCCGAGCTGGCGATGCTGGCCATTCAAGGTCCTCAGGCCCGGCAAAAGATTGCCGAGCTTGTCACCCAGTCCCGTGGCAACCTGATCCAGCTGCTCAAGCCTTTTGAAGGCCAACCCGACGGTGACTGGTTCATCGCGCGCACCGGTTACACCGGTGAAGATGGTCTGGAAATCATTTTGCCGGTCGACCAGGCGCCAGGATTCTTCAACGATCTGGTGGGGGCGGGCATTTCCCCTATCGGCCTCGGCGCACGGGATACCTTGCGTGTCGAAGCAGGCATGAACCTTTACGGTCAAGACATCCATCAAGACGTTTCACCGCTGGCCTCCAACATGACCTGGAGCATTGCCTGGGAGCCGGCCACACGTCAGTTCATCGGTCGCACTGCCCTGGAAGCCGAGCGGGCTGGTGGCGTACAGCATAAACTGGTTGGTCTGGTCCTTGAGGAGCGTGGGGTTTTGCGCGCTCATCAGGTGGTTCGCATCGCCAATGTTGGCGAAGGGGAGATCACCAGTGGTAGTTTCTCTCCTACGCTAAGCAAGTCGATAGCACTGGCGCGCGTGCCGATGGCAACTGCCGACCGCGCTGAAGTGGAAATCCGTGGCAAGTGGTACCCGGTCCGAGTGGTCAAACCGACCTTCGTACGCCATGGCAAAACCTTGATCTAACCTTTTTTGGCGGGCAACGACCGCTGACATTTTTCTTGAGGACACAGAATATGAGCGATATCCCTGCCGACCTGCGTTTTGCCGAAAGTCACGAATGGGCTCGCCTGGAAGCCGATGGCACCGTCACCGTGGGCATCAGCGATCACGCTCAGGAAGCCTTGGGCGATGTGGTGTTCGTTGAGCTGACCGAAGTCGGCACAGTCTTCGCTGCCGGTGATCAATCCGGTGTGGTGGAGTCGGTTAAAGCCGCCTCCGATATCTATTCTCCGGTTGCCGGTGAAGTGATCGCGATCAACGAAGAGCTGAGCGCTAACCCGGAACTACTCAACTCTGATCCGTACGGCGCGTGGATCTTCAAGCTCACGCCAAGCAACACGGCTGACCTGGACAAGCTGCTCGACGCGGCTGGCTACAAGGCTGCCATCGGCGAATAAGCCTTAAGCGTTATCCAAAGCCCCGACTTGTCGGGGCTTTTTCATGGGTGAAACAAAAGTCAAAAGATCGCAGCCTGCGGCAGCTCCTACAGTGGATCGCATTTCAATGTAGGAGCTGCCGCAGGCTGCGATCTTTTGATCTTCCAGAGCTCCCCGACAGCGACTGCTATGCTGGTTTGACCGTGTTGCATCGACGTTGAGCGCCAGTCAAGAGAGAGCCCGTCATGTCCCAGTTGCCGTCCTTGAGCCAGTTACGCGACCCCAATGCCTTTCTTCGCCGCCACCTCGGGCCCGATGCCGCCGAGCAGCAGGCAATGCTCGACAGCCTCGGCCTCGGCAGCCGGGTCGAGTTGATCGAGCAGACGGTGCCACCGGGAATCCGCCTGAACCGGGCGCTGGACCTGCCCCCTGCCCTCGACGAAGAAGCCGCGCTGGCCAAGCTTCGGGGTTACGCCGAGCAGAACCAGGTCTGGACCAGCCTGATCGGCATGGGCTACCACGGCACCCTCACACCGCCTGTCATTGTGCGCAACGTGCTGGAAAATCCCGGCTGGTACACCGCCTACACGCCCTATCAACCCGAGATCGCCCAAGGGCGGCTCGAAGCGCTGCTGAATTTCCAGCAATTGACCATCGACCTCACGGGTCTGGAACTGGCCAACGCCTCGCTGCTGGATGAAGCCACCGCAGCGGCCGAAGCCATGGCACTGGCCAAGCGTGTCGCCAAGTCCAGGAGCAATCTGTTCTTTGTTGACGAAAACTGTCATCCGCAGACGATTTCCGTGGTGCAGACCCGGGCCGAAGGCTTCGGTTTCGAACTGATCATCGACGCTGTGGATAACTTGAAGCAGCACCAGGTGTTCGGCGCGCTGCTGCAATACCCCGATACCCATGGCGAGATCCGCGATCTGCGACCCTTGATCGATCACCTGCATGCCCAGCAGGCCCTGGCCTGTGTCGCCACCGATCTGCTGAGCCTTCTGTTGCTGACCCCGCCAGGGGAGTTGGGCGCCGACGTGGTGTTTGGCTCATCCCAGCGTTTCGGCGTGCCCATGGGCTACGGCGGGCCTCACGCGGCGTTTTTTGCCAGTCGCGATGAGTACAAGCGAGCGATTCCCGGGCGGATCATCGGCGTGTCGAAAGATGCTCGCGGCAACGTCGCTTTGCGCATGGCCCTGCAAACCCGCGAGCAACACATCCGCCGGGAGAAGGCCAATTCGAACATCTGCACCGCCCAGGTGCTGCTGGCCAACATCGCCAGTTTCTACGCGGTCTACCACGGCCCGGAAGGGCTGAAGCGGATTGCACAGCGGGTTCATCGGCTGACCTGCATCCTCGCCGAGGGCCTTGCGCGACATGGCATCACCCGCCTCAACCAGCATTTTTTCGACACACTGACCCTGGAGGTTGGTGGCACTCAGACTGCAATCATCGAAAGCGCCCAGGCAGTGCAGATCAATTTGCGTATTCTCGGGCGTGGACAGTTGGGTCTGAGCCTCGACGAAACCTCTGACGAAAGCACCGTGGCGAAGTTGTTTGATGTATTCCTCGGTGCCGATCATGGGCTCAATGTCGACGAACTGGACGCTGAAACCCTGGCTTGCGGCATTCCTGGCGGGCTGTTGCGTACCTCACCTTATTTACGTCACCCGGTGTTTAACGCACACCACAGCGAAACAGAGATGCTGCGTTACCTCAAACAATTGGAAAACAAAGACCTGGCGCTCAATCAATCGATGATCCCGCTCGGCTCCTGCACCATGAAACTCAATGCCACCAGCGAGATGATCCCCATCACTTGGCCGCAATTCGCCAATCTGCACCCGTTCGTTCCAAAAGAGCAGGCGGTTGGTTATTCGCTGATGATCGAGGAACTTGAGCGCTGGCTTTGCGCGATCACCGGTTTCGATGCGATCTGTATGCAGCCCAACTCTGGGGCCCAGGGTGAATACGCCGGGTTGCTGGCGATCCGCAAATACCATGAAAGCCGTCAGCAGGGCGCCCGGGACATCTGCCTGATACCGTCCTCCGCCCACGGCACCAACCCGGCGTCGGCACAAATGGCCGGCATGCGGGTGGTGATCGTCGAATGCGACGAGGCGGGTAACGTCGACCTCGATGACCTCAAGGAAAAAGCCGCGGATGCCGGGGACCAGCTCGCCTGCCTGATGGCGACTTATCCTTCGACCCACGGGGTGTACGAGGAAGGCATCAGCGAGATCTGCGAAGTCATCCATAGTCATGGCGGCCAGGTGTACATGGACGGCGCCAATCTCAATGCACAGGTCGGCTTGGCGCGGCCGGCGGACATTGGTGCCGACGTTTCCCACATGAACCTGCACAAAACGTTCTGCATCCCCCACGGTGGAGGCGGGCCGGGGATGGGACCGATTGGCGTGCGCGCACATCTGGCGCCGTTCGTGGCCAATCACCCGGTGATTCCGATCGACGGGCCCCTGCCGGAGAACGGCGCAGTCAGCGCGGCGCCCTGGGGCAGTGCGAGCATTCTGCCGATCAGCTGGATGTACATCGCGATGATGGGGCCGCAACTGGCGGACGCCAGCGAAGTGGCGATCCTCGCCGCGAATTACCTCGCGCAGCATCTGTCCGGTGCATTTGCGGTGCTCTATTCCGGGCGCAACGACCGGGTGGCCCACGAATGCATCCTCGACCTTCGGCCACTCAAGGCGCTGACCGGGATCAGCGAAGAGGACGTGGCCAAACGCCTGATGGATTACGGCTTCCATGCGCCGACCATGTCGTTTCCGGTGCCGGGCACTTTGATGGTCGAGCCGACCGAGAGTGAATCGAAGGCAGAGTTGGACCGTTTTATCGCAGCGATGCTGAGCATTCGCGCGGAAATCACCGAGGTGCAGAACGGCAACTGGTCGGCCGAAGACAACCCGCTCAAACGTTCGCCGCACACATTGGCCGACATCACCGGAGTCTGGGAGCGGCCTTACAGCATCGAGCAGGCGGTGACGCCGGATGCGCACACCAAGGCGCACAAGTATTGGCCAGTGGTGAATCGCGTCGATAACGTCTATGGCGACCGGAATCTGTTCTGTGCGTGTGTGCCGGTGGATGAATACCGCTGAAACACACACGCCCCCCTGTAGGAGCTGGCTTGCCAGCGAAGGTGGGTCAGCCACATTGATGTCGACTGACACTCCTTCGCTGGCAAGCCAGCTCCTACAGGGGGTTTTGTGTGGGCAAAAAAATGCCGCTCATGGGAGCGGCATTTTTTGTTCAGCAGTAAAGCTTATTCCGAAGCGACAGCATTCTTCGCCAGAATCGCATTCGCCAATTCCATGTCAGTGGCCTGCAGGCCCGGGTTGTCGGCGCGGACCTTCTGCATCGCCGCTTCCAGATACGGGCCGCGGATGCCGCCGTCGCTGGCAACGAAGCTGCCGGCATCGTCCTGGGCGGCAACGATCAACTTGTGATCCTTGAAGGTCAGGTAAGTCGAGCCGGTGGTCGCACCGGAAGAGATGACGTTACGCCAAAAGCTGTCGGCCATCGCCGAACCTACAGGAAGGGACAGCAATGCGAGGGTAGCGACAGCAAGTTTGAGACGCATATAGGGTGACTCCACTGGTTTAACTAAGGCCTTTGATTGCCAATCACCCGATCGAGTTCCCGTCTGGGCTCATTCAGCCGGTTCCACCAGCAAGACGGCCCCCTGCTGCCCGATCACCCGAACGCGGCTACCTTGCGCGGCGTCAGGGCCTCGAGCCATCCATACGCCGTCGGCGACCTTGATCTTGCCACGTCCATCGACAATCGCCTCATGCACCACAAAGGCTTTGCCGATCAGTTCCTGGCCACGCAGATTCAGGTTCGGCTCATCACTCTCGCGCACGGCGCTGCGCTGACGTCTCCACCAGTACAATGCGGTGGCGATCGAGAGCAGGCCGAACAGCAGAAACTGCAATTCCCAGGACATGTGCGGAGCCACGAAGGTCAGCACGCCTACAGCGGCGGCAGCCATGCCGATCCACAGCAGATAGCCGCCGGCACCGAACACTTCGAGGATCAGCAGCACGGTGCCCAACGCCAGCCAGTCCCAGAACGATAAATGCTGCAGAAATGCCCACATGGCGCGCCTCAGGCTTTCTTGTTATCGAACGTGGCCTTGACGATTTCACCGATGCCGCCGACCGCGCCGATCATCGAACTGGCCTCGAGCGGCATCAGGATCACTTTGCTGTTGTTGGTCGACGCCAGTTTGCCCAGCGCATCGATGTATTTCTGCGCGACGAAGTAGTTGACCGCCTGCACGTTGCCGCCAGCGATGGCTTCGGACACCACTTTGGTCGCCTGGGCTTCGGCTTCGGCCTGACGTTCACGGGCTTCGGCTTCGAGGAACGCGGCCTGACGACCACCCTCGGCCTCCAGGATCTGCGCCTGTTTCTTGCCTTCGGCGGTCAGGATGGCTGCGGCACGCAGGCCTTCGGCTTCAAGAATCTGCGCACGCTTGATCCGCTCGGCTTTCATTTGTCCCGACATCGCTGCCATCAGGTCCGCAGGAGGGCTGATGTCCTTGATCTCGATCCGGGTGATCTTGATGCCCCACGGCGCTGTGGCTTCGTCGACGGTGCGCAGCAGTTTTTCGTTGATCCCGTCACGCTGGCTGAGCATCGCGTCGAGTTCCATGGAGCCGAGCACGGTACGGATGTTGGTTTGCAGCAGGTTGCGGATCGCGTGTTCGAGGTTATTGACCTCGTAGGCGGCCTGGGCGGTGTTGACCACCTGGAAGAAGCACACCGCGTCGATCTGCACCGTAGCGTTATCGGCGGTGATGACTTCCTGGGGTGGAATATCCAGCACGCTTTCCATCACGTTGATCTTGCGACCGATGCGGTCCATCACTGGAATGATGATGTTCAGGCCGGGCTTGAGGGTGTTGGTGTAGCGGCCGAAACGCTCGACCGTCCACTGGTAACCCTGGGGCACCACCTTGAACCCCATGAACAGAATGGCGACCACCAGGCCGACAAAAAGTAAAAGCACGCTTCCGATCTGCATAACAATTCCCTGTCGATCAATGAATTTCCGATCGCAGGAGTGTAGCGGCGCCGGTCGGGGATAAAAACCGTTAGTCCGTCCTTGCATCATCAGGAGACATAAAAGGCGTCATTTCTGCTCGCTCTGCGGTGTCACTCGCAACACTTCCTCGATCGTGGTCAATCCCGCCGCGACTTTCTGCGCCCCCGACAGCCGCAAACTGCGCATACCTTCCTTGAATGCCTGGCGCCGCACCGCCATCAGATCGGTGTCGGGGTTGATCAGCGCTTTGACCCCGTCAGTCAGCTGCATGATTTCGTAAACCCCGGCACGTCCGCGATAACCGGTGTCGCGGCATTCCAGACAGCCGATGGCGCGTTGGGCGTTGCCGGGTAATGGCGCTTGCCAGGGTCTGGTCAGGGTTTGCCAGTCTTCTTCACTTAATGTCAGCGGCGCCTTGCAGTGCGGGCACAAGGTCCGGACCAGCCGCTGGGCCATGACGCCGAGCACGGTGGCCTTGATCAGGTAATGGGGCACGCCGAGTTCCAGCAGGCGGCTGATGGCGCTGGGCGCATCGTTGGTGTGCAACGTCGAGAGCACCAGGTGACCGGTAAGGGCCGCCTGGATCGCCATTTCCGCGGTTTCCAGATCGCGGATCTCGCCGATCATGATGATGTCCGGATCCTGGCGCATCAGCGCGCGCACACCGGCGGCGAACGTCAGGTCAATGTTGTGCTGGACCTGCATCTGGTTGAACGCCGGTTCGACCATCTCGATCGGATCTTCGATGGTGCAGAGGTTGACCTCCGGCGTCGCCAGTTTCTTGAGCGTGGTGTAGAGCGTGGTGGTTTTGCCCGAACCGGTCGGCCCGGTCACCAGAATGATGCCGTTGGGCTGGCTCGTCATGTCCCGCCAGCGGCGCAGGTCTTCGACTGAAAACCCAAGCTGATCGAAATCCTTGAGCAACACTTCCGGGTCGAAGATCCGCATGACCATTTTTTCGCCAAACGCGGTCGGCAATGTCGACAGCCGCAGCTCGACTTCGCCGCCTCCCGGGGTCTTGGTTTTGACCCGACCGTCCTGGGGTTTGCGTTTTTCCGCGACGTTCATTCGCCCCAGGCTCTTCAGGCGGCTGACGATGGCCATGGTCACCTGCGGCGGGAACTGATAGACGTTGTGCAGCACGCCGTCGATGCGAAAACGCACGGTGCCTTGCTCGCGCCGGGGTTCGATGTGGATATCGCTGGCCCGCTGCTGGAACGCGTACTGGAACAGCCAGTCGACGATGTTGACGATGTGCGCATCGTTGGCGTCCGGCTCCTGGTCGCTGGCGCCAAGGTTGAGCAACTGTTCGAAATTGCCCAGGGTGTTCGTTTGCTGGTCGGCATTGGTCGCGCCGCTGACCGATTTGGCCAGGCGGAAGAACTCCACGCTGAAGCGCTGGATATCCACCGGGTTGGCCACCACACGCTTGATGGGCAGTTTCAACACGTGGGTCAGGTCCGCTTCCCAGCCGTTGACGTAAGGCTGGGCGCTGGCCACGGTCACCGCGTCAAGGTCGATGGAGACGGCGAGAATCTTGTGGCGCTGGGCGAAGGCATAGGACATCAGCGGAGTAATGGCCGCGACGTTGATTTTCAGCGGATCGATACGCAAATACGGCTGGCCGGCCTGCTGCGACAGCCACAGGGTCAGGCTTTCCAGATCCAGGTGTTTGCCGGGACGGCTGAGGTCTTCCAGATGCTGGCTGGCGATGAACTCCAATGGGTGCATCTGGCCATTGGCGGCATGACGGCGTCGGGCATTGAGCGCGTGCTCGGCCGAGTCCTGGCTGATAAAGCCCTGGGCAACCAACTCACGCAGTAACTCATTGAGATCCAGCCAGCGGTCCTGAATGGCAAGTTGAACGGACATGCGGGCTCCTCGTGAACAACAGTTCGCAAAGGATAGTCGCGGACCCGCCAACCGTTGGGCCACTACCCGACGAAGCAGTGTCAGGTTTTTTCAGCCCGCCGCCTGAGTTGCTTCGACCCACGCAGAATCAGCCGCTTGCAGATCCACCGAGCAGACGCTGATCAGGTTACGCAGTTTTTCCGCGATCACTTGGGCACGGTGCCAACTCAGGCCGTCGATGACGATGTCGATCGACAGTAGATCGTCCCTGCGCTGCATGTTGATCTGCTGCGGCGTCAGGCACTGCAATGCGAACAGGTTGAGCGCCCTGCACAGCAGATCCGGCTCGGCTTCGGCCAGCAATTGATAGTGCACGCGGCAGTGAGCGGTGCTGACGTTCCAGACATCGGCACGGGTGGGTGGGGTGTTGACAGCTTCGAGATGCGGCATGGCGAACTCCAAAATCAATGGAGGAATTTTTACATTCGTAGCCGGGCATTTCTTATCTATGATTGGACTTATTGCCAATTTATCGAATAATTTAATTCATAAAAACTTAAATTCTGGGTTTATCTATGCACAGCGAGCTGGACAGCTACGACCGCAAGATTCTCGCGTTGCTGCAAGAGGACGCTTCACTTTCCAGTGCGCAGATCGCCGAACAGGTGGGCCTTTCGCAGTCGCCGTGCTGGCGGCGGATTCAGCGGATGAAGGAGGAGGGGATCATTCGCGCTCAGGTCACCTTGCTCGATCGCAAGAAGATCGGTCTCAATACGCAGATCTTTGCCGAAATCAAACTCAACGCCCACGGGCGTTCGAACTTCACCGGATTCACCGAGGCGATTCGTGGTTTTCCCGAAGTGCTGGAGTGTTATGTGCTGATGGGGTCGGTGGATTTCATGCTGCGGATCGTCACGGCGGATATCGAGGCGTATGAGCGCTTCTTCTTCGAGAAGTTGTCGATGGTGCCGGGGATTCAGGAGGTCAATTCGATTGTGGCGTTGTCGGAGATCAAGTCCACGACGAGTTTGCCGGTCTAGGGTTTGATCGTTCCCACGCTCTGCGTGGTAATGCCTCAAGGGACGCTCCGCGTCCAGGTGACGCAGAGCGTCACCGGCTGCATTCCCACGCGGGAGCGTGGGAATGATCAACAGGGGATTACATGCGCAGAAGCATCTTCCAGGCACGATTCTGATACACCGCGATCGCCTGCTGCTTACGCGCATCCAGCGATTCATCCGTGATCGGTTCGTTGGCCAGTTGCGCCAGTAGCTTCAGCTCACCGTACAGCCGATCCATTTCCGGAATGTCCAGCACTTGACGGGCATGGTGCAGCCAGGCCTGGATGCGCTCGATGCGTGGCAGTTGTTCGGCCAGATCTTCTGGCTGCTGCTGATAACGCTGCAATTGCAACGATGTGGCTTCTTCGCCCAACAGACGCGGCAACCAGCTACCCAGCTGCGCAGCGCCCTGGCGATTGCCGCGCACGTTGCGATCGGTCGCCCAGGTGCGGGCCAGCAACCAGCGCGAGGTGTTCAGGGAGAACAGGCCCCAACGCGGATCTTCCAGTTCTTCGAGAAATTGCTCCGGGGCTGCTTTGCGCACGTCTTCGTCGTCCAGACCGGCGTGTACCAGCGGACGCCAGTCTTCCAGCAAGGCGTCCAGCGCGACCCGCAGATCGTGCGTCGACTGACGCGGAGCGGCTTGACCCAGGCTGCTGAGCAGTGCGCGCAGTTCCGCCAGGTTCTCGACCCAGTCCTGCAACAGGCGCCAGTGACCATTGAAGCGATACTGCTCGGCCAGGCGCTGGCTGCTGCCGAGCAGGTGCCAGCTCAGCGCGGCAAACGCGTCGTCCAGTGGGGTTTCGGCGGTGATCTGCGGTGCCGGCAGGCTCAGCGAATAGCTGTGGGCGTCATACAGGCGATAACCGCGCTCGGCCTTGCTGATGTCACATGGCATCAGGGGCAGGGTCGCGGCCAGTTCGGCGGCCAGTTCCAGCAACGCGGACGGCTCGCCTTCGCGCAGCTCCAGCTCCAGTTCGCAGATTTCTTCTTTCTGCTTGCCGACGATGACGTGGCCCAGGTCCAGCGCGGCTTCGATGACCACTTTGGTCTTGCCGCGGCCCCAGGCGATTTCAGCGCGTTCGCGAACGAAATCGGTGGTGAAGATCGGCTTCAGGGTTTTCTTGTCAAGCGTGGCCAGCGCTTCAGGCCAGCATTCGCCGTCGAGTTTCTTCACGTCGAGCTTGGCTTTGGGCAGGTTCCAGTCGTATTCATTACGCTCGGACAGACCAGCAATACTCTGGCCACGGGTCTTGAGGGTCTGAATCACTTCTTCGCCATCGCGGCGCAGGCGCAGGGCAACCTTGGCGCGGGCCAGGTCGCGCTCAGGCGTGTCGAAGTACTGGTTCATCAGTTCACGGCGTTCCCAGCCACTTTTGTTGCGTTTTTTCAGGAGCGGGTGCTCGCGCAGGGCGGCGAGGGTTTCGCGGCTGACGCGGAGTTTGATTTCGGTTTCTTTCTGCATGGCCGGAAAATCCAGGATCGGGAGCGCAGCCGGGGGAATGTGTGGCTGCCAAGGTCGTGCAGTGTACAGGACTCGTTCATCCTCCGCGCCGCGACGGTTTATTCCTGTCGCCGGATGGTTCTATGATGGACTTCAATCCGGGAGTTGGAGTCAGCGATGCCTTTGCCGTCCATGAAAGATCAGTTCGCTGCGCTGATCGCTGCACCGTCCGTCAGCTGTACCCAGGCCAGCCTCGATCAAAGCAACCGTCCGGTCATCGACTTGCTGGCGACGTGGCTGGGCGATCTGGGTTTTGCCTGTGATATCCAGCAGGTCAGCCCTGGCAAATTCAATCTGCTGGCCAGTGTCGGTTCCGGCCCCGGTGGCCTCGTCCTCGCCGGCCACAGTGACACCGTGCCCTACGACGCTGCGCTGTGGCAGACCGATCCGCTGAAGCTGACCGAAGTCGACGGCCGCTGGGTCGGGCTGGGCAGTTGCGACATGAAGGGCTTTTTCGCCCTGGTCATCGAAGCGGTCATTCCGCTGCTCGGGCAACCGTTCAAACAGCCGCTGCTGATTCTCGCCACCTGTGATGAAGAAAGCTCGATGTCCGGCGCGCGAGCCCTGGCCGAAGCCGGGCGACCGCTGGGTCGTGCCGCAGTGATCGGCGAGCCGACCGGGCTGAAGCCGATCCGGATGCACAAAGGCATCATGATGGAGCGCATCGATATCCTCGGCCAGAGCGGTCACTCCTCGGATCCACGCCTGGGCCACAGCGCCCTCGAAGCCATGCACGATGCCATCGGCGAACTGCGCGGGCTGCGTCTGTTGTGGCAGCGTGAATACCGTAACCCGCAGTTCAGTGTGCCGCAGCCGACCATGAACTTCGGCTGCATTCATGGCGGCGACAATCCCAACCGCATTTGCGGCCAGTGTTCGCTGGAGTTCGATCTGCGGCCGTTGCCGGGCATGGACCCCAAGGTCCTGCGTGCGGAGATTCTGCAGAAGCTCAGGCCCATTGCCGAGCGGCATCAGGTGAAGATCGATTACGCGCCGCTGTTTCCCGAAGTGCCGCCCTTCGAGCAGGCCGAGGATGCGGAATTGGTCCGGGTCGCGGAAAAGCTCACCGGTCATCGCGCCGAAGCAGTGGCGTTCGGCACGGAAGCACCTTATCTTCAACGTCTTGGCTGCGAAACACTGGTGCTCGGCCCTGGCGATATCGCCTGCGCCCACCAACCGGGGGAATACCTCGAAATGTCACGTTTGCAGCCTACGGTGCATCTATTACGTCAACTGATTGAACATTACTGCCTGACACCGGCTCAAAAACCACAGCCGGTCGGCTGAACGCAAAACCCTGTAGGGGGGGGGCGGTTAAATTGCCGATGTTTAAACCCGTATTCATGAGGAGAGCGCGCGTGTCGCCAAGCCTGTTCCGACGATAACCATCAGCCCGCTGTGCGTTTTCTGTTTCGTCCATTTTTTGGCTGCTATTTATTACAGGCCCAGGTTCATGCCCGAATACGTCAATTGGCTTCGTCACGCTTCGCCTTACATCAACGCCCACCGCGATTGCACCTTTGTCGTCATGCTCCCCGGCGACGGCGTGGAGCACCCGAACTTCGGCAATATCGTCCACGACCTGGTGCTGTTGCACAGCCTGGGCGTGCGACTGGTGCTGGTGCATGGTTCCCGTCCGCAAATCGAAACTCGCCTTGCCACCCGCGGGCTGACCCCGCATTACCACCACGGCATGCGCATCACCGATGCCGCGACCCTTGAATGCGTGATCGATGCGGTCGGCCAGTTGCGCATCGCCATCGAAGCGCGGTTGTCGATGGACATGGCCTCGTCGCCGATGCAGGGTTCGCGTCTGCGGGTGGCCAGCGGCAACCTGGTGACGGCGCGGCCGATCGGCGTGCTGGAAGGCGTCGACTATCACCACACCGGTGAGGTGCGTCGGGTCGATCGCAAGGGCATCAATCGCCTGTTGGACGAGCGCTCCATCGTGCTGCTGTCGCCGTTGGGCTACTCGCCGACCGGTGAGATTTTCAACCTCGCCTGCGAAGACGTCGCCACCCGCGCGGCCATCGACCTCGGGGCGGACAAACTGCTGTTGTTCGGCGCCGACCTCGGCCTTATCGACGAAAACGGGCGCCTGGTTCGCGAGTTGCGTCCACAACAGGTGCCGGCGCATTTGCAGCGTTTGGGCAGCAACTATCAGGGCGAACTGCTGGATGCGGCCGCTGAAGCCTGTCGTGGTGGTGTAGCCCGCAGTCATATCGTCAGTTATGTCGAAGACGGCGCACTGCTGACCGAACTGTTCACCCGTGACGGTGGCGGTACGCTGGTGGCCCAGGAGCAATTCGAAGTTGTGCGCGAAGCGGCCATCGAGGACGTCGGTGGTTTACTGGATTTGATCAGCCCGCTGGAAGAGCAGGGGATTCTGGTGCGCCGCTCCCGCGAGGTGCTGGAGCGTGAGATCGAGCAGTTCAGCGTGGTCGAACGCGAAGGCATGATCATCGCCTGTGCGGCGCTGTATCAGATTGCCGATTCGGATGCCGGGGAGTTGGCCTGTCTGGCGGTGAATCCGGAGTACCGCCACGGCGGACGCGGGGATGAGTTGCTGGAACGGATCGAAACCCGCGCGCGGGCGCAGGGGCTCAATACCTTGTTCGTCCTGACTACCCGGACCGCTCACTGGTTTCGCGAGCGTGGGTTTGTGCCAAGCAGTGTCGAACGCCTGCCGTCGGCTCGGGCCTCGCTGTACAACTATCAGCGTAATTCGAAGATCTTCGAAAAAACCCTCTGACACAGCCCCCGTAGGAGCTGCCGCAGGCTGCGATCTTTTGACTTTCAGCGATCTTTCTATCGCCAGAAGATCAAAAGATCGCAGCCTGCGGCAGCTCCTACGCGGGTCTAGCGTTACTCCCCACGAATTTCGTCATTACGAGCGATACACAAACTGTAACAAATGGGCCGGATAGTGCGCGTTTGGTTGTATCGCTCCGCCTGTCGGAAGGGAAATGTTTCCGAATTGCGTCAAAGCTAATCGATCTAAAAAATTTATGATAAATACCCTTTTTGCATTAGCTAATAGGGCAGCCGCTCTATTTCAAGGCTGCGCTTTATTCCTGAAAGGTATGAAAAAAGAATCAACCGATTCTTTTCGGATCGATGACGAATTCATGAACCCGCAACGACCAATAACCGGGGATTAGACTATGGTCGTAGACACACATAGTTACGATTGACTTGTGAGTCACGGTCTGGCGCTAATCGCGCATCTTAGGATCCCGGGCATGACCCAGGACCAGGATTACAAGAATTAGAAACGAGAGGAGCGACACAATGAACAAGTCCACCTTGGCTCTGGCCGTGGCCGTAGGGGTTTTGGCGCAGCAGGCAGGCGCCGCAGGTTTCATCGAAGACAGCAAGGCTTCCGTCAGTTCCCGCACCATGTACTACAACAACGATAACCGCGATGGCGGCGCCGATCAGCGCGAAACCGCTGAAGGCCTGAAGTTCGATTATCTGTCCGGCTTCACCCAGGGTACTGTCGGTTTTGGTTTTGACGCCCAGGCGCTCCTCGGTATCCACCTCGACGGTGGCCGTGGTCATCACCCGGACAACAACTCATTCTTCCCGAGCGACACCGACGGTTCGGCATCGGACACGTACAGTCGCGTGGCAGGTAACGTCAAGGCGCGCTTCTCGAAGACCGAGGCCCACTATGGTGGCGCCCTGCAACCCAACATGCCGATTCTGGTAGCGAACGACAGCCGTCTGCTGCCCCAGACCTTTGAAGGTGGCACCATCACCTCGAAGGAAATCGACAACGTGACCTTCAACGTCGGCCAGCTCGAGCACGCGGCGGGCCGTGCTTCGTCCAACACTACCGGTCTGGCAGTGGCGGGCGGTACCGAGGAAAGCAACAAATTCCGTTATGCCGGTGCGGACTGGAAGGTCACCAAGGACCTTACCCTGCAGTACTACCATGCGAACCTGGAAGACTACTACAAGCAGAACTTCCTCGGCCTGGTCCACGTCCTCCCGATCAGCGCCAACCAGTCCTTCAAGTCAGACCTGCGCTATTTCGACAGCAGCTCCGACGGCAAGAACGGCGATGTGGGCTACCGGTTCAATAACAACGGCGGTTTCGCCAAGACCCCGGGCGAGGTCGATAACAAGACTTGGAGCGCCATGTTCACCTATACCCTGGGCCCCAACGCTTTCCTGGTCGGCCATCAGCGTGTCAGCGATGACGGCGGCTTTGTTTATCTGAACCAGGGCAACGTGGTCGATGGCAACGGTCGCAACGAAGGGGCCGGCGGCTCGAGCTTCTATCTGTTTACCGATGCGATGATCAACGGCTTCGTCCGTGCCGGTGAAAACACCACCTTCGGTCAATACACCCTCGACTTCGCTTCTCTGGGTGTTCCTGGCCTGAAAACCTCGGTTGCCTACCTGCACGGCGATAACATCAAAGCCGCCAACGGCACTAGTGGCGATCAGTCCGAGTGGGAACGTGACTTGCGAGTGGACTATGTCATCCAGCAGGGTCCTCTTAAAGGTTTCGGCACGACGCTGCGTCATGGCACCTACCGTGGCAGCGATACCGGTATCGCCGACCAGGACCAGACCCGTCTGATCTTCAACTACACCTATAGCTTCATGTAACTGATTTTCCGAAAAGCCTTGCCCTGCTGGGGTGAGGCTTTTTTTTTCGGATTTTTTTGTTATTCCAAAATCATCATTCATACTAATTTTTTATTCTTTTTAGTTTTTGTTTCCGCCCCTTAAAGTACATCCATCAGACACTCATCGGTGCAGCAGACACCCGCCTCAGACCGCCGCAGTGACCCGATTTGATTTGGCTTGCTGGCCGATACCCCGTATCTCGGCCCGGACGAAGACTGCGAACCTATATTCCTTAATGGAATGAAAAAGAATGAAATAATTTTTTTTGGCTTTATCATGCCGGCCGCAAATCGCGGTGGGCAAACCGCAGTGTGGCGCTGATGGCGCCTCCAGGATCCGGGCATTCGACCCAGGACCAGGAACATAAAAAATTAGAAACGAGAGGAGCGAAACATGAACAAGTCCACCTTGGCCCTGGCTGTGGCCGTAGGGGTTTTGGCGCAGCAGGCAGGCGCCGCCGGTTTCATCGAAGACAGCAAGGCAACATTGGGGCTGCGCAACTTCTACATCAACACGGATAACCGTAGCGGTGCTGCCAATCCAAGCAGAAACGAAGAATGGGGCCAGGGCTTCGATCTGCGGTTCATCTCCGGTTATACCCAAGGCACCGTAGGCCTCGGCGTCGACGCCATCGGCCTGTTGGGCGTGCGTCTGGATTCGGGCGGCGGCACTAACGGTGCAGCCAACGGTGCCGCCTACGGTGGCACCGTTTTCCCAAGCGAATCCAACGGCGAAGCGGTGGATAACTTTTCCAGCCTGGGTCTGACTGCCAAGGCCAAGATCTCCCAGACCGAGCTGAAGCTGGGGACCCTGCAGCCAAAACTGCCGGTGATCGTGACCAACGACGGTCGTCTGTTGCCGCAAACCTTCCAGGGTGGTCAGATCACCTCGAACGAAATCAAAGACCTGACACTGGTCGGCGGTCAAATCGAGCACGTCAAAGGCCGTAACTCCAGCAGCAATGAACAACTGTCTATCGGGGGCGCTTCCGCGCGTACCGCCAACAGCAACAAGTTCATCTATGCCGGTGGCGACTACAAGATCACCAAAGACCTGACTGCCCAGTACTACTACGGCAATCTGGAAGACTTCTACAAGCAACACTTCCTGGGTCTGGTGCACAACTGGTCGATCGGTCCGGGCGTGTTGAAGTCTGACCTGCGTTATTTCAACAGCTCCGATGACGGTCTGAATGGCAACACACCTGCCTATTACAGCAACGGTAACTACAACAGCACCGCCAACGGTAAAGGTAAGGTCGACAACAACCTGTATAGCGGCCTGTTCCTGTATACCGTTGCCGGCCACACCTTCGGCGGCGGCTATCAGGTCAGCAACGGCAGCAGCGACTTCCCTTGGTTGAACCAGGGTGACGGCTCGTCGGCTTACCTGACTACCGACAGCCAGATCGCCAAGTTCGCCCGTGCCGGCGAACGTACCTGGCAGGCACGCTACTCGTATGACTTCGCCAAGGTTGGCGTGCCTGGCTTGACCGCCGGTGTGGTTTACTTGCATGGCGACGACATCGATACCCGGTCCCCAGCGAGCACTGACAGCTCCGAATGGGAACGCGATCTGACTGTTGGTTACGTTGTACCGGAAGGCCCGTTGAAAAACGTTGGTCTGATGTGGAAAAACGCTACATGGCGCACCAACATCCCGGGTCAACGCGACCAGGACGAAAACCGCCTGATCGTCAGCTACTCGATCCCGCTGTTGTAATAGCGCTCGCGTAACCGATGTAAGAAAAAAGCCCCGCCCGGCATTATGCCGGGCGGGGCTTTTGCGTTTTCAAGTCAGGTTCACCCCCGTGAACCTTCCTCGAAATCCTTCTTTTTTGCAGCGACTCAAGGCCTTCTCGAACCTTGGCGCGGATGGTCGTCCTGAGGCTGGATCAAGTCCAGTGAACAGATTTTTAATATTCACTTATGGTCTAAACAAATCGATATTTATTCTTTTTAATAGATAAAAAATACAGGCACAGTTGGGCTCATCCAGCACTCACCAGGAGCAGCACCATGAGCCTCAGACTGGGCGATACCGCCCCCGATTTCGAACAGGATTCCAGCGTTGGCCCTCTACGTTTCCACGAGTGGCTGGGCGATAGCTGGGGCGTGCTGTTTTCCCACCCGGCGGACTTCACGCCAGTGTGCACGACCGAGCTCGGCTTCACGGCCAGGTTGAAAGACGAGTTCGCCCAGCGTGGGGTCAAAGCCATCGCGTTGTCCGTCGACCCGGTGGATTCGCACCACCGATGGATCGAAGACATCAACGAAACCCAGAACACGATCGTCAATTTCCCGATCCTGGCCGATGCCGATCGCAAGGTGTCGGACCTCTATGACCTGATCCACCCCAACGCCAATGACACCTTGACCGTACGTTCGTTGTTCGTGATCGACCCGAACAAAAAGGTCCGGTTGACCATCACCTATCCGGCGAGCACCGGTCGTAACTTCAATGAAATCCTGCGGGTGATCGATTCACTGCAACTCACGGATAACTACAAGGTAGCGACCCCGGCCAACTGGCAGGACGGTGACGAAGTAGTGATCGTGCCGTCGCTCAAGGATGAAGATGAAATCAGGAAACGCTTTCCCCAGGGTTATCGCGCGGTGAAGCCGTACCTGCGCCTGACTCCACAGCCGAACAAGTGAATCATCGGAATTCGCGGCGTGGCTGACACCGCCTTCGCCGGCAAGCCGGTCTCGCTCCCACAGTTGACCGCGTAGTGACCAAGCGACTCGGTCTAATGTGGGAGCGAGACCGGCTTGCCGGCGAAAGCGGCGGGTCAGGCGCCAAAGGATAGAGTGTTAACCGCAATCACAATGCAGGGGATTTCAGGCCGTTTCGACGGCCTTTTTTTTTGCCTCGGGAAAAATATTTCATATAGATCTTTAACGAATAACCAAATGAATAAATATGATTTATGGATATATAAATCACCTGTTAAGGTCTCTCCATCAAAGCGAGACCGCAAACCGCGAATCGCCAACACCGTCCAAGGAATCGTCTGAATGCTGGTTGTCTCACTCGGTGGCAGTCCCAGCCAACGCTCCCGTTCCGGGGTGCTGCTGGAACGCTCTCAACGTTGGTTGCAGGAGCAAGGTGTAGAGGTGGTGAGTTATCAGGTACGGGACTTCCCGGCCGAAGACTTGCTGCACGCACGGTTCGACAGCCCGAAGGTGATCGACCTGCTGCAACAGATTGAAAATGCGGATGGGCTGTTGATCGCTACCCCGGTCTACAAGGCGTCGTTCTCCGGTGCATTGAAAACTGTGCTGGACCTGCTGCCCGAGCGCGCGCTGGCCCATAAAGTGGTTTTGCCCATGGCCACCGGTGGCAGCATTGCCCACATGCTGGCGGTGGATTACGCGCTCAAGCCGGTGCTGTCGGCATTGAAGGCCCAGGAAATGCTCCATGGCATTTTCGCCGTCGACAGCCAGATCGCTTATGGCGAAGGCAGCGCCCTGGCGCAATTGGCGCCCGAGCTGGAACAACGATTGAGCGAGTCGCTGGAGCTGTTTTTCAGCGCCATGGCCCGACGGCCAAAGCCGATCGACCCGAACCTGTTGAATGAACGTTTGTTGAGTGCTCGCTGGAGCATTTAAGCCACACCTGAATTTGAAGTACTCACCTTACTGGCCCGCTAACGGGCAAGCAGGTGCAGCCAAAACCCTACTGCAAAAAGGAGAGCGCTATGCGCACTGTCATTTTGCGTCGTGGTCTGGTCGCTCTGTTTGCTGCGGCCGCCTTCGGCGTCATTACTCAAGCCCAGGCGCTTTCTACCCAGGAAGGCGTTCTTCGGATCGGTTATCAGAAGTACGGCACTTTGGTGCTGCTCAAAGCCAAAGGCACTTTGGAAAAACGCCTCGCCGCCCAAGGCGTGGACGTGCAATGGACGGAATTCCCCGGTGGCCCGCAGTTGCTCGAAGGCCTGAACGTCGGCTCCATCGACTTCGGCGTCACCGGCGAAACGCCACCGGTATTTGCCCAGGCGGCCGGTGCCGATCTGCTCTACGTCGCCTATGAACCACCGGCGCCGCACAGCGAAGCGATCCTGGTGCCGAAGGACTCCCCGATCAAATCGGTGCAGGAGCTCAAGGGCAAGAAAGTCGTCCTGAACAAAGGCTCCAACGTGCACTACCTGCTGGTCCGTGCACTGGAAGACGCCGGCCTCAAATACACCGACATCCAGACCGTGTTCCTGCCACCGGCCGATGCCCGCGCCGCGTTCGAGCGTGGCAGTGTCGATGCCTGGGTGATCTGGGATCCGTACCAGGCGGCCGCCGAACAGCAGCTGCAAGCCCGCACCTTGCGTGATGGCCAGGGCATCGTCGACAACCATCAGTTCTACCTGGCGACCAAACCCTACGCGCAGAAAAACCCAGAAGTGATCAAGACCCTGGTGGAAGAAGTGCGCGCGGTCGGCGAATGGTCCAAGGCCAACCCCATCGAGGTGACCCAACAGGTCTCGCCACTGCTCGGCCTGCCGGCGGACATCACCCTGACCTCGGTGAAACGCCAGGGTTACGGCGCGCTGTTCCTGACCCCTGAAGTGGTCGCCGCCCAACAGAAAATCGCCGACAGCTTCCATCAGCTCAAGCTGATTCCCAAGCCGCTGAGCATTAAAGACGTGATCTGGACGCCGCCGGCGGCCGTTGCCAAAACGCAATAATTCGATTTCCTAAGGAGACCACTCCATGAGCCTCAATATTTTCTGGTTCCTGCCTACCCACGGCGACGGCCATTACCTTGGCACCGCCGAAGGCGCTCGCGCCGTCGACCACGGTTACCTGCAGCAAGTCGCGCAAGCGGCGGATCGTCTGGGCTTCGGCGGGGTGCTGATCCCCACCGGGCGCTCCTGCGAAGACTCGTGGCTGGTGGCGGCGTCGTTGATTCCGGTGACCCAGCGTCTGAAATTCCTTGTTGCCCTGCGCCCCGGGATCATTTCCCCGACGGTGGCGGCGCGTCAGGCCGCGACCCTGGATCGCCTGTCCGGCGGTCGTGCACTGTTCAACCTGGTCACCGGCGGTGATCCGGAAGAATTGGCCGGCGACGGTCTGTTTCTCAGCCATGAAGAGCGCTATCAGGCTTCGGTGGAATTCACCCGCATCTGGCGCCGGGTGCTGGAAGGCGAAACCGTCGATTACGACGGTCAGCACATCAGCGTCAAGGGCGCCAAGCTGCTCTATCCGCCGATCCAGCAACCGCGTCCGCCGCTGTACTTCGGCGGTTCTTCGGAAGCGGCGCAAGATCTCGCAGCAGAGCAGGTCGAAATGGTCCTGACCTGGGGCGAACCGCCTGCAGCCGTTGCCGAGAAGATCGCACAAGTCCGCGCCAAGGCCGCGAAACTCGGGCGCACCGTGCGCTTCGGCATTCGCCTTCATGTGATCGTGCGTGAAACCAATGCCGAGGCGTGGCAAGCGGCCGATCGATTGATCTCGCACCTGGACGACGAAACCATCACCCGTGCCCAGGCTTCTCTGGCACGCTTCGATTCGGTCGGCCAGCAACGCATGGCGGCACTGCATGGCGGCAGTCGCGACAACCTGGAAGTCAGCCCCAACCTGTGGGCTGGCGTTGGCCTGGTGCGCGGTGGTGCCGGTACGGCGCTGGTGGGTGACGGCCCGACCGTGGCTGCCCGTGTGAAGGAGTACGCGGACCTGGGCATCGACACGTTCATCTTCTCCGGTTATCCACATTTGGAGGAGTCGTACCGGGTTGCCGAATTGTTGTTCCCGCATCTGGACATCGAACGTCCGGAGCTGCCGAAAAGCGCCAGTTACGTCAGCCCCTTCGGTGAGATGGTTGCCAACGACATTCTCCCCAAAGCCGCGTCCCAGAGTTGAGGCGCGCCATGAAGAAACTTATCCATAGCCTCGCGCCCTGGGCGTTGCCGGTGTTGCTGCTGGCGGTATGGCAGTTGTCGGTGTCGGCGGGCTGGTTGTCGACGCGGATCCTGCCCGCGCCCATTGCCGTCATCGAAGCTGGCGTGAGCCTGGTCCGCAGCGGTGAAATCTGGACTCACCTGGCCATCAGCGGCTGGCGTGCGGCGCTGGGTTTCGCCATTGGCGGCGGCATCGGCCTGACCCTGGGTTTCATCACCGGCCTGTCGAAATGGGGTGAGCGCCTGCTCGACAGCTCGGTGCAAATGATCCGTAACGTACCGCACCTGGCATTGATTCCGCTGGTGATCCTGTGGTTCGGCATCGACGAGTCGGCGAAGATTTTCCTGGTTGCACTGGGCACGCTGTTCCCGATCTACCTCAACACTTACCACGGCATCCGCAACGTCGATCCGGCGCTGGTGGAAATGTCCCGCAGTTATGGCTTGTCCGGTTTCAGCCTGTTCCGTCAGGTAATCCTGCCAGGTGCATTGCCTTCGATTCTGGTCGGTGTGCGCTTCGCCCTGGGCTTCATGTGGCTGACCCTGATTGTCGCGGAAACCATTTCCGCCAGCTCCGGCATCGGCTACCTGGCGATGAATGCCCGGGAGTTCCTGCAGACTGACGTGGTGGTGCTGGCGATTCTGCTGTATGCGGTGCTCGGCAAACTCGCCGACCTCGCGGCCCGTGGACTTGAACGTGTGTGGTTGCGCTGGCACCCGGCCTACCAGGTCTCAAAGGGAGGTGCCGCATGACTGCTCAACAACCTCCACGCCTGCTGCGCGGTATTCCGCTGGCGGTGCGCAAGCTGCAAAAAACCTTTGGTTCGCGGCAAGTGTTGCGCGAGATCGACCTGCACATTCCGGCCGGTCAATTCGTCGCGGTCGTCGGCCGCAGCGGCTGTGGCAAAAGTACCCTGCTGCGCCTGCTTGCCGGTCTCGACAAGCCCACGGGCGGCGAACTGCTGGCCGGTTCCGCAGCGCTGAGCGAGGCACGGGAAGACACCCGATTGATGTTCCAGGAAGCGCGTTTGCTGCCATGGAAAAAGGTGATCGACAACGTCGGTCTCGGACTCAAGGGCAACTGGCGGCCGCAAGCACTGGAAGCATTGGAAGCGGTGGGCCTGGCGGATCGCGCCAACGAGTGGCCGGCGGCCTTGTCCGGGGGACAAAAGCAACGTGTGGCCCTGGCCCGCGCGCTGATCCACCAACCGCGCTTGCTGTTGCTGGATGAGCCCTTGGGCGCCCTGGATGCCCTGACTCGCATTGAAATGCAGCAGCTGATCGAACGCCTCTGGCAGAAGCACGGCTTTACCGTGTTGCTAGTGACCCACGACGTCAGTGAAGCGGTGGCGATTGCCGATCGGGTGATCCTGATCGAAGACGGTGAAGTCGGCCTCGACTTGCACGTGGAACTGCCTCGACCTCGGGTCCGCGGCTCCCATCGGCTGGCGGCACTGGAAACCGAAGTCCTCAACCGCGTACTGGCGCTGCCCGGACAGCCGCCGGAGCCGGAACCTGTTTCACCATTGCCCACGCAATTGCGCTGGGCGCAATAAGAGCAGCGGCAAGTTGCAAGCTTCAAGCTGCAAGAAGAGGCAGAGCGCTTTTACTTGCAGCTTGTAGCTAGCCACTTGCAGCTCATTTCGACCTCAGGAGAAATCATATGACTATCAAAGCCATCAACGTTCGCAACCAGTTCAAGGGCTCGATCAAGGAAATCGTACTCGGTGATGTCCTTTCGGAAATCGACGTGCAAACCGCCTCCGGTATTGTGACGTCGGTAATCACCACACGCTCGGTGAAAGAGCTGGAGCTGGTGGTTGGCAGCGAAGTGATCGCGTTTGTGAAATCCACCGAGGTGTCGATCGCCAAGTTGTAAGTGCGTGCAGTGCACACTACCCCGGAGGGTGTGAACCCTGATCGTTCCCACGCTCTGCGTGGGAATGCCTCTAGGGACGCTCTGCGTCCAGTGACGCGGAGCGTCACGGGCTGCATTCCCACGCGGAGCGTGGGAACGATCAGAGCGCTGCGCGTTTGGGCAAATACGGCGGCAAATACAGCCCCAGATACGCATCAAACACCCGCATCCCTTCCTCCGCCATACGCGGGGTGATCTGCCCATGCTGCTGCACCGAACGCGCATAAACCCGATCCCCCAACTCCATGGCCAGCGCAAACACATCGACATCACTCGGCAACTTCGGCAGTTCAAAATGGTGATCAAACAGCTTGTGCATCAGGTCGCCCAGTTCAATGTCGTGCTGGCGGTCGGCCTGGGTGACTTCGGTCAGGCCGTGCTGGGCAAGGATCAGTTGGCGGGCCGCGGCGTCTTCGCTGTAGATCTCGAGCATGCGTTGTTCCACCAGCCGCGACAGGTCGCGCCAGCCGCTGAGGGCGTCATGGTCGATGGGCGCTTGCAGGCAAGCGCGGAAGGCGGCGTGGACGTCAGCGGTCAGGGCTTCGAGCAGGGCCGGGACGCTGGCGAAGAAGTGGTAGACGGAGGAGGGCGGAATTTCCGCGCGTTCGGCGACGCTATAAATCGACAGACTGGCCACGCCCTCGGCAGCCAGCAGCGTGCGGGCGGCATCGAGTATCGAATCGATCCGGGCCTGGCTGCGGGCGCGGGGTTTGCGTGGGGTGGCGAGTCGGGTCATTGAAGTCTCCTGCGGGGGCAGCGGGCATTGTACGAGCAGGGTTTGATGTTGTCTGCCAGGACGCCATCGCGAGCAAGCTCGCTCCCACAGGGGATCTCCTGTGTAAGCAAAAATTATGTTCAACACAGACCCATTGTGGGAGCGAGCTTGCTCGCGATCCGCCGCAGGCGGCCATAAAAAAACGCCGCAGGCTTTAGCAGCCGGCAGCGTTGTTTTTACCGCAACCGCTTAAACGGTATGCAGGTACCAGTTGTACTCAAGATCGGAGATGGAATGTTCAAACTCTTCCAGCTCGCTCTCCTTACACGCGACAAAGATATCGATGTATTTCGGATCGATGTACTTGGCCATGACTTCGCTGTCGTCCAGCTCGCGCAATGCATCGCGCAGGTTGTTCGGCAGGCTTTGCTCGTTCTGCTCGTAGCTGTTGCCTTCGACCGGTGCCCCCGGCTCGATCTTGTTGACCAGGCCGTGGTGCACGCCTGCCAGGACCGAAGCCATCAGCAGGTACGGGTTGGCATCGGCGCCGGCCACACGGTGTTCGATGCGCACGGCATCGGAGGATCCGGTCGGAACGCGGATCGCCACGGTACGGTTGTCCAGGCCCCAGCACGGCGAGTTCGGCACGTAGAACTGTGCGCCGAAACGACGGTAGGAGTTGACGTTCGGGCAGAGGAAAGCCATCTGCGCCGGTAGGGTCTCGAGCACACCGCCGATCGCGTGACGCAGTGCGGCGTTCTGCTCGGGATCCTCGCTGGCAAAAATGTTTTTGCCGTCTTTATCAAGAATCGAGATATGGACGTGCAGACCGTTGCCCGCCTGGCCCGGATAAGGCTTGGCCATGAAGGTGGTGTCCATTTCATGGTCGTAGGCGATGTTTTTGATCAGACGCTTGAGCAGGACCGCGTAGTCGCAGGCCTTGATCGGGTCGGCCACGTGGTGCAGGTTCACTTCAAACTGCGCCGGGGCACTTTCCTTGACGATCGCGTCGGCAGGGATGCCTTGCTCTTTCGCACCTTCCAGAATGTCCTGGAGGCAGTCGACGTATTCGTCGAGGTCGTCGATCAGGTACACCTGAGTCGAATGCGGACGTTTGCCGGAGATCGGCGAGCGCGGCGGCTGTGGACGGCCGTTCACGTTTTCCTGGTCGATCAGGTAGAACTCCAGTTCAAACGCGGCGCAGATGGTCAGACCCATCTCGTCGAACTTGGCAACAACTTGACGCAGAACTTCACGGGGATCCGCGAAGAAAGGTTCACCTTCGAGTTCGTGCATGGTCATTAACAGTTGCGCGGTAGGGCGCTTCTGCCAGGGCTCGTTGCACAGGGTGTCCGGGATTGGATAGCAGATTCGGTCAGCATCGCCGATGTCCAGGCCCAGGCCGGTGCTTTCCACCGTCGAGCCATTGATATCCAGAGCAAATAGAGAGGCCGGCAGGTTGATGCCTTTCTCGTAAACCTTGTGGAGACTGGTGCGTTCAATGCGCTTGCCGCGCACCACACCATTCATATCCGCAATCAGAAGGTCAACGTACAGAACCTCAGGATGTTCCTTAAGGAACGCGTTCGCTTCGTTAAGCTGAACGGCACGCGGGGGTACCGACATGATGCAACACCTTTGTTGTTAAAAATATCAATCATTGATCTCTTCGGTTTCCAGTCAACCCGAACGGCATGCCGAAGTCAAGTAAGGCCTTTTTTGCCCTGAAAAAGCGCTCGTAGCGCTTTTTTGAGGCAATTTGGAGCGTTTTTATGCCTTTGAGCGCTTTGCCGTCCGCGGGCTTGAGCGGGCCGTGTTGTATTTTTTACGGGGGTGTTGTGTAAAAAAATGAACAAGGCTAAGCTCGATTCAAACCCATAACAGCAATAATACCGGGGTGCTTCATGTCTCGCCTGCCGTTAATCGGCGTCACCCTCTGCTCCGGGCAGATCGGTCTGCATGCTTATCACATCAGTGGCGACACGTACGTCCACGCCGCGTCCTCAGCGGCCAAGGGCGTGCCGGTGATTGTTCCATCCCTGCTGGATTTGCCGTCCCCGTCCGATATTCTGGACGGCCTGGACGACATTCTCTTTACCGGCTCTCTTTCTAATATAGAACCCTTTCACGATAGCGGCCCGACCAATGTGTCGGTTACTGCTCATGATTCTGCACGCGCAACTACGCTCTCGTTGACCCGCGACGTTGTCGAGGCGGGCCTTTGTGCGCGGCCATTGCAGTGGCAATCTGTACCAAGCGACGCCGATGCGTCAAACAACGCCTGACTTATAAGAGTCAGGAAACTCAGCCTAAGAGGCATTTATGAGTCACAACCTCGACCAGCTCACCGATTGGTTGAAAGACCACAAGATCACAGAAGTCGAATGCATGATCGCCGACTTGACCGGGATCACCCGGGGCAAGATTTCGCCGACCAACAAGTTCATTGCCGAAAAAGGCATGCGCCTGCCCGAGAGCGTTCTGTTGCAGACCGTGACCGGCGACTATGTCGAAGACGACATCTATTACGAACTGCTCGACCCGGCCGACATCGACATGATCTGTCGGCCGGACGCGAATGCGGTGTTCCTGGTGCCCTGGGCCATCGAGCCGACCGCCCAGGTGATCCACGACACCTACGACAAGCAAGGCAACCCGATCGAGCTGTCGCCGCGCAACGTGCTCAAGAAGGTCCTGAAACTCTATGCCGACCACGGTTGGCAGCCGATCGTGGCGCCGGAAATGGAGTTCTACCTGACCAAGCGCAGTGAGGACCCGGACTATCCGTTGCAACCGCCGATTGGCCGTTCCGGCCGCCCGGAAACCGGTCGCCAGTCTTTCTCCATCGAGGCTGCGAACGAGTTCGATCCGCTGTTCGAAGACGTCTACGACTGGTGTGAATTGCAGGAGCTGGACCTCGACACGTTGATCCACGAGGACGGCACCGCACAGATGGAAATCAACTTCCGTCACGGCGATGCCCTGTCCCTGGCCGACCAGATCCTGGTGTTCAAGCGCACCATGCGCGAGGCCGCACTCAAGCACGACGTGGCGGCCACCTTCATGGCCAAGCCGATGACCGGCGAGCCGGGCAGCGCAATGCACTTGCACCAGAGCATCATCGACATCGAGACCGGCAAGAACGTCTTCTCCAATGAAGACGGGACCATGAGCCAGCTGTTCCTGAACCACATCGGCGGCTTGCAGAAACTGATCCCCGAGCTGTTGCCGCTGTTCGCCCCGAACGTCAACTCGTTCCGCCGCTTCCTGCCGGACACCTCGGCGCCGGTGAACGTGGAATGGGGCGAAGAGAACCGCACCGTGGGCCTGCGGGTTCCGGATGCCGGGCCGCAAAACCGCCGGGTGGAAAACCGCCTGCCGGGTGCCGACGCCAACCCGTACCTGGCCATCGCCGCAAGCCTGCTGTGCGGTTACATCGGCATGGTCGAAGGCCTGAACCCGAGCGCGCCGGTCGTGGGGCGAGGCTATGAACGCCGCAACCTGCGCCTGCCGCTGACTATCGAGGACGCGCTGGAGCGCATGGAAAACAGCGCGACCGTCGAGAAATACCTGGGCAAGAAATTCATCACTGGCTACGTCGCGGTCAAGCGGGCCGAGCATGAAAACTTCAAGCGCGTGATCAGTTCGTGGGAGCGGGAATTCCTGCTCTTTGCCGTCTGATGCGCCGGGGCGCGGCGGGAAATTGCTGCGCCCTTCACTGCAACTCTTAGGAGAATTCGCATGACCAGCAACAACCCGCAAACCCGTGAATGGCAAACCCTGAGCAACGATCACCACCTGGCCCCGTTCAGCGATTTCAAGCAGCTGAAAGAGAAAGGCCCGCGGATCATCACCAGCGCCAAGGGCGTTTACCTCTGGGACAGCGAAGGCAACAAGATCCTCGACGGCATGGCCGGCCTGTGGTGCGTAGCGATCGGCTACGGTCGCGATGAACTGGCCGATGCTGCCAGCAAACAAATGCGCGAACTGCCTTATTACAACCTGTTCTTCCAGACCGCTCACCCACCGGTGCTTGAGCTGGCCAAGGCCATCGCCGACATCGCGCCTGAAGGCATGAATCATGTGTTCTTCACCGGTTCCGGTTCCGAAGGCAACGACACCATGTTGCGTATGGTTCGTCACTACTGGGCGATCAAGGGCCAGCCGAAGAAGAAAGTCATCATCAGCCGCAAGAACGGCTATCACGGCTCCACCGTGGCCGGCGCGAGCCTGGGGGGCATGACGTACATGCACGAACAGGGCGATTTGCCGATTCCGGGCATCGTCCACATCGCCCAGCCGTACTGGTTTGGTGAAGGCGGTGACATGACGCCGGATGAGTTCGGTATCTGGGCAGCCAATCAGCTGGAAGAGAAGATTCTGGAAGTGGGCGTCGACAACGTCGGGGCCTTTATTGCCGAGCCGATCCAGGGTGCCGGTGGCGTGATCATTCCGCCAGACACCTACTGGCCGCGCATCAAGGAAATCCTCGCCAAGTACGACATCCTGTTCGTGGCTGACGAAGTGATCTGCGGTTTCGGACGCACCGGTGAGTGGTTCGGTACCGATTTTTACGGCCTCAAGCCCGACATGATGACTATCGCCAAAGGCCTGACGTCCGGCTACATCCCCATGGGTGGCCTGATCGTGCGTGACGAAGTGGTGGCGGTGCTCAACGAAGGGGGCGATTTCAACCACGGCTTCACCTATTCCGGGCACCCGGTGGCCGCTGCAGTGGCGCTGGAAAACATCCGCATCCTGCGCGAAGAAAAAATTGTCGAGCGCGTTCGTGCAGAAACGGCACCCTATTTGCAGAAACGTTTGCGGGAACTGAACGATCACCCGTTGGTGGGGGAAGTGCGCGGTATCGGTCTGTTGGGGGCCATCGAACTGGTTCAGAACAAGGCCACGCGCAAACGTTACGAAGGCAAGGGCGTCGGCATGATCTGCCGCACGTTCTGCTTCGAAAACGGCCTGATCATGCGCGCCGTGGGCGACACCATGATCATCGCTCCGCCCCTGGTGATTACACCGGCTGAAATCGATGAGTTGGTCACAAAGGCACGCAAGTGTCTGGACCTGACCCTGAGTGCGTTGCAGGGCTAAGTGCTAGGCTCTGGGCGGGGTGTGAAGTGTGCACTTCGCTCAGTGCAAACAAAGGATGGGTCTTTCCTTGAAAGCCTGCCTTGGATCTTGCCAGACTACCGCTTGTCCGGATGCCCGGGAAAGGCCGCCGGACACGTGGCTAAAAAGAAAAATTGGAGCATTACCCATGAAGGCATTAGGTATGAAGATCGCTGGCAAGACCCTCCTCGCCATGTCCCTGATGGGCGTGATGGCGGGCGCAGTTCAGGCGGACGACAAGGTTCTTCACGTATACAACTGGTCCGATTACATCGCACCGGATACCGTCAAGAAGTTCGAAGCCGAGTCGGGGATCAAGGTTGTCTACGATGTATTCGACAGTAACGAAACCCTCGAAGCCAAGTTGCTGGCAGGCAAGTCCGGCTACGACATCGTCGTACCGTCGAACAACTTCCTGGCCAAGCAGATCAAGGCCGGCGTTTACCAGAAGCTGGACAAGTCCAAGCTGCCCAACTGGAAGAACCTGAACACGGACCTGCTTAAAGCAGTCTCGGTGAGCGACCCGGGCAACGAACACGCCTTCCCTTACATGTGGGGTTCGATCGGTATCGGTTTCAACGCCGAGAAGGTCAAGGCTGCACTGGGCGCCGATGCACCCACCAATTCCTGGGACCTGATCTTCAAACCTGAAAACGCCGCGAAATTGAAGTCGTGCGGGATCAGCGTCCTTGACTCGCCAACCGAGATGATTCCGGTGGCGTTGCACTACCTGGGCTATCCAACCGACAGCCAGGACAAAAAACAACTGGCTGAAGCCGAAGCGCTGTTCCTGAAAGTCCGCCCTTCGATCGGCTACTTCCACTCGTCCAAGTACATCTCCGACCTGGCCAACGGCAACATCTGCGTAGCGATCGGCTACTCGGGTGACATCTACCAGGCCAAGTCCCGCGCGGCTGAAGCCGGCGACAAGGTGAAGGTCAGCTACAACATTCCGAAAGAAGGTGCGGGCAGCTTCTACGACATGGTCGCCATCCCTAAAGATGCCGAAAACGTCGAAGGCGCCTACAAGTTCATGACCTTCCTGCAGAAGCCGGAAATCATGGCTGAAATCACCAACGCCGTACGCTTCCCGAACGGTAACGCGGCGGCCACCGCATTGGTCGATAAAGACATTACTGCCGATCCAGGTATCTATCCGCCGGCCGACGTGCTGGCCAAGCTGTACGCGATTGCCGACTTGCCGGCCGCGACCCAGCGGATCCTGACTCGCAGCTGGACCAAGATCAAATCGGGTAAATAAGCCGATTTGAGGCAACCCCCCGTTGTCGTCGCCTGCGCGGTGACGGCAACAGGAATAATTAAATGACAGAAAGTTTTGCTGGAACGGTTTTTCGAGGGTAAGTTGCGCGCCGGTTTTGTTGCCGGGCAGCCATGGCTGTCATGTAACGCGGGGCAACTTGGGCCCAACTAATTTTAGAGGACCTGCACTTGCCTATTTTTTCTTTGCTGCGCAATGCCCTGCTGGTCGGTGCCGGACTGACGATTGCCGTCGGTGTCCAGGCGGCCGGCACCGTGCATATTTATAACTGGTCGGACTACATCGGCGAGACCACCCTGGCCGACTTCCAGAAAGACACCGGGATCAAGCCGGTGTATGACGTGTTCGACTCCAACGAAACCCTGGAAGGCAAGTTGCTGGCCGGGCGTACCGGGTATGACGTCGTCGTACCGTCCAACCACTTCCTTGGCAAGCAGATCAAGGCCGGCGCGTTCCAGAAGCTCGACAAGAAGCAGCTGACTAATTATTCCAACCTCGACCCGGTGCTGCTCAAGCGCCTGGAGGAGAACGATCCGGGCAACCAGTACGCCGTGCCGTATCTGTGGGGCACCAACGGCATCGGCTACAACGTTGACAAGGTCAAGGCGGTGCTGGGCTTGGACAAGATTGACTCCTGGGATGTTGTGTTCGAGCCGGAGAACATCAAGAAGCTGCACAGCTGCGGCGTGGCGTTCCTCGACTCCGCCGATGAAATGATGCCCACCGTCCTCAACTACATGGGGCTCAACCCCAACAGCACCAACCCCGAAGACTACAAAAAGGCCGAAGCCAAGTTGCTGGCGGTGCGCCCTTACGTGACTTACTTCCATTCCTCCAAATACATCGCCGACCTGGCCAACGGCGACATCTGCGTTGCCATCGGTTTCTCCGGCGACATGTTCCAGGCCAAGGCCCGGGCGGCGGAAGCGGGCAAGGGCATGAACATCGCCTACTCGATTCCGAAAGAGGGCGGTGCGCTCTGGTTCGACATGCTGGCAATCCCCAAGGATGCGGCCAATGCCAAGGAAGCCCACGCGTTCATCAACTATTTGCTGAAACCGGAGGTGATCGCCCAGGTCAGTGATTATGTCGGCTACGCCAACCCGAACCCCGGGTCGGACACATTGATGGAGCAGTCCATTCGCACCGACGAGTCGGTTTATCCACCGCAAGCAGTCCTCGACAAGACTTACGTGTCTATCGAGTTACCGCCGAAGATTCAACGTTTGATGACCCGCAGCTGGACCAAGGTCAAGTCGGGTAAATAGCTGCAAGGCTCAGGCTATCCAAGGTTCGCTCATCTGGGGCGAACTGCAAATTTTGTTGGGAGTTTCGTAAATGGCAGTTGCCTCCGGCGCCTATAAGAAAGCCCTCGAGGGCGACCAGTCACCTAAACAGGTGCTGGTCAAAATCGACCGGGTCACGAAGAAGTTCGACGAGACGATTGCCGTGGACGATGTGTCCCTGGAAATCAAAAAAGGCGAAATTTTCGCCCTGCTCGGCGGTTCGGGATCGGGCAAATCGACCTTGCTGCGCATGCTCGCAGGTTTCGAACGGCCCACGGAGGGGCGCATTTTCCTCGATGGCGTAGACATCACCGACATGCCGCCTTACGAGCGGCCGATCAACATGATGTTCCAGTCCTACGCCTTGTTCCCGCACATGACCGTGGCGCAGAACATCGCCTTCGGTCTCAAGCAGGACAAGCTTCCCGCCGCGGAAGTCGACGCGCGCGTGGCCGATATGCTCAAGCTGGTGCAGATGAGCCAGTACGCCAAGCGCAAGCCCCATCAGTTGTCCGGTGGCCAGCGTCAACGTGTGGCCCTGGCGCGTTCCCTGGCCAAGCGACCGAAGCTGCTGCTGCTCGACGAACCGATGGGTGCCCTGGACAAGAAGCTACGTTCGCAAATGCAGCTTGAGCTGGTCGAGATCATCGAGCGGGTCGGTGTGACCTGCGTCATGGTGACCCACGACCAGGAAGAGGCCATGACCATGGCCGAGCGCATCGCGATCATGCACCTGGGCTGGATCGCCCAGATCGGCAGTCCGATCGACATTTACGAAACCCCGACCAGCCGTCTGGTCTGCGAATTCATCGGCAACGTCAACATCTTTGACGGTGAAGTGGTGGACGACGCCGAAGGCCATGCGCTGATCACCTGCAAGGATCTGGACCGCAACATCTACGTCGGTCACGGCATCAGCACCTCGGTGCAGGACAAGTCGGTCACTTACGCGATCCGTCCGGAAAAACTGCTGGTGACACCGACCATGCCGGCCTGCGAATACAACTGGTCCAGCGGCAAGGTACACGACATCGCCTACCTTGGCGGTCACTCGGTGTTCCACGTCGAGTTGCCGAGCGGCAAGATCGTCCAGTCTTTCGTCGCCAACGCCGAGCGCCGTGGCCAGCGCCCAACCTGGGGTGACCAGGTTTACGTGTATTGGGAAGACGACAGCGGCGTGGTACTTCGCTCATGAACATGCGCAAATTCAAACGCCGCCTCAATCGAATAATTCCCGGTGGCCGCCAGTTGGTCATCGGGGTTCCATTCATCTGGCTGTTCCTGTTCTTCATGTTGCCGTTCTTCATCGTGTTGAAGATCAGCTTTGCCGAAGCCGACGTGGCCATTCCGCCGTACACCGAGATCTACAGCTACCTCGACCAAAAGGTGCAGTTGCTGCTTAACCTGAGCAACTACGCGATGCTGGCCGGCGACGAGTTGTACATCGCCGCTTACCTCGGTTCGTTGAAGATGGCGCTGATCAGTACCATCCTCTGTTTGCTGATCGGTTACCCGATGGCCTACGCCATTGCCAGTGCCCGCAAAGAGATGCAAACGGTACTGGTGCTGCTGATCATGATGCCGACCTGGACCGCGATTCTGATCCGCGTTTATGCGTGGATGGGCATCCTCAGCAACAACGGTCTGCTTAATGGCTTCCTGATGACCATGGGCTGGATCGATGAACCGCTGCAGATCCTCAATACCAACCTCGCGGTGTACATCGGCGTTGTTTATTCGTACCTGCCCTTCATGATCCTGCCGCTCTACGCCAACCTGGTGAAACACGACAACAGCCTACTGGAGGCCGCGTCCGATCTGGGTTCGAGTACCTTCAACAGCTTCTGGAAGATCACCATTCCGCTGTCCAAGAACGGTATCGTCGCGGGCTGCATGCTGGTGTTCATTCCGGTCGTGGGCGAGTTCGTGATCCCGGAACTGCTCGGTGGTCCGGAAACCCTGATGATCGGTAAAGTGCTCTGGCAAGAGTTCTTCAACAACCGTGACTGGCCGGTAGCGTCTGCCCTGGCGGTGGTCATGCTGGCGATCCTGATTGTGCCCATCATTCTGTTCAACCGTAGCCAGGCCAAAGAAATGGAGGGCAAGGAATGAAGCGCTTCCGTTTCTCAAGTTTCATGCTGATAGCGGGTTTGCTGTTCATCTACGCGCCGATGCTGATCCTGGTGATCTACTCGTTCAACGCCTCGAAACTGGTGACGGTCTGGGGCGGCTGGTCGATCAAGTGGTATGTCGGCTTGATGGACAACACCCAACTGATGGGCTCGGTGGTGCGCTCGCTGGAAATCGCCTGCTACACGGCGGTGGCGGCGGTGGCGCTGGGTACATTGGCCGCGTTCGTCCTGACACGTATCACCCACTTCAAGGGTCGCACGCTGTTCGGTGGCCTGGTCACCGCACCGCTGGTGATGCCCGAAGTGATCACCGGTCTGTCGCTGTTGCTGCTGTTCGTGGCGATGGCGCAGATGATCGGTTGGCCACAGGAGCGTGGCATCGTCACCATCTGGATCGCCCACACCACGTTCTGTGCGGCGTATGTGGCGGTGGTGGTGTCGGCGCGCTTGCGTGAGCTGGACCTGTCCATCGAAGAGGCGGCGATGGATCTCGGCGCGCGGCCGTGGAAGGTGTTCTTCCTGATCACCATCCCGATGATCGCGCCATCCCTGGGGGCGGGCGGCATGATGTCCTTCGCCCTGTCGCTGGATGACCTGGTGTTGGCCAGTTTCGTCTCGGGCCCCGGTTCGACCACCCTGCCAATGGAAGTGTTCTCGGCGGTGCGCCTGGGGGTCAAACCCGAGATCAACGCCGTGGCCAGCCTGATTCTGCTGGCGGTATCGCTGATGACGTTCCTGGTCTGGTTCTTCAGCCGCCGTGCCGAAGAAAGTCGCAAGCGTGCGATCCAGCAGGCGATCGAGGAAGGCGCCGCCGATTCCTGGAGACAACCGGACGCGCGTCGCGCACAGCAGGCGCCGGAAGCGGTTTGAGCGACACGTGATCGTTCCCACGCTCTGCGTGGGAATGCCTCAACGGACGCTTTGCGTTCGACTCTTGATGGGACGCGGAGCGTCCCGGGCTGCATTCCCACGCGGAGCGTGGGAACGATCAGGATCAGGCGATCAGGTCAGGACACCCACGGCGATTTGCGGATGACCTCGACGAAGTTCATCGGCTTGAACCCCGGCTCACTGTCCACCAGCACATCCGCATTCACCGTGCCGAACGTGGTGTCCGGCTTGTGTTTGAAGCCATTGGCGAATGCACACAGAATGCACGCCTTGAACCCTTCACCCCGTGGATGCGCATGCACCACCGCTTCACGCTGCACAGTCGGGAACGCGGCATAGTCGATACCCAGCACATCCATTTCAACCCCGGCCGTGACCAGCGCCACGTTGGGACGCAGGTGTTGCGGCACGCCCGGTGTGGTGTGCAGGGCAATCGACAACCACACCTGCTCGATATCGTCATCCGACAAACCGTAAGGCTGCAGAAACGCCTTGGCGGCATTGGCACTGTCGACTTCAAAGCGCTCGTCCTCCGTGCGATGACCTTCCACCAGCCCCAGGTCATGGAACATCGCGCCGACGTACAACAACTCGGGGTTGTAGGCCAGTTGCTTGCGCTCACCGCTCAGGGCACCGAACAGGAACACCCGGCGTGAGTGGTGATACAGCAGGTCTGACTCGACGTCGCGAATGTATTCAGTGGTGGCCCTGGCCAAAGCGCTGTCGGGGATTTTGATGCCGGCGATGGTGCTGCTCATGCTGCTTTCCTCGTGGAGAACGCCGTGGCGGCGCTGAGGAATCCAGTCTGTTCCGGCACCCCGAGCCGGACAATCGATCCATGGCTGCGATCCTTGCCAATGAACAGGCATATCGCGCCAATCTCGCTTGTTGCGCGCGGATTGGCTAGGGTTGGAAGCTAAGTGCGGTCCCACAGGTTTTGTGTTTGCCGTCATTGCGGCGTCAACCCATTGAGGGCGTTTTGAACCATGCAAAAAACCGTCGCCATCGTGGTGTTTTCCGGCGTCCAGTCCCTGGACGTCACCGGCCCCATGGATGTGTTCTGCGAAGCCAATCGTTTCCTGGCACCGGAAGATCACTATCGCCTGGAAGTGATCGGCGTCGAGCGCGGGGTGATGGCGTGCTCCAACGGTTTGTCGCTCAACGCCCATCGGCATTTCAGCGAGGCGCTGCAAGCCTATGACTTGTTGTTGGTGGCCGGTGGGCCACAGTTGCCGTTCATGAATTTCGGCGCGGCATTCGATGCCTGGCTGCGCGATGCCAGTGCGTCGGCGCAACGTTTTGGCTCGATCTGCAACGGCGCCTTCATCCTCGCCCGGGCCGGCTTGCTTGATGGAAGAACGGTGACCACCCATTGGGGCGATGCGGCGGCACTCGCGGCGTTATGCCCTTCGACCCGGGTCGAGGCCGATCGCCTGTACGTGCAGGATGGCGAGCTGTACACCTCGGCCGGAGTCACGGCGGGGATCGATTTGTCGTTGTACCTTCTGGGTCGGGACCATGGGCCGGAAGTGGCCCTGAGCGTGGCCAAGCGGCTGGTGGTATTCACCCAGCGCTCGGGTGGGCAATCGCAGTTCAGCCCATTCCTCACGCCCCACGCGGAACCGACTTCGGCCGTGGCAATGGTCCAGCATTACGTGTTGGCCAACCTCACCGGCGACCTGGCAATAGCCGACCTGGCCAACGCCGCCAATATGAGCGCCCGCAACTTTTCCCGGGTGTTTACCAGGGAGGCGAAGATCACCCCGGCGGAATTCGTCGAACGGGCGCGGGTGGATGCGGCGCGGGTGCTGCTTGAGAGCACCCGTTCGCCGCTCAAGACCGTGGCCTATCAGTGCGGGTTTCGCGATGCCCAGCATATGCGCAGTGTGTTCAACCGCCGGCTTGGAGTGACGCCGCAGCAATTCAGGCTGAATTTTGCGGCGATGGTGTGAGCTGACATTGTTGTTGCCTGTCAGGGCCTCTTCGCGAGCAGGCTCGCTCCCACATTTTGATCTCCGGTGGACACAAAAATCGTATGCGCCGTCGATCCCCTGTAGGAGCTGGCTTGCCAGCGAAGACGTCAGCCCAGGCAACAAAAATCTATTGCCCCGAACGCGCCGCCGATCCCTTGTAGGAGCTGGCTTGCCAGCGAAGACGGCAGCCCAGGCAATAAAAATCTATTGCCCCAAACGCGCCGGCAACAGCTTCAACGTACTGCGCGTATTGGCGCTGACTTCTTCATCGTTGAGATACGCCTGGAAATACACCCCTTCGATATACGCCTCGGCCTGGTCATCAAAGTGCCTGTCAAACGGCACACCACTCTGACCAACCGGGTTGACGGTCAGGCTGTGGGCGGGGTCGGCGAAGTCGATCAGGCGACGGGTCGACGGCCCGTAGGTCACCGGCCACGGTGCCGGGCCGATTTTGGAGGAGAGGTTGTTCGGCACTTCGTGGGCGCCAGGAGCGGCGAACGGGCCGACGTTGAAGACCCGATCCAGCGGCTTCTGCTGCCCCAGTGGATGGCCATGGGTCAGGGTGTGCGCCTTGCCCCACTGCCATTGCGCGAAATCCGCACCCAAGGTGGTCTTGAGGTGCGCGAGGCTCGCTTGCCAGGCAACCCTGACTGTATCGGCGCGGGTTTCCTTGCCGAGGGTATTGCGGTTGTCCCACCACGGCGAGTCGGCGGTCGCAGCCAGGCGCGGCAGGGCAGCGTCGATCACCCGGGTCGAGAGCAGCGTTTCGAAGAAATCATTGCCCAGTTCATCGTGCATCGCCGCATCAGCCAGGTTGAACAGAAACTGGTTGAACAGCGTGGCGCTGGTGGAATCGAGCGGGTAATCGCCTTGCCACTGGGCCAGTTGCTCCACCCGTTTGAGTTCGGCCGGATCGCTCACCACTTCGCGCAGTACCGGCAACAAGGGCGCCAGCAAACGCGGGCCGTAGGCGGTGGTGGTGCCCAATTGCAGCTTCTGGCTGGCGGCCAGGTCCCACTTGATGGTTTTGTCGCTGAGCTGGCGATTGAGCTGCTGACCGCGATCGGCCAGGTTGTAGTAACCGGGAATCTCCATCCCGGTGGGCGATGGCGGCTGGAAGTTGGCCGAGACGATATAGCCTCGCGCCGGGTTCTCTTCCTGCGGGTTGGCGCTGAATGGGTGGAAGCCTTCCTTATCCGCTTCGGCGGTACTGCCGTCGAGGATGAACCACGGCCGTGCACCCGCCGGTCGTTTGGGCAATTGCGCGGCCGCCCACCAGCCGATATCGCCCTTGGCATTGGCCCAGACGATGTTCAGGCCCGGCGCCTGTACCTTGGCGGCGGCACTGCGTGCCTTGGCCAGCGTGTCGGCGCGGTTGAGCTGGTAGAAGCCCTCGAGGATCGGATTCTGGCTTTCGAGAAAGCCCCACCACATGGCGATCGGCGTTTTGCCGACGCTGTTGCCCAGTGCATCGTTGACGATCGGACCGTGGGGCGACTGACGCAGCACCAGCGTCACGGGCGCCTGGCCTTTTACCGCGATCTGCTGTTCGCTGCTCACCATGTCGATCCACTTGCCGCGATACCACACCTGATTCGGATTCTGCGGATTGACCTTCTCGGCGATCAGATCCAGGTCATCATTCTGGAACATGGTGATGCTCCAGCCGAAGTCGCGGTTCATCCCGAGGGAGGCGAACGGCATCAGCGCCTGATAGTGACCATAGAGCTCGAAACCCGGCGCCGATAGCTGCGCTTCGTACCACACCGACGGCGCGGAAAAGCGGATATGCGGGTCACCGGCCAACAGCGGCTTACCACTCTGGGTACGACTGCCGGAGACCACCCAGGCGTTGCTGCCCTCGAATTGCGGCAGGCCGTTGTCGGCCAGTGCCTGTTCGCTAAGGCGGGCGAGGGCGTTGAGATCTTTCCAGTCGGCGCTGGCGAGGGACGGAACGGCGCCGCCGGGCGTCTTCGCCAGCACGCCTTTGGGCTGCCAGTCGAGATCGAACACGTTGAGGTAGTTGGCCCCCAACTGATCGCGCACGTAAGTCAGCAGGGGCTCGGTGCGAAACGCCGCGGCAAAACTGTAGGCCATGTACCCGGCGATGCTGATGGTGTCCTGGGCGGTGAACGGGCGCTTGGCGATGCCCAGTGCATCGAATTCCACTGGCTTCGGATGGCTGTCCTGATACTGGTTGATCCCGTCCAGATAGGCTTGCATGGCAATGAAGGCCGGCGATTGTTTGTCCATGTCGGCCAGGTAGGTTTCGGCACGTTCGCGTATGCGCAGGCTGCGCATCAGCTTGTCGGTATCGAGCAGCTTCGGGCCGAGCACCTCGGCCAGTTCCCCGCGAGCGAGGCGGCGCAGGACCTCCATTTGAAACAGCCGATCCTGCGCGTGCACGTACCCGAGGGCGCGGTACAAGTCCGGTTCGTTTTCCGCGCGGATGTGCGGGATGCCGCGCTCGTCGTAGCGCACGGTGACCGAACCTTGCAAGTGTTGCAGCTCGACCGTGCCCTGGCGTGTCGGCTGCTTGCTGTAAACGTACCAGCCGGCGCCCGCGGCGAGCGCGACAATCAGCAGGGCGAGAACGGTCAGGCTACGTTTCATGGTGACTCCTTGTTATTAGTGGCAGCTGTTCCCTGGCGCCACTGTTTAACACGGCTCGGCGAATTGGCCCATCGCCCTTAGGAGGGATTCGTATTGCGGAGTTTTTCCCTATTTCGTTGTATCGACAGGCCACGGGCAGTAACACCCCACCGCCAGTGTGTGCGTGGCGTTCACCGTTCGGCCTTCGTTCAACGCTTGCAAAATCGGCTCGATAAAACTGTTACTGGAATTGCAGGTCAGGCCTTCGCTGTACGGGCCGAAATACGCCAGCTTGCCGCTGCGATCCCAGATCGCCACGGCCGGGCTGGCGGGGATCTGTTCGGAGCCGGGCAGGACGGTGATGGTTTTCAGGCTGCTCAAGGTGCTCGGCAACTGGCCGTGGCTGCCGGGCTTTTGTACCGCGTAAAACTCCACGCCCTGCGGTCCATACTGCTCAACCAGTTCGCTCAGGTGTTGTTGATTGCCGACGTTGCACGGGCAGGCCGGGTCCCAGAAGTGCACCAGGCGGATGGCGCCTCGGCCGGCGAGGTTGTCGGGCAGGCGCAACGGGTCGCCGGAAAACACGGCGGTGTGCGAACTGAACGCGCGCAGGTAGCGTCCTTGAAACCAGTCATAAGCGGCCCAAAGCACACCGGCACAGACGAGGGCGAGCAGGCTGGCAAGCAGTGGGGTGCGGTAGGGTGAACGCATGGGTTTCAATCCTCGAAGGTCGGCCAGCTTGCCATGCTTGCCGCGACAGATGAATATCGCAGGCCTATAAAGTCCGTTTCATGCTCTGGAATCGTCCATGTCTCTCACTTTCGACCCCGATCATCTGCGTGCCAGTCTGCAGCCATTGGCTAAGGCGCGGCCGCTGTCGGTGGAAGCGTTGGCCTACCAGCGTTTCTACGGGCTCGACTTTCCGGGGCGACACCTGCGCAGCGGCCTGGGTCGTTTCGCGGTGGATGGTTATGACGTGGTCAGCCAGTTCTGGTGGCCGCAGCAGGCCAGGGCGACGCTGTTTTTGTTCCACGGCTTTTATGATCACACCGGGCTCTACCGGCATGTGATCGCGTGGGCGCTGGACCAGGGGTTTGCCGTGATTGCGTGCGACTTGCCAGGGCATGGCCTGTCCAGCGGTGAACGCGCCAGCATCAAGGATTTCGCCGAGTATCAGGACACGCTGCAAGGGTTGTTCGCCGAGGCGCGCTCCCTCGATCTGCCGCAGCCGTGGCACCTGTGCGGGCAAAGCACTGGCGGTGCGATCGTGATCGATCATGTGCTCAACGCGGGGGCGAGCAGTCCGGCACAAGGGCAGGTGATCCTGCTGTCGCCATTAGTGCGGCCCCGGGCCTGGGGCTGGTCGCGACTGAGCTATTACCTGCTCAAGCCTTTCGTAAAAGCCATCGCCCGGCGCTTCAGCGAGAACTCCAACGACCCGGATTTCTTGCCGTTTTTGCAGGCTGATCCGTTGCAGCCACTGCGTTTGCCAACCGCCTGGGTCGGTGCGCTGGCGCGATGGATCAAGCGCATCGAAGCCGCGCCGGGCAGCACGCGGCGGCCGCTGATTGTGCAGGGGCAGGCGGATATGACGGTGGATTGGCAGCATAACCTTGCCGTGTTGAAGGCCAAGTTCGATCGGCCGCAGGTGTTGATGCTGCCGGAGGCGCGGCATCATCTGGCGAATGAGACGCTGGCGTTGCGGGGGGAGTATTTCGGGTTTTTGAGCAAGCGGGTCAAGGGTCGGAATCTGTAGCGGCAGTTCGGGCCCCTTCGCGAGCAAGCTCGCTCCCACAGTTGAACGCGTTGTTCAGACAAGCACGGTCTAATGTGGGAGCGAGCTTGCTCGCGATGGGGCCCTTGCAGGCGCCAGAGATTATTGGCGAAGCGTGGAAGTATCCTGCCCCACCGCCAACCCCGCCCGAATCGCCGCCAACGCCGCCTGATAATAAGCCTGGCCTTCAGCCGACTCGGCAAAGGTGGCGAACTCCTCCAACTCGTTATCCGACAGATCACGATAGACATACAACAGCGTGTTGTTCAAATCGCTGCCGATCTGGTCCATCAGGCGCTGGCGCTGACCGTTCAACATGCCTTGCGCCTGACCACCGCCGAGCAGGCCGGGGATCATTGAGCTCAGGCTGTCGGCCGCGACACCGGCGATCGCCAGGCTGACTTCGGCGCCGGCCTCGCGAGCGGGTAGGGCCTGGGCCAGGTGACCGATGATCAGCAGGCGGCTGTCACTGGCCTGAATCTTCGGTAAACCCTTGGCGTTTTTTGCCAGTTGGTCCCGACGGGTCGCCAGCAGTTCGGCGGCAACGATTTTTTTGCCCAGGGGTGACTGGAAAAACGTCAACGCCGGTTTCGGATCGGCGAGGGTCTTGCGCAGTTGTGCTTCGGCGCGCTGGTCCACGGCCTTGGGGGCAAAGCGTTGATTGCTGTTGTTGACCAGCGCCTGGAACACCGCCGGCGGCAGGCTGTTCTGGTAGCGCTGTTGAGCAGCCGAAAGAGCGTCGTTGAAATGCGCGCGTTGTTCTGGCCAGCCGGCGACCTTGTACAACTGGTCGTGGCCGTCTGCCCAGGCGGGCATAACGCAGAACATCAGCAGTGAGAAAAGCAAACGACGCATAGGGGCTCCTGTCGGCAGGCGACTATTCTCCGTGGGGCATGGGGACTTGTCGAGAATTCGTATCAACCCGCTGCGCGGCTCTGTCGGATTTTCAGGCACAGGAATACTATGCGCGCCATGCAAATACCCTCTGATCACCCGCTGCTGTTACGTATCGTCGACGACCTGGCTGAGCACGGCTGGTCGCAGCAGAATATTTTCCTGCCTCTGGGTCTGACCCGGGAACTGGCGGCCGAGTGCCGTAAACGTGCTGCCGAGGGTGAACTGGCCCCGGCCGCCGTGGGCCGCGGGCCGACATCGGAGGTTCGCGAGGGGATTCGCGGCGACCATATCCAGTGGATCGAGCCAGGGCAGGCGCTGGCGTGCGACAGTTATCTGGTGCTGATGGACAGCCTGCGCGAGGCGATGAATCGCGGTTTGTACCTGGGCCTGGAAGATTTCGAAAGTCATTTCGCCCTGTATCCGCCCGGTGCTTTCTACCTCAAGCATCTCGACCGCTTCCGCGACGATGACCGGCGCATGGTCTCGGCGGTGGTTTATCTCAATGATGCCTGGCTGCCCGAGCACGGTGGTCAGTTGCGCATGTACCTGGATGAGGGGGTCGAATACGATGTGGTGCCTGTCGGCGGATGCCTGGTGGTGTTCCTGTCGGGTGAGGTGCCACACGAAGTCCTGCCCGCGATGCGAGAGCGCCTGTCGTTGACCGGTTGGTTCCGGCGTCGCGGCAACGAGCCGTTCTGATCATGCAGAAAATTCTGGTAAGCCGCTGTCTGCTGGGTCACCGCGTACGTTACGACGGCGGGGCCAGCGGGCCGTTCGATCAGCTCCAGCAGTGGATCGAAGAGGGTCGGGTAGTGCCGTTGTGTCCGGAGGTGGCCGGTGGGTTGCCAACGCCACGGGCCGCCGCGGAGATTCCGGGCGGGCAGGGCGGCGAGGTGCTCGATGGAAATTCATCGGTGATCACCACCGAAGGTGCGGATGTCAGTGCGGAGTTTCTCTCGGGGGCTTATCAAGCGTTGGAACTGGTGCAAAAGCACGGCATCCGCATTGCCGTGCTCAAGGCCAACAGCCCGTCTTGCGGGAATTTGCTGACTTATGACGGGACGTTCAGTGGGGTGAAGGTCAGTGGTGAAGGAGTGACCGCGGCGTTGCTCAAGCGCCATGGTGTTCAGGTCTTCAGTGAGTTGGAGTTGGCAGAAGCAGCCGCCGCGCTGAAGATCTGATGCCCTACACAATCCCCCCTGTAGGAGCTGGCTTGCCAGCGAAGGCGGCCTGTCTGCCAACATCATCGCTGGATGTGACGGCCTCTTCGCTGGCAAGCCAGCTCCTACAGGGGGGCCGTCAGTGGCTTCAGGGCTTGGGCGCCACGCTCGTATCCGCCCCGAACCACTTCTGCGACAACGCCTCCAATCGCCCATCCGCCTTTATCCGCTGTAGTGCATTCTCCAGGCTGGCGTGAAACGCCGGGTTGCCCTTCTGAAATGGAATCGCCAGGTCCACAGCCGGGGCGGTTTTCGGCTTTTCTTCCGTCAGCGACTGCACCAACAGAATTGAACGCGGTTGCTCGTCTTTCTGCGCGATCAATTGCGCATCTGTGTGGATGTAAGGTGCACTGAAGTCGAAACGATCCTTGAGATCCGGGGTCATTGCTATGTGGTTGATGGCGATGTCGTACTTGCCGCTTTCGACACCGGCCAGCATGTCGCCGGAATCGGTAATGACGAAGTCGGACCGCACATCCAGTTCATGGGCCAACAACTGACCCAATTCGACTTCGAAGCCCGTCAGTTTGCCGTCGTCCTTGAAATTGAAGGGCGGTGTATTAGCCTCAAGGGCAATGCGCAATTCACCACGATCGTTCACATCGTCAATCAGTTCGGCATGAGCCAAGGGGCTCAGAAGGGGTAGCAGGCAGATCAGGCCAGGCAAAAAACGCATGGTCACTCCTTTGAATTCATTATCGCGATGCTCTGGTTCAGGCTCGCTTTGCTATGGTTGTCGAGAGCCTTCGACAACGAATGGCCGTGAAGTTGTCATGGCCGCGCCGATTTTATGGAAAAACTGGAGAAGAGAATGAAAACCTTTATGTCACGAGCAGTATTGGCGAGCCTGCTGATGGGGGCTTCGATGCTGGCAACCGCTGCCACACCGGCGCCCAAAGGGGCAGAAGTGTCCATCGTTTCTCCCGAAGATGGTGCCACGGTTGGGCAGACTTTCATCGTCAAGTTCGCCGTCAAGGACATCGCGCTGGCGCCAGCGGGTGATGTCACCAAAAACACCGGCCATCACCACTTGCTGATCGATGTCGACAAATTGCCAGCCGCGGGTGCTCCGATTCCAACGGATGCCAACCATATGCACTTCGGCAAGGCGCAGACCCAGGCTGAAGTAAAACTGGCACCGGGCAAGCATACCTTGCAGCTCGAACTGGGGGATGCGGGACACATGCCATTCGACCCGCCGATCGTTTCGAAGAAGATCACCGTCAACGTCAAATAAAAAAAGGGAGCCCCGAGGGGCTCCCTTTTTTACAGCTGCAAGCTTCAAGCTATAAGCGCCAAGTTAAGGCAAACGCACTTGCCGCTTGTAGCTGCTCCTTTAGAACAATACACGGCAACGAATGGTGCCGTTGATGTGCTGCAGCTTCTCTTGCGCCATTTCCGAGTAGTCGGCATCGACGTCGATCACGACGTAGCCGACTTTCTCGTTGGTCTGCAGGAACTGACCGGAAATGTTGATGCCGTTTTCGGCGAAGACCTTGTTGATCTCGCTCATCACACCCGGAATGTTTTCGTGGATGTGTAGCAGGCGGTGCTTGCCAGGGTGAGCCGGCAGGGCCACTTCCGGGAAGTTCACCGACGATACCGAGGTACCGTTGTCGCTGTACTTGACCAGTTTTTCTGCCACTTCCAGACCGATGTTGGCTTGCGCTTCAGCAGTGGAACCACCGATGTGCGGGGTCAGGATTACGTTGTCCAGGCCACGCAGCGGGCTTTCGAACTCTTCTTCGTTGGAACGTGGCTCCACCGGGAAGACGTCGATGGCCGCGCCGATCAGGTGCTTGTCCTTGATCGCGTCCGCCAGGGCGTCCAGCTCGACCACAGTACCGCGAGCAGCGTTGATCAGGATCCCGCCCTTCTTGATGGCGCGGATTTCCTTCTCGCCGATCATCCACTGGGTCGCAGCGGTTTCCGGAACGTGCAGGGTGACGATGTCGGACATGCCCAGCAGTTCGGTCAGGCTCGCCACCTGAGTGGCGTTGCCCAGCGGCAGCTTGGTCACGGTGTCGTAGAAATACACCTGCATCCCCAGGCCTTCAGCCAGGACCGACAATTGAGTACCGATCGAGCCGTATCCGACGATGCCCAGCTTCTTGCCGCGGATTTCGAAGGAGTTGGCTGCGCTCTTGATCCAGCCGCCACGGTGGCAGGAAGCGTTCTTCTCAGGGATACCGCGCAGCAACAGGATCGCTTCGGCCAGCACCAGCTCGGCAACGGAGCGAGTGTTGGAGTACGGCGCGTTGAACACCGCGATCCCGCGTTCGCGAGCCGCGTTCAGGTCAACCTGGTTGGTGCCGATGCAGAAACAACCGACAGCCACCAGTTTCTTCGCCTGATCGAAGATCTCTTCGGTCAGTTGAGTGCGCGAGCGAATGCCGATGAAGTGAGCATCAGCGATCTTTTCCTTGAGCTGGGCTTCCGGCAGAGAACCTGTCAGGTACTCGATGCTGGTGTAGCCCGCCGCCTTGAGGACGTCGACAGCCGATTGGTGGACGCCTTCGAGAAGAAGGAACTTGATCTTGCTCTTATCGAGAGAAGTCTTGCTCATCTGCGTAAACCTGTATCCCGGAGAAAATTGGCAGGGAAGTAGCCAGCAGACGCTGACCCGAGCGGCAAGAAAGCCGTCGCCGCAGAACAGCCATTGGGCACTCTCCTGCGGGGTCGGTATGCTAGCATAAGCGCCCCGCTAAACACCCATTCCTGCGACGTGAAGCGTTCTCAGGATGACCATGAATTGTTCGAGAGTTCTGTCGATGACCAATCCTGTCCTGATTGAAGAGCTGAAGACCCTGGTTGAGCCTGGCAAGGTGCTGACCGATGCCGACTCCCTGAATGCTTACGGCAAGGACTGGACCAAGCATTTCGCCCCGGCCCCGACAGCCATCGTGTTTCCCAAGACAACCGAGCAGGTTCAGGCCGTTGTGCGCTGGGCCAATGAGCACAAGGTGGCGCTGGTGCCATCCGGCGGGCGCACCGGGTTGTCTGCCGCTGCCGTGGCAGCCAATGGCGAAGTGGTCGTGTCTTTCGACTATATGAACCAGATTCTCGATGTGAACCTGACCGACCGCACTGCGGTCTGCCAGCCCGGCGTGGTCACCGAGCATTTGCAGAACGTGGCTGAAGAAAAAGGCCTGTACTACCCGGTGGACTTCGCCTCGGCAGGGTCCAGTCAGATTGGCGGCAACATCGGCACCAATGCCGGCGGGATCAAAGTAATTCGCTACGGCATGACCCGAAATTGGGTCGCGGGCATGAAAGTTGTCACCGGTAAAGGCGATGTGCTGGAACTGAACAAAGACCTGATCAAGAACGCTACGGGTTATGACCTGCGTCAGCTGTTCATCGGCGCTGAAGGCACCCTCGGTTTTGTGGTCGAAGCGACCATGCGCCTGGACCGCGCACCGAAAAACCTCACCGCCATGGTCCTCGGCACCGCCGATTTCGACTCGATCATGCCGGTGCTGCACGCCTTCCAGAGCAAGCTCGACCTGACCGCGTTCGAATTCTTCTCCGACAAAGCCCTGGCAAAAGTCATGGGCCGTGGTGACGTGCCGGCGCCGTTCGAGTCCGATTGCCCGTTCTACGCACTGCTGGAATTCGAAGCGACCACCGAAGAGGTAGCCGACCTGGCCCTGGAAACCTTCGAGCACTGCGTCGAGCAGGGCTGGGTGCTGGACGGCGTGATGAGCCAGAGCGAGACCCAGTTGCAGAACCTGTGGAAGTTGCGCGAATACATCTCCGAAACCATCTCCCACTGGACGCCGTACAAAAACGACATTTCGGTAACCGTGTCGAAAGTCCCGGCGTTCCTGAAGGAAATCGACGCGATCGTCGGCGAACACTATCCAGACTTCGAAATCGTCTGGTTCGGCCATATCGGCGACGGCAACTTGCACCTGAACATCCTCAAGCCGGAAAACCTGAGCAAGGACGAGTTTTTCGCCAAGTGCGCGACCGTCAACAAGTGGGTGTTCGAAACCGTCGAGAAGTACAACGGCTCGATTTCCGCCGAACACGGCGTGGGCATGACCAAGCGTGATTACTTGACCTACAGCCGTTCCCCGGTCGAGATCGAGTACATGAAAGCCGTCAAAGCGGTGTTCGACCCGAACGGGATCATGAACCCGGGCAAGATTTTCGCTGTTTGATTCTTCGAACTTTAAGAGCACGAATCAGGAGTCGGTAATGAGCTATCAGCACCAGTATGTCGACGGTACGCGCATTCACTTCCCATTGGGGAAGGTGGTGTGCATCGGCCGTAACTACGCCGAACACGCCAAGGAACTGGATAATCCGGTGCCTACGGAACCGCTGCTGTTCATCAAGCCGGGCAGTTGCGTCGTGTCGCTGGAAGGCGGTTTCAGCATTCCGACCGAGCGTGGCTCGGTGCATTACGAAGCGGAAATTGCAGTATTGATCGGCAAGCCTTTGTCGACCAGACCGAGCCGTGAAGAAGTGCTCGACGCCATCTCCGGTTTCGCCCCGGCCCTGGACTTGACCCTGCGCGACAAGCAGGCCGAACTGAAAGCCAAGGGCCTGCCCTGGGAAATCGCCAAGTCGTTCGACGGGGCGGCGGTGATTGCACCGTTCGTGTCCGGCAGCACCTTTGCCGACCTCACCGACATTGGCATTCGCCTGACCATCAATGGCGAAGTGCGCCAGGATGGCAACAGCAAAGACATGCTCAATCCGATCGTGCCAATGATCCAGTACATGGCTGGCTGCTTCTCGTTGCAGGCCGGTGACGTGATCCTCACAGGCACGCCGGTGGGCGTTGGTCCGCTGAATGTCGGTGACGAACTGGTCCTGGAATTGTCGGGCGCCAGCAGCTTCACCAGCAGCGTCCGCTGATCTGACACAACCCCCCCTGTAGGAGCTGGCAAGCCAGCTCCTACAGGGTCGTGCCCACGCAGGGCAATCCCGCCATTTTCCGTTATTTTCACATCTTGTCTGGATAATCCCGGGGCATGCGGCGTCTGAGCCGAGCCCAACCGTGCTATTACCCTGGCCTGAATTTCTGGAACACTGCCTCGATGCCGACCCAATCGCTGCCCACGCTCAAACCTGCCCGCCGTCCGCGCTTTTTCATGCGTTGGTATTCCTGGCTATTGCTCGCGGCCGCCGCGGCATATGGCCTCGCATTCGCGATGCATTGGGATGACCGGGGCGTGCTCTGGGTGCTGGAACGTTTCGAAAGCCCGGCTAAACGCCAGGAGAGCATCTGGTTGCCGGATTACCGCGCGGTGATCGACGCCAAGTTGCTGCCGGGCATGGAGAAGGACGAGGCATCCGACCTGACCTACGATCCCCAGACCAAAACCCTGTTCTCGGTGATGGGCAATAAACCGTTCCTGGTCGAGCTGACATTACAGGGCGATGTCCTGCGCAAGATGCCCTTGGTGGGCTGGAGCAATCCGGAAGGGGTGACCGCGATGGGCAACGGTCTGCTGGCCATTGTCGATGAACGCGAGCACCTGCTCTCCATCGTCAAGGTCGATGCCGACACCCGCGAGCTGAACATCGCCAACTTCCCGAAATACGACCTCGGCCCTTCGAAAAACCAGAACAAGGCCTTCGAGGCAATCGCCTGGGATTCGCGCAACCAGCAATTGCTGCTGGGGGAAGAGCGTCCGCCGGCGCTGTTCAGCTGGAAAAGCGATGGCAGCCAGGTCCTCACGGGCGACAAGCAGAAAATCGCCAGTGATGAATTGGATATCCGCAACCTGTCCGCCCTGGCCATCGACCCGCGCACCGGCCACACCCTGGTGTTGTCCGCCGATTCTCACCTGTTGCTGGAGCTGGACGAGAAGGGCGAGCAGGTCAGTTTCATGACCCTGCTGGGCGGTTTCAATGGCTTGAAGAAGACCATTCCGCGCGCTGAAGGCGTCACCATGGACGAGGCTGGCACCCTGTATATGGTGAGCGAACCGAACCTGTTCTACCGCTTCGAAAAGCAGAAATAACGATCACCCCGGTAGGAGCTGCCGCAGGCTGCGACCTTTTGACGTTGCCTTTGTAAAATCAAGATCAAAAGATCGCAGCCTGCGGCAGCTCCTACGCCAATCGAATCCAGAAGTTGTGGTCGAAGGCCACTGGCCATTAAGCTTCAATTCAGACTGCCGTGGTATTTCATCAGCCTGTCTTGAACCCGAGCCCACTTGAATGCGCCGACTTGCCCGTCCCCAACCCCTGATTCTTATGTTCCTGGCGATTGCACTGATCGTGCTGGTTGCGTTCGGCCAGTACCTGCGTCTGTTCGAGCGAGCCTGGTTCAACATGCACACGTTTTGGCAACCAGAGAGCGCGCAATCCATTGGCCTGGATCGTTATCAGGTCACGCTCGAGGCACGCGTCATCGAAGGCCTGGACGACGATGTTTCCGCGCTGACTTTCGATCCGGTGCGCAAGAGCTTGTTCACGGTCACCAACAAAAACTCCGAACTGATTGAATTGTCTCTGGACGGCCGGATTATTCGACGCATAGCGCTGGTCGGCTTCGGCGATCCGGAGGCGGTGGAGTTCATTAGTGCCGACACTTACGTGATCACTGACGAGCGTTCGCAGCGACTGATCAAGATTCACCTGGAACAGGACACGACGTTCCTCGACGCGCAAGATGCCGAACAGATCACCCTCGGCGTGCACATGAGCGGCAACAAGGGCTTTGAGGGGTTGGCTTATGACTCGGTTGGCAAGCGTCTGTTCGTGGCCAAGGAGCGCGACCCGATGCTGATCTACGAAGTGCAGGGCTTCCCGCATTACAACCCGGAGAAGTCCTATGCGGTACACGTGGTCAATAATCCCAAGCGCGATGCCGGTATGTTCGTGCGGGATCTGTCGAGTCTGCAATACGACGAGCGTAGCGGGCACTTGCTGGCATTGTCCGACGAGTCGCGGCTGATTCTGGAGCTGGATGTGGATGGGCGACCGCTGAGCACCATGTCATTGAGCAAGGGGCGCCAGGGGTTGCGAAAAACTGTGCCGCAAGCGGAAGGAATTGCCATGGATGACGATGGCACGATGTACCTGGTGAGCGAGCCGAACCTGTTCTACGTCTTCAAGAAACCTGCGCAAAACTGACAAACGCCATCAAACCCTGTGGGAGCGGGCTTGCCCGCGATGGCGGCGTATCAGTCAACATCAATGTCGAATGTGATGGCCTCATCGCGGGCAAGCCCGCTCCCACATGTTTTGTATTGTGTTCGAATTACCTGGCGCGCAGGGTTTTTACACCTTCGCTGGTGCCCAGCAACAGCAAGTCGGCCGGACGCGCCGCGAACAACCCATTGGTGACCACACCCACAATGGCGTTGATCTGCGTCTCCAGCTCCACCGGGTTGGTGATCTGCATGTTGAACACGTCGAGGATGAGGTTGCCGTTATCGGTCAACACGCCTTCACGATAAACCGGGTCGCCGCCGAGCTTCACCAGCGCGCGGGCCACGTGGCTGCGGGCCATCGGGATCACTTCCACCGGCAGCGGGAACGCGCCGAGGACCGGCACCAGCTTGCTGGCGTCGGCGATGCAGATGAAGGTCTTGGCCACGGCCGCGACGATCTTCTCGCGGGTCAGGGCTGCACCGCCGCCCTTGATCAGGTTCAGGTGCTCATCGCTTTCATCGGCGCCGTCGACGTAGAACTCCAGGTCGCTGACCGTGTTCAATTCATACACTGGAATGCCATGGCCCTTGAGGCGCGCGGCGGTGGCTTCGGAGCTGGCGACCGCACCGTCAAATGCGCCCTTGTGCCGGGCCAGGGCGTCAATGAAACAGTTGGCGGTGGAGCCGGTGCCGACCCCGACGATGCTTTTGTCATCGAGTTTCGGAAGGATGAAGTCGACGGCGGCCTGAGCCACTGCCTGTTTGAGTTGATCCTGGGTCATGCGGGCTCCGAGGTGCCGAAGGGGGACGAAAGGCCGGCATTATAGGCTTCGGGGAGGGGAAGGTCATTGCCCGATTGGCGGCTTAACGTCATGTCCGATACCTGTAGGAGCAAGCTTGCTCCGGGCGGCGTTCCGACGATGGACGTGAACGATAACTCCGTAAACCTGACACCCCGCGGCGAGCTCTCAGGTTTTTCGCGAGCAAGCTCGCTCCTGCAACAGGGCGTGCTCTGTTTCGGTGAGCTTAAAACCTCGCGATTCGTGTGGTCGCCCGCCCGAAAGCCGGGTTAGACTCCTTGACCCTGCCCAACCCGCTCAGTGATGCTTTCCGATGCTCGAACAGTACGTCAAAAAGATCCTCACCTCGCGCGTTTATGACGTTGCCGTAGAAACCCCCCTGCAGACTGCCCGCCAGCTCTCCGAGCGGCTGGGCAACGATATCTGGCTCAAGCGCGAAGACTTGCAGCCGGTGTTCTCGTTCAAGATTCGCGGCGCTTATAACAAGCTTACCCAGCTTTCCGATGAAGAACGCGCGCGCGGCGTCGTGACCGCTTCGGCGGGCAATCACGCGCAAGGCCTGGCCCTGGCGGCCAAGGTGCTAGGTGTGAAAGCCACCATCGTCATGCCCAAGACCACGCCGGAAATCAAAGTGGAAGGTGTGCGCTCGCGTGGCGGCAAGGTCGTGCTGCACGGCGATTCGTTCCCGGAAGCCCTGGCTTACTCGCTGAAACTGGTCGATGAAAAAGGCTACGTCTACATTCACCCATACGACGATCCCCATACCATTGCCGGGCAGGGCACGGTGGCGATGGAGATTTTGCGTCAGCACCCGGGGCGCCTGGATGCGATTTTCGTTCCGGTGGGCGGTGGCGGACTGATTGCCGGGATCGCCGCGTATGTGAAATACCTGCGTCCTGAAATCAAGGTCATCGGCGTCGAACCCGACGATTCCAACTGCCTGCAAGCCGCCATGGCGGCCGGCGAGCGCGTGGTGCTGCCGACCGTGGGCCTCTTCGCTGACGGCGTCGCGGTGGCGCAGATCGGCCAGCACACCTTCGATATCTGCAAGGACCATGTCGATGCAGTGATCACCGTCAGTACCGACGAGATCTGTGCGGCGATCAAGGATATCTACGACGATACCCGCTCGATCACTGAACCTGCCGGCGCCTTGGGCGTCGCCGGGATCAAGAAGTACGTCGAGCAACATGGCATCACCGGGCATACCTTCGTCGCCATCGACTCCGGCGCCAACGTCAACTTCGACCGCCTGCGTCACGTTGCCGAACGTGCCGAACTGGGCGAGGGCCGCGAGGCTATCATCGCCGTGACCATCCCCGAGAAGCCGGGCAGCTTCAAGGCGTTCTGCGAAGCCATCGGCAAACGCCAGATCACCGAATTCAATTACCGCTACAACACCGGCAGCGAAGCCCATATCTTCGTTGGCGTGCAGACGCACCCGGAAAACGATCCGCGCAGTGCACTGCTTGCCAGCCTGACCGAACAGGGTTTCCCGGTAATCGACCTGACCGACAACGAACTGGCCAAGTTGCATATCCGCCACATGGTCGGCGGGCGTGCGGCCCATGTCGTCGATGAGGTGGTGCTGCGGTTTGAATTCCCGGAGCGGCCCGGTGCGCTGTTCAACTTCCTCAACAAGCTCGGCGGGCGCTGGAACATCTCGATGTTCCACTACCGCAATCACGGAGCGGCCGATGGCCGTGTGGTCGCCGGGCTGCAAGTACCGCATGACGAACGTCATCTGGTGCCGGCGGCACTGGAAGAAATCGGCTACCCGTACTGGGATGAAAGCGACAATCCGGCTTATCAGCTGTTCCTCGGCTGAGGGGCTACGCTGATGGGCAGCCTATAAGGAATCGATTCATGGAAACGTTAACCGCCCTGAAAGTGGCGCACGTCGTGGCAACGGTGCTGCTGTTGATCAGCGCGCTGGGGCTGGCGGCCTGGATCTGGCGTGCGCGGCGCAACGGTGATACGACGGCCCACACTCGCACGTTGCAGCGGCCGGGGGTGTTTATCTGGGCGTTGATGGGGCTGGCATTGCTGAGTATGCCGTTCACCGGGTGGTGGATGGTACATCTGGTGGGTTGGCCGCTGGGGCAGACCTGGTTGCTGGCCTCCAGCGTGCTCTACACCGTTGCGGCGCTGGCATGGTTCTGGCTGTTGGTGCGGCTTAACAAGCTGCGCACTGCGCCAGGGGGCAACGGCAAGTTCACCTTTGCCCTCGCACTGTTGAGCTTTGTCTGTTTTATCGCCATTGCCGGGTTGATGGGCGCCAAGCCTGTATAGGGTTCGGGACCGAGTTGCCCCAATCGCGGGCAAGCCCGCTCCCACAGGGATCGCTGGTGTGAATGCTATCTATGCCACGCAGTAAAACCTTGTGGGAGCGGGCTTGCCCGCGATGGCGATTTCAATCGCGCAACGTAATCACCGGCCAACCACGCTTCTCGGCTTCGGCCCGCAAATTCGGATCAGGATCGACAGCAATCGGATTCGCCACCTGCTCCAGCAACGGCAAATCGTTCATCGAGTCGCTATAGAAATAACTGTCGTCCAGCGAATACCCGCTCTCTTCCAGCCAGCGAGCCAGTCTTGTGACCTTCCCTTCGCGAAAGCACGGAATGTCGGTGCTGCGCCCGGTGTAGCGGCCATCAACCATTTCACATTCCGTGGCGATCAAGGTTTCGACACCGAGTCGCAGGGCAATCGGCCCGGTGACGAAGCGGTTGGTGGCGGTGATGATCACTAGTTTGTCGCCGGCCTCGCGGTGCTTTGCCAACAGTTCGATGGCCTTGGGCAGCACGATCGGTTCGATGCAATCGCGCATGTAATCCAGGTGCCATTCGTCAAGCGTGGCCATCTCCGTGCGACCGAGGACTTCGAGGCAGAAGTTCAGGTACGCATCGTTATCCAGCTTGCCGGCCAGGTAATCCTGATAGAACTCGTCGTTGCGTGCCTTGTAGGCGACGGCATCGAGGAAGCCGCGCTCGCACAGGTAATCGCCCCAGGCGTGGTCACTGTCACCCCCCAGAAGCGTGTTGTCCAAGTCGAATAAAGCCAGGCGCATTGCAGTTACTCGCTGAAAAGTCTGTAGAAAGGCGTCAAGAATACGGACTTTTCACAAGAGTGCACATAAGGTAGGCCGGCTCGTTGCTGCCTTCACAACCTTTGTGGAACAATGCGGCGACATGCGTTTGCGAGGTTGTTGCCGTGATCGACCCCGATGGTTTCCGCCCCAATGTCGGGATCATTCTCACGAATGATGCCGGGCAGGTGCTATGGGCTCGCCGTATCAATCAAGATGCCTGGCAGTTTCCGCAGGGTGGGATCAACCCCCAGGAGACGCCGGAAGACGCCTTATACCGCGAGTTGAACGAAGAAGTGGGACTGGAACGCGAAGATGTTGAAATTCTCGCCTGCACGCGGGGCTGGTTGCGCTATCGTTTGCCGCAACGTCTGGTCAGGACCCACAGCCAACCGCTGTGCATCGGCCAGAAACAGAAATGGTTTCTCCTGCGCCTGATCTCCAACGAGCAGCGGGTGCGGATGGATTTGACCGGTAAACCGGAATTCGATGGCTGGCGCTGGGTCAGTTATTGGTATCCGTTGGGCCAGGTGGTGACATTCAAGCGCGAGGTGTATCGACGCGCTCTCAAAGAGCTTGCCCCGCGCCTTTTATCGCGCGACTGACGACGGAGTTCGACCCCGAGCCATGCTCAATACGCTGCGCAAGATCGTCCAGGAAGTTAACTCCGCCAAGGATCTCAAGGCGGCGTTGGGGATTATTGTGTTGCGCGTCAAAGAGGCCATGGGCAGCCAGGTCTGCTCGGTCTATCTGCTCGACCCCGAGACCAATCGTTTCGTGCTGATGGCCACCGAGGGCTTGAACAAGCGCTCGATCGGCAAAGTCAGCATGGCACCCAACGAGGGTCTGGTCGGTCTGGTCGGCACGCGTGAAGAACCCCTGAACCTGGAAAACGCCGCGGATCACCCGCGCTATCGCTACTTTGCCGAGACTGGCGAAGAGCGCTTTGCCTCGTTCCTCGGGGCGCCGATCATTCACCACCGCCGCGTCGTCGGCGTGTTGGTCATCCAGCAAAAGGAACGTCGCCAGTTCGATGAGGGTGAAGAAGCCTTCCTCGTCACCATGAGCGCGCAGCTCGCCGGCGTTATCGCCCACGCCGAGGCAACCGGTTCGATCCGTGGCCTGGGGCGTCAGGGCAAGGGCATCCAGGAAGCAAAGTTCGTTGGCGTGCCGGGTTCGCCGGGTGCGGCGGTCGGTACCGCGGTGGTCATGTTGCCGCCGGCCGATCTGGACGTGGTGCCCGACAAGACCATCACTGACATCGCCGCCGAACTCGGGCTGTTCAAGACCGCCATCGAAGGCGTGCGCGCCGACATGCGCGCCTTGTCGGCCAAGCTCGCGAACCAGTTGCGCCCGGAAGAGCGCGCGTTGTTCGATGTCTATCTGATGATGCTCGACGATGCCTCGCTCGGCAGCGAAATTACCACCGTGATCAAGACCGGCCAATGGGCCCAGGGCGCGTTGCGCCAGGTGGTCACCGAGCACGTCAACCGCTTCGAATTGATGGACGACGCCTACCTGCGTGAACGCGCGTCGGACGTCAAGGACCTCGGTCGGCGCTTGCTGGCATATTTGCAGGAAGAGCGTCAGCAGACCCTGGTCTACCCCGACAACAGCATTCTGATCAGCGAAGAACTGACGCCGGCGATGCTTGGCGAGGTGCCGGAAGGCAAGCTGGTCGGCCTGGTCTCGGTACTCGGTTCCGGCAACTCCCACGTGGCGATCCTGGCGCGCGCCATGGGCATTCCGACGGTGATGGGCCTGGTCGACCTGCCGTATTCCAAGGTCGACGGCATCCAGATGATTGTCGACGGCTATCACGGCGAGGTCTACACCAACCCCAGCGAAGTGCTGCGCAAGCAGTTCGCCGAAGTGGTCGAGGAAGAGAAGCAGCTGGCCCTCGGGCTGGATGCGCTGCGGGATTTGCCGTGCATCACCCTCGACGGCCACCGCATGCCGCTGTGGGTCAACACCGGCCTGCTGGCGGACGTGGCTCGGGCGCAGAAGCGTGGCGCTGAAGGTGTCGGTCTGTACCGCACCGAAGTGCCGTTCATGATCAACCAGCGTTTCCCGAGCGAAAAAGAGCAACTGGCGATCTATCGCGAGCAGCTCGCCGCGTTTCACCCACAGCCGGTGACCATGCGCAGCCTGGACATCGGTGGCGACAAATCGCTGTCGTACTTCCCGATCAAGGAAGACAACCCGTTCCTCGGCTGGCGCGGCATTCGCGTCACCCTCGATCACCCGGAAATCTTCCTGGTCCAGACCCGCGCGATGCTCAAGGCCAGCGAAGGCCTCAACAACCTGCGGATTCTGCTGCCGATGATCTCCGGCATCCACGAACTGGAAGAAGCCCTGCACCTGATCCACCGGGCCTGGGGCGAAGTTCGCGACGAAGGCTGCGATGTGCCGATGCCGCCGATCGGCGTGATGATCGAAATCCCGGCGGCGGTTTATCAGACCAAGGAACTGGCGCGGCAAGTGGACTTCCTGTCGGTCGGCTCCAATGACCTGACCCAGTACCTGCTGGCCGTGGACCGCAACAACCCGCGGGTGGCCGACCTCTACGACTACCTGCACCCGGCGGTGCTGCAAGCGCTGCAGAATGTGGTGCGCGACGCCCATGCCGAAGGCAAACCGGTGAGTATCTGCGGGGAAATGGCCGGTGACCCGGCAGCGGCGGTACTGTTGATGGCGATGGGTTTCGACAGCCTGTCGATGAACGCCACCAACCTGCCGAAAGTGAAGTGGATGCTGCGCCAGATCAACCTGAGCAAGGCCAAGGAATTGCTGGCGGAGTTGATGACCATCGACAACCCGCAAGTGATTCACAGCTCCCTGCAGCTGGCGCTGAAGAACCTTGGGTTGGCGCGGATGATCAATCCGGCGTCGGCCAAGACCCTTTAAAAGGCTGATGGCCCCATCGCGAGCAAGCTCGCTCCCACAGGGATCTCTGGTGTATATGCCATCTATGCCATACAGCAGAACCTTGTGGGAGCGAGCTTGCTCGCGATGGGGCCAGTCCTCACAACACACAACTAAACCTTGATCTCCACTTCCCCCAAATGCCCGCCATACGGCCCGAAACTCCGCTCGACCATATGCCGCGTCCCATCCGCATGCACGATCAACGCCGTACTCGCCCGAGTCCCATAAGTCGGGCTGGCAATAAACACACTCGACAGCAACGTTTCCGTCGCCAGCCCAACCCCGGTATCCGGCAACTCGGCGAAGGGCGCGGTCTGTGGGTCATTCAACAACGCCAGTAGCGCCTCAGGCTGCGGATCGTCCAGCACCGCTTCCAGCGCCGTCCGGGCCTTGAGCAATTTCGGCCACGGTGTATCCAGGCCGGCGTTCGATAATCCATAAACACCCGGTGGCAGCATCACCGCCTCAGCTTCCCGGGCATTGAAGTGCCACAGCTCGTTGGCATTGCCGATCAGCAGGTTAAATCCGGCATATTCGATCGAACGTGCAACAACGTCGCTTAAGTACTGATTAATCGGCATGTTCCCGGCCAGAAACCGCGCCACCAGTTCACCTCGCGATTTTCGCGCGGGCGGTTGATGAGGATTGCGAATATTGGTCAGCGCAGCGAAGCGTCCATCGGCACCGACGCCCAGCCAGGTGCCGCCGGCCTCCAGATCGCGACCGGCATAAACCTGCGGCGTTTCCGGCCATTGCGCCAGCGGCAGGCTGGGGCGGGCGTAGAATTCGTCACGGTTGGCGGCGACGATCAGCGGCCGGGCGTGGCCGGGATGCCAGGCGAAGACAATCAGGCACATAAGGGGGTCCTTGAGTGTTTCTTGCCCACTCTACGCAGTCATCGTGCGGGTATCCATCGCCATCCAGTGGAGCTTGAGGCCATGCATCCGTTACCATGCCGCTCCTATTTTCGGGACGCGGGCGGGGACGGCCATGGAATTTCTACTGTATCTGGCGCTGGGCGCCTGTGCAGGCGTGCTGGCCGGGCTGTTCGGGGTGGGTGGCGGAATCATCATCGTCCCGGTTCTGGTGTTCAGTTTCACCTTGCAGGGCTTCGATGCGTCAATTTTGACCCACCTGGCGGTCGGCACTTCACTGGCGACGATTATCTTTACCTCGATCAATGCCATCCGCGAGCATCATCGCCGCGGCGCCGTGCGCTGGCCGATTTTTGCCTGGATGACCGTCGGCATACTCATCGGCGCCGGTTTCGGCGCGCTGACCGCCGAAGCGATCTCCGGACCGAACCTGCAGAAAATCATCGGCGTATTTGCGCTGATCATCGCGGTTCAGCTCGCGCTGGATGTCAAGCCGAAAGCCAGCCGCACAGTGCCGGGCAAAGTCGGTCTGACCGTGGCCGGCAGCGTGATTGGCTGGGCTTCAGCGATTTTCGGGATTGGCGGCGGTTCGTTGACCGTGCCGTTCCTGACCTGGCGCAGCGTGCCGATGCAGCAAGCGGTGGCGACATCTTCCGCCTGCGGGCTGCCGATCGCGTTGGCCAGTGCATTAAGTTTCATGATTCTGGGGTGGCACGATCCCTTGCTGCCGGCCCATAGTCTCGGTTTTATTTATTTGCCGGCGCTGCTGGGGATCGCCCTGACCAGCATGGTGTTCGCCCGCCTCGGTGCACGACTGGCCCATAGCCTGTCGCCGCGCTTGCTGAAAAGACTGTTCGCCGCTTTGCTGTTCTGCGTAGGTCTGAGCTTCCTGCTCTGACGCGCGTCGCAATGCTGGCTTAATCCTGGCGTGACAGCGTCCCCGGGAATTTTGAAGGTTTCATACTCTAACGAGGAGTCGCAATGCTGCCTTACCCGCAGATCGACCCGGTGGCCCTGGCCATCGGTCCGCTGAAAATCCACTGGTACGGCCTGATGTACCTGATCGGCATCGGCGGCGCGTGGTGGCTGGCGTCCCGCCGGCTGAACCGCTTCGACCCGACCTGGAGCAAAGAGAAACTCTCCGACATGGTGTTCTGGATGTCGATGGGCGTCATTGTCGGCGGCCGCCTGGGCTATGTGCTGTTCTACGATCTGAACGCGTACCTGGCCAACCCGACGCTGATCTTCGAGGTGTGGAAGGGCGGCATGTCGTTCCACGGCGGCTTCATCGGCGTGATGCTGGCGGCGTTGTGGTTCGGTAAAAAGAACGGCAAGTCGTTCTTCCAGCTGATGGACTTTGTCGCGCCGATGGTGCCGATCGGACTGGGTGCCGGGCGTATCGGCAACTTCATCAACGCCGAGTTGTGGGGCAAGGCGACCGACGTGCCGTGGGCGATGGTCTTCCCGACCGACCCGGCGCAACTGGCGCGTCACCCGTCGCAGCTGTATCAGTTCGCGCTCGAAGGCGTGGCGCTGTTTGCCATCCTCTGGTTGTTCTCGCGCAAGCCGCGGCCGACCATGGCGGTGTCCGGAATGTTCGCGCTGTTCTATGGCATCTTCCGTTTCATCGTCGAATTCGTTCGGGTTCCGGACGCTCAGCTGGGCTATCTGGCCTGGAACTGGCTGACCATGGGCCAGGTACTTTGCATACCGATGATCGTCGGCGGCCTGTTCCTGATCTGGCTGGCCTATCATCGCGCGCCGGCGGCTCCCGCGGCAGCTGTATAAATTCGAACCCCGGGGTGACGACCTCGGGTTCAAGGACACAGGTAACTCATGAAGCAATATCTCGATCTGGTCGCCCACGTCATCAAGAACGGCACCAAACAAGCCAACCGTACCGGCGTGAATACCATCAGCTTTCCGGGTGCGATGCTGCGTTATGACCTGCAGGAAGGTTTCCCTGCGATCACTACCCGCAAGATGGCCTTCAAATCCGCCATTGGCGAGATGTGCGGTTTTCTGCGTGGGGTGAACAACGCCGCCGAATTTCGTGCCCTGGGCTGCAAGGTCTGGGACCAGAACGCCAACGAAAACGCCCAGTGGCTGGCCAACCCGTTCCGTCAGGGCGAAGACGACCTCGGCGAGATCTACGGCGTGCAATGGCGCAAATGGCCGGCGTACAAGCAGATCCCGGTCAGCAACCAGGCTGCTATCGAGCAGACCCTGAGCCAAGGCTATCGCCAGATCGCCGAAGGCGAAGAAGATGGCCAGGCGTACGTGGTGCTGTACAAGGCGATCGACCAGATCCGCCAATGCGTCGATACCATCATCAACGACCCCGGCAGCCGCCGCATCCTGTTCCACGGCTGGAACGTCGCCCAGCTCGATGAGATGGCCCTGCCGCCATGCCATTTGCTGTATCAGTTCCATCCGAATGTCGAGACCAGAGAGATCTCCTTGACCCTCTACATTCGCTCGAACGACCTGGGCCTGGGCACACCGTTCAACCTTACCGAAGGCGCCGCGCTGCTGAGCCTGATCGGTCGCCTGACCGGTTACACGCCGCGCTGGTTCACCTATTTCATCGGCGACGCCCACGTCTACGAAAACCACCTGGACATGCTGAGTGAACAGCTCAAGCGCGAGCCATTCCCGATGCCGAAACTGGTGATCAGCGATCGTGTGCCGGAGTTTGCCAAGACGGGTGTCTATCAACCGGAATGGCTGGAGCTGATCGAGCCGGGCGATTTCTCGCTGGAAGGCTACGAGCACCATGCGCCGATGACCGCGCCGATGGCGGTCTAAAGAACCACCGCAAAACTTGTGGGAGCGAGCTTGCTCGCGATGGCGGCCTTACAGTCAACATAGATGTTGAATGTGATGGCCTCATCGCGAGCAAGCTCGCTCCCACAGTGGTTTTGTGGTGTTCTTAGTGGCCGTGACTACGGCCCACATGGGAATGCTCCGTCTCCGTCGCCACAACCCCGCCACTCACCTCCAACCGCTGCAAGATCCCGCACTGATCAATATCCGGCCCCTCGCCGCAGCGTTGGCGCAGGTCGATCAATTGTGTCTGCAACGCCAGCAACCCATCGATCCGCGCCTTGACGTGATGGATGTGTTCATCGATCAGCGCATTCACGCTTTCGCACTGATCCTGCGGGGTGTCGCGCAGCGCGAGCAGGCTACGGATCTCCTCGAGCGTCATGTCGAGGGTGCGGCAGTTGCGGATGAAGGTCAGGCGCTCGGCATGGGCCTGGGTGTAGACGCGGTAGTTGCCGTCGCTGCGGGCCGGTTCCGGCAGCAGGTTTTCGCGCTCATAGTAGCGGATGGTTTCCACGGCGCAGTCGGTGAGTTTCGCCAGTTCTCCTATCTTCATCGCGACAATCTCCAAAAAGGGTGCTTGACCCTATAGTGGCTACAGGGTCTTTACTTGGCAACAGGCACCTTCAAGGACGTAACCCTATGAGCGATTCCCTTCATACCCACAAACCCGAGGCTGAGCACGATCACAGCCACACACTGCAGCCTGTGCAGAAACATGACCATGGTGGGCACGCAGATTCCTGCTGTTCCTCCAGCGCTGCGGCACCTTCGCTGATCAAGTTGAGTGAAGCGCCGAGTGCGGATGCGCGAGTCAGCAGTTTTCGTATCGATGCAATGGATTGCCCGACCGAACAGACACTCATCCAGAACAGACTGGGCAAGCTGGCGGGTGTGCAACAGCTTGAATTCAATCTGATCAACCGCGTGTTGGGGGTGACCCACAACCTGCCGAGCACAGCGCCGATCATCGACGCGATCAAGTCCCTTGGCATGCAGGCCGAGCCGCTGGAGGAGGGCGTTGAAGCGCCGGCGCCGGCTGCCGGGAAAAAACCCTGGTGGCCGCTGGCGCTGTCCGGTGTCGGCGCGGTGGCTGCCGAGGTGATCCACTTCACCAGCGCCGCACCCGGTTGGGTCGTGGCGATCATCGCACTGGTCTCGATCCTCAGTGGCGGCCTCGGAACCTATAAAAAGGGCTGGATCGCCCTGAAGAACCGCAACCTGAACATCAATGCGCTCATGAGCATTGCGGTGACGGGCGCGGTCCTGATCGGCCAGTGGCCGGAAGCGGCGATGGTGATGTTCCTGTTTACCGTGGCCGAGTTGATCGAAGCCAGGTCGCTGGACCGGGCGCGCAACGCCATCAGCGGTCTGATGCAGATGACCCCGGAACAGGTCACGGTGCAGTTGGCCGACGGCAGCTGGCTTACGCAGGACGTCAAAACCGTTGAGCTGGGGGCACGGGTACGCGTGCGTCCGGGTGAGCGGATTGGATTGGACGGTGAAGTCGTTGCAGGCACTTCCACCATCGATCAGGCGCCGATCACCGGCGAAAGCCTACCGATCGAGAAGGCCGTGGGCGATAAAGTCTTCGCCGGTACCATCAACCAGGCGGGGTCCCTGGAATACACCGTGACCGCTGCGGCCAACAACTCGACCCTGGCACGAATCATCCACGCCGTCGAGCAGGCCCAGGGCGCGCGGGCGCCAACCCAACGTTTCGTCGACAGATTCTCGAAAGTCTACACACCGGCAGTGTTCGTCCTGGCCCTCGCGGTGGCAGTAATCCCTCCGCTGTTCATGGATGCGCAGTGGTTCGACTGGATCTACCGCGCGCTGGTGTTGCTGGTGGTCGCCTGCCCCTGTGCACTGGTGATTTCCACCCCGGTGACCATCGTCAGCGGCCTCGCGGCGGCGGCGCGCAAAGGGATTCTGGTCAAGGGCGGCGTGTATCTGGAGGGCGGTTACAAGCTTGATTACCTGGCATTGGACAAGACCGGTACCCTTACTCACGGCAAACCGGTGCAGACCGATTATCTGTCCCTCGATCCGACCGCGGACGAATCGGCTCCGGCCATTGCGGCGGCATTGGCCGGTCGCTCGGATCACCCGGTGTCGTTGGCCATTGCCAATGCGGCTGTGGGTAAACAATCTGCGCCATTGATTGTGGATAACTTCGAGGCACTCGGCGGTCGGGGTGTGCGCGGCGAAATCAACGGCCAGACCTACCACTTGGGCAACCACCGCCTGGTGGAAGATCTGGGCCTGTGCTCGCCTGCGCTGGAAGATCAGCTGTTCGCGCTGGAAAAACAGGGCAAGTCCGTGGTGCTGTTGCTCGACAAATCTGGCCCGCTGGCACTGTTCGCCGTGGCGGACACGGTGAAAGCGTCCAGCCGCGAAGCCATCCAGCAGCTGCATGACCTGGGCGTCAAAACCCTGATGCTCACCGGCGACAACGTTCACACCGCCCAGGCCATTGCGGCGCAAGTCGGTATCGATCAGGCGCAAGGCGATCTGCTGCCGACCGACAAGCTGCAAGCCATCGAAGCGCTTTATGCACAGGGCCATAGAGTCGGCATGGTCGGCGACGGCATCAATGACGCTCCGGCGCTCGCTCGGGCCGAGATTGGTTTCGCCATGGCCGCAGCGGGCACCGATACCGCCATCGAGACTGCCGATGTCGCCTTGATGGACGACGATCTGCGCAAGATCCCGGCCTTCATCCGTTTGTCCCGTCAGACTTCGCGCATCCTGAAGCAGAACATTGCCCTGGCATTGGTCACCAAGGCGATCTTTCTTGGGATAACCTTCGCCGGGGTCGCTACCATGTGGATGGCGGTGTTCGCCGACATGGGCGTGAGCCTGTTGGTGGTGTTCAACGGTTTGCGCCTGTTGCGCAAATAAACATTGAGGGAAGGCAGTGCTGAGTGCCGAGCTGAAGGCGTTTTACATGGTTGCCCGTCTGGGCAGTATAACCCTGGCGGCGAAAAAGCTTGGCCTTAGCCAACCTACGGTGACCACCCAGATCCGCCATCTGGAAAGTCAGTACTCGGTAGAACTGTTCTACCGCGGCGGCCGCCGCCTCAGCGTCAGCGATGAAGGTGCGCGGCTGCTGCCGATGGTCAAGGCGCTGTTGCAGCAGGAGGCCGATATCGAGTTCTTCCTGCGCAACAGCGGCCAGGTCCAAGGCACACTGCGCATCGCCGCCACGGCACCGTATTACATCCTCGATCTGGTGAAAACTTTCCGCGAGCGTTTGCCGCAGGTGGAAGTGTCGGTGGAAATCGGCAATTCCCAACAGGTGCTCGAGGCGCTTGAAGATTATCGGGTGGATGTCGCGGCGTCATCGCAGTTGCTCAATGATGCGCGGCTGATTCGCCGGGTGCTCGGTAGCGACCCGCTGGTACTGGCGGTGCATCGCCATCATCCGCTGGCGGTGCATGACCATGTTCCGCTCTGCGCGCTGGCCGGGCATACGTTATTGATGAGGGAGTCGGGCTCCACGACTCGACGACTGACAGAAGAGTTGCTGGCCAGCGCCGGAGTGAGTTTCGGGCCGTTGCTGGAGATCGGCAGCCGTGAGTCGATTCGAGAGGCGGTGTTGCGCAACATCGGCATCAGCATCATTGCCCGCCAGGAGGTGCCGCATGATCCGCAATTGCGGGTGCTCACCATCGAGAATGCGCCGCAGATTCCGGAGTATCTGTATTGCCTCAAGGAGAGGAAAGGCGCGCGGCTGCCTGCGGCGTTTCTCGGGTTGGCGCAGGAAATGGCGCCCGCTTAGGCTTGATCGTTCCCACGCTCCGCGTGGGAATGCAGCCCGGGACGCTCTGCGTCCCAAGAGCCGAACGCGGAGCGTCCGTTGAGGCATTCCCACGCAGAGCGTGGGAACGATCGGCGGTGAACCAAAATCCCCGAATACCACTATCAGCCATTTTTGCCTCACTGCCACATGACGTACGCATTACATCCCTAGGATGGCCTTCATCTGCTTGATGAGGCCTGTCCATGAACCACTCGATCGCAACTGCCCTGACCAACCCCGGCGCCCCGATGAAAGTGCGCGGCGTGCAGAAACGCTTCGGCGCCTTCACCGCGCTGGATAACGTGTCCCTGGACGTGGCAGCGGGTGAGCTGGTGTGCCTGCTCGGTCCGTCGGGCTGCGGCAAAACCACTTTGCTGCGCTGCATCGCCGGCCTTGAGCAGCAGGACAGCGGCGAGCTGTACCTCGGCGATCGCGACGTTTCCCGCCTGGCGCCTCAGGCTCGGGACTACGGCATTCTGTTTCAGTCCTACGCATTGTTCCCTAATCTCACCGTCGAAGCGAATATCGCCTACGGCCTGGCTGGCAGCGGTCGCGATGAAGTGCGCAAGCGTGTCGGCCAGATGCTGGAACTGGTCGGCCTGATCGGCAGTGAGAAAAAGTACCCTGGCCAGTTGTCCGGCGGCCAGCAGCAACGTGTTGCACTGGCCCGGGCCCTGGCGCCCGCGCCTTCGTTGCTGCTGCTGGACGAACCGATGTCGGCCCTCGACGCCCGAGTCCGCGAGCATCTGTGCACCGAACTGCGCCAACTGCAGCGCAACCTCGGCATCACCACCCTGATGGTCACCCACAATCAGGATGAGGCCATGCTGATGGCCGACCGCATCGCCGTAATGAACAACGGCAAGGTCGAGCAGTACGCCACGCCTCAGGAAATCTACGATCGCCCGGCGACGCCGTTTGTGGCGGAGTTTGTCGGCCAGGGCAACTGGCTGCCGTTCAGCCGCAGCAGCGACAGCCATGCGCAGGTCGGCGGGATGAACATGCGTTTGGCCGAAGGCAGCGCAAAAGCCGCCTCGGGTCGTCTGTTTTGCCGTCCGGAAGCGATCAACGTCAACCCGCCCGTGCATGAAGAAAACCTGTTCCCGGCCAAGGTTCGCGAAATCACCTTCCTCGGCAACCGCTGCCGCATGAGCTTCGAACTCGATCAACTGCCAGGTCACGCATTGCTGGCGGAACTCGCGCCGGAAGCCATGCCGCGCCTCGGCGCCCAGCAGATCATGGTCGCCTTGCCGCCACGCAGCCTGCAGGTGTTTGCCTGATGAGCGCGAACATCGCGCTGCCGATACCGCACAAGCAGGTTCGGCAAACCTCCCGTGCCGAGATTGGCGACCGGGTGTTCGTGGTCGGCGGCAAAGTCCTTTTGCTGGTGTTGCTCGGCGTTGCGGTACTGATGCCGTTGCTGGCGATCTTCTGGCGCGGCTTCAGCTCGGAAGCCGGGCAGGGCGGCGGTCTGGTGGCTGCCCGTGAATTGGTGACCAGTGCGAATTTCCACTGGTTGCTTGGCAATAGCCTGAAGGTTTCGCTCAGCGTTGCGGCGATTGTCGTACCGCTGGCTTACCTGTTTGCCTACGCCCTGCAACGCACATTGATACCTGGCAAAGGCATCTGGCGCGGCATGTCACTGTTGCCACTGATGGCGCCGTCGATGTTGCCGGGCATTGCGCTGGTTTATCTGTTCGGCAACCAGGGCATGCTGCGCGGTTTGCTCTCGGACAATATCTACGGCTTCTGGGGCATTGTTCTCGGTGAGGTTATCTACACCTTCCCACACGCCTTGATGATTCTGCTGTCGGCGCTTTCGCTGGCAGATGCGCGACTGTTCGATGCGGCTTCGAGCATGGGCGCCAGTCCGGCGAAAGCCTTTCGTAGCATCACCTGGCCGGCAACCCGTCAGGCCGTGTTCGCGGCGTTCTGCCTTGTCTTCACGTTGACCATCACCGACTTCGGCGTGCCCGTGGTGGTGGGTGGCGACTATCAGGTGCTGGCACTGGAAGCCTACAAAGCCGTGGTCGGCCAGCAACAATTCGGTCGCGGCGCGTTGATCGGCATGGTCCTGCTGCTGCCGGCGCTGTTCAGTTTCGGTGTCGACGCCTGGCTGCGTCGGCGTCATGGCGACTCCATGAGTGGCAGGGCGCAAGTTTTTCAACCAGCGCCATCAAAGCTGCGTGATGGCTGCTACCTGGTCATCGTGGTCCTGATCTGCGCAGTATTGCTGCTGGTGTTCGGCATGGCGGTGTTCTCGTCGCTGGTCAAATTCTGGCCGTACAACCTGTCGCTGTCGCTCAACCACTACCAGTTCAACGACACGGCTGGCGGTGGCTGGCTGGCCTATGGCAACAGCGTGAAAATGGCGTTGTGCACGGCGTTGATCGGCAGCGTGCTGATCTTCACCGGCGCTTACCTGATGGAAAAAACCAAGGGCCAGCGCGGGCTGAATCTGAGCCTGCGCATGCTCAGTTTTGTTCCGATGGCGGTGCCGGGCCTGGTGCTGGGCCTGGGTTACGTCTTCTTCTTCAATCTCACCGGCAACCCGCTGCATGTGCTCTACGGCACCATGTCCCTGCTGGTGGTCTGCACCATTGCTCACTATCTGACCACCGCGCAAATGACCGCCACCACCGCGCTGCGTCAGCTCGACGCCGAGTTCGAAGCCGCCGCGCTGTCGCTCAAGGCACCCCTGTATCGGCATTACCTGCGCGTCACAGTGCCGATCTGCCTGCCGGCGCTGCTGGACATCGTGCGCTACCTGTTTGTCTCGGCCATGACCACCGTGTCGGCGGCGATCTTCCTCTACAGCCCGGACACCATCCTCGCGGCGGTGGCTGTGCTGAACATGGACGACGCCGGCAACGTCGGCGGCGCGGCAGCCATGTCGACCCTGATTCTGTTCACTTCGGCGGGCGTGTCCCTGCTGCTGGCCTGGGCGTCGCGCGGTTTGCTGCGCCGCTCCCAGGCCTGGCGGCAGACCGCGCCCGGTCATTGATGTTTGCCCACACCTTCAACTCAAAAGGAAATCGATCATGTTCAAGCCTTTGGCCCTGGCCGCTGCTGTCCTCACCGCTTTCAGCCTGAACGCCTTCGCGGCGACAACCGAGTTGACGGTGTACACCGCCCTCGAAGCCGAACAGCTGAAGACCTACAAGCAAGCCTTCGAAAAGGCTAACCCGGACGTCGAGATCAAGTGGGTGCGTGACTCCACCGGTATCATCACCGCCAAGCTGCTGGCCGAAAAAGCCCGCCCGCAGGCTGACGCCGTGTGGGGCCTGGCGGCGTCGAGCCTGGCGATTCTCGATCAGCAAGGCATGCTGCAAAGCTATGCGCCGCAGGACCTGGGCAAGATCGGCGTTAACTACCGCGACGCCGCCAACCCTCCGGCCTGGGTCGGCATGGACGTGTGGGCGGCGACCATTTGCTTCAACACGGTCGAAGCCGAGAAGCAGGGGCTGACTAAACCGGTCAGCTGGCAGGACCTGACCAAGCCAGAGTACAAAGGCAAGATCGTCATGCCCAACCCGGCCTCGTCCGGCACCGGTTTTCTCGACGTCAGTGCCTGGCTGCAAACCTTCGGCGAGCAGCAGGGCTGGCAGTACATGGACGACCTGCACCAGAACATCGGCCAGTACGTTCACTCCGGCTCCAAACCTTGCAAGCTGGCGGCTTCGGGTGAGTTCCCGATCGGTATTTCGTTCGAATATCCGGCCGTTCAGCTCAAGCGCCAGGGCGCGCCGCTGGACATTATCCTGCCGAAAGAGGGCCTGGGCTGGGAGATCGAAGCCACCGCCGTGATCAAGGGTACTCCGCATGAAGAGGCGGCGAAAAAACTGGCGGACTTCTCTGCGAGCCCCGCGGCGATGGAGCTCTATAAAGAAAACTTCGCGGTCCTCGCTCAGCCGGGTATCGCCAAGCCGCAGACTGAATTGCCGGCGGATTATGAGCAGCGTTTGATCAAGAACGACTTTGCCTGGGCGTCGAAGAATCGCGATGAAATCCTGACTGAGTGGCGCAAGCGGTATGACGGCAAGTCAGAAAAAGTGGCTGCCAAGTAAGATCTTCATCGGCTGATAGGGCCCCATCGCGAGCAAGCTCGCTCCCACAGGTTTTGTGATGAACACAGGTTTTGTGAACGCCACGGACCCTGTGGGAGCGAGCTTGCTCGCGATAGCGGTCCTGAGTTCAGGACAAAACCCCATGACACAACACAACGACATGCTGATCGTAGGCGCCGGCATCCTCGGCTTGTCCCACGCCTACGCCGCCGCCAGACGCGGCCTCAAAGTCACGGTTTTCGAACGCAGCGAGACGCCGCTGGGCGCTTCGATACGCAACTTCGGTCAGGCATTGGTGACCGGCCAACCACCCGGCCCGATGCTCGAACTGGCCCGGGCCAGCCGCGATATCTGGGGCCAATGGGCACAACTGGCCGGCCTGCAACTCAAACGCAACGGCTCCTACCTGTTCGCCCGTACCGAAGCCGAAGAGCACCTGCTGGAGGCCTTTTGCGCTGGCCGCGCCGTGGAGCACGGTTACCGCGTCAACCTGTTGCGCGGCGCTGCATTACGCGACCTGTACAGCGGTCAATTCCGCCATCACCGCGCCGCGTTGCACGGAATGGATGATCAGCAACTGTATTCCCGCGAAGCGATTCCGGCGCTGATCGACTACCTGCGTCGCGAACTCGGCGTCGAGTTTCACTTCTCCACCCTGGTGCGTGATATCGAACCGGGCCGCTTGCACAGCACCGCCGGCACCTTCTGCGCCGGGCACACCATCGTCTGCTCCGGTCACGACTATCAGACGTTGCTGGCCGAGCAGATCGCCGAACTCAACCCGCAAATCTGCCGCCTGCAAATGCTCCGCGCCCGCCCGCAGATCAACCTGAATCTGCGACACGCGTTGCTCACCGGGCTGAGCTGCGTGCATTACGGCGCATTTGCCGACCTGCCGGAGGCCGCTGCGGTGCAGGCGCAGATTCTGCAGGACACGCCGCATCTGCATGAAAACGGCATTCACTTGCTGATCAGCCCAACACCTCATGGCGAATTGATCATCGGCGATTCCCATCATTACGGTAGTGACCCGTCGCCGTTCAATGCTGAACAGGTGGACAACTGGATGATTGAACTGGCCGAGCAGACGCTGGGCTGCAAAGTGCAAGTGGTCGAACGCTGGCAGGGTGTCTATGGTTCAAGGGGGCCGGGACCCTTCTCGTTCCTGCGACCGAGTCCAGGAGTGAGTGTGGCGTTGATGCACGCCGGTGTTGGCATGAGTGTCGGGCCGGCGATGGCCGAGCGTAACGTCGCGACTGTGTTGGGAGAACGCTGATGGACCGCAATGAACAAGTGATCGCCGAAGTGTTCGGTTTGTACGAGCGCTTTGGTGACAGCGATTACATCGGCGAACCGGTGTCGCAGATCGAGCACATGTCCCAGGCGGCCGAACGGGCCATGGCCGAAGGCTTCGATGACGAAGTGGTGCTGGCGGCGTTCTTTCATGACATTGGCCATATCTGCGCCGCCGAGAGTGCCGAGAACATGGGCGGTTTCGGTGTAGTCAGCCATGAGCGCCTCGGTGCGGATTACCTGCGACGCGCAGGCTTCAGCGAACGCATGGCGCGGTTGGTGGAATACCACGTTCAGGCCAAGCGCTATCTGACGCTCAAAGAACCGGGGTATTACGAGCGCTTGAGTGAAGCCAGTCGCCGGACCCTGGAATATCAAGGTGGGGTGATGACGGCTGAAGAGGCTGCGGCCTTCGAGCGAGATCCGTTGTGCGAGGTCAGTCTGCGGATGCGGCAGTGGGATGAACAGGCCAAGGAGATGTGGGTGCCGGTTCTGGATCTGGATGTATTGAAGGAGAAGGCATTGCGGCTGTTGGCTGCGTAGAAATGCGGGGCCGAGGCGCGGCCATCGCGGGCAAGCCCGCTCCCACAGGATTGAGGTGATCTTTGTGGGAGCGGGCTTGCCCGCGATGGGGCCCGTCCAAGCGCCACATTTGTTCCGGCTTTTACAACTGCCGCGCCAACACCTCAACCTGCTCCTGCCTTTCCGCCTGATTCAACTTCGGCTGCGGATTAAGCGACGACCACTGCGGATGCGCCCGGGCCTTGTTCAAGGCTTCTGGCAATTTGCCTTCGCGCCAGGTCTTGTCCTGTGGCGTGGCGACCTGAATGCTGTCCATCGCGGCATGCCCGCGCGCATTCAGTGCCTGTAGCAGTTGTCGCTGTCGCAACGCTAACAGCCGCAGCACGCTGTCATCGACGGTCAGCTCCCGCTGGCCTTTGATCTTGCCCATCAACCGGCTGCCGTAACTGCGGGCGGTTTGCAAGGCGCCGCCGGCAATCGCACCGGCCAGCGCTGCCGCACCGAGGGTCAACCCGCCTACCAACAAGTCGACCCCGGCCCCGGCCGCCGCGCCGGCCGCGATACCGCCACCGACCCGCACGCCCAGTTGCTTGAGGGTTTCCGGGTTGAACAGATCATCACCCCAACGGCCATCGAGCAGCGGCAAATCAGTGGCCGACGCGTCCTGTGGGCGAAAGGCGTAGAGCTTGAGCAGGGCTTCGACGCAACGCTGTTCCCGTTGGCGAACGGCTTTGCGCAGCTCGTTGATGGCTCGCTGTTCCTGCTCGGCGCTGCTGACCACGCTACGTCGGCAGGCGGCGCAATCGATCAATAGATCGGCGATCAACTGCGCAGCGCTCTGCTCACGAGCCCGGCGTTGCGCTTGCTGATCGGCGATCAAGCGCTCCAGTTGCTCGCGGGAATTTTCCAGCAGCAGTGCGAGGCTTTCATAGAGTCGACGTTCGCCATCCTCCGGCGGCGCGACGCTGTCGAATCGCACCAGTGCGTGCAAGCCCAGGCGCGCCAACGCCTCGCGCCAGTCCGGCTCGCGATGGTTGGCGCTGCTGACGAAATTGAGCACCGGCAGCAACGGTTTGCCGCAACTGGCCAGCACGGCCAGTTCATCGCGGTACTTGGACAGCACCGGCTCGCGGGCGTCGATCACATAGAGGCCGGCGTCGCAGGTCAGCAGTTGCCGCAGCACCTTGGCTTCCTGTTCGAAACGCTGCCGGGCTTCGCTGCCTTCAAGGAATCGTGCCAGACGTGCCGGGCCGTCGAGGCGTTCGCCGGGGCGCTCCAGGCGTTCGAGGTAGTCGAGCAGGGCGATGGCGTCTTCCAGGCCAGGTGTATCGAACAGGTCGAGCAAGGGCTCGCCGTCTACCGACAACCGCGCACCTTCAACGTGGCGGGTGGTACTGGGTCGATGGGAGACCTCGCCGAAACCGACATCCCGGGTCAGGGTACGTAGCAGCGACGTTTTGCCGACGTTGGTGTGGCCGACCACGGCGAGCTTCAATGGTGGTTTCCAAGGCTTAGTCATGACCGGTCTCCAGCCAGTTCAGCGGCGCGCTGTCGGCAAACGGCAGTTCCAGCTGTTGCAACGCCATGTGCCAGTCACCGAGGCGCTCGGCATCCAGCGCTTCGCCGGGCGGCGCCGGCAGCAGCCAGACGCGGGTGGCGCTGGCGCCGCGAGCCAGTTCGGCGATCAGGGCCAGGCTGCCGCGATCCGGCGAGCGGCGTGGATCGCAAGCGATAGCCAATCGGGCAGGAGGAAATCGACTCAGCTGTTCGAGGAGTTTGTGTCGGGATTCGCGGCTGTCGAGGATGCCGGCATTGCTCACGGTTTTCGGCAGTTGTGGCGGCCACTGGCGTTGATCGTCCAGCTCGATGGCCACCAGCAGCGCGCCATCGCTTGGCAAGTCACTGACACCGTTTTCAATCTGATGCAGGTGTTCCGGGGCGGCATCGCTGATACCCAGGCGTTCGCTGGTGGGCATCAGCCGTTCGCGCAGTTGGGCGTAGCCGGGCAGGTTCAAATCCAGATGCAAGGTTGCCTGGCCGGTTTTCCAGCGCCAGCGGCAGAGCAGCGCCAGCAGCAAGCGCGGCAATACCCCGTAGACCAGCAGCACCCCCACCAGCCAAGCCGCCCAGGCCTGGCGGGCGCTTTCGATATTCAGCGCGGCATCGCCACTGGCGCGGATCATCTCCACGGTGGGCACGCTGAAACCGAGCAGGGCCGGCAGTGCACCGAGGGCCTGGGTCATGGCGACGAAGGTCTCGCCGCCGAGGATAGTGGTTTCCCAGACGAAGCCGTAACGCCGGGTCGCCATCAGCATCAGCAAAATCACCAAGGCACTGAGCATCGCCAGTAACCACAAACCGTTGACCAGCACACCAAGCGCCCAGCGGTTGAGTTTCTGTCGTTGTAATAACAGCAGCAGGGCCGGCGCCAGTTGCGCAGCCTTGGCATCGCGAGCGAGTTTTTCGCTGAGCCATAGCCACACGCGTCCCAGCGTTGCGCCGTGTTCACCGGCAAACACCAGGCCCAGCGCCCAGCTCAGCAACAGCATCAGGTTCAGCCCGAGCAGACTGCCCAGGGCCCAGAACACATTCACCGGAGTCTGCCCGTCCCCCAGCGCGGCAAATGCCAGGCCGGCGCCGCTGACCACGGCCAGCACCGCCATGACGATCAGCGCCAGTCGTGCACCTTGCAGCCAGTGTTGGAGGGCATTGGTCAGTCCGTCACGCTCGGCCAGCCACAGGGCCCGGCGTTGAATCCGGGTCGACAGGTCACCGCCCGCGGTACGGGCCAGTCGATTGGCTTCCAGATCATCCAGGGGGCCGGCGTGTTCTTCGCGCAGGCGAATGGTTTCCGTCAGCCAGAGGTTATTCAGTTCAGTCACGCGGCATCCCGTCGCTCAATTGAGTCGTGAGCATAACCGCTGTGACGCTTATCGGGGTACGGGAGGCTCTGGTATCCTCGCCGGCATGACTAAATCACTCCCCCTCAGCCTGATTGCAGCCCTCGGTGAAAACCGCGTGATCGGCGTCGACAACAGCATGCCCTGGCACTTGCCGGGGGACTTCAAATACTTCAAGGCCACCACCCTCGGCAAGCCGATCATCATGGGGCGCAAGACCTGGGATTCCCTCGGTCGTCCGCTGCCGGGCCGGTTGAACATCGTGGTCAGCCGTCAGGCGGACCTGGTGCTGGAAGGCGCCGAGGTTTATCCGTCGCTGGAGGCCGCCATTGCTCGCGCGCAAGCATGGGCGAACGAGCAGGGCGTCGATGAATTGATGTTGATTGGTGGGGCACAGTTGTATGCGCAAGGAATGGCGCAGGCGGATCGGCTGTATCTGACGCGTGTGGCGTTGAGTCCGGACGGGGATGCGTGGTTTCCGGAGTTTGATTTGAAGAAATGGACGCTGGTGTCCAACACCCCGAATCCGGCCGAAGGCGACAAGCCCGCGTTCAACTTTGAGGTTTGGGAAAAAGCCTAAAAGCTTCGCGAGCAGGCTCGCTCCCACAGTGGTTTTGCGGTGAAACACACGTTGTGTGAACACCTCCGAACCCTTGTGGGAGCGAGCCTGCTCGCGAAGAGGCCCGCTCAGGCAATAAAAAATTCAGGCGTGAGCCAACTCCGAATGCTCATCCGCATCCAGCAACTCTTTATCCGTCTGCTGCATCACCTGGCTGGTAATCGCCCCCGCCGCAATCGACCCACTCACGTTCAACGCCGTGCGCCCCATATCAATCAGCGGCTCGACCGAAATCAGCAACGCCACCAGTGACACCGGCAAGCCCATCGCCGGCAACACGATCAGCGCGGCAAACGTCGCACCACCACCGACCCCGGCCACCCCGGCCGAGCTCAGCGTCACAATCGCCACCAGCGTCGCGATCCACAGCGGATCCAGCGGGTTGATGCCCACGGTCGGCGCCACCATCACCGCCAACATCGCCGGGTACAGGCCGGCACAGCCATTCTGGCCAATGGTCGCGCCGAACGAGGCAGCGAAACTGGCGATGGACTGTGGAATTCCCAGGCGGCTGGTCTGCGCTTCGATGCTCAGCGGAATGGTCGCGGCACTCGAACGGCTGGTGAAGGCAAACGTCAGCACCGGCCAGATCTTGCGGAAGAAACGCAGCGGGTTGATTCCGGCGGCCGATACCAGCAGGCCATGGACTACAAACATCAGACCCAGGCCGATGTAGGAAACCACCACGAAACTGCCGAGTTTGATGATGTCCTGCAGGTTGGAACCGGCGACTACCTTGGTCATCAGCGCCAATACACCGTACGGAGTCAATTTCATCACCAGGCGCACCAGACGCATCACCCAGGCTTGCAGGGTGTCGATGGCATTGATCACTTTCTGACCTTTCTCGACGTCATCCTTGAGCAGTTGCAACGCGGCGACCCCGAGAAATGCAGCGAAGATCACCACGCTGATGATCGACGTCGGCTTGGCTCGAGCCAGATCGGCGAACGGATTTTGCGGGATGAACGACAGCAATAGCTGCGGCACATTCAAGTCCGCGACCTTGCCGGCATAGTCAGTCTGAATGGTTTGCAGGCGGGCCATTTCCTGAGTGCCGGCGACCAGACCTTCGGCGGTCAGGCCGAAGAGGTTGGTCAAACCAATACCGATCAGCGCCGCGATGGCGGTAGTGAACAACAGCGTGCCGATGGTCAGGAAACTGATCTTGCCCAACGACGAAGCGTTGTGCAGACGGGCCACGGCACTGAGGATCGAGGCGAACACCAGCGGGATGACGATCATTTGCAGCAACTGTACATAACCGTTGCCCACCAGGTCGAACCAGCTGATCGAGGCCTTCAGCACCGGGTTGCCGGCACCGTAAATCGTGTGCAAAGCGACACCGAAACCCACACCCAGCGTCAGCGCGAGCAGGACTTTTTTCGCCAGGCTCCAGGTGGTGTGGCGGGTTTGTGCCAGGCCAAACAGTAACGCGAGGAACACCAGCAGATTGAGGATCAGCGGCAGATTCATGAGAACTCCGATAAAGACTTGTGCCAGCCACCTTCCGGGGCAGCTGCGAACCGGCAAGCCTAACAGCTTGATATCTAATGAATTAATATCAAAAAAGTCTGATTACTGTCGTTTTTGGAATAAGCGGATGTCGCTCTCAGGGATGCAGTTGACGCAATAGGGACGTGAGCGGTCGCAGGCAGGCGGGGGCTGTCACACTAATTTGTTAGCGTGGATATCTTGGAATCAGGGTCTTTCAATAAGGGAAGCATGCCGATGAAGCTCGCACCGAAATTTCTGGCTGTCGCACTGGGATTGGGTTTGGGCCTTGTCGGCCAGGTATTCGCCACGGATTTGAAGCATTGGCCGGCTGATCAGGCCAAGGCGCTGGACGCGATGATCGCCGCCAACGCCAACAAGGGTAACTATGCGGTGTTCGACATGGACAACACCAGTTACCGCTACGACCTCGAAGAGTCGTTGCTGCCGTTCATGGAAAACAAGGGCCTGATCACCCGCGACAAACTCGATCCCTCCCTGAAACTGATTCCGTTCAAGGACACCGCCGAGCACAAGGAAAGTCTGTTCAGCTACTACTATCGCCTCTGCGAACTCGACGACATGGTCTGCTACCCATGGGTCGCCCAGGTCTTCTCCGGCTTCACGCTCAAAGAGCTCAAGGGCTATGTCGACGAGCTGATGGCGTCCGGCAAGCCGGTGCCGAGCACCTATTACGAGGGCGACGTAGTCAAGACCATCGACGTCAACCCACCGAAGATTTTCACCGGTCAGAAAGAGCTCTACAACAAGCTGATGGAGAACGGCATCGAGGTCTACGTGATGACCGCCGCCTCCGAAGAATTGGTGCGCATGGTCGCGTCGGATCCGCAGTATGGCTATAACGTAAAACCGCAGAACGTGATCGGCGTGACCATGCTGCTCAAGGACCCCAAGTCCGGCGAGCTGACCACGGCCCGCAAGCAGATCACCGCCGGCAAGTATGACGAAAAAGCCAACCTTGGCCTCGAACTGACCCCGTACCTGTGGACCCCGGCGACCTGGATGGCGGGTAAGCAAGCGGCGATCCTGACGTACATCGATGAGTGGAAAAAACCGGTTCTCGTTGCCGGCGACACCCCGACCAGCGACGGTTACATGCTGTTCCACAGCGTTGACGTGGCCAAGGGCGGCATCCATTTGTGGGTCAACCGCAAAGACAAGTACATGACTCAGATTAACGGCATGATGGCCAAGCACGCTGCGGCCCAGGCCAAGGAAGGGTTGGCGGTGACGGCGGACAAGAACTGGGTGATCGTCACACCGCAAGAGATCCAGTAAGACCGCGGCGCCTCCATCGCGAGCAGGCTCGCTCCCACAAGGGTCTCGGGTGAAACACAGACTGTGTGAACACCGAAGATCCCCTGTGGGAGCGAGCTTGCTCGCGATGACGCCCGTCGGTGCAATGAAGGACTCCGCTTGAACGACATTTCCTTACAGTCGCAACCTACGCATTCTTGCGTAAGGGACTACGACTACTTCAGAATCCGCCGACTTGTGCGCCTGTTTGGCGGGTTCTATCTTCTCCGCGTCGCTGCCCTTCAGCGATCGGGTTTGGTAGCCCGGATTTTCCAGGCGCATGACTACACCTTTGGCAGGTTTTTCGTCTCTGCTTTTATGGTGGTCATGCGTAGGGTGCTTTCGAGCGCGCCGGCTCCCTGGACCGGTCTACCAACCTGCGTATGGCCGCCACCTTTCGTTTGGTAGCGAAGGTGATGCCTCCTTACTTCCAGGAGATTCATCAATGCTGAAAATTACCCCCGATCCACCGGACATCGACAATTTGTCCGCCCACATCAACGCCACCCCCCGCAAACCCAGCCGAACATTCGTCATCGCACCGGGCCTCGACACCGAAACCCTGTTGGCCCACGCCTGCGAATCCCTCGCCTCGGCCAATGTCATGGCCAGCGATTTCGCCGGCCTGCTGGAAGGCTCTCAACGCAGCACGATGCTGGGAATCGCCCAGGTCATCATGTTGGGCGAACTGGCGGTGAATCAGGCGCTGGATAACCTAGACCCGCAGGAGTAACGCGGGCAAAAAAATGCCCCGCACTTGGCGGGGCATCTTTATGTTCGACGGTTAAGAATTACAACCCATCAAGCATCGCCTTGTTACGCACAGCACCCTTGTCGGCGCTGGTCGCCAGCAAGGCATAGGCCTTCAACGCTGTAGTCACCTTACGTGGACGCTTCTCCACCGGTTTCCAGCCCTTCTGATCCTGCTCGGCACGACGCCCAGCCATTTCTTCATCGCTGATCAACAGGTTGATCGAACGGTTCGGAATGTCGATCAGCACCTTGTCGCCGTCCTGCACCAGACCGATTGCACCGCCCGCAGCCGCTTCCGGCGAAGCATGGCCGATGGACAGGCCCGAAGTACCGCCGGAGAAACGACCATCGGTGAGCAATGCGCAAGCCTTGCCCAGACCTTTGGATTTCAGGTAGGACGTCGGGTACAGCATTTCCTGCATGCCCGGGCCGCCTTTCGGGCCTTCGTAACGGATGATCACGATGTCGCCGGCCTTCACTTCGTCAGCGAGGATGCCGCGTACGGCGCTGTCCTGGCTTTCGAAGATCTTCGCGTTGCCTTCGAAGACGTGGATCGACTCGTCGACGCCGGCGGTTTTCACCACGCAGCCGTCGAGCGCGATGTTGCCGTAGAGAACGGCCAGGCCGCCTTCCTTGGAATAAGCGTGTTCGACACTGCGGATGCAGCCGTTTTCACGGTCGTCGTCCAGGGTGTCCCAACGGGTCGACTGGCTGAACGCGGTTTGCGTCGGGATGCCCGCCGGGCCGGCCTTGAAGAAGTGATGCACCGCTTCATCGTCGGTCTGGGTGATGTCCCACTTGGCGATGCCTTCGGCCAGGCTCTTGCTGTGTACGGTCGGCAGGTCGGTGTGCAGCAGGCCGCCGCGGGCCAGGGAACCGAGGATGCTGAAGATCCCGCCGGCACGGTGCACGTCTTCCATGTGGTACTTCTGGATGTTCGGCGCGACCTTGCACAGTTGCGGCACGTGACGGGAGAGACGGTCGATGTCACGCAGGTCGAACTCGATCTCGGCTTCCTGGGCCGCGGCCAGCAAGTGCAGGATGGTGTTGGTGGAACCGCCCATGGCGATGTCCAGGGTCATGGCGTTTTCGAACGCCTTGAAGTTGGCGATGTTGCGTGGCAACACCGACTCATCGTTGTCGCCGTAGTAACGCTTGCACAGCTCGACGATGGTGCGGCCGGCCTGCAGGAACAGCTGCTCGCGGTCGCTGTGGGTGGCCAGGGTCGAACCGTTGCCCGGCAATGCAAGGCCCAGTGCTTCAACCAGGCAGTTCATCGAGTTGGCGGTGAACATGCCGGAGCACGAGCCGCACGTCGGGCAGGCGCTGCGCTCGTACTCTGCAACCTTCTCGTCAGAAGCGCTGGAGTCGGCGGCGATCACCATGGCGTCGACCAGGTCGAGACCGTGGCTGGCCAGTTTGGTCTTGCCGGCTTCCATCGGGCCGCCGGAGACGAAGATCACCGGGATGTTCAGGCGCAGGGCGGCCATCAGCATGCCTGGGGTGATCTTGTCGCAGTTGGAGATGCAGACGATCGCATCGGCGCAATGGGCGTTGACCATGTACTCGACGGAGTCGGCGATGATCTCGCGGCTCGGCAGCGAATACAGCATGCCGTCGTGGCCCATGGCGATGCCGTCATCCACGGCGATGGTGTTGAATTCCTTGGCTACACCGCCAGCGCGTTCGATTTCGCGGGCGACCAGTTGGCCGAGGTCCTTGAGGTGGACGTGGCCCGGTACGAACTGGGTGAAGGAGTTGGCAATGGCGATGATCGGCTTTTTGAAGTCGTCATCTTTCATCCCCGTGGCGCGCCACAATGCGCGGGCACCGGCCATGTTGCGGCCGTGGGTGGATGTTTTCGAGCGGTAATCAGGCATGAAGCACTCCGGGCGGTTAATCAGGTATCAAAAGGGAAGTGAGCTTCTATTGACGTCTGGAACACTCAGAAATGGCCGTGTGTCCGGAAGTTGCCGATAACTTTGCGGGATCGCCGCGCGCTTCAGCTTGAGCTCATAAACCCGCCGGGGGATGACTGGCGATGAATGTGGCGATTCTACACGGCTGGCGTCAGGAGGGAATGCCGGAAGCCGTTGATCCGTCGTTCACGCAGCGTGAAGGATGACGACTGGCATGCATCACCCGCTGGCCAGCGCCTGATGCCGACGTGTAATCAACGCATTCAAGCCAAGACCCGCGGTACTCAAGGTCAAGAAGCACAAGGCCAGGGCTGTGGTCAGTCCCTCGGACGCGAGATTGATCACGATGCTGATCAGGCCGCCACACATGAAAACAAACAGGCTGCCGGCGGAGGTAGCGGTGCCGGCGTGTTGTGGGTAGAGGCTCATCGCCCTTGAGTTGGCGATGGGCCGGCAGATGGTGGTGCCGGCGGTGCAGATCAACATGGGGATCAGAACCGTGGCGACGGACAGGCCGAACAGCCAGACCAACAACAGCATCACCAGCCCCGACAGCGCGATCACGCCCAGGCCAATGATGATCTGGGTGTCGCCTTCCAGCCGGCGGTGCAAGAGGCTGGCAACAATCCCGCCGACCACATAGGCCGCGCCATACAGCGCCAGCGCCCAGGCGAACTGGTAAGTCGACAGGTTCAGGCGTTCCATGAAGACGATCGGCGAAATGACGATAAACGAGAAATGGCAGGCGAAGGCCAGCGCGGAAATCAGCCAGTAACCGGTAAAACGAATGTCGGAACAGAGCAACCAATAGGTACCAAAAAATCGCTTGGGCAACGGGCTGCTGCTGCGAGTTTCCTTGAACAGGAACCAGGATCTCAGCCAGACAAAAATCGCCAGGGCGATGAATACATAAAAGCTGCCCCGCCAGCCCAGATGCAACTGCAGCCAGGTGCCCATCAAGGGTGAACAGGAAATGAAGATGCCACCGGCGGTTGCCATCCAGATCCGCAAGCGTTCCAGCTCCCGGCCGGCGAACAGATCCTGGAGCAGCGCCTGAGACAAGGCGAACGCTCCACAGCCCACTGCCTGAACCACCCGAAAACCCAGAAACCAGGCGTAGTCACTGGCCAATAAACAACCCGTTGCACCTACTGCGGCCAATGCTATGCCCCCCAGCAGCAGCTTCTTGCGACCGTACATGTCGGACAACGGCCCGATCAACAGCAGCGAAAACGCCAGGCCGATGGCAAAGATGCTGACTGATAAAGCGATATCCGAGGTCGGGGTCTGGAAATGGTCGGAGAGGGCCGGGAAGGAAGGGAGGACGACATCGAGGGGGAATACGGCGAGCAACGTCATCGTCATCAGCAACAGGATGATGGACGACTTTTCGGCGGCATGCAGGGCGTGAGTCATCAACAGCACTCTCGATCCGTGAGGGGGGACCGAGGATTGATTTGATGAAAGGGGAAGTCAATGCGAGTGGGTGTAGGACCCTTCTGAAACTGCTGTAGGAGCTGCGGTGCGGCCTTGAGGCTTGGCAGCGGCCATGAGGAAGCCTTCGCCGGCAAGCCGGCTCCTACAGGAGGTCCGTGTTGTTAGCTGTTTGGCAACAACCGGCAGGTGATGCTCTTGATGTAACGGGTTTCAGCAATCGCCGGGTGAACCGGGTGATCCGGCCCCTGGCCGCCGCGTTCGAGCATCTGGATGTTGCGATCCAGGTGACGGGCGCTGGTCAGCAGGATGTTCTGCAGATCGTCTTCCGGCAGGTGCATCGAGCAGGAAGCGCTGACCAGGATCCCGTCCTTGCTGAGCAGGCGCATGGCTTGCTCGTTCAGGCGACGGTAGGCGCCTTCACCGTTCTTCATGTCTTTCTTGCGTTTGATGAATGCAGGAGGGTCGGCGACGATGACGTCGAAGCGTTCTTCGCTGGCTTTCAGTTCTTTCAGGGCTTCGAACACGTCGCCTTCGATGCAGGTCATTTTCTCGGCGAAGCCGTTCAGTGCCGCGTTGCGCTCGACGCCGTCGAGGGCGAAGGCAGAAGCATCGACGCAGAACACTTCACTGGCGCCGAACGCGGCGGCTTGCACGCCCCAGCCGCCGATGTAGCTGTACAGGTCCAGTACGCGTTTGCCTTTGGCATAGGGTGCCAGGCGTGCGCGGTTCATGCGGTGATCATAGAACCAGCCTGTTTTCTGGCCCTGGATGACGGGCGCTTCGAATTTCACCCCGTTCTCTTCCAGCGCGACCCACTCCGGCACCAGGCCGAACACAGTTTCGACGTAGCGGTTGAGGCCTTCGGCATCGCGTGCGGCGGAATCGTTCTTGAACAGAATGCCGCTTGGCTTGATGACTTGAGTCAGCGCCGCGATCACGTCTTCTTTATGGGCTTCCATGGTCGCCGAAGCGATCTGCACCACCAGGATGTCGCCGAAACGGTCGACCACCAGGCCTGGCAGCAGGTCGGAATCGCCGTAGACCAGGCGATAGAACGGCTTGTCGAACAGGCGCTCGCGCAGGGACAGGGCCACGTTCAGGCGATGCACCAGCAGCGATTTGTCCAGCGGCAACTTGATGTCGCGCGACAGCAGGCGGGCGCAGATCAGGTTGTTCGGGCTCATGGCGACGATGCCCAGCGGCTTGCCACCGGCAGCTTCGAGGATCGCCTGATCACCGGGCTTGAAACCGTGCAAGGGCGTGGCGGCGACATCGATTTCGTTGCTGTAGACCCACAAGTGGCCGTTTCGCAGGCGACGGTCGGCGTTGGCTTTGAGGCGCAGGCTAGGCAGGGACATGACGTCGCTCCGGAAAAAAGAGCGGGAGTATAGCGTGTTGCGGCGGGTGACGGGCTGGGTGGGCGATGAAACGCGGATGACGTCTTCGTCGGAACGCCGCCCGGAGCCGGCTCGCTCCCACAATGGATCGGCAGTGAACACATCATTTGTGTGCGACGCAGATCACTGTGGGAGCGAGCCTGCTCGCGAAAGCGGTTTCGAATTTTACGCAGACAAAGCGCTGATCAACCCTCGATTAAACGCAACAATATCAACTGCGATTTGCCCGCCAGTATGTCGGATCCAACTTCATAAAGGTTAGAATCGCCGCCTGACCCAGAGCGCGTATTTATGTTCCAAGAGCTGACCACCGAACAGATCAGACAGTCCCTGCAAGGCATCAGCGTGCCGGCCCAACCGCAAATCATGGTGGATTTGCAGATGGAGCAATACATGCCCGACCCGGATCTGGACGTGATCGCCAGGTTGATCTCCCAAGACCCGGGCCTCTCTGGATCATTGCTGAAAATCGTCAATTCACCGTATTACGGCTTGAGCAACAAGATCGCCTCGATCAAGCGGGCGGTGAATCTGCTGGGCAGCCGTTCGATCATCAACCTGATCAACGCGCAGTCGATCAAAGGCGAAATGAACGACGACACCATCGTCACCTTGAACCGTTTCTGGGACACCGCCCAGGACGTGGCGATGACCTGCCTGACCCTGGCCAAGCGCATCGGAGCCCAGGCCGGCGATGAAGCGTACGCCCTGGGCCTGTTCCACGATTGTGGCGTACCCTTGATGCTCCAGCGTTTCCCGAACTACATGAGGGTTCTGGAGGAGGCCTACGCCAGCGCCGGTGCCGAATGCCGGGTGGTGGACACCGAGAACCGGATGTTCAACACTAACCACGCAGTGGTCGGTTATTACACGGCCAAGTCCTGGCGCCTGCCGGAGCACGTGACCGCTGCCATCGCCAATCACCACAATGCCTTGGCGATCTTCACCGATGAGTCATCGCGCAACAGCCAGCTGAAAAGCCTGCTGGGGATCCTGAAAATGGCCGAGCACATCTGTGCGTCCTATCGGGTGTTGGGCAACCAGACCGAGGACCACGAGTGGAACAGCATCGGGCCCTTGGTTCTCGATTACGTCGGCCTCTCGGACTACGACTTCGAGACCCTCAAACAAACGATTCGCGACCTCGGCGCTCACCGCTGAGCGACAGCCTGATTCGAGAGCCCCATGCCTGAACTGCCGGAAGTCGAAACCACCCGCCGCGGGATTGCGCCGCACCTTGAAGGCCAGCGCGTCAGCCGGGTCATCGTGCGGGAGCGCCGTCTGCGCTGGCCGATCCCTGAAGACCTCGATGTGCGGCTGTCCGGCCAGCGCATCGTGTTGGTGGAACGGCGCGCCAAGTACCTGCTGATCAATGCCGAAGTCGGCACGCTCATCAGTCATTTGGGGATGTCGGGCAATTTGCGTCTGGTAGAAGCCGGCATGCCGGCGGCCAAGCATGAGCACGTGGACATCGAGCTGGAATCGGGGCTGGCCCTGCGCTATACCGACCCGCGCCGGTTTGGCGCGATGCTCTGGAGTCTCGATCCGCTCAACCACGAATTGCTGATTCGCCTGGGGCCGGAACCGTTGACCGACCTGTTCGACGGCGACCGCTTGTTCCAGCTGTCGCGTGCACGCTCCATGGCGGTCAAACCGTTCATCATGGACAACGCGGTCGTGGTCGGTGTCGGCAATATCTACGCAACCGAAGCACTGTTCGCCGCCGGCATCGATCCGCGCCGGGAGGCGAGGAGCATTTCCCGGGCGCGTTATCTGAAGCTGGCGATAGAGATCAAACGCATCCTTGCACACGCCATCGAGCGCGGCGGCACCACATTGCGCGACTTTATCGGCGGTGACGGTCAACCCGGTTACTTCCAGCAGGAATTGTTTGTTTACGGTCGCGGTAATGAGCATTGTAAGATCTGCGCAACGCAATTGCGGGAAGTAAAGCTCGGGCAGCGCGCCAGCGTGTTTTGCCCGCGTTGTCAAAGCTGACAGGTCCCTGGGGCTATAGTCAGTACTCACTGCCTAGCCGAAGGACCGTGCCATGAACCTGTTTCGAACCCTTGCCGTCGTTCTGCTGCTGAGTGTCGGTACGCCCGTGCTGGCGGCGAACACGGGTAGCGGCGACCCGCGTTACACCATCCAGAATCCCCCCGCGTACGCCATGATCGGCGATTTGCTGATCGCCCGACCCTTGCTGGTCGCGGCGACGGTGATCGGCGCCGGGGTGTTTGTGGTGTCGTTGCCGTTCACCGCGCTGGGTGGCGGCGTTGGCGATGCCGGTCAGGCGTTGGTGGTCGACCCGGCGAAAGCGGCGTTTGTGCGGTGCCTGGGGTGTATCGGGGAGGGGTTTGAGCAGCGGGAGTGAGGCAGTTGAATATTCGGTGTGGCTGATGGCCTAATCGCGAGCAAGCTCGCTCCCACAGGGGTTGCGCGGTCCATGTGGGAGCGGGCTTGCCCGCGATGGCGTCAGGACAGACACCACAATATTCAAGCCTTGCCGGTAATCTTCCGGTACTTCTCCATCAACTGCTCTTCAGTCTCCGGATGCGCTTCGTCCAGCGGAATGCAATCCACCGGGCAAACCTGCTGGCACTGAGGTTCGTCATAGTGGCCGACGCACTGTGTGCACAGGTTCGGGTCGATCACGTAGATCTCTTCGCCCTGGGAGATGGCGGCGTTCGGGCACTCGGGTTCGCAGACGTCGCAGTTGATGCAATCGTCGGTGATGATCAGGGACATGCTAACTCCAGCCAGGGCGGAAGACCCGGGCGCAATAAATCAATGCGTACAATTGTGCCGCATTGGCGCCCGCAGTGCACGCAGGCGCGACGTACTGTAGGAGCCGGCCTGGCGATCAATGCAACGCGGTGTACCGGATACACCGCCTTCGTCGGAACGCCGCCCGCAGCAAGCCGGCTCCTACAGTTCGGTATTACTTCTTGAAGCGTTCGGTCAGCGCGTCCGCCACCGCCGGGTGGACGAACTTGGCGATATCACCGCCCAAGGCTGCGATTTCACGCACCAGCGTCGAGGAAATGTACGAATAACGCTCGGACGGGGTAAGAAACAGACTTTCCACATCCGGTGCCAGCTGGCGGTTCATGTTGGCCAGCTGGAATTCGTATTCGAAGTCCGACACCGCTCGCAAACCACGCAGGAACACGTTGGCGTTCTTCTCTTTGGCGAAGTGTGCCAGCAGCGATGAGAAGCCGACGACTTCTACGTTGGGCAAATGTTTAGTGACCTCGCGTGCCAGTGCCACACGCTGTTCCAGGGGAAACAACGGGTTTTTCTTCGGGCTGGCGGCGACGGCGATGATCACATGATCGAACAGGCGCGCGGCGCGTTCGACCAGATCGCCATGGCCCTTGGTAATAGGGTCGAAGGTACCTGGGTACAACACTCGGTTCATCGCGTCGTCCTGGCGAGAGTCCGTTGGGGAGTCGGATGGTATCGCAGCCTTCCCGGTGGGCCAAGTCGCCTGTTGAGTAAGAAAGCACTATAGACGATCGCAATATTCTCCGTTTTCATGGGTTTTTCAAACGTTCGGCCAAGGAATTGGCCAGTTGCGCCGTCAGACCATAGACCGACAATTGCGGGTTTGCCCCAATGCTGGTGGGGAATAGCGAGCCGTCATGGATCGACAGATTGCCTAGCTGATGATGTCGGCCAAGGCTATCGGTCACGGCGTTTTCAGGATCTTCACCCATGGCACAACCGCCCATCACATGGGCACTGCCCAGCCGTGTGCGATACAGCTCGAGGCTCAAACCGTCGATCAGCGTGCGAGCTTCGGCCAAGGTCTTCACGTAGCGAGCGTCGGTGTGCATTGGCATCACCGCATTGGCGCCGCCAGCGAACTGGATCTCGGCCATGCTGTGGAAAGCGCGGCGCAAACCGTCCCAGGCGTAGGGTGAAACCTGATAGTCGAGCACTGGCGTACCGTCACCGCGCAACTCGACGCTGCCGCCGGGGCTGTCCGGGTGAAAGCCGTCGCGCAGTAACGCCAGCATCGCATGAGTGTGGGGCAGGTGCTCCATGTGCCGGGCGTTTTCCTTGCCGAAGCCGCCGAGCAGGGTCGTGGCCAGCGCAGGGTGAAGCGGTGGCACTTCCAGTTTGTAGGACATCCTGCCGGTGGTGCCGTCCTGCCACTGGAAATGGTCGGAGTAGATCGACTGCGGCGCCCCGTAGAACGGATTGATCACCTCATCGAACAGGCCGGCGGACATGTTGACCAGGTGCAGGAACGTTCGTTTGCCCAGGCGCTTGTGCGGATCGGGCGCGTCGGAGCGCAACAGCAGCGCCGGGCTGTTGATGCCACCGCCGGCGAGCACGTAATGCCGGGCCTTGACCGTGATAGTCCTGCCCGTGGGGGCGACGCAACGCTCATCCATCGCCACGCATTGCAGGCCAGTGACCTTGCCGTCCATGATCGAGAGTTTTTCGGCACGGGCGAGGTAGAGCAGTTCGCCACCCTTTTCCAGAGTGGCGGGAATGGTCGTCACCAGCATCGATTGCTTGGCATTGGTCGGGCAGCCCATGCCGCAGTAGCCGAGGTTCCAGCAGCCCCGCACGTTACGCGGGATGACATGCCAGGCGTAGCCGAGCTTTTCGCAGCCTTTGCGGATCACGTCGTTATTGGCGTTCGGCGGAACCATCCAGGGAGCTACGCCCAGACGTTGTTCCATTTTCTCGAACCACGGCGCCATCTCCGCCGATGTGTGGCCTTTGACGTTATGCTCCCTGGCCCAGTGTTCCAAGGTCGGATCGGGGGTGCGAAAGCTGGAAGTCCAGTTGATCAGCGTCGTGCCACCCACCGCGCGCCCCTGAAGAATGGTGATCGCGCCGTCCTTGCTCATGCGGCCGATGCCTTCCTGGTAGAGGCTGGTATACGCCTGGTCTTCGAGCATCTTGAAGTCGCTGCTGGTCTTGAGCGGGCCTTCTTCGATCAGCAGCACCTTGTAGCCGGCGGCGCTGAGGATTTCCGCTGTGGTCCCACCACCGGCGCCGCTGCCGATGATGGCCACGTCCGCTTCGAGGGTCAGGTCCTGGGTCAGTTGTGAACCGTTGTAGGTTTTCCAGCCGCGGGCCAGGCCTTCGCGGAACGGATCGGGTACGGGCATCTTCAGGTTCTCTTATTATTTTGAATGCGGTGGTGAAGCGGCTGACGCCTTCGCGAGCAGGCTCGCTCCCACAGGATTTGAGTTGGGCCCTCTTTCTGTGAGCGACTTGAACCCTGTGGGAGCGAGACCGGCTTGCGGGCGAAGGGGTCGACACGATTTCAAATCTTGGGCGGCCCGGGATACCCGCAATGCGCCCACGATTCCGCGCGGCTGTACCACGCCATCATCACCAGTTGCAGCAACGAGCTGTGCCCCATGCGCAGCAAACTCAGGGAGCTGTTTTCCCAGCGATCAAGAAATTCGCGGATGTCTTCGCTGCCGGCATTTTCCCAACTCCCCCAGATCCCGGTGAGCGGCCCGCGAGTCACGGTGATCCCCAGCACATCGAACAATTGTCGGGTCAGCTTGAGCATTTCCGGCGACAGATGGTTGAGGCCGTTATCGAGGCAGTGCAGGGTCTGGTCGACGGCCGCCGGCATTTTCTCGACCGCTATGGCACCGTCGAGCATCACCGGAATCAACGCCCGCAAAAGCAGCAAATCGCCGCTGCGCAGAATCGCGAAACCGCCGGCGGGAGTACTCGACGAGCAGCCGCTGAGGCTCGCTCCCAAGCCGACCGTGGCCAGAAAGGCACTGGCACCCAGGCTGAATTGAAGCAGGCCGCGCCGGGACAGCGCGGGGGTATCGGACAGGCTGGGGCTCATCGTGGTCAGTACCCGGTGGAGGTGATCGTTAGCGGATAAACAACTTCTGAATCAGTTTTTGAAGGGGTTTGCCGTAGGGCGGGTAGATCAGTTTCGCCGCGTTGAAGCGTTGTTTGATCAGCACACCCTTGGCCTTGCTGAAGGTCAGGAAGCCTTCGTGGCCGTGGTAATGCCCCATGCCGGAGGCGCCAATACCACCGAACGGCATATCGTCCTGAGCGACATGCAGCAGGGTGTCATTCAGGCAGACCCCGCCGGAATGGGTCTCGCTGAGCACGCGGTTTTGCTCGCGCTTGTCGTAGCCGAAGTAATACAGGGCCAGCGGACGAGGTCGTTGATTGATGTAGGCAAACGCTTCGTCCAGATCCTTGTAGGGCACGATCGGCAGCAGCGGGCCGAAGATCTCGTCTTGCATCACCATCATCTCGTCAGTGACGTTGAGCAGCAGGCTGTGGCTCATGCGCCGGCCCTGGCCCTGGTCGAACAACGGAATCAGCAGCGCACCTTTGCTGGTGGCGTCACTCAGGTAGCCATTGAGCCGCTGCAGTTGTCGGTCATTGATGATCGCGGTGTAGTCCGGGTTGTCCGCCAGGGTCGGATAAAATCCGCGAACTGCCTGGCGATAGGCTTCGACGAAGGAACCGACGCGATCTTCCGGCACCAGCACGTAGTCCGGGGCCACGCATGTTTGTCCGGCGTTGAGCGTCTTGCCGAAAGCGATGCGTTCGGCGGCATCCTTGAGGGGCACATCGCGGGAGACGATGGCCGGAGACTTGCCGCCCAGCTCAAGGGTCACCGGTGTCAGGTTTTCCGCAGCCGCGCGCATCACCTGTTTGCCGATACTGGTAGCGCCGGTGAACAGCAGGTGATCGAAGCGCAGCCGGGAGAAGGCCACGCCGATATCGGCTTCACCCAGCACCACGCAAACCAGGTCCTGGGGAAAGATTCGCCCCAGCAGTTCCTTGAGCAGCAGACCGGTGGCAGGCGTCGATTCGCTGAGTTTGAGCATCACCCGATTGCCCGCCGACAACGCGCCCACCAGCGGGCCGATAGCCAGGTACAACGGGTAATTCCACGGCACGATCACGCCAACCACGCCCAGCGGTTGATAAACGACTTTGGCCGAGGCAGGTTGAAAGGCAACGCCGACCTTGCGCCGTGACACTTTCATCCAGCTTTTGAGGTGCTGGCTGGCGTAATGGATGCCGTGCAGGCTGGGCATCAGTTCGGCAAGCAGGGTTTCATCGGCGCTGCGATGGCTGAAGTCCTGGCTGATCGCCTCGATCAAGGCCTGGCGTTCCTTGTTCAGCAGATCCCGCAACGCCTTGAGCCATTGCTGGCGTTGCGCCGCTGGCGGCATGGGGTTGCCGGCATACGCCGCGCGTTGCGTGTCGAACAAGGCATGGAGCTCTTCCAGAGGCTGCTGTAGGTTCGGCAGGTAGGCAATGTCAGCAGTCATTGTAGGCTCCGGATTATTTGTTATAGGGAGCTTTTTAGAGTCTATGCTCTAAAAAGTCAAATGACATCCTGGCGCAGCTTTGTTTTATACACGCCCGGATAGGTCGTAAGATGCCCGTCACCGCACTCTGAATTAAAGCTCAAGCCATGGCCCCAAGGATCAAAACCAGCGAGCGCATCGTGCAGAACAGCCTGGAACTGTTCAATCAACTGGGCGAGCGCAGTATCAGCACCAACCACATTGCTGCCCACATGGACATCTCTCCCGGCAACCTGTACTACCACTTCCCTAACAAGCAGGCGATCATCGCCGTGCTGTTCAGTGAGTACGAAAGCCTGGTGGACAGTTTCCTGCGCCCGCCCCAGGGCCGCGCCGCGACGGTCGAGGATAAGCGTTACTACCTCAAGGAATTGCTGGCAGCCATGTGGCGCTATCGGTTTCTGCATCGAGACCTCGAGCACTTGCTCGACAGCGATCCGGAACTGGCCGCCCGTTACCGACGCTTTTCCCAGCGCTGCGTGATTCAGGGAACGGCCATCTACAAAGGGTTCGTCGAGGCCGGTATCTTGAAGATGGACCGGGTGCAGATCGAATCCCTGACCCTCAATGCCTGGATCATTCTCACGTCCTGGGTGCGTTTTCTGTGTACCACGCGGGAAAATTCCAATCACTTGAGCGAACAAGCTATTAAACGTGGCGTTTATCAGGTGCTGGTGCTGGAAGCCGGCTTCGTCACGGATCAGTCCCGCGACGCGGTCAACGCACTGTTCGAGGAGTTTTATGTGCCATTGGCCCAGGCACTGGAAGAAGTGGGATAGAAAGAGCAACAGGATCGACTACCGCCATCACAGGAGCCCGTTATGCCCATTGCGCAACTGATCAGCCCGCAAGCGTTGGACCTGAAAAAGGATCAGCCAGGGCTGGTGATTCTGGATTGTCGTTATTCCCTCGAAGACCCGGACTACGGCCAGCGCAGCTATGCCGAAGGGCATATTGCCGGGTCGAGCTTTGCCGATCTTGAGCGTGATTTGAGCGGGACGGTGGTCAAGGGTGTGACGGGTCGCCATCCGTTGCCAGAGCCTGAGGACCTGGTCGAACGCCTGCAGGCTTGGGGTATCAACGCCGACAGCGAAGTGGTTTTGTACGACGACGGCCCGGGGGCCTACGCGGCGCGGGCCTGGTGGTTGCTGGCCTGGCTGGGCAAGCGCGACGGCGTGTTTATTCTGGATGGCGGGCTCAAGGCCTGGCACGCGGCAGGTTTGCCGCTGAGTCTGGATGCGCCCGATATCGAACGCGGGACCTTCACGGGGGGGCCGGACAACGCGCTTATCCTGGATGCCGAAGCACTTGCGCAACGTCTTGGCCAGCCTGCGCTGACCTTGCTCGACGCTAGAGCCTTGCCGCGCTTCAAGGGCGAAGTGGAACCGATCGACCCGATCGCCGGGCACATCCCGGGCGCGCAATGTGCAGCGTTCACCGACAACCTGGGCAGCGACGGGCGTTTCCTGCCGGCCGATCAGCTCAAGCAGCGGTTTGCCGCGAAACTCGGTAGTCGTTCGCCGACTGATCTGGTGGCGTATTGCGGCTCCGGGGTGACGGCTTGTCACAACCTGTTCGCCTTGTGCCTGGCGGGTTATCCGTTGGGGGCGTTGTATGCGGGGTCGTGGAGCGAGTGGATCAACGATCCGGCGCGGGGAATCGCTACCGGCGAATAACCGCAAATTAACTGTGGGAGCGGGCAAGCCCGCTCCCACAGTTGGATCTTCATCGCTATCAAAGTCCCGGCAATTGCCGGGCACTGCGATACGCCCCCGGCCCGACCCCGTACACCTGCTTGAACTGCCGACTCAGGTGGCTCTGGTCGGCAAAGCCCAACTGCGTGGCCACTTCCAAAGGCAAGCAACCGTCCTGTAGCAACGCCCGCGCTCGAGCGATTCGCTGCTGCATCAGCCAGGTGTGCGGCGGCATGCCGGTGGCGCGGCGGAACACCCTGGCGAAGTGGAACGGCGAGAGGTTTACCGCTGCAGCGAGTTCTTCCAGGGACGGTGGAGCCGCCAATTGCGCTTGCAGCAGCTCCTTGGCCAGGGTCACCGCCCGGTGTTCCTTGCCGGGTTTGCCCGCAACCGGAACGGCCGCATGACGTTGCAGCAACGACAGCATCATTTCCCGCCAGGCAGTCTGTTGTTGCAAGGCCGTGGACGGACTTTCCAGCAAACGGTGCAGCTGGCAAAAGCCTTTCACCAGATCCGGGTCGCGATACAGCGTGGCGCCGAACGCCGGCAAGGTGGCGGTCGGCAGTTCGAGTTCGGCCAGCAGCGAGAGAATCTGACCGCTGTCGGGATAAAACGCCCGATACAACCAGCCGTCTTCCGTGCCTTTATGGCCGGTGTGCAGTTCATCCGGATTGATCAAGACCAGCGTGCCGCTACCCGCCAGATGCTCGGCGCCGCGATAGCGGTAGCGCTGGGCGCCAGCCATGATCATGCCGATCACATAGCCGTCATGCACGTGGGGCGCGAAACGGTGCTCGATGTAGCGCGCAGACAATAATTCGACCCCGGCCAGCGGTGCCGTTTGCCAGAAATGAATCGACTCGCCTTGATTGGTATGCATCGGCTTATTCACGACCCATAGCGGTCAGCCACTGAGGAATGCGGCGTTCGAGATAGTAAGCCGGTTGCCGGAACGTCCCCTCGACGAAGCCGACATGCCCACCCTTGGCTTGTAGCTCGAATTGAATGCACTCGGATAGCTCTTCTGCTTGCGGCAGGCTATGAGGGAAGACAAAAGGGTCGTCAGCCGCCTGAATGATCAGGGTTGGTGTGCGAATCTCTCCAAGGAAATAACGGCTCGAAGCGCGACGATAGTAATCTTCGGCATCGGCGAATCCGTTCAACGGCGCGGTCACCCGGCCATCGAAATCCCAGAAGGTACGCATGTTGTCCAGCGAGCCAAGGGCCGCCAATGCCGCCAGCCCATCCTCGCGCCCGTCATGCCGGAACTGCCGCTGTTTATTCTTGATGTAGGCCACCATCTCGCGCATGAAATGCGCCTGATAGAGCTTCGAGAATCCCTGGCCGATACGGTCGGCGCAATGATCCAGGCGAAACGGCACCGACACCGCCACGGCACCAAGCACCCCGCTGTCACTGCCAGTCTCGCCCAGATGCTTGAGCAAGACGTTGCCGCCCAAGGAATAACCGACCGCATACAGTGGTGCGAGCGGCCGTTTGGCCCGCAAGTGCTTGATGGTTTCGGCCAGGTCTTCGCTGGCGCCGGAATGGTAGCTGCGCGGCAACAGATTGGGTTCGCCCGAGCAGCCGCGCCAGTTCAGCGCGACGCTGGCCCAGCCCTGGATATCCAGCGCCTTTTGCAATCCGGCCACGTAAGGCGAGTTCGACGAACCGGTCAGTCCGTGCAACACCAGCACCAGCGGCGCATCGGCACTGTGCGGGCCGTGCCAGTCCAGGTCGAGGAAGTCACCATCCTCGAGCCACAGGCGTTCGCGCTCGCGCTCGATATGGGTGGTTTTGCGCCAAAGCGGTCCCCACAAGGTCTGAAAGTGAGGATTGCCGAGGCCGAAGGCGGGTGTGAAGCGTTCTGACGGAAGGGACACGATGGCTCTCGATGCAGCGGTGCGCAACCTGTGCGCACCTTTTCAGGCCGGTCGGTTAACCGGCAATCTCTGCCATACGTTGCCACAACGAGTAGTAGACGCGCCCGGATTTTTGTTCGCGATGCAGGCGCCAGTTCCCCGGCAGGCCAAGCGTCGAAGGCGCGGTTTCGCTTTCGGTGTACACCCAGGCGTCGTCGGCCAGCCATTGGCGTTCTTCGAGCAGCGCGCAAACGGCGGGCAACAGATTCTGGTTGAACGGCGGATCGAGGAACACCAGGTCGTAGGCAACCGCTGGCTGGGTTTCCAGGTAGCGCAAGGCATCGGCCGTCTGAATCTGGCCTGTCGTGCAGCGCAGGGTACCCAGATGCTCCTTGATGCTCGCTACCGCGATGTTGCTCGCATCCAGCGCCTGGCCCATCGCTGCGCCACGGGATAAAGCCTCGAGAAACAACGCGCCACTGCCGGCGAATGGATCAAATACTTTTGCGCCGGCGACATAGGGCGCGAGCCAGTTGAACAGGGTTTCGCGCACCCGGTCCGGGGTCGGACGCAAGCCCGGCGCATCGGGGAAGCTCAGCTTTCGGCTGCCCCATTCACCGCCGATGATACGAAGTTGGTTCACGCCGTTATGCACGTTGTGTACGGGTTTTTTAGGACGAGTGGCCATTAATGCTCCGGAACCCCGAGCGGTTGCTCGGCAGGTTTATCAGATGGGGCCGGTAACGGCTTTTGCGGCACGGTCGGGCCAGCGCTGACGATGACCAGTTTGTCCGTGCTCAGGTGTTTGTTCAGTGCGGTTTTGACCTGTTCGACGGTCAGGCTCTGGGATTGCTGCATGAAGTCTTCCAGATAGCTCAATGGCAGGTTGTAGAAGCCCATGGCGCCGAGCTGACCGACGATATCGGCGTTGCTGGCGGTGGACAGCGGGAAGCTGCCGGCCAGTTCACGCTTGGCGTCGTCGAGTTCTTTTTCCGTCGGGCCGGTCTTGAGGTAGTCGGCGAGTACATCCTGCACCAGTTTCAGTGTGCCTTCGCTCATCTCGGCGCGGGTTTGCAGGTTGATCATGAACGGACCCCGCGCCTGCATCGGGGTGAAGCCCGAATAGACGCCGTAGGCCAGGCCACGCTTCTCGCGCACTTCGCTCATCAACCGGGTGCCAAAACCACCGCCACCAAGGATCTGGTTGCCCATGGACAGCGCCGCGTAGTCCGGGTCGTCACGGTCGATGCCCAGCTGCGCGAGCATCAGGTTGGTCTGCTTGGACGGAAACTCGATGTGGCCGATGCTGGCTTTGGGTTCTGCCGGTTGCGGGATTTTCGCCAGGGCCGGCCCTTTGGGCAGCGCACCGGAAACCTGTGCAGCAATCGCCTCGGCTTCGGCGCGGGACAGGTCGCCTACCAGCGCAATCACCACGTTGCCGGAGGCGTAGGCTTTTTCATGGAACGCCTTCAATTGCGCCAGGGTGATCGCCGGTACGGTTTTCGCCGTGCCATCGCTGGAATGCGCGTACGGGTGATCGCCGTAGAGCCGGTTCATCAGCTCCAGGCTGGCCAGTTTGCCGGGGTTCTGCTTCTGGTATTCGAAACCGGCGAGCATCTGGTTCTTGATGCGCGCGAACGAATCGGCAGGGAAGGTCGGTTTGCCGACCACTTCCGAGAACAGCTTCAGCGCGGGTTCGCGCTTGTCCACGGCGCTGAGGCTGCGCAGGGAGGCCAGGGCCATGTCTTTGAATGCGCCGTTGCCAAAGTCCGCGCCCAGGCCTTCGAAGCCCTGAGCGATGGCGCCGACATCTTTACCGGCCACGCCTTCGTTGAGCATGGCGTTGGTCAGCACGGCCAGGCCCGGCGCGTCTGCGTCCTGGCTGCTGCCGGCGGAAAAGATCAGGCGCATGTCGAACATCGGCAATTCGCGAGCCTCGACGAACAGCACCTTGGCGCCTTCGGCGGTGTTCCAGGTCTGCACATCCAGACTGCGGCGGCTGGGTGCCTTGCCATCGAGCTCGGCCAGCGATTGCAGCTTCTGGCTGGCCTTGGCTTTGTCCAGGGCTTCGCTGGCCTTTGATTCGTCGGTCTTGGCAAAGTAAAACGCGGCAGACCCGATCAGTGCGGCGACGATCAGGCCGGCCACCGCCAGGCGTGTTTTTTTACGCTCACTCATGAGTCGTCTCCTGTGGCAGTACATGGGCGACGCTGAGACGTTCGCGGGTGAAGTACAGCTTGGCGGCGTTCTGGATGTCTTGCGGAGTCACGCTTTCCAGGTCGGCCAGTTCGGTGTCCATCAATTTCCAGGACAGGCCCACGGTTTCCAGTTGGCCGATAGCGGTGGCCTGGCTGGTGATCGAGTCACGCTCGTAGACCAGGCCGGCAATGACCTGCGCGCGGACGCGTTCCAGTTCTTCGGTGGACGGCGCCGTGGTTTTCAGCTGTTCGAGCAGCTTCCACAAGCCGGCTTCAACCTGGGCCATGGTTTTGTTTTTCTGGGTGTTCGGTGTTGCCGACAGGGTGAACAGGCTGTCGCCACGGGTATAGGCGTCGTAGCTCGACGAACCGCCGGACACCAGTTCTTCACCGCGTTCCAGTTGCGTCGGGATGCGGCCGCTGTAGCCGCCATCGAGCAGGGCGGAAATCAGCCGCAAGGCGTTCACCGGGCGTTTGTCTTCGGCGGTGGCGATGCTGGGCACGTTGAAGCCCAGCATCAGGCTCGGCAGTTGGGTCTGCACGTGCAAGGTGATCTGGCGTTCGCCGGGTTCGGCCAATTCCAGCGGAATTTTCGCCGCAGGCACGTCACGCTTGGCGATCGGGCCGAAGTAGCGTTGGGCCAGGGTTTTGACTTCATCCGGCGTCACGTCGCCCACCACCACCAGGGTGGCATTGTTGGGCACGTACCAGGACTGGTACCAGTGGCGCAGCTCTTCGACCTTCATGCGGTCCAGGTCCGCCATCCAGCCGATGGTCGGCGTGTGGTAACCGCTGGCCGGGTAGGCCATGGCCTTGAAGCGTTCGTAGGCCTTGGACATCGGCTTGTCGTCGGTGCGCAGGCGGCGTTCTTCTTTGATGACCTCGATCTCGCGGGCGAACTCGTCCGCCGGCAGGCGCAGGTTGGCCATGCGGTCGGCTTCCAGCTCGAAGGCCACGCCCAGGCGGTCGCGGGCCAGGACCTGGTAGTAAGCGGTGAAGTCGTCGCTGGTGAAAGCGTTCTCTTCGGCACCGAGGTCGCGCAGGATCAGTGAAGCCTCGCCGGGGCCGACTTTCTCGCTGCCCTTGAACATCATGTGTTCCAGGGCGTGGGACAAACCGGTCTGGCCCGGCGTCTCGTAGCTGGAGCCGACCTTGTACCAGACTTGGGAAACCACCACCGGCGCACGATGGTCTTCGCGCACGACAACCTTCAGGCCGTTATCGAGGGTGAATTCGTGGGTGGGTTGTGGATCGGCAGCCAGGGCCGAGAGGGGCAGACAAACTGTGCTGAGCAGCAGGCCTGCAGCGCGGCGGGCTAGAGCATTCATTCGTATTTTAAACCTTTGGGGCTGCCCGCTTGTTCTTAGCGTCAGCGGGCGAGAGGGTGCTAGGATACTGATCCGTTTTACTGGCGGCCACGCCTATCAGGCCTTTGCGTTTGATCAGGTTGTATGGGTTTGCGGCAAAAGGCTGTGGTTTATCGACTAGACTTAGCTTTTTCGCCGATTTTGCCGCTTCAGTCCTTCGTGAAATCGATTTTGTAAGGTGCCGTTTGCACCTCGACAAAATGTTGCGCGTGAACAAGCTGGATCAATCGCAGTCTGTTCTGCATCGAATATTCATTTGCCGAGGCGCCCTTTGGCGCGTCGCTACTGTGAGATAGCCGTCCTCCATGTTTGGTTCCAACGACGACAAGAAAGCCCCAGCTGCGGCTGGCGAGAAGAAAAGCCTGTTCGGATGGCTGCGCAAAAAGCCGCAGGAACCCGTCGTCGAACAGCCACAGCCCCAGCTACTTCCTGAGCAGCCTGAGCCAACACCTGCGCCGGTCATCGATGAAGCGCCCGCGCCGATGGTCTTGCCGATTGCCGAGCCGGTGCTGCAACCGGTCACCAAGCCTGAGCCCGATGTTGTGGCCGAAATCGTGACCCAGGTGCCGTTGACCCCCGTTGCCGAGCCCTGGTTGACATTGCCTGTGGCGGAAGAGCCGGTGGCATTGGTCGAAGATGAGTTGGCGCCGCACATTGCGCCGCCGATTCCGGCCCCGACGGCCTTTGCTCCCGAGCCGGTTCAGCCACCGGTGGTGGCGCCGGTGATCGCGCCAGTCGTGGTGGCCGAGCCTGCTCCGGTGATCCCGGCGCCTGTGGCTCCAGCAGTTGTTGCTCCGATTGCTCCAGTACCCGTGCCTGTTGCTGCTCCGATTGCTCCGGTTGCTCCAGCACCCATTCCTGTCGCTGCTCCGGTTGTTCCAGCCTCCATTCCTGTCGTTGCGCCCGTTGCCCCGGCACCTGTCGTGCCCGTCGAAGCACCCGCAGAGCCTGCGCGTACCGAAGAAACCAAAGCCGGTTTCTTCGCCCGCCTCAAGCAAGGCCTGTCCAAGACCAGCGCCAGCATTGGCGAAGGCATGGCCAGCCTGTTCCTGGGCAAGAAGATCATCGATGACGAGCTGCTCGAAGACATCGAGACGCGTCTGTTGACCGCTGATGTGGGCGTCGAAGCCACTTCGGTGATCATCCAGCGCCTGACCCAAAAGGTGGCACGCAAAGAGCTGGCCGATGCGGATGCGCTCTACAAGTCCCTGCAAGCCGAGCTGGCGGCAATGCTCAAGCCCGTCGAGCAGCCGCTGAAGATCACCTCGCAGAACAAGCCGTTCGTGATTCTGGTGGTCGGCGTCAACGGCGCCGGCAAGACCACCACCATCGGCAAGTTGGCGAAGAAGCTGCAACTCGAAGGCAAGAAAGTCATGCTCGCGGCGGGTGACACTTTCCGCGCCGCAGCGGTCGAGCAATTGCAGGTCTGGGGCGAGCGCAACAAGATTCCGGTAATTGCCCAGCACACCGGCGCCGACTCGGCATCGGTGATCTTCGACGCCGTGCAGGCCGCCAAGGCTCGTGGCATCGACGTTTTGATTGCCGACACCGCCGGTCGCCTGCACACCAAAGACAACCTGATGGAAGAGCTGAAGAAGGTGCGCCGGGTGATCGGCAAGCTCGATGCCGACGCGCCCCACGAAGTGTTGCTGGTACTGGATGCCGGTACCGGCCAGAACGCCATCAACCAGGCCAAGCAGTTCAACCAGACCGTCGAACTGACCGGCCTGGCCTTGACCAAACTCGACGGCACCGCCAAGGGCGGGGTGATTTTCGCCCTGGCCAAGCAGTTTGGCCTGCCGATTCGCTACATCGGTGTCGGTGAAGGCATCGATGATTTGCGTACTTTTGAAGCAGAACCCTTTGTCCAGGCACTGTTTGCCGAGCGGGAGCGTTCATGATTCGTTTCGAACAGGTCGGTAAACGCTATCCGAACGGTCACGTCGGCTTGCATGAGCTGAGCTTTCGAGTCCGTCGGGGCGAATTCTTGTTTGTGACCGGCCATTCCGGCGCCGGTAAAAGCACCCTGTTGCGGCTGCTATTGGCCATGGAACGCCCGACCACTGGCAAATTGCTGCTGGCCGGGCAAGACCTGGCCACCATCAGCAACGCGCAAATACCTTTCCTGCGTCGGCAGATCGGCGTGGTGTTCCAGAACCACCAGTTGCTGTTCGATCGCACGGTGTTCAACAACGTCGCGTTGCCGTTGCAGATTCTTGGCCTGTCCAAGGCCGAGATCGTCAAGCGAGTGGATTCGGCCCTGGAGCGCGTGGCGCTGTCGGACAAGACCGATCTGTACCCGGGCGATCTGTCTACCGGGCAGCAACAGCGCGTCGGCATCGCCCGTGCCATCGTTCACCGCCCGGCCTTGCTGCTGGCGGACGAACCAACCGGTAACCTCGACCCGCGCCTGGCAGCCGAAATCATGGGCGTCTTCGAAGACATCAACCGCCTGGGCACCAGCGTACTGATCGCCAGTCACGACCTCGCGCTGATCGCTCGCATGCGTCACCGCATGCTGACCCTGCAACGCGGCCGATTGATCGGTGACGGGGAGGCCGCCGTATGAGTGCGACACGCAGCCCCAAGGTTTCCGAGCGCGTAGCGCCCAAAGGTGCCGATCCGCAACCGCAGAAGAAAAAACGCGACGATGATGATGGTCCGGATTTCGCCACGCTGTTACGCGCCTGGATCGAAAGCCATCGTGCCAGCCTGCTGGATAGTTTGCGTCGCTTGGGCAAACAACCAGTCGGCAGTTTTTTCACCTGCATGGTGATGGCGGTTGCCCTCAGTCTGCCCATGGGCCTGTCACTTCTGCTAGGTAACGTCGAGCGCCTCGGCGGTTCCTGGCAGCGTGCGGCGCAGATTTCCCTCTATCTGCAAATCGACGCCAGCCCGACCGAGGGCGAGGCGTTGCGCGAGCAGATCAAGGGCATGCCCGGTGTCGCGGAGGCCGAATATGTCGGCCGCGATCAGGCGCTGGAAGAGTTCCAGCAACAGTCCGGCCTGGGCGAGGCGCTCAAGGAGTTGCCGGAAAATCCGCTGCCAGGCGTAGTGCTGGTGACCCCGGCCGAAGTCGACAAGCCTGCCCTTGAAGCATTGAGACAAAAACTTTCCGAGTTGCCGAAGGTACAGCAGGCGCAACTTGATCTAGTCTGGGTCGAGCGTTTGGCGGCGATCCTCAAGCTGGGTGACCGTTTTGTCTTCGGTCTGACCGTGCTTCTGGTTTCTGCATTACTTTTGGTGATAGGCAATACCATTCGTCTTCATATTGAAAACCGCCGCACAGAGATAGAAGTGATTAAACTCGTAGGCGGCACTGACAGCTATGTGCGCAGGCCCTTTCTGTATATGGGTGCGCTTTATGGCTTTGGTGCGGGGCTTCTTTCATGGGGCGTACTGGCGTTCGGTCTGGACTGGCTGAACGACGCGGTAGTCGGGCTGGCCGGGTTGTATGGCAGTGATTTCGCACTGGCCGGCGTGCCGGTTGCCGACGGTCTGTCGCTCTTGCTTGGCGCGGTGCTGTTGGGGTATATCGGTGCATGGATTGCAGTCGCACGCCACCTGAGGGAGCTTGCGCCAAAGTAATATCATTTTGCTCGTATTGACCTTTCAGCGTTTATGGGAACTTGTCTTTCGGTTTCCGGTCAATTTTCGCAGTGCTGAACTGCACGAGTTATGTAAGTCGGAGGTTTTTTCGTATGACCAATTCTTTGCAACCTGCATATGCTCTGGTCCCGGGTGCAAACCTGGAGGCCTATGTGCACACGGTAAACAGCATTCCATTGCTGACGCCGGAGCAGGAGCGTGAACTGGCCGAGAGTCTCTATTATGAGCAGGATTTGGGGGCGGCTCGGCAGATGGTGCTCGCCCACCTGCGTTTTGTTGTACATATCGCCCGTAGCTATTCAGGCTACGGTCTGGCTCAGGCTGACCTGATCCAGGAAGGCAACGTCGGCCTGATGAAGGCCGTGAAGCGCTTCAACCCGGAAATGGGTGTGCGCCTGGTGTCCTTTGCGGTGCACTGGATCAAGGCGGAAATCCACGAGTTCATCCTGCGCAACTGGCGCATCGTGAAAGTCGCGACCACCAAGGCCCAGCGCAAGCTGTTCTTCAACCTGCGCAGCCAGAAAAAACGTCTGGCGTGGCTGAACAACGAGGAAGTCCACCGTGTGGCGGAAAGCCTTGGCGTAGAGCCGCGGGAAGTGCGCGAGATGGAAAGTCGCCTGACCGGCCATGACATGGCCTTCGACCCGGCCGCGGAAGCGGACGACGACAGTGCATTCCAGTCGCCGGCCAACTATCTGGAAGACCACCGGTACGACCCGGCCCGTCAACTGGAAGATGCCGACTGGAGCGACAACTCCAACCACAACCTGCACGAAGCGCTGGAAGTGCTGGACGACCGCAGCCGTGACATCCTCTACCAGCGCTGGCTGGCAGAAGAAAAAGCCACGCTGCACGACCTGGCGCAGAAGTACAACGTGTCGGCCGAGCGTATTCGTCAGCTCGAGAAGAGCGCGATGAACAAGCTCAAGTTGTCGATTGCCGCATAACCTGCGAACCGGCAATAAAAAACGCCCCGATCATTGATCGGGGCGTTTTTGTTTGTACTGGTTTTTCGTCTGGCGCCGGCCCCTGTGGGAGCGAGCCTGCTCGCGATGGCGTCAGGTCAGTCGGTACAGATGTTGAATAATCTACCGCTATCGCGAGCAGGCTCGCTCCCACAGTGGATCTTCAGCGCTCAGGAAATCGGCTACTGCGCCCAAGGCGCCCGACGCGAATCGTTGAGGCCGACCAGATAACTGTCGCCACCCAACTGGCTCATCTGCTGCCGAATCCACCCGGCCCGCCGTGCGACATAGTTGGTCGGATGACTCGCACTCCAGACCCGCGGGTTTGGCAGAACAGCAGCCAACAAACTTGCCTGCTGCCGGGACAACGAACGAGCGCTCACACCAAAGTGATGCCGGGCCGCCGCTTCCGCGCCAAACACCCCGTCATCCCACTCGACGCTGTTCAGGTACACCTCAAGAATCCGCTGCTTGGGCCACAGCACCTCGATCAACCCGGTGAACCACGCTTCCAGGCCTTTACGCAGCCAACTGCGGCCGGACCACAAAAACAGATTCTTCGAGACTTGCTGGCTCAGGGTGCTGGCACCGCGAATCGAACCGCCGAGCTCGTTATGGGCCAAGGCTTTCTGGATCGCCCCAAAGTCAAAACCCCAATGCTCCGGGAATTTCTGATCCTCGCCCGCGATCACCGCGACTTTCAGGTCGTCGGAGATTTCATCCCAGGGCTTCCAGGTGCGTTGCAGGTCAATCGGCTCGCCGTCGATCCAGGATTCGACCTTGCGCTCGACCATCAGCGCCGTGCCCGGTGGGGGCACCACGCGAAAGATCAGAACCAGCAACACGCTGCCGCCCGCGAACCAGAGCAGGGCCTTCGTGAATCGTCGTAAGAATAAACGCAGCATAGAGATGGCTTGGCCGAACCCGTCGAGCGGGCCATTATACAGACCCTGTGGATCGAGTCTGACTGGAGTTCTTCATGCTGCGTGGCTTTCTGATGTTGGCCGCTTTCTTCGGCTTCACCGGCGTTGCTCTTGGAGCATTCGCGGCCCACGGACTGAAAAGCCGTCTGACGCCCGAATACCTGGCGATCTTCCACACCGGCGTCACCTATCAACTGGTGCACACCTTGGCGCTGCTGGGTGTAGCGCTGCTGGCCACGCAGATCCCCGGCCGTTTGATCACTTGGGCGGGGGCATCCTTTGCCATCGGCATCCTGCTGTTTTCCGGCAGCTTGTATCTGCTGACGATCACTGGCGTGAGCAAGCTTGGCATCGTCACGCCTATCGGTGGCCTCGCGTTTCTCGCGGGCTGGATTTGCTTGGGGCTTGCCGCTTGGCGCTTGGGCTGACTTAAGGGCTTGGGTCGCCAAGACTGATCGGGCTAGAATGCCAGCCCCTTAAAATGATGGCGGCCATTCGGTATGCGCATTCAATTGAACGGCGAATCCCTTGAACTGCCCGACGGTGAAACCGTTGCGGCCCTGCTGACCCGTCTGGAACTGACCGGACGCCGGGTGGCGGTCGAACTCAATCTGGATATCGTCCCGCGCAGCCAGCATGCTGACACCACGCTGAACGACGGCGATTCGGTCGAAGTCGTGCACGCCATCGGCGGCGGCTAGTCGCCTGGCCCGCAAGGGCACAGAATTCTGCAAGAACCTCACCCCTATAGAGGATTTCCCATGAGCATCGTTCGTAGCGACAAGCCCTTTGTCCTGGCCGGTCGTACTTACCAGTCGCGTTTGCTGGTAGGTACTGGCAAGTACCGCGACATGGAAGAAACCCGCCTGGCCATCGAAGCCTCGGGTGCCGAGATCGTCACCTTCGCCGTGCGCCGCACCAACCTCGGCCAGAACCCGGGCGAACCGAACCTGCTCGAAGTCCTGTCGCCGGATCGCTACACCTTCCTGCCTAACACCGCCGGTTGCTTCGACGCTACCGAGGCTGTGCGCACCTGCCGCCTGGCCCGTGAGCTGCTCGGTGGCCACAACCTGGTAAAGCTGGAAGTGCTGGCGGACCAGAAAACCCTGTTCCCCAACGTGATCGAAACTCTCAAGGCCGCCGAAGTGCTGGTCAAGGAAGGCTTCGACGTGATGGTCTACACCAGCGATGACCCGATCATCGCCCGTCAACTGGCAGAAATCGGCGTTATCGCGGTCATGCCGCTGGCCGGTCTGATCGGCACGGGCCTGGGGATCTGCAATCCGTACAACCTGCAGATCATCCTCGAAGAAGCCAAGATCCCGGTGCTGGTGGATGCCGGTGTCGGTACTGCTTCCGACGCCACCATCGCCATGGAACTGGGTTGCGAAGCGGTGCTGATGAACTCGGCCATCGCCCACGCCCAGCAGCCAATCATGATGGCCGAAGCCATGAAACACGCCATCGTTGCAGGTCGCCTGGCCTACCTCGCCGGCCGCATGCCGAAAAAACTCTATGCCAGCGCTTCCTCGCCGCTGGATGGTCTGATCAAGTAAGAGCCATTGATGACTGAATCGAACGACACGCCTATCCAGCCGGAAGAAGGCGAAGAACGCCAACACCGCCGCATCAAGAGTTTCGTGATGCGCGCCGGCCGCATGACCGAAGGCCAGCAAAAAGGCCTGGAGCAGGGCACGCCGCTGTTCGTCCTGCCGCTGGCCGATGCACCGGTGGACTTCGATCAGGTGTTCGGCCGTTCGGCGCCGCGCTCGCTGGAAATCGGTTTCGGCATGGGCCATTCGCTGCTGGAAATGGCCGCGGCGTCGCCAGAGCAGGATTTCATCGGCGTGGAAGTTCACCGTCCGGGTGTCGGCGCACTGCTCAATGGCGTGCTGACCCAGGGCCTGACCAATCTGCGGGTCTACGATTGCGACGCAATCGAAGTGCTTAACAATTGCGTGGCTGATAACAGCCTCGATCGCCTGATGCTGTTTTTCCCGGACCCATGGCACAAAAGCCGCCACCACAAGCGCCGTATCGTTCAGGCGTCGTTCGCGGAACTGGTGCGCAGCAAGTTGAAGGTCGGCGGGGTGCTGCACATGGCCACCGACTGGGAACCGTATGCCGAGTACATGCTGGAAGTGATGAACGTTGCGCCGGGTTATCGCAACCTGGCCGAAGACGGCAAGTGCGTCCCGCGCCCGGCCGAACGCCCGATCACCAAGTTCGAACGCCGCGGCGAACGGCTTGGGCATGGTGTTTGGGACCTGAAGTTCGAAAAGCAGTCCTAAACCATACGCAATACAAACTGTGGGAGCGAGCTTGCTCGCGATGGCGGCCTGACAGTCAACTGAGATGTTGAATGTAATGGCCTCATCGCGAGCAAGCTCGCTCCCACAGTTGTTTTGTGGTGTGTCCGAAAGTCAGCGGCGGTCGGCGACGACACCGATGAGCACCAGCACCACCAACAACACCGGTGCCAGGCTGTAGTTGTTGAACTGGCTCAGGCCCTTGATGATCCACGGGGTGGCGTAGATCAGCGCCACGCCGCTGCCGACCATGCACACCAGGGCCATCAGCGGCACGCGCAAGGCGCCGGCGATGCTGCCCAGGCGTTGATCGACCCAGCCTTTGATATCCGCGCCAAACAGCACCAGCAGGCAGCCCACCAAGGCCAGGGCGATTTCCGAAAGATTGCTGCGACTCCAGCGGGACGCCGTGGCGAGCAGGTCGAGTACCAAATCCATTCGATTTCCTTATGTCAGAAATTTCTGCAGCAAGTCATTGAGAAACAGTTGTCCGCGCATCGTGGCCGCCAGACGTGACGGTTCGACCTGCAACAAGCCACTTTGTTCGGCCTCGCGACGGCCTTCGGCGAGGCTTTCCAGGGTCAGCCCGGTGCGTTGCGGATACAAGCACGACTCGACGCCTTCGGTGAGGCGCAAGGCGTTCATCAGGAATTCAAACGGCAGCTCTTCGTTGGTCAGGACCTTCTCGCCCGCCTGGAAGCTTTTGGCGGGGTTGAGGTAGTCCTTCGGCAGGCGCGTCTTCCAGGTACGCACGATGCGTCCGTCCGGATGGCTGAGCTTGCCGTGGGCACCGGCACCGATGCCAATGAAGTCGCCGAAACTCCAGTAATTGAGGTTATGCCGCGCCGCACGACCGGGTTGGGCATAGGCCGAGACTTCATATTGCGCGTAACCGTGCTCGGCCAGCAGGGTCTGACCGGCTTCCTGGATGTCCCACAAGGTGTCGTCTTCCGGCAGCGTCGGTGGCTGGTTCCAGAACACCGTGTTCGGCTCCAGCGTCAGCTGATACCAGGACAGGTGGGTCGGCTTGAGGGCGATGGCCTGGCGCAGGTCGCTCAGGGCGTCGTCCAGGGACTGATCGGGCAAACCGTGCATCAGGTCCAGGTTGAAGTTGTCGAACCCGGCCTGACGGGCCATGCCGGCAGCACGCACCGCTTCGTCACCGTTGTGAATCCGCCCCAAAGCCATGAGTTTTTCTTGCTGAAAGCTCTGGATGCCGATCGACAGGCGATTGATGCCCAGCTTTCGGTAGGCGACGAACTTCTCCTGCTCGAAAGTCCCCGGATTGGCCTCCAGGGTGATTTCGATGTCGCTGGCAAACGCAATGCGTTGCTCGACGCCTCTGAGCAAGCGGCCCAGCGCCTCGGCGCCGAACAGGCTTGGCGTACCGCCACCAAAGAAGATCGAGCTCAGTTCACGACCGTAGACTGCATGCAGGTCCTGATCGAGGTCGGCCAGCAACGCGTCCACATACTCTTCTTCCGGCAGCACCGGGCTGGCGGTGTGGGAGTTGAAGTCGCAATAAGGGCATTTGCGCACACACCACGGGATGTGGATGTACAGCGCCAAGGGCGGCAGTATTGGGAGCGCAGCCCGTGGCGATTGTGCGGCACCGCCGAAGATCAGCGGTGACGCGGACGATTCAAGGGTCATTTCAAGCCCAGACGCTGGCGCAGCAGATCCATTGCACGGGCGCGGTGGCTGATGAGGTTCTTTTCACTCGGACTCAGCTCGGCGCTGGAGCATTCGCGCTCCGGCACCCAGAACAGTGGGTCGTAGCCGAAACCGTGCTCACCGCTGGCTGCCGGCAGTATGCGCCCGTGCCACAGGCCTTCGCAGAGGATCGGCAACGGATCGTCGGCATGCCGCACCAGCGCCAGCACACAGACGAACTGCGCGCCGCGCTCGGCTTCCGGCACGTCTTTCAACGCGTCGAGCAGTTTGGCGTTATTCGCCGCATCGCCCAGACCGTCGGCATAACGCGCCGAATAGATCCCTGGCGCACCGCCGAGGAAATCCACCGCCAGCCCCGAATCGTCGGCGAGCGCCGGCAGACCGGAGATGCGCGCGGCATTACGGGCCTTGAGAATGGCGTTCTCGACGAACGACAGGCCGGTTTCTTCAGGCTCGACGCTGCTGAACTCGCCGATCGAGCGCAGTTGCACCGATTCGCCGAGCATGGCCTGGAGTTCCTTGAGTTTGCCGGCGTTATGGCTGGCCAGTACGAGTTGCGTGAAGTTCATCATTGGCCGGGGAAAAGCTCTTGTTGGAAACTGATGGTGTTGGTTTTATCGCCGTTCTTCACGTTGATCTGGAAGGTACGGGTTTCCTGCTGATCGACCGGATATTGCGCGATGTAGTAGACAGCGCCCTGTTCGGTGATCTGTTTGAATTTCAACGAGACGCTTTGGCTGGTGAGATCTTTGACCGTACCGTTGACTTCAGCGGTCAGAGGCTTGCCATCCTTGAGCACGGATACGTTGATCACACCCTGGTTCTTGCTTCGGGTCAGACCCGCCGCTTTGGCGATGTCCGGCGTCAGGAAGGTGGAATTGAAGGTGTTGTAGTGCACCGTCACGTCGCCAAAGGTCTCCTGGCGCTCGCCTTTGATGACGTCGGCGGCCATGGCGGTGACGCTCAGGCAGGCAGTAAGTACAAACAGCGCTAGACGACCCATGATCGTTCTCCTCGAAATGTCGTGACTCAGACCGCGACCTTGTGGTCTTGCAGCCCGGGGCTGCTGACGCGGTAAATACCGATTTCACCTAATAGATTAGGCCATAGCTTACTGGCCCACCCGTGACGGTGCTGTTGATCCACGGCAAGCCGATCAATGACCTTGGCTTCACGTTCGCGGCATAACGCTTCAAAGTCTTCAAAGGTGCAAAAGTGGATGTTCGGCGTGTTGTACCAGGTGTACGGCAGAAAATCGGACACCGGCATCCGGCCCTTGCTCGCCAGGTACCAGCGGCAGCGCCAGTGACCGAAGTTGGGGAAAGTGATGATGCATTGGCGACCGACGCGCAGCATTTCATCGAGGATCCTGTCCGGGTAATGAACGGCCTGCAGCGCCTGGGTCATGACCACGATGTCGAAACTGTTGCTGGCGAAATTGCCGAGGCCCTTGTCCAGGTCCTGCTCGATGACGTTGATGCCCTTGGCCACGCACTCGGCAATGTTGTCCGGGTCGTTTTCCAGGCCATAGCCAGTGACTTGCTTGTTATCACGCAGCCAGGTCAGCAATTCGCCGTCGCCGCAACCGAGGTCGAGCACGCGGCTACCGGCGGGGATCCATTCCTGGATGATGTCCAGATCGGCTCTCATGGCTTCCTCCCCAAGTGATAACGGCTCATATAAGCGAAATTCGGTTCATGTAGTTGCGAAAAGCCTGCAGGTAACGCGGGATCGGAATCAGGAAGGCGTCGTGGCCTTGCGGAGCGTCGATTTCCAGGTAGCAGACGTCTTTCTTGGCCGCCATCAGCGCGTCCACCAGTTCCCGCGAACGGGCAGGGGAGAAGCGCCAGTCGGTGGTAAAGGACATCACGCAGAACTTGGCCTGGACATGGGCGAAGGTTTTCGCCAGGTCATCGTCGAAATTCGCCGCGGGATCGAAGTAGTCCAGCGCCTTGGTCATCAGCAGGTACGTGTTGGCATCGAAACGTCCGGAGAATTCTTCGCCCTGATAACGCAGGTAGCTTTCGACCTGGAACTCGACGCTGTGGAAGTCGTAGTTGAGCTTCTCGCTCTTCAGGCCCCGGCCGAATTTCTCGCCCATGGAGTCATCGGACAGGTACGTGATGTGCCCGACCATCCGCGCCAGCATCAAGCCGCGCTTGGGAATCACGCCTGCTTCCTGGAACGAGCCGCCGTGGAATTCGGGGTCGGTCAGAATCGCCTGGCGCGCTACTTCGTTGAAGGCAATGTTCTGCGCCGACAGCTTGGGTGCCGAGGCGATGGCCAGGCAGTGGCGAATGCGCTCAGGGTACGTGATGCTCCACTGCATGGCCTGCATGCCACCGAGGCTGCCGCCAATCACGGCGGCCCATTGGCTGATACCGAGCAGATCCGCCAGGCGCGCCTGGCTGTGCACCCAATCTTCCACGGTCAGTACTGGGAAGTCGGCACCGAACGGCTTGCCGGTCTCCGGGTTGATGCTGCTCGGGCCGGTGGAGCCGTTGCAGCCGCCGAGGTTGTTCAGGCTGACCACGAAGAACCTGTCGGTGTCGATCGGTTTGCCGGGGCCGATGCAGCTGTCCCACCAACCGGGTTTGCGGTCATCGGGGCTGTGGAAACCGGCGGCGTGGTGGTGGCCGGACAAGGCGTGGCAGATCAGCACGGCGTTGCTCGCCGTGGTGTTCAGCGTGCCGTAGGTCTCGTAGATCAGGTCATAAGCCGGGAGCGAACGGCCGCAGGCCAGGGCCAGGGGTTCGCTGAAGTGCGCCACTCGCGGCGTCACCAGACCAACAGAATCGGGGGGAAAGGCAGCTGGCATCGACCCTGCTCTCGTTGAAATGAGGCGTAAGTCTAAAGACCGGTGGGGTTAGCGGCAAGCAAAGGCCGGGCCTGATTTCATTCAGCTCGACCGAGGCGCATTCTTCGCCGGCAAGCCGGTCTCGCTCCCACAGGGGAATGCATTTCAAATGTGGGAGCGAGCTTGCTCGCGAAGAACGATGACACGGTTATCCTGCCGTGCGCTGAAGATCCGGATTACATCAGCAGGCGCAGGATTTCCGGCATCATCGTCATGGCGGCGAGGTTGTTGATCACCAGCATGTCGATCAGCTTGAGCACCAGGAATGCCAGGATCGGCGAGATATCCAGGCCGCCCAGGTTCGGCACGATCTTGCGGAACGGCGCCAGGGCCGGCTCGCAGATCTGGTTCACCAGCTCGGCGCCAGGGTTATGGCTGCCCGGTGCGACCCACGACAGGATCACGCTGATGATCAGCGCGAAGAAGAAAATCTTCAGGAACAGCGCCGTCACGCCAATCAGCGACCAGATCAGCAATTGCAGGGGGTTGCCGATGGTGCCATAGGTCAGCAGCAGGGTCAGGGCCATCAGCGCCAGTTGCACGAGGATCGCCAGCACCAGCGAGGACATGTCCAGGCCGAACATGCTCGGGATGATCCGGCGCAGCGGCTTGAGCAGCGGCTGGGTGGCTTTCACGGCGAACTGGCAGAGCGGGTTGTAGAAGTTCGCGCGCACCAGTTGCAGCACGAAGCGCAACAGCACGATCAGCAGGTACAGGCTGCCGAGGGTTTGCAGCACGTAGACCGCTGCGGTGTTCAATCCAATCATGTAAGGCTCCTTATTGACCCAATTGTTCGGCCATCTCGGCCGAGCGGTGCGCAGCGGCGCCGAGTGCTTTTTCTACCAGGGCTTCGAAGCCCCCGGCCTGGAACGACTTGATGGCCGCTTCCGTGGTGCCCGCAGGGGACGTCACGCGGCGACGCAGTTCGGCGGCGTCGACATCGCTGGCGACCGCCATGTGTGCAGCGCCCAAGGCGGTTTGCAGGGTCAGTTGGGCGGCGATGTCCGCAGGGAGGCCGAGTTTCACGCCGGCGGCGGTCATGGCTTCGATCAGCAGGAAAAAGTACGCGGGACCCGAGCCGGAAACGGCCGTCACCGCGTCCAGTTGCTGTTCTTCGTTCAGCCACAGGGCGATGCCGACGGCCGACAACAGCTCTTGGGCCTGCTGACGTTGTTCGGCGGTGACTTGCGCGGTGGCAAACAAGCCACTCACGCCCTGACGCAGCAGCGCCGGGGTATTGGGCATGCAGCGCACGATCGGCTGGGCGCCGAGCCAGTTGTTCATGCTGGCGCAGGTGATGCCCGCAGCGATCGAGACCACCAGTTGATTCGGTTGCAGGCTTGGGCGGATGGCTTCGCAGACGGCTTTCATCGCCTGGGGCTTGACCGCCAGCACGACCACGTCGGCGTCTTGAATGGCTTGGGCGTTGTCGGCGAATACTTCGATGCCGTGCTCGGCGTTCACACGAGCGCGGGTTTCAGCGCCCGGATCGCTGGCGCGGATCTGCGCAGCGTCCAGGCCTTTGGCGCGCAGGCCACCGATCAGGCTGGCGGCCATGTTGCCGGCACCGATAAAGGCAATACGAGTCTTGCTCATGTCAGGTCCTTATAAAGAGGGGTGTCAGCCATGTTCAGGGCTGGCCATGCATTTGTTGAGAGCCGCGAGCGCCGAACAGGGCCGTACCGATACGGACCCAGGTGGCGCCCATGGCGATGGCCGACTCAAGGTCGTGGCTCATGCCCATGGAAAGTGTGTCGAGCGGCAGATTGAGACCGGCTTGCAGGCTTTGTACGGCAGCAAAAGCGGCGTCCTGGGCAGCGCGATCTTCAGTCGGCTCGGGAATCGCCATCAACCCGCGCAACTTCAGACGCGGCAATTGACTGATGGCGTTGGCCAGTGCCGGCAGATCGGCCGGGGTGCAGCCGGATTTGCTGGCTTCACCGCTGACGTTGACCTGGATGCAGATGTTCAGTGGAGGTAAATCGGCGGGACGTTGTTCGGACAGGCGTTGTGCGATTTTCAAACGATCCACGGAGTGCACCCAGGCGAAGTGCTCGGCGATAGCGCGAGTCTTGTTCGATTGAATGGGGCCGATGAAGTGCCAGATCAAGGGCAGGTCGGCCAATTCGAGTTGTTTGCCCAGGGCTTCCTGCAGGTAGTTTTCGCCAAAGTCGCGGATCCCGGCGGCACAGGCTTCGCGCACCGCTGCAGCGGGCTTGGTTTTACTCACAGCCAGCAGCTGGACGCTGTGTTCATCACGATGGGCGGCGACGGCCGCGGCGTGGATGCGTGAACTAACCTGTGCGATGTTGTCTGCTATCGTGGACATTCAAGAGGCGCCAGCGGGTCTGAGGGTCGCGGCATTCTACTGGAATTGAGGAGCGCTATGGATATCACTGAGCTGCTGGCCTTCAGCGCCAAACAAGGTGCGTCTGACCTGCACCTGTCTGCGGGCCTGCCACCGATGATTCGCGTCGATGGCGATGTGCGGCGCATCAATCTGCCGGCACTGGACGCCAAGCAGGTCCATGAGTTGATCTACGACGTCATGAACGATGTCCAGCGGGTGGAGTTTGAAAAACACCTGGAGGCCGATTTTTCCTTTGAAGTGCCGGGTGTGGCACGTTTTCGCGTCAATGTGTTCAATCAGAACCGCGGTGCTGGGGCGGTGTTTCGGACCATCCCGTCCAAGGTGCTGAGCATGGAGGACCTGGGGATGGGGGAAGTGTTTCGCAAGATTACAGAATCTTCCCGTGGCCTGGTGCTGGTGACCGGTCCGACCGGTTCCGGCAAGTCCACCACCCTGGCGGCAATGATCGACTACCTGAACAACCATCGCCACCATCACATTCTTACCGTCGAAGACCCGATCGAGTTCGTCCACGAATCGCGCAAGTGCCTGATCAACCAGCGCGAGGTCCATCGCGATACCCGCAGCTTCGCCACAGCCCTGCGCTCGGCGCTACGGGAGGATCCGGACGTGATTCTGGTGGGGGAGATGCGCGATCTGGAAACCATCCGTCTCGCGCTGACGGCCGCCGAGACCGGTCACCTGGTGTTTGGCACGCTGCACACCACCTCGGCGGCGAAAACCGTCGACCGGATAGTGGATGTGTTTCCGGGGGATGAGAAGTCGATGGTGCGTTCGATGCTGTCCGAGTCGCTGTTGGCGGTGGTTTCCCAGGCGCTGGTGAAGAAGATCGGCGGTGGGCGGATCGCGGCCCACGAAATCATGCTGGGCACATCGGCCATTCGTAACCTGATCCGCGAAGACAAGGTGGCGCAGATGTACTCGTCGATTCAGACCGGGGGGTCGATCGGGATGCAAACGCTGGATATGTGTTTGAAGGATCTGGTGAACAAGGGCTTGATCAGCCGGGAGCATGCGCGGGAGAAAGCGCGGTCACCGGATAGTTTTTGAGGGGTGGATGATCGTTCCCACGCTCTGCGTGGGAATGCCTCAATGGACGCTCTGCGTCCGCTTCAGCAGGGACGCAGAGCGTCCCGGGCTGCATTCCCACGCGGAGCATGGGAGCGATCAGTACTGCCGCCGGGAGCTCAAATCAGCGTTGAACCACCTGTATGGTGTTCTGCTCTTTCGGCAAAACCCGCTTGGCAACCACGTAGTGTTTTTCCCAATACGGTTTTTTCAGGGTATCGATGCTGACCGATTTGCCACGGCGTGGTGCGTGGATAAAGCGGTCGTTGCCCAGGTAGATGGCAACATGATTGACCCTGCGACTCTTGATGTTGAAGAAAATCAGGTCGCCAGGCTTCAGATCCTTGCGATCGACTTTCTCGCCATGACCGCTGGCCATGGCGTTCGACGTGCGCGGCAGGTCAAACGTGGCGTCGTTGAACGCGTATTTCACCAGGCCACTGCAATCGAAACCCTTGCTTGGGCTGCTGCCGCCCCAACGGTACGGAGTGCCAAGCACGTTGACCGCGCGACTCAGCACATTGCTGCTTTCCTTGCTCGCCATTGGCGGAACCAGGCTGCTCGTGTTCTTGCTGGTCTTGCTGCTGTTCAGGTAAGGGGACCGTGGTCCGGCTTTCTTGTACTTGCTTGAAGGAACAGATACATGGGATTTCGGGGTGTAACCATTAACGTTTGGAAGACGTTGCTCGCGGTTGGTGGCGTGGGCGGCCAGGGGCAATAATAGGCAAATGGTTAGCCATGTCTTGAAAAATGGACGCATTAGGCAAGGCTCATATGGGTGAACGCGCAACTTTATAACAGCTTTTTGGTCTTTTTTAAGTCCGTTGGTCGATTCCGCCTGGTCGCAACGGAACCAAATAAGCAAAAAGTTGACGCGGGTTTTGGCAATAAGTCTTTTGCGAACAAGGCTTTGGCGCAGAATGACGTGGCCGGATGCCATGCGTCGGCCACCTGTAAAAAAGTCACAAAGATTTAAAGAATATTTATCTATCGTGTGAATCGAGGTCCTCCATGAACACCTATCAACACCCCGTTCCACATCAGGACACCCACAGCAAAGTGATCGGCTACCTGCTGTGGATTTTCGGTTTTACCGGGGCTCACCGCTTCTATTACGGCAAGCCGGTGACCGGGACGATCTGGTTCTTCACTTTCGGTTTGTTGGGTATCGGCTGGCTGATCGATCTGTTTCTGATCCCCGCCATGGATCGTGAAGCGGACTTGCGATTTACCGCCGGGCCCATCGAGTACAACGTCGCCTGGATTCTGCTGACGTTTCTTGGGGTATTTGGCGTACACCGGATGTATCAAGGCAAATGGATCAGCGGCTTGCTGTACCTGGTGACGGGCGGGTTGTTTTTTCTGGGGGTGCTGTATGACTTCTGGACGTTGAATGATCAGGTGTCGATTCGCAATGCCCAGAACAGAGGCGCCTTCCAGTAAACCATCGTCGGAACGCCGCACGGGGCAAGCCCGCTCCCACAGGTTTATGGGTTAGCCGCAAGATTTGCGGTCACAACAAACCCTGTGGGAGCGGGCTTGCCCGCGATTGGAGCGACGCGGTCTTAAGCCTGGTGAGTGATGCGCCCATCTACCAGGGTGTACCTCACCACACCCGGCAAGCTGTGCCCCATGAACGGGCAGTTCTCACCCTTGGACCGCCAGGTTTCGCCAGCCACGGTCGAGGCCGCAGGGTCGAACAGTACGATATCCGCCGCCCCACCCACCGCCAACTTGCCCGCCGGCAGGCGCAAGGCCTCGGCAGGTCCGGCGCTGAGGCGCGCCAATAACGTTGGCAGGTCCAGCAAACCGTCTTCCACCAACGTCATCGCCAGTGGCAGCAATAACTCAACGCTGCTGATGCCCGGTTCGGTGGCACCGAACGGCGCCAGTTTCGCGTCCCGCTCATGGGGCTGATGATGGCTGGAAATGGCCGATATCACACCGGACTTCACCGCCTCGCGCAGGCCATCGCGGTCGGCACGGGTGCGCAGCGGTGGCTGGACGTGATAGAGGCTGCTGAAGTCGATCAGTGCTTCGTCGGTCAGGATCAGTTGGTACAGCGCGACGTCGGCCGTTACCGGCAGGCCGCGCGCCTGGGCCTGAGCGATCAGGGCGACGCCGCGAGCACTGGTGAGCTGGCTGAAGTGCGCGCGCACGCCGCTTTGCTCGACCAGCAACAGGTCCCGGGCCAGGGCCACGGTCTCGGCAGTTTCCGGAATGCCCGGCAAACCGAGAAAACTGGCGGTCGGGCCATCATGGGCCAGGCCACCTTCGGCCAGATCATGGTCCTGGGAGTTGAAAATCACCGTCAGGTCGAAAGTCGCGGCGTATTCCAGCGCCCGGCACAAGGTGCGGGTGTTGCGGAAACTTTCCAGGCCATTGCCGAAAGCCACGCAGCCGGCATCGCGCAACGCCACGAGCTCTGCCAGCTGTTCGCCGTCCAGGCCTTTGCTCAGGGCGCCAATCGGAAAAACCTTGGTGTTGCCGGCCTCGCGGGCGCGATCGAGGATCAGTTCGGCCACGGCCGAGGTGTCCAGCACCGGTTTGGTCTTTGGTGGGCAGCACAGGCTGGTCACGCCGCCGGCTGCGGCGGCGCGGGTTTCGCTGATGATCGAACCTTTACGACTGTAGCCCGGTTCGCGCAGGGCGACGTTCAGGTCAACCAGGCCAGGCGCGGCCACCAGGCCTTGGGCATCGAGGGTGTCGACGGCGACAAAACCGGTCGGTGCGGCGCCAATGGCGACGATCTTGCAGGCTTCAACGTGGATATCAGTCACTTGATCCAGGCCGCTGCTTGGATCGATAACGCGGGCGCCGAGAATGCTGAGCTTCACTGGGCGTTCTCCTGCTCGAATTGGCGCTGGGCAGTCTGCCCGCTCATGGCCATGGACAGCACGGCCATACGAATGGCGATGCCGTAGGTCACTTGGTTGAGGATCACCGAGTGCGGGCCGTCCGCCACGGCGGACTCAATCTCCACCCCACGGTTGATCGGCCCCGGGTGCATGACGATGGCATCCGGTTTGGCGCCGGCCAGGCGCGCGGTGGTCAGGCCGAACAGGCGGTAGAACTCGCCTTCGCTCGGCAGCAGACCGCCGGTCATGCGTTCGCGCTGCAGGCGCAGCATGATCACCACGTCGACGTCTTTCAGGCCTTCGGTCATGTCGGTGTAGACCTTCACCCCGTATTGTTCGACGCCGATCGGCAGCAGGGTTTTCGGCGCGATCACGCGGATGTCCGGGCAACCGAGGGTTTTCAGGGCCAGCATGTTCGAGCGCGCAACCCGCGAATGCAGGATGTCGCCGACGATGGCCACCGAGAGGTTTTCGAAGCTGCCTTTGTGCCGACGGATAGTGAGCATGTCGAGCATGCCCTGGGTTGGGTGGGCATGTCGGCCATCGCCACCATTGATGATCGCCACTTGCGGGCAGACGTGCTCGGCAATGAAGTGGGCCGCGCCGGAGTCACCGTGACGCACGACGAACATGTCGGCGGCCATGGCTTCCAGGTTGCGCAGGGTATCGAGCAGGGTTTCCCCCTTGCTCGCCGACGATGTGGACACGTTGAGGGTGATCACGTCGGCCGACAGCCGCTGGGCCGCCAGTTCGAAGGTGGTGCGGGTGCGGGTGGAGTTCTCGAAGAACACGTTGCACACGGTCTTGCCACGCAGCAACGGGACTTTCTTCACCGCCCGGGCGCCGACTTCGAGGAACGAGTCCGCGGTGTCGAGGATTTCCGTCAGCAACTCGCGGCGCAGACCGTCGAGCGAGAGGAAGTGGCGCAGCTGGCCCTGATCATTGAGCTGCAGCGGGCGCTTGGTTTCTAGAGGCGTCATCGCGAGGGGGACTCTCAATAGGGCGAATTAAAAGGCGAGGTCTTGCAGTTCGAGCTTGAGCTCCGGACCGGACAGCTTTACGCGCTCGTGGGCTGCCAGCGACAGGGTCGCGCCCACTACGTCCGGGCGAATCGGCAACTCGCCGGCGTCCAGATCCAGCAGGCAGACCAATGTCACGCTGGCCGGGCGGCCGTAGTCGAAGAGTTCATTCAGGGCGGCGCGGATGGTCCGGCCACTCATCAGCACGTCGTCGATCAGCACCAGATGCTGGCCTTCGATCTCGAAGGGCAGGGCAGACGGGCGTACTTGCGGGTGCAGGCCGTTCTGGCTGAAGTCGTCACGGTAGAAGGAAACGTCCAGCGTGCCCAAGGGCGAGTCGTTGCCCAGTTCGTCGAGCAACGCCTGGGCGACCCAAATACCGCCGGTACGAATGCCGATGTAACGCGGTTCGCTGATGCCACGGTGTTCCAGGTGGTCCTTGAGGCGGATCGCCATCTGGCTGATCAGTTCGCCGGGATTAGGCAGGCTCATGGTTTGCTCCTTCTTCGGCCCGAGCCCAGCTTTTGGGGTATAGCGCTTGGGCGGGGCTCGGGTTGTAGCTAAAAGAGACGCGCAGCGGCTCATCAGGATCTGTTGCGCTCAGGATTCGAACAGCGCGGTGTTTTCGTCGAGCCAGCCTTGCAGCAACAGGGCCGCGGCGATGGCGTCGACCGGGTTGTCGCGGTAACTGCCCTTTTGCCCGCCGCGATCACGCCGCTCGCCCTTGGCTTCGAAGGTGGTCAGGCGTTCGTCGTGGGTATAGAAGGGCAGGTTGTAGCGGCCATTCAGGCGCCGGGCGAATTTTTCCGCCCGCAGGCACATGTCGCTTGGTGTGCCGTCCATGTTCAATGGCAGGCCGACCACTACGGCATCGGGTTTCCACTCCTTGATCAGCGCTTCGACCTGATTCCAGTCGGGAATGCCGTTCTGTGCCTTCAAGGTGCACAGCTCGCGGGCCTGGCCAGTAATCACCTGGCCGACCGCGACGCCGATCTGTTTGGTGCCGTAGTCGAAACCCAGAATCAACCGCAGGGCCATCAGGCGTGCCCCGCCTGGCTGGTCAGCAGGCTGAGATTAATGCCCAGATGCCTGGCCGCCGCTTCCAGGCGCAATTCACTGCTGGTATTGAACAGGATGTCGGCGTCGAACGGGCAGGTCAGCCAGGCATTGTCGGCCAGTTCGGCCTCCAGTTGCCCGGCTTCCCAACCGGCGTAGCCCAGGGTGATCACGCTTTTCGCAGGGCCGACGCCGTCGGCGATGGCGAACAACACGTCCTGGGAGGTCGACAGAGACAGCTCGCCTTCCAGATCAACGGTCGCCTGAAAGGTTTTTCCCGATGGATGCAGAACAAAGCCGCGATCGGTCTGCACCGGCCCGCCGATAAAGATCGGCACATGCTGGCAGAGGACCGGCGGTTCGATGTCGGGGCGCAATTGCTCGAGGATATCGGCCAGGTTCAGGTCTTGCGGACGGTTGACCACCAGCCCCATGGCACCATTGGCCGTGTGCTCGACGATGTAGGTCAAGGTGTGCGCAAAGTTCGGGTCGACCATGTGAGGCATGGCGATCAGGAAGTGATGCTTGAGGTAGCTGGGGCTGACGTTCTTCATGAGCGCTAGTGTGGCGTTGGAGGGGCGAACTGACAAGCCGGGGATGGCGCAATTTGCCAGTCGACATCGATACAATGTGGGAGCGAGCTTGCTCGCGATGGCGGTCTGTCTGTTACATGAATATTGAATGTACTGCCGCTATCGTCGGAACGCCGCCCGGAGCAAGCTCGCTCCCACAGGGGGTTGCGCTGATCAGTTGCTGGACAAACGGTCCCCACGGGCGAACTTCCAGGTGCGGATGATTTCCAGCCGGTCGATGTCCGACAGATCCCCGGTAAACGGCGAAAACGGTGCTGCAAGCCGCACAATCCGCTGCGCCGCCTGATCCAGCAGCGGTTGCCCGGAAGACTCCAGCACCAGCACCTCATACAGCGAACCGTCGCGGTTGATCGAGACCATCAGGCGCAAATTGCCGTAAATCTGCTGGCGTCGGGCCTCGTCCGGGTAATTGAGGTTACCGATGCGCTCGACCTTCTTGCGCCATTCGTCCTTGTACCAGGCGCCCTTGTCGCGCATGGTCGAGGCGGCGCTCAGGCGGTGGATGCGCGGGCGCTTGGCGTACAACTGTTGTTCGTTGGCCAGTTCCGCTTCGAGGCTGGCGATGTCGCTGGACAGCTGTTCACTGTCGAATGTCGGCGCCGCCACCTTGGGTTTGGTGTCGGTCTTGGGTTCTGCGGTTTTGGCCGGGGCTTTTTTCGGTTTTGGCGCGACGGTGGTCACGGCTGCCTTGGGCGGGGCTTCCTGTACTTGAGGTTTGGCCGCTGGCGGTGGTGTGACTTTCTTGACCTTGTTGTCCTGAAACGGCGCGACCTCGGTGGTCTTGGGAATCGCCTTTTTATCCAGGGTGCCGCTGCCTTGCTGGTTTTCCTGGGCAAGGAAATCGGCTTTTTCCGGCTTTTTATCGCTTTTGAAGGTGGCGAGGGTGATTTCCAGGGTTTTGCTGATCTGTTTGGGTTCAACCATGGTGAACCCGACACCCAAGAGCAAGGCCAGGTGAATCAGCGCGGCCAGGAACAGGGTAAAACCGAGGCGATCGACCGGGCGCACACCACGATGGGCGAGTTCAGCGGGCAGATCGGACGGAAGCGTCATGACAAAAAAACCAACATCGCGTTTTTACGGGCCCGGCATGATAACGCAATGTTGGTTTTTAGCTTCAAGCGACAAGCTTCGAGCGACAAGCTGTATACCGCATGCTTCAAACTTGCGGCTTGAGGCTTGCAGCTTGGAGCTTCTTCTCAATGGCATCCATCAGCAGGCCACCGATGTCGGTGCCGAACGCATTATCAATCTCGCGAATGCAGGTCGGGCTGGTGACGTTGATTTCCGTCAGGTGTTCGCCGATCACATCGAGACCGACGAATAGCAGGCCTTTCTCGCGCAGGGTCGGGCCGACCTGGGCGGCGATCCAGCGATCTTTCTCGGTCAGCGGACGCGCTTCACCACGCCCGCCGGCGGCCAGGTTGCCCCGGGTTTCGCCCGCCGCCGGGATTCGCGCCAGGCAGTAATCCACCGGTTCGCCATCGATCATCAGGATGCGCTTGTCGCCATCGACGATGGCCGGCAGATAACCCTGGATCATGATCTGCTGATTGCCATGCAGGGTCAGGGTTTCGAGGATCACCGACAGGTTCGGGTGGCCGGCGGTATGACGGAAGATCGACGAGCCGCCCATGCCGTCCAGCGGCTTGAGTATCACATCGCCATGGTGATCGGCGAACTCACGCAATACGTCTGGACGACGGCTGACGATGGTCGGCGGGGTGCACTGCGGGAACAGCGTGGCGAACAGCTTCTCGTTGCAGTCACGCAGGCTTTGCGGCTTGTTGACCACCAGTACGCCAGCGCGCTCGGCTTGCTCGAGCAGGTACGTGGAGTAGACGAACTCCATGTCGAACGGCGGGTCCTTGCGCATCAGGATCACGTCCAGATCGCTCAGCAGCGAATCCTGCTCGGCGTCCAGTTCGAACCATTTTTGCGGGTTGGCGAAGACTTTCAACGGACGCATCCGCGCCCGCGCTTCGCCTTCGGCCTGGTACAAATCGCGCTGTTCCATATAGAACAGTTCCCAGCCGCGCTTCTGCGCGGCCAGCAGCATGGCCAGCGAGCTATCCTTTTTATAGGAGATGCTGGCAATAGGATCCATGACAATCCCGACGCGAACGCTCATGGGTGTTTCCTCGAAAATTTGGGGGGCTATGGCGATCTGCTGTAGGAGCAAGCTTGCTTGCGATGGTCGTCAACGATAACGCTCTGAGCCTGACACCCCGTGGTGTTCTCGGGTCCATCGCGAGCAAGCTCGCTCCTACACAAAAGATCAGTCCACAGGACCGTATAAAAGTGGCGTCAGAGTGGCGCTGAGTGTGTTCCGGGTCAAGGAAAAACCACCGCGCCAGTCGCCCGATAGATTGGATTTGGAGACTGTGCTAAAAAGGCTGCCATATCGTGCTGGGCCTTGAACATCAAGGGTTTCAAGCCTCCGGTTAGCGCAAATGGACAATTTGATTCGCAAAGGCGACGGTAGAGCATTTATGGAACAGCATTCCAGCGCCTTGAAGGTCATGGTGATCGACGATTCGAAGACGATTCGCCGCACCGCCGAAACGCTGTTGAAGAACGTGGGTTGTGAGGTCATCACGGCCATCGATGGTTTCGATGCCCTGGCCAAGATTGCCGATAATCACCCCGGCATCATCTTTGTCGACATCATGATGCCGCGTCTGGATGGTTATCAGACCTGCGCCTTGATCAAGAACAACAGCGCATTCAAGTCCACGCCGGTGATTATGCTGTCGTCCAAGGACGGGCTGTTCGACAAGGCCAAGGGGCGCATCGTCGGCTCCGACCAGTTTTTGACCAAACCTTTCAGCAAGGAAGAACTGCTGAACGCGATCCAGGCCCATGTACCGGGCTTCGCCGCCGTTTTGCCGCAGTAAGACACCACAGTGACGCTCGGCCAGCGGGCCCGGTGTCGACAAGAATGGGGAAGACCATGGCACGTATTCTGATCGTCGATGATTCGCCGACCGAAATGTACAAACTGACCGGCATGCTGGAAAAGCACGGGCATGAAGTGTTGAAAGCCGAAAACGGCGCCGACGGCGTCGCCCTGGCCCGCCAGGAAAAACCCGACGCGGTGCTGATGGACATCGTCATGCCCGGCCTCAACGGATTTCAGGCGACCCGTCAGCTGACCAAAGACCCGGAGACCGGGCACATTCCGGTGATCATCATCACCACCAAGGATCAGGAAACCGACAAGGTCTGGGGCACGCGCCAGGGGGCCAGGGACTACCTGACCAAACCGGTCGACGAAGACACCCTGATCAAGACCCTGAACAACGTGCTGGCCGGTTGAACGTCCGGCCATGACCGAGTCGCTGACCGCCTTCGAACTGCTGTTGCAGATCGATCGGCGTTGTCGTCTGCTGGCGGCGGATCTACCGTCCCAGCCGTTCCGACAGGACAGCTGGAGCGGTATCGGTTTTCGCCTGGGCGAGCGCTGGTACGTCGCGCCCATGGGCGAAGTCAGCGAAGTATTGCACGAGCCACGGTTCACTCAACTGCCGGGCGTCAAGCCCTGGGTCAAGGGCGTCGCCAACTTGCGCGGACGATTGCTGCCGATCATGGATGTGTGTGGTTTCTTCGGTCATGAACTGTCGCCTCTGCGCAAGCAGCGGCGGGTGTTGGTGGTCGAGCATGGCGATATGTTCGCCGGGTTGATGGTCGATGAAGTCTTCGGCTTGCAGCACTTCGCCCAGGACAGCCTGGAGCCGGCAGGCAATGGGCACGGGCCGATGTCGGCGTTCGTCACCGGCCGTTTTCAACGCGAGCAGAGCTGGCAGGTGTTCAGCCCGTTTGCGTTGGTGCAGTCGCCAGGATTCATGAACGTCGCACTTTGAACCTGTGGGAGCGAGACCGGCTTGCCGGCGAATGCGGCTGATCATGCAACTTTGATGTCGACTGACACACCGCATTCGCGAGCAAGCCGGTCTCGCTCCCACAAGGGATCTTCGGTGGGTTCTAAAGGTTGGTTAAAGGCGAGGACCGATGATAAAAGCAAAAACAGGCAAGCCGGAAGGGTCGCGCAGCCGCTCACAGATCATCGCGCTGTTCATCGCGCTGATCGTCTTCATCATGCTGCTGTTCGCCCACTTCGCTTACCTCAATACCCAGGCCACGTACGACAAGCAGTACATCGGCCACGCCGGCGAGCTGCGCGTGCTGTCCCAGCGCATCGCCAAGAACGCCACCGAAGCCGCGGCGGGTAAGGCGGCGGCGTTCAAACTGCTCAGCGACGCGCGCAATGATTTTGCCCGGCGTTGGGGCTATTTGAAGCAGGGCGACCCCTCCACCGGCCTGCCGCCGGCGCCGTCTACCGTGCGCCCGGAAATGCGCGCCGTGCAGCTGGATTGGGAGCGTCTGCTGAAAAACACCGACACGATCCTCGCAAGCGAACAGACCGTACTGTCCCTGCACCAGGTCGCCGCCACCCTGGCCGAAACCGTGCCGCAGCTGCAGGTCGAATACGAAAAGGTCGTCGAAATCCTCCTGCAACGCGGTGCTCCGGCCGCACAGGTGGCGATGGCCCAGCGTCAGACGCTGCTGGCTGAACGTATCCTCGGCGCGGTGAACACCGTGCTGTCCGGAGACGAAAGCTCGCAACAGGCCGCCGACGCGTTCGGTCGCGACGCCGCGCGATTCGGCCAGGTGCTCACCGGCATGCTCCAGGGTAATCCGGCGCTGAAGGTGAGCCAGGTCGAAGACCGCGATGCCCGCGCCCGGTTGGTCGAGATTTCAGAACTGTTCGAATTCGTCTCGGGTTCGGTGGACGAAATCCTCGAAACTTCGCCGGAGCTGTTCAAGGTTCGTGAATCGGCCGGCAACATTTTTACCTTGTCGCAAACCCTGCTCGACGAAGCCTCGCACCTGGCCACCGGATTCGAAAATCTCGCCGGCGGGCGCAACACCGACACCATTGGCGGCTATGTACTGGGCCTCGCGGCACTGATGTCGATCATCCTCATCGGGCTGGTGATGGTGCGCGAAACCAATCGTCAGTTGCGCGAGACTGCCGAGAAGAACGAGCGCAATCAGAACGCAATCATGCGGCTGCTGGACGAAATCGAGGACCTGGCCGACGGCGACCTGACCGTGACCGCTACGGTGACCGAAGACTTTACCGGAACCATCGCCGATTCGATCAACTACTCCGTCGATCAACTGCGGGATCTGGTGGCGACGATCAACCTCACGGCCGGCCAGGTTGCCGCCGCGGTGCAGGAAACCCAGGCCACCGCCATGCACCTGGCCCAGGCCTCGGAGCATCAGGCCCAGCAGATTGCCGAAGCGTCCACGGCGATCAACGACATGGCTCAGTCCATCGATCAGGTCTCGGCCAACGCGGCCGAATCCTCGGCGGTGGCCGAGCGTTCGGTGGAAATCGCCAACAAGGGCAACGAAGTGGTGCATAACACAATCCACGGCATGGACAATATTCGCGAGCAGATTCAGGACACCGCCAAGCGCATCAAGCGATTGGGTGAGTCCTCCCAGGAAATTGGCGATATAGTCAGCCTGATCGATGACATTGCCGACCAGACCAACATCCTCGCCCTGAATGCGGCGATCCAGGCGTCCCTGGCCGGTGACGCCGGGCGCGGGTTTGCAGTGGTGGCCGACGAAGTGCAACGACTGGCCGAGCGTTCGTCCGCCGCGACCCGACAGATCGAAACCCTGGTGCGGGCGATCCAGACCGACACCAACGAAGCCGTGATTTCCATGGAGCAGACCACCACCGAAGTGGTGCGCGGCGCGCATCTGGCGCAGGATGCGGGGGTGGCCCTGGAAGAAATCGAAGGGGTGTCGAAGACCCTTGCGGCGCTGATCCAGAGTATTTCCAACGCCGCGCAGCAACAGGCGTCTTCGGCCGGGCAGATTTCCCTGACGATGAACGTGATCCAGCAGATCACCACGCAGACCTCGTCCGGTTCCACGGCCACCGCCGAAAGCATCGGCAACCTGGCGAAAATGGCCAGTCAGCTGCGGCGTTCGGTGTCCGGTTTCACCTTGCCGGCCACCAGGGCGCAGGCTGCTGATAAAGTGTGAAGCGCCCTGGGGCGTATGATTCCTGATTGGGGTGCGGACTGGAGTGGTTATGGGTGATCGGCACGACTATGTGGCCCTCGAGTGGGTCAAGGGCGAGATTGCCGAAACGTTGAAAGTGGCTCATCAGGCGATCGTGACCTTGCTGGATGACCCGCAGGCGACGCACGCCCTGAGCGAATGCCTGGCGTGCATCCATCAGGTTCATGGCAGCTTGCAGATGGTCGAGTTCTACGGCGCGGCGCTGTTCGCCGAAGAAATGGAGCAATTGACCAGCGCCCTGCTGCTTAACCGCGTCGACCGTCGTGATGAGGCGATCCATCTGTTGCTGCAGGCCCTCGGGCAACTGCCGATCTACCTCGACCGGGTGCAAGGCGCCCGTCGGGACCTGCCGCTGGTCATGTTGCCGCTGATCAACGATCTGCGCAGCGCCCGAGGCGAAAGCCTGTTGTCGGAAACCAGCCTGTTCACTCCGCAATTGCCGGACCTTCTGCCACTGGATGAGGAATCCCTGGCGTTGCTGGAACCGGCGGATTTACCTGATGTGCTACGCAAGCTGCGGCAGATGGTGCAGATGGCCCTGGCCGGATTGCTGCACGAGCAGGATGAGGAGACTAATCTCGGGTACCTGACCAAGGTGTTTTCGCGCCTGGAAGGGCTGTGTGGCACTGCGCCCCTGGGGCCGTTGTGGCAAGTCGCCTCGGCGCTGGTCGAAGGCATGCGCAGCGGCGAGATCGTCAATAGCCCGGCCTTGCGTAGCCTGTTCAAGGAGGCCGATCAGGAGCTCAAACGGCTGCTCGAACAGGGCATGCCCGGCATCAATCAGCCGGCGCCGCCGGTGTTGCTCAAGCGTTTGCTGTTTTACATTGCCAAGGCCGAACACCCTACCGGGCAGATGCTGACCATGAAAGATCGCTACGGACTGGACGATGCGCTGCCTGACAGCGCGATGGTCGATGAAGAACGGGCACGGCTGGCCGGCCCCGACCGCGACGCCATGCGCTCGGTGCTGGCGGCGCTGTGCGAAGAACTGGTGCGGGTCAAGGAGCGCCTGGACCTGTTCGTGCGCAGCGACCGTCAGCACACCTCGGACCTCGACAGCTTGCTGGCGCCTCTACGGCAAATCGCCGACACCCTGGCGGTGCTCGGTTTCGGCCAGCCACGCAAGGTCATCATCGATCAGTTGGCGGTGGTACTGAGCCTTGCCCAAGGCCAGCGTGAGCCCAATGACGCAATCCTCATGGACGTCGCCGGCGCCTTGCTCTATGTCGAAGCGACCCTGGCCGGCATGGTTGGCACCGTCGAGCCGCAAAGCCAGGAAGAAAGCCGTCTGCCGACCACCGACCTGACGCAGATCCACCAGATCGTGATCAAGGAAGCACGCATTTGCCTGCAACAGGCCAAGGACATGATCGTCGACTACATCGACGCCGACTGGGATCGCCAGCACCTGCAGCCATTGCCGGCCTTGCTGACCCAGGTACGCGGCGCGCTGGCGATGATTGCGTTGAGCCGCGCGGCGAGCCTGATCGAAACCTGCAACCAGTTTATCCACGAGCATCTGTTGCTGGATCCGGATCACCCCGGCTGGCAGGAACTCGACAGCCTGGCCGACGTCGTGACCAGCATCGAGTACTACCTGGAACGCCTTGGCGACGACCCCGAAGCGCCGGGCGAACATCTGCTCGACGTCGCGCAAAAGAGCCTGGCCTCCCTCGGCTTTTTCCCCCGCGAGCAACAGGTGCCGGTGCTTGAAGAGGTGCTCAGCCCGGCGCAAGCACAGCTCATGCGCGATCATCAGGAACTGGACGATCCGGCCATCGTGCAGACCCTGGCCGATGTGCTGGCCAGTCCTGTATCTGCCGTCAACCCGCCCGCCTTGACCTCCCCCGGCAGCCTGTTGCCGCCGCCGGTCGGCGAAGAGCGGGTGGACGATGAGCTGCGGGAAGTCTTCCTCGAAGAAACCGCCGAGGTCCTGGAAATCCTCCGGGAATACCTGCCGCGCTGGTCGGCCAATGCCGACGACAAGTCGGCCCTGAGCGAACTGCGCCGGGCCTTCCATACCCTCAAGGGCAGTGGCCGGATGGTCCGCGCGCTGGTGTTGGGCGAACTGGCCTGGGCTGTGGAAAACCTGCTTAACCGCGTGCTGGAAAACAACGTCGCGCCGGGGGCCGCGGTGCAACAACTGCTGGCTGATGCGCTGAACCTGATGCCGGAGTTGGTGGCCGAATTTGCCGCCAATGACCAGCGCCAGCGCAATGATGTCGATCAATTGGCCGCGCGTGCCCATGCGCTGGCCGAGGGTCGTGAACCGCCGGCGGATGAGGTCACGCAGGAGGTTGCGGCGCTTGATCCGTTGTTGCTGGAGATTTTTCGCAACGAAGCCGAAACCCATTTGGCCAGTCTCAACCGCTTTCTCGACCGGGCCGCCGAGCAGGTGCCGTTGCAGGCCAGCGACGAGTTGCAGCGGGCCTTGCACACCCTCAAGGGCAGTGCCTCCATGGCGGGCGTTTTGCCGATTGCCGAGCTGGCAACGCCGCTGGATCAACTGACCAGGGAATACAAGGCACACCTGCTTGCGCTGGATCAGGATGAAGTCGAACTGTTGCTGGAGGCTGAAGGACTGTTCCGTCTCGGGCTGCGTCAACTCACGCGCGATCCACTGGCCGGGATTCCCGGTGCCCGCGCGTTGATCGAACGCACCCAGGCGTTACTGGCCGAGCGTCTGCAAAGTCTACTGAGTGCACCCAATACCCGGCTGCGGATCAAGCGCGATCCGCAGTTGATCAACAACTTTCTCGCCCAGGGCATGGACATTCTGCTGGATGCCGAAAGTCTGTTGCGGCGTTGGCAGCAACATCCCGGCGAGCGGCAGGAACTCAGTGCACTGCTGGACGAATTGACCACCCTGGGCGAAGGCGCGCACCTGGCCGATCTGCATCCGGTGGATGAGCTCTGCGAAGCCTTGCTCGACCTCTATGGCGCGGTGGAGGAAAGCAGCCTGGCGGTCAGTGAGCGGTTTTTTCACGAGGCACAAAGTGCCCATGAAGCACTGATCAATATGCTCGACGAACTGGCCGCCGGCCAGGAAGTCAGCCCGCAACCGGAGCGGATCCAGGCCTTGCGCGGCTTGCTCGATGAGAGCCTCGATCCCTCGGCGATGGGCTTGATCCGTAGTGACGGCAGCCGAACCCTGAGCATTCGCGAGCTGGGCAGCGCTACGGCGGAACTGGCGCAGACCCTTGTAGGCGCTGGCTTGCCAGCGAAGGACTCACAGGCGCCGCGTTTATCCATGGAAAACGCGTCATCGTTAACGTCCTTCGCTGCGGTGCGGCGATCCGACAAGCCAGCTCCTACAAAGAGCCGCGTTGAGCTGGACGATGAGATCGTCGCGATCTTCCTCGAGGAAGCGCTGGATATCCTCGACAGCGCCGGCCAGACCCTGCAACGCTGGCTGGGCGACCCGGACAACGCCGCGCCGCTGCTGTCCCTGCAGCGTGACCTGCACACCCTCAAGGGCGGTGCGCGGATGGCCGAAGTCGAGCCCATCGGTGACCTGGCCCATGAGTTGGAAAGCCTTTACGAAGGCTTGGTCGATCGCCGTTTCAGTCACGGCGAAGCGTTGGCGCAGCTGCTGCAACACAGCCATGACCGACTCGCAGGGTTGCTTGAACAACTGCAAGACCAGCAGCCATTGGGCGATCCGGGCGAACTGATCGAAGTCATACGCCAATTCCGTCAGGACAATGTCAGTACCCTTGAGCGGGTCGAGCCCGCGCCGGTCAACGACTCGACCGCCCATGATCCCGAGTTGCAGGACATCTTCCTCGAGGAAGGGTTCGACATCATTGAAAACTCTGGCGCCGCATTGGTGCGCTGGCAGGCTGAACCGACCCATCGTCAGGAAGTGGAAACCCTGTTGCGCGATCTGCACACCCTCAAGGGTGGCGCGCGGATGGTGGAGATCGTCCCGATCGGCGACCTCGCCCATGAGCTGGAATTTCTCTACGAAGGCCTGTCCGCTGGCGTGCTGCAACCCACCCCCGCATTGTTCGCGCTGCTGCAAAGCAGCCATGACCGCTTGGCGCAAATGCTCGATGCGACCCGCGCCGGGGACCCGTTGCCAGCGGCCGATCAACTGATCGACGCGATCAGGAATTTCAGCCACCCAGCGGTGCCTGAAGCGCCGGTTGCAACACTTGCAACGCACAAGCCCGAGCCACTCGCGCTGCCACCTGACGCCGGCGCCGACATGGTCAAGGTCTCGGCTGAACTGCTCGACGACCTGGTCAACCTGGCCGGCGAAACCTCGATCTTCCGTGGTCGGATCGAGCAACAGGTCAACGATGCGCGCGTGGCCCTGAGCGAAATGGAAACCACCATCGAGCGCATGCGCGACCAGTTGCGCCGCCTCGATACCGAAACCCAGGGGCGGATTCTCAGCCGTCAGCAGGTCGACGCCGAACGCCTGGGCTACGAAGAATTCGACCCGCTGGAAATGGACCGTCATTCGCAGTTGCAGCAACTGTCGCGGGCGCTGTTCGAATCCGCCTCGGACCTGCTCGACCTCAAGGAAACCCTCGAGCGGCGCAATCAGGATGCGGACAACCTGCTGCAACAGCAGGGCCGCATCAACACTGAGTTGCAGGAAGGGCTGATGCGTACGCGCATGGTGCCGTTCGAGCGCATGCTGCCGCGCTTGAAGCGCATCGTTCGCCAGGTCTCCAGCGAGTTGGGCAAAGACGTGGAGTTCATCGTTGGCAACGCTGAAGGCGAGATGGACCGTAACGTGCTCGAACGCATGGCGGCGCCGCTGGAGCACATGCTACGCAATGCCGTGGACCACGGACTGGAGTCCGCCGAGGTGCGTATCGCGGCCGGTAAACCAGCTCAGGGGCGGATTACCCTCGACCTGTCGCGAGAGGGCGGCGACATCATTTTCGACATCCGCGACGACGGTGCCGGCGTGCCGCTGGACGCGGTCCGGCGCAAGGCGATCAAGCGCGGCCTGCTGGCGCCGGACAGCAACATCAGCGACCGCGACGTGCTGCAATTCATCCTGCAACCGGGGTTCTCCACCGCCGAGAAAATCACCCAGATTTCCGGGCGGGGCGTCGGTATGGACGTGGTTCACGAAGAAGTCCGGCAACTCGGCGGCACGATGAGCATCGACTCTGTGCCTGGGCAGGGCGTGCACTTCCGCATTCGCCTGCCGTTCACCGTGTCGGTCAACCGGGCGCTGATGGTGCAGTGCGGGGAAGATCAATACGCGATCCCGCTGAATACCATCGACGGTATCGTGCGCGTGTTGCCTAACGAACTCGAAGGGCATTACCGGCTCGATCCGCCGACTTACAAATACGCCGGGCAACACTATGAACTGTGTTACCTCGGTGAATTGCTCAAGACCAGCACCCGTCCGAAACTGCTGGGCCAGAGCCTGCCGCTGCCGGTCTTGCTGGTGCAATGCAACGAGCGACATATTGCCGTGCAGGTCGATGCCATGGCCGGCACTCGCGAGATCGTGGTGAAAAGCCTGGGTCCGCAGTTCGCAGCGGTACAGGGTTTGTCCGGGGCAACGATCCTGGGTGATGGCCGGGTGGTGCTGATTGTCGATCTGCTGGCACCGATCCGCGCCATGCAGGCGCGTTTGCCGCAGCGACCATTGGCTCAAGACGCGGGACCCGAGCCGCACAAACCCTTGCTGGTGCTGGTGGTCGATGACTCGGTCACCGTGCGCAAGGTCACCAGCCGTTTGCTCGAACGCCACGGCATGAACGTGCTGACCGCCAAGGACGGCGTCGACGCCATGCTGCTGCTCGAAGAACACCTGCCGGACCTGATGCTGCTGGACATCGAAATGCCGCGCATGGACGGCTTCGAAGTGGCGACCCGGGTGCGCGCGGACGAACGCTTGCGGCACCTGCCGATCATCATGATCACCTCGCGCACCGGCCAGAAACACCGCGACCGCGCCATGGCCATCGGCGTCAACGACTACCTCGGCAAGCCGTACCAGGAATCGGTGCTGCTCGACAGTATCGCCCTATGGAGCAAGACCCATGCTTGAGCATCGCACCAGCAACCTCACCGGGCTGCTGTTGCCCCTGGCCGACCGTAACCTGATTTTGCCCAACGTCGCCATCGCCGAGCTGATCGATTACCAACCGGGAACCTTCGATCCCGATACGCCACCCTGGTATCTCGGACGGGTAGCGTGGCGTAACCGGCAGATTCCATTGCTCAGTTTCGAGTCGGCGTGTGGCAACAAAATCGTCATCGGTGAGCGGGCGCGGATTGTCATCCTCAATGCCCTTGGCGGGCGGCCTGAGCTGAAGTTCATTGCGTTGCTGGTGCAGGGGATTCCGCGGTCGTACAAGCTCGACAGCCAGTTGAGCTATGTCGATGTGCCGCTGTGTGCGCTGGAACTGGCGGCGGTGCAGGTGGGGGAGCAGGTGGCGAAGGTGCCTGACTTGCTGGCGCTGGAGGAACTGCTGGTGAGTGCCGGGTTGACCTGACCGGCCCCTTCGCGAGCAGGCTCGCTCCCACAGGGTAACGCATTCCCTGTGGGAGCGAGCCTGCTCGCGAAGGCGCCAGTCCGGTCAACCATTACCCTGAGCGTAACGATCCGTCTCTCTGCTTGATTGATGCCCCCACCCAACACTCCTAAGGTGACTCCCACGACAGCGAACCCGTGGAGTGGTCATGACAACAACAATATCCCCCGACTCGCGATGGACGCGGCGGCGCAGCGAAAAGCAGCGGCGTCTCGAGCTTGTGCGAGGTCTCGCCGACGGTGTGGTGTTGCCCACCGACAAAATCGTGGCCGCGCTGGAGGCCTTGATCCTGCCCGGCGACCGCGTGGTGCTGGAGGGCAACAACCAGAAGCAGGCGGATTTCCTGTCACGCTCCCTGGCCAAGGCTGACCCGGACAAGCTGCACGACCTGCACATGATCATGCCCAGCGTCGGTCGCGCCGAGCATCTGGATCTGTTCGAACGCGGCATCGCCCGCAAGCTCGACTTCTCCTTTGCCGGCACCCAGAGCCTGCGCATCAGCCAGTTGCTCGAAGACGGCCTGCTGGAAATCGGTGCGATCCACACTTACATCGAGCTCTATGCGCGACTGGTGGTGGACCTGATCCCCAACGTCGTGCTCTCGGCCGGTTTCATGGCCGACCGCGCCGGCAATATTTACACCGGCCCGAGCACCGAAGACACCCCTGCATTGATCGAACCCGCCGCCTTCAGCGACGGCATTGTCATCGTCCAGGTCAATCAGTTGGTGGACGATGTCAGTGAACTGCCGCGGGTCGACATCCCGGCATCCTGGGTGGACTTCGTGGTGGTGGCCGACAAGCCGTTCTACATCGAGCCGCTGTTTACCCGTGATCCACGGCACATCAAGCCCGTTCACGTGCTGATGGCGATGATGGCGATCCGCGGCATCTACGAAAAACACAACGTCCAGTCCCTCAACCACGGCATCGGTTTCAACACCGCCGCCATCGAACTGATCCTGCCGACCTACGGTGAATCCCTCGGCCTGAAGGGCAAGATCTGCCGCAACTGGACCCTCAATCCTCACCCGACCCTGATCCCGGCCATCGAAAGCGGTTGGGTCGAAAGCGTGCATTGCTTCGGCACCGAACTGGGCATGGAAAACTACATCGCCGCACGGCCTGACGTGTTCTTCACCGGACGCGACGGCTCGCTGCGTTCCAATCGGATGTTCTGCCAACTGGCCGGGCAATACGCGGTGGACCTGTTCATCGGCGCCACCCTGCAAGTTGATGGCGACGGCCATTCCTCCACAGTGACGCGCGGACGTCTCGCCGGTTTCGGTGGTGCGCCAAACATGGGCCACGACCCGCGCGGTCGCCGTCACAGCACGCCGGCCTGGCTCGACATGCGCCATGACGATGCGCCCGAAGCGCTGCTGGAACGGGGCAAGAAACTCGTGGTGCAAATGGTCGAGACTTTCCAGGAGGGCGGCAAACCGACCTTCGTCGAAACCCTCGACGCGGTGGAAGTGGCGAGAAAAAGCGGCATGCCGCTGGCGCCGATCATGATCTACGGCGACGACGTCACCCACCTGCTGACTGAAGAAGGCATCGCCTATCTGTACAAGGCGCGTTCGCTGGAAGAGCGCCAGGCGATGATCGCCGCCGTGGCCGGGGTAACCGTCATTGGCCTGCGCCACAACCCCAAAGACACCGCGCGCATGCGCCGCGAAGGTTTGATCGCCTTGCCCGAAGACCTCGGCATCCGCCGCACCGACGCAACCCGCGAACTGCTGGCGGCCAAAAGCGTGGCCGATCTGGTCGAGTGGTCCGGTGGCCTCTATAACCCGCCCGCCAAGTTCAGGAGCTGGTAATGCACGCATTCAACCTGCAACCGAAAACCTTGTCCCTGGCTGAGCAGCTGGCGGATCTGGCCGTCGATGCGTTGATCGACGAAGCGGACCTGTCGCCGAAACCGGCGCTGGTCGACCGTCGCGGCAATGGCGCGCATACCGATTTGCACCTCGGGCTGATGCACGCTTCGGCGCTGTCCTTGTGGCCAGCGTTCAAGGAAATGGCCGAAGCGGCCATCGAGTTTGCTGAAGTGGGCTTGCCGCTGCGTGAAGCCCTCGGGCGGATCGGCCGGGAAGGGGAGCAAACGATGCTCGCCACCACCCACGGGGTGAATACTCATCGCGGGGCCATTTGGGCGTTGGGCCTGTTGGTCGCTGCTACCGCGTTGGAATCCACCAATACCAAAGCAAGTGCCGTGACTTTGCGCGCTGCACGCCTGGCGCTGCTCGACGACCGTTACGCCCCGCGTCCGCTCAGCCACGGTGCCCAAGTTGCCCAGCGTTATGGCGCACGCGGTGCCCGTGAAGAAGCCCAGCTTGGTTTCCCGGCAGTGATTCAACGGGCGCTGCCGCAACTCAAACGCAGCCGCGCCGCCGGCCATGGCGAGCAGAACGCTCGCCTTGATGCGCTGCTGGCGATCATGACCCAACTGGCCGACACCTGCGTGCTCTACCGTGCCGGCGAACAAGGCCTGCACACCATGCAACTCGGCGCCCAGGCCGTGCTTGATGCCGGCGGCAGTGCCAGCCTCGGCGGTCGTCGTCACCTGCATGAGCTGGACCAACAATTAATCGCGTTGAATGCCTCGCCCGGTGGCGCTGCGGACTTGCTCGCAGCCTGCCTGTTCATCGACCGCGTCGAGTCGGCTGACGGCATCATCCAGGGAGCTTGCTGATGGAAACCTTATCGTTTGAATTCCCCGCCGGGCAGCCGCCACACGGCAGGACGCTGGTGGGCTGTGTCGGCTCCGGCGACCTGGAAGTGCTGATCGAACCGGGTCAGGCCGGCAAGTTGACGATCAAGGTGCAGACCTCGGTCAATGGCGCCGAACAACGCTGGCAGCATCTGTTTGCGCGGATGTTCGACGGTCAGACACCGCCCGCTATGGCGATTGATATCCATGATTTCGGCGCCACGCCGGGTGTGGTGCGCTTGCGTCTGGAACAAGGCTTTGAGGAGATCGGCCATGACTGACAGCACCGCGCTTCTGCACAAGCACAGTTTCGTCGAACTCGGTGCCCGACAACGGGCGAAAGCCTTGCTCGACGCCGGCACCTTCCGTGAACTGCTCGACCCGTTTCAGCGCGTCATGTCGCCATGGCTGTCGCGCCAGGGTGTGGTGCCGCAAGCGGATGACGGCGTGGTGATCGCCAAGGGCAGCATTGGCGGTTTGCCGGTGGTGATCGCCGCGATCGAAGGTGCGTTTCAGGGTGGCAGCCTCGGTGAGGTCGGCGGGGCGAAGATTGCCGGTGCGCTGGAATTGGCGGCCGAAGACAACCGCAAAGGTATTGCGACTCGCGCCGTGTTGCTGCTGGAAACCGGTGGCGTGCGCCTGCAGGAAGCCAACCTCGGGCTGGCGGCCATTGCCGATATTCATGCGGCGATTGTCGATCTGCGCCAGTACCAGCCAGTGATCGGCGTGGTGGCCGGCAGCGTTGGCTGCTTTGGCGGGATGTCGATTGCTGCCGGGTTGTGCAGCTATCTGCTGGTGACTCAGGAAGCGCGGCTTGGCCTGAACGGTCCGCAAGTGATCGAACAGGAAGCCGGGCTTGAGGAATACGACTCCCGTGATCGTCCCTTCATCTGGAGCCTGACTGGTGGCGAGCAACGTTTCGCCAGTGGTTTGGCAGATCGCTTTGTCGCTGACGACGTGGCGCAGGTTCAGCAGCAGGTCAGCGAATTGCTGCAACAGGGTTTGCCTGCGCAACAACGCAGCCGTCAGGCCGAATTGTTCCTGCAACGGCTGGCCCGTCTGGACGCCGAGCCGCAAATCGAGCCGTCAACGGTTCGCGATCTGTACCAAGGAGAGCGCTCATGAGTTCGTATTCCCTGAGAGGTTTGAACTGGTTCAATGCCTTGAGTGCGGGCGCCAAACCGGTCGATGGTTTGCCAGCGTCGTTGAAAGTCGCTGATGGTGTGTTGGGCGATCAACCTGTTCGGTTTATTGCCGTGGTGGCTGATCCCGACAACCGCTTCGTCCGCGCCCGCAATGGCGAGGTCGGTCTGTTGGAAGGCTGGGGCTTGGCCAAGGCTGTGGATGAAGTTATCGCAGCCGATCTGGATAAACCGCACAAGCGTGCCTTGATCGCCATCGTCGATGTGCCGAGCCAGGCCTACGGTCGGCGCGAAGAAGCCCTCGGCATTCATCAGGCCTTGGCCGGTGCCGCGGACAGTTATGCCCGCGCCCGACTGGCCGGCCACGCGGTGATTGGTTTGCTGGTGGGCAAGGCGATGTCCGGGGCGTTTCTCGCTCATGGGTATCAGGCCAATCGGCTGATCGCCCTGCGTGATCCGGGGGTGATGGTGCATGCGATGGGCAAGGCGTCGGCGGCGCGGGTGACCTTGCGCAGTGTCGAAGAACTCGAAACCCTGGCCGCCAGCGTGCCGCCCATGGCGTATGACATCGACAGCTATGCCAGCCTGGGTTTGCTTTGGGAAACCTTGTCGGTGGAACAGATCGAGCAGCCGACGGCGGCCGACGTGACGCGAGTGACGGAATGCCTCAATCAGGCGATTGGCGATGTCGCTGCCACCGGTCGCGATCTGAGTGGCCGCTTGGGCGCGAGCAACCGCGCGGCGTCGAGCAAGGTGCGCCAACTGTTGAGAGAGCAGTGGTGAGCACGTTTCTGGCCCACGACCTGCTCTGGGGGATGACTCTGGAGCAGCTGCCCGCGGACGTGCCTTCGTGGGTGATCGAGTCGGTCAGCGCGGGTCAGCCGGTGGTGGTTCGGCGTGCGTTGAGCGCAACGGGTCAAATCGCGGTCGGGGTACGTGGGCGGTTACGCGAGCAGCGGTATGCAACATCGATGGCGATCGATGCGATCCAGCGTCGGGTGCAGCCGGAAGCGCTTTGTCATGTCTCGATTGATCGGGCTTTACCCGCAGTGCGTGCCCTTGATCAACTGCGTCCGCTGCTCGATGGCTGTGGTTGGGTCTGGGGCGTCAGTGGCAGCGCCGGGTTCGAGTTGGCCAGCGGCTTTGCGGCATTGCACGAGCGCAGCGACCTCGACCTGATCCTGCGCACACCGCAACCGCTGAGCCGTACTCAGGCGCAGGAACTGGTGAGTCTTCTCGACACCGCTGCGTGTCTGGTGGACATGCAGTTGCAGACGCCTTTCGGGGCTGTCGCCTTGAGAGAATGGGCCGGCCCGGTACGTCGGGTGTTGCTGAAAAATGCGCGCCAGGCCTGTCTCGTGATTGATCCGTGGAATCCGCAGGAGCAAGCAGCGTGAGCAGTCTGCTGGTGTTTCCGGGGCAAGGCGCGCAGCAGCCGGGCATGCTCCATCGCTTGCCTCGGGAAACGGTGATCGAGGCCAGTGACGTCCTCGGAGAAGACGTGTTTCTTCTGGACTCTGCCCAAGCGTTGAAGTCGACCCGGGCGGTTCAGCTTTGTCTGCTGATTGCCGGGGTCGCCGCATCACGCCAGCTGGTATTGAAGGCGGATTACGTCGCCGGGTTGTCCATTGGCGCGTACCCGGCAGCGGTGGTGGCCGAGGCCTTGAGCTTCAGCGATGCGCTGCATCTGGTCAGCCTGCGCGGTGAGTTGATGCAGCAGGCGTATCCACAGGGCTACGGCATGACCGCGATCATTGGTCTGGAACTGGCCACGGTTGAAGAACTGCTGGCACAGATTCACAGCGCCGAATCACCGGTGTATCTGGCCAACATTAATGCCGATAACCAAGTGGTCATTGCTGGCAGCGAAGGGGCGATGAAAGCGGTAGCGCAATTGGCGAAAGGTTGTGGTGCAGGCGTGGCCAAGCGCCTGTCGGTCAGCGTTCCTTCCCATTGCCCGCTGCTGGAAACACCGGCGAAAACCCTGGCCGAAGCCTTCGCCAAGGTGCAATTGAAAACACCGACCCTGAGCTACCTTAGCGGCAGTCGCGCCCGGCCCGTCACCCAAGCCGATGCCTTGCGCGACGACCTGGCCTTCAACATGTGTCGCGTGGTGGATTGGCGCGGCACGGTGCAAAGCGCCTACGAGCGCGGCGTACGACTACAGATTGAACTGCCGCCCGGTGCAGTTCTGACCGGGCTGGCGCGCCGGGTATTCGAGCAGGGCACCGTGATCGCTTTCGACGGTGCGCGGCTCGATACCCTGCAGGCGCTGTTGCGTGAGGAGGGAAGCCGCCAATCCTAGACCCCCGACTTAAGGCTTCGAACAACAAAAACAACATTCGACGATGCACTTTGAGGACAACAACAATGATTATTTACGGTGTGGCGCTGTTGGCGATTTGTACGCTGGCAGGGGTGATCGTGGGAGACATGCTCGGCGTGTTGCTGGGCGTGAAATCAAACGTCGGCGGCGTCGGGATCGCGATGATCCTGTTGATCTGCGCGCGGTTATGGATGAATAAGCACGGCGGCATGACCAAGGACTGCGAGATGGGCGTCGGTTTCTGGGGCGCCATGTACATTCCCGTCGTGGTCGCGATGGCCGCACAACAGAACGTCGTCACCGCCCTGCACGGTGGCCCGGTGGCGGTGCTGGCGGCGATCGGTTCGGTGGTGATCTGCGGCTGCACCATTGCGCTGATCAGCCGGACTCACAAAGGCGAACCTTTGCCCGATGAACCGGTGGACATCACACCGGTCGGCACTCCAGTAGGAGGTCGCTGATATGTGGGATCTCATTGAGAAAGGTCTGGAGCATAACGGTCTGGTCACCGCGTTCGCGTTCGTTGGCGTGATCATGTGGGTGTCGGTGGTGTTGTCCAAACGCCTGACGTTCGGACGCATCCATGGTTCGGCGATCGCCATCGTGATCGGGCTGGTGCTGGCCTGGGTCGGCGGCACCATGACTGGCGGGCAAAAAGGCCTGGCGGACCTGACGCTGTTTTCCGGTATCGGTTTGATGGGCGGTGCGATGCTGCGGGACTTTGCAATCGTGGCCACGGCCTTTGAAGTGCAGGCCACCGAAGCGAAAAAGGCCGGATTGATCGGTGTCATTGCACTGCTGCTCGGCACGATTCTGCCGTTCATTGTCGGCGCGAGTATTGCCTGGGCGTTCGGTTATCGCGATGCGGTCAGCATGACCACCATTGGCGCTGGCGCGGTAACCTACATCGTCGGCCCGGTGACCGGAGCGGCGATTGGTGCCAGCTCGGATGTGATGGCGCTGTCGATTGCCACCGGATTGATCAAGGCGATTCTGGTGATGGTCGGCACACCGATGGCGGCGCGCTGGATGGGCCTGGATAACCCGCGTTCGGCGATGGTGTTTGGCGGGTTGGCGGGTACTGTGAGCGGTGTGACGGCCGGACTGGCGGCGACGGATCGGCGGTTGGTGCCTTATGGCGCGTTGACCGCGACCTTCCATACCGGGCTTGGGTGCTTGCTCGGGCCTTCGTTGTTGTACTTTATTGTTCGCGGGATTGTGGGCTAGCCCGCTAGATAGTTGCTGCTTGTACCGACGCCATCGCGGGCAAGCCCGCTCCCACAAGGACAGCGCAGTTCCTGTGGGAGCGTGGCTTGCCCGCGATGCAGGCGACACGGTCTGTCAGGGCTGCCGATTGGCATACATCCGACACTCAGCCAACAGCGCCAGCAAATTCGGATCCCTCTCCTTGGCCTTCAGAAACACCACCCCAATGTGCTGCTGCAACCGATACTTCTCCTGCAACGGAATCAGCTTCACCCGGTTCTCGTACACCGCCGCGATCCGCCCCGGCAACAACGCATAACCCACCCCCGAACTGACCATGCTCAGCAGGGTGAAGATGTCGTTGACCTGCATCGCCACCTTGGGTTCGAACCCAGCCTGCTGGAAGACACGTTTCCCATCCTGATGCGTGGCGAAGCCTTGGGTCAGGGTAATGAACGTCTCGTCGCGCACTTCGGCCAGATCCACTTCGGTTCGTTGGGCGAACTTCGAGTCAGCCGGCGTGGCCAGAAAGATATCGTCAGAAAACAGCGGAATCTGCTCGCAATCCGGGTCGTTGACGCTCTCGTCCAGGGACACCAGGATCGCGTCGACTTCCATGTTCTTGAGCTTGTACAGCAGGTCGAAGTTCGAGCCGAGGATCAGGTCGATGTTGAGCTCGCTGCGACGGATTTTCAGGCCCATGATCAGCTGCGGCACGGTCTTCACCGTCAGCGAATACAGCGAGCCCAGCTTGAAGCGTTCAGCGGAAAATCCGGCCGCTTCGCGGGTCAGGCGCACGGTTTCGACCACGTCCTGAATTAGCTTCTGCGCCCGCTCCTCCAGCACATAAGCGCTTTCCAGCGGCGTCAGGTTGCGGCCTTCGTGCTTGAACAGCGGGCAGCGCAGGGCGCTTTCCAGGGAATGGATCGCCCGGTGCACGCTGACGTTGCTGGTCTGCAATTCGGCGGCGGCACGGGCCAGGTTGCCGGTGCGCATGAAGGCCAGGAACACCTCGAGTTTTTTCAGGGTCAACTCTTCGTCGATCAGCATGATGCAGACTCTTATTCGAATGGCTCGATTGTGCACGTATGTGGGTTCTTGTAGGAGCAGTGTTCTGAAACATTGCGCTTTTAGTCTCAAGGCCTGAGCCTTGCGCGATGTTGCAACGAATCTTGAGGTGAGCAACACATGTATCACGGGGAAAGATTGAACGCCTGGACGCATCTGGTCGGGGCGGTGGCAGCGGTGGTCGGGGTGGTGTGGATGCTGGTGATCGCCGGCATGGACGGCAGCCCGTGGAAGATCGTCAGCGTGGCGATTTACGGGTTTACCTTGCTGGTGCTTTACAGCGCATCGACCGTTTACCACAGCGTGCGTGGACGCAAGAAAGAGATCATGCAGAAGGTCGATCATTATTCGATCTACCTGCTGATCGCCGGCAGCTACACGCCATTCTGTCTCGTGACCCTACGCGGCCCGTGGGGCTGGACGCTGTTCGGAATTGTCTGGGGATTGGCGCTGATCGGCATCCTGCAAGAGATCAAACCGCGTTCGGAGGCGCGGATTCTGTCGATCGTGATCTACGCGGTGATGGGCTGGATCGTGCTGGTGGCGGTCAAACCGTTACTGGCGGCGTTGGGCAGTACAGGTTTCGCCTGGCTGGCGTCTGGTGGCGTGCTGTACACCGTGGGCATTGTCTTTTTTGCGCTGGACAGTCGTTTGCGCCATGCCCACGGGATCTGGCACCTGTTCGTGATCGCCGGGAGTTTGCTGCACTTCGTGGCGATTCTGTTTTATGTGTTGTAGATCGCACTGCAGCTATTTGAAAAACCTGTGGGAGCGAGCCGGCTCCGGGCGGCGTTCCGACGAATGCGGTGGATCAGTCAGCAATGATGTCGACTGACCTGACGCTTTCGTCGGAACGCCGCCCGGAGCCGGCTCGCTCCCACACAGGCGATCCAGTTGCGCCTGTGCCCGTCGGCTGAACACCTGCAACAAATCACTCAAGGTGTGGGGTGGCGGTTCGTCGGCGCGGGTGACCGCATACAACGTGATCGGTAACGCTGGCGCCAGAGGTCGAATCGCCGTGGTGGCGGGGGACGCACCGAGCGCGGTAAACGGATCGATCACCGCCAGCCCGGCACCGGACTCAACCATCGCCCGCGCCAGCGAATAGGTCTGCACGGCAATGCGAACCCGTGGCGGCGGATCGACCGCCTCAAGGTAGCTGTCGAGCCTGGCCGCCAGCGGGTCGGCGCTGGACAGGCCGATCAGCGGCGCACCGGCCAGTTCGCTCAACGGCAATGGTTGGCCCAGGGTTTCGACGGCCCAATAACCGGTCGGTGCCAGCGCCACCAGCATCCCGCAGGCCAGGGCTTGCGCCTTCAGGCCTGGATGATCCGGCGGCTGCAAGGTCAGCGCGACATCTACTTCGCGCATCAACAAATTCTGCATCAGCTCACGACTGTGGGCGCTGGACAATTCGCAGACAATGTCCGGGTAGCGTTGCGTCCATTCGTTGATGGCTGGCGGCAGCAGCGACAGGGCCAGCGCCGGGATCGCGCCGATCCGTACGCTGTGACCCGGCTCACGGCGCAGGCTCTGGGCCAGACGTCGCACGCCTTGCAGGCTCTCGGTGACCTTGTCGACCTCGCGCTCAAGCTCCAGCGCTTCGGGCGTAGCCTGCAATTTACCGCGCACCCGCAGGAACAACGGAAAGCCCAGTTGCTGTTCGGCGTGTTGCAGCACTTTGCTCACCGCCGGCTGCGATACGTGCAGCAACTGCGCGGCGCCACTGACCGAACCGGTCTGGCGAATGGCCTGGAAAATCTCGATGTGTCGCAGTCGCATGGCAAGTCCATAACCTTTGTTTATGGGTCAGGCATCTTTATGCATTGTTCAAGGTCTGTCACCTGGTCCTAACCTGAAGCCTGTTTCAACAACGGTTAAGGACAGACATGGCTCAGCGGGTTTGCATCATCGGTGGTGGCGTCATCGGACTGACGACGGCTTACGCACTGGTTCGCGACGGCATCGACGTGACGCTGATCGAGGCCCGGGATTCGTTGGGCAGCGAGACCAGTTTCGCCAACGGCGGCCAGTTGTCCTACCGTTACGTCGCGCCACTGGCCGATGCAGGCGTACCGCTTCAGGCGATTGGCTGGATGCTACAAGGTGACTCGCCGTTGAAGCTGCGCCCGCGCCTGGACCCGGCTCAATGGCGCTGGATGGCGTCCTTCCTGGCGGCCTGCCGCCGTTCGGTGAATCAGCGCAACGGCGCACACCTGCTGCGTCTGGCACTGCTGAGCCAGTCCACGCTGCAAGGCTGGCGCGAAGAAGACCGCCTCGACGGTTTCGACTGGCGGCGCAACGGCAAACTGGTGACGTTTCGTGAAGCCGCGAGTTTTGAGCATGCGCGCCATGGCCTGGCCGATCCGCAACAGCAGCACGTGCTGTCGCGGGCCGAATGTGCACAGTTGGAGCCTGCGCTCGCCGAGGCGCCGTTTGTGGGCGCGATTTATACGCCTGACGAAGAAGTCGCCGATTGCCATGCTTTCTGCCAGCAACTGCTGGCTCGACTCCAGGCGTCGGGGCGTTGCGAGTTTTTACTTGGGCGCAAGGTCACCGGCATTCGCCACGCGGACGGCGCGGTGCAGGCAGTCGAAATGGGTTCGCAAGTGCTGCCGGTCGAGCAGTTGGTGATTGCTGCCGGCCATCGCAGTCCGGCGCTGGCGCTGCCCGGCATGAACCTGCCGCTGTATCCGCTCAAGGGTTACAGCCTGACCTTGCCCATCCGCGCCGAACATCGTGCGCCGGAGCTGAGCATCACCGATTACAACCGCAAGATCGTTTATGCCCGCATCGGTGAACAACTGCGCGTGGCAGCGATGGTCGACATCGTCGGCTTCGACCCGGCGCTCGACCCCAAACGTCTGGCGCTGATCAAGCGCCAGGCGCAGGAAACCTTGCCCAATGCCGGTGATTACGACGCCGCCATCGAATGGGCCGGCATGCGCCCGGCCACCCCCAGCGGCGTGCCGTTGATCGGGGCCACGGCGTACCGCAACCTGTGGCTCAACCTCGGCCATGGCGCCCTGGGGTTTACCCTGGCCTGTGGCAGTGCTCGGGTGCTCAGCGAGTTGATCGCCCGGCGCGCACCTTCAATCGAAATGCAGGGCCTCGCCCCCCGCGTTGCCTGACTTGAAAAGGAAAAACCGATGAACATCAACCGTATCAACAGCAACAGCCGACTCTCTGGCGCGGTGACCTTTGGCGATCTGGTGTTTCTCTCGGGACAGGTTCCGGGTGACAGCACCGACGTTACCGGCCAAACCGCCGAAGTACTGGCGAAAATCGATGCGTTGTTGGCCGAAGCTGGCAGCGACAAGGATCATCTGCTCAACGCGACTATTTACCTGAACGACATTGGCCGCGACTTTGCCGCCATGAACGAGGTCTGGTCGCAGTGGCTGTCACCGGGCCAGGCGCCGACCCGCACCACCTTGCAGGCGCAACTGGCCCGTCCAGAGGTGCTGGTGGAAATCATCGTGATCGCCGCCCGCCGCTAATCGCTCTACCCACAACGGAGAATAACAATGCAAAAAATCACGTTGATCGGCTGCACCCTCGGCTTGCTGCTCGCCAGCCAGGTCCAGGCCAACGAAGCGCCACTGACCGGCACGCTGAACAAGGTTGCCAATGCCAAGAGCATCACGCTGGGCTATCGCGACGCGTCGGTGCCGTTCTCCTACGTGGGTGATCACACGGGGCAGCCGATGGGCTATTCGGTGGACCTGGCGAGCAAGATTGTCGAGCGCATCAAGCAAAAACTTGAGCTGCCGGATCTGCAGGTGAAGTACAACCTGGTGACCTCGCAAACGCGCATTCCGCTGGTGCAGAACGGCACGGTCGACCTTGAGTGCGGCTCCACCGGCGTGACGGCCGAGCGTATGCAGCAAGTGGCGTTTTCCTACGGGTTCATCTACGTGAAGGGGCAGTTGCTCACGGCAAAGGACAGCGGCATCAAAAGCTTCGCCGACCTGCGCGGAAAGAATGTCGTGACCACCGCCGGCACCACCAACGAACGGTTTCTGAAGAGCTACAACATCGATCACAAGATCGATATGTTCGTGATCAGTGCCAAGGACCACGGCGAAGCCTTTCAGATGTTGCAGTCAGGTCGGGCGGCGGCGTTCTATATGGACGATGCGTTGCTCTATGGTGAGCGCGCCAAGGCCCGCGATCCGCATAATTGGGTCGTGGTGGGGGAGGAGCAGTCGCGGGAAATCTACAGCTGCATGGTGCGCAAGGGCGACCCGCAGTTTCTCGAATTGGTGAACTCGACCCTCGCCGATCTGTACAGTTCGGGCGAGATCAACAGCATCTATCAGCGCTGGTTCCAGCAACCGATTCCACCCAAAGGCCTGAACCTGGAATTCCCGATGACCAGCGAGCTGAAGGCAATCATCGCCAAGCCGGTGAGCGATCCGGTGCAGTAGCTTCTGGTAGATGACTGATCGTTCCCACGCTCTGCGTGGGAACGCCTCTAGGGACGCTCTGCGTTCAGTGACGCGGAGCGTCACGGGCTGCATTCCCACGCAGAGCGTGGGAACGATCAGGAACGATCACCAACCTAAAAGTCGCCCCACAGTTGTTGCGCCACCGCCAACGCCACCACCGGCGCGGTTTCGGTGCGCAACACGCGAGGGCCGAGGCGGGCGGCGTGAAAACCGCTAGCCTTGGCCTGATCCACTTCGGCCTCCGACAACCCGCCCTCAGGCCCGATCAGAAATGCCAACGTCGCAGGCTTCGCATGACTGACCAATGGCTCGGCCACCGGATGCAGCACCAACTTCAATTCTGCCTGGGTCTGTTTCAACCAATCCGGCAACAGTAGCGGCGGATGAATCACCGGCACCCGTGAACGTCCGCATTGCTCGCAAGCGCTGATCGCAACCTGGCGCCAGTGCATCAGGCGTTTGTCGGCGCGTTCGTCCTTGAGTCGGACTTCACAGCGGTCGCTGAAGATCGGGGTGATTTCAGTGACGCCCAGTTCAGTGGCTTTCTGAATTGCCCAATCCATCCGTTCGCCACGGGACAAGCCCTGGCCGAGATGGATCTGCAGTAGTGACTCGACCTGTCCGGCGAAGCTTTCATCGATCTGCACGACGACGCGCTTCTTGCCGACCTCCACCAGCGTGGCGCGAAACTCCTGGCCCGAGCCGTCGAACAGTTGCAGCGCATCACCCTCGGCCATGCGCAAAACGCGGCTGATGTAATGGGCCTGGGCCTCGGGCAACTCGTGTTCGCCGGTGCTCAAGGGGGCGTCGATAAAGAAGCGGGACAGTCTCATGCTGGGTCTCTGTAGTTTGATCGTTCCCACGCTCTGCGTGGGAATGCCTCATTGGACGCTGAGCGTCCGCTTTTTGGGACGCAGAGCGTCCCTGGCTGCATTCCCACGCGGACGGTTCGACGCCTCGACGTGGGAACGAGCGCTATTCAATCAGCCCGGATCTCGGAAGCCCGGGTGAAAGTCCTTCGGCACCGAAACACTGACGCTATCGCGAGTCGCGATGTCGATCCCTTCACTGGCCACTTCCGCCAGAAAATCGATCTGCTCAGGTGTAATCACATACGGCGGCAGGAAATACACCACACTGCCCAACGGTCGAAGTAAAGCACCGCGTTCCAAAGCATGCTGGAACACCTTCAAACCACGCCGCTCCTGCCACGGATAAGCTTCCTTGGTGGCCTTGTCCTTGACCATCTCGATGGCCAGCACCATGCCGGTCTGGCGCACTTCCGAGACGTTAGGGTGATCGGCCAGGTGCGCGGTGGCGGATGCCATGCGCTGGGCCAGGGCCTTGTTGTTCTCGATGACGTTGTCTTCTTCGAAAATATCCAGCGTCGCCAATGCCGCCGCGCAAGCCAGGGGATTGCCGGTGTAGCTGTGGGAATGCAGGAAGGCACGCAGGGTCGGGTAGTCGTCGTAGAACGCGCTGTAGACATCTTCGGTCGTCACGCACGCCGCCAGCGGCAAGTATCCGCCGGTCAGGGCCTTGGACAGGCAGAGGAAGTCCGGACGGATGCCGGCCTGTTCGCAAGCGAACATCGTCCCGGTGCGGCCGAAGCCGACGGCGATTTCGTCGTGGATCAGATGCACGCCATAACGGTCGCAGGCATCGCGCAGCAACTTGAGGTACACCGGATGGTACATGCGCATGCCGCCGGCGCCCTGGATCAGCGGCTCGACGATGACTGCCGCGACGGTGTCGTGGTTCTCGGCCAGGGTCTGTTCCATGGCGGCAAACATGTTGCGCGAGTGCTCTTCCCAGCTCATGCCGTCGGGGCGCAGGTAGCAATCCGGGCTCGGCACCTTGATGGTGTCCAGCAACAAGGCCTTGTAGGTCTCGGTGAACAGCGGCACGTCGCCCACCGACATCGCCGCCATGGTTTCGCCGTGGTAGCTGTTGGTCAGGGTGACAAAGCGCTTCTTGTTCGGCTGGCCGCGGTTGAGCCAGTAGTGAAAGCTCATTTTCAGCGCGACTTCGATGCAGGATGAGCCGTTATCGGCGTAGAAGCACCGCGTCAGGCCCTCCGGCGTCATCTTCACCAGGCGCTCGGACAGCTCGATCACGGGCTGATGGCTGAAACCGGCGAGGATCACGTGTTCCAGCTGATCGACCTGATCCTTGATGCGCTGGTTGATCCGCGGGTTGGCGTGGCCAAACACATTGACCCACCAGGAGCTGACGGCGTCGAGGTAGCGTTTGCCCTCAAAGTCTTCCAGCCATACACCTTCGCCGCGCTTGATCGGGATCAGCGGCAGTTGCTCGTGATCTTTCATCTGGGTGCAGGGATGCCACAACACCGCGAGATCGCGTTGCATCCACTGATTATTCAGGCCCATGTTCAGTCTCCTCGAGGCGGTCCGTGACATCTGCGGACATACAATCGCGCAAGCCTATGCAAAGCGCGTCCTCGGGACAACCCATTGCGCCGTTTGAGCTACTTTATATAGGACGATAGACGTCGCTGGCGGCCTTTTGATGGCTAACGTATTCTTCGCGGTTCTTTGGGTCGTCTGACTCGTAAAACCGCTATTTCCTTGTGTATTTTCGGAGTTCTCTGAATGTCTGCTGGTTGGCTGCGCGCCTGTGCGCTGGTGATGTTGGGGCTGTTCAGCGTGTCCGCGCTGGCCAAGGATAAAACGGCGATCGTGATCGGCGGTGGCCTGTCGGGCCTCACGGCTGCTTATGAGCTGCAGAACAAAGGTTGGCAGGTCACTCTGCTGGAAGCCAAGCCGAGCCTGGGCGGCCGCTCCGGCATGGCCACCAGCGAGTGGATCGGCAACGACAAGACTCAGCCGGTGTTGAACAAGTACGTCTCGACGTTCAAGCTGGGCATCACGCCGGCCCCGGAATTCGTGCGCACGCCAAGCTATCTGATCGACGGCGTGTATTACACCGCTGCCGATCTGGCCACCAAGGAGCCAGCCACCGCCGAAGCGCTCAAGCGCTACGAGAAGACCCTGGATGATCTGGCGCGTTCGATCGAAGACCCGCAGAACCCGGCAGCGAACAGCACGCTGCATGCCCTGGATCAGATCAACGTCTCCAACTGGCTCGATCGACTGACGTTGCCAGCGACCGCCCGTCAGCTGGTGAACCAGCAGATTCGTACCCGCTATGACGAACCTTCGCGCCTGTCGCTGCTGTACTTCGCCCAGCAGAGCCGGGTGTATCGTGGCGTCTCCGACCGTGACCTGCGCGCTTCGCGCCTGCTCGGTGGCAGCACGGTATTGGCCCAGGCTTTCGTCAAACAACTGAAAACGATCAAGACCAGCGCACCGGTCTCGGCCATTATCCAGGACAAGGACGGCGTGACCGTCAAAGTCGGCAGCGTCGGTTATCAGGCTGACTACGTCATCGTGGCCGTGCCGTTGCGCGCGCTGAACAAGATCCAGATGACCCCGGCGCTGGATACTCAGCACATGGCCGCGATCAAAGGCACCAACTACGGCTGGCGCGACCAGATCCTGCTCAAGTTCAAGACGCCGGTATGGGAAAGCAAGGCGCGCATGTCCGGCGAAATCTACAGCAACACCGGTCTGGGTATGTTGTGGGTCGAACCGGCCCTGAAGGGCGGCGCCAATGTGGTGATCAACCTGTCCGGCGATAACGCTCGGGTCATGCAGGCTTTCGGCGACAAGCAGATGGCCGATCAGGTCTTGATCCGCCTGCACGCTTTTTATCCACAGGCGCGCGGTTCGTTCACCGGTTATGAAATCCGTCGCTACAGCACCGATCCGTCAATGGGCGGCGCTTACCTGGCCTTCGGTCCGGGGCAGATCAGCAAATACTGGCGCCTGTGGGAACGTCCGATTCAGCGTGTAGCGTTCGCTGGCGAACACACGGACTCCTTGTACCCGGGCACTCTGGAAGGTGCCTTGCGCACGGGGCAGCGGGCGGCCAGTCAAGTTGAAGACCTGGCGGCGGGCAAGTCGTTTGAGCCTGCGAAGGTAGTTCCGGCGGCGGCCGCTGTGGCGGCCGGCGCGGTGGCGGCGAAGAAGGGCAACTTCTTCAGCAACCTGTTTGGTGGTTCGGATGACAAGCCAGCACCGGTCAAGGCGCCTGAGCCAATAGCTCCGGTTACTCCGGCACCGGCTCCAACACCTGCTCCGACTCCTGCGCCAGCACCGGTTGAAGCGCCGAAGCCTGTGGTGCCTGTGAAAGCGGAGCCTGCCAAGAAAGCTCCGTCTAAAGCTCCGGCGAAGAAACCGGCAGCCAAGACCGAGGCGAAAAAAGTCCCGGCCAAGGCGCCGACGAAAAAGGCTGAACTCGCAAAGAAGCCAGCGGCTAAACCGGCGGCGACCACTGAGACCAAGGCTCAATAACATTCAGAGGTAAAAAAGCGCGGCTCAAGGGCCGCGCTTTTTTTTGCTCATCTATCAAGCATGTAACATCCGGCTTTGCTGCGCAGTGCGTTGGGGTCGCACCATCCACGTCCCGGTCCTACACGCCTCAGCGATATATCAGATGCGTCCCACAAAAGAATCAGATCGAAATGATAGATAGCGCCTGACCTTAAATTCTATGTTCTTCAAAAAACTGGAGAGCATGATGAAAGCACTGGCAGCAATAATAATATTGATAGCCGTATCTGGCTGTGTAGATGGTCGTCCAATGACAAAAAATCATGGCACTGAACTAGCCCACAAATGCCAGATAGATCCGTACAACCATGATTGCTTACAGCCTCAGAGTGGGCCTAATGAAAAATTCCAAGCCGGCCAGGAAGGCTGCAGCCACTGAGACCATGGCGCAGTAAGACTTTGGAGTGAACGAAAGTGCGGGTCATTGGCCACGCTTTTTTTTGCCTGCACTATCGCTTTCTTGAGCAGGCTCGCTCCCACAGGGTTCTGTGGTGGGCACCAATCTTGTGTTCACGCTGATCCAGTGTGGGAGCGAGCCTGCTCGCGAAGGGCCTTCCCAGCTACCAGATTTTTCCTCGACTACCACTAATATCCCGCCACAATTTCGCCTTTAATCTTTCCTTAACTCACCCATTTTAGGCTCTTGATCGTATTTCTCGATATTTCAAAGCGAAATTTTCCGCTTTAAATCGATAGATAACTCGATAGTCTTGGTCGCCGTTATCACAGGATTTGGGCAATGCAGCTACGTAATTCTTCTTCGCGCTACGGTTGGGTCAGCATTTTCATGCACTGGGGCGTGGCGCTGGCAGTCTTCGGTCTGTTTGCGCTGGGCTTGTGGATGGTTGGGCTCGACTACTACAGCAGCTGGCGCAAAGACGCGCCGGACCTGCACAAAAGCATTGGCCTTGTACTGTTGGCCGCCATGGTTCTAAGGGTGATCTGGCGCTTTGTCAGCCCGCCGCCACCGGCGCTGCAAAGCTACAGCCGCCTGACGCGCATTGGCGCCAGCTTCGGCCATGGGTTCCTCTACCTCAGCCTGTTTGCTGTGATAATTGCCGGTTACCTGATTTCCACCGCAGACGGTGTCGGGATTCCGGTGTTTGGCCTGTTTGAAGTGCCTGCACTGGTTTCCGGACTACCGGACCAGGCAGATACGGCTGGTGTGATTCATTTCTACCTGGCCTGGGTGCTGGTAATTTTTTCCGGTCTCCATGCGTTGGCAGCATTGAAACACCACTTTATCGATCGCGACGCGACCCTCAAGCGAATGCTGGGGCGCAAAGCCTGATGTTCAACCTCGACTCCAAAGGAATAGAAAGCATGTTGAAAAAGACGCTCGCCGCCCTGGCAATCGGTTCTGCCCTGCTGTCCGCCGGCAACGTAATGGCTGCTGACTATGTCGTCGACAAGGAAGGCCAGCACGCCTTCGTTGACTTCAAGATCAGCCACCTGGGTTACAGCTACATCACCGGTACCTTCAAGGATATCGACGGCAAGTTCAGCTTCGACGCTGCCAAGCCAGAAGACAGCAAGATCGAGTTCAACGTGAATACCGCCAGCGTATTCACCAACCATGCCGAGCGCGACAAGCACATCGCCAGCAAAGACTTCCTGAACGGGTCTAAAGCCAAGTTCGTCTCCACCAGCGTCAAATCCACCGGCAAAAACGCCGCTGGCAAAGACACTGCCGACGTGACCGGCGACCTGACCATCCTTGGCGTGACCAAGCCAGTCGTGGTCAAGGCCACTTTCCTGGGTGAAGGCAAGGATCCATGGGGCGGCTACCGTGCCGGCTTCGAAGGCACCACCAGCATCAAGCGTTCCGATTTCGGCAAGCAGAAAGACCTGGGCCCAGCGTCCGATGCGGTCGAGCTGTACGTTTCGTTTGAGGGTGTGAAAGCGAAGTAATATTCGCGCCTTACAAAAAACGCCCCCAATCTCGCGATCGGGGGCGTTTTTTTATTGCCGAACATATACTTCAGTCACACCACAAGTCCCCTGTGGGAGCGAGCTTGCTCGCGATGGGGTCATCACACTCAGAATGGAAGTGACTGACAGTACGTCATCGCGAGCAAGCTCGCTCCCACAGGGATTCTTTGGTCAGTTGAGGATTTTTGCCTATCCCGGAAAACAAAAATGCCCCGGATCTCGCGATCCGGGGCATTTTTTATTGCGGCGATAACTCAGCGATTGCGAGTCAGCAATGCTGGTTTCTCACCGCGAGGACGGCCTGGCAGTTGATCAAGTTGCTCTGGCGTCGGGAAACGATCGGTTTTCGACTCCTTGTGAATGATCTTCGGCGCCGGACCGCGGGGGTTTTGCACGGCCGGTTCCGAACGTGGCTGGTCGTCGCTACGGGCCGGGCGGCGGTTGCGGGACTCTTCGCGACGGGCCTGGCCGTCACGTGGAGCACCATTGCGCGGGCCGCTGCGCTTGGCCGGTGGAGTGCCGGTGGTGGCGCCATCGCTGCTGCGTGGACCGCTCTGGCGACCTTGTGGCTTGCCGCTACGCGGAGCGCCGGTGCCAGTTGCTGCCGTGCCTTGTGCCGGAGCACTCGGACGGCGGCCACGGCCTTGAGCCGGTTTGGCTTGAGGGACGTAGTCGACGCGGTTACCGAAGTTATCGATATCGTCGTCCAGGAACTCGTCCGGGGCACGATCAGCGGCGGCGCGAGGGGCCGGACGCTGCTGTTCGCGGGCCGGGGTGCCTTCGCGTGGCTTGTGTTCACGGGCCGGACGCTCGCCACGGCCAGTGGCCGCAGGTTTTTCCTTGCCGCCCTTGTCCTTGCCTTTGTCTTTACGACCGCCACCACCGCCACTGCCGTTCGGACCATCGCCGCGCGGGCCACGGGGATTGCGCGGGTTACGCACGTCCGGACGCTCGCGCACTTCAGGTTTCTCGGCTTCCACAGCGCTGGAATCGAAGCCCATCAGGTCGCCGTCGGCGATTTTCTGCCGGGTCATGCGCTCAATGCTTTTCAGCAGTTTTTCTTCGTCCGGAGCAACCAGCGAGATCGCCTCGCCCGAACGACCGGCACGGCCAGTACGGCCGATACGGTGCACATAGTCTTCGTCGACGTTCGGCAGTTCGAAGTTGACCACGTGGGGCAGCTGGTCGATATCCAGGCCGCGAGCGGCGATGTCGGTAGCGACCAGGATGCGCACTTCACCGGCCTTGAAGTCGGCCAGGGCTTTGGTGCGGGCGTTCTGGCTCTTGTTGCCGTGGATGGCGACGGCGGTGAGACCGTGTTTGTCCAGGTACTCGGCCAGACGGTTGGCGCCGTGCTTGGTGCGAGTGAACACCAGCACCTGTTCCCAGGCGCCAGCGGTGATCAAGTGCGCCAGCAATGAACGCTTGTGGTTGGCAGGCAGGCGGAACACGCGCTGTTCGATACGCTCGACCGTGGTGTTCGGCGGCGTGACTTCGATGCGTTCCGGGTTATGCAGCAGCTTGCCGGCGAGGTCGGTGATGTCTTTGGAGAAGGTCGCCGAGAACAGCAGGTTCTGACGTTTGCTCGGCAGACGGGCCAGGACCTTTTTCACGTCATGGACAAAGCCCATGTCGAGCATGCGGTCGGCTTCGTCCAGCACGAGGATTTCCACGTGGGACAGGTCGACGCTGCCTTGGCCGGCGAGGTCGAGCAGACGGCCGGGGCACGCCACCAGTACGTCGACACCGCGGGACATGGCCTGAACCTGCGGGTTCATGCCAACGCCGCCGAAGATGCAGGCACTGACGAACTTCAGGTCACGGGCATAGACCTTGAAGCTTTCGTGCACTTGCGCCGCGAGTTCGCGAGTAGGGGTCAGGACCAGTACCCGTGGTTGACGCGGGCCGTGACGCTGGGACTTGTCCGGATGACCGTTGGGGAACAACCGCTCCAGGATCGGAAGGGCGAAGCCGCCGGTTTTACCCGTACCTGTCTGTGCCGCGACCATCAGGTCACGACCTTGCAACACGGCGGGAATGGCCCGCTGTTGCACCGGAGTAGGCTCGGTATAGCCCGCTGCCTCGATGGCGCGGACTAAAGCCTCGGAGAGACCGAGGGAAGCAAAGGACATGAGTAATCCTGTTCTAGTTAGGGCTTGGCCCAATGGGAGTCTTGCCTGGCGCGAATGGCGTTTAAGGGGACGCAATCCCGTCCGGTCCTGCTGGGCCTCGAAGGCTCATCTGGAGTGCTCGCGCGGGCTGAAAGCTGCGCTGTAGCGGGATCGAGATGCCTTGAACGAGTCCGAGCGTCCGGGCGTGAGCCTGGCGGGAAGGCCGGAGTATAACAGAGCAATCACTGCGCGCCGCTTTCCTGCTGCTCAACGGTTTTGCGGGTCATGACCGCGGCCCCGGCGGCCTTCGCACCCGTCGCCGGGTTGGCACCATAGCGGGCGCTCAATTCAGCGTAGGCGGGTTCGCGCTTGAAGCGCTTGAGTTCGGCGCCGAAGCGCTGTACCAGCAAGTCCATGCCCGCGTTGCGGCGCACCGCCAGGAACTGGCTTTGCTGGCTGATGACGACCGGGTTTTCGGTGATCTTGCCGCGAATGTTCAGCTCGTCGAGCAAATGCTGGCCGACCCGGCGGTCAGTAATCAGCAGATCGATCCGCCCGCGCACCAGTTTGCCGAAGTTGGCTTCATGACTCGGTGCCGGTTCCCGGGTGAATAGCGACGATTCGCGAAAATCCTTGCTGTACAGATAACCCGGCGAGGTGCCGATGGTCAGGCCGCGCAATTCTTCCAGGGTCCGAAACGGGTGGGGCCGTTCGTTGGCATAGAACATCACGAACTCGACCTCCGAGAGGGGTTCGCTGGGGTAGAGGAGGGTCGCGTCGCGTTCATCGCTGTGGAAGATATCCAGCGCGCCGTCCGCCTGACCTTGTTCGAGCATCGACAGGCAGCGTTTCCACGGCAGGAACTGCCAGTCGACTTCTATCCCCAGGCGCTTGAAGACAATTGCCGTGGTTTCGTAATCCAGGCCCAGGGCTTTGCCGTTTTCTTCATACACGTAAGGCGCCCAGGGTTCGGTGACGATGCGCAGTTTCTCGCCCCGAGCGGTAAAGCTCAGGCAAGTAAAAAGCATGACTGTCAGCAACTGGGAGATAAGAGGCATGGCCTGAGGTTAGTACTCTCAAGGCGTAATGAGAAGCGCTGGCATGCCTGTTTGGCGCTGACTGTCAGGGAATTGTGCGCAAGGCCTCTATTTGTAAGACGAATTGAGCAAGTGATCGTGGATGGCTTTGCATCGGCTGCCCAGAATCAGCCGTACCAGTGCCCTGTCAAACCAGCGTTCGAGCAAGTGCTGAGTGACCGGCTTGCCAAGGCGTTCTTCCTGGTTCTGCAACGCTTTTTCCCACCACACCGGTCCGCAAGCCTGGTCGAACTCGTTGGGGTGTTCATAGCAGCCGTAGAGGATCTCGCGGATGAACTGACGCAGATGTGCCGGTAATGCCAGGGTGATGAGCTTGTAGAGCAATCGCTGGCTCCGAGGCGGTCGCGGCAGGTGCATCGTCACCCGACGAGTGTCATCCAGTGCCGCCTGACTGTTCGGGTTCCTGGCGTGTTTGGCAACCCAGGCTTTGACCTTGGCCCTGAACAGTTGCTTGCGGCTCCAGTAGTGATGGATCAGGTCCGGACACTTTTTGACCTGCAGCCTGCGATAGGCCGCGACCGACAGGCAGAACTCCTCAAGGGTGTAAGCCCCGCGTGCCATGGGAAACAATTCGTCGATCAGGGCAATGGAGTGGTCAAGCACTTGAGCGTCCTGCTGATGCAGACCGATCACGCCGGAGTTGAGCAGCATCATCTGATCGTCTGCCAGGCCTCTCTCCCTGAGCGTGGTCGACAGTGCACTGTAGAGCACATTTTCTTTATTGGTGCCGTATCGGGTGTAGTAGTCGTTGCACAGCAGGGTGCCGGGCTGCACGCGATCGAACAATTCGACCGGTGAGCGATGAAAGAACGTGTCGGTGTCGATCAGCAGGGCGACTGTCGACTCCTCGAGCACCCTGCGTAATGCGACATGCTTGGCTCGAAAATGATAACCGTGGGGTTCGTTCCAGCGTCGGCGAGTAGCCTCGTCGAGCATGCGCACGCGTACCGGCAGTCGCGCGTAGGGCTGGGGATTGTCGCTGAATACCTGGATGTCGAGTTCTGCGTGGGGCGTCTCACGCAGCAGGCCAGGGCACTGGCGATGCTGAACAGCGCTTCCTGGTGGTAAGTCTCGGCGCCGAAAGCCAGGTAAACCAGTTGAGGGCGCGGTGGGGATGGCTCAGTCATGGGAAACAACATTCCATGGGCTGTTGAATGTAAAAGACCCTCAGAAGAGGGCCTTTGGGTACGAGGTGGTCACTGTCAGCGCGGTAGCTTCAAGTTGTTCCACACGGCCAGGCTCGCCTCGGCCTGGTTAAGGGTATAGAAATGCAGCCCCGGTGCCCCGCCCTGCAATAAACGTTCACACATTTGCGTGATGACCTGCTCGCCGAAACGCTGAATGCTTGCGGTGTCGTCACCGTAGGCTTCCAGCTGCTTGCGGATCCAGCGCGGGATTTCCGCACCGCAGGCGTCGGAGAAACGTGCGAGCTTGCTATAGTTGGTGATCGGCATGATGCCCGGCACGATCGGGATGTCCACGCCCAGCGCCCGTACACGCTCGACGAAGTAGAAGTAGCTGTCGGCGTTGAAGAAGTACTGGGTGATCGCACTGTCAGCGCCGGCGTTGGCCTTGCGCACGAAGTTGGCGAGATCGTCTTCGAAATTGCGTGCTTGCGGATGCATTTCCGGGTAAGCGGCGACTTCGATGTGGAAATGATCGCCGGTTTCTTCACGAATGAATTCAACCAGGTCATTGGCGTGGCGCATTTCGCCACTGGCCATGCCCATGCCCGAAGGCAGGTCGCCGCGCAGGGCGACGATACGGGTGATGCCGGCGGCCTTGTACTGAGCCAGCAGGCCGCGCAGGTCCGCCTTGCTGTCGCCAACGCAGGACAGATGCGGTGCGGCAGGCACTTTGACTTCGCTTTCGAGCTGCAACACGGTGTTGAGCGTTCGATCACGGGTCGAACCGCCAGCGCCGTAGGTGCAGGAGAAGAAATCAGGGTTGTACGTGGCCAACTGACGAGCAGTGGCGATCAGCTTTTCATGCCCAGCATCGGTCTTCGTAGGGAAGAACTCGAAGCTGTAGCGACGGTCTTGGGACATGGTCGTATCCTTGGAAGCACATAGGCCTGGGAGGCTTGCACATCCCAATGTGGGAGCGGGCTTTTGTGGGAGCCGGGCTTGCCCGCGATGCTGACACCTCGGTGTTTCAGGAACACTGAGGAGATGCTATCGCAGGCAAGCCAGCTCCCACAAAAAGCCCGCTCCCACAAGGGAGAGCAGGCAGCAGGTCCGATCAGTAACGGTAAGCGTGCGGCTTGAACGGGCCTTCAACGGTCACGCCGATGTAGTCGGCCTGAGTCTTGGTCAGTTGAGTCACCACGCCGCCGAAACCGCGGACCATTTCCAGGGCCACTTCTTCGTCGAGTTTCTTCGGCAGTACTTCAACGGTCAGGCGCTTGGCTTTCTGCTCTGGCGACAGGTCGGCGTACTTCTGGCCGAACAGGAAGATCTGCGCCAGCACCTGGTTGGCAAACGAACCGTCCATGATGCGGCTTGGGTGACCGGTGGCGTTGCCCAGGTTAACCAGGCGGCCTTCAGCCAGCAGGATCAGGTAGTCGTCGTTCTGGGCGTCGAACGCGCCAGGACCGGTACGGTGAATCTTGTGAACCTGAGGCTTCACTTCTTCCCATGCCCAGTTCTTGCGCATGAAAGCAGTGTCGATTTCATTGTCGAAGTGGCCGATGTTGCAGACAACAGCGCGTTTCTTCAGGGCTTTGAGCATGTTCGCGTCGCAAACATTGACGTTGCCGGTGGTGGTCACGATCAGGTCGATCTTGCCCAGCAGCGCTTTGTCGATGCTTGCTTCAGTACCGTTGTTGATACCGTCGATGAACGGCGAAACCAGCTCGTAACCGTCCATGCAGGCTTGCATGGCACAGATCGGGTCGACTTCGGAGACTTTAACGATCATGCCTTCCTGACGCAGGGACTGGGCCGAACCCTTGCCCACGTCACCGTAACCGATGACCAGCGCTTGCTTGCCGGACAGCAGGTGGTCGGTACCGCGCTTGATCGCATCGTTCAGGCTGTGACGGCAGCCGTACTTGTTGTCGTTCTTGCTCTTGGTCACCGAGTCGTTGACGTTGATGGCCGGGATTTTCAGCTCGCCCTTGGCCAGCATGTCCAGCAGGCGGTGAACGCCAGTGGTGGTTTCTTCGGTCACGCCGTGGACGCGGTCGAGGATCGCCGGGTACTTCTTGTGCAGCAGCTCGGTCAGGTCGCCGCCGTCGTCGAGGATCATGTTGGCATCCCAAGGCGCGCCATCCTTGAGGATGGTTTGCTCCAGGCACCACTCGTACTCGGCTTCAGTCTCGCCTTTCCAGGCGAAAACCGGGATGCCGGCAGCGGCGATAGCGGCAGCGGCCTGGTCCTGAGTCGAGAAAATGTTGCAGGACGACCAACGCACTTCGGCACCCAGGGCAACCAGGGTTTCGATCAGCACGGCAGTCTGGATGGTCATGTGGATGCAGCCGAGGATCTTCGCGCCTTTGAGCGGTTGCTCGGCGGAGTACTTGCGGCGCAGACCCATCAGCGCTGGCATTTCGGATTCGGCGATGATGGTTTCGCGACGGCCCCAGGCCGCCAGGGACATGTCGGCGACTTTGTAATCGTTAAAATCTGCAGGCGTGATAACAGCGCTCATGATGAGCCTCCATTCGTAATGTATGCGAATGGGCGCCGTTGTGCGTTTAGTGTCTGGCCGTGGCCAGGCAACGCCCCATCCGAGCCTGACAGGTCGAACCTGCTGCAGCGCCCCTCGGACAGGTGGCGGGAAAACGGTATCAATTGGAGATGACCGTTTTGAAACGGTGGCGATTATAGCGGGCTATGCTGATCTTCCAAAGCGTTTCTGTTGGTCAATGTCCGAACGGTTATCGAGGCCATAGTCGATGCTCAATAGAGCTCTGGCCTGGGCTCTGCCATGATGGTTGGCATCAATCGGCAAGACGGTCAGGAGTGAACATGAATTTCCACACCCGCAAATGGGTAAAACCCGAAGACCTCAACCCCAATGGCACGCTGTTCGGCGGCAGCCTGTTGCGCTGGCTCGACGAAGAAGCGGCGATCTACGCGATCGTCCAGCTGGGCAATCAGCGCGTGGTCACCAAGTACATTTCCGAAATCAACTTCGTCAGCGCCTCGCGCCAGGGCGATATCATCGAACTGGGCATCACGGCCACCGAGTTTGGTCGCACCTCGATCACCCTCAAGTGTGAAGTGCGCAACAAGATCACCCGCAAAAGCATCCTGACGGTGGACAAGATCGTCTTTGTCAACCTGGGTGAAGACGGCTTGCCCGCACCCCACGGCCAGACCGAGATCAAGTACGTTAAAGACCAGTTCAAGGACGAGTAATGCGAGTCCGTAGGAGCTGGCTTGCCAGCGAAGGCGTCCTAAGCGTCACCGCAAACCGAGTCGCTGCCATCGCCAGCAAGCCAGCTCCCACAAGCGCCTCGTAGGCGCGGGGCTTGCCAGCGAAGACGTCATCAGCATCACCGCAAAAACCGAGTGACGCCCATCGCCAGCAAGCCAGCTCCTACAGAATCCGGCTTGTTTGCGCGAGCAGTGAACAGCCCCGCCCCCCGCGTGTCGTACCTACATGACACGCCACCGGTTCCGGAGCTATATGGACACGCAAAAAGACGGCAAGACCCCGAACCTCTCGGCGCAAGAGAAGAAAGAGGTCGACAAGAGCCAGCCACCGCGGGCCGCGGTACTGCACGAAATCATCCGAACCCAAGGCGACCTGGAGCTCGAGCGCAGTGTCGCCGCCTTGTGGTGGTCGGCCTTGGCCGCCGGCCTGACCATGGGGCTGTCGCTGATGGCCATGGGCCTTCTCAACTCCCGCCTGCCCGACGGCGAAGGCTTCAAGGTGATTGCCAGTTTCGGTTACTGCGCGGGCTTCCTGGCAGTGATTCTCGCCCGTCAGCAACTGTTCACCGAGAACACCCTGACGGCTGTGCTGCCGGTCATGACCAAACCCTCATTGAACAATTTCGGGCGATTGTTGCGTCTGTGGTCGGTGGTGCTGGTGGGCAACCTGTGCGGCACGATACTGGTGGCGTATGTGATGCTGCACCTGCCGATTTTCGACAGCAAGACCGACCTGGCCTTCCTCGATATCGGCCGCAAGATCATGGAGAACAACGCCAGCCAGATGTTTGCCAAGGGCATCGTATCGGGCTGGATGATCGCGACCATGGTCTGGATGATCCCGTCCATGGAGAGCGCCAAGATGTGGATCATCATCCTCATCACTTACCTGATGGCGCTGGGGGATTTCACCCACATCGTGGTCGGTTCGGCCGAGGTGTCGTATCTGGTGTTTGCCGGCGAGTTGCCGTGGAAGGATTTCTGGCTGATATTCGCCGGACCGACACTGGTGGGCAATATCATTGGCGGCAGCTTTATCTTCGCGCTGATCAGCCACGCGCAGATCCGCAGCGAGAGCGGGCCGCCAAAGGAATCTGCAGATCAAAGCCAGGAACCTGACCCGCAGAAGACCAGGAAGTAATCAGTGATGCCTAGCCTGTGCCACTGGCGCAGGCTCATCACGGGTGACATGTTTGACCAGCTTGCCGATGCTCAAGCCCTGCAACAGGATCGACGACAGCACCACGATGTAAGTGATGCTCAGCAGCAAATCTCGCTCAGGACCCAGCGGCAGGGCCAGGGCCAGGGCCAGCGCCACCGAAACACCGCCACGCAAACCACCCCAGGTCAGGATCCGGATCGTTCCGCGCGGCACGGTGCGCCAGCGTCGCAGCAATACGATGGCTGGCGCCACGGTCAGCAGGCGCGACAGCAGAATCGCCAAGGCCAGCAAACTCGCCGCCAGCACATGCAGCCAGTTGAACGGTAGCAGCAACAGCTCCATGCCGATCAGGGCGAACAGCAGCGCGTTGAGCATGTCGTCGAGCAGCTCCCAGAAACCGTCCAGGTACTTGCGAGTCATGTCGTTCATCGCCAGGTTGCGGCCCAGGTTACCGATGATCAGCCCGGCGACCACCATCGCGATCGGCGCCGAAACGTGCAGCTCCGAAGCCATGGCCGAGCCACCGATCACCAGCGCCAGGGTCAGCATGACCTCGATCTGGTGCTGCTCGATGCTCTTGATCATCAGGTACACCAGATAACCGATCAGCCCACCAAACAGCACGCCGCCAAGCGCCTCGTGGGCGAACAGCATGGCGGTGGCGCCGAGGGTTGGGGTTTCACCCAGTTGTGCGATACCGAGCAGCACGGTGAACACCACGACTGCGGTGCCATCGTTGAACAGTGATTCGCCGACGATGGTGGTTTTCAGTGGCTTGGACGCATTGGCGGTCCGTAGCACACCGAGCACCGCGATCGGATCGGTGGGGGAGATCAGCGCACCGAACAACAGGCAATAGAGAAAGCTGACGTGCCAGCCGAACAGGGCAAAGATGTAGTAAGCCAGGCTGCCGATCACAACAGTGGCGATCAACACACCGAAGGTCGCCAGCAGGCCGATCGGCCAGCGGTAACTACGCAGGTCATTCAGGTTGACATGCAGGGCGCCGGCGAACAGCAGGAAGGACAGCATCCAGTTCATCAGCAGATCACCGAAGTCGATCTGGCCGATCAGTTGCTGGATACGCTCTTCCAGACCTGGATAGCCAAGCAGGCTCAGGCCTTGCAGCAACAGGGAGAATGTCAGCGCAGTGACCATGACCCCGATGGTCGGGGGCAGGCCGATGAAGCGGAAATTTACATAGGTGAGCAGCGTGGTGAGGCAGATAAACGCAGCGACAAGTTCAAGCATCCGGGGTCCTTGGAGGGGGGATTGGTTTTTGGCAGTTGCACCGTGTGGGCTTCCTCGCGAGCAGGCTCGCTCCCACATAGGATCTCGGCGGTTCACAATTTTGTATTCGCTGAAGATCAACTGTGGGAGCAAGACCGGCTTGCTCGCGAAAGCAGTGTCAGCCGCGATGCAATTATTCAGCCGGACACATTGACCGCAGCCGCACCGCGACGTTGCAGATAGATAAAGAAAAGCGCCACCAGCACCGTCAACCCGCTGACCAGCGCCCCGGTCCACGGCAAGTCCGCCAGGTCCGCGCCACTGGCCACCACCAGCCCGCCAATCCAGGCGCCCGCCGCATTACCCAGATTGAATGCACTCTGATTCAGCGTCGAACCCAGGTTCGGCGCCTCATGGGCCTGATCAATGATCAGCAGCTGCAGGATCGGGCACAGGGCAAACGCGAAAATCCCCCACAGCACCAGTGTGATCGCCGCCGGAATGACGGAATGGCTGGTCTGGCTGAAAGCCGCCAGGACCACGACTACCGCCAGCGCCATGCCCACCAGTGACGGCAGCAAGCGGCTGTCCGCCAGCCGCCCACCGAGCATGCTGCCCGCGGTCAGGCCGACCCCGAACAACAGCAGCATGATCGTCACCCCATGGGGGCTGACACCGGTGATGTCCTGCAAAATAGGCGCGATGTAGGTAAACACGCTGAACAGGCTGGTCGACGCCAGCACACTCATGCCCAGCGCCAGCAACACATTGACCTTGCCCAGAACTTTGAACTCACTGGCCAGGTTGGCCTTGTCCATCGTGATGTCTTTCGGCAGCCAGACCCACTGCGCGATCGCCGCAATCACGCCGATCACCGACACTGCCCAGAAGGTCGAACGCCAGCCGGCGTATTGTCCGAGCGCGGTGCCCAAGGGTACGCCAAGCACGTTGGCCAGGGTCAGGCCGGTAAACATTATGGCAATCGCCTGGGCACGTTTGTTCGGTGCCACCAACCCGGCCGCGACGACCGAGCCGATGCCGAAGAAGGCGCCATGGCACAGCGCAGTGATCACGCGCGCGGCCATCAGCGTGGCGTAGTTCGGAGACAGGGCGCAGAGGATATTGCCCAGGATGAACATCAGCGTCATGCCCAGCAGCGTCGCTTTGCGCGGCATATTGGCGGTGCCGACCGCGAGGATCGGTGCGCCGAACACCACGCCCAGGGCATAGCCGGTGATCAGCAGGCCGGCGTGGGGAATGCTGACGGCAAGGTCTCGGGCGACGTCGGGCAGCAAACCCATGATGACGAATTCAGTGGTGCCGATGCCGAACGCGGCAACAGCGAGGGCAAACAAGGCGAGTGGCATGCGCAAGGTCTCTGTCGGTAGTCTTGACGCTTTGATCAGGCATACGCATACCGATGACCGTTCTCGACGAGAGCGGGCGGTGGCAGGAATTATTGGAATTAGTCTGTGCGCAACTGAGTGCGGCGTGGTCGTTTGCAGTATAAACAGCTGCGGACATATGGCGAATCATTCTCTGCGCGGACCCGGTAGGAGCTGGCTTGTCGGATCGCCGCACCGCAGCGAAGGTCGTCAACGATAACGCGTGTTTTCTGCTTAAACGCGGTGCCCTGACGTTTTTCGCTGGCAAGCCAGCTCCTACAGGGGAGCGGGACAACAAAAGGAGTGTGCCGTGCTTGCGACGGCTTTGGTGTTAGTGGCGGCGCTGTTGCACGCGGCGTGGAATACCCTGATCAAATTCAGTGCCGAACGCCTGCTGGTGGTGGCCTGCATGGACAGTGTAGCGATGCTCTTCGTCGCGCTGATGCTGCCGTTCGTGGCGTTGCCACCCTTGGAGCTCTGGCCGTGGATCCTGGCATCGGCGGCGTTCGAACTGCTCTATCGCTACTTGCTGATCCAGGCTTATCGGGTTGGCGACCTCGGGCTTGTTTATCCGTTGATGCGTGGCTTGTCGCCCTTGGTGGTGCTGGCGCTGACGCTGTTGTTTGCCGGCGAGGTGCTGACGAACCAGCAGATTTTTGGAATCCTGCTGATCCCGCTCGGCATGCTTTGCCTGTTATGGCAGGGCGGTGGCGGTGCACGGCTGCCGTGGTTGATGCTGCCGGTAGTGGCGTTGATCGGCCTGTGCATCGGCTGCTACACCTTTATCGATGGCCAGGCTTTGCGACGCTGGTCCCATCCACTGGACTACCTGGTCTGGGTAACGTTACTCAGCGCCTGGCCCTTTCCATTGCTGGCATGGGTGCGCAAGCGCCCGGCGTTCATGTTGTTCTGGCGGGAACAATGGCGACTGGGGTTGGCGGTCGGGTTCTGCGTGTTGTTCAGCTACGCTTTGGTGTTGTGGGCGATGCAGCTGGGTTCGATTGCCGAAGCGGCGGCCTTGCGCGAAATCAGCGTGATTCTGGTGGTGCTGTTCGGCATGCGTTACCTCAAAGAACCTTTCGGCCGGCCACGGCTCTTAGCCTGTGGGCTGGTGTTGATCGGCATGTTGGTGATGAAGTTTTGACGGGCTCACTGTCGACGAAAGCATCGACGCATGAAACTTGAAGAAGGGATTGCTTTATGACGGTTGCTTTTTGGTGCATTTTGATCGCTATTGTCCTGCCTTATCTGTGCACGGGCGTGGCCAAGATCAGTGGCGGGTTCGGGCTGAAAGACAACCATGATCCCCGGGATTTTCTCGAGTCGCTAAATGGGTTGGGCCGGCGTGCCCATGCGGCGCAACTGAACGGTTTCGAAGTGACCCCGGCGTTCGCCGCGGCCGTGATCGTGGCGTACCTGGCCGAAAATGCCGAGCTGGTGACGATCGATGTGCTGGCGGTGTTGTTCATCACCAGCCGGCTGCTGTACATCATTTGCTACCTGGCGGACTGGGCGACTTTGCGGTCGTTGGTGTGGTTTGTGGGGATGGGGTTGATCGTCAGCTTTTTTGTGGTGTCTGTCTGAAAATGTTGCGGTGATTTTTCCGGCCCCTTCGCGGGCAAGCCCGCTCCCACAGGGATTGCGCATAATCTGTGGGAGCGGGCTTGCCCGCGAAAGCTATCTATCAGCCACAGCCAATATCAGGGATTGGCTTTAGCCGCATCAGCCACCTGCGGCACTTGCGGCAACGCCGCGCCTTTTGGCCAAAGCATCCAGATCTGCCCCTGCTGCTTCATGTCGCCGGCCAGCTGCCCGGCCGCCTCGCCGGTGCCCCAGAACAGATCCGCCCGCACTTCGCCCGCGATCGCGCCGCCGGTGTCCTGGGCCGCCACCGGACGAACCAGTGCCGAACCATCCGGTTTAGTGGTCGATAACCACAACAGACTGCCCAGCGGAATCACTTTGCGATCCACTGCCGCGCTGTAGCCCGCGGTCAGCGGTACGTTCAGCGAGCCGCGAGGCCCTTCGTTGCTGTCCGGGTTGCGGGTGAAGAACACATAGCTGGGGTTGCTGCCGAGCAGTTCGGGAATGCGCGTCGGGTTGGCCTTGGCCCAGGTGCTGATTGCGCCCATGGTCACGTCTTCTTTCTTCAGCTCGCCCTGTTCTACGAGCCAACGGCCGATGGGCCGATAGGGATGACCATTCTGGTCGGCATACGCAATGCGCAACTGCCGGCCACTGTCGAGCTGGATGCGTCCCGAGCCCTGGATCTGCAGGAATTGCAGGTTCATCGGATCAGTCAGCCAGGCAACGACCGGTGCCTTGACCCCTTTGGTCTCGATCGTGGCCGCATCGTCGTAGGGCTTGAGCACGCGTCCTTCGAGCCGGCCGCGCAGGCGTTTACCCTTCAACTCCGGGTAGAGGCTGTCCAGGGAGACGATGATCATGTCTTCGGGTACGCCGTACACCGGGATATTCGCCACGTCGGTCTGGGTCAGGCTGCCTGGATAGACCGGTTCGTAGTAGCCGGTGATCAGGCCGTTGGGGTTGTCATTGGCCGCGCGCAGGCCATAGACATCGAGGTTCTGCTTGAGGAACCCGCGAATCTCGCCGGCGGTTTGTGGCACGCTGGCGGCAGCGGCGCAGGTCGAACCCCAGACCGGGTCGGCCTTGAGTCGGGTACATGCGCTGCGCCACGAACCGAAGCCGGCCACCAGGTCATTGTCGGACACCACGGGAAGCGCTTCCCATGTGGCGCTGGAGTAGGTCGCCAGGGCGTGGGTTTTCGGTTTGTCGGGTTCGCCGCCGGTGCAGCCCGCCAGCACGGCCACCATTGGAAGGGTCCAGGCCAGGCTGTGACGCCATGCCTTGTAACGGCTGTTCATGGAGTAATTCCTTTGCCGGTTGCCTGAGTGCTCGCTGCGCTCATGCAACCCGTATTGATAATAGGGCTATTGGTGTTTGCGGGTGACGCGAGGATACTGGCCGCCGTTTCCAGTGACCTGAAGCCACCATGACTTTTAAAAGACTTTCCATTGTATTGCTGGCCTGCCTGGCCTTGTCCGCGTGTGGCGGAGTGGACCCCAACTCGCCGCTGGGCCAGCGCAAGGCGATCTTCAAGCAAATGCTCAAGACCAGTGAAGACCTTGGCGGCATGTTGCGCGGCCGTATTGCATTCGACGGCGGGAAATTCACTGCCGGTGCCGTGAAACTCGACGCGCTGTCCCGCGAGCCGTGGAAACATTTTCCGCAGGTACGCGAAGAAGATCACACCAGCGCGAAGGACGATGTCTGGCAGCAGCAGGCACGCTTCCAGGAATTGGCCCGCAGCCTTGAAGCCGCCACCGGTGAGTTGGTGATTGCCAGCAAGGTCCAGCCCTACAAGGCCAGCAACCTGGGGCCGGCCGTGCAGAAGGTCGAAGACGCCTGTAGTGCGTGCCATAAAGAGTTTCGGGATCACTGATTTGCGGTGCTGCGATCCGACAAGCCAGCTCCTACAGGGGGTCACTTATCCAGTTCGTCTAGCGCTTCCTGCAACGCCTTGCGGGACTCGGCGAGTTTGTCTTTGCGCTTGTTGATTTTCTCTGCATCGCCCTTCTTCATCGCCTTGTCGAGGTCGGCCTGACGCTTGCTCACTTCGTGCTTGGCGTCGAGCACCTTGTTCTCCCGCTCTTTCTTCAGGGACGCATCGGTGCAATGGGCGGTGACTTCGCTCAGAGCCGTTTCCAGGCCCGCCTGTTGATCGGCGTTGCCGCGAGATTTGGCCAGTTCGATCTGGTTGATGATGCCCTGCTTCTTGGCGGCGCATCCGGTCAGGCCCGGAGCTTCTTCGGCGGCCATCAGCGGAGCGGCCATCACACTGCATAGGGCCAACAGGGCGAGGGGTGAAAGAAATTTCATAAAAGCTCCATGTGAAGGCAATCGGGTCGATGTGGCGATGGGTTGTTTGAGCCCGCCAGCACCATTGGGTTCCCAGGTGGGCGGGCTACAACGGCCGCTAGAAACCGTCAATCCCCGCCACACGTAATGTTTCACTCAAGGCCAGGACCTGTGGGTCGCGGAAAAATGCGCTCAATTGCGCCGCACGTCCCGGACCGATACCGGTTTCGGCCTGCCATTGTTCGGTGTTGCGTTGCGCCAGTACCTGCCATGAAGCGGCGAGGCGTGCCTGGCCGGTCGGCGGCATGCCCAGGGCTTTGAGCCAGCGGACGAACGGACGTTGCCGGGCGATGCTGAAACTGTTCAACAGACGAGCACTGCTGCGCTCGCCGAAGCCGTCAATGTTAGCAAGCTCTTGGGCATTGAGGGTTAACCAATCCAGCAGTCCGTTCAGGTGGCCTGTTTCGAGAAGTTTCTCCCAGGTGCCAGTACCGACATGGGGCAAGGCCAGCCCCTGGTTACCACTGAGCCAGGCCAGGCGTGCAAGAAATTGACTTTCGCATCCCGGTGTCGGCTGCCAACAACTGAGCGGATGAAAGTCCGCTGCCAGCGGCACGTTCAATTCAGTGCGTTCGGTGCTGCGCAGGACGACACCATCGAGCCTGGGAATGGTCAGGCCCGCCAGGCTGATGGCGACCTGATCCCCGGGCCGGATGTCCATTGCTTCCCAGCGTTGCAGAGAGCTCACACTGACTCGCTTGACCTGCCGGTCATCGAGCCTCAGCGGCGTCAGTTCCAGCACCGGCGTGATGCGCCCGGTCCGGCCGATCTTGAAGTCGACCCTGCGTACCTCCGCCAGCCCCTGGGCAACAGGGTATTTCCAGGCGACGATCCAATAAGGTGCTTTGGCCTGCCAGCGTTCGGCGGGTGGACGTTGGTCCTGGCGCAGCACGATGCCATCGCTGGCAAAGGGCAGGGGCGAGCGATACCAATGATCGCGCCAGCGTTCAGCATCGGCGAATGCCATGATCGGCTGACTGTAGGGCGCGGTGCTCGAGAACCCTAATTCATCCAGTGCAGCCACGCGCGCGGGTAAACTGGCCGGACCCTGGGGCCAGTCCCAGACGAACAGGCCGATCCCGGCGGCGTGTTCGGCACTCAGTACCTTGCGGGCCATCAAACCGGCCACGGTGCCGCGGGCATTGAGGCTGCCGGCCTGCGCTTGTACGTGATCGGTCACGCGCAAATAGAGTTCGCCTTGCACCAGCAGATCCAGCGGCTGTGACAGTTGCTGGGGGATGCCGGCAATCTGTCGTGCCGGGGTGGTCCAGTCCTGGCCAGTGACCCCGTCGCCGCGACTGATTGCCTGAACCAGAAGGCCCTTGCGGTAGACCAGTGTCACCGCCACGCCGTCGACCTTGGGCTGAACCCAGACATCGCTTCGACCTTTCAGCCAGGCGTCGACGGCGTGACGGTCATGGAGTTTGCCCAGGCCGGTGTGGGCGATGGGGTGAGCAACGGGGCCGCCTGCCGTGCGCAATGGTTCGGGGGAGGGGCCGGTGGCGAAGCATTCTCGCCATTCGCTCAGTCGCACACGGGCCTGGTCGTAGAGTTCGTCGGCGACCAATGAGCGGCCGTCGCGATGATAGCTGTCGTCCCAGAGATCGATTTGTTTTTGCAGTGCGCTGATTTCGGCCTGAGCGCGAGTCGGCGGCCAGTCGGGGCATTCAGTGGCGTGGGTGGTCAGACAGAAAAAACTCAGTACAAAACCGAGTAATACACGCAGGTAGGGGAGCATCGTGAGCGTCCTTGCTCGTTGGGGGTGCTCGAAGGTTAGTCAGTATTGTCTGGCGAGAAGGGCGGGTGTTTTGCCTGGTGTTTCTGCGGTGATCGGGCTGGCCTCTTCGTCGGAACGCCGCCCGGAGCAAGCCCGCTCCCACAGTGGAACTGTGTCGTTCACAAATCCCCTGTGGGAGCGAGACCGGCTTGCCGGCGAAAGCGGCGACACGGTTTCAAGCGCAAAACAATAAAAAACCCCGCACGGCGAACCGGGCGGGGCTTTTTGTACTGCCAGGGACGTCTTACAGGCCAGCAGCCGAACGCAGGGCGTCGACGCGATCGGTTTTTTCCCAGGTGAAGGTGGTGAACGTATCGTCACCCACGGTCTTGGTATCCGGGGTGCGACCGAAGTGGCCGTACGCAGCGGTTTCCTGGTACATCGGGTGCAGCAGGTCGAGCATGGTGGTGATTGCGTATGGACGCAGGTCGAACACTTCGCGGACCAGGTTGATGATTTTCTCATCGCTGATCTTGCCGGTGCCGAAGGTGTTCAACGAGATCGACGTTGGCTGGGCAACACCGATGGCGTAGGAAACCTGAATCTCGCAACGCTCGGCCAGACCGGCAGCGACGATGTTCTTGGCCACGTAACGACCGGCGTAGGCGGCCGAGCGGTCAACCTTCGACGGGTCTTTACCGGAGAACGCACCGCCACCGTGGCGAGCCATGCCGCCGTAGGTGTCGACGATGATCTTGCGACCGGTCAGGCCGCAGTCGCCTACCGGGCCGCCGATGATGAATTGGCCGGTCGGGTTGATGTGGAACTGGGTGTCCTTGTGCAGCAGTTCAGCAGGCAACACGTGCTTGACGATCAGCTCCATCACGCCTTCGCGCAGGTCTTTGTACGACACTTCAGGGTTGTGCTGGGTCGATAGCACGACCGCGTCGATGCCCACCACCTTGCCGTTTTCGTAACGGCAAGTGACCTGGGACTTGGCGTCTGGACGCAACCACGGCAGCAGGCCGGATTTGCGGGCTTCGGCCTGACGCTGCACCAACTGGTGAGAGAAGGTGATCGGTGCTGGCATCAGCACGTCGGTTTCGTTGCTGGCGTAGCCGAACATCAGGCCCTGGTCACCGGCACCCTGATCTTCAGGCTTGGCACGGTCGACACCCTGATTGATGTCGGGAGACTGCTTGCCGATGATGTTCATCACGCCGCAGGTCGCACCGTCGAACCCGACGTCGGAGCTGGTGTAGCCGATGTCGGTGATGACATCACGAACGATCTGCTCCAGGTCAACCCAGGCCGAGGTGGTGACTTCACCGGCAATGATTGCAACGCCGGTTTTCACCAGGGTTTCGCACGCCACGCGGGCGAACTTGTCTTCAGCAATGATGGCGTCCAGCACTGCATCGGAAATCTGGTCGGCGATTTTGTCCGGATGCCCTTCAGACACGGACTCGGAGGTGAAGAGGGAGTATTCGCTCATCTCGATTTTTTCCTGAATTTACCGATGGTGAGTGTCGCCAGTCGGTCGCTGAAAGTGGCGGACCTGAATCTGGAAACCATTACGTAAGCCTACATAGAGGCTTTCCCCGGGAACGAGTCCCGCGGCGGTGGCCCAACGGGCGAGATCGTCCTGTTCAAACCCCAACCAGAGATCACCGCAGGCCTCCCTGGCCCAACTCTGGTTGTGGCTACATAACTCGGTCACTAACAGGCTGCCGCCGGGGTGCAGCAGGCCGGCCATGTGCTTGAGCGCATCGGCCGGTGCGGCAAAGTGGTGCAGCACCATGTTCAGTACAACGCAATCGGCCTTGAGGCTCACACCATTCAATGCATCGGCCAGTTGCAGGCTGACGTTGAGCAGGGACTCGCGCTCGCAGACCTGGCGCGCCAGTTCGAGCATGGCCGGGCTGTTGTCCAGCGCCGTGACCCGGGTGAAGCGGCGCGCCAGCTCCGGCAGAAAGGCGCCGTCGCCGGGGCCGACTTCAATGGCCGTGGCGCCTTGGCTGAAACTCAACTTGTCGAGCAATGCCACCACGCTTTCGCGGTATTGCGACAGGCCGGCGATCAAGTCTTGCTGGGCGCGAAACTTCTCCGCTACCCGTGAAAAAAAGTCCTGGCTGGCCGCGGCTCGTTGTCCATGGACCTGAGCGATGCGTGACTGCACATCGGCAGGCAAGCTCAGGTTATCCACTTCTTCAAGCAGCGCGGCATGCAGTTTGCCACCCGGCAAGTCGGTGTGGGGCAGGGCGCGACGGTAGAAAATCGCGTTGCCCTCACGGCGGGTCGCCACCAGGTCGGCCTGGGCCAATACCTTGAGGTGATGACTCATGCCCGACTGGCCGATGCCGAAGATCTGCGCCAGCTCCAGTACGCCAAACGAGTCGTTGGCCAGCGCGCGCAATACCGTCAGACGCAGAGGATCGCCACCGGCCTTGCACAGGGCCGACAGCTCATCGCAAGGGTCATGTCGAATGGAGCGCGCGCGTAAATTCATAGGGCCAGCAGTCTAGTGACGCTCAGAAAGCATCGCAAGAGCAATATCAAAAAGTTTTGATATTGCTCGATAGATGGCACTTCTCAGCGTCAGGTTCAGTCAACAAACGAACAGCGGAAAGGTTTCATCAGTCAAATACGCTGTTATCCATTGGAAAAACCGCCTCAGATGACTATCTATCATTGCCCCGAGGCGGGTGGGTGAGGGAAAATGCTCGCCTTTTTTCCGATTCGTTTTATTCACTCTCGATTCAATATCCGCAGGAGAACAGCGATGCCCAGCCGTCGTGAGCGTGCCAACGCCATTCGTGCCCTCAGCATGGATGCCGTGCAAAAAGCCAACAGCGGCCATCCCGGTGCCCCTATGGGTATGGCGGATATCGCCGAAGTACTTTGGCGTGACTACCTCAAGCACAACCCGAGCAATCCATCGTTCGCCGACCGTGACCGCTTCGTGCTGTCCAATGGTCACGGCTCGATGTTGATCTACTCGCTGCTGCACCTGACCGGCTACGACTTGTCGATCGAAGACCTGAAAAACTTCCGCCAGCTGCACAGCCGTACCCCGGGCCACCCGGAACTCGGCTACACCCCTGGTGTTGAAACCACCACCGGTCCACTGGGCCAGGGCCTGGCCAACGCCGTGGGTTTCGCCCTGGCAGAAAAAGTCCTGGCGGCGCAATTCAACCGTCCCGGCCACAATGTTGTCGACCACCACACCTACGTGTTCCTGGGTGATGGCTGCATGATGGAAGGCATTTCCCACGAAGTCGGCTCCCTGGCCGGTACCTTGGGCCTGGGCAAGCTGATCGCCTTCTACGATGACAACGGCATCTCCATCGACGGCGAAGTCGAAGGCTGGTTCACCGATGACACCCCTAAGCGTTTCGAAGCCTACAACTGGCAGGTGATCCGCAACGTCGACGGTCACGACCCGGAAGAAATCAAGATCGCGATCGAGACGGCGCGCAAAAGCGAGCAGCCAACCCTGATCTGCTGCAAGACCACCATCGGTTTCGGTTCGCCGAACAAGCAGGGCAAGGAAGATTGCCACGGCGCCCCATTGGGTGACGCGGAAATCGCCCTGACCCGCACGGCGCTGAAATGGAACCACGGCCCGTTCGAAATCCCCGCCGACATCTACGCCGAGTGGGACGCCAAGGAAGCCGGTCGCGCAACCGAAGCCGAATGGGATCAGCGTTTCGCTGCCTACTCCGCAGCCTTCCCTGAGCTGGCCAATGAGCTGGTTCGTCGTCTAAGCGGCGAACTGCCGGCTGACTTCGCTGAAAAAGCCTCGGCTTATATTGCTGAAGTGGCGGCCAAGGGCGAAACCATCGCCAGCCGTAAAGCCAGCCAGAACGCACTGAATGCCTACGGCCCGCTGTTGCCGGAACTGCTGGGCGGCTCGGCTGACCTGGCCGGTTCCAACCTGACCCTGTGGAAGGGCTGCAAAGGTGTCACGGCTGAAGACGCCAGCGGCAACTACATGTACTACGGCGTTCGCGAATTCGGCATGAGCGCGATCATGAACGGCGTGTCGCTGCACGGCGGCCTGGTGCCTTACGGCGCGACCTTCCTGATGTTCATGGAATACGCGCGCAACGCGGTACGCATGGCCTCGCTGATGAAGAAGCGCGTGGTGTTCGTCTACACCCACGACTCCATCGGCCTGGGCGAAGACGGCCCGACCCACCAGCCGATCGAGCAACTGACCAGCCTGCGCAGCACGCCGAACCTCGACACCTGGCGTCCAGCCGATGCCGTTGAGTCGGCAGTGGCCTGGAAACTTGCCCTCGAGCGTAACGACGGTCCTTCGGCCTTGATCTTCTCCCGGCAGAACCTGCAGCACCAGACCCGCAACGCGATTCAGATCGAAGAGATCGCGCGTGGCGGTTACGTGTTGAAGGACTGCGCTGGCGAGCCTGAGCTGATCCTGATCGCTACCGGTTCCGAAGTCGGTCTGGCGGTTCAGGCTTACGACAAGCTGACCGAGCAAGGTCGCAAGGTGCGTGTGGTGTCGATGCCTTGCACCAGCGTGTTCGATGCCCAGGACGCCGGCTACAAGCAAGCGGTTCTGCCGCTGCAGGTCAGCGCCCGTATCGCCATCGAAGCCGCCCATGCGGACTACTGGTACAAGTATGTGGGCCTGGAAGGCCGCGTGATCGGCATGACCACCTACGGCGAGTCGGCGCCTGCGCCTGCCTTGTTCGAAGAGTTCGGCTTCACCCTGGAAAACATCCTGGGTCAGGCTGAAGAGCTGCTGGAAGACTGATCCAGAAAATGTGTCGTCTGATCTGACGCAATCGCGAGCAAGCTCGCTCCCACAGGGACGGTGTATATCCCTGTGGGAGCGAGCTTGGTCCGGGCGGCGTTCCGACGATGACGATGGGACATTCAACGCTGCAATGACGGATTCACCACGGTAATCGAGAACCCCATGCCTCAACCGCGTCCTTACAAAGTTGCACTCAACGGCTACGGCCGGATTGGTCGTTGCGTCTTGCGTGCGTTGTTTGAGCGAGGCTCGACGGCCGGGTTTGAAATTGTCGCGATCAACGACTTGGCCGACATGGCCAGCATCGAATACCTGACACGCTTCGACTCCACTCACGGGCGCTTTCCCGGTGAAGTGAAGGTCGACGGCGATTGTCTGCATATTAATGGCGACTGCGTGAAGGTCTTGCGCAGTGCCACCCCCGAAGGCATCGATTGGGCGTCCCTGGGCGTCGATCTGGTGCTGGAGTGCTCCGGCGCTTATCACACCCGTGAAGATGGCCAGCGGTTCCTCGACGCTGGCGCACCGCGGGTGCTGTTCTCCCAGCCGATGGCCAGCGAGGCGGATGTCGACGCCACCATCGTCTACGGCGTAAACCAGGATTGCCTGACCGGTGATGAGTTGCTGGTGTCCAACGCGTCCTGCACCACCAACTGCGGCGTGCCGCTGTTGCGCCTGCTGGATCAGGCCATTGGTCTGGAATACGTGTCGATCACCACCATCCACTCGGCGATGAACGATCAGCCGGTGATCGACGCCTATCATCACGAAGACTTGCGGCGCACCCGTTCGGCGTTTCAGTCGGTGATTCCGGTGTCCACTGGTCTGGCACGAGGCATCGAACGGCTATTGCCGGAACTTGCCGGGAGAATTCAGGCCAAAGCCGTGCGGGTGCCGACAGTTAACGTGTCTTGCCTCGACATTACGATGCAGACCGTGAGTGATACCGACGCCACCGAGGTCAACCGGATTTTGCGCGAGGCTGCCACTAGCGGCCCGCTCAAGGGCCTTCTGGCCTACACCGAGCTACCCCACGCAAGCTGTGATTTCAACCATGACCCACATTCGGCCATCGTCGATGCCAGTCAGACCCGAGTTTCCGGCCCACGGCTGGTGAACATCCTGGCCTGGTTCGACAACGAATGGGGTTTTGCCAACCGAATGCTGGACGTTGCAGAGCACTATCTGCAGTCAGCTGGCTCTCCAAAACACTGCTCCCCAAAACAGTAGGAAATGCGACCCATGACCGTGTTGAAGATGACCGACCTCGATCTGCAAGGTAAGCGCGTACTGATCCGCGAAGACCTCAACGTCCCGGTAAAGGACGGTGTAGTCACCAGCGATGCGCGAATCCTGGCCTCGCTGCCGACCATCAAGCTGGCCCTGGAAAAAGGCGCGGCCGTGATGGTCTGCTCGCACCTTGGCCGTCCGACCGAAGGCGAGTTCTCGGCCGAGAACAGCCTCAAGCCAGTCGCTGACTACCTGAGCAAGGCTCTGGGCCGCGAAGTGCCGCTGGTGGCCGATTACCTGAACGGCGTTGACGTGAAGGCCGGCGACATCGTGCTGTTCGAAAACGTGCGCTTCAACAAAGGCGAGAAAAAGAACGCTGACGAACTGGCCAAGCAATACGCCGCCCTGTGCGACGTGTTCGTGATGGACGCCTTCGGCACCGCTCACCGCGCCGAGGGTTCGACCCATGGCGTGGCCAAGTTCGCCAAAGTCGCGGCCGCTGGCCCGTTGCTGGCCGCCGAACTTGACGCACTGGGCAAAGCCCTCGGCGCTCCAGCTCAACCCATGGCTGCCATCGTTGCCGGCTCCAAGGTCTCGACCAAACTCGACGTCCTCAACAGCCTGAGCCAGATCTGCAACCAGCTGATCGTCGGCGGCGGCATTGCCAACACTTTCCTGGCCGCTGCCGGTCACCCGGTCGGCAAGTCCCTGTACGAGCCGGATCTGCTGGACACCGCTCGCGCCATCGCCGCCAAGGTCAGCGTGCCGCTGCCGGTCGACGTCGTGGTTGCCAAGGAATTCGCTGAAAGCGCGACCGCTACCGTCAAGCTGATCGCTGATGTGGCCGCAGACGACATGATTCTGGACATCGGCCCACAGACCGCGGCGAATTTCGCCGAGCTGCTGAAGTCGTCCAAGACCATCCTGTGGAACGGCCCCGTAGGCGTATTCGAATTCGATCAGTTTGGTAACGGGACCAAGGTCCTGGCCCAGGCCATCGCGGAAAGCTCGGCATTCTCGATCGCTGGCGGCGGCGACACCCTCGCAGCCATCGATAAATATGGCGTAGCTGATCAGATCTCCTACATTTCTACCGGTGGCGGCGCGTTCCTCGAGTTCGTCGAAGGCAAGGTTCTGCCGGCCGTTGAAGTCCTGGAAAGCCGGGCCAAGGCCTGAGGCCGCCCATTTGACCAGGCAAAGGAGTGTTCAGATGGTCAAAACATTAGCGTTGTTGATTATCGCGGGATCGCTGGCAGCTTGCGGGAGTAACCCGAAAGCCCCGAAGGTACCCGAGACGCCTGAACAGGACAAAGGCTGCTACCAGGCGGACTGGCAGGCCGAAACCAATCCGGTGATCAACAAGCGTTCCGGGCCTGATGGCCTGGAAAAATACGAGACCCAGACCCCGGTCAAGGAACATGGTTGCCCTTGACGGGTCTGACACTTTACTCAGGACTGGTGGCGTGCGCCGTCAGTCGAGGAACATGGATGAAAGGTTTTATCGCCGTTACGGCGCTGGCTCTGCTGGCAGGTTGCTCCAGTCTGGACCTGTTCAAGCCTGCCGAATCGACGGACAGCTGGACCACCTGGACCTGCGACAGTCGGGCCAACGTGCTTTGGCGCTACACCGACGCCGCCCGCAAGGAAGTCGACGTTCGCCTGGGTGGTGCCGATCAGGTCTACCGTTTGAAGCTTGAACCGGGCGCCGAAGGTTCGATGTACAGCAACGACATGCTGGCATTTCACATAAAAGGTGAGGAAGGCCTGGTGTACTGGGTCGCCACCAATGATTTGATCGGCCGCGGTTGTAAAACGCAGTAATTGACACACCACGGACCTAATGTGGGAGCGGGCTTGCTCGCGAATGCGGTGGGTCAGCTTGCATAAATGTTGAATGTGAAACCGCATTGGCGAGCAAGCCCGCTCCCACAGTGGATCTGTGTAGGTTTTTAAGATTTAGGCAACACCGAATTCGCATTCGGGGCCAACCCCCGATCTGCAATAACTTGAATAGCCGCCGTCGCTACGGCAGGCTGACACGATTAACGACCCTCAACCGGGAGAGACACACACAATGGCACTTATCAGCATGCGCCAGATGCTGGACCACGCAGCCGAATTCGGCTACGGCGTTCCAGCCTTCAACGTCAACAACCTTGAGCAGATGCGCGCCATCATGGAAGCCGCTGACAAGACTGACTCCCCGGTGATCGTCCAGGCTTCGGCGGGTGCTCGCAAATATGCCGGCGCACCGTTCCTGCGTCACCTGATCCTGGCGGCGATCGAAGAATTCCCGCATATCCCGGTGTGCATGCACCAGGACCACGGCACCAGCCCTGACGTCTGCCAGCGCTCCATCCAGCTGGGCTTCAGCTCGGTGATGATGGACGGTTCCCTGGGTGAAGACGGCAAGACCCCGACCGACTATGACTACAACATCCGTGTAACCCAACAAACCGTGGCCATGGCTCACGCGTGCGGCGTATCGGTAGAAGGCGAGCTGGGCTGCCTGGGTTCGCTGGAAACCGGCATGGCCGGTGAAGAAGACGGCATCGGCGCCGAAGGCGTTCTGGATCACAGCCAAATGCTGACCGACCCGGAAGAAGCCGCTGACTTCGTCAAACGCACTCAGGTCGACGCCCTGGCCATCGCCATCGGCACCAGCCACGGCGCGTACAAGTTCACCAAGCCGCCTACCGGCGACGTACTGGCCATCGACCGCATCAAAGAAATCCACAAACGCATTCCGAACACCCACCTGGTGATGCACGGTTCGTCTTCGGTGCCGCAAGACTGGCTGGCGATCATCAACCAGTACGGCGGCGACATCAAAGAAACCTACGGCGTACCGGTTGAAGAAATCGTCGAAGGCATCAAGCACGGCGTGCGTAAAGTCAACATCGACACCGACCTGCGCCTGGCGTCCACCGGTGCGATGCGTCGCCTGATGGCCACCAACCCGAGCGAATTCGACCCGCGCAAGTTCTTCGGTGCGACCGTCACTGCTATGCGTGATGTGTGTATTGCTCGTTACGAAGCCTTCGGTACCGCCGGTAATGCTTCGAAGATCAAGCCGATCTCGCTGGAAGGGATGTATCAACGTTACTTGAAAGGTGAATTGAACGCCAAGGTCAACTAAGACCTCAGCGTTTGACCGGTACTAAAAGACCCGCAGCGATGCGGGTTTTTTATTGCCTGCGTTTACCTGGATGGGTTTTATGTAAGTATATATTTGAAATAACTTTTAAAATAACTGTCAGAAGTGACGGTGGACAAGTTGTTTTTCGGTCTTCAGTATCTTACTTCAAATTCAGGTTATGGAAGTTATTTGTTATGAAGTGTCCAGCGCTGCCAGTGAGCAGCAACAATAAACAGCTACAAGTGATCAAAGTCGTTGCAGCTGGGCTATTGAGTCTATTTGCCCTTACAGGCACTGTTTATGCCTCTGAAGAAATGTGTCCGCAGGTCAGTAATATCATGGCTCAATCGATCAGCCCGGAACGCGGATTCACCTATGCCGCCAATGCTATCCGTGGCGGCTGGAAAGGCGAGAATCCCGCAGCAACCGAGTCTTATCTGGACAAGGTCAAATTTACCTCGGCGGCCATCAGGCAAACCACCGATAACGGAAACCCGGTCTATTTTGTTGCCTGTGACTATGAAGGCGAGGGCAAGGCAGGTGTCAGGATGTCACAACGTTTTCCAACGCCAGCCAAGCCAGTTGGCGGAGCCTGGAAGGATAACTTCTGTTCTGCCGGGCTGAGCGAGTGCGCTTTCAAGTTTGATTGAGTAACGAGTTGAAGGTAGAAGCGAAACTGAAAATCTGAGCCACAGGGTTTTAGTTGGGTCGCTTCACCCTGTTTTTACCCACTGCCGGCACTCGGTGGCCGTTGATCATGACGGCGTCTTTGAAGGCGGATAAACCAATTGATCAGGATGCGTAAAATGGAGTTTATAAAATGCTGAAATATATAGGTCTGTTAGCGGCCATGTGTGCTGCCAGTGTGGCTGCGTCTGCCAACGCTGATACCACTATTTTTACGGCGTCTATCAGTAGCGAAGGGAAGGTACTGGCGCAAAACCCTGAGTGGATCACCGGGGTGGAATATAATGTTCAAAAGGATTACTTCGCAGATTATAAAATCAACTTCAAATCGGGCGTGTACAAGAAAGCTCCGGGTTTCTGTTCCGTCTCTCTGACGGACAGCCGTTCGAATGATGATATTTTTTATGGGCAGGCGAGGCTGGGCGCTATGCCGAAGCAGAGCCATGTTACTGTGATTACTCAGCGCGCCGGCAAGTCGGGGCCTTCGGGGGATGGTTCCCAGAGTTTTATGTTGCTGTGTATCAAGTAAACACAAAGCCTGTAAGCAGCGCACCATGAGGCGCAAAAAAAAATGCCCGTGTCGCAAGAAACGGGCATTTTCTTATCGGCCAGCAGAGTGCCAGATTTTCATACGGCCTGGAAAGCTGCGATATTTTAATGCGGTTGATACGATCCAGTTACTTATTGTGATCAATATCCAGCTTGGTGAACGTCACTTTCCCGCCTTCGCTGGTGTATCCAGTGTGGTCCTGCACATACACCCCGGCCTTGAAGTACAGCGGCTTGACGCTCCAGGTCTTGCTGATGTCGGTGTCCCACTTGTAGCCCGCCGCACTGATGCCCAATGCGCCGCCGCGGCTCAGGTGAATCATGTAGGAGAATGACTGATCCAGTTTCACGCCGGTGGCGATGGTGATCACCCGGCCGTCGCCGTCGTCGGGGCGCATGCGCACTTTGGCGACAATGTTGCCCGACTGCGTGCTGGTCTTGTATTGGTACTCGATCTTCACCATGGGATTCTGGCTTTTATAGGCGTGAATCTGGCCGATGACGATCTTGCCGGAACTGGGCACCTGGTTGATGGCCAGTGTAGCACTCAAGGAGTTGTCGGCGTCCGGGTAGAGCCAATTGCGCAGGGTTCCGTTGCTATAGGTTTCGCGCAATTCGGTGCGAGGATATTTTGCGTTTTCAGTGCGTGTACCCGTCACCGGCGACCAGAAAAAAAGTGTGCCGGTATTGGAGTGGAAGTATTGATCCTTGAAGCCGTTCACCAGTTTGGGAGTGTCGACGGTATACGGCGGATTGCCGACGGGAACACTCAGGTTCCAGGTTGCGAGATCGATCATAGTCAAAAAGCTTCCACGATTTTTTTGCTGCACGCACGTGCCAGATGCTCTAGCTCGCGCCTTGGAGGGCGGTCTTTATAATCGCAGCAGGCTGATTTGTTAATGCCCGTCTGGCAGATGGTTGGCGTCAACATCCTGTCGAGTGCCATCTTTCCCGGTTTCAGGGGCTTGTAGGGGCGACCGTTAGTCGGCAAATGTACGCAATGGTTAAATGATGGCGTACTGACACCTTCTGCTTTCACAGATCCCGGTCTAGAGTGAAGGCTTAGTATCTGTCCGGCTCCACAAGAAGCCGGCCTGCCGCCCCGAAAAAGAGAAGCAGCATGGAATGCGCGCAAGCGACGCCAGCCGAAGCCAGCTCAATTCTTTTGATCGTCGATGATTACCCGGAAAACCTGATCAGCATGCGCGCGCTGCTCCAGCGCCAGGACTGGCAGATCATGACCGCCGCCTCGGGCTTCGAAGCCCTCGACCTGTTGCTCGAACACGATGTCGACCTGGTGCTGCTGGATGTGCAGATGCCGGGCATGGACGGCTTTGAAGTCGCGCGCCTGATGCGCGGCAGTCAGCGCACCTGCCACACCCCCATCATTTTCCTCACCGCCAACGAACAGTCCCAGGCCGCCGTGATCAAGGGCTATGCCAGTGGTGCGGTGGATTACCTGTTCAAACCGTTCGACCCGCAAATCCTCAAGCCGAAAGTCCAGGCGCTGCTTGAGCATCAGCGCAATCGCCGCGCGTTGCAGCGCCTGAGTCACGATCTGGAGCTCGCTCGCGCGTTTAATGCCTCGGTATTGGACAACGCCGCCGAAGGCATTCTGGTGGTCGGTGAGGACGGTCTGATCCGCTTTGCCAATCCAGCGATGTCGCGTCTGCTCAATGCCACGGTGCAAGACCTGCAGGGCAAGGAATTTCTGGATTACCTGCAAAAGCCACACATCCCTGTCTGGGCCGACTCCGAATTGCTCCGCGGTTACAGGCGCGGTGAAACCCTGCGCCTGCATGATGCACTGCTGCGCACGGCTCCGGGTCAACAAGTGCCGGTCGCGCTGTCCTGCGCACCTTTGCCCGCCGAGCAGCAGGCCATGGTGGTGACGGTGCTGGACATGTCGGTCGTGTGTCATTTGCACCAACAGCTGGAGTATCAGGCGGTCACCGACCCGCTGACCGGGCTGCTCAATCGTCGGGGTTTCTACCAGACGGTGGAAAACCTTCTGCTGCGTGGCGAACGTAATGACAGTGTCTGGGTATTGCTGTATCTGGACCTCGACGGCTTCAAGCGGGTCAATGACTCCCTCGGTCACGATGCCGGCGACCGGGTACTGCGCTGGGTCTCCGAACAGTTGAAGGCCTGTCTGCGATCTTTCGACATTCTGGCGCGCATGGGCGGCGACGAGTTCACGGCGTTACTGGACCTTGAATTCCCCGAACAAGCGGCAAAGATTGCCGAGAAGCTGATTGAGCGTGTGTCGATCTGTCAGCAGATCGACGGCCTGGATATCGCCTTGGGCGCGAGCATCGGTATCGCCACTTTCCCGGATTGCGGGGCCAATCTCGACGGCTTGCTACGAGCGTCGGACATCGCCATGTATGAAGCCAAGCGTGCCGGCCGTCAGCAGTATCGCTTCTACGATCACGAAATGAATGGCCGGGCACGCTCGCGGTTGATGCTCGAAGAAAGTGTGCGCACGGCCATCGATAACCGTGATTTCAATCTGGTGTATCAACCTCAGGTGGCCATTGCCAGCGGACAGATTCGCGGCTTCGAAGCGCTGCTGCGCTGGCGCCATCCGAGTGTCGGCGATGTATCGCCAGGACTGTTTTTGCCGTTGCTGGAAGAGGCGCGGTTGATCAGTCGGTTGGGCAGCTGGATCTACCAGCGCGGGGCAGGCCAGCGCAAGGCCTGGGAAGCCTTGTTTGCCGAGGACCTGGTGCTGGGCGTCAGTTTGAGCGGCACGCAGTTCGGCATGCCCAATCTGGTCTCCGAGTTGCGCCAGGTGCTGGAGCGCAACGGTTTGCAGGCTCGCCATCTGGAAGTCGAGGTCACCGAAGAGGCCTTGATGCACAATCCCGACGAAACCCGCAAACAGCTGCGCTTGCTGCGCAATCTGGGGGTGCGGGTGGCCCTGGATGACTTTGGTTCCGGGCCGTGCTCGCTGTCTCATCTGCGCGACCTGGAGCTGGACACACTTAAGCTCGACCGGCACTTGATCTCTCGGCTGCCGGCGTCTTCACGGGATGCGGCGCTGGTGCGCAATGTGATCGACCTGTGCAGGCAATACGGAATGCTGGTGGTTGCCGAAGGCGTAGAAACCGTTGCGCAATATGAGTGGCTGCACGCCAATGGCTGCGAGTACGTACAAGGGTTTTTGGTCGCACGGCCGATGATGGCCGAGGACGTCGGCGACTTTGTGCAGCCGTTCGACTGGAGCACGCTGGTCCGTTGAATTCGCTACACTGGCGACCTGTTCGTTCTGATGTTGCCCGCCCCGATGACCGTGTTGAAATACCTCCAGGCCTATCCCGTTGCATTGCAGGACCAGGTACGCCAGCTGATCGCCGAAGGTCGACTGGATGGCTACCTGAGCCAACGTTACCCGCAAAAGCACGGCGTGCAGAGCGACAAGGCGCTCTATACGTACGCGCTGGACTTGAAGCAGGCGTTCTTGCGTAACGCCCCGGCCATCGACAAGGTCTTGTTCGACAACCGCCTGGACCTGACTCATCGTGCCCTCGGCCTGCACACCACGATCTCCCGGGTGCAGGGCGGCAAGCTCAAGGCCAAGAAAGAAATTCGCGTGGCCTCGTTGTTCAAGGACGCACCTTCCGAGTTTCTGAAAATGATCGTGGTGCATGAGCTGGCGCATTTCAAGGAGTCGGATCATAACAAGGCGTTCTACAAGTTGTGCGAACACATGTTGCCGGGGTATCACCAGGTGGAGTTTGATTTGCGGGTGTACCTGACTTGGCGGGATATGCAATAAAGATCAAGATCTTCTGAATAATGCGGAGCGCAGGGATGGATGTCAGCAAGACCAAAAGCAGCTTCTACCGCCGGTTGTACGTGGCGTACCTGATCGACAGTGGCCTGGCGAGCAGCGTCCCGGCGCTGACCGAGGTCACCGGCATGCCCCGGCGCACGGCCCAGGACACCATCGCGGCGCTGGCGGATCTGGATATTGTTTGCGAGTTCGAACAGGAAGAAGGCGCGCGCAACCATGCCGGGCGCTATCGGATTCGCGAGTGGGGGGCGATTGACCGGGGGTGGATCGAGCGTCATTTGCGGCAGATCAAGGCGGTGCTTGAGTATCCCTGAGCGCCTGTATTGACTGATCCGGCCCCTTCGCGAGCAAGCCCGCTCCCACATTTGATCTTCGTCGTACATAAATACAGTGTTCGCTGAAGATCAAATGTGGGAGCGGGCTTGCTCGCGAAGAGGCCCTCAGGAACGACGCATCCCGATATGCGGAATACCGTCCTCCAAAAACTCCTCACCCGCCACGACAAACCCGTACCGCCCGTAATAACCCTGCAAGTGCGACTGGGCCGACAAATAGACCGGTACCTCAGGCCAGCGCTTTTCAGTCTGCTTCAATGCCTGGTTGATCAACTCATGACCCAGCCCCTGACCGCGCGCCTCCGGTGCGGTAATCACCCGTCCGATCACCACATCGCCACCCTGTAGCTCCGGATCCAGCAACCGCAGGTACGCCACCAGCCGATCACCGTCCCAAGCCATCAAATGGCAAGTGTCGCCCTCCAGATCCTGGCCATCCACGTCCTGATAAATGCATTTCTGCTCGACAACGAACACTTGCGCACGCAACTGCAGAATGGCGTACAGCTGCTCTTTGCCCAGGTCACTGTGGTGTTTGCAGACCCAATCGATTGTCATCGTCCCATTCCTTGATCAACTCGCTCCGATACTAGACGCTCGGGTCAAAGATGTCTTGATGGCGAATGCGTCTGTGGCAGGCCAACTGTCACTCATCATTTCGACGGCTCAATCCTCACCCGTATCCTTGATCAAATGCGCCGCCAACGTGCGCAACGGTCCCAACTGCCGGCAAATCAACCCCAGCTGCGTCTGCACCAACCGTTGCCCTTCATCGATCTCATCCGGCATGTGTTCCAGCGCATTGGCCAGCGCCTCTTCCTCATCGCTCTGAATCGCAATCGGCAGTTTGCTCGCCAGGCCCTGGGCGATTTCATCGATGCTGGCGGCCAGTCTCACCCCGGCACCCTCGATCAAATGCGCGCGCACGTCCGGCGGCAGCGGGGTTTCGCGATGCGCGCCCAGACCTGACAAATAGCTGAGCAAGGTGTGCGACAGCACCAGAAACCGGAACCCGACATCCGCTTCCTTACGGAAATGCCCCGGTTCCATCAGCATGTTCGCCAACGTGGTCGACAGCGCGGCGTCGGCGTTGTGGGCATTGCGTCGGGCCAGGCGATACGCCAGGTCGTCGCTTTTGCCGACGGCGTATTGCTGCATGATCTGGCGCAGGTAAACGCTGTTGCAGGTCAGGGTGTTGGCCAACACTTTGTTCAGGCGTCGACCCTGCCAGTCCGGCAGGAACAGGAACACCGCCAGTCCGGCGATCAGGCTGCCGAGCAAGGTATCGAACAGTCGCGGCAGGAACAGCCCGTAACCGTCCCCGACCTGGTTGAAGCAGAACAACACCATCAGGGTGATTGCAGCCGTCGCCAGGGTATAGCGGGTTGTACGGCTGATAAAGAACACCACCCCGGCTGCGATCGCGAAGCATGACTGGACCAAGGGGTTGGGGAACAGATCGAACAGCGCCCAGGCCACGGTCAGGCCGATGCCGGTGCCGATGATCCGCTGACCCAGCTTGAGTCTTGTCGCGCCGTAGTTCGGCTGGCAGACAAAGAGCGTCGTGAGGATGATCCAGTAACCCTGGGACGGGTGGATCAAATGCACCATGCCGTAGCCGATGCTCAAGGCCAGGGGCAATCGCAGGGCGTGACGGAACAGCAGCGAGGTCGGTGTCAGCTGTGTGCGCAAGCGTATCCACACATCCTTGAGGCTGCGTGGCGAACGGTCGAGCAGGCTGCTGTCGGTGGCATCGGCCAGCGCGTCGGGGTTGCTGGCATCGCTGAGCAAACGGTCAAGGGTGCCGAGGTTGGCCGCCAGTGCGCGCAGTGAACGCAACAGGCCGCGCCAGGCCGGGTTGCTCTGGTTGCGCAGGTGTTCGAGGGAGGCGTGCAGGTCGATCAGGGCTTGGGCAAAACCCGCGTCGTAAATGAATGGCTGGCGCATCTGGATCGACTCGGCCAGCGCGCGGCAGGCTTTGCCTTGCTGGCGCAGCAGGCGCTGACAGCGGAACAGCACGTCGCTGTGGAAGAAGGCATCGGCCAGGGCGTTGTAAGGGTAGTGTGAGGAACTGGCGCGCTCGTGGATGTCCTGGGCGAGGAAGTACAATTTCAGGTAACGGCTGACTTTCGACCCGGGTCGACCATTGCCGACCCGGTGCAGGATGATTTCCTTGGCGGCGTTCAGTGCGGCCACCACTTGGCCGTTCTGCCGGGCCAGTTCCAGCCGGCGTGCTTCCACGTCCATCTGCCGGATCGGCTCGAACAGCGACGATTTCAGCTTCAGGTAATAACCCAATTCACGGAACAATCGCGCCAGGCTCTGCTGCACCGGCTGGTTGGAGAACATCGCCTGCCACAGCACCGAGAGCAAACCATACCAGGCCGCACCGGCCACCAGCAGCACCGGTTCATGCCAGAAATCAGTGACCGCACCGCCACGCTGTTCGACACCGATCATGGTGTAGACCGACAGAATCAGCGTTGCCGACGCAATCGCACCATAGCGTTCGCCCAAGGCGCCGAGCATGGTCAGGCCGAAACTGGCCAGCGCGAGGGCGATGACAAAGACGATGGGGTAGGGGAAGAGCAGTTCGACGGAAAGGGCGGCGACGCTGAAACACACCAGCGTCACGGCCAGGGCGTTGAGACGGCCTTGCCAACTGTCGTCGGTCTCGGCCAGGGCGCTGGCGATGATGCCCAGGAACAACGGGATCAGCAGCGCCATTTCATCCTGATACCAACACAGCGCCATGCTGCCGGTCAGGGCGATGAACACCCGCACGCTGTAGCTGAATTTATCCAGCGCCCAGAGGCGACGCAGAGACTGACTGAACGGGGTCGAGGACATGAAGTGCGAAGGCCTTCCGAGGCAATAAAGCTAAATTGAGCCAGTAATGACGTCGACGCAATGGCGCCGATCACATCCGACAGCAAAATCTGTTCCTTCCCTGCTGGTGAATGATGCACCGCGGTGTGCCAGGTGCGCCGCCTTCGCCGGCAAGCCAGCTCCTACAGGGTGATGTGCCATGCCCGGATTTGGTGGCCATGGCAAATCCTGTAGGAGCCGGCTTGCTGGCGAAGAACGATAACGCGGTGTGTCAGACGTACTGCGCGGCAGCGTAGCCGGAGGCCCAGGCCCACTGGAAGTTGAAACCGCCCAGATGCCCGGTCACGTCGAGCACTTCGCCGATGAAGTAAAGGCCAGGGCTTTTCAGCGATTCCATGGTCTTGGACGAAACCTCACGGGTGTCGACGCCGCCCAAGGTCACTTCCGCCGTCCGGTAGCCTTCGGTGCCGGCCGGCACGACTTTCCAGCTCGCCAGTTTTTCTGCGATGTCGGCAATTTCCGCGTGGGTGTACTGTTTCATCGGCTTGGAGACGAACCAGTTGTCCGCCAGCAGGTTGGCCATCTTCTTGGTGAAGAGTTCACCGAGCAGGGTTTTCAGTTCGCTGTTCGGGCGTTCGGCTTGTTGCTGTTGCAGCCAGCCCGGCACGTCGTGATCCGGCAGCAGGTTGATCTCCACCGTGTCGCCGGACTCCCAGAACGAAGAAATCTGCAAAATCGCCGGGCCGCTGAGTCCGCGGTGGGTGAACAGGATGTTCTCGCGAAAGCTCTGGTCGTTGCAGCTCACCAGGCAATCCACCGACGTACCGGACAGCTCGGTGCAAAGCTCCTTGAGCTGATCGGTGATGGTGAACGGCACCAAACCTGCGCGTGTCGGGAGCAAATCGTGGCCGAATTGTCTGGCCACTTGATAGCCGAAACCGCTTGCGCCCAGGGTCGGAATCGACAGGCCGCCCGTGGCGATCACCAACGATTCGCAGGTGATCTGGCCCAGCGTGGTGTCCAGCAGGTAACCCCGTTCGAGTTTCTCTATGGTCTGGATCGAAGTGTCCAGGTGCAGGCTCACGCCGACCTTATCGCACTCGCTGAACAGCATCTCGAGGATGTCACTGGATTTGTTATCGCAGAACAGCTGGCCGAGTTTTTTCTCGTGGTATGGCACGCCGTGTTTGGCGACCATGCCGATGAAATCCCACTGGGTGTAACGCGCCAGGGCGGATTTGCAGAAGTGCTCGTTTTGCGAGAGAAAATTGCCCGGTTCGCTGTACATGTTGGTGAAATTGCAGCGACCACCGCCCGACATCAGGATTTTCTTGCCGGCCTTGTTCGCATGATCGAGCAACATCACCTGGCGCCCACGCCCGGCGGCGGTCAGCGCACACATCAATCCTGCGGCGCCAGCGCCAATGATCACGACTTCGGTAGAGCGCAAAACGGTGTCCTCATACAATGATCGTTCCCACGCTCTGCGTGGGAATGCCGCCATGGACGCTCTGCGTCCGCCGTTATGTGACGCGGAGCGTCACGGGATGCATTCCCACGCGGAGCATGGGAACGATCAGAGTCAGAGAATGCGCACGCGCAGCGAGCGGCCTTTGATCTTGCCGTCGTTCAGGCGCTGCAGGGCCTGCTTGGCGATCCCGCGCTCCACGGCTACAAATGCCTGGAAATCGAAGATCGCAATCTTGCCGACCTGGGCACCCGGAATCCCGGCATCGCCCGTCAGCGCACCCAGAATGTCACCCGGACGCACCTTGTCTTTACGACCTGCGCCGATGCACAGCGTGCTCATCACCGGCAGCAGCGGTGCGCCGCCCTGGGACTTGAGGTTGTCCAGCTGATCCCAGCTCAACGGCGACTTCTGCAGTTGCTCGATGGCCTGGGCGCGGTGCGCTTCGGACGGAGCGACCAGGCTGATCGCGATGCCTTTTTCACCGGCACGACCGGTACGGCCAACACGGTGGATGTGGATTTCCGAGTCACGGGCCAGTTCGACGTTGATCACCATGTCCAGCGCATCGATGTCCAGACCGCGAGCGGCGACGTCGGTGGCAACCAGTACCGAGGTACTGCGGTTGGCGAACATGGCCAGCACCTGGTCACGATCACGCTGTTCCAGATCGCCGTGCAGGCCGACGGCGGAGATGCCTTTGGAGGACAGGTGATCGACGGTTTCCTGAACCTGCTGCTTGGTGAAGCAGAAGGCTACGCATGACGCCGGACGGTGATGCGCGAGGACTTTGACCACGGCGTCCATGCGCTCTTCCGGGGAAATCTCGTAGAAGCGCTGCTCGATCTGCGTGTCGTCGTGGAACGCCTCGGCCTTCACGATCTGAGGGGTGCGCATGAATTTCGCCGCCAGTTGCTTGATACCCGTCGGGTACGTGGCGGAGAACAGCAGAGTCTGGCGGCGTTCCGGGGTCTGGGCGATGATTTCTTCGATGGAATCGTAGAAACCCATGTCGAGCATGCGGTCGGCTTCGTCGAGGATCAGCGTGTTCAGGCCATGGAGCACCAGCGAACCTTTGCGCAAATGTTGCTGAAGGCGGCCCGGGGTGCCGACGATGATGTGCGCACCGTGCTCCAGAGAGCCGATCTGCGGGCCGAAGGACACGCCGCCACACAGGGTCAGGACCTTGATGTTGTCTTCGGAGCGGGCCAGACGACGGATTTCCTTGGCGACCTGGTCAGCCAGCTCGCGCGTCGGGCAAATGACCAGTGCCTGGCAACCGAAGAAGCGCGGATTGATCGGGTTCAGCAGGCCGATACCGAAGGCGGCGGTCTTGCCGCTGCCGGTCTTGGCCTGGGCGATCAGGTCCATCCCCTTGAGGATCACCGGCAAGCTTTGCGCCTGGATCGGCGTCATCTGGGCATAACCGAGGGAGTCGAGGTTAGCCAGCATGGCGGCGGACAGCGGCAAAGTATTAAAAGCGGTGGCGATGGTGGTCACGGGACTGGCCTGCAAAACAAAATGTCGCGCAGTGTATCAGTCCCATGGCCATTCGCCCGTAGTTTCCAGACGAGAAGTCGCCGAGCGAAGGCCAGGCAAGGCGAAAACAGGCGAGAAACGGCTGGGGTCGCACTCGACTTGGCTTTAGCCAATGAGCATTTCGAGCCTGTTTTCAACGCAGCATGGTCGAGCGCAGGCACTTATCGTCTGGAAACTAAGGCTCTATGTGTTCTTCCGGACTTCTGACGCGCCGTCCGTCTTCCTTTGAGAGCTGCGAGAAGATCGTCGCGGCCAGCATCGCCATAACTCCAACGGTCACAAAGGTCAGCTGGAACGCGCCCAGCACCGTGTCTACGCCGTCATTGCCGGCTTCTGCCGTGAACCCGCCGAGCAGGGCGCCGGCGCAGGCAACACCCAGGCTCAGGGACAATTGCGCGACCACCGACAGCAAGCTGTTGCCGCTGCTGGCACTGGCGTCGTCGAGGTCGATCAGGGTCACCGTGTTCATCGCGGTGAACTGCAACGAGTTGATCGCGCCGAGAATCGACAGCATCACCAGCAGCAACCAGTACGGCGTCTGCTCGCTGACCAGCCCCATGCTCGCCAGCATCAACCCCAGCGCCAAGGTATTGCCGGTCAGCACGATGCGATAGCCCAAGCGTTCGATCAGCGGCCGCGCCACCGACTTGGCGACCATTGCGGCAGCAGCCAGCGGCAACATGCTCATCCCGGCCTGGGATGGCGAATAACCCAGCGCCACTTGCAGCAGCAACGGCACGAGGAACGGCAACGCGCCGCTGCCCAGACGGGCGAACAGGTTGCCGAGAATGCCCACGGCAAACGTCCGGGTCTTGAACAGCGAGGGTGCGAACAGTGGATTATTGATGTGCCCGGCCCGCAGCCAGTACGCTGCCAGACACGCCATGCCGCCGAACAGCAGCAACATCACACGCAAGTGCGGCAGGTGCAGTTCGCCGAGTCCTTCCATGGCGATGGTGATCAGCACCATCGCCGCGCCAAACAGCAAAAAACCCAGGCTGTCGAAACGGGTGCGCTCGGTGCCGCGCAGGTCAGGGATGAACTTCCACACGGCGTAGCAACCGACAGCGCCCACCGGCAGGTTGATCAGGAATATCCAGTGCCAGGTCAGGTATTCCACCATCCAGCCGCCCATGGTCGGGCCGAGCAAGGGGCCGAGCAGACCGGGAATGGTGATAAAGCCCATGATCCGCACCAGCTCCGAGCGTGGGTAGGCGCGCAGCACCACCAGGCGCCCGACCGGCAGCATCAGCGCACCGCCCAGGCCCTGAATCACTCGGGCGCCGATCAGCATGCTCAAGGTGTTCGACAGGGCGCAGAGCAAGGAGCCAATGCTGAACAGCAGGATCGCACCGAAGAAGATTTTCTTGGTGCCGAAGCGGTCGGCGATCCAGCCCGAGGCCGGGATCAGCAAGGCAACGGTGAGCATGTAGGCGATGATCACGCCCTGCATGCGCAGCGGATTTTCCGCCAGGTCCCGGGCCATGGCGGGCAGGGCGGTGTTGAGGATGGTCCCGTCGAGGGATTGCATGAAGAACGCGATGGCGACAACCCAAGGCAACCAGCGGGCAGTGACAGCATCGAGAGGTTGGCGGTTGGGCATGGGGCCTCTTGTCAGGGAGTATCTGCGTTTCACCGACCCCTGTAGGAGCTGGCTTGCCAGCGAAGGCGCACTGTCAGGCAACAATGATGTTGAATGTGACGGCCCCTTCGCTGGCAAGCCAGCTCCTACAGGGTTTTGCGTGTTTACAGGGTTAGCGTGAGTTGGCTGATGAGCGCCCCCGGCAGCAACGCCGAGGCCGTGGCCCGCTGGCTATAGGTGCTGGCTGACAACAACAACTCCCGATCCTCGGTCAATGCTTCCAACTGCGAACCCAGCAAGCTGTAAGCACTGTCATCAAAGCGCATGGTACTCACCGGCGCCTGAATCTCGCCGTTCTCGACCCAGAAGGTCGCAAACCGCGTCATGCCGGTCAGGCGTGCCGCCGGCTGGTCCGAGTAGTTCAGGTACCAGAGGTTGCTGATGTATAAGCCGGTGCCCAGTTGCTTGAGAATCTCTGCATCAGGCAGCGTGCCAGCCGCCATGTTCAATGCGCTGGGCATTTCACCATGGCTGGCGCCGTTGGCCGTCAGGCCGTACTCGGCGGCACTGCGTGAACTGACCATTTGCGCGCCGGCCTTGCCGTTGATGATCAACCCCAGATCGCTGCGCGGATAGCCTTCGCCGGAAAACGCCGGGCTCAACGAACCGCTGACCTTTTCATCGACCGAGACCAACGGGCTGAACAAACTGTCGCCAGCGTAAAGCTTTTGCAGCGGACTGTTTTTGCTGGCAATCGACTGCGCCGAGAAACCGCCCCAACCCAGCATATCCATGATTTCACCCATGGCTGCCGGAGCCAGGTAGGCGCGGTATTGACCCGGCGCCAGGGTGCGTTGCGGTCTGCCTAGGAACGCCAACTGCTCGCGCGCCTGCGCAAAGCGCCTGGCGAACCCTTCGCTGTTCCACTCATGCCCGGCGTAGCTCGCTTTGACGGCCTGGCCATTTTCATGGAACAGGCTGAAATCGAAGTTCAAGCTGTTGGCCTGATGCCAGCCAAACGCGCCCGCAGAACTGGCGAAACCCCGACTGATCGGGCCGGCAGCGTAGAAGCCCACCAGGTCCAGCCCTTCGGCCGCCTGGGTGATTTCAGCGACCACTTGCGCGGTGTCCGGCAGCGGATGGTCCTGCACATTCTTGCTCTGCCAACCGGTGTAGTTGAGCAGCAGGTACGGGTCCTGCGGCAGCAGCGGCAGGGTTTCGCGCAACTGTTGCAGCCCTTCGGCCAGGCGCTGAACATCGACTTGCACATCACCGGAGAGGGTAATGTCCAGGTCGGCGTGGCGCCCATCGTTGATCAGCTTGAAGCCGACACTCGCTTGCTGCACCTGACCGGCCTGGCGCACCTTGGCGTGGTTGAAACGCACGAAGGCCGACGACTCGGCGGCGTAGCTGAGGGTGAATTGTTCCGGTTCGCGCACAGCATCGCGCAACCAGTGGACCAAGGCCTTGAACGCTTCGGCCTGATTGTTGGACGTACTCATCAGGCGTCTCCCCCAAACACATCAACATGGCTGAATACGCAGGCCGGTGACGCATGGCCGACGCGGATCACCTGATTCGGTTCACCCTTGCCGCAGTTCGGTGTGCCGAGAACCTTGAAGGTGCTGGCGTCGCCGACGGCGCTGAGGCTTTTCCAGAACTGCGCGGAAATCGCCCGGTAGTTAGGGTTTTTCACCACGCCCTTGAGTTCGCCGTTTTCGATCAACTGAGCCCATTCGCAGCCGAACTGGAACTTGTTGCGCGCATCGTCGATGGACCAGGAGCGGTTGGTGCTCATCAAGATGCCGTGCTCGATGTTGCCGATCAGTTGCTCCAGCGGTTGATCGCCAGGCTCGATGTTCAGGTTGGCCATGCGGTCGATCGGCGGACGATTCCAGCCGCAGGCGCGGCTGTTGGCAACGCCCTCCATGCCGGCCCGGAATTGCGACAGCGCGCCGCCCAATGGCCGCAACAGCAAGCCTTCTTTAATCAGGAATTGCTTGCTGGCGGCGCTGCCGTCGTCGTCATGTCCGTAGCTGGCGAGCTGTTCGGGGATGTCCGGGTCGAAGGTCACGTTGAGCAGTTTGGAGCCATATTGCAGGCTGCCAAAATCTTCTGCCTTGACGAAACTGGTACCAGCGTAATTGCGCTCGTCGCCGAGGATGCGGTCCAGTTCCAGCGGGTGACCGATGGATTCGTGGATCTGCAGCATCATCTGGTCCGGCATCAACAACAGGTCACGCGGGCCCTGCGGAGTGTTCGGCGCCAGTAGCAACTGCAGCGCCTGATCGGCGATTTTCGGGCCGGCACCCACCAACCCGCAACGGCTGATCACATCAAAGCCACCCTGTTGGCCGAAGTTCTCGCGGCCGAGGGTGCGGGTCTGGCTGTCGCTGCCGTCGTAGGCGGTGACTTCCAGGCTTGGATAGACGAAGCGCTGTGCCTGACGCAGCTCGGCGCCGGCGCTGTTGAGGTAGATCTGCTCGACATTAGTGATGCCGATGCTCACCTGCCAGTTCACCAGGCGCTCGTCCTTGGGCACGGCGGCGGATTCGGCGCCGAGCAGTTGGTAGCAGTCGCTCAGGGACGGGAAGGGCTGGTCCAGGTTCGGTGAAAAGTAGTCGGCGCGGTCGCTGGAAACGGCTTGCTCGCGCAGGTCGAGCAGGGCGTGCGGCTTGAGTCGGCGGGCTTGCTGCTCGGCTCTCTCCAGCGCGGCTTGCAGGCCGGATTGGGACAGGTCGCTGGTCGCGGCGTAGGCTTCCACGCCGTTGACCCGAACGGTCAGCATTGCGCCTTCGTCACGGCTCAGGCTCGGAGGTTCGGCGACGTTCTTGCGCACTGACAGGTACTGGCCGGACTCGCGCACATAACGCAGCGAAAAGAATTCAGCGCCCGTGCGCAAGGCAGCGAAGCGCTGCTTGAGCTGGGGGTGGAAATCGAACATTCGGGAACCTCCTTGGTATGGGGTTGCGATGTATCGGTATTGCGAGGGGGGTGAAACGATTGCGTGGCGCTAGATTAGGCCTGGGCGGGGGGTAGATCAAGGGTGGAGCGGTGTGGGAAAGGATTACCTGGATGTGTCTGGTAGAGATGTACTGGCTGTTCGGGCCTCATCGCGGGCAAGCCCGCTCTCACAGGGATTCGGGTCGATTACACTTCTGCAATCCACCCAGGAACCTGTGGGAGCGGGCTTGCCCGCGATGGGTTCGCCTCGGTGTAACGGTCTTACTGGGCAGTCAGGCTCACATCCCGCAGCGGCTTGCCACGCACCGGTGCATCACCGGCGACGTAGTAGTCAGCCTTGCTACGAGGCAACGGCTGGCGACCACGAATCTTGTCGGCGATTTTCTCTGCGATCATGATCGTCGGCGCATTCAGGTTGCCGGTGGTGATGATCGGCATGATCGAGGCATCGACCACACGCAGGCCCTGCATGCCATGCACACGGCCTTCGCCATCGACCACGGCCATCTCGTCGGTGCCCATCTTGCACGAGCAGGACGGGTGGAACGCGGTTTCGGCGTGTTCGCGGATGAACGTGTCGAGCTGCTCATCGGTTTGCACGTCGATGCCCGGGCTGATTTCGCGGCCACGGAAGGCGTCCAGTGCAGGCTGTTGCATGATTTCCCGGGTCAGGCGGATGCCGTCGCGGAATTCCTGCCAGTCCTGCTCGGTGGCCATGTAGTTGAACAGGATGCTCGGGTACTCGCGCGGATCCTTGGACTTGGCCTGGATGCGACCCCGGCTCGGCGAACGCATGGAACCCATGTGCGCCTGGAAGCCATGCTCTTTCACACCGTTGCTGCCGTTGTAGTTAATGGCGACCGGCAGGAAGTGGTACTGGATGTTCGGCCAATCGAATTCCGGACGGGTGCGGATGAAACCGCCGGCTTCGAACTGGTTGCTGGCGCCGATACCGGTGCCGTTGAACAGCCACTCGGCACCGATGGCCGGCTGGTTGTACCAGAGCAGCGACGGGTACAGCGAGACCGGTTGGGTGCAAGCGTATTGCAGGTACAACTCGAGGTGATCCTGCAGGTTTTCGCCGACGCCTGGCAGGTCGTGGACCACTGGGATGTCGAGCTTGTTCAGCAGCTCGGCCGGGCCGACGCCGGAGCGTTGCAGGATCTGCGGCGAAGCGATGGCGCCGGAGCACAGCAGCACTTCCTTGCGGGCGCGGGCTTCAATGCGCTCTTCAGCGGCACCGATCAAATAACGCACGCCGACCGCCCGCTTGCCTTCGAACAGGATCTTGTCGGTCAGGGCGTGGGTGACGATGTTCAGGGTCGAGCGCTTCTTGGCGATGTCCAGGTAACCGCGGGCGGTGCTGGCGCGACGGCCGTTCGGCGTCACGGTACGGTCCATGGGGCCGAAGCCTTCCTGCTGGTAACCGTTCAGGTCTTCTGTGCGCGGGTAACCGGCCTGCACGCCTGCCTCAACCATCGCGTGGAACAGCGGGTTGTTGCCGGCTTTCGGCGTGGTCACGCTGACCGGACCGTCGCCACCGTGGTAGTCGTTCGGGCCAATGTCGCGGGTTTCCGCTTTTCTGAAGTACGGCAGGCAGTTGAGGTAGTCCCAGTCTTCAAGACCTGGAAGCTTGGCCCAGTTGTCGTAGTCCATGGCGTTGCCACGGATGTAGCACATGCCGTTGATCAGCGAAGAACCACCCAGGCCCTTGCCGCGACCGCATTCCATCCGGCGACCGTCCATGTGTGGCTCTGGATCGGTTTCATACGCCCAGTTGTAGCGACGGCCTTGCAGCGGGAACGCCAGGGCGGCCGGCATTTGCGTGCGGAAGTCCAGGCGGTAGTCCGGGCCGCCGGCTTCGAGCAGCAGGACGCTGACGCCTTCGTCTTCAGTCAGGCGGGTCGCCAGGGTGTTACCGGCCGAGCCGGCACCGATGATGATGTAATCGAATTCTTGGGACATTAAATGCACCCTCTTTGAATATGGTCAGGTCAGGCGAGTGCTGCGCACTCGATCGCGGGCAAGCCACGCTCCCACAGGGATCGGGGGCACCGCAGATTTGGCGGACGACGCCAAACCTGTGGGAGCTGGCTTGCCTGCGATAGCGATCTCGCAGGCGAAGCAAATGCCGCCTTAGAAAACCGAGGCGTAATCGCCCAGTTCGACCTGTACCGATTTGATGCGTGTGAAGTTGTTCAGCGAGCTGATGCCGTTCTCACGGCCCACGCCCGACTGCTTGTAGCCGCCGACCGGCATCTTGGCGTCGGACTCGCCCCAGGCGTTGATCCAGCAGATACCGGCTTCCAGTTGATGAATCACGCGGTGAGCGCGGTTCAGGTCCTTGGTGACGACGCCAGCCGCCAGGCCGAAGTCGGTGTCGTTGGCACGGCGGATCACTTCTTCTTCGGTTTCGTAGGTCAGGATCGCCATCACCGGGCCGAAGATTTCTTCGCGCACGATGGTCATCTCGTCGGTGCAGTCGGTGAACACGGTTGGTGCCACGAACGCGCCTTTGGCGAATTCACCTTCGGTCAGACGGTTGCCGCCGCACAGCACGCGAGCGCCTTCTTCCTTACCCTTGGCGATGTAGCCGAGCACGCTTTCCATGTGGGCGAAGCTGACCAGCGGGCCGAAGTTGGTGTTCTCGTCTTCCGGGTTGCCGATGCGGATGCGCGCTACGCGCTCAGCGATCTTGGCTTCGAAAGCGGCTTTCAGGTGGCTTGGCACGAACACGCGAGTGCCGTTGGTGCAGACCTGGCCGGAGCTGTAGAAGTTGGCCATCATGGCGGTGTCGGCGGCGCGATCGAGGTCGGCGTCGTCGAAAATGATCAGCGGGGATTTGCCGCCCAGTTCCATGGTCACGTCTTTCAGCGACGAGGCGGAAGCGCTGGCCATGACCTTCTTGCCGGTGTCGGTGCCGCCGGTGAAGGAGATTTTCTCGATGCGCGGGTGCTCGGTCAGCCAGGTGCCGACTTCGCGGCCGCTGCCGGTCAGGACGTTGAACACGCCTGCCGGAACGCCGGCTTCGGTGTAGATCTCGGCCAGTTTCAGCGTGGTCAGGGAAGTGACTTCGCTTGGCTTGAAGATCATCGCGTTACCGGCTGCCAGGGCTGGCGCGGATTTCCACAGGGCGATCTGGATCGGGTAGTTCCACGCGCCGATACCGGCCACGACGCCCAGCGGCTCGCGACGGGTGTAGACGAAGGAAGTGGTGCGCAGCGGGATCTGCTCGCCTTCGATGGCCGGCACCAGGCCTGCGTAGTACTCCAGCACGTCAGCGCCGGTGACGATGTCGACGTAACGGGTTTCGGAGTACGACTTGCCAGTGTCCAGGGTCTCCAGGGCGGCCAGTTCATCGTTGCGCTCGCGCAGGATGTCCACGGCACGGCGCAGAATGCGCGAACGCTCCATGGCGGTCATCGCGGCCCAGATTTTCTGGCCCTTTTCGGCGCTGACTACCGCGCGCTCGACGTCGTCCTTGGTCGCGCGCTGAACAGTTGCGAGGACTTCACCGTTAGCCGGGTTGATGGCTTCGAAGGTGGCGTCGCTGCTGGCGTCACTGTAGCCGCCATCGATATAGAGTTTTTGCAGTTCGAAACGGGCCATAAAGTCCTCGCAAGTGCATAAGTGGGTTGGCGTTAACCACTGGGGCGTGCCGTGTAGCGTTGGCGGCGCTGTCCAGTGGCGGTTCAGGGGCTGAGCGTTTTATGTGTGCTCTAGCTCACCTGCTTGGCCAATTGGAAATCCATGTATTCGTAAGCGATCTGGTGCGCCTGCGCGGTGTCGAAAGCATCTCCCGACAGCGCGCCGCGCAACCACAAGCCGTCAATGAGGGCTGCCAGGCCCCGGGCTGCACTGCGCGCGTCATCGAGCGGCAATACACGGCGGAACTGGCAGCACAGGTTGGAATACAGACGGTGATCGTTGATCCGCTGCAACCTGTGCAATGACGGGTGGTGCATGCTGGTGGCCCAGAAGGCCAGCCAGGTTTTCATTGCCGGGCCATTGACCTGGCTGGCGTCGAAGTTGCCTTCGATGATCACCTGCAGATGCGCCCGCGGGCTGTCATCTGTCAGCGCCTGACGGCGCGCGGTGACGTTCTCACTGAGGACACTCATCAGGTACTGCGCCGTGGCAGCGATCAGGCCGTTCTTGTCCTGAAAGTAATGACTGATGATGCCATTCGAGACACCGGCCAGACGGGCGATCAGCGCAATGCTGGCGTCCCCCATTCCGACCTGATCTACCGCCTGCAGCGTGGCTTCGATCAACTGCTGGCGGCGGATGGGTTGCATACCGACCTTGGGCATCTTGCACATCTCCTTAGGCCTACCGGTGGACGTAAAACGTCTATCGGATTGACGGCCAGTCTATTTTGTTTTGATTGAACGTTCAATCAACAAAGAATAAGATCTGCGACAAATCGTCGCTGCTTACAGATTTTTCCTACGTGTAAATGGCGATAAACCGACATCCAAAACCGCTCGAAACCTATACGCGCTGGCGTTCCTGGGGATCGGGCTTTTTTCGGGGTGTCTTTATATCACCCGTCGGTCGGCTGCCCTCTAACCGATTGGTCGGGTATCGCGTTGCCTTGTGTTTTTCTCTCGCACTGCCGGAGCCTCTGTGCCATGAGTTCTGCCTCTCTTATAAAGACCCCGCCCGAGAAGGTGACGGTCAACGGTTGGGTGTTCTACACCTCTACCGCGCTGATCCTGCTGTTGACCGCCATTCTGATCATCGCCCCGCAAGAGGCCGGCAGAATGCTCGGAGTGGCTCAGGCCTGGTTGTCCCGCAGCTTTGGCTGGTACTACATGGTGGTGATCGCCGCTTACCTGGTGTTCGTGGTCGGCCTGGCATTTTCCTCCTATGGCAAGCTCAAGCTGGGCAGCAAGGACGACACCCCGGACTTCAGCTACGGTGCCTGGGCGGGGATGCTGTTCTCGTCGGGTATTGGCATTTCGCTGCTGTACTTCGGTGCATCCGAGCCGCTGGACCACTATTTCAACCCGCCGGAAGGCGTGGCTGGCAGCAACCTTGCCGCCCGTCAGGCGGTGCAGCTGACGTTCCTGCACTGGGGCCTGCATGGCTGGGCGATCTATGCCTTGGTCGGGTTGGCCGTTGCCTATTTTGCTTACCGGCATAACCAGCCGCTGGCATTGCGGTCGGCGTTGTATCCGCTGGTGGGCGAGCGCTGGGTCAAAGGCGCGGCCGGACACGCGGTAGACGGCTTCGGCATGTTCGTGACCCTGCTGGGTCTGGTGACGAACCTGGGGATTGGCTCGCTGCAGGTGTCGTCGGGCCTTGAAAACCTGTTCGGCATGGAACACAGCAACACCAACCTGCTGATCGTGATCATCGTGATGAGCACCGTGGCGACGATAGCTGCCGTGTCCGGTGTGGAAAACGGCATTCGCCGTCTGTCCAACCTGAACATCGTGTTGTTCAGCGGCCTGTTGATTTTCGTGCTGCTGTTTGGCCCGACCCTGCACCTGCTCAACGGCTTCGTACAAAACGTCGGTGACTACCTGAACGGTGTGGTGCTGAAGACGTTTGACCTCTATGTCTATGAAGGCGACAGTGAGAAGTCCGACCGCTGGCTGGGCCTGTGGACTCTGTTCTACTGGGCGTGGTGGATTTCCTGGGCGCCATTCGTCGGCATGTTCATCGCGCGTATTTCCCGTGGTCGCACGGTGCGTGAACTGGTGGCTGGCGTGCTGCTCATCCCGCTGGGTTTCACCCTGGCTTGGCTGTCGATCTTCGGTAACTCGGCCCTGGACCTGGTGATGAACCATGGAGCGGTGGAGCTCGGAAAGACGGCGCTGGAACAGCCATCCATGGCGATCTACCAGTTGCTGGAGCATTACCCGGCGTCGAAGGTGGTGATCGGCGTGTCGATCTTCGTCGGTTTCGTGCTGTTCCTGACCCCGGCGGACTCCGGCGCGGTGATGATGGCCAACCTTTCGTGCAAGGGCGGCAATGTTGACGAAGATGCGCCGCACTGGCTGCGGATCTTCTGGTCGGTGGTGATCACCCTGGTGACCATCGGCCTGTTGTTCGCCGGTAACTTCGAAGCCATGCAGACCATGGTGGTGCTGGCCGGTCTGCCGTTCTCGGTGGTGCTGGTGTGCTTTATGTTCGGCTTGCACAAGGCCATGCGCCAGGACGTGCAGATCGAACAGGAGCAAGCGGAACTCGCCGCCCGTGGTCGTCGTGGTTTCAGCGAGCGGTTGACTCAGCTGGACCTGCAACCGAACCAGTCGATCGTTCAGCGCTTCATGGACAAGCAAGTCAGCCCGGCGCTGGAAGAGGCTGTGGTTCAATTGCGTGGCAAGGGCCTGAACGTGCAAACGCTGCTGGGCAAAGCCAAGCGCTGCATGGGCGTGCGGATCGAGATGGAAGAGGGCAACCCGTTTGTCTACGAAGTGAGCCTGGATGGTTATCTGGCGGCGGCGAGCGACACGGTGTCGGCAGAAAGTGCCGAGGAACCCCGAGCACGCTACTACCGCGCCGAGGTGTACCTGCACAACGGCAGCCAGGACTACGATTTGATGGGCTTCACTCAGGATCAGATCACCCGTGACGTGCTCGATCAGTTTGAAAGCCATCGGCAGCTCCTTGGCCGTGTCTATAGCTAAAACTTGAGGGCTGCGGTGCAAGTAGCTGCACCGCAATCCCTGTGGGAGCGAGCTTGCTCGCGATGGCGGTGGGTCAGTCGACAATCAGGCTGACTGTTAAGCCCTCATCGCGAGCAAGCTCGCTCCCACAGGTTCTACGCACTAACAAAAACGCCGCGATCCTCTCGCGGCGTTTTTGTGTGTATTGCTTTAACCCAGATTCTTGCCGAGCAGCGCGTGATACAGCTCGCTGTCCCCGAGAATCCCGACCACCTTGTTGTTATCGTGCAGCACCAGCTTGTTGCCGGTCTGATAACGAATCTGCAGCGCATCGCGCATGCCGATGTTCGAATCCACCAGCGTCGGCCGACGACCCAGCCCTTCAACCGCCTGCCCTGGAATCCAGTTCTGCAGGTCCAGGCTCGCGCCGTTCTGGCGTGCGCCCTTGATGGTGTTGCCTTCGGCCAGGTCCAGCCAGGAATCGCCACCTGGATCGAGGCATACCGAACCGTTGATGCGTTTACAGTTGTCCAGGGTGCGCATCAGGCTGCGACCGCACAGTACGTTCAGCGGATTGGTGTGGGCGACGAAGGTCCGCACGTAATCGTCCGCAGGGTTCAACACGATCTCTTCCGGCTTGCTGTACTGGACGATCCGGCCGTCTTTCATGATCGCGATACGGCTGCCCAGCTTCAGGGCTTCATCGAGATCGTGGCTCACGAACACGATGGTTTTGTTCAGCTTGCTTTGCAGTTCCAGCAGCTCGTCTTGCAGACCCTGGCGGATCAGCGGGTCGAGGGCCGAGAACGGTTCGTCCATCAGCAGAATGTCGGCATCCATCGCCAGCGCGCGGGCCAGGCCCACTCGTTGTTGCATGCCGCCGGACAGCTCGTCGGGCTTCTTGTTGCGCCACTGGGTCAGGCCCACCAGTTCGAGTTTTTCATCGACCAGTTTTTTGCGTTCCTTCTCCGGACGTCCCTGCATTTCCAGGCCGAAACTGATGTTCTCGCGAACGGTCAGCCAAGGCATCAGGGCGAACTTCTGGAACACCATCGCAATGCGCTTGGTGCGCATCATTTTCAGTTCCGCCGGGGTGCAGGATGCGATGTCGATCTGCTTGCCTTCGTGCTCGACGAACAACTTGCCACGGCTGACGGTGTTGAGGCCATTGATGCAACGCAGCAAGCTGGATTTGCCAGAGCCGGACAGGCCCATCAGCACGCAGATTTCACCTTTCTCGACGTCCAGGCTGGCCTTTTCGACGCCGACAATCTGCCCGGTCTTTTTCAGGATCTGGTCGCGGGTCATGCCTTGGTCGAGGAGTTTGAGCGCCTCGCGCGGGTCTTTGGAGAAGATTACGTCGACGTCTTCGAAGCGAATAATGCTCATGCGTCACCCCCTACTTTAGCTTCGGGTTGTTTGCAGATACGGTCGAGCATGATCGCCAGCAAAACGATCGCCAGGCCCGCTTCGAAGCCCAGGGCGATATCAGCAGTGTTCAGTGCGTTGACCACGGGTTTGCCCAGGCCGTCGGCGCCCACCAGTGCCGCGATCACCACCATCGACAACGACAGCATGATGCACTGGGTGATACCGGCCGCGATGCTTGGCATGGCGTAGGGCAGTTCGATGCGTGCGAGCAGTTGACGGCGCGAGCAGCCGAAGGCTTTGCCGGCGTCCATCAATTCTGCGGGAACATCACGGATACCCAGGTAGGTCAGGCGGATAGGCGCGGCAATTGCGAACACCACCGTAGAAATCAGGCCCGGGACCACACCCAGACCGAAGAGGGTCAGGGTAGGAATGAGGTACACGAAGGTCGGCACGGTCTGCATCAGATCGAGCACCGGACGCATCAGTGTGTAAAACATCGGTTTGTGCGCGGCGACGATGCCCAAGGGCACGCCAATCAGCACGCAGACCAGGGTGGCGAACAACACCTGGGCGAGGGTTTCCATGGTTTCCTGCCAGTACCCCAGGTTGAGGATCAGCAGGAAGGAGGCGATGACAAAAACGGTCAGTCCCCACTTTCGTTGGATGAAGTGTGCGATGAGGGCGATGAGGCCGATCAATGCCAGCGGGTTGAACCAGGTCAGCGCAAAAGTCACGCCGTGAATCATCGTTTCCAGTGACACGGCGATGGCGTCGAAAGTGCTGGCGCCGTTTTGCGTCAACCATTCAACGAAGCCTGCGATGTACTGGCCTAAAGGTATTTTCTGATCAATCAGCATGGTAGTGAACGTCCGCATGCAAGGAATAAACAGCCCGGGCGAGCACGCTCGCCCGGCGTAAGCGATGCTTCCTGATTCAAGGCTGCGCCAGCTTGGCTTTCACGGCCTCCAGGCCTGGTTTACCGTCAATGGTGGTCACGCCAGCGAGCCAGGTATCGAGCACCTGTGGATTCTTTTTCAGCCAGGCCTTGGCGGCCGCGTCAGGCTTCATTTTGTCGTCCAGGACGTTGCCCATCAGCGTGCTTTCCATGTCGAGGGTAAACGCCAGGTTTTTCAGCAACTGACCAACATTGCTGCACTCCTGGGCGTAACCCTTGCGGGTGTTGGTGAAGATGGTCGCCTGACCGAAGTTCGGGCCGAAAAAGTCGTCGCCGCCGGTCAGGTACTTCATCTTGAAACGCGTGTTCATCGGGTGCGGTTCCCAGCCCAGGAACACCACGGCGGTGTTGCGGCGCTGGGCGCGATCGACTTGCGAGAGCATGCCTGCCTCGCTGGATTCGACCACCTTGAAGCCGGCGTCTTTCAAGCCGAAGGCGTTCTTGTCGATCATGCTCTGAATCAGGCGGTTGCCGTCGTTGCCCGGTTCGATGCCGTAGATCTTGCCGTCGAGTTCTTTCTTGAACTTGGCGATGTCGGCGAAATCTTTCAGACCCTTGTTATACAACTCTTCGGGGACGGCGAGTGTGTATTTTGCGTTTTCCAGGTTGGCACGCAGGGTGTCCACAGTGCCGGCATCGCGGTAGGCCTTGATGTCGTTTTCCATGGTCGGCATCCAGTTACCCAGGAATACGTCCATGTTCTTGCCGTCGGCCAGGGATTTGTAGGTCACCGGCACGGAAATCATCGTGGTCTTGGTCTTGTAGCCCAGGGCATCGAGCACGACGCTGGTGGTGGCGGTTGTCACGGTAATGTCAGTCCAGCCGACATCGGAGAAGTTTACGGTTTTGCACTGAGCCGGTTCTGCGGCTTGCGCCAGAAACGGCAGACTCAGCATGGCGGCCAACAACAACGGCGGGGAACCTTTCATGAATGGACTCCTTGGTGTTTTTTTTGGCAGTGTTCCGACTGGACCACCGCACTTATAGGTTGCGGTTGGATGGCGTTTTGGAGACATCTCTACCACGGCGCCTTGCAATCGAGTCGATACGATCATGTACCAGTGAAAATCTGACGCCTACAGGGTGCGTCGTAACCAGTACAGGGAGGGTCGCATCCAGTGTCGGTGACGTCGCTTACAGCTTTTTTCAGCCCTGTTTGCTGTTCTGAACCGCAAAAAAACGGCGAAAACACAGCGGAAAACGCACGCGGCGTTTGTGGACAAGAGTACGTCGGTGTCAGACGTCGAATGACACGGTAAAAGCCTGATGATGCAGCCATACCGGCGGATTGCAGCTTGAGCGTAGCAGCTCCGTCACCAGGCGCTTTTGCGTCTGGAGTTGGCACATCCAGGAGTTCGGCAGTAATGGCTATCAGCGTTTTCGACCTGTTCAAAATCGGTATTGGCCCTTCCAGTTCGCACACCGTGGGACCCATGCGGGCCGCGGCGTTGTTCGTGCAAGGTTTGCGTGAGCAGGGGCTTGTGGAGCAAGTGCGCCGCGTCGAGGTTCAGCTATATGGGTCGCTGTCGGCCACCGGCATCGGTCACGGCAGCGATAACGCGGTGATCATGGGCCTGATGGGCGAGTGGCCGGATGCGATCGATCCGTCGCAGATTGGCCTGCGCATTGCCACCCTGCGCGAAACCGACACGCTGTTGCTCGATGGGCGTTTGCCGGTGCCGTTCATCTGGGCCCGGGACATGCGCCTGATCGACGAAAACCTGCCGTTCCACCCCAACGCCATGACCCTGGTTGCCGAGGGCGATGGCGGTGAACTGCATCGCGACACCTACTATTCCATCGGCGGCGGGTTTGTCGTTGATGAAGCACAAGCCAGCAGCGGTGTGGTGGACCTGGATCGCACGGTGTTGCCGTACGATTTCTCCAGCGCCGTCGAGCTGCTCAGTCTCTGCAAGCAACACAACCTGCGTGTTGCCGAATTGATGATGGCCAACGAGAAGGTCTGGCGCAGCGAAGAAGAAATCCGCGCCGGCCTGATGACGCTCTGGCGCGCGATGCAGGATTGCGTCGAACAGGGCCTCAAACACGAAGGCATCCTGCCCGGCGGCCTGAATGTGCGCCGGCGCGCGGCCAGACTGCACCGTAGCCTGCAGGAGTTGAACAAGCCCAACGTGATTGGCTCGACGCTGAGCGCCATGGAGTGGGTCAACCTGTTTGCCCTGGCGGTCAATGAAGAAAACGCCGCGGGCGGGCGCATGGTCACGGCACCGACCAACGGCGCGGCGGGGATTATTCCGGCGGTCCTGCATTACTTTATGAAGTTCAGCGAAGCGGTGACTGACGCCAACGTGGTCGACTATTTCCTCAGTGCGGCGGCGGTGGGAATTCTGTGCAAGAAGAACGCGTCGATTTCGGGTGCGGAAGTCGGTTGCCAAGGTGAGGTGGGATCGGCTTGCGCCATGGCGGCAGCCGGACTGGCCGAGATCCTCGGTGCCACGCCGGAACAACTGTGCAACGCGGCGGAGATCGGTCTGGAACATAATCTCGGCCTGACTTGCGACCCGGTGGGCGGGCTGGTACAGGTGCCGTGCATCGAGCGCAATGCGATTGCCGCGGTGAAGGCGATCAACGCGGCGCAAATGGCCTTGCGCGGTGATGGTCAGCACTTCATCTCGCTGGATCGGGTGATCCGCACGATGCGTGATACCGGGGCTGATATGCATGACAAATATAAAGAGACATCCCGGGGTGGGTTGGCGGTTAGCGCGGTCGAGTGTTGAGACCGCGTTGACCCCATCGCGGGCAAGCCCGCTCCCACAGGGATCTATGGTGGGCCTCGGTTCTCGATTACAAAACGAATCCTGTTGGAGCGGGCTTGCCCGCGAAGGGGCCAGACCAATCAAAACTGCGCGCAAAGTGAACACCCGATTCAAAACGCGCCACGTTTTGGCGCGTCGCTTACAGATAAGCCGCCCGTCCCAGGGCAAGGATCAAAATCGGCCCTGACCGCCCGTCACCCGTGCTTGTGGTGACACTCTTCCCAGCTCCGTCGCAGCCCTGTTCCCACAAGTGCTACCGATTTGCTCACAGGTAACGGGACAGAGCGCTTGCTGCCATTGATGGCACTTAAATTCCACACTCCATTCACGTCATATACAGACACATTCCGACGTCGTTTTCAGGAGTTATTGAACGCGCATTCAATTTTAGGCATGGCAATTGCTCTGTCATTACAAAGCCCGTCTCCCGCGCGAGAACGATGGCCATAACAAGAGCCTCCGCCTGAGGCCATCACCCGCTTTGTGTGAGGAGATACCGCGATGACGACGTTCAACTCCGGGGCTCAACCCCAGAACCGTGCGCCTCAATCCATCGGCTTTCTGCTGCTGGACAATTTCACGCTTATTTCTCTGGCCTCCGCAGTGGAACCGCTGCGCATGGCCAACCAATTGTCCGGCCGCGAGCTGTATCGCTGGACCACGATTACCGTCGACGGCGGTCAGGTCTGGGCCAGTGATGGTCTGCAGATCACCCCCGATTGCTCCATGCACAAAGCGCCCGCCCTGGACACCATCATTGTCTGCGGCGGTATCGGCATTCAACGCACTGTTACCCGCGAACACGTGTCGTGGCTGCAAAGCCAGGCGCGTCAGTCCCGCCGTCTCGGCGCGGTGTGCACCGGCAGCTGGGCCCTGGCGTGCGCCGGCCTGCTGGACGGCTTCGACTGCAGCGTGCACTGGGAATGCCTGGCCTCGATGCAGGAAGCCTTCCCGCGTGTCGCCATGAGCACTCGCCTGTTCACCCTCGACCGTAACCGTTTCACCAGTTCCGGCGGAACCGCACCGCTGGACATGATGCTGCACCTGATCAGTCGCGATCACGGGCGTGAACTGTCGGCCGCGATCTCGGAAATGTTTGTCTACGAGCGTATCCGTAACGAGCAGGATCACCAGCGTGTGCCGCTCAAGCACATGCTCGGCACCAACCAGCCGAAGCTGCAGGAAATCGTCGCGCTGATGGAGGCCAACCTGGAAGAGCCGATCGACCTCGACGAACTGGCGGTGTATGTCGCCGTGTCGCGGCGTCAGCTGGAGCGGCTGTTCCAGAAGTACCTGCACTGCTCGCCGTCGCGTTATTACCTGAAACTGCGCTTGATCCGCGCCCGGCAGTTGCTCAAGCAAACGCCGATGTCGATCATCGAAGTGGCGTCGGTGTGTGGCTTCGTGTCTACGCCGCACTTCTCCAAGTGCTACCGCGAATACTTCGGCATTCCGCCGCGTGACGAGCGCGTAGGTTCCAACACCACGCAACAAGTGGCGATGATGCCGCTGCCGCAGGCACTGGTGCTGTCGCCGTTGTCCGGGCCGTTGTCGGCATTGAGTCAGGCGCGCAATGAGTCGACGTTCGCCAGCGTAAGGCTCTAAGACCGGGTTGGCTTCATCGCGAGCAAGCTCGCTCCCACATTGACCGAGTTCTCTCAGGGGAATGCGGTCAACTGTGGGAGCGAGCTTGCTCGCGATGGGTTCTATCAGGCGCTACGGCTTTGCTGATACTCCGCCAATGCCGGCAGCAATTGCTTGTCGATAGCCTGGCGCACGGCCGGCAGAATGGTCGCGCTGCTGGTGTACATCTGCTTGACCATGATCCGCAGCGTCATCGCCCGTTCATCGTTCAAGCCTCGCACCGCACACTCACAAGCTTGCTCGGCGGTGGAGCCGCTCGGTACTTGAAAACCCAACGACTTCAGTTGGCCCAACAGGTCTTCCTGGTCAATCAAATCCGCGTGCATCATGACGCAATCCTTCTTCAGGGAACGTTGTCTTGGCTCGATTCTGGTTGGGGCGCGGATTGGCGGCAAGGGAGATTTGTCGCAATGGCCGCAATGGCTATGAACATGTCGTTTTCGGCTAACTTGCCAGAGAGAGGAGGGGGCACACTGGATTCAGCTGGCTTCACGAAGGTTTGGTCACCCTCGCGCAACGGCTCCTCAACAGTACCCACCTCTGCCCCGATCCTGTCACGGCTTGATCGGGGTTTTTTTTGCCTGTGATTCATGGGGGGAGATGGTGCCTGGGCTGACGTCATCGCGGGCAAGCCACGCTCCCACAGGTTTGGCGTCGTTAGCCAAATCTGCGGTAATCCCCAATCCCTGTGGGAGCGTGGCTTGCCCGCGATGACGCCGGGGTCGCGCTCGACTGACGCGGTTTAACGTTGTAAAACGAGGATCCGCGACAGCAATTCATCCCGGTCGACATAGCAACCCTGGAAATGCCGCGCGCCAGTGGCCGGGTCGAACGCATTGCGGGCGTGGAGGGTGCGGCGGTTGTCGAAACACCACAGCTCCCCGGGATTGAGCCTTTGCATCAGCCTGAATCGAGGCTCTCGGGTCATGGCAATGAACCGGCGATAAGCGCGATACAGCCTCGGCATCTGCTCCACCGACGCATCGAACGGACCGCGCAGAAAGTTTGCCATGCGAATTTCCGACACCTGCCCGAACGCGTCCAGAGCAATGATCGGCGCGAGGCAGCGATAGTCGCTGTGACGATCCTTGTTGCGAAACTCCACGGGGATTTCACACAAGGCTTGAAACGCTTCGGGATCTTCCTGGCGCAAGGCTTCGGCGATGGCGAACCCGTCGACGAAAATACTCTCGCCACCGTCGGCGTCATTGACCAGGCAATGCAGAAATTGCAGCCCCGGTTGCAGCTCCCGGGTCGGCAGGTCGCTGTGCAGTGGCAGGTTGAAGGCAGTGTAGGCATTGCTGTCGGCATCGGCCTTGGATTGCACGTTGAACAGCACGCCGAAATTGCTCTCGCGGATGAAGGAAATCCGCTGGGCGATCAGCTTCAGCGAGCCGGGCTCGGTGGGCACGCCACGGACCTGGGTCAGGCCAATGTCGCGCACCGCCAGCAGCCACTGCAACAAGGTGTCGTTGTCGTTCATCAGCGCCAGGTAATCGAACACCGGCAACTGCAAATCGCTGTTCCAGAGTCTGGCTTGCGGTTTGCCGACGCGGCGCTCGGCGCGAGACTCATCGTCATAGGCGTGGGCCCGTAGCCAGCCCGGATCGAAGCGACTGCGGTGGCCGTCCTGCCATGCGACGCAGAGGCAGCCTTGGGCATCGACGCTTGTTTCTGCAGCAACCAGATCTTCTTCGACGTCGACGATTTCCAGCACCTGCTCGCGAGTCACCGTGTACACGCAGAGCGGGCACGGGCAGTTGTCCCGCAGCCATTGATGATGAAAGGGGCTGACACGGTCATCGGCCCACTTCACCAGAACGTGATCCGTCAGGGCCTGCACGCCAGCCAGCGCGCTGATCAACGGGTAAGTACGGAAGTCGGCGAAAGCGGCGGCGGTGTTCAATGGCGATCTCCTTGTTCGGTGGTTATTTCGTCGGGGGTAGAGCGATCACGCGGCCAATGTAGGCGGGGGTGGGCAGATCGGCCTGCTCGGCGACAATGGCTTGCAGCTTGGTCAGGGTCTCATTGCTGAACGGTGCGGATCGCGGCCCGGCGAGGTCGACGTGCAATAGCATTTGCTCATTGCCCGCCAGTTCCTTGTCATCGCCCACCAGGTGCAGGCTGTGGTAGAGGTGCAGGCGTTTGCTGTCGTGACCGATGATTTGGGTGTGCACCTCGACCTCGGCATCGAGCTTCACTTCGTGCAGGTAATTGAGGTGCAGTTCGAGGGTGAACAGCGAGTTGCCGCTGGCTTCGCGGTTGTTGCTGTCCATGCCCAGACGATCCATCAAGGCATCGGTGGCGTAGCTGAAGATCAGCAGGTAGAAGGCGTCGCGAAGGTGGCCGTTGTAGTCGACCCAGTCGGGGATGATTTTGGTTTGGTAGGGGGTGAGGGTGGGCATGGTGATTGTTCCAACATTGGTGGTGTCTGGACTGTCGCTATCGCGGGCAAGCCCGCTCCCACAGTGATTTGAGGTGTAAATACACTCTATGCCACTCAGCAGATCCCTGTGGGAGCGGGCTTGCCCGCGAAGGGGCCAGACCTGCTGGCCCCTAAACCTGAGGGTTACTCGCTGAACGCCATCCCATGCTTCTCTTTGGTGGTCTTCACCGCCTCCAGCACCGCCAGCAGGCAATCATCACGATAGCGCTCCAGCGCCGAAATGCTGTGCGTACCCAACTGATCACTGGTGCCATCCACCACGTCATCAATCAACTTGTCAGTCAGCTCCGGCGCCTGCAGGTACGTCCACGGCAGCTGCAGCGCCGGGCCGAACTGCGCCATGAAGTGGCGCATGCCCGCATCGCCACCGGCCAGGGTGTAAGTCAGGAACGTACCCATGAACGACCAGCGCAGACCGGCTCCAAAACGAATCGCATCGTCGATTTCACCCGTGGTCGCCACGCCATCGTTGACCAGATGCAGGGCTTCACGCCACAGCGCCTCGAGCAAGCGGTCGGCGATGAAACCCGGGACTTCCTTGCGCACATGCAGCGGACGCATTCCTAAGGACTCATACACTTTTATCGCCGCTTGCACCGCTTCCGGGGCAGTGTTTTTGCCACCCACTACTTCCACCAACGGCAACAGATAAACCGGGTTGAACGGGTGCCCGACCACGCAGCGTTGCGGGTGCGTCGAACTCTCGTAGAACTCGCTCGGCAGCAGGCCCGAAGTACTGGAGCCGATCAGGGCATTGGGCTTGGCCGCCGCGCTGATTTTGCTGTGCAATTCCAGTTTCAGGTCCAGGCGTTCCGGAGCACTTTCCTGGATGAAGTCCGCGTCGCGAACGCACTCTTCAATGGTGGCGACAAAGCGCAAGCGATCCTGTGATGCACCGGGTGCCAGGCCTTGTTTTTCCAGCGCGCCCCAGGCATTGGCGACGCGTTTGCGCAGGGCCGCCTCGGCGCCAGGCGCCGGGTCCCAGGCCACCACGTCGAGTCCGTGGGCGAGGGCGCGGGAGACCCAGCCGCTGCCGATGACACCGCTGCCCAGGGCGGCGAAGGTTTTGATTTCGGTGATGAAGGTCATGGCATCGTCCTAAAAGAATTCGGTGATCCCCTGTAGGAGCCGGCTTGCCGGCGAAGGCGATTTCAGCACCGCCAAACATTGCGGCGGATGTCCTGGCCTCTTCGCTGGCAAGCCAGCTCTTACAGGAGTTATGTGTGAGGTTTAGCCGCGCTTGGTCAGGCCCATTTTTGCCCGGCCTTCAGCCGGCGTCAGAACCCGGGCGCCGAGGCGGCTGAGGATTTCCGAGGCGCGTTCGACCAGTTGACCGTTGGTCGCCAGCACGCCTTTGTCCAGCCACAGGTTGTCTTCCAGACCAACCCGCACGTTGCCACCGAGCAGCACCGCCTGTGCGGCCATCGGCATCTGCATGCGACCGATGCCGAACCCGGCCCAGACCGCGTCTGCCGGCAAGTTGTCGACCATGGCTTTCATGGTGGTGGTGTCCGCCGGGGCGCCCCACGGAATGCCCAGGCACAGCTGGAACAGCGGGTTATCAAGCAGGCCTTCCTTGATCATCTGCTTGGCGAACCACAGGTGACCGGTGTCGAAGATCTCCAGCTCAGGCTTAACGCCCAGCTCTTGAATGCGTTTGGCGCCAGCGCGCAGCTGCGCCGGGGTGGACACGTAGATGGTGTCGCCATCGCCGAAATTCAGGGTGCCGCAATCAAGGGTGCAGATTTCCGGCAGCAATGCTTCGACGTGGGCCAGACGGGTCAGCGGGCCGACCAGATCGGTGTTCGGGCCAAACTCCATCGGGTTCTCGCCGCCGCCGATTTCCAGGTCGCCGCCCATGCCGGCGGTGAGGTTGACGATGATGTCGACGTCCGCCTCGCGGATGCGCTCCATCACTTCGCGATACAGCGCCACGTCACGGCTGAACTTGCCGGTTTGCGGGTCGCGAACGTGGCAGTGGACCACGGTGGCGCCAGCCTTGGCGGCTTCCACGGCGGCCGCGGCGATTTGTTTCGGGGTGACCGGCACGTGTGGGCTTCTGGCGGTCGTGTCGCCAGCACCGGTGAGTGCGCAGGTGATGATGACGTCGTGGTTCATGAGGCGGTTCCTTGCAGGCGTGATGATTCCGTCCGCAGTCCGGTCGGGCTGCGGATCGGTGGTTCAATCGGGTTTATTTGGTGGTCAATTTCAGGTTTTCAGCCGCCGGTTTGCCATCGAAGGTGGTTACGCCTTCGAGCCAGCGTTGCTGGTCTTGCGGGTGATCTTTCAGCCATTGCTTGGCCGATTCGAAAGCGTCCTTGTGCTCCAGCAACGGCTGCATCATCCGGCTCTCGTCTTCGGCGGTGTAGGTCAGGTTGCTCAGCAAGCGACCGATGTTCGGGCATTGTTCGGCGTAGTTCGGCGAGGTGACCGTCCAGACGGTGGCCATGCCTTCGTTCGGGCCCAGGGCGTCTTCGCTGCCAGTGAGGTAAGTCATCTGCACGTTGACGTTCATCGGGTGCGGCGCCCAACCGAAGAACACCACCGCTTCCTTGCGCCGTACGGCGCGATCCACCGCGGCGAGCATGCCGGCCTCGCTGGACTCGACCAGCTGAAACTTGCCGAGGCCGAACTGATTCTTGGCGATCATCGCCTTGATCTGGGTATTGGCGCCCGAGCCAGGCTCGATGCCGTAGATCTTGCCGCCCAGTTCTTTTTGGAACTTGGCGATGTCGGCGAAGGTTTTCAGGCCCTTGTCAGCGAGGTAAGTCGGCACGGCCAGGGTCGCGCGGGCGTCTTTCAGGCTTGGCTCTTGCAGAACCTTGACTTGATTGGCCTGGACGAAAGGCGTGATGGTCTGGGTCATCAACGGGTTCCAGTAGCCCAGAAACAGGTCCAGGCGCTGGTCGCGAATCCCGGCGAAGATGATTTGCTGGGACGCGCTGGTTTGTTTGGTGTTGTAGCCGAGGCCGTCGAGCAGGACCTGGGTCATGGCGCTGGTGGCGATCACGTCGGTCCAGTTCACGACGCCCATGCGCACGTTCTGGCACGATGCAGGTTCGGCCGCCATGACACTGGCGCTCAAGAAGGCGGTACCGCTGAGTGCAAGAACACAGCTGCTGATCAGTTGTTTCATGTCGGGGTTCCTCGGCAGACGTTATTGTGGGTTCCGACATCTTCGTGTGCCGGTGATGCCAAGTTACGCAGCATAGCCCCCGTGAAAGCGCACTGCGGCGACCAGCTCTTGCACTGCAGCGACCTGTGCTCTTGAAAGCCTGTTGCAAGTGGCGTATCAACGTCCACACGCTACCCGCCCTCACGTTACCCGCCTATCGAGTGCGCTCCATGTCCCAGGATTTCTACTTCTTGTTGATGCCGGGTTTCTCGGCCATCGGTTTCATCTCGGCCATCGAGCCGCTGCGGGTCGCCAATCGCTTTCGCGGCGAGCTGTATCGCTGGCATGTCCTGAGCGCCGACGGTGGCGCGGTATTGGCCAGCAACGGCATGTCGGTGAACGCCGACGCGGCGCTGGAACCGCTGAAAAAAGGTGCAACCCTATTGGTGATTGCCGGTTTCGAACCACTGAAGTTCGCCACCCCGGCACTGGAACACTGGCTGCGTCGCCTGGACAACGAAGGCGTGACCCTCGGCGCCATCGACACCGGCAGCTTCGTCCTCGCCGAGGCCGGCCTGCTCGACGGCCATCGCCTGACGTTGCACTGGGAAGCCATCGACGCGTTCAAGGAGTCGTACCCACAGCTCAGCGTCACCCAGGAGCTGTTCGAAATCGACCGTCGGCGTATCACTTCTGCGGGCGGCACCGCTTCCATCGACCTGATGCTCGACCTCATCGCCCAGGCCCACGGCCCGGAACTGGCGATCCAGGTCAGCGAACAATTTGTGCTCGGCCGCATTCGCCCGCGCAAAGACCACCAGCGAATGGAAGTCGCCACGCGGTATGGCATCAGTAACAAGAAACTGGTGCAGGTGATTGGGGAGATGGAGCAGCACAGTGAGCCGCCGTTGAGCACGCTGGCGTTGGCCGAATCGATCAAAGTAACGCGCCGGCAGCTGGAGCGCTTGTTTCGCCTGCATTTGAATGACACACCGAGCAACTTCTACTTGCGCTTGAGGCTTGAAAAGGCGCGGCAACTGCTCCGTCAGACCGACATGAGCGTGCTTGAAGTCAGCATTGCCTGTGGGTTTGAGTCACCGTCGTATTTTACTCGTAGCTACCGGTCGCGGTTTGAGCGGTGCCCGCGGGAGGATCGGCGCGGTGTTGGGGCTCAAAAGCGCATCGGTGTGCCACAGCCCCCTTGCGCAAAGGCACCTGTCATTTAGTGAGCATCCCGAGACCTGAACTGGAGGACCAGAGCGCTCAAACTGTCTGCATTGTGCGTGGTGATTGCTATTTGCGCATTCCACGCCTGAATTTCTGGCGACTGGGGTTCTTTTTGTGCGCGGACGATGTGCTTCAAGAATGCAGGTCGGTTCTTTTCCTTGATTTTTGATACGTCAGGCGCGTTTGTGGCAATTGATAGAGATTTCTCAAGTGCGGCATTTATATTGGCGTCGATGGCCTCTGCCGTATCGCCATGTGATGAGTCGGCAAATAAATACCAGAAGTCTTTTGTCTTCGCATGAACATGACTGAGTTCGTGAAATATTGTCGCAGCGTTTCGTGGTGGTGATTGTTGGCGGCCCTTGAGGTTCAAGTAGATAGCATTCACCCCCTCAGACTTGGATTTTTCTCGATGAGCCCGTTGCCCCGGCTTTAACGGATTGTTCCCGGAGAAAACAAAACGATCACCGCTAGCCTGGTCCTTGATGGCGCCATGAAGAGTTTTTTTGAGTTTTTTCCTGGCTGCGTTTACAGCGATGTTCAGGTGCTTCTCGTCCATGCTGCGGCCGAAAATATTTCTTAATTTTTCTTGCGTCGAAGGTGTCCGATCTGGACCGGTGAGCGCTGAAATCGCATTTTTTGTAAAGTTGATCATGGCTGAAAAGTCGTTCTGGAATTCGCGTCGCTGATCCTCGGGCAAGTCGTTGGCACGCCGATAAAGTATCGCCTGCCCGGCAGCGAGCATTTTTCTTTCGAATTCATTGACGGGCTCAACCGGTGCAAGGCCTTGGCTGTCCTTGAAGCGCAGTGGATTGTTCTGAACCATCCGGTAGCGGTTCAAACCATCGATGTCACCCGCGGGATCCGGGTTGATCCAACGCTGTAACCAGGGTGCGTAATAACGAAGTCCATAGTAGTAAAGCCCGGTGGCATCCCGTTCTTTTCCGGAGTATCGGAGGGTTTTGTAACTGGCCTCAGCGTCACTTCGAGCGAGCCACCAGGCGGTGCCGCCAAAAGCGTAGTAGCCCTCCTGGCTTATCAGCGCTGCATCCTCGTCCAGTTCTAGCGTGCAGGAGCCGAGGTGATCGCTCAAACTGTAACGGATCTGGTCGTTGGCAATGCCTTCGGGCGGAGTTTCGTGCCAATGCAAAACCCGCGCGTTGCAATCTCCGGTATCAGCATTCACGACATACCGCACTTCTTCGCAACCGTTGTAATGGATCTCCAACCCGGGCAGATAACGCACTTCGCTGACCAAGGTCGCAGATTTTGCTTTGCGATGGAGCACCTTGCGTAGCCGCTGGCCGTGGGCGTCGTAGCGATAGCATTCATCGTCACTCGGTGTCTCATCCCTAACGACCTGGATGACCTTGCTCAATTGGTTGCGGCTGTCCCAATGCATGGCCTGTGAGCCGGATGACAGGACCAGCAAGTTGCCGTTATTGTCGAAGCTGTTGATGAAATCCGGCTCACCTGTCTGCGGTTTGGGCAGGCTTCGGTTACTTGAAGGCTCGGTCACCCTCTCACGGCAGTAACCTCGAAGACCTTCATGGATGAGGGTTTGTAGATTTCCTGCGGAGTCATATGTGAATCTCTGTTTGTAGGCACTTGTCACGGTCGATTGCGACCGACGCATTACGGGGGCCTGGTTCGCGGCAACGGACTCTCGACCGCTTGCCTCTATCAACTGAGAAAGCGTGTCATATCGATAGTGGTTGGTGGGGTCAGTACGCTGGTTCCTGAAGTAGCGTATAGCTGCGACCGAGTCCCGGATCCGGGTTATATTGCCGACAGGATTGTAGGTATAGGCAAGGTCCTGGAGCGTATGGCCTGGACGACTTGAGGTGAGTTGCAACAGGCGATCGCTTTGAATGTCATAACGGCGGGTTGTCGTAACACCATTACCCGCAGTTTCGTGCTCGATCTGACCACTGACGCCGTAGCACCTGTTACTGAGTAGCGTTTTGTCCGGCAGATGCCTGCGTTTGAGGGTTACCTGTGTGAGCTGGCCTGCGATGTCATAGCCCAATAGTCTTTGGTTCTCCCGTGCATCGGTCTGGGTCAACAGGTTGCCCAGGGGATTGAAGCGCCATTGGGTGGTTTCACCTTCGGCTTCGAGTTTGCTGTCGCGGTCAGTCAAACGCTCTGGCCAATTGGCAATTGACAGCTCGTTCATGAACTGTCGGGATTCGCTTAACAGAGTGCCCGCAAGGCTGTATTCGTGGAGATGCAGGCAGCCTGCCGTGTCATCGTGGCGAATCAGGCGTCCGCACTGATTATGTGAGCTGTACTCGGCGAGGCTGTCGGCATAGACCATCCGCTCAGTCGTGGCAGAGGCAGCGTTGACAGTTTGCTCTGAGATGGCGATCGGGCGTAACAGGTTGTCGTACTCGATCTGACGTTGATTGTCCCGACCATCCCACTCGAATCCAAGCTCGCCGCTGGCTCCCGGCAGTTTTGCTTTCCAGCCGGCATCAACGCTGCTGTTCAGTAATGGTTTACCGGAGAGGGCGTACACCATGGTCAGATTAGGCTGGCCTTGCGTTGCCCATAGACGTGCGTCCCACCCAGCGCTCAGGTGCCCGTTCGGGTTGTAAGCCTGGCGATTGATTCGCGGTTCAGGCGTTTGTTCCACTTGGGCACGGTAGTAGGCCACGCTACGAATCAACTGGCGGCGCGGGTCGTGTGCCATCAGGGTAGGGGTAGCGTAGTGAATGTTGGTCTGCAGGAAATCGGCCATGTGATTGTCGAGCGCTTATGGAAAGTTCCAATATATGCGCTTGGCTTTGAGCTTGTTAACTGTCATAAATGACAGGTTTATGTCTGTTTATGAGCAGCAGTGGGTGACGGTGCAAGACGGCGCCTGTGGGTGGGGCGCCGGTTGGATCTATTCGAATTTGCTTACTTCTTCATCAACGCCGAACACGCTGCCTTATAGGCCTCATGCTGATACTTGTTCAGCGTTCCCGGCAGGTCGAAATTGTGCTTTTTGGCCTGGGCATTGATGGTCTGCGGCGACAGCAGTGTCACCTCGCAATTTTCCAGCAACTGGAAAACCCCTTCGATCTTGAACGTGGTCGGGCCACCGGCAAACTCGCCTTTCTTGCTGCGTTTCTTGATCGCGATCCGATCGATGGAATTTTCGCGCACAAACGACGCCACTTGAGCAGCAAACACTTTGACGTTCGCCGCCTCGTCGTCATCGTCGAGGGCGATTTTCTTTGTGGCCAGGGCGACGTGACTCAGCACCTGATCCTCGAGGGAGGCCATTGCGATAATCGCTTCGCTGCCTTTGATTTCGATGCCGCAGATGTTCATTTCAATCCCTTTTCCTGATGCTGGCGTTCAGCTTACAGCTCTAGTTGGTTGGCGGTGATGCCAAATGCCGCGGCGATTTTCTCACGGGTCGCCTTGCGAGGCTTGGCGACGGTTTCTTGCTGGGCGAAGGCCGGCTGGGAAATGCCCATGCGCCTGGCCACTTCATCCTGTGTAAGGTTCAGGTGTTCGCGCCAGGCCCGAATAGGCGTTGCGCCGTCGACGATGCGACTGACCACCGCATGGGGAATCAGTTCGGGCTCAATCTTCTGCGCCACGTATTGCGCATAGGGGATGACCACGAACGCAGGGTTTCCGTCTGCGTCGTTGATGATTTGAACGTCAGTAGGTGCGTTCATCGCATTTTTTTACCTCTTGAATACTGATCACTTTAATTGCGCCGGCCCAGTCGAACATGACCCGATAATTGCCCACACGCAGACGATAGGAGCAGTCATGACCAACCAGTGCTTTGACATCGGCTACATCAGGCATGCCAGCCAGCACCGTGACGGCATCACGTACCTGGATCTGATGAGCGGAGTGCAATTTCAACAGTTGCTTAACGGCCTTTCGCGTCCAGTGGATACTGTTCATAGGAGAATATAAGTCTTTTATAAGATTTTCCAATCTTTACTTATAATATGACAGCGTCCAACCAACAAACCATGTCGGCATGTTGCCCGAATAGTGTGGTCAGTCGGGGGGGGGGCGGGAGGGCCGTTGTAGTCTCAGTAAACCGATGTTGTAGGAAGGGACCTTCTCGAGGTTGAAAGCTGACAATAGAGCCAGCTTCCGACAGGCCATCAGGATTACTCCTGCCCGATCGACTCCAAAAACTCCGACCGTTCATCACTCACCCGCGCCACGCAATCATTTTGCGCAATGGTGAACGCCTTGCTGCCACTGGTCGCCGGAAACGCCTCGACCGCGCAATCCGCATCCCGGGTCTTCAGCCACTGTTGCTGGGCCGTCTTTAGTTTGGCGGTGATATCGGTCAATTGCGCCGGGTTCTTGCCGTAGAGCGTCTGCATGCGCTCGGTCAGGCTTTTGTAGTTTTCACTCAGCAGATCTTCGGCTGTGGTTCTGCTGTAGGCCGAGCATTCCAGGGTCTGAATTTCGTTTTCGACGGCGTCGCAGGGGTTGTCGTCGGCCTCTTCAGCCGCCTGCGCGCCAGTCGCTATCAGTGCCAAAGCCAGGAAGATCGATTTCATCGCGTCGCCGCCCTTAATCCAGTGAAAAATCCAGTGATGCGATGGATTCTGGCGTAAGCGGCCGGGCTTGAACAGGTGGCTTATCCGGCCGGTTGACGACCCTTTGTCGCGGATTGACGCTTTCGGCAATTCCCCTGTCGTTTTTGCACCCGGCTGCCAAGGCACTGAGGCATATGCTGGCCCCAAAGCGCCGGCACACGATTCGGCGCATGAATCGCTAATAGGGGACAGCCTGATGAGCCCAGCCGAACTGCACGCCGACAGCATCGTTATCGACGGGCTGATTATTGCCAAGTGGAACCGTGAGCTGTTCGAAGACATGCGCAAGGGCGGTCTGACCGCAGCCAACTGCACCGTGTCGGTGTGGGAGGGCTTCCAGGCCACCGTCAACAACATCGCTGCCAGCCAGAAACTGATCCGCGAGAACAGCGACCTGGTGATTCCGGTGCGCACCACCGCCGACATCCGCAAGGCCAAGGAGCAGGGCAAGACCGGGATCCTGTTTGGTTTCCAGAATGCCCACGCCTTCGAAGACCAGATCGGCTATGTCGAGGTGTTCAAGCAGCTGGGCGTCGGTATTGTGCAGATGTGCTACAACACCCAGAACTTGGTGGGCACCGGCTGCTACGAGCGCGATGGCGGCCTGTCGGGTTTCGGTCGTGAGATCGTCGCCGAGATGAACCGCGTCGGGGTCATGTGCGACCTGTCCCACGTCGGTTCGAAGACTTCCGAAGAAGTGATCCTCGAATCGAAGAAGCCGGTCTGCTACTCCCATTGCCTGCCGTCGGGCCTGAAAATCCACCCGCGCAACAAGTCCGATGAAGAGCTTAAGTTTATTGCTGACCACGGCGGTTTCGTCGGTGTGACCATGTTCGCGCCGTTCCTGGCCAAGGGTATCGATTCGACCATCGACGACTACGCCGAAGCCATCGAATACACCATGAACATCGTCGGCGAAGACGCCATCGGCATCGGCACCGACTTCACCCAGGGCCATGGCCAGGACTTCTTCGAATACCTGACCCATGACAAGGGCTACGCCCGCCGTCTGACGAGCTTCGGCAAGATCATCAACCCGCTGGGCATCCGCACCGTCGGCGAGTTCCCGAACCTGACCGAAACCCTGCTCAAGCGCGGCCATTCCGAGCGCGTGGTGCGCAAGATCATGGGCGAGAACTGGGTCAACGTCTTGAAAGACGTCTGGGGCGAATAAGCCGCCACACCTCTGAATCCTTTCCCCCGGCCGTCCGTGCCGGGGGCGACACCAAAATTTTTCTGGAGTTAAGTTTCCATGGCCAAGATCGCCCCGCAATTACCCATCGAAGTCGACAGCGAAACCGGTGTCTGGACCTCCGATGCCCTGCCGATGCTGTACGTACCGCGCCACTTCTTCGTCAACAACCACATGGGCATCGAGGAAGTGCTGGGCGCCGACGCCTACGCCGACATCCTCTACAAGGCCGGTTACAAGTCCGCCTGGCACTGGTGTGAAAAAGAAGCTGAATGCCACGGCCTGGAAGGCGTTGCGGTGTTCGAGCACTACATGAAGCGCCTGTCGCAGCGCGGCTGGGGCCTGTTCAAGATCCAGGACATCGACCTCGACAAGGGCACTGCCAGCGTCAAGCTCGAACACTCGGCGTTCGTCTACGTGTACGGCAAGGTCGGGCGCAAGGTCGACTACATGTTCACGGGCTGGTTTGCCGGTGCCATGGACCAGATTCTGCAAGCCCGCGGCAGCCAGATTCGCACGGTTGCCGAACAAGTCTACGGTGGCTCCGAAGAAGGCCACGACGACGGTTTGTTCACCGTCAAGCCGTTGTAAGTTGAGGATCCCGCCATGGCTTTCGAAGCAATGTTCCAGCCGATCCAGATCGGCAAACTGACCATCCGCAACCGCGTGCTCAGCACCGCGCACGCCGAGGTCTACGCGACCGACGGCGGCATGACCACCGACCGGTATGTCAAGTATTACGAAGAGAAAGCCAAGGGCGGGATCGGCCTGGCGATTTGCGGCGGTTCTTCCGTGGTGGCCATCGACAGCCCGCAGGAGTGGTGGAGTTCGGTGAACCTCTCCACCGACCGCATCATTCCGCACTTCCAGAATCTCGCCGACGCCATGCACAAGCACGGCGCCAAGATCATGATCCAGATTACCCACATGGGCCGTCGGTCCCGTTGGGACGGCTTTAACTGGCCGACGCTGATGTCGCCGTCGGGCGTGCGCGAGCCGGTGCACCGTGCCACCTGCAAGACCATCGAGCCGGAAGAAATCTGGCGGGTGATCGGTAACTACGCGCAGGCCGCTCGCCGGGCCAAGGCCGGGGGCCTGGATGGGGTCGAACTGTCCGCTGTGCACCAGCACATGATCGACCAGTTCTGGAGCCCGCGGGTCAACAAACGTACTGACGAATGGGGCGGCAGTTTCGAGAATCGCATGCGCTTCGGCCTGGAAGTGCTCAAGGCCGTGCGGGCCGAAGTCGGGCCGGATTTCTGCGTCGGCATCCGTCTGTGCGGTGACGAATTTCACCCGGACGGTTTGTCCCATGAGGACATGAAACAGATCGCCAAGTACTACGACGATACCGGCATGCTGGACTTCATCGGCGTCGTGGGTTCGGGTTGCGACACCCACAACACCCTGGCCAACGTGATCCCGAACATGAGTTATCCACCGGAGCCGTTCCTGCACCTGGCGGCCGGTATCAAGGAAGTGGTCAAGGCTCCGGTGTTGCACGCGCAGAACATCAAGGACCCCAATCAGGCGACCCGTATCCTGGAAGGCGGTTACGTCGACATGGTCGGCATGACCCGCGCCCACATCGCCGACCCGCACCTGATCGCCAAGATCAAAATGGGCCAGATTGACCAGATCAAACAATGCGTCGGCGCCAACTACTGCATCGACCGGCAATACCAGGGCCTGGATGTGTTGTGCATCCAGAACGCCGCGACATCCCGCGAGTACATGGGCCTGCCGCACATCATCGAAAAGACCACTGGCGTGAAACGCAAAGTGGTGGTGGTCGGCGCCGGCCCTGCCGGGATGGAAGCCGCGCGTGTGGCCGCCGAGCGTGGCCACGACGTCACCTTGTTCGAGAAAAAGGAATTCATCGGCGGGCAGATCACCACCGCTTCGAAAGCACCGCAACGGGACCAGATCGCCGGTATCACCCGCTGGTATCAGCTGGAGCTGGCGCGGTTGAAAGTCGACCTGCGCCTGGGCGTGGCGGCCGATGCGCCGACCATTCTCGACCTGCGTCCGGACGTGGTGGTGCTCGCCGTCGGCGGTCATCCCTTCCTGGAGCAGAACGAGCACTGGGGCGCGGCTGAAGGCCTGGTGGTCAGCAGCTGGGACATCCTCGATGGCAAGGTTGCACCGGGCAAGAACGTGCTGGTCTACGACACCATTTGCGAGTTCACCGGCATGTCGACGGCCGACTTCCTGGCCGACAAAGGCAGCCAGGTCGAGATCGTCACCGACGACATCAAGCCCGGCGTGGCGATTGGCGGTACATCGTTCCCGACCTACTACCGCAGCATGTACCCCAAAGAAGTGATCATGACCGGCGACATGATGCTGGAGAAGGTCTACCGCGAAGGCGACAAGCTGATCGCGGTACTGGAAAACGAATACACCGGCGCCAAAGAGGAGCGGGTGGTGGACCAGGTGGTGGTCGAAAACGGCGTGCGTCCGGATGAAGAGATCTACTACGCGATGAAGGAAGGCTCGCGCAATAAAGGCCAGATCGACGTCGAAGCCTTGTTCGCGATCAAGCCGCAACCTTGCCTGGAACAGAGCGGCGACGGCTACCTGCTGTTCCGCATCGGCGACTGCGTGGCGCAACGCAACATACACGCGGCGATCTACGACGCACTCAGACTGTGTAAAGACTTCTAACGGCTTGCACACAACCCTGTGGGAGCGAGCTTGCTCGCGAAAGCGGTGGGTCAGTCGACATCGATGTTGAATGTCAGTCCGCCTTCGCGAGCAAGCTCGCTCCCACAGTGACCGAGTAAGGCATCTCGACCTGCAAGACCCGAGGTCTTTGGGAGCAACACCTATGTTGAACACCCTTCTTCCAATCCTGTTGTTCGCTGCCCTGGGCCTGGCTGTCCTGGGCGCGTTGCGGCGGGTGGCTATGTGGCGCCGGGGCCGGGCTTCGAAAGTCGACCTGATCGGCGGCCTGTTCGCCATGCCCAAGCGCTACATGGTCGACTTGCACCATGTCGTCGCGCGGGACAAATACATCGCCAACACTCACGTCGCCACGGCTGGCGGTGCGGTAGCGTCGATTGTGCTGGCGATCCTGGTTCACGGTTTCGGCCTGCACAATCGCATTCTCGGTGTTGCCCTGTTGATTGCCTCGACGGTGATGTTCGTCGGTGCGATTTTCATGTTCCTGCGTCGTCGCAACCCACCGGCTCGCCTGTCCAAAGGGCCATGGATGCGTCTGCCGAAAAGCCTGTTGGCGTTCTCTGCGAGCTTCTTCCTGTTGACCCTGCCGGTGGCCGGTATCCTTCCGGAAAACTTCGGCGGCTGGGTGGTGGCTGCGATCCTCGGCGTCGGTGTGCTGTGGGGCGTTAGCGAACTGTTCTTCGGCATGACCTGGGGCGGGCCGATGAAGCACGCCTTCGCCGGTGCTTTGCACCTGGCCTGGCACCGTCGCGCCGAACGCTTTGGTGGCGGCCGTTCCACAGGTTTGAAACCGCTGGACCTGAACGATCCGACCGCACCGCTGGGCGTGGAAAAACCCAAGGACTTCACCTGGAACCAATTGCTCGGCTTCGACGCCTGCGTGCAGTGCGGTAAGTGCGAAGCCGCGTGCCCGGCATTCGCTGCCGGCCAGCCGCTGAACCCGAAAAAATTGATTCAAGACATGGTGGTCGGGCTGGCCGGTGGCACCGATGCCAAGTTTGCCGGCAGCCCGTATCCCGGCAAAGCCGTTGGCGAACACGCCGGTAACCCGCATCAGCCGATCGTCAACGGTCTGGTCGATGCCGAAACCCTGTGGTCCTGCACTACATGCCGTGCCTGCGTCGAGGAATGCCCGATGATGATCGAGCACGTCGATGCCATCGTCGACATGCGCCGTCATCTGACCCTGGAAAAAGGCGCGACCCCGAACAAGGGCGCCGAAGTCCTGGAGAACCTGATCGCCACCGACAACCCGGGCGGCTTCGCCCCGGGCGGGCGGATGAACTGGGCGGCGGATTTGAACCTGAATCTGCTCAGCGAGAAGAAATCGGTCGACGTGCTGTTCTGGGTCGGCGACGGTGCCTTCGACATGCGCAACCAGCGCACCCTGCGTGCCTTCGTCAAAGTGCTGAAAGCGGCCAAGGTCGACTTCGCGGTGCTGGGGCTCGAAGAGCGCGATAGCGGTGACGTGGCCCGACGTCTGGGCGACGAAGCGACCTTCCAGCTGTTGGCCAAACGCAATATCCAGACCCTGGCCAAATACAGCTTCAACCGCATCGTCACCTGCGACCCGCACAGCTTCCACGTGCTGAAAAACGAGTACGGCGCCTTCGATGGCAACTACCTTGTGCAGCACCACAGCACCTACATGGCGGAAATCATCGATGCTGGCGCCCTGAACCTCGGCCAGCACAAAGGCAGCAGCGTGACCTATCACGACCCGTGCTACCTCGGCCGCTACAACGGCGAATACGAGGCGCCACGCGAAGTACTGCGCGCCCTCGGGATTGAAGTGAAAGAGATGCAACGCTCCGGCTTCCGCTCGCGCTGCTGCGGCGGTGGCGGCGGTGCGCCGATCACCGACATTCCAGGCAAGCAACGGATTCCCGACATGCGCATGGATGACATCCGCGAAACCGGCGCCGAACTGGTGGCCGTGGGTTGCCCACAATGCACCGCGATGCTCGAAGGCGTGGTTGAACCCCGTCCGCTGATCAAGGACATCGCCGAACTGGTTGCGGATGCCTTGCTCGAAGACGCTGCCCCGAGCAAACCGAATGCACCGGCCAAACGTGAAGAACCTGCGGAGGCCCACTGATGAGCGACATTATCCGCCGCGATCCACGCGCCGAATGGATTGCCCGCAACCGCCTGCATCCACTGCATGCGGCGATGCAACCGGTGCAACACAGCTGGATGGGACCTAACGGCATCATCCGCAAGAATCCCCATGGCATCGGGTTTATCGGTCCCAACGGCATCAAGCGCATCGACCGCAGCGGCGCTCAGCAGGGCGGGACGAGCAAACGCTCGGCCGCGGTTGAAGTGCAATTGCCGTTGCATCAGGTGCCTGCACCTGCGTTTTACATCAGCGTGGTGCCGGACATGGTCGGTGGCCGCTTGAGCAGCCATGACCGCGACCTGCTCGGCCTCGCGCATCAACTGGCCGGCAAGGACGGAGCGGTATTGGCCGTGGTCTTCGGTGAACACAAGGAAAATGCCTTCACCACCGCGGGCGTCGATCGCTTGCTGGTACTCGATGGCGATGAATTTAGCGGTTATGCACCGGAACAACGGGTCCAGGGCCTGCGGGCTGTGGATAACCAGTTCAGCCCGCGTCACTGGTTACTGCCTGACAGTCGCACCGGTGGCGGCGAACTGGGCCGACGCTTTGCCGCAGCACTGGGCGAACGCCCGGCCACGCGGGTCTGGCAGGTCAAGGATCAGGCGTGCATCGGTCGAGCAGGTGCAGGATTGCAAGACCTTGCGCGCCCGGTGGCGCGCTTGATTCTGGCCGCCGTCGAATGCGCCGAACCGGTTAGCGAAACCCGTCATGAGGCGTTGCCGGTGGAGTTATCCACAACCATCGCGCGCAGTTTGTCGCGCATCGAGGATCTGGGCGCGGTGGCGGTGGACCCGGCGGCAATTCCGATGGCCGAAGCGGAATTCATTTTCTCCGGCGGAAACGGGGTCAAGGATTGGAATTTGTTCCACCAGACCGCCGCCGCCCTTGGCGCCACCGAAGGCGCGTCCCGCGTGGCGGTGGACGATGGTTTCATGGCTCGCGACCGTCAGGTCGGCGCGTCCGGCACCTGGGTCACTGCGCGGGTCTACGTGGCCGTGGGGATTTCCGGGGCGATCCAGCACCTGCAAGGCATCGGTGCCTGCGACAAGGTGGTGGCGATCAACCTCGACCCTGGCTGCGACATGATCAAACGGGCCGACCTGTCGGTGATCGGCGAGAGCGCCGATATTCTTCAAGCCTTGATCGCGGCGGTAGAGGCTTACCGCAACGAAGCCAGGCGCGATGCGGCTTAAGGGAAGGAAAGGGTTATGAGCACGAAAATCATCAGCCTGGTGTCCATCGGCGCCCACCCGACCTCCGGCCGGCCGCGTCGTGCGGAGCAGGACGCGCGGGCGGTGGAACTGGGCCTGCAACTGGCTGGGGACAACCTGCAAGTGCTGCATGCCGGCGACGTCGCGGAACCGGCGTTGCGCGCCTATTTGGGCATGGGCCTGGAACAGTTGCATGTACTGGAGCAACCTTCAGGCGCCGATGCGCTGCCCGCATTGACCGCCTATTTGCGTGACGCCGGGGCTCAGGTCGTATTGACCGGTAGCCAGGCGGAAACCGGTGAAGGCTCTGGCATGCTGCCGTTCCTGCTGGCGGAAAGTCTTGGCTGGCCGCTGGTGGTGGGGCTGGCCCAGGTTGAATCCATCGACGGCAGCTCGGCGCTGGTGCTGCAAGCCTTGCCCCGGGGTCAGCGTCGTCGGTTGAAAGTGCGGTTGCCGTTTCTCGCCACTGTGGATAACGCCGCGCCGAAGCCTCGGCAGAGCGCCTACGGCCCGGCTCGGCGTGGCGTGCTGCAGGCCGACGACGTTGAAGTGGTCGATGATGAGTTACTGGCTGTTGCGACGCTGCAACCGGCCAAACCACGGCCCAAACGCCTGAAGGTGATCAAGGCCAAGAGCGGCGCGGACCGGATGAAGGCGGCCACGGCCAAGGCCAGTGGTGGTGGGGGGCAGGTGCTCAAGGGCGTGACCGCGCAAGCGGGCGCTGAGGCGATTCTCAAGTTGTTGATCGAAGAAGGCGTCGTCCGCTAACGGATAACCAGCACACATCTAATCATGTGGGAGCGGGCTTGCTCGCGAAGACGGAGTGTCAGGCAACTTCGATTGCGACTGACACACCGCCTTCGCGAGCAAGCCCGCTCCCACAAGGAAAAATAATGACTGTTGAATTTCGTTCGGCCCTGCGCGCGGATGCGCGGGAGATTGCTCGCTTGTTTCAGATTTCATCGGAAGGCGCGGCGAATTACATCTGGAGCCAACTCGCGCAGCCCGGCCAGGACTTGCTGGATGTCGGTGCCAGTCGCTACGCCCGTGAAGACGTCGATTTCTCCTACCAGAACTGCCTGATCGCGCAGGCCGGGGGCGAGGTCATTGGCATGATGCACAGTTACGTGATGCGTCACGATCCGCTGGCGGAGCCGACGACGGACCCGGTCCTTGCGCCCTACGCGACGATGGAAATCCCCGACACCCTTTACATCTCCAGCCTGGCGCTGCATGAGGGCTGGCGCAACCAGGGGTTGGGCAAGCAATTCCTCGCCTACGCCTACGACCGTGCCAACCAGCTCGGCCTCAATGGCTTGAGCCTGATCGACTACGCCGCGAACACTGGCGCCCGCCGGTTTTATGAGCGACATGGCTTTCGTATCGCCGATACCTGCCAGATAACGCCGCATCCGATGATTCGGGTGACGGGTGAGGCGTATCTGATGTATCGACCTTAGGCTTGGTATTTGCGGTTTTTCTGCACCGGATTTGGGGGCGACCCTAGCAGAACTGCTAGTGTCGGTTTTTCTGGTGGTTTGTTAGGTTAATGGACAGGTGATGCCCGCTTACCCTGAGCGGGCTGATCACTCGACCACCCCGCGAATTTGCCGAAACACTGCGGGTCAATTACGTCGCAAAAGGACGCTGTCGATGCCCGCTCCTCGTCAAACCCAAGGTTTTGTCCGCGCTCCTTCGGCGGCCTTTTCGCGAACCCTGTTGCTGGCGCCGGATCTGCAACAGACGATCCTCGCTGAACTGGATAGCGGTGGGCCGAATCGTTTCGCTTATACCCCTTATGGTTCGCACAGCAGCCCGTTTGCGGCACAAGGTCGGCTTGGCTTCAATGGACAGGTAAGAGAGCGGCCTACCGATTGGTATCACCTTGGCAATGGGCACCGTACATATAGCCCAGTGCTGATGCGCTTTCATAGCCCGGATCGGTTAAGTCCGTTTGGTAAGGGGGGATGGAATGCGTACGTCTATTGCAAGGGTGATCCGGTCAACTTCGAGGACCCCACAGGACAGTATGGTGAAGCGATTGCCCGATTGATTCAGCTTTCGGCAACTACCGCCTTGCATGCAGGAATAGTAACGACCAACCTGGTGGGGGCCAAGGCAGCCGGCTGGATGTTGCACGCTGCGCGCATGAGTACGGTTGCATCTACGACTGCTATCGTCGGTACTGTTGGGCAACTGGCGGGCTGGCCTGCTGCCGTTTATGTTTCAAACGTTGCTACTACGGTATCTGCGATGGCAACTATGGTCCGATATGCTCCAGCGATTACCAATGGTTTTCGCGCAGGTACGTTGTGGGCAACGGTCAGAAGCAACTTGAGGAATTTGGCCTGGGGAACAGCCTTTCCGAAACCACAGACGGTAACCTCTCCACCCTCGCCAGGCAGGGGAGCTGCCGAACACGTTGACATTCCTATGAGTCTTGTTCCCCTAGCGTCCCCTGCTTCACAGGCTACCGCGTCGACTGGACAGACCCTCAACGGGACTGCAATCCGACGCGGCGGATCGCTGGACCCGGCAAACAGCCGTAGAAAGAGTATGTGAACGTTTTACCCACAAACCCTGTTAGCGCTTCTGTGGATAACATGTTCGCCCTTCGCTGCACCCCATGTAAAACAAGCCCTGCAACCCCTCGTATAAAAAACAACCAGCCTAACTCACGGTTTTCTCGAGCTTTTTCCAGAGGATAACTTTACTGGCCCATCCATACTTGCCCCCAATCTCTGTTGGTGCATCTGTGGATAAGATGTTTGCTGTCGGCTACAGGCCATATAAACCGGGTTTCTCAAGCGTCTGATTAAAAAACAGCCAAATCACCGTTTTGTTGTGGAATATCCGGCGTAAATCCCGATTTATCGGGGTTTCTCATGGTTTTCCACAGATCAGCCATAGTTGCCCCCAAAGTCTGTTGGTGCTTCTGTGGATAAGGTGTTCGCCATCCTCTGGGGGTCAGGTAAACCGTGGCTTGCAGGCTTTAGATCAAAAAACAATCAATAGTTGTCAAGAACCCTTGTTCCCGATAAGTCACGGATTTTCTTCGCATTCTGTGAATAAAATTTCCACCGATTCCACACTTGTCCCCATTAGCTGTGGGTGGAGTTGTGGATAACTTGTTCGCCAAACCCTGCAAGCCACGTTCCGCATAGGCCTGAACGCAATAGATCAGATTTCATACAGTTCCAAGGCCCTTCTTGACTTCAACCCGTCACCTATTTTCACTCCCACGGCACCAGGACAGCCGTCACTTATCCACATCCGGTTCAGGCAGAACGCGTGGGATGAGGCGTACCCTGATCGGGTGTTGAATGGTTATGTGAAAGTGCGGTTGGTGGGGGAGAGCATTATCGAGGCGTTTATTGGGGAGGATGGCAGTGTGCGGTGGTCTTCCAGTTGATCGGGTGAATGTAAGGCCGCTTTCGCGAGCAAGCCCGCTCCCACACTTGATCTGCGTCGTTCACAAAACTTGTGTACGCCACCGATCCACTGTGGGAGCGGGCTTGCTCGCGAAGCTTTTGATCTTGATCAGCCTTGAACCGGAACGCCTTTGAGGTAAGGCGCTGGCTCAGCCCCAAGATTATTCAGCAGCCGCTCGCTATACCAATCCACAAAGTTCACCACACCAAACTCATAGGTCTTGGAATAAGGCCCTGGCTGGTACGCCGTGGAGTTGATCCCGCGCTGGTTCTCTTCCGCCAGGCGACGGTCCTGGTCGTTGGTCGCATCCCAGACCTGGCGCATGCGCTCCACGTCGTAGTCCACGCCTTCGACCGCGTCCTTGTGCACGATCCACTTGGTGGTGACCATGGTTTCCTGCGCACTGATCGGCCACACCGTAAAGACGATGATGTGGTCGCCCATGCAGTGGTTCCACGAGTGCGGCAGGTGCAGGATGCGCATCGAGCCCAGGTCCGGATTCTTGATCCGGCCCATGAGTTTTTTGCTGCCGACTTTGCCGTCGATGGTCATCGACACGGCGCCCTTGAGCAGCGGCATGCGCACGATACGGTTACGCAGGCCGAAGCTGGCGTGAGCGTAAGGAATCTTCTCTGCTTCCCAGGCGGCAGCGGAGGAAGCCACGTGGTCCTTGAACGCCTGGTCGGCGCGTGGGTCGGTGACGTCGTCCCATTCCAGCAGGGTTTTCAGCAGTTCCGGGTGCGAGGCGTTGCAGTGGTAGCACTCGCGGTTGTTTTCCAGCACCAGCTTCCAGTTGGCTTTTTCGAACAAGGTGGTCTGAATCGCCACCTTGGTGTTCTCCATGTCGTAGGGTTCCATGTAATGGTTCAGTGTCGACAGGAAGTCATCGATGGCCGGCGGGTTCTCCGACAGGCTGATGAAGATGTAGCCGCCGGCAGTCTTCACATTCACGGGCTTGAGGCCGTATTGCTTCATGTCGAAGTCGGCGCCCATCTCGGTGCCGGCGAACAGCAGGCGACCGTCCAGTTCGTAGGTCCACTGGTGGTAGTGGCAGACCAGCTTGGCAACCTTGCCCTTTTCACTGGTGCACAGCCGCGAACCACGGTGGCGGCAGACGTTGTGGAACGCATGCACCACGCCTTCGGCGCCGCGAATCACGATGATCGGGTTTTTGCCGACTTGCAGGGTCAGGTAGTTGCCCTTGGTCGGGATCTCGCAGGTCATGCCGGCGATCAACCACTCTTTCTGAAAGATTTCCTGCATGTCGATATCAAACAGCCGCTCGTCAGAGTAAAACGGCTGCGGCAGCGAGAAAGTACGCTCGCGCTCTTGCAGCATCTGCGCGGTGGCCTTGCGTGCGGGTTCCAGCGGATCGCCCAGGCTGATTTTTGCGGTGACGTCCATCGATTTGATCCTCAAGGCCATTCTGTGTGGCCGGCGAAAGTGGCTAATCAGGTTTGCTACGCAAGGTGTAAAGAAGCTGTCGTTGTATGGGGCGAGTGTGGGGCCGGCGCTGTCCGGAACCTTATCCATGGGCGACATGGCCCAATCTGTTCCCGACGCGCAACCCCCGGTAGTTGGGGGCTGGTCGCGATAAGTATGTGAATGTCGCAGATAGGTAAATGGGTGGTTCGCGGTATACGCAGAATCGCCAACATAAGGCCGACCATCGGCGGTGGAGAACAGCATGTCCAACAGCTTCCTGAATCCGGTAACCACCCAGACCTGGGCCAATGGTCGACACATCGTCCGTTGCGTCAAAGTCATCCAGGAAACCTGGGATGTGCGCACCTTCTGCTTCATGGCCGACCAGCCGATCCTGTTCTTCTTCAAACCGGGGCAGTTTGTCACCCTGGAGCTGGAAATCGACGGCGTGCCGATCATGCGCTCCTACACCATTTCCAGCTCGCCATCGGTGCCGTACAGCTTTTCGGTGACGATCAAGCGCGTGCCGGGCGGCAAGGTCTCCAACTGGTTGCACGATACCCTGCACGAAGGCCAGGAGCTGGCGGTGCACGGGCCGGTCGGGCTGTTCAACGCCATGGACTTCACTGCGCCGAAAGTGCTGTACCTCAGCGGCGGCGTCGGCATCACGCCGGTCATGTCCATGGCGCGCTGGTTCTACGACACCAACGGCAACGTCGACATGGTGTTCATCCACAGCGCCCGTTCGCCCAAAGACATCATCTACCACCGCGAGCTGGAACACATGGCCTCGCGGATCGACAACTTCAGCCTGCACCTGATCTGCGAGAAGCATGGTCTGGGTGAGCCATGGGCCGGTTACCGCGGTTACCTGAACCAGAAGATGCTTGAGTTGATGGCGCCGGACTTCCTTGAGCGCGAAGTGTTCTGCTGTGGCCCGACCCCGTACATGAACGCGGTGAAACGCATGCTCGAGACCATCGGTTTCGACATGTCGCGTTATCACGAAGAATCCTTCGGCGCGACGCCGCCGGAAGCCCGCGCCGATGCGGTGGAGCAGGCCGAAATCGCCGCTGACGCACCGGACATCGACGTGGCGGATTTGCATCAGGTGGAGTTCACGGCGTCGGGCAAAAGCATTCGTGTTGCACCGGGGGAAACCGTTCACGCCGCTGCTGCCAAGTTGGGCCTGTTGATTCCGAAAGCGTGCGGGATGGGGATCTGCGGCACCTGCAAGGTGTTGAAACTGGGTGGCGAGGTCGAAATGGACCACAACGGCGGGATCACCGAAGAAGACGAAGCCGAAGGGTTCATCCTGTCGTGCTGCAGCGTGCCGAAGGGCGACGTGCGCATCGAGTTCTAAACACGCCGCGTAACCTTGTGGGAGCGAGCTTGCTCGCGATAGCGGCAGGTCAGCCAATATTTAAGTTGAATGTACCGCCGTCATCGCGAGCAAGCTCGCTCCCACAGGTTGCGCGGTTGGCCGTTTTTCAATCCACAAACAAGTCCGGCATCAGCTTGTCGCTGCTGTCGGAGGCGAACCGATAGTGTTCGAATTCGGTTACACCGTTCTCCCGCAGTATTTCCTCATCGATCAACAACCGTCCGGTCAGGCTGCGTTCGGTGCTGCTCAGAATGATGTGGGCGGCATCCGCCATGATCTCCGGCGTACGTGCATGTTTAAAGGACTCGCGTGACCCCAGCTGAAATTCGATGGCGGCGGTGGCGATCATGGTCTGCGGCCACAGCGAGTTGACGCTGATGCCGTAGTTCTTGAATTCCTCGCTCATGCCGACGGTCAGCATGCTCATGCCGTATTTGGTCACGGTGTAGGGGCTGTACTGGGCGAACCATTTGCTCGCCAGGTTCAGCGGCGGCGACAGGTTGAGGATATGGCCGCTGCTCTTCTTCAGGTAAGGCAGGGCAGCCTGGCTGCACAGCAGCACGGCGCGGGTGTTGATCTGGTGCATCAGGTCGAAACGCTTGAGTTCGATGTGTTGCACACCGGTCAGCTTGATCGCGCCGGCGTTGTTGACCAGTGCATCGATGCCGCCGAAATGTTCGTTGGCCTGGGCCAGGGCGTCACGCACCGCGATTTCATCGCGCACATCCACTTGCAGGGCCAACGCCTTGCCACCTGCGGCTTCGACTTCCTGCGCCACGCTGAAAATCGTGCCCGGCAGCTTGGGGTGCGGCGCGGCGCTTTTGGCGGCAATCACAATGTTGGCCCCGTCCCGCGCGGCACGCAGCGCAATCTCGCGCCCGATCCCGCGGCTGGCGCCGGTAATGAACAGGGTTTTTCCTTGTAATGACATGCGTACACTCCTGATTATTATTGTCTGAGCGAATGGTAGACCACCCAGTGCTCATTGATCGTTCCCACGCTCTGCGTGGGAATGCAGCCCGTGACGCTCTGCGTCACAATCGGTATCTGATCTTGCACTAGCGGTGGAGCTGGAGCGCGGAGCGTCCCTGGAGACATTCCCACGCGGAGCGTGGGAACGATCCTGGTCGAGGGGAGTGACCATCGGTTTAGTACCACCGTTGAATCTCAATCAAACCCTCTTGGCCTGCGTAATCGCGGGCACTTGAATACCTCCAATGCTCCGGCAAATCCACGTACCCACGCTTCACGGGGTTGTAATGAATGTAATCCAGTTTCTGGCGCATCACTGTTTCGCTGTACACCATCTCTGCGTGTGAACCTTCCTGCCAAAGCTGATAAACACGATCCTTTTTGTGCGCTCGTTTACTGAAACGCAGGCGCTGCAATGCGCGCTCGGCACCTTTGCTTTGCAGATCGTCGATGATTTGTCGGGCGGTGAAGGACTTGAATTGACAGCGGCATTTGCTGAGATCTGGAGCCTCGGCAACAAAGTGCAGATGATTTTCCAGGACGACATAGCCGTACAGCTTTAGATCTTGATGGGTTTGTTGATAGCGCCAGCAATTGAGCAGATGGTTGACGATGTAGGGACGGATGAACAGCGGCAGCCATTCCATGAGGGTGCAGGTGAGGAAGTGGGGCTTGTCGGGTTCGGTGATGGTGTAGCGGCTTCGGCCCATGGGTGCATTCCTTTGCGAGGGAATGACTAGGGTGAGCGGGGTTGTGCGGTGGCGCTAGAGGAAAGTGCCGCAGATTCTGTGAGAAATTGCGACGTACCCGTAATGATTGTTCCCACGCTCTGCGTGGGAATGCAGCCGTGACGCTCTGCGTCACTAGCGGAGTATGGCGATGCAGTGAGGCTGGAACGCGGAGCGTCCCGGGAGGCATTCCCACGCGGAGCGTGGGAACGATCAGAAACGGACGTTACCGGGACATCACTTCGCGAATATCCGCCGCCAGTTCCCGCACACGCTCTTGTTCGGTATCCCACGAGCACATGAAGCGTGCGCCGCCGTTGCCGATGAAGGTGTAGAAGCGCCAGCCCTTGGCCGTCAATGCAGCGATTGCCGGTTCCGACAGTTGCAGGAATACGCCGTTGGCCTGCACCGGGAACATCAGTTCCACGCCTGGAATGTCGCTGACCAGTTCAGCCAGCAATTGCGCGCAATGGTTGGCGTGACGGGCGTATTTGAGCCAGGCGTCGTTTTCCAGGATCCCGACCCAAGGCGCCGACAGGAAGCGCATCTTTGAAGCCAGCTGGCCGGCCTGTTTGCAGCGGTAATCGAAGTCTTCAGCCAGTTTGTGGTTGAAGAACAGGATCGCCTCACCCACCGCCATGCCGTTTTTCGTGCCACCAAAACACAACACATCCACGCCGGCCTTCCAGGTCAGGTCTGCCGGCGAGCAGCCGAGGAATGCGCAGGCATTGGAGAACCGCGCGCCGTCCATGTGCAGGTTCAGGCCCAGCTCTTTGCAGGTGACGCTGATCGCGCGGATTTCTTCGGGGGTGTAGATGCTGCCGACTTCGGTGGCCTGGGTCAGGGTCACCACGCGGGGTTTCGGGTAGTGGATATCCTGGCGCTTGAGGGCGACTTCACGGATCGATTCCGGCGTCAGCTTGCCATTTTCGGTCCGCGCAACCAGCAACTTGGAGCCGTTGGAGAAGAACTCCGGGGCGCCGCATTCGTCGGTTTCGACGTGGGCGGTTTCCGAGCAGATCACACTGTGGTAACTCTGGCACAGCGACGACAGGGCCAGGGAGTTGGCGGCGGTGCCGTTGAAGGCGAAGAACACTTCGCAGTCGGTTTCGAACAATTTGCGGAATTGATCGGACGCGCGAGCGGTCCACTCATCGTCGCCGTAAGCGCGCTGGTGGCCGTGGTTGGCCTGTTCCATGGCAGCCCAGGCTTCAGGGCAGATACCGGAATAGTTGTCGCTGGCGAATTGTTGGCTCTTATCGGTCATGGCCGGCTTCCGTGGTCGAGACTCTTATGGTGAAGAGCATTCGTGGTCAATGATGGTGCGCACTTTACCGAAGATCGTCCGGGGAGCGCATGGGATGTTTCTGTCAGAAAAATACGGGATGACGGGCAATTATGCACATGACTCAACGCGACGGTGCACTGGATCTGCTCAAGTGGCTGGCGCTGTTGAGCATGGTGCTCGATCACCTGCGATATGTCGGTTATTCCGTCGATATTCTGTATGTTCCGGGCAGGTTGGCGTTCCCGTGGTTCTGTCTGGCGATGGCGGCCAATCTGTCGCGAGCTGATAGCGTAAGGACCGATGTCCAGTGGCGTTATCTGGGGTGGTTGCTGCTGTTTAGCGCCATTAGCGAAATACCCTACCGAATGTTCATCCCTGATCCCGACACCTTGAATGTGTTGCCCACGCTGGCCCTGGGCCTGTTGGTGGCGCGTGGCTGGCGGCAACCGCTGCTGCAATCGCGACTGCTGGCGGTCGCTTCCGTGGTGTTGGCAGCGCTGTTCCCGGAACGATTGATGTTCGGTTTTTTCGGCGTGCTGTTGCCGTTGGCGATGCTGTTGGTCATCAGGCGGCCCTGGTATTTTTGCCTGTTGCCGGGGCTGGTGTGCGTCGCTGCCAATCAATGGGAAGTGCTGTATTACTCCGCCCGACTCGGCAACGGTGCGGCGATCCTTGGCTTCGCCGCTTGTCTGATCGCGCCATTGCTGGGGCTGGTCTTATTGCGACATGCCAGACATCTCAAGCCCCCGCCAATGCGGCGTTGGGCGTATGCGCTCTATCCATTGCATTTTCTCGTGCTGTTACTCGTTCGCAAGATCGTCGCTTAACCCTGTGGGAGCGGGCTTGCCCGCGATGGCGTCATAACATTCAGCATTAATGGCGACTGATCCACCGCTATCGCGGGCAAGTCGAATCGTCGCACCGCCGCTCCCACAAGGTTCTCTGCTGAATTGGAGAGTGTGTTTGGCATGCCATCTCCCGCCATGTCGTAAACGCACCTTTGCGTGGCGTCCGTAGGCATTTGGCCTGTCTGCGCCGGTCATACCATCGCATTCAAAGGGCACTGCCGAAAGGTACGTGCCTCACCGAGACGAATGGCGCACCACCGCCGCTGGGAGAGACGCGATGTTCAGCAAGCAAGACCAGATCAAAGGCTACGACGATGCACTGCTGGCGGCGATGAATGCCGAGGAGCAACGCCAGGAAGATCACATCGAGCTGATCGCGTCAGAGAACTACACCAGCAAACGCGTGATGGAAGCGCAAGGCAGCGGCCTGACCAACAAATATGCCGAAGGCTACCCGGGCAAGCGCTACTACGGTGGCTGCGAGCACGTCGACAAGGTTGAAGCGCTGGCCATCGAACGCGCCAAGCAACTGTTCGGCGCCGACTATGCCAACGTGCAGCCGCACTCCGGTTCCTCGGCCAACAGCGCCGTTTACCTGGCCCTGTTGCAAGCCGGCGACACCATTCTCGGCATGAGCCTGGCCCACGGCGGTCACCTGACCCACGGCGCCAAAGTGTCGTCCTCAGGCAAGCTGTACAACGCCGTGCAGTACGGCATCGACACCAAGACCGGGCTGATCGACTACGACGAAGTCGAGCGCCTGGCTGTCGAATGCAAACCGAAGATGATCGTCGCCGGCTTCTCTGCTTACTCCAAGACCCTCGACTTCCCACGTTTCCGTCAGATCGCCGATAAGGTCGGAGCGCTGCTGTTTGTCGACATGGCTCACGTCGCAGGTCTGGTCGCTGCCGGCCTGTACCCGAACCCGCTGCCGTACGCCGATGTGGTCACCACCACCACCCACAAGACCCTGCGCGGTCCGCGTGGCGGCCTGATCCTGTGCAAGTCCAACGAAGAAATCGAGAAGAAGCTCAACGCGGCAGTCTTCCCCGGTGCCCAGGGCGGCCCGCTGATGCACGTGATCGCTGGTAAAGCGGTGTGCTTCAAGGAAGCGCTGGAGCCAGGTTTCAAGGCTTACCAGCAACAAGTGATCGACAACGCCCAGGCCATGGCCGGCGTATTTATCAAACGCGGCTACGATGTAGTGTCCGGCGGCACCGATAACCACCTGTTCCTGGTCAGCCTGATTCGTCAGGGCCTCACCGGTAAAGAGGCGGACGCAGCACTCGGTCGCGCCCACATCACCGTGAACAAGAATGCTGTGCCGAACGATCCACAGTCACCGTTCGTGACCTCCGGCCTGCGCATCGGCACCCCGGCGGTGACCACTCGCGGCTTCAAGGTTACCCAGTGCGTCACGCTTGCCGGCTGGATCTGCGACATCCTCGACAACCTCGGCGACGCCGATGTCGAGGCCAATGTTGCGCAGCAAGTTTCAGCCCTGTGCGCGGACTTCCCGGTTTATCGCTGAGCGCGGTTTTGGAGTAAATGACTATGCAACGCTATTCGGGCTTCGGCCTCTTCAAACACTCCCTCAGCCATCACGAAAACTGGCAGAAGATGTGGCGCACGCCGACCCCGAAAAAGGTCTATGACGTGGTCATCGTCGGCGGTGGCGGGCATGGTCTGGCGACCGCCTACTACCTGGCCAAGGAACACGGCATCACCAACGTGGCCGTGGTCGAGAAAGGCTGGCTGGGCGGCGGTAACACCGCGCGCAACACCACCATCGTTCGCTCCAACTACCTGTGGGACGAGTCGGCGCACCTGTACGAACACGCGATGAAACTGTGGGAAGGCCTGTCCCAGGACCTGAACTACAACGTGATGTTCTCCCAGCGTGGCGTTTACAACCTGTGCCACACCCTGCAAGACATTCGTGATTCCGAGCGTCGGGTCAGCGCCAACCGCCTCAACGGCGTGGATGGCGAACTGCTCGATGCCAAACAAGTGGCCGACGAGATTCCGTACCTCGACTGCTCCAAGAACACGCGCTACCCGGTGATGGGCGCCACCGTCCAGCGTCGCGGCGGCGTAGCCCGTCACGATGCCGTGGCCTGGGGCTTTGCCCGTGCCGCTGACGCCTTGGGCGTCGACCTGATCCAGCAGACCGAAGTGATCGGCTTCCGCAAGGAAAACGGCGTGTGCATCGGTGTTGAAACCAACAAGGGTTTCATCGGCGCCAAGCGCGTCGGCGTAGTGACGGCGGGTAACTCCGGGCACATGGCCAAACTCGCCGGTTTCCGTCTGCCGATCGAATCCCACCCGCTGCAAGCGCTGGTGTCCGAGCCGATCAAGCCGATTATCGACAGCGTGATCATGTCCAACGCCGTACACGGTTACATCAGCCAGTCCGACAAGGGCGACCTGGTGATCGGCGCCGGTATCGACGGCTACAACGGCTACGGCCAGCGTGGTTCGTACCCGGTGATCGAGCACACCATCCAGGCCATCGTCGAGATGTTCCCGGTGTTGTCCCGCGTGCGCATGAACCGGCAGTGGGGCGGCATCGTCGACACCACGCCGGATGCCTGCCCGATCATCTCGAAAACCCCGGTCCCGAACATGTTCTTCAACTGCGGTTGGGGCACCGGTGGCTTCAAGGCAACACCTGGCTCGGGCAACGTATTTGCCGCGAGCCTGGCCAAGGGTGAAATGCACCCATTGGCCGCACCTTTCTCCATCGACCGTTTCCACAACGGTGCGTTGATCGATGAACACGGCGCTGCTGCGGTTGCCCACTAACAGGAGAAATCCCCATGTTGCATATCTTCTGTCCTCACTGCGGCGAACTGCGCTCCGAAGAGGAATTCCACGCATCCGGCCAGGCGCACATCCCGCGTCCACTGGATCCGACCAACTGCACCGACGAGGAGTGGGGCGACTACATGTTCTTCCGCGACAACCCTCGCGGTCTGCACCACGAGCTGTGGGATCACGTCGCCGGTTGCCGTCAGTACTTCAACGCCACCCGTGACACCGTGACCTACGAGATTCTCGAAACCTACAAGATCGGCACCAAGCCACAATTCACCGACAAGACCGATAGCCCGAAAGCGGCCGCCACGGCTCTGGGAGAGAAGGTATGAGCCAGATCAATCGCCTGTCCAACGGCGGACGGATCGACCGCAACAAAGTGTTGAGCTTCACCTTCAACGGCCAGAACTACAAAGGCTTTGAAGGCGACTCCCTGGCCGCAGCCCTGATCGCCAACGGTGTGGATATCATCGGGCGCAGCTTCAAGTATTCACGTCCGCGCGGCATCTTCGCCGCCGGTGCCGAAGAGCCGAACGCGGTGCTGCAGATCGGTGCGACCGAAGCCACACAAATCCCGAACGTGCGCGCCACACAACAAGCGCTGTACCAAGGCCTGGTCGCCACCAGCACCAACGGCTGGCCGAGCGTGAACAACGACATGATGGGGATTCTCGGCAAGGTCGGCGGCAAGCTGATGCCGCCGGGCTTCTACTACAAAACCTTCATGTACCCGCAATCGTTCTGGATGACTTACGAGAAGTACATTCGTAAGGCTGCCGGTCTTGGCCGTTCGCCGACCGAGAACGACCCTGACACCTACGACTACATGAACCAGCATTGCGACGTGCTGATCGTCGGCGCTGGCCCGGCAGGCCTGGCCGCTGCACTGGCAGCCGCTCGCAGCGGTGCTCGTGTGATCCTCGCCGATGAGCAGGAAGAGTTCGGCGGCAGCCTGCTCGACTCCCGCGAAAGCCTCGACGGCAAGCCTGCCACCGAGTGGGTCGCCAGCGTCATCGCCGAACTGAAAGACACCCCGGACGTGCTGCTGTTGCCGCGCGCCACAGTCAACGGTTACCACGACCATAACTTCCTGACCATTCACGAGCGTCTGACCGATCACCTCGGCGATCGCGCCCCGATTGGCCAGGTCCGTCAGCGCATCCACCGCGTTCGCGCCAAGCGTGTGGTGCTGGCGACCGGCGCTCACGAGCGTCCACTGGTTTACGGCAACAACGACGTGCCGGGCAACATGCTCGCCGGCGCTGTGTCGACTTACGTACGTCGTTACGGCGTGGCACCGGGTAAAAAACTGGTGCTGTCGACCAACAACGACCACGCCTACCGCGTTGCTCTGGATTGGCTCGACGCCAGCCTGCAAGTCGTGGCGATCGCTGACGCCCGCAGCAATCCGCGCGGTGCACTGGTTGAAGAAGCTCGAGCCAAAGGCATCCGAATCCTGACCGGCAGCGCCGTGATCGAGGCCCGCGGCACCAAGCGCGTGACCGCTGCTCGCGTGGCGGCGATCGATGTCAAGGCGCACGCCGTCACCAGTCCTGGTGAGTGGCTTGAGTGCGACCTGGTCGTCAGTTCCGGCGGTTACAGCCCGGTGGTTCACCTGGCATCGCATCTGGGCGGCAAGCCGATCTGGCGCGATGACATCCTCGGTTTCGTACCGGGCGAAGCACCGCAGAAACGCGTGTGTGTCGGTGGCATCAACGGCGTCTACGGTCTCGGCGATTCCCTGGCCGATGGTTTCGAAGGTGGCGCTCGCGCGGCCAGCGAAGCTGGTTTCAGTGTGGTCGAAGGCACCTTGCCTAAAGCCCTGAGCCGTGTTGAAGAGCCGACGCTGGCCCTGTTCCAGGTGCCTCATGAAAAGAACTCTGCGCGTGCGCCGAAGCAATTCGTTGACTTCCAGAACGACGTCACCGCTGGCGGCATCGAACTGGCGACCCGTGAAGGCTTCGAGTCGGTCGAGCACGTCAAACGCTACACCGCACTGGGCTTCGGCACCGATCAGGGCAAGCTCGGCAACGTCAACGGCCTGGCCATCGCCGCCCGTTCACTGAACGTGACCATCCCGCAGATGGGCACCACCATGTTCCGTCCGAACTACACGCCGGTCACCTTCGGCGCCGTGGCCGGCCGTCACTGTGGGCACATCTTCGAGCCGGTTCGCTTCACCGCGCTGCATCACTGGCACGTGAAGAACGGCGCCGAGTTCGAAGACGTCGGGCAATGGAAACGTCCGTGGTACTTCCCGAAAAACGGTGAAGGCCTGCATACCGCGGTCAAGCGCGAATGCAAAGCCGTGCGCGACAGCGTCGGCCTGCTGGACGCTTCGACCCTGGGCAAGATCGACATCCAGGGCCCGGATTCCCGTGAGTTCCTCAACCGCATCTACACCAACGCCTGGACCAAGCTCGACGTGGGCAAGGCGCGCTACGGCCTGATGTGCAAAGAAGACGGCATGGTATTCGACGATGGCGTAACCGCCTGTCTCGCCGACAACCACTTCGTGATGACCACCACCACCGGCGGCGCTGCACGCGTGCTGCAATGGCTGGAAATCTACCACCAGACCGAATGGCCGGACCTGAAGGTGTACTTCACCTCCGTGACGGATCACTGGGCGACCATGACCCTGTCCGGGCCGAACAGCCGCAAGCTGCTCAGCGAAGTCACCGACATCGACCTGAGCAACGAAGCCTTCCCGTTCATGACCTGGAAAGAAGGTGTGGTCGGCGGTGTGCCGGCGCGGGTATTCCGGATTTCGTTTACCGGTGAACTGTCGTACGAAGTCAACGTGCAGGCCGACTATGCGATGGGTGTCCTGGAAAAAATTGTTGATGCTGGCAAGAAGTACAACCTGACGCCATATGGCACCGAAACCATGCACGTGCTGCGGGCCGAGAAGGGTTTCATCATCGTAGGGCAGGACACTGACGGGTCGATGACGCCGGATGACCTGAACATGGGCTGGTGTGTCGGTCGCACTAAACCGTTCTCATGGATCGGCCAGCGTGGCATGAACCGTGAAGACTGCGTGCGTGATCAACGCAAGCAATTGGTTGGCCTGAAGCCGATCGATCCGACCAAATGGCTGCCGGAAGGTGCACAGCTGGTGTTCAACACCAAGCAAGCGATCCCGATGAGCATGGTCGGTCACGTGACTTCCAGCTATCTGCACAACTCCCTGGGCTATTCGTTTGCCATGGGTGTGGTCAAAGGCGGCTTGAAGCGTATCGGTGAGCGTGTGTTCGCACCGCTGGCGGATGGCAGCGTGATCGAGGCGGAAATCGTTTCTTCGGTGTTCTTCGATCCAAAGGGTGATCGCCAGAACGTGTAGTCACTCCGGGTCCTGTGGGCGCGCCGCCAAACCGCGTCGTCTGCATCGCGAGCAAGCTCGCTCCCACAGGATTGCAGTGACTCGCGAAGTTTGTGTCAGGCATCAATCCACTGTGGGAGCGAGCTTGCTCGCGATGGCGGCAGAACAGCCTCCACAAGGTATTGAACCAACAGAATTCAGGAACAGGTGCTTTATGACCGCAGCCAATGTGTACCAACAACGCCCAACCACCGGGGCCAAGGCCGAGTCGTCGCTGCATCATGCCGACCTCGCCAGCCTGGTGGGCAAGGGCCGTAAAAGCGCCGGCGTGATCGTGCGTGAGAAAAAACTCCTCGGCCACCTGACCATTCGTGGCGATGGCCACGATGCGGCCTTCGCCGCTGGCGTGCACAAGGCCCTCGGCATCGAATTGCCGGGTGCGCTGACCGTCATCGTCAAAGGCGAAACCAGCCTGCAATGGATGGGGCCGGATGAATGGTTGCTGATCGTCCCGACCGGCGAAGAATTCGCCGTAGAGAAAAAACTGCGTGAAGCGCTGGGCAACCTGCACATCGCCATCGTCAACGTCAGCGGCGGTCAGCAGCTCCTCGAACTGAGCGGCCCGAACGTGCGCCAGGTGCTGATGAAATCCACCAGCTACGACGTGCATCCCAACAGCTTCCCGGTCGGCAAGGCGGTGGGCACGGTGTTTGCCAAATCGCAACTGATGATCCGCCATACCGGCGAAGACACCTGGGAACTGCTGATCCGTCGCAGCTTCTCGGATTACTGGTGGTTGTGGTTGCAGGATGCGGCTGCCGAATACGGCCTCAGCGTTCAGGCCTGACACGGATGATCGTTCCCACGCTCTGCGTGGGAATGCATCCCGGGACGCTCCGCGTCCCAAAAGCGGACGCAGAGCGTCCATGGCGGCGTTCCCACGCAGAGCGTGGGAACGATCAGTTTCGCTACAGGAGTCACCGCACTATGAGCCGCGCCCCAGACACATGGATTCTGACCGCCGACTGCCCAAGCGTCCTCGGCACCGTGGACGCGGTGACCCGCTTTCTGTTCGAGCAGGGCTGCTACGTCACCGAACACCACTCCTTCGATGACCGGCTCTCGGGCCGTTTCTTCATCCGCGTGGAGTTCCGCCAGCCCGACGGCTTCGACGAACAAGCCTTCCGCGCCGGTCTGGCCGAACGCGCTGAAGCCTTCGGCATGATCTTCGAACTGACCGCGCCGAACTACCGGCCGAAAGTGGTGATCATGGTCTCCAAGGCCGATCACTGCCTCAACGACTTGCTCTACCGCCAGCGCATCGGCCAGTTGTCCATGGATGTGGCCGCCGTGGTGTCGAACCACCCTGACCTCAAGCCGTTGGCAGACTGGCACCAGATTCCCTACTACCATTTCCCGCTGGACCCGAACGACAAGCCGTCCCAGGAGCGCCAGGTCTGGCAAGTGATCGAAGAGTCCGGCGCCGAGCTGGTGATCCTTGCGCGTTACATGCAAGTCCTGTCGCCAGAGCTGTGTCGCAAACTCGACGGAAAAGCGATCAACATCCACCACTCCCTGCTGCCGGGTTTCAAAGGCGCCAAACCGTATCACCAGGCCTACAACAAGGGTGTGAAACTGGTCGGCGCCACGGCGCACTACATCAACAACGACCTGGACGAAGGCCCGATCATCGCCCAGGGCGTGGAGGCTGTGGACCACAGTCATTACCCCGAAGATCTGATCGCCAAGGGGCGGGATATCGAAGGGCTGACCTTGGCGCGGGCCGTGGGTTATCACATTGAACGACGGGTGTTTTTGAACGCGAATCGCACGGTCGTTCTTTAGATCGCTATCGTCGGAACGCCGCCCGGAGCAAGCTCGCTCCCACAGGGTTTTGTGTCGTTCGCAGACCTTGTGTACACCCCGATCCACCGTGGGAGCGAGCTTGCTCGCGATGGCGGCATAACAAACAACGCAAGACACACAGGCAATAACCCGAGCAAACAACGCGCCGCCGATCCCGGGCGACGCGGCTATTACATAAAAACAACAGCGAGGTGAAAGCATGTCTGGCAATCGTGGTGTGGTGTATCTCGGCAATGGCAAAGTCGAAATACAGAAAATCGACTATCCAAAAATGCAGGACCCGCGCGGCAGGAAGATTAACCACGCTGTCATCCTGCGTGTGGTTTCCACCAACATCTGTGGTTCCGATCAGCACATGGTGCGCGGTCGTACCACCGCCCAGACCGGTCTGGTGCTGGGCCACGAGATCACCGGTGAAGTGATCGAGAAGGGCAGCGACGTCGAAAACCTGCAAATCGGCGACCTGGTGTCCGTTCCGTTCAACGTGGCTTGCGGGCGCTGCCGTTCCTGCAAGGAAATGCACACCGGCGTCTGCCTCAGCGTCAACCCTGCCCGTCCGGGGGGTGCCTATGGCTATGTCGACATGGGCGACTGGACCGGTGGCCAGGCCGAATACGCCATGGTGCCGTACGCCGACTTCAATCTGCTGAAACTGCCGGATCGCGATCGTGCCATGGAAAAAATCCGTGACCTGACCTGCCTCTCCGACATCCTGCCCACCGGTTACCACGGCGCAGTGACTGCCGGCGTTGGCCCGGGCAGCACCGTATACATCGCCGGTGCCGGCCCCGTCGGCCTGGCCGCTGCCGCTTCCGCTCGCCTGCTGGGCGCGGCCGTGGTGATCATCGGTGACGTCAACACCGTCCGCCTGGCACACGCCAAGGCCCAGGGTTTTGAAATCGCCGACCTGTCCCTGGATACCCCGCTGCACGAACAGATTGCCGCACTGCTGGGCGAACCGGAAGTGGATTGCGCCGTCGACGCCGTAGGCTTCGAAGCGCGCGGTCACGGTCATGACGGTGTGAAACACGAAGCGCCGGCTACCGTGCTCAACTCGCTGATGGGCGTGGTTCGGGTGGCTGGCAAGATCGGTATCCCTGGCCTCTACGTCACTGAAGATCCAGGTGCTGTGGACGCCGCTGCGAAAATGGGCAGCCTGAGCATTCGCTTCGGTCTGGGCTGGGCCAAATCCCACAGCTTCCACACCGGGCAGACGCCTGTGATGAAGTACAACCGTCAGTTGATGCAGGCGATCATGTGGGATCGTATTCATATTGCTGACATTGTTGGGGTCGAGGTGATCAGCCTGGATGATGCACCACGTGGGTATGGCGAGTTCGATGCGGGCGTGCCGAAGAAGTTTGTGATTGATCCGCATAAGTTGTTTAGTGCGGCGTAAGAAATTCACATAAAAGCAAAGGGCGACGTAATGTCGCCCTTTTCATCTTTTTTTAGATCAGGTCTGCCTACTGGCAGAACTGATAGGAAAGGGGATTTGAGCCGGATAGCCTCGCCCTTTCTTGTTGCGATTCAAGCTTGTTGAACGGGAATACTTGCATTTCACTCTTCGCGAATGTCATTCCTTGATTGAGCGGGTGCTGGCTTCGACGAAAGTTCATGTTGATATTTTAATGTTCTTTTGTCTCTAACGTTTATTTCGATTCTCAACAGTTCCGAATGGTTCTTGCTTGGTGATTCCCCAAGCGAACCGATCAGTTGTTTAACTGCCCTTTGCTCTCGTGTTATGAGAGCTCGGGTGGCCGATTCGAAGAGGACGTCAGCCTGCTTGGGCGCCGGAGAGGTCCTCTCGATATTGTTTGATGGAAGTCGTTGATCGAGTCGGGGGTGAGGGGGGCTCATTTGATTGGATTTTGTTGGGACGGTTTTTTTATAGGTGCCTACAAGAAAGTCTTTCGTCGCGGCTGGACTCACGTTCTTTTTAACAGACGGAGGTGAGCTCCAGAATTTCATTTTCCTGAGTATGTCTAAAAAGAATGCATGTCCAGTCGGATCGTTTCTATTTACCGGATCCCTCGCACAATACGCATATGCATTCAATCCGCCTTCCCCAAACGGGCTCCAACTGTCCGGACTGGTAAAACACATCAACACAGGGTTAAACGGCCGATAACCATTGCCCAGCAGGTACCATCCCATCACAGGATCAGGCCGTTCGCCATTGAACCCGAGCAAACCGCCTTTCGGTAAACGATGGCCGTAAGGTGTGTAGGCGAAGGAACGAGATGACGTTGCGTCGAGTTCTTTCAACACCGAACGTTGGTGATCGGTGGCGAGCAAGGTTGTTTTTGCGCTGCCCTTCTGTCGCTGTTGCTGCGCCAGCAATTGATCGTCGTGCTGCATGATGGAACGCTGCACCGCGCCTTGAATCTCGGTGGCCAAGCGGTCTTTAAGGTAGAAGCGTTGGGTGATGGCTTGCTCTGATGGTCTGCAATCAACTAGTCGATCCAGTGGGTCGTAGTGATAGCGGCACAGCAGGGTTTCGCGACGGGTATGCATGGGCAGCGCTCCTGAAAAATCCGTCGATTCAGGGGACTACTGTCCCGCATTCGGCCACTTCTGCCTACTAGCAGAACTGATAGTGTCGCTGGGTAGTCGTGAGTGTTCAGGCCTCGCCAGTAAAACCATTCATCGCGAGGCTTTCGTGGTTTCACATTTTGCCAACGCGAACGGGGCTAAAAATGGATGCAGCGTCGAGGAACATGCCGGGGAATACCCGGTCAAACCGGCAGTTTTTCCGTCTATACACAGACGGTTTCATGGCACAAGAGGATGTCTGGATGAAGATTTTACGCGGTTTTGCACTGGCATCGCTCATGACCCTGGCGGCCAGCCCGGTCTTTGCTCAGTTCAGTCTGAATGACGCGGCTAATGCCATTTCCGGCATGAAAGGCGGTAACGCCGCCGCAGCGGCCGCGCCGTCGTCGGAGACTGCCGGCCTGCTGAGTGCGCTCAGCCAATTGAACGTGACACCACAACAGGCCGTTGGTGGCACCAGCGCGATGCTTGGGTTGGCGAAGAATCAATTGAGCTCGACCGACTATTCGGAACTGGCCAAAAGCGTACCGGGGATCGACAAGTTGTCGGGTGGCGGTGAACTGGGCGCCCTCGCCGGGTTGCTCGGTTCGTCTGGCAAGTCGGCCGGCCTGGACAACGCCTTGGGCGCCGTCAAGGACACCAACGACCTGAACAACGCCTTCAGCGCCTTGGGCATGGACACTGGCATGATCGGCCAGTTTGCTCCGTTGATCCTGCAATACTTCGGTCAGCAGGGCGTCGGCGGTTCGCTGCTGCAAAGCCTGGGCGGAATCTGGGGCACCGGCACCGGCAGCTGATTCAGCGGCGCTCGGCACGCAAGGTGTCGATGCGCTGGTCCTTTTCGATCCAGAGCTGGTTGACCCAGTTCTGGACGGTTTCGCGGAACAGCGGATCGTTTTCGTAATCGTCCTGCCATAGCGCGGGGTCGAGTTCGCGGGTCTTGATGTCGATGATCACCCTAGGCACGTTGCCGCTGATCAAGTCCCAGAACCCCGGAATCGGCTGCTGCGGGTACACCACCGTCACATCGAGAATGGCGTCCAGCTGTTCGCCCATCGCCGCCAGCACAAAGGCCACGCCACCCGCCTTGGGTTGGAGCAGATGGGTGAAGGGTGATTGCTGCTGAGTGCTCTTCGCCGAGGTGAACCGAGTGCCTTCCAGATAATTGACCACCGTCACCGGCTGACGCTTGAACAGCTCGCATGCCGCTTTGGTGATCTCCAGATCCTTGCCGGCCAGCTCCGGGTTCTTCGCCAGGAAGGCCTTGGTATAGCGCTTCATGAACGGGTAATCCAGTGCCCACCAGGCCAGTCCCAGGAACGGCACCCAGATCAATTCTTTCTTGAGGAAGAATTTGAAGAACGGCGTCCGTCGATTCAAGGTCTGGATCAGCGCCGGGATATCGACCCAGGATTGATGGTTGCTGATCACCAGGTACGAGGTGTCGCAGCGCAGGTCATCGCCGCCGCGAATGTCCCATTGGGTGGGGATGCACAGGTGGAAAATCAGCTTGTCGATCTCGGCCCAGGTCTCGGCAATCCACATCACCGTCCCTGAGGCGTAATCGCGAAGACGCCCGGGCAGGATCAGTTTGAGCAAGGCAAACACCATCAGCGGCCCGAACAGGACCAGGGTGTTGAGCAACAGTAGCAGGGTAACGAAACAGCCGGTGAGCAGGCGGCGCATAGATAACTCTTGAAAGCGTTTGGGCGCGCCATGATAGGCAGCTTCGGCCGAGAGGCCAAATCGGCGGTGACAAATGTTTCACCTTGGCAGCGGTATGATCCCAAGGGTGTACACCATCCCAATGTAGGAGCTGCCGCAGGCTGCGATCTTTTGATCTTCAACCACACCGAACGAATTCAAAGGTAACGGTCTAAAACCCCATTGCCCCAACTCCCCAAGGAAGCCCATTACGTGAAATCCCTCCTTGCACTGCTCTCCCTGGTGGCCCTGCCAATCCTGGCCGCCGAGCCGACCCTGTACGGGCGCTACGAATACATCGCGCTGCCGGAAATCGGCGGCGAAGTGCTCAAGGCCAAAATGGACACCGGCGCCCTCACCGCGTCGCTGTCGGCCAAGGACATCGAAACCTTCACCCGCGATGGCGACGAGTGGGTACGCTTCCGCCTTGGCACCAAGGACGCGAGCAACAAGGTCTACGAACACAAGGTCGCGCGGATCAGCAAGATCAAGACCCGCTCGGAAGAAGGCGACGATGACGACGACGAAGTCGCACCCACCAAGCGGCCAGTGGTTGATCTGGAGTTGTGCCTGGGTAACGTCAAGCGCACGGTTGAGGTCAATCTGACCGACCGCAGCAGCTTTAACTATCCGTTGTTGATTGGAGCCAAGGCGTTGCGTGAGTTTGGCGCGGCGGTGAATCCGGCTCGGCGGTTTACGGCGGATAAGCCGGATTGTTGATTTGCACCCCTAGGATTCATTTTTTCGTCGGTACAACTCTTAGGTCACTCTGAGTTGCGCCGCACCCTGGCATTGGACGTCCGTGGCAAAAGTGTTTCAGGGGGGCGATCAGGCACTGGCGGTGGTGGCCCGATTGGGCGTGTAATACGTCGGGTTTGAACGGGTGTTTGTTGGATTGTGGAATAGGGTGGCGGAGGTCGCGGGGTAATTCTGTAGTAAATAGGTGGCATCTCTCTGCTCCAAACCCTCTCAAAGTCTGAAATTGAGTTTGGCAGGGAATAAGCTGGCGGAGTCATTATTGCTTCGTCATAACTAGGTAGCTTAGATTGACGGGCTATTGTAAATTCAGGGCGTTTTAAATATGAAGTCTGCGCAGCATTAGCCATCGGATTTCGATAGGTTGGTCGGGCTGAGACTGCGGCAATATTTGCGGACGATCTAGAGGGGGTATTTTCCAATATCGCGTTGGTAGTACTGCTAGTGAGCGTACGGCCTGTCCTATTTGTGCTTGCAGCAGTGGTGCGAGATCTGCCAATGAGGTTCAAAAACCTGTCCACTGCTTTAGAAACTGTGAAGAAGTTATGTCCCTCTGGGTCAATCCGATTTCTGGGATCCCCCCCACAATACGCATACGCATTCACCCCCCCCTCCCCAAACGGACTCCAACTATCCGGGTTGTTAAACCGCATCAACACCGGATTAAACGCCCGATACCCATTACCCAACAAATAATGCCCGGTCACCGAATCCAGCCTCTCACCGTTAAATCCAAGGAAACTGAGCAATCCGTTCTCCGGCGGACGATGCCCGTAAGCTGTGTAGGCGAGAGGATTAGGTTGGCTCGCGTCAAGCGCGTTCAATACCGAGCGCTGTTGATCGGTCGCCAACAGCGCCGTATCGACTTTCTTGCCGTGTCGCTTTTGTTGGGCCAACAACTGATCGTCATGCTGAAAGACACTGCTGTGCACCGCGCCCTGTATTTCCGTAGCCAGCCGCGTTTTGCAGTAATAGAGCTGGATACCGGCCTCCTCCAGTGGCGTGCAATTCGCCAACCGATCCAGCGGATCGTAGTGGTAACGGCACAACACGATCTGGCGAGGTGACGTAGGCATCGATTGAGCTCCATGCAGAATCCAAAAACCGGACCACCAGCATCAAAGATTCTTCAGCCGTTGGCTACTATCAGAACTGCTAGGTTCGACACCCGGTCACCGCAACCACCGACTGCCGATTGACGCGCGTTGAGGCATCCGGCACCGTTCGCCAACGAACTCTCTGTGCTCGGACGCCATGCCCCATATCCTGATTGTCGAAGACGAAGCCGCCATTGCCGACACCCTGATTTTCGCCTTGCAGAGCGAGGGCTTTACCACGACCTGGTTGAGTCTCGGCGCGGCGGCGCTTGAGCATCAGCGCCAGACCCCGGCCGATCTGATTATTCTCGACATCGGGCTGCCGGACATCAGCGGCTTCGAAACCTGCAAGCAACTGCGACGGTTCAGCGAAGTGCCGGTGATGTTCCTCAGCGCCCGGGATGGGGAAATCGATCGCGTTGTGGGTCTGGAAATCGGTGCGGACGATTATGTAGTCAAGCCGTTCAGTCCCCGTGAAGTGGCGGCGCGGGTCAGGGCGATTCTCAAGCGCATGGCGCCACGAGCCGTGTCCGAAGTCTCCTCGGCATTGTTTCGCATCGACAGCGAGCGCGTGCAGATCAGCTATCGCAACCAGTCGCTGAGCCTGACCCGTCACGAATTTCGTCTGCTGCAATGCCTGCTGGAGCAACCCGAGCGTGTGTTCAGCCGCGAGCAGTTGCTCGATGCGCTGGGTGTCGCCGCAGACGCCGGTTATGAGCGCAGCATCGACAGTCATATCAAAAGCGTGCGCGCCAAATTGCGGCTGGTTAAGGCTGATGCCGAGCCGATCCAGACCCACCGTGGCCTGGGTTACAGCTACAGCCCAGGACGCAGCTGATGCCGCTGGGGATCCGAATTTTCCTGGTCTATGTGCTGTTTATCGGCCTGACCGGTTACTTCGTGCTCAACACTGTCATGGAGGAAATCCGCCCCGGCGTGCGCCAATCCACCGAAGAAACCTTGGTCGACACTGCCAACCTGATGGCCGAGATTCTGCGCGATGACTTCAAGGCCGGTACCCTCAATCAGAACCGCTGGCCGCAACTGCTCGAGGCCTACGGCGAGCGGCAACCGAAGGCGAGCATTTGGGGTTTGCCGAAGAATCAGGTTAACCACCGCATCTACGTTACCGACGCCAAAGGCATTGTGGTACTGGACTCCAGCGGGGTGGCGGTGGGGGAGGACTACTCGCGCTGGAACGACGTCTACCTCACTCTGCGCGGGGAATACGGTGCGCGCTCCAGCCGCAGCGATCCGGATGATCCAGCCTCCTCGGTGATGCACGTCGGCGCGCCGATCCGCGACAACGGCCAGATCATCGGCGTGGTCACCGTGGCCAAACCCAATAGCTCGTTGCAGCCTTATGTTGATCGCACCGAACGGCGATTGCTCGCGTACGGCGCCGGGCTGATCGGTCTCGGTCTTTTGTTTGGCGCATTGTTGTCCTGGTGGTTGAGCGCAGCGCTACGCCGGTTGACGGTGTATGCCCAGGCCGTCAGTGAAGGCCGGCGGGTCGAGGTGCCGCACTATCGGGGCGGGGAGCTGGAGCAGTTAGCGACAGCGGTAGAGCAGATGCGCACCCTGCTTGAAGGCAAGGCTTACGTGGAGCGTTATGTCCACACGCTGACCCATGAATTAAAGAGCCCGCTGGCGGCGATTCGTGGTGCGGCGGAGCTGCTGCAAGGCGAGATGCCGCTAGCGCAGCGGCAACGGTTCGTCGGCAACATCGACAGCGAAAGTGTGCGGATGCAGCAGTTGATCGAGCGCTTGTTGAACCTGGCACAGGTGGAGCAACGGCAGGGGTTGGAGGAGCGGGTGAGGGTGCCGTTGGCGGCTTTGGTTGATGGGTTGTTGAGCGCGCAAGCGGCGCGGATCGAGGGCAAGCAGTTGCGAGTCGAGCAGCAGATCACGACGGATCTGGAGCTGTTCGGCGAACCTTTCCTGTTGCGTCAGGCGCTGGGCAATCTGCTTGAGAACGCCCTGGATTTCACTCCGGTCCAGGGCTTGCTGCGATTCAGCGCCGAGCGGGTCGGGGGCCGGATCGAGTTCAGGCTATTCAACCAGGCCGAGCCAATTCCCGACTATGCGTTGCCGCGTTTGAGCGAGCGTTTTTACTCGCTGCCGCGCCCGGACAGTGGACGTAAAAGCACCGGGTTAGGGCTTAACTTTGTTGAGGAAGTGGTAAAGCTGCATGGCGGAGAAATGAGTATCGGTAATGTCGAGGGCGGGGTTGAAGTCAGGTTGCGCCTGGCCTAGTACCGAGTCACGCCCTTCGCGAGCAGGCTCGCTCCCACATGGAGATTGAGTGGCCACAGCGCAAATCAATTGTGGGAGCGGGCTTGCTCGCGAAGAGGCCGGCCCAGTCTCCACACAGTCTCCATATTCCCCACATAAAACCCCCACACACCCACACCAGACTCTCCCCATCAAACAAGGAGAGTTCCATGAACCGAAGCCTGACCCTCAAACTCGGGGCCATTGCCCTGCTGATTCTGTTGTTGCTCATCCCGTTGCTGATGATCAGCGGCGTGATCCAGGACCGCCAGCAACTGCGCGATGGCGTGCTCGAAGACATCGCCCGCAGTTCCAGTTACAGCCAACACCTGAGCGGCCCGTTGATGGTGGTGCCGTATCGCAAGGTGGTGCGCACCTGGAAGCTCAACGAAAAAACCAACCAGCGTTATCAGGAAGTCGGTGAAGAACGGGGTCGCCTGTATTTCCTGCCAGAGCGCTTTGAACTCGATGGCCAGGTTCAGACTGAATTGCGTAAACGGGGCATTTATGAGGCGCGGCTGTTCCACGCCGACAATCGCATCAGTGGGCATTTTTCGCTACCGGCGCAATTGGGGATCAAGGAAGACTTCAACGATTACCAGTTCGATCAGCCTTTCCTTGCCGTCGGTATCAGCGACATTCGCGGCATCGAGAACGCCTTGAAACTGGAGCTGGACGGCCAGCGGCTGGACTTCATTCCAGGCAGTCAGGTTCGCTGGTTGGGTGAAGGCGTACACGTAACGCTGCCCGCCTTGGACGCCAGGCAGCCGACTGAACTGACCTTCGGCTTCGACCTGCGCCTGCAAGGCACCGGTCAGCTGCAGGTCGTGCCGGTGGGCAAGACCAGCAAGGTGTCACTGGCCGCCAACTGGCCGCATCCGAGCTTCATCGGCAACTACCTGCCGGCTCAGCGCGAAGTCACCGACCTGGGGTTCACTGCCCATTGGCAAACCTCGTTTTTCTCCACCAACTTGCAAGAAGCCTTGACCAGCTGCTTGTCTGGCAGTGGCTGCGAAGCATTCAGCGGCCGCAGCTTCGGCGTGAGCTTCATCGACCCGGTGGACCAGTACCTGAAAAGCGATCGGGCGATCAAATACGCGCTGCTGTTTATCGTCCTGACTTTCGCTGGCTTCTTCCTTTTTGAAGTGCTGAAAAGCCTGGCGGTGCACCCGGTGCAATATGCCCTGGTCGGCGTGGCCCTGGCATTTTTCTACTTGTTGTTACTGTCGCTGTCCGAACACATCGGCTTTGTCTTGGCGTATCTGTTGTCGGCAAGCGCCTGTGTGTTGCTGATTGGGTTCTATGTCTGCCACGTGCTGCGCAGCGTGCGTCACGGGTTGAGTTTTTCAGCTGGGTTGGCGGCGTTGTATGGCTTGCTCTATGGCTTGTTGAGTGCAGAGGATTACGCGCTGTTGATGGGCTCGTTGTTGCTGTTCGGGTTGCTGGGTGTGTTTATGGTGCTGACGCGGAAACTGGATTGGTATCGGGTTGGGCAGAAGACTGCCAAGCCGCTGGAGTTTGATATTGGGGTGGTGGAATGAGCCGGTCGCTGGGATTGCGTGAGGATCAGCGGGAAGGGAAGGTATTGGCGACGCTGATTTTTCGATTGTTTCCGTTAGATCCGGTGCGGTGCCATCGCGAGCGGGCTCACTCCCACAAAAGATCTCAAATGGACACAAAGATCGTGTTCACCGTAGATCAGATGTGGGGGCGAGCTTGCTCGCGATGAGGTAAGTAAAGCCAAAGACGGTCTAAACCTTCGGAATGGCGCGCAATCGACCAGGCGATCAAGTGGGTCGTAGTGGTAGCGACCTAAGAGGGTTTCGCGAGTAGAGGCAGGCATTGACTGAGCTCCGTGCAAGGTCGAAAAAGCCGAGTCTTTAGCATCGTTACTTTTTCAGTGGGTGGCTACTATCAGAACTGTTAGGGTTTCGCCGTTCCTGCTCCCTCGCTATAGGAAGCCTCTCTCGTAAAAAAGTAGGTTTTCCTACAGGAAAAACAGGCTTCCTACAGGGCCAATCCCTTCCCTTTGCAGGACGTTTCCTAGATTATTCCGCACGCTTGCGCCGACAGAATTCCGTGCCTAATCTCCGTCCGTCACTGCTCATCAGTGATCGGGTTTAGTCGCCCGGATCTTTCTAGGCGCACAGCGCCACCTCATTCCAGGTGTTTTCATTGCCTGAAAGTTATGGTGGCTGTGCGCAGGGCACCCTCGGGTGCGCCGGGTTGCCTAGAGACCGGTCGACTAACCTGCGTGCAGCCGCCACCCCTGTTCGTTTAGTCGCGATATCGGTTGGCTCCAATTAGCTCTAGGAGTTTTACCAATGAAAAAATCTGTCCCCGATCCACCCTCCAATTCAAATAGAAACGACGATCCCCTCAGAGACCGCTCCGCACTCTACCGTGCAATCGATTTCTACCTGACCGGCGAACAACCGTCGGCACCGGATGAACTCCGGTTCTACAACGTCAGTGATGATGTGAGTTTCGAAGACACCCAACTCTATGTCGCCGACCTGCTGCGCTGTGCCTCGGTCACGGCCTATCAATGCGGCGACCACCTCAAAGGCGCAGACAGGGCCATGGTGTTTTCCGTCTGGCATTTGCTGGAGATCGCCAAAGCCATGGTTGATCGGTCGATTGATTGTCTGGGGATGAAGAAAGCTGGGTCTGATCCAGGTCATTAGGCGCCAGTGATACCGCCATCGCGAGCAAGCTCGCTCCCACAGGGAATTTGAGGCGAGCAAAAAATAATTACAGGAAAGGACAATTTTTTGAAAATAAGAAGCGGGACAGTTTTGTTTGGTTCAAATCTATCCCGCTGTTTACGCTCATCAATAATCTACCCTTGCTGGCTTCAAACCTTGGGCATTGTCGCCAGCATCGAAGCCCGCTGGCTCACCTCGAAATACCAGCCCGCCAGCTGTGGATTCGCCTCGCGCCACTCCAGATCCGGGTGGCGCAAATCCAGATAACCCAATGCGCAGGCCACGCTGATTGCCGCCACATCGAAATGGCTGGTCAGCTCGGCAATCGCGTCTTTTTCCAGTAGTGCCAGGGTGCGGCGGATTTTGTCACGTTGGCCATCCAGCCATTCGTCCCAATGTTTTTCCGGAGCGCGCAGGGCCACTTCGTAGCGGGTCAGTACTGCAGCGTCCATGATCCCGTCGGCCATGGAAGCCAGGGTCAGGCGCCGCCAGCGGGCAGAGCCATCACGCGGGATCAGCGGGTTGCCGACGTGCTGGTGATCGAGGTAGTCGAGGATTACCCGGCTGTCATGGATGACGTTGCCGTCGGCCAGGCGCAGGGCCGGGATTTTGCCCAGGGGGTTGTCGTTGATAAGCGCAAGGTCCGGATCGACTGGCGTGAGCACGCAGTTTTGCAGGGCTACGCGGTTTTGTTGGCCGGTTTCGTGGAGCAGCACCATGACTTTGCGAACGAAGGGCGATAAGGGGTTGTGGTACAGGGTCATGCTTGGGGCGGACATGGCGGCGTCTCGGTCAATGGTAGTGTCGGCAGCATAGCGCGTAACTTTCGCTCTGTAGGAGCTGTCGAGTGAAACGAGGCTGCGATCTTTTGATCTTGCTTTTACCCGTCGAAGACAAGATCAAGATCAAAAGATCGCAGCCTCGTTTCACTCGACAGCTCCTACATTAGGGTCTCCGATAGGCATAGGGGATGTGGCGACCCTACAAATCGTCAGGGGCGTTGCAGCAATCCGCGCAAGGCAAGCACGGCGGGGACGCCCAGGCCCAGCCAACTCAACCCATCCCACACGCCATCGCCCAGCAACGCGGCGAACAACCCCGCGCCGCTGAGCAGGGCAATCACGGTGGGCGTGGCGAAGACCTTCCAGAAGTTCGACTGCCTCGGCTTCATGCTTGAGCCTGCGCGTTTTCAAGGACAGGTTTTGCAGCCTTGCGCCGAACGACCCACAGGTAAACCCCGCTACCGAGCACAATGATGGTCAGCACATCCAGCGCCGCCCAGAGGATTTTCATCGGCATGCCGCCGTAGTCACCGAAGTGCAGCGGCTGCGACATGCCCATGGCGTCCATGTACCACGGACGTTCGGCCACGGCAGTGACTTGCAGGGTGCTGGCGTCAATCAGCACCGGCGTCAGCAGATGCGAAGTCAGGTGCGTGCTGCCTTTCATGAACACGGCGTAATGGTGTTCGCTGGAAAACCGGGTGCCGGGGAAGGCGATGAAGTCCGGTTGCATGCCGGGCGCGACGTCTTTGGCGATGTCGAGCAAGCGAGTCGCCGGAGCGAGTTGCGTCAGCGGTGGTGCGTCGCGGTACGGCGCGACCATTGCGCTGAGGCTATCGTTACGCCAGGCGGCGATCAGCAGGTCGGCGCAGGCGCTGATGACGCCGGTCACGCCGACCACCAGGGCCCAAGTCAGGGTGACCACGCCGATCAGGTTGTGCAAGTCGAGCCAGCGCAGGCGGGTGGATTTGTCCTGGCGCACGGTGGCGAATTTCAAGCGGCGCATGAACGGCAGATAAAGCACGGTCCCGGAGACGATCGCGAGCACGAACAGCAGCCCCATGAACGCAAGCAGCAGCTTGCCCGGCAGCCCGGCGAACATGTCCACGTGCAGGCGCAGCATGATCATCATGAAGCCGCCGTTGGCCGACGGCATTTCCAGGGCTTCACCAGTGCGGGCGTCGAGCATGAAGGTGTGAGACGAGTTCGGCTCGGTCCCGGCAGTGGCCGCCATGATCGCGATCGCGGCGTTGGGCTCGTCTTCTTCGAAGCCGAAGTACTGCATGACTTCGCCGGGACGATGTCTTTGCGCGGCCTGCACCAGCTGCTGCAGATTCAGCTGCGGGGTGTTCGCCGGCATCTGCTTGAGCTCGGCGGCATCGCCCAGCAGGTGGTCGATCTCATGATGGAAGATCAACGGCAGTCCGGTCAGTGCCAGCATCAGCAGGAACACCGTGCAGATCAGGCTGGTCCAGGTGTGGACGAAGGACCAGCGGCGAATTGTTTTACTTTTCATTTCATGGCCTTCAGAAATACCAAAGCCGTCCTCGTAGGACGGCCTGGGGATCGAGCGTGTCAGATCAAGCAATTACCACTTATAAGTGGCACTGGCGACGACACTGCGTTGGTCGCCGTAGTAGCAATAAAAGCTGTCGCACGTGGAGATGTAATCCTTGTCGAACAAGTTGGTCGCGTTGAGTGCAAGGGAAGCGCCTTTGAGGCTGTTGTCCAGACGCCCCAGGTCGTAATGCACCGCCGCATCAAACACGGTGTAGGCGTCGGCCTTGCCCAGCCATGTGTTGCCCTGATCGCCATAGGTATTGCCGGTGTAACGCGCGCCGGCGCCGATGCCGAAGCCGTCCAGTACGCCGTTGTGCCAGGTGTAATCGGCCCACAGCGAGGCTTGTTGGTTGGGCATCAGTTGCAGACGGTTGCCTTTGAAGTCGCCTTTCTGCACTTCGGACTTGGCCAGGGTGTAGGCGGCGATGACCTTGAGGTTTTCGGTCACGTCGGAAACGGCTTCCAGTTCCAGGCCTTTGACTTTGACTTCACCGGTCTGGCTGGTGATTGCAACGTTGTCCGAGTTGGTGGTGGTGACGGAGACGTTTTTCTGGGTCAGGTTGTACACCGCTGCGGTCAGCAGGGTGTTGCTGCCGGGCGGTTGGTACTTGATGCCCAGTTCCCATTGCTTGCCTTCAGTAGGCTTGAACGATTCGGTCGGCGACGCCGTGGCGTTGCTGGTCGGCTGGAACGACTCGGCATAAGACAGGTACGGCACGAAGCCTGAGTCGAACACATAGCTGATCGCCGCGTTGCCGCTGAACTTCTTGTCGCGCTCGGTATTTGTTGCATTGCCACTGTTGAAGAACTTGGTGCCGGTGTGTACCCAGTCTTCACGACCGCCCAGGGTCAGACGCCATTGGTCGAGGGCCATCTGGTCCTGGATGTACAGACCGGTCTGGCGAGTTTTTTGGTCATAGTCATAAAATGCGGCGGAGCGTGGTGGGCGCGTGATTGGCAAGCCATATTCCGGGTGATTGACGTTGATGCTCGGGGCGGAACCGAAGATTGAGGTGTAGTTGGTGTTGTTACGCTGGTGGTCGAGCCCGACCAGCAGGGTATGGTGGATATCGCCAGTGGAAAAGTCGCCCTGGAAATTGTTATCCACCGCGAACTGGCTGATATCTTCGTCCACATTGGTAGTGCCCCGCCCGGTATTGCCTTCATCGTCGACGACTAAACCGAACTCGGGGAAGTAGCTGTTGACGGTGATTGCCTGGAACGACAGGTCAGACTTGGTGTAGCGCAGGTTTTGCCGGAACTGCCATACATCGTTCAGCCGATGTTCGAAGGCATAGCCCAGTGCGTAGTAGGTGCGGTCGTAGTATTCGTAATTCGGATCACCCAGATTCTTGTGGTGGGAGATCTTGCCGAACGGCATATCGATCTTGGTGCCCTGAATGGGATAAAACTGGCTGGTGATCCCGGTATCGTCACGGGTGAACTGCGTGAGCAGGGTGAGTCGGGTGTCGTCGTCGATGTTCCAGGTCAGGCTCGGCGCAATGTTGTAGCGCTGGTTGTCGACGTGGTCGATCTGCGTGCCGCTGTCGCGTATCACACCGCTCAGGCCATAGAGGAGCCGGCCTTCATCGTCGATCTTGCCGGTGCTGGCGAAGTTGATCTGGCGGTGGTTGTCACTGCCGTATTGCACCTGGATTTCATGGCTCGACTCGGCGCTGGGGCGGCGGCTGACCATGTCCAGCAAGCCGCCCGGCGGGGTCTGGCCGTACACCGACGAAGCCGGTCCGCGCAGCAGGGCGAGGCGATCCAGGTTCCAGGTTTCCTGTTTCGGGTTGGCGTACACGCCTTTGGGCAGCGGCAGACCGTCAAGGAATTGAGTCGGTTCGAAACCGCGCACACGCAGCCAGTCGGCGCGGGTGTCGCTGCCGTAGCTGCTGGCGACGATGCCGGGCATGTAGCGCACGGCGTCATCGATATTTTGCACTTTGCGGTCGTCCATCTGCTCGCGGGTGGCGACCGAAATCGAACGCGGTGCTTCGACCAGCGCGGTGTCGGTCTTGGTGCCGGCGGCGGTGCGAGTGGCCAGGTAGCCTTCCACCGGACCCCAGGCGCTTTCAGTGTTTTGCACGCCGATGACGGCGGTTTCCGGCAGCGCCATCACACCTTCGGGCACGGCCACCAGGGAGTAAGTGCCAGCGCTGCTCTGTTCCAGTTGCAGACCGGTGCCGCGCAGGGCTTCGCGCAGGGCGCCGGCAGCGTCGAACTGACCTTGGACCGGGGCCGAGGTCTTGCCTGCCGCCAGGGATGGATTCAGCGACAGCGCCAGGCCCGCCTGGCTGGCGATCTGGTTCAGCGTGCTGGCCAGTGGCGCGGCCGGCAGGTTGTAGGCGCGAACGCTGGACGCCTGTTCGGCGGCGATCAGTTGACCACAGGCCAGAGGGGCGCAGAGGGCAATGGCGACGGCCAGCAAACCGGGGCGCAACAAGGTGTCTAGCGAGCGGGACATACGGCGGCTCCTGAATGGAAATATTTCTCAATTGCCTAGGTGCCGAACGAGAATCTGAAAGTGTTAGGGCTGGATGAAAATAATTTCGATTCATTATTTGCGGTGACGCTGGCGGCCTCTTCGCGGGCAAGCCCGCTCCCACAGGTTCTGCGTCGTTCGCGAGATTGGCGCACGACACAGACCCTGTGGGAGCGGGCTTGTCGGATCGCCGCAGCGCGGCGATGGCGTCGGATCAGGCACTGAAATATCAGGGCCTGGCTTCAGCCTTCGCCACCGTCACCCACCACGGCGTGTGCTGTTCGATCTGCACCGGCAGGGTCGGCAGCAGGGCGCTCAAGGCCAGGTCGGTGTCGTGCAGCGGGAAACTGCCGGTGATTCGCAAGTCGGCAACTTCCGGTGCAACGCCCAAATGCCCGCGGCGATAGCGTCCGAGTTCGTTGACCAGGTCCTCCAGTCGCGCGTTATCGACCACCAGCATGCCGCGGGTCCAGGCATCGGCGCCGAGGTTGAGCGCGATGATCGGGCCGAGGCCGTTGTTGCGCATCAGCACTTGCTGGCCTTCGCGCAGAATCTGTTCTTCAGGGCTTGAAAGCGGATGGGCGGCCACCGCCGACTGCAACACGCTCAGGCGCGTGCCTTCTTCCTCGCGCTTGACCAGGAACCGGGTGCCCAGTGCGCGCATGCTGCCTTCGCGGGTTTCGACGATGAACGGTCGGGCGTCGCCATGGCCAGTTTCGACGAGGATTTCCCCTTCCAGCAGAATGATCCGCCGCTGCTGTTCATCGAAGCGCACGTCCATGGCACTGTGGGTGTTGAGGTTGACCAGCGTACCGTCGCTCAGGCGCAGGGTGCGTTGCTCGCCGGTGGCGGTGCGCTGGTCGGCCAGCCAATAGTCGAGCGGCAGATAACGATCACCGGCGAACAGCGCCAGGCCGATCACTGCAACGACGCTCGCCAGGCCGCTGCCCAGTTTGCGTATCCCACGGCGAATGCTTGTACGCGATTGCAGCAACGCGGTGCGGGCCGGACCGCTGGCGACGCTGAATCGCGCATCGAGCATGCCCAGTTGGCGCCAGGCTCGGGCATGTTCTTCGTGGGCGGCGTGCCACTTGGCGAATTCTTCGCGATCGACCGGGTTGCCGGCATCCAGGGTCAGTTGCCAGGCGATGGCGGCATCCAGCACCTGCGCCGATACCGGTCGGGAGCTGGTCGGGCTCATACCGGCTCACCGTACAGCGCGATGTAGCACTGACGAATGCCCTGGGCCAGGTATTGACGCACCCGCGACACCGACACGCCCAGACGCTCGGCGATCTGCGCGTGGCCAAGGCCGTCGAGTCGGTTATAGAGAAACGCTGCCCGGGCCTTGCTCGAGAGTTGGCCGAGCAGGCGGTCGATGTTTTTCAGGTCATCCAGGATCAGCTGTTGCTCTTCCACTGAAGGTTGTTCGGCTTCGGGGATCAGCATCAATTCGGTCAGGTAAGCCTGTTCCAGCGCGGCGCGGCGGAAATAGTCGAACAGCAAGCCCTTGGCGATCGCCACCAGAAACGCCCGCGGCTCGCGAGGTTCCTTGAGTTCATCACGGCCCAACAGGCGGACGAAGGTGTCCTGGCTCAGGTCTTCTGCCCGTTGTGGGCAGGCCACGTTGCGTCGCAGCCAGGCCAAAAGCCAGCTGCGATGGTCGCGATACAACGCACCAACGAGCTCACTCTGGGGGCTTTGGACTGACGGCACGCCGTATCACCGATTGGGAAGTGTTAACTAACGAGAATTGTTCGCGATTGTGGCAGAGGCGGGGGAGGTAAGCAATTGGCCACTGGTCGGGTGGGTGCCCAGCGTCTTGTATGGGCGCAGAACCCCCTGTAGGAGCTGCCGAAGGCTGCGATCTTTTGACTTTGATTTTAAGATCAAAAGATCGCAGCCTTCGGCAGCTCCTACAGGGGCGGCGGTTGCATTCAGAATGAAGGCGCTCGCTGCCGCCGTTTCCACTGACTCAACCGCTGCTGCAAATTCAATGGGGTATGAATCTGCTGCTGTCGTGCCCGGCTGAACAGGATCAGCGCCAGCTCCGCCGTGGCCAGCGCGTCGGCACTGGCGTTGTGCCGCTCGAACACCTCCAGCTTGAACCAGTCGATCCACTCATCCAGCCCGGCCTCGCGAATATGCGCCTGCGGACACAGCAGCGGCGCGATATCAGCGACATCCAGAAACAGATGCTGCAACTTGTAGCCCAGATGATCTTTCAACGCGCGGCCGAGCATGTGTTGATCGAACGGCGCATGAAAGGCCAGCACCGGACTGTCACCGACAAATTCCATAAAGTCGAGCAGGGCCTGGGCCGGGTCGCTGCCGGCGGCAATCGCGCTCGGGCCCAGACCGTGAATCAGCACGCTGGGGCCGAGTTTGAGTTCGCTGCATTGCAAGGTGCGTTCGAATTGCTGGCTGAAGTCGATCGCCCCGTCCTCGATCACCACCGCGCCGATGGACAGCACTCGATCCTTGTTCAGGTTCAGCCCGGTGGTTTCCAGGTCGAGCACGACCCAGCGTTGCTCACGCAGGCTGCACTCGCCCAGCTCGGCAGCGGCGGGCAAGTGTTGCAGGCGTAGTTGAAGTTCACCGCTGAGCATCGGCCCTGCCGGGCGCAACCATGAAAACAGGCTCATAGCTGATACCGCAGGGCCAGGCTGCTTTGCAGGCGTTGAGCCTGGCGCAGAGATTCACGCAGGATCCGTCGGTCCAGATGGTTGAGGCTGTCCGGATCGACCCGATTGGAGTAGGGCAAGTTCTCCCGGGTCTGCAACTGATGTTGCTGCATGCGGGTTTGCTGGATGAAGTGATAAGCCTCTTCGTACGCGGCACCGTCCAGCCGTTCGATGACCTCTTTCTCCACCAGTTGGCGAAAGCGCTCCAGGGTATTGTTCGCTTCAATCCCGTGGGCCAACGCCAGCAAGCGGGCACCGTCGACAAATGGGGTCAGGCCCTGGATTTTCAGGTCCAGGGTGGCTTTTTCACCATTCTTGCGAGCCAGCACAAAATCGCGGAAACGCCCTACGGGCGGGCGATTGCGCAGGGCGTTCTCGGCCAGCATGCGCTGGAACAACCGGTTGTCGTCGACCTGGTCGAGAATACCCCGGCGCAACTGCTCACAGCCTTGCTCGTCACCCCAGACCACGCGCAAGTCGAAGTAAATGCTCGAACCCAGCAGGTTCTCCGGCGTGGCTTCGCGGATAAACGCCGCGAAACGCCGGGCCCACTCGGCCCGGGACAGACACAGCTCGGGATTGCCGGCCATGATGTTGCCCTTGCACAGGGTAAAGCCGCAGAGCGCCAGGCTCTGGTTGATCTGCTGGGCGATGGGCAACAGCTTGCCGCGGATCTCGGCGGCATGGGCCGCGTCCCGGGCTTCGAACAGAATGCCGTTGTCCTGATCGGTGTGCAGCGTCTGCTCGCGACGGCCTTCGCTGCCGAAGCACAGCCAGCTGAATGGAATGCCGGGGTCGCCCTTCTCGGCGAGGGTCAGTTCGATGACCCGGCACACGGTATGGTCGTTGAGCAGGGTGATGATGTGGGTGATCTGGGTCGACGACGCGCCGTGGGCCAGCATGCGCTCCACCAATTGGCCAATCTCGCCGCGCATCGCCACCAGGTTTTCCACGCGCTGGGCGCTGCGAATGGTCCGCGCCAGATGCACCAGATCGACCCGCTGCAGGGAAAACAGATCCCGCTCGGACACTACGCCGCACAGGCGATGGTCCTTGACCAGGCAGACGTGGGCGATGTGCCGTTCGGTCATGGCGATCGCCGCGTCGAAGGCGCTGTGGTCCGGCGACAGGAAAAACGGCGCCTGGGTCATGTGGCGCTCGATGGCTTCGTTGAAGTCGTCCGTGCCGTCGGCCACGACATGGCGCAGGTCGCGCAGGGTGAAAATACCCAGTGGGGCTTTCTGCTCGTCGACGATGACGATGCTGCCGACTTGCTGGTCGTGCATCAGCGTCACGGCGACCCGCAATGGCGTGGCGGGGCTGCAGGTCACTGGGTGGCGCATGGCCAATTCACCCAGCCGGGTGTTCAGTGAGTATTGGGTGCCCAGGGTTTCCACGGCTTTTTGCTGGACTTGCTGGTTGACCTGATCGAGCAGGCTGCTGACGCCGCGTAGGGCAAAGTCGCGAAACGCGTTGGAAAGCGCGAACAGTTTGATGAACGCCAGCTTGTTCAGCTGTAGGCAAAAGGTGTCTTCGGCGGCCAGGTGTTCGGTGCGGGTCGCACGCTCGCCCAACAGCGCGGCGAGGGGGAAACACTCGCCGGTGGTGATTGCGAAGGTGGTTTCAGTCCCGCCCTTGGCCGTGTGGGGACGTTCACCCACGACCTGGCCTTGTTTGACGATGTAGAAATGCTCAACCGGGCCATCGGCCGGCTTGATGATGCTCTCGCCGGGCGCATAAAAACGCAGCTGACATTGCTCGACCAGGTACGCCAGGTGGGCGTGTTCCATTTGATTGAAGGGCGGGAAGCGCTGAAGAAATTGCAAAGTACCCTGGATGTTCTGCAACACCGCGGTTTTCCCTGCCTGTGTGAAGGCGTCCGCTTTACTCATAACCATTACCGCAGTCTTTTTTTGAATTGTTGTTGTCGGATGACTCGACCATGGTCGGCCCCTGCGCTCTGGGTGCCCATTGGACGTAAGTCTAGGTAGGCGGTGCAGTTGTTGGAAGTTAGGAAATATCTGACGCAACTATCGGAAAAGCCTCCTACATTGGCTATAGGAGAACTTTCCGACGAAGTGCACATTGAAGGTCTTGCTGGCGATGTCTGACAAATGAGTCAGGTGATTGAATTTGAACTGTAGAGTAAGCCATGTCCGACCACGATATTTTGACTGACGCCGAGCGCGAAGCGCTGAGTGCGGTCATGCTTGAGCCTGACTTGCCCCCGCAACGGGTGCTGATCGTCGACGACGATAAGGACGCACGTGAGCTGCTGGCAGAGATTCTCGGCCTGGATGGCATCCGCTGCATGACCGCAGCCAGTGGCGAAACCGCCCTCAAGATGTTGAGCGAGAAGCCGTCGATTGGCCTGGTGATCACCGATCTGCGAATGGGACATGTCGATGGCCTGGACTTGATCCGCCAGGTGCGTGAGTCGGTGCGGGCGGCCATGCCGTTTATCATCGTTTCTGGCGATGCCGATGTGAAAGACGCGATCGCCGCCATGCATCTGAGCGTGGTGGACTTTTTGCTCAAGCCTGTCGATACCGGCAAGCTGCTGGTATTGGTCAAGCATGAACTGGGCATGGATGTGTGAGCCGCTAAAAGATCAAAAGATCGCAGCCTGCGGCAGCTCCTGCAGGGGATCGCATTTCAATGTAGGAGCTGCCGCAGGCTGCGATCTTTTGATCTTGCTCCAACAAAAAAGGCCCCGATCTTCCGATCAGGGCCTTTTTTTGTCTGGCGCAATCTTCAGTTACAGGCCATTGGCAGCCTTGAACTCGCGACGACGACGGTGCAGAACCGGCTCGGTATAGCCGTTCGGTTGTTTGCTGCCTTCGACCACCAGTTCGACCGCCGCCTGGAAGGCGACGTTGCTGTCGAAGTCAGGTGCCAGCGGGCGGTACAGCGGGTCATTGGCGTTCTGGCGGTCAACCACCGGCGCCATGCGCTTGAGGCTTTCCATCACCTGGTCTTCAGTGACGATGCCATGGCGCAGCCAGTTGGCGATGTGCTGGCTGGAAATACGCAACGTCGCACGGTCTTCCATCAGGCCGATGTCGTTGATGTCCGGCACCTTCGAGCAACCCACGCCCTGGTCGATCCAGCGCACCACGTAACCGAGAATGCCCTGGGCGTTGTTGTCCAGTTCGTTCTTGATCTGTTCCGCGGTCCAGCTCGGGTTCACTGCCAGCGGGATAGTCAGGATGTCGTCCACCGAAGCGCGGGCACGTTTGGCCAGTTCGGCCTGACGGGCGAACACATCGACCTTGTGATAGTGCAGCGCGTGTAACGCGGCGGCGGTCGGCGATGGCACCCAGGCGGTGTTGGCACCAGCCAGCGGGTGAGCGATTTTCTGTTCAAGCATCGCCGCCATCAGGTCCGGCATGGCCCACATGCCTTTACCGATCTGCGCGCGACCTTGCAGGCCGGTGCTCAGGCCGATATCGACGTTCCAGTTTTCGTAGGCGCCAATCCACTTCTCAGCCTTCATGTCCGCCTTGCGCACCATCGGGCCGGCTTCCATGGACGTGTGGATTTCATCGCCGGTGCGGTCGAGGAACCCGGTGTTGATGAACACCACGCGCTCGCTGGCCGCCTTGATGCAGGCCTTGAGGTTGACCGTGGTACGGCGCTCCTCGTCCATGATCCCGACTTTCAGGGTATTGCGCGGCAGCTCGAGCACGTCTTCGATGCGACCGAACAGCTCGTTGGTGAACGCGGCTTCTTCAGGGCCGTGCATCTTCGGCTTCACGATATAGACCGAGCCGGTGCGGCTGTTCTTGCGCGAGTTGTTGCCGTTGAGGCTGTGGATGGCCGCCAGGCTGGTCACCAGGCCGTCGAGGATGCCTTCCGGTACTTCGTTGCCGTCTTTATCGAGGATCGCATCGATGGTCATCAGGTGACCGACGTTACGCACGAACAACAGCGAACGACCGTGCAGGCTCAGTTCGCTGCCATCGAGGGCGGTATAGGTGCGATCGGCGTTCATGGTGCGGGTGAAGGTCTGACCGCCCTTGGAAACTTCTTCCGACAGATCGCCCTTCATCAGGCCGAGCCAGTTGCGGTAGATCACCACTTTGTCGTCGGCATCGACGGCGGCGACCGAGTCTTCGCAGTCCATGATGGTGGTCAGCGCAGCTTCCATCAGAATGTCTTTGACGCCGGCCGGGTCGGTCTGGCCGACCGGGGTGCTGGCGTCGACCTGGATTTCGAAGTGCAGGCCATTGTTTTTCAGCAGGATCGCGGTCGGGGCGCTGACATCGCCGTGGAAACCGATCAGTTGCGCATCGTTGCGCAGGCCGGTGTTGCTGCCGCCTTTAAGGGCGACCACCAGTTTGCCTTCAACGAACTTGTAGCCAATGGCGTCGACGTGGGAGCCGGCTGCCAGAGGGGCGGCTTCGTCCAGGAAGGCGCGGGCGAAGGCGATGACCTTGTCGCCGCGGACCTTGTTGTAGCCTTTGCCTTTTTCCGCGCCGTCAGCTTCGCTGATGGCATCGGTGCCGTAGAGCGCGTCATACAACGAACCCCAGCGGGCGTTCGAGGCATTGAGGGCGAAACGGGCATTCATCACCGGCACAACAAGCTGTGGACCGGCCATGCGGGCGATTTCGTCATCGACGTTTTGCGTCGTTGCCTGGAAATCGGCCGCTTCTGGCAGCAGATAACCGATGTCTTGCAAGAAGGCTTTATAAGCCACGGCGTCGTGCGCCTGGCTGGCCCGGGTTTGGTGCCAACCATCGATACGAGCCTGGAAATCATCGCGTTTGGCGAGTAGGGCTTTGTTCTTCGGTGCCAGGTCATGAATGACCTTGTCGGCACCGGCCCAGAACTTATCGGCGGTGAGACCGGTACCGGGAATGGCTTCGTTGCTCACGAAGTCGAACAGGACTTTGGCGACCTGCAGGCCACCGACTTGAACGTGTTCAGTCATTGCTTGCCTCACTCTGCTCAGCTATTTCGCTTTTCAGCTCTTCAATTTAACAATGAAGCCTCTGGCTATTTAAACCACAAACCCGTCTACCAGTACATGCCATGCGGGCGGCTGGGTTTGGACCAATCAACGGCTTGGGGCCTTGCTGACGGGGCTTTCAGGGTTGCGACTGCGCCTGTGGCAGACATCGATCCAACGTTATGTAGTGCGCGCAGCGGCATACTACATGATGAATTGCGCTTGTGAAAATCAGACTAATTACGTCGTTCTGCGACCCCGTGACGCATTGCAGTCACGGCGCGGCCATGGATGTTCTCAAAAAACCATTGGATTGTTCCAGCTAAATATAAAAACTTGTACACGATTTGTGTTTTGGCAGGCTTATCGGCAGTGTTCCGTTCGCGGGCAAGCCCGCTCCCACAGGGTTATGCAAAACCCTTGTGGGAGCGGGCTTGCCCGCGAAGAGGCCAGTCGAGACGACATCGAATTCGGTCCTGTCTCGGTGCCCGCTCAACCCTTGCCTATACTTGCCTTTCTATAACAAAGTCATGACAAAGAGGGCTGCGCCATGGACCACCTCGTACTCACTGTAATCGCTCCGGATAAGCCTGGGCAGGTCGAGCGCATCGCCCAGTGCATAGCCGAGCACGGCGGAAATTGGCTGGAAAGTCGAATGTCGCGCATGGCCGGGCAGTTCGCCGGGATTCTTCGGGTGGGTGTGCCGGCCGAAGCCTACGATGAATTGGTCGATGCCCTACAGGCATTGTCCGCCCATGGCATTCGGGTACTGATTGCCGAAAGCGGCATTGAGCAATCCTGCACCTGGAAGCCAATCGCCATGGAACTGGTTGGCAATGATCGTCCGGGGATTGTCCGTGACATCACTCGCCTGCTGAGCGAGCAAGGGGTGAACCTGGAGAGTCTGGTAACCGAGGTACGTCCGGCGCCAATGAGCAGCGAACCTTTGTTCCATGCCGAGGCGATTCTCGCGGTGCCGCTGACGTTGTCTCTGGACGTTCTGCAATCGCGCCTGGAAACCCTGGCGGACGATTTGATGGTGGAATTGGTACTGCGCAGCGAACCCTGACAGGGTTATCCAAGTTAAACGTGCACCTGCCTGTGGATAACCTGTAGAGACAGCCCGCCAGGCCACGCCGACCGGGCTTCTTCTGCATCTGATCAAAAAACCAACAGTTTCAACAAGTTGCGCACAAACGGCGGGGATCACACTGTGGATAACCTTGGGAAAGATCGATGCAGGCCACGAAAGACGTGGCCTGTGGAGGGTTGTGCGTTTTTTGATCAGCTGCGGCGGCGCAGACTTATCCACGCATCGACGCTGTAGACCGCCAAACCGGCCCAGATAAAGATGAACGCCAGCAGTGTGCTGGACGACAGCTGTTCACCAAACAGCAGGACGGCCTGCAACAGCACCAGCGTCGGCGCCAGGTACTGAAGAAATCCGAGCGTCGTGTAGGGCAAATGCCGTGCAGCGGCGTTGAAACATACCAGCGGCACCAACGTCACCGGGCCCGCGGCCACCAACCACCAGGCTTCGGAGGTGGTCCAGAATTCGGCCTGGGCGCTAGTCGCGGTCGGATTGAACAGCAACCAGGCGACGGCAATCGGCACCAGCATCCAGGTCTCCACCACCAGCCCAGGCAGTGCCTTGACGGGCGCTTGTTTGCGAATCAATCCGTAGAAGCCAAAGGTCAGCGCCAGCACCAGCGACACCCACGGCAGGCTGCCGACTTGCCACACCTGCTGTGCGACGCCGACTGCCGCCAGACCTACGGCCAGCCACTGCATGCGCCGCAGCCGTTCGCCGAGGATCAGCATGCCCAAGAGGACATTCACCAATGGGTTGATGTAGTAACCAAGGCTGGCTTCGAGCATGCGGCCGTTGTTCACCGACCAGACGTAGGTCAGCCAGTTGGCCGCGATCAGCGTGCCACTAAGGGCCAGGATCGCCAGGCGTTTCGGGTTGTCACGCAACTCGCGCCACCAGCCCGGATGTTTCCAGACCATCAGCAGCAAGGCGCCGAACAGTGCGGACCAGAGCACGCGGTGGATGATGATCTCCACGGCGGGCACGTTGGCGATGGCTTTGAAATAGAGCGGGAACAATCCCCAGATGATGTAGGCACTCAGGCCCAGAATGTACCCGCGACGCGGGTTGGCGGCTTGCATGCAGAATCCTTGCTTAGGCAGCTAACAATGAGGGGATTGTAAGGAGATTTGTGTCGATGTGCTGATCCCTGTAGGAGCCGGCTTGCTGGCGAAGAACGATGATGCGGTGTGTCAGGCAAGACCGCGTTATCGTTCTTCGCCAGCAAGCCGGCTCCTACAGATCCATGTGAATCAGAAAAGTTTTAGCGGTTCTTCGTTGAGTGCAGCCAGTTGCTCACGCAACGCCAACACCTGATCCCCCCAATACCGCTCGCTGCCGAACCAAGGAAAGCTGTGCGGGAATGCCGGGTCGTCCCAGCGGCGGGCGAGCCAGGCGCTGTAGTGCATCAGGCGCAGGGCGCGTAGCGGTTCGATAAGCGCCAATTCCCGCGGGTCGAAGTCGTGGAACTCGTTGTAGCCGTCCATCAATTCCGACAACTGGCCGAGACATTCCTGGCGATCGCCGGCGAGCATCATCCAGATGTCCTGCACCGCCGGGCCCATTCGACAGTCATCGAGGTCGACGATATGGAACATCTCGTCGCGACACATCATGTTGCCGGGGTGGCAATCGCCGTGCATGCGGATGTTCTGGTGCGGCGTCGCCTTGTAGACCTCTTCCACCCGCTTGAGCAGGTCGCGGGCCACGGACTCGTAGGCCGGCAGCAGGCTTTTGGGGACGAAATTGCCTTCGAGCAATGTCGTCAGTGAGTCGTGACCGAAGTTTTTCACGCCAAGGGCTTCACGGTGCTCGAACGGCTTGGTCGCGCCCACGGCATGCAAACGACCGAGCAGTTGGCCGAGGCGATACAACTGATCGAGATTGCCCGGCTCCGGCGCGCGTCCGCCACGGCGGGGGAACAAGGTGAAGCGAAAACCGTTGTGTTCGTGCAGGCTGGCACCGTTGTGAATCATCGGCGCCACCACTGGCACGTCGCACTCGGCGAGCTCGAAGGTGAACTGGTGCTCTTCGAGAATCGCCTCGTTGGTCCAGCGTTGCGGACGGTAGAACTTGGCGATCAGCGGCTCGGAGTCTTCGATACCGACCTGATAGACACGGTTTTCGTAGCTGTTGAGCGCCAGGATGCGCGCGTCGCTGAGAAAGCCGATGCTTTCGACGGCATCGAGCACGAGGTCTGGGGTTAGGGTTGCAAACGGGTGGGCCATGCTGACTCCTGCGCGCAGCAGGCTGCCGCGTCCGGCCAAACATGGTAGCGCAGACGGGGCGTCTTTAGGGGGATCGTTCCCACGCTCTGCGTGGGAATGCAGCCAGGGACGCTCCGCGTCCCCAGAAGCTGACGCGGAGCGTCCGGTGAGGCATTCCCACGCCGAGCGTGGGAACGATCATTTGCTGCGGCCCTGTCAGGCGCCGACGATCCCGCCATCTACCCGGGAAATCGCCATCACCGAAGATCGCGGCTTGCCATTGGGCAAATGCTCAGGGAATGTCGACCCGCCGTTCTCCCCCGGATGCTGAATCCCGACAAACAACGTCTTCTGGTCCGGCGAAAAGCTGATCCCCGTCACCTCGCAGCCCACCGGCCCGACCATGAAACGCCGAATCTCCCCGGTCGCCGGGTCGGCACACAGCATCTGGTTATTGCCCATACCGGCAAAATCACCCGCGTTGCTCGAATCACCATCCGTCAGAATCCACAGCCGCCCGGCGTTGTCGAAGCCCAGGCCATCCGGGCTGTTGAACATGTTCTGCGGCGTGATGTTGGACGAGCCGCCCTTCGGCGTGCCGGCATGCACGCCCGGGTTGCCGGCAACCACGAACAAGTCCCAGGAGAAGGTCTTGGCGCCGTGATCGTCACGGTCAGTGCGCCAGCGCAGGATCTGTCCGTACAGGTTCTTCTCACGCGGGTTCGGCCCTCCCACCGGTTGGCCGTCCTCGCCGCGCTTGGCGTTGTTGGTCAGGGTGCAATAGACCTGGCCATCCTTGGGGCTGACGACAATCCATTCCGGGCGGTCCATGCGCGTGGCTGTCACCACACTGGCCGCGAGGCGCGCGTGAATCAGCACCTGCGCCTGATCGGCAAAACCGCTGCTGGCATCGATGCCGTTTTTACCGTGGGTCAGTTCGATCCATTCGCCCTGGCCCCTGGGGTGATCGGCATTGCCGTCGCCTGCGTCGAAGCGCGCCACGTACAGGGTGCCATGGTCCAGCAAGTCGCGGTTGGCCTTGGGGTCTTTGTGGTTGATCTTGTCGCGGCTGACGAATTTGTAGATGAATTCGCCGCGCTCGTCATCGCCCATGTACACCACGGCGTGACCGTCTTTGGTTTCGGCCAGGGCAGCATTTTCATGCTTGAAGCGGCCCAAGGCCGTGCGCTTGACTGGGGTCGATTGCGGATCGAACGGATCGATTTCCACCACCCAGCCATGACGGTTGAGCTCGTTCGGATTCTTCGCCAGGTCAAAGCGCTCGTCGTGCTGATGCCAGTTGATCTCTTTGCTGGCCGCCACCGCACCGTAGCGTTTCTGCGCAGCATCGAATTTTTGCTCGGCATTGCTGCTGCCGAAGCAATCCGTGAAGTTTTCTTCGCAAGTCAGATAAGTCCCCCACGGTGTCTTGCCATTGGCGCAGTTCTGGAAGGTGCCGAGGACGTTCTTGCCCTGGGGGTCGGCGCTGGTTTTCAGCAGTTCATGGCCGGCGGCCGGCCCGCTCAGGCTGATCGGCGCGTTACCGTGGATGCGCCGGTTGTAGCGCGAACCCTGGACGAAGTGCCACTGGCCGTCCTTGCGCTGAACCTCGATCACCGACACGCCTTCGCAGGCCAGTGCCTTGCGCACATCGTCGGCCGATTGCGGCATGCCGCCGTGAGGGTAGAGGTAGCGATAGTTGGTGTACTCGTTGTTGATCGCCATCAACGCCCGGTCTTTCTCGGCGGGAAACTCAAACAGGCTCATGCCGTCGTTGTTGTCACCGAATTGGGCTTCTTGTTGCTCGGCGGTGCCGTTACCACTCGGGTCGAACGCCGGGCCGTCCTTTTGCAACGGCTGGCCCCAGCTGATCAACACCGAGGATTTGTAGCCAGGCGGCAGGCTGATGGCATCACTGGTGGCGGCCGGGATGCTGTCAAAACCCAACAGTGTGCCGGTGCCTGCACTGACACTGGCAGCGAGCACGCTGCGGCTCAGCAGATTGCCGCCGAGGAACATCGCTGCACCGCACAGGGCGCCGGCGCTGATAAAGCTGCGGCGGCTGAGGCCGACCATCTTTTCGAGGTCGGTGGACTGGTTTTCTTCTAATAGGCTCACATCAGGCTCCCTGCGGGTTTTTGCAGCCACCTTAAAGAGCGATCGTGACGCTAATGTTTCAGAGCGGTGTACCGAGCAACACGTTGGATGGCGCGAACTGCACCCGTACCGCTTTATCCGTGCCCAGGCCCAGGGTCCGCAAGTGCAGCGGTTCGGCCAGCGCACACAGGGTCTGGCCATTGGGCAAGCCGATGCGCACTTCGCTGGGACCGTCTTCGGCGTCGAGGATTTCTTCGATGATGCCTGTCAGGCCATTGTGTCCTGGGGTCACTGCATCCGTGATGCCGAGCAGATCGAGCCAGCCGGCCTTGATCAGCGCCACCACTTCGGTGCCGCTCTCCAGCTCCAGGCGCAGGGTACTGTCGTGGGTGATCTGCGCATCGATGGTCAACCCGGCGGCCAGTTCCAGGTGAATCAGGTCGTTGCGACCCTGGCTTTCAATCGCCACGACCTTTCCATGCAATTGATTGCGCGCGCTGGTTCTAAGCATCAGTCGACCGAGCAGGTCGAGGTCGCTGGCATCTTCGGCAGCTTCCAGCACCTGCGCCTGCAACGCTTGCAGCTTTTGATAGAGGCGCAAGACGCGCTCGCCTTCGCTGGACAGTCTGGCGCCACCGCCGCCCTTGCCGCCGACACTGCGCTCCACCAGCGGTTTCTGCGCGAGGTTGTTCAGTTCGTCGATGGCATCCCACGCCGCCTTGTAACTCAGGCCTGCGCTTTTTGCGGCACGGGTGATCGAGCCCTGTTCGGCAATGTGTTGCAGCAAGGCAATGCGCTGCGGACGACGGACAATGTGCTGGGACAACAACGTAGGCAGGGACATGGCAAGACGCTTTGGACTGTGGCGATGGGAGGACGTTGGCGGCTTGGGCTGCGGGAGTCAAGTCAGACCCGGTCCTTGTGGGAGCGACGGTGCGACGATTCGACCTGCTCGCGAAGAGGCCGTCACATTCAACAATGTCGTTAGCTGACCGACCGCTTTCGTCGGATCGCCGCCCGGAGCCGGCTCGCTCCCACAGGTTCTGCGTCCTTGGGTCAAACCGTGTCGCCGGGTTTGGGTGTGCGAGCCAGGCAATAGACATCGACCCGTGCGGCACCGGCTTCAATTAACAAAAGCGCCAGAGCCTGGGCCGTGGCGCCGGTGGTCAACACGTCATCCACCAGCGCCAGGTGCCGACCCTTGATCGGCGCATCGGGCGCGAGTGCGAAGGCATGGCGCAGGTTCTTTTTGCGGGCGTCGGCCTTCAGATCCTGTTGCGCGCTGGTGTCCTGGACCCTCAGCAACAGCCTTTCATCGCAAGGAATGTCGAGGCGGGTGCCGAGCCAGCGTGCAAGCATCGCAGCCTGGTTGAAACCCCGTTGGCGCAGGCGTTTGGCAGCGAGTGGTACCGGAACCAGCGTGTCGGGTCGATCCAGGTCTTCATCGAACCGATGTAGCAGAAATCGGGCGAGAAGTTCGGCGAGCAGGCGACCGAACGGCCATTTTGCGCTGTGCTTGAAACGGGTGATCAGGCTGTCGACCGGAAAGCTGTAGGTCCAGGGGACGGCGACCCGTTCGAAGACCGGCGGTTGTTTCAGGCATTGGCCGCACGTCAACTCTGCAGCGGGCAGGGGCAGGGCGCAGGTCCGGCATTGAGTGCCGAGCCAGGGGAGGTCGGTTTCACAGGCGGTGCAAATGGGTGTCGCATCATCGGACGCTTCGCCGCACAGCAAACAGGATTGGGTGTTTTTTAACCAGATGTAAACCGGTCCGTCGTATTGTGGTTGACAGCGCATAGGTCTTCCTTAAATATGCCGAACATCCGTATCGCGTCTGTGGGTATTGCATCCCCGCAGGCGCTTGCCAAGCATAAAACAAAGGAAACGCCCATGAGCGCCAGCACCACTGCAACCCTGCGTCATGACTGGTCTTTGGCTGAAGTCAAAGCACTCTTCGTTCAGCCATTCAACGACCTGTTGTTCCAGGCGCAGACGGTGCACCGCGCGCATTTCGACGCCAACCGGGTCCAGGTTTCGACGCTGCTGTCGATCAAGACCGGCGCCTGCCCGGAAGATTGCAAATATTGTCCGCAGTCCGGTCACTACAACACCGGCCTGGAAAAAGAAAAACTGATGGAAGTGCAGAAGGTCCTCGAAGAGGCCGCTCGCGCCAAGGCCATCGGCTCGACTCGTTTCTGCATGGGTGCTGCCTGGAAACATCCTTCGGCCAAAGACATGCCGTACGTGCTGGAAATGGTCAAAGGCGTGAAAGCCATGGGCCTGGAAACCTGCATGACCCTCGGTCGCCTGGATCAGGACCAGACCGAAGCGCTGGCCCAGGCTGGCCTCGACTACTACAACCACAACCTCGACACTTCGCCGGAATTCTACGGCAGCATCATTACCACCCGAACCTACAGCGAGCGCCTGCAAACCCTGGCCTACGTGCGTGAATCGGGGATGAAGATCTGCTCCGGCGGCATCCTCGGCATGGGTGAGTCGCTGGATGACCGCGCCAATCTGCTGATCCAGCTGGCCAACCTTCCGGAGCATCCGGAGTCGGTGCCGATCAACATGCTGGTGAAGGTCGCCGGCACACCGCTGGAAAATGCCGACGATATCGACCCGTTCGATTTCATCCGCATGCTCGCCGTCGCCCGTATCCTGATGCCGCAGTCCCACGTGCGCCTGTCCGCTGGCCGCGAAGCCATGAACGAGCAGATGCAGGCCCTGGCGTTCTTCGCCGGCGCGAACTCGATTTTCTACGGTGACAAACTGCTGACCACCGCCAACCCGCAGGCCGACAAGGACATGCAACTGTTCTCGCGCCTGGGCATCCTGCCGGAAGCGCGCGAAGAGCACGCCGACGAGGTGCATCAGGCGGCGATCGAGCAGGCGCTGGTGGAGCAGAAGAGCAGCGAGCAGTTCTACAACGCGGCTGTTTGACCACACCGATTCCTCTGAATGGAATGCAAATCCCTGTGGGAGCGAGCTTGCTCGCGATGGCGGCGGCTCAATCAACATCAATGTTGAATGTCACTCCGTCATCGCGAGCAAGCTCGCTCCCACAGGGGATTGTGCAATTTTCGCACTCTGTGATCTGACACCCGAGGCCTGCATGTCTTTCGATCTCGCCGCACGCCTTGCTGCCCGCCGTGCCGAAAATCTCTACCGTCAACGACCCCTGCTCGAAAGCCCTCAAGGCCCGGAAGTGGTGGTCGATGGGCAGCCGTTGCTGGCGTTCTGTAACAACGATTACCTGGGCCTGGCCAATCACCCGCAAGTGATCGAAGCCTGGCGCGCCGGTGCGACCCGTTGGGGCGTCGGCGGCGGGGCTTCGCACCTGGTCATTGGCCACAGCAGCCCGCATCATGCGCTGGAAGAAGCGCTGGCCGACCTGACCGGTCGCCCGCGCGCGCTGTTGTTTACCACCGGTTACATGGCCAACCTTGGCGCGGTCACCGCACTGGTGGGGCAGGGCGATACGGTGCTCGAAGACCGCCTCAATCACGCATCTTTGCTGGACGCGGGTCTGCTGTCTGGTGCGCGCTTCAATCGCTACCTGCATAACGACGCGGCGAGTCTGGCCAATCGTCTCGAGAAGGCCACCGGCAATACGCTGGTGGTCACCGACGGCGTGTTCAGCATGGACGGCGACATCGCCGACCTGCCGGCGCTGGCCCGGGAGGCCAAGGCCAAAGGCGCGTGGCTGATGGTCGATGACGCCCACGGTTTTGGTCCGCTGGGGGCCAATGGCGGCGGGATCGTCGAGCATTTCGGCCTGAGCCAGGACGACGTGCCGGTACTGGTCGGCACCCTCGGCAAGGCGTTCGGTACGGCAGGTGCTTTTGTAGCCGGCAGCGAAGAGCTGATCGAAACGCTGATCCAGTTCGCCCGCCCATACATTTACACCACCAGCCAGCCACCGGCCCTCGCCTGCGCGACGTTGAAAAGCCTGGAGCTGCTGCGCAGCGAACACTGGCGACGTGAGCATCTGAACACGCTGATCCGCCAGTTCCGCCAGGGCGCCGAGCAGATCGGCCTGGCATTGATGGACAGCTTCACGCCGATCCAGCCGATCATGATCGGCGATGCCGGGCGTGCGGTCCGACTGTCGCAGATGCTGCGCGAACGCGGGCTGATGGTGACGGCGATTCGGCCGCCGACCGTGCCCGCCGGCAGCGCCCGTTTGCGCGTGACCCTGACCGCTGCCCACAGTGAGGCGCAGGTGCAGCTATTGTTGAATGGATTGGCCGATTGCTTTCAACAACTGGGACCGGAGTCAAGCCATGCGTGATCGTCTGATTCTGCTGCCCGGCTGGGGCCTCGGGATTTCACCGCTGGAGCCATTGGCGGCGGCATTGCAGGGGCTGGATGAACACTTGCGGGTCGAGATCGAGCCCTTGCCGGAACTGGAGTCGAGCGATGTTGAAGAATGGCTCGATGAGTTGGATTCGACCGTGCCTGAGGATGCCTGGCTGGGTGGCTGGTCCCTCGGCGGTATGCTCGCCTCCGAGTTGGCGGCGCGACGCGGCGATCGTTGCTGCGGCTTGCTGACCCTGGCGAGCAATCCTTCCTTTGTCGCCCATGAGCAATGGCCGAGTGCGATGCCCGGCGAGACCTTTGACGCGTTTCTGGCCGGCTGCAAGGCAGAACCGCGCATGACCTTGAAACGCTTTTCGCTGCTCTGCGCTCAGGGTTCTGCAGACCCGCGCGGATTATCGAGGCTGTTGCTCGGTGGCGCGCCGCATACCAGTACATCGGTGTCGATAAACGGTCTGGAAGTGCTCGCGCAGTTGGATACCCGTCAAGCGCTGCAAACATTCCGCGGCCCGCAATTGCACCTGTTCGCCGGCCTCGACGGGCTGGTCCCGGCCGAAGCCGCGCAAGACCTGCTGAAGTTGCTGCCGGATGTAGAAATCGGCCTGATTGAACGGGCCGGTCACGCGTTTCTTCTGGAAGACCCCCACGGTGTGGCGGGGGCGATCCAGGCCTTTTTGCATGAGTTCAGTCATGACTGATTTATCCCTTCCCAACCTGCCCGGCGGCTTGCCTGACAAGCGCCAGGTGGCGGCCTCCTTTTCCCGCGCAGCGGCGAGTTATGACAGCGTTGCCGAATTGCAGCGCGATGTTGGCAGCCAGTTGTTGAACCGCTTGCCGGAAGACTTCGTACCGGGTCGCTGGCTGGATCTGGGGTGCGGCACCGGGCACTTCAGCCGGGCGTTGAACGAGCGTTTCCCTACCTGCCACGGCGTGGCGCTGGACCTCGCCGAAGGCATGCTCAATCACGCACGGCCATTGGGTGGGGCCACGCATTTCATCGCCGGGGATGCCGAGCGTCTGCCATTGCAGGCTTCGACCTGCGATTTGATCTTCTCCAGCCTGGCGGTGCAGTGGTGCGCAGACTTCGCCTCGGTGCTCAGTGAGGCGCATCGAGTGCTGAAACCTGGCGGAATTTTCGCATTTGCTAGTCTGTGCGTGGGTACGTTGTACGAACTGCGAGACAGTTGGCGTCAGGTGGACGGCATGGTGCACGTCAATCGCTTCCGTGAGTTCGGGGTTTATCAACAGCTTTGCGCGGGCAGCGGATTGACCGTCGCGCAGCTGCAAACCCGTCCCCATGTGTTGCATTACCCGGATGTGCGCAGCCTGACCCATGAACTCAAGGCGCTGGGTGCGCACAACCTGAACCCCGGTCGGCCGGGCGGTTTGACGGGCAGGGCGCGAATCCTCGGCTTGGTCGAGGCCTATGAGCAGTTTCGCCAGGCCGAAGGTCTGCCGGCGACTTATCAAGTGGTGTACGCCGTTTTGGAGAAACCCTTATGAGTGCAGCCTATTTCATCACCGGCACTGACACCGATATCGGCAAGACCACCGTTGCCGCAGGCCTGCTGCATGCCGCGCGGTTGGCGGGCTTGAGCACGGCGGCGGGCAAGCCGGTGGCCTCCGGCTGCGAGGTCACTCCCAAGGGACTGCGCAATGCCGACGCACTGGCGTTGATGGCGCAATGCTCGGTGCCTTTGACCTATGCACAGGTCAATCCGGTGGCATTCGAACCGGCGATCGCTCCGCATCTGGCGGCGCGGGAGGCTGGCGTGGCGTTGACAGTGCAATCACTGTTGACGCCGATGCAGCAGATCCTCGACCTGCAGGCTGACTTCACCCTGATCGAAGGCGCCGGCGGCTGGCGCGTGCCCCTGGCGGATCAGGACAACCTGTCGGATCTGGCGATTGCGCTGGACCTGCCGGTGATTCTGGTGGTTGGCGTGCGCCTGGGTTGCATCAATCATGCGCTGCTGACGGCCGAGGCGATTGCGCGGGACGGTCTGCAATTAGCGGGTTGGGTGGCCAATATCATCGATTCGAAAACCGCGCGCCTGGAAGAGAACCTGGCGACACTCGCCGAGCGAATCCCGGCGCCATGCCTTGGGCGCGTGCCGAAACTCAAGCTGGTGACGGCTGAAGCGGTGGCCGAGCATCTTCAGTTGGATCTGCTGGACTAGGGCTGCGCCTCGCTGAATCCACCTGGCTGAATCTACCTGCCAACGCCGCGACCCTTCGCGGCGTTTTTCTGCGTAAGTCCTTATCCCTCAACTAATCTTTCTCCATGGCCAATTGATCCCATCGACGCTGTTGCCTGGCTGCACGCCCGCCATTCACGTGGTGTGATGATGAACGGCAAAAGATCGGCGCTTGACAAGGTTTGGTGGTAAACGTATGTTTCAAACAACTGTTTGACCGTCACAATAAATCGACACGGTCGTTCTTCCCGGTTACATCAGCAGAGGTTTATCGCTATGCCTGACTACAAGGCCCCCTTGCGTGATATTCGCTTCGTTCGTGACGAACTGCTCGGCTACGAAGCGCACTATCAGAGCCTTCCGGCTTGTGCAGACGCAACTCCGGACATGGTTGACGCCATTCTCGAAGAAGGCGCCAAGTTTTGTGAGCAGGTGCTGGCTCCGCTGAACCGCGTGGGTGACACCGAAGGCTGCACCTGGAGCGAGTCCGGCGTTAAAACCCCGACCGGCTTCAAAGAAGCCTACAAGCAATTCGTTGAAGGTGGCTGGCCAAGCCTGGCCCACGACGTAGAGCACGGCGGCCAGGGCCTGCCGGAGTCTCTGGGCCTGGCCGTCAGCGAAATGGTCGGCGAGGCCAACTGGTCGTGGGGCATGTACCCAGGCCTGTCCCATGGCGCGATGAACACCATCTCCGAGCACGGCACGCCCGAGCAGCAACACGCCTACCTGACCAAACTGGTGTCCGGCGAGTGGACTGGCACCATGTGCCTGACCGAACCGCACTGCGGCACTGACCTGGGTATGCTGCGTACCAAGGCCGAACCTCAGGCCGACGGTTCCTACAAAGTCTCCGGCACCAAGATCTTCATCTCGGCCGGTGAACACGACATGGCCGACAACATCGTGCACATCGTGCTGGCACGTCTGCCGGATGCACCGGCGGGCACCAAAGGCATTTCCCTGTTCATCGTTCCGAAATTCATGCCGAACGCTGACGGTTCGATCGGCGCTCGTAACGCCGTGACCTGTGGTTCCCTGGAACACAAGATGGGCATCCACGGCAACGCCACCTGCGTGATGAACTTCGACGCGGCCACCGGTTTCCTGATCGGCCCGGCGAACAAAGGCCTGAACTGCATGTTCACCTTCATGAACACCGCACGTCTGGGTACTGCGCTGCAAGGTCTGGCTCACGCCGAGATCGGCTTCCAGGGCGGCCTGAAATACGCTCGTGATCGTCTGCAAATGCGCTCGCTGACCGGCCCGAAAGCGCCAGAAAAAGCCGCTGACCCGATCATCGTGCACCCTGACGTACGTCGCATGCTGTTGACCATGAAGGCCTTCGCCGAAGGCAACCGTGCGATGGTTTACTTCACTGCCAAGCAAGTCGACATCGTCAAATATGGCGTAGACGACGAAGAGAAGAAGAAGGCCGACGCCTTGCTGGCGTTCATGACGCCGATCGCCAAAGCCTTCATGACTGAAGTCGGCTTCGAATCCGCCAACCATGGCGTGCAAATCTACGGCGGCCACGGCTTCATCGCCGAGTGGGGCATGGAGCAGAACGTTCGCGACAGCCGCATTTCGATGCTGTACGAAGGCACCACCGGTATCCAGGCACTCGACCTGCTGGGCCGCAAAGTGCTGATGACTCAAGGCGAAGCCCTGAAGGGCTTCACCAGGATCGTCCACAAGTTCTGCCAGACCAACGAAGGCAACGAAGCGGTCAAAGAGTTCGTCGAGCCATTGGCTGCGCTGAACAAAGAGTGGGGCGAGTTGACGATGAAGGTCGGTATGGCGGCCATGAAAGACCGCGAAGAAGTCGGCGCGGCGTCGGTGGACTACCTGATGTACTCCGGTTATGCCTGCCTGGCCTACTTCTGGGCTGACATGGCGCGCCTGGCAGCTGAAAAACTGGCTGCCGGCACCTCCGAAGAGGCGTTCTACACCGCCAAGCTGCAGACCGCACGCTTCTACTTCCAGCGCATCCTGCCGCGTACTCGCACTCACGTGGCAACCATGCTGTCGGGCGCGAGCAATCTGATGGACATGAAAGAAGAAGACTTCGCACTGGGCTACTAAGCCTCACGCGGTTCTTCACAAGGCCGCTGCTTCTTCGGGAGCAGCGGCTTTTTTGTGCCCGCCGTAGCTTGTAAGAGCCGGCTTGCTGGCGAACCAGGCGGCGCGGTGGACCAGATACGCCGCTTGAGCCGCAAAGTCTGGAACACTCAATCGGGAGCCAATGCTCAAGTCTGCTGACGAGACGCTCTAGAGTGCGAAGGACGCCGCTACGGGTTGAGTGATGATCGCGCATTCAGCGTCTGGACTGTGATTGTGAGGCCTGGCGGGCGGCGGTAGGTTTGAGGAATCTGCTGCCGGAGAAATAACCATGCCTGAGTACAAAGCTCCCCTGCGCGACATGCGCTTTCTGATCGACCATGTCTTCGACTTTCACCGCCACTACGCCGCGCTGGGCGCCACCGATGCCAGCCCGGACATGGTCAATGCGATCCTCGAAGAGGGTGCAAAATTCTGTGAGAACGTTCTCGCACCGCTGAACCGCAGCGGTGACGAAGAAGGCTGCCATTTCGACAACGGCGTGGTGACGACGCCAGGAGGGTTCAAGCAGGCATTCGCACAATACGTGGAAGGCGGGTGGCATGGTCTGGCAGCGGATCCGACCTACGGCGGTCAGGGTTTGCCCAGCTCCCTGGGCCTGGTCATCAGTGAAATGGTCGGCTCCAGCAACACGTCCTGGGGCATGTACCCCGGCCTGACCCACGGCGCGATGTCGGCGATCCACGCGCATGGTACGCAAGCGCAAAAGCAGACCTACCTGAGCAAACTCACTGCCGGCCAATGGACCGGCACCATGTGCCTGACCGAAGCCCATTGCGGCACTGACCTGGGCATCATCAAGACGCGCGCCGTACCCGCGACCGACGGCAGTTACGCGATCTCCGGCAGCAAGATTTTCATCTCCGCCGGTGAGCACGACATGAGCGATAACATCGTTCACCTGGTGCTGGCGAAGCTGCCGGAGGCGCCGGCCGGGACCAAGGGCATTTCGCTGTTCATCGTGCCCAAGTTCCTCCCCGATGCACAAGGCGAGGCGGGCGAGCGCAACGGTGTGTCCTGCGGTTCGATCGAACACAAAATGGGCATCAAGGCCTCGGCCACCTGCGTGCTGAACTTCGACGGGGCCAAGGGCTTTTTGATCGGTGAGCCGAACAAGGGCCTGAACTGCATGTTCACTATGATGAACCATGCGCGCCTTGGCACCGGGATGCAGGGTTTGTGTCTGGGGGAGGCCAGTTTCCAGGGGGCAATCAAATACGCCAATGACCGTCTGCAGATGCGCTCGCTGACCGGCCCGAAAGCACCGGAAAAAGTCGCCGACCCGATCATCGTTCATCCTGATGTGCGCCGGATGTTGCTGACCATGAAAGCGTTCAACGAAGGCAATCGGGCACTGACCTACTTCACCGCGCAATGGCTGGATACCGCGCATCTGAGCCCGGACGCTGCGGCACGGCAAGAGGCTGAAGACCTGTTGGCGTTCCTGACGCCGATCTGCAAAGCCTTCATGACCGACACTGGCCTGGAGGTGACTAACCACGGCATGCAGGTATTCGGTGGTCACGGTTTCATTCGTGAATGGGGTATGGAGCAGTTGGTCCGCGACTGCCGGATCGCGCCCATATACGAGGGCACCAACGGTATTCAGGCACTGGACTTGCTCGGACGAAAGGTGCTCGGTAGCCAGGGCAAGCTATTGCGAGGATTCACCAAAATCGTTCACACATTCTGCGCCGCCAACGTCGGGCATCCACAGCTCGCCAGCTATGTGGCGCAGCTCAACGGACTGAATCAGCAGTGGGGCGAGTTGACCACCAAAGTCGGCATGGCTGCGATGAAAAATCCGGATGAGGTCGGTGCTGCATCGGTGGATTATCTGATGTACAGCGGTTACATCATCCTCGGCTATTTGTGGTTGCGTATGGCGCTGGTGGCTCAGGCGCAGCTCGACGACGGCAGTGGCGATGCCGATTACTGTCGGGGCAAACTGGCGACCAGTGAGTTTTACTTCAAACGATTGTTGCCACGCACCGCCGCTCATCGGGCCGCCATCGAGGCGGGGAGCGATTGTCTGATGAGTCTGCCGGCGCAATTGTTTGCGCTTTAGCCTTTGATAAACCAGCCATAAAGAAGCCCGCCTTATTTGCGGGCTTTTTTATGACTGATTAGTCGGTGACTATAAATTACAAAACGGTCACGGTCTGACTCTATGTGTCGTAAAAGTTGTTGAGGTACACTCAGACCCAACGAAAGTAACATTCCTACGACTCACCTGTTTAGATCTTGCGAGGTTTGCCATGGCTGACTACAAAGCGCCCCTGCGCGATATGCGCTTCGTCCTCAATGAAGTGTTCGAGGTCACGAAACTCTGGGCCGAACTGCCGGCGTTGGCCGAGACCGTCGATGCCGAAACCGTCGAAGCCATTCTCGAAGAAGCCGGCAAGGTCACCAGCAAAAGCATCGCGCCGCTGAGCCGTGCGGCTGACGAAGAAGGCTGCCACTGGGCGGACGGTGCCGTGACCACGCCGGCCGGTTTCCCACAGGCCTATCAGACTTACGCGCAAGGCGGTTGGGTCGGCGTCGGTGGCGATCCCACCTACGGTGGCATGGGCATGCCCAAGGCGGTGTCGGCCCAGGTCGAAGAAATGGTCAACTCCGCCAGCCTGTCGTTCGGCCTGTACCCGATGCTGACCGCCGGTGCCTGTCTGTCGATCAACGCCCACGCCAGCGAAGAACTGAAAGCTGCGTACCTGCCGAACATGTACGCCGGGGTCTGGGCCGGTTCCATGTGTCTGACCGAGCCGCATGCCGGAACCGACCTGGGGATCATCCGGACCAAGGCCGAACCCCAGGCCGACGGCTCCTACAAGGTCAGCGGCACCAAGATTTTCATCACCGGCGGCGAACACGACCTGACCGAGAACATCATCCACCTGGTGCTGGCCAAACTGCCGGACGCGCCGGCGGGGCCCAAAGGCATTTCGCTGTTTTTGGTGCCGAAGTTCATGGTCAATGCCGATGGCAGCCTCGGCGCACGCAACCCGGCCAACTGCGGTTCGATCGAACACAAGATGGGCATCCAGGCGTCCGCGACCTGCGTGATGAACTTCGACGAGGCCGTGGGTTACCTGGTCGGCGAGCCAAACAAGGGCCTGGCGGCGATGTTCACCATGATGAACTACGAGCGCCTGGGGGTTGGTATCCAGGGCCTGGCCACGGGCGAGCGCTCCTACCAGAACGCCGTGGAATACGCCCGCGATCGCCTGCAAAGTCGTTCGCCGACCGGTGCACAGCACCAGGACAAGGCCGCTGACCCGATCATCGTCCACCCGGACGTGCGCCGCATGCTGCTGACCATGAAAGCCTCGAACGAAGGCGGCCGTGCCTTCTCCACCTACGTGGCGATGCAACTGGACACCGCCAAGTTCAGCGAAGACGCCACCACCCGCAAGCGCGCGGAAGACCTGGTGGCCTTGCTGACCCCGGTGGCCAAGGCGTTCCTCACCGACCTCGGCCTGGAAACCACGGTGCACGGCCAGCAGGTGTTCGGCGGCCACGGCTACATCCGCGAATGGGGCCAGGAGCAACTGGTGCGTGACGTGCGCATCACCCAGATCTACGAAGGCACCAACGGCATCCAGGCGCTGGACCTCGTAGGCCGCAAGATCGTCGGCACGGGCGGGGCGTTCTACAACCTGTTCGCCGACGAAATCCGCCATTTCACCGCGACCGCCGACGCCAGTCTCGCCGAGTTCACCAAACCACTGAACGATGCCGTGACCACCCTCGACGAACTGACCGCATGGCTGCTCGACCGGGCGAAAAACAACCCGAACGAAATCGGCGCCGCCTCGGTCGAGTACCTGCAAACCTTCGGTTACGTGGCCTACGCCTACATGTGGGCACTGATGGCCAAGGCGGCCTTGGGCAAAGAAGCGCAGGACGATTTCTATGCCAGCAAACTGGGCACGGCGCGGTTCTATTTCGCCCGCCTGCTGCCGCGTATTCATTCGTTGAGCGCGTCGGTGAAGGCCGGTAGCGAATCGCTGTTCCTGTTGGATGCAGCCCAGTTCTGACTATGTAACGCCATGTAAGCAATCTCTTACAATGCGTGATGCTGTTTTCCCATAGTCGAAGATTGGATCCACGGCTAATCTACTTCACATGGACGTCGCGCAGGAAGCGCTAAGCAACAACACGGACACGTAGGATTCTGCCAGGACGGCGGAGTGAAATGGATGTCAGGGAAACAGTCTGTAAAGCCCCGCTTCGGCGGGGTTTTCTTTGCTCCATTGAAAAGTGTCCGGTAGAAAACTGTTCAGCCTAACCCCTTAAGGGTGTCGAGCTGTTCAAGCGATCATCCGGTCCGTTCATCACTTCTTCCAGCAAGGTCCGCAACAACGCCAGTGAGGCTTGTTGACGCTGCACATCCCGACACACCAATCCGACTTTCAGCGGCACCCGCGGCTCGGTCAATGGTTTCCACAGCAACCCGGTGTTGCCGAGTGCCTTCTGCGAGCGTCCGGGAAGGACAGTCGCCAACCGGGTGTGGGGCAGGCTGTCGAGAATCCCCGCCATGTTGTTCAGTTCGGCCTGCACCTGCGGACGTCGTCCCAGGCTGGCCAGTTGCGTCTGCCAGATCTGTCGCACCTGGAACTCTTCACCCAGTAGCAACATCGGTAACTCGGCAGCCTGACTCATGGACACTTTCTTGAATTCGCGCAATGGATGGTCCGCCGGGATGACCAGGGTCAGTTCGTCTTCGTAGAGCATCACACCGTGCAGGCCTGGCTGACGGGGCGGCAAGTAGCTGATGCCGATATCCAGCGAACCGTTGAGCAGCCGCCGCTCGATTTCCAGCCCCGTCAGTTCATAGATCTGCACCACCAGATGCGGCTGCGCCTTGCGCACGCGTTCGAGCATCTGTGGCACCAGGCTGGTATGGACGGTCTGCAACACACCGATGGCCAGGGTGCGTAGCGCTTGTCCCTTGAAGTTGCCCAAGGCTTCGCGCGCCCGTTGCAGGCCATCAAGCAACGGCAGAGCGTGGTTGTACAACGTGTGGGCGGCCAGGGTTGGCAGCAGACGTTTGCTGCTGCGTTCGAACAGGCTTACATCGAGGTTCTGTTCGAGGTGGCGAATCTGCTGGGACAGCGCCGGCTGGGAGATTGAAAGTCGCTCGGCGGCCCGGCCCACATGGCCCTCTTCATAGACCGCGACGAAATAACGCAGTTGCTTGAAATCCATAAGTAATGCTTATCGAAAATGCTGTGAAATCGAAATGGTTCAACGCCTTGTCTGAGCCTAGTCTAACCGCATTCACAAGGCTTGCAGGGCCATAGAGCGCGATGAATACCGTTTATATCGATGGTGTTTACATAGGTAAGGCAAAAAACCTCTCACGAGGTTTGAGCAGATGAATTTGTTCAAACTGCGGCGCAATCCACCGAGTCTTGATGACTTGGCCGTTGACGACCACCCGCCGTCCAAGGGCGACAACCTTTCCAGCGAGTGCCTGATGCCCAGTGTCGAGCGGCCGAAACAGATTTTTGTGCGCGGCCAGGGCTCCTGGTTGTGGGACAGCGATGACCGCGCGTACCTGGATTTCTCACAGGGTGTGGGCGCCAATAGCCTCGGACACAGCCCTTCAGCACTGGTCAATGCCCTCGCGGCGCAAGCCCGGTCGCTGATCAACCCTGGTTTCGGCCTGCAAAACCGCGGGATGCTCAACCTCGCCCAGCGATTGTGTGCCAGCACCGGCAGTGATCAGGTGTACCTGCTCAACAGTGGCAGTGAAGCCTGCGAAGCGGCTATCAAACTGGCACGCAAGTGGGGACAGCGGCATCGCGGTGGTGCTTCGCGAATCATCGTTGCCCATAACGGTTGCCACGGGCGAAGTCTCGCGACGATGTCGGCGTCGGACAGTTCCCGCTTGATCAATCGATTCGAGCCGCAACTGCCAGGCTTCAGTCACGTTCCGTTCAATGATCTTCCGGGGCTGCATGCGGCCGTGGATGCCCGGACTGTGGCCATCATGCTTGAGCCGATCCAGAGTGAAGCCGGGGTGATTCCAGCCACCGAACATTACCTCAAGGGGGTCGAACAGCTGTGCCGTGAACTGGGCATCCTGCTGATCCTTGACGAAGTGCAAACCGGTGTCGGTCGCTGTGGCACGCTGCTAGCCGAACAGTCCTACGGTGTGCGCGCCGATATCGTCGTCCTCGGCAAAGGTCTGGGCGGGGGCGTGCCATTGGCGGCCTTGCTGGCGCGGGGTAAGGCCTGCTGTTTCGATATCGGCGAGCTGATGGGGACTCACCATGGCAATGCACTGATGACGGCTGCCGGTCTTGCGGTGCTCGACAGTGTGCAGGACAAGGCTTTTCTCGAGCATGTCGGGGCTACCGGCCAGCACCTGCGCGAAGGCCTGGCTCGATTGGCCCATCGTTACGGACACGGCGAATTACGCGGGCAGGGGCTGCTTTGGGGGCTGACGTTGTCTGACGATTCGGCGGATGCCGTCGTCAAAGCTGCGCTGTATGAAGGCCTGCTGCTCAACGCCCCGCAACCCGGTTGCCTGCGCTTTACCCCGGCCCTCACCGTCAGCAAGGCCAACATCGACGAAATGCTCCTGCGCCTGGCACGTGCCTTCTCCCGTGTGCGCACCGCGCAACTGCAGTGCCGCAAAGGGATTGCGGTCTGATCAGACCCGGTCCTGCACGAATTCCCGAACCGTCTGGCGGTATAACGCATCGCCCCATGCCTGATTCTTTTGGCGTGGGGCGTTTTTTTGTCGGCCCGAATTGGGCTTTAACGCTCGGACTGTGACGATACTGAACCCTGACGAACGGTATGGGTCGATAAGGTGTAGGCTCCCACGAGCCAACCTCAACCAGGAGCTGCCCCATGGACTTTATTCGAATCATCATCGCTATTCTGTTGCCGCCGCTGGGTGTGTTCCTGCAGGTCGGTTTCGGTGGCGCGTTCTGGCTGAATATTCTGCTGACGTTGTGCGGTTATATTCCGGGGATCGTGCATGCGGTGTACATCATTGCCAAGCGCTGAAGTCTGTAGCGTTCGATAGATCGCCTTCGCGAGCAAGTCGGATCGCCGCACCGTCGCTCCCACATTTGATCTCGGTCGCACACAAATACTGTGCTCACTGAAGATCTAATGTGGGAGCGAGCTTGCTCGCGAATGAGGCGCCACAATTTCTGCGCCAAGCGCAGGCTTCAGTCCGCCAGATCCATCACCCGCCGATAAAACAACCACTCCTGCTCCAGCGCATGGGCCTGATTGCCGGCCTTGCGGAAACCATGGCGTTCATCCGCGTAATAATGCGCTTCAACCAGAATGCCGTTTTTCTGCAGTGCCTCGACCATGTCGCGCGTCTGTTGCGGCACCACCACGGCATCCAGTTCACCCTGAAAGAAAATCACCGGGACACTGATGTTGCCCGCGTGCAGCAGCGGCGTTCGCGCGGCGTAACGTTCGGCATCCACGACCGGATCACCGATCAACCAATCCAGATAGTCACCTTCGAACTTGTGGGTCGCACGGCCGAGAGCGACAGGATCGCTGACGCCATACAGGCTGGCACCGGCGCGGAAGACCTTGTGGAAGGCCAGTGCGCAAAGAGTGGTGTAGCCGCCGGCGCTGCCCCCGCGAATAAACGCCTTGTCACCGTCGATCAGCTCACGCTCGGCGAGATAGGTGATGACCGCGCAAGCATCTTCGACATCGACATCGCCCCAGCTCAAATGCAGCGCTTGGCGATAAGCCCGACCGTAGCCGCTGCTGCCGCGGTAATTGAGGTCGGCCACGGCGAAGCCGCGTTGTGCCCAGTACTGGATACGAGGGTCGAGCATCGGGTAGCAGGCCGAGGTCGGGCCGCCGTGAATGAACACCACGAGTGGCGGTTTCGCCTCCCCGCTCATCGCCGGGTAGAAGAAGCCATGGGCTTCGCCTGAGCCGCTCGGATAGCGCAGGGTTTGCGGCAGGCTGATCTGCTCGGCAGGCAATGGCGCGACACCGCCGGCCAGCACTTTGACCTGACGGGTGCTGCGATCGATGGCAATCACCGCCGCAGGGCTGATCGGCGAGGCGGCGATGCAGTAAATGAACTGCTCGTCCAGGGCGAGATGGCGGAAGCGGCTGTAGTCGCCGGTGAAATCCTCACCGTTGTCACCGCCAAGTCCCAGCCGGCCAAAACCGCCTTCGGTCCAGCTTGCCAGATAGCGGCCTTCGTCTAATGGCAGCCAGGTGCATCCGCCCAGTTGCCACGGTGCCGGCCCATGGTCGGCTGCGGCGCTGGGTATAGGGCTCAGACTATCGCCCGACTCCATCCATGGCTGCCAATAGCCACCGCGATCCGTCAGACAAAACAGCCGACCGCTGGCATCGAACCGAGGCTGTTGCAGCGACTCCTGAACGCCATCGCCGGCTACGCAGCGCGGCTGAGCATAATGGCCATCGCCCTGGCGTTCGGCAACCATCAGCCGGGTCGCGGTCCATGGCTGATCCGGGCGGCGCCATTCGATCCAGGCCAGGCGGCGAGCATCCGGGCTCAGAGTCGGTGAGGCGTAAAAATCCGCACCTTCGGCCAGCAAATGTCGCGCCCCGTCCAGCAGGTTTATGGTGACCAGACGATGCCGGTCACGGTTCTCTTCAACAGCCAGAACCCGCCCGTCGGCGAACTGCAGATCGCCGTAGCGGCACTCGTTTGAAGTCAGCGCCTCAGGCTCGCCTGTGAGCGCCTGTCGATACAACTGCTGGTCTGCCTCGTTGACGAAAACGATCCCGTCATCGGTCAGGCAAAACGCTCCACCGCCGTATTCGTACACTCGACTGCGCACACTGAAGCCCGGCGGCGTCAGGCAATGGGCCTGGTCGTCACGCCACTGCCAGAGACGGCAGGCGGCATCTTCGGGGCGGTACTCGTTCCAGAACAGGCCATGCCGACCGAGCTGCAATTCGGCAAAGTCGACACCGGCGGCGACGGCTCTGGCGGCGCTGAAGGGTTCAGCTTTTGGCGATGAGGCGTGAATTTCGTTCATTGCGAAAGGCCAGTTGTTCGATGGTCTGGGTCGCGTGCTCGGCTTCTTCGCGGGCCTTGAGGATCACGCCGTGATGGTGCGACTTGCTGCACACCGGATCGGCGTTGCTCGCGTCACCGGTGAGCATGAACGCCTGGCAGCGGCAGCCGCCGAAATCTTTTTCTTTCTCGTCGCAAGAGCGGCATGGCTCGGGCATCCAGTCGTAACCGCGAAAGCGGTTGAAGCCGAACGAGTCGTACCAGATATGCTGCATGCTGTGGTCGCGCACGTTGGGAAATTGCACCGGCAGCTGTCGGGCACCGTGACAAGGCAGGGCGGTTCCGTCCGGCGTGACGGTCAAAAAAATACTGCCCCAGCCGTTCATACAGGCTTTCGGGCGTTCTTCATAATAGTCCGGGGTGACGAAAATCAGCTTGCACGGATGCCCTTCGGCTTCCAGCTTGGCGCGGTATTCATTGGTGATACGTTCGGCGCGGACCAGTTGTTCCTTGGTCGGTAACAAGCCGACCCGATTGAGCTGTGCCCAACCGTAAAACTGGCAGGTGGCGAGTTCGACGAAGTCGGCTTCAAGGGCGATGCACAGCTCGATGATACGGTCGATCTTGTCGATGTTGTGCCGATGGGTGACGAAGTTCAACACCATCGGATAGCCGTGGGCTTTCACCGCACGGGCCATTTCCAGTTTCTGCGCGAACGCTTTTTTCGAACCGGCCAGCAGGTTGTTCACTTGCTCGTCGCTGGCCTGGAAGCTGATCTGGATATGGTCCAGGCCGGCCTTCTTGAAGTCGCTGATTTTCTGCTCGGTGAGGCCGATGCCCGAGGTGATCAGGTTGGTGTAGAAACCCAGCTTGCGCGCCTCGGCGATCAGCTCGGCGAGGTCCTGGCGCACCAGCGGCTCACCCCCGGAAAAACCCAACTGCGCCGCGCCCATTTCCCGTGCTTCGCGGAACACCTTGATCCACTGTTCGGTGCTCAGTTCCTTGCCTTGCTCGGCAAAATCCAGTGGGTTGGAGCAGTACGGGCATTGCAGCGGGCAGCGATACGTCAGCTCGGCCAGCAGCCACAGCGGCAGGCCGATCTCGGGTTTGGGCGGCAACCTGGCTGAAACGGAATCAGGCAAGTTCGATCCAGTGCTGAGCACGGGCGACCTCCATGAATTGCTCGATGTCGTCACCGAGCTCGGGCACGCCGGGGAATTGCGCGTCCAGTTCGGCAATGATCGCCGCGACATCGCGTTCGCCGTCGATCAGGCCGCCGATCAACGCGGCACTTTCATTGAGTTTGATCATGCCTTCCGGATAGAGCAACACATGGCCTTTCTGCGCCGGTTCGTACTGGAAGCGGTAGCCGGGACGCCAGGTCGGGGTCTTGCTGCGGTCGAAACTCATAAGGTGATTCCTTTATGCCAGACCCGTTGCCCGGTCACGCTGTGATACGGCGGGCGGTTCAGTTCGTAGGCCATGCTCATGGCATCGAGCATGCTCCAAAGGATGTCCAGTTTGAACTGGAGAATTTCCAGCATGCGCTCCTGACCTTCCCGCGTCCTGTAGTGCTGCAAAGTGATCGCCAGACCGTGCTCGACATCCCGGCGCGCCTGCCCCAGGCGGGTGCGGAAATACTCGTAGCCGGCCGGGTCGATCCATGGGTAATGCTGCGGCCAGCTATCGAGGCGCGATTGGTGGATCTGCGGTGCGAACAGTTCGGTCAGTGAGCTGCTGGCAGCTTCCTGCCAACTGGCCCGGCGGGCGAAGTTGACGTAGGCGTCCACGGCGAAACGCACGCCGGGCAGCACCAGTTCCTGGGAACGCAACTGATCCGGGTCGAGGCCGACGGCCTGGCCCAGACGCAGCCAGGCTTCGATACCGCCGTCTTCGCCAGGGGCACCGTCATGGTCCAGCAGGCGCTGAATCCACTCGCGGCGGATTTCGCGGTCCGGGCAGTTGGCGAGGATGGCGGCGTCCTTCAGGGGGATGTTCACCTGATAGTAAAAGCGGTTGGCGACCCAGCCCTGGATCTGCTCGCGGGTCGCACGGCCTTCATACATTGCCACGTGGTAGGGGTGGTAGATGTGGTAATAGGCGCCCTTTGCCCGTAGGGCTGCTTCGAATTCGGCGGGGGACATTGGGGTGTCAGTCATTTCGGTTCTCCGGGTACGACCGGTTAATTCTTTGGTGTCTGATCTGGCGTCATCGCGAGCAAGCTCGCTCCCACATTGGATTGGGTTATCACGCAAATCCCTGTGGGAGCGAGCTTGCTCGCGATAGACCGCGCAGCGGTCTCGGATACTTACAACACAATACTCATGCCGTCATACGCCACTTCAACCTTACGCCGACCCAGCTCCGCACGCTCCGGCGAGTCCTCATCGAGAATCGGGTTGGTATTGTTGATGTGAATAAGCACTTTGCGCGGCTTGGGCAGTTGCTCCAGCACTTCCAGCATGCCGCCGGGGCCGTTCTGCGCCAGGTGGCCCATTTCCCTGCCGGTGCGAGTACCGACGCCCCGACGCTGCATTTCGTCGTCGTCCCACATGGTGCCGTCCACCAGCAGGCAATCGCTGCCGGCCATGATTTCCAGCAGCGGCGCATCGACCTTGCCCAGGCCCGGGGCGTAGAACAGCTTGCCGCCGGTGTTCAGGTCTTCGACGATCAGGCCGATGTTATCGCCCGGGTGCGGGTCGAAGCGGTGCGGCGAATACGGCGGCGCTGCGCTGCGCAGGGGCAGCGGGGTAAAGCGCAGGCTCGGGCAGGCCGGGATGGTGAAGCTGTGGTCGAGTTCGATGCGGTTCCAGCTCAGCCCGCCATTCCAGTGGGTCAGCATGGTGAACAACGGAAAGCCGGTGCTCAGGTCTTCGTGGACCATGTCGGTGCACCAGACCTGATGCGGGCAACCTTCGCGCAGGCTGAGCAGGCCGGTGGTGTGGTCGATCTGGCTGTCCATCAGGATGACCGCGCTGATCCCGGTATCGCGCAGGGCGCGGCCCGGTTGCATGGGCGCGAAGCTCTGGAGCTGGGCGCGGATGTCCGGCGAGGCATTGCACAACACCCAGTTCACGCCGTCATCGGAAATCGCGATGGACGACTGGGTTCGCGCCTTGGCCCGCAGGCTACCGCTACGAAAACCCGCGCAGTTCGCGCAATTGCAGTTCCACTGGGGGAAGCCGCCGCCAGCGGCGGAACCTAGAATCTGGACAAACATGGCTGCTCCATCATTTAACGCTGAAAATAAAAACGCCTCGGCGAACCGAGGCGTTGCACATCATTCTCCACCTAAATGGCAGAACTTAGCGGCTTGCGAAGTACATGGTGACTTCAAAGCCGATACGCAGGTCGGTGTAAGCAGGTTTGGACCAGGACATAAGAGTGCTCCTTTCAGGTAGATGGGACAGTTGATACCTATACATATAGTCCACCTCCAGTCGGAGATGTTCAGATAGTTAGGCGGCTATGTTACTCAAAATTTCAGAATGATTGGCCGCGAATCTTTGAGAAAGCTAATTGCAGCACCGGTAATGATCATTTTGCCGCTTGCCAAGGAGCGCCCGGCGCCGCGCTGCTGGCCAGGCAGCGCCAGCCACCGTCCGCCTTGTTCAGTCGCTGGGTGGCGTCGAGCAGGGCTGTGCGGTCAATCCTCAAAATCGCCTCGGGTAGTTGGGTCAGATAATCCGACGAGTGGCCGGCCAGTTTGCCCTGCCACAACAGTTCGGCGGCCTGAGCGACGGGCAGCGCGGTGCTGACGAACTGGTCGGCCAAGGCCTGGCGTTGGGCGACGAAGGCCAAGTCATCGATGCCATCGATCATCCCCGGCAATTCGTTCAGGAATTGTTCGATGTGCCCCAGCAGGTCCACAGGCGCAACGCTGGGTGATTGCACGCCGAATAACAGTCCGGTCTGCCCATGAACCTGGCGCAGGCCGCTGAATACGGCATAGCCCAGTTGCAGTTCGACCCGCAGGCGCTGATAGAAGGGTGTCTGGCACAGGTGAGCGAGCAATCGCCAGGTGGCTTCGTCGGCGATGGCCCGGGTTGCGCTCGGGCAGAAGAGCAATAGCGCGTGCTCGCTGGAGCCGGTGTCGATGCGGTGCCATAGGTGCTGCGAGCAGATCGATGAAAGTGGCGTCAGTTGATTGTCCGGGCTGCCCGGTACGCGGCTCAAGGCCAGGCCCATCGCGGTTTGAGTCCGGGCGGATAGGCCGGTCGCCAGACCATCCCAGTGTGCATTCGCCCAAAGCTGCTGCCAGTCGTCCGAGTCAGGAGTGTACTCAAGGCAGTGCTCAGGCAGTGCCTTGAGCAGCTGTCGAATCGGCAAGAGCGGGGTGCTTGTCGCGGTCGCTTGTGAGACAGCGATATCAGCATTTGTCAGTTCTTTCAGCGCATGCTCGAGGACTACCGGCATCGGCTCTTGCAGTCCGGTCATTTTCAGCAGCCATTCATTGCCCGAAGCGCTGAGAGAAAACTCGACACCCGCCTGCCGAGCATCGTCACGCAAGGGTTGCAGGCGGTTCTCCAGTGCGGATTGAAGGTTGCTGCAAGACGCCGAGTCCAGGCGCCAACGCAGGTATACGGCGCCTTCAGCCGTGTTATCCGGCAATGCCTGGCTGAAGAGCATCGGCGAGTGTTCGCGGCGACTGCGCGTGCGATCCTGGGCAAAGGTTCGCAGACCGCGGTGTCGGCTGGTCTGGCCGCGGATCAGTCCGGCACTCGGCGCTTGTGGTTCAGTGCATAAAAACGGATTGGCTGTCGGCAGTTGCCATGGGTTGCTGAAGTTATCCACAGCGCCCATTTGCTGGAGGATCTGCTTCAGGGCAACGACACCCTGGTCGGATAAACCGGTCTCAAGCTGCTCGCTGTCCAGTCGGGCCAGTTGCAGGGCCGTGCTGACTTGCTGCTGTCGTCGCAACAGGGCGGCGTGTTCTTCGCGCAATGCGCTCCAGTCTTGCCGAGAGGAAAAAAAGCCCAGCCAGTCCAGTAACTGCTCGCGGATCCCGACGTGGGCTGCGTGGGCGGGCAAGGTGAATTCGATGTGCAGCAACGCTTGCCCGACGAACCGGTACAGCGGCGTGGCTTTCAGGCTGTCAGCCATCCCGCCGGCGCGCAATACCGCGAGCAGCCCCCCGGGTTTTGCCGCGTTCAACCAATGGCACAGGAATGCCAAGGCTTCGGCCGATGAATCGGGCAGCGCTTCGAAGGCAAACAACAGGTCCAGCCGGCCCTCGCCGGCCTGTTGATAACTATTGCTTGAAGACGCCATCAGCGGCACAGGGGGTTGTTGCGGGACTTTTTTTCCTGCCAAAAGGACAGCGCCAACGCTTTGAGCCATCGACTTCAACTCATCGATACGCTGCGGCCCCACCAGGCTGAGCGTCATCTGCCCGGTCTGATAAAACCGTTGATGGAAATCCTTCAGCGCGTGCTGGAACTCAGTCTGCGGCAGCGGCAGGCTGTAGCGATTGCCCGCATGAAACGCGCGCAACGGGTGAGCGGCGCAAACGCCATCAAACCGCGCAAAGTGCTGCTGGGCCGTCGCATCCCGGGACCAGGCGACAAATTCTGCGTGCAGCACTTCCCGTTCCCGCCGCTGATCGTCCGGATTCATACGCGGATGAGCGAGCATGTCTGACAGACGCTGCAGCCCACCGCTAAACGCCTGGGGGGGCAATTCAAAAAAGAAGTCGGTTGTGCGTTCACTGGTCCGCGCATTCACCTGCCCGCCGTGACTTTGTACGTAGGCCATCAGGCCTTGGCCTGCAGGAAAGCGCTCGGTACCGAGGAACAACAGGTGTTCAAGAAAGTGCGCCAAGCCAGGCCAGGCCAGCGGCACATCATGGCTGCCCGCGGCGACGCGCAACGCCGCAGCGCAACGCTTCAACTCGGGAGCATGACGCAACGTCACCCGCAGGCCGTTGGCCAGGGTTTCAGTGTGAAGGCAGGGATGATTCAGCGCAGGCATGAGCACTTCCAGAACAGAGAAGCGCTAATGCTAGCGGATCAGGGGGCGTTCTCAATGAATTTCCACTCTGCTGGGGAAACTCATCCAGAACATTCCTTAAGTGGATCAGCGCTTGTGCAGGTCGCTGTATAGCTCGGGGCGGCGATCGAGGAGGTAGCGATTGGCGGCGCGGGAATCGACCATCAACTGGCGATCCAGCTCGCCGACGATCAGTGCTTCATCGAGGCCGGCCTGGGCAATGCGGCTGCCATCCGGCGCGGCGATACTGCTCTGGCCGCAGTAGTGGATGTCGCCTTCTTGTCCGCAGTAGTTGGCATAGGCCACATAACACTGGTTTTCAAAGGCCCGTGCGCGGACGGTGACGTCGGCGATGAAGTCGTAGGGAATCATGTTTGCCGTGGGTACCAGAATCAGCTCGGCACCGGCCAGGGCCAGGCGCCGGGCGTTTTCCGGAAATTCCAGGTCGTAACAGATCAAGAAGCCGAGCTTCCAGCCATTGAGCTCAACCAGGGGGAAATCATCCTTGCCTGCGCTGAACATCGAGCGATCGAGATCGCCGAACAGATGCGTCTTGCGGTAGTTGCACAGGCGTTCGCCATGAGCGTCGATCAATTGCACAGCGTTGTAGATCTGTCCGTCTTCAGTGCGCTCGGGATAGCCATACAAAATGGCAATCCCCGCAGTCTTGGCGATGCGCGCGATCTGCTGCGCCGACTCGCCGTTGTACACTTCCGCCAGTACGCTGACCGCATCGAGGCCGATGTTGTAGCCGGTCAGGAACATCTCCGGCAGCACCAGCAAGTCGGCGCCCTTGGCCTCCAACGCCAGTTGATGCAGGCGTTGCAAATTGCCGGCAACCTCCAGGGGCAAAGGTGGACATTGGTAAAGGGCTACGCGCATTTCGGATTCCTCTTACTCGGGCAGTGCGATCGGACCGATCTCGTTGAACACATCTCCAGGACCCGGGTTCTCGGCGTGAGTTTCACCGCCGAAGTGTTTCATGATGCCCCACACCGCATTGAGCGAGGTCTGCACCGCGCCTTCAACCCAGGCCGGCGTCCACGAAACGTCGTCGCCAGCGATAAAAATACCGCGCTGCTCGGCCGGCATGTCGGCCTGCATGAAATGCGCGTACATCCGCTGATTGTAGCGGTAGTGGCCGGGCAGGGCGCCTTTGAAAGCACCGAGGAAATGCGGGTCGGCTTCCCAGGACACGGTGATTGGATCGCCGATGATCCGTGCGGCAATGTCGACTTTCGGGTAGATCTTCTTCAAGGCATCCAGCGCCAGCTTCACGCGTTTTTCCACCGGGTGCGGGAGCATTTTCAGCGCGTCGCTCATCCATGAGTACGACAGGCAAATCACGCCCGGCTTGTCGTCGCCGTTGTCGAAAAGATAGGTGCCGCGGGTCAGGCGATCGGTGAGGGTCATGCTCATCAGGTCGCGGCCGGTTTCCGGGTCCTTGTCCTTCCAGAAGGGGCGGTCGACCATCACGAAGGTTTTCGACGACTGCATGTAGCGGGTGCGGTCCAGGGCCATCCACATCTTTTGCGAGAACAGGGTTTCGTCGCACTCGATCTGGGTGGTCAACAGCCAGCTCTGGCAGGTGGTCAGTACCGCCGCGTATTCGCGGGTGTCGCCGTAGTTGTCGGTGACCGTAAAACGGCCGTTCGCTGCGTGGGCGATTTTCTTCACGCCGGAACGCGGAGCGCCCCTGTGCAACGAACTGAGGCTGGTGCCCTCGGGCCAGTGCACGCAGCGTTCCGGCACATGGCGCCAGATGCCCAGTGGCACTTGTTCCACGCCGCCGACCACCAGGTGCTGGTGATCGTCGCAGTTGGTCATCACCACGCGGAAGATTTCCAGCATCGAGTTGGGGAAGTCCGAATCCCAGCCGCCGGTGCCGAAACCGACCTGGCCGAACACTTCGCGGTGATGGAACGACAGTTTGGCGAACGCTTCGGAGGTAGCAACGAAGTCATAGAAGGTGCGGTCGTCCCAGAGTGGAACCAAGGTGTTCCACAGTTCCTTGAGGCGTGGCACATCGCGGTCACGGATCGCTTGCTGGATATCGGAGAATTGCGAACCGGCCTCCAGGGCATCCGCCCAGGCGTCGGCCACTTCCTGGAACAGTGCAGGAAGATCTGCCAGCTTCTGTGCGTAATGGGTTTTGCCTTCCAGATCGATCACGGTGCTGCCCGAAGCAGGGGTCAGCGGGTTCGGGAAGGGCTTGGTGTCGAGGCCGAGTTTATCGACGTAGTGATAAAACGCGGTGGACGACACCGGGAAACGCATGCCACCGAGTTCGGCGATGATGCCTTCGGCGCCGTTGAACGCCTGGGAACGCAGGCGACCGCCCATTTTCGAGGCTTCGTAAACGACGGGCTTGAGGCCCAGCTTCATCAATTCGTAAGCCGCCACCAGCCCTGCGATACCGGCGCCGACAATCGCTACCTCGGCACCGTGATTGTGCTCAGGAATGCTGCCCAGGCCGGCCGGGTGCTCGATCCAGTCGTCGAAGGCGAAGGGAAAGTCCGGACCAAAAATGGTCACTGGTTTTTTACCGTCTGCAGGATGGCGATTGTTGTTGTTCATGGCTGACCTTGCTGGCGACCCGACGCGGGATGCGCATCTGAGTATAGGAAAAGATGACAGCCATTCTAGAGAGCATAGAACACGTTAATAAGACGCAAAGTGTCGTCGTTTTGATAGTTAATTGAACAATATGACGATCTATTGATACACACTGTTCAATGTGGGAGCGGGCTTGCCCGCGAAGAGGCCCGATCAGCAGTGAAAATCCATCGGCAGAAACTCACACCGGCTGCCCCCGATCAATCTTGCTGCTCAAGATGATCGACGTCGTCGTCTTCTCCACCCCCTCCACACTGCCAATCTGATCCAGCAACTGATCCAGCTGCTCCGGCGAGTCAGTGCGCAACCACGCCACATAATCAAACTCGCCACTCACGGCACACAACTGCTGTACCTGAGCCATGGCGCTGAGGCGACGTAACACTTCCTTACCGGATCGCGGCTGCACCGTGATCCCGACATACGCCTGCAATCCGCCATCCACCAGCCGCTGCCCCAAACGCACGCCGTAACCGGTGATCACTTTGGCCTTTTCCAGTCGCGCCAGCCGCGACGTAACGGTCGTGCGGGCGATACCCAATTGCCGGGCGAGCATGGCCACGCTTTCGCGGGCATTGATTTGCAGGGCCGCGATCAATTGGCGGTCGATTTCGTCAAGGACGGGCGGACGGGTGTCAGGCAAGGTCGGGCTCCAGCGGCACAAAGCAATGGGCATGCATGTTACAGGCACATCTCGTCACTCGGATGTTTGATCTAGGTTCAATACCGTTCATGCCATTTTTGCCTGCGACAATTTGCCATAAGTAACTAGTTCGTACATTATTTCGCGCTTGTCACAAATGGGGAAAATTTCCGACATGAATAATTCTGGGGCTGCCGGCGGCGGCAAATGGTTGCTGTTGGGGCTGGGTGTTCTGATTGCATTGATCGGGCTTGGATTGGCCGGTGGCGGTGGCTATCTGATTTCGCTCGGCGGCAGCACGTACTTCCTGTTGATGGGCCTGGCGATGCTGGTGTCCGGGCTGATGATCGCCCTGCGTAAACCGCAGGGTGCATGGCTGTATGGCCTGGCGCTGATCCTGACGGCAATCTGGGCGGTGTGGGATGCCGGGTTCGAATACTGGCCGCTGGTTTCGCGGGTGCTGACCTTCGCCGTGATCGGTCTGGTCATCGCGATGATCTACCCGACGCTCGTGCGCGCTTCGGGCGCGACCGCGGGCCGTGGCGCCTACGGCCTGGCCGGTATCCTGGGCGTCGGCGTTGTCGCGACGATGGCCTACATGTTCGTGCCGACCCATGTGGTCAAGGCCAGCAGTGAACCGGCCGTTACGCCGGTCGCGCCTGGCACCGAGCAGAAAAATTGGGCCCACTGGGGCAACACCACGGCCGGCAACCGGTTTGCCGCGCTGGACCAGATCAACAAAGGCAACATCGACAAATTGCAGGTGGCCTGGACCTTCCGCACCGGTGACATCCCGCAAAGCACCGGCGCCGGTGCCGAAGACCAGAACACCCCGCTGCAAATCGGCGACACGGTCTACACCTGCACCGCTTACGGCAAGGTCTTCGCCCTCGATGCCGACACTGGTACCCAGCGCTGGAAGTTCGACCCGCAAGGCACCGCGCCAAACTGGCAGCGCTGCCGTGGCCTGGGCTATTCCGAAACGCCTGCGACCTCGGACAATCAGCCTGCTGCCTGTACGAAACGTCTGTTTCTGCCGACCGGCGATGCCCGTCTGATCGCGATCAACGCTGAAACCGGCAAACCGTGTGAAGAATTTGGCAACAACGGCACCGTCGACCTGACCACCGACATGGGCGAAGTGAAGCCCGGTTATTACCAGCAGACTTCGACCCCGCTGGTCGCAGGGGACGTGGTGATTGTCGGCGGACGCGTGGCCGACAACTATTCCATCGGCGAACCGCCAGGCGTGGTCCGTGCCTACGACGTGCGTAGCGGTGAACTGATGTGGGCGTGGGATCCGGGCAACCCGAACACCACAAAACGTCCGCCGGCCGGTGAGACCTATACCCGCGGCACGCCGAACGTCTGGTCGGCCATGTCCTACGACGCCAAACTCGGTTTGGTCTATCTGCCAACCGGCAACGCCACCCCGGACTTCTTCGGCGGCCAGCGCACGGAGTTCGACGACAAGTGGAACTCGTCCATCGTCGCCATCGATGTGAAGACCGGTCAGGTGCGCTGGCACTTCCAGACCACTCACCACGACCTGTGGGACTTCGACCTGCCAGCCCAACCGCTGCTGTACGACGTGCCTGACGACAAGGGCGGCACCCAGCCAGCCCTGGCGCAAGTCACCAAACAGGGCGAGATCTTCCTGCTCAACCGCGAAACCGGCGTGCCGATCGCCCGCGTCGAAGAGCGTCCGGTGCCCCAGGGCAACGTGCCTGGCGAACGCTACTCGCCGACCCAGCCGTTCTCGGTGGACATGCCGTCCATCGGCAATCAGACACTCACCGAATCCGACATGTGGGGCGCTACGCCGTTTGACCAGCTGATGTGCCGCATCCAGTTCAAAGGCATGCGCCATGAAGGCGTCTACACCCCGCCGGGCATGGACCGTGCCTTGCAGTTCCCGGGTTCCTTGGGTGGCATGAACTGGGGCAGCGTCTCGGTGGATCCGAACACCAATTACATGTTCGTCAACGACATGCGCCTGGGCCTGGCCAACTACATGATCCCCCGTGACAAGATTGCCGCCGGTGCCAGCGGTATCGAAATGGGCGTGGTGCCGCAGGAAGGCACACCGTTTGGCGCCATGCGTGAACGCTTCCTGTCGGCGGCCGGCATTCCGTGCCAGAAACCACCGTTCGGTACGATGTCCGCCATCGACCTCAAGACCCGCAAGCTGATGTGGCAGGTACCGGTCGGCACGGTGCAGGACACTGGTCCGTTGGGCATCCGCATGCACCTGCCGATCCCGATCGGCATGCCGACCCTTGGAGCGTCGCTGGCGACCCAGTCGGGCCTGCTGTTCTTCGCGGGTACTCAAGACTTCTACCTGCGTGCTTTCGATACCGGCAACGGCAACGAAATCTGGAAATCGCGTTTGCCGGTGGGTAGCCAATCCGGACCGATGACCTATGTGTCGCCGAAAACCGGCAAGCAGTACATCCTGCTCACTGTGGGTGGCGCACGTCAGTCGCCGGACCGTGGGGACTATGTCATTGCTTACGCCTTGCCTGAGTAAAGGCTGAATCGCAGGTACGAAAAAGCCGCGCAATTGCGCGGCTTTTTTGGCTGTGCGAACTGACCTGACGCCATCAACGGGACGCCAGGATGGACAGCGACAGTCACTCGTAGTCGAATGCAAAATCAGGGATGCGAGGTGACGCAGATGACGAAGAAGATGCCTGCCGCTGTACGGGACCATGCATTACAGATTGCACATCACGAAATGGGGCACTACGTCATGGCCCGTGCCTTGGGGTTTGCAACGGGCGGCGTGACCCTGACAGTGACCATGGACTTAAGGCATCAAGGGGGCGCTTCCATCACCTTGGCGCGGTCAATTTCGTCGATAGACGCGATGAAGGAGTATTTGGAAGCCCGGATGATGGTCCTCTTGGCTGGCGCCATGGGGCAGACCTTATCTTCAACACCTTCGCCCAGGAAACTCGTCGATAAGCCGAAAGCGACAGCCATCCTCAAAGGAGGCCTTGGGGCGGAACAGGATTACGCAAAAGTAAGGGAATTGCAGCAGCTGCTACGCAACATCGCCTACCCCGATACAAATCCCGCATCGTCGGATCGCATAACGGCTGAGCTTAAAGAGATTACTGATCGCGTGTGGCTGCGGACTCAAGGAATCGTGGAGGCGTTGGCCGATACGATTACTGAATTGGCATTGGCGTTGGTGGACGGCATGGTCATGGTGGAGCAGTGGGGAAGGGCGGCGGATACGTATGAGGTTGTGTTGACGAGGGAAAGGCTTGAACGGCTGGGGTCAGTGCAGGCTATTCCCGCGTTAAAGGTTTGGGCGTAAAAAACGTTGGTTGCTCCAGTTTGATACAAACGCTATTATTACGTTGTCAGCACAGACCGGAACCTTGGAAGCAAGGGGTGTTGATTTCGGTGGCGCAAGCCACTCCTAGCCAGTGAGCGGGATAAGCGGGAAACCGTGAAAGGAGAGGCCGATATTCAGATTCACAAGAAGCCTTGATGCGAAAGCATCGAGGCTTTTTGCTGTCTATCAGACAGGTTTGCCTGCATTACGCATTTCAAGAATATAACGCACGTTATGCGGCTTTCCTTTGGGCAGCTTCGCCCGCCCCCATTCAGCTACCTCATACGCGGAAATCACCCTGAGTTTGAGAAGATTCGTCGTCCCTTGCGGTTTGCTGATCGAGAAGAAAATCGCGTAGTCATGCAGATCCAGGCAGAAATAGCGTTGGCTGTTTTCCACGTAAAACGGAACGGCAAGCCCTTTGAAAAACCTCTTGTGAATGTACTCTACAATCTGGCTGCTGCAATGATGTCGTTCGGCACAGAAATAGCGACGCTCCCCTCTGTGCACTAGTAATTGCCCATTGCCTTTGGCGTCGGTGAAGCAATGAAATCCGAATTCGAATTTGACGTTGATCAGCTCACCCGCGACCTCGAATTTCAATTCGAATGGTTGTAGATGTTCCATGCTGTACTGGCGTCCGCCAATTGTCAGGTCATTCCATTGCATGTAGATCGTCGCCGGGCGCAAGGTGGGGTGCAGTAGTTGCAATCCCGATCATGATTTGAAAGCCCCGGCAGTTCGGGGCTAATAGTGCTGCTTGATTTGCCGCTATTCTTCAGATTTTGCCGCCGTTCGAGCCGGCTCCCGCGTCAGCACCTTCACCACATCATCAATCACTGCTTTGCTCATCGTCGTCAGATAGTGCGCGGCCCATGCGTGGCTATCGGAGCCTTGGACGTAGGCTGCGTCGACGGTCAGGGACTTGGCGAGGAACAATAGGTCGGAGGCTTGGGCCAAGGCATCGGCGATGGGGACGTTGCGGCAGACGTGGAAAAGCGGTTGGTCCGAGAGGTATAGGAAGGGGTGAAGCCGACGGTTTTTAGTTCTGAATAATCAGATGAATTTGCTTTTGTCATGATGAAGCTCCTCGACTTAAAGAGCTGCCACGTTCGTTTCCAAGCGAATGGGTGGCAGCTGTGCGCAGGTTGGAAACCGGGAGCCAAGGAAACCGGCACGTCCGAAGACGTCCCACGCACAGCTGCCATAACACTGAGTCGCAGCCGTAAAAACGTCTGGAGTCGTGATGGGACTGTTGCGCTTGACTTGACTAGACGGGTTTCCAAGCCCGATCGCTGAATGGTCAGCGACATCCGGAGAGTATCCCGTCGAAGAAAAGCCCAATAAGGCATCAAAATGCCCAAACGCAATTTTCGGAGTTTGCCTACAAGGTCCTAGGACGTCATCCGATATTTCGACAGCTCCAGCAAACAAAGTTAAACGTCAGTTACACGAAACCGCGCATTGCGCGGCTTTTTTCACTTCGACTCCTTCGTCCTGAAATCAGATGTGCAACTATTTTAGGACATTCAGGATTCAGGGGCTTACCACGTGTTCTTTGAGATACGTCGTGCTGCCAAGGAAAAGCCGCAGGACCTAAATCTGGTCGTTGAGAGTGCTTATCACCAAACCGATCAGCCGCCGAGGCTGCTGGGCAAGATGGGGTTTATGTTGCTGTGCGGTAAGGTCTACCTGCGGCAAGCGAGCTCGACCAAACGCTAGGGGCTGAAACGAAAAAAGACGCCATAGGCGTCTTTTTCGATTCGGTAAAGCAGATCCGGACACCACTTGCGAACCGCCTTGCGCGGTTACAGCTCTCGCTGCTGGGAAGCGCTCGATCTCATCCGGTCAGTCGCTTCGACAGGTCAAATCTAAGGAAAGTAAATATTCACGTCAATCATTAATTCGGTCGAAAGCCGCGCAATGCGCGGCTTTGAGTATGGTGGGCCCACACGGACTTGAACCGTGGACCAAAGGATTATGAGTCCTCTGCTCTAACCAACTGAGCTATAGGCCCTCAGTAGGCCGCGGATTATAGCGATGGTTTCCCGGCTGTGCTATCCGAAAAATCCAATTTGACTGTACGAAGAAACGTCGCGGCGAATTCGGCTGGTGGCAAGGGCAGGCTGACGATGTAGCCCTGGATTTGTTCACAGCCCTCCGCGGCGAGGAATTGCTGCTGCGCGAGGGTCTCGACGCCTTCGGCAATCACGGTGAATTGCATGCTGCGACCCAAGGCGATGATGGCGCGAACGATGGCCGCGTCGTGGGGATCGTCCGGCAGGCCGCGAACGAAGGACTGGTCGATCTTGAGGATGTCCAGCGGCAGGCGTTTGAGGTAGCTCAGGGACGAGTAACCGGTGCCGAAGTCGTCGATCGCCAGTTGCACGCCCAGGTGTTTGAGTTGATGCAGCACCGCCAGCGCTTCTTCGGCCTGGCTCATGATGAAGTTTTCGGTGATTTCCAGTTGCAGGAAATCGGGCCGCAGGCCGTTGTCCTTGAGCAATTGTTCAATGCGGCCGAGCAGGTTCGGCTGACGCAGCTGCGCGCCGGCGAGGTTGACCGACAGTGGGCCGAGGCATTCGTGGACCTGGTTCCATTCGTACATCTGCCGGCAGGCGGTCTCGAGTACCCAGTCGCCGATTTGCAGGATCATGCCGTTTTCTTCGGCCAGGGGGATGAAGTGCTCCGGCGGCACATCGCCGAAGGTCGGGTGACGCCAGCGAATGAGTGCTTCGGCGCCGACCAGGCGATGGTCGTCCAGGCTGATCTTCGGCTGATAGTGCAGGAACAGTTCATTGCGTTCGATGGCGCGCCGCAGTTCGTGCTCCAGCGCGACGCGCTCGCTGGCTTGGGCGGTCAGGTCGCGGGTATAGCTTTCGACCCGATTGCGGCCCTTGGCTTTGGAGCGATACATCGCCGCGTCGGCGTTCTTGACCAGTGTGGCGACGTCACAGCCGTCTTTGGGATAGAGGCTGGTGCCAATGCTGGCACTGATGAAAAACTCGTGCACGCCGGCCTGGAAGGGGGCGCTGAAGCAATTGAGCAGCTTGGTCGCGATGTTGTCGGCGTCACTGGATTGCTGCAGGCCGGGGAGCAGGATGATGAACTCGTCGCCCCCCAGGCGCGCCACGGTATCGATGTCGCGCAACTGTTCCTTGAGGCGCACGGCGATGCCTTTGAGCAACAGGTCGCCGACGGGGTGCCCCAGGCTGTCGTTGATGTGTTTGAAGCGGTCCAGGTCGAGGAACAGCACGGCGCCCTGGCCACCGTTTTCCTGTTGATTGTTGAGCGCGGTCAGCAGCCGGCTCTCGAACAGGGTGCGGTTCGGCAGGCCGGTCAGCGGGTCGTGGTGCGCCTGGTAGTCGAGCTTGGCCTGGGCGTGCTTGAGGCTGGAAATGTCCGCGAATACGGCCACAAAGTGGGTGATGAATTTGTCCCGGTTGCGCACCGCGCTGATGGTCAGCCAGCTCGGGTAGAGCTCGCCGTTCTTGCGTCGATTGGAAATCTCGCCCTGCCAATGCCCTTCGGCGGTCAGTTGATGCCACATGGCTGCATAGAACGCGCTGTCGTGCAGGCCCGAGGCGAGCAGGCGAGGGGTGTGGCCCAGTGCTTCGCTTTCGCTGTAGCCGGTGATTTCGGTAAACGCGCGGTTGACCGCACTGATGTGTTGTTGAGTGTCAGTGATCAACACCCCCTCGGCGGTGCTTTCGAACACGGTGGCGGCCTGTTGCAGTTTCTCTTGCATCACGTGCCGCTCGGTGATGTCTCGAGCGATGGTCAGCATGCAATCTTCGTCGCCGATGGGCAGCGGACGGCTGGACACCTCGCAGAGGCGGATCTGGCCGTCGCTACGGCGGATGTGGCAGCTGAAGTCGCGGACGAAACCGTCACGGTGCAGCAGGTCGAGCATCTGTTTGCGTTCGTTGAGGTTGACCCAGATCCCCAGTTCGAGCGCCGAGCGATCCACGGACATCGCGCTGTTGAAACCGGTAATGCGGCTAAACCCTTCGTTGACCTCCAGCAGCAAGCCATCGCTTTGCCGGGACAGCAGCAAACCGTCTGGGGAGGCATGGAAAGCCTTGGCGAATTTCTCTTCGGAGGTTTGCAGCTGTTGTTGGGTTTCCTTGAGCTGACTGATATCGCGCACGACGACCACCAGCGCAGCGGTGGTGTCGAGGTCGAACGGTTCGGCGGAAATCAGGCCGGTAAACACCTGACCATTGTTGCGACGAAAGGGCATCTCCAGGTTACGAATGCTGCCGGCCTGCAACCGCTGCAACAAGCCCGGCCCGACGCCGGGGATGCCCCAGATGTTCAGGTCGGTGGCGCTCTGGCCGATGACGTCTTCAGCCTTGAGGCCGATCTGTTCTTCGAACGCTTCGTTGACCTCCAGCAAACAACCGTCAGAAAGCCGCGCGATGACCAGAATGTCCGGGCATTGCTGGAATACCGAGGCGAACTTCTGTTCCGACAGGCGCAACGCTTCTTCGGTGCGCTTGGCATCGCTGATGTCGATCATCAGCCCGCGCATCACCGGCTCATGGCCGTGCTCGATCAGGCTGACGATGTCACGCACCCACAGGCAACGGCCGTCGGCGGTGATAACTCGGTAATCGAGGGTGTGATCGCGCCCGGCCAGGACTTCCTGATCACAGAAGGTCTGGGCGCGGGTCAGGTCAGCGGGGTGGATGATGTTGCGCCAGAAGCCCGGAATCAGCCAGTGAGACAAGGGGTAGCCGAGCAGATCCTCGGCATGGGGCGATACGTAGCTGTAGGTGAAATCGGTGATCCTTGCTTCCCAGGCGATGGCCGAAAGACTCTCTACCAGTCCGCGGTAGTGGTATTCGCTGCTGCGCAGTTCCTGTTCCAGATCGACCCGGCGGGTGATTTCCGAACTCAGCCGGCGGTTGATCCGGATCACCGTCGCCAGCACGCCGATCAACAGCAGTAATCCGGGTAGGCCGTAAACCAGCAAGTCGGACCAGAACGTTCGATGATCGAGGACGTTGCCGACCCAATGCTCCTGGATAGCGCTGATTTCTTCCGGGGTCATATCGGCCAGGACCTTGTCCAGGATGCCCACCAGCACCTTATTGTCCTTGGGCACGCCCATGGCCAGTTGATAGCGATAGGGTGTCTCGCCGCTGACATAAAGCCCGTCGAGCTTGAGCTGGCGCAGGCTCCAGATGCTGGAGGCGAGATCGCCGACCACGGCGTCCACCTCATCGGTGGCCAGTGCCTGCAAGGCTGAGCTGACATTGGGCATTGCCACCAGGTTCAGATCTGGATGGTGCGTACGCAGCAGCTCATGGGGGGCGTAATTTTCCACCACGGCGATTTTCAGGCCGTACAGGTCTACCAGTTTGCGCGGCTGGGGACCTCCGACATGGGCAAGAATGACAATCGGAAAGTCCAGATAGGGGCGGGTGAACGACAGGTAGCTCTGGCGCTCCGGGGTCGACATGATGCCCGGCAGCAGGTCCAGCTTCGCTTGTTTGGCCTGTTCGAGGACAACCGTCCAGCTGACCGGCTCGATGGGCGTGAGCTTGATGGCCAGGCGTTGCCGAATCATGTTGATGTAGTCCGCTGCAAGACCCTGGTATCGGCCCTGATCGTCGCGAAACTCGAAGGGTGGCCAGGACGCATCAACGCCCAGGCGCAAGTCCGGGTGAGCCGCCAGCCAGCTACGTTCTTCGTCGGTCAGAGTCAGCGCGCCAGCCGTTGCGGTCCAGGTTATCAGCGACAGCAAAAAAAGCACGGTCGGCAGTCTGGGCATAACGATCTCGTTGCGGCACGGGGGAATGTTTCGAGTGTAGACGGGCAATCAGGCAGGAGTGAAGCGTGGGAAATTTTATCTGCAAAAAGCAAAACCCCCGGCCTGGGCCGGGGGTTTTGTGATCACTCGTCGAGGAAGGAGCGCAGATGCTCGCTTCTCGTCGGGTGGCGCAGCTTGCGCAGCGCCTTGGCTTCAATCTGACGAATCCGTTCACGGGTCACGTCGAACTGCTTACCAACCTCCTCGAGGGTGTGGTCGGTATTCATGTCGATACCGAAGCGCATGCGCAGAACCTTGGCTTCACGAGCTGTGAGGCCGGAGAGAACTTCGCGAGTCGCTTCTTTAAGGCTCTCAACGGTAGCCACATCGATTGGCGACTGCATGGTCGAGTCTTCGATGAAGTCACCCAGATGGGAGTCTTCGTCATCACCGATCGGGGTTTCCATGGAGATCGGCTCTTTAGCGATCTTCAATACCTTGCGGATCTTGTCCTCAGGCATTTCCATGCGTTCGCCCAGCTCTTCCGGGGTCGGTTCGCGACCCATTTCCTGCAACATCTGCCGGGAAATACGGTTGAGCTTGTTGATCGTCTCGATCATGTGCACCGGAATACGGATGGTGCGGGCCTGGTCGGCGATCGAGCGAGTGATCGCCTGACGGATCCACCAGGTGGCATAAGTCGAGAATTTGTAGCCGCGGCGGTATTCGAACTTGTCTACCGCTTTCATCAAGCCAATGTTGCCTTCCTGGATCAGATCGAGGAATTGCAGGCCACGGTTGGTGTACTTCTTGGCGATGGAGATCACCAGACGCAAGTTCGCTTCAACCATCTCTTTCTTCGCGCGGCGGGCCTTGGCCTCACCGATCGACATGCGACGGTTGATATCCTTGATCTCGGCAATCGTCAAACCGGTTTCGGTTTGCAGCGCGATCAGCTTCTGCTGGCAACGAATGATGTCAGGTTGCAGGCGACCAATGGCTTCGGCGTATTTGCCTTTGCCTTTGGCCAAGCCATCGGACCAGCTTTCGTCGACTTCATTGCCCGGGAACTGGCGCAGGAAGTCGGCACGCGGCATGCGCGCATCACGAACGCAAAGTTGCATGATCGCGCGCTCTTGCTGACGCAGGCGATCCAGGGCACTGCGTACACGCTCGACCAGGCCTTCGAATTGCTTCGGAACCAGTTTGATCGGCATGAACAGCTCAGCCAGAAGCACCAGCTCGGCAATCGCCAGCTTGTTGCCACGACCGTGCTTTTTCAGCGCCTTGCGGGTGATTTCCATCTGATCGGAGACAGCGCCAAAGCGCTGAGCTGCGATGACCGGATCCGGACCGCTTTCGGCTTCTTCTTCGTCGTCGGTGCTGGCTTCAGCGTCGTCGTCGTCGGTGTCGTCGTCCGCTTTCACGGCTTTCGGGTCGACAGGCGGCGGCACTTCTGCAGCAGGCGGCGCAATGCCGTCGTCCGGGTCGATATAACCGCTCAGGACGTCGGACAGGCGGCCACCTTCGGTGGTGACGCGAGTGTATTCGGAGAGAATATGGTCAACCGTGCCAGGGAAGTGCGCAATTGCGCCCATCACTTCGCGGATGCCCTCTTCAATACGTTTGGCGATTTCGATTTCGCCTTCACGTGTGAGGAGCTCTACCGTACCCATTTCACGCATGTACATGCGCACCGGGTCGGTGGTGCGACCAATGTCGGTCTCGACCGCTGCCAGCGCTGCTGCTGCCTCTTCGGCCGCGGCTTCGTCGGTATCGGCGTCGGCCAGCATAAGGGAATCCTTATCTGGCGCAACCTCGAATACGTTGATCCCCATGTCATTGATCATGCGGATGATGTCTTCCACCTGTTCCGGATCTGAAATATCCTCCGGCAGGTGGTCGTTGACCTCCGCGTAAGTCAGGTAGCCCTGCTCACGACCAAGTGTGATCAACTCTTTGATACGAGACTGCTGTTGCGCTTTTCCGGACATAACACCCTATCCACTGAAGGTCTTGGCGGGCAAAAAACAAGCCGAGGATTATACCTGAGCTATGACCTCACGCGCCAGTTGAGGTCGGGCTTGATGCGGAAACATTGCGACTTAAAAGGTCGCGCAGTTGATTTTTCTCTTCGGCAGTCAGTTCACTTTGACGTGCTTTCCTGAGCAGTTGTTCCAGGTTTCGCTCGCGTTGGCGGGCGGACAAGCTATTAATGGTGTCGAAAAACTGTTGTTCAAGGTTATCTCCGTCAATCAGCCATTCCTTTTCCGCCAGCGCCTTGAGCAAACGTCCTTGCTCGGTACCGTGCCAACGCGCGATCAACTGAAATGAGTTTAGCTTGGGATTCTTCTGTACGGCTTCGAGCAGTGCCACCAGTAATTGTGTATTGGTGTGATCCTCGGCGGCAAAGTGCCCGGCATCCTCGACTTTTTTGGCCAGTTGCGGGTGATGCAGCAGCGTTCGCAGGGCGGCCAGGGTTGGCGGTTCTACAGCGGCCGGCACCCGTGGAGCACGCGGTTGATCGCGATCACCGCCGCGCTTGCCATTTTTGTCCCACGGTTTTTTGTCCCATTTTTTACCGCCGGCGCCGGGTTTCTTCGGCGTCCACTCCTGCTGCGGCACATACATCTCTTGTGCCTGCGGCTGATGGTAGTCGCTGTAATCCGGCATGGCGTCGTAATCGATGCCCGGGTCGTACGCCGGTGGCGCTTCCTGGGGGGCGCTTTGCACCAGCTGGCTAACCGCTTCACCGCTAAGGCCGGTGATTTCGCTCAGCCGTTGACGCATCAGAATGCGCAGATTGGCGCCCGGGACTTTGTCGATCAGCGGCGCGGCGAGGGTGGCCATGTGGGCCTTGCCTTCGAGTGAGCGCGGGTCCGATTCCTCGGTCAGTTGCTGGAAGAAATAGTCTGCCAGTGGCTGGGCATGCTGGTTGATCCGCGCGCGGAAAGCGTCGGTGCCTTCGGAGCGGACCAGGGTGTCCGGGTCTTCGCCCTCAGGCAGGAACAGGAAGCGCGCCCGACGCCCGTCTTGCAGGCAGGGCAGGGTGGCCTCCAGCGCCCGCCACGCGGCGTTACGGCCAGCCTGGTCGCCGTCGAAGCAGAACAGCACGTTGGGCACGACGCGAAACAGTCGCTTCAAATGCTCTTCGCTGGTGGCGGTGCCCAAGGTGGCTACGGCATTGCGCAGGCCTTGTTGGGCCAGAGCAATAACGTCCATGTAGCCTTCGACCACGATGATTTCGTCGAGGTTGCGGTTGTTCTTGCGTGCTTCATAGAGGCCGTAGAGTTCCTGGCCTTTATGGAATACCGGGGTTTCCGGTGAGTTCAGGTATTTCGGCTTGTCGTCGCCCAATACCCGGCCACCGAACGCAATGATGCGCCCACGGCTGTCGCGGATCGGAAACATCACGCGATCGCGGAAGCGGTCATAGCGTTTGCCGGTTTCGGCGTTTTCGATCAGCAGGCCGGCATCGACCATGGCTTTTTGTTGCAGGGTGTCGCTGCTCAAGTGCTTGAACAGGTTGTCCCAGCCGGGCGGGGCGAAGCCGAGGCCGAAGTCCCGGGCGATTTCGCCCGTTAGCCCACGACCCTTCAAGTAATCCACAGCGGCTTTGCGCGAGGGATGGCTTTTGAGGGCCTGACGGTAGAAGTCGGCGGCTGCCGTGAGTAGCGGGTACAGCGGCGAATCGGTCGGCTGCCGCGGTTTGTGCGGGCGGCCACTTTCTTCGCGGGGGATTTCCATGCCGGCGGCTTTGGCCAGTTCTTCGACAGCCTGGACGAAATCCAGGTTGTCGTGGTCCATCATGAAGCCGAGGGCATTGCCGCCAGCGCCGCAGCCGAAGCAGTAATAGAACTGTTTGTCGGGGCTGACGCTGAAGGACGGGGTTTTTTCCTTGTGAAAAGGGCAGCAGGCGGTGTAGTTTTTGCCGGCCTTTTTCATTTGCAGGCGCGAGCTGACCACATCGACGATGTCGGTGCGGTTCAGAAGGTCGTCAATGAAGCTCTGGGGAATTAGCCCGGCCATGGCGTTCTCGTCATCTGCGCTGAAATGGACCCGAAACAAAGGGCAGCCGAATGCGGGTCGTTGTTTGAGGCGCGCAAAATATACGGCTCGACCAGTGTCGTCTGCGTAATCGCTGTCGGGAAGTGTATCCGCCGAAAATCCACTGACGTTAGTGCTAATCAGTATTCGACTATTTGAAAATATTGCGCTGAAATCCGCTGTGGCCAGTCAATGGCCCCGGATCGCTCATAAGCGGGCACGCAAGAAGGTGCCTTGGGCTGATCGTCGTGAGAGGAATCAGTGGGTGTGCTCGTCAGTAGCCTTGGAAGGCTCGTCAGAAAAGACGTGCACCGCTGGCAAAAGAGCCAGGTCTGACGCTGTGAAGCAGGTTTGTCTCGGTCGCGTCTGCGGCTTTGACGGTGAAGCATCAAGCGTGTTCCGCAAATGCCATTAGCCCGGCTGAGGGCCGGGCTTGGCAGAAGCTTGCTACGGACGTCTGTGTATTAGTACAGACGAACGGCGCGGCGCTGTTCGCGCTGAACTTTCTTGGCGTGACGCTTAACAGCGGCTGCTGCTTTACGCTTACGCTCAGAAGTAGGCTTCTCGTAGAATTCGCGGCTACGAACTTCAGCCAGTACACCGGCTTTTTCGCAGGAGCGCTTGAAACGACGCAGAGCTACGTCGAAGGGTTCGTTCTCTTTTACTTTGACGGCTGGCATCCAGAGCTACCTTCATTCATTACCGGGGTCAACATCCTCGTGGCAAAAGAGCACTTGAAGACGTCGGTTTTTAAGGGTTGCGGATGTTAACCCCTCATCGCTCGGAATGCAAAGCCTCTGATCGAAAACCGCTGGTCGGGGCATCTCGTGGAGACTATTATGCGCGCCTTCGAATTCAGCCTAAACAAGGCGCAAACCCATGCTAGTACTGGGATTAGAAACCTCCTGCGACGAAACCGGTGTCGCACTTTACGACAGTGAGCGTGGCCTGCTGGCCGACGCGCTGTTCAGTCAGATCGACCTGCACCGTGCCTATGGCGGTGTGGTGCCGGAGCTGGCTTCGCGTGACCACGTCAAACGCATGCTGCCCTTGATTCGTCAGGTGTTGGCTGAAGCCGACTGCGTACCGACCGAAATCGACGCGATCGCCTATACCGCGGGTCCCGGGCTGGTCGGTGCGCTATTGGTGGGCGCTTCCTGCGCCCAGGCGCTGGCCTTTGCCTGGGGCATTCCGGCCTTGGGCGTGCATCACATGGAAGGCCATTTGCTGGCGCCGATGCTGGAGTCGCAACCGCCGCAATTTCCGTTCGTCGCTTTGTTGGTGTCGGGCGGTCATACGCAGCTGGTTCAAGTCGACGGTATCGGCCAATACGCGTTGTTGGGCGAGACCCTCGATGATGCTGCCGGTGAAGCGTTCGACAAGACCGCGAAGATGATGGGCCTCAATTATCCGGGCGGCCCGGAAATCGCACGTCTGGCGGAGCAAGGGGTTGCAGGACGATTCACTTTTCCGCGTCCGATGTGTGACCGTCCCGGCCTGGCGTTCAGCTTCAGCGGCTTGAAAACCTTCGCCCTGAACACCTGGCAACAATGCGTTAGCGCCGGGGACGACAGCGAGCAAGCCCGTTGCGACATCTCGCTGGCGTTCCAGCAGGCCGTGGTGGAGACTTTGACCATCAAGTGCAAGCGTGCCCTTAAGCAGGCGGGTATGAAGCGTCTGGTGATCGCTGGGGGCGTCAGCGCCAACAAGGCATTGCGCTCTTCTCTGGAGAAAATGCTCGGGGACATGCGCGGCGATGTGTTTTATGCCCGTCCGGAGTTCTGTACGGATAATGGCGCGATGATTGCGTTCGCCGGTTGCCAGCGCTTGCAAGCTGGCCAGCACGAAAGCCTGGCGATCAGCGTTCAGGCGCGCTGGCCGATGGAGCAATTGTCGGCGCTGTGATGAGCGGTGTTCACGTGCGGTATTAAAAATGCCGTTCGCGCCCGGCAAACAGGTCGCGTAGATTGCCGCGATGACGCCAGACGATCAGCCCTGTGAGCGCGCTCATGGGCAGCAGTGCTGCCGGCTCTTGCCACGCCAGCAATGGCAGGGTCAGCGGCGTGGCGATCAAGGCGGCGAGCGAGCTGGTGCGGGTCAGGTAGAACGTCAGCAACCAGGCGCAGACCGCCAGCAGTGCTGCGGGCGGATAGAGGCCCAGTAACATTCCGGCAGCGGTGGCAACACCCTTGCCGCCGCGAAAGCGGAAGTACAACGGGAACAGGTGGCCGATGACGGCACAGATGCCGATCCAGGCCTGTTCCTGCAGCGAAAGACCCGCAACAGCTGCGATCAGCACGGGCAGCAGACCCTTGCAGAGGTCGCCGAGCAAGGTCAGAGTGGCGAGCTTTTTGCCGGCCAGGCGCAGCATGTTGGTAGCACCGGCATTGCCCGAGCCACTCATTCGCGGATCGGGGTTGCCGGTCAGGCGGCTGAGCAAAATGGCAAAGGACAGAGAGCCGAGCAGGTAGGCGAGGGTCGCCAGTAACCAAAACATGCTAACTATTCCGGGTGAGGACGCCCTGATTCTAACGGCGCATTGCGCCCTTGTCGTGCAGCGGAGAAGAGTGCTTGGACAGAGTGTTTATCGAGGGCCTGGAAGTCGACACCGTGATTGGTGCCTACGACTGGGAGCGAGGCATCCGGCAGTGCTTGCGTCTTGATCTGAGCTTCGCCTGGGATAATCGCCCGGCCGCTGCCGGTGACGACCTGACCCTGGCGCTCGACTACGCGAGCGTTTCATCGCGCATCCAGGCGTTTGCCGAGCAGGCGCAGTTCCAACTGGTCGAGACTTTTGCCGAACGCCTGGTTGAGGTCCTGATGAGTGAGTTCAACATCACCTGGATGCGCCTGAAGTTGACCAAGCCCGGTGCAGTCCCGGCTGCCACGGGCGGTGTGGGCGTGGAGATCGAGCGCGGATGTCGCTGACTCAGGTGTATCTCGGGCTCGGCAGCAATATCGAGCGTGAATCCCATTTGCAGGCTGGCCTGGAAGCCTTGGCGGGTTTTCTGGTGGATATACGCTGCTCGGCGGTATTCGAAAGCCAGCCAGTGGGAATCAAAAGCGGGCCGTTTTTCAATTTCGTGCTCTCGGCCTACACCGATCTACCGCTGATGGAACTGGACCGTCGGTTGAAAATCATCGAGGCGGACAACGGCCGCTACGCGCCGGACCGCAAGGGTCTGCCGCTGGATATCGACGTGCTGCTGTTCGGCGATCTGGCGGGCAACTTCGATGGTTTGATTCTGCCGCGGGCGGAAATCCTGAAAAATGCCTTTGTGCTGTGGCCTTTGTCGCTGATTGCGCCGGATCGCGTGCATCCCGGTGTAGGCAAGAGCTTTGCGGCGTTGTGGCGCGAGGCGCAGATTGATCAGGTGTTGGCGCCAGTGGCGTTTGAGTGGCGCGGTGAGCAGCTGACCCCTTTGAGTTTGTTGTGAGGCGGATGACGCCTTCGCGAGCAAGCCCGCTCCCACATTTGATTTGTGTTCGACGCTGATCAAATGTGGGAGCGGGCTTGCTCGCGAAGCTTTTCAGGCAGACGCCGTCTGTTTGTAAGCCTTCAGCGCCTTGAGGCGTTCGCGCTTGATCTCCTCACCCAGCTCCGGTCCCTTGAACCCCTTCTCCAGCAACGGCTGAACCGCCACGCTTCGGGCTGCATTCGCCGCCCCGCGTAAATAATCCGCCTGTGGATAACTTCGTTGCTCCAGCCCTTTGCGGCCGCGTGCGTCCATCTCGCACGCCGCGATAAATTCCTCGAACCGCTGGGGTCGACGGTACACGTCGAAACTCTGCAACAACTCCAGCAAAGTCGACGCTTTCAGCTCCAGGGCGCGATGGCCATGGGTATGATATTCGCCCACCAGCAGGGCCAGTTCCTGGCAATCCCTCGGCGCCTTGAAGCGTTCGTTGACTGCCTTGATCAGTTTCAGACCTTTGTGCTCGTGGGCAATGTGGCGGGGCCATTCTTCCTCGGGCGTCAATCCCTTGCCCAAGTCATGCAGCAGGCAGGCCCAGCGTACCGTCAGCGGTTGTTTGTACTGCGCTGCTTGCTCGAGCACGCTCAAGGTATGCACGCCAGTATCGATTTCCGGATGATGGGCTTCCGGTTGCGGTACGCCGAACAGTGCATCGACTTCCGGCATCAGCACCTTGAGCGCGCCGCACTCGCGCAGCACCTCAATGAACACCTGCGGCTGATCTTCCAGCAGTGCGCGAGCAATTTCCTTCCAGCTCCGCTCCGCGGTCAACGCTTGCAGTTCGCCCGACTCACTCAGTTGGCGCATCAGTTCCAGTGTTTCGGGCGCAACGGTGAAACCCAATTCGGCGTAACGCGCCGCAAACCGCGCAACACGCAGAACCCTGAGCGGATCTTCGGCGAACGCGGGGGAAACGTGACGCAAAAGGCGCGCCTCAAGATCTTTTTGACCTTGGTAGGGATCGGTCAAATGCTGTTGATCGTCTTCAGCCATGGCATTGATCGTCAAATCGCGACGGATCAAGTCTTCTTCGAGGGTGACTTCAGGGCTGGCGTGAAAGGTGAAGCCGCCGTAACCGCGCCCGCTTTTGCGTTCGGTCCGGGCGAGGGCGTATTCCTCACCGCTTTTCGGATGAAGAAACACCGGGAAGTCCGTGCCCACCGGGCGAAAGCCCTTGGCGAGCATTTCTTCGGTGGTGGCGCCTACCACGACCCAATCGATATCGGTGACAGGCTGGCCCAGCAGGCGATCGCGAACGGCGCCACCGACTTTATAAATCTGCATAAAAAACCTCCGTTAGCTCGACAGAATAACCTTTGCGTCGAACTTCCGGAGGCAGAAACAGAATCAAAGATGGATGACGGCGAGGTCCAGTCGCCCGTAATCACCCTCACTGTGCTCGCCTCTGGGCGGAACATGGTGGGTTTTCATCACTTGATCGCCTTGCAGGGTTTCCAGGTGAATGTCGAAGCCCCAGAGGCGGTGCAGGTGCTTGAGTACTTCCTCTGTGGACTCACCCAGCGGTTTTCGGTCATGTTGCTGGTGACGCAAGGTCAGGGAGCGGTCGCCTCGCCGGTCGATGCTGTAGATCTGCACGTTGGGTTCGCGATTGCCCAGGTTGTACTGCGCCGCCAGGGTTTCCCGGATGATGCGGTAACCTCCTTCGTCGTGAATTGCCGGGACCAGCAGGTCTTCTTTCTGGTCGTCATCGAGAATGCTGAACAACTTCAGGTCGCGGATCACTTTGGGTGACAAATACTGCAGGATGAAACTTTCATCCTTGAAGCTGCTCATGGCGAACTTGATGCTCGACAGCCAATCAGTGCCGGCAATCTCAGGGAACCAGCGATAGTCCTCTTCGGTCGGGTTTTCGCACATGCGCCGAATGTCCCGGTACATGGCAAAACCCAGGGTGTAGGGGTTGATGCCGTTGTAGTAGGGGCTGTCGAAACCGGGCTGGTAGACCACGCTGGTGTGGGACGTCAGAAACTCCATCATGAAGCCGTCGGTCACCAGGCCTTCGTCGTACAGGTCATTCATCAGGGTGTAATGCCAGAAGGTGGCCCACCCCTCGTTCATCACCTGAGTCTGACGTTGCGGATAGAAATACTGGGCGATCTTGCGCACGATCCGTACGATTTCCCGCTGCCAAGGCTCCAGCAAAGGTGCGTGTTTTTCGATGAAATAGAGGATGTTTTCCTGAGGTTCGGCGGGGAAGCGCGCATTGTCCTTGTCGCTGTATTTATCAGCGCCTTTGGGAATGGTCCGCCACAGGTCGTTGATCTGCTTCTGAAGATGTTCTTCCCGATCCTTTTGTCGACGACGTTCTTCTTCGGCCGAAATCGGATAGGGGCGTTTGTAGCGGTCAACGCCGTAGTTCATCAGCGCATGGCAGGAGTCGAGCAAGTCCTCCACTGCGTCAATGCCGTGGCGCTCTTCGCACTGCATGATGTACTGCTTGGCGAACACCAGGTAGTCGATGATCGAACTGGCATCGGTCCAGGTACGAAACAGGTAATTGCCCTTGAAGAAGCTGTTATGCCCATAGCAGGCATGAGCGACGACCAGTGCCTGCATGCAGATGGTGTTTTCTTCCATCAGATAGGCGATGCACGGGTCCGAGTTGATCACGATCTCGTAGGCCAGCCCCATCTGGCCGCGACTGTAGGATTTCTCGGTGCTGAGGAAGTGTTTGCCATAGGACCAATGGTGATAGCCCAGCGGCATGCCGACGGAGGCGTAGGCGTCCATCATCTGCTCGGCGGTGATCACTTCGATCTGGTTGGGGTACGTATCCAGGGCATAACGAGCCGCCAGGCGACTGATTTCCTTGTCGTAGGCCTGGATCAGCTCGAACGTCCATTCCGAGCCGGTGGAAATGGGTTGGCGCTTCTGCTCTTTGGCGGTCATGTCACTAACCTGCGCTGGAAGAGTTCACGGAAGACCGGATAGATATCCCCGGCCGAGACCAGTTGTTGCTGGGCAAAAGTGTCAGAGAAGGCTTCCGCGATGCGTTCGTATTCGAACCACAGGGCCTGGTGTTCGCGTGGGGTGATCTCAACGTAAGTGTAGTACTGCACGAACGGCATGATCTGGTTGATCAGGATATCGCGGCAGATCGGTGAGTCGTCGTTCCAGTTGTCGCCATCGGAAGCCTGGGCGGCATAAATGTTCCATTCGTTACTCGGATAGCGTTCGGCCATGATTTCCTGCATCAGTTTCAAGGCGCTGGAAACGATGGTGCCACCGGTTTCGCGGGAGTAGAAAAACTCTTCCTCATCCACTTCCCTGGCGCTGGTGTGGTGGCGGATGAATACGACGTCGATCTTGTCGTAGTTGCGCTTGAGAAACAGGTACAACAGGATAAAGAATCGCTTGGCGATGTCCTTGGTCGCTTGGGTCATGGAGCCGGATACGTCCATCAGGCAGAACATTACCGCCTTGGAGCTCGGGTTGGGTTGTTTGATAAGCAGGTTGTACTTGAGGTCGAAAGTGTCGAGAAACGGAACGCGATGGATGCGCGCGCTGAGTTTTTCGATTTCCGCTTCGATTTCCTGAATATCGCCGAAGTTGTCCGGTTCATCCCGTCTGAGTCGTAGAAGTTCTTCCTTGGCTTCGCGCAATTTCGCTCGGCTGCTGCCGGACAGGGCGATTCTGCGCGCATGGGCCGAGCGCAATGTGCGGATAATGTTGATCCGCGATGGATTGCCTTCATTACTGATACCTGCACGAACTGTCTTGAAGGTATCAGTGCCGGTCAGGTTGCGTTTGACCAGGTTCGGCAGTTCGAGGTCCTCGAACATGAATTCGAGGAATTCCTCCTGGGTGATCTGGAAGACGAATTCGTCCATCCCTTCGCCCGAGTTGCCGGCCTTGCCGGGGCCTCTGCCGCCGCCACCTCCCGGCGGGCGGGCAATATGCTCGCCGCTGGTGAATTCCTTGTTGCCCGGGTGCACGACGGTCTGCTTGCCGCCGCGACCATGGTGAAGCACCGGCTCGTCGATATCGCGGCCGGGGATACTGATCTGTTCGCCGTGTTCCATATCGGTAATGGAGCGCCGGCTGACCGCCTCTTCGACAGCCTTTTTGATGTGATCACGGTAACGCCGCAGAAACCGCTGGCGGTTCACCGTGCTCTTGTTCTTGCCATTGAGACGTCGGTCGATCACATAGCTCATGACTGCTCCTTAGAAGCTGTCCTGAAAGGGGCGAGCGGTTATGCAGCATCGACCGTGCCAAGGGATGTACACGCTCCCCCAAGCGCTTTTGGATGCTGCCTGAACCTCGCGACCGTCTTTCGAACACCTTCCAGAAGCCTGTGTAACAGAAAATGTGTACACAGACCTCTGGCTGACGACAACCGGTCTGACCGGCAGCGGGTTACTGTGATTTTCTGACCCGCAGGTACCACTCGGACAGCAGTCGTACCTGTTTGTCGGTGTAGCCCCGCTCGACCATCCGTGTGACGAAGTCGTTGTGCTTCTGCTGGTCCTCTTTACTGGCCTTGGCGTTGAAGCTGATGACTGGCAGGAGGTCCTCGGTATTGGAGAACATTTTCTTCTCGATGACCACCCGCAGTTTTTCGTAGCTGAGCCAGGTCGGGTTCTTACCATTGTTGTTAGCCCGGGCGCGCAGCACGAAGTTGACGATTTCGTTGCGGAAATCCTTCGGATTGCTGATGCCAGCCGGTTTTTCGATTTTTTCCAGTTCTTCATTCAGCGCGACGCGGTTGAGGATTTCGCCGGTTTCCGGGTCGCGGTATTCCTGGTCCTGGATCCAGAAGTCGGCGTACAGCACATAACGATCGAAGATGTTCTGGCCGTACTCGCTGTAAGACTCGAGATAGGCCGTCTGGATTTCCTTGCCGATGAATTCGATATAGCGCGGTGCCAGGTACTCCTTCAGGAAGCGCAGGTAGCGTTCGCGGGTTTCGGCCTGGAACTGTTCCTGTTCAATCTGTTGTTCCAGTACGTAGAGCAAATGCACCGGGTTGGCGGCAATTTCGTGCGGATCGAAGTTGAACACCTTCGACAGGATCTTGAAGGCGAAGCGGGTCGATAGGCCGTTCATGCCTTCGTCGACGCCCGCGTTGTCGCGGTATTCCTGAATCGACTTGGCCTTTGGATCGGTGTCCTTGAGGTTCTCGCCGTCATACACCCGCATCTTGGAGTAGATGTTGGAGTTTTCCGGCTCCTTGAGGCGCGAGAGCACGGTGAACTGGGCGAGCATCTTCAGGGTGTCAGGCGCGCAGTGAGCCTTGGCCAGCGAACTGTTGAACAGGAGCTTGTCGTAGATCTTCACTTCGTCGCTGACCCGCAGGCAATACGGCACTTTGACGATGTAGATCCGGTCGATGAAAGCTTCGTTGTTCTTGTTGTTACGGAAGGTGTGCCATTCCGATTCGTTGGAGTGGGCCAGCAGGATCCCGGTGAACGGAATCGCGCCGAGACCTTCGGTACTGTTGTAGTTGCCTTCCTGGGTGGCGGTCAGTAATGGATGCAGCACCTTGATCGGCGCCTTGAACATTTCGACGAATTCCATCAGGCCCTGGTTGGCCCGGCACAATGCGCCCGAGTAGCTGTAGGCATCGGCATCGTTCTGCGGGAATTCTTCCAGCTTGCGGATATCGACCTTGCCCACCAGCGCCGAGATGTCCTGGTTGTTTTCGTCGCCCGGTTCGGTTTTGGCCACCGCGATCTGGTTCAGGATCGACGGATAGAGTTTCACCACGCGGAACTGGCTGATGTCTCCGCCGAATTCAGCCAGGCGCTTGGTGGCCCATGGCGACATGATGGTGTTGAGGTAGCGCCGTGGAATGCCGAAGTCTTCCTCGAGGATCGCGCCATCTTCAGTGGCGTTGAACAGACCCAGGGGCGATTCGAATACCGGCGAGCCCTTGATCGCGTAGAAGGGCACTTTCTCGATCAGCTGTTTGAGCTTCTCGGCCAGGGACGATTTACCACCGCCGACGGGGCCGAGCAGGTAGAGGATCTGTTTCTTTTCTTCCAGGCCCTGAGCGGCATGGCGGAAATACGACACGATCTGGTCGATGCATTCTTCCATCCCGTGGAAGTCTTCAAAGGCCGGATAGCGACGGATCACCTTGTTGGAAAAGATTCGCGACAGTCTCGAGTTGGTCGAGGTGTCGAGCAGCTCCGGTTCACCGATAGCCAGCAACAGACGCTCGGCTGCGGAAACGTAGGCGCTGCGGTCCTGTTTGCACAGCTCAAGATACTCTTGCAGCGAGAGTTCTTCCTGGCGTGTGGACTCGAAGCGTTGTTGGAAGTGGCTAAAGATACTCATGACGTCACCTCGCTCGATACGTGGAGCCGACGCCGGATCACTCAGTCGATGCTGGCAGCAACCGGATATGCAGTTGCTGTTTACCCCCCAGAACCCTTTCAAGGCTTAGCGCCCCGAAAGCTACTCCCGATGACCCGCGCGCCGGTGTACCGGCTCTCCCCTGTTTTGGATGGCCTGCGCTTAAGGATAGTTGCTTATTCGGGAGGTAAAGGCGAGATACGTAATTAGTTGTGGCAGACCGTTCGTCTGCCACCGCGCTAACCCGCGGGGGCCGGGGGCTTGCGCATTACAAAAAAATTATTCGCCGGTGCCTTGCGCTGTTTCCGCAGGATAAGTCGACCGCCACAGTTCGAATCCGCCGTCCATGCTGTAGACGTCGGAAAAGCCCTGGCTGATCAGGTAGGCGGCGGCGCCCTGGCTGGAATTACCGTGATAGCAGACCACTACGGTCGGTGCGTCCAGGTCGGCGCCCTGAATGAAGGCATGCAGAGAATGGTTATCCAGATGCTTCGAGCCGCTGATGTGCAGGGCGGCAAAGGTCGCAGGGTCGCGAACGTCGACCACCACTGCACCTTGTTCACGCAAGGCCTGGGCCTGTTCCGGGGGAATACGTTTGAATTCGCTCATGGCGGGCTCCTGTGGCTCGGCTGAAAGCGCAGTCTAGCGCGGGGCGCTGGCTGACGATGGTTCGGAAATTCGTGGGGCGACTGGCGGCACGGCGGCATGCCCTTGCGCGTCGCATTTACAAGACAGGCGTTCGCCGCTGTCGACATTCATGAGCGTCAAGGCACCGCCCCAGACACAGCCGGTGTCGAGGGCCGAGATCCCCGGCTCATTGCATTTGCCTTCGAGTGCTGCCCAATGGCCGAAAATGATCTTCAGGCCCTTGGTCTTGCGTTCCTTGTGCTGGAACCAGGGTTTGTACCCTGCCGGCGCAGTATCGAGACCTTCCTTGCTCTTGAGGTCAAGCTTGCCCTCGGCGGTGCAGAAGCGCATCCGGGTGAAATAGTTGGTGATCACTCGCAGGCGCGCTATGCCCTTGAGGTCGTTGTCCCATTTCGCCGGATCGTTGCCGTACATGCCATCGAGGTAGGCTGGAAACAGGTTGTCGTCGCGCAGGGCGGTCTCGACCTCGGCAGCGCACTTCAGGGCTTTGCGCAGTGACCATTGCGGCGGAACGCCGGCATGCACCAGCGCAACATTTCGTTGTTCGTCGTAGTGCATGAGTTTTTGCTGGCGCAGCCAGTCCAGCAGTTCGGCGCAATCAGGTGCTTCGATGATTTCGCGCAGGGTGTCGGCTTTCTTCAGGCGCTCGATGTTCTGCCCGGCGGCCAGCAAGTGCAGGTCGTGGTTGCCGAGCACGCACACCAGCGACTCGCGGAGGCTATAGAGAAAACGCAGCGTCTCGAGCGATTGAGGACCACGGTTGACCAGGTCGCCCACCAGCCACAGGCGATCCTTCGTTGGGTCGAAGGCAACCTGCTTGAGCAGGCATTGCAGGGCTTCAAGGCAGCCTTGCAGATCGCCGACGGCATACGTCGTCATCAGTGCAGGGCTCCGGGCACCGCCAGGCGGAATGGAGCGATGACAGCGTCGAAATGCTTACCGTCGTCGGCAATCATTTGATAAGTGCCCTGCATGGTGCCGACCTTGGTGGTCATGACCGTGCCACTGCTGTAGGTGTGGCTCTGGCCTGGCTTGATCAACGGTTGCTGGCCAACCACGCCTGCTCCGCGAACCTCCTCGACATGCCCGTCACCATCGGTGATCACCCAGTGCCGAGACATCAGCTTGGCCGGTAACTCGCCATTATTCTGCACGGTGATGGTGTAGGCAAAGGCAAAGCGGCTGTGTTCAGGTTGCGATTGTTCTGCCAGATAGCGAGTGACGACGCTGACGTCGACCTGATAACGAGGATCGGACATGCAAGAGGCCTTAAAAACGGAGCGGGACGCGGGGCGTAGCTGATGGAACTCAGTCTAGGCCAAGTATCGGGTAGTAAACCAGACATGAAGGCTGGTGTCCTACCCGATAACGCTTATCGCCCGTCAGTCGGCGCTGGGCGTGTGCAGGACTTGCTCGCTCAGCTTGTCGGCCAGGCGCACGAAGGCGGCCAGGTCGAGCTGCTCTGGGCGCAGGCTGCCATCGACACCGGCGGCTTCGATCTCGGCATTGCTCAGCAGCAGCTTGAGGGTGTTGCGCAGGGTCTTGCGTCGTTGATTGAAGGCTTCACGCACGACGCGTTCCAACAGCTTGTGATCCTTGGCCGGGTGCGGCAGCACCGCGTGAGGCACCAGGCGCACGATGGCCGAGTCGACTTTCGGTGGCGGATTGAACGCCCCCGGGCCCACGTTGAACAGATGCTCGACCCGGCAGTGGTACTGAACCATGATCGACAGCCGGCCCCAATCACCACCACCAGGACCTGCGGCCATGCGCTCGACCACTTCCTTTTGCAGCATGAAGTGCATGTCGCGGATCAGGCTGGCGTTGTGCAGCAGGTGAAAAATCAGCGGCGTAGAGATGTTGTACGGCAGGTTGCCGACGACTCGCAGGCTGTTCGGTGCGGCGCCAAGGCTGTTGAAGTCAAACTTCAGTGCGTCGCCCTGGTGCAGGTTGAAGTTGCTCTTGCTGGCAAATTGCTGGTTAAGGATCGGGATCAGATCCTTATCCAGTTCCACCACGTCGAGCTGGGCACCACTACTGAGCAGGCCTTGAGTCAGCGCACCCTGGCCCGGACCGATTTCCAGCAGGCGGTCTTCGGGTTTGGCGTGGATGGAGCGCAGGATGCGGTCGATAACGCCAGCATCATGCAGGAAGTTCTGGCCGAAACGCTTGCGCGCCCGGTGTTGGTAATGCTCGGTCATAAACGGGTCTCGGCCATCTGATAGGCGGTTTCCAGGGCGACTTGCAGGCTGCCGGTGTCGATCTTGCCGCTGCCGGCCAGATCCAGGGCGGTGCCGTGGTCGACCGAGGTGCGGATGATCGGCAAGCCGAGGGTCACGTTGACTGCCGCGCCGAAACCTTTGTATTTCAGCACGGGCAGGCCCTGGTCGTGGTACATCGCCAGCACTGCATCGCAGTGCTCCAGATATTTTGGGGTAAACAGAGTGTCGGCGGGCAGGGGGCCGCGAAGGTCCATGCCCTCGCCGCGCAGGCGCTCTAATGTGGGTTCGATGATGTCGATTTCTTCATGGCCCAGGTGTCCGCCTTCACCGGCATGGGGGTTGAGCCCGCAGACCAGGATGCGTGGCTGGACGATGCCGAATTTTTCTTGCAGATCGGCATGCAGGATTCGCGTGACCCGTTCCAGGCGCTCCGGCGTGATTGCGTCGGCAATCTCGCGCAGGGGCAGGTGAGTGGTGACCAGTGCTACACGCAATCCGCGAGTGGCGAGCATCATCACCACTTGCGCGGTATGGGTCAGGTCAGCGAGAAACTCCGTGTGCCCGGAAAAAGCGATGCCGGATTCGTTGATCACGCCCTTGTGTACGGGGGCGGTGATCATGCCGGCAAAATGCCCATCCAGGCAGCCCTGGCCAGCGCGAGTAAGGGTTTCCAGGACGAACGCCGCATTGGCCTTGTCCAGTTGTCCGGCAGTGACCCTGGCGTTGAGCGGGGTATCCCAGACGTACAGGCTATTGGCCGGCGCAGGTACATCCGGCCAGCTGTCCGGCGCAACCGGCAGCAGATCGACCACCACGCCCAGCTGCGCGGCCCGCTCAAGGAGCAGATCGCGGCTGGTAATGGCAATCAGGGGGTGAGGCTGGGCCTGCGACGCGAGCAGCAGGCACAGGTCTGGACCTATGCCGGCCGGTTCGCCGGGTGTCAGCGCGAAACGTTTGGGTTTCACTGCGTTGCCTGGTCTGCACCAGGGAGTTTGATCTCTACGTACGCTTCGTCACGGATCTGACGCAGCCAGGTTTGCAGCTCTTCGTCATATTTGCGGTTACGCAAAACGGTCATCGCTTGCTGTTCACGGGCCTGACTGGTGCTGTCGGTGGCGCGGCGGCCCAGGACTTCAAGGACATGCCAGCCATATTGGGTCTGGAACGGTGGGGACAGCTGACCTTGCGGGGTCTTGGCCATCACTTCGCGGAACTCGGGAACCAGTGCATTCGGGTCGATCCAGTTCAGGTCGCCACCGTTGAGTGCGGAACCCGGGTCTTCCGAAAAGTTTTTCGCCAGTTCGCCGAAATCTTCACCCGCTTCGATTCGGGTGTAGAGCGACTGAGCCAGGGCCTTGGTTTTTTCTTCGTCGCGGATCGGGCTGGGTTTGACCAGGATATGACGCACATGCACTTCGTCACGCACCTGGGTCTCACCGCCACGCTTGTCGAGGATCTTCAGGATGATGAAGCCGCCCGGTGTACGCATCGGTTGAGTAATGTCCCCGACAGCCATGGTGCTGAGCAGGCGATCGAACGGAGGTGGCAGTTGGGCGGCTTTACGCCAGCCCATGTCCCCGCCTTCCAGTGCGGTTTCGCTGGCGGATTTGGCGATTGCCAGTTGACCGAAGTCAGCGCCTTGCTTGAGCTGCTGGTAAACCGCGTCGGCTTGTTTGGCTGCATTCTGAATCGCGTCGGAGTTGGCGCTTTCCGGCGTAGGAATCAGGATGTTGGCCAAGCGGAACTCTTCGGACAACTGCATCTTGCCGAGATCGGAAGCGAGGAAGTTCTTCACCTCCTGTTCGGACACCTGGATGCGCTCCGCCACACGACGCTGACGCACACGGCTGATGATCATTTCGCGGCGAATCTGGTCACGGGCTTCGTCGTAAGACAGGCCGTCGCGAGTCAGGGCGGCGCGGAACTGATCCACAGACATGTTATTGCGCTGGGCAATGGTGCCGACAGCCTGGTTCAGTTCTTCATCGGTAATGCGGATACCGGAACGTTCGCCGATCTGCAGTTGCAGGTTCTCGACGATCAGACGCTCGAGCACCTGCTGATCCAGCACGTTGGCCGGCGGTACCGCAGCACCGCGCTTGGCGATGGTTTGCTGAACTTCATGGACCCGTTGGTCCAGCTGGCTCTGCATGACCACGTCGTTGTCGACGATGGCCACCACTTTATCGATGGACTGTACCGAGGCGTTAGCCGCGGTACCCAGGAACAGCGCGCCCAGCATTAGCGGGCGCAGACAATCAGAAAGCTTGGTCTTCACGTTCACGATAACCTTGGATGCCTTTGTCGAGGAAGCTCTCTACTTTAGAGCCGGTGAGGCCGCCGAGTCCCTTCAGAACGATTTGGAGGAAGACGCCATGGTCGCCTTTTTCGTTTTGCGGAGCGTCTTGACTGGTTTCGTCATAGTCGACCCAGTAACGGTTGATCAGGCGCAGCTTCCAGCAGCAATTGTCGTACTCGAAGCCACCGAAGGCTTCCAGGGTACGGTTGCGGTTGTAGTCATACTGCCAGCGGCTGATCAGGTTCCATTGCGGCACGATCGGCCACATGACCGAGAAGTCGTGCTGCTGGATCTTGTAGTAGTCCTTCACGTAACCCGGGGTGCCCGGAGTACCGTAGTCACCACCGCCCACCGACCATTGGCCGGTCGTCTGATCGTAACGAACCTGGTCATTGCGATAGCGATAACCGGCGTTGATGACCTTGTTCGGGTTGTCTTCAGGCTGGTAGTGGAACATTGCGCTGCCCGAGCGAGGGCTGCGGCTGTCCGGGTCCCAGTTGTAATCGGCGGTGGTGCGCCAATCGCGGTTCCAGCGGTATTCGTATTCCAGGGCGTAAGGCGAAACGTCCGCCTGTGAATCCTTGCGGGTCCTGGCATCGATGCCTGGCAACTGAACCTTGCGATCCTTGAAGTAGACGGCCTGGCCGACGCTGATGCGTTGACGCTCGAAGCCGTTTTCTTCGATCCAGCGGTTGGTGATGCCCAGGGACAGTTTGTTCTCGTCGCCGACACGGTCGCTGCCAGAGAAACGGTTGTCGCGGAACAGCGACGCGTAATTGAAGGTGTACTCGCTGGTGTCGAAGACTGGAATGTCTTCCTGGTCCGTTTCCGGAACGTAGAGGTAAAACAGGCGCGGCTCAAGGGTCTGGCGGTAGTTTTTGCCGAACCATTGGGTGTTGCGGTCGAAGTACAGGCCGCTGTCGATGCTTGCAATCGGCACGCCACGGTTCTGGTTGCTGTCGAAGGTACCGTTGAGTCTGTTCTGTTCTGCGTTCTGCGCGGCAATCTGGGATTTACCTGTACCGTCCAGGTCCAGCTGGTATTGCGTGTACTGGTACTTGAGCGTTGGTTTCACGAAACCATACGTCCAGTCCAGCGGCAGGCTCACGGCTGGCGCCAGGTTGAGACGGTCGCCAGTGGCGCGAGCCAGGCCTTGGACGTTAGTGTCCAGGCGCGGGCTTAAATTGCCGTCTTCGTCCGAGAAGCTGCCGGTTTTCAGATCCCGGTCAAACCTGACGAGCTCGGTGTTATACGAGAAGTCCAGGCCGCCCGGATGGTAGGGCAGTGCACCATCAAAGGTGATCTGCGGCAAACGATCATATGGCGTGATGTTCGATACGGTTGCCAGCTGATAAGCCTGGGCGTTCACGCGAGCGGTGTAACTGTCGCCGCGATAGCTGACGGAACCCTGCTGGTTCACATAATCAGAGCTCTTCACGCCAATCTGGTCAGTTTGCAGATCCTGGAAGTAATACGGATCGCTGATCTTGGTGTAGTCGACCTGGGAGAAGACGCGGGAGTCGAGGCCACCCTTGTGCTGCCAGTTGTACATGTAGCGGGTTTTTTCGTAGTCGGTCTGCTGGCTGCGCTCTGTATCGTCGTCGTTGAGGTAAGCGGCGCCGAACTGACCTTCGCTGGACTTGGTCAGGTAACGGAACTCGCCTTCCATCAACAGGCCGCGCTTGCTCATGTAGCGCGGGTACAACGTGGCATCGTAGTTCGGTGCCAGGTTGAAGTAGTACGGGGTGACCAGCAGGAAGCCGGTGTCGGTACCGGTACCGATGGTCGGCGGCAGGAAGCCCGACTGGCGACGGTCATCGATCGGGAAATAGATATATGGCGTGTACAGGACCGGAATGTCCTTGACCCGCAGTGTCACGTTGGTCGCGGTGCCGAAGCCAGTGGCCGGGTTCAGGGTGATGTTGTTGCCCTTGAGCTGCCAGGCGTTGCTGTTCGGTTCGCAGGTGGTGTACGTACCATCCTTGAGGCGGATGATCGCGTTCTCGGCGCGTCTGGCGTACAGCGCGCTGCCGCGAATGCGCGATTTGTGCATCACGTATTCGGCGTTGTCGACCTTGGCTTCACCGGTGTCGAGCTGTACATCGGCGTGGTCGCCGACGATCAGTGCGCCGTTGTCGCGAACGCGCACGTTACCGCTCAGTTCGCCACGGCTCTCGGCCTGGTAGAGATTTGCTTCGTCGGCTTCAACCTGCATGCTGCCCTGACGCATGACCACGTCACCGGCCAGGGTAGCGACCTGCTCTTCCTGCTTATAGCGAGAGGCTTTGGCGCCGATAAAGGTTGGTGCGTCACTTTTATTCGTCTTGTCAGTCATGCCAGGACGAATCGGTTCGACATAGGAACCCGCGCAGTAAGGACCGGTTTCAGCCAATTGCGCTGGCGTGAGGTTCTCGCGCGGAACCCAGTCGAGGTGGCTGTAGTCTTCGCTACGCGACTTCAGGCCGCGGCCCTTGGCTTCGGTCACCAGTACTGGCTTGGCACCGGTGTCCTGACTGACACTGCCGTCAGCCGGCGTCTCGCCGCCCGTGCTGACAGAGCTGCCCTCATGGGCAGGGCGCGGTGGCAAGGCAGCTGCTGGAGATTTTGGTGCACAATTCCAGGCACCCGAAGCAGAGACTGAGCAGTCATACTGTTCCGCGGCGACCACGAACGAAGTGGCGAATGGTTGCAGGGCCAGCAGACTGCCGGTCACCAACAACGGAAATTTTTTACGAAACGCGGGGGATTTCAATGCCATCTTATTAGTCCGGGCTTCCTGCGTGCCATCTGCCCGCGGTGTGGGCCGCACGCCTCTCGATGGTCTGAAAAAGATGCTGGATAATAAAGCATGACCCGCTTGACGGCTAGCGCCGTCGGAGACCCTTGCAATGCCTGACCAAGATGTACGTTTGCAACACCTGAAAGTTTGGCTCGATGAGCAGTTGCCGATCCTCTTTGCAGAACAAGGCTGGGGACCCGTGCCCCCGGCCACGTTGACCGCAGCCAGTAGCGACGCGAGTTTTCGGCGCTACTTTCGCTGGGAAGGCGAGGGCAGAAGCTTTGTTGTGATGGACGCTCCCCCCCCTAAGGAAAACTGCAAACCCTTCGTGGATATTGCTTTTCTGCTGGCGAAATCCGGAATAAACGTGCCGAAAATCTATGCCGAAGACCTCGAACAGGGGTTTCTGTTGCTCAATGACTTGGGCAACAAGACTTATCTGGACGTGATTGACAGCGAAAATGCCGACGACTTGTTCAAGGATGCCGTGCAAGCGCTGCTGGCTTTTCAGCAGTTGCCGATGGTCGCACCGCTGCCAAGTTATGACGTGGTCTTGTTGCGACGCGAGCTGGAATTGTTTCCCGAATGGTACGTGAAGTGCGAGCTGGGCATCGAGTTCGACCCGGCTCAGCAAATGCTCTGGCAGCAGGTCAGCGAGTTGCTGATCGATAGCGCCCTGGCCCAGCCCAAGGTCCTGGTGCATCGCGATTACATGCCGCGCAACCTGATGCTCAGCGAGCCGAATCCGGGTGTGCTGGATTTCCAGGATGCAGTCTATGGTCCGGTGACTTACGACGTGACCTGTCTGTTCAAGGATGCGTTCCTCAGCTGGCCCGAGGAGCGTGTACGCGGCTGGCTGGAAGATTACTGGCAGCAGGCGGGCGATCTCGGGATCCCGGTTCAGCCCGACTTCGAGGATTTTCTGCGCGCCAGCGACCTGATGGGCGTGCAGCGTCACTTGAAAGTGATCGGCATCTTCGCCCGGATCTGCCACCGCGACGGCAAGCCGCGTTACTTGGGTGATGTGCCGCGCTTCTTTGCGTACATAGAGGCCGTGGTTGCCCGCCGTCCCGAACTGGCTGAGCTGGATGTATTGCTGGCCAGCCTGCGCGCTGGAGCGAATGCATGAAGGCGATGATTCTGGCGGCAGGCAAAGGCGAGCGCATGCGCCCGTTGACCCTGACCACGCCGAAACCGCTGGTTCGCGCCGGCGGGGTGCCGCTGATCGAGTATCACCTGCGCGCGCTGGCCGCCGCCGGTTTTACCGAGATCGTGATCAATCACGCCTGGCTCGGCCAGCAGATCGAAGACTATCTGGGCGACGGCTCGCAGTATGGCGTGAGCATCCAATACTCGCCGGAAGGTGAACCGCTGGAAACCGGCGGCGGGATCTTGCGCGCATTACCGCTGCTGGGGGCTGAGGCCTTTTTGGTGGTCAACGGTGACATCTGGACCGATTACGACTTCAGCGTGTTGCATCAGCCTATCGCCAGGTTGGCGCATCTGGTGCTGGCGGACAATCCGGCTCATCACCCGGCCGGGGATTTCAACCTGGTCGACGGGCAGGTGCACGATGGTCAGGCGGACACCGCCAACTTGACCTACAGCGGCATCGCAGTGCTGCACCCGCAGCTGTTCGAGGGTTGCTCGGCAGGGGCCTTCAAGCTTGCGCCGCTGCTGCGTACCGCCATGGCAGACGGGCAAGTGACCGGCGAGCACCTGAACGGGATCTGGGTAGATGTAGGCACACACGAGCGTCTGGCCGAAGTGGACACTCTGATAGAAGCGAGACGCTGACATGCTGTGGCCAGGGACTCTGATCGGAGCCGGAGCGGGCTTTGCCATCGCCAGTATTCCGGGGGCCATGCTTGGCGGCTTGTTGGGACAGGCGTTGGATCGGCGACTGCAACTGCAGAGCTGGGCGGATGTGCGGGAAAAGCTCGGCGGCCGGCCGACGCTGCGCAACGATGAACTGCTGTTCGTGTTGTTGGGGCGCCTGGCCAAGTGCGATGGGCGGGTGGTGGATGGACACATCCATCAGGCGCGCCAGGAGATGCGCTCGCTGGCAATGACCGAGTCGGCTCAGCGCCGTGCGATTGCGGCGTTTAATCGCGGCAAATCGGGGCATGACCGGTTGCGTGGTTATATGCGCCGTCTAAGTGCTCAACCCCATGCAGCGGAAGGCGTCTTGCGCGCCTGTTGGCGGATGATCTGGGCCGATGGACACGCCGGTGTCGGTGAGCTTGAGCTGCTAGCCCAGTGGGGTAAATGGTTGGGCTGGACGCGGCAACAGGTGCAAGCGCTGGCGACCGACTATGAACCGCAGAAACGTCCGTTGGTCAGCGGCACCGTGACTTACCAGGAGGCTTTGCGGCTATTGGGCGTGTCCGCCACCAGCGAGCCGGCGCAGATCAAGCGCGCTTATCGACGCTTGCTCAGTCGCCATCACCCGGACAAGATCGCCGGCAGTGGGGCGACGGCGTTGCAGGTGCGTGAGGCGACCGACAAGACTCGTGAACTGCATACTGCCTACACGTTGATTCGTGAGCGGCGGGATTTTCGGTAGGGCAACAGAGTTGTGTTGTCTCTGATGCCGCCATCGCGGGCAAGCCACGCTCCCACAGGTTTTAGTCGTGCCCATATCATGCGGCAACCTGAATCCTGTGGGAGCGTGGCTTGCCCGCGATGAGGGCGACTCGGTCTATCGATTTTCCTCAGGCTGAGGATTCAACCATCCCCGAACCCGACGAACCAATTGCTCTTGCTCAGCCTTGCTGTTACCCGGCAAGGCCTTGAGCGATACCTGGCTGAAACCCGAAGCCTTCAAGCGTTTGCTTGCCTGCAAACGCTCCAGCGCCGCATTGCGATCCACCGGCTTATCCCTATAGAAAATGTCTGCAGTAGGCAGTTTCAATGTGGGTGCGAGTTCAGCCAGTCCGGGTTTCGCGCTAACCGGCGTCTGGGCGGCGACCATCACCAGTTTTTCGACCTGCGGGGGCTGTTTTTCGCTCAGATAACGCGCGGCCCAGTAAGCACCGGTGCCATGACCCAATACAACGATGCTGCGGGCGCTTTGCTGTTCGGCGTAGGCAATGGCCGCGTCGATGCGGGCGAAGATTCGTTCGGCGTCAGCCCCGGCCCGTTCCTCGGTGGTTTCGACGATCGCCTTGTCCGCCATCTCCGCTTCGCTGCCGACCGCTTGCTCGATGGGCGCGGCAGTGGTGGCATCCTTGCTGCCGGTTTCGGGCGCTTTGAGCGTTGGCGGCATTTCAGCGATACGTGGCGCAATGGCATCGCTTTGCGGGTCCGGCAAGGTGATACTCAGGCTGCTCCACTCGGCATCCGGCAATGTGCGCCGCAATGGAGCGATCGCTTGCGGCCAGTCAACGGTTTCGCCAGCGCCCGGGATGATAATCACCGCGCCTTTGGGGCTGGCGGTATTGGCCGGTTTCCACAGGGCCAGAAAGGTATCGGCACCGGCTTGCAGTTGTTGCTGTTCCTGGACCGGGACCTGTCGCTCAAGGGCGGTCGCGTCTTCCTGGCTTCGCTCTGGCAACGGCGGGCGCTCAAGCGGTTTTTCTGCGGTTTTCCCCGCGGCGCTGGAAGCCGGGTCGGCCGCCTCGACGGAAAAGGCGCAAGGCAGGATCAGCGACAGGCACAATGCTGGCATTGCCAGGCGGTAGACAGGGAGCATCGGATAGTCCAGGCCAGAAGTAATTCCGCAGCCTAATGGGTTGGTCAGTATTTGTCAGTGTGTGAGACTTCAATGATACGTTTTCGCTGCCTTTGGGTTATCGGCTGTTTGTGGTTCCCCTCGATGAGCTGGGCGGCGTCCGTGCCTCCGGCGCACGTCACGCCGTTGTCCACGGACCAGCAGCAATGGCTGGCCCAGCATCGTGAGTTGCGCGTCGGACTGTTGCTGCAAGTGCCTTACGCCCAATACGATCGCCGTTTGCAGCGATTGTCGGGCGCTAACGTCGAGCTGATGCAGTGGCTGGCCAAGTCACTCAAGGTCGAACTGAGCTGGCGTCACTTTTCCGACCTTGCGCAGCTGGAAGCCGCTGCGCGTGAAGGTGCAATCGATATCGCTCCAGGGCTGAGTCAAACCCCTGGCGGTCTGCGTCTCTGGCAGTTTTCCGATCCGTACATGCGGGTACCGCAACTGGTGGTCAGTGACCAGAAAAGCACCGGCATAGTGGAGCTGGAAAAACTCGACAGTCAGACCCGCGTCGCCGTGCGCATGCCCAGCGCCACGGCCGATTACCTGCGCGGCAATTACCCGCATTTGAACCTTCAGGGCGTACCGATCGAGCGCCAGGCACTGCAACTGTTATTGAGTCAGCAAGCCAGTTACGCCGTGGTCGATGAAGCGCAGCTGGGGCGCCTGTCCGCCGAGCCGGAGTTCGCCGCACTGGTCGTGGTCGGTGACATTGGCCTGCCGCAACTGCTGCGGGTGGCCACGCGCCGGGACTGGCCGGAGCTGGCCGGTATCGTCGAAAGCGCATTGCGGGCGATCCCGGCCAAGGACCTGGAGCAGTTGCACAGTCAATGGCTGCAACCCAAATACCCGCGGCTGACCGAATCACCGGGTTTCTGGCAAAACCTTTCTCTATTGTTGACAGTGTTGATGCTGAGCAGCATGGCCATCGTGTACTGGCAACGTCGGCAGCAGCGCAGCCTGGAGCAACGGTTATTGGCGGCGCGGGAAGACATTGCCCTGCGTGCCGCCAGCGAAGAAGCCTTGCGCCTCACTCAGTTTTCCATCGACCAGAGCACCGTCGGCATTCTCTGGGTCAACTGGGACAGCCATGTGCGCTACGCCAACCGCGCGGCCGAAACCATGTTGGGCTATCCGGCAGGCGGGATTATCGACAGACCGTTGATCGACTTTGAGCCGGGCCTGCACATGGACCGTTGGCTGAACCTGTGGAAACGCGCCCGGGCCAGCGAGGAAGGCCCGCAAAGTTTCGAAACCAACTGTGTGCGCTCCGATGGCAGTATTCTGCCGGCGGATGTTTCGTTGAGCTTCCTGCGTTTTCGTGACGGCGAATATCTGGTGGTGTACCTCAACGATGTCACCGAACGCCGCCGTGCCCTGGCCGCCTTGCAGGAAAGCGAAGCGAGGCTGCAAGGGATCGCCGCCAATGTTCCGGGATTGGTCTTTCGCCTGGAACGTGCGCCGGTGACCGGACAGATCGACTTTGCCTACATCAGCGAAGGCAGCGAGAGCCTGGTGGGTTACTCGCCAGCCACTCTGGCCCACCGTGACAAAGGCTTGCGCAGCCTGGTGCATCCGGACGACAAGGCCAGCTATCACCAGACTCAGGACCATGCGCTGGACACCGACAGCGACTGGTCGTGGCAAGGACGGATTCTCACCCGTTCGGGCGAGCAACGCTGGGCGGAGATCAAGGCCATTACCCGCCGGCTCGAAGACGGTGCCTATGTCTGGGACGGCATTGTCTGGGACATCAGCGAGAGCAAACGCATCGAGCTGGAACTGGCCAGCTCCCGGGGGCAATTGCGTGAGTTGTCCGCTCACCTGGAGAGTGTACGGGAGGAGGAAAAGGCCCGCATCGCCCGGGAAGTTCATGATGAGTTGGGTCAGATGTTGACCGTGTTGAAGCTGGAAACGTCCATGTGCGAACTGGCCTACGCCCAGCTCGACCCCGGTCTGAACGAACGCTTGAACAGCATGAAGCGCTTGATCGCTCAGTTGTTCCAACTGGTGCGCGATGTGGCGACGGCGTTGCGCCCACCGATTCTCGATGCCGGGATTGCATCGGCCATCGAATGGCAGGCCCGCCGCTTCGAGGCGCGTACACAGATTCCGTGTCTGGTGCAGGTGCCGGACAACCTGCCAGTGCTCAGTGATGCCAAGGCGATTGGCTTGTTCCGGATCCTTCAGGAAGCGCTGACCAATGTCATGCGCCATGCCCGGGCGCATACTGTTGAACTGACATTGACGCTGGAAGGCGACGAGTTGTGCCTGACGGTCAGTGATGATGGCGTAGGATTCGTCCCCGCCACCGGTAGGTCGACATCCTTTGGTGTAGTCGGCATGCGCGAGCGGGTGTTGATCATGGGTGGGCAGTTGTCGCTTGAAAGTGAACCGGGGGAAGGCACGACCTTGAGTGTGCGAGTGCCGGTGGGTGAAGCCTGAAGGTAAAGTGGTGCCTGTGCTGACGTCTTCGCGAGCAGGTCGAATCGTCGCACCGTCGCTCCTACAGGGAATTGGGTCAGTGCACAAATCTCTGGAACACCGAAGTCCACTGTGGGAGCGGGCTTGCCCGCGATAGATCTTGAATCTGGAGAAGTCTGTGATCCGTGTACTGGTAGCCGAAGACCACACCATCGTCCGCGAAGGCATCAAGCAATTGATAGGCCTGGCCAAGGACCTTCTGGTGGTAGGGGAGGCGAGCAATGGCGAGCAGTTGCTCGAAACCTTGCGTCATGTTCCCTGCGAAGTGGTGTTGCTGGATATCTCCATGCCTGGGGTCAATGGCCTGGAAGCCATTCCGCGGATTCGCGCAATGAACAATCCACCGGCGATTCTGGTGTTGTCGATGCACGACGAAGCACAAATGGCCGCCCGTGCGTTGAAGGTCGGCGCCGCCGGTTACGCAACCAAGGACAGCGATCCGGCGCTGCTCCTGACCGCGATCCGCAAAGTCGCGGCGGGCGGGCGTTATATTGATCCGGACCTGGCCGATCGCATGGTCTTCGAAGTCGGGCTTACCGACTCGCGGCCGTTGCACTCGTTACTGTCCGAGCGCGAATTCTCAGTGTTCGAACGCCTGGCTCAGGGCGCCAACGTCAACGACATTGCCCAGCAACTGGCCTTGAGCAGCAAGACCATCAGCACCCACAAGGCGCGGCTGATGCAGAAGCTCAACATCACCTCCCTGGCGGAACTGGTGAAGTACGCCATGGAGCACAAGCTCCTCTAAGAACACCGCTGTCCCATGTGGGAGCGAGCTTGCTCGCGATAGCGGACCATCAGTCGACATAAAAGTTGAATGTCAGACCGCAATCGCGAGCAAGCTCGCTCCCACATGAATAGTGGTCGCATGCCCATTTACGACATCCTGCACAGCCGCTTTTGCCCGTTCTTGCGGCTTGCAGCTTGAAACTTGCCGCTGCCCCTACCCATCCCCGCCATCCTTGTAGGGCAATCCCTACCCCCAACCTTCCATCCGGCTGAGGCCATTCTCTCCTGCGCCCCGATTTGCGTGGTCACCAGCGTCCACTAGGCTTAGTCCTCAGCAGTCATCAACAACAAAGGTGTGGGTATGAGCCAGGTCGATTCAAGCGCAGGGGCCAGCGACATTCTGGTCAGCTTTCGTGGAGTGCAAAAGAGCTACGACGGCGAGAACCTGATCGTCAAAGACCTCAACCTGGACATTCGCAAAGGCGAATTCCTCACCTTGCTCGGGCCGTCCGGCTCCGGCAAGACCACCAGCCTGATGATGCTCGCCGGTTTTGAGACCCCGACCGCCGGCGAAATCCTGCTGGCCGGGCGTTCCATCAACAACGTGCCGCCGCACAAGCGCGACATCGGCATGGTGTTCCAGAACTACGCGTTGTTCCCGCACATGACGGTGGCCGAGAACCTGGCGTTCCCGTTGACCGTGCGCGGTTTGAACAAGAACGATGTCAGCGACAAGGTCAAAAAAGTCCTGAGCATGGTCCAGCTCGATGCGTTCGCCCAGCGTTATCCGGCGCAGTTGTCCGGTGGTCAGCAACAACGTGTGGCCCTGGCCCGTGCCTTGGTGTTCGAACCGCAACTGGTGCTGATGGACGAACCCCTCGGCGCGCTGGACAAACAACTGCGCGAACACATGCAGATGGAGATCAAGCATCTGCACCAGCGTCTGGGCGTAACGGTGGTCTACGTGACCCACGACCAGGGCGAAGCCCTGACCATGTCCGACCGTGTGGCGGTGTTCCACCAGGGCGAAATCCAACAGATCGCCGCGCCGCGCTCCCTCTATGAAGAACCGAAAAACACCTTCGTCGCCAACTTCATCGGCGAGAACAACCGTCTTAATGGCCGCTTGCACAGCCACACCGGCGACCGCTGCGTCGTCGAGCTCGGCCGCGGTGAAAAGGTAGAAGCCCTGGCGGTCAATGTCGGCAAGACCGGCGAACCCGTCACGCTGTCGATTCGCCCGGAACGCGTGAGCCTCAATGGTTCGAGCGAATCCTGCGTCAACCGCTTCTCGGGGAGGGTGGCGGAATTCATCTATCTGGGCGACCACGTCCGGGTTCGCCTGGAAGTCTGCGGCAAGACCGACTTCTTCGTGAAACAACCGATTGCCGAGCTCGATCCCGAGCTGGCGGTTGGCGACGTGGTACCGCTTGGCTGGCAGGTCGAGCACGTTCGCGCGCTCGACCCGCTTCTAGAGGCGCATTGATCGCCCCCCTGCTTCAACAACACCAACCCTGCACGTGGAGAGAACAATAAATGTTGAGATCCCTGAAATTCACCGCTTTGGTCATGGGCATGATCGGTGCGGCACACGCGATGGCGGCGGGCCCGGACCTGACCGTGGTGTCCTTTGGCGGGGCGAACAAGGCGGCGCAGGTCAAAGCCTTCTATGCGCCGTGGGAAGCGGCAGGCAACGGCAAGATCGTGGCAGGCGAGTACAACGGCGAGATGGCCAAGGTCAAGGCCATGGTCGACACCAAGAGCGTGTCCTGGGACCTGGTGGAAGTTGAATCGCCGGAACTGTCCCGTGGTTGCGACGAAGACATGTTCGAGCAACTCGACCCCGCGCTGTTCGGCAAGAATGAAGACTACGTCAAAGGCGCTATCCAGCCGTGCGGCGTGGGCTTCTTCGTGTGGTCGACCGTGCTGGCCTACAACGCCGACAAGCTGAAAACCGCACCCACCAGTTGGGTGGATTTCTGGGACACAAAGAAATTCCCGGGTAAACGCGGCCTGCGTAAAGGCGCCAAGTACACCCTGGAATTCGCACTGATGGCCGACGGCGTTGCGCCGAAAGACGTCTACAAAGTGCTGGCTGGCAAGGATGGTCAGGATCGCGCGTTCAAGAAGCTTGATGAGCTCAAGCCAAGCATTCAGTGGTGGGAAGCCGGCGCACAACCGCCGCAATACCTCGCTTCCGGTGACGTGGTCATGAGCTCGGCCTACAACGGCCGGATCGCTGCCGTGCAGAAAGAAAGCAACCTGAAAGTGGTGTGGAACGGCGGTATCTACGACTTCGACGCATGGGCGATTCCAAAAGGTCTGGACAAGGCACGTGCTGAAGCGGCGAAGAAATTCATCGCGTTCTCGGTGCAGCCGCAACAGCAGAAGACCTATTCGGAAAACATCGCGTACGGCCCGGCCAACGTTCAAGCCGTACCGCTGTTGGCCAAGGATATCCTGAAGGACATGCCGACCACCCCGGAAAACATCGCCAACCAGGTGCAGATCGACGTCAGCTTCTGGGCTGACAACGGCGAGCAACTGGAGCAGCGCTTCAATTCCTGGGCTGCGAAGTAAGCAAGTCACACGGGACGACGGTTCACCGGATGATCGTTCCCACGCTCTGCGTGGGAATGCCGCCCGGGAAGCTCCGCGTCCCTGTGACGCAGAGCGTCACTGGATGCGTTCCCACGCAGAGCGTGGGAACGATCAGCACCCAAAGTTCGAGGCGGCGTTTGCCGCCTCTGCAACGATCAAAGATTTCCGGAGTACGCCATGGCCACCGCCATTCCCCTGAACGCGGGCACAGACCCCACCTTGAAGCAGCGGCTCAAGCATGCCGAGCGGATCAACCGCTGGAAGGCCCAGGCCTTGATCGCGCCGCTGGTGCTGTTTCTGCTGCTGGTGTTCCTGGTGCCGATCGTGGCGCTGCTCTACAAAAGCGTCGGTAACCCGGAAGTGGTCGGCGGCATGCCACGCACCGTGGCGGCCATCGCCAGCTGGGACGGCCGCGGCCTGCCCGCTGAACCGGTTTACAAGGCGGCCAGTGAAGACCTGGCCGAAGCCCGCAAGAATCAGACCTTGGGCGACCTGTCCAAGCGCTTGAACATGGAGTTGGCCGGCTATCGCAGCCTGCTGACCAAAACCGCCCGCGCCTTGCCGTTCGCCACCGAACCGGCCTCTTATAAAGAAGCGCTGGAAGGTCTCGACGAGCGCTGGGGTGACCCGGCCTACTGGCAAGCCGTTCGCCGCAACACCAGCAGCATTACGCCGTACTACCTGCTGGCGGCGGTGGACCACCGGATCGACGACCTCGGCGAAATCGCCCCCGCCACGCCCGATCAGGCCATCTATCTCGATATCTTCGCCCGGACCTTCTGGATGGGCCTGATCATCACCGTGATCTGCCTGGTGCTGGCGTATCCATTGGCCTATCTGCTGGCGAACCTGCCGTCGCGGCAAAGCAACCTGCTGATGATTCTCGTTCTGCTGCCGTTCTGGACCTCGATTCTGGTACGGGTCGCCGCGTGGATCGTGCTGCTGCAATCGGGCGGCCTGATCAACAGCGGCCTGATGGCGATGGGTATCATCGATAAACCGCTGGAGCTGGTGTTCAACCGTACCGGGGTCTACATCTCGATGGTGCACATCCTGCTGCCGTTCATGATCCTGCCGATCTACAGCGTGATGAAAGGCATCTCGCCGACTTACATGCGAGCGGCGATTTCCCTCGGCTGCCACCCGTTCGCCAGCTTCTGGCGGGTGTACTTCCCGCAGACCTATGCCGGTGTCGGCGCCGGTTGCCTGTTGGTGTTCATCCTCGCCATCGGTTACTACATCACCCCGGCCTTGCTGGGCAGCCCGAACGATCAGATGGTCAGTTACTTCGTCGCCTTCTACACCAACACCAGCATCAACTGGGGCATGGCGACCGCGCTGGGTGGGCTGCTGCTGTTGGCGACCGTGGTGCTGTATCTGATTTACAACTGGCTGGTGGGCGCCAGTCGCCTGCGCCTGAGTTAAGGGGAGAACGAAATGCTGAGTCCTTATATGTCGCCCATCGAGCGGGTGTGGTTCTACAGCTTGCGGATTCTCTGCGGCTTGATCCTGTTGTTCCTGATCCTGCCGGTGCTGGTGATCATTCCGCTGTCGTTCAACTCAGGAAGTTTCCTGGTGTACCCGCTGCAAGGCTTCTCGCTGCAGTGGTACCACGACTTTTTCGCGTCGGCGGAATGGATGCGGGCGCTGAGGAACAGCATCATCGTCGCCCCGGCGGCAACGGTGCTGGCGATGATCTTCGGTACGCTGGCGGCGATTGGCCTGACCCGTGGCGACTTCCCGGGCAAGCCGCTGGTGATGGCGCTGGTGATTTCGCCGATGGTGGTGCCGGTGGTGATCATCGGTGTCGCCAGCTATTTGTTCTTTGCGCCGCTGGGGCTGGGCAACAGCTTCTTCTCGCTGATCGTGGTGCATGCGGTGTTGGGTGTGCCGTTCGTGATCATTACGGTGTCGGCGACCTTGCAGGGGTTTAATCAAAACCTGGTGCGGGCCGCTGCAAGCCTGGGGGCTTCGCCGCTGACGGCGTTTCGGCGGGTGACCTTGCCGTTGATTGCGCCGGGCGTGATCTCGGGGGCCTTGTTCGCCTTCGCCACCTCGTTCGATGAAGTGGTGGTGACGCTGTTCCTCGCCGGCCCCGAACAGGCAACCCTGCCACGGCAGATGTTCAGTGGTATCCGCGAAAACCTCAGTCCGACCATTGCTGCCGCAGCGACGCTGCTGATTGCCTTCTCGGTGATCCTGCTGCTGACTTTGGAATGGCTGCGTGGCCGCAGCGAAAAACTGCGCACCGCCCAGGTCTGACACCGGTCGTTATATTTGACGCCGATCCCTGTAGGAGCCGGCTTGCCGGCGAATGGCATAACACGGTGTGTCAGGCGAACCGCGTTGTGCCATTCGCCAGCAAGCCGGCTCTTACGGGGATAATGCGCAAATCGAGCACCGTCGATATCGAGAAGATCTACCGAGCGGCGTACTGATCATCGCGGTCCCGTCGCGCGCGTCAAAGCATGCGGTATACAATGCGCGCCATCGTGATTTTGCTCAGTAAAGGTGCGTCATGCAGCCCTTCGTCATTGCTCCGTCGATTCTCTCCGCCGATTTCGCCCGCCTGGGTGAGGAAGTGGACAACGTCCTGGCCGCCGGCGCCGACTTCGTACACTTCGATGTCATGGACAACCATTACGTGCCGAACCTGACCATCGGCCCGATGGTCTGCGCCGCGCTGCGCAAGTACGGCGTGACTGCACCGATCGACGCCCACCTGATGGTCAGCCCTGTGGACCGCATTGTCGGCGACTTCATCGAGGCCGGCGCGACTTACATCACCTTCCACCCGGAAGCCACGCAGCACGTCGACCGCTCCCTGCAATTGATCCGCGAAGGCGGCTGCAAGTCGGGCCTGGTGTTCAATCCGGCGACGCCGCTGGACGTGCTCAAGTACGTGATGGACAAGGTCGACATGATCCTGCTGATGAGCGTCAACCCGGGCTTCGGCGGGCAGAAATTCATTCCTGGCACCCTTGACAAGCTGCGTGAAGCGCGGGCACTGATCGATGCCTCCGGTCGTGACATCCGCCTGGAAATCGACGGCGGCGTGAACGTTAACAACATTCGCGAAATTGCCGCCGCTGGCGCCGACACCTTCGTCGCCGGCTCGGCGATCTTCAATGCACCGAACTACCAAGAGGTGATTGAAAAGATGCGTTCCGAACTGGCGCTGACCCGCCCATGAGTGGCTTTGAGCAGCTGTTCCCGGGCGCTTTGCCGCGGCTGGTGATGTTCGATCTGGATGGCACGCTGGTCGATTCGGTCCCCGACCTCGCGGCGGCTGTGGATAACATGCTGCTCAAACTCGGCCGCGCACCTGCGGGAATCGAGTCCGTGCGCGACTGGGTCGGCAACGGTGTGCACATGCTGGTGCGCCGGGCCTTGGCCAACCACATCGATGCCGAGGGTGTCGATGAGGTCGAGGCCGAGCATGCCCTGGAGTTGTTCAACGGCTTTTATGAGGACGGTCACGAGCTGACGGTGGTTTACCCTGGCGTGCGTGACACCCTCAAGTGGCTGAACAAGCAAGGCGTGGAAATGGCACTGATCACCAACAAGCCGGAGCGCTTCGTCGCACCGCTGCTGGATCAGATGAAAATCGGTCGTTACTTCAAATGGATCATCGGTGGCGACACCTTGCCACAGAAGAAGCCGGACCCGGCCGCGCTGTTTTTCGTAATGAAAATGGCCAACATTCCGGCATCCCAATCGTTGTTCGTCGGCGACTCGCGTAGCGATGTGCAGGCGGCGAAAGCGGCGGGGGTCAAATGCGTGGCGCTCAGTTATGGCTATAACCATGGCCGGCCGATCGCCGAAGAGTCGCCGGCGCTGGTGATCGACGATCTGCGCAAGCTAATTCGCGGTTGCCTGGATCCGGCCGCTGAGATAACGTTGGCCGACGCTGTTCAACCCCCTTCTGGAAATCCCATCGTGGTGGTCACTCGCAAACTCTGGATGAAAGTCATCAAGGCCCTGGCCCGCTGGCGTTGGCGCGCCTGACTTGTTCCTGACCGGCATCCCGGCGCGTTTGCATACCTGACTGTTAGACCCTCAAGCCACGAGGCTACTCCATGATCCGCGAAGAATTCCTGCGTTTGGCCGCTGCCGGCTACAACCGCATCCCGCTTGCCTGCGAAACCCTGGCCGACTTCGACACCCCGCTGTCGATCTACCTGAAACTGGCCGATGAGCCCAACTCCTACCTGCTCGAATCGGTGCAGGGCGGCGAAAAGTGGGGCCGTTATTCGATCATTGGGTTGCCGTGCCGCACCGTGCTGCGGGTTCACGACCATCACGTCAGCGTGACCCACGACGGCGTCGAGATCGAAAGTCATGAAGCTGAAGACCCGCTGACCTTCGTCGAAGAATTCAAGGCCCGTTACAACGTGCCGACCATCCCCGGCCTGCCGCGTTTCAATGGCGGCCTGGTGGGTTACTTCGGGTACGACTGCGTACGTTATGTGGAGAAGCGTCTGGGCAAATGCCCGAACCCGGATCCGCTGGGCGTGCCGGACATTCTGTTGATGGTCTCCGACGCGGTGGTGGTGTTCGACAACCTCGCCGGCAAGATGCACGCGATTGTCCTGGCCGATCCGTCCCAGGACGATGCTTTCGAACTCGGACGGGCACGTCTTGAAGCGCTGCTGGAAAAACTCCGTCAGCCGATCACCCCGCGTCGCGGCCTGGATTTCAGCAAGCAGCAATCCGCTGATCCGGTGTTTCGTTCGAGTTTCACCCAGGACGATTACGAAAAAGCCGTCGACACCATCAAGGAATACATCCTGGCCGGTGACTGCATGCAGGTCGTGCCGTCCCAACGCATGTCGATCGACTTCAAGGCTGCGCCGATCGATCTGTACCGGGCGCTGCGTTGCTTCAACCCGACGCCTTACATGTACTTCTTCAACTTCGGCGACTTCCACGTCGTCGGCAGTTCGCCGGAAGTGCTGGTACGGGTCGAAGACAACCTGATCACCGTGCGCCCCATCGCCGGCACCCGTCCGCGGGGTGCCAATGAAGAGGCTGATGTTGCGCTGGAAAAAGACCTGCTGTCCGACGCCAAGGAAATCGCCGAGCACTTGATGCTGATCGACCTGGGCCGTAACGATACCGGTCGCGTTTCGGAAATCGGCTCAGTGAAGCTCACCGAAAAGATGGTGATCGAGCGTTACTCCAACGTCATGCACATCGTGTCCAACGTCACCGGGCAACTGACGGCGGGGCTGACGGCGATGGATGCACTGCGGGCGATTCTCCCAGCCGGCACCTTGTCGGGGGCGCCGAAGATTCGCGCGATGGAAATCATTGACGAACTGGAGCCGGTCAAGCGTGGCGTGTATGGCGGAGCGGTCGGTTACTACGCCTGGAACGGCAACATGGACACCGCCATTGCGATCCGCACCGCGGTGATCAAGAACGGCGAGCTGCACGTGCAGGCCGGTGGCGGCATTGTCGCCGACTCGGTGCCGGCGCTGGAATGGGAAGAAACCCTGAACAAACGCCGCGCGATGTTCCGTGCGGTGGCGCTGGCCGAGCAAACCCCGGACGCCTGAGTTCACGCAAAACCTGTGGGAGCGAGCCTGCTCGCGAAAGCGGTTGGTCAGACAATATTAATGCTGGCTGTCCTGACCTCTTCGTCGGAACGCCGCCCGGAGCCGGCTCGCTCCCACAAGGGCCTCATCACCATAAAAAAACGCGACGCCTGTGAGGGTGTCGCGTTTTTTGTGCCTGCTGTTTGCCGTATCAGAAATCCAGCGCAACCCCAACGGTAAGCCCTTGCTGGGTAAAGTCATCATCCTTGCGAAACGTATACCCACCGCGCAGCGCCAAATCGGCCGTCAACTTGTGGCTGACCCCCAGACTCACGCGATTCAAATGACTTTGCGGTGTGTAACCGTCGAGCTCGAAGTCCAGCGACGGCAGGCTATTGAGGGCGATGTTCACTTTCTGAGTGTCATCCTCGTATTCACGCTCGTAGGCATATTCGCCGAACACTTGAGTCTGCGGGGTGATCTGGTATTTACCCTGCAGCCCGGCCCCCAGACGTTTTGAATCGCGTTTCTGGTCATCAAAGGTCAGCGCTGTGGAACGAGTGCTGTTTTCCGAATAACCGTCGACTTCCACTTTCGTGTAATCGGCGCTGATGAACGGCGACAAGTGCCATTCGCTGCCAGGTTGCGCAATATCATAGCCAAGGCGAGTGCTGAAGGCCCAAAGATGGCCGTCGGTATCACCCTTTTCCGCTCCTTCGCTGGCACCCAGGTCAAATTTGCGTTTGAGGTTGTCGTAATCCAGCTTGCCGCCGGTCAATGCGGCATCGGCCCACCAGCGATTCTGCTGGAACTGGGCGAAGGCGGTGGCCAGGTAGCTGTTGAGCTTGTAGTCCGAATCATCGCTGCCAGCTTCAAGGTTCTGCCGATAAAAGCCTGCCGCCACACCGACCCGCCAGGCTTCATTGAGGCGGTAGCTGCCGCCGATGTTCAGGTTGTAACCGCTGCCATCGGCGCTGGCGCTGCTGCTTTGGCTATCGACATCCAGATGCTGGCCGCCACCGGCGACAATCGCGCGCCATTGGCCGACCGCTTGCCAGTTCTCCCAGTCCGATTGCCATTGGCTGCGCAGTTCATCCTGGTGCGCACGTAGAGTAGCGTGGGCCATTTCCGGCAACAGCGTCAGCTCCCAAGGCGCTGCGAGTAAGGAATAGGCGTAGTCGGAAATCAATTTTTGCCCGGCTTCGGTCGGATGAACCCCATCGTTATAAATCAGCTTAGTGGGGTCCGGGGTGGCACTGTTGATGCCGTACGTAGCGTTTTCGGTGCAGCTGTTACCGCTGAAACAGGTCGCCGTCAGGTTCTGGCCGGAAGCAAAACCGAATCGAGCCGGATCGGCGAAGGTTTCCTGCAACAGCAGCGGAATGTTCAGCGGAATGATTTCGGCATCGATTCCCGCCAGTCGAGTGACCAGCTGCCGGTTGAAGGCAGAGCTCAGTAGTGAGGTGGGTGTCTGCTGGGGCGAGCCATTGATGGCCGGCGTCAAACCCAGGTCGGGCAGCAGCCAGACCATGATGTACCGGGCACCGGCGGTTTGCAGAACCTGGACGCTGTTGGCCAGTCGGTCAGCTGCCGCATTTGCCTGGGCACCACTTTGTACTTGTCCCTGAAGAAAGTCGTTACCGCCCCCGGAGAGGTAATACAGAGCGTTCGGATCGGCGCTGAAGTCGTTGGTCGGCAGATAGCCCGAACGCGTGCGTTCGCCCGTGGCGGATGCGGTGGTGATTGAGGTCAGGATCTGGTCGGTGCGGTAACCGCCAACGGCCCAGTTATTACCGTCCGGCAGTCCCAGGCTCGCACGCGCCGCCGAGGTCGAGGCGGCCGTCTGGTCCGATGAAAACCCGAGCCTTCCACCCAGCAGCTGGGTCGAGTTGGCGGAATAGACTTCGCCGCTGCCGTCCTGGTAAACCGGTCCGGTCCGGTTAGTGAAGCGCAGGGTCGAACCGGGAGGGCCGCCCGTGTCGGTAAACTGTCCGGCATCGTTTAGGCTATCGCCAAACACAATGAAATTCGAATAAGGGTTAGGTGCCGCGATCGCCTGGGTGCAGGCCATGGCGAGCAAGCAGCCGGCAAGCGGTACAGTCAATGTCTGTCTGAGCATGAGCAAATCCGTTTGTTATTGTTTTAGTGAGCAAAACGACAGTGCCAAAAACTATAGAGCCTGTTGCCATTCGGCGCGAACCCGTCGATTGTTTCACGCGCTTCGATCGCCCCATATTGCACGCTCCGCCCAGCTAAGTTACTGTGCCAAGACGTATAAATGAGACCTTCTCCGTGTTGATCGTCAGCAAACTCCTGGATCAAGTCATCAAGGCACACGCCCGTTGGCGTTGGCGCGCCTGAATCCTTCTGCCGGCCCGGCCGGATCTTTACCGCTTTGCCTTCTTTTACCCGCAAGACAAACCGCTTTGCTGCGCGATTCCAGCGACTGACAAAGCGCAGGACGCTGCGGGTAAATCCTTCGAAGGCTGAATTAAAGTCAGTGAATTCAAGAGGTTCTTAACGCCATGTTGCTGATGATCGATAACTACGACTCTTTTACCTACAACGTTGTGCAGTACCTTGGAGAGCTCGGCTCCCAGGTCAAAGTCGTGCGCAACGATGAGCTCACCATTGCCGAAATCGAAGCGCTCAACCCTGAGCGGATCGTCGTTTCCCCCGGTCCTTGCACTCCGAACGAAGCCGGCGTCTCGATCGACGTAATCAAGCATTTCGGTGGAAAACTGCCGATTCTCGGCGTCTGCCTGGGCCACCAGTCTATTGGCCAGGCCTTTGGCGGCGACGTCGTCCGCGCCCGTCACGTCATGCACGGCAAGACCAGTCCGGTGTTCCACGAGGACAAGGGCGTTTTCGAAGGCTTGAATCATCCGCTGACGGTCACCCGCTATCACTCGCTGATCGTCAAGCGCGAAACCCTGCCTGACTGCCTCGAGCTGACTGCCTGGACCCAGCTTGAAGACGGCTCGGTGGACGAGATCATGGGCCTGCGCCATAAGACATTGAACATCGAAGGCGTGCAGTTCCACCCTGAGTCTATCCTGACCGAACAGGGGCACGAGCTGCTCGCCAACTTCCTCAAACAAACCGGCGGCACGCGCTAAGGACTTTTAATGAATATCAAGACAGCCCTGAGCCGTATCGTCGACCATCTCGACCTCAGCACCGACGAAATGCGCGATGTGATGCGCGAAATCATGACCGGGCAGTGCACCGACGCGCAGATTGGCGCGTTCATGATGGCCATGCGCATGAAGAGTGAGAGCATCGATGAGATCGTGGGTGCGGTGTCGGTCATGCGCGAGCTGGCGGACAAGGTCGAACTCAAGACGCTGGACGGCGTCGTCGATGTCGTCGGCACCGGCGGTGACGGTGCGAACATCTTCAACGTGTCCACCGCTTCTTCGTTTGTCGTCGCAGCAGCCGGTTGCACCGTGGCGAAGCACGGTAACCGTGCGGTCTCGGGTAAAAGCGGCAGTGCCGACCTGTTGGAGGCGGCGGGCATTTACCTGAACCTGACACCGGTTCAAGTGGCACGCTGCATCGATAACGTCGGCATCGGTTTCATGTTTGCCCAGACCCACCACAGTGCCATGAAGCACGCCGCCGGTCCGCGCCGGGAGCTGGGCCTGCGTACCTTGTTCAACATGCTCGGCCCGCTTACGAATCCGGCCGGGGTGAAACATCAGGTTGTGGGTGTGTTCAATCAGGCGTTGTGCCGGCCATTGGCCGAGGTGTTGCAGCGTCTGGGCAGCAAACATGTGCTGGTGGTGCATTCCCAGGACGGTCTGGACGAGTTCAGCCTGGCGGCACCCACCTATGTGGCTGAACTGAAAAACGACGAAATAACAGAATACTGGGTCCAGCCGGAAGACCTCGGTATAAAGAGCCAGAGCTTGTATGGTCTGGTGGTTGAAAGTCCGGCCCAGTCACTTGAACTGATTCGCGATGCCTTGGGCAAGCGCAAGACCGAAAACGGTCAGAAAGCCGCCGAGATGATCGTGCTCAATGCCGGTGCCGCGTTGTATGCCGCCGACCTGGCCAGCACTTTAAAAGAGGGCGTTGCCCTGGCGCACGATGCGCTGCACACCGGTCTCGCTCGGGAAAAACTCGAGGAGTTGGGTGCGTTTACCGCGGTATTCAAGGTGGAGAATGAGGGATGAGTGTACCGACGGTTCTGGAAAACATTCTGGCCCGCAAAGTCGAGGAGGTCGCCGAGCGCAGTGCTCGTGTGAGTCTCGCCGAGCTGGAAAGTCTGGCCAAGAAGGCCGATGCATCACGCGGTTTTGCCAAGGCATTGATCGATCAGGCCAAGCTCAAGCAGCCTGCAGTCATTGCTGAAATCAAGAAAGCCTCGCCGAGCAAAGGCGTGATCCGCGAGAACTTCGTTCCCGCCGACATCGCCAGTAGCTACGAACGGGGCGGGGCGACCTGCCTGTCGGTGCTCACCGATATCGATTACTTCCAGGGTGCCGATGCGTATCTGCAGCAGGCGCGTGCGGCATGCAAACTGCCGGTGATCCGCAAGGACTTCATGATCGATCCCTATCAGATCGTCGAAGCCCGTGCCCTGGGCGCTGACTGTGTGCTGTTGATCGTCGCCGCTCTGGATGACGTGAAAATGGCCGAGCTGGCGGCCGTGGCCAAAAGCGTCGGCCTCGATGTGCTGGTGGAAGTCCACGATGGCGACGAGCTGGAACGGGCGTTGAAGACGCTCGATACTCCGCTGGTCGGCGTCAACAACCGCAACCTGCACACCTTCGACGTCAATCTGGAAACCACGCTTGATCTGTTGCCGCGTATCCCGCGTGATCGATTGGTGATTACCGAAAGCGGCATTCTCAATCGAGCCGATGTCGAACTGATGGAAATCAGCGACGTGTATGCGTTCCTGGTTGGCGAGGCGTTCATGCGCGCCGAAAATCCGGGCACCGAGTTGCAGCGTCTGTTTTTCCCTGAGCGCGGTATTCCTGTCAGCGGCTCGACCCTCGACTGACCACACCTTCCAGGCAACCCGATCCCCTGTGGGAGCGGGCTTGCCCGCGAAGAGGCCATCAAGTACCCCAGAGACTTCATGTCTTACGGAGTCATCCATGCCCCAGCCAATTTCTCTGACCGTTGAAGCCGGCCTCCTGGCCGAACAAGACCTGTTGGCCCATGTGTGCACCGGCGATTCGGATTTTGGCTTGCTGTTCTGGCAACCCAGCGACCAGGCATTGGTCATGCCGCGCCGATTGAATCGTCTGCCCGACTTCGAGGCTGCATGCGAAGTATCTGCCGCCGCAGACTGGCCGGTGCTGTTACGTGAAACCGGCGGTGAACCGGTGCCGCAATCGGCATCAACCATCAACATCGCACTGGTCTACGCGCCACCGCGTAGCGAGGGCGATCAGAATCGGATCGAAACCGCCTACCGACGACTCTGCGATCCGATCTGTCAGCTGCTGGATGAGCTGGGCGGTGTTTCATCCCTGGGTGAAGTCGAAGGCGCATTCTGCGATGGCCGTTTCAACGTCAACCTCGATGGTCGCAAGATGGTCGGCACCGCTCAGCGCTGGCGCCAGAGCAAGGGTGGTTCGCGTCCGGTGGGATTGGTGCACGGGGCTTTGTTACTGGATAACGAGCGCGAGTCGATGGTCGCGGCGGTCAATCGCTTCAATGAAGCCTGTGGTCTTGAACAGCGGGTTCGCGCCGAGAGCCATATCGCCTTGCATGAAAAATTCGCCGCCCCGGATGCGCTGGAACGGCTCGACGGGCTGTACCGCCAATTGCTGGCAGAGATGCTCGGTGCTTGAGTTTCAACGTTTGAGTTTTCGAGATTAGCGCGTACCGAAGACCACCATGGTCTTGCCTTTGACGTCCACCAGGTTGCGCTCCTCCAGATCCTTGAGTACGCGTCCGACCATTTCACGGGAGCAGCCTACAATCCGCCCGATTTCCTGACGGGTCACCTTGATCTGCATGCCGTCGGGGTGGGTCATGGCATCTGGCTGTTTGCACAGTTCCAGCAGACAGCGAGCAACACGTCCGGTCACGTCAAAAAACGCCAAGTCACCCACCTTGCGGGTGGTGTTGCGCAGACGTTGTGCAATTTGTCCGCTGAGTACGTAAAGAATGTCCGGATCCTGCCGGGACAATTCGCGGAATTTCGCATAACTGATTTCCGCGACATCACATTCGATCTTGGCGCGCACCCAGGCGCTGCGTTCCTGTTCCAGGCCGGCCTGTTCAAACAGACCCAGTTCACCGAAAAAGTCCCCGGCGTTCAGGTAGGCGATGATCATTTCGCGACCATCGTCGTCTTCGATCAGGATGGTGACCGAGCCTTTGATGATGAAAAACAGCGTGTCCGAGCGATCCCCGGCGCAGATGATATTGGTCTTGGCCTGGTAGCGATGGCGCTGGCAATGCATCAACAGTTTGTCGAGGTTTTTGATTTTGGGCGTGGGCGCAATAGCAACCATGGTTCTATCCCGAAAAGACTGCACGGAGTGATTGGTTTTTTTAGGGGCTGGCGAAGCCTGCAATCTGTGTTGTCAGCAACAAGGCTGGCTATGCGCCAGCTAATTGGCGCCAGCTTAACAGACGCTTCCTGCAATATTCGAGCATTTACCTACAGCGCGGGTGGTTATGTCCCAAGAAGGCGAGCGCTGTCAATCAAGGGCCCTGTGCTAAGCTGGCGACCCTTTTTTATACAGTGGAGTCTTGGCGATGAAGGCACGCATCCAATGGGCTGGCGAAGCCATGTTCCTCGGCGAATCCGGCAGCGGTCATGTCGTGGTCATGGACGGTCCGCCCGATGCCGGCGGTCGCAACCTTGGTGTCCGGCCAATGGAAATGCTCCTCCTGGGTGTGGGCGGTTGCAGTAATTTCGACGTGGTCAGCATCCTCAAGAAGTCCCGCCAGGCGGTCGAAAGCTGCGAAGCTTTCCTCGAAGCCGAACGCGCGACCGAGGATCCGAAGGTTTTTACCAAGATTCACATGCACTTTGTGGTCAAAGGCCGTGGGCTGAAAGAAGCCCAGGTCAAACGCGCCATCGAACTGTCTGCAGAGAAATATTGTTCGGCGTCGATCATGCTCGGCGCGGCCGGTGTTGCAATCACCCATGATTACGAGATCGTTGAGCTCGGTTGAATTGAGTCAATATTTTCGGACACAAAAAAGGCGACTACCTCAAGGTGATCGCCTTTTTTATGGCTGACGCCGCTGTCAGATCCGGTAAGTACTTTTGGTCATTACCTTGGCCATCAGGCTCATGCCGAACTTCACTGGCGCCGGAAAGCGGAAACCGCCAGCATCCAGCGCGCTTTCAGCATGCTGCTCTTCATCGATGCGCATCTGCTCGAGGATCGCCCGGGACTTTTCGTCTTCCGTTGGCAGTTGCTCAAGGTGTTCGTTCAGATGCTTGCAGACTTGATGCTCGGTAGCCGCAACGAAACCCAGGCTGACTTTGTCGCTGATCAGCCCGGCTACCGCGCCAATCCCGAACGACATGCCGTAAAACAGTGGATTGAGAATGCTGGTGTGGCTACCTAGCTGATGGATACGTTGCTCGCACCAGACCAGGTGGTCGATTTCTTCTTCGGCAGCGTGTTCCATGGCGGCCCGTACTTGCGGCAGTTTGGCGGTCAGGGCTTGACCCTGATACAACGCCTGGGCACAGACTTCGCCGGTATGGTTGATACGCATCAGGCCGGCAACGTGCCGGGTGTCTTCGTCGCTCATTTTCGCATCCGGCTGCACGATGGCGGGCGACGGACGGTACGGTTGGCCGCTGGAGGGCAGCAGGGTTCGCATCGCGGCATCGGCTTGCAGCAGAAGACGGTCAATCGGCGAGTAGTGACGTTGGGTAGTCATGCTGACCTCCGGGAAGAATCTCGGCGGCCAGTTTAACCCAATCGGCCGGTGAAGGTTTACGCTGGGTCATTGCGTCGCAGGCTTGTTCTGTAGGAGCCGGCTTGCTGGCTCCTACAGAGGACGACGGTGGTGAATCAGCCCGGCGGCCAATGCATCTGGCGCTGACCCAATACATGCATATGAATGTGATAGACCGTCTGCCCACCCAGTGGATTGCAGTTCATGACCACACGGAAACCTTCTTCGCAGCCCAGCTCCAGCGCCAGACGCTGGGCAGTGAACAGAATATGCCCGGCCAATGCCTTGTCGTCCTCGGTGAGGTCGTTCAGGGTGCGCACAGATTTTTTCGGGATCACCAGAAAATGCACGGGTGCCTGTGGGGCGATGTCGTGGAAGGCCAGTACCTGGTCGTCCTCGTAGATGATCTTCGCCGGGATTTCCCGGTTGATGATCTTGGTGAACAGAGTATCCACAGCAGTTTCTCCGTTGTTTGGGCTGGCCTGAGTGTACTCACGGGAGATGCGCCAGCCCAGTGTTTTACCGCAGGACCATTCAGCGCGGGCAGTATGCCTTGTTGACCATGCCGGCAATTGTCCGGGTCAGCCAGCGTGAACCAAGGCGCGGCAGGAAGGCGCGCCAGCGGTTGCGTCGGCCCGGAATGATGATGGCGCGATTTTTCTCCAGGGCGCGCACGGTGTAGAGCGCGACTTCCTCGGGGCTCATCAGCAGTTTGCTGTCGACCAGTTTGTCGGTGTCCAGTTGCGCGGTGCGGAAAAAAGCTGTGCGAGTCGGGCCAGGGCAGAGCACCGAAACCTTGACCGCACATTTCTTAAGCTCGACGCGCAACCCTTCGGAAAAGTGCAACACATAGGCTTTGCTGGCGTAATAAGTGCTCATCCACGGGCCCGGATGGAATGCAGCGACCGAGGCGACGTTGAGAATCTGCCCGCCACCCTGCAAGGCCATGCTGTTGCCGACCGCATGACACAGGCGGGTGAGGGCGAGGATGTTCACCTCGATCAGATCCTGCTCGGTCATCCAGTCCTGGGCCAGGAAAGGACCGCAGGTACCCATGCCGGCGCAATTGACCAACAGATCGATCTGGCGATCACCTTCCTCCAGTTCCAGCAGAAACCCGGACAGACGCAACGGTTCGCCCAGGTCACAGGCCCGGAACAACACTTCCACGCCAAAACGTTGAGTCAGTTCAATCGCGATACTTTCCAGCTGATCACGCTGTCGGGCCACCAGAATCAGGCTGCGGCCGCGTCGGGCCAGCGCTTCGGCCATCGCCAGGCCGATGCCGCTGGAGGCGCCAGTGATCAGAGCGTAACGGGTCATGCAGTTCTCCATCGCAACAGCTCCGCGCCGGCGACGCAGGTGTCACGGGCGGGAAGCGCTGTTCATTCTTTCGCAGAGTCTACAGGGGGCCGGGCTTCTTCGGCTGCATCGTCAGCTGAATTTGGCGCAGGCTCTGCTTCCACAGCGGTTTGATCTTCGATCTCTTCGGTGGTGACCGAGTCACTTTCGTAGTGGCTCTCGGCGGCGCTTTCGTATTCGCTATGGATCGCAGTGAGTCCACCGGTCAGCCCGCCAATCAACAGGATCGCAACAAACACCAGCCATAGCCCAGACAGGACTTTGACTGCTGTGCTGTTGGGCGGTGGTGGCGCACCGTATCGATTGGCGGTGTTGTTGCCCGGCATAATCATCATCACGAACGGAAAGAAGCTGCCCACGAACGGCACGAGCGTCAGCAGCCAGAGCCAGCCGGACCAGCCGATATCATGCAGACGCTGGACGCTGAACTGGATGCTGATGAACCCGAGCACCACGATGAGCGTAAAGGCCAACAGGCCTCCGAGAATCAGGCCGGCGCTGGAGTCCGTATTGATAAGGGCGAGGCCGAAAACCCCCAGCACGGTGCCGATGCCAAGCGTCACCAGCATCAGGACCATCGTCCAGGCCAGATAACGCAAGCGGCCGATACGGCCTTCGAAACTGAACGCCTTGAGCGGGGCGAACTCCGGCAGCGCTTCGCCGACAGCCGCGCGCGGCGGTGCGTAGGGCGATTCCGGATCTGTCGATGGAGGCGGGTTGGCAGGCGTGTGTTCGTGTACATCTGACAGGTTCAGTTCGACCCGGGGTTCACTTTCGATTCGGGCATCGATGCCGGTTTTCGTCAGCGCCTGCAGATAAATCCGGGCATCGGCCTGTGACAGGTCGCGTTTGAGTGCAACCGGCCGGCCACTGAACAGCCGCTCGATGGCAGCGACATCGGATTTGAATAGCTCGGCGAGATTGAGTTTGGCGGTGGTGGCCTCGACACCAGGCAGCAGAGCGCCGTCGAATACGATCTTGTAACGGTTTTCGCTCATTGCGAGGCATCCTTGTCGCGAAAAATTTGAATGGAGTGTTGCGCCGCCGGCGTGTAAGGCCAGCCGAAAGCGACTGGCCGAGTTGTCCTGTCAGCGAGGCCAGCGCTCACGCAGCTGTGCCGCACGTTCCAGGGCCTTGCGGTATTCATCGTCCAGACGTGCAACCAATTGATCGACGCTCGGCAGGTCATCGATTTCGCCGACGCCCTGACCCGCGGACCACACGGTTTTCCAGGCTTTGGCTTCATCGCTCAACGGCTTGAGCTTGGAGCCAAAGTTGACCTCGCCCTTGCCTTGCAATGCCGCCATGTCGAAACCGGCGGCCTCCAGGCTTTGACGCATGAAGCTCGCCGGTACGCCCGACACTGCGGGAGTATGGACGATGTCCGCGGCTCTGGAAGTCAGCAACATCTGCTTGTAGGCGTCAGGGGCATGACTTTCGGTAGTGCCGATAAATCGCGTACCGAAGTAGGCCAGGTCCGCGCCGAGCAATTGTGCGGCAAGAATCTCGTGACCGTGGTTCAGGCAACCGGCCAGCAGCAAGGTCTTGTCGAAGAACTGGCGGATCTCGGCAATCAGCGAAAACGGGCTCCAGGTGCCAGCGTGTCCACCGGCACCCGCAGCCACGGCGATCAAGCCGTCTACCCCGGCCTCGGCCGCTTTCTCGGCATGGCGTCGGGTTGTCACGTCGTGGAACACCAGGCCGCCATAGCCGTGGACGGCATCGACCAGTTCCTTAACGGCACCAAGGCTGGTAATCACGATCGGCACTTTGTGCTCGATGCAGATTTCCAGGTCCGCTTGCAGGCGCGGGTTACTGTTGTGGACGATCAGGTTCACCGCGTAAGGCGCAGGGTTGTCCAGTGTCGCCAGCCCTGCTTCGATTTCTTCCAGCCAGGCCTTGAAGCCACTGCTCTCGCGTTGATTCAGTGCGGGAAAGCTGCCCACCACACCATTTCGGCAGCAAGCGAGCACCAGTTGCGGGTTGGAAATCAGGAACATCGGCGCTGCCACCACGGGCAGGCGCAAACATTGTTCGAGCAAAGCGGGCAGCGACATTGGAAGTACCCCGGTGAGTTGTGCTTGAAATCAGAACGGCCGAACGACGACTAGAATTACGATAGCCAGCAATATCAGAACCGGCACTTCATTGAACCAGCGATAAAAGACATGGCTGCGGGTGTTTTCGCCACGGGCAAAACGTTTTACCTGGGCGCCGCACATGTGGTGGTAGCCGATCAGGATCACCACCAGGGTCAACTTCGCGTGAATCCAGGCGCCCTGACTGAATATGCCGGGGTTCAAGCCGATCAGCGCGATGCCGAAAATCAGCGTGGCGATCATCGCCGGTCCCATGATGCCGCGGTACAGCTTGCGCTCCATGATGCTGAAGCGTTCCTTGCTGACGGTGTCTTCGCTTTGCGCATGATAGACGAACAGGCGCGGCAGGTAGAACAGGCCGGCAAACCAGCAGACCATGCTGACGATGTGAAGCACTTTGAGCCACAGATAAAGCATTTTCAGTTATTCCCAGGTTCACGGTAAGCGCGATAGTAGAGGCTTGAGGCTCCGCACGTCACCTTGGCGGTTGTCGCAGGACGATACGGGCCCTATTATCGACGGCTTTCCAGTGGGTTCGTTGAGGGCAGGTTTATGGTCAAGGTCGGTATCGTCGGCGGCACGGGTTACACCGGTGTCGAATTGCTGCGTTTGTTGGCACAGCATCCGCAAGCTGAAGTGGCAGTGATCACTTCCCGATCCGAGGCCGGTCTGGCCGTGGCTGATATGTACCCGAACCTGCGCGGTCATTACGATGGCCTGGCGTTCAGCGTTCCGGACATCAAGACCCTGGGCGCTTGCGACGTGGTGTTCTTCGCAACGCCTCACGGTGTTGCCCATGCCTTGGCTGGTGATTTGCTCGCGGCTGGGACCAAGGTCATCGACCTGTCGGCCGACTTCCGTCTGCAAGACGCCGCTGAATGGGCCAAGTGGTACGGTCAGCCGCACGGTGCGCCGCAATTGCTGGAGGAGGCGGTCTACGGCTTGCCGGAAGTCAATCGTGAGCAGATCAAGCAGGCTCGCCTGATCGCCGTACCGGGTTGCTACCCGACGGCCACGCAATTGGGTTTCCTGCCGTTGCTCGAAGCCGGTCTGGCCGATACCACTCGCTTGATCGCAGACTGCAAATCCGGTGTCAGCGGTGCCGGCCGTGGCGCCTCCATAGGTTCGCTGTATGCCGAAACCTCCGAAAGCATGAAGGCCTACGCCGTCAAGGGGCACCGTCACTTGCCGGAAATCCGCCAGGGTCTGCGGCGTGCAGCGGGCAAGGACGTCGATCTGACCTTCGTCCCGCACCTGACGCCAATGATTCGAGGCATTCACTCGACGCTCTACGCCACCGTCGTGGATCGCTCGGTTGATTTGCAGGCGCTGTTTGAAAAGCGTTATGCCAACGAACCGTTCGTCGACGTCATGCCCGCTGGCAGTCATCCCGAAACCCGCAGCGTGCGCGGTGCCAACGTTTGCCGGATCGCCGTGCATCGGCCGCAGGACGGTGATCTGGTGGTGGTGTTGTCGGTGATCGATAATCTGGTCAAAGGCGCGTCGGGTCAGGCGGTGCAGAACCTGAACATTCTGTTCGGACTGGATGAACGCCTGGGCCTGTCCCACGCCGGCATGCTGCCGTAAGTCTGTATTGCGCTCGACAAAAAGGCCCGTCTGACGGGCCTTTTTGCATTCCGGAAGGGCGATGGTTCGATTGATATACCGTAACAATAGTTGACCGATTTTCTGGGAGAAGCGGATAATGCACGTCATCACGCATTATGGCGGCGTAACGCCGGGAGATAGTCAGCATGAGCGTCGAATCCTTCACCCCCACGGCTTTGCAATTCACCCACGGTGCCGCGCACAAGGTGAAGAGCCTGGTCGATGAAGAGGGGAATGATCGCTTGAAGCTGCGCGTATTCGTTACGGGCGGCGGTTGTTCAGGTTTTCAGTACGGCTTCACCTTCGATGAAGAAGTGGCCGATGACGACACCATCGTCGAGCGCGAGGGTGTGAGTCTGGTCGTCGATCCGATGAGCTTCCAGTACCTGGCAGGTGCCGAGGTGGATTATCAGGAAGGTCTGGAAGGTTCGCGTTTCGTCATCAAGAATCCGAACGCCTCCACCACGTGTGGTTGCGGCTCTTCGTTCTCGATCTGATCGCGCAGAGCTTCGCCAGGCGCCGCATGGCCTCAGGGCCCTGCGGCGTTTTGCTGTCCGGAGTTCGGATTCAGGCGGGGTAGATGGCGCCCAGTATGCGCAGGCCTCGGGCGCCGGTGACGCTGGGGCGATTGGCTGCAATGCCTTCCAGGCAGCAATGGGCCAGCCAGGCAAAGGCCATGGCTTCAACCCAGTCCGGGTCGACACCGCAAGCCGCGGTGCTGCTGACGTTTGCCTTGGGCAGCAGGCTGGCCAGACGGTCCATCAACGTGGCGTTGTGTGCACCGCCGCCACAAACCAGCAATTGGCGGGTATCCGATTGAGCACTTTGCAATGACTCGACGATGGTCAGCGCGGTCAGCTCAAGCAGTGTTGCCTGTACGTCTTCGGCGGCGAAGCTGGGCAACCGTGACAGGTGCCGGGTCAGCCACGGCAGGTTGAACACCTCGCGACCGGTGCTTTTCGGGCCCTGGGTCACAAAAAACGGATCGCTGAGCAATGCCTTTAGCAGAACAGGTTCGACCTTGCCGCTGGCAGCCCATTGGCCGTCACGATCAAAGTGGTCGCCGCGTTGCTGGTGAATCCAGGCATCCAGCAGCACATTCCCGGGACCACAGTCGAAACCGGCTACAGGTTTGCCAGGTTCGATCAGGCTGAGATTGCTGAAGCCGCCGACGTTCAACACCGCGCGGTTACCTGCCTGTTCTTCAAACAAAGCTTCGTGAAAGGCCGGAACCAAGGGTGCGCCTTGCCCGCCAGCCGCGACGTCACGGCTGCGGAAGTCGCTGACGACGGTGATGCCGGTCAGCTCGGTCAGCAGGGCAGGGTTGCCGATTTGCACCGTAAACCCGCGCGACGGCTCATGGCGAATGGTCTGGCCGTGGCTGCCAATCGCGCGAATGTCTGCAGGTTTCAGGTGTTGTTGATCGAGGAGGGCGTGAATACCTTGCGCGGCCAGCTTCACCCAGTTCTGCTGGGCGATGGCGGAGCGGGCGATCTCGTCCGGGCCACTGGCGCACAAGCCAAGCAGCTCGGCGCGCAGGGCGTCAGGCATCGGGATGTAGTGCGTGGCGATCAGCCTGATCGCCGAGGTTTGCTCGATCAGCGCAACGTCCAGTCCATCAAGGCTGGTCCCGGACATCACACCTATATAGAGGGTCATGACTTAGCGCTTCGAAGCCAGCATTGTGGCTTTCTCTTGGTCCATGCGCGCCATCAATGGCTGACTCTGCGCGAGGAAGCGTGCGCGTTCGGCCTTGGAGATCGGATCGGCCATCGCCACCTTCTGGCCTAGCGGGTCGACGTGCACGCCATTGACCTGGAACTCATAGTGCAAGTGCGGGCCGGTGGAAAGCCCGGTGGTACCGATATAACCAATCACCTGGCCCTGCTTCACGCTGCCGCCAGTCTTGACGCCCTTGGCGAAACCTTGCATGTGGCCGTAAAGCGTGCGGTAAGTATTGCCGTGTTGGATGATCACGGTATTGCCGTAGCCGCCGCGGCGACCGGCGAGCAGTACTTTGCCGTCGCCGGCAGCCTTGATCGGGGTGCCACGTGGTGCCGCATAGTCGACACCTTTATGTGCGCGGATCTTGTTCAGGATCGGGTGCTTGCGGCCCATGGAGAATTTCGAGCTGATGCGGGCGAAATCCACCGGCGTACGGATGAACGCCTTGCGCATGCTGTTGCCATCTGCGGTGTAGTAGCTGGTGTTGCCTTGTTTGTTGGTGTAACGCACGGCGGTGTAGGTCTTGCCGCGGTTGACGAAGCGTGCTGAAAGGATCGGGCCAGTGCCGACTGCTTTTCCATTGACGACTTTCTGCTCGTAGATCACGTCGAACTGGTCACCCGGGCGAATGTCCTGGGCAAAGTCGACGTCATAACCAAACACACTGGCCATGTCCATGGTCATTCTATGGGACAGACCGGCACGAGCGGCAGACTGCGACAGCGAGCTGTTGATCACGCCGTGAACGTAGGCCGAGCGCACGGTTGGTTTGGCGGTAATGCGGTTGAAGGCATAACCCTTGTCGTTCCTGGTCAGGCTGATGGTTTCAAGATCGCTGACCTTGCTGTGCAGATTGATCAGTTGGCCTTGCGGGTTGAGTTCGAACTCGAGTTTCTGGCCGCGCTTGAGTTGGCTGAACAGCTTGGCTTGTTTGCCACTGGCCAGCACTTCATGCACCGAAGTGGCGGGGAGGCCGACTTTCTCGAATAGAGTGGAGAGCGTGTCGCCTTTGGCAACGATCACTTCCCTGTGGCTGGGAGCCTTCTTTTCTTCAATGACTGGCGCAGTCGCGGGCTCAGGTGCCGGCTCGACCTGAGCGGTTTCGGTAGGCTCTTCGCTACTGTTTTCGATCTGCGCGAAAGGCGAACCCTGCGGCTCATTTGTGGCCTGGACGGCTTCAGCAGCGTCTTGATCTTGTGTCAGTTGTTCAGCAGGGCTTTCCAGTTCAAGACTCAGGGTCGTTCTTTTGGCTTCAACATCACTGGAAGGGAATACCAGAAGCGCCAGGCTCAGGAGAGCGGCGATGCCACTCGCTGCGAGCAGGTGGGTCTTCGGGTAAAGCGGCGGCGCTTTAGACGGTTCTTTGGTCATAGGTAATGGTTGACTTTGAAAAAGATGAATTGGAAAAGATGAATGACATGATGAAGATGAAATAACTGTATAAAATATAACCAAATCATCTCTGAAGCAAGTCCGCGGACGCTCTGTCGGTGGATTGGTGTCCGTGCGCCGGGCAAAACTTTGTATTTGACGCGCGATCTTGTATGGTTGGTCCCCTTTGAATTCGAGCCTTGCGGGTCTGTTATGAAGTCGGTTGAAGAGCAGCTAGCGCTGATCAAACGTGGTGCGGAAGAACTGTTGGTCGAGGCCGAGCTGATCGAAAAGCTCAAGCGTGGCCAGCCGCTGCGTATTAAGGCGGGCTTCGATCCGACCGCGCCGGATTTGCACCTGGGTCACACCGTGCTTATTAATAAGCTGCGCCAGTTCCAGGACCTGGGTCATCAGGTGATTTTCCTTATAGGTGACTTCACCGGGATGATCGGTGATCCGAGCGGCAAGAGCGCGACGCGTCCTCCGCTCACCCGCGAGCAGGTTCTCGAAAATGCCGAGACCTACAAGACGCAGGTGTTCAAGATCCTTGATCCGGCCAAGACCGAGGTGGCGTTCAACTCCACCTGGATGGATCAGATGGGGCCGGCTGACTTCATTCGCCTGACTTCGCAGTACACCGTTGCGCGCATGCTCGAGCGCGACGACTTCGACAAGCGCTATACGACCAATCAACCGATTGCCATTCATGAGTTCCTCTATCCGCTGGTGCAGGGGTACGACTCTGTCGCATTGCGCGCGGACGTCGAGCTTGGCGGAACCGACCAGAAGTTCAACCTGCTGATGGGGCGTGAGCTGCAGCGTGGTTATGGCCAGGAGCCTCAGTGCATTCTGACTATGCCATTGCTCGAAGGTCTGGATGGCGTGAAGAAGATGTCCAAATCCTTGGGTAACTACGTCGGTATTCAGGAAGCGCCGGGCGTCATGTACAGCAAGCTGGTCTCCATCCCTGATGTGCTGATGTGGCGTTACTTCGAGTTGCTCAGCTTCCGCTCCATGGATGAGATCGACGCGTTCCGGGCTGATGTAGAAGCGGGTGCCAATCCGCGAGACATCAAGATCAAGCTGGCTGAAGAAATTGTTGCGCGTTTCCATGGTGAGGAGGCTGCGGCCAATGCTCATCGTGGGGCGGGCAATCGTATGAAGGAAGGCGAGCTGCCGGATGATCTGCCGGAAATCGAATTGACTGCGACCGAAGATATGCCGATCGCTGCCGTCCTTAATAAGGCAGGCCTGGTGAAGAACTCGGCCGTGGCGCGTGATCTTCTCGGTTCTGGTGGTGTGCGTATAGATGGTGAAGTGGTCGATCGCACCTTTATATATGCACTGGGTGCGACGCATGTTTGCCAGGCCGGGAAGAAGGCATTTGCGCGTATTACGCTCAAATCCGAATAAAGCAGAATTAAGGCTTGACGGCAGATTCTGGAAGTCTATAATTCGCCCCACTTCCGGCGTAGTCGAAACGGAAAACTCCTTGGTAAACAAAGAGTTACGCAGTTTTCGACAGCGAGTTGCTTCAGGTCATCGAAGCCCAGAAGGAGTTGAAAGAGCGGTGATGTTTGGCTCTTTTGACGGTTCGATCTTCTCGGTCGAAAGCGGAGAAAAAGAGGTGTTGACAGCAGCGAGTAACGCTGTAGAATTCGCCTCCCGCTAACGAGAGATCGGAAGCGCAAGTGGTTGAAGTTGCAAAGGAAACTTTGAAAACTTCTGAAAATAACCGCTTGACAGCAGCAGAGGAAAGCGTAGAATGCGCGCCTCGGTTGAGACGAAAGATCTTAACCAACCGCTCTTTAACAACTGAATCAAGCAATTCGTGTGGGTGCTTGTGGAGTCAGACTGATAGTCAACAAGATTATCAGCATCACAAGTTACTCCGCGAGAAATCAAAGATGTAACCAACGATTGCTGAGCCAAGTTTAGGGTTTCTTAAAAACCCAAAGATGTTTGAACTGAAGAGTTTGATCATGGCTCAGATTGAACGCTGGCGGCAGGCCTAACACATGCAAGTCGAGCGGTAGAGAGAAGCTTGCTTCTCTTGAGAGCGGCGGACGGGTGAGTAATGCCTAGGAATCTGCCTGGTAGTGGGGGATAACGCTCGGAAACGGACGCTAATACCGCATACGTCCTACGGGAGAAAGCAGGGGACCTTCGGGCCTTGCGCTATCAGATGAGCCTAGGTCGGATTAGCTAGTTGGTGAGGTAATGGCTCACCAAGGCGACGATCCGTAACTGGTCTGAGAGGATGATCAGTCACACTGGAACTGAGACACGGTCCAGACTCCTACGGGAGGCAGCAGTGGGGAATATTGGACAATGGGCGAAAGCCTGATCCAGCCATGCCGCGTGTGTGAAGAAGGTCTTCGGATTGTAAAGCACTTTAAGTTGGGAGGAAGGGCAGTTACCTAATACGTTGCTGTCTTGACGTTACCGACAGAATAAGCACCGGCTAACTCTGTGCCAGCAGCCGCGGTAATACAGAGGGTGCAAGCGTTAATCGGAATTACTGGGCGTAAAGCGCGCGTAGGTGGTTTGTTAAGTTGGATGTGAAATCCCCGGGCTCAACCTGGGAACTGCATTCAAAACTGACAAGCTAGAGTATGGTAGAGGGTGGTGGAATTTCCTGTGTAGCGGTGAAATGCGTAGATATAGGAAGGAACACCAGTGGCGAAGGCGACCACCTGGACTGATACTGACACTGAGGTGCGAAAGCGTGGGGAGCAAACAGGATTAGATACCCTGGTAGTCCACGCCGTAAACGATGTCAACTAGCCGTTGGGAGCCTTGAGCTCTTAGTGGCGCAGCTAACGCATTAAGTTGACCGCCTGGGGAGTACGGCCGCAAGGTTAAAACTCAAATGAATTGACGGGGGCCCGCACAAGCGGTGGAGCATGTGGTTTAATTCGAAGCAACGCGAAGAACCTTACCAGGCCTTGACATCCAATGAACTTTCCAGAGATGGATTGGTGCCTTCGGGAACATTGAGACAGGTGCTGCATGGCTGTCGTCAGCTCGTGTCGTGAGATGTTGGGTTAAGTCCCGTAACGAGCGCAACCCTTGTCCTTAGTTACCAGCACGTTATGGTGGGCACTCTAAGGAGACTGCCGGTGACAAACCGGAGGAAGGTGGGGATGACGTCAAGTCATCATGGCCCTTACGGCCTGGGCTACACACGTGCTACAATGGTCGGTACAGAGGGTTGCCAAGCCGCGAGGTGGAGCTAATCCCAGAAAACCGATCGTAGTCCGGATCGCAGTCTGCAACTCGACTGCGTGAAGTCGGAATCGCTAGTAATCGCGAATCAGAATGTCGCGGTGAATACGTTCCCGGGCCTTGTACACACCGCCCGTCACACCATGGGAGTGGGTTGCACCAGAAGTAGCTAGTCTAACCTTCGGGAGGACGGTTACCACGGTGTGATTCATGACTGGGGTGAAGTCGTAACAAGGTAGCCGTAGGGGAACCTGCGGCTGGATCACCTCCTTAATCGACGACATCAGCTGCTCCATAAGTTCCCACACGAATTGCTTGATTCATTGAAGAAGACGATAGAAGCAGCTTCAAGCTTTAAGCTACACGCTTCAAGTTTGATTGCGAAAGCATCAAAATTGGGTCTGTAGCTCAGTTGGTTAGAGCGCACCCCTGATAAGGGTGAGGTCGGCAGTTCGAATCTGCCCAGACCCACCAATTTTGCCTGTGTGGGAAACGCCTGTAGAAATACGGGGCCATAGCTCAGCTGGGAGAGCGCCTGCCTTGCACGCAGGAGGTCAACGGTTCGATCCCGTTTGGCTCCACCATTCACTGCTTCTGACGTTAGAGTTTAGAAATGAGTATTCCACTGTGAATATTGATTTCTAGTCTTTGATTAGATCGTTCTTTAAAAATTTGGGTATGTGATAGAAAGATAGACTGGACAACACTTTCACTGGTGTTGGATCAGGCTAAGGTAAAATTTGTGAGTTGCTCTTTATGAGCAAGAATCGAATTTTCGGCGAATGTCGTCTTCACAGTATAACCAGATTGCTTGGGGTTATATGGTCAAGTGAAGAAGCGCATACGGTGGATGCCTTGGCAGTCAGAGGCGATGAAAGACGTGGTAGCCTGCGAAAAGCTTCGGGGAGTCGGCAAACAGACTTTGATCCGGAGATGTCTGAATGGGGGAACCCACCTAACATAAGTTAGGTATCTTAAGCTGAATACATAGGCTTAAGAAGCGAACCAGGGGAACTGAAACATCTAAGTACCCTGAGGAAAAGAAATCAACCGAGATTCCCTTAGTAGTGGCGAGCGAACGGGGACTAGCCCTTAAGTGGCTTTGAGATTAGCGGAACGCTCTGGAAAGTGCGGCCATAGTGGGTGATAGCCCTGTACGCGAAAATCTCTTAGTCATGAAATCGAGTAGGACGGAGCACGAGAAACTTTGTCTGAATATGGGGGGACCATCCTCCAAGGCTAAATACTACTGACTGACCGATAGTGAACTAGTACCGTGAGGGAAAGGCGAAAAGAACCCCGGAGAGGGGAGTGAAATAGATCCTGAAACCGTATGCGTACAAGCAGTGGGAGCCCACTTTGTTGGGTGACTGCGTACCTTTTGTATAATGGGTCAGCGACTTATTTTCAGTGGCGAGCTTAACCGAATAGGGGAGGCGTAGCGAAAGCGAGTCTTAATAGGGCGTCTAGTCGCTGGGAATAGACCCGAAACCGGGCGATCTATCCATGGGCAGGTTGAAGGTTGGGTAACACTAACTGGAGGACCGAACCGACTACCGTTGAAAAGTTAGCGGATGACCTGTGGATCGGAGTGAAAGGCTAATCAAGCTCGGAGATAGCTGGTTCTCCTCGAAAGCTATTTAGGTAGCGCCTCATGTATCACTGTAGGGGGTAGAGCACTGTTTCGGCTAGGGGGTCATCCCGACTTACCAAACCGATGCAAACTCCGAATACCTACAAGTGCCGAGCATGGGAGACACACGGCGGGTGCTAACGTCCGTCGTGAAAAGGGAAACAACCCAGACCGTCAGCTAAGGTCCCAAAGTTATGGTTAAGTGGGAAACGATGTGGGAAGGCTTAGACAGCTAGGAGGTTGGCTTAGAAGCAGCCACCCTTTAAAGAAAGCGTAATAGCTCACTAGTCGAGTCGGCCTGCGCGGAAGATGTAACGGGGCTCAAACCATACACCGAAGCTACGGGTATCACTTAGGTGATGCGGTAGAGGAGCGTTCTGTAAGCCTGTGAAGGTGAGTTGAGAAGCTTGCTGGAGGTATCAGAAGTGCGAATGCTGACATGAGTAACGACAATGGGTGTGAAAAACACCCACGCCGAAAGACCAAGGTTTCCTGCGCAACGTTAATCGACGCAGGGTTAGTCGGTCCCTAAGGCGAGGCTGAAAAGCGTAGTCGATGGAAAACAGGTTAATATTCCTGTACTTCTGGTTATTGCGATGGAGGGACGGAGAAGGCTAGGCCAGCTTGGCGTTGGTTGTCCAAGTTTAAGGTGGTAGGCTGGGATCTTAGGTAAATCCGGGATTCTAAGGCCGAGAGCTGATGACGAGTGTTCCTTTTGGAACACGAAGTGGTTGATGCCATGCTTCCAAGAAAAGCTTCTAAGCTTCAGGTAACCAGGAACCGTACCCCAAACCGACACAGGTGGTTGGGTAGAGAATACCAAGGCGCTTGAGAGAACTCGGGTGAAGGAACTAGGCAAAATGGCACCGTAACTTCGGGAGAAGGTGCGCCGGTGAGGGTGAAGCATTTACTGCGTAAGCCCATGCCGGTCGAAGATACCAGGCCGCTGCGACTGTTTATTAAAAACACAGCACTCTGCAAACACGAAAGTGGACGTATAGGGTGTGACGCCTGCCCGGTGCCGGAAGGTTAATTGATGGGGTTAGCTAACGCGAAGCTCTTGATCGAAGCCCCGGTAAACGGCGGCCGTAACTATAACGGTCCTAAGGTAGCGAAATTCCTTGTCGGGTAAGTTCCGACCTGCACGAATGGCGTAACGATGGCGGCGCTGTCTCCACCCGAGACTCAGTGAAATTGAAATCGCTGTGAAGATGCAGTGTATCCGCGGCTAGACGGAAAGACCCCGTGAACCTTTACTATAGCTTTGCACTGGACTTTGAATTTGCTTGTGTAGGATAGGTGGGAGGCTTTGAAGCGTGGACGCCAGTTCGCGTGGAGCCAACCTTGAAATACCACCCTGGCAACTTTGAGGTTCTAACTCAGGTCCGTTATCCGGATCGAGGACAGTGTATGGTGGGTAGTTTGACTGGGGCGGTCTCCTCCTAAAGAGTAACGGAGGAGTACGAAGGTGCGCTCAGACCGGTCGGAAATCGGTCGTAGAGTATAAAGGCAAAAGCGCGCTTGACTGCGAGACAGACACGTCGAGCAGGTACGAAAGTAGGTCTTAGTGATCCGGTGGTTCTGTATGGAAGGGCCATCGCTCAACGGATAAAAGGTACTCCGGGGATAACAGGCTGATACCGCCCAAGAGTTCATATCGACGGCGGTGTTTGGCACCTCGATGTCGGCTCATCACATCCTGGGGCTGAAGCCGGTCCCAAGGGTATGGCTGTTCGCCATTTAAAGTGGTACGCGAGCTGGGTTTAGAACGTCGTGAGACAGTTCGGTCCCTATCTGCCGTGGACGTTTGAGATTTGAGAGGGGCTGCTCCTAGTACGAGAGGACCGGAGTGGACGAACCTCTGGTGTTCCGGTTGTCACGCCAGTGGCATTGCCGGGTAGCTATGTTCGGAATAGATAACCGCTGAAAGCATCTAAGCGGGAAACTAGCCTCAAGATGAGATCTCACTGGGACCTTGAGTCCCCTGAAGGGCCGTCGAAGACTACGACGTTGATAGGTTGGGTGTGTAAGCGCTGTGAGGCGTTGAGCTAACCAATACTAATTGCCCGTGAGGCTTGACCATATAACACCCAAGCAATTTGACTACTCGAAAGAGCATCAGATTGCGGTGTGTGAAGACGAAACGAACCGAAAGTTCGAGAGACTCACAAAACACCTGACTATCACATACCCATTCGCTGGAGCGTAAACCGAAAGGTGAACGACCTGGCTACCGAATTTCTTGACGACCATAGAGCATTGGAACCACCTGATCCCATCCCGAACTCAGCAGTGAAACGATGCATCGCCGATGGTAGTGTGGGGTTTCCCCATGTGAGAGTAGGTCATCGTCAAGATTAAATTCCGAAACCCCTATCTGCGTATGCAGGTAGGGGTTTTGTTTTTGTCCGCCGGAAATCAGACCCCCAGGTTTTCTATGCAACGGCTCGGGGCATGGCTATCATGCGGGCCTCATTGTGAGGCGAGACTTGCATGCTGACGTTGTTAGAGCTTCTTAAAGATGGTCGGTTTCATTCCGGCCAGGCCCTGGGCGTTGCCTTGGGTATCAGTCGTAGCGCGGTATGGAAGCAGCTTCAGCATTTGGAGGCTGAACTTGGCTTGTCCATTCACAAGGTGCGCGGGCGCGGGTATCAGCTGGCTGCACCCTTGACGCTGCTTGATCCTCTCGGTATCAGAGAGCAGGCCCCTTCCTGTGACTGGCCCGTCCTGGTATTCGACTCAATAGACTCCACCAACGCCGAAGCCTTGCGCGCCATAGAGCGCGGCCAGGCTGCGCCATTCCTGGTGCTTGCCGAGCGGCAGACTGCCGGGCGAGGACGTCGCGGGCGAAAATGGGCCAGTCCTTTTGCGGAAAACATCTATTACAGCCTGGTATTGCGGATTGAGGGGGGGATGCGGCAGCTGGAGGGCTTGAGCCTGGTTGTCGGGCTTGCAGTAATGCAGGCCTTGCGAGAACTTGGTATTTCGGCAGCAGGGCTGAAGTGGCCCAATGATGTTCTGGTAGGGCAAAAAAAGATCGCAGGCATATTGCTCGAGTTGGTGGGGGATCCCGCTGATGTCTGTCACGTGGTCTTGGGTGTCGGGATTAATGTGAACATGCAGATGACCGATGAGGTTGATCAGCAGTGGACGTCCATGCGGCTTGAGTCGGGCAAGGTATTTGATCGCAATCACCTCGTTGCCGCCTTGGGGGAGAAGCTCCAGGCCTATTTGAGTCGTCACCAGGTCGGCGGATTTTCAGCTGTCCAGGCGGAGTGGGAGCAAAATCATCTTTGGCAGGGGCGCGCTGTGTCGCTGATCGCTGGCGTTAACCAAATAGATGGCGAAGTGCTGGGTATTGATAGCCAGGGTGCCTTGCGCTTGAAGGTGGATGGTGTGGAAAAAATCTTTAGTGGCGGTGAGCTCAGTCTGAGGTTGCGTGATGATTCTTGAGCTCGACTGTGGAAACAGTTTTATCAAGTGGCGGGTGCTCGATGCGGATGTCCGTCGGGTGGTAGGTGAGGGTGTCGTAGATTCGGACCTCGCTTTGCTGGAGAGCTTGAAGGCGCTCAAGGGGCTCGCTCTCAAGTATTGCCGGTTGGTCAGTGTCAGGACCCCTGAAGAAACCCATGCGTTGATTTCTCTGCTGGCGCAAGCCTTCGGTGTATCGGTGGTCAGTGCGGCGCCGGCTCGCGAAATGTCCGGTGTTCGTAACGGGTATGAGGAATTCGAGCGGCTGGGGCTCGATCGTTGGCTGGCGATGCTCGGCGGGTTTCACCTGGCCTCGGGTGCCTGCCTGGTGCTCGATTTCGGTACCGCAGTCACTGCCGACTTCATTGCCGGCGATGGGGAGCATCTCGGCGGATTCATCTGCCCGGGAATGCCTCTGATGCGCAATCAGCTGCGGACCCATACTCGTAGAATCCGCTATGGGGATCTCGCCGCTGAGCGCGCCCTGGAAAGTCTGGTACCGGGTCGCACCACCGTCGAGGCGGTGGAGCGAGGGTGCTCGCTGATGCTCAGGGGCTTTGTCCTGACCCAGCTGGAGATGGCGCGCAGCTACTGGGGGGATGATTTTACTGTGTTCCTCACTGGAGGGGATGCAGACCTGGTCTCCGGGATCGTGCCTGAGGCCAGGGTGGTTCCAGACCTGGTGTTCGTAGGCTTGGCTATGGCATGTCCCTTGTCCTGAGGTTTTTATGCGTTGGTTGTTGCTGCTGCTGCTCGTTCTCAATGTGTTCTATTACATCTGGCACCAACAAGAAGCGCCTCTGCGTGCGAAAGATGTAACGCCGTTGAGCTTGTATCGAGGCTCGCAGCAGGATATCCGCCTGTTGAGTGAGGCGACTGATGCGGCGCGAGATAAAGAAAAATCGCCCCGGGCGGATGATGGTTGCCTGTATCTGGGCGGTTTTGCGCGTCAGGAAGCCGCTCAGGCGGTCGAGCGGCGATTGAATGGCATGGAAATCAGATTCCAGTCATTGCCGAAGGATTTCGCCGAATCTGCTGGTTACTGGGTGCGTGTGGCGCCCGAAAGCCGGCGTCGGCTGGATGATTCGCAGCTGAAAAACCTTTCCAGGGAATTCAATGAGTTAAAACATAAAATAATGCCGTGCGAGGGGGTTGCACCTGCTCAATAGTTTGCATAGAATGGCGCCCGCTCCGCAGTGAAGACCTTTAAGGGTCAACGATGCGAAGCGAGGTCAACGCAGCTAACCTCAGGTTTTTAATGAGAAAATGCTTGACAGAAGGCCGGCGTAGTATAGAATGCCGGCTCGCTTAGGAGGGGTTCCCGAGCGGCCAAAGGGATCAGACTGTAAATCTGACGTCTACGACTTCGAAGGTTCGAATCCTTCCCCCTCCACCATTTTTAGCGAGAGCTGCAAGCCTCGCGGGTATAGTTTAGTGGTAGAACCTCAGCCTTCCAAGCTGATGATGCGGGTTCGATTCCCGCTACCCGCTCCAAGTTTGCAGGTTTTGCACGGTGTTACGCTCTTGTAGCTCAGTTGGTAGAGCACACCCTTGGTAAGGGTGAGGTCAGCGGTTCAAATCCGCTCAAGAGCTCCATATAACAAGGCAGATATGAAAATATCTGCCTTTGTTTTAATGGCCTGGTTGTGTTTCGTTGTCCCTGAGGGTGGTTTGAGCCCCAGTGCTGGTGGAGTGCAAGGGTCGTTGAGTAAATTGTTGTAAAGTCTTTTTCGGGCCGGCATAATGGTCGGCCTGATTTTGTTTTAGGTCAGTAGCTCAATTGGCAGAGCGACGGTCTCCAAAACCGTAGGTTGGGGGTTCGATTCCCTCCTGACCTGCCAGATTCACCCGGTGTGTCTGGCTTTCTTTTCACAGGATCTTCATAGATGACTCCTAAAGCTGAAGCTCAAGGCTCTCGCTTCGATCTGCTCAAGTGGCTAGCAGTAGCTGCTTTGGTGGTTGTTGGCGTTGTTGGCAACCAGTATTACTCTGCTTCGCCGATCCTGTACCGCGTACTCGCTTTGCTTGTCATTGCTGCTGTAGCTGCCTTTGTAGGCCTGCAGACAGTCAAGGGCAAGTCTTTCTTTGTACTGGTGAAGGAAGCTCGCACCGAGATTCGTAAAGTCGTATGGCCAACTCGCCAAGAAACCACGCAGACCACGTTGATTGTTGTGGCTGTTGTCCTGGTTATGGCGTTGCTGTTGTGGGGGCTTGATTCCCTGCTCGGCTGGCTTGTTTCCTTGATTGTCGGCTAAGGGTGTCCCGTGGCTAAGCGTTGGTACGTTGTGCATGCTTACTCCGGTTACGAGAAGCATGTCATGCGCTCGTTGGTAGAGCGCGTAAAGCTGGCTGGCATGGAAGATGGCTTTGGCGAAATTCTGGTTCCCACTGAAGAAGTGGTTGAAATGCGTAATGGCCAGAAACGCAAAAGCGAGCGCAAGTTCTTCCCAGGTTATGTGCTGGTCCAGATGGACATGAACGAGGGTACTTGGCACTTGGTCAAGGATACACCTCGGGTGATGGGTTTCATCGGCGGTACTGCTGATAAGCCTGCGCCAATCACAGATAAAGAGGCAGAAGCGATTCTGCGTCGTGTTGCTGACGGTAGCGACAAGCCGAAGCCGAAGACGTTGTTCGAGCCGGGCGAGTCGGTGCGCGTCAACGACGGCCCGTTTGCTGATTTTACCGGCACGGTTGAAGAAGTTAATTACGAAAAGAGCCGGATCCAAGTGGCAGTGCTCATTTTCGGACGCTCTACTCCGGTAGAGTTGGAGTTCAGCCAGGTCGAAAAGGTCTAGCTGAGCAAGCATCCCAACCCCGCAGCCTCAGGCTGTGGGGTTTTGTCGTCACTGGGATAAACGCGCAAGTAACCGGGGAGCCTTTCGAGGCGTTCGAACCCGTAATTGGAGTGCCTCATGGCCAAGAAGATTACCGCTTACATCAAGCTGCAAGTGAAGGCCGCTCAGGCTAACCCAAGCCCACCTGTTGGTCCTGCACTGGGTCAGCACGGCGTGAACATCATGGAATTCTGCAAGGCTTTCAACGCCCGTACTCAGGGTATTGAGCCAGGCCTGCCGACTCCAGTGATCATCACTGTCTACAGCGACCGTAGCTTCACTTTCGAAACCAAGTCCACCCCTGCTTCGGTTCTGCTGAAGAAGGCTGCTGGTCTGACTAGCGGTTCCGCTCGTCCGAACACCGTTAAGGTTGGCACCGTGACCCGTGCTCAGCTGGAAGAAATCGCGAAAACCAAAAACGCGGATCTGACTGCAGCTGATATGGACGCAGCCGTGCGTACTATCGCCGGTTCTGCTCGTAGCATGGGCCTTAACGTGGAGGGTGTGTAATGGCTAAGCTGACCAAGCGTCAAAAGGCTATCGCCGGCAAAATCGAAGCAGGCAAGTCCTACAACTTTGTAGACGCTGCCGCCCTGCTGGCTGAGCTGTCGACTGTCAAGTTCAGCGAGTCGTTCGACGTTGCTGTAAACCTGGGTGTTGACCCGCGTAAATCCGACCAGGTCGTTCGTAGCGCTACTGTGCTGCCACACGGCACTGGCAAGACCGTTCGCGTTGCCGTGTTCACCCAGGGTCCAGCTGCTGAGGCCGCTCTGGCTGCCGGCGCTGACCGTGTAGGTATGGACGACCTGGCTGCCGAAATGAAAGGCGGCGACCTGAACTATGACGTCGTTATCGCATCCCCGGATGCCATGCGCGTTGTAGGCCAGTTGGGTCAGATCCTCGGTCCACGTGGCCTGATGCCTAACCCTAAAGTCGGCACCGTAACCCCAGACGTAGCTACCGCGGTTAAAAACGCCAAGGCTGGTCAGGTTCGTTATCGCACCGACAAAAACGGCATCATCCACACCTCCGTTGGCAAAGTCGGCTTCGATGCCGTCAAGCTGAAGGAAAACGTTGAAGCCCTGATCGCTGATCTGAAGCGTATCAAGCCAGCTTCCTCGAAAGGTATTTACGTCAAGCGCGTGACCCTGAGCACCACCATGGGTCCAGGCCTGGTCATCGACCAAGGCTCGCTCGACGCGTAAGACACAGGTTGGCGCAAGTGATTGCGCCAATTGAAAGATTGGGGTCCCTGCCTGGCGGGGGCTATCCAAGACCGTAGGCGACGCAAGTCTTAAACCTCAAGCCTACGCAGATGGTGCTCCCGGTTCCTTACCGAATCAGACACCAAAACGACATCTGGCCTCGGTTGGATGAAACGGTAACAAGCAGGAGTTTTTCCCGTGGCAATTAAACTTGAAGACAAGAAGGCCATCGTCGCTGAAGTCAACAAGGCTGCCCAAGTTGCTCTGTCCGCTGTCGTGGCTGATGCCCGTGGCGTAACAGTAGGCGCTATGACCGGACTCCGTAAAGAGGCTCGTGAAGCTGGCGTATACGTACGTGTTGTACGTAACACCCTGCTCAAGCGCGCCGTTGCTGGCACTCAATATGACGTGCTCAACGACGTGTTCACCGGCCCGACCTTGATTGCATTCTCCAAAGATCATCCGGGCGCTGCTGCCCGTATCTTCAAAGAGTTCGCAAAAGGTCAGGACAAGTTCGAGATCAAGGCAGCTGCGTTCGAGGGCAAGTTCCTCGCAGCTAATCAGATCGACGTACTGGCAAGCCTGCCGACCCGTGACGAAGCAATTTCTCAGCTGATGAGCGTGATTCAAGGCGCAACCAGCAAATTGGCTCGTACTCTGGCGGCTCTTCGCGACCAGAAAGAAGCTGCCGCAGCCTAAGGCTAAGCGACTCCTTTCAGCGTTTATTGTTTATTTCGATGGCCGCGTAGGCTGTCACCCCAATACAGGAATTTATAGTCATGTCTCTGACTAACGACCAAATCATCGAAGCAATCGGCGAAAAATCCGTTCTGGAAATCGTTGAGCTGATCAAGGCCATGGAAGAGAAGTTCGGCGTTTCCGCTGCCGCTGCTTCCGCAGGTCCTGCTGCTGTTGCTGCCGTTGTTGAAGAACAAACTGAATTCAACGTCAATCTGGTTGAGACTGGCGAGAAGAAAGTTAACGTGATCAAGGCTGTACGTGAACTGACCGGTCTGGGCTTGAAAGAAGCCAAGGCTGTAGTTGACGGCTGCCCAGGCATGGTTCTGGAAGCTGTTTCGAAAGACGCAGCTGACAAAGCCAAGGCTGTTCTGGAAGAAGCAGGCGCTAAAGTCGAGCTGAAGTAAGCATCGACTTTGCGTCTCCAGCCCGAGCGTTAAGCGAAAGGCTGATGGCTGGTGGCTCTTGCCACCGGCCTTTTTCCGTTATTGGCAGCCGACTCGGTCGGCGCCGATAACGAGCTGTAACCACCCGATGCGGTGGCGCAAACCATGGGGTTTGCACGATTTTCTGGCTGCTCCCGTCGGGAGGGGCCAAACAAGCAGGTGACCAAGCTGGGGAACGCTGATGGCTTACTCATATACTGAGAAAAAACGTATCCGCAAGGACTTTAGCAAGTTGCCGGACGTCATGGATGTGCCGTATCTCCTGGCAATCCAGCTGGATTCGTATCGTGAATTCTTGCAGGCGGGAGCGACTAAAGATCAGTTCCGCGACGTGGGCCTGCATGCGGCCTTCAAATCCGTTTTCCCGATCATCAGCTACTCCGGCAATGCTGCGCTGGAGTACGTCGGTTATCGCCTGGGCGAACCGGCATTTGATGTCAAAGAATGCGTATTGCGCGGTGTAACTTACGCCGTACCTTTGCGGGTAAAAGTGCGCCTGATCATTTTCGACAAAGAATCGTCGAACAAAGCGATCAAGGACATCAAAGAGCAAGAAGTCTACATGGGTGAAATCCCCCTGATGACCGAGAACGGTACCTTCGTAATCAACGGTACCGAGCGAGTAATCGTTTCCCAGCTGCACCGTTCTCCGGGCGTGTTCTTCGACCACGACCGTGGCAAGACGCACAGCTCCGGCAAACTGCTGTACTCCGCGCGCATCATTCCTTACCGCGGTTCGTGGCTGGACTTCGAGTTCGACCCGAAAGACTGCGTATTCGTGCGTATCGACCGTCGTCGCAAGCTGCCTGCATCGGTACTGCTGCGCGCGCTCGGCTATACCACTGAAGAAGTGCTCGACGCGTTCTACACCACCAACGTTTTCCACCTGAGCGGCGAAACCCTCAGTCTGGAACTGATTGCTTCGCGTCTGCGTGGTGAAATCGCTGTTCTTGATATTCAGGACGAGAAGGGCAAGGTCATCGTTGAGGCTGGTCGCCGTATTACTGCGCGCCACATCAACCAGATCGAAAAAGCCGGTCTCAAGACCCTGGAAGTGCCTCTGGACTACGTCCTGGGTCGCACTACCGCCAAGGTCATCGTGCATCCGGCAACCGGCGAAATCCTGGCTGAGTGCAACACCGAGCTGAACACCGAAATCCTGGCGAAAATCGCCAAGTCTCAGGTTGTTCGCATCGAGACTCTGTACACCAACGATATCGACTGCGGTCCGTTCGTCTCCGACACGCTGAAGATCGACTCCACCAGCAACCAATTGGAAGCGCTGGTCGAGATCTATCGCATGATGCGTCCAGGCGAGCCGCCAACCAAAGACGCTGCCGAGACCCTGTTCAACAACCTGTTCTTCAGCCCTGAGCGCTATGACCTGTCTGCGGTCGGCCGGATGAAGTTCAACCGTCGTATCGGTCGTACCGAGATCGAAGGTTCGGGCGTGTTGTGCAAGGAAGACATCGTCGCGGTACTGAAGACTCTGGTCGACATCCGTAACGGTAAAGGCATCGTCGATGACATCGACCACCTGGGTAACCGCCGTGTTCGCTGCGTAGGCGAAATGGCCGAGAACCAGTTCCGCGTTGGCCTGGTACGTGTTGAGCGTGCGGTCAAAGAGCGTCTGTCGATGGCTGAAAGCGAAGGCCTGATGCCGCAAGACCTGATCAACGCCAAGCCAGTGGCTGCGGCGGTGAAAGAGTTCTTCGGTTCCAGCCAGCTGTCCCAGTTCATGGACCAGAACAACCCGCTGTCCGAGATCACCCACAAGCGTCGTGTGTCTGCACTCGGCCCTGGCGGTTTGACTCGTGAGCGTGCTGGCTTTGAAGTCCGTGACGTACACCCGACTCACTACGGTCGTGTATGCCCGATTGAAACGCCGGAAGGTCCGAACATCGGTCTGATCAACTCCCTGGCTGCCTATGCGCGTACCAACCAGTACGGCTTCCTCGAAAGCCCGTACCGTGTGGTGAAAGACGCTCTGGTCACCGACGAGATCGTCTTCCTGTCCGCCATCGAAGAAGCCGATCACGTGATCGCCCAGGCTTCGGCCACGATGAACGACAAGAAAGTCCTGATCGACGAACTGGTAGCTGTTCGTCACTTGAACGAGTTCACCGTCAAGGCGCCGGAAGACGTCACCTTGATGGACGTATCGCCGAAACAGGTAGTTTCGGTTGCAGCGTCGCTGATCCCGTTCCTCGAGCACGATGACGCCAACCGTGCGTTGATGGGTTCGAACATGCAGCGTCAAGCTGTACCCACCCTGCGCGCTGACAAGCCGCTGGTCGGTACTGGCATGGAGCGTAACGTAGCCCGTGACTCCGGCGTTTGCGTCGTGGCTCGTCGTGGTGGCGTGATCGATTCCGTCGATGCCAGCCGTATTGTGGTTCGTGTTGCTGATGACGAAGTTGAAACCGGCGAAGCTGGTGTCGACATCTACAACCTGACCAAGTACACCCGCTCCAACCAGAACACCTGCATCAACCAGCGTCCGCTGGTGCGTAAAGGTGATCGGGTTCAGCGCAGCGACATCATGGCCGACGGTCCGTCCACCGACATGGGTGAGCTGGCGCTGGGTCAGAACATGCGCATCGCGTTCATGGCATGGAACGGCTTCAACTTCGAAGACTCCATCTGCCTGTCCGAGCGTGTGGTTCAGGAAGATCGCTTCACCACGATCCACATTCAGGAACTGACCTGTGTGGCACGTGACACCAAGCTTGGGCCAGAGGAAATCACTGCAGACATCCCGAACGTGGGTGAAGCTGCACTGAACAAACTGGACGAAGCCGGTATCGTTTACGTAGGTGCTGAAGTTGGCGCAGGCGACATTCTGGTCGGTAAGGTCACTCCGAAAGGCGAGACCCAGCTGACTCCGGAAGAGAAGCTGTTGCGTGCGATCTTCGGTGAAAAAGCCAGCGACGTTAAAGACACCTCCCTACGCGTGCCTACCGGCACCAAGGGTACCGTCATCGACGTACAGGTCTTCACCCGTGACGGTGTTGAGCGTGATGCTCGTGCACTGTCGATCGAGAAGACTCAACTCGACGAGATCCGCAAGGACCTGAACGAAGAGTTCCGTATCGTTGAAGGCGCGACTTTCGAACGTCTGCGTTCCGCTCTGGTCGGCCGTAAAGCCGAAGGCGGCGCCGGTCTGAAGAAAGGTCAGGACATCACCGACGAAGTGCTCGACGGTCTTGAGCACGGCCAGTGGTTCAAACTGCGCATGGCTGAAGATGCTCTGAACGAGCAGCTCGAGAAGGCTCAGGCCTACATCGTTGATCGCCGCCGTCTGCTGGACGACAAGTTCGAAGACAAGAAGCGCAAACTGCAGCAGGGCGATGACCTGGCTCCAGGCGTGCTGAAAATCGTCAAGGTTTACCTGGCAATCCGTCGCCGCATCCAGCCGGGCGACAAGATGGCCGGTCGTCACGGTAACAAAGGTGTGGTCTCCGTGATCATGCCGGTTGAAGACATGCCGCACGATGCCAATGGCACCCCGGTCGACGTCGTCCTCAACCCGTTGGGCGTACCTTCGCGTATGAACGTTGGTCAGATCCTTGAAACCCACCTGGGCCTCGCGGCCAAAGGCTTGGGCGAGAAGATCAACCGCATGATCGAAGAGCAGCGTAAAGTTGCCGATCTGCGCAAGTTCCTGCACGAGATCTACAACGAGATCGGCGGTCGCAACGAAGATCTGGACAGCTTCTCCGACCAGGAAATCCTGGATCTGGCGAAGAACCTGCGTGGCGGCGTTCCAATGGCCACTCCAGTGTTCGACGGTGCCAAGGAAAGCGAAATCAAGGCCATGCTGAAACTGGCAGACCTGCCAGAAAGCGGCCAGATGCAGCTGACCGACGGCCGTACCGGCAACAAGTTCGAGCGCCCGGTTACTGTTGGCTACATGTACATGCTGAAGCTGAACCACTTGGTAGACGACAAGATGCACGCTCGTTCTACCGGTTCGTACAGCCTGGTTACCCAGCAGCCGCTGGGTGGTAAGGCGCAGTTCGGTGGTCAGCGTTTCGGGGAGATGGAGGTCTGGGCACTGGAAGCATACGGTGCTGCTTACACTCTGCAAGAAATGCTCACAGTGAAGTCGGACGATGTGAACGGCCGTACCAAGATGTACAAAAACATCGTGGACGGCGATCACCGTATGGAGCCGGGCATGCCCGAGTCCTTCAACGTGTTGATCAAGGAAATTCGTTCCCTCGGCATCGATATCGATCTGGAAACCGAATAACACGTGACGCGAATCGAGAGCGGGGCAGGATTGCCCGCTCTCTGCTCCGCCAGGAGGAAAGGCCTTGAAAGACCTACTGAATTTGCTGAAAAACCAGGGTCAAGTCGAAGAGTTCGACGCCATCCGTATTGGATTGGCATCGCCTGAGATGATCCGTTCGTGGTCGTTCGGTGAAGTTAAAAAGCCGGAAACCATCAACTACCGTACGTTCAAACCTGAACGTGACGGCCTGTTCTGCGCCAAGATCTTTGGCCCGGTAAAGGATTACGAGTGCCTGTGCGGTAAGTACAAGCGCTTGAAGCACCGCGGTGTGATCTGCGAGAAGTGCGGCGTTGAAGTCGCGCTGGCCAAGGTTCGTCGTGAGCGCATGGCGCACATCGAACTGGCTTCGCCAGTTGCCCACATCTGGTTCCTGAAATCGCTGCCGTCGCGTATCGGCTTGCTGATGGACATGACCCTGCGTGATATCGAACGCGTTCTCTACTTCGAGAGCTATGTCGTTATCGACCCGGGCATGACCACCCTTGAAAAAGGTCAGCTGCTCAACGACGAGCAGTACTTCGAAGCGCTGGAAGAGTTCGGCGATGATTTCGATGCCCGCATGGGTGCCGAGGCTGTCCGTGAACTGCTGCACGCTATCGACCTGGAACACGAGATTGGCCGTCTGCGCGAAGAAATTCCGCAAACCAACTCCGAAACCAAGATCAAGAAGCTGTCCAAGCGTCTGAAGTTGATGGAAGCCTTCCAGGGTTCCGGCAACCTTCCAGAATGGATGGTGCTGACCGTTCTGCCGGTTCTGCCGCCAGATCTGCGTCCACTGGTCCCGCTGGATGGCGGTCGCTTCGCGACTTCCGACCTCAACGATCTGTATCGTCGAGTGATCAACCGTAACAACCGCTTGAAGCGTCTGCTCGATCTGTCCGCTCCGGACATCATCGTGCGCAACGAAAAGCGTATGTTGCAGGAAGCCGTCGATGCACTGCTCGACAACGGTCGTCGTGGCCGCGCTATCACCGGTTCGAACAAGCGTCCTCTGAAATCCCTGGCTGACATGATCAAGGGTAAACAAGGTCGTTTCCGTCAGAACTTGCTCGGTAAGCGTGTTGACTACTCCGGTCGTTCGGTAATTACCGTAGGTCCGACCCTGCGTCTGCACCAGTGCGGTCTGCCGAAGAAGATGGCTCTCGAGCTGTTCAAACCGTTCATTTTCGGCAAGCTGGAAATGCGTGGTCTCGCGACCACCATCAAAGCTGCCAAGAAGATGGTCGAGCGCGAGCTGCCAGAGGTTTGGGACGTTCTCGCTGAAGTGATTCGCGAACACCCGGTTCTCCTCAACCGTGCACCGACCCTTCACCGTCTGGGTATCCAGGCGTTTGAACCGGTACTGATCGAAGGCAAGGCTATCCAGCTGCACCCTCTGGTCTGTGCTGCGTACAACGCCGACTTCGACGGCGACCAAATGGCCGTGCACGTACCGCTGACACTGGAAGCCCAGTTGGAAGCGCGTGCGTTGATGATGTCGACCAACAACATTCTGTCGCCAGCCAACGGTGAGCCAATCATCGTTCCGTCGCAGGACGTTGTATTGGGTCTGTACTACATGACGCGTGAAGCGATCAACGCCAAGGGCGAAGGTCGTGTGTTCGCGGATCTGCAGGAAGTTGACCGTGTGTTCCGTGCCGGCGAAGCTGCACTGCACGCCAAGGTTAAAGTGCGGATCAACGAAACCGTCAACGATCGTGATGGTGGCAGCGTCAAGAACACCCGTATCGTCGACACCACTGTCGGCCGTGCGCTGTTGTTCCAGGTTGTTCCACCTGGCCTGTCGTACGACGTCGTCAACCAGCCGATGAAGAAAAAGGCGATCTCCAAGCTGATCAACCAGTGCTACCGCGTGGTTGGTTTGAAAGAGACCGTGATCTTCGCTGACCAGTTGATGTACACCGGTTTTGCTTATTCGACCATCTCCGGCGTTTCCATCGGTGTTAACGACTTCGTTATCCCGGATGAAAAAGCCCGCATCATCAATGCTGCTACTGATGAAGTGAAAGAGATCGAAAGTCAGTACGCCTCCGGCCTGGTAACCCAGGGCGAGAAGTACAACAAAGTGATCGACCTTTGGTCCAAGGCGAACGACGAAGTTTCCAAGGCGATGATGGCCAACCTCTCGAAAGAGAAAGTCATCGACCGTCATGGCGTCGAAGTCGACCAAGAGTCCTTCAACTCGATGTACATGATGGCCGACTCGGGCGCACGGGGTTCTGCTGCGCAGATCCGTCAGCTCGCCGGTATGCGTGGCCTGATGGCCAAGCCGGACGGTTCCATCATCGAAACGCCGATTACTGCGAACTTCCGTGAAGGTTTGAGCGTACTTCAGTACTTCATCTCCACTCACGGTGCTCGTAAAGGTTTGGCGGATACCGCGTTGAAAACGGCGAACTCCGGTTACCTGACTCGTCGTCTGGTAGACGTGGCGCAGGATCTGGTCGTGACCGAGATCGATTGCGGCACCGAGCATGGCCTGGTAATGACGCCGCACATTGAAGGCGGTGACGTTGTCGAGCCGCTGGGTGAGCGCGTATTGGGTCGTGTCATTGCCCGTGACGTATTCAAGCCGGGTACCGAGGAAGTTATCGTTCCTGGTGGCACTCTGGTAGACGAGAAGTGGGTCGAGTTCATCGAGCTGAACAGCATCGACGAAGTGATCGTGCGTTCGCCGATCAGCTGCGAAACCCGCTACGGCATTTGCGCCAAGTGCTACGGCCGTGACTTGGCTCGTGGTCACCAGGTGAACATCGGTGAAGCGGTCGGCGTTATCGCTGCCCAGTCCATCGGTGAGCCGGGTACCCAGCTGACCATGCGTACGTTCCACATCGGTGGTGCGGCAAGCCGGACCTCCGCAGCCGACAGCGTTCAGGTGAAGAATGGCGGTACCGTCCGTCTGCACAACCTGAAGCATGTTGAGCGAGTGGATGGTTGCCTGGTTGCCGTGTCCCGTTCCGGTGAGCTGGCGATCGCTGATGACTTCGGTCGTGAGCGTGAGCGTTACAAGCTGCCGTACGGTGCTGTGATTTCGGTTAAAGAAGGTGACAAGGTCGACGCTGGCGCAATCGTGGCCAAGTGGGATCCGCACACTCACCCAATCGTTACCGAAATGAAAGGTACCGTGACCTACGTGGGCATGGAAGAAGGCATCACGATCAAGCGTCAGACAGACGAATTGACCGGTATGACCAACATTGAAGTACTCGACGCCAAAGACCGTCCAGCTGCCGGTAAAGATATCCGTCCTGCTGTGAAGATGGTTGATGACAACGGCAAGGATCTCTTGCTGCCGGGTACCGACGTAATTGCTCAGTACTTCCTGCCTGCCAACGCCCTGGTCGGTGTAGCGGACGGTGCGAAAATCGCGATCGGTGATGTTATCGCTCGTATTCCGCAAGAGACTTCGAAAACCCGTGACATCACCGGTGGTCTGCCGCGTGTTGCCGACTTGTTCGAAGCTCGTCGTCCGAAAGAAGCTTCGATTCTGGCGGAAGTCAGCGGCACCATCGCGTTCGGTAAAGAGACCAAAGGCAAGCGCCGTCTGGTTATCACCCCGAACGACGGTAGCGATCCGTACGAAGAGCTGATTCCGAAGTGGCGTCACCTGAACGTCTTCGAAGGCGAACAGGTAAACCGCGGCGAAGTTATCTCCGACGGTCCGAGCGATCCACACGACATCCTGCGTCTGCTGGGTGTGAGTGCGCTGGCCAAGTACATCGTGAACGAGATCCAGGACGTTTACCGTCTGCAAGGCGTGAAGATCAACGACAAGCACATCGAGACCATCCTGCGTCAGATGTTGCGTAAGGTTGAAATCGCTGAATCCGGCGACTCGACTTTCATCAAGGGCGACCAGATGGAGTTGACTCACGTTCTGGTAGAGAACGAGCGTCTGGCTGGCGACGAGAAATTCGTTTCCAAGTTCACTCGTGTGTTGCTGGGTATCACCAAGGCGTCGTTGTCCACCGAATCGTTCATCTCGGCGGCTTCCTTCCAGGAAACCACTCGCGTACTGACCGAAGCGGCGGTAACCGGCAAGCGCGATTACCTGCGCGGCCTGAAAGAAAACGTGGTCGTGGGTCGTCTGATCCCGGCCGGTACCGGTCTGGCTTATCACAGCGAGCGCAAGCGTCGCCGTGAGGCTGACAAACCGTTGCGCGTAAGCGCCAGTGAAGTGGAAGCTGCACTGACCGAAGCGCTGAACTCGAGCGGTAACTGAGTTCTGCGGTAAATGAGCGTAAGGCCCTGGTCGCTCCGTTCATCGAATCGAGACAATTTGTCGAGGTTGGATGAGCGGGGAGGTCGGGGCCTTGCCTTGACTGGGGGCAAGATCCTCTTTAGACTCTTGTACCCCTAAATTTGGCGGGAATTCGTTCCTGCCATTTTGCTTTTCTTGCAAGACAATAGCGTCGCAAGACAACAGTGGAGCTAGTAGATGGCAACTATCAACCAGCTGGTACGTCAGCCGCGTAAGCGTATCGTCGAGAAATCCGACGTGCCTGCGCTGCAGAACTGCCCGCAACGTCGTGGCGTATGCACCCGTGTGTATACCACCACGCCGAAAAAACCTAACTCGGCACTGCGTAAAGTATGCCGTGTGCGTCTGACCAACGGTTTCGAGGTTTCCTCGTACATCGGCGGTGAAGGCCACAACCTGCAAGAGCACAGCGTGGTACTGATCCGCGGCGGTCGTGTAAAAGACTTGCCAGGTGTTCGTTACCACACCGTACGCGGTTCTTTGGATACTTCCGGCGTTAAAGGTCGTAACCAGGGTCGTTCGAAGTACGGTACCAAGAAGCCTAAGTAGTAGTGGCTTTTTGTAAAAACCGATTTTCTATTTTTCTGAGTCGATAAGAGTAAGGTCGGAGGCGTCCCGAAAGGGCACCGATTCCGAGCGAACCTGAAGACCGTTTGAGGGCTTATCCATGCCAAGAAGACGCGTAGCAGCCAAGCGCGAAGTGCTTGACGATCCAAAATACGGCAGCCAGATCCTGGCCAAGTTCATGAACCACGTGATGGAAAGCGGCAAGAAAGCCGTTGCCGAGCGTATCGTTTATGGCGCGCTGGAAAAGGTTAAAGAACGCAAGAACAGCGACCCCCTGGAAATCTTCGAGAAAGCTCTCGACGCCATCGCTCCGCTGGTCGAAGTGAAGTCGCGCCGTGTAGGCGGTGCTACTTACCAGGTTCCGGTTGAAGTTCGTCCGTCCCGTCGTAATGCTCTGGCAATGCGCTGGTTGGTAGACTTCGCCCGCAAGCGCGGCGAGAAGTCTATGGCTCTGCGTTTGGCCGGCGAACTGCTGGACGCTGCCGAAGGCAAAGGTGCTGCAGTTAAGAAGCGTGAAGACGTGCACCGTATGGCTGAAGCCAACAAGGCTTTCTCGCACTACCGCTTCTAATTTTAGCGTCACTAATTTTGCGAGGGCTTTATGGCTCGTACTACACCGATTAACCGCTACCGTAACATTGGTATCGTCGCTCACGTGGATGCTGGTAAAACCACCACCACCGAGCGCGTCCTTTTTTACACTGGCAAAAGTCACAAAATGGGCGAGGTGCATGACGGCGCCGCGACCACAGACTGGATGGTTCAGGAGCAGGAGCGTGGTATTACCATTACTTCTGCTGCCATTACCGCCTTCTGGCAGGGTTCCGAGAAGCAGCACAAGGACCAATACCGCTTCAACGTCATCGACACCCCGGGCCACGTTGACTTCACTATTGAAGTTGAACGTTCCCTGCGTGTTCTCGACGGCGCGGTCGTTGTGTTCTGCGGCACCTCGGGTGTTGAGCCTCAGTCGGAAACCGTATGGCGTCAAGCCAACAAGTACGGCGTTCCACGTCTTGTTTACGTAAACAAGATGGACCGTGCTGGTGCCAACTTCCTGCGCGTGATCGGTCAGATCAAGCAGCGTCTGGGTCACACTCCGGTGCCGATCCAGTTGGCCATCGGTTCCGAAGACAACTTCCAGGGTCAGATCGATCTGATGGCCATGGAAGCTGTTTACTGGAACGATGCTGACAAAGGCATGGTTCCAGTTCGCAAGCCTATCCCTGCTGAACTGCAGGAACTGGCTGACGAGTGGCGCGGCAACATGGTTGAGGCTGCGGCCGAAGCCAGCGAAGAGCTGATGAACAAGTACCTCGAAGGTGAAGAACTCACCAACGCGGAAATCAAGGCCGCTCTGCGTCAGCGTACTATCGCTGGTGAGATCGTCCTGGCTGTTTGCGGTTCTTCCTTCAAGAACAAGGGCGTTCCCCTGGTTCTCGACGCCGTGATCGACTACCTGCCGGCTCCTTCCGACATTCCTGCCATCAAGGGTACTGACCCGGATGACGAGACCAAGGAAATGGAGCGTCATGCAGACGACAGCGAACCGTTCTCGGCGCTGGCGTTCAAGATCGCTACCGACCCATTCGTGGGTACCTTGACCTTCGTCCGCGTTTACTCGGGCGTGTTGGCCTCCGGCGACGGCGTGATCAACTCGGTCAAAGGCAAGAAAGAGCGCGTGGGTCGTATGGTGCAAATGCACGCAAACGCCCGTGAAGAAATCAAGGAAGTACGCGCTGGTGACATCGCGGCCTTGATCGGCATGAAGGACGTCACCACTGGTGAGACTTTGTGCAACGCTGACAAGCCAATCATCCTGGTTCGCATGGACTTCCCGGAGCCGGTTATTTCGGTTGCCGTAGAGCCTAAGACCAAGGATGACCAGGAAAAAATGGGTATCGCTCTGGGCAAGCTTGCTCAGGAAGACCCGTCTTTCCGCGTCAAGACTGATGAAGAGACTGGTCAAACGATCATCTCTGGCATGGGCGAGTTGCACCTGGACATCCTGGTTGACCGGATGCGCCGTGAGTTCAACGTCGAAGCCAACATCGGTAAGCCTCAAGTTTCGTACCGTGAGCGCATCACGAAGAGCTGCGAAATTGAAGGCAAGTTCGTTCGCCAGTCCGGCGGTCGTGGCCAGTTCGGTCATTGCTGGATTCGCTTTGCTCCTGCTGACGAAGGTCAGGAAGGTCTGCAATTCCTGAACGAAGTAGTGGGTGGTGTAGTTCCTAAGGAATACATCCCGGCTATCCAGAAGGGTATCGAAGAGCAGATGAAGAACGGTGTTGTTGCCGGCTATCCGCTGATCGGCCTGAAGGCTACCGTGTTTGATGGTTCCTACCACGACGTCGACTCGAACGAGATGGCGTTTAAGGTGGCTGCTTCCATGGCGACCAAGCAACTGGCCCAGAAGGGCGGTGGTGAGTTGCTTGAGCCGATCATGGCGGTAGAGGTGGTTACGCCTGAAGACTATATGGGTGACGTGATGGGCGACCTTAACCGTCGTCGCGGCATGATCCTGGGTATGGAAGACACGGTCTCCGGCAAAGTGATTCGCGCCGAAGTTCCGCTGGGTGAGATGTTCGGTTATGCGACCGACGTCCGTTCCATGTCCCAAGGTCGCGCAAGCTACTCTATGGAATTCAAAAAATACAATACAGCTCCGTCGCACATCGTCGAAACTGTTACCAAAAAACAAGGCTGATTCAGCCCCTTTAGGCTAGGAGTTAATTGTCGTGGCTAAAGAAAAATTTGTACGTGACCTCCCGCACGTTAACGTTGGCACCATCGGTCACGTTGACCATGGTAAAACCACGCTTACCGCTGCTCTGACTCGCGTCTGCTCCGAAGTTTTCGGTTCGGCCGTTGTTGCTTTCGACAAGATCGACAGCGCTCCGGAAGAAAAGGCTCGTGGTATCACCATCAACACCGCGCACGTTGAATACAACTCGCTGATCCGTCACTACGCTCACGTTGACTGCCCAGGTCACGCTGACTACGTGAAGAACATGATCACCGGTGCTGCTCAGATGGACGGCGCTATCCTGGTTTGCTCGGCCGCTGATGGTCCGATGCCGCAAACCCGTGAGCACATCCTGCTGTCCCGTCAGGTTGGCGTTCCGTACATCGTTGTCTTCCTGAACAAGGCTGACATGGTAGACGACGCTGAGCTGCTGGAACTGGTTGAGATGGAAGTGCGCGATCTGCTGAGCACTTACGACTTCCCGGGCGACGACACTCCGATCATCATCGGTTCGGCTCTGATGGCTCTGAACGGCCAAGACGACAACGAAATGGGCACCACTGCCGTTCGTAAACTGGTTGAGACTCTGGACAGCTACATTCCAGATCCAGTCCGTGTTATCGACAAGCCGTTCCTGATGCCAATCGAAGACGTATTCTCGATCTCCGGTCGCGGTACTGTTGTAACTGGCCGTATCGAGCGCGGTATCGTCAAGGTTCAGGATGCACTGGAAATCGTTGGTCTGCGTGACACTACCGTCACCACCTGCACCGGTGTTGAAATGTTCCGTAAGCTGCTCGACGAAGGTCGTGCTGGCGAGAACTGCGGCGTTCTGCTGCGTGGTACCAAGCGTGACGACGTTGAGCGTGGCCAGGTTCTGGTTAAGCCAGGTTCGGTTAAGCCGCACACCAAGTTCGAAGCTGAAGTGTACGTACTGAGCAAAGAAGAAGGCGGTCGTCACACTCCGTTCTTCAAAGGCTACCGTCCACAGTTCTACTTCCGTACTACTGACGTGACTGGTAACTGCGAACTGCCGGAAGGCGTTGAAATGGTAATGCCAGGCGACAACATCAAAATGGTTGTCACCCTGATCAAGACCATCGCAATGGAAGACGGTCTGCGTTTCGCTATCCGTGAAGGCGGTCGTACCGTCGGCGCTGGCGTCGTAGCCAAAATCATCGAGTAAGCTCTTTTTGAGCAAGCTTCGATGAGTTGAAGAAGCCCCCCGCTCAGCGGGGGGCTTTTTTATTGGGTTGACACCCATATGGGGCGTCTATAGAATTGCGCCTCCTTTTAACGGGCGTATTGCGCTCGGTGGGAATAGCAGCCGGAGTCTGAAATCCAATGCAAAATCAGCAAATCCGTATCAGGTTGAAGGCTTTTGACCATCGCCTGATCGACCAATCCACCCAGGAAATCGTGGAAACCGCGAAACGTACTGGTGCTCAAGTGCGTGGTCCAATTCCACTGCCTACCCGTAAAGAGCGGTTCACCGTTCTGGTCTCCCCGCACGTCAACAAAGACGCGCGTGACCAGTACGAGATCCGTACTCATAAGCGCGTTCTGGACATCGTCCAGCCAACGGATAAAACCGTTGATGCACTTATGAAGCTTGATCTTGCGGCCGGTGTGGAAGTGCAGATCAGCCTCGGCTAAGACTCGGTCTTAGTCGTGTAACGCTCTGAAATGGGCGGCCATAGCGGGTGAAAGCCCCGTACACTCATGAGGTTTACAACATGACTATTGGTGTAGTCGGTCGTAAATGCGGTATGACCCGTATTTTCACCGAAGAAGGTGTCTCCATTCCGGTCACGGTCATTGAGATCGAGCCGAATCGCGTCACCCAGTTCAAAACTGAAGAGACCGATGGCTATCGTGCAGTGCAAGTCACTGTAGGCGAGCGTCGTGCTTCGCGTGTTACAGCTGCGCAGGCTGGCCACTTCGCTAAAGCGAACGTTGCCGCTGGTCGTACCGTAATGGAATTCCGCCTTGAAGAAGGCGAGTACCAGGCCGGCGATCTGATCAACGCTGAAATCTTCGCCGCTGGTCAACTGGTTGATGTAACCGGTCAGTCCAAGGGTAAAGGCTTCCAGGGTACGATCAAGCGTTGGAATTTCCGCGGGCAAGATAATACCCACGGTAACTCCGTGTCCCACCGCGTTCCAGGCTCTATCGGCCAGTGCCAGACTCCTGGTCGTGTATTCAAGGGCAAAAAAATGTCCGGTCATATGGGCGCTGAGCGCGTGACCGTGCAGTCCCTCGAAGTAGTGCGCGTGGACGCTGAACGCAATCTGTTGTTGGTCAAGGGTGCTGTTCCTGGCGCTACTGGCGGCAACTTGGTTGTACGTCCAGCAGCCAAGGCTCGCGGTTAAGGGGAAGCTGACATGCAATTAAATGTAAATGACGCTCAAGCGATCGAAGTTTCCGAACTGACATTTGGCGGCGAATTCAACGAGACGCTGGTTCACCAAGCAGTCGTGGCCTACATGGCCGGCGGCCGTCAAGGTAGCAAGCAGCAAAAGACCCGTTCCGACGTTCGTGGTGGCGGTAAGCGCCCATGGCGTCAGAAAGGTACTGGCCGTGCTCGTGCCGGTACTATCCGTAGCCCAATCTGGCGTGGCGGCGGTACCACTTTCGCAGCTCGTCCTCAGGATCACACCCAGAAGCTGAACAAGAAGATGTATCGCGCAGCAATGCGTTCCATCCTTGCTGAGCTGGTGCGTACTGATCGTCTGGTTGTGGTTCAGGACTTCGCTGTTGATGCACCGAAGACCAAAGATCTGCTGAACAAACTGACCGGCATGGGCCTGACTGACGTCTTGATCGTGTCTGAAGTGGTTGATCAGAACCTGTACCTGGCTGCTCGCAACCTGCCACACGTTGATGTACGTGACGTGCAAGGTTCCGATCCAGTTAGTCTGATCGCATACGACAAGGTGTTGATCACCGTGTCGGCCGTGAAGAAATTCGAGGAGCTGCTGGGATGAACCAGGAACGCGTATTTAAAGTTCTGCTTGGCCCGCACGTTTCCGAGAAGGCTACGGTTCTGGCTGACAAGAAAGGCCAGTTCGTTTTCAAGGTTGCAACTGACGCAACCAAGCTGGAAATCAAGAAGGCCGTCGAAAGCCTGTTCAGCGTGAAAGTAGAGCGTGTTACTACCCTGAATGTTCTGGGTAAGAGCAAGCGCACTGCTCGCGGTCTGGGCAAGCGTAATGACTGGAAGAAGGCAGTTATCTCCCTTCAGCCAGGCCAAGATCTCGATTTCAGCAGCAGTGCTGAGTAAGGAAGGGGTGCATCATGGCAATCGTTAAATGCAAACCGACTTCCCCTGGCCGCCGTTTTGTGGTCAAGGTGGTCAACCAGGAGCTGCATAAAGGCGCTCCTCACGCACCGCTGCTCGAGAAAAAATCGAAGACTGGTGGTCGTAACAACAATGGTCGCATTACCACTCGTCACATCGGTGGTGGCCATAAGCAGCATTATCGTCTGGTCGATTTCCGTCGCAACGACAAAGATGGCATCGCTGCCACTGTCGAGCGTATCGAATACGATCCAAACCGTACTGCTCACATCGCTCTGCTGCTGTACGCAGATGGCGAGCGTCGCTACATCATCGCGCCTAAAGGCGTGAGTGCTGGCGACCAGCTGATCGCAGGTGCTCTGGCACCGATCAAGCCGGGCAACGCTCTGCAACTGCGTAACATTCCAGTTGGTAGCACCGTACACGGCATCGAATTGAAGCCAGGTAAAGGCGCACAGATCGCTCGTTCCGCTGGTGCTTCGGCTCAGCTGATCGCTCGTGAAGGTGTCTACGTGACCCTGCGTCTGCGTTCTGGTGAGATGCGTAAAGTGCTGGCTGAATGCCGCGCGACCCTGGGTGAAGTCTCGAACTCCGAGCACAGCCTGCGTTCGCTGGGTAAAGCTGGTGCCAAACGCTGGCGTGGCGTTCGCCCAACCGTTCGTGGTGTTGCCATGAACCCGGTTGACCACCCACATGGTGGTGGTGAAGGTCGTACCTCTGGTGGTCGTCATCCGGTATCGCCATGGGGCTTCCCGACTAAGGGCGCGAAGACTCGTGGTAATAAGCGTACCGACAAAATGATCGTCCGTCGTCGCAAGTAAATAGAGGGATACGACAGTGCCACGTTCTCTGAAAAAAGGTCCTTTTATTGATCTTCACCTACTGAAGAAGATCGAAGTGGCGGCGGAAAAGAACGATCGCAAACCAGTGAAAACCTGGTCGCGCCGTTCGATGATCCTGCCACAAATGGTCGGTTTGACCATTGCTGTGCATAACGGTCGTCAACATGTTCCAGTTCTCGTGAACGAAGACATGGTCGGCCACAAACTAGGCGAGTTTGCCGGTACCCGCACATATCGTGGGCACGTGGCAGACAAGAAAGCCAAGCGTTAAGGGGTAAGGAACGATGGAAGTAGCCGCTAAGTTGTCGGGCGCTCGAATCTCCGCCCAGAAAGCCCGCTTGGTCGCCGACCAGATCCGCGGGAAGAAGGTGGGCGAAGCGCTCAACCTGTTGGCTTTCAGCAGTAAGAAAGCCGCCGAGATCATGAAGAAAGTGCTGGAGTCGGCCGTAGCCAACGCCGAGCATAACGAAGGCGCAGACGTTGATGACCTTAAAGTCAGCACCGTTTTCGTCAACGAAGGGCGTTCGCTGAAGCGAATCATGCCACGTGCCAAAGGCCGTGCTGATCGCATCGTCAAGCGGTCTTGCCATATCACTGTCAAGGTTGCTGACAAGTAACGGAGTCGAAGAGATGGGTCAGAAAGTACATCCCATTGGCATTCGCCTGGGAATCGTCAAGGAGCACACCTCCGTCTGGTACGCAGACGGTCGGACTTATGCGGACTATTTGTTCGCTGATCTGAAGGTGCGCGAGTATCTCCAAGACAAACTAAAAAGCGCGTCCGTAAGCCGTATCGATATCCATCGTCCGGCTCAAACTGCACGTATCACCATCCACACTGCTCGTCCAGGTATCGTTATCGGGAAGAAAGGTGAAGATGTTGAGAAACTGCGTCAGGACCTGACCAAGCAAATGGGTGTGCCTGTGCACATCAATATCGAAGAGATCCGCAAGCCGGAGCTTGACGGTATGCTGGTTGCGCAGAGCGTAGCTCAGCAGCTGGAGCGTCGTGTAATGTTCCGTCGCGCTATGAAGCGCGCTGTTCAGAACGCCATGCGCATTGGTGCCAAAGGCATCAAAATCCAAGTGAGCGGTCGTCTCGGCGGTGCTGAAATCGCACGTACTGAATGGTATCGCGAAGGTCGTGTGCCACTGCACACCCTGCGTGCCGACATCGACTATGCCAACTACGAAGCTCACACCACTTACGGTGTGATCGGTGTAAAGGTTTGGATCTTCAAAGGCGAAGTAATTGGTGGTCGCCAAGAAGAACTGAAACCACAAGCACCAGCGCCTCGTAAAAAAGCTGCTAAGTAAGGGGTACGCCAAATGTTGCAACCAAAGCGTACGAAGTTCCGCAAGCAGATGACAGGCCACAACCGTGGTCTGGCTCAGCGCGGTAGCAAAGTCAGCTTCGGCGAGTTCGCGCTGAAGTCTGTAGCTCGTGGTCGTCTCACCGCTCGTCAGATCGAGTCAGCGCGTCGTGCTTTGACCCGTCACGTTAAACGTGGCGGCAAGATCTGGATCCGTGTATTCCCGGACAAGCCTATCTCCAAAAAGCCACTCGAAGTTCGGATGGGTAAAGGTAAAGGTAGCGTGGAATACTGGGTTGCCCAGATTCAGCCAGGCAAAGTCCTGTATGAAATCGAGGGTGTTACTGAAGAGCTGGCGCGTGAGGCTTTTGCCCTGGCTGCTGCAAAGCTGCCGCTCGCCACCGCCTTTGTTAAACGGACGGTGATGTGATGAAAGCGAATGAACTTCGTGAAAAAGACGCGCCGCAGCTTAACGAGCAACTGCTCGGCCTGCTGCGCGACCAGTTCAATCTGCGCATGCAGAAAGCAACTGGCCAGTTGGGGCAGTCTCACCTGCTCCGGCAAGTTAAGCGTGACATCGCTCGCGTGAAGACTGTGCTCAAACAGCAGGCAGGTAAGTAATCATGGCTGAAGCCGAAAAAACCGTCCGTACGCTGACTGGCCGTGTTGTCAGCGACAAAATGGACAAGACCATCACCGTTCTGATCGAGCGTCGCGTAAAGCACCCGATCTACGGTAAATACGTTAAGCGTTCGACTAAGCTGCACGCGCACGACGAAACCAATCAGTGCCACATCGGCGACAAAGTCACTATTCGTGAAACTCGTCCTTTGGCCAAGACCAAGTCTTGGGCGCTGGTTGATGTTCTCGAACGCGCTGTGGAAGTCTAAGGACTAGGGGTCGGAGAAATTATATGATTCAGACTCAATCCATGCTCGATGTGGCCGATAACAGCGGCGCACGCCGCGTTATGTGCATCAAGGTGCTGGGTGGCTCCCATCGTCGTTACGCTGGTATCGGTGACATCATCAAAGTTACCGTGAAGGAAGCAATTCCTCGCGGTAAAGTGAAAAAAGGCCAAGTGATGACTGCTGTTGTAGTCCGCACTCGTCACGGCGTACGTCGTGCTGATGGCTCCATTATCCGCTTTGATGGCAACGCTGCTGTTCTTCTGAACAACAAGCAAGAGCCGATCGGCACCCGTATCTTTGGGCCAGTGACCCGTGAACTTCGTACTGAGAAGTTCATGAAGATCGTCTCGCTCGCCCCAGAAGTGCTGTAAGGAGATCCGACATGCAAAAGATTCGTCGTGACGACGAGATCATCGTGATCGCCGGCAAAGACAAAGGTAAGCGCGGTAAGGTGCTTAAGGTTCTCGCTAATAACCGTCTGGTTATTGGTGGTCTGAACCTGGTCAAGCGTCATACCAAGCCTAACCCGATGTCGGGCGTGCAGGGCGGTATCGTCGAAAAAGAAGCTCCACTGGACGCTTCTAACGTCGCCATTTTCAACGGCGAAACCAACAAGGCTGATCGCGTTGGTTTCAAAGTAGAAGACGGCAAGAAAATTCGTGTCTTCAAGTCGACCCAAAAAGCGGTTGATGCTTGAACACTGCTAGGTAGATGAGACCATGGCACGACTAAAAGAGATTTACTGGAAGGAAATCGCACCGAAGCTTAAGGAAGAACTTAAGCTTTCGAACGTGATGGAAGTTCCACGCGTTACCAAAATCACCCTGAACATGGGTCTGGGCGAAGCGGTCGGTGACAAAAAAGTCATCGAGCACGCTGTTGCCGATCTGGAAAAGATCACCGGTCAGAAAGTCGTTGTGACTTACGCTCGGAAATCCATCGCTGGCTTTAAAGTCCGTGAAGGTTGGCCGATCGGCGTCAAAGTGACTCTGCGCCGTGAGCGTATGTACGAATTCCTGGATCGTCTGCTGTCGATCTCCCTGCCTCGGGTTCGCGACTTCCGCGGCCTGAATGCCAAGTCCTTCGATGGTCGTGGTAACTACAGCATGGGCGTTAAAGAGCAGATCATCTTCCCGGAAATCGACTACGACAAGATCGATGCTCTCCGCGGTCTGGACATTACCCTGACCACCACTGCCAAGAACGATGATGAAGGTCGCGCCCTGTTGCGTGCTTTCAAATTCCCGTTCCGCAACTGATTGGAGTAGGAAAATGGCCAAGATGAGCATGAAAAACCGCGAGCTGAAGCGTCAGCTCACGGTTGCCAAGTACGCCAAAAAGCGTGCAGCACTGAAAGCTATCATCGTTGATCTGAACGCAAGTCCAGAAGCACGTTGGGAAGCTACAGTCGCTCTGCAGAAGCAGCCACGTGACGCAAGCGCTTCGCGCATGCGTAACCGCTGCCGCCTGACCGGTCGTCCACACGGCGTTTACCGCAAGTTCGGCCTTGGCCGTAACAAGCTGCGTGAAGCTGCAATGCGTGGTGACGTACCTGGTCTGGTTAAAGCCAGCTGGTAAGCACTGTCAAAGTCTCGGTGTTCGGGATCGCAAGATCCTGACCGCCGGTGACCTTGAACTTGAATCAAGCCCCTTTTGGGGCTTGATTCATTTGTGGGGTGTGTCTAGAATACCCGGCTCGCCTGAGCCCGTGCTTTTTTCGCATGGATGACTCGGCGACACGTAGTAGCCGCAAGGCTAATTTTTTGTGTATTAGGAGCGTCTAGCCCATGAGTATGCAGGACCCGTTAGCGGACATGCTAACTCGAATCCGTAATGCCCAGATGGCTGAAAAGTCCGTCGTAAGCATGCCATCTTCTACTTTGAAGGTAGCTGTTGCCAAAGTCCTGAAGGACGAAGGTTACATTGCGGGTTATCAGATCAGCAGCGAAATCAAGCCACTGCTGTCTATCGAGCTGAAATATTTCGAAGGCCGTCCGGTCATCGAAGAAGTGAAGCGCGTTAGCCGTCCAGGCCTGCGTCAGTACAAGTCCGTCGATGATCTGCCGAAAGTTCGTGGCGGTCTCGGTGTGTCTATCGTCTCCACCAACAAAGGTGTGATGACGGATCGTGCTGCGCGCGCTGCCGGTGTCGGCGGCGAAGTTCTTTGCACTGTGTTCTAAGGGGGGATAAGCATGTCACGCGTCGCTAAGAACCCCGTTAAGCTGCCAGCCGGTGTCGAAGTCAAATTCGCAGGCCAACAGCTTTCGGTGAAGGGTGCCAAGGGCACTCTCGAACTGAACATCCATTCGTCCGTTGAGATTGTTGAAGAAGCCGGTGAGCTGCGTTTTGCTGCTCGCAATGGCGATCAACAGACTCGCGCAATGGCTGGTACCACTCGTGCGTTGGTAAACAACATGGTCCAAGGCGTAAGCCAAGGCTTCGAGCGCAAGCTCCAGCTGGTCGGTGTTGGTTACAAAGCGCAAGCAAAAGGCACAGTGCTGAACCTGGCTCTTGGCTTCTCGCACCCAGTGGATTATGAACTGCCGGAAGGCATCACCGCTGAGACTCCTAGCCAGACCGATATCCTGATCAAGGGCATCGATAAGCAGCTGGTAGGTCAAGTGGCCGCCGAGATCCGCGACTTCCGTCCACCAGAGCCGTACAAAGGCAAAGGTGTGCGCTACGCGGACGAAGTCGTCCGTCGTAAAGAAGCCAAGAAGAAGTAGGGCATAGCAAATGACCGACAAAAAAGTTACTCGACTGCGTCGCGCTCGCAAAGCACGCCTGAAAATGCACGAACTCGAAGTCGTGCGTCTCTGCGTGTTCCGCTCGTCGCAGCACATCTACGCCCAGGTCATTTCGGCCGACGGCAACAAAGTCCTGGCATCTGCCTCGACTTTGGATAAAGAACTGCGTGATGGCGCCACTGGCAACATCGACGCGGCCACTAAGGTTGGCCAGCTGGTCGCTACGCGTGCAAAAGCCGCTGGCGTCTCGCAGGTGGCTTTCGACCGCTCTGGCTTCAAGTACCACGGCCGCGTCAAGGCGCTGGCTGATGCTGCTCGTGAAGCTGGGCTGGAGTTCTAAGTTATGTCAAATAACGACCAAAAGCGCGACGAAGGCTACATCGAGAAGCTGGTTCAAGTTAACCGCGTAGCCAAAACCGTTAAAGGCGGCCGTATCTTCACTTTCACCGCGTTGACCGTGGTTGGTGATGGTAAAGGGCGTGTTGGCTTCGGCCGTGGCAAGTCACGTGAAGTGCCTGCTGCGATCCAGAAGGCAATGGAAGCTGCTCGCCGCAACATGATCCAAGTTGACCTGAACGGCACCACGCTGCAGTACGCAATGAAGTCCGGTCACGGCGCTTCGAAGGTGTACATGCAGCCTGCTTCTGAAGGTACCGGTATCATCGCTGGCGGCGCTATGCGTGCTGTCCTCGAGGTTGCTGGCGTTCAGAACGTTCTGGCCAAGTGCTACGGCTCGACTAACCCGGTAAACGTGGTTCACGCCACTTTCAAAGGTTTGAAGGCCATGCAGTCTCCTGAATCCATTGCCGCCAAGCGTGGCAAAAGCGTCAAGGAGATCTTCTGATCATGGCTACCGTTAAAGTTACGCTGATCAAAAGCATGACCGGCCGCATCCCTAACCACAAACTGTGCGTTAAGGGTCTGGGTCTGCGTCGCATCGGTCACACTGTAGAAGTACTTGATACTCCCGAGAATCGCGGGATGATCAACAAGGCTTACTACATGCTGCGTGTCGAGGGTTAATCGATGAAACTCAATGATCTGAGTCCAGCGCCGGGTTCCCGTCGCGAAAAGCATCGTCCGGGCCGTGGTATCGGTAGTGGTTTGGGCAAGACCGGTGGCCGTGGCCACAAAGGTCAGTCCTCCCGCTCCGGTGGCACCATCGCTCCAGGCTTTGAAGGCGGTCAACAGCCGCTGCATCGTCGCCTGCCGAAGTTCGGTTTCGTTTCCCTGAAGGCCATGGATCGCGCAGAAGTGCGTTTGTCCGAGCTGGCTAAAGTGGAAGGCGACATCGTCTCCGTGCAGTCCCTGAAAGATGCCAACGTGATCAACGTCAACGTACAGCGTGTGAAAATCATGCTGTCCGGCGAAGTTACTCGCGCTGTCACCATCGGAAAGGGAATCGGCGCCACCAAAGGTGCGCGTGCGGCTATCGAAGCAGCTGGCGGCAAGTTCGAGGAATAAATGGCTAAGCAAGGTGCTCTCTCTGCGCTCGGCAAAGGCGGTATGTCTGAACTCTGGGCTCGTCTGCGTTTTCTGTTCCTGGCGATTATCGTCTACCGAATAGGCGCACACATCCCGGTTCCAGGTATCAACCCGGACCGACTCGCGGACCTGTTTCGACAGAATGAGGGGACCATTCTTAGCTTGTTCAACATGTTTTCCGGCGGTGCGCTGGAACGGATGAGCATCTTTGCACTGGGGATCATGCCGTACATTTCGGCATCGATCATCATGCAACTGATGTCCGCCGTCAGCCCGCAACTGGAGCAGTTGAAGAAGGAAGGTGAAGCTGGTCGTCGCAAGATCGCCCAGTACACCCGCTACGGCACTGTCGTCCTCGCTCTTGTTCAGGCCATTGGCATGTCCATTGGTCTGGCGGGGCAGGGCGTATCGTTCACTGGTGACTTTGGCTTCCATTTCGTCGCGGTATCCACTTTTGTGGCTGGTGCGATGTTCATGATGTGGCTGGGTGAGCAGATTACTGAGCGTGGTGTTGGCAACGGTATCTCGATGTTGATTTTCGCAGGTATCGTCGCCGGTCTTCCGAGAGCGATCGGGCAGTCTTTCGAGTCTGCGCGTCAGGGTGATATCAACATTTTCGCCCTGGTTGCCATCGGTTTGCTGGCAGTAGCGATTATCGGTTTCGTGGTGTTCATTGAGCGTGGTCAGCGTCGTATTGCTGTTCACTACGCCAAGCGCCAGCAGGGCCGCAAGGTCTTCGCTGCGCAGACCAGCCACTTGCCGCTGAAGGTGAACATGGCCGGTGTTATTCCGGCCATTTTCGCGAGCAGCATCTTGCTGTTCCCGGCTTCGTTGGGTACCTGGTTCGGCCAGTCCGAAGGTTTGGGCTGGTTGCAGGACATCTCGCAGTCGATCGCTCCTGGTCAGCCGTTGAATATTCTGCTGTTTAGTGCAGGGATTATTTTCTTCTGCTTCTTCTATACGGCGTTGATGTTCAATCCGAAAGACGTAGCGGAAAACCTGAAGAAGTCCGGTGCCTTTATTCCGGGCATCCGTCCAGGCGAGCAGTCGGCGCGCTACATTGATGGCGTTCTGACCCGTTTGACCCTGTTCGGTGCTCTATATATGACGGCCGTGTGCCTGTTGCCCCAGTTCCTGGTGGTTGCAGCAAACGTTCCGTTCTACCTTGGCGGGACCTCGTTGCTGATCGTCGTCGTGGTTGTGATGGACTTCATGTCCCAAGTACAATCGCACCTCGTTTCGCACCAGTACGAATCCCTGATGAAGAAAGCCAACCTGAAGGGTTACGGCAGCGGCATGTTGCGCTGAGTACCCCATAAGGTTCGAGGAGTTGGTGATGAAAGTTCGTGCATCGGTGAAAAAGCTGTGCCGCAACTGCAAAATTATTCGCCGCGAAGGTGTTGTTCGAGTAATTTGCAGCGCGGAACCGCGTCACAAACAGCGCCAAGGCTGAGTGTGATCCGCTTGAAGCCCGGCAGCTAGTGCGCTGCCGGGTTGATTATTTGTTATTACAGCGATATTATCTCGCGCCCTATTTCTTGGCTTCCGGGGCGTAGGTAGCTGTCAATTGGAGTCCCACTGAATGGCCCGTATTGCAGGCGTTAACATTCCAGATAACAAGCACACTGTTATCTCGCTGACCTACATCTATGGTGTTGGTCGCACAACTGCACAGAAAATTTGTGCAGTGACTGGGGTAAACCCAGCCGCAAAGATCAAGGATCTGAGCGACGAGCAGATTGAACAGCTGCGTGGCGAAGTGGCGAAGTTCACCACTGAAGGTGACCTGCGTCGCGAAATCAACATGAAAATCAAGCGTTTGATGGACCTCGGTTGCTATCGCGGTCTGCGTCATCGTCGTGGTCTTCCAGTGCGCGGTCAGCGTACCAAGACTAACGCGCGTACCCGTAAAGGTCCGCGTAAGCCGATCCGCAAGTAATCGCCCCAGCGAATCGACAGGAAAATTATCATGGCAAAACCTGCTGCTCGTCCTCGTAAAAAAGTTAAAAAGACAGTGGTTGATGGCATCGCCCACATCCATGCTTCTTTTAACAACACAATCGTGACCATCACCGACCGTCAAGGTAACGCGCTTTCTTGGGCTACCTCCGGTGGTTCGGGTTTCCGCGGTTCCCGCAAGTCCACCCCGTTTGCTGCTCAAGTAGCTGCTGAACGTGCTGGTCAAGCTGCGCTGGAATACGGCCTGAAAAACCTCGACGTTAACGTCAAGGGTCCAGGTCCAGGTCGTGAGTCTGCTGTCCGTGCTTTGAACGGCTGTGGCTATAAGATCGCCAGCATCACCGACGTGACGCCAATCCCGCACAACGGGTGCCGTCCGCCGAAGAAGCGCCGCGTGTAATCCAGGAGATTGTAAAGAATGGCTCGTTACATTGGTCCAAAATGCAAACTCGCTCGTCGCGAAGGCACCGATCTCTTCCTGAAGAGCGGCGTGCGCGCGATCGAATCGAAGTGCAACATCGAAGCAGCACCTGGTATCCACGGCCAACGCCGCGGTCGCCAGTCCGATTACGGCACCCAACTGCGTGAAAAGCAGAAGGTCCGTCGTATCTACGGCGTTCTCGAGCGTCAATTCAGCGGCTACTACAAAGAAGCTGCTGGCAAGAAAGGTGCAACCGGCGAAAACCTGTTGCAACTGCTCGAATGCCGTCTGGACAACGTTGTATACCGTATGGGTTTTGGCTCTACTCGTGCCGAATCCCGTCAGCTGGTATCGCACAAATCCGTCAGCGTTAACGGTCAGACCGTAAACGTGCCGTCGTACCAGGTTCGTGCTGGTGACGTGGTCGCGATTCGCGAGAAAGCAAAGAACCAACTTCGCATTGTCCAAGCTCTCGATCTGTGTGCCCAACGTGGCCGCGTAGAATGGGTAGAAGTAGACACTGAGAAGAAGTCGGGCGTTTTCAAGAACGTTCCAGCTCGCAGTGATCTGTCCGCCGACATCAACGAAAGCCTGATTGTCGAGCTCTACTCCAAGTAAGGGCTAGAAAATAGGTGCATCCATGCAGATTTCGGTAAATGAGTTCCTGACACCCCGCCATATTGATGTGCAGGTTGTCAGTCCAACCCGCGCCAAGATCACTCTCGAGCCTCTCGAGCGTGGTTTTGGCCACACCCTGGGCAACGCGCTGCGCCGCATCCTGTTGTCCTCAATGCCCGGCTGTGCAGTAGTCGAGGCCGAGATTGACGGTGTGCTCCACGAGTACAGCGCCATCGAAGGTGTACAGGAAGACGTAATTGAAATCCTGTTGAACCTTAAAGGTCTGGCTATCAAGCTGCACGGCCGTGACGAAGTTACGCTGACCTTGTCGAAGAAGGGTTCGGGGGTGGTTACCGCTGCCGATATTCAGCTGGATCATGATGTCGAGATCGTTAACCCCGATCACGTAATCGCTAACCTGGCGTCTAACGGCGCCTTGAACATGAAGCTCACCGTAGCTCGTGGTCGTGGTTATGAACCGGCAGACTCGCGTCAGAGCGATGAAGACGAAAGCCGCAGCATCGGTCGCTTGCAGCTTGACTCTTCGTTCAGCCCGGTTCGCCGAATCGCATACGTGGTGGAAAACGCCCGTGTCGAGCAGCGTACTAACCTGGACAAGCTGGTTATTGATCTGGAAACCAACGGTACCCTGGATCCTGAAGAGGCTATCCGCCGTGCTGCAACCATCCTGCAACAGCAGTTGGCTGCGTTCGTCGACCTCAAAGGTGACAGTGAGCCAGTGGTTGTTGAGCAGGAAGACGAGATCGATCCGATCCTGCTTCGCCCGGTTGACGATCTGGAACTGACTGTACGTTCGGCTAACTGCCTTAAGGCGGAAAACATCTACTACATCGGTGACCTGATTCAGCGTACCGAAGTAGAGCTGTTGAAGACTCCGAACCTGGGCAAGAAATCCTTGACTGAAATCAAGGACGTTCTGGCCTCCCGCGGTCTGTCCCTCGGCATGCGCCTCGACAACTGGCCGCCTGCAAGTCTTAAGAAGGACGACAAGGCGACTGCCTGATCGTCGTAATCACCGAACGTTGTGTTTGGTAAGGAATGAACCATGCGTCATCGTAAAAGTGGTCGTCACCTGAGCCGCACTAGCTCGCACCGCAAGGCCATGTTTCAAAACATGGCAGTGTCGCTGTTCGAGCACGAGCTGATCAAAACTACACTGCCGAAAGCTAAAGAACTGCGTCGCGTTGCTGAGCCGCTGATCACTTTGGCCAAGACAGACAGCCTGGCTAACCGCCGTCTGGCTTTCGACCGTACTCGTTCGAAAGCTATCGTTGGTAAGCTCTTCAACGACCTGGGCAAGCGTTACGCTACCCGTGAGGGTGGCTACCTGCGCATCCTCAAGTGCGGCTTCCGCACTGGCGACAACGCGCCTATGGCGTACGTCGAGTTGGTTGATCGTCCTGCCGGTGGTGAAGCTGTATCCGCTGAGTAAGACGTCAGTCTGAAACGAAGAACCGGGCCTAGTGCCCGGTTTTTTGTGCGCGCTCGAAAAGCTTTACTGCATTGCTTATTTCTATCGGTTACTAAAGGTTAATGAATTTGTAGGTGCAACGTTCGTGATCGATACTCCCTCTCAGCCGACTAGCCGGCAGTTAATGACTGACAGAGGAAGAGATCGCATGAGCCAAAACAAAACGCTTACGACCGCCAGTGGCGCTCCTGTCGCCGACAACCAGAATTCCCGCTCCGCCGGCCCTCGTGGCCCGCTACTGCTCGACGACTTCCATCTGATCGAGAAGCTCGCCCACTTCAACCGTGAAAACATCCCTGAGCGCCGTGTACACGCCAAAGGCTCGGGTGCTTACGGTACGTTCACCGTAACTCGGGACATCACCGAGTACACCAGCGCCAAACTGTTTGAATCTGTCGGCAAGCAAACTCCAACTTTTTTGCGGTTTTCCACCGTGGGCGGCGAGCGCGGTTCTGCTGACACCGAGCGCGATCCACGTGGTTTCGCACTGAAGTTCTACACCGAAGAAGGTAACTGGGACATCGTCGGCAACAACACGCCAGTGTTCTTCATCCGCGATCCTTTGAAATTCCCGGACTTTATTCACACCCAAAAACGTCTGCCACAAAGCAATCTGAAAAGCGCGCAAATGATGTGGGACTTCTGGTCGCACTCACCTGAGGCGTTGCACCAGGTCACCATTCTGTTCTCGGACCGCGGCATCCCAGATGGCTACCGTCACATGCACGGCTTTGGCAGCCACACCTACAGCCTGATCAACGCCAATGGAGAACGTCACTGGGTGAAATGGCACTACAAGACCAAGCAAGGGATTAAAAACCTGGCGCCAGCAGAAGCGGCACGCCTGGCTGGTACCGATCCGGATTACGCACAGCGTGATCTGTTCGGCGCGATCGAGCGCGGTGATTTCCCGAAATGGCGCGTGTGCATCCAGATCATGACCGAGGCTCAGGCCGCAGCGCACTACGAGAACCCGTTTGATGTGACCAAAACCTGGTCGCAGAAAGAGTTTCCGCTGATCGAAGTGGGCGAGTTGGAGCTTAACCGCAACCCGCAGAACTATTTTGCTGAAGTCGAGCAAGCGGCGTTCGGGCCGAGCAACATGGTCCCGGGTGTCGGTTTGTCGCCTGACCGCATGCTGCAAGGTCGGGTGTTCGCTTACGCCGATGCTCACCGCTACCGCATTGGCACCAACCACCAGCAATTGCCGGTGAACGCGCCTCGCAGCCCGGTAAACAGCTATCAGCGCGACGGTTCGATGGCGTTTGGCAGCAATGGTGGTGCGACACCTAACTACGAGCCGAACAGCTACATCGAATCGCCGAAACAAGCACCTCGCTATGCAGAGCCGGCGCTGGCGCTGAGTGGTGCAGCTGATCGTTACGATCATCGCGAAGATACTGACTACTACAGCCACGCGGGTGCGCTGTTCCGTCTGATGAATGATGAGCAGAAAACCCTATTGATCAACAACATTGCCGGTGCGATGGCCGGGGTCTCCGGTGATGTGGTTGACCGTCAACTACAACACTTCTTCAGGGCCGACCCGGCGTACGGAGAAGCAATCGCAACGGCGTTGGGCGTACAGCTTAACGAAGTCTAAACGAGAAGCAGAACCGCCCTCATTAGGGCGGTTTTTGCGTTATTTAAACCACTTTTCTCAGAATATCTTCGCTTTTATCGCGCAAGCAGAGTGACCAAACAGTCTGCTTGGTTCAAACTACAGACTTTCAAGCAGGGAGATGTAGGGCGATGCAAGGCCACCCAGACGTAATCGATTACCTCAACACGTTGCTGACCGGCGAACTGGCGGCGCGTGATCAATATTTCGTCCATTCGCGGATGTATGAGGACTGGGGTTTCACCAAGCTCTACGAACGTATCAACCACGAGATGGAAGAAGAGGCCGGGCACGCTGATGCCCTGATGCGTCGGATTCTGATGCTCGAAGGCACGCCGCGCATGCGTCCGGACGACCTTGATGTCGGCACTACCGTGCCGGACATGCTCGCCGCTGACCTGCGACTGGAATACAAGGTCCGCGCCGCGCTATGCAAGGGCATCAAGCTCTGCGAGCAGCACAAGGACTATGTCAGCCGCGAGATGCTGCGGGTTCAATTGCATGACACCGAAGAAGACCACACCTACTGGCTTGAAAAGCAGATGGGTCTGATCAAGTTGATCGGTCTCGAGAACTACCTGCAATCCCACGCCTGATTGCACCGATACAAAAAAGCCCCTGTCACCGACAAAGTGACAGGGGCTTTTTCTTGGCCGTGATTCAGGCTTTGTCGCGAGCCAGCAGCGGCTTTAGGTAGAAGCCGGTATGCGATTGTTTCATCTCGGACACTTCCTCCGGTGTACCGACGGCAATGATCTGCCCACCCTTGGAACCACCTTCAGGTCCCAGGTCCACCAACCAGTCAGCGGTCTTGATCACGTCGAGGTTATGCTCGATCACCACCACCGTGTTGCCGTGGTCGCGAAGGCGATGCAATACATCGAGCAGTTGCTGAATATCCGCGAAGTGCAGGCCGGTCGTCGGCTCATCGAGGATGTACAGCGTCTTGCCGGTATCGCGCTTGGACAGTTCACGGGAGAGCTTCACCCGCTGGGCTTCACCACCCGACAGCGTGGTCGCTGATTGCCCGAGCTTGATGTACGACAGGCCGACATCCATCAGCGTCTGAAGCTTGCGCGCCAGGGCCGGAACCGCGTCGAAGAACACCCGCGCTTCCTCGATCGTCATCTCGAGGGTTTCGTGGATGCTCTTGCCCTTGTACTTGATCTCCAGGGTTTCGCGGTTGTAGCGCTTGCTCTTGCAGACGTCGCACGGGACATAGATGTCGGGCAGGAAGTGCATTTCAACCTTGATCAAGCCGTCGCCCTGGCAAGCTTCGCAACGTCCGCCCTTCACGTTGAAGGAGAAACGTCCCGGACCATAACCCCGTGAGCGAGATTCCGGCACGCCGGCGAACAGCTCGCGAATCGGTGTGAACAGCCCGGTGTAGGTGGCAGGGTTGGAGCGCGGCGTACGGCCAATCGGGCTTTGGTCGATGTCGACGACCTTGTCCAGATGCTCCAGGCCCTTGATGCTGTCATGCGCGGCAGCTTCCAGCGTCGTGGCACCGTTGAGAGCCGTAGCGCTCAAGGGAAACAGCGTGTTGTTGATCAGCGTCGACTTGCCGGAACCGGACACGCCGGTCACGCAGGTCAGCAGGCCGATTGGAATGTCCAGATCGACATCGCGCAAGTTGTTGCCACGGGCGCCCTTGAGGGACAGCGACAACTTCTTGTTACGCGGCGTGCGTTTGGCCGGGACTGCAATCTTCACCCGGCCCGACAAGTATTTGCCGGTCAGCGAATCCGGGTGAGCCATCACCTCGGCCGGCGTACCTTCGGCGACGATATGCCCGCCGTGTACACCTGCGCCCGGACCGATATCCACCACGTAGTCAGCCAGGCGAATCGCATCTTCGTCGTGCTCGACCACGATCACCGTGTTGCCGATATCCCGCAGGTGCTTGAGGGTGCCGAGCAGCCGATCGTTGTCCCGCTGGTGCAAACCAATTGACGGTTCATCGAGAATGTACAGAACGCCCACCAGGCCTGCGCCGATCTGGCTGGCCAGACGGATACGCTGGGCTTCACCACCGGACAACGTGTCGGCACTGCGATCCAGCGACAAATAATCCAGGCCAACGTTGACCAGGAACTGCAGTCGCTCGCGAATTTCCTTGAGAATCTTGTCGGCAATTTCACCGCGACGGCCAGTAAGTTTCAGTCCGCCAAAATATTCACAGGCATCGCCAATCGGCAGATTGGTCACTGCCGGCAGCGTTTTCTCACCCACCCAAACATGTCGCGCCTCACGACGCAGCCGGGTACCACGGCAATCCGGGCAAGGCTGGGTGCTGAGGAACTTGGCCAGCTCTTCACGTACCGAGGCGGACTCGGTTTCGCGGTAGCGGCGTTCCAGATTCGGCACGATGCCTTCGAATGGGTGCGAACGTTTGACGATGTCGCCACGGTCGTTCAGGTACTTGAAGTCGACGTTCTGCGAACCGCTGCCGTGCAGGATGAACTTCTGCTGATCGGCCGGCAGTTCGTTGAACGGCACTTCCAGGCTGAACTTGTAGTGCGAAGCCAGCGACCCGAGCATCTGGAAGTAATAGACGTTGCGTCGGTCCCAGCCACGAATCGCGCCTTCCGCGAGCGTCAGTTCGCCATTGACCAATCGCTTGATGTCGAAGAACTGCTTAACGCCCAGGCCATCGCAAGTCGGGCAGGCGCCAGCCGGGTTGTTGAAGGAGAACAGCTTGGGTTCCAGCTCGCTGATGGCATGGCCGCAGATCGGGCAGGCGAAGCGCGCGGAGAAGATGATTTCTTCGCCGGGCTCGTCGTCCATCGGCGCGACCAGGGCGATGCCGTCTGCCAGCTTCAGCGCGGTCTCGAACGACTCGGCCAGGCGCTGTTGCAGATCGGCGCGGACCTTGAAGCGGTCGACTATTACATCAATCGAATGCTTCTTTTGCTTATCCAGCTTCGGCAGCTCATCCAGTTCGCAGATCCTGCCATTGACCCGGGCTCGCACAAAGCCCTGGGCGCGCAGTTCTTCGAAGACCGAAAGGTGTTCGCCTTTACGCTCGCGGATCACCGGGGCCAGCAGCATGAGTTTGCTGCCCTCCGGTTGGGCGAGGACCAGGTCGACCATCTGGCTGACGGTCTGGGCTTCCAGCGGAATGTCGTGATCCGGGCAACGCGGAATACCCACGCGAGCGTAGAGCAGACGCAGGTAGTCGTAGATTTCAGTGATGGTGCCGACCGTCGAACGCGGGTTGTGCGAGGTCGATTTCTGTTCGATGGAAATGGCTGGCGACAAACCTTCGATGGTGTCGACGTCTGGCTTTTCCATCATCGACAGGAACTGCCGGGCGTAGGCCGACAGCGATTCGACGTAGCGGCGCTGGCCTTCGGCGTACAGCGTGTCGAATGCCAAGGAAGATTTGCCGGATCCGGACAGGCCGGTGATAACGATCAGTTTGTCCCGTGGCAGGGTCAGGTCGATGTTCTTCAGGTTGTGGGTTCGGGCCCCACGAATCAGGATCTTGTCCAAAGTGGCCTCGCTTGGCGGGCGTCGAAAACGTAGGAGTATACGGCCAAATACTGGATGGATGCACACTATCAAACGAGCGGATTGTTGCCTTACATGAAGAGTCTGTCAGCGAAGCGCGTCAAAGCGTCGCGATATACCCCGTCAATCGATGGGACTGGTAGAATCGCCGCCGGTTCACATGAGGTTTTTCCATGCACGATCCCCACAGCGAACGCATGAGTGGCAGTGAGACACGCGCAGCAAGCGGTCTGGCCCTGGTGTTCGCGTTCCGTATGCTTGGCATGTTCATGGTGTTGCCGGTACTGGCGACCTATGGCATGGATCTGGCGGGAGCGACCCCGGCCCTCATCGGGCTGGCGATTGGCGCTTACGGCCTGACCCAGGCGATTTTTCAGATTCCTTTCGGTTTCATTTCCGACCGCATCGGCCGCCGACCGGTGATTTACCTGGGACTGATCGTCTTTGCCCTCGGCAGCGTGCTGGCGGCCAATGCCGATTCGATCTGGGGCGTGATCGCCGGACGCATCCTGCAAGGCGCCGGGGCGATTTCAGCGGCGGTGATGGCGCTGTTGTCGGACCTGACTCGCGAACAGCATCGGACGAAAGCCATGGCCATGATCGGCATGACCATCGGTCTGTCGTTCGCTGTCGCCATGGTGGTGGGGCCGTTACTGACGCGCGCCTTCGGTCTGTCCGGGTTGTTCCTGGCCACGGGCGGCATGGCGCTGTTCGGCATCCTGATCGTGATGTTCATGGTGCCGCGCTCCACCGGACCGTTGCAGCATCGCGAGTCCGGCGTCGCGCGTCAGGCGCTGCTGCCGACGCTCAAGCACCCGGACCTGCTGCGCCTGGACCTGGGCATTTTTGTGTTGCACGCGATGTTGATGTCGAGCTTCGTTGCATTGCCCCTGGCCCTGGTCGAAAAAGCCGGGCTGCCCAAGGAGCAGCACTGGTGGGTGTACCTTACCGCGCTACTGATTTCTTTCTTCGCCATGATCCCGTTCATTATCTACGGCGAGAAGAAACGCAAAATGAAACGAGTTTTACTGGGCGCGGTGCTGACGCTGATGCTCACTGAGCTATTCTTCTGGCAGTTCGGCGATAGCTTGCGGGCTCTGGTGATCGGGACGGTGGTGTTCTTCACCGCGTTCAACTTGCTGGAAGCTTCATTGCCATCGCTGATCAGCAAGGTTTCACCGGCGGGCGGCAAGGGCACGGCGATGGGGGTTTATTCCACCAGCCAGTTCCTCGGTTCGGCGTTGGGCGGGATCCTCGGCGGCTGGCTGTACCAGCATGGCGGTTTGTCGGTTGTCTTCCTCGGATGCGCCGGGCTGGCTGCCCTCTGGTTGGCCTTTGCTGTTACCATGCGCGAACCTCCCTACGTCACGAGCCTGCGCTTGCCGCTGTCGCCCGAGGCAATCCGCGAAGCGGGTCTGGTCGAGCGCCTGATGGCCGTCGTAGGGGTAACAGATGCAGTGATAGTCGCGGATGAAGCGGCCATTTACATCAAATTGGACACAGAACTATTGGATCGCACCACCCTCGAGCGTCTGGTGAACAACCCGGCCGCGACAGCGTGCGAAGCCTAGGAGAACGTTATGGCCCGTGGGGTTAACAAAGTCATATTGGTCGGCACTTGCGGCCAGGATCCCGAAGTTCGCTACCTGCCGAACGGTAACGCCGTGACTAACCTAAGTCTGGCGACCAGCGAACAGTGGACCGACAAGCAAACCGGTCAGAAGGTCGAGAAAACCGAATGGCACCGTGTGTCGATGTTCGGCAAGGTTGCGGAAATCGCCGGCGAATACCTGCGTAAAGGCTCGCAGGTCTACATCGAAGGCAAACTGCAGACCCGCGAGTGGGAAAAAGACGGTATCAAGCGTTACACCACTGAAATCGTGGTCGACATGCAAGGCACCATGCAACTGCTGGGCGGCCGTCCGCAGCAGGGCGATCAACAAGGCGGGGGCAATAACTACCAGCAGTCCGCCCCAGCCCCACGCCAACAGGCTCCGCGTCCGCAGCAGTCGGCAGCACCGCAACAGTCGCGTCAGGCTCCGGCTCCACAGCAGGCTGCTCCGCAACCGGCTCCGGATTTCGACAGCTTTGATGACGATATTCCGTTCTGATCCGTAGCTCTTTCAGAACCGTAAACAAAAAAAGCGAAGCCATTAATCTGGCTTCGCTTTTTTGTTGGCGCTGTTAACGGGATAACGCGGTCACATTGGCCCGTGCCGAGTGCAGTTTCTTGTAGCTCTCGATCAACCGCAGGTGCCGGTCGAGCCCCTCCAGTTTCATGCTGGTCGGCGTCAAGCCATGGAAGCGCACGCTGCCGTCCACCGATCCGATCGCTGCATCCATCCGCTCGTTGCCAAACATCCGGCGGAAATTGGCCTCGTAGTCTTCCAATTCCAGGTCTTCGTCCAGCTTCATCTCCAGCACCACGTTGATGGCCTGATAGAACAAGCCACGCTCAACCGTGTTGTCGTTGTACTGCAGGAACATTTCCACCGCTTCTTTCGCCTCTTCATATTGCTGCAAGGCGAGGTAAATCAGCAGCTTCAACTCCAGGATCGTCAGCTGACCCCAGGCGGTATTGTCGTCAAATTCGATGCCGATCAAGGAGGTGATGTCGGTGTAGTCGTCCAGCTCGCTTTCCACCAGGCGCTCAACCAGCGCTTGCAGTTCGTCTTCGTCCAGGCGATGCAGGTTCAGGATATCGGCGCGGAAGAACAGCGCTTTGTTGGTGTTATCCCAGATCAGATCGTCTACCGGATAAATTTCCGAATAGTCCGGCACCAGGATGCGGCAGGCCTTCGCGCCGATATGTTCGTAGACCGCCATGTACACTTGCTTGCCCATGCCTTCGAGAATGCCGAACAAGGTTGCGGCTTCCTCGGCATTCGAGTTTTCACCCTGGCCGGAGAAGTCCCACTCCACGAACTCGTAATCCGACTTTGAGCTGAAGAAGCGCCACGACACCACGCCGCTGGAGTCGATGAAGTGTTCGACGAAGTTATTCGGCTCGGTCACCGCATGGCCTTCAAACGTCGGCTGGGGCAAGTCGTTGAGGCCTTCGAAACTGCGGCCCTGCAGCAATTCGGTCAGGCTGCGTTCCAGCGCCACTTCCAGGCTCGGGTGCGCGCCGAACGAGGCGAACACACCGCCGGTACGCGGGTTCATCAGCGTGACGCACATCACCGGGAATTCACCACCCAGGGAGGCATCTTTCACCAACACGGGGAATCCCTGTTCTTCCAGCGCCTGAATACCGGCCAGTATCCCGGGATACTTCGCCAGCACGTTGGGCGGCACATCCGGCAGGGCAAATTCGCCTTCGATGATTTCGCGTTTTACCGCGCGCTCGAAGATCTCCGACAGGCACTGCACCTGGGCTTCGGCCAGGGTGTTACCGGCACTCATGCCGTTGCTCAGGAACAGGTTTTCCACCAGGTTGGACGGGAAATACACCACCTCGCCATCCGACTGGCGCACGTACGGCAACGAGCAGATGCCACGCTCTTCATTGCCGGAGTTGGTATCGATCAGATGAGAACCACGCAGTTCGCCGTCGCGGTTGTAAATCTTCAGGCAGTACTCGTCGAGAATTTCGGCCGGCAGGGCATCTTTACGGCCAGGCTTGAACCAGCGTTCATCCGGGTAGTGCACAAACGCTGCGTTGGCGATGTCTTCGCCCCAGAACTGATCGTTGTAGAAGAAGTTACAGTTGAGTCGCTCGATAAACTCGCCCAACGCCGACGCCAACGCGCCTTCCTTGGTCGCACCCTTGCCGTTGGTAAAGCACATCGGCGAGTGCGCATCGCGGATATGCAGCGACCACACATTGGGCACGATATTGCGCCACGAGGCGATTTCAATCTTCATGCCCAGGTCCGCCAGAATGGCCGACATATTGGCGATGGTTTGCTCCAGCGGCAGATCCTTGCCCGCAATATAAGTGCCCGCCTCAGAAGCCGAATTAGAAGCAGGCATCAGCAACGCCTGAGCATCGGCGTCGAGATTTTCCACCTCTTCGATCACAAACTCAGGCCCGGCTTGCACCACTTTTTTCACGGTGCAACGGTCGATGGAACGCAGGATGCCCTGGCGGTCCTTGTCGGAAATGTCCGCCGGCAACTCGACCTGGATCTTGAAAATCTGGTTGTAACGATTTTCCGGATCAACAATATTGTTCTGCGACAGGCGGATGTTATCGGTGGGGATATTGCGCGTGCTGCAGTACAACTTCACAAAGTACGCCGCACACAACGCCGACGAAGCCAGGAAGTAGTCGAACGGACCCGGAGCCGAGCCATCGCCCTTGTAGCGGATAGGTTGATCGGCCACCACCGTGAAGTCATCGAACTTGGCTTCAAGTCGAAGGTTGTCGAGAAAGTTGACCTTGATTTCCATGGGGGATTACCAGAATAACGGCTAGACGATTTGGCCGCCATTATCCGGCTTTTCAGCTGTAAGTCTTGTAGTTGTCCGGTCCTGAGCCAGGTTTACACCTGCTTCAGCCTGATGCCCGATGCACGGCACCGGCCTTTTCATGAACGATGAATTGTTCAGTCGAGTATCAGGTGTGGCAGGAAACGGCTCGAATCCTTGGTAATCAAGCTGTTGTCCTCACGCACACCAATCCCCGCGGCCTGATCGCCGATCACCCAGGAGCCGATCAATGTGTAGCTGTCGCCAAACTGCGGCAGTGGCGCAAATTCCTGAAGGATAAACGGCGCGTCTGTGTAGGGTCCGTCCTCTTTCACAATCAGACCCTCGGCAGTTTGCAGCTCGATGTTGGCACCTTCCCGGGAGAAAAACGGCTTGCGCACCCAGCCCTTGGGCACCGCTTTGTTCGAGTCGGTATCCAGGTGGGCGGCGAGCAGATTCGGGTGACCTTTGTGAAACTCCCACAGCAGCGGCAGGATGCCTTTGTTGGAGATGATGGATTTCCAGGCCGGCTCGAAAAACTGCGTGTCGCTCTGGGCAATCGCTGCACCAAAGGGCTCGTGGAAGATGAACTCCCAGGCATGCAGCTTGAACAGGTGGGGAATCCAGCGGTCTTCAAGATCGACGAAGCGTCCGTCACTGGTGAGGCCAATGTCTTCGATGTCGATGTGGCGGGATTCTATGCCGACTTTCTCTGCGATCAGGCGCAGGTAGTCGGTGGTGCCCTTGTCTTCGACCGAGTCTTTCATCGAGGCGAAATAGAAGGGGTGTTTGAGTTGCAGCTGAGCAAAGGCCTGATGCAGTTTGGTGTCGATGCTGTTGAACTGGTCGGCATGCCTGGGCAGCAAACCGCGTTCGATGCATTGCTCCAGCCAGCCCCACTGAAACGCCGCGGCCTCATACAGGCTGGTCGGCGTGTCGTAGTTGAGCTCCAGCAGTTTCGCCGGTCCGATACCCTTATACGAGAAGTCCATGCGCCCATACAGGTGCGGGTGGCCTTCGAGCCATGAAGTCCGAACCATATCGTAGAAGGGTGCAGGAATGCTCAGGCGCTCCAGCAGTTCTTCGCTCTGAACCACGCGGGCCACCAGATCCATGCACATCTCATGGATCTCGGTGGTCGGGTCTTCGAGGTCGTTCTCGATCTGCTTGAGCGTGAACCGGTAATACGCGCTCTCGTCCCAATAGGGTTCGTCGTCGATGGTATGGAACAGAAAGCCAAGACTGTCGGCGGTCTGTTTCCAGTCATGACGCTCTGCACAGAGGATTTTCTTCATGGCACGGTTTCCTTAACTGCTCGACCCGCCAAAACTCTTGCCCGACCCGCCCCAGCCGCTGCGTGCACTGGCCTTGCTGCCGAAACCGCCACGGGAGGTGGACGAGGCAACGGAAACCGGTTTGCTGGCGGAACGAATGGATTCGGCATAGTTGCTGCTGCCGTATCGCGCCTGATTGGATTTGGTAAAGGTCGAGCCCTTGGCAATCCGCTGGCCGAGCGTCGAAGACGAATAACTGCCGCGGTCATCGCGGTAGCGGTACACCGGTTGGGAGTAATAGCTGTTGCGGTTGTTGCTCAGCATATTGCCGATCAGCAGGCCGGTCAGCAGGCTGGTGCCAGAGAATCCCGAACCGCCACTGTTCGCTTCCGAGGCCGGCAATTGAGCCTTGGCAGCGTCCACTTGGGATTGTGTCACCTCGCCATCGGCGGTCAGTTCGAAGCCTCCGAGCTTGGGGATGAACTTGCCGGCGGAGTCCTGCTGGCACCAGTCGGCGATAAAGTCGGCATCGCAATCGGCCTGGTTGTCGTATACCGGCGCAATGCGGCGATGCTCAGCCATGGCGGCCATATAGGCGTCAGAGCAGACGTCCACCGGAAGCTTTTCATCGGCGCATTGCTGAACGGACTGGAAGTTGTACTTCTTCTGCACCGGGTAGGTTTTTTCAGTCGGCCCGCAGCCTGATATCGCCATGGCGACCGACGCTGCCAGTGACAGCTGAACGTACTTGCTTCGTTTCATCGGGAGCTCCGTGCGCAATCAGTTCTGGGAAGGGGTCATGCAGGCGGCGTTCAACATGCCGACGCTGATGGCCACTGCAGCGACATAGATGCCCGCCGCGATTTCGCCTTTTTTGATGCGTTCAGAAGTGCCTTTGAGCACCAGGCTGGTCATCAGGAATGCCAGCAGCTGCACGAACGCGGCGATCACTGCCCAAACGACGAAATCCAGAATGCTGATCGAGTAGGCGATCACATTGCTGGCAGGAATCGCGAAACCAATGATGGCGCCGCCCAGGGCGATCGCGGCCGCCACGTTGCCTGCACGGATCAGTTGGAACTCTTTGTGCGGGGTGATTCGGGTGTAGATGAACTGGAACAGCGCAAACAGCACCGCGGCACCCAGGATGTACAAGACAAACCCGAGCACGGCGGCTTTGTTCAGGGAAATGGAGAGTGCTTCTAGCATGGACTTCTTCCTTTTTTAAAAAATGCTCAGGTCGGTGGTATAGAGCGACATCCCCAGCGAAGTGCTCAGGCTGATGGTGCCCTCGGCGTCTTCTTCGACGGAAAACAGCAGGAACTCCCTGCGCTCGGTCAGGCCGGTTTCGCGGGCATACAACATCGAACGGTGCTCGATGCTGTAGGACTCATCCGGATTGCTCAGGCGTTCGCTCAGCGCCACCAGTTCCGTCTGACCGTTCTCGGTGCCCCATTCGCGGGTGTATTCGACGCCGTTGTGGGTGTAGGTCGGCAGCCCGATCAGGCTTTGAGGGCCGGCCAGCCGACGCAGCTCGGCTTCGCTGCCGATGGTGACGTAACTGAGGTAATTGAACAGGATCACCGACTCGACCTGGCCGGCGATGTCGCCGGTGGTGTGCACTTGCAGCCAGTAGTCTTCGTCGTTCATGTAATAGCGCGACAGCCAGGTCGACTGCCCGAGGTCAATGGTGCCTGCGCTCCAGATCTGTTGGGAGTCCGGGATGACCACCGTGGTTTTTTCGTCGAGCAGCAATCTCAGGGTGCTGTCGAACATCACGCCCTTGCCCATTGCCAGGCCCAGCGGGCCGGTGACCGGCAGGGTTTCGTTGGCTGTCCATTTCGATTCTGTATTCGCTTTCGGGGCCTCAAGCCCCATCAGCTGTTTAAACCATCCCATTGGAGATTTCCTTGAGGCGAGTGGAGGCGAGCCTGGCGCGTTCGAATGCGATTATCGGACGGCATTTAACCTGCTGTTCGACGCAGATAAAAGCACTTTGGCCGCTATGAATCCGGCGAACGCACCAAACAGATGCCCTTCGAAGGAAACGCCCTGACGCGGAAAAAAGCCAAAAACCAGGCCGCCATACAGCAGCGCCACGATACTGGCGATGGTCAGGTTGCCCCAGCTCCGGTGGAACCAGGCGCGAGACAGGAGGTACGCCCACAGCCCGAATACCCAGCCGCTGGCGCCAATGTGCACGCCGGAAAAACCGAACAGCCAGACCAGCGCGCCCCCCAGCAGAATAATGATCGCGCTGACGACTACGAACCGCTTGAGCCCGTCGATCATGACCAGAGTGCCGAGAATCAGAAAGGGAATCAGGTTGGCGCTCAGGTGCGCGAAGGACGCGTGCAAAAAGGGAGAAGTGATGATGCCGCCGAGGCCGTGCAGCGTTCTCGGCACCAGGCCGAGGGCGATGAGGCTGTAGCCGGTCGCCACATTGAACAGCTGCAGCGCAAGCATGAAAATGGCCAGCCCTGCGATTGTCTTGAAACCCTTCAGGGCATCCATCCTTGACCTCGACTCGACGAAAACTGAAACACAATCCATTGTGGGAGCAAGCCTGCTCCGGGCGGCGTTCCGACGAAAGCGGTTTGTCAGGCAACATTGATGTCAACAGACACTCCCTCTTCGCGAGCAGGCTCGATCCCACAGGTTATGCATCCGGTACCTGAGTCGATTACTCCGCCGATTTTTGCTTCAGGCGCTCAAGAATCGCGTTGGCGCTGCCGGTGTCCGGGGTGATGCCGGCTTCGCGCAGTTTGCGCTCCAGGTCGGTGCCGGTGGAGGCATCGGCCAGTTGGTCCTGGGCTTGCAGCTCAGCAGCGCGTTGTTGCTGCTTGGCCTGCAGACGGTTCAGCGTACCGACGGCGGTTTCCAGCTTGCCGTTGGCGCCGCCACTGGCGATCGAAGCACTGACCTGGGCTTTCTGTACGCTTTCGCGCGCCTTGGCCATGTCCACTTGCTGGCGCAGGCTTTTGATGCGGCTTTCGGCCTTGGTGATGTCTTTGCGCATGTTGTCTGCATAACCGCCGAATTCGGTGGCCTGCTTTTGCTCGACCTCCAGTTCGCTGGTCAGGGTCGAAATGGCTTCGGCCACTTCCAATGCCAGGTCTTCGCGGTTGGCCTGAATCGCGGCCATGGCTTTGGATTCCAGGTCCTTGATCTTGGCGTTGTGCTCGCTGACGCGGTCGGCCGACAGTTTGTGCTTGGCCATGATGGTGACCAGCTCGCGCTTGGCGTTGGCCAGGGCGCTGTCAGCATCGCGAATTTCCTGGTCGAGGATGCGCAGCGCCTGTTGGTCGGCGATGGCCTCACCGGCTTCGTTGGCACCGCCACGCAGCGCGGTGAACAATTTGCTCCAGATGGACTGAGTCATTGGATATTCCCGAAAATTAATTGAAGAAACGTTCAAAGGCTTCGCTGGCGCGCTGGACGTTGTCGACGAGGGTTTTGACCTCGGTCACGACGTTGGTCAGGCTCGAGTCGGAGCTCAGCGCGCCGAACATGTTGTAAACGACCTGCCCGTTGGGCATGGATTCGATACCGATCGACGACAGCGGGAACATTTCCCGGCTGCGCAGCACGGCATCATTGAAGGCCGGCACGTCTTTGATCGACTCGACATCAACCAGAACGGTATCCACGATGATCTGATCGCCCACCACTGCGATGTAAATCGGCAAGCCACCGAAGTCGTTCATTGCCAGCTTGATGCTGGACTCGGAGCCTTGAACGAGGGAGAGGGTGATGTCGCTCGAGACCACTTCGTCCAGGGCTTGAAGGGCGCTGTAAAGGCGATCGATGTTCCAGTTGTTACCTGCGCTCATGTAATTCTCCGACATGAATGAGCCAGCCCGAATCGGTTGGCGTAGCTGTTTCTCCATCTGCTTGAGCAGGCTTCGGTTTTCGGGAAGCACCCAAGTCTCGTGTTTCACATAACCGGCGGCACCCAGGCCCGCGCGCATCTGCTTCATGTAAAAACTCGACGGTTTTTTCGCGGAGGGTTTCGAGCGCTCTCCCTTTCGGCTCGCTGAATCCGTTACAGACCCGTCAGGCGGATCTGATGGAGAGCTGCTTTTCATGGTGCTGACCTCGTTGTGAACACTCACGCGTCAAAACACTACAGGCAATTTTTGCAGCCCTCAACAACTCACGCGTGAGATTTTATGACAGGCATGCGGCGCATAAAAAAGGCCAGCAACGTGCGAGCGCTACTGGCCTTTTGGTTTTGAGGGCGTTTTAGTCGCTGGCCGCCAGGAACTCGTCGGTGGACACCACGCTGGCATAGGCAAAGCCCAGGGCCGACATGAAGGCCGCGTGCACGTGGGCTGCCGGAACGGTAAGACCGTTGAACTCCAGATCGCGGGAGGCACAGGCGTCGTGAATCACCGTGACGGTGTAACCCATGTCGGCCGCGGCGCGGGTGATGCCGTCAACGCACATGTGGCTCATGCTGCCGACCACTACCAGCGCCTCGATGTCTTGCTCGTCGAGGATCGATTTGAGTTCGGTTTCGCGGAACGAATTGACGAAGTGCTTGAGCACGACCGGCTCGTCGGCGCGGTTGAGGACTTTGGGGTGCAGCTTCGCGCCTTCGGAGCCGGGCGTGAAGAACGGCGCGTCGTCGGAGGTGAATTCGTGGCGGATGTGTACCACCGGGTCACCGGCGTCACGGAAGGCTTTGATCAAGCGTACAGCGTTGTCCGCCGCGGCATCGGCGCCGACCAGCGGCCACTTGCCTTGGGGGAAGTAGTCATTCTGGATATCGACTACGATGAGTGCTTGTCGGGTCATGACTGTTTCCTTTGAAGTGTGTGTGGGTGTGGAATGGAGTATCGGGTCTGGCAGGCCGTGCGAGGATTGGCCGCACCGACAATAGAAGGGGGAAAACTGACAATGGACGCAGAAAGGGCAATCGTCGAACTGGGTGTGCTGATCTATCCCGGCGCTCAGATGGCGGCGGTGCACGGGCTGACGGACTTGTTCGCCGTGGCGAACCGGATTGCCGCCGAGCACCAGAGTGCGCGGTTGCCGCAGCTGCGGGTCAGCCATTGGCAGGTCGATGGCGAGCAGGTGCCCGAGCGGGTCTATGACAGCCATCCCGTCCTGGACAGCGCATTGGTTGCGGTGTTGATACCCCCATCGATCGCCGGTTTTTCCGAAGACCAGGCACCACAGGCGTTGATTCGTTGGCTTCGTCAGCAACATGCCAATGGCGCGATCCTGGGCGGCGTCTGCGTGGGCTCGATTCTGTTGGCCGAAAGCGGCCTGCTCGATGGTCGCAGCGCCACCACCCACTGGACCTCGGCCAAGACTTTCGCCGAGCGTTATCCGGCGATCAGACTCAAGGCCGATACGCCCATCGTCGATGACGGCGATTTGATTACGACTGCTGGCTTGATGGCCTGGTCCGAACTGGGTTTGCGTCTTGTAGACCGTCTGCTCGGGCCGAGCATCGCCACCAGCACCGCGCGTTTCCTGGTGGTGGAACACAGCGACAGCGCGAGCGAGTGCGGCAGCAATTTTTCACCGATTCTCAGTCATGGCGATGCGTCGATACTCAAGGTTCAGCATTGGCTGCAAAGCACTGGCGCGACCGATGTGTCGCTGACGGCGATGGCCGAGCGGGGAGGGCTGGAAGAGCGCACCTTCCTGCGCCGATTTCGCGCGGCGACGGGCTTGAAACCCACCGAGTACTGCCAGCATCTGCGGGTCGGCAAGGCTCGGGAAATGCTTGAGTTCACCAACGGCACTATCGATCACATCGCCTGGACCGTCGGGTATCAGGATCCAGGTGCGTTTCGGGCGATGTTCAAAAAGATTACCGGGTTGGCGCCGAGTGATTACCGGGCGCGGTTTGGGGTGTCTCCGACTGCAGCAACTCGGTAAGAGCATCACCCCAAATCCCTTGTGGGAGCGAGCTTGCTCGCGATAGCGGTCTGTCAGGCAGCATCAATATTGAATGTTATGGCCCCATCGCGAGCAAGCTCGCTCCCACAGTTTGAGTCGTGCAGAATGCAGGAGATGAAACCAATGTCGTGCAGAATCAAACAGGCTAAATGCCATCAATCTTCCCACAACTACCTGATTTAAAAACCGTTTCGTGCCAGTCGTCCTTGGCCTGATCTCTGCACCCCCTCCAATTACATTCATCAAGCGCCAATTGAAGGGGGATGCATGACCCCAGCAACCCGCAAGAAACTGGTGGTCGCCCATTCGGTGCGCCCCGACGCTCCACTGCACGAAGTCGAAACCAATCGCGCGCTGGCCCGGTGGCTGGCGCAAATTCTCGGGCTTAAATTCGGTGGCAGTTACGACCCTGAATTACACCGCGGCCATGACCTTTATCTGTTACCGACCCAGACCCTGGTAGGCGCTGCGGCCGCCCTACAGTTGGGCGTGAAAGGGCCGGATGATTTGTGGGGTGGTTACGTCGACCATGACTTCATCTGCACCAAAGCCATCAGCCATGGGTTGCGCAACAAAAATGCTCACGCCCCGCAAGGGTGGTCGTCGCTGTTTTCCGAGCGCGTGCGCAGTGTTGTGCTTGATGGCCTCAGTGTTTTTTCCCTGGACGATGCGCGTCCTGCGGCAGAACACCTGCTCTACACCGGTCCGATTCGCCTCAAGCCGATCCATGCCTGCGCCGGACGCGGTCAGGAAGTGATCAAGAGCCTCGACCAGTTCGACGCGATTCTTGCCAGGCCCGATGCCGAAACGCTGTTCACCGAAGGCGTGGTGCTGGAGCAGGATCTGGACAATGTCGTCACCCACAGCGTCGGCCAGAGCTTCATCGGCGACAGGGTGTTGAGTTACTGCGGTGATCAATACTTGACCAAAGACGGTCAAGGCGAGCAGGTTTATGGAGGCTCCAATCTGCTCGTGGTGCAGGGTTATTATGACGACTTGCTTGAGTTGGCACTGCCTGACGATGTGCGGCTGGCGATCCAGCAAGCGCAGGTCTTCGACAGCGCCGCGGATGAATCTTATCCAGGTTTCTACGCCTCGCGGCGCAACTACGACATTGCCCAGGGACTGGACAGTAACGGCAAGCGGCGCAGTGGCGTGCTCGAACAATCCTGGCGCATGGGTGGTGCCAGCAGTGCCGAAGTGGCGGCTTTGCAGAGCTTCGTCAACGATCCGGGGATGCGTGCGATTCGCGTGTCGTCGGTGGAAACGTACATCGATCAGCCCCTGCCCGCGGACGCCATCGAGGTCTACCGGGGGCCGGCGCAGAACAGTGATTTTCTACTCAAGTACGTAACGGTTAAATCCTATGACGGCTAGAAGCGAAACCATTCAGATCGACATCGACGATGAGCAGATGACCGGGACCTTCCTCAGCCCCAAGTCAAAAGTCCCGGGCGTGCTGTTCGTGCACGGTTGGGGCGGCAGCCAGGAGCGGGACCTTGAACGGGCAAAAGGCATTGCCGGCCTGGGGTGTGTGTGCCTGACGTTCGACTTGCGCGGGCACACCGGGGGCACCGGTATTCCGCTGACACGGGTGACGCGTGAGGACAACCTGCGCGACCTGCTGGCGGCTTATGACCGGTTGCTTGCCCATCCAGCGCTCGATACCTCGGCGATTGCCGTGGTCGGCACCAGTTATGGTGGTTATCTGGCGTCGATCCTGACGTCGTTGCGCCCGGTGCGCTGGTTGGCGCTGCGAGTGCCGGCGCTGTATCGCGACGATCAATGGAACACACCCAAGCGTGACCTGGACAAGCCCGACCTGCGTGACTACCGCAGCACGCTGGTTCGCGCCGACAGCAATCGAGCGTTGCATGCCTGTTCGCAATTTACCGGGGATGTGCTGCTGGTCGAGTCCGAAACCGATGACTATGTGCCACACGCCACCATCATGAGTTACCGGGCGGCCTGTCAACAGACGCATTCGCTGACACACCGGATTATCGACGGATCGGATCACGCCTTGAGCGACCCGGTTTCGCAACAGGCGTATACCTCGATCCTGGTGGACTGGATTACAGAGATGGTGGTGGGTGAGCGGTTGAGCATTATTCAATCCAGTTGACCGGGTGGTGTTCTTTGCGATCAATCGCGAGCAAGCTCGCTCCCACAGTGATTTGTGTCGATCTCAGGATCTTTGACCAGCACCGATCAACTGTGGGAGCGAGTTTGCTCGCGATGACGGCATCCGTCTCGCCACAACGCTCAAGAAGGTTTCTTTGAGATCCGCAGCGACTTGGCCTTGGCCTCCACCACCAGATACATCACCACCGTAATCAACAGCGGCAAGATGAAATAGATCGCCCGATAAGCCAGCAATCCTGCCACCAGACTCCCCCGTGAAGCCTCATGTTGCAGCAGCGCGACGAAAACCGCCTCCAACACCCCAAGCCCGGCAGGAATATGCGTGATCACTCCGGCGATCGCGCTGATCAACAGCACCCCAAGCACCAGCGGATAGTCCAGTTTGCTCGGCAACAGGGTGAAAATCACGGCAGCCATCAGCGACCAGTTCAGCGCGCCGAGGGCCAGTTGCAAGATCGCCATGCGCAGGGACGGCAGATTGATTTCCACCCCGCGGATCGACCATTCCCGGCGCCGGGAAAACTGACAGGCCACCAGGTATCCCGCGCTCACTATCAGCAACAACACGCCCACACCTTGCAACGCACCGGTGCTCAGCTTCCAGCCTGGCGGCATCCGCACCAAGCCGCTGGTGAACACCGCGCCGGCAATGACCATGTAGCCGAACCAGTTGGTCGCCAGACTCAGGCCGAGGATCTTCGCGATGTTGCTTTTGCTCACCCCGAGTCGCGAATACAGGCGATAACGCATGGCGATGCCGCCGACCCAGGCGCTCAAGTTGAGGTTGAAGGCGTAGCTGATAATCCCCACCGGCAGAATCTGCTTCCAGGTCAGGTCCTGGCGGATATAGGTCCGCCCGATCAGGTCGAAGCAGGCGTAAACCAGAAAGCTCACCAGGGTCAGCCCGGAGGCGATGATCAGCGTGCGCACCTTGAAATCAGTGAGGTTGTTGAACACTTCATCCCATTCGATGCGCTGGGCGAGCATCGTGAACAGTACGATCAGCGCCAGGAAAAACAGCATCGTCAGCGGTTTTTTCCAGCGGCTCCAGCGCGACTTGTGCGGGTGGTCGGCGTGTGTCGCCGGTTGTGTTTCAGAGTGGCTCATCAGGTGTCACTCCGGGCGGTGTGGGTAAAATGTTTCAGGCGCGGCTTGTGTGCCGGCAGCCAACCGGCCCAAGCCGGGAAGTGCCGCAGGAAGTGAAACACCAGAAAACCGACGGTCATGTGCCACACTCGTCCGCGGGGTGACTTGTCCACGGACATGGCCTTGCAATGGTTGTTGCTCAGGTCCTCGAGGCGTTGAGACAGTTCGCGGTTGAAGGCGCGATCGCGGATCAACACATTGGCCTCCAGATTCATGGACAGGCTCAACGGATCGAGGTTGCTCGAACCCACGGTGCTCCAGTCCTCATCCACCAGCGCGACTTTGCCGTGCAGCGGCCGGTCGCAATATTCATAAATCTGTACGCCTGACTTGAGCAGGTAGTCATAGGTCATGCGCGCCGCGAGTTTAGCCACCATCATGTCCGGCTGACCTTGCAGAATCAGTCGCACCTCGACACCACGCCGGGCCGCGTTGCGGATCTCGCGCAGCAGGCGATAACCCGGAAAGAAGTAGGCATTGGCGATCACCACGCGACGCTGGGCACTGCGTAGCACCTGCAGGTAAACCTCTTCGATATCGGTCGTATGTTCGCCATTGTCGCGGTACACCAGGCGCACCTGACCGTCGTGATCGGTGAAGGCCAGCTCCTGGCGCCGCTGCCGGCGACGTTGCCACCAGTATTTGGCCCGGGCCGGACGGCCGCTTTGCAGCAGGGCGAAGTGGTGGATGTCGGTCACTGCCGGCCCTTGCACTTCCACCGAATAATCCTGTTTGGCCTCGGGGCCGAAGTCGGCCAGATGGTCGGCGGAAAAGTTGATCCCGCCGATGAACGCGACCGTGCCGTCCACGACCACTATCTTGCGATGCAGGCGGCGGAACCAGTTGGTGCGAATGCCGAAGTGCTTGGGCGCAGGGTCGAATATCTGGATACGCACGCCGGCCTCGCTCAACGCCGCGAGAAAGGCGGTGCTCAGTTCGCCGCAGCCAAAACCATCGAGACTGGCGGTGACCCGCACGCCGCGTTTAGCGGCATCGATCAGCACTTGCTGCAGCTCATCGCCGACCTTGTCCTCGAACACGATGAAGGTTTCCAGGAGGATTTCGCTCTTGGCCTGGCGCATGACCTCGAACACCCGGGGAAAGTACGCTTCGCCGTTTTCCAGCAGTACCACGCGATTATTGCCCTGCCAACCGTATTCGATGTCGAGTATGCCGGGCTCACGGACGGGCGGGGTGGTGGACAGGTGTTCCACGCTGGTTTTTTCCATCGAAGGACTGCTCATAGCTCGATCTCCACCGACAGCGGTGCGTGATCGGAAAGGTGGGACCAGGGACGCGCCGCCAGCACTTGCGGACGGCTGGCCTTGAGGTTGCGCACGTAGATGCGGTCCAGGCGCAACGCCGGCAGACGTGCCGGGAAACTGCGCGCCGGTTTGCCGTGGTGTTCGGCGAACACTTCTCGCAGACCACAGGGCTTGAGCAGCGCGTCGGCGCGCTGGCGCCAGTCATTGAAGTCACCGGCGACTACCACCGGGGCATCGGCCGGCAACTCTGCAAGACGGCTGATCAATAGCTTGAGCTGTTCATTACGGTGGCTTTCGCGCAGGCCCAGATGGACGCAAATGGCATGCACTTCCTGGCCGTCGCCGGGCAGGCGCAGCACGCAGTGCAGGATGCCCCGGTTCTCATGACCGCTGATGGACACGTCGAGATTGTCATGGCGAATGATCTGGAATTTCGACAGCAGCGCATTGCCGTGATCGCCCGCCGGGTAGACCGCGTTGCGTCCATAGGCGAACTGCGGCCACAGGGTGTCGGCGAGGAATTCGTACTGCGGCATCTGCGGCCAGTCGCTGTAACGCGCCGGATGATGCTCGTGGGTGCCGTGAACTTCCTGCAAAAACACCACGTCGGCAGACACGCTACGCACCGCTTCGCGCAATTCCGGAAGGATGAAGCGCCGGTTCAAGGCGGTGAACCCCTTGTGGGTGTTGACCGTCAGCACGGTGAAACGGCGTACCGAGGCAATCGTTTGTGGCTGATCATCTGAGGGGCTGAGCTGCTCGGAAGTATTCATGGCAACACTCCTTCGGCGGCAGGCTCGCCGGGGGCAGTGGCGAGGTTTTTGTCGAGATGCAAGCGCTGCAGAAGGCTACGTGCATCGAAGGGCGCGCGGACTTTGATGTCATTGTCGAAATAGCAGAACACCTCGCGGGATTTGCGCACCTTGGGCTTTTGCTTTGGCGCGATCAATTGCGGGTCGCCGGGTTGCTTGCCGTGGTGCCAGGCCTCGATGCGGTCGCCCCAGCGTTTCAGCGCTTGTGGCGTGTAGCCGCTGGCGTAAAGTGCCTCGGCACCGTGCAGGCGCAGGTAGACGAAGTCGCTGGTGATGTCTTCGCGGTATGGCCATTTACCCGCGGTATCGGCGATGACCAAGGCGGTGTTGTAGCGTTTCAGCAGACGGACGAAAGCCGGGTCGATAAAGCTTTCATGACGAATTTCTACGGCATGGCGCAAAGGCTTTTTCTTGTAAGCCTTCATGCTGGCGTGACCCTGCACGTGCGAATCATGCTGATGGGCGAAGGTGGCGGCCTGTTCGGTGTCGTGCGGCAATTGTTGCAAAAAGGTTTCGAACAGTTCGGCATTGAATTTGAAGTTGGGCGGGAATTGCCAGAGGATCGGACCGAGTTTGTCCTTGAGTTCCAGCACCCCGGAGGCGAAGAAGTTCGCCAGGGGTGTGTGGATGTCACGCAAACGTTTGATGTGAGTGATGAAACGTGGGGCTTTGACGCTGAACACGAACTCCGTCGGAGTTTCGGCGTACCACTGCGCGTAACGTTCGGGACGTTGCAGAGCGTAGAACGATCCATTGATTTCGATACTGTTGACGGCCCGCGACGCGAATTGCAATTCGCGCTTCTGGGCCAGGCCCTTCGGGTAGAAATCCCCCCGCCAGGGGGTGTACCGCCAACCTGAAATACCAATGTGAATCGCCGCCATGTCGCCTCCCGTCTAATGGTCCTCGGACTGCCCCTGTCTTTTGATGACTGCGGGGTGAGCGATAAAGTTCGACGGAATTACGGACGGTACAGACTCTGAAGAACACCAACGCTCTAAGTGGGAGCGAGCTTGCTCGCGATAGCGGTCCATCAGTCACATCCCTGTTGAATGTGCCGCCATCATCGCGAGCAAGCTCGCTCCCACAGGGGTTGATCAGTGGCCGGTGACTACGCGGGTGGCGCCTTCAGCGGGTTGCACATACACCGGACCGAGGCGATCAAGACGACCACTCCACGCAGTCAGCGCCAGCGCCACCAGCACCACCAGCCCGCCAATCCACGCGGTATGGATCAAGCCCAGATGAGCGACGATCAATCCACCGCCCCAGGCGCCACCGGCAATGCCGAGGTTGAACGCTGCGATGTTCAGACCGGAAGCCACGTCCACTGCATTCGGGGTGTGGTGTTCGGCCTGACGCACTACATAAACCTGCAGGCCCGGCACGTTACCGAACGCGACTGCTCCCCAGACCAGCACGGTAGCCAGGGCCAGCCATGGGTTGCCAGCGGTAAAGGTCAGTACGAACAGCACCGCGGCGAGCAGGGCGAAAATGATTTTCAGGGCACTGATCGGGCCACGTTTGTCCGCCAGTTTGCCGCCCCAGATATTACCGACCGCCACCGAAATGCCGTAAACCAGCAACACCAGGCTGACGGTGCCGGCGCTGAAGCCGGAAATGTCCTGAAGAATCGGGGCCAGGAAGGTAAACGCGATGAACGATCCGCCGTAGCCGACCGCGGTCATGGCGTACACCAGCAGCAAGCGTGGTTGCTTGAGTACCTGCAATTGCTCCAGCAGCGAGGCCGGTTTGCTGTGGGTGATGTTCTTCGGCACATAGAGCAGGCTGCCGATAAAGGCGATCACACCCAACGCGGACACGGCGAGGAAGGTTTCACGCCAGCCGAAATGCTGGCCGATGAATGTCCCCAGCGGCACGCCAGTGACGAGCGCCACGGTCAGGCCGGTGAACATGATGGCGATAGCGCTGGCGGCTTTTTCCTTTGGCACCAGGCTGGTGGCGATGGTCGAACCGATCGAGAAAAACACCCCATGGGCCAGACCGGTGACGATCCGCGCAATGATCAGCGATTCGTAGCTCGGTGCTTGCCACGCCAGCAGGTTGCCGAGGGTGAACAGCACCATCAGCGACAACAGCAGCAATTTGCGCGGGACTTTACCGGTGAGGGCAGTCAATACCGGGGCGCCGATGGCGACACCCAGGGCATAGAGGCTGACCAGCAGCCCGGCGGACGGCAGGCTGACGCCGAGATCGGCGCCTATAGTGGGTAACAAGCCAACGATGACGAACTCGGTCGTCCCGATGGCGAAGGCGCTGAGGGTCAGCGCGAGCAAGGCAATGGGCATGGCTGCAACTCCGGTGGATTTGTTTGATGGAGCGCAGTGTCGGGGTTTCGGTTGTGCGGAAAAATAGAGGGATGGGCATTTGATATTTGAGCTGTGCGCAAAGATCGCCCCAACGGGATCACCGGTCCCTTATAGGCGCTGGCTTGGGGATGCGCTGGCTTGTGTAGGAGCTGGCTTGCCAGCGAAGGCGGTCTCAACTACACCACAACACTCAAGGGCCTCATCGCCAGCAAGCCGGCTCCTACAATGCGGTGTGTGAACTTGACCGCCATTTGCCAATCAGTTTCTTACAGACCCTTTTCAAGGAGCTCCGCGTTTTGCTCAAACTCAAGACCGCGATACTACTGGGGGCGTTGCTGATTCTGGGTAGCAACGAGCTGGAAGCCGCCACACTGCCGGGTGTTCCTGGTGTCGCCGAGGAAGCCGCAAAGCCCGAGCCACTGGTACAGGGCGGTCTGCTCGGGGCCATCAGCTCCAGCATCGACGACGTTCAGGACAAGCTCGACCTCAACGAAAACCTGGTCGACGCCTGGCGCCTGCGGGCCGATCGGGCGGTGGATGAAGTGGACAAACTGGTCAATCGGCCCTCGAGTCGCTCAGGCTGGAGCGTGGCGGGTGATTTTCTGATGTTGTCCGGGGTCTGGCTCGGCGTCTTTGCCTTGCTCACCGTACTCGGTGGGATTCTCGCCAAACGCCTGAACCAGGGGCGCTGGCTGCGTACCCGCCAACGTAGCCAGGACTTGCTCATCTATTTGCTGCCTTACACCTTGCCTGCCGTGATCTGCCTGCCTTTGACGCTCTATGTCAGCCACTTCCTGCCAGCCTCGGTGGGTCGCGCCCTGGCGTTGTGCTTCGCCTACGCCACCAGCAGCGGCATTTTCTCCACCTCGATGCTGCTCTGCGTGATTGTCATGTTCAACACCGGGCACAAGCGCACGGCGGTGCAGCTCATTCGCGATTACTGCCCCAAGCCCCTGTTCCTCATCGGCTTCCTCGCAGCGCTCAGCGACGCCTTGACCAGCCCGCAAATCGCCCGGCAACTGGGTGGCAACATCACCAGCAGCATTGCGGTGTTTACCGGTCTGTTCGCCTCGATCATCTTCGGTTTGCTGGTGATCCGCCTGCGTCGTCCGGTGGCGCACCTGATCCGCAATCGACCGCTGGCCCAACGCATCAAACAGCCTTCGCTGCAGGAATCGCTGCGGATTTTTTCCGGGCTCTGGTATTGGCCGATTCTGCTGATGGTCATGGTCTCGGCGATCAACCTGATCGGCGTCGGCGAGGACAATCAAAAGGCGCTGCGCTGTGCGCTGTTCACCACCATTTTGCTGATTGCCACGGTATTTCTCAGTACGATCTTCCAGCACATGTTCAAGTCGAGCCAGGCCGAAGCGCTCAAGCGCAGCAGCGCCTACAAGGAGCGATTTCTCAGCCTGCTGCACGCCTTGTCGCGGATCGTCATGGCCGTAGCTTTCATTGAAATACTCGGGCGGATCTGGGGCGTGTCGCTGTTCGAATTCGCCGAGCGCAACTCGGTGGGCCGGGCGATCAGCGATTCGTTGAGCAGCATCGGGCTTATCTTTCTGGTCACCTGGCTGCTCTGGGTGGTGCTCGATACGGCGATCCAGGAAGCGCTGAAACCGCCGGTCAACAAACGCGCGGCGCAGCCCAGTACGCGAGTCAAAACCATCCTGCCGCTGCTGCGCAACGCGATCAAAATCATCCTGGTGGTGATCTGTGCGATCACCACCATGGCCAACTTGGGCATCAATGTCGCGCCGCTGCTGGCCGGTGCCGGGGTGGTCGGCCTGGCCATCGGTTTCGGCTCGCAGCAACTGGTGCAGGACGTCATCACCGGGCTGTTCATCATCATTGAAGACACCTTGTCGATCGGCGACTGGGTGGTGCTCGATTCCGGCCATGCGGGGACAGTCGAAGGCCTGACCATCCGCACGTTGCGTCTGCGTGACGGCAAGGGGTTCGTGCACTCGGTGCCGTTCGGCCAGATCAAGGCGGTGACCAACCAATCGAGACAATTCGCTTATGCGTTTTTCTCTGTGCAGTTCACCTACGACACTGACGTGGACAAGGCCATCGAACTGATCCGCGAGGCGGGTGAGTCGATCCGTGACGATGCGTTCCTCAAGTACAACCTGCAAGGGCCGCTGGATGTATTCGGCGTCGACAAGATGGACCTCAACGGCGTGGTGCTGACGGCGCAGTTCCGTACCGTATCGGGCGGGCAATATGCGGTGAGCCGGGCGTTCAATCAGCGGTTGAAAAAGCTTGTGGATAACAGCCCATGGGTGCATTTCGCGCAGACTTATCCACAGCAGGTTTTGATGCCCGGGCGGCAGGTGCATGAGCCGGAGGATGAGGGGGCGATGGTGGAGCATTCGTCGGTGTTGTTGCCGGATCAGCCGCGGACCCAATGATTTGTGTTGCTGCTGCTGACCTCATCGCGAGCAAGCTCGCTCCCACAGGTTTTCTGTTGTTTGCAGGTTTTGCATTCAGCACAGATCCCTCCCACATTTGATCTGTGTTTGAGCGAGATTTTGTAACCGACACAGATCCCCTGTGGGAGCGAGCTTGCTCGCGAAGGGGCCCGGCCAGACAACATCAATGCCGGATCAGTTTGCTACGAACCTCAGCACTGGCCTGCTGATCCAGCTCCAGCCAAAAAACCTGCTTGCCAGCGATCTCCGCGGCCGCCGGCAACCCATCGCGATACACCAGCCGATTACTTGCCAACGCCGGCACTTTCGCGCCGGGCAAGAGCGTGCCAGCGAGATTCAGCGGATCGACTCCGCACACTGCAACCAGACTTCCATCATGCGGCCGGCGCCGAACTTCGCGCAGCAACGGAATCGCTTCTGGCAATGCAAACTGCTCGCCCGCCAAACCACTGACAAACCGCCCGCCACGAATCTCACCCCGCGCCTCAAGCCGATGGAAGGTACGCAGCAATTCCCGCCAGCTCGGCAGCCAGTCCGCCTCGCGTTCCAGCAGGCGCCAGAACACCACGCCATAGCGGCGCAGCAAGGTCATGGCGATATGTTCAAGGGTATCGCTCGGCGTCGGCGCCGGACGTTTGTTATCCACCACCGGCGCGGCAGCAGTGCGGCGCAGCAAGGCCCAGCGCCCGGCATCGTCCATCCCGCCGACAAACGCCCCGCGCCCGCGTCGGCTGCTGCGGGCCTGGCGCTTACTGGCCGGGGTGATCAGTGCTCGCAGGCCGGCGAAACTGTCGGCATTCACCAGGCCGGCGCCGACCAGTTCCTGCAAGGCGATTTCCAACTCCGCGCGCAGCAGGTGCGCCTCGTGCATCAGCTCATCGAAAAACAGTGCGCCGTGTTGGCTGAGGGCTTCGTGAACTTTTTGGGTTTTGGGCGACAGTTCGCTGGCCGGTGTCTGCTCGGTCAATCCGCTCCACGCCCCGACCTGATTGCGTGGCAGCAGCAGTATCGGCGTGCTGCGCAGCGCCGTGCTGGCGCTCTTGTTGCGCGCCGTCAGGCGAGTCCAGACCAGTTTTCCGCTGCGACACAGATCATCCAGCCAGCTCGCCGAATAACCTTTGATCCGCGCCGGCAGAATGTCGCTGTCCCAGGCTGAAGCCGCGGCAGGGTAGCCTTCGAACTGAGCGACAATCGCCGGCAACACCGCGCTGCCTTGGCCTTGGGTCGCCGCGGACAGATGCTGCCAGTCAAACAGAAAACGCATGAACTCCTGCAGCGCCACCGGCTCGATTTCCCGCCGCAGACGCTTGACCGTATAACGATGAATGCGCGCCAGCAGATGCCGTTCGCACCATTCTTCTTGCGTAACGCCCGGCGAGAATCGGCCGCGCAGCACATAACCTTCACGCTCGAGTTGCGCCAGCGCCTGGGTGACCTGAGTCGCCGGCAATCCCAAAGGCTCGGCGATCGCTTGCAGCGGCAACGGACCAAAGGCGCTGAGCCGTGCGCGAACCACTTCAAGTGCCGCTGCGTCCGTCTCCCAGACTTCATCGAAACCCGGCAATGCTTCCAGCGGCGGCAACAATGTGGCGTGTGGATAAAGCGCCTGCACGCAGGTCAGCCGTTCAAGCGCCAGCCACAGTGATTGCTGCGGGTTGAACTGCAAACGACTGGCGCGGCCGCTGTCGGCCAAAGCGCCAAGCCATTCGCGCCAATGAGGGTTGGCCCGCGCCTCGGCATCGGTGATGCACGCCAGGCTCATCAACGCCTCATGCATTTCATCGATGCCCGTGGGCGCGGGCCAGGCTTCGTCGCGCACGGCTTGAATGGCCTCGGCATCCAGCGCCCCGAGGTCGTCGGTGGATTGCGGATCGGTCCAGCGCCGATTGAGCACCGCTTGCGTGCGACGCTCTTCCAGCGGCGCATCGTCGAGAAAGGTATAGGGCCTGGCGCTGAGGATTTCTGCCGCCAGCGGCGAGGGCGCCGGCAGGTCGCGGCTGATCAGGCGAACGTCGCCATGCTCCATGCGGCGCAACAAGGCCAGCCAGCCTTCACTGTCCATGGCGTCGTGGAGGCAATCGTCAAGGGTCTGCTCCACCAGGGGATGATCGGGAATCTCCCGCTCGCCGGCGAGGTTTTCCACACAGGCAATCTGGTCGGGAAACACGCTGGCGATCAGGTCTTCGCTTTTCATCCGCTGGATCTGCGGTGGGACTTTGCGTCCACCGGTAAAACGCGGCAGCGCCAGCGCCACCCCGGCATTCCAGCGCCAGCGAACGCCGAACAGCGGCGCTTCGAGCACCGCTTGAGTCAGGATATGCTCGGCGCTGTTGCTGTGCAGATAGTGCCAGACGTCCTCCAGCTCAAAACTGTGGCTGCTGGACAGCGACAGCACGATGGCATCTTCGCTGGCGGCCGCCTGCAATTCGAAGTTGAAGGTGCGGCAGAAGCGCTTGCGCAAGGCCAGACCCCAGGCGCGGTTGATGCGGCTGCCAAACGGGGTGTGGATGATCAGTTGGGTGCCGCCGGACTCGTCGAAAAACCGCTCCGTCAGCAGCGTGTCTTGCGATGGCAGCGCGCCGAGGGTCAGGCGCGCGCGGGCCAGGTAATCCACCAGTTGCTCGGCGCTGGCGAGGTTGAGGCCGAGGGTGTCGCTCAGCCAGTCGAGCGCGGGCTGCAAATCCCCGGGCGTGGCGCCCAGCAGGTCATCGAGTTGCCCTTGCAGGCGTGCCACGGCGAACGACAGTTCATCGCTGCGACCGGGCGCTTCACCAAGCCAGAACGGGATGGTCGGCGGCTGGCCCTGAGCGTCTTCGACCCGGACCTTGCCGGTTTCCACCCGCAGGATTCGATAAGAGGTGTTGCCTAGCTGGAAGACATCGCCGGCAATGCTTTCCACCGCGAAGTCTTCGTTGACGCTGCCGATGTTAAGCCCTTGAGGCTCCAGCAGCACGCTGTAGTCGGCGTTGTCCGGGATGGTCCCGCCGCTGGTCACGGCGGCCAGTTTGCTGCCTCGACGACCGCGCAAGGTGCGGGTCAGGGCGTCGCGGTGCAAGTAAGCGCTGCGGATGCCCTGACGGCCGTCGTAGCCATCGGCGAGCATGTGCAGCAGCGCCTGATAATGCTTGTCGTCGAGTTCGGCATAAGGCGAAGCCCGGCGGAACATCTCCAGCAGTGCCTGCTCCGGCCATTCCTGACAGCTGACTTCAGCGATGATCTGTTGCGCGAGTACGTCCAGCGGTGCCCGGGGAATCTGCACAGTGTCGAGCTCGCCGCGACGCACGCAGTCGAGCAGGGCGACGCATTCGATCAGGTCGTCGCGGGTGGTGGCAAACAGCCGCCCCTTGGGCGTGCCGCCGACCTGGTGCCCGGAGCGGCCGACCCGTTGCAGAAACCCGGCAATCGAGCGCGGCGAGGCGATCTGGCAGACCAGGTCGACGTCGCCGATGTCGATTCCCAACTCCAGCGAGGCAGTCGCGATCAGCACCTGCAGATCGCCGCGCTTGAGCCGTTGCTCGGCGTCGAGGCGAAATTCCTTGGCCAGGCTGCCGTGGTGGGCGGCGACCGCGTCCTTGCCCAGACGCTCGCTCAAGTGCCGGCTCAGCCGTTCGGCCAGACGCCGGGTGTTGACGAAGATCAGCGTGGTGCGGTGCTCGCGGGCGAGGGCGGCGAGGCGGTCATATACCAGTTCCCAGACGTCGTTGGCCATGACCGCCGACAACGGCACCGGTGGCACTTCGATGTCCAGATCGCGCGGCCGGGCGTGGCCGATGTCGATGATTTCACACGAGCGATCGCGACCGACCAAAAAACGCGAGACCGCTTCGATCGGCTTTTGCGTGGCAGACAGGCCGATGCGCATCAAGGGGGCCGCGCAAAGTGCCTGTAAGCGTTCCAGGCTCAGAGCCAGGTGACTGCCGCGTTTGCTGGCGGCGATGGCGTGGATTTCGTCGACGATGACCGTGCACGTGGTCTTGAGCATTTGCCGGCCGGAGTCGGAGCCAAGCAGCACATACAGGGATTCCGGAGTGGTCACCAGAATGTGTGGCGCTGTTCTGCGCATCGCCGAACGGTCTTTTTGCGGCGTATCGCCGGTGCGCACGGCGGTGTTGATCTGCAACCCGGGCAGGCCCGTCACGCGCAATTGCTCGGTGATACCGGCCAAGGGGTTTTGCAGGTTGATCTGGATGTCGTTGGACAGGGCTTTTAGTGGCGAGACGTAGACCACCAGGGTTTCGTCGGGCAGGCCACCTTCGGTTTCCAGGCCGCGGTGGACCAGGTCATCGATGACTGCGAGAAACGCGGTAAGGGTTTTGCCAGAGCCGGTGGGGGCGGCGATCAATGTTGAACGGCGCTGACGAATCAACGGCCACGCCCGGGCCTGGGCGGCGGTGACCGTCGGGAAAGTGTTGTTGAACCAGGCGCTGACGGCGGGGTGGAAGCCTGTCAGGGCGCTGTCTGCTGGGATGGGCAGATTCATGTCCTGATTTATGCAGGCGAGTCAGGGAAGATGCAAGTACCACTCAGGATCTCTAGCGACCCTCAGGGCCCCTTCGCGAGCAAGCTCGCTCCCACATTTGAACTGTGCCTGACACAAAATGTGGGCACGCAGGAGATCCAATGTGGGAGCGAGCTTGCTCCGGGCGGCGTTCCGACGAAGGGGCCGGCACAGGCAGCCCATATCCAAGGGATGTACACTTTACGGATGACGGTTGCGCTCTAAACCCGCAAAATGCAACGATTCCGGCACTATCGACGACATTGCCCGCGTGCAGTGTCGATTAGCCATTGTTCCAATCAGACTGGGCCTGCTGACTCTATGCGAATGCGCCTTATGTTACTGGGCGGCGGAAATGCCCTTGGGCAGGCGCTGATTCGCCTCGGTGCGGAGGAAGACATCGGCTTCCTCGCCCCCCGCCCACCGCAAGACGGCTGGGATGCCGCGAGCCTGACGCAACTGCTCGACGACACCCGCCCGGACGCGCTGATCAACCTCGCCTACTACTTCGACTGGTTCCAGGCGGAGGTGGTCAGCGAGCAGCGTCTGGCCGGGCAGGAACGGGCGATCGAGCGTCTGGCCGAGCTGTGCCAGCATCACAACATTGTTCTGCTGCAACCGTCGAGCTATCGCGTGTTCGATGGCTCCCGGGCGACGGCCTACAGCGAAAAAGACGAACCGGTGCCCTTGGGCCTGCGCGGTCAGGCCTTGTGGCGGATCGAGCAAAGTGTGCGCGCCACCTGCCCGCAGCATGTGCTGCTGCGTTTCGGCTGGCTACTCGATGACAGTCCCGACGGCAGCCTCGGGCGTTTCCTCGCTCGGGCAGAAACACCAGAAGAACTGCTGATGGCCGATGACCGTCGGGGCAATCCGACGCCAGTGGATGACGCCGCCCGGGTGATCATTTCGGTGCTCAAGCAACTCGATTGTGCCGCGCCGCTGTGGGGCACCTATCATTACGCCGGGCATGAGGCGACCACGCCGCTGGCATTGGGCCAGGCGATCCTTACCGAAGCCCGCGCGCTGCATCCGTTGGCCATCGAAGCACCGACCGCCCAGGCTCACGCCGCGCGCCCGGATGCCGCAGAGGAGCCGCAACACGCGGTGCTGGCCTGCAAGAAAATTCTGCACACGTTCGGCATCAAGCCCCGCGCCTGGCGCGCGGCACTCCCGGGCTTACTGGATAGGTTTTATCGCCATGGCTGACGGCCCTGTTTTAATCACCGGCGGTGCCGGTTTCATCGGCTCGCACTTGACCGATGCCTTGCTCGCCAAGGGCCATTCGGTGCGGATTCTCGATGATCTGTCCACCGGCAAGCGCACTAATCTGCCGCTGGATAACCCCCAGGTCGAGCTGATTTTGGGTGATGTTGCCGATGCGACGCTGGTCGCTCGGGCGATGGTCGGCTGTAGCGCTGTCGCGCATCTGGCCGCGGTGGCTTCGGTGCAGGCGTCGGTGGACGATCCGGTGAAGACTCACCAGAGTAATTTCATCGGCTCGCTGAATGTCTGCGAAGCCATGCGCCAAGCCGGGGTCAAGCGCGTGCTGTTTGCGTCCAGCGCGGCGGTCTACGGCAACAACGGCGAGGGCGAGTCGATCGATGAAGACACGCCCAAGGCGCCTCTGACACCTTACGCATCCGACAAGTTGGCGAGCGAGCTTTATTTCGATTTCTACCGTCGCCAGCATGCTCTGGAACCGGTGATCTTCCGCTTCTTCAACATCTTCGGCCCCCGTCAGGATCCGTCCTCGCCGTATTCCGGCGTCATCAGCATTTTCAGCGAGCGGGCGCAGAAAGGCCTGCCGATCACCGTGTTCGGTGATGGCGAGCAGACGCGTGATTTTGTCTACGTCGAAGACCTGGTCGACTTGCTGGTGCAAGCCATCGAGAAACCGCAGGTCGAGGTCGGCGCGGTCAATGTTGGCTGGAACCAGGCCACCACCCTCAAGCAAATGCTTGAAGCCCTTGAAGCGGTGGTCGGTCAATTGCCGCCGGTGAGCTACGGCCCGGCGCGCTCCGGTGACATCCGTCATTCGCGGGCGAACAATCGGCGATTGCTGGAGCGTTTTACCTATCCGCAGCAGACCCCGTTGCGCGTTGGTCTGGCGCGGTTGCTGGGTCGCTGAGGTTTGATGATCGTTCCCACGCTCTGCGTGGGAATGCCTCAATGGACGCTCCGCGTCCGCTTTAGGAGGCGCGGAGCGTCCCGGGCTGCGTTCCCACGCAGAGCGTGGGAACGCATGAAAAAGGCGCCTTTCGAGGCGCCTTTTTTATGCGGCGGGTTTAGAACTTGTAACCCAAGCCAACCATGTAGATGAACGGATCCACGTCCACATCGACCTTGGCGCGGGTGCCCTGCGCCACTGCGTTATTTTCCACCGTCGCGGTGGTGTCGATGTCGATGTAGCGCACCTGGGCGTTGATCATCACGTTGTCGGTCAGCATGTAGTCGGCGCCGACCTGAAACGCCATGCCCCAGGAATTCTCCGCCTTGAAGTTGCTGAAGCCGTTGGCGCTGGCTTCACTGCCGACGTGTTCGTCATAGATCCAGGTGTAGTTGATACCGGCACCGACATACGGCTGGAACGCGGACTTCGCGTCCAGGGGGTAGTACACGATGCTCAAGGTTGGCGGCAGGTGTTTCAGGCTGCCGAGCTTGCCGTTGGCCGCCCCCAGGGCGGTGCCCTTGAGCTTCACGTCATGTTCGAACGGCGAGGCCGCGAGCAGCTCGATCCCCCAATGGCTGTCGAGCATGTACGCGAAGTTCAGGCCCAGTTGCGTGTCGCTGCTCATGGTGGCCTTGCCACCCAGGTCGGCGCCCGCCAGCGGGCCCTGGTCGACCTTGACGCTGGAGCTGTCGGCTTTCGGGTTGACGGTGATCGCACCGGCACGAACGATGATGTCGCCGGCGTCATGGGCATAGGCGAGCGGGGCTGCGAGCGCGAGGGCGAACAGCGAAGCGCTGAGCAAGGGCTTGTGCATGGGGGCTCCAAAGGACGTTGAAAATGTTCGATGTCCAATGGTACTGAGGCGTCTGGTACGGTCTTTTGATTCAGCTCAATGAAACTGTGATGGCCTTGGTTTTTGTGGTGCGGCTGATGGCCTCATCGTCGGATCGCCGCCCAGGGCAAGCCCGCTCCCACAGGGATCACCTAAATCATGTGGGAGCGGGCTTGGTCTGGGCGGCATTCCGACGATGGCTGACGTGTAGGTGACACATAACTACCGGATTCACTCCGGCAATTCATACGCATAAATCTTGTCCGCCTCCATCTGATACCCCGCATCCGCCAACTCACTGCTCGATGCCTTGACCTGCAGCGCACCCTCGATCCAGTACGGCTGATACAACTCATCGAGCTTCACGCCGACTTCGCTTTTCACATGCACGATCTGGTTCGACGGCGGTGGCGGCACATGAATGCAGGCGCCGAAATAGGGCACCAGCAAAAATTCCGTAGTGCGACCTTCTTCACTGACTTCCAGCGGCACGATGTAGCCCGGCAAGCGAATGTTCTGGCCATTGAGGGTGTTCACCACCGGCGCATTCGGCATGTCCTGCCTGGCCGCGGGCGCCGATTCTGCCTTCAGCGCGTCACCCATTTGCGACAGGTCGTGCAGCGGCGTCATGTTCGGCACTTCCGGTGCGGCGTCCGGCGGGATCATTTCCGACCAGGTCAGGTCTTTCGGCGCGGCCGCCCACAGCGGCAGGGCGACCAGCATCAACAGCGCAAGCACAGCGCGGGGCATCATCAACGTCCTCATAGTCGGATCGACAGGCCATCGGCCAGGGATTGGCGATACGCGCGCCAGGCCGGCACGCTGCCCATCAGCAACGCGGCGCCCAGGATGCCACCAAGCAGCGTCCATTCATATTCGCTTGGCCAATCCAGGGGCAGATACAAGCCGTAATTCGCCTGGACATAACCCTGGGTGGCGGCAATACCTATGTAGAGCAGCGCCACGCCGGCAATAACCCCCGACAGCGCCAACGCAAACGCTTCCAGCACCAGCAGGGTCGCGATGTGCCACGGCCGGGCGCCTACCGAGCGCAGAATCGCCATCTCGCGCCGCCGTTCATTGAGACTCGTGAGAATGGCGGTGAGCATGCCGATCAACCCGGTCAGCACCACGAACAGCGACACCACGAACAAGGCCTTTTCCGCCGTGCTCATCAAGCTCCACAGTTCTTGCAGCGCCACCCCCGGCAGGATCGCCAGCATCGGTTCGCCACGGAATTCATTGATCTCGCGCTGCAAGGCAAAGGTCGAAATCTTGCTGTTGAGGCCGAGCATGAACGCGGTGATCGCTTGCGGCGTCAGGTCCATGTTGCGCGCCTGATCGGCGCTGATCCGACCGTTGCCGCGCGCCGGCACCCCGTTGTGCCAATCGACATGGATTGCTTCCATGCCGCCGAGGCTGATGTGCAACGTGCGGTCCACCGGGGTGCCGGTGCGTTTGAGAATGCCGACCACGGTGAATGGTTTGTCGTCGTGTTGGACCAGGCTGATCACAGCCACGCCGTGGGCCAGCACCAGTTTGTCGCCAAGTGTGTAATGCAGCGCATCGGCCACTTCGGCGCCGAGTACCACTTCGAACGGATCGGTGGCGAAGGCGCGACCGGCGGCCAGTTCCAGGTGTTGCTGATGGCCGTACTGGTAATGTTCGAAGTACGCCTCGCTGGTGCCCATCACCCGATATCCGCGATGGGAGTCACCGAGAGACATCGGGATCGCCCACTTCACTTTCGGGTTGTTGGCGAAGTGTTCGAAGCTGTCCCAGCGGATGTTGTTGGTGGCATTGCCAATGCGGAACACCGAGTACAGCAACAGATTCACCGAACCGGAACGGGCGCCGACGATCAGGTCGGTGCCGCTGATGGTGCTGGCGAAACTGGCCTTGGCCTCGGTGCGCACCCGCTCCACGGCCAGCAGCAGGCAGACCGACAGGGCGATGGCGAACGCGGTAAGCATCGCGGTGAAGCGGCGGTTAGCCAGGCTGGCCATGGCTAGACGGAACAAATACATCTCAGACCTCGAACGGGGTGGCGGCGCGATTGAGATCGGCCAGCGACAGATTGCGATCGAACAACGGCGCGAGGCTCTGGTCGTGACTGACGAACAACAGGCTCGATCCGGCTTCGCGGCATTCGGCGAACAGCAAGCGGATGAAATTTTCCCGGGCGTCGTAATCCAGGGCCGAAGTCGGTTCGTCGGCGATCACCAGTTCCGGCTGGCCGATCAACGCCCGTGCGGCGGCGACCCGTTGCTGTTGGCCGATGGACAGCGAATCGGCGCGGCGGCCGAGGATGCTTTCATCCGTCAGGCCCAAATGCGCGAGCAGGATGGCGGCCGCCTGATCGACACTGCCGTGGCGCTGGATCGCCCGTTCGGTACGCAGTCGGGAAAAGTGGCAGGGCAGCTCGACGTTCTCGCGCACCGAGAGAAACGGCAGCAGATTGAATTGCTGGAAGATGTAGCCGGTGTGATCGACGCGAAAACGATCACGCGCGCCGGCGCCGAGTTCGGTCAGTTCCTGGCCGAGCAGGCGGATGCTGCCGCGATCGGGTTTCTGCACACCACCGAGCAGGCCGAGCAGGGTGGTCTTGCCGCTGCCGCTGGGGCCTTTGAGGAACAGGGTTTCACCCGGCTCCAGGCGAAACGACGGGATATCCAGCAGTGGCGGGTGACCGGGCCAGCTGAAGCCCAGGTCGGACAGTTCGATGAGTGCTTGGGTCATAGCGCCGGTTTCATGGGGTTGTCTTAATCTCACATCCAACACACCCTCCTGTGGGAGCGAGCTTGCTCCGGGCGGCGTTCCGACGATAAGGCCATAACATTCAGCATCGATGTTGACTGTTACGCCGCTATCGCGAGCAAGCTCGCTCCCACAGGGGATCTTCGGTGAATTTAGAACTTCAGGGCAGCCGCCTTGGCCGTCACTTCAACCCCTTGCTGCCCGCTCGGGCTGATCAGTTGTACCTGAATTTTCCGGGTCGCCGGGAAAGTGTTGAAGATGTTCGCCAGGTCCAGGGTTTTCAGCGCCCCCGGTGACGAGCAACTGAATTGGTAATGCGCGTGGATGTCGCTGTGGTCGTGGTGATGCTTTTCCTTGGTCTCTTTGTCGTGATCATCATCGGCATCCGGCTTGTCGCCGAACAACGGGCTTTCCAGTTCCTGAGTCGCGATCACGCAGCCAGCGGCTTTTGGCAGGTTGAACAGCACCAGGGGTTTTTCCAGCTGCGCACGGACGGCGGCGACCTTGGCCTTGTCGGCGTCGGTGGTAGCGGCGTGTTCGAAACCCACCAGGTTCATCGCCGGGCTTTCCAGCTCCAGTTCCAGGGTCTGGCCGTCCAGCGCCGCATTCAAACGACCGACTCCGTGTTCGTGGGCGCCAAGGCTGCCGTGCTCATGGTCGTGTTCATCGGCAGCATGGGCCACGGCCAACGGCAGCAAGGCAAACGGCAGAGCGAGAAGCAGACGGCGCATGACGAGTCTCCGGAAGTAAAATGAATATTTTGTTATGTGATCTTATAACGTAAGTGTGGAGAGTTTGACCGCCCGCTTGGCGTTGCACAAGTCCCATGGGAGCATGTGAGTCAGAAATGTGCGGGAGCAGACTTATGTTGCGTATACGCGGAAGTATCGGCGACTGGCCGGTGGATTTGACGCTGGAGCTGGATGACGCTGACTGGGCACGGCTTGGTGCGCAGTTGCAGGTGAGCAAACCCGAGGCCGAGGCCAGTGCTGCGCCGGCCAGACCGGTGAATCAGGATGAGGCACTGTGGCAGATTGCCAAGGACCTGCTGCGCAAGGCCGGGCAGTTGAGCGGGCCGGATCTGCTGGAGCAACTGGAAGGGCTGACTGGCAGCGCGGCGTCGGGCAAGCGGCTGCTGGTGCGTTTGCGCCATTGCTCTGACGTGAAGGTGACGAGCGGCGGGGATACGCCGCTCTACAGCTGGATCGAATAAACCCGAATGTCAAAAGCAAAAGATCGTCCGAACGCGGCCCGAGCCTTCGGCAGCTCCTACATTGACCGCGTGTAAACCCGATTCTGTAGGAGCTGCCGCAGGCTGCGATCTTTTGATCTTTTAATAGAGCGCAGCAAACAACTTGCGGCGATACGTGGTCACCAGCGGGTGATCGTTGCCCAGCAGTTCGAACACCTGCAGCAACGTCTTGTGCGGCAAGCCTTCGCTGTAGCTGCGATTGCGGATGAACAGCTTGAGCAAGGCATCCAGCGCTGCGTCGTACTGCTGGCGGGCCAGCTGCTGGATCGCCAGTTGGTACACCGCTTCATCGTCCTGCGGATTTTTCGCCAGGCGCGCTTTCAGGTCCGCCGCATCCGGCAGGTCCCTGGCCTGGCCGAGAAACTGGATCTGTGCCTTGGCACCGGCCAGGGCCGCCTTGTGTTCATCGCTCTTGACCGCGTCGAGCACGATTTGCGCTTCACCCAGCTCGCCACGTTCGGTGAGGCAGCGGGCGTAAAGAATCAGCGCACCGGCGTTGCTGTTGTCTTCGCCCAGCAGCACTTTGAGGGCGGCTTCGGCGTCGGCAAAGCGGTTGTCATCGAACAGTGCCTGAGCCTGTTCGAAAGGATCGGCAGCTGCGGGCGGCGGCATCTGCACATGAGGTTCAAGCATCGTGCGGACTGCGGATTCCGGTTGCGCACCGGCAAAACCGTCCACCGGCTGACCGTCCTTGAACAGCACGACCGTTGGCAGGCTGCGAATGCCGAAGCGGGAGACGATGTCCGGCTCGACGTCGCAATTGACCTTGGCCAGCAGCAACTCGCCCTGATAGCTCTCGGCGATGGTTTGCAGCATCGGCATCAGCGCTTTGCACGGCGCACACCATTCGGCCCAGAAATCCACCAGTACCGGTTTGTGGAAAGAGTTCTCGATCACCGATTGCTCGAAGTCGGCAGTCGTGGCGTCGAAGATGTACGGCGTTTCCTGACTCATGGGGGATCTCGTAAAAGCGTGGATGTGGCAACTATACGGCTTGGTGGGGGGCGGCCGGAAGCGGGGAGGAGTTGATAGGAGTGTTGTCTGACCGGACGCCTTCGTCGGATCGCCGCCCGGAGCCGGCTCGCTCCCACATTGATCTGTGTCATGACGCAGATCCCTTGTGGGAGCGAGACCGGCTTGCCGGCGAAGCTTTTAACTATCGCCGCGCATGGTAGAGGCTCACATGCCGAAACTCTTCGGGCTCAGCCAGATCCGGCAGGGTCATCGCCTCCAGCATCTCAATGCGCTGATACAGCGGATGACGAAAATCCCTCACCCGCGAATCCGCTACCAACGCTTCCCGGCCACGGGTCAGGAACTCGTCGAGCAGTGGCAAATTTGCCCGGTCATACAGCACATCGGCCACCAGAATCAGATCAAACCGATCCGCCTCGGCAAAAAAATCCGTCGAGTAGCTAAGCTGTACCTCATTGAGTTCGGCATTCGCCCGACACGCGGCGATCGCCAGCGGGTCCAGGTCACAAGCCACCACTTCCAGCGCCCCGGCCTTGACGGCGGCAATCCCCGCCACCCCGGAACCGGCGCCGAAATCCAGCACCCGCTTGCCTTTGACCCATTCAGGGAATCGGTCGAGATAGCGCGCCACCGCCAGCCCGCTGGCCCAGCAGAAACTCCAGTACGGCGGCTCATGCAGAATCCGCCGGGTTTCTTCCGGGCTGAAGGCGCGGTCCATGTTGTCGCCGTCGATCAGCCAAAGCTTCAGTTTGGTATCCGGCAAGGCACAGGCCACCAGCTGTGCATCACCGAGCAGTCCGGCCAACGCCTGTTGCAGGTCGAGCGGTGCAATCATGGTGCTTTGACGAATTGCAGTTGACCCATCGCCTGGGTCGTTGGCTGGGTGATGACTTGCGACGGCAGGTGCAAAATCAACTGACCGGACTGGCTGGCGCGGCCACGCAGTTCAACGCGGGCACCTGCCGGAAAGGATGCCGGGTTGAAACGCAGGCGAAAGGGCAACACCTGGTTGGTGCCGATCAGGCTGGAGCTGGCGAGCAATTGTTGCGGGCGGTCCTGGTTGTCGATCACCAGCAGCGCCAGTTCGACTTCTGCGCCGGCCGGCACGCCTTGCAAGGTGCCGCTCAATTCACGTTGATGCGCAGGCAACGGGCCGAGGTCGGCAGCCTCTTTGGCTTTCTTTTGCGCCTGTTGCGGCGCGGGGCCGGGTGTCGGTGGCTGAGGCGCATCGCTGCTACAGGCCACCAGCAGGCTGAAAAGACTGAGCAAAATGAGCGGTCGTATGGACATTGGTGGCTCCAGCTGGGTGAAATCCATGGATCAAACGGTATAACCCGTCTGTATACCGCAAAGCCTATGGCTTGTCTTGCCACGGGGATGCGCTACCATGGCCCTCCCTTTTTTTGTTGCCTGCCACCATGCACTGTCCCTTCTGCGGTGCCAACGACACCAAGGTCATCGACTCGCGTCTGGTCGCCGAGGGCGAACAGGTGCGCCGCCGGCGCGAATGCCTGGCCTGCGGCGAGCGTTTCACGACGTTCGAGACTGCTGAACTGGTGTTGCCGCGCCTGATCAAAACCGACGGCAGCCGCCAGCCGTTCGACGAAGAAAAACTGCGCGCCGGTATGCAGCGTGCGCTGGAGAAGCGTCCGGTGAGTGTCGAGCGCCTCGAATCGTCGCTGGTGCACATCAAACATAAACTGCGCGCCACCGGCGAGCGCGAGGTCAAATCCCTCGTGGTCGGTGAACTGGTGATGGCCGAGTTGCAAAAGCTCGACGAAGTCGCCTACATTCGTTTCGCCTCCGTGTATCGGCGCTTCCAGGACCTCAACGAGTTCCGCGAAGAGATCGATCGCCTGGCCCGTGAGCCGGTGAAAGAATGACCCTGTCCCCAGAACAAGCCATCCTCGACGCCCACTACATGGCCCGCGCCCTGGAACTGGCGCGTAAAGGTCATTACACCACACACCCCAACCCGCGGGTCGGCTGCGTGATCGTGCGTGACGGGCAAATCGTCGGCGAAGGCTGGCACGTGCGCACCGGCGAACCCCACGCCGAAGTCCACGCCCTGCGCGCCGCTGGCGACAAGGCGCGGGGCGCCACGGCTTACGTGACCCTCGAACCTTGCAGCCATCACGGCCGCACGCCGCCCTGCGCCGATGCGCTGGTGAATGCCGGGCTGGCGCGGGTGGTTGCGGCGATGCAAGACCCGAACCCGGAAGTCGCCGGTCGCGGCCTGCAACGCCTGGCCCAGGCCGGCATCGCGACCGAAAGCGGCGTGCTGGAAGGTGAGGCGCGCAAGCTCAATGAAGGCTTCCTCAAACGCATGGAACACGGCTTGCCGTTCGTGCGGGTCAAGTTGGCCATGAGCCTGGACGGTCGCACGGCGATGGAAAGCGGCGAAAGCCAGTGGATCACCGGCACAGCGGCGCGTTCGGCGGTGCAACGCCTGCGCGCCCAGGCCAGCGTGGTGCTGACTGGCGCCGACACGGTGCTGGCGGACAACGCCCGCTTGACCGTGCGTGCCGATGAATTGGGTCTGGACCCTGAGCAAACCGCGTTGGCCATGAGCCGCCCGCCGCTTCGCGTGTTGATCGACGGTCGTCTGCGGGTGCCGCTGGATGCGCCGTTCTTCAAGGCCGGCCCGGCGCTGGTCGCCACTTGCATGGCAATCGAAGAGCAATACGCCAACGGCCCGGAATGCCTGATCGTGGCCGGTGACGATGGCCTGGTCGACCTGCGTAAACTGCTGGTCGAGCTCGCTCATCGTGGCGTCAATGAAGTGTTGGTCGAAGCGGGTCCGCGTCTCGCCGGCGCCTTTGCCCGGCAGGGGCTGGTGGACGAATTCCAGATTTTCGTCGCCGGCAAGTTCCTTGGCTCCTCGGCACGGCCGCTGCTGGACTGGCCGCTGGCGCAGATGAAAGACGCGCCCGAGCTCAAAATCACCGAAATCCGCGCGGTTGGCGATGATTGGCGAGTCATTGCCATTCCTGTCCCAGCAGCGAGCGTATAATTCCCGGCCTGCGCCACGCGACGGCTTTGTTCTCGAGGAGGACTCCATGTTTACCGGCATCATCGAATCCATCGGCAGTATTCGTGCATTGACCCCAAAAGGCGGAGATGTGCGGGTGCACGTAGAAACCGGCAAGCTCGATTTGAGCGACGTCAAACTGGGCGACAGCATTGCGGTCAACGGCGTATGCCTGACGGCGGTTGAATTACCGGGTAACGGTTTTGCCGCAGACGTCAGCCGTGAAACCCTCGACTGCACCGCCATGAATGACCTGAAAAGCGGCAGCCCGGTCAATCTGGAAAAAGCCCTGACTCCGACCACTCGCCTCGGCGGGCATCTGGTCAGCGGTCACGTCGATGGCGTGGGTGAAGTGGTTGCCCGCACCGAAAACGCGCGTGCCGTGGAATTTCGCATCCGTGCCCCGAAAGACCTGGCCAAGTACATCGCCCATAAAGGCTCGATCACTGTTGACGGCACCAGCCTGACCGTGAACGCGGTCGATGGCGCCGAGTTCCTGCTGACGATCATTCCGCACACCCTGAGCGAAACCATCATGGCGTCTTACCAGCCAGGTCGCCGGGTGAATCTTGAAGTTGACTTGCTGGCACGTTATCTGGAACGCCTGTTACTAGGCGACAAGGCCGCAGAGCCAACCTCCAGTAACATCACCGAAAGCTTTCTGGCCGAGAACGGCTACCTCAATTCCTGAAACTCAATTTTGAAAGAAGGGGGGTGCCTTGTGGCGCTCAATAGCATCGAAGAACTGGTTGAAGACATCCGCCAAGGCAAGATGGTCATCCTCATGGATGACGAAGACCGCGAGAACGAAGGCGACCTGATCATGGCCGCCGAGTGCTGCCAGCCTGAACACATCAACTTCATGGCCAAGCACGCCCGTGGCTTGATCTGCATGCCGATGAGCCGCGAGCGCTGCGAACTGCTGAAGCTGCCTCTGATGGCGCCGCGCAACGGTTCCGGTTTCGGCACCAAGTTCACCGTGTCCATCGAGGCGGCCACGGGCGTGACCACCGGCATTTCCGCCGCCGACCGCGCGCGCACCGTGCAGGCCGCCGCCGCGAAAGACGCCAAGGCTGAAGACATTGTCAGCCCCGGCCACATCTTCCCGCTGATGGCCCAGGCCGGCGGCACCCTGGCCCGTGCCGGCCACACCGAAGCGGCATGCGACCTGGCGCGCATGGCCGGTTTCGAGCCGAGCGGGGTGATCTGCGAAGTGATGAACGACGACGGCACCATGTCCCGCCGCGCGGAACTGGAAGCGTTTGCTGCCGAACACAACATCAAGATCGGCACCATCGCCGACCTGATTCACTACCGGATGATCCACGAACGTACCGTTCAGCGGATTGCCGAGCAGCCATTGGATAGCGAACTGGGCCAATTCAACCTGGTGACCTATCGTGATTCCGTGGAAGGCGACGTGCACATGGCGCTGACCCTGGGCACCGTGTGCGCTGAAGAGCCGACCCTGGTCCGGGTGCACAACATGGACCCGTTGCGCGACTTGCTGATGGTCAAGCAGCCCGGCCGCTGGAGCCTGCGCGCCGCCATGGCCGCGGTCGCCGAGGCCGGCAGCGGCGTGGTGCTGTTGCTCGGTCACCCGCTCGATGGCGACGTGTTGCTGGCACACATCCGTGAAACCGCGGAGCACGCACCGGCGAAAAAACCGACCACCTACAGCATCGTCGGTGCCGGTTCGCAGATCCTTCGGGACCTGGGCGTGCGCAAAATGCGCCTGATGAGTGCGCCGATGAAATTTAATGCGATATCCGGTTTCGATCTGGAAGTTGTAGAATACGTGCCCTCCGAATAATGACCGGCAGTTTGCGGGCCTGTATTCGCGGTTAACAAATCACTGAGGGACGCGTAGAAAACGCGTCCCGGCTCTTTAAGAGATCTAACGAATGACCCTGAAGACCATCGAAGGTACCTTCATCGCCCCTAAAGGCCGCTACGCTCTGGTAGTGGGCCGTTTCAACAGCTTCGTGGTTGAAAGCCTGGTCAGCGGTGCAGTTGATGCCCTGGTTCGCCATGGCGTGAGCGAAAGCGACATCACCATCATCCGTGCGCCTGGCGCCTTCGAAATCCCGCTGGTTGCGCAGAAAGTCGCTCAGAAAGGCGAGTTCGCAGCCATCATCGCCCTGGGCGCGGTCATTCGTGGCGGTACTCCGCACTTCGAATACGTGGCGGGCGAGTGCACCAAGGGCCTGGCCCAGGTGTCCATGGAGTTCGGTTTACCGGTCGCTTTCGGCGTGCTGACCGTTGATTCCATCGAGCAAGCCATCGAACGATCCGGCACCAAGGCCGGTAACAAAGGTGCTGAAGCTGCCCTGTCCGCTCTGGAAATGGTCAGCCTGCTGGCGCAGTTGGAGGCCAAGTGATTAGCGACGAAAGTGATCGTTTCAACCCGCGCGATCCAAAACCTGCGGATGCCGGCAAGCCATCGAAAAGCGTCAAGCGTCGCGAAGCCCGTCAGCTCGCGACTCAGGCGCTGTACCAATGGCATATGGCCAGGCAGTCGCTGAACGAGATCGAAGCGCAGTTCCGGGTCGATAACGATTTCAGCGATGTCGACGGTGCCTACTTCCGTGAAATCCTGCACGGGGTTCCAGCGCAGAAGGACCGGATCGACGCCGCACTGGCGCCTTGCCTGGACATCACGATCGAGGAGCTGGACCCGGTTGAACTGGCCGTTCTGCGCCTGTCGACCTGGGAGCTGCTCGAGCGCGTCGACGTGCCGTACCGCGTTGTGATCAACGAAGGTATCGAACTGGCGAAAGTCTTCGGCTCCACCGACGGCCACAAGTTCGTCAACGGTGTACTCGACAAGCTGGCCCCACGTCTGCGTGAAGCTGAAGTGAAGGCGTTCAAGCGCTGATCGGCGTTTGAATCCAGTGTCCTGTCTCGCCGATGCGTTCCTTTTTTGGCGAGTGGCTGTTGTTGTCAGACAAGGCGCCGCGACGAGTCATAGCTGGCTATGGCGAGGAGCGGCAACGCAGTCTGGCGACAACAGACGCCGCTAAAAAAGGAACAGCATTGGTGAGACAGGATACCTGATGGGTGAGTTTGAGCTGATCCGCAATTTCTTCGCCGTCGCGCCCTGTGCGCAAGGCGGCGAGGGCGTTGCCCTCGGGATCGGCGATGATTGCGCCTTGCTGGCTGTTCCTCCCGGGGAGCAGTTGGCAATTTCCACCGACACGCTCGTGGCCGGTGTGCATTTCGCAGACCCTTGCGACCCGTTTCTGCTCGGCCAGCGCTCGCTGGCCGTGGCTGTCAGCGACCTGGCTGCCATGGGCGCCACTCCCGTTGCCTTTACCCTTGCCCTGACCTTGCCGACGGTGACCGCCGATTGGCTGCAAGCCTACGCCCGTGGATTGAACCTCATGGCGCAGCACTGCGGTGTGGCACTGGTAGGCGGCGATACGACCCGTGGGCCGCTGAGCCTGACCATGACCGTGTTCGGGCGTGTGCCGGGTGGTTTGGCGTTGATCCGTAGCGGCGCGAAGCCAGGCGATTTGTTGTGTGTGGGCGGTGAACTGGGCAATGCCGCTGGCGCCTTGCCGCTGGTGCTTGGCCAGCGTACGGCTGAACCAGCCATTGCCGAACCGTTGCTGGCGCAATACTGGTCGCCGCAACCGCAGCTGGGGCTGGGCATCGCGTTGCGGGGCAAGGCAACCTCGGCGCTGGACATCTCCGACGGCCTGCTCGCCGACTGTGGGCATATCGCCCTCGCATCGAAGGTCGGCATTCAAGTTGAACGGGACCGTTTGCCGCTGTCGAAGGCTTTAGTGGCCTTGCTTGGTCAGTCGGGCGCCGAAGCGGCAGCGCTCAGCGGCGGTGACGATTACGTGCTGGCCTTTACCTTGCCGCCCGTCGAGTTAGCGCAATTGCTGGCTGACGGCTGGCCGATCCATGTGGTCGGACGAGTCATCGCGGGGCAGGGCGTGACATTACTGGATGCCGACGGACAAGACATCACCCCGCAAACCCGGGGCTATCAACATTTTCGGGAGACACCGTGACAGATCATCCCAATCAAGTCCCGGCGGAATTCGTACCGCCCTCGGTCTGGCGCAACCCCTGGCATTTTATCGCGTTCGGCTTCGGTTCGGGCACCCTGCCAAAAGCACCAGGCACCTGGGGTTCGTTAGTTGCGCTACCCTTTATTCCGTTATGGCAGATGTTGCCCGACTGGGGTTACTGGCTGATGCTGGGCATCACCATGCTGTTCGGCTTCTGGCTGTGCGGCAAGGTGGCCGACGATTTGCGGGTACACGACCACGAAGGCATCGTCTGGGACGAAATGGTCGGGATGTGGATCACCCTGTGGCTGGTACCGGAAGGTTGGTATTGGTTGCTGGCAGGTTTTCTGATGTTCCGTTTCTTCGATATCCTCAAGCCGTGGCCGATTCACTGGATCGACCGGCATGTGCATGGTGGCGTCGGGATCATGCTCGACGACGTATTGGCCGGGGTATTTGCGTGGTTGGCGATGCAGGGACTGGTATGGATTTTCGCCTGAGTGGCGGAACAGGGGACTAGGGATGGCTCGACGCTGGTTGCTGGTGATGGTGTTCGCGATGTTTGGTGCGCTTGCCCAGGCGGCGGATGAACCGACGACCCCCTCCGTGATTCATCTGGCCAGCGAAGACTGGGAAGACTACACCGCCGCTGACGGTCACGGCCTGGGCTGGGACGTGTTGCGCGAGGTGTTCGAGCCGGCCGGGGTCAAGCTGGATATCCGTACCGAGCCCTACGTGCGTTCCATGGGGCTGGCCCAGCGTGGTGAAGTGGACGCCTGTGTCGGCTCCTATCGTGACGAGGCCAGCGACTTGCTCTACCCACGCTGGAGCTTCGATACCGATCACATCTATGCCCTGGGTCTGTCCAGCAACCCGGCGCCAACCCCGGAAACCCTGGGCAACTACCGACTGGCCTGGGTCCGCGGCTACGATTATCAGGACTACCTGCCCAACGTGCGTCGCTACAACGAAGTCTTGCGGCGTACCGGAATCCTGTCGATGCTGGTTCACAATCGCGCCGACTTTTACATCGATGCGCTGACCGAGGTCGACTACGTCGTCAGGCGGGCCAGGGATCCCTCGCAGTTCCGTCGCACCCATATAGCGGAGTTACCGCTGTACCTGTGCTTCGCCGATACGCCCAGAGCTCGCGCCTTGATGGCACTGTTCGACCAACGCATGGAAGAATTGGTGAAAAGCGGCCGGCTGAAACCGATCTTCGAGCGCTGGAAGCAACCCTATCCATTTGACTCGAATTGAACACCGATCACGTGGCTGGCGAGGACTCCTGTGGGAGCGAGCTTGCTCGCGATAGCGGATTGTCAGTCACCTCTATTATTAGCTGACCGTCCGCTATCGCGAGCAAGCTCGCTCCCACAGAGGAATGGGGTGGGCCCGATATCAAACATTTTGATCGTTATGCCCCATAATTCAGCCTAAGCGTCTGCTGGAACCTGCTGTTACAATGCCGCGTCTGCGAATCTCCAGTACCTATAGATCAGGAGCACACCGGTGCCTGTCGTTTTTGTCGCCGCTTCCAAGCTGCCAACGCCTTTTGCGCAATTCACCATGCACGGCTTTCTCGATGAGGAAAACGGGCGCGAGCACGTCGTGCTGAGTCTGGGTGAGTTCGTCGACGGTGCCCCGGTACTCGGCCGGTTGCACTCTGAATGCCTGACGGGCGATGCCCTGTTCAGCCAGCGCTGCGATTGCGGCTCGCAGCTCGAAGCAGCCTTGCAGGCCATCGCCCGTGAAGGCCGCGGCGTGTTGCTTTACTTGCGTCAGGAAGGCCGTGGCATTGGCTTGCTGAACAAGATCCGCGCCTATGAATTGCAAGATGGCGGTGCCGACACCGTCGAAGCCAACGAGCGCCTGGGCTTTGCCGCCGACCAGCGCGATTACGCCATGTGCCTGCCGATGCTGCAGCACCTGGGCGTGGAATCCCTGCGTTTGATGACCAACAACCCACGCAAGGTCAAAGCCTTGACCGACATGGGTATCGTGGTCGCGGAGCGCGTACCGCTGCACACCGGCCACAATCCGCACAACAAACTGTACCTGGCCACCAAGGCCAGCAAGCTCGACCACATGATGGGCAACGAGCATCAGGGCGAGGTAGATCGGGCGTGACCCGCGGTCAGGTGCGGCGGCGACTGTCCGTCAATTGGTGGCAATACCTGGCGCTTGCCTTGGTGCCATTGTTTGTGATCAACGGCGTATTTGGCCAGGGCGAGGCGATCCTGCCGGTGCTGGCGATGCCATTGTTCATCGCCGGTGTGGCCTCGATGTTTGTCAGCCTGAAATTCTTTGGTGGCTACAAGCATGGGCTGATCGCCACCCAGAAAGCGCTCGACACCCCTGAAGAGCCCGCCGCCTGGATTGCCTTGGCCGCCAGGCGTCGTACCGCCTTCCTGGCCGCTGGCCTGCCGGCCTGGATCGGTGCGTTGGCGGTGTTCGTCGGCCTTGAAGCGGTGCCACTGATGCTGCTGGCGCTGTCGACCCTGGTACTGTTCTACCTTTACCGTATTCCGCGTCAACTCGGTTGAAGCGCAGCGTCTGGCTGGCGGTGTTGCTGCTGGCCGTCAGCGGCTCGGCGACTGCGGTCGAGCGCGTCGTCAGCCTGGCGCCATCGCTCTCAGAAATCGTCGTCGAACTGGGTTCAGCCGACCTTCTGGTGGGGGTGCTGGATGCCGGTGAACGTCCTGCTGAACTCAAAGACATTCCTTCCGTTGGCCGCTATGGTCAGTTGGACATGGAGCAGTTGCTCAGCCTGAAACCCAACTTGTTGCTGCTCTGGCCCGGCAGCGTCGGCCCGGCCCAGCGTGAGCAACTCAAGCGGTTGAACATTCCTGTGTACGTCGCTGAACCTCACAGCCTAGAACAACTCACCGCGCAGATTGAAGCGATCGCCACGCAACTCGGGCGGCCAGAGCGTGGTGTTTCCCTGGCCGCAGGTTTGCGTCAGCGCCTGGATTCGTTGCGCCAGCGTTATCGACGGGATGAACCGTTGCGGGTGTTTTATCAGGTCTGGGATCGACCGCTGTACACCGTCGGCGGCGGGCAGATCATCAGTGACGCACTGCAAGTTTGCGGGGCGCGCAATGTGTTTGACGACCTGACATTGCCGGCGCCGCAGGTCAGTGTGGAGGCGGTGTTGCAGCGTAATCCCGAAGTGATTCTGGCCGGTGATCAGGCGCAGCTCGATGCGTGGAAGACGTGGCCGCAGGTGGCGGCGGTGGCGCAGGGGCAATTGCTGTTGGTGACGGATAAAGGCCTGGAGCGGCCGAGTGGGCAGATGATCGAGGCGACGGCCAAGTTGTGCGAGATTATCGCGCCGGACCTCTGAGACCGAGGTGCGGCCATCGCGGGCAAGCCCGCTCCCACAGGGGTTACGCTGAACCTGTGGGAGCGGGCTTGCCCGCGATGAGGTCGGCCGAGACGCCGCAAACTTTAGATCAGAGCTCCGGTGTCCAGGTCACCCCAAACATCCACGCCCGACCTTCTTCCCGATACCCATACTGACTACCGTCATGGCTGTACAGCGCCCGGCTGTAACCCTTGTCTAGCAGGTTATCGACCTTCAGCTCAAGCTTGACCTCGCGATTCAGTGCCCAACTGCTGCGCAACCCCAGCAAGGCGTACCCACCGAGCGGCTGCTGATTGTTCTCGTCGTCATAGCTGCTGCTCACCGCCTGCCAGCTGGCGCCGAGGCCAAGGCGGTCGAACTGCCGATCCAGATCCAGGCTCAAGGTTCGCCGCGCACGTCGCGCCAACGTGTGGCCACTGTCACGATCTCGCGGGTCGATGAGCGCCACGCCGAGGTTGCTCTGCCAGCCAAACAGCTCCTGCTTCAATGCCGCTTCAAACCCGTTGATCCGGGCCGAGGCAACGTTCTGCGGCCGTGAGTTGCTGCCGAAAATAATCGCGTCTTCCAGGTCCGTGCGATACAGCGAAGCTTCCAGTCGGCTGGTTTCAGTCAGCTGACTGCGCCATTGCAGCTCGTAGCTTTTCGAGGTCTCGGGCTTGAGATCCGGGTTGCTGAAGCCCGGGTAGTACAAGTCATTGAAGGTCGGTGCGCGGAAGCCTTCGCTGTAGGTCAGCAACAGGTCGTTGTCCGGGTCCAGCGGCAGGGTGAAGGTGCCGCTCCAGCTGTTCTGGCCGCCGAACTGCTGATTCTGGTCGCGGCGCAATCCCAGTTCCGTGGAGAAGCTGTCCGCCTGATAGCGATGCTGGATAAACGCCGCGCGGTTCCAGCGGCTGTCTTCGTCGAAGGGTGTGCTGCTATTGATGCGGTCTTCGTACCAGTCGCCGCCGAGGATCAGGCTGTTGCGGTCGTTCAGGGTCAGATCGTTTTGCCAGTTCACCGAGTCGCGATAGGTGTTGAACACGCTGCGCTCCTCGCTGAGCTTGTCGAGTGTCTTCTCGCGGTTTTCGCTGTGGCCGACTTCGACGCGGGTTTTCCATACCTCGTTGATCTTCGCGTCAAGGTAACTGCTGACACCACTGACCGTGAATTCGTTATAGGGCTGTTCCTGAACCGATTCGAACGTGGTCATGTCGAAGCGGCCGAACGGATTGTCGAACGCGCTTTTGCCACGGTTATCGAGCAGGTTGGCGCCGATTTCGATGTCATCGTCGAGGGCGTGACTCAGGCTCAAACTGAGCGACTTGTTGCGGTACTCATCGTGATCGCCATCGCTCGGATAAGACGCGTGGGTGCGATTGATCCCGGCCGTTTCATCGAGGCTGGCGCCGAGGTTGAAGCGGGTCTGCTCATCGCCTCCGGCTAGCCCGAGGCTGCGTTCCCAGGTCTGGTTGCTGCCAAAGCCCACGTGCAGGCGCGGATGCAGGCCTTGTTCGCCGCCACGACGGGTAAATATCTGAATGACCCCGCCAATTGCATCGCTGCCGTAAATCACCGAACGCGAGCCACGCAGCACTTCCACGCGCTCGACTTGCTCGATATTGATGTGTTGCAGGTTGCTGTCGCCGGAGGTGGAGTTGCCGATGCGTTGACCGTCCACCAGTACCAGACTCTGTGCCGACTTGGTTCCACGTATGTACACCCCCGGCAGACTGCCGCGCCCGCCGGTTTGCCCGATCTGCACGCCCGGTACCCGACGCAGCAGATCCGTGACGCTGCCCGGTTGCAGGCGATCGATGTCTTCGCGGGTGAACACGGTATTGGCGGCGCTGCTGTCGTTGCGGGCTTCCACCTGGCGGTTGGCACTGATCAGAACGTCCGGCAGCTTCAGGGCCTGGTCGCGTTCGAAGGTGTCGGCAATTACGTTAGCGGTGGGCAGCAGGAGAAGGGGGAGGGCGAAGCGCGAGAGTTTCATTGGGACAATCCGTACAGGCAGCATGACGCGAACAATTGTGGGAGCGAGCTTGCTCGCGATGACGGTGTGTCAGTCAACAAATGTGTCGACTGGCAGCCGCTATCGCGAGCAAGCTCGCTCCCACAGGGAGTTATATGTTCCTTTAGATGTTCAGCAGTTTCAGGCGCTCACGCACCGAAGCCTCGATCCCGGCCTCATCCAACCCGCACTCCGCCAGCATCTGCGCAGGCTTGGCGTGCTCGACGTAGCTGTCCGGCAAACCCAGATGCAGCATCGACTTGAGGATGTTTTCCCGGGCGAGGAACTCGCTGACCGCGCCACCGGCACCGCCCATGATCGCGTTCTCTTCGACGGTCACCAACAGCTCGTGGCTGCCGGCGATCTCGCGAACCAGTGCTTCATCCAACGGCTTGACGAAGCGCATGTCGACCACGGTCGCATCCAGCGTCTGGGCAACTTTCAACGCCTCGGCCAGTTGCACACCGAACACCAGCAGGGCGACTTTGCTGCCCTGGCGGCGAACCACGCCCTTGCCGATTTCGATCGGCTTGAGGTCTTTCTCGATCGTCGCGTTCGGGCCGGAGCCACGCGGATAACGCACCGCCGCCGGACCGTCGAACAGGTGGCCGGTGGTGAGCATTTTACGCAGTTCGTTTTCGTCGCTCGGAGTCATCACCAACATGCCGGGGATGCAGCGCAGGAACGACAGGTCGAAGCTGCCCGCGTGTGTCGGGCCGTCTTCACCCACCAGGCCTGCGCGGTCGATGGCGAACAACACGTCGAGGTTTTGCACCGCCACGTCATGCACCAGCTGGTCGTACCCCCGTTGCAGGAACGTCGAATAGATCGCCACCACCGGTTTCGCGCCTTCGCAAGCCATGCCGGCGGCGAAGGTCACGGCGTGTTGCTCGGCAATCGCCACGTCGAAGTAGCGCTGCGGGAAACGCTCGCTGAACGCCACCAGGTCGGAGCCTTCTTTCATCGCCGGGGTAATGCCCACCAACCGCGAGTCGGCAGCGGCCATGTCGCACAGCCATTCGCCGAACACACCGGAATACTTCGGCCCGCTGGCTTTTTTCGGCGCTGCGGCCGGCGCGTCCACGGGTTCGAGCTTGGTGATGGCGTGGTAGCCGATCGGGTCGACTTCCGCCGGGGCGAAACCTTTGCCTTTCTTGGTCACCACGTGCAGGAATTGCGGACCTTTCAGGTCGCGCATGTTGCGCAGGGTGGCGATCAGGGTCGGCAGGTCGTGGCCATCGATCGGGCCGATATAGTTCCAGCCCAGCTCTTCGAACAGCGTGCCGGGAACCAGCATGCCTTTTGCGTATTCTTCGGTGCGACGGGCGATTTCCCAGGCGCCGGGCAGGCGCGACAGGACCTTTTTGCTGCCTTCACGCATGCTCGCGTAAGTGCGGCTGGAAAGGATTTTCGCCAGGTAGTTCGACAGCCCGCCAACGTTGCGCGAGATCGACATGTCATTGTCGTTGAGGATCACCAGCATGTTGGCGTTCACTTCCGGCGCGTGGTTCAGCGCCTCGAACGCCATGCCGGCGGTCAATGCACCATCGCCGATCACGGCAATCGCCTTGCGATCACTGTTCTGCAGGCGGGCGGCAATGGCCATGCCCAGCGCTGCGCTGATCGACGTGCTGGAGTGGCCGACGCCGAAGGTGTCGTACTCGCTCTCGGAGCGACGCGGGAAAGCGGCGACGCCGTCCTTCTGGCGCAGGGTGCCCATGCGCTCGCGACGGCCCGTGAGGATTTTGTGCGGATAGGCCTGATGACCCACGTCCCACACCAGCCGGTCGTCCGGGGTGTCGAAGACATAATGCAACGCGATGGTCAGCTCGATGACGCCCAGGCCGGCACCGAAATGCCCGCCGGTCTGACCGACCGTGTAGAGCAATTCCAGGCGCAACTCATCGGCCAGGGTTTCCAGCTCGGCTTCGCCTAACCGGCGCAGGCCGTCCGGCGTGTTGGCACGGTCGAGCAGGGGCGTGGTCGGGCGCTTGCGGGGAATCTCATGAAACGTCGTGGGCATCAGGCGAATCGTTATAGGTATAAAAGATGCGGCAGTTTACCTGATGCATCGCCCCCTGCCCACGCGTAGGTCTCAAGTTGGCGGATACGCCGTCAGCTGCGCCGGTCTACGATATAACGGGCCAGATCGCGCAACGGCTCGGCGGCCGCGTCAAACGGTCGCAGGGCGTGCAGGGCCTGATCGCGCAGTTCCAGGGCGTAGGCCTTGGCTGCGTCGAGGCCGAGCAGTGACGGGTAGGTTGGCTTGTCCCGCGCGATGTCGGCACCCTGGCGTTTGCCGAGGGTTTCGGTATCGCTTTCGACGTCGAGAATGTCGTCCTGCACCTGAAACGCCAGGCCGATGGCTTGTGCATAAGCCTGCAGCGACTTCAGTTGGTCTTTCTCGGCACGGCCGCTGGCCAGGGCGCCGAGTTTGACGCTGGCCTCGATCAGCGCACCGGTCTTGTGCCGATGCATGTACTCAAGGGCTTTTTGATCGAGCTTCAGACCCACCGAACCGAGGTCGATGGCTTGGCCGCCGACCATGCCGGCCGGGCCTGCCGCCAACGCCAGGGCGCTGACCATTTGCAGGCGGATCTCGGCATCCGAAGCGCTCAGGCGCGGATCGAGCAGGGCGCTGAAGGCCAGGCTCTGCAAACCGTCGCCAGCAAGGATCGCGCAGGCTTCGTCGAATTTCTTGTGCGTAGTCGGCTGGCCACGACGCAGGTCGTCGTCATCCATGGCCGGCAAATCGTCGTGCACCAGGGAATAGGCGTGGATCAGCTCCACGGCACACGCCGCGCCATTGGCGTGCTCAGCTTTGCCGCCCAGCGCTTCGCAGGCGGCGTAGGCCAGCAGCGGACGCACCCGTTTACCGCCATTCATCACGCTGTAGCGCATGGCTTCGTAAAGACGTGCAAGCTCAGGGCCGGGTGCGATGAACAGGCTTTCCAATGCCGCGTTGACGCGAGCCTGGCTGGTTGCCGAATACGCTGCAATCATTCTGGCAGATCCGCGTCGAAGGGTTCCTCGGCCAACTCGCCATCACGTTCGAGCAGCACTTGAACCTTTTGTTCGGCCTGGGCCAGCGCCGCCTGGCAATCGCGGGTCAGGCCGATGCCTTGCTCGAAAGCCGTCAGCGAGTCTTCCAGCGACAATTCGCCATTCTCCAGACGCTCGACCAGCGTTTGCAGTTCAGCGAGCGATTGTTCGAAATCCAGTGCAGCTTTTTTGCGGGCCATGGCGGCTAATTCCGGTTGACGTTAAACCGGCGCGACACTAGCAGACATGGGGGGTATGGGCAAATGAGCGGCTTGAACCCCCCTGTTGCAGCGTCGTAAAAATCTTACTCAGGATGTCGCGCCATTGGGATAGCTGATCTTGTATCGAGTACTGCGCCCGCCACCTGGCAGGCGTTCCAGGCAGCCCAACTCCAACAGTTCGGCCAAATGCCGAGTCGCAGTGGCCTTCGAAACTTTCGCCACTGCCTGATACTGAGCCGCACTGATACCGTCCGCGAAACCTCTTTCCCCGCCATCAAGCAAGCGGTTAAGGACCTTCATCTGTTCGGCCGTCAACCCGGACTCCCGATGCGCCTGCCAAAAACGCGTCTTGCCCATCACCGATTCGATTCGCGCCATGGCCTGCTGCAAGCTGCGCAGCAAGGTTTGTAGAAACCATTGCAGCCACTCGGTGATATCCAGCATGGCTTTCTGGCTGGTTTCGAGCACCCGATAATAGCCGGAGCGATCCTCGAGAATGCTCGCCGACATGGCATAGAAGCGGATGGCTTGATCCTTGCCCTGAGCCAGTGCCAGGTCAGTGATGGTTCGCGTCAGGCGACCGTTGCCATCGTCGAAAGGGTGCAGTGTAACGAACCAGAAATGCGCGATACCGGCCCGTAGCAATGGATCGAGCCCCGCCTGATGTCGGCTGGTCTCAAACCAGGTGAGGAAGGTGTCGAGTTGGCGCTCAAGACCCGAGCGCGGCGGAGCCTCAAAGTGAACGGTCGGCCTGTCGAGGCGGCCGGACACCACTTGCATCGGGTCATCGCCGCGTAACGCCCCGATACGAATCGGCCGGGTGGCGAGATCGGTGTCCTGTTCGGGAAACAGCCATTCATGCCAATCCAGCAATCGCTCCAGGGTCAACGGTTCAACGAAATGCTGAGTGGCATCGAGCATCAATTGCGCCAACCCTTCGCTGCGCGGGCTGAGGTTATTGCTATCGAGCGGCTCCAGGCCCAACCGTCGTGCCAAAGACGAGCGAACCGAGCCGACATTCAGTTGTTCACCTTCGATCGCGGAGGAGGTCACGATGTTCTGCAACAGAGCGTCCAGTTCGCTTTGAGCGCTCAGCGAATTGCCTACGGAGCTGGCCATGCCCATCAATCGCCCTTGTGCCTGCACGCACTCGCGCAATAACGGCCCCAAGCGCTCAGCTTGCCAAGTGAAATTTGGCCAATCAGGCTGCTGCCAGATCCATTTTTGTGCCATGAACTGGATGCTCCAAGGGTAGGGTGAGCCGAATAAAAGACCTATTCGGCTCATATGGTGAGCCGAATATGACGCTTATTCGGCTCACCGTCCAATCATCACCGTGTTTCCTACCGCAAGTTCAGAGGTTTGCGATTGTTAAAAACTACCCAAATGGCTAACCTTCGGGCCTTCTACGACCCCATAGTCACGGGTCTTTCAGACGAAGCGCAGGGTTTGGATCTGTAACGCGCCGAGGATCAGGCGCAAGGTTTCGTCAGGCATGGCAGGAGGCGTCACATGCGTTCATTGCTGCTGTTGCTGATGGGGCTGGTCTGCGCCACCGTTGCCAAGGCCGAGCCCACGGCCGAACTGTCGGAACCGGTAGGCGGCTGGCGCTACAACGGCCTGCTGGATCGCAGTGAACAGCCTCAAGTCGCCTATCCCACGCCGCCCATCGACCGGGGCGTGCAGCGCAATCGCACGATGATCGAAGGCCAGCTCAAGGCCATCGGCAGCCAACGCGGGCCCCATACCCTGGCGGTCAACGGCAATCCCCTCAATCTGTACACCGACGACCAGGGACGTTTCGCCCGGCCGTATGCCTTTGGCGCCGGCTCCAACAGCGTCGAAGTGCGCAGTGCCGAAGGCCAGTCGCTCAAGCGCGTTCAATTCTATGAAGCCAACAACCTGCGCACGCCGGCGCGGATTCGCGTGGTGCTCGGTTGGGACGATCCGAAGGCCGAGCTCGACCTGCACATCATTACCCCCGACGGCCAGCATGCGTTCTGGGCGCGCCCGGCGATGAGCAATGGCGGCGGCCTGGACCCGGATGGCGTCGATGGCCCCGGCCCGGAAATGTTCACCATGACCGCGCCGATGCAGGGCACCTATCTGGTTTATGTGAACTATTGGGGCAACTTCGGCAGTGGCGGCTATAACTTCGATGAGCGCGGCAACCAGAACGAGGTGATCACCTCGCAAATCAACCTGGTACTGAACGAAAACACCGTGGACGAGAAACGCGAGACCTTCATCGTGCCCCTGCGCGCGATCGGTGACCTGCTGCTGGTCAAGACTTTCAACTATTGAACATCCCGCACCACGGATGAATTGGGTGTTGTGAAATGAGCGATAACACTGTGACGCCGGCCGCCGACGCACCCGATGCCAAACCTTCCCGGCGCTGGCCGGTGCTGCTGGGCGGACTGTGCCTGGTGGCTGGCGTGGCGGGCGGATTGGGCTGGTTCATGCACCAGCCCAAGGCGCCGCCGGCGCAATTGGCCAGCGACAAACTGGGCATGAGCCGGCCGGACGGTCTGCTCGAAACCCACTCCTTGAGCCAATTGCCCAAGGACTTGCTGGCGGTGCCTTTTCTCAAGGAAACCCTCACCGAAGATTTCGTCTTCTATTACCAAACCCATGCCGATCGTCTCGGGCTGATCGGCAGTCTGCGGCGGATCATTTACGAGCATGACCTGAAACTGCAGGACAGCCTGATCGAGCAGCTGTTCGATCAACCGGCGGACGTGGCGCTGTGGCGCGGGGCGGATGGCCGGCTCAAGGATTTCCTGTTGGTGATGGATCGCGGTGGCCTGGCCAAGGTGCTGGAGCCGCTGGCCAAAGTGGCATTGGATGATGCGCAGCTGACCAGGCTCGGCGAGGTGAAAGTCGGTGCCGACGAGGTGGCGCTTTATCAGCTCAACTACAACGCCAGCAAGGCATTGGTGTTCGCCTCCCATGGCGACAAACTGGTGGTGCTGTCGAATCCGGCCAAACTCTACGATCCGGGCAGCGGCATGCCTGAAGCACCGGGCAGCGTCTCGACCCAGGCCATCGGCGCATTGCTCAATGGCGACAAACTGTTCCCCGAAGCCTTCGGTCTGCAACCCCGTGCGCCTGAGGTGAAACAACGGTTGTCGGTCAATGCCAGCGTCCTGGCCATGGGGTATCAGCGCTTCATCCCGAATTTCGCCGGCCTGCGCTTCGACATGGATGAGAAGGGCTGGCACAGCTTCCTTGCCATGGATGAACTGGAAAACCAGCCGGATTTCGATTTCAAGCCGATCTGGCAAGCCATGCCCATGGGTGCCAGCGCTTGCGTGGCCTTGCCCCTGGCCGCCGAACAACAGCAACCGCTGCTGGTAAAACTCGGCGCTGACGATGCGGTTGCGCAGGCCCTGACCGAACACATGGCGGGTGCCGCCGGCCTGTGCTGGTATGCCGATTCGCGGCTGTACACGCCATTGTTGGTGGCCAGCCTGAACGACGACGATAGCGCAAAGCTCGACGGCGATCTGGGCAACCTGTTCGGCTCGATGGTCGGCGCTTACGAAGGCAAGGTCGAAGCGCATGCGTTCCCGGTGGTCGAGAAGCAGGAAGGCCAGACCCGCCAGTGGCAGCGCCAGGTCAGCTCCAACTTCGGCCCCTATAAAGCCAAGGATGCCGAGCAACCGGACTTGATCACCGGCAAGGCATTCATGCGCGTGAGCCTGGCGCGCCACGGTTCGACGCTGTTGTTTTCCCTCGATGACAAGCTTGTCGACAAGGCACTTGGCACACTCGACAAACGTTTCCCGCCGCTGGCCGATGTGTTGCCGAAAGATCTGCTGATGCCGGTCTACTTCGGCCCGGATTCCATGGCGCAGCTGATGCAGCAGGAAACTTTCGACAGCTTGCCGCAAGACATGGAGCCGGTGTTCTACAACGCCGCGCAAACCTATCTGATCCCGAAACTGCGCAAGCTCGGCGGCTACGGGAAATATGCCCTGACCTTGCCCGAGGGCAGCGAGCCCGACGGCCACTGGCAATGGTTGCCGCTGGAGTGGAAATCCCTGTGAGCGCACTCATCCGAGGCCTCGGCTTGCTGGCGATGCTGCTTGGCAGTCGGGTATTTGCCACTGAGGCGCCGCCACTCGACGTGCAGCAATCCCAGGTGTTCCGCGCCTGGTTCGTGCGCATTGCCCAGGAACAATTGACCCAGGGCCCGAGCCCGCGCTGGTATCAGCAGGACTGCGCCGGCCTGGTTCGGTTCGCCGCCAACGAAGCTCTGAAAGTTCATGACGACAAATGGCTGCGCAGCAATGGCCTTTCCAATCGCTACCTACCACCGGAACTGCAATTGAGCGAGGCCCAGCGCGGCCTCGCCCAGCAATGGCAGCAGGGCGGCGGCAAGGTCGGGCCTTACGTCAACGCGATCAAGCTGATCCAGTTCAACAGCCATTTGATTGGCCGCGACCTGGCCCAGGCCCGACCCGGCGACCTGATGTTTTTCGATCAGGGCGACGACCAGCACCTGATGATCTGGATGGGCCGCTACATCGGCTATCACACCGGCACCACTACCCCAACCGACAACGGCATGCGTTCCGCGAGCCTGCAGCAACTCATGACATGGAAGGACACCCGATGGATACCCGACGCAGCCAATCCCAACTTCATCGGCGTCTATCGACTGAACTTTCTCTCCCAATGATCGGTGCCCGCATGCTGCGTTTTTTGCCTCTGCTGTTGGTATTAGTGCTGCCTTTTTCGGCAGTCAATGCCGAAGACACCGTCGAGCCCAGCGGCTACACGCCAGTGGCCGGTGAAAGCTTTTTCCTGCTGGCCGACAGCAGCTTTGCCAGCGATGAACAGGCGATGGTGCGCCTCGAAGCGCCGGGCCGTGACTATCGCCGATTCCGCATGGAGCCTTACGGCGGCGCCGACATTCGCGTGTATCGGATCGACAAGCCGCTGGATTTCCTCAAGCGCCAGAAGAACCTGCACCGGGTGGTCAGTGACGGTCAATTCAAAGGCGAAGGCCTGTCGAATACCCTCGCGTACCTGTGGGACAACTGGTACCGCAAATCCCGTCGAGTGATGCAACGGGCGTTTTCCTACGAGTCGCGTAAACAAGTCACCGAAGAAGTGCCGGAATTGAAGATGGGCGCCGCCATGGCCGCGCCAACGCCTTACGATGCTCAGCCGCAATTCGCACTGATTCCTGGCCTGCCGGTGGTCAGTCAATTTCGTTATCCGCTGTGGCAAGCCAAACCGATCCAGCCGCCTGAAGGGGTGAACCTGGCCGGTTCTTCCAGCGAATTCGTCAGTGTCGCGCCGGGCAACGTGTACATCCCGTTGGGCAACCTGAAACCGGGCCTGTATCTGGTGGAAGCACTGATCGGCAAGTACCGCGCGACCACCATGGTCTTCGTTTCCAATACGGTGGCCGTGAGCAAGATTGCCGGTGATGAACTGCTGGTCTGGGCTGCGCGCAAACACCAAGGCAGTTCGGTGCCGAAGGTCAATGTGCTGTGGACCGATGGCCTGGGCGTGATGAGCAGTGGCGCCACCGATGCCGATGGGTTGCTGCGCATGAAACACGTCAGCCCGGAGCGTTCGTTTGTGATTGGCGAGGACGAAGAGGGTGGGGTGTTCGTCGCTGAAAACTTCTATTACGACAGCGAAATCTACGACACCAAACTCTATGCCTTTACCGACCGGCCGCTGTATCGGCCGGGGGATTGGGTGTCGCTGAAAATCGTCGGTCGCGAGTTCAAGAATGCTCGTGACTCGGTGCAGCCGAGCGCCGCCGACGTCAACGTCACCGTGCTCGATGCCACCGGCACCGCACTTCAATCGCTGGCATTGAAACTCGATTCCAAGTCTGGGACCCAGGGTCGTTTCCAGTTGCCGGACAACGCCGTGGCTGGCGGTTATGAACTGCGCTTCAGCTACAAGGACCAGGCCTACAGCAGCGCCTTTCGCGTCGCGGAATACATCAAGCCGCACTTTGAAATCTCGCTCAACCTGGCCAAGCAGGATTACCGCACTGGCGAACCGGTCAAAGGTAGCCTGGTGCTGCTGTACCCGGACGGCAAACCCGTGGCCAATGCCAAATTGAGCCTCAGCCTGCGCGCCCAGCAACTGTCGATGGTCGACAACGAGCTGCAGTACCTCGGGCACTTCCCGGTGGAGCTGACCAGCACCGAACTGACCACCGATGCCAAAGGCAACGCGACCCTCGACCTGCCGGCTGCCGAAAAGCCGAGCCGCTATATGCTCACCGTGTTTGCCAGTGATGGCGCGGCATATCGGGTCAAGACCACCAAGGAAATCCTCATCGATCGCGGCACCGCGAGTTTCAGTCTCCGCGCGCCCCAGCGTTTCAGCGCGGTGGGCGACAAGGTTGCATTCAGTTATCTGAATGAAGGTGGCAGCGAGCAGAGCAAGGCCGTCACGCCGAGCAGTTATGGGTGGGTGCGACTGGAAGACCAGAGCACCGGCGAGGGCAAACTGGCGGCCACCGATAAAGGCTTCACCTTGGCGTTCGAGCGCCCGGGCACTTACAACCTGACCTTGAAGGATGATCATGGCCGAGCCATCGGCGCCACTGGTCATTCGGTCACCGGCGATGGCGTTAAAGCCGTCCCGGGAACCGTGGAAATCGTCCTCGACAAACCGGAGTACAAAGCGGGCGATGAGGCGCTCGCGCTGATCACTTTCCCTGAGCCGGTCAGCGATGCATTGCTGTCGCTGGAGCGGGACAAAGTCGAGGCCACGGCGCTCCTGTCCAAGGGCGGCGACTGGCTGCAGATGGAAAAACTCAGCGACACGCAATACCGCGCGCGGATCCCGGTGAAAGACAGCTTCGCGCCAAACCTGACCTTCTCTGTGCTCTACACCAAGGGCGGGCAGTACAGTTTTCAGAACGCCGGCATCAAGGTCGTAGCGCCGCAAATCGACGTAGCGATCACCACCGATAAAGCGTCGTATCAACCTGGCGACACAGTGTCCGTCGACCTCACCACCCAGTTCGCCGGCAAGCCGATTCCGGCGCACCTGACCGTCAGCGTGGTGGATGAAATGATCTACGCGCTACAACCGGAAGTCGCACCGAGCATTGACCAGTTCTTCTATCACCCGCGCCGCAACAACGTGCGCACCAGCGCCAGCCTGTCGTTCATCAGCTACGACGTGGCACTGCCGGGCAGCCCGGGTGCACCGGGCAAAGCCAACCGCAGCGAGCGCGGGGTAAAAGTGCTGGAGCGCCCGCGTCGCGAAGACGTCGACACCGCCGCCTGGCAACCGGAATTGGTGACCGATGCCAACGGAAAAATCCGCTTCACCTTCAAGATGCCGGACTCCTTGACCCGCTGGCGCATCACCGCCCGGGCCATCGCCGATGACGGTCAGGTCGGGCAGAAAAAACAATTCGTACGCTCGGAAAAACCGCTGTACCTGAAGTGGAGCGGGCCGACCCGATTCCGCAATGGCGACAAACCGGATCTCGGTGTATTCGCCTTCAGCCAGGCCGAAAAACCGCTGGCGGCTGAGCTGGTGATTCATTACGGCGGTACCGAACAGCGTGTCCCGGTGACATTGAATAACGGCATCAATTACGTCGCACTACCGGCGTTCGCATTGGCCAGCGGTGAGTGGACCGCCGAGTTGGTGCAAGACGGCAAAACCGCTGACGCCTTGGCCGTGCGCCTGACCGCGACCGGTGAAGGTTGGCAGGTGATCCAGAGCCAAAGCCTGGACGTAGCCAGTGGTGATACGCCGCTGGCCTTGCCGGCGGACGCGACGGATATTCGCCTGCGCCTGGATGACAGTGCGCAAGCGCTGTTCCGTTCGGCCCTTGATGATCTGCTGAGTTATCCATACGGCGGCGTTGAACAAACCGCTAGCCGCTTGCTGCCGTTGAGCATCGCTTATCCGACCTTGTCCTCGAACCCGCAGATTCGCGATCGCTTGCGACTGATCATGCAGAACAGTCGTCTGCGTCTGGTGCAAATGGCCGGGCCGTCGGCCAGTTTCACTTGGTGGGGCATGGACGGCGAGCCGGATGCGTTCCTCACGGCTTACGCCTACTTCGCTGACTGGCACGCCAGCAAGGCGCTGCAACTGAGCTTGCCGCCGGAGCATTGGCAGCGGGTGCTGGAGGTCTATGCCAAGCAGGCGAAGAACACGCCGCTGTTGCAGCGGGCGCTGATTCTGTCGTTCGCCAAGCAGATGCAATTGCCAGTGAGCACCTTGCTCAGCGGATTGATGGATGACCTGGAGAAAGCGGGCGAGGGTAATGCCGCGAACCTGATGGAAGAGGGTGAAGACAGCATCGTCATGAGCGATCCGGATTCGGCGCTGGGTCTGGCCATTGCTCGCGTGTTGACCGCGTCTTTGGCTCGCCAGGCGAAGGTCGATTTGCCGGAGGCTTTCACTCGGCAACTGGCGGACGCGCAGCAGCGTCTGGAAGTCAGCTCCCAGCCGTTCGCTGAAGCCTTGAACCTGTCGCTGCGAACCTTCGATCAGGCTCACGCTCAAGCGTTGTTGCAGCGTTTGCTGCCACAGCAATCGACGCTGGAGCGCGCCTTGGCGCTGACCTGGCTGCAACGCAGCATCGAGCAGGCATCGCCCGCCGTCGCACTGACGCCGGGTGAAGGCTGGAAGCAAGAGCAGGGCGCTACGGGTGAAGTTTATTGGGCATGGCAGGGGGGCTCGCCAGTACCTGCAGTGCTGTCGCTGGCTGGCGCGCAGGAGCGTCCGCTGCGAGCGGCCTTGAGCTTCCAGACCCGTCAAGCGCCGGTTGATCCGATGGCCGTGACCATCACCCGTCGACTGTCGCGCCTGGTGCCGGGTGACGAAGCCTTCACCTTCAAGCTGGAAGCGCTCGGTAATAAGCCACTGTCCAGTGACAGCCTGTACCTCGACGAAGTGATCATCACCAGCAAAGCCGCGAAACCGCTGCGTTACGGCATGCTCGAAGTGCCGCTGCCACCGGGTGCGGACGTCGAGCGCACCACCTGGGGCATCAAGCTCATCGGCAAGGCGGGTACCGAGCCGACGGCGTTGGAGAAGGCTCGTTTCGAACCGGGGCAAATGGCCTACGCCATTCCAGTCGACGCCTTGAGCGGCGAATTGCGCTTGCGTCACTTGGTGCGCTTCTCGCAAAAAGGTCAGTTCAACCTGCCGCCGGTTCGCTTCACCCAGGTCTATGCGCCACAGCATCAGGCCCAGGAACAGAAACCGGCCCTGGGCCAGGTCACGGTCCACTGACATGACCCGGCCCCTGGTCTGGTTGCTGCTGTGCTTGATCCCTGCGCTGGCGACCGCGCAGGACGAGCCGCTGCGCCTGGGCTTCAAGGGTGAATTGCTTTCCTTGAGTCAGACTCAGTTGATCTCCCGTGAGCCATTGCCTTCCGGGTTGGAGACTCCGCTGGGCAGTGTGTGGAAGTTGTTCGTTTATGGCTGGCTGGTGGATACCGGCGCGCGTGAACCGGCTTATGAATGTCGCGGGCAGTCGAAAGAGGAAGTTTATTGCTGCACGGCGGGCGGCAAGATTGAGCGCGATCAAGCACTGGTGAAGTCCTGCGGGTTGTATTTTGAACCTGAGCGTTTGGGCATTACTGGCGTTGAGTGGCGCCAGTATTGGCAGGCGCGCCAGGCACCGGAGTGGTTGCTGGACTTGCCGTCGTTGCAGCCTGCCACTCGGGTTTCAGTGACAGAGTTGTTGCAGGCGCTAAGCATGATGCCAGCGCAGGATCAGGCACGGCGGGTGCTACTCGATGTGGTTTTGAACGCTGCCGACGGCAATGTCGTGGGCGAGCTTGGCGGCCGGTTACGAGTGAAAACCTGGAGTTGGTTGGACGATCAGGATCCTGCGTCGCGTCAGGGCGGGTTTGCCGGGTGGTTGGCGGATGGAACGCCGATCTGGGCCGGTGGGCGAGGAACCAGTCAGAGAGTATTGCGCAATTACGGCGAAGCACTGTCTTCGGTGCTGCCTGTTGAGTGGCCAGCAGACGCGGGGCGTTGCGTCGAAGTCGGCCTGTTTTCTCGCTATCCGATCGGACGCGTTCTCGCCGGGGATCGGGTGGTTGAGTCCGGGCCCATGCAGGGCGACTACCGCGTCGAGTTCGCCAACGGCAACCAACTCGATATCCACAGCGACAGCGAACTCTTTCTGCTCAAGGACAAACTGGTCGCCCGCCTGGACCGCGAAGAATACGTCGCCCGCGTCCTGCAGCGCGAAGCCAGGGACGAACCCGCCGAAGCGGCCAAAGCCCTGGCCGTCGCTATCCGCACCTACCTCCTGCAAAACGCCAGCCGCAACGGCGACTGCCTGCGCATCGACGACAGCAGCAATCGCCAGCGGGTCGCCCCACGCCCGGCCACCGCCGAGTCGCGCAACATCGCTGCCTGGACCAGCGACCTGGTCCTCGCCGGCAGCGCCGTCACCTACCACTCCGACCAACCCGGCCCGGACAAGCTCTCCTGGCGGCAAGCCGTCGAACAAGCCAACGCCGGCCAACGCTACGACGCCATCCTGCTGCACGCCTACCCGCGCGCCAGCCTCAGTCGCTGGGACAATCCCGTGGCCTCCTGCGAAGCACTCCCCGCCGCCCAGGACTGGCTACAAAAACAGCGCCGCGGCTGGCGCCAGCGCCTGGAAAGCGAAACCGGCTACAACGAAGTCAGCACCTTCGCCGTCTGCCGCCTGTCCTTCGGCCGCCCCCATGTCGACCGCGAACGCCAGCGCATCTACGTGCGCGGCGTGTTGTCACTGCAAGACCGTCTCGACCTGACTCACGAATACCTGCACCTGGCCTTCGAAGCACACCCCAACGGCCAGGATGAACCCTACATCGAAGGGCTCGCCCGCCACCTCTTGTTGGAATAGACCATGAAACTCCGTTATCCACAGGGCTTGCTGTTCCTTTACGCCTGTTGCGTATTGCCGATGACGATGGCCGCCGATGCCGCGCTCAAACTCGACACGCCGATGGGCGGCTGGCGTACCGGTGCACCTGAAGGTGAAGGCGAAAATTTCCGCCAGGTCGTCAACTACCCCGCGTCCTCGGTGAACACCCCGGTCGGGCAGGCCAACACTGCACGCATCACTGGCCAGATCACCGCCACGCCCAAGTCCGATGAACCCGGCCGGTTGATCGTCAATGGCGTCAGCATGCCGCTGAAGATCGATCCTGCTGGTCGTTTTGATCGGCCGTTCTCATTCCCCAACGGCAGCAACAGCGTCGAAGTGCGCAGCCCCGATGGCCAGCAACGTCATCGCACGCAGTTCCTCAATACCAGCGGCGGTGCCACTGCGGCCAAATTGCGCGTGCTGTTGGCGTGGGACAGCGACGGCACGGATCTGGATCTGCACCTGATAACCCCGGATGGCGCGCACATCTGGTACGGCGATCGCGTCGTTGCCAATGGTGCGGCGCTCGATGTTGACGTGACGACAGGCTATGGCCCGGAGATCTTCGCCATGCCTGCGCCGATCAAGGGGCAGTATCTGGTGTATGTGAACTACTTCGGGGGCGGGTATCGGAGTGATGAGTCGGGGCAGGAGGAGGCGGTTCAGGCATTGACCACGGCGCAAGTAACGGTGATTACGGAGGAGGGGACGCCGGATGAGAAGATGGAAACGTTTCTGGTGCCGATGCGGGCGGTGGGGGAGTTGACGTTGGTGAAGGGGTTTAGTTATCCGTGAGGCGCAAGTAGTGACGGCGGTGCCGTCACTATCTATTTTGCATTTGTCGCAACCGTGGTGCGACAAATTGAATTAGTCGGCAGGCTGCTGACTGATTCGGCTCTGCGCATCTTGATATGCGACCTCACGCTCGCGCTTTCCTATAGCAACCACGAACACTACGACTTCTTGATCCAGAACCTGATAAATCAGACGGTAGCCAGCGGTTCGAAGCTTTAGCTTGTAGCAATCGGGCAGGTGGCGCAGACGATTAGCTTCAATGCGTGGGTTTTCCAGGATTTCGACAAGCTTTTTCTTGAACTGTTGGCGTAACGTATCGCCCAGTTTGTTCCATTCTTACAGTGCACGACGATCAAATTCGAGACTATAGGTCATCCAGACTTACCTTGACTCGCTGAGGGGCGGCAAGGCGTTCGGTGACCACTGCGATGAGCGCTTCATCCTCTTCACTGAGTAATGCAGTCTTGAAAGGTAGCTTGCCTCGTTCGGCGACGTATTGAAGGGTTTGGCGCAGAAGCTCTGAAGGAGTTACTCCAAGCTTTTCCAGTTCGGCAAATGAACGCTGCTTCAAGTCATCGTCAATGCGGATATTGATGGAAGCCATGGTGAGATACCTGTAATGACGTTTGTCGTTACGATAGCAATTGCTTCGCTTGCTCGGCAACCCTTGTTCAGAGTTATCAGACGACGGGTATGCTTTCTTCCAGGCATTAAAAAGCCGGCTTGTGGCCGGCTTCTCGGGGACTGGCTTGGTTCATTTTTGGTAAACCGCAACAGCCTTCAAAACGTACACCCGGATCTTGCGTCCGGCTGTGGGACTCGGCGAGAAAGTGATCTGCCGGGTCGGTGCGATCTGGGCCTTGGGAAGGGTCGATGCGCAAATGTGGGGCGTAGCATACTGATTTTTTTGGGGAATTCCCAGCTTGGTGTGTGTGATAGGGCTGTCGGGGATGCTTTAGACCATGGAGCAGACCTGGATTTTGAGGGTGAATGTTTCGCCGCCTTCGCTGCGGTGCGGCGATCCGACAAGCCAGCTCCTACAAGGGGGTGATGGCGAAGAAAGAACCGCGGCATTAGAGGAACGGCACCGGCGGTCTGCGTTTGTTCAGGGTCGACCACCAGAATACCCAGCCCAATACCCTGATGTTTTGATCGTCGATTTGCGACGCCCTGAAGATCTCATCCGGGTATTCGGCGCTGTTGTGGCTGCGCATGCGTAGTGCGTTGCCCGGAATCCGATGCAGGTATTTGATCCGCAACATACCGTCATGCTCGATGGCGTAAATCTCTCCATCGATAATTTGCGTGAGCCCGCGGTCGATGGCGAGGAGGGAGCCGTCTTCAATCTTTTCGGCCATGCTGTTGCCGATCATGCGTGCGCAGATGGCGTCGGCGTGGTTGATTTCCAGGGAGTCGAGATCGACGCGAGGCAGGCGGATGGATTGGCTGGGGTCCTTCACGACCTGGGTTTTGTGGGTGCCAAGCGTGAGGACTGTTTCCTTGTAGAAGGGCAGTTCGACATCGGTCGGCTCGATGACTCTGTAGGTGCCGCGGATCGCCTGGGCGTCGAAGGTGTTGCCGGACTCGTCGAGTAGACGCAGCTCTTTGGGGTCTTTCGGGCCTTCGCCGGTTTTCAGCCACTGACTGTTCACAGACAGTTTTCTGGCGACTTCTTCCATGCAGTGGGCGGGCACACCGCGGGTGTACCAGTTGTGGACGTTTTGCGGCGCCGTGTCCAGGAATTCGGCGAATCCTGTTGTCGTAATGTTCGCCGCTTCGAGGAGCGCTTTAAACCGTGGACCGCTAGTGTTCTTTTTCATAAACGCGAGTCTACTGGCGCCGGGTGGGGCTTTGAATAAACGAACTGTTCAATTTGCGAGGGAAATTCAGACCGGATGTAAGACGCTTTTGGGGAAAACTAAACAACCCAACCCATATTCGCAGGCCTCTATACGGGGTGTTTAAAGTAGGGTTTTCAGGCTCCCACAAAAAACCCCGGATCAACCGGGGTTTTTCTTGCAGCTTGCAGCTAAACGCTGACAGCTGGCTTTAGCCCTTGTAGGCAGCAACCGACTTCATGATCTCGGTGCGAGCGGCTTCTGCGTCGCCCCAGCCTTCGATCTTCACCCATTTGCCTTTTTCGAGGTCTTTGTAGTTCTCGAAGAAGTGTTTGATCTGTTCCAGCAGCAGAGGCGGCAGATCGGTGTATTCCTTCACGTCGACGTACAGCTGGGACAGCTTGTCGTGTGGGACTGCGATGACTTTGGCATCGCCGCCGCCGTCGTCGGTCATGTGCAGGATGCCGACCGGACGGGCGCGGATGACCGACCCTGGAGCAACCGGGTAAGGGGTCACGACCAGCACGTCGAGGGGGTCACCGTCGTCGGCCAGGGTGTTCGGGATGAAACCGTAGTTGGCCGGGTAGAACATCGGGGTGGCCATGAAACGGTCAACGAACAGGCAATCGCTGTCTTTGTCGATTTCGTATTTGATCGGCGCGTGGTTGGCCGGGATCTCGATCGCGACGTAGATGTCGTTCGGCAGGTCTTTGCCAGCCGGAATCTTGCTGTAGCTCATTGGGCGGTGCCCCCGTTAGTTGACCAAAAACACTTGGCCGGATTGACCAAAAAGTGGCGGCGATTATAGGCATATTCCGCCACCGATGCCATGTACCAGAGGTCGTAGAGACCGGGGTGTCCTGTCTCACCGATACTATCGCTTTTTGACGGCGTCCGTTGCGGCCATGCTGCGTTGCCGCTCCTCGCCATAGCCAGCCATGACTCGTCGCGGCGCCTTGCCTGGCCACAACGGCCACACGTCAAAAGAGCGACGTATCGGTGAGACAGGACACTAGTCGTGTGCCTCGTGTGCCTGATAGACCGGGTTCTCGGCCAGAAGTTGCCGCAGCCGGGCGAGCGGGTCCTGCCGGTAAAACAGCTTCAGCTGTTCATAGACCTCAGGATACGCCTCGTGCAGCAAATCCGGGGCGCTGAAGAAGTATTCGCTGGTGACCGCGAAAAACTCGGCAGCGTTTTCCGCTGCGTACGGGTCGATGGCGGTTTCGGCGTCGGGATTACGCTCCAGTTGGCGGTCGAGGTCGTCGTAGGCCTCTTGCATGACCTTGGCCCAGTCGCTGACGCGCATGTCCGCGTGCAGCGGCGGCAGGCCGTTGGCGTCGCCGTTGAGCATGTCGAGTTTGTGCGCGAGTTCGTGGATTACCAGGTTGTAGCCTTCCCAGCCGCCGCTGGCCATCACGCCGGGCCAGGCAAGGATGACCGGGCCTTGCTGCCAGGCCTCGCCGCTATGCTCGCCCTCCCACTCGTGCTCGACGCCGCTGGCGTCACGATGGCGTTGGGGGCTGAGGAAATCGTCGGGGTATAGCACTATTTCGTGGAACCCTTGATACCAGTTCAGATCGCCCAGATGCAGCAGCGGCAGTTGCGCCTGGGCGGCAAGCAGCAGGCGTTGCTCCTGGTGAAGTTCGACGCCGGGCAGGGCGGTCAGGTGTTTGTCGTCGAGAAACAGCACGCAGGCTTCACGCAACCACTGGTCTTCGGCGGCGCTGATGCCATCGAGAAAACTCAGGTGACGGCGCACCCGCTGCCACATGTCATCGGCAATCGGGTGCTTGCCCAGGATGCGCCGGCGACGCCAGGCGCTAAGTGACCACATGCCGGATCAGCGCGGGTGGGCTTTGGACGCGGCGTTGCCGAAGCGGCTGCGGACGACGCCGATGATCATCGGTACCAGCGACAGCAGGATGATACCGACCACCAGCAGCGACAGGTTTTGCTTGATGAAGGGTACGTTGCCGAAGAAGTAACCGAGGGTGACCAGGCCGCCGACCCACAGGATAGTGCCGAGGACGCTGAAGGCAAAGAAACGCGGGTAAGGCATTCTCGCCACACCGGCGACGAACGGTGCAAAGGTGCGGATGATCGGCAGGAAGCGCGCCAGGGTCACGGTTTTGCCGCCGTGCTTGTCGTAGAAATCATGGGTTTGTTGCAGATAATCTCGACGGAAGATCTTCGAGTTCGGGTTACTGAACAGCTTTTCTCCTGCCGTTCGTCCGATTACGTAGTTGGTGCTGTCGCCGAGGATCGCCGCCAGCATCAGCAAGCCGCCGAGCAGCACCGGGTCCATGCCACCACCGGCCGCGACGGCGCCAGCGATGAATAGCAGGGAATCGCCCGGCAGAAATGGCATTACCACCAGGCCGGTCTCGCAGAAGATCACCAGAAACAGGATGGCGTAGATCCATGGCCCGTAGTTGTTCACCAGCAAGTCGAGGTAAACATCGAGATGCAGGATAAGGTCGAGCGGGTTGAAATCCATGGAGGGCACCTGTGGTGACGGCCCGACTCGGCAGGCCTGTGCGGATGACTTCGCGAAAGCCTACGAATGGGAGTAGTTTTTCTTACAAGCCGGAAAGATCAGCATTATACGGGCTGAGGGGTGAAAAGCGCGTGGAGTTTGTAGCGGGGGATTTCACACAAGACCAGCGGGAGTTGGCGCGATTTTTTTTGTAGGAGCAGCCGGTCGACGCTCGATTGCTCGCGATGACGGTGTGTCATTCAACACATGTATCGCAAGTAAGACAGCTATCGCGAGCAATCGAGCGTCGACCGGCTGCTCCTACAGATGTGAGGCGAATCAGAGCTCGTCGCTGATCGGCAACACGTAGTTCTTGAACTCGGTGTCTTCCTTGAACCCTATGGATTCGTAGGTTTTCTGCGCCACTTCATTGTTGCTGCTGGTGGATACACGCATGCGTACGGCATTGGTTTCCTTGGCCATTTTCTTCGCCGTACGGATCAGGTTGTCGGCCACCAGCTGGCGGCGGGCATCTTCGGCGACGTAGATGTCGTTGAGAATCCACACGCGCTTGAGCGACAGCGACGAAAAGCTCGGGTACAGCTGACAGAAACCCATCAGTCGGTGGGTGTCGTCATCGGCCAGGGCCAGGTAGATCACCGATTCCTTGCGACGCAAGCGTTTCTCTAGGAACGCCCGGGACGAGTCCGGATACGGCAACGAGCCATAAAACTCGCGATATTTGACGAATAAGGGGGCCAACAGGTCCAGGTGTTCGAGGGTCGCTTGAATAATCCGCATGGTAGGTCTCGTCTTCAAGTGGCTGTCTTACATGATGACGGCGATGGGAAACCCCTGGCGGCCGTGCATCGATCCTGCCTGAAACCGGAATGGAAACGCAATGCGGAAACGGTTCAGGCAAGGGGCGGGTTGAGTAGGAAATTACCTTTCGTGTCTGCACCAGCGTCCGACTCCAGCGTCTGAACCTGGGCCTCGTCCTTGAGATTGACCCCCGACAACTGGCGCCGGCAGGCTTCGCGCATCAAATAAAGCAAACGATGTGCCGCCATACCGTAACTCAGGCCTTCGAGTCGCACGTTGGAGATGCAATTGCGATAAGCATCCGTCAGGCCGATCTTTGGATTGTAGGTGAAATATAGTCCCAGGCTGTCTGGCGAGCTGAGGCCAGGGCGTTCACCGATCAGGATGACGACCATCCTGGCGCCCAGCAACTCGCCGATCTCGTCGGCCACGGCAACCCGGCCTTGCTCAACCAGGACCACAGGTGACACAGACCAGCCTTCTGCCTCGATCTGTTCTTCCATCCGGGTCAGAAATGGAACGGTGTGGCGATGAACGGCCAGGGCCGACAAGCCGTCGGCGACGACGATGGCCAGATCAACGCCGCCGGGATTGGCCGCTGCGAGATCGCGCAGGGTCTGTGCTGACGCATCACTCAATTTTCGCCCCAGATCGGGGCGCTGCAAGTAACTGTTACGGTCCGTTGCCGCGCTGTGCAGCAACAGGCTTTCACGTCCACGCGCCGCCAGTTGCGAACCGAGCGCGGCATGGTCGAACGGCAAGTGCACCGCATCCCGGGCCTGAGCGTGAGCGTATTGGAAATCCAGCTGCGCCTGGGTTGGTATGCTGGTGCCGGTGCGGCCCAAGGCAATCCGCGCGGGCGTCAGGCGGCGCAGCCCCAGTAACGGGTTTTGCTGATCAACAGGTGGTTTATCCATTACAACGCTCATCCCAGTTGCGCCATGGCCTGACGGAAGGCCGGCGGCAGGCTGTCGCCGAAGTGAATTTTGCCGTCCGCCTGAGTGAAGATACCCATGTTTGCCAGCCATTTTTCGAACTCCGGCGCCGGTTTCAGCCCCAGGGTCTGACGAGCATAGAGTGCGTCGTGGAACGAAGTGGTCTGGTAGTTGAGCATGATGTCGTCGGAACCGGGGATGCCCATGATGAAGTTGATCCCGGCCACACCCAACAGGGTCAGCAAGGTGTCCATGTCATCCTGATCGGCTTCGGCGTGGTTGGTGTAGCAGATGTCGCAGCCCATGGGTACGCCCAGAAGCTTGCCGCAGAAGTGGTCTTCGAGGCCGGCGCGGATGATTTGTTTACCGTTGTAGAGGTATTCCGGGCCGATGAAGCCGACGACTGTGTTCACCAGGAAAGGGTTGAAATGTCGCGCCACGGCGTAGGCACGAGTCTCACAGGTCTGCTGATCGATGCCGTGGTGGGCATTGGCCGACAGGGCACTGCCCTGACCGGTCTCGAAATACATCAGGTTCTGGCCCAGGGTGCCGCGATTCAGGCTCAGACCGGCGTCGTAGCCTTCCTGCAATACGTTGAGGTTGATGCCGAAGCTGGCGTTGGCCGCTTCGGTGCCGGCGATTGACTGGAACACCAGGTCCAGCGGAACACCGCGATTGATGGCTTCAATCGAGGTGGTGACGTGGGTCAGTACGCAGGCTTGAGTGGGAATCTCGTAGCGTTGGATGATGGCATCGAGCATTTCCAGCATGGCACAGATGGAGTTGATGCTGTCGGTGGCCGGGTTGATACCGATCATCGCATCGCCATTGCCGTACAGCAGGCCGTCGAGAATGCTCGCGGCGATGCCGGCGGGTTCGTCGGTGGGGTGGTTCGGTTGCAGGCGTGTGGATAACCGGCCGCGCAGGCCCAGCGTGCCGCGGAATTGGGTGACCACGCGGATTTTCTGCGCCACCAGTACCAGATCCTGCACGCGCATGATCTTCGACACGGCGGCGACCATTTCCGGGGTCAGGCCCGGGGCGAGGGCGCGCAGGCTGTGTTCGTCGGCGGCATCGCCGAGCAGCCAGTCGCGAAAGCCGCCGACAGTGAGGTGGCTGACCGCCGCAAAAGCCTGTTTATCGTGAGTGTCGATGATCAGCCGGGTGACTTCATCGGACTCGTAGGGAATCAGTACTTCCTGCAGGAAGTGGGCGAGCGGGATGTTCGCCAGCGCCATCTGCGCGGCCACCCGCTCGCCATCGTTAAGGGCAGCGACACCCGCCAGAAAGTCCCCGGAACGCGCCGGACTGGCCTTGGCCATGACCTCTTTGAGGCTGTCGAAACGGTAGGTGTGGGCACCGACAGTGTGAGCAAAACTAGCCATGAAGATTCTCCGTGACGGCGCAGATGGGGGCTGCGCCGTAATGTGCGGCCGTTTAGTGCAAGGCTTTTTCGGCCTTCTGAATGGCCGCGAATTCTTCTTCGGGCGTGCCTGCTACCAGGTGATGCCGACTGTAGAAGGCAAAGTAAGCAATTAACACTCCATAGATGATCGCAGCGCCAATCACCACGCGCGGATCCACCAGAAAACCCGCGACCACGGCGATGCAAGCCAGCACCAGCGCGACACCCGAGGTGAAGATACCGCCCGGCGTGCGGTATGGCCGATCCATTTTGGGGCGCCGAATGCGCAGCGTGATGTGCGCCGCCATCATCAAGACGTAGGAAATGGTCGCACCGAATACTGCCACCAGGATCAGCAAGTCTCCCTGACCGGTCAGTGACAACCCGAACCCGATGATGCCAGGAATGATCAACGCCAGTACGGGGGCCTTGCTCTTGTTGGTTTCCGACAGTTTGCGCGGCAGGTAGCCGGCGCGGGACAGCGCGAAAATCTGCCGCGAGTAGGCGTAGATGATCGAGAAGAAACTGGCGATCAGCCCGGCCAGGCCTACCAGATTGACGAAGTGGCCCATCCAGGTCGAGCCGCCATAGGCTTTGCTCAATGCTTCGACCAACGGGTTGCCCGAGGTCACCAGGGCATGGGCACCTGCACCTCCGGGGCCGATCACCAGAATCAGCAGGGCAAAGCTCACCAGCACCAGCATGGCGCCAATCAGCCCGCGGGGCAGGTCGCGTTTCGGGTTTTTGGTTTCTTCCGCGGCCAGCGGCACACCTTCGACCGCCAGGAAAAACCAGATGGCATAGGGAATGGCAGCCCAGACGCCGACGTAGCCGAAGGGCAGGAAGCTGCTGGCGCCCTTGGCCTCGGTGACGGGAATGTCGAGCAGGTTGGCGACGCTGAAGTGCGGCACCATGCTCACCAGAAATACGCCCAGCGCCAGGGCGGCGACGGCGGTGATGCCGAACATCAGTTTCAGGGCTTCACCGACGCCGAAAATATGGATGGCAATAAAGATGATGTAGAACGCCAGGTAAATCATCCAGCCGCCGATGCCGAACAGCGACTCGCAATAGGCGCCGATAAACACCGCGATCGCCGCGGGTGCGATGGCGTATTCGATCAGGATCGCGGTTCCGGTCAGGAACCCGCCCCAAGGGCCGAACGCACTGCGGGCAAAACCGTAGCCACCGCCTGCGGTCGGGATCATGGAGGACAGTTCCGCCAGGGAAAAGCACATGCACAGGTACATGGTCGCCATCAGCAACGTGGCGAGAAACATGCCGCCCCAGCCACCCTGGGCCAGGCCGAAGTTCCACCCCGCGTAATCGCCGGAGATGACGTAGGCCACACCGAGGCCGACCAGCAGGACCCAGCCTGCCGCACCTTTTTTCAGTTCGCGTTGCTGGAAATAGTCGGAGCCGACTTTTTCAAAGTCCACAGAGGAGGAAGCCGGCTGCACGCTGGCTTGATCGCTAGGCATAGGGATTCACCTGTTCTTATTCTTTTGACCGGCGTGGTGGCCGGGTTGGCGCGAAGGCCTTTGTAGGAGCGAGCAAGCTCGCTCCTACAGGGTTTTGCTGTATCCGACCGGGTTAGAAGAAGCCCAGTGGGTTGATGTCGTAGCTCACCAGCAGGTTTTTGGTCTGCTGATAGTGATCGAGCATCATCTTGTGGGTTTCACGGCCGACGCCGGACTTTTTGTAACCACCGAACGCGGCATGCGCCGGGTACAGGTGATAGCAGTTGGTCCACACACGACCGGCCTTGATGGCACGGCCCATGCGGTAGGCGCGGTTGATGTCGCGGGTCCAGAGGCCGGCACCCAGGCCGAACTCGGTGTCGTTGGCGATGGCCAGGGCTTCGGCTTCGTCCTTGAAGGTGGTGATGCTCACCACCGGGCCAAAGATTTCTTCCTGGAACACACGCATTTTGTTAGTGCCCTTGAGCAGGGTCGGCTGAATGTAATATCCAGTCGCCAGGTTGCCCTCGAGTTTTTCCACCTTGCCGCCCGTCAGCAGCTCGGCGCCTTCGCCCTTGGCGATTTCCAGGTACGAGAGGATCTTGTCGAATTGCTGCTCGGACGCCTGGGCGCCGACCATGGTGTCGGTGTCCAGCGGGTCGCCGCGTTTGATTTGCAGGACTTTGTTCATGACCACTTTCATGAACTCGTCGTAGATCGACTCTTGCACCAGGGCACGGGACGGGCAGGTGCAGACTTCACCCTGGTTGAAGAACGCCAGCACCAGACCTTCGGCGGCCTTCTCGATGAAAGACGGCTCGGCTTGCATGATGTCTTCGAAGAAGATGTTCGGCGACTTGCCACCCAGCTCCACCGTGGACGGAATGATGTTTTCGGCAGCGCATTTCATGATGTGCGAGCCGACCGGGGTCGAGCCGGTGAAGGCGATCTTGGCGATGCGCTTGCTGGTGGCCAGGGCCTCACCGGCTTCTTTGCCGAAGCCTTGCACCACGTTCAACACGCCGGGCGGTAGCAGGTCACCGATCAGTTCCATCAGCACGGTAATGCCCAGTGGTGTTTGCTCGGCAGGCTTGAGGACCACGCAGTTGCCGGCGGCCAGGGCCGGGGCGAGTTTCCAGGCGGCCATCAGGATCGGGAAGTTCCACGGGATGATCTGCCCGACCACGCCTAACGGTTCATGGATGTGATAGGCCACGGTGTTGCCGTCGATCTCGGCAGCGCTGCCTTCCTGGGCACGGATGCAGCCGGCGAAGTAGCGGAAATGGTCGGCAGCCAGCGGGATGTCGGCGTTGAGGGTTTCGCGCACGGCTTTGCCGTTGTCCCAGGACTCGGTGATCGCCAGGACTTCCAGGTTCTGTTCGATGCGGTCGGCGATTTTCAGCAGCACCAGCGAGCGCGCCTGGGCGGACGTGGCGCCCCAGGCATCGGCGGCCGCGTGGGCAGCGTCCAGGGCCTTGTCGATGTCTTCAGCCGTGGAACGCGGGAATTCGGCAATCGGTTGGCCATTTACTGGCGAGGTATTGGTGAAGTACTGACCTTTGACAGGCGCGACGAACTCGCCGCCGATGTAGTTACCATATTTGCTCTTGAACGAAACGATAGCGCCTTCAGTACCGGGGTGAGCGTAACGCATGGTGATTTCTCCTTGGCTTTTGTACTTATAAGGGAGCGCGCATGTGCGCTTGTTATAAGCGTAGAGCAAAGGTCGGGCCACTGCGCTGCAGCTCAGGTAAATCAAGGTCTTGCGTGATTTTTGTCGGACAGGCGGGCGCAGCCTGTGACGCTTTCGGTACAGCCGCTGTGACACTTTGTACCGTTTATGGCACAGCTTGTGACCGGGCGGTCTGGCCAGCATTGCAATGCAAGCTCGGCTGGAGGATGCTCGGTACAGGGGTGTAAACCGCTCGGGGAGAACAACAAGAAATGCACGACAACCATTTGAGTCGCCATGCCCAGCAGGTGTTGACCGTCACTCAGGGAAAATCACACCTGCAGGGTCCCGGCAGCGATCCATCCATTGCCCGCTCCTGGCTGCGCTGTCTTGAGGACTACCACCTCGACCCGGCCCTGACCATGGCCCCGACGGTGCTGGAGCATGGGCGGCTCCTGGAAAGTCGCGAACGCTTGCAGCAGGTGTTGCACATTGCCGGCAACGAAATGTCCAGCCTTCATCAGCAGCTCTCGGGCGCCGGCCACGCGGTGCTGCTCACCGATGCCCGCGGGGTCATTCTCAACTGCGTCACCGCGCCGGCCGAGCGGAAAATTTTCGAACGCGCCGGGCTTTGGCTTGGCGCCGACTGGAGCGAAGCCTGTGAAGGCACCAATGGTATCGGCACTTGCCTGGTGGAGCGTCAGTCCCTGACCATCCACCAGGACGAACACTTTCGCGGTCGCCATACAGGCCTGACCTGCTCGGCAAGCCCGGTATTCGATCCTCATGGTGAACTGCTGGCGGTGCTCGACGTGTCCTCGGCGCGCCACGAGGTCTCGCGGCAGAGCCAGTTCCACACCATGGCCCTGGTCAACCTTTCGGCGAAGATGATCGAGAGCTGCTATTTCCTGCGGTATTTCGACAATCAATGGTTGCTGCGTTTTCATCTTCAGGCCGAATCCGTCGGCTTGTTCAGCGAAGGACTGCTGGCGTTCGACGGGGAAGGGCGAATCAGCGCAGTCAACCAGAGCGCGCTGAATCTGTTGGGACATATCCGCGGTGGATTGCTGGGCAAACCGGTCGAGGCGTTTTTCGATTGCTCGCTGGATGAACTGCTCGGCCGTGCGAGCGTCAATGCCAGCGCCAGTTGGCCGCTGCGCACCCGTGACGGGCGGAGCCTGTTTGCATTGTTGCGAGGGCAACCACGTAGCATTCCGGTGCCGCTGGTGCGCAGTCCGAGGGTTGCCGAGCGTCCCCGGCTGTCCGGGATCTGTCTGGGCGACACGGCGCTGCAGGACGATTTCCGCAAGTCCCTGCGAGTCTTCGAGCGTGACGTACCCTTGCTGATCAACGGCGAAACCGGTTCCGGCAAGGAAGCCTTCGCCAAGGCCGTGCACCTCGCCAGTCAACGGGCCGAAAAAGCCTTCGTCGCGCTCAATTGCGCGGCCATTCCGGAAAGCCTGATCGAGAGCGAGCTGTTTGGCTATCGCGGGGGCAGTTTCACCGGGGCGCGCAAGGAAGGCATGCGCGGCAAGTTGCAGCAGGCCGATGGCGGCACCTTGTTTCTCGATGAAATCGGCGACATGCCGCTGGCCTTGCAGACCCGGCTGTTAAGGGTGCTGGAAGATCGTCAGGTGGTACCGATTGGCGGCGAGCCGGAGTCGGTCAATGTACGAATCATCAGTGCCACCCACCGCAATCTGTTGGAACGGGTGCAGGACGGCAGTTTCCGCGAGGATTTGTATTACCGGCTCAATGGTCTGGAAGTTGCGCTGCCGGCGCTGCGCGAGCGCAGTGACAAATCCCAGCTGCTCGATTTTTTGCTGGCCGAGGAGGCTGGCGGCGAAACGGTGATCATCGACGCGCCGGCACGGCAGGCGTTGCTGGGTTTTGCATGGCCGGGGAATGTACGGCAGTTGCGCAATGTACTGCGTACGTTGGCGGCGTTGTGCGATGGCGGGCGGATTGGGTGGGAGGATTTGCCCGCGATGATTCGACAAGCCCGGCCGGCGCAGGTCGTGGCCGTTGAAGCGCCGTCCGAGCATCCGCTGGAGGATGCCGAGCGGCTGGCGCTGCTCAATGCGCTGGAGCAGACACGGTGGCATATGACCCACACGGCCGAACAGTTGGGGGTTAGCCGCAATACCCTCTATAGAAAGCTGCGTAAACACGGCATAGCCCGGTAACCCGCTTTTGTGGGGAGGGGGCTTACACCCGTTGGGCTGCGCAGCAGTCGTACAACATTAACTCGCGATGTGTCTGACACACCGAAGTTGCATGGGTTTTGGGGCTGCTGCGCAGCCCAACGGGGGCAAGCCCCCTCGCCACAGGGGTCGCGGTGAATCTCAGCTAAAGAGTGCGAATTTCCCCTCCCTGGGCTAACCTGCGGCCATGTTTTACGAGGTCGACTATGCATATTCATATTCTTGGTATCTGCGGTACTTTCATGGGTTCGATGGCGGTGCTGGCCAAAGAGCTGGGCCACCACGTGACGGGCTCCGATGCCAACGTCTATCCGCCGATGAGCACTCAGCTTGAGGCGCAGGGCATTGAGTTGACCCAGGGCTACGACCCGGCGCAGCTCGATCCGGCACCGGATCTGGTGGTGGTCGGCAACGCCATGTCCCGCGGCAACCCGGCCGTCGAATACGTGCTGAACAAAGGCCTGCCTTACGTCTCCGGCCCGCAATGGCTGGCGGATCACGTACTGCAAGGTCGCTGGGTGCTGGCCGTTGCCGGTACTCACGGCAAGACCACTACCAGCAGCATGCTTGCCTGGGTGCTGGAACATGCGGGCATGAGCCCGGGTTTCCTGATCGGCGGCGTGCCGCAGAACTTCTCGGTGTCGGCGCGCTTGGGTGACACACCGTTTTTTGTCATCGAAGCTGACGAATACGACAGCGCCTTCTTCGATAAACGCTCCAAGTTCGTGCATTACCGCCCGCGCACAGCGATCCTGAACAACCTGGAGTACGATCACGCCGATATCTTCCCCGATCTGCCTGCTATCGAGCGGCAGTTCCACCACCTGGTGCGGACCATCCCGAGCGAAGGCCTGGTGATTCATCCAACCACCGAGCCTGCCTTGCAGCGCGTTATTGAAATGGGCTGCTGGACTCCGGTACAAACCACCGGTGCAGGCGGTCAGTGGCAGGTCAAGTTGCTGAGCGAAGACGGTTCGGCATTCGAAGTGATGTTCGAAGGCGTCGCACAAGGCGTGGTCGAGTGGGACATGACCGGCCAGCACAACGTTGCCAATGCCCTGGCTACTTTGGCTGCGGCGCGTCACGTCGGTGTCGTGCCGTCCATGGGCATCGCCGCGCTGAGTGCCTTCAAAAGCGTGAAACGCCGAATGGAGATCGTCGCGCAAGTCGCAGGCATCACTATCTACGACGACTTCGCTCATCACCCGACCGCCATCGCCACCACCCTCGACGGCCTGCGCAAGCGCATCGGCGATGCGCCGTTGATTGCGATCATCGAGCCACGCTCCAACTCGATGAAGCTCGGCGCTCACCGTGATGGCTTGCCGGAAAGCGTGGTCGATGCCGACCAGGTGATCTGGTACGCGCCCGCCAACCTTGGCTGGGACCTGGGCGCAACCGCCGCGTTGTGCACCGTGCCGTCGATCGTCAGCGATTCACTGGAAGGCATCATCGAGCGCGTGAAGAGCCAGGCCCAACCCGGCACCCACGTGGTGATCATGAGCAACGGCGGCTTCGGCGGCCTGCACGGCAAACTCGCCGAGGCGCTGCAATGAACAACGGTCCGGAACGCATCACGCTGGCGATGACCGGCGCTTCCGGCGCCCAGTACGGTTTGCGCCTGCTGGACTGCCTGATACGAGAAGACCGCGAGGTACACTTCCTGATCTCCAAGGCGGCGCAACTGGTGATGGCCACCGAGACTGACGTTACGCTGCCGCCGAAAACCCAGATGATGCAGGCCTTCCTCACCGAATACACCGGCGCTGCCGCGGGGCAGATCCGCGTGTACGGCAAGGAAGACTGGATGTCGCCGGTGGCCTCGGGCTCCGGCTCACCCGCAGCGATGGTGGTGGTGCCGTGTTCCACCGGAACCTTGTCGGCCATTGCGACGGGGGCCTGCAATAACCTGATCGAGCGTGCCGCCGACGTCACTTTGAAGGAGCGTCGCCAGTTGATTCTGGTGCCGCGCGAGGCGCCGTATTCGAGCATCCATCTGGAGCACATGCTCAAGTTGTCGAACATGGGTGTGACAATTTTGCCGGCTTCGCCGGGTTTCTATCATCAGCCGCAAACGATTGATGACCTGATCGACTTCGTGGTGGCGCGGATTCTCAACCTGCTGAACATTCCCCAGGACATGCTGCCGCGTTGGGGCGAACACCATCTGACCAGCGATGAATAAGCTGCTGGCGATTGTGCTGGCGTTGCAACTGACGGGTTGCGCCACCGCGCGCACGCTCGATGCCGCCAAGCCGGGGGCGCCGGTGGTGTACTCGGGGACTCGACTGGATTTGTATGCCATGAATGGCGGTTGCTGTGCCATGGACCGCTTCGGCGCCGAAGCACCGGCCTACCCAGGCGTCGACCTGCCGGCCAGCGCCTTGCTCGACACATTGTTGTTGCCGTTGTCCGTGCTGACGGTAATCGGGGTCAGTTTCCAGGCGACTGGCGGGTTGTAGCGTTCGGCTTTACATGGGTGTCGCGCCCTTCGCGAGCCTGCTCTGGGCGGCATTCCGACGAAGGCGTCATTTCAGACGCCACAGGACTACTTGCCTAACTTGCGCAGCTCATCCGACTCGACAATCCGCAACCCATCCTGCTCTTCCAGCGCCAGCCGCCACATGGCGCGAGCCAGTTGACAGGCTTCGATGCCGCGATATTTGCCGGGGATCAAGCGGGACAAGGGCCCAACGAATTGCTCGGCCATACGCGGTTCAATGCGCTCGCCCAGCAGCAACGAAGGTCGGCAAATGGTCAGTTGCGGCCAGTCCTGCGCGCGCAATGCGTATTCCATCTCGCCTTTGACCCGGTTGTAGAAAATCGAGGATCGCCGATCGGCCCCCAAGGCACTGATCACGATCAGATGCCGTGCGCCCATCTCCCGTGCACGTTTGGCGAACGCCACCACCATGTCCAGGTCCACCGCGCGAAACGCCTGTTCCGAGCCGGCCTGCTTGATCGTGGTGCCGAGGCAGCAGTAGGCGATGTCGACGCGACCATTCAATTGCGGCAGAAACTCCGCGGGGTCGCCGACCGGATTTTCCAGATGAGGGTGTTCGGCCAATGGCCGGCGTGATGGCGCCAATACTCGCGAAATCGTTGGCTCATTGAGCAGACGGTCGAGAAGATGTTCGCCGGTCAAACCGGTAGCTCCGGCAAGCAATACGTGCTGAGGCGTCAAGTACATAGTGTTTCCCCCTTGATACTATTCAGCTTAGTTGCTCTTTGCATCCTTGCTGCGGATAGAGGCACTTTGCAGTGCCTTTCGTGCTTGCTGTTTGCGTAGCAGTTGCCAGTGGGAGAGCACGGTTTTTGGCGCCCAGATCTGCGGCTCGGAGGCTTCGAAGCTGTCTGCCAGCTCGCGCTCGGCCACGGTGGCGCTGGCCAGCTTGAAGGCGTGTTCGAGGTCGTCGGTCTGGTTCAGCGCCTGAGCGAACAAGGCATCGCCAAAGTAAGTGAAGTTGGCTTGTTCGGAGCAGCCGAAGGACACACGGTCGGCCCGCGAGGCCGTCATGACCAGGGTGCGTTCGTCTTTCAGGGCCGGGATGAAGCCGCCGGAGTAGCAGGACGAAATCACGATGATCTTGTCGCGATTTTTCAGCGGTGCCAGGACGGCAGCGAGTTCGTCGGCCGGCAGATCGGACAGTTCCATGCGCGGCTGGTCGAGCACCAGTTCATGTTCGCTGGTGCCGTGGCTGGTCAGGTAAAGGAAAATCAAATCTTCCGGGCCGCTGCGCTCGGCCAGCGTCAGGGCGGCGCGGCGCAGGTTTTCCCGGGTGGCCATCGGCCGGTCGGCAAGGTGGTCGCGATGGTTGACCAGGCGGATCTGGCCAAAGGCGCCGAAACGGCTGGTGAGCATGTTGCTGACGTAATCGGACTCGCGCAGGAACACGCTTTGCTTGCCGTCACCACCGAGGGTCAGGGTGTACAGCTCGATCGTCGGGGTCGAGGCCGGTATGTTGGCCAGCGCGTCGTCGAGCAGGCGGCCCTGGGCCAGCAAGCCGAGCTCGAGCGGGTCGGGCAGTAACTTGCCGTCGGCATCGCGCACGCGCTGGCCGTTGATCCAGGTACCGCTCTGCACCGTGCCATCGGTCAGCACCAGCGTGCCGTGACCGTTGTAATTGTCGACGTCGAACTGGCCGATATAGAAGCTGCCATCGGGCAGGTTCAATCGGCCTTGGCCGGTAAAGCGCCAGTCGTTGAACTGGCCGATATAGTGGCTGCCGTCGGCGCCGATCATCTCGCCCTTGCCGTTGAGCGAGCCTTCCTTGAACAGGCCGAGCCAGACATCGCCGTCGGCGTTCTCGTAGCGGCCCTTGCCGTGCAGTTGATTGTTCTTGAAACCGCCGACGTACATGTCGCCATCGGCACTGTTGAATGTCCCGTTGCCCTCCAGCTGACCGTCGACGAAATGCCCGGTGAACTGATTGCCGCTGGCGTCGCCACGCTGGCCTTCGCCGTTGGGTTTGCCGAGGGCGAACTGGCCCTGATACGAGCTGCCGTCTTCGAGCTCGAGACGCCCGAGCCCCGAGTATTGATCGGCTTTGAATTCCCCGCGATAGGTCATGCCGTTTTCTTTGAGGGTGCCTTCACCGTCTCGGCGCCCGGCTTTGAAACCGCCGGAATAGCTGCTGCCGCTGGTGCTCAGTTGCCCCTTGCCGTCGAACAGCCCTTGATTGAAGGACCCGCGATAGACTTCGCCGTTACTGCCGTGCCATTCGCCCTGGCCATGCCATTGGCCCTGGTCGAACCCGCCGGCATACCAGCTGCCGTTCGGATAATCGACGCGGCCCTGGCCTTGCAGCAAGCCATTGACCAGATCGCCGCGATAGCGACCGCCGTCCGGCAGGCGGGCGTCGGGAGGCAACAGTGATTCACCATCGCCGCAAGCGGTGAGCAACAGGGTCAAGGCAAGGAGTGCTAATGAGCGCATAGCGGGATCCGGGCAATTAGGCGACCGAGTATGCCGCAGCTCTGTGTTCTTAAATAGCCAGGAAAAAGGAGAGGGCGCGAAACAGCGTGAGCTGCTTCGCCTCCGGGAGGGTTTACACGAAGCAGAGGGACAAGGGTTCAGCGATATACGCCGGTTTTTCCGAGCCTTCGATTTCCAGGGTGGCGGTGGCCTTGAGCAGCCATTGACCGGGTTTTTTCTCGGTGACTTCGGTCAGATCGACCTTGAGTCGCACTTTCGAGTCGACCTTGACCGGTTGAATGAAACGCACGCTGTCGAGGCCGTAATTGACCACCATCTTCAAGCCTTCAGGCATGACAAGGATGTCTTCCATCAGTTTGGGGATCAACGACAGCGACAGGAAACCGTGTGCAATGGTGCTGCCAAATGGCGTTTGCGCGGCTTTGACCGGGTCGACATGGATGAACTGATAGTCCCCAGTGGCTTCGGCGAACAGGTTGATGCGCGCCTGATCGATGGTGAGCCATTCGGAACGTCCGAGTTCCTTGCCGACATAATCTTTGAGCTCTGCAACGGGAACATAGGGCATTGAGACTCTCCTTGGGTTCATCGGTTTTATAGTTTTGAGGTGGGGGGATTTGACCTCCCGGATTACCGCTTTAGATCAACATGGCAAATGGCTCCGGTCAACTGTCCATGCTGTTTGCGAATGCCGATCCATAGCGTCGGCATGCTTATAATGGTCGACCCGCCACTGCGGGTGACGGGTTTTGCGGGAGAAGAAGGATGTTGTTACGTGGCCTGACCTGGCTGGTGCTGTTCCAATTGCTCGGCACCGCCATCAACCATTTGTTTTTGCCGGTGCTACCGGGGCCGATCATCGGCCTGCTGCTGTTGCTGGTGTTCCTGATCAGCCGTGGCCAGGTGGGTGAGCCGCTGAACCAGGCGGCCAGCAGTCTGCTGCGCTACCTGCCGTTGCTGCTGGTGCCGCCGGCGGTGGGCGTGATGGTTTACGCTGCCGATATCGCGGCGGATTTCTGGGCCATCGTCGGCGCGCTGGTGTTGTCGCTGGTGCTGTCCCTGGCGTTTGCCGGTGTCTTGATGCAGCGCATGATCAAGCGTCACGCTCCTCACGAGGACGGCCAATGATCTTCGACTGGCACGGGGCCTGGGCATCGGTGATTCATCATCCGTTGTTCGGCATTGGCGTGACCTTGGGCGCCTATCAACTGGTGCTGGCGGCGTTTGAGAAAACCCGCTGGATCTTTCTGCAACCGGTGCTGGTTTCCATGCTGCTGGTGATCGGTGTGCTGGTGGGATGCGGCCTGACCTACGCTGAATACCGCAAGAGCACCGAGATTCTCAGCATCTTGCTTGGCCCCGCGACGGTCGCGCTGGCAGTGCCGCTTTACCTCAACCTGCGGCGGATTCGGCAGTTGTTCTGGCCGATATTTACTACGCTGGTGGTAGGCGGTGTGGTTGCCACGGGCATGGGTGTATTGCTGGGCTGGTGGTTTGGCGCCGAACACATGATCCTGATGACCATGGCGCCGAAGTCGGTGACCTCGCCGATTGCCATGCTGGTGGCCGAACAGATCGGTGGCGTCGCGGCGCTGGCGGCGGTGTTTGTGTTGATCACCGGGGTGATCGGGGCGATCTTCGGGCCGAGTCTTTTGACCCGGCTCGGTGTCCACAGTCCTGAGGCACGCGGCATGGCCCTGGGCATGACCGCCCACGCGGTCGGCACGGCGGTGGCGATGCAGGAAAGTGAAGAGTGCGGCGCCTTCGCGGCGCTGGCGATGAGTCTGATGGGCGTGGCCACGGCGGTGTTCCTGCCGTTGGCGGTGTCGATGGTGGTGTAAGGAAATATTTATGAGCTTGCCGCTTTTTCCGCTGAACACGGTGCTGTTTCCTGGCTGCATCCTCGACTTGCAGATTTTCGAGGCGCGCTACCTGGACATGATCAGCCGCTGCATGAAACAGGGCGGCGGCTTCGGCGTGGTGTGCATTCTCGATGGCGAAGAGGTGGGCATCGCTCCGGCGGGCTATGCGCTGGTAGGGTGCGAAGCGCTGATCACCGATTTCAAGCAGCAGGACAATGGCCTGCTGGGCATTCGGGTGCAGGGCGGGCGGCGTTTCCACGTGGTGCGCACCGAAGTGCAGCGCGATCAGTTGATTGTCGCCGAGGTCCAGTGGCTGGAGGACGAGCCCGAGCAACCGCTCCAGGACGAGGACGCCGACCTGGTCGCGCTGCTCAAGGCCCTGGCGGAACACCCGATGGTCGAAGCGCTGAACATGGGCAACGAAGCGACCGGACAACAGTCGCTGGCCAATCAGTTGGCGTATCTGCTGCCATTCGCCGAGTTGGACAAGATCGATCTGCTGCAGCTCGATGATCCGCAGCAGCGACTGGATGCGATCCAGGCGCTGCTGGATGAGTTGCAGGGGGAATTGTTTGCTTGATTGCTTCTGGCGCGTAAGGGGCACACTCCATTTGTAATGATTCAGCCACTCCTTCGACTGAATGAGGCAAGCGCCGGCGTGCCGATATACGTCACGCCAGGTCTGCATTGCCAGGTCGGTTAATCAGGGATCAAGCGTACTGGATCGGTTCTATGATCAGATCCTCGGGTTTGATGCGAAAATTCAGATCCGTATCGATACCCCAGTAATCGTTCGTCGAGTTGTAATACACCTGGCCGTCAATTCGTGGTGTGAAGCCAATATTGTTAACGTTCACTTTTACGGCCAGTTCGTTTCGTGCCTGGTGAGCACGAATATCAGTCAACAAGGCATCGACACTTGCGTAGCCTTGTGCGTTGATCACGTAAAGTTGCAGCACTTCAAATAACAGTTCAACTGAATAAATATTTCCGGATGAAGTTGCCACGCTGATGGATTCCACCGGCCCTGCATGATCCACACTCGGTAACTGGAGCACTGCGCTACCGACTTGCAGTTCTTCGGACGTCAGCCGTATTTCGTTGCGTGTTACGGCTTCTGTCAATTCTGTGCTGTAGATGGTCCAGGTCGATGCATTGGAGGTTTGTTCAGCGGCGCCTGGTGTCGACAGGCTAAAAGTTGTGTTGCTGGTAGGATAAACATCGTAGGACGAGGCTTGGCCTTGCAGCACATAGATACCGGCATGGGAAGCTGATGGAAAGTCAATCTTCTTAGGGGTAGCTGCGAGCAAGAAAGGTTTTATCCGTTGTGGTCGGATAAAACTGTAATTGCCGTATCGACGCTTCAGGCACATCGTGGCGAGACGGGATTTATAGCCCGGAGCAGCAGCATCCTCCTGATAGGGGATATCGGGCGGCATCAATCGATAGGATTCGCCGTCCTGCATGACCAGTACAATGTCTTGTACGCACTCTATGACGGCTGACTTGATACTTGAATAAATGGTGCTTGCGGGTTTTTTCTGTGGCTTTTCTCTAATGACACCCGTGAGATTAACGATTTTTGATGGAAGTTGAATCCATATATTGAAGCGGCTATAACTGAGGAGTGTGTAACCCGAAACACCTTCGGTTACCTTTACCTGGTAGCTGGCCCTGATTGCATGTATTTCTTCATATTTATAATCCAGATAAATGGTGCTGGGGGTTGTAGGCGTATCGGCATACGCAATGAAATCGACCCTGAGGCCCGCCCGTGAAACATAGTAGTGATTCGATTTCTGCTCTGCGATCACTACGGTTCCGCTGTTGATAATGTGCGGAGCAGGCATGGGCTGACCGATGATGGTCACTATGCATTCGACGTCGTGAATGGATGAATCAGTCAGGTGAACAGGCAAGATGGGCGCCATCTCGTAACCGTCCTGGGTTTTAAACAGCAACTGGCTATTTTTCACCTGACGCTGACCGTCGACACGCTTGTAAACATTCTCGATGGTCAACAGGTGTTCAGGGAGTTCGCCATCCTTGCCACGTAACGAGCTGACGACCAGCGAGGTATCAACGATCTGCCAGCGTTGAATGCTCTCCATTGGCCAGCCGAATTCGATGAGGCTCGATTGTTCGCCGTCTTCGACAATCGTCACTCGAGCCGATGTGTCGGCGATGTAATAGCGATCCTTTCCAGGGCCGCCATCAACCCGGCAGTCCGCCCCGCGGATGGCGATTGTGTCGTCACCTGCTGCGGCAATGACATGGTCGTTACCGTTGGCCGAGATTCGTTCTGCCTTGTCGCTCCCGGTGACCTGATTGGTTCCGCCGCGCAATGTCGAGACGTTTTCGATGGAGTTGATTTGCGCGACCATGACCTCGTCTATCGCCGGATCGTGACTGCGCAAGGCAACCGTTCCGGTCTGCAGATTGACGTCATAGCCGATGTGGCGGGTATCAACATCCTCGCGGGTGTTGCGGGTATCCGGGGCGGGGCGGGTGCCTTCGAAGGCCAGCGTGTCGGAACCCTCTCCCCCGTCAAGAACAGTGATTCGTGCAGGTCTCGCTGACCGATTCAGTTGCGCTTCGGTTGTTTCGAAGTAAAACCCGTCATCCTTGTCACCGCCGGTCAGTGCCTTGGCGCCCTCCCGATAGCTGAAGAGATTGGGCTGGTCCTTGACGCCGAAGACCTGGTCGTTGCCATCGCCGAGTCGCCATAACACGCCTTTGTTTTCGCCGGGGCTACCTTTGACGTTGCCCTTGAGGTTTTGCGGCAACCCGTCCCGAGCGTCGATGATGTCATCGCTACCAACGATGACCGGTTCGTTATTGAGCTTGAACGGCGGCTCCCCGGCCTCCTCGTTCCATTGATGGCGCCAGATTTTCACGGGCTTCAACTCGACGTTGAAACTGCCGTTTACGACGTATTCCAGGTAGTGTTTGTAATGCTCGTTTTGAAGCAAGTCCTTTGCGGATATTTCCAGCTGTTTGCCGTGGTCGCTACGGGCTTTGGCGATCTTGTAGTGATCCATGACGTCCTGATCCAGCTCCTGCCGGGTGAAGGCGAACCAGCCTGAGCGCAAACGTTCGTGCGTGGTCAAATCAATGTAGTCATCGATGTCGTCCACGACCCGGGCCGCCCGGTAAATTTCCGCTCCAGCAATGAGCACGGCCGCGGCGGCGAGACCAATGGGACCGGCGGTGCTACCGAATCCGGCCAGTGCCGCCACGCCCAAGACCAGGCTGACACTCGCGCCAGCCACGCTCAAGCCACCACTGACGTAATGGTCCTGGGCCTCCTTGCCTTGGGAAGCGGCTGCGGCATTAAAGGATTTGACGGCACTGATAACGTCGAACGGCAGGGTGATCGCGCTGGCAAATAACCCGGCCCCCCGGCTGAATACGGCACCTACCGATGTGGCGGAAAACCGGCTGAATACGATCGACCCGTTCCTGATCATCGCTTCGCCGCCTTTGGTCAGGCCTCGTTCGACGATCAATGAACCGACTTCACTCGCAATCGATCCGCCGTTGAACGCGGCTTCGCCCACGTCGCCGGTCTTGAGGGCTTCCATGGCCCCCATGAAGCCGCTGTAAATTCCGTAGGCTTGCAAGCCCACGCCCGTACCGCCCTGCAGGTAGCTTTTGCTCTTGTTGACCCAGGCGGGATGATTGTTAAGGGAGTCGACGTGATGAATGTCGATTTTTTGCGCCGCATTCCCAAGCTTGTTGAGGCGATCCATCGAGCTGCCGGGCACAAGCAAGTCGGTGGTAGCGAACATGGGCTGGGCGTCGGCTGAGCGACTCATGGCGATTTCATAGAAAAGAGTGGCGACGGTGGCACTGTCCGGGGTTTTTGCGGACTTTACCCGGCCCTCGACCTTGGTTGTGTCGAAGCCCAATCCGTCGACAAAATCCTGATCGGGCACCGGTATGTTCGCGTTTGCCGAGCTGATGGCGCGGCCATGCACTGTCGCGCCCATGGCCTTGAGTTCTACGCGAGTGACGTTGGAATTGCCGAAGCGCAAAGGCCCGAAATGTTCGTCGAGAATTTTGAGTGTCCGACGGGATAATTGGCCCGGGATCGTTGTGTCCGGCGCTGGCGTTAACACAGGTGGCAATAGTGGCGCAGTGTCGATTCGGCCAGCGGCGGGCGCATGAATGTTGGCTGAGACGCTGATCGCTGTCACCTGAATGGTACTGCGGGTTGAGCTTTCTACGGCGGGTTCGATAAGTTGTGCCATTGTTTAATCCTTTAAATAATGACTGTATAAAACACTGGTGTCTGGATGCTGTTTGTCGACTACGTGTAGCGATCCTATGGGGTTTTGCGGAAAGACAGTGAGTCGTAATTACGCTGTCGTGGTTGTATCTTTTTTTATCTGTGGCAGATTGAAGTTTGATCAGGAAATTGATAGTTCATGCCATTGGCTTTAATGTAATTGATTTTCCATGTCGTGAAAGGTGCAGGCGTTGGAAGTTATGGAATAATATGTAACTTCGATTATTGCTTGACTGATTATTCTGAAAAGACGTGGTCGCGACGCAGATGTTCGATTCACGGGATCAAGCGCCACTCTCGTCGGAGAAATCCTTGAAGAGTGGCGAGGAGGGCGCTCTTTGCTGTTGGCGAATAGAGCGGCGAACCCGTGGTGTCAATACGCGTACCGCAACATTGCATGCGGCAGATGGCGCAGGGCGAAGAAACTGAACAATGCCAGCAACGCCGGCAGGATCAGCCACCAGACCTTGAACGGCATGGCATTGAGCGGCGTCTGCCGCTGGCTCAGCCACAAACTCCCTGCACACACGCACGCCGCCAGCATGGCACCGGCCAGCACGTCGGTCGGCCAGTGCGCGCCCAGATAAACCCGCGACAAGGCAATCGACAGTGCCGGCAGGCAGGCCAGCAGCAGCCAGGTCAGGCGCATCCGAGGCGGCTGTCCGCGACCGGCGAGCACGGCCAGGGTCAGAAACAAGGCAAACGACCCCGAAGCGTGGCCGCTGGGCATGCTGTAGCTGGTCAAGGGATCGCTCAACACTTCCGGGCGTACCCGGGCGAAGAAGTTTTTGGTCGCGGTATTGGCCAGGGCGGTGCAGAGCAGGGTGCCGCCGGCGAACAGCGCCTGACGCCATTGTCGGCAAAGTAACAGCAAGCCGGTGAGCAGGGCGCTGAACAGCAACATGTTGCGGAACTCACCGATCAGGGTGAAGGTGACCGCCACTTCATCCAGCGTCGGGCCGCGGTGCTCCTGCACCAGGGTCATCACGCCCTGATCAAGAGCGGTCAAATGCGGATAGCCGATGAACAGGCCGATCAGGATCAGCAGGCTCATGCAACTGATCCACGTCGTGGCCCGGCGATGGCGGCGCAGGCTGCTGGTCGCGCTCAAGCCAACCATCACCGCGATACTCCCGGCAACGATGCCCGCCTGCAGCCAGAAACCTTCCGGCAACGGCAGGCGAATGGCTGCACCCGTGGCCCAGCCGGGCAGCAGATAGGCGACGCTCCAGCCGGCGGCGGCCAGCAGGCTGACGGCAGCGAAGCGCGGGAAGGGCATGTCGAACATCCCGGCGACCATTGGCAGCATGGGGCGCAACGGGCCGATGAAGCGTCCGACCAGCAGGCTGGCGATGCCATAACGCTGGAAATAGGCCTCGGCCCCGGCGATCCATTCCGGGTGATGGCGCAGCCCGGGCAGGCGCCGGATGTTCTGATGGAAATGCCGCCCCACGAAGTACGAAACGATATCGCCCAGCACGCCGGCGACGAAACCCAGCAGCAGTGTTTCGCTCAACGACAGCGCGCCGCTGCCGGCCAGGACCGCGACGGCAAACAGCAATACCGTACCGGGGACGATCAGCCCGGCAATTGCCAGGCATTCCACAAAGGCCACTATGAACACCGCAGCGGCCAGCCATTGCGGGTTGACCGTTAACCATCCGGTCACGCTATCGAGCCATGGACCCATAAAAAACAACTCCCAACTTATCGATTGAGCCCTGTAGAGGGGATTGTGTTCACAGCAAAAAATAGTCGCGACCTTCGACCTGCCCTCGTCGCAGCGGGTTCCGCGTGCAATAGGCAGCGTAGGCGGCATCGACGAAGCGGTACATCAGGTGTTCGTCACGCCCATGGGGAATGCCCAGGCGTGTGGTTTGAATGATGTGGGCGGGTGCGGGCCCGATATCTTCCACCAGCAGTACTTCATGGTCGAAGCGCTTGGCGTCCCAGATCGGCACCTTCAGGCCCAGCGCCTTGCAGAGCAATGTCTGTCCGGCACAGAGCTTTTGCGAGGGCCGAGGGCGGCCCTGGGCATCCGGATTGTTCAACAGCATTTGCGCCAGGCTCGCCGCGCCGCTCAATTCATCGACCCATGGATAGCCGGACTTGATCAACACCGCATTGCCGGGACCTTGGGCACTGAAGTTCAGGGAATCGCCGCCACGGGCGTAATACATATAGATGTGACCACCATCCAGAAACAAAGCCTTACGCTTTTCTGTGTAGCCAAGGGAGGCATGGCTGCCTTTTTCTTCGAAGTAATAGGCTTCGGTCTCGATGATTCGAGCGCTCAGCCAGAGTTCACCGACCCGATGCCGGATCACTTTGCCCAGTAATTCCCGGGCCAGCGTTTGCGCGTCTCGGTCGAAAAACGCGTCCGCAAGTGCCGTGGGCAGGCTCGTTGCGGACGCACGAACAGTCAGGTTGGTCATGATGAACGGCGTTTATCAAGGCTGATTGGGTCGTGATGATAACAATTTGCAGCTTAATCACGGCTGAACGTCGGCAAATTGCCCTCGATTTCGACCATCCGCCTGTCACCGCTGTTAGTCCCGGGACGCGACAGCTATAATCTGCCGCTTTACTCTTTACCAAGACCTTATCAAAGACCACTCCAGACCATGACTGAGTCCGTTCTTGACTATATGACCCGTTTGGGTCGCGCAGCCCGCGAAGCGTCTCGCGTCATCGGCCGTGCCAGCACTGCGCAGAAAAACCGCGCGTTGGAGGCTGCTGCCCAGGCGTTGGACGCTGCACGCGCCGAGCTGACAGCCGCCAACGAGCTGGATTTGGCGGCTGGCCGCACCAACGGTCTTGAACCGGCCCTGCTGGAGCGTCTCGCGCTGACCCCGGAACGCATCGACGGCATGATTGTCGGTTTGCGTCAGGTTGCCGCGCTGCCGGATCCGGTGGGTGCGATCCGCGACATGAGCTATCGGCCGTCGGGCATTCAGGTCGGCAAGATGCGAGTGCCATTGGGCGTGATCGGGATCATTTACGAATCGCGGCCGAACGTGACCATCGATGCTGCCAGCCTGTGCCTGAAATCCGGCAACGCGACCATCCTGCGCGGCGGCTCCGAGGCCATCAACTCCAACCGTGCCATTGCCGCCTGCATCCAGCGCGGCCTGGCCGAGGCCGATCTGCCTGCCGCCGTCGTGCAAGTGGTCGAAACCACCGACCGTGCTGCCGTTGGCGCGCTGATCACCATGCCTGAATACGTCGATGTCATCGTGCCCCGTGGCGGCCGTGGCCTGATCGAACGGATCAGCCGCGATGCGCGCGTGCCGGTGATCAAGCACCTGGACGGCATCTGCCACGTTTATGTCAGCGCCCACGCCGACCTGCAGAAAGCCCGTCGCATCGCCTTCAACGCCAAGACTTACCGTTATGGCATCTGCGGCGCGATGGAAACGCTGTTGGTGGATCAAGCTGTTGCCAAGGAGTTTCTGCCGGCCATGGCGGCACAGTTCCACGAAAAAGGCGTCGAGCTGCGTGGCTGCGAACGTACCCGGGCGATCATCGAGGCTGTTGCGGCAACAGAAGAAGACTGGAACACCGAATACCTGGCGCCGATCCTCTCGATCCGCGTGGTCGACGGACTGGGCCAGGCCATCGAACACATCAACAAGCACGGCTCGCATCACACCGATTCAATTGTCAGCGAAAACCTGGCCGACACCCGGCGTTTCGTCGCGGAAGTCGATTCGTCATCGGTGATGATCAACACCCCGACGTGCTTCGCCGATGGCTTTGAATACGGATTGGGTGCCGAGATCGGCATTTCTACTGATAAGCTGCACGCCCGCGGCCCGGTGGGTCTCGAAGGACTGACCTGCGAGAAGTACATCGTGGTCGGTGATGGTCAGTTGCGCGGCCAGGCGTCGGTCTGAGTTGGGCGACCTCAAACTGTCGGCCCCGGTGACCACCAGCGAACCTGCGCCTCGACGCATCGGCATGCTGGGCGGGACCTTCGACCCAGTGCACATCGGCCATTTGCGCGGTGCGCTGGAAGTCGCCGAATCGCTGGCGCTCGATGAGCTGCGCCTGACGCCCAGTGCCAGGCCGCCTCATCGCGGTACGCCGCAGGTGTCGGCCAAAGACCGTCTGGCGATGGTCGAGTGCGCGGTGGCCGGTGTGGCGCCGTTGGTGGTGGATGCCCGCGAATTGCAGCGGGACAAACCGTCCTACACCATCGATACCCTGGAGCTGATGCGTGGCGAACTGGCCGCACAGGACCAGGTTTTTCTACTTTTGGGCTGGGACGCATTTTGCGGCCTGCCCACTTGGCACCGCTGGGAAGAGTTACTCCAGCATTGCCACATCCTGGTGCTGCAACGCCCGGATGCCGACAGCGAACCGCCGGATGCCTTGCGCAATCTGTTGGCGGCACGCTCGGTGAGCGACCCGCTGGCCCTCAAAGGGCCGAGCGGACAGATTGCATTCGTCTGGCAGACACCGCTCGCGGTATCCGCCACCCAGATCCGTCAACTGCTGGCCAGCGGTAAGTCGGTACGTTTCCTGGTGCCCGACGCGGTCCTGGCCTACATCGATGCGCACGGACTCTACCGTGCGTCGAACTGAAAAAGGGAGCGCTTCAAAACACGTGAACGCGTGTACCGAAGCGCCCGAACATACGAGCAAAACGAGTTTTATATGACTGACAAAGACGTAACTAAAGTAAAGCGCAAAGGCACGTTCAAGAGCGCCCCTCTGCCAGTAGAAGCTCCAACCGGCCCAGAGCTGCGCGGCGAAGAGCTGGTCAAGGTTGCCGTAGCGGCCCTGGAAGACGTGAAGGGCCAGGACATTCAGGTGATCGACGTTCGTGAAAAGCAGAGCATCACCGACTTCATGATCATCGCTACCGGTACGTCCAACCGCCAGATCGGCGCGATGCTGGATAAGGTCCGCGAGGCGGTCAAGGCCCAGGGCGTCAAGCCATTGGGTGAAGAAGGCAAGGGCGACAGCGACTGGGTATTGCTGGACATGGATGATGTCATCGTCCACATGATGACCGCTTCGGCTCGTCAGTTTTATGACCTGGAGCGTCTGTGGTCCGGTGCAGAACAGAGCCGTGCTCTGAACGCGGCTCACCACAGCCCGGAAAACACCCATGAGCACTTCGTCAAGCTCAACAAAGACCAGCAATAAGGGACCGCTGTGCGACTGCGACTGATCGCCGTCGGTTCACGCATGCCCAAGTGGGTGGAAGAAGGCTGGCATGAATATGCCAAGCGTCTTCCGTCCGAGCTGGCGCTGGAACTGGTGGAAATACCGCTCAACACCCGCGGCAAGAACGCCGACGTGGCGCGCTTCATCCGTCAGGAAGGCGAAGCCATGCTGGCCAAGGTCGGGCCGAACGAGCGTGTCGTCACCCTCGAAGTCCACGGCAAGCCCTGGAGCACCGAGCAGCTGGCGGTCGAACTCGATCGCTGGCGGCTGGACTCGCGCACGGTGAATTTCATGGTCGGCGGCCCCGAAGGGCTGGCGCCGGAAGTCTGTGCCCGGGCCGATCAGCGCTGGTCGCTCTCGCCGTTGACGTTGCCGCACCCGCTGGTGCGCATTCTGATCGGCGAACAGCTGTATCGTGCCTGGACAGTCTTGTCCGGCCACCCTTACCACAAGTAGTTCTGCCCTCATGCCCCAGCCGATCCGCCTCAAGGACCACGAAAAAGACGCCCGTCTGGTGCGTGGCCGCGTCGTGTTCGGGGCAATCGCGGTGGTGGCGCTGATCTGTGTGCTGATTGCGCGGCTGTATTTTCTCCAGGTGATTCAGTACGAGTACCACTCGACCCTGTCGGAAAACAACCGCGTCCATGTACAACCGATTCCTCCGACTCGCGGACTGATCTTCGACCGTAATGGCGTGGTGGTGGCCGATAACCGGCCTAGTTTCAGCCTGAGCATGACCCGCGAGCGCTCCGGTGACTGGCAGCAAGTGCTCGACGTGATCGTCGAAGTGCTGGAGCTGACGCCCGAGGACCGGGTGATCTTCGAGAAACGCATGCGGCAGGGGCGCCGGCCGTTCGAACCGGTGCCGATCCTGTTCGAGCTGACCGAAGAACAGATCGCCCGTATCGCGGTGAATCAGTTCCGTCTGCCGGGTGTGGAAGTGGTCGCGCAGCTGGTTCGTCACTATCCGCAGGGCGCGCACTTTGCGCACTCGGTGGGATATATGGGGCGGATCAACGAGAAAGAGCTCAAGTCTCTGGACCCGGTGAGTTACAGCGGCACCCATCAAATTGGCAAAACCGGTATCGAGCGTTTCTACGAGCCCGAGTTGCACGGTCAGGTCGGTTACGAAGAAGTCGAGACCAACGCCCGTGGCCGCGTGCTGCGGGTACTCAAACGTACCGAACCGATTTCCGGCAAGGACATCGTCCTGAGCCTGGACATCAAATTGCAGGAGGCCGCCGAAGCTGCACTCGGCGGTCGCCGTGGCGCAGTGGTGGCGCTGGACCCGAAAACCGGCGAAGTCCTGGCGATGGTCAGTCAGCCGAGTTTTGACCCAAACCTGTTCGTCACCGGCATCAGTTTCAAGGCCTATTCCGAGCTGCGCGATTCCATTGATCGACCGCTGTTCAACCGCGTGCTGCGCGGCCTGTACCCGCCGGGCTCGACCATCAAACCGGCAGTGGCAATTGCCGGCCTGGATGCTGGCGTTGTGACCGCGTCGAGTCGGGTGTATGACCCCGGCTATTACCAGTTGCCCAACTACGATCACAAATACCGTAACTGGAACCGTACCGGTGACGGCTACGTCGATCTGGACACGGCGATCATGCGGTCCAACGACACCTACTTCTACGACCTGGCCCACAAACTGGGAATCGATCGCTTGTCGGCGTACATGAGCAAGTTCGGCATCGGCCAGAAGGTTTCGCTGGACATGTTCGAAGAGTCGCCGGGGCTGATGCCTACACGTGAATGGAAGCGTGCAACCCGGCGTCAGGTCTGGTACCCGGGCGAAACGCTGATTCTCGGGATTGGTCAGGGCTATATGCAATCAACGCCATTGCAACTGGCCCAGGCAACGGCGCTGGTCGCGAACAAGGGTGTCTGGAACCGGCCGCACCTGGCCAAGACCGTCGAAGGCGAGCGGCCCAAGGACGAGAATCCGATGCCGGACATCATCCTGCGCGACCCGTCCGACTGGACCAAGGTCAACCACGGCATGCAGCAGGTGATGCACGGCGCCCGGGGTACGGCACGCAAAGCGGCGCTCGGTGCGCAATACCGCATCGCCGGTAAAAGTGGTACGGCCCAGGTGGTCGCGATCAAGCAGGGCGAGAAATACGACCGGTCCAAGGTCCAGGAACGCCATCGTGACCACGCCTTGTTCGTCGGCTTCGCGCCGGCCGACAACCCGAAGATCGTGGTGTCGGTGATGGTCGAGAATGGCGAGTCCGGCTCCGGCGTTGCTGCACCCGTGGTGCGTCAAATCATGGACGCCTGGCTCCTGGACCAGAACGGTCGGTTGAAAGCCGAATACGCCAGCCCAATCAGCGCGGAGGCTACGGCCCGTGAACAGTAATTTCGATCGCATTCTCTCCAGCGAGGATGTGATGCGTCGTCGTGCGACGCTGTTGCAACGCATGCACATCGACGGCCCGTTGTTGATCCTGTTGCTGACCCTCGCCGCCGGCAGCCTGTTCGTGCTGTATTCGGCCAGCGGCAAGAGCTGGGACCTGCTGGCCAAGCAAGCCACTTCGTTCGGTATCGGCCTGGTGTCGATGGTCGTCATTGCCCAGTTCGAGCCGCGCTTCATGGCCCGTTGGGTGCCGGTCGGTTATGTGCTCGGCGTGCTTTTGCTGGTGGTGGTGGACATCATGGGCCACAACGCCATGGGCGCCACGCGCTGGATCAATATTCCCGGGGTGATCCGCTTCCAACCCTCGGAATTCATGAAGATCCTGATGCCGGCGACCATCGCCTGGTACCTGTCCAAGCGCACCTTGCCGCCCCAGCTCAAGCACGTGGGCGTCAGTTTGTTTCTGATCGGCTTGCCATTCATTCTGATCGTGCGTCAACCCGACCTTGGCACCTCATTGCTGATCCTGGCGGGTGGTGCGTTCGTGCTGTTCATGGGCGGCCTGCGCTGGCGCTGGATCCTCAGCGTGCTCGCCGCCGCCGTGCCGGTGGCTGTCGCCATGTGGTACTTCGTCATGCACGATTACCAGAAGCAGCGAGTCCTGACGTTCCTCGACCCGGAGAGCGATCCGCTGGGCACCGGCTGGAACATCATTCAGTCCAAGGCCGCCATCGGTTCCGGCGGCGTGTTCGGCAAGGGCTGGCTGCTGGGCACCCAGTCGCACCTGGACTTCCTGCCGGAAAGCCACACCGACTTCATTATTGCAGTCATGGGTGAAGAGTTCGGCCTGGTGGGCATCTGCGCACTGCTGCTGATTTACCTGCTGTTGATCGGTCGCGGGCTGGTCATTACCGCCCAGGCCCAGACATTGTTCGGCAAATTGCTCGCGGGCAGCCTGACCATGACGTTTTTTGTTTACGTTTTCGTCAACATCGGTATGGTCAGTGGCCTGTTGCCGGTCGTGGGGGTGCCGTTGCCGTTCATTAGCTACGGAGGAACTTCGCTGGTGACGCTGCTGTCAGCGTTTGGGGTTTTGATGTCGATCCATACCCATCGTAAGTGGATCGCACAAGTTTGAATAAGGTGAAGATTTCAATGCAAGCAATGCGTGGCTGGGCGACTCGATACGCGCCATGGGTCGGCCTGGTAAGCATCCTTGGCACAGCGCAGGACGCGTTGGCCGGCGATTACGAAGGCTCACCCCAGGTGGCCGAATTCGTCGGTGAAATGACCCGCGACTACGGTTTTGCCGGTGAACAGCTGATGGGCGTGTTCCGCGAAGCCGAGCGCAAGCAGTCGATCCTGGACGCGATCTCGAAACCCGCCGAGCGCGTCAAGCAGTGGAGCGAGTACCGCCCGATGTTCATCACCGATGCGCGCATCGCCCGCGGTGTGGACTTCTGGCGTCAGCACGAGGCGGTACTGGCCCGTGCCGAGCAGGAATACGGCGTGCCGGCGCAGGTTATTGTGTCGATCATTGGTGTTGAAACCTTTTTCGGACGCAATACCGGAAATTTCCGGGTGGTCGATGCTTTGTCGACCCTGGGTTTCGACTATCCTCCCCGTGCCGAATTCTTCCGCAAGGAATTGCGTGAGTTCCTGCTGCTGGCCCGTGAAGAGCAGGTCGATCCGTTGACCCTCAAGGGCTCATACGCGGGGGCGATGGGCTTGCCGCAGTTCATGCCGAGCAGCTTTCGCGCCTATGCGGTGGACTTCGACGGTGATGGCCACATCAATATCTGGAACAACCCGGACGATGCCATCGGCAGCGTCGCCAGTTACTTCAAACGTCACGGCTGGGTAGGCGGTGAACCCGTGGTCAGCCGCGCCGATGTGCGTGGCGATCAGGTGGATCTGGGTTTGACCACCGGTATCGAACCGACTAAAACCGTTGGGGAGTTGCGAGCGCTAGGGTGGTCAAGTCATGATGCGCTGCGCGATGATATGCCGGTCACGGCATTCCGCCTGGAAGGTGACAAGGGTCCTGAATACTGGATGGGCCTGACGAATTTCTACGCGATTACGCGTTATAACCGCAGCGTGATGTACGCCATGGCCGTACATCAACTGTCTGAACAGCTGGTCCAAGCACGGGGCGTCAAGTAATGCGGGCATTGCCTATGAATAAACCCCTGAAGCTGATGGCATGCGCCGCGTTGACGGTGCTGGTCGCCAGTTGTTCGACCAGTCGCTCGCCGACGCCAACAAAGTCTTCTCCCACCGTCGTGCGTGCAACGCCAGGCCTGGACATCAACCGCGCGCACAAAGACGGTGCGCCATGGTGGGACGTCGACGTATCACGCATCCCTGACGCGACGCCGACCCTGCACACGGGTCCTTATAAAGCCAACCCGTATACCGTGCTGGGCAAGACTTATTTCCCGCAGCAAGAATCCAAGTCCTACGTCGCGTCGGGCACGGCGTCCTGGTACGGCACCAAATTCCACGGCCAGAACACCGCCAATGGCGAGGTCTATGACCTGTACGGCATGAGTGCCGCACACAAGACCTTGCCGCTGCCCAGTTACGTTCGGGTGACCAACCTGGACAACAACAAGACCGTGGTCCTGCGCGTCAACGACCGCGGGCCGTTCTATTCTGACCGGATCATCGATTTGTCCTACGCCGCCGCCAAGAAGCTCGGTTATGCCGAAAGCGGCACGGCGCGGGTCAAGGTCGAAGGCATCGACCCGCAGCAATGGTGGGCCGCCAAAGGGCGTCCGGCACCGTTGATGCTCAACGAGCCGAAAATCGCGCAAAATAACGCCCCGGTGATCACGGCTTCGGCGGGCACCGTTGAACAATGGACGCCACCGCCGCAGCAACACGCCGCGGCCGTCGTACCTGTGCCGATCGATGCAAAAAAAAACGCTTCTGCACCAGCCTCTGGCCAGTATCTGCAGGTGGGCGCGTTCGCCAACCCGGACGCTGCAGAGCTCCTGAGATCGAAGCTCAGCGGGATGGTGAGCGCTCCGGTGTTCATCAGCTCGATCGTGCGTAACCAACAGACACTGCATCGGGTTCGCCTGGGGCCGATCGGCTCGCCGGGTGAAATCCAGCAAGTGCAGAACAGCGTGCGCCTGGCCAATCTCGGTTCGCCGAGCCTGGTCACCGCCGAGTAAGACGTAGTACTTGATTGACGGTTCGCTTGCGGTCTTGGGGGGTGAACCTGGTTGTTGGCTCGTTTTAGAACAAAAGCCCGGCAAGGGTTCTGAGTGAACAACTGAACACGCGATGGCCCGTTAGAAGGTCATCTGATTAGTTTTGCCCTTGGGCAGTTTCCATTAGCGATTTCGAGAGACGGATGAACATCACCACCTTTGCCAAACGACTGTGCCTGCTAGTCCCGCTGCTCCTCTCGCCTGCCGCGTTCGCGGTCGAGATGATGCCGTCACCACCACAACTGGCCGCCAAATCCTATGTGCTCATGGATGCCAGCAGCGGCAACGTGCTGGTGGAAAACAACGGTGACCAGCGTCTGCCTCCGGCCAGCCTGACCAAGCTGATGACCGCGTACATCGCGACCCTGGAAATCCGTCGTGGCCAGATCGGTGAAAACGATCCGGTGACCGTCAGCGAAAACGCCTGGCGTACCGGCGGTTCGCGGATGTTCATCAAGGTCGGCTCGCAAGTCACCGTCAGCGACCTGCTGCACGGCATCATCATTCAGTCGGGCAACGACGCCAGTGTTGCGCTCGCCGAGCACATCGCCGGCAGCGAAGACGCGTTCGCCGACATGATGAACAAAACCGGCGCCGATCTGGGCCTGACCAACTCCCACTTCATGAACCCGACCGGCCTGCCGAACCCGGAGCATTACTCGTCGGCTCATGACATGGCCGTGCTGGCTCGCGCGATCATCCACGAAGACCCGGCTCACTACGCGATCTACTCGCAGAAAGAGTTCTTCTGGAACGGCATCAAGCAACCGAACCGCAACCTGCTGCTGTGGCGCGACAAGACTGTCGACGGCCTGAAAACCGGCCACACCGACGAAGCCGGCTATTGCATGGTGTCCTCGGCTGTCCGTGATGGCATGCGCCTGATCGCCGTGGTGTTCGGTACCAACAGCGACGTGGCGCGTGCCTCCGAAACCCAGAAGCTGCTGACTTACGGTTTCCGCTTCTTCGAAACCCAGACCTTCTACCAGAAAGGCGCCGAGCTGGCTCAGGCGCCTGTCTGGAAAGGCACCACCAACCAGATCAAGGCCGGCCTGGCCCAAGACCTGACCATGACCCTGCCGAAGGGCCAGCTGAAAAAGCTCGCCGCCAGCATGACCATGAACCCGCAACTGATTGCACCAATCGCCAAGGGCGACGTGATCGGTAAAGTCGAAGTGAAGCTGGACGAGAAAGTGGTGCACAGCGCCGACCTGATCGCCCTCGACGCGGTCGACGAGGGTGGTATCTTCCGCCGCATGTGGGATAGCATCCGTCTATTCTTCTACGGCTTGTTCAACTGAATTAGTGTGGACTTGCATGGCCCCGCCCCGATCCGGAGCGGGGCCATGTCCGTTGCCACGGCTTACGAGGCCGTTACGCCATGACAGACACCGAAGTAAAGGCGCCAAAAATCGAATTCCCCTGCGCGGATTACCCGATCAAGGTAATCGGCGACACTGGTGTGGGTTTCAAGGACAAGATCATTGCGATCCTTGAGAAACACGCGACCGTTGACCACAAGACCCTGGCCGAACGCCAGAGTACCAACGGCAAGTACACGACCATCCAGCTGCACATCATCGCCACCGGCCAGGAACAGCTGTACGACATCAACAGCGAATTGCGGGCCACCGGTTTCGTGCACATGGTGCTGTGATGTCTGGCACGCTGGGCTTTCGCGAGCTTGGCCAGATGGCTTACGAGCCGGTCTGGCATGCCATGCAACGCTTTACCAACGAACGCGGCAGTGATGCCGCGGACGAGATCTGGCTGGTCGAGCACCTGCCGGTATTCACCCAGGGCCAGGCCGGCAAGGCCGAGCACTTGTTGGTGCCGGGGGATATCCCGGTGGTGCAGGTCGATCGCGGTGGTCAGGTGACTTACCATGGTCCAGGCCAATTGGTGGCTTACCTGTTGCTCGATGTGCGCAAGCTGGGTTTCGGCGTGCGAGACCTGGTCAGCCGCATGGAGCAGTGCCTGATCGAACTGTTGGCCAGCTACGGCGTCATGGCCGCGGCCAAGCCGGATGCCCCGGGTGTCTACGTCGACGGGGCGAAAATCGCTTCTCTGGGTCTGCGGATCCGCCACGGTTGCTCCTTTCATGGCCTGGCCCTGAACGTGGATATGAACCTGGAACCGTTTCGACGGATTAATCCCTGCGGCTACGCCGGGCTGGCGATGACCCAGCTGAGCGATCACGCAGGATCGATTGAATTTGCCGAGGTAAGTGCCCGGCTGCGCGCGCAGCTCGTCAAACACCTCGACTATGCTGAGCAGACGACCCTAACGGGCGGAATCGACTGATATGACTACTGATGCAGTGCAAACCATGATCCCGACGCTGGATGTCACCGAGCGTCCGGCCCCGCGTGCCAAGGTAGAAGCCGGCGTCAAGCTGCGCGGCGCCGAGAAGGTTGCACGTATCCCGGTGAAGATCATCCCGACCACCGAACTGCCGAAGAAACCCGACTGGATTCGCGTGCGCATCCCGGTTTCGCCGGAAGTCGACCGTATCAAGGCCCTGCTGCGCAAACACAAGCTGCACAGCGTGTGCGAAGAAGCGTCCTGCCCGAACCTGGGCGAATGCTTCTCCGGCGGCACCGCGACCTTCATGATCATGGGTGACATCTGCACCCGTCGCTGCCCGTTCTGCGACGTTGGCCACGGTCGTCCGAAACCTCTGGACGTCAATGAGCCGCAAAGCCTGGCCATCGCCATCGCCGACCTGAAACTCAAGTACGTGGTGATCACTTCGGTAGACCGCGACGACCTGCGCGACGGCGGTGCCCAGCACTTTGCCGACTGTATCCGCGAGATCCGCAAGCTGTCGCCGAACGTGCAGCTTGAAACCCTGGTCCCGGATTACCGTGGCCGCATGGACGTCGCGCTGGACATCACCGCTGCCGAGCCACCGGATGTGTTCAACCACAACCTGGAAACCGTGCCGCGCCTGTACAAGGCTGCGCGTCCGGGTTCGGATTACCAGTGGTCCCTGACCCTGCTGCAACGCTTCAAGCAGATGATGCCGCACATTCCGACCAAGTCCGGCCTCATGCTGGGTCTGGGCGAGACCGACGAAGAAGTCATCGAAGTCATGAAGCGCATGCGCGAACACGACATCGACATGCTGACCCTGGGCCAGTACCTGCAACCGTCCCGCAGCCACTTGCCGGTCCAGCGTTTCGTGCACCCGGACACCTTCGCCTGGTTCGCCGAGGAAGGTTACAAGATGGGCTTCAAGAACGTCGCTTCCGGCCCGCTGGTACGCTCTTCGTACCACGCCGACGAGCAGGCGAAACTGGTCAAGGCCGAGTTGATGTCCTCCTGATCCAGCGGTAAGAAAAAGAATTGCCCGTAAGGCTTTCCGGCCTTGCGGGCGTTTTTTTGCCCGTCCCACAGCCATTACAGTTTTTTCCTGCAACCTGCGGGGCGACTGACCCTCTTCTGTTTGTCCCCGTTCCTGACTACTGTGTGTTGACGCTTTCACGCAGGGAGATTCATGGATGACCGTTAGACCCACCCACACGCTGTGTCCTCACGCGCCTGTTCCCGCCTTGCCGTCGCAAGGGCTGATAGGCGTCATTGCACCCGCCGGTCCCGCAGCGCTGGACACCGACAAAGCCATCGCCTGGATGCGCACGCGCGGTTATTCGCTGCGGGTGTATCCCGGAGTGTACGAGCGGGATGGCTACCTGGCCGGTAGCGACGAGATGCGGCTCAATGACCTGCACGCAGCATTTGCCGACAGCGAGGTCGATGCAATCATCTGTCTTCGCGGCGGTTACGGTACGCCGCGATTGCTTGATCGCATCGACTTCGACCTATTGCGCTGCAACGCCAAGCCATTCATCGGCTACAGCGACATCACCGCGCTGCACCTGGCGATCAGCCGTTACGCAGGCTTCGTGACCTTTCATGGGCCGATGCTCAACGCTGATCTGTTGGGCGAAAAGCAAAAACCAACCGAGTCGTCGTTTTTCAATATGCTCAGGGGGCAGATGAAGGCGGGCAGTGTGCTGACGCACCCGGTGGCTTACCCGTTGACCACCCTTGAGCCTGGTATCGCTCACGGGCGTTTGCTGGGGGGCAATCTGTCGATGATTGCCGCGACCATGGGCACACCGTACGAGATGGATGCCGAGGGTGTCATCCTGTTCATCGAGGACATCAACGAGCCGCTGTATCGCATTGACCGGCTGCTGACTCATCTGCGTCTGGCCGGCACGCTGCACAAGCTGCGCGGGGTGCTGGTGGGGGATATCGCAGGAGTTGATGTCGCTGCGCTGGAGCGCTTGCTCAAGCAGACCTTCGCGCCGTTGCGGATACCGGTGCTGTCCGGGTGGCGCAGCGGGCATTGCGATCCGAACCTGACGTTGCCGATGGGGGCGTTGGTGAGGCTGGATGCGGGGAATAAGGCGTTGGTGTTGGAGCAGGATGTGGTAATCAAGCGTTAGATCGTTGCTGCCTGACAGTCAGTCATCGCGGGCAAGCCCGCTCCCACACATTCAAAGGTGAACGCAATATTGGCGTACACCTTGAACCCTGTGGGAGCGGGCTTGCCCGCGAAGCTTTTAGCGGTTACGCAGGCCTTCGAGCAACTTATGCGTCGGATACCCATCCGCCGGCCAGCCAAACGACTGCTGTGCACTGCGGATCGCCTTGCGGGTGTTGGCACCGATGATGCCGTCGGCGGTGCCCGCATCGTAGTTCTGCGCGCTCAGCAGGCTTTGCAGTTCAATCCGCTCGGTACGGCTCAGCGGCATATCATCTTTCGGCCAGGTGCCGCTGATCAGGCCCGCGCCGTTGAAACGCTCGGATAACAGGCTGACGGCCAACGCGTAGGACGACGAGTTGTTGTACTTGAGGATCGCTCGGAAGTTGTCGAGGACCAGGAACGCCGGGCCGCGATAACCGGCTGGCAGCAGCAGGGCCGCGGACAGCTGTTCGGAGCCTGGCGGAACCTGGGCGCCATTGGGCAGCGTGACCCCCAGTTGCAGCCATTCGGCAACACTCTTGCGAGTCGTGCCGTCGGCCAGAACGTAGTTGAAGCTACTGGCCAGTTGTACCTCGAATCCCCACGGCTGGCCTTTCTGCCAGCCCGAGCTTTGCAGGTAATGCGCGGTCGAGGCCAGTGCATCGGCAGGACTGCCCCAGATGTCGCGCCGGCCGTCACCGTCGAAGTCCACGGCGTGGGTGTTATACGTGGTGGGGATGAACTGGGTCTGGCCCATGGCTCCGGCCCAGGAACCGAGCATCGCCTCTTGTTCGATATCACCCTGTTGCAGGATTTGCAGTGCAGCAATCAGTTGCGCGTGGGCGAATCCGGGACGCCGACCTTCATAGGCCAGGGTCGCCAGGGAGTTGATCACCGACTTGCTGCCCTGGAACTGACCGAAGTTACTCTCCATGCCCCACACCGAAACCAGTGCCTGACGATCGACGCCATAGCGCTGCTCGATGCTTTGCAGGATGTCGGCATATTGGCTGACCAGCGCCTGGCCTTTGCGTACGCGCAGCGGCGAAAGGGCGCCGTCGAGGTATTCCCACACCGGGCGGGAAAACTCCGGTTGGCTGCGGTCGGCGCGGATCACGCTGGTGTCCAGGCTGACATTGGCAAAGGCGCGGTCGAACAGATCGGCGCGGATACCGGCGGCCAGCGCGTCCCTGCGGAAACCCGCCTGCCATTCGGCGAAGGTCTGGGTCGGCTGGATGTCGAGGTTGTCACCGGTCGGCACCACGGGAGGAATCACCGCAGGGGCTGTCGCGACGGGGAGGGTCTGAAGCGGTTGGGCGTCGGCGGCGGTCGGTTTTTCCGCGCAGGCGACTAGCAAAATGAGGCTGGAGGCAGCTATCAGTTGGCGAACGTGCCAACGACGGGAAAGACAAAGGGGCATGCACAGGTCCAGGGAATACGAATCAGGTGCAGACCTTAACATGTTGAGCGATTGCTTGCCTTTCAGGCCGCCAGAAAGTAAGAAGCCTCCCAGTTGTCAGACTGGAAGGCTTCGCGGCGGTAGCTGCCCTTGCCTTTACCGGCTCGTTCCTGACGGCTGCGGAACAGTGGCTGGGCGATGATGGATTTGGCCTTGTTCGGGCCATTTTTCGATGGCTTTTTGCTCATGAACAGCTCTCTTGAGTGAGGGGTTTTGCGGGGAAAAATAATCTGCCGAAGTTGTGGTTTTGTCTATAGGGCAAATGGATCACCGGTTTGTAGGAATCAGGATCAAAAGACCGCAGCCTCGCTTCGCTCGACAGCGCCTACAGGAGCTGCCGAACGCTTGGGCCGCATTCGGATGATCTATTGATCCTGTCTTCAAGTCTTCAGGTTCTAAACCGCGGGCGGCGCAAATGGAGGTTGATCAAAAAAAATCCAGCGAAGGGTATGAGTCCGGATATCAACTTCATGTCGCAAATGCCCTTGCAACCTTTCGCCAACAAATGATGCAGGCTCGGTTATGATCCTGAGCGGACGATAAACGGTGGTCGGGTTTGCCGGGTTTTCCGGCACATTGTGCGCGTTCGCACTGTTCATAGGTCGGCAACCCCTCCCCCGAATGAGTGGATTGCCGTATAACGAATGACTTTCGCGTGTTTGGTAATAAAGGACCCACAATAAAAGCTGATGAAGACTCCAAAACGCATTGAACCCCTGATCGAGGACGGTCTGGTCGACGAGGTGCTGCGCCCACTCATGAGTGGTAAAGAAGCAGCTGTTTACGTGGTGCGCTGCGGTAACGAGTTACGTTGCGCGAAGGTCTACAAGGAGGCGAATAAACGCAGTTTTCGTCAGGCGGCCGAGTATCAGGAAGGTCGCAAGGTACGCAACAGCCGTCAGGCCCGAGCGATGGCCAAGGGTTCCAAGTTCGGCAAGAAAGAAACCGAAGACGCCTGGCAGAATGCCGAAGTGGCGGCGTTGTTCCGTCTGGCCGGTGCGGGCGTTCGGGTGCCCAAACCTTACGACTTCCTGGAAGGCGTGCTGCTGATGGAGCTGGTAGCCGATGAATATGGCGATGCCGCACCGCGTCTGAACGACGTTGTGCTGGAGCCGGACCAGGCGCGCGAATATCACGCGTTCCTGATTTCGCAGATCGTGCTGATGTTGTGTACCGGTCTGGTGCACGGTGATTTGTCGGAATTCAACGTGCTGCTGACCCCTACCGGTCCAGTGATCATCGACTTGCCGCAGGCGGTGGATGCGGCGGGTAACAACCACGCGTTCAGCATGCTGGAGCGGGACGTGGGCAACATGGCGTCCTACTTCGGGCGGTTTGCCCCGGAGTTGAAGAAGACCCGGTACGCCAAGGAAATGTGGGCACTGTACGAAGCCGGCACCTTGCACCCGGCCAGTGCTTTGACCGGTGAGTTCGACGAGCCGGAAGAGTTGGCCGACGTTGGCGGCATCATGCGCGAAATCGAGGCCGCACGCCTCGATGAAGAACGCAAGCAGGCGGTACGCGCCGCAGACGACGCGCCACCTGGCAAGACCGAAGAACCGCCTCCGCCCTGGATGCAGTGACAGGTCAATAAAAAACCCGGCTTCGGCCGGTTTTTTTTGCCCCACATTCAAGGATTGATGGCGTTCAGGCGCGAGCAGTCGCGGCGCAGCAGCCAGACTCGAGATTTTTGAGGATCGGGCAATCGGGACGGTGATCACCATGGCAGTGCTCGACCAGGTCCTGCAGCGTGTCGCGCAGTTGGCCGAGCTCGAGGATCTTGCGGTTCAGTTCCTCGATATGCTGACGGGCCAGCGCCTTGACGTCGGCGCTGGCGCGTTGACGGTCCTGCCAGAGGGTCAGCAATTTGCCGACCTCTTCCAGTGAAAATCCCAGGTCACGGGAGCGCTTGATGAACGCCAGGGTGTGCAGGTCGTCGTCGCCGTACATTCGATAGCCACTGTCGGTACGATGGGCGGCCTTGAGCAGGCCGATGGATTCGTAATAACGAATCATCTTCGCGCTCAGGCCGCTCTGGCGGGCCGCTTGGCCGATGTTCATGAGTTGTCCTCCAGATCCTTGGGTTTCCAGGTTTTCAACAGTAGCGCATTGCTCACCACGCTGACGCTCGACAACGCCATGGCCGCGCCGGCGAGCACCGGGTTGAGCAAGCCTGCGGCTGCCAGCGGAATGCCGATCAGGTTATAGACGAAGGCCCAGAACAGGTTCTGCCGGATCTTCGCGTAGGTCTTGCGGCTGATGTCCAGCGCCGCCGGCACCAGCCGTGGGTCACCGCGCATCAAGGTGATTCCGGCGGCGTGCATGGCCACGTCAGTGCCACCGCCCATGGCGATGCCGATGTCGGCAGCGGCCAGGGCCGGGGCATCGTTGATGCCGTCGCCGACCATTGCCACGACCCCGGTTTTCTTGAGTGTGGCGACGGTGGCGGCTTTGTCGGCCGGTAGCACTTCGGCGTGGACATCTTGAATACCGAGCGCCTCGGCGACCACGTTGGCACTGCCGCGATTGTCGCCGGTCAACAGGTGGCTGCTGATGTTGCGTGCGGCGAGTTGTTGCACCGCTTGCAGCGCGCCGGCCTTGAGGGTGTCACCGAAAGCGAACAAGCCCAGCACTGTCGGCTCGGGGCTTTGCTCGATCAGCCAGGACAGGGTCCGGCCTTCGGTTTCCCATGCGGTTGCGCTATCCGCCAATGGACCGGCGCTCAAACCGCTCTCTTCCAGCAGGCGCCTATTACCCAGCGCCAGCCGCCGACCCTCGAGGGTGCCGGCAATACCGCGCCCGGTCAGGGACTGGCTGTCACTGACCTCGGCCACATTCAAGCCACGTTCGGCGCAAGCGTCCAGCACGGCCTTGGCCAGTGGATGTTCACTGCCGCGCTGCAAGGCACCGGCCCTTTGCAGCAAGGCGGTTTCATCAGCGTCGATCGCACTCAAATGGGCGATGCGCGGCGCACCCGAGGTCAGCGTGCCGGTCTTGTCGAATACCACGGCGCTGACTTCATGGGCACGCTCCAGCGCTTGGGCGTCCTTGATCAGAATCCCGTAGCGCGCTGCCACCCCGGTGCCGGCCATGATCGCCGTCGGCGTGGCCAGCCCGAGTGCGCAAGGGCAAGCAATCACCAACACCGCAACGGCGTTGATCAGCGCCGTTTCCATCGGCGCCCCGTACAGCCACCAACCGATCAAGGTCGCCAACGCGATCAGCAACACTGTCGGGACGAATACCTGGCTGACTTTATCCACCAGTTTCTGGATCGGCGCCTTCGCCGCTTGAGCGTCTTCCACCAGGCGGATGATCCGCGCCAGTACCGTTTCCGCGCCCAGGGCCTGGGTGCGCACCAGCAACCGGCCTTCGCCATTGATTGCACCGCCGGTGACCTTGTCGCCGGGCTGTTTCGGCACCGGCAGGCTTTCGCCGCTGATCAGCGCTTCGTCGGCGTGGCTCTGGCCTTCGACGACTTCGCCGTCCACCGGGAAACGTTCGCCGGGTTTGACCATGACCAGGTCGTTGAGGCGCAAGGCGCTGATGGCAACGTCCTGCTCACGGCCGTCGATCACTTGAATCGCTCGCTCCGGACGCAAGGCTTCGAGGGCGCGGATGGCGCTGGCGGTCTGGCGCTTGGCGCGGCTTTCCAGGTATTTGCCCAGCAACACCAGCGCAATCACCACCGCCGAGGCTTCGAAGTACAGGTGCGGCGTGCGCCCGGCGGCGGTGGCCCATTCGTAGAGACTCAGGCCATACCCGGCGCTGGTGCCCAAGGCCACCAGCAAGTCCATGTTACCGGCACCGGCTCGCACGGCTTTCCATGCGGCGATATAAAAACGCGCACCGAAGACGAATTGCACGGGCGTCGCCAGCGCAAATTGCACCCAGGCCGGGAGCATCCAGTGCACGCCGAAGGGTTGCAGCACCATTGGCAACACCAGCGGCAGGGCGAGGACGATCGCCATGATCAAGGCCCACCGCTCGCGGTGCAGGCGCTGTTGCTGATGGTCGGTAAGCGGGTGTTCGACTTCCCAAACGCTGGCGCCGTAACCCGCCTTGGTCACGGCGGCGACCAAGGCCTGCGGATCGATCTGGCCGAGCAACTCGAGGTGGGCGCGTTCGTTGGCCAGGTTGACGCTGACACGCTTCACCCCCGGCACCTTCGCCAGCGCACGTTCGACCCGGCCGACACAGGAGGCGCAGGTCATGCCGTCGATGCTCAACTCCAGGGTCTGCTGCGGCACGCTGTAGCCGGCTTGCTGCACGGCGTCCATCAAGGCCGGCAGGCTGTCGCTGGGCGCTTGAACCCGGGCCTGCTCGGTGGCGAGGTTGACGCTGACGGCACTGGCGCCGATGACTTTGCTCAAAGCGCGCTCGACACGCCCGGCGCAACTGGCACAGGTCATGCCGGCAATCGGCAGATCGAAAGTGGTGGATTCGGACATCGGTCGCGCTCCCTGTAGAAGATGCCTACAGGATCAACCTTGCCATGCGGGCAAGGTCAAGCGCCATGATTCAGATCAAAAGATCGCAGCCTGCGGCAGCTCCTACATCGACCGCGTGTTAACCCGATCCCGTAGGAGCTGCCGCAGGCTGCGATCTTTTAACAGGCAACTCAATACTCTAAAGCCGCAGGCTTCAAATACATCCCCTCCTGCGTCATCGCAATCCGGAACTTCAACACATCCCCAGCCTTGAGCGTGACGTTCTGCGAGCCCGGCGCCAGCATCCCCGGATTGCAACCCGGGGCCTGTCCCGGCAGCAGTTTCAGGCGCAGGGACACAGTGCCCGGCGGCAGGTTGAACGAGGTGCTCTGTTCCTGAAACAGCCGCGCTGCCAACTGGTCCTGGACATACACGCCGATCTCGCAGGAGGTCGCGACTTCCAGGCGCTCGCGGGAGATGATCAGCACGCCATAGTCCTCCCCGGCGGCGTGTACCGAAGGTGTCGCGGCAAACAGGCTGATGAAGCCAAACAGGCTGAGAGCTGACCAGCGCATGGCTGAATCTCCTGAAGTCGAATCACTGATGGACGCAGCTTGGCCGAGCGCGGCGACGATTGCCAGCCCGGCAGTTTGCTGCAGAACTTGACCTTGCCATGGTGTCAAGCTCCAGACTGCTCGCAATCCACTCAAGGAGTCCTCCCATGCAAGTGTTCAACGTTCAAGGCATGTCCTGCGGTCACTGTGTCAAAGCCATCACTCAGGCGCTGCAAGCGAAGGATCCGGCGGCTAGCGTACGGGTCGATCTGGCGGCGAAAGAAGTCGGGGTCGAGAGTGCGTTGACGACGGACCAAGTGATCGCGCTGATGACCGAAGAAGGCTTCGAAGCGAAAGTCGCCTGAGATCAAGCGCAATCCCCTGTAGGAGCTGGCTTGTCGGATCGCCGCACCGCAGCGAAGAGGCCATAACATTCAACATGCGTGTTGGCAGTTACGCCGCCTTCGCTGCGGTGCGGCGATCCGACAAGCCAGCTCCTACAGGGGCATCCGCATTCATCGAGTGATTTTTAATAGTTAGCGACCTAACAGAATGTTCAAGGGGTCCATGCGCGGCTAGACTGTGGGGCTGCCGACCTGTCCCACTGGATGCCTGATGAACTTTCGTACCATTTTGATTCTTGGCGCCCTCAGCGCCTTCGGCCCGCTGGCGATCGATTTCTATTTGCCGGCCTTCCCGGCGATGGCGCTCGCGTTTGGCACCGATGAACAGCACGTTCAAATGACCCTGGCGGCCTATTTTCTCGGCTTGTCTATCGGTCAACTGGCCTATGGACCGGTGGCGGATCGCTTCGGGCGACGCATCCCCTTGCTGACCGGTGTCGGCTTGTTCACCGCTGCCTCCCTGGCCTGCGCGTTCGCGCCGAACCTGGAATGGCTGATCGGTGCGCGTTTCATTCAGGCCCTGGGTGGTTGCGCGGGGATGGTGATTGCCCGCGCAGTGGTCAGCGATAAATGCGATGCGGTGGGTTCGGCGAAGGTCTTTTCGCAACTGATGCTGGTGATGGGCCTGGCACCCATTCTGGCGCCAATGCTGGGTGGGCTGTTGATCAACACCACAGGCTGGCAGTCGATCTTTCTCGTGCTGACCTGTTTCAGTGCCCTGGTGGGACTGGCCGTCGCCCTCGGGCTGCCGGAAAGCATGCCCGCCCATGTGCCACGCCAACCGTTATCGGGGGCGCTGCGTCAGTACGCTCGGCTGTTGGCGGATCCAGTGTTTCTCGGCCACGCCCTGACAGGTGGCATCGCCATCGCCGGGATGTTTGCCTACATTGCCGGTTCACCCTTTGTGTTTATCAAACTTTATGGCGTTCCGGCCGAGCATTTCGGCTGGCTGTTCGGCACCAATGCGGCAGGATTCATCCTGGTGGCGCAGGTCAATGCACGCATGCTGGCCAAGCGTGGCCCGGCGTTTCTGCTGACCCGCACGGTCTGGATCTATGTCGGTGCCGGCCTGGTGCTGCTCGCCGTCACTTCGATGCACACCGCGCAGTTGTGGCCGCTGCTGATTCCACTGTTTATCTGCATCGCCAGCCTGGGTTGCATCCTGCCCAACGCCTCGGCCTGTGCCATGAACGGGCAGGGTGCCCGGGCCGGCAGTGCGTCGGCGATGCTCGGTTGCCTGCAATTCAGCGTCGCCGCCGGCGCTGCGGCGTTGGTGGGTGTTTTACACGATGGCAGCGCCGTGCCGATGGCCATGGTCATCAGTCTGTGCGGGATTCTGGTGGTGAGCGTGGCGATGCTCACCCGACGTTTGCAAAATGCCCGGGCACTGGCGCAAGCCCAGGTCTGAGGTCGGTCAGCCAGCCGCGCGCTGCTGCTGGTCGGGAAATTGATGAGGGGCGTGAAGGCGTGCTTCAAGGGTTCGGGTGAAGGCGCGAGCTTCGGCTTCGCTGCGGAAGGTCACGGTAAGTTGGTCCAGGCGGACCTGCCACTGGGATTTTGCCAATTCTTTTATCAGGATCTTCATTGCTGACCTCCTTTATGTAAAAGATTGCTTTGCAGTGGCCACGATTGTAGACCCGAATACGGTCGCAATTGTGACAACGGTCAACTCTCGGACTGACGGTTTGAGCGCGAAGGACCGCGGCCTGCGGCCGCTCCTGCATCGATCGATGTGTATCCGAATATTTCGGATGTTCACAGATCCTGTAGGAGCTACCGCAGGCTGCGATCTTTTGATTTTCAGGTTTTTAGATCTTCAGAACCCTTCAAGCACAATCTTTCCCCTTGATTTACCGCTTTCCAGCAGCTCATGGGCGCGACGCAGATTGGCCGCGTTGATCGTACCGAAGTGCTCTCCTACCGTGGTTTTCAGCGTCCCGGCGTCGATCAGCTGCGCGACGCGATTGAGCAGTTCATGTTGCTCGATCATGTCCGCGGTCTCGAACAGCGAGCGGGTGTACATGAACTCCCAGTGCAGCGACAGGCTCTTGCGCTTGAGCTTGGTCACGTCGAGGGCCTTCGGATCATCGATCAGCGCCAGTTTGCCTTGTGGCGCCAGCGCCTCGATCAGTTGATCCAGGTGATGGTCAGTCTGGGTCAGGCTGGCAACATGGGTGACATGCTCGATGCCGGCACGTTTGAGTTCTTCGCTCAGCGGCTGACTGTGATCGATGACCAGATCGGCGCCCAGCTCGCTGACCCAGCTTCGGGTTTGCGGGCGGGAGGCGGTGCCGATGACTTTCAGCCCGGTAAGCTGGCTGGCCAGTTGAGTCAGGATCGACCCCACTCCGCCGGCCGCCCCGACGATCAACAGGCTCTGACCTTCATCGGTCTGGCCTTCGTGCACTTGCAAGCGTTCGAACAGCAGTTCCCAGGCGGTAATGGCGGTCAACGGCAGGGCGGCGGCTTCGGCGAAATCCAGGGCTTCGGGCATATGGCCGACAATCCGCTCATCCACCACGTGCAGCTCACTGTTGCCGCCAGCTCGAGCGATGGACCCGGCATAGAACACCTTGTCGCCCGCCTTGAACAAGGTCACTTCACTGCCGACGGCCTTGACCACACCGGCCACGTCCCAGCCCAGCACTTTCGCCATGCCAGCTTCCGGCTGGACGTTCTGGCGGACTTTGGTATCGACCGGGTTGACCGAGATGGCTTTGACTTCCACCAAAAGGTCACGCGGACCGGCAACCGGTTCCGGCAGTTCGATGTCCTGCAGGGATGTCTCGTCGCTGATCGGCAGGGAGGTGTAATAAGCAATGGCTTTCATGGAGGACTCCGAAAATTGATAACAGAACGTCAGGCCAGGGTGCGCAGGCGCTTGAGTTCGAAGTGTTCGAGGAAATCGCCGGCCCTGGCCCGAAAATTCTGGATATGCGCGCTGGCGTCATGGGCTTGCAGGGCCTCGTCGCTGCTCCACTGTTCGATCATGTAGAAGGCCAGCGGATTGGCGAGGTCCTGATGCAGGTCGTATTGACCGCAACCGGCCTCGGCACGGGTGGGTTCCAGCAGCGCACGTAAGTGCTGTTCGAGGGCGTCCTGTTTGTCGATTTTGGCGATCAGGGTGGCAATGGCGGTGAACGGCTGGGACATATTCGACTCCGGGAGAGGGGGTTGATTTCGATGGGCAGATGATTGGCTATTTCTGCGCAATATAAAACCCGCTACAAGAGCAGTCTCTTTCAATATTTTTTTGATAATCGAGGCTGGAAATGCTGCGTTTCGATGACTTGCAATTGTTCGTCCGGGCAGCGGACCTGGGCAGTTTGTCGGCGGCGGCGCGAGGAATGGACATGTCCGCTGCGGTGGCCAGCGCGGCGTTGAAGCGTATTGAACAGCAACTCGGCGCCCGTTTGCTTGCCCGTTCAACGCGCAGCCTGCGCCTGACCGCCGAGGGAGAGGGGTTTCTCGAATACGCCCGGGCGGCGTTGAGCAATCTCGACGAGGGGCGCCGGTTATTGGCCAGCAGTCAGGATCAGGTCAGTGGGATCCTGCAGCTGTCGGCGCCTTCGGATTTCGGTCGAAACCTGCTGCTACCGTGGCTCGACGAGTTTCAGCGCGAGCATCCCGGACTCACGGTGCGCCTGCTACTGGGGGACCGCATCGCCGACCTGTTCCGCCAACCGGTGGACATTGCCCTCAGGTACGGCGAGCCGGAAGACTCGAGCCTGGTGGCGCTGCCCATCGCCCCGCAGAATCGCCGCGTTCTTTGCGCCGCCCCGAGTTACCTGGCCCGGCAGGGTGAGCCACGACAGCTTGAGCAATTGGCGCAACACAATTGCCTGCTGTTCATGCTCGGCAGCCGGGTCCACGATCACTGGAGTTTTCATGACGGCAAACGCGAGGTCAGCCTGACGGTCAGCGGTGATCGCTTCAGCGATGATGCCGATGTGGTGCGACTGTGGGCTGTCGCGGGTGCCGGAATCGCCTACAAATCCTGGCTCGATGTCGCCCCCGACGTGCTGGCCGGTCGGTTAAAGGTGCTGATGCCGGAGCTGCAATGTGAGCGCGCACCACTGAATCTGCTGTGCGCCCATCGCGCGCAATTGAGTAAACCGGTGAACCTGTTGCGGGAAATGCTCGTCAGCCGCTGCGCCAGTTCAAGTAGTCAATTTCCGACGTTCTCGGGCGAAGGTCATTAGTCGCAGGAAAATAGCGAAATTTCCCTCAGGAACTATCACCACCGATGGGTTACGCAGGGCAGGATCCAGCGGTCAACCCGCTTATACTATGCCATTGAGCAGTAGACGAAACGATTCAACAGGGAGTGAATACATGGAACATGCACCTTGCATCAGCCACATCGCCACGTTGCTGGCTGACCCAAAGCGCAGCGCAATGATGTGGGCTTTGATGGATGGCACGGCGCGACAATCCGAAGAGCTGGCGTTGCTGGCCGGCGTGTCACCGTCTTCGGCCAGTGCACACCTGGGACGTCTGTCCGCCGGTGGTCTGTTGAACGTTGAAATCCGCGGCCGAAAGCGGTTCTTTCGGCTTGCCGCACCCGAAGTCGCTGCTGCGATAGAAGCATTGGCCAGTGCAACGATTGCCAGCACGCCACGGGACATCCCGGATATTTTCAAACGCAATACACCCCTCTCCAAGACTCAGGCAGCGCCTTCGCCATTGTTGCGCGCCAGGCTGTGCAACGATCATTTGGGCGGCACTTTGGCCGCCGACCTCTACCAGCGTCTGCTGAATGCGGGCTGGATCGAACAGTTCGAACAGCGGGTGTCGATCACTCACAAGGGCGCCACGCAACTGGCGAAACGCGGAGTGTTCGTCCAGGCGCTGGCGAACAGCACCAGCAGAGCCGCCTGCGCTTGTCCTGACTGGAGCGAAAGACGTCCACACATGGGCGGTTCACTGGGCGCGGCGTTGCTGCAACTGTTCATGCAGTCTGGCTGGATGGGTGTGTCCAATGATTCGCCAGCCGTGCAAATCACCGCCGCGGGGCAGCGGGAAATTCATCGTTTTGCCAAGGAGACCGAGCTGCAAGTGGTGCCTTAGGGCGAGCGGCGTCAGGGGCTTGGGATTCCCCGCATCCCCTGTAGGAGCTGGCTTGCCAGCGAATAGGCCATCACATTCAGCATTGATGTTGAATGTGAGTCCGCTTTCGCTGGCAAGCCAGCTCCTACAGGGGGGCGGTGATGCTTATGGCTTGACCAACCGCGCATCCAGGCTGTTCTGCGCCAATCGCCTGGCCTGATCCTGGGTCATGCCCAGATCGGTATACAGGGCATGGAAGTTTTCGGTCACATACCCACCGAAGTACGCCGGGTCATCCGAGTTCACGGTCACTTTCACGCCGCGTTCCAGCATGTCGAGAATGTTGTGTTGGGACATGTGGTCGAACACGCAAAGCTTGGTGTTCGATAACGGGCACACGGTCAACGGAATCTGTTCGTCGATGATCCGCTGCATCAAACGCTCGTCTTCGATGGCGCGCACACCATGGTCGATGCGCTGAATCTTCAGCAGGTCCAGAGCCTCCCAGATGTACTCCGGCGGACCTTCTTCACCGGCGTGGGCGACCGTCAGGAAACCTTCGTGGCGGGCCCGATCGAACACGCGCTGGAACTTGCTCGGCGGATGACCCATTTCCGAGCTGTCCAGGCCAACGGCAACAAACGCATCGCGGAACGGCAGCGCCTGATCGAGGGTTTTCTCGGCTTGTTCTTCACTCAAGTGGCGCAGGAAGCTCAGGATCAAGCCGCTGGTGATGCCCAGTTGCTGCTCGCCATCCTTGAGCGCGCTGGCGATGCCGTTGAGCACCACTTCGAACGGCACGCCACGGTCGGTGTGGGTCTGTGGGTCGAAGAACGGTTCGGTGTGAATCACGTTCTGCGCCTTGCACCGCAACAGATAGGCCCAAGTCAGGTCGTAGAAATCCTGAGAAGTGCGCAGCACGTCGGCGCCCTGGTAATACAGGTCGAGAAACTCTTGCAGATTGTTGAAAGCGTACGCCTTGCGCAGGGTTTCGACATCGCTCCACGGCAGGGCGATCTTGTTGCGTTCGGCGAGGGCGAACAGCAGCTCAGGCTCCAGCGAGCCTTCCAGGTGCAGGTGCAGTTCTGCCTTGGGCAGGGCGTTCAGCCAGTCGTACATAGTCTTTTCTCATCAGGTGCAGATGGCGAGCATTCTACAGGTGCTCGTGGAAACATTTGGCAAAACCTGACCAGGCGGTTCATCGCAGCGCCGCCTGTTTCCGTCGATTGACGTAGGTATCGAAGAAGCGCAAAACCGCGTGACGGCCGTCGCGAGCAAGCCGGTCTCGCTCCCACAACAGCAGCGCAGTCCCTGTGGGAGCGAGACCGGCTTGCCGGCGAATAGCCCCGAAAGGCCAACAAAAGTGCATGGCCTGGCGCGGTTGCCATCCACGGGTGCGCTAAGGTGTAACGAAACGTTAGCGTCGCTCCGCAGTCAGTAGCTCAGCACATTGATTGCGCCTCACACGGCAAAAAAGGCCCGCAATGCTCACACTCATCAAGCAAGAAAAGTTTCTGCTGCTGGCCCTGATCGCTGCCTTCGTCGCCTATCCGCTGGAGCACTGGATGTTGCACAGCGGCCAGCCCATCGCGCTGACCGGCGGCCTGGTGCTGGTCGCGTTCATTGTCATCGCCTCCATGCGCGTCGCCCATCACGCCGAACTGCTCGCCGAAAAAGTTGGCGATCCCTACGGCACGATGATCCTGACCCTGGCCGCGGTACTGGTGGAAGTGGTGATCCTGGCGATCATGATGAGCAATGAAGCATCACCGACCCTGGTGCGCGACACGATCTATTGCGCGGTGATGCTCGACATCAACGGCATCCTCGGCCTGGCCGCGTTGATGGGCGGGATCAAGCATGGCGAACAGTCCTACAACGACGACTCGGCGCGCAGCTACAGCGTGATGATCCTCACCGCCATGGGCGTGTCCATGGTAGTACCGGAGTTCATCCCAGAGGCGAACTGGAAACTCTATTCGGCCTTCACCATCGGTGCGATGGTCGTGCTCTACACCCTGTTCCTGCGCATGCAGGTCGGGCCGCATAGCTATTTCTTCAGCTACAGCTATCCGCAAAAGCGTCGCAAGAAGGAACCGACTGCAGAGCCGGAGCCGATCAATCTGGCATTGAGCATCGGGACGTTGGTGTTCGGTGTGGTGGTGATCGGCGCACTGGCCGAAGTGATGTCCAAGACCCTCGACCTGGGGCTGGAAGGTTCGGGCGCACCGCCGGTGATGACGGCGATCCTGGTGGCGGCGATTTCCGCGGCTCCGGAAATTCTGACGGCGTTGCGCGCGGCGCTGGCCAACCGCATGCAGTCGGTGGTCAACATCGCCATGGGTGCGTCGCTGTCGACGGTGATCCTGACGGTGCCGGTGATGGAAGCAATGGCGCTCTACACGGGCCAGCCATTCCAGATGGCGATGACCCCGGTGCAGACCGTAATGGTCTTCCTCACCCTGATCGTCAGCGCGATCAACCTCAACGATGGCGAAACCAATGCCATCGAAGGGATGACCCACTTTGTATTGTTCGCGACGTTCATCATGTTGTCGTTGCTCGGCCTCTGAACACATCACATAACCAATGTGGGAGCGAGCTTGCTCGCGAAGAGGCCGGTACATCCACCGTATCTTCTGCGGCAGGTACACCGTCTTCGCGGGCAAGTCGAATCGTCGCACCGCCGCTCCCACAGTTTTGTCAGGTGTTGAATCAGACGCTGGCGATCAGTTGCCGGGCCGCCTGGCTGTGATCCGCAATCAATCCTTTCAGATCCAACCCCTCAACCTGCCCATCAATCACCCGCCACCTGCCACCGACCATCACCCGATCCGCCCGATCCGCGCCGCACAGCAACAACGCAGAAACCGGATCATGACTGCCGGAGAAGCGCAGTTCATCGAGCTTGAACAGTGCCAGATCCGCCTGCTTGCCCACCGCCAGTTCGCCGATGTCCGTGCGCCCGAGCAACTGCGCCGAGCCCTTGGTGGCCCATCCCAGCACCAATTGCGGAGTGATCTTTTCCGCGCCATAACGCAACCGCTGGATATACAGCGCCTGACGGGTTTCGAGCATCATGTTCGAGGCATCGTTGGAGGCCGAACCGTCCACGCCCAGGCCGAGCAAGGCGCCGGCAGCGGTCAGGTCCAGTGTCGGGCAGATGCCGGAAGCCAGGCGCATGTTCGAACTCGGGCAATGGCAAATCCCGGTGCCCGCCGCGCCGAGACGGGCGATTTCATCCGGGTTGAAATGGATACCGTGCGCTAGCCAGGTACGCGGGCCGAGCCAGCCGACGCTGTCCAGATAGTCCACGGTGCGCAGGCCGAAACGCTGCAGGCAGAAGTCTTCTTCGTCGAGGGTTTCCGCCAGGTGAGTATGCAGGCGCACGTCGAGTTTATTGGCCAGGTCGGCGCTGGCGGACATGATTTGCGGGGTCACCGAAAACGGCGAGCAGGGCGCCAGCGCGATCTGGATGTGTGCGCCGTCACCCCGTTCGTGGTACTCGGCGATCAGGCGTTGGCTGTCGGCCAGGATCACTTCGCCTTCCTGCACGGTCTGTTGCGGCGGCAGCCCCCCATCGGCTTCGCCGAGGCTCATGGAACCGCGAGTGAGCATGGCGCGCATGCCCAGTTCGCGAACGCTCTCGACTTGCACGTCGATCGCATTTTCCAGGCCTTGCGGAAACAGATAATGGTGATCGGCAGCGGTGGTGCAGCCGGACAGCAGCAGCTCGGCCAACGCGACTTTACTGGCGAGGGCGAGTTTTTCAGGGGTGAGGCGCGCCCAGACCGGATACAGGGTTTTCAGCCACGGGAACAACGGCTGATTGACCACCGGCGCCCAGGCGCGGGTGAGGGTTTGGTAGAAGTGGTGATGGGTGTTGATCAGCCCCGGCAGGATCACATGCTCGCGGGCATCGAACACTTGTCCACAGGGCGTGGAAGGTTGCTGGCCAGCGGCGAGTACTTCGACGATCAAACCGTCTTGCAGCACCAGACCGCCACGGGCATCGAGGTCATTGGCCGTGAAGGTCGCGAGGGGATTTTTTAACCAGGTACGGGTCGCAGGCATAGTGGCCGGCTCCTCTGAAAGTTGGGTTCAGGGTTGCCAGCTCAGTGTTGCCCTGTCTGCTGATCCAGGGTCGTCGCGGGGGACGAGGTGCGCAGTTTCGAACAAAACTGCGCTGCGGGCAAGCCCACCCCGACCAGGCGACGAATGACCCCCTGTAGGAGCTGGCTTGCCAGCGAAGGTGTGTCAGCTACATTGATGTCGACTGACACACCATCGCTGGCAAGCCAGCTCCTACAGGGGGGACGGCTGTGTTTACCAGGGAATGGTTTCACCCCGGTAATTCACAAAATGATGCCCGCCCTTACCGGTGTACGCGTTGACCTGATCAACCAGACCGCGCGTGCTGGTTTGCACATCGATGTCAGCACCTTCACCGCCCATATCGGTTTTCACCCAGCCTGGATGCAGCGACAACACCGTGAGTTTCTGCTCGCCCAACTGCGTCACTAAGCTGTTGGTCATGGAGTTCAGCGCCGCCTTGCTGGCCTTGTACAACGCCAGTTCCGGCGCGTCAGGCATGGTCACGCTGCCGAGCACCGAACTCATGAATGCCAGCACGCCGGTCTCTGGACGGATCTGCCCGGCGAAGCGCTGGGCCAGATTGATCGGGGCCACCGCGTTGGTGAAGAACAGCTGGCCGACTTCGGCCAGCGTCGCGCCACCCGGTGTTTGAACGTCCGGCCCCTTGACCCCGGCATTGACGAACAACAGGTCGAACACTTCATCCTTGAGCTGTTGGCTCAGGGCGATCACCGCCTGTTGATCGTCCATGTCGAGTTTTTCGATCCGCACCGCGCCCAACGCCCGCAAGGCATCGGCGTTCTGTGGATTGCGCACGGTGGCGGTGACTTGCCAGCCATCCGCCAGCAGGGTCTTCACCAGGCCGAGGCCCAAGCCCCGGGAGGCACCGATGATGAGTGCGGTTTTTGCCGTAGACATGAGTGGTTTCCTTGATAAATGAAGATCACGGATTTAAAGGACAATGCTGCCCGATACGTTGCTGCAACTCCTGGCGCAACACATCAAGTTCGGCCATGCGGGTTTCGATCAGCTTGAGCTTGTCTTGCAGCAGTTGCGTGACGGCGCGGTCCGGATCGGGCGACTGCCACAGGGCGGCGACGCTGTTGCCGATTTCGCCCAGGGTAAAGCCCAGCCGTTGAGCGGTCTTGATGTACAGCACCAGTTGCACCATGTCCGCCGGGTAGTCGCGATACCCGTTGGCACTGCGTTGCGCCGCGATCAATCCGCGCTGCTCGTAGAAGCGCAGCGTGTCGCGGCTGACGGCGCTGGCCTGGGCTAATTCACCGATGCGCATCATGACGTCTCGAAGGGGCTTGACCCTGGAGCATACTCCAGGCTTTAGCCTGGTTGCTCCCTGAATTTATGGAGCAATGCCGATGTGGACTTCAACGCAATATCGTCAATTGGTGCGCGGCAGTGCGTGGTACGACCTGATCGTCACGGCGGCGTTTGTCACGCCCTGGGGTTTCGCGGCGTTGCATGGGGTGTTGTCGGGTTTGAGTCAGGCGTTGGATCTGCCTGGAGCGTTGCCGTCGTTCGCGCCGATGCACATGCTGATGGCCAATCTGTTGGGGTCGATTGTGTGCGTGTGGGCGGTGCTGCGGATTCGCGATCCGCAGCAGGTGTATGGGCGGTATGACGCGGTGGGGCGATTCCTGTTTGCCACCTGGCAGCTCTATGCCTTGCTCCATGGCGCCACTTCGTTGTTGGTGATTTTCCTGTTCTTCGAATTAGCGTGGGGCGTTGCTCAAGTGTTGCCGGTTCGGGCGTCATCGCGGGCAAGCCCGCTCCCACAGTAATCCCGAGTAAACAAAGAATTTTTGATAGACGCAAAAACTTGTGGGAGCGGGCTTGCCCGCGATGAGGCCCTCGAAGTCTGCGCTAATGCCCGCGCAGACCAAGGTGTTGAAATCGGAACCTTGCTCTATGTCGATCCGGGCCAGGCACTGTTTAAGGGCAAAACCCTTGATCAAGCTCCGGTTTTGCTCAGGTGCTCTGGTCAAAAAACGAGCAGCCGCAACCAGCCCATGCCGGATGTGGGGCGGCGACAGTCATGAACGGGTTATCCACAGATTGCTCCACAGTATTTGTGCGCAAGCTCCAGGCTCGGGCATAAGCAAAGTGCGGCTTTGTCCTAAAGGTGATAAACCTCGCTAACTAATTGTTTTTACATGGATTTAGCTTTTTTGATGGCGCATTGGACAAAAAGTATACAAAGGCCGCAAAGCCGCATGACAGAAGGGTTACAGCCGGATGTGCTCAGGTTATCCACAGGCGGGTGCACAGCAGATGTGGGCAAGTACATCGCTGTGACGAACGGGCAGTGAACGTTGTTGGTGCGATTAGTGCTGCAACAGAATGCGTCCGCGACTCAGGTCAGCCAGTTGCGATTGCAGGGTGTCGATCCGGGCCTCGCCAACGGCCAGTTGCAACTCGACCCCATTGGCCGTGAAGTTTTCCTCCACAATCAACCCGCCTGCCTCGGCTACCCGAAGTTTTACCAATGCCAATTCGGCAAACGCACAGGCACAACTCACCGGCACCCGACTGATCAACTCGACTTTCGGCGCCGCTTGCAGGCACTTGTTGGCACCGCCGCCGTACGCCCGGGCGAGGCCACCGGTGCCCAGTTGAATACCGCCGTACCAACGGATCACCAGCACCGCGACCTGATCGCAATCCTGGGCTTCGATCGCCGCCAGAATCGGCCGCCCGGCGGTGCCGCCAGGTTCGCCATCGTCGGTGCTGCGGTATTGATCGCCCAGCTTCCACGCCCAGCAGTTGTGCGTGGCATTCAAGTCGCTGTGCTGCTCGATGAACGCCTGGGCGTCAGCCGGGCTGCCGATGGGCGCGGCAAAGGTGATGAAGCGGCTTTTGCGAATCTCTTCGCGGTACTCGCAAAAACCGCTGAGGGTAAAAGGCATAGGGACTTAAATGGCAGGTGAGAGGCCGCAGCCTTTGAGGATGATGCGGATCAGGTTGTTACCGGCATCGTCCATGTCTTGTTTGGTCAGTTTGGTGCGCCCGGTGACGCGGCAAATCTGCGTGGCGAAATCGGCATAATGCTGAGTGCTGCCCCACAACAAAAAGATCAGATGCACGGGGTCGACCGGGTCCATTTTACCGGCGTCGATCCACGCCTGGAATACACCCGCTCGGCCCTGGAACCAGGCCCGGTAATCCTGGTTGAAATATTCGGTCAGGCATTGGCCACCGCTGATCACTTCCATGGCGAAGACCCGCGAAGCTTGTGGCTGACGACGGGAGAACTCCATCTTGGCGCGGATATACCGCGTCAGCGCTTCAGCCGGATCGTCCTCGGCCGTCAGGGTGTTGAAGGTGCTGTCCCACAGTTCGATGATATTGCTCAGCACCGCCACGTACAAACCGAGTTTGTTAGTGAAGTAGTAATGCAGGTTCGCTTTGGGCAGCCCGGCATTCAGGGCGATGGTGTTCATGCTCGTGCCTTTGAACCCGTGACGGGCAAACTCGTCTTCGGCAGCTTTGATGATGGTCTCTTCGTTCTTCTGGCGAATGCGGCTGGCGGGTTTGCCACCGTGGGCTGGGACGTCAAAGGTCATAGGCACTTCCGAACAGGTGGGTGGGTGCAGCGAATGCGTTGATAGCGCACCCACAGGCTCCAGACAAGTCCCGGGTGCGATAAAAGCCCGGGACGCTTTAACGCGTCGCCGCCAGGCTCTCCAGAAAACTCTCCAGCACCAGATGCGGGCGGCGGCCTTTGCGTGTGACCGACGCCAGGCTCAGGTCATAGAACCGCGCTGTCGGTTTCAGCGCACGCAAGCGACCTTGCTGTACCCAGAGGCTGGCGTAGTGGTCCGGCAAGTATCCGATGTAACGTCCGGTCAGGATCAGGAAGGCCATGCCTTCACGGTCGGACGCGCTGGCGGTGCAATTGAGCGCCTGGTAATGGGCCTGGATCTCGGCCGGTAAACGGAAGGTCGGCGCAATGGCGTCCTGACTGTTGAGACGCTCGTCGTCCAGTTGTTTGTCGTCAACATAAAACAACGGATGACCCACCGCGCAATACAGCAGCGAACGTTCGCTGTAGAGCGGCTGATATTCCAGGCCCGACAGCGCACTGGCCTGCGGCACCACGCCGACATGCAAGCGACCGTCGAGTACGCCTTGTTCGACTTCGTTGGGCGCGATCATGCGGATCTGAATCTGCACATCCGGGCCCCGTTCCTTCAGTTGCGCCAGGGCGTGGGTGATGCGCATGTGGGGGAGGGTGACCAGGTTGTCGGTCAGGCCGATGGTCAACTCGCCGCGCAAGTGTTGGTGCAGGCCGTTGACTTCGGTGCGGAAACTTTCCAGGGCACTTAACAGCTGCAACGCCGACTGGTAAACCTCGCGACCTTCTTCGGTCAGGGAAAACCCGGCACGCCCGCGTTGGCACAGACGCAGGCCGAGGCGCTGCTCCAGGTCGCTCATCTGCTGGCTGATGGCCGAACGGCCGATCCCCAGCACCGATTCCGCCGCGGAGAAACCGCCGCACTCCACCACACTGCGAAAAATCCGCAGCAGGCGGATATCAAAGTCGCTGACTTGTGCCAACGGATCGGGACGACGACTGCTCATGCTCTAATGACTCAAAGTTTAGTGGAGGACTGACTGAACGTTACAAAAGTTGGATTTCACCGACTTTATCCCCGTGGCAATTTAGCTGCAAGAACGCTTTTGATCTCTATGCCGCTTATTGCCCTGCGAGGTTTTGCTCATGAACTTGCCCGAAAACGCCCCGTCTTCCCTGGCCAGCCAGCTCAAGCTCGATGCTCACTGGATGCCTTACACCGCCAACCGTAATTTTCAGCGCGATCCGCGCCTGATCGTCGGTGCCGAGGGCAGCTGGCTGATCGATGACAAGGGCCGCAGGGTCTACGATTCGCTGTCCGGTCTGTGGACCTGCGGCGCCGGGCACACTCGCAAGGAAATCCAGGACGCGGTCTCCAAGCAGCTGGGCACCCTCGATTATTCGCCAGGCTTCCAGTACGGGCATCCGCTGTCGTTCCAACTGGCCGAGAAAATCACCGACCTGACACCGGGCAACCTGAATCACGTGTTCTTCACTGACTCGGGTTCCGAGTGCGCCGACACCGCGGTGAAGATGGTCCGCGCTTACTGGCGCCTGAAAGGTCAGTCGACCAAGACCAAAATGATCGGTCGTGCCCGTGGTTACCACGGTGTGAACATCGCTGGCACCAGCCTCGGCGGCGTCAACGGCAACCGCAAAATGTTCGGTCAGGCGATGATGGACGTCGATCACCTGCCGCACACCTTGCTGGCGAGCAATGCCTATTCCCGTGGCATGCCGACAGAGGGCGGTATCGCCCTGGCCGATGAACTGCTCAAGCTGATCGAGCTGCACGACGCTTCGAACATCGCGGCAGTGTTCGTAGAACCCATGGCCGGTTCCGCCGGGGTACTGGTTCCGCCACAGGGTTACCTCAAGCGTCTGCGCGAGATCTGTGATCAACACAGCATCCTGTTAGTGTTCGACGAAGTGATCACCGGTTTCGGCCGGACCGGTTCGATGTTCGGCGCCGACAGTTTCGGCGTGACTCCGGACCTGATGTGCATCGCCAAGCAAGTCACCAACGGCGCGATCCCGATGGGCGCGGTGATTGCCAGCTCCGAGATCTACCAGACCTTCATGAACCAGGCGACGCCTGAGTACGCGGTGGAATTCCCCCACGGTTACACCTATTCCGCGCACCCGGTGGCTTGCGCTGCGGGCCTGGCAGCACTCGACCTGCTGCAAAAGGAAAACCTGGTGCAGAGCGTGGCCGAAGTCGCACCGCATTTCGAAAATGCGCTGCACGGCCTGAAGGGTTCGAAGAACATTATCGACATCCGTAACTACGGCCTGGCCGGCGCGATCCAGATCGCACCGCGTGACGGCGATGCCATCGTGCGTCCGTTCGAAGCCGGTATGGCGCTGTGGAAAGCCGGGTTCTACGTACGCTTTGGCGGCGACACCCTGCAGTTCGGCCCAACCTTCAACAGCAAGCCGCAAGACCTTGATCGTCTGTTCGACGCGGTCGGTGAAGTGCTGAACAAAATCGACTGATTTCACACAGCCCCTGTAGGAACAAGCTTGCTCGCGATGGACGTCAACGAAAATGGGGGCTGCCTGGATGAACACGGCGCCCTCGTATCTTTCGCGAGCAAGCTTGCTCCTACAGTAGCCTCTATATACAGGCGTCCTTCGATGGGCGCCTGTGGACAATTTTTCTGGAGCCCTGCATGAGCCTTATCCCGCATTTGATCAATGGCGAACTGGTGACCGAAGACGGTCGCACCGCCGACGTGTTCAACCCGTCCACCGGCCAGGCCATTCACAAGCTGCCATTGGCCAGCCGCGAAACCATTCAGAAAGCCATCGACTCGGCCAAGGCTGCGTTTCCGGCCTGGCGTAATACGCCACCGGCCAAACGTGCTCAGGTGATGTTCCGTTTCAAGCAACTGCTGGAGCAGAACGAAGCGCGCATCGCGCAACTGATCAGCGAAGAACACGGCAAGACACTCGAGGATGCTGCCGGTGAACTGAAGCGTGGCATCGAGAACGTCGAGTTCGCTTGCGCGGCGCCGGAAATCCTCAAGGGTGAATACAGCCGCAACGTCGGCCCGAACATCGATGCCTGGTCGGACTTCCAGCCGTTGGGCGTGGTCGCCGGTATTACGCCATTCAACTTTCCGGCCATGGTGCCGCTGTGGATGTATCCGCTGGCGATCGTCTGTGGCAACTGCTTCATCCTGAAACCGTCCGAGCGTGATCCAAGCTCGACGCTGCTGATCGCTCAGCTGTTGCTGGAAGCCGGTTTGCCTAAAGGCGTTTTGAGCGTAGTGCACGGCGACAAGGCGGCGGTGGATGCGCTGATCGAAGCGCCGGAAGTCAAAGCGCTGAGCTTCGTGGGCTCGACGCCGATTGCCGAGTACATCTATGCCGAAGGCACCAAGCGCGGCAAACGCGTTCAGGCGCTGGGCGGGGCGAAGAACCACGCGGTGCTGATGCCGGATGCGGATCTGGATAACGCCGTCAGCGCACTGATGGGCGCGGCTTACGGTTCCTGCGGTGAGCGGTGCATGGCGATCTCGGTGGCCGTGTGCGTTGGCGACCAGGTGGCGGATGCGTTGGTGGCCAAACTGACGCCGCAGATCAAGGCGCTGAAGATCGGTGCCGGTACGACCTGTGGTCTGGACATGGGGCCGCTGGTTTCCGGTCAGGCTCGTGACAAAGTCAGTGGCTATATAGAAGACGGCGTTTCGGCCGGTGCATCGCTGGCGGTCGATGGTCGAGGTCTGAGTGTGGCCGGTCACGAGGAAGGCTTCTTCCTGGGTGGCTGCCTGTTCGACAACGTCACGCCAGAAATGCGCATCTATAAAGAAGAGATCTTTGGGCCAGTGCTGTGCGTTGTGCGCGTCAACAGCCTGGAAGAGGCCATGCAGCTGATCAACGATCACGAGTATGGCAACGGCACCTGCATCTTTACCCGTGATGGGGAAGCGGCGCGGCTGTTCTGCGATGAGATCGAAGTCGGTATGGTTGGCGTCAACGTACCTTTGCCGGTGCCAGTGGCGTATCACAGCTTTGGTGGCTGGAAGCGTTCGCTGTTCGGCGACTTGCATGCGTATGGTCCGGATGGCGTGCGTTTCTACACCCGTCGCAAGGCCATTACCCAGCGCTGGCCGCAACGGGCGAGCCATGAGGCGTCGCAATTCGCATTCCCTAGCTTGTAAGTAGAAGGGAAGAAGGCCGGCACCCTCTATTGAAGGGGGCCCGGCCTTCGCGTTTTCAGGGGTTTTTGCCTTATATGACAGAATTGTTAAATTAAGTGTTGACGGCAGATTCTGTAGTCTATAATTCGCCCCACTTCCGGCGCAGTCGAAACGGAAAACTCCTTGGTAAACAAAGAGTTACGCAGTTTTCGACAGCGAGTTGCTTCAGTTCATCGAAGCCCAGAAGGAGTTGAAAGAGCGGTGATGTTTGGCTCTTTTGACGGTTCGATCTTCTCGGTCGAAAGCGGAGAAAAAGAGGTGTTGACAGCAGCGAGTAACGCTGTAGAATTCGCCTCCCGCTAACGAGAGATCGGAAGCGCAAGTGGTTGAAGTTGCAAAGGAAACTTTGAAAACTTCTGAAAATAACCGCTTGACAGCAGCAGAGGAAAGCGTAGAATGCGCGCCTCGGTTGAGACGAAAGATCTTAACCAACCGCTCTTTAACAACTGAATCAAGCAATTCGTGTGGGTGCTTGTGGAGTCAGACTGATAGTCAACAAGATTATCAGCATCACAAGTTACTCCGCGAGAAATCAAAGATGTAACCAACGATTGCTGAGCCAAGTTTAGGGTTTCTTAAAAACCCAAAGATGTTTGAACTGAAGAGTTTGATCATGGCTCAGATTGAACGCTGGCGGCAGGCCTAACACATGCAAGTCGAGCGGTAGAGAGAAGCTTGCTTCTCTTGAGAGCGGCGGACGGGTGAGTAATGCCTAGGAATCTGCCTGGTAGTGGGGGATAACGCTCGGAAACGGACGCTAATACCGCATACGTCCTACGGGAGAAAGCAGGGGACCTTCGGGCCTTGCGCTATCAGATGAGCCTAGGTCGGATTAGCTAGTTGGTGAGGTAATGGCTCACCAAGGCGACGATCCGTAACTGGTCTGAGAGGATGATCAGTCACACTGGAACTGAGACACGGTCCAGACTCCTACGGGAGGCAGCAGTGGGGAATATTGGACAATGGGCGAAAGCCTGATCCAGCCATGCCGCGTGTGTGAAGAAGGTCTTCGGATTGTAAAGCACTTTAAGTTGGGAGGAAGGGCAGTTACCTAATACGTTGCTGTCTTGACGTTACCGACAGAATAAGCACCGGCTAACTCTGTGCCAGCAGCCGCGGTAATACAGAGGGTGCAAGCGTTAATCGGAATTACTGGGCGTAAAGCGCGCGTAGGTGGTTTGTTAAGTTGGATGTGAAATCCCCGGGCTCAACCTGGGAACTGCATTCAAAACTGACAAGCTAGAGTATGGTAGAGGGTGGTGGAATTTCCTGTGTAGCGGTGAAATGCGTAGATATAGGAAGGAACACCAGTGGCGAAGGCGACCACCTGGACTGATACTGACACTGAGGTGCGAAAGCGTGGGGAGCAAACAGGATTAGATACCCTGGTAGTCCACGCCGTAAACGATGTCAACTAGCCGTTGGGAGCCTTGAGCTCTTAGTGGCGCAGCTAACGCATTAAGTTGACCGCCTGGGGAGTACGGCCGCAAGGTTAAAACTCAAATGAATTGACGGGGGCCCGCACAAGCGGTGGAGCATGTGGTTTAATTCGAAGCAACGCGAAGAACCTTACCAGGCCTTGACATCCAATGAACTTTCCAGAGATGGATTGGTGCCTTCGGGAACATTGAGACAGGTGCTGCATGGCTGTCGTCAGCTCGTGTCGTGAGATGTTGGGTTAAGTCCCGTAACGAGCGCAACCCTTGTCCTTAGTTACCAGCACGTTATGGTGGGCACTCTAAGGAGACTGCCGGTGACAAACCGGAGGAAGGTGGGGATGACGTCAAGTCATCATGGCCCTTACGGCCTGGGCTACACACGTGCTACAATGGTCGGTACAGAGGGTTGCCAAGCCGCGAGGTGGAGCTAATCCCAGAAAACCGATCGTAGTCCGGATCGCAGTCTGCAACTCGACTGCGTGAAGTCGGAATCGCTAGTAATCGCGAATCAGAATGTCGCGGTGAATACGTTCCCGGGCCTTGTACACACCGCCCGTCACACCATGGGAGTGGGTTGCACCAGAAGTAGCTAGTCTAACCTTCGGGAGGACGGTTACCACGGTGTGATTCATGACTGGGGTGAAGTCGTAACAAGGTAGCCGTAGGGGAACCTGCGGCTGGATCACCTCCTTAATCGACGACATCAGCTGCTCCATAAGTTCCCACACGAATTGCTTGATTCATTGAAGAAGACGATAGAAGCAGCTTCAAGCTTTAAGCTACACGCTTCAAGTTTGATTGCGAAAGCATCAAAATTGGGTCTGTAGCTCAGTTGGTTAGAGCGCACCCCTGATAAGGGTGAGGTCGGCAGTTCGAATCTGCCCAGACCCACCAATTTTGCCTGTGTGGGAAACGCCTGTAGAAATACGGGGCCATAGCTCAGCTGGGAGAGCGCCTGCCTTGCACGCAGGAGGTCAACGGTTCGATCCCGTTTGGCTCCACCATTCACTGCTTCTGACGTTAGAGTTTAGAAATGAGTATTCCACTGTGAATATTGATTTCTAGTCTTTGATTAGATCGTTCTTTAAAAATTTGGGTATGTGATAGAAAGATAGACTGGACAACACTTTCACTGGTGTTGGATCAGGCTAAGGTAAAATTTGTGAGTTGCTCTTTATGAGCAAGAATCGAATTTTCGGCGAATGTCGTCTTCACAGTATAACCAGATTGCTTGGGGTTATATGGTCAAGTGAAGAAGCGCATACGGTGGATGCCTTGGCAGTCAGAGGCGATGAAAGACGTGGTAGCCTGCGAAAAGCTTCGGGGAGTCGGCAAACAGACTTTGATCCGGAGATGTCTGAATGGGGGAACCCACCTAACATAAGTTAGGTATCTTAAGCTGAATACATAGGCTTAAGAAGCGAACCAGGGGAACTGAAACATCTAAGTACCCTGAGGAAAAGAAATCAACCGAGATTCCCTTAGTAGTGGCGAGCGAACGGGGACTAGCCCTTAAGTGGCTTTGAGATTAGCGGAACGCTCTGGAAAGTGCGGCCATAGTGGGTGATAGCCCTGTACGCGAAAATCTCTTAGTCATGAAATCGAGTAGGACGGAGCACGAGAAACTTTGTCTGAATATGGGGGGACCATCCTCCAAGGCTAAATACTACTGACTGACCGATAGTGAACTAGTACCGTGAGGGAAAGGCGAAAAGAACCCCGGAGAGGGGAGTGAAATAGATCCTGAAACCGTATGCGTACAAGCAGTGGGAGCCCACTTTGTTGGGTGACTGCGTACCTTTTGTATAATGGGTCAGCGACTTATTTTCAGTGGCGAGCTTAACCGAATAGGGGAGGCGTAGCGAAAGCGAGTCTTAATAGGGCGTCTAGTCGCTGGGAATAGACCCGAAACCGGGCGATCTATCCATGGGCAGGTTGAAGGTTGGGTAACACTAACTGGAGGACCGAACCGACTACCGTTGAAAAGTTAGCGGATGACCTGTGGATCGGAGTGAAAGGCTAATCAAGCTCGGAGATAGCTGGTTCTCCTCGAAAGCTATTTAGGTAGCGCCTCATGTATCACTGTAGGGGGTAGAGCACTGTTTCGGCTAGGGGGTCATCCCGACTTACCAAACCGATGCAAACTCCGAATACCTACAAGTGCCGAGCATGGGAGACACACGGCGGGTGCTAACGTCCGTCGTGAAAAGGGAAACAACCCAGACCGTCAGCTAAGGTCCCAAAGTTATGGTTAAGTGGGAAACGATGTGGGAAGGCTTAGACAGCTAGGAGGTTGGCTTAGAAGCAGCCACCCTTTAAAGAAAGCGTAATAGCTCACTAGTCGAGTCGGCCTGCGCGGAAGATGTAACGGGGCTCAAACCATACACCGAAGCTACGGGTATCACTTAGGTGATGCGGTAGAGGAGCGTTCTGTAAGCCTGTGAAGGTGAGTTGAGAAGCTTGCTGGAGGTATCAGAAGTGCGAATGCTGACATGAGTAACGACAATGGGTGTGAAAAACACCCACGCCGAAAGACCAAGGTTTCCTGCGCAACGTTAATCGACGCAGGGTTAGTCGGTCCCTAAGGCGAGGCTGAAAAGCGTAGTCGATGGAAAACAGGTTAATATTCCTGTACTTCTGGTTATTGCGATGGAGGGACGGAGAAGGCTAGGCCAGCTTGGCGTTGGTTGTCCAAGTTTAAGGTGGTAGGCTGGGATCTTAGGTAAATCCGGGATTCTAAGGCCGAGAGCTGATGACGAGTGTTCCTTTTGGAACACGAAGTGGTTGATGCCATGCTTCCAAGAAAAGCTTCTAAGCTTCAGGTAACCAGGAACCGTACCCCAAACCGACACAGGTGGTTGGGTAGAGAATACCAAGGCGCTTGAGAGAACTCGGGTGAAGGAACTAGGCAAAATGGCACCGTAACTTCGGGAGAAGGTGCGCCGGTGAGGGTGAAGCATTTACTGCGTAAGCCCATGCCGGTCGAAGATACCAGGCCGCTGCGACTGTTTATTAAAAACACAGCACTCTGCAAACACGAAAGTGGACGTATAGGGTGTGACGCCTGCCCGGTGCCGGAAGGTTAATTGATGGGGTTAGCTAACGCGAAGCTCTTGATCGAAGCCCCGGTAAACGGCGGCCGTAACTATAACGGTCCTAAGGTAGCGAAATTCCTTGTCGGGTAAGTTCCGACCTGCACGAATGGCGTAACGATGGCGGCGCTGTCTCCACCCGAGACTCAGTGAAATTGAAATCGCTGTGAAGATGCAGTGTATCCGCGGCTAGACGGAAAGACCCCGTGAACCTTTACTATAGCTTTGCACTGGACTTTGAATTTGCTTGTGTAGGATAGGTGGGAGGCTTTGAAGCGTGGACGCCAGTTCGCGTGGAGCCAACCTTGAAATACCACCCTGGCAACTTTGAGGTTCTAACTCAGGTCCGTTATCCGGATCGAGGACAGTGTATGGTGGGTAGTTTGACTGGGGCGGTCTCCTCCTAAAGAGTAACGGAGGAGTACGAAGGTGCGCTCAGACCGGTCGGAAATCGGTCGTAGAGTATAAAGGCAAAAGCGCGCTTGACTGCGAGACAGACACGTCGAGCAGGTACGAAAGTAGGTCTTAGTGATCCGGTGGTTCTGTATGGAAGGGCCATCGCTCAACGGATAAAAGGTACTCCGGGGATAACAGGCTGATACCGCCCAAGAGTTCATATCGACGGCGGTGTTTGGCACCTCGATGTCGGCTCATCACATCCTGGGGCTGAAGCCGGTCCCAAGGGTATGGCTGTTCGCCATTTAAAGTGGTACGCGAGCTGGGTTTAGAACGTCGTGAGACAGTTCGGTCCCTATCTGCCGTGGACGTTTGAGATTTGAGAGGGGCTGCTCCTAGTACGAGAGGACCGGAGTGGACGAACCTCTGGTGTTCCGGTTGTCACGCCAGTGGCATTGCCGGGTAGCTATGTTCGGAATAGATAACCGCTGAAAGCATCTAAGCGGGAAACTAGCCTCAAGATGAGATCTCACTGGGACCTTGAGTCCCCTGAAGGGCCGTCGAAGACTACGACGTTGATAGGTTGGGTGTGTAAGCGCTGTGAGGCGTTGAGCTAACCAATACTAATTGCCCGTGAGGCTTGACCATATAACACCCAAGCAATTTGACTACTCGAAAGAGCATCAGATTGCGGTGTGTGAAGACGAAACGAACCGAAAGTTCGAGACCTCACAAAACACCGAAAGCTATCACATACCCAATTTGCTGAAACGTCGAAAGACGGTTCAGTACCCGAATTTCTTGACGACCATAGAGCATTGGAACCACCTGATCCCATCCCGAACTCAGCAGTGAAACAATGCATCGCCGATGGTAGTGTGGGGTTTCCCCATGTGAGAGTAGGTCATCGTCAAGATTAAATTCCGAAACCCCTATCTGCGTATGCAGGTAGGGGTTTTGTTTTTGTCCGCAGGAAAGCCGCTGTAGGAGCAAGCTCGCTCCTACACAAGTCGCCTTCAATGCTAAAGTCCCTTCCTCGATTTTGCTTTCCCCAAGGAAGCCTTTATGCCGGACGCGACGTCCCTCAGTGCTGGTTTTATGGTGGTTCACGGCAACCGCCTGGACGAGTTGCGCAGTCTGGTGGTCAGCTGGATGCGGCGGTACCCGCTGGCGCCCCTGGAAAATGAAATCGCCCTGGTACAGAGCAACGGCATCGCCCAATGGCTGAAGCTGGCACTGGCCGAAGACCCGGAAGATGGCGACATGGGTGGCTGTGGCATCGCCGCCGCCATCGACGTGCAGTTACCGGGCAGCTTCATGTGGCAACTCTATCGCATGGTCCTTGGCCGTGATGAAATCCCGGTCAAATCCCTGCTCGATAAAGCCCCGTTGACCTGGCGTCTGATGCGCCTGCTCCCGCAATTGATCAATCAACCGCACTTCGAGCCCCTGCAACGCTTCCTGGCCAATGACACCGATCTACGTAAACGCTACCAGTTGGCCGAGCGGCTCGCGGATCTGTTCGACCAATACCAGGTATACCGGGCCGACTGGCTCGAAGACTGGGCCGAAGGCCGCCATCAATTACGCAACGGCAGAGGCGAAATCAAACCCCTGACCCCGGCCAACTGCTGGCAGGCAGAGTTGTGGCGTGCACTGTTGCTGGATGTGGGTGAGCAAGGCATGGCGCAAAGCCGTGCCGGGGTCCATCAGCGGTTCATCGAACGCATCAACAACCTCGAAGTGGCCCCCAGCGGATTGCCTTCCAGGGTGATCGTTTTCGGGATTTCCTCGTTGCCGGCTCAAGCCCTGGAAGCCTTGGCCGGACTGTCTCGTTTCAGCCAGGTTTTGCTGTGCGTGCATAACCCTTGTCGTCACCATTGGGCAGACATCGTCGCCGATAAAGACCTGTTGCGGCATCAATACAAGCGTCAGGCGCGCAAGCACGGCATGCCGGTGGTGCTCGATCCGCAAACCCTGCATCAGCATGCCCACCCGCTACTGGCGGCATGGGGCAAGCAGGGACGGGACTACATCAACCTGCTCGACAGCTACGATGATCCCAACAGCTATCGTTCGGCATTTCGCGATGGGCGCATTGACCTGTTCAGCGACAGCCAACCGCAGAACATGCTCAACCAGCTGCAGGACGACATCCTTGAATTACGTCCCCTGAGCGAGACTCGCGAGCGCTGGCCTGCGATCGATCTGGCGAAGGACGAATCGATCCGTTTTCACATTGCCCACAGCGCTCAGCGCGAAGTGGAAATCCTCCACGATCAATTGCTCGCGCGCTTCAGTGCCGACCCGCAGTTGAGGCCGCGCGACGTGATCGTGATGGTCCCGGATATCGACAGCTACGCCCCGCATATTCGTGCGGTATTTGGCCAGCTTGATCGCCATGATCCGCGCTTCATTCCCTTCACGCTGGCAGACCAGGGCCAACGTGGCCGTGATCCGCTACTGATCGCAGTCGAGCATCTGCTCAAACTGCCTGACAGTCGTTTCCCGGTGAGCGAAATCCTCGACTTGCTGGACGTCCCGGCACTGCGCGCACGCTTCGCGGTGGAAGAGCGTGACCTGCCAACCCTGCACCGCTGGATCGAAGGCGCCGGCATTCGCTGGGGCATGAACGCCGAGCAGCGTGCGGGTCTCGGTCTGCCGGCGGAGCTGGAGCAAAACAGTTGGCGTTTCGGCTTGCGACGGATGCTGCTCGGTTATGCCGTGGGCAGCGCCGGTGCCTGCGAGGGCATAGAGCCCTACGATGAGATCGGTGGTCTGGATGCCGCGCTCATCGGTCCGTTGGTCGCGCTGCTGGATGCGCTGGAGATTGCCCACCAGGAACTCTCTCGGCCTGCTCCCCCCAAGCAGTGGGGCATGCGATTGCAAGCGCTGGTGCAGTTGTTCTTCCAGGCCAGCAACGAGCATGACGACTACTTGCTGTCCCAGCTCGAAGCGTTGCGTGAAACCTGGCTCGAGACCTGTGAATCAGTTGGCTTGCGCGACGAGTTACCCCTGACCGTCGTCCGTGAAGCCTGGCTGGCCGGGCTGGATCAAGGCCGCTTGTCCCAGCGCTTCCTGGCCGGTGCGGTTAACTTCTGCACCTTGATGCCCATGCGCGCGATCCCGTTCAAACTGGTCTGCCTGCTGGGCATGAATGACGGCGATTATCCGCGGGCGCAACCACCACTGGACTTCGACCTGATGGGCAGCGATTACCGCCCCGGCGATCGCTCCCGGCGCGAAGATGACCGCTATCTGCTGCTGGAGGCGCTGCTGTCGGCGCGTGACCAACTGTATATCAGCTGGGTCGGCCGCAGCATTCGGGATAACAGCGAGCGGCCTGCATCGGTGCTGATTGGCCAGCTGCGCGACCATCTGGCCAGCGGCTGGCGATTGCACGAAGCGGACGAAGACCTGCTTGAGGCCATGACTCAGGAGCACCCGTTGCAACCCTTTAGCGCCCGTTATTTCCACGAAGGCGATGATCTGTTCAGCTATGCCAACGAATGGCAGGTGCTGCACCAAGCGAGCGAGCCCGAGACTGAGATCGAAGTCCTCGATGCCTACCTTCAGGAAGAGCCATTGAGCCTGGGTCAATTGCAGGATTTCCTGCGTAATCCTGTACGACATTTCTTCAGCCAGCGCCTCAAGGTGTTCTTCGAAGCTGCAGACGTACCCCTGGCCGATGAAGAACCGTTTGTACTCGACGCGCTGCAACGCTACAGCCTCAGCGACAGGCTGCTCGAAGCGGCGCTGGGACAGCCGGATCACACCGATCAGGCGCTGGAGGCGCAGGCCAGGCGCCTGCAGCACAGCGGGTTGCTGCCCATGGCCGGTTTTGGCGAATGCCTGCAGCGAGAATTGATCGAGCCATTGCCGGATCTGCTGCAGCGCTACCGACAACTTCTGGCGTTATGGCCCACACCGCTCACCAGCGCACTGCCGGTGAGTCTGGAGCTGCAAGGCCTACGCCTGGAAGGTTGGCTCAGCGGCCTGCATCAGCGTGCAGACGGTGGTTTGCTGTCGGTCACGACGATCCCCAACAGCATCGGTTCGATCAAGTCGCGCAAATGGCATCGACTGACGCGGCCATGGGTCAACCACCTGGTGGCCTGCGCCAGTGGCATGGCGCTGACCACGGCGTTGGTGGCCAGCGACGACAGTCTGCTGCTCGCTCCATTGGAGCAGGGTGCCGCTTCGCGGATTCTGGGTAACCTGCTAATGGCTTGGCAAACCGGTATGCGCCAACCGCTGCCGATTGCAGTGAAAACAGCCTTCGCCTGGCTGGGTCAGACCGATCCGGTCAAAGCCCAGGCCGCTGCGCGCAAGGCCTATGAAGGCGATGGCCTGACCACGGATGGCGAGCGCCGTGAAAGCCCGGCGCTGGGTCGTCAGTTTGCCGACTACGACGTGCTGATGGCCGACGAGACGTTCCCCGATTGGTGCGACGCCTTGTATCGGCCACTGCTTGAAGCGCCCTGGCGTTCACTGACCAGCGAGGAAGCGCGCTCATGACCACGAAAACACCGCTGGCCCTGGCCTTCCCGCTGCGTGGCAGCCAACTGATCGAAGCCAGCGCCGGGACCGGCAAGACCTTCACCATTTCCGCGCTCTATCTGCGCCTGGTCCTGGACCACGGCGGGGAGCCGAGCGGGTTCGGACGTGAGCTGTTACCCCCGCACATCCTGGTTGTGACCTTCACCGATGCGGCCACCAAAGAACTGCGTGAACGTATTCGCACGCGTCTGGCCGAGGCTGCACGGTTTTTCCGCGAGGAAACCCCGGCGCCGGATGCGCTGATTGCCGGGTTGCGTGATCAGTACCTGCCCGAGCAGTGGTCCGGCTGCGCCAACCGCCTGGATATCGCCGCCCAGTGGATGGACGAAGCCGCCGTCTCGACCATCCACAGTTGGTGCCAGCGCATGTTGCGCGAACACGCGTTCGACAGCGGCAGCCTGTTTACCCAGACCCTGGAAACCGATCACAGCGATTTGTTGGGTGAGGTCCTGCGCGATTACTGGCGAATGTTCTGCTACCCGATGCAAGGCGATGCGCTGAACTGGGTTCGCAGCAACTGGGGCGGCCCGGCGGCATTGCTGCCGCGAGTACGCGGGTTGTTTGCCAGCGAGCGTGACAATGTCGTGGGTAGAGCGCCTGCCGAGCTGATCGCGCAATGCCTGTTGGAACGACGGGCCGCCTTGCTCGAACTCAAGATGCCCTGGCGCCAGTGGGCGGACGAGTTACTTGCGCTGTGCCATCAGGGCGTTGCGAGCAAGAGCGTCGACGGGCGCAAGATGCAGGCGCGTTACTTCGAACCCTGGTTCGAAAAAATTAAAGCCTGGGCCGAGGACGAATCCCTCGAGCAACTGGATATCGGTACCGGTTTCACCCGCCTGACGCCGGATGGCATGGCTGAAGCCTGGAAAGGTGAGTCGCCCCGTCATCCCGGTCTGGATGCGATGCCCGGCCTGAAGCTCAGCCTCGATGGATTGCCGACGCCCGATGCGGCGGTTCTGCAACATGCCGCCCAATGGGTGGGTGCACGGTTCGAGGAAGAGAAACGTCGGCGCGCGGAAATGGGCTTCGATGACATGCTGCTGCGCCTCGATGCAGCCTTGCAATCCGAGGGCGGCGAGCGCCTGGCCACCTTGATCCGCGAGCAGTTTCCGGTGGCGTTGATCGATGAGTTCCAGGACACCGACCCGGTGCAATACCGGATCTTCGAAAGCATCTATCGCATCGAAGACAACAACGCCGAAAGCGGCCTGTTCCTGATCGGCGACCCGAAGCAGGCGATCTATGCCTTCCGCGGTGCCGACATCTATACCTACCTGCGCGCCCGCCAGGCCACCGCTGGCCGCCTGCATACCCTGGGCACCAACTTCCGCTCCAGTCATGGCATGGTCAGTGCGGTCAACCATGTGTTCGCGCGTGCTGAGTCGCGCGAGGCCGGGCGGGGCGCTTTCCTGTTTCGTGAAAACAACGGCGACAACCCGGTGCCGTTCCTGCCCGTCGAATCCCAGGGGCGCAAAGAAGTTCTGCACATTGAAGGCCGGGCTATCCCCGCCCTGAATGTCTGGCACCTGTCTGCCGATCAGCCACTCTCCGGTGCGGTGTACCGGCAACAACTGGCCGCCGCTTGCGCCAGTGAAATCACGGCGTTGCTCAACGGCGGGCAACAAGGTCGTGCGGGCTTCATACAGGACGGCAAAGACTTTCGGGGCCTGTTGCCGGCTGATATCGCGATCCTGGTGCGCGACGGCAAGGAAGCCCAGGCCGTACGCGCCGAACTCTCGGCCCGGGGCGTGCGCAGTGTTTACCTGTCGGACAAGGACTCGGTGTTCGCCGCCCAGGAAGCCCACGACGTGCTGACCTGGCTCAAGGCGTGCGCCGAGCCGGATGTCGAGCGTCCACTGCGGGCTGCACTGGCTTGCATCACGCTGAACCTGTCGCTGGCCGAACTGGAACGGTTGAATCAGGACGAACTGGCCTGGGAAGCGCGGGTCATGCAGTTCCGCGGTTATCGCGAGCTGTGGCGCAAGCAGGGTGTGTTGCCCATGCTGCGGCGCTTGCTGCATGACTTCCGCCTGCCCCAGGCGTTGATCGCGCGCAGTGATGGCGAGCGCGTGTTGACCAACCTGCTGCACCTGTCCGAGTTGCTGCAACAGGCGGCTGCCGAACTCGATGGCGAGCAGGCGCTGATCCGGCATTTGTCCGAGCACCTGGCGTTGTCCGGCCAGGCTGGCGAAGAGCAGATCCTGCGCCTGGAGAGCGATGAACAACTGGTCAAGGTCGTGACCATCCACAAGTCCAAGGGGCTTGAGTACCCCTTGGTGTTCCTGCCGTTCATTTGCTCGGCGAAGCCGGTGGATGGCAGCCGTCTGCCGCTGCATTACCACGACGCCAGCGGCAAGGCCCAGGTGACCTTGAAACCGACGGCCGAGTTGATTGCCCTGGCCGACGACGAGCGTCTGGCCGAGGATCTGCGGTTGCTCTATGTGGCCTTGACCCGGGCGCAACATGCTTGCTGGCTCGGCGTGACCGACCTCAAGCGCGGCAATAACCACAGCTCGGTGCTGCACCTGTCGGCGTTGGGTTATCTGCTGGGGGGCGGTGCGCCATTGGCTGAGTCGGCCGGGTTGAAGCGTTGGCTGGAAGACCTGCAACAGGACTGCCCGGCACTGAGCTACGGTGAAATGCCTGAAGCAAGTGCCGAGCATTACCATCCGCCACACAACGAAGCGGCACTGCTCGCTGCGCGGATCCCCCAGCGCAAGGCCAGTGAAAACTGGTGGATCGCCTCTTACAGCGCCTTGCGCATTGGCGAGCGCCTGAGCGAAGGCAGTGACGAAGCCCCCGAGAGTCCTCAAGCGCAAAAACTCTTCGACGACGAACGCCTCGATCCGCAAGCACCACGAGAAGTGGTTGCCGGCGGCGCGGACATCCATCGATTCCCCCGTGGCCCGAGCCCCGGTACTTTTCTTCATGGCTTGCTGGAGTGGGCCGGAGACGAAGGTTTTGCCGTCACACCGCAAGCGGTGGAAGACGCCATTGCGCGTCGCTGTAACCGTCGCGGCTGGGAAGGCTGGATCACCGCCCTGAGTGACTGGCTGCAGCATCTGCTCAAATCCCCACTGCCTATCGGTGCAGGACAGTCGCCGGTGATTTTCAGCCAACTGAGCCAATACCGCGTCGAGATGGAGTTCTGGTTCGCCAGCCACAAGGTAGATGTACTCAAACTCGATGAGCTCGTGCGCCAATACACCCACAACGGTGTGGCACGGGTGGCCGCCGAACCGGTGTTGCTCAACGGCATGTTCAAGGGCTTCATCGACCTGACATTCGAGCACGACGGCCGCTACTACGTCGCCGACTACAAATCCAACTGGCTGGGTGTCGATGACATGGCCTACACCGAGCAGGCCATGGAGCAGTCGATCCTCGACAACCGTTACGACCTGCAATACGTGCTGTACCTGCTGGCCCTGCATCGTCAGCTCAAGGCGCGGCTTGCCGATTACGATTACGACCGGCATGTCGGCGGTGCGTTGTACCTGTTCCTGCGGGGTACGCGCGCACCCAGCCAGGGGGCGTACTTCGCCCGTCCGCCAAAGGAACTGATCCAGCGTCTGGACCGGATGTTCCAGGGCAAGCCAGAACCCAAGGCAGAACCGGCCTGGGAACAGGGAGAACTGCTATGAGTCGCACCTTCGCCGATTTGCTGCCCACGCCATTGGCCGCCGAAAGCCTGGCGGACCTGGCCCCGTTGAGTCGTGCCGATGACTTGTTGCTGTTGCTCTCGCGCTGGGTCGAACGCGGCTGGTTGCGGGCGCTGGACAAGGCCTTCGTTGCCTTTCTGCATGAGCTCGCACCCGATGATGATCCGCTGGTGCTGCTGGCCGCGGCATTGACCAGTCACCAACTCGGACACGGGCATGTCTGCCTGGATCTGTTCGAGACCCTCAAAGAGCCGGACTTCGCCCTGTCGCTACCGCCTGAAGGGGATCTGCAAAGTGACGCGATGCTGTTGCCGTCGCAATTGCTTGAAGCCCTGGACGGCGCTCATTGGTGCAAGGTGCTGGCCGCCAGCAACCTGGTGGCATTGGCGGTCGACGGTCGTGAAGCAGCGCAGCAGAGGCCTTTGGTATTGTCCGGCAAGCGCCTGTACCTGCGTCGCTACTGGGCTTACGAACGGCGCATCGATCATTCCCTGCGCCAGCGCCTGGCGGAACACGAAACAACCCCGGATGATTTATCCCAACGTCTGACCGGCCTGTTCGGTCCCGCCCGGCCCGGCGAAATGATCGACTGGCAGAAGCTCGCCTGCGCCCTGGCCACCCGCAGTGCCTTCAGCATCGTCACCGGTGGCCCGGGCACCGGCAAAACCACGACCGTGGTGCGGTTGCTGGCGCTGCTCCAGGCGCCGGCAGTGGAGGCAGGCAAACCGTTGCGCATCCGTCTCGCCGCCCCCACCGGTAAAGCCGCGGCCCGGCTGACCGAGTCCATCAGTGCGCAGGTTCGCACCCTGGAAGTCGCTGAAGCGGTACGGGAAAAGATCCCGTCGGACGTCACCACCGTGCACCGCCTGCTCGGCAGCCGTCCCGGTACCCGCCATTTCCGGCATCACGCGGGTAATCGCCTGCCGCTGGATGTGCTGGTGGTGGACGAAGCCTCGATGATTGACCTGGAAATGATGGCCAACCTGCTCGACGCGATGCCGGCCCATGCGCGACTGGTGCTGCTGGGTGACAAGGACCAGCTGGCGTCGGTGGAGGCCGGTGCCGTGCTCGGCGATCTGTGCCGCGATGCAGAGGCCGGTTGGTACAGCCCGCAGACCCGGCAGTGGCTGGAGTCGGTCAGTGGCGAACGCCTGGACGCCAGCGGTTTGCAGGAAGACCTCAATGGGACTCATCCACTCGCCCAGCAAGTGGTGATGCTGCGCCACTCACGGCGGTTCGGCGAGGGCAGCGGCATTGGACAACTGGCGCGCTGGGTCAACCAGCAGCACCCTGAACAAGCGCGCAAGCTATTGGCGACGCGCAGTCACGACGATGTGTTTTGCCTGTCCCTCAAGGGCGAGCAGGATCGGGCGCTGGAACGCCTGCTGCTCGAGGGGCATGGCGACGGGCCGCAAGGGTATCGGCATTACCTGACCTTGCTGCGCAGCCAGCGGCCAGCGCTCGACAGACCCCTTCATGATCAATCCTGGGTCGACTGGGCACGTAGCGTGCTGCAAGCCTTCGACGCGTTCCAGTTGTTGTGCGCCGTACGCAAGGGGCCCTGGGGCGTGGAAGGCTTGAATCAACGAGTGACCGCCGCGCTGCTCAAGGCGCGGCTGATCGACAGTGACCATCAATGGTACGAAGGCCGCCCGGTGCTCATGACCCGCAACGACTATGGCCTGGGCCTGATGAACGGCGATATCGGCATCGCGCTCAAGTTGCCGGAACGTGATGGCCCCGACGCCGGGAAGCGGGTACTGCGCGTGGCGTTCCCGCGCAATGACGGGCAGGGCGGCGTGCGTTTTGTCTTGCCGAGCCGGCTCAATGATGTCGAAACCGTGTACGCCATGACCGTGCACAAATCCCAGGGTTCGGAATTCGCCCATACGGCGTTGATCCTGCCGGACGCCCTTAACCCGGTCCTCACCAAGGAGCTGATCTATACCGGCATTACCCGGGCCAAGCACTGGTTCACCTTGATCGAACCGCGCGCCGGGGTGTTCGAAGAGGCGGTGCGGCGCAAGGTCAAGCGCTTGAGCGGGTTGATGCTGGAGCTGGAAGAGACGCCCCTGGCCGGGTGATTGAATGGGGCGACGCCGGCGACGGACACTGTGCGAACGCCGACTAGTCGGCGAACAACATGTCCCGGCTCTCCCCCATCAACAGCCCCTGATTCCGTTCTGTGACCGCGCGGATGTAATCCCACAGCGAGGTGATCCGCTTGAGCTTGCGCAGGTCTTCGCGGCAGTATATCCAGAACTTCAAGGAACCCAGGTTAACCCAATGAATACAGGGGCTAACCGTCATGAGCATTCTTGAAGTTCGATCTGCTGTTACAAACACTGTTACAAACCTCGCTGTTCCCGTGAAGCCGACGACAAGACTCGCCAAGCCGTATCACTTCAGGCGTAACGGGATTTACTACATGCGTCTCAGGGCCACGGGCAGCACCACTGAGTTCGCTTCGGTTTCCCTCAAGACCAGCAACAGGCGGGATGCATTGGACGCTTCAGAACAGCTTGCGGGGTTCGTCAGGATGCTTTGTCGCTGAGCCTGCTAGGCTCGCCGTGGCGCACCTCTAAGCTGGGGAGATGGCTGTGGCACGCGATTCAAGCGGCAGGATCTCTTATCCTTAGGTGGATCAAAAGGAGGTGGGCGTGTTCAAGGTTGTTAAGGTGCTGTCAGTCCTGTTCATGTGGTGTATCGCTAACAAGTCCCCTACGTACCCACCCCTGGAGACTCCTATGAATTTAGCCGGGGTTGCTGGTGAGTCAATGCTCGATTTCACGATCAGAGAAGAGGACGATTATGCAGTGGAGCTCAGCTATTTTTTTGATGCTAAAGATTCATCGAATCGCGAACAGGTATGGAAAGCAGCGGGTGGGGACTTGCGTCTAGGGCCCGGGCATTGGGCAGCGGCAGGCGCACCGTTCGATCTTGAAACGATAATTACCGACGCAAAGTCCGGAACAGAAGTGCATCGGTCATCAATATCGCATCCCAAGCTCACTTCTATTGGAGGAAGCGCTTTGTATGCTGAAACTTGTAGGGTTGTTTTGAAGAAAGGTAGATACAAGCTACTGGTACGTCGCATCGGCAGCGCCAGTGATCTGGCGAAAACGGGTGTGAATATAAGCGTCGTGGAGGCCTATCATGGGAAATAGGAGGAGTTTACGCCGCCCGCCCACACTCAATGAATTGTCCCTTTGTTGGGTTTTCACAGCGGATGATTATGAATGTCCGCATTTGGCCGATTTCTGCCTGTCGCCACCAGCAGCAATAGGTATCTGTCCAGCGAGACAAATCGCCAACCTACACTCCAAGCCCCCGCCTTTGTACGGGGCCGAGCGAGTAGAAAAACGTGGTTTTCGCGTCCCAAAGAGGTCTCTACAAATGAACGACCAACCTGAACTTTCCCTTCGTTTAATCTCCGCGCCAGATGGCACTTTTAAACACCGCTATATTGATACACCGTCGCACTCCAATACTGGCTGCCGTTACGTTTTTGGCGAACCCATCCATCGGCCACCAGTTGTTTGGCGATCATTCGATTCATAAAGCCATGACCGAGCAGCAGAACCGGTCCTTCGTTGGCAAGGGACTGAAGTCGTCGAGCTGCCGTGCTGGCGCGCATCCTCGCAATTCCGGCGGATTCGACGCTGCGTGAGTAACCGCACAACCATAAGACTCGAAGGATAAATGCCCAGGTAAACGGCGATAGCCGTGGCAGTTTCCAGTGACCATAAGGCAGTTGCGCTTCACAGAAAAGCGCGTCGACAAGGGCGGGCTTCAGGCCAAGAGCCTGGACGGAGGTCAGCGCACGAGGCGCGCTGCTTGAGACAATCACCTTGGCGGTTGCGGCGAGCTGCATGCTGGCATCCGGGACGGATTGGTTGGTAATTTCGGATCGGTTGTATTGCTCGATCCAGTCTTTCATATCGAGCGCTGACATTTTGTCGGTTGCGACCAGTTTTGGCTGGCCGTGACGCATCAGGATTATTTCCCTACTCACTGTATGTTTACGTCCTTGTTCAGGTGTGCGGTCAATGTGGAAGGAGTGCGGTTCCGGGAACTTAAGGTTTGACTCTCAAACCAATCGTGATCGCGGTACCACGCCACCGTGTCGGTGATTGTCAGCTCTAGTGGCCGGAAACTCAGGCCAAGCTCTTGTTCACTCTTGCTGTGGTTGAAACAGGTGCGGTCCTTCTCTCGTACCAACAGGCGCAACGTGGCCATGCTCAGCAGAATGGGCTTGCTGGTAATACGCGCATACATCTCCTGCACAGCCGCCAACGTGTATAGAAAGGGGAGCGGTAGTTGTCGAACGGGTGTCTTGACGCCCGCTATACGTCCAAGCATAGGCACCAGCTCACGCATTGTCATATGCCGGCCCGCCGCGAGATAGCGCTCACCTCGCCGCCCATGTCTGGCTGCGGCAATCTGCGCCAATGCCACATCGCGGGCATCGACAACGGAGAAACTACCGGGGATCAGTCCGGGCAGTTTGCCGAGCACGACATCGTTAACCAACTGTCCCGAGGAGGTGGGGCCCATGTCGGCCGGGCCCCACATCCAGCCAGGCAGGACCATGCAGGCATGCATCTCGGGATGGACCTCCAGGAACGACAAGACGACACGGTCGGCGAGAATCTTGCTACGGTAGTAGTCATCCGCATCGGCGTCGGCCCGCAGACATGTCTCATCGATGGACGTGCCAGGTGCGCCGTCGAGCACGGCAATGGAAGACGTATGGATGAACCGTCGTATACCGGCGCGGTAGGCCTGGTATAGCAGGCGCCGCGTACCAGACACATTGATCTTTTCGAGTTCCTTCCAGTGGCTGCCGCCCTTGTAGTTGTCGCGAAAGAACGCCGCGGTGTGAAACACCGTATCGCAGCCTTGCAGCGACGCTGCGAATGCGTCGACATCGGCCATGTCCCCAACGACCAGTTCCACACCCGGCAAATTGTAGAACTGCTGTTCACCTTTGGCTCTTGAACGGACCAGGGCTTTGACCGCGTAGCCACGAGCGACCAATTCACGCACCAGGTTGTTGCCCAACAAGCCGGTTGCGCCAGTAACGAATGCGCTGTGCATGGCTCAACCCTCAGCTGGATAGGCTAACGGCATCAGCACCGCACTGTCGAAGAAGGCCTCTTCACGGATGGCCAGCCCGTCTCTGAAGGTGAAGTGTGCGGCGTAGTACGCGGTAATATGGCGTCCATGAGGTGGAATCACCCGGCCTGGCAGCACCAAGGGTGCGGCGAATGTGCCGGTCAGGAAGGCAGTCAGCGCCAAACGATCGTTACCGACGGCGAATGGGCTGAAAATCACTTGGGCATCGGGGAGCGCTTCGAGCAATGCGATCTCTCGTTTGCGCATGTCTTCGCGACCGGTTTGTATCCCCATACTATCGAGGTAGATGAAGTCTTCGCAAACCAGCGCAAGCATCGCCTCCACATCACGGCGATTGAAGGCACTGGCGGCGCGTTCCGCATAGTCGTTGGGGCCAGTAGTCATACAGTCCATTCCATTCGTCTTCGAGGGCTTGTAGATATACCTTTGAGGCCTCTCCCGAAAAACAGCGACTACTGCATAATGGATTTGCACATATGCAGACCAGGGAGGATATGAAGCATGGCGTTGCAAGCAAATTGGGACGATCTTCGTCTGTTGTTGGCAGTCTCGCGGCGTGGCAGCTTTCTTCAAGCTGGCCAGATGCTGGGTATTGCGGCGTCTACTGTGTCCCGCCGGTTGACCCAACTTGAGAGCGCCCTGGGCGAGCTACTCGTCGAGCGGGGCGTTGAAGGATGCTGGTTGACCTCGCGCGGCCAATCCCTCGTGGAAGTTGCCCTAGCGGCGGAGGCGGGCTTGAGGCGTCAAACCGTTGCTGGCATGTCCGGGCTACACACAGAGCTATTTGGCAGTGTCCTGGTCAGTGCAGGAGAGGGATTTTCGTCTTGCGTGCTGGAGGCTGCGAGTCGCTTCACCTCTCTTCACCCGCGTTGCTCGGTGGAGTTGATGGCAACAGCCGACTTTCACAAGATCGTCCGCGGCGTGGCAGACATTGCTGTACGCACCGCTCATCTAGGCGAACCGTCGCTGATTTATCGACCAATAGGCAGGCTCGCTTACGGTGTCTTCGCCGATGCAGGTTATCTGAAACGGTATCCAGGAGTGACTCCGGCCACTGCGATCAATATTGCCTTGCTTCCTCCGCTGGACATGTTGCCGCAAATGCGTGCGGCAAAGGCCGCGGGTCTGGAACGCGCGCAGATCAGCGTGAACTCGTTCGCGGTTCAGCTCGAATCGGTGAGGCGAGGAATGGGTGTGGCAGTACTGCCCCGTATTCTGGCGAAGGACCTGATCGAGTTGTTCCCGGATCTCCAACTTCCAGATATGGAAGTCTATCTGGTGACCCGGCCTCAGGCATTGAAACAGGCTCACATTAAATGTTTTTTTGCCATCCTGGAGCAGGTGCTGCTCGAAGCCCTTTCCATTGAAAATGTGGAAGGTTACCTGTTGGGGGGCGACCTGAAATGGGGGCATGGGGGCGCTAGCCAAAATAATTGAGATTGGTTCAGTCATGACATCAGCTAACGAAGTTACCAATGAAACCATGACCGGCAGAGATCGACCAAAAGCTGCCCTTTGACGCACGCAGCCTGACTGATTGCTCGTAGAAGTTTTACGCAGAATTTACGGAGCCTTTAGGTTGGGCATCCGATACTGAGCGGTGCTAATTTGGAACGCTACTGTTATGTCCCTCGCAGCAATTCGGCTTATCGGCTTCATCTTAGGCATTTTTCTGATCACGCTGGCCGTAAGCATGGCTATTCCCATGATCACACTGGTGGCCTACGAGCGTAGCGACGATCTGTCGGCATTTCTCTGGTCGAGTTTGATTACCTTCATCTGTGGCCTCCTGTTGATCGTGCGGGGGCGCCCGGATACTGGCCAGCTTCGTCCTAGGGATATGTACCTGCTGACTACCGGAAGCTGGGTAGTTGTGTGCACCTTCGCAGCGTTGCCAATGGTGTTCATCAGCGATATCACCTACACCGACGCATTCTTTGAAACGATGTCTGGCATCACAACCACTGGCTCGACTGTACTCACCGGTTTGGATAGCTCATCTCCCGGATTGTTGATATGGCGCTCCATGCTGCATTGGTTGGGAGGCATCGGTTTTATCGGCATGGCTGTGGCGATCCTTCCACTGTTGCGGGTAGGCGGCATGCGTCTGTTCCAGACAGAGTCCTCAGATTGGTCGGAGAAAGTGACACCGCGTTCCCATGTGGCAGCCAAGTACATTCTTTTGCTCTATCTGGGGCTTACTGGCATCGGAGCTCTGGCGCTCTGGCTCGCTGGCATGACGCCATTTGAAGCAGTCAACCACGCAATGTCGTTGATCTCTACCGGGGGGTTCTCAACTTCGGACGCCTCACTTGGGCATTGGACGCAACCAACGATTCACTGGGTGGCAGTGGCCATCATGATTCTGGGCAGCCTGCCATTCACCTTGTACGTCGCGACATTGCGGGGCGATCGGCGTGCGCTGATTAAGGACCACCAGGTACGCGGATTCATTGGATTCTTGCTCGTCACATCGCTGGCTGTGGGTAGTTGGCTTTGTTTTCACAGCGATTACGGATGGTGGGATGCGTTTCGTATCGTGGCAGTCAATGTGACCTCGGTCGTCACGACCACCGGAATTGCGGTTGGCGACTACACGTTATGGGGCAGCTTTGCTGTCTTGCTCTTTTTCTATCTGACCTTTGTCGGTGGATGTTCAGGCTCAACTGCAGGAGGTCTTAAAATCTTCCGTTTTCAGGTTGCTGCCGCCCTACTGGTAAGTAGTTTGAAGCAGTTGATCCATCCTCGAGCCGTGATTCAGAAGAAGTACAACGGTCATCCCATCGACGAGGAGATCTTGCGCTCGCTTTTGACCTTCTCGTTTTTCTTCACCATCACTATTGCCGCCATCGCCTTGGGCTTGGCTCTCATTGGACTTGATTGGACAACAGCATTGAGCGGCGCAGCAACTGCGGTGTGTAATGTCGGGCCAGGGCTTGGCACGATCATTGGGCCGGCAGGTAATTTCTCATCATTACCTGATGCCGCCAAATGGCTACTGACCGTTGGAATGCTTCTAGGAAGGCTGGAAATCCTGACTGTGTTGGTACTCGTAACTCCAGTTTTCTGGAGATATTGACCCACCTTGTCGGGCGCTGAGACTACAAGGTACATGGGGGACGAAAATCAACTCGTCGATACCTACCCAAGAGGCAGCGAGTACTTCCATAGAGAAATTAGTAGTCGTTTGGGTTGCCGCTGTTGGCCGATGGCTGCCCTTGTCGAGAGGCAGTTTTTGGCCGATTTCTGCCTGTCGTGACCGGCTGAAAACGACCCAATAAAGATGATCATCAAAGAAGCCTCTAGCGCATAAAGTTGGAGACCTCCAGTGGGTTGCCGACGGCACCTATGTTCTCAACCGCTTCCCTTGGGGGTAAAAAATTGTACACGTTCTGTACTGGTGGCGTAAAAACTATACATTGAGCTAGTCTTGTATAGAATTTTTAAAAAAGGCCGAGACGTTGATGAACGTGGCTGATTCCAGACGCTTTCTCGAACATCGTCTGTCGATATGCTGGCTGTTCGCGATGTTACTCGCCGTACCTGCCTGGGCGGACTGGCATCCCGCGCTGCCCGATAGGCGTCTGGTGGGCAGCGGCGACTTTACCTGGTTCGGCGTGAGTCTATACACCGCGCGGTTGTGGAGCTCTGGGTTGCCCCTGACCTGGGATCAGCCCTTTGCACTCGAACTGACTTATCACCGTGTCTTTTCCCGGGACACGCTGGTGGAGGTCAGCCTCAATGAAATGGAGCGCATGGCGGAGGCTCGTCTAGAGGAGTCCACCCTCCAACGCTGGTCCAATGAAATGCGTGAAGCCTTCGTCGATGTTCGGCCCGGAATGCGCATCACCGGGGTCTACCATCCCGGCAAAGGCTGCACGTTCTTCGTCGACGGCCAGCTGCGCCGGCGGGTCGACGACCCTGCATTCGCCCGCGCCTTCTTCGATATCTGGCTTGATCCGCGCACTCGGGACAAGCAACTGCGTCAACGACTGCTGGGGATGGCCGGGCCGGCGGAGTGAGGAGGTTGAGATGCGTCAAATACTGGTACTGCTCGTTAGCCTGTTGCTGGTCAGCTGTAACAACGTTGGCGTGGAGCACTACGCAAAGGAGCGACCGACGCTTGATCTCGTGGCGTTCTTCTCTCGGCCGGTACAGGCTTGGGGCCTGTTCCAGAATCGCTCGGGCGAGGTGGTCAAGCGCTTCCATGTCCAGATCGAAAGCCGCGTCGAGGGCCAGCAGTTGATCCTCGACGAGCGATTTCTCTACAGCGATGGCACGCGTCAACGGCGCGTCTGGACGCTGGAACCGGCCGGCGCCGGGCGTTGGCGTGGTCGTGCGGACGACGTAGTCGGAGAGGCTAGCGGCGAGGTCGCTGGCAACGCGCTGCGCTGGCGCTATCGCCTTGACCTGCCGGTTGACGGCAGGCATTGGGAAGTGGATCTGGACGACTGGATGTACCTGATGGACGAAGACACGATGATCAATCGCTCGAATATGAGCAAGCTTGGAGTCGAGTTGGGACAAGTGATCCTGTTCTTCCGCCGTCAGCCGGAGTCGCTGCCGTAAACCCACAATAACCGGCAAAGCAGGCGATATTCACGCATTCAAAAGCTGTTGTTTATCAGCGGGACGCAGCCAGTCGCAGGATGATTGGCATCCATACAGCCCACAGCATCGCAAGCAGCAGGGCCGTGCCAAGGGTGCCCCAAGGCAAACCTACACCGGCCAGCGTTGCGCCGGCGATGTAAGCCAGAGGTCCACCGCACAGACCCAGTAGCGCCCCGTACCAGATGGGACGTCGGGCCCACGCCAGGCTGTGGCGAAGCCCACTGGCCAGTACCAGCCACAGCAAGGCAAGCCACAGGGGAAGGGGTTGCTGGGCAAAATCGAAGACTCCCAGCGCACCCAGGCTGGCATCCAGTAAACAGCCTGCCATCCCCACACAGGCCAGAGCGGTTGCTTCGTCGCCTGGTCGTGGGCAAGCAGCCACATGCACCAACAGGCCTGCCACCACGGGGAGTAGCAGCCAAGGATGCCGCTCGCTCAGTACGCAAGCCCACCAGGCGGCCTGCATCCATAGCGCGTTGCCGATCAACCAGGCCCGGCTCAAATCAGGCGCCCGGCAGCGCTGCGCGGCGTGCGGCCGGAGCTGCCCAGAGCAGTTGCGCGACGCCGATAGTACGCTCCTCGAAACCACCCTGGCAGTAACACAGGTAGAACTCCCAGAGGCGCTGAAAGGTGTCGTCATAGCCCAGCTCGGTCAAGGCGGTGCGCGACTGACGCAAGTTGTCGCGCCAGTGCTGAAGAGTCCGCGCATAGTCCAGGCCGAAGTCCTCCATGTGCACCAGGTTCAACGCGGTATGGCAACTGGCGGTCTGCAGCATGACGCTCAGGGAGGGGAGGGCACCACCGGGAAAAATATAGCGCTGAATGAAATCTACCGACCGCCGCGCCTGTTCATAACGCTGGTCACGGATGGTGATGGCCTGCAGCAGCATCAAGCCGTCATCCTTGAGCAGCGACGCGCAGCGCTGAAAGTAAACAGGCAGATAGCGGTGCCCGACCGCCTCGATCATCTCGATAGAGACCAGCTTGTCGAAGCGTCCGCCAAGGTCGCGGTAGTCCTCGCGCAGGACGGTAATGCGGTGTTGCAGACCAAGATCCTGGACGCGCTGCAGGGTATGGGCGTACTGCGCCTCGGACAACGTGGTGGTGGTCACCCGGCACCCGTGGCGGGTAGCGGCGTGGATCGCCAGGCTGCCCCATCCGCTACCGATCTCGAGCAGATGGTCATCGGGGCGCAGCGCAAGTTTGGCGCAGATACGCTCGAGCTTGTTCAGTTGGGCCTGCTCCAGGCTCTGCTCCAGACTGTCGAACATGGCTGCCGAGTACATCATGGTCGGGTCCAGCAGCCGCTCAAACAAGGCATTGCCCAGATCGTAATGGGCGAGAATGTTGCGTCGCGCGCCGCGCCGGCTGTTGCGGTTTAGCCAGTGCAGCAGGCGTAGGATCGGACGGCCCAGGCGCGCCAACCCGCCTTCAAGGGCGTCGAGCACCTCCAGGTTGGCGACGAAGAGGCGAGTGACCGCGGCCAGGTCCGGACTGCGCCAGTAGCCATGAATGTAAGCTTCGCCGGCACCGATAGAGCCGTTGGCAGCCACCATACCCCAAGCTGCCTCGTCGAAGATCTCGACCTCAGCGTGCAGCGCGCTGCCGACGTCGCCGAACAGCCACTGCCGGTCTTGGTAGACCAGGCGCAGCCGGCCTTGGCGCAAGTTGCGAAGCTGAGTGAGCACGGCGCTCCTGGCCAGGCCGCCGAATAACGGCGCCAGGCCCAAGGATTTGCTAACGCTCAGAGTTGGATCGGACATGCTTGGGCTCCTCGTGGACGTGATGGCCAAGGTTTTGGCTGCTCTGACTGGTCTTGTGGGCATAGAGCGGGGTGCGTTTGAGTAACAGGCGCATGGCTTGCCAATAAATCGCACCGAGGGTGCGCAGGCTCATCCAGGGGAAGGCCAGTACGTGCCGTTGTAGTGCGGCGGCATCCAGCGGCTGTCGGCGCAGGGACAGGCCGGCCTCGAATACTTTTTGTCCTTCGCGGCGGTTTTCCATGTGGATGCGCATGTGCGCGTCATCAATGTAAAAACGCATGTGGTACTGCATATCCATTGGCAGGAATGGCGAGACATGGAATGCCTTCGTGACCGAGAACTGCCGGGGCTGACCGGGCAGCACCGGCAACACGTAGTGAAAACGTTCACGCCAAGGGGTGTTACGTACCTCCAGCACAATCGCCGCCAGGAGACCGTCACTGTCATGGCAAAAGTAGAAACTGACCGGATTGAATGAAATCCCCCAACTGCGCGGCTGGGTCAGCAAATGAATGGTGCCGCAGGGCGCCTGGCCCAAGGCCTTGGCCACCACTTCGCGCACCGCTTCCTTCAAGGGGATACCGCGACGAGTCCAGGCTGGCAGGTAATCGGTTTCTCGCCAGCACAACGGCGCCAGGCGAGAAGCACCGAGTAACGGGGACAGGCCCAGCAGCAGATCCTGTTCGTCCAGATCCAGATAAAGCATGCCAATGCGATAACGGAATCCATGGAACCGCGGCACCAGACGCCGGTGGCTGACCCAACCGTAGCAAAGGCTGCTGTTCACAGGCGCTCCCCGAATCTTTGGGCGACGTCCAGTGCGCTGACCACGCCATCCTCATGGAAGCCGTTTGCCCAATAAGCGCCGCAGAAGTAGCTGTGCTGGTTTCCCTGTAGCTCACCCTGGCGCGCCTGGGCCGCCATGGCGGCAAGGCTGTATTGAGGATGTGCATATTTGAAGCGAGCGAGCACCTGCGACGGGTCCACGTAATCGCCCTGATTGAGGCTTATGCAGAAGGTTACCGGGGCATCGAGGCCTTGCAGAATGTTCATGTTATAGGTCACGGCCGCCGGGGCGTGCGCGGGTCCACCGAGGCGATAGTTCCAGCTGGCCCAAGCCTTGCGCCGGCTGGGCAGCAGGCGGGTGTCGGTGTGAAGCAATACTTCGTTGGCGGCATAGTCGAGGGCTCCTAGCACCTCGTGCTCGGTGGCCGTCGGTTTCTCTAGCAGCGCCAAAGCCTGGTCGCTATGGCAGGCGAACACGACCTTGTCGAAACGCTCATGGCCTGCCGCACTAGTGATCACCACGCCGTTGTCGCCCCGGCGGACGCTCATCACCGGGCAGCTGAGCCGAATGCGTTCGCTGAAGGTCTTGCACAACGGCTCCACATAGCTGCGCGAGCCACCCTCGATCACTCGCCATTGTGGCCGCTGGCTGATCGAGAGCAGACCATGGTTACGAAAAAAACGGACGAAGAAGTGCAACGGGAAGCGCAGCATATCGGCCCGTGATACCGACCAGATGGCCGAGCCCATGGGTACGATGTAGTGATGGATGAAACGCTGCCCGTAGCCTCGCGTGTGCAGGTAATCGCCAAGACTCATGCCCGGCTCAATGCGGTGGCCGTAAAGGTCGGCCACCGCCTGCCGGTTGAAGCGCACGATATCGCGCAACATACCCCAGAAGCCCGGCGATAGCAGATTGCCGCGCTGGGCGAAGAGGGTGTCCAGGTTATTGCCGTTGTATTCCAGGCCGCTCTCCGGATCGTTCACGGAAAAGCTCATCTCGGTGGGGCGCGAGACGACTCCAAGGCGATCCATCAAGCGGATGAAGTTGGGATAGGTCCAGTCGTTGAATACGATGAAACCGGTGTCTACTGCATAACGCTGGCCCTGCCATTCTATGTCGACAGTATGGGTATGACCGCCGATCCAGTCGGCCGCTTCGAACACGGTCACCTCACTGCGACGTGACAGCAGATAGGCACAGGTCAGCCCAGAGATCCCGCTGCCGATAATGGCGATACGCATATGACGCTATTCCTGTTCGGTTCGCGCCATCCGAACGCCCAGGGCCAGGCGCCAACGCGCTGGCAGGGCGCCAAGCAGGCGCAGGACGAGAATGAAGAGGCGTGGAAAGTTGATCTCCAACGGTCGTCGCGTCAGGCGCGCGAGGACATGCCGCGCGGCGCGGTCGGCCGTCCAGAGTTGTGGCATGGCAAAGGTGTTGCGCTGAGTCAGGGGGGTGTCGATGAAGCCTGGGCTGACCAGCGTTACATCGATGCCTTCGGCATGCAGATCCAGGCGCAGGGACTCGACCAGATAACGCAGGGCCGCCTTGGACGCGCCATAGGCTCCAGCCCGGGGCAGCGCCAGCCAGGTCACCGAGCTGCCGATCACTACCAGGTGTGGTCTCTGCCCGCGGCGCAGCAGTGGAAGGGCCGCCTGTAGGCAGTAACTGACTGCCAACAGATTGGTGCGCATCACGCGCTCGACTGTCTCGGCCTCGAACCTGCCCGGCACAAGGTATTCGCAGGTGCCGGCGTTCAGGATCACCAGGTCCAGTGCGCCCCAGGCATGCTCGATGTTCTCGCAGATAGCCGAGACCTGGCATGGGTCAGTCACGTCGCCGGTAGCGAGCAGGGCCCCAGGGTAGCGCAGCACTAGCGGCATCAGAGCCTCCGCCCGGCGGCCACCCAAGGCCACCTCATGGCCTTGCTCCAGCAGCCGTTTAGCCAGGGCAGCACCGAGGCCGCTGCTGGCGCCTGTCAGCCAGCAGCGGCTCATGCGAGCCTGCCCTTGATCCAGCCGATCACCCCGCCAAGAACCGGGACGTGCTCGTAGAGCAGGGCGCCGGCATCGAAGTAGTCGTGGTGCAGGTAGACCTGTTGCGCCCAGCGCAGGTGGCTGCAGCCTTGCAGACTGATCGGCTGGCCGTGGGACAGGCGTGGATGACGAAAATGCAGGTTCCAGCGCAGATAACCGTGGCCGGGGGTGGTTTCATCCACGTCAAGGAGGTCGTAGCGGATATCCTCGACGTTGGTGTACAGCTTTTCAAAGTAACTGCGCAGTGCCGGCAGGCCATCCAGCTGATGCAAGGGATCACGAAACTGAACATCGTTGCTGTATAGCTCGCCCAGTCGGTCCAGGCAATCAGCGTTCAGCGTTGCGAACGTATCAGCGAAATGGTGGAGATATGCAGACATGGCAGGCTCCAGGCAAAGTTGTACAATTCGAGAAAACTGTACAGATTTACTTGAAGCCTACGGGGAAAATTGTACAAGTCAATATTCTTGTACACTTTTTGTGTCGGTCGTAGCGCTACTCGTCGTTAGCCACCGAGCTTTGCCAGTTTACTGCGAAGCTCGGCCACTTCGGTCTCAAGTGACTGAATCCTTTCCAGAGCGGCAATCTTGTCGCTGACGTCGTGCTGTATGCCAATGTAGTAGGTCAACTGGTCGGCATCATTGTGCACGGGAGTGATAGACAGCTCGTTCCAGAACGGGCTGCCATCCTTGCGATAGTTGCGCAGCACCTGACGGCAGGGCTGACCGAGGCGGATGGCGTCGCGGATTGCCTCCAGGGCGGCCTGGGCATGATCGTCTGCCTGCAGGAACCGGCAATCCTGGTAGAGAATTTCGTCGGCACTGTAGCCGGTCAGGCGTTCGAAGGCAGGGTTGGCATAGATGAGGATGCTGTCATTGCCTTCCTGCTCGGCCACGACGATGCCGTCATTGGAGGCTTCGACCATAAGTTGCAGGAGTTTGGCGTCAATCATGGTCTGGGCTCATTGTGATTCGTGGGTTTGCCCCATAGCGTAGTCGTCAGCGACTGCCATGCCTAGATGGCAGGACGCAGGGCCGTCGGACATCGATTGGTGCTGGTTAAAAAGTGTCATGCCTGGTTTAGAATGCCGACACACTCAGGATGCAACGACTTTCAATGACCGAGCCCATCGAATCCACCTCCGACGACGCCTTGCTCCCCATGCGGGAAGTCGCCAGCCTGACTGGCGTCAACCCGATCACCTTGCGGGCATGGGAGCGCCGCCACGGGCTGATCCGACCAGTACGCACTGTGGGAGGGCATCGCCTGTATTCGCAACAGGACATCGAACATATTCGTAGCATCATGCTCTGGACCAGCCGGGGCCTGCCCATCAGCAAGATAGGCGCTTTGCTCGTCCGGCAGCAGGACACGCCCGGTATCACTGTATCTGGCTCGGCCGAAGCCCCCCTGGTCCAGTGGCAAGAGGCAGTTCATCGTGCCACGCAGGCTTTTGATGGCGCTGAGCTGGAGCGCCTGCACGGGCAACTATTTACGATCTATCCGAAAGCTACTGCACTGGAGGCTATTCTGCTGCCGGTCTGGCGCAGCCTGGCATCCGGTAATAATTTCGGTCGACGCAGTCAGTGGTTGTTCCTTGACGCCTTCTTGCGTGCGCGGATGTTATTGCGACTGCAGATGAACCAGAGCAACGGTGCTTGCGTGCTGCTAGCAGACGGCTCGGGCCATGCGCGCGAATTGGAGCTGTTGTGTGCTGGTTTGTTGATGAGTAATGACCAGATGCGCATCGAGGTGTTGGGCACGGGCCAGCCACTGGAAGAACTGCCGTTGCTGTGTGAAGCAATTCAGCCCGCCGCGCTGGTGCTATTGGTTCAGGCGCCACTGCAGGCAGATGCGCACAAGCGACTGCGTGCGCTTCAAATGGGCGTTACGTGCCCAGTGGCCTTGGCCGGCGACGCAGCTGCCGCTTCGTCGGCAGGGTTGCGTGGTTCTTCGATTGCCATTTTGGGCAATGACGAAGCGAGTATTTTGCCCAGACTGGAAGCCTTGGTAAGGGGAACACTGCAAATTTGAATCCAGTCGCTCCAGTTAAGGAGGGTTATCTCAAACTGCATTGCAAACTTCATCCAGCTCCTGCCAAGGGTTGGATACAGAGCCTGATCTGGAACACTGGGAGATGTGAGGGAATTTGAGTTCTTTATCTGACTCGGACTGCTCTGCCCTGCAGTTTCTGTAGATGATCTTTGTTTGCGAAAGGAACCAGTTTCCGTGCCATGCAACGAGTTTCTCGGAAGGTGTCATGGCCCATCAAAGCCTCTACAAATTCTGTACAGAGCTTACTTTGTTGTAGAGATTTTGTTTATTTTCAATCGACTTTATCCGCTGTTCGACGGGCCAGCCTTGAGACCCATGGATTGGCACTCAAGCCAAGTACCAGCACGCTGAGTAAAACGGTACAGACCGCGGCAGCTGCCTGGATGCGTTCACTTGGAGTAACGGCGAATGGCTTCAAGAAGCTCTTCGACCCCCTTGTCACGCTCTTCTTCACTGAGCGCAGGGTTCGCGACATGCTCCCGCGCGTGGTCCTCAATGATTTTCTCCATCAAGCCGTTGATGGCTCCGCGAGTGGCAGCAACAACGTGCAGTGTTTTGGCGCAATCGAGATCCGATTCCAATGCCCGTTCAACGGCTTGAATTTGTCCAGCGATGCGTTTACGCGTTTAAGAAGATCGTCTTTATTTGCTGCGATATGACCCATGAGATACCCCCCTATACCTATGCAAAGGGGCGGCGGGCGGAGGGATTATCTACGGGCCCTTGCGGGAAAGAGAGACTTCAATTTCGAAGGGAGAGCGAGAGGATTTGGAGGGCCGCTTCTGGCCGATCACTGCCGGTCATGGTTGCTAAGGGGACGTTAAATCCCGTGCCAATGGCCCGGTAAAAGAGTATTTGTCGTGAAATGGATCAAATCGTCTTCCATCACGCACACACTATATGCTGTATGTACGTACAGTATAGGTCTCAGCGGCGGTGTTCAATCTGTCTGCGATGGGTGGCCTCGCGTGGTCCTTATTGAGTGACTGTGCGTCTCCGAATGTCGACGTCGAGGTGTTACAAGTTGCGTACCAACCGCTGTTACAAACCCTTGGCAAAGGCCTGCTGACCTCGGTACGATTCCGCTACCTGATGCCTTGAAGAACAGTCAGTCGGCGAACAGCATCTCCCGACTTTCACCCATCAACAGCCCCTGATTCTGCTCAGTGACCGCACGGATGTAATCCCACAACAGGGTGATCCGCTTGAGCTTGCGCAGGTCTTCGCGGCAGTACATCCAGAATTGTCGGGTGATCGTGATCTCTTGCGGCAATACCGGCAGCAAGCGCGAATCCTGGGCGGCCAGGAAGCACGGCAGAATCGCCAGCGACCGTCCTTGCTGGGCCGCGACGAATTGCGCGATCACACTGGTGCTGCGCAAGTTGGCGCTGGCGCCCGGCAGCACGTTGGCCAGGTACAACAGCTCCGAGCTGAACGCCAGGTCGTCGACATAACTGATGAATGAATGTTTACCCAGGTCTGCCGGGCGGCGGATCGGTGGGTGCTTGTCCAGATAGTCCTGGGTCGCGTACAGCTGCAATCGGTAATCGCAGAGTTTGCAGCAGACGTACGGACCATGCTCCGGTCGCTCCAGGGCGATCACGATGTCGGCCTCGCGCTTGGACAGGCTGATGAAGTGCGGCAGCGGCAGGATGTCGACCGAGATCGCCGGGTAGGCGTCGACGAAATGGCTCAGTTGCGGGGTGATGAAAAAGCTGCCGAAACCTTCGGTGCAGCCCATGCGCACATGGCCGGATAACGCCACTCCGGAGCCTGATACCTGCTCGCAGGCCATGTGCAGGGTGCTTTCGATCGACTCGGCGTAACCGAGCAGCCGCTGACCTTCGGCGGTCAGGACGAACCCGCTGGTCCGGGACTTCTCGAACAGCAAGGTACCCAGCGCCGCTTCCAGCGAACTGATGCGCCGCGACACGGTGGTGTAGTCCACCGCCAGGCGCTTGGCCGCGGTGCTGGCCTTGCGGGTGCGGGCGACTTCGAGGAAAAACTTGAGGTCATCCCAGTTCAACGAACCTAAGGACGTGATGTTTTTTTGCATGATGGACCGGCTTTTATGTGCGTTCTTATTAGAAGTTTGCACATCTATACTCCAAAAACAGTCCGACAACCAATTCGCGACACACGTCTCATCGCAAGGCGGCTTTTTCGCCTTGGCTGCCCCGATAGTTCTCTCGATAACAACAACGTCCAGGAGACCAGCATGAACGCATCGCTCACGCCAAACGACACCACCGTTCAAAAGGTCAAGCTGTTGATCGACGGCGAGTGGGTCGAGTCCCAGACCACCGAATGGCACGACATCATCAACCCGGCCACCCAGCAAGTGCTGGCCAAGGTTCCGTTCGCCACCGCGCAGGAAGTGGACGCCGCGATCAGCGCCGCCCACCGCGCCTTCCAGACCTGGAAGCTGACGCCGATCGGCGCGCGGATGCGCATCATGCTCAAGCTCCAGGCACTGATTCGCGAGCACTCCAAGCGCATCGCCGTGGTGCTCAGCAACGAACAGGGCAAAACCATCGCCGACGCGGAAGGCGATATCTTCCGCGGCCTGGAAGTGGTCGAGCACGCCTGCTCCATCGGCAGCCTGCAAATGGGCGAATTCGCCGAGAACGTCGCTGGTGGCGTCGATACCTACACCCTGCGTCAGCCGATCGGCGTTTGCGCCGGCATCACCCCGTTCAACTTCCCGGCGATGATTCCGCTGTGGATGTTCCCGATGGCCATCGCCTGCGGCAACACCTTCGTGCTCAAGCCGTCCGAACAGGACCCGATGTCGACCATGCTGTTGGTGGAGCTGGCGATCGAAGCCGGCGTGCCGGCGGGCGTGCTTAACGTCGTACACGGTGGCAAGGACGTGGTGGATGCGCTCTGCACCCACAAGGACATCAAGGCGGTGTCCTTCGTCGGTTCGACTGCCGTCGGTACTCATGTCTACGACCTGGCCGGCAAACACGGCAAGCGCGTGCAATCGATGATGGGCGCGAAGAACCACGCCGTGGTGCTGCCGGATGCCAACCGCGAACAAGCGCTCAATGCGCTGGTCGGTGCCGGTTTCGGTGCGGCGGGGCAACGTTGCATGGCCACGTCAGTGGTGGTGTTGGTGGGCGCGGCCAAGCAATGGTTGCCCGACCTGAAGGCGCTGGCGCAGAAACTCAAGGTCAATGCCGGCAGCGAGCCGGGCACTGACGTGGGCCCGGTGATCTCCAAAAAAGCCAAGGCGCGCATTCTCGATCTGATCGAGAGCGGCATCAAGGAAGGCGCCAAGCTGGAACTGGACGGTCGCGACATCACGGTTCCAGGTTTCGAGAAGGGCAACTTTGTCGGCCCGACCCTGTTCTCCGGCGTGACGCCCGAGATGCAGATCTACACCCAGGAAATCTTCGGCCCGGTGCTGGTGGTGCTGGAAGTCGCTACCCTCGATGAGGCCATCGCACTGGTCAACGCCAACCCGTTCGGTAACGGCACGGGGTTGTTCACCCAGAGCGGTGCGGCGGCGCGTAAATTCCAGACTGAAATCGACGTTGGCCAGGTCGGCATCAACATCCCGATTCCGGTGCCGGTGCCGTTCTTCAGCTTCACCGGTTCACGCGGTTCCAAACTCGGCGACCTCGGCCCGTATGGCAAGCAAGTGGTGCAGTTCTACACTCAGACCAAGACTGTCACCAGTCGCTGGTTCGATGACGACAGCGTCAACGACGGTGTGAACACTACCATCCACTTGCGTTAAGGAGCCGGACATGAAAATCGCTTTTATCGGTCTCGGCAACATGGGTGCGCCGATGGCGCGCAACCTGATCAAGGCCGGCCATTCGCTGCGGTTGGTCGACCTGAATAAAACCGTTCTGGCAGAGCTGGAGCAACTGGGTGGCAGCATCAGCGCTTCGGCCCGTGAAGCGGCGCAAGACGCCGAACTGGTGATCACCATGCTGCCTGCCGCGGTGCATGTGCGCAGCGTCTGGCTGGGTGAAGACGGCGTGTTGGCAGGTATCGCCAAGGGCGTGCCGGCCGTGGATTGCAGCACCATCGATCCGCAGACGGCCCGTGATGTGGCCGCGGCCGCTGCCAAACAAGGCGTGGCCATGGCCGATGCGCCGGTCTCCGGCGGTACCGGCGGTGCGGCCGCCGGGACCCTGACTTTCATGGTCGGTGCCACCCCTGAATTGTTCGCCATCCTGCAACCGGTGCTGGCGCAGATGGGCCGAAACATCGTCCGTTGCGGCGAAGTCGGCACCGGGCAAATCGCCAAGATCTGCAACAACCTGCTGCTGGGAATTTCCATGGTCGGCGTCAGCGAAGCCATGGCGCTTGGCGAGGCCCTGGGCATCGACAGCACTGTGCTGGCGGGCGTCATCAACAGTTCCACCGGACGTTGCTGGAGCTCGGAGATGTACAACCCGTACCCGGGCATCGTTGAGACGGCGCCGGCATCGCGCGGCTATACCGGCGGTTTCGGTGCCGAGCTGATGCTCAAGGATCTGGGGCTGGCTACTGAAGCGGCGCGTCAGGCCCACCAACCGGTGGTGCTGGGCGCGGTGGCGCAGCAGCTGTATCAGGCGATGAGTCAGCGTGGGGAAGGTGGCAAGGACTTCTCGGCGATCATCAACAGCTATCGCAAACCCTTGTAGGAGCGAACTCGCTCCGGGCGGCGTTCCGACGATGGTCGTTAACGATAACGCGGAGAATCTGACACCCCGCGTCGCTCTCGAGTTTTTCGCGAGCAAGCTCGCTCCTACAGGTACGCATCGACATTTACCGGGAAATCACGTCGGGTGATCTCCCGGTTTTTTTGCATCAGGCAAACACGAAATACTTGCGCACGGTCTCAACCACTTCCCACGTGCCTTTCATCCCCGGCTCGATGACGAAAATATCACCGGCGCGCAGATGGATCGGCTCCTTTCCCTCTGGGGTGATAATGCAGTACCCCTCGCGGAAATCGCAGTATTCCCACTTCACATATTCCACATACCACTTGCCAGGCGTGCAGATCCAGGTGCCCATGATCTTGCTGCCATCTTCGCTGGTGTAGGCGTTGAGGTTGACGGTGTGCGGGTCGCCTTCGAGCTTCTCCCATTTGCAGGCGTCGAGTACCGGCAGCGGGTGAGTATCGCGAAGAACGGTAATAGGTGCGGTCATGTGGACTCCGGGCCTTTAGCTATAAGAAGTAGCGTTCGAGAACTGAAGTCGCACCCTATAGCGTCGGTTCGCCGGTCAGTTGTCTGGGGTCGACATCGAACTGTCCAGAAACGCGCCATACCCTCAAAGATTTTCCAGCGGACATTCGGTTCTGGCCTGTACGAGGCTGCCTTCGAATTCCACCAATTGCTCGTGTTGATGTGTGAGCGCGGCAATCCGTTCGCTGATCTCGTGCTTCTTGGCATCGATGGCCTGCTGCGCCTGTGCCCAGGGCATCGCCTGGCCTTGATGCCCGGTAAAGATCGCCTGCAACTCCTTGAGCCGGAACCCCAGCTGCTGAGCGCACTTGATGAAGATCAGCAGATCGACGCTTTGCTGATCATAGATGCGGTATTTCCCCTGTCTCCGGGCAGTCGGCAGCAAGCCGATCGACTCGTAATGGCGGATGCTCTTGATCGTGGTTCCGGAGCGTTGCGCGGCTTGGCCGATGTACATGAAAAGTCCCTTTTTTGCCGTGATACAGCCTCGCGCATTATCGGCAGACTCAGCGGCTGGCGATAGCCTGGGCTTGCAACAGCCAGGCTTCACGCTGCCGTAGGCTTGCACCGAGAATCGGGCCGAACGTGAGCGTGCGTTGTGGCTCGATGCCGCAGAAGGCGAGGGTGGTTTTGCGTATCTGGTGCAGTCCGGGCATGCGATAGACCCAGCGGTAGTACCAGGGTGGCGTGTCCATGGTCACCAGTAAATGCGCGCTGCGACCCCGCAGCAACTTCTCGGGAAAGGATTTGCCTTCGCGGTACTTGAAGGCGAAACCGGGCAGGAACACCCGATCGAAAAAGCCTTTGAGCAAGGCCGGCACTCCACCCCACCAGATCGGATAAATCAGCGCCAGGTGTTCGGACCACAGGATGTCCGCCTGGGCGCGGCGCAAATCGGCTTCCAGTGGCTGGACCTGTTGATAGCCTTCACGCAGCACCGGGTCAAAGTCCATGCGACCCAGAAATAATTGACGCACCTCGTGCCCGGCGCGCAACGCCGATTGTGTGTAATGCTCGGCAAGGGCAGCGCAGAAGCTGTTGCTCGACGGATGACCCAGAATCACCAGAATTCGCTTGCCCATCAGTTCTGTCCTTGAAGAGGAAACTCCAAGGGTAAAGTCTGCCCCTCAGGGGAGAGTCAAGGCCTGCAGCAAGGCCTTGGCGTAACCGGGCAACACCGCGAAGTCCCGGGCGCAGAGCAGGAGTTTGCGTTGGGCCCAGGGTTCTTGCAGGACGAGGCTCTTGAAGGACGTTTCACTGGACCTGCGTTCGACTGCAGCGAGTGGCACGATCGCCAGTCCCGCCCCCCGGGCGACCATGCGCATCACTCCATCGAAGCCGTCGGCGCGGATGCGGATCTGCAGGCGTACGCCTGCGTGCAGTGCCTGTTCTTCAAGGTATACAGCCAAGGCGCTATTGGCGTTAAGGCCGACGTAATCGTGGTGCAACGTGTCGCTGAAGCTCACGGATCCGGCGTCCGCCAAGGGATGATCGCGCGGCATTATCAGCACCAGCGGATCGTCACGAAACGGGCGGGTCTGCAGGTCGTCGGTGTCTACGGCGTCGGACACGATACCGAGGTCTGCCGCGCCCTGGCGCAAGGCGTGGGTGATGCGGGTGCTGGGGAGTTCTTGCAGGTCGATGTCGAGGTTTGGGTGGCCGCGCAAGAAATCCGCGAGTAGCTCCGGCAAGTATTCAGTGATCGCGGTGGTATTGCACAACAGACGTACCTGGCCTTTGACGCCTTTGGCGTAGTCGGCCAGGTCCTGCTGCATGCGTTCTGCCTGTTGCAGTAAAACGCGAGCGTGTTGCGCCAAGGCGTTGCCGGCGGGTGTAGGGGTGACGCCGCGACGACCTCGCTCCAGGAACGCGATTCCCAAGGATGCTTCCATGGCGCGGATGCGTGCACTCGCCGCTGCCAGGGACAGATGACTGCGGGCAGCGCCGGCGGTGATGTTGCCGCTGTCGAGGGTGTTGAGGTAGAGGCGCAGGTCGGTCAGATCGAAGTGCATTACAGCCCCAAGAGGTTTGTTGTCTGGGCGGACGCCTTCGCGGGCAAGCCCGCTCCCACATTTGATCTTCAGTGGACACTCGATTTGCGGCAGACGGTGATCCCTGTGGGAGCGGGCTTGCCCGCGAAGACGTCAGTAGCCCCAGCGAAAGCTTTAGCCTCTGACAAATCAAGAGGCAGCCTCAGTATATGGCAGATTTCCAATCCGCCCATCCAGGCTCACCATAACCCCATGAATACACTCGCCGCGTTCTATCAAAACCTCGGTCTGACCCTTACCTTGCTGGTCATCGCCACCTTCCTGCTGGCCGGCATGATCAAGGGGGTCATTGGCCTCGGCCTGCCCACCATCGCCATGGGCTTGCTCGGTCTGGCTATGGCGCCGTCGCAGGCTGCCGCATTGTTGATCATCCCCGCGACCCTTACCAACGTCTGGCAGCTTGCCTTCGGCGGGCATTTACTGAAGCTGGTCAAACGGCTGTGGTCGATGCTGCTGGCGATCTTCATCGGCACCGCTGTCGGTACGGTGTGGATCGGCATGGCGAATGGTCACTGGGTAGTGCGCGGACTGGGGGCGGCATTGTTGCTGTACGCGTTGAGCGGTCTGTTCCTGCCGACCTTGCGCATCACCGGTAGCAGCGAGCCCTGGCTCGCTCCGTTTTGCGGCCTGGTGACGGGCGTTATCACCTCGGCCACCGGCGTCTTCGTGATTCCAGCGGTACCGTATCTGCAAGCGCTGGGTCTGAGCAAGGATGAACTGGTGCAGGCGCTGGGCCTGTCATTCACCGTCTCGACCCTCGCCCTGGCCGCCGGCCTGTTATGGCGCGGGGCCCTCGGCGGTGGCGAGTTGAGTGCGTCATTGTTGGCGCTGATCCCGGCGGTGCTCGGCATGTTGCTGGGGCAATGGCTGCGCCAGCGGATCAGCGCCGTGCTGTTCAAGCGCGTGTTCTTCATCGGCCTCGGCGTACTCGGCGGCCACTTGTTGATCAGCGGGTAGCGGACGACGGGCTGAGCATGTCGATGGCGCGGATATCGAAATCCCGCTCCAGATATTCCATGCGCGTGTCGAGGAACTGCTTCATGTGCGGCAGGTTCGAGTGCACATCCAGGTGGGCCTGGGACTGCCAGATCTCGTAGAAGATAAACAGCGTCGGGTCCTGCTTGTCGCGCAGCATGTGGTACTCGATGCAACCGGGTTCGGCGCGGCTCGCTTGCACATAGCCGCGGAAGAGCGCTTCGAAGGCAGCGGATTTTTTCGGGCGGGTCTTGGCGTACAGGATGAAGCCTTGAATTTCACTCATCAGAAATTCCCTCAAGTTCAGAATCGGCACTAGTTTATGGCAACAATCGCCTGTCGATTCGTGCGTATGGGTCAAATGATTTTTGCGAATTCAACGCTTATTCCGCGCGAGGCAGATCGATACGATGCCGCCATCGAATTTCAACCTTCCGAGACCTCTGATGAAAAAAGTCCTGTTGCTCAATGGCAGCAAAAAGTTCGCCCACTCCGATGGCCGCTACAACGCCACCCTGCATGACGCCGCGCTGGGTGTGCTGGATCGCGGCGGCGTGGATGTGAAAGCCACCTTCATCGACGAGGGCTATGACGTCGCCGAAGAAGTCGCCAAATTCCTCTGGTCCGACGTGATCATTTACCAGATGCCCGGCTGGTGGATGGGCGCGCCCTGGACCGTGAAGAAATATATCGACGAAGTCTTCACCGAAGGCCATGGCAGCCTCTACGCCAGCGACGGCCGCACCCGTTCCGATGCCTCGCAGAAGTATGGCAGCGGCGGTCTGTTACAGGGTAAGCAGTACATGCTTTCGCTGACCTGGAACGCGCCGCAGCAAGCGTTCGATGACCCGACCGACTTTTTCGAAGCCAAGGGTGTGGACGCGGTGTACTTCCCGTTCCACAAGGCCAACGAATTCCTCGGCATGACCGGATTGCCAACCTTCCTGAGTGTTGACGTGATGAAACGCCCCAATATCGAAGCCGACGTGGCGCGTTACGAGCAGCATTTGACCGAGGTGTTTGGTCTGCCTGCCTGAATTTTTCCGGCTAGTATCCGTCGCAACGGCGGGAAAGATCGCAGCCTTCGGCAGCTCCTACAGATGGCGTACACCCAAGATTCCGGGAGGCGCAATCCTTGTAGGAGTTGCCGAAGGCTGCGATCTTGGCGATTCATGTCACGCCAATTCGTCAAAGAGGACACACGTGAAAGCCAGATCCGATGAATTGCAGATTTTCGTCTGCGTGATCGAATGCGGGTCGATTTCGGCCGCGGCCGAACAGGTCGGACAAACGCCTTCGGCGGTCAGTCGCACCTTGTCGCGGCTGGAGGCAAAGCTCGATACCACGTTGATCAACCGCACCACGCGGCGCATGGACCTGACCGAGGAGGGCAAGTACTTCTTCGAGCACGCCAAGCTGATTCTCGATCAGATGGACGAACTTGAAGAGCGCTTGACCTCACGCCAGCAAACCCCGTCCGGGCGTCTACGGATCAACGCCGCCTCGCCGTTCATGCTGCACGCCATCGTGCCGTATATCGATGAGTTCCGCAGTCTCTATCCGGACATCCAGCTCGAGCTCAACAGCAATGACCTGATCATCGATCTGCTCGAGCAAAGCACCGACATCGCCATCCGCATCGGCACGCTCGCCGACTCGACCTTGCACGCTCGTTCCCTGGGATGCAGTCCGCTGCACATCGTCGCCAGCCCGGCTTATCTTGAAAAACACGGCGTGCCGGTTGCAGTGGCGGATTTGTCCGGGCACACGCTGCTGGGCTTTACCCAGAACGAAGGCTTGAATCAATGGCCGCTGCGTTATGTACACGGTGATCGCTGGCCGATCCAGGCGTCGATCAGCGCCTCAAGCGGCGAGACCATCCGGCACCTGGCACTGGCAGGGCAGGGCATCGCCAGCCTGTCGCATTTCATGACGATCGACGACATCCGTGCCGGGCGGCTGCAGGTGCTGCTGGCGCAATTCAATAGCGGCTATCGTCAGCCGATCAATGCGGTGTACTACCGAAACTCGCAACTGGCGCTGCGCATTCAGTGTTTCCTGGACTTCATCCAGGGCAAATTGGCGGATTATGCAATAGCGGACTTCAAGGGCTGATTCGTGACCCCTGCGCAAGAGTGAATTGGGCCACGCCGCCTGTTTCCCCAGGCATCACTCCTCGATACTGGTTGCATCACTTACTGACGCAGGGAGTTTCTCCATGAACGTATTCATTACCGGCGCTGCCGGTTTTATCGGCGGCTCCATCGCCACCGGTCTGGTCCGGGCAGGTCACAAGGTTACCGGCCTGGTGCGCAGCGCCGAACAAGCCAATGAACTGAGCGCACTGGGCATCACCCCGGTGATCGGCACGCTGGACGACAGTGCACTACTGGCCGAACAAGCCAGGACTGCCGATGCCGTCATCAATGCCGCCAGCAGCGACCATCGCGGCGCAGTGGACGCCTTGCTCGATGCGCTGCGCGGTTCCAACAAAGTGTTCCTGCATACCAGCGGGTCGAGCATTGTCGGCGATGCGTCGGGCGGTAAATCCAGCGACGTCATCTATTACGAAGACAGCCTGCCGGAGCCGACGGTGGACAAGGCTGCTCGCGTGGCCATCGATAACCTGATCCTCGCCGCTGCCAAAGACGGGGTGAACTCAGCCGTTATCTGCAACACCCTGATCTACGGTCACAGCCTCGGCGTCAATCGTGACAGCGTACAGTTGCCGCGTTTGCTGAAGCAGGCACGCAAAAGCGGTGTGGTCCGGCATGTCGGCCCGGGCCAGAACATCTGGTCCAACGTGCACATCGAGGACGTGGTGTCCCTGTACCTGCTGGCGCTGACCAAAAACGTACCGGGCACCTTCTACTTCGTCGAAAGCGGTGAGGCGTCGTTCATCGACATGACCACTGCGATTGCGCTGGCGCTGAATCTGGGGGCGCCACAAGACTGGCCGCTGAAAGAGGCCGAAGCCGAGTGGGGTTATGAGATGGCCAATTATGGCTTGGGTTCCAACAGCCGGGTTCGCGGCAAGCATGCGCGTGAACTGCTGGGCTGGGCGCCGAAGCGGACTTCGGTGGTTGAGTGGATTCGGGACGAGATGGTGTGAGTTCGCTCTAGACCGCGTCATCGTTCATCGCGGGCAAGCCACGCTCCCACAGGTATTGTGTCGTTCATCAATTTCGCGAACGACACACTACCTGTGGGAGCGTGGCTTGCCCGCGATTGCGTTTTCAGCAACCCGACAACTGGCCGGGCCGCCCTCGATTCCGTAACATCCGCACCTCTCTTTTCCGGCCACTTCCTGCGGCCTGTATTGCCGGGTAAACCATGAAATCAAAACGTCTGCGCGCCGATGTGCTGGCCGGACTCACCACCTCCTTCGCCTTGCTCCCAGAATGCATCGCCTTCGCGCTGGTGGCCCACCTCAATCCTTTGATGGGCCTTTACGGCGCCTTCATCATTTGCACCCTGACCGCGCTCTTCGGCGGGCGGCCGGGCATGGTGTCCGGCGCCGCCGGATCGATGGCGGTGGTGATCGTCGCGCTGGTGGTCCAGCACGGCGTGCAGTACTTGCTGGCCACCGTGCTGCTGGGGGGCCTGATCATGCTGGCGTTCGGTCTGCTGCGGCTCGGCAAACTGGTGCGCATGGTGCCGCACCCGGTGATGCTCGGCTTCGTCAACGGCCTGGCGATCATCATCGCGCTGGCCCAATTGGAGCACTTCAAGAGCGGTGACACCTGGCTGAGCGGAGAGCCGTTGTACCTGATGACGGGGCTGGTAGCGGTGACGATGGCCATCGTCTACCTGTTGCCGCGCTTGACCCGCGCCGTACCGCCGGCGCTGGTGGCAATCCTGGGTGTTGGCCTCGCGGTTTATCTGCTCGGCTTGCCAACCCGCACCCTGGGTGACATGGCACACATTGCCGGCGGCTTGCCGACGCTCGCGCTGCCAGACATCCCCTGGAACCTGGAAACCCTGCACATCATCGCCCCTTACGCGATATTGATGGCGTTGGTCGGCCTGCTGGAAACCCTGCTGACCCTGAACCTCACCGACGAGATCACCGAAAGCCGTGGCTTCCCGGATCGCGAATGCGTGGCGCTGGGGGCGGCCAACATGGTCTCCGGTGTGTTCGGCGGCATGGGCGGCTGCGCAATGATCGGCCAGACGGTGATCAACCTCAGTTCCGGTGGTCGTGGCCGACTGTCCGGTGTGGTGGCCGGTGTCCTGATTCTATTGTTCATCTTGTTTTTGTCGCCGCTGATCGAGCGCATCCCGCTGGCGGCACTGGTCGGGGTCATGTTCGTGGTCGCACAGCAGACGTTTGCCTGGGCTTCGTTGCGGGTGGTGAACAAAGTCCCGCTGAACGATGTGTTGGTGATCATCGCAGTCACGGTGATTACGGTGTTCACCGATCTGGCCACCGCCGTACTCTGCGGGATCATCATTGCCGCGCTCAACTTCGCCTGGCAACAGGCTCGCGAGCTCTATGCCGACGCTCACCTGGAAGCCGACGGCAGCAAGCTTTACCTCCTGCATGGCACGCTGTTCTTCGCATCGACTACGCCTTTTCTCAACCAGTTCGATCCCGCCAATGACCCCTCCGTGGTCACCATCGACTGTCGCCACCTGAGCTTTGTTGACTATTCGGCCATCGCTGCGCTCAAGACCCTGCGTGAACGCTACGACAAGGCGGGCAAGCACTTGCGTGTGCTGCACTTGTCGGAACGCTGCAAGAAGTTGCTCAAACGTGCCCACATGACCCACGACTGAATGATAGTTCCCACGCTCTGCGTGGGAATGCCTCGCCGGACGCTCCGCGTTCGCTCTTGGAACGCAGAGCGTCCCGGGCTGCATTCCCACGCAGAGCATGGGAACGATCAGCGTCGGGGCGATGAAAGTCTCACTATCCGATTTTCATATCGTCCGACACCGCATACCTCTCAGCGACATCCCTTACCTCTGCACGAAAATTACTTTCACCTCGTTTGAAAATCACGCCTCGAAATGATTTATGAGTTTCGCAACCCATTCGACGTGACCCTTTCGAGGAGTACCGCATGACACCGTCCTTCGGCTATTGGCTGCTGGTTTATGCCGCCGTCGCCATCATTGCGCTGATCGTTCTGATCGCCCGTTACCGACTCAATCCGTTCATTGTCATCACCCTGGTGTCCATCGGCCTGGCCTTGCTCGCGGGTATGCCGCCGTCCGGTGTGGTGGGCGCTTACGAGGCCGGGGTGGGCAAAACCCTGGGGCATATCGCGCTGGTGGTTGCGCTGGGGACGATGCTCGGCAAGATGATGGCCGAGTCCGGGGGCGCAAAGCAGATGGCCCGTACGCTGATCGACCGCTTCGGTGAGAAAAATGCGCATTGGGCGATGGTCTGCATCGCGTTTCTGGTCGGCCTGCCGCTGTTCTTCGAGGTCGGTTTTGTATTGCTGGTGCCGATCGCCTTTACCGTGGCGCGGCGCGTCGGCGTTTCGATTCTGATGGTCGGTTTGCCAATGGTCGCCGGGCTTTCGGTGGTTCATGCGCTGGTGCCGCCGCATCCGGCGGCGATGCTGGCGGTGCAGGCCTATCAGGCGTCCGTGGGGCAGACCTTGCTTTACGCGATTCTGATCGGCATTCCCACCGCGATCATCGCCGGCCCCCTGTACGCCAAGTTCATCGTGCCGCGCATTCAGCTGCCGGAAGATAATCCCCTGGAACGTCAGTTCCTCGAGCGTGAACCGCGCGACAGCCTGCCGGGTTTCGGCATCACCATGGCGACCATTCTGCTGCCGGTGGTGCTGCCGCCAGCATCACCTTGCTGGTAGGCGCGGGCGGTGGCTTGAACCGGATTCTGGTGGATGCCGGGGTGACCGATCAGATCGTCAGCCTGGCCCAGGTCTTCCATCTGTCACCGCTGTTGATGGGCTGGCTGTTCGCCGCCTTGATGCGCATCGCCACCGGTTCCGCCACCGTGGCCATGACCACCGCGTCGGGCATCGTTGCGCCTGTGGCCATTGGTCTGGGTTATCCCCATCCGGAGCTGCTGGTGCTGGCGACGGGCGCCGGGTCGGTCATCTTTTCCCACGTCAACGACGGCGGCTTCTGGTTGATCAAGGAATACTTCAACATGACCGTCGCCCAGACCTTCAAGACCTGGACCGTACTCGAGACCATTATCTCGGTGGTCGCCTTCGGTCTGACCGTCGGCCTTTCTTATCTGCTTTAGCCGGAGCCGCCTGCCATGGACATCCTCTACCAGATCCGCGCCCGTCAGGACTCCTTCAGCGCCGGCGAAGGACGCATCGCCCGGCTGATGCTCGACGACGTAGGATTTGCCGCGTCCGCCAGCCTCGATGAACTGGCGCAGCGGGCGGAAGTCAGCACCGCCACGCTCTCGCGTTTCGCCCGCACCGTCGGCTGTCGCGACTTGCGCGACCTGCGCCTGCAACTGGCCCAGGCCAGCGGCGTCGGCAGCCGTTTCCTCGACCCGGCGGGCACACCCGACCAGTCGGCGTTCTATGGACAGATCGTTGGCGATATCGAATCGACCCTGCGCCAGCATCTGTCGGCATTCGACGAGTCGCGCTTCGCCGACGCGGTGAAGTTGCTGGGCAAGGCGCGGATGATCCACGCCTTCGGCATGGGCGGTTGCTCGACCTTGTGCAGCGATGAACTGCAAGTGCGGTTGGTGCGATTCGGCTACCCGATCGCGGTGTGCCACGACCCGGTGATGATGCGTGTCACCGCCGCCAGCCTCGATGCCGACCGCGCCGTCATTGCCTGTTCGCTGACCGGCATCACCCCCGAACTGCTCGAAGCCGTCGAACTGGCGCGCAGCTACGGCGCACGCATTCTCGCCATCACCCGGGCCGACTCGCCGCTGGCGCAATTGGCCGATGTGCTGCTGCCGCTGCAAGGCGTCGAAACCTCGTTCATCTACAAACCCACGGCGGCGCGCTACGGCATGTTGCTGGCCATCGACGTGCTCGCCACCGAACTGGCGCTGGCCAACCCTGAACACAATCAAGAGCGTCTGCGGCGGATCAAACTCGCCCTGGACGACTACCGCGGCGGTGACGATCACCTGCCGCTGGGAGACTGACATGAAGTACGACACGCTGATTCGCAACGCCCTGATCATCGATGGCAGCAACACCCCAGGTTATCCCGCCGACATGGCGATTCTGAAGGGTCGCATCGAACGCATCGGCGACCTCGACGCCAGCGCCATCGAAGAAATCGACGCCGCCGGCCGCGTATTGGCGCCAGGCTTCATCGACGTGCACACCCACGACGACACCGTGGTGATCCGTCAGCCGCAGATGTTGCCCAAGCTCAGCCAGGGGGTGACCACGGTGATTGTCGGCAACTGCGGGATCAGCGCTTCGCCGGTGAGTTTGCGCGGCGATCCGCCAGATCCGATGAACCTGCTCGGCACGGCCGCCGCGTTTGTTTATCCGACGTTCAGTGCTTACCGCGCAGCCGTCGAAGCGGCGAATACCACGTTGAACGTGGCGGCTCTGGTCGGCCACACCGCATTGCGCAGCAATCACCTCGACGACCTGTTTCGTAGCGCCATGCCTGATGAAATCAATGCGATGCGCGAACAGCTGCGTGAAAGCCTGGAGGCCGGTGCATTGGGCTTGTCCACGGGTCTTGCGTACGCCAGCGCGTTCTCGGCGTCCACCGACGAAGTGATGCAACTGACTGAAGAGCTGAGCGCTTTCGGCGCGGTGTATACCACCCATTTGCGCAGCGAATTCGAACCGGTACTGGAAGCCATGGATGAGGCCTTCCAGATCGGCCGCCATGCGAAAACCCCGGTGATCATTTCCCACCTCAAATGTGCCGGCGCCGGTAACTGGGGGCGCAGTCCGCAATTGCTGGCGTCCCTGGAACAAGCGGCGAAAACCCATCCGGTGGGCTGTGACTGTTATCCCTACGCGGCCAGCTCATCGACCCTGGACCTCAAGCAAGTGACCGATGCCCATCGCATCACCATCACCTGGTCCACGCCGCACCCGGAGTTGGGCGGCCGCGACCTGATGGACATCGCCGCCGAGTGGGGCGTGCCGTTGCTCGATGCCGCCCGCCGCCTGCAACCGGCCGGCGCGGTGTATTACGGTATGGACGAGGCCGATGTGCGAAGAATCCTCACGCATCCGCTGTCGATGGTTGGCTCCGACGGATTGCCGGAAGACCCATTTCCGCATCCGCGCTTGTGGGGCGCGTTTCCACGGGTTCTGGGACATTTCAGTCGCGATGTGGGGCTGTTTCCACTGCACACCGCGGTGCACAAGATGACCGGATTGTCGGCGGCGCGGTTCGGCTTGAAAGAACGTGGCGAAATCCGCGAAGGACATTGGGCGGACCTGGTGTTGTTCAATCCTGCAACAATTCGCGACGTGGCGGACTTCAATGATCCGCAGCAAGCGGCGGAAGGGATTGATGGGGTTTGGGTCAATGGCGTGTTGAGTTACTGCGAGGGGCAGGCGAATGGCAAAAGGGCAGGGCGGTTTCTGGCGCGGGAAGGGGATTTGCGCAGAGGCTTTCATTGAGCGTGGTACGCAGAAACACATATCAATGTAGGAGCTGCCGAACGCTGGGATCTTTTGATCTTTGTCTCATGGCGGCATCAGAGAAATCCAGAATCTCGTGATTAGTTGGGGCTATAGGTTGCTTGTCATATCGCCATCGCGGGCAAGCCCGCTCCCACAGGTCTGATCTGCACCCTGTGGGAGCGGGCTTGCCCGCGATTGGATCTGTCATTCACCACAGACTGAATGATCGGCAGGGTGTTGCGCGCCAAAGCATGATTGACTATCCTGCGTATACGCCAATGACGGACAGCGCATCAAGATGATATTCATTGAGTCCCCTATTTTTACAGAAGACCTTGGCGAGCTTCTGAGCGATGAAAGCTACGGCGAATTTCAAGAGTACCTGGCCGAGAACCCCGCGGCCGGTGATGTGATTCAAGGGACCAATGGATTGAGAAAGGTCCGCTGGGCCGCGAACGGGAAAGGTAAGAGAGGTGGGGTCAGGGTGATCTACTACCACATCTCAGCGGCCTATCAGATCCGGCTGATTCTGATCTACCGCAAGGGGATCAAAGATGATCTCTCCCCAGCCGAAAAGAAAGTACTGATCGAATTAAACAGAGGGTGGAAATGATGGAAAAGAATCTATTCAACCGTCTGGTCGAAAGCATGACCCAGATGGATGAGATTGATCGTGGCGAGCGTCCGCCATCGCGTGAGTTTCACGTTGACGCGGTAAAGGTCAAAATGATCCGCAAGGCCACAGGGCTATCACAGGCGCGGTTTGCCAAAGCGATTGATGTCGCGCTGGGAACGCTTCAGAACTGGGAGCAAGGTCGGCGGGAGCCAGAAGGTCCTGCTCGAGCGTTGTTGCGCGCCATACACAATGACCCTGGGCATGTGTTAGCTGCCCTTGAGCAGCGCTAGAATACTTGTATCTCGATGTGCTCCATTGCCATCGCGCCCGAAAAACAACAAACCCCGCTAATTGCGGGGTTTGTTGTTTTTTACGTTTGCTGCAAGTTAAGTTAATGGCTTGCTGTTCTCACAGAGACCTTCAGCGGGATTCAATAGACGTTACCATCTACACCCGGAAGTGACTCACCATCATCTGCAACTGATTGCCCAACCGCGCCAGTTCAACACTGGCCGCTGCGGTTTCATCGCTGGCGGCGGCCGTCTGTTCAGACACGTCGCGCACGTTGATGATGCTGCGGCTGATCTCTTCGGCCACGGCGCTTTGCTGCTCGGCGGCGGCAGCGATCTGCTGGTTCATCGACTGGATGTTGGACACTGTGCGGGTGATGTTTTCCAGTGACACGCCGGCCTTGCGGGTCAGCGCCACGCTGCTGTCGGTCAGGGTGCGGCTGTTGTTCATCACCGCCGACACTTGTTGGGTGCCATTTTGCAAGCCGGCGACCAGGCCTTCGATTTCTTCAGTGGATTTCTGGGTGCGTTGGGCCAGGCCACGGACTTCGTCGGCCACCACGGCAAAACCTCGACCGGCTTCACCGGCACGGGCCGCTTCGATGGCGGCGTTGAGCGCCAGCAGGTTGGTCTGATCAGCAACAGCCTTGATCACGTCCATGACGCTGCCGATCTTGTCACTTTCCTGTTGCAGCACATTCATGGCTTCGGTTGAACGCGCCACTTCGCTGGCCAGGCGTTCGATCTGGGCGATGGCTTCGTTGACCACCTTGTCGCCCTCGCGAGCTTCGCCGTCAGCGGCAGCCGCCGCCTGGGAGGCTTGCTCGGCATTGCGCGCGACTTCCTGCACCGTGGCCGTCATCTCATGCATGGCCGTGGCCACCTGATCGGTCTCGATCTTCTGGCTGTTGACCCCGGCACTGGTCTGCTCGGTCACGGCTGACAACTCTTCGGCGGCGCTGGCAATCTGGGCGACGCCATCGCGAATGCCGCTGATCAAATCGCGCAGGGTGACGCCCATGCGCGCAATGCCTTGCTGCAATACGCCGAGTTCGTCGCGGCGGGTCACCTTGACGTCGTGGGACAGGTCGCCGCTGGCGATGCGCTCGACCACGGCCAGGGTGTCGCGCAACGGGCCGGTGATCTGGCGAGTGATGATGACGGCAGCAATGATGCCCACCAACAATGCCAGCAGGGTGCTGATCAGTTGCAGGGTGCGGGCCTGGGCGCTTTCGGCGTCACGGCGCTCGAGCTGAATCTGATACAGCTGATCGCTCAGGGACACGATGGCGGCGCCCTGGTCGGTCATTTCCTTGCGCGCCTGGACGGCGTCGTTGCTGGCGTTTTTATAAGCCTGCAAGGCACTGCGGTAGTTGCTCAGCGCGGTTTCCAGCTGACGCAGGGTGTCAGGCTGAGTCTCGGCGAAATGCCCGTGCAGTGACTTCAGGCTGGCAATCGCCATATCCAGTTGGCGGACGGCCTTTTGTTCAGTCTCGGCATTGGTGGTGGCGGTGTAGCTGCGCACTTCGTAGCGGGTCAGCAAGAAGGCTTCCTTGGCGGCCGTGATGGCCTGGAACTGTTCGAAGCGCTGATCACTCGGGGGCATTTGCAGCACGGCGGTGTTGATGGCGTCGATCAGTTTGCTGGCGGTTTCGGCGTTGCTGCCCATGACGTCGCGGGCGCTGTTACCGGTGCGATAGGCGCTGCGCATTTTGTTCAGGGACGTCTTGTAAGCCTCGATGACGGCGCCTTGTTCCCTCAACAACTTGAGGTTTTCCGGACTCTTGAATTTCACCAGCAGCGCTTGTTGCTGGGCGGAGAACGCGTCCAGGGTGGTCTGTACGTTTTGCGCGGCGGTTTCGTCGCCGTTGGTCAGCATGTATTGCAGACGAACCACGCGCAGTTTGGTCAGGCCGGCATTGAGCTGGGTGATGTCGCTCATCCAGTTGCTGCGGTCAATCAAACCGCCCAGGCTCGTCCAGCCGGTCAGGGCGAGGATGCAGGTCAGGGTCAGGACCAGGCCGAACCCCAGGCCCAGTTTCAGGTTCACGCTGATATTGCCGAACCAGCTATTCATCAAATTCCTCCAGGAACGTTGTGTTTCTTGATCGTCGGTTGGCTGGAAGATTGTTGTTTTTGGGCGCCAGCAAGGTAGGTAGCAGGTGTGTATCGGCAGCGAGGTTGGGAACTGTAGGGAGATCAAAAGATCGCAGCCTCGTTTCACTCGTCAGCTCCTACAGGGCTCCTACAACGTTCATGCAGGAGTGCGCGTTTTCCAATGTAGGAGCTGCCGCAGGCTGCGATTTTTTGCTGTTGTTTTTAAGCTTTTTTTCACAACCGTTTCACTCCCAGCCAACGCGCGCCTCTCTACCCTCGCGGCATCGAATGACAGTGATGCATGCCGGCGAGGCGGCTTGATGTGGAATTGAGACTGAGTCTGTTCGGGTTTAAACGCTCCCTCGACCTGAGCCGTTTGGCCCGCTATCGCAACGGGGCTGTGGTGCTGGCCTCGGCGCTGCTGGTGATCCCGTTGACGGTATGGCTGTTGCGACCCGCCGCCGTGCCGGACCTGGCCGACGGTAATGTGGCGGGCGCCCGTGCGTTGGCGGCCGGCTGGGCCAAAGGTGAGATGATCGTGCTGGTGCGCCACGTCGAACGTTGCGATCACTCCTCGGCAGCCTGCCTGAGCGGCAATGACGGCATCACCGAGCGTTCTCGCAGCGTGGCGGTGGCGGTGGGTGCTCAGTTCGAGCAACTGGGCTTGAACAAGGCCGACATCTACAACAGCCCGGTCATGCGGACAGCGCAGACCGCCGGCTATATGTTCAACAAGGTCAGTTTCGATGAAGACTGGTTGATCAATTGCAAGGGCACCATGTTGCGTGACGCCCTGGCGCACAAAGTGGCGGGCCGCAATCTGATTCTGGTGACCCACAGCGAATGCATGTCGCAACTCCTGAAAGACCTCAAGTTGCCAAGCTCGACCCTGGGTTACGGCGCTTCCTTGTTCATTTCGGCCGAATCGTTACAGGCACCGCGCATGCTCGGTTTCATCGAAGCCTCGGACTGGCGCTCGGTGACCCGCGAATGAATTCACTTTCTCGATCAGGGCACTCAATGTTGATTTCCTCCCGTTCGCGTTTTTACTGGGTGAACTTCGGTATCCCGCTGGCCTGTGCGGTCGTGGTTTTCCTGATGTTCGATCTGACCAGAATCGACATCGCCTTCAGCGACCTTTTCTATGACCCGACTGCGAAAGTGTTCCCGCTGGATCAAATCCATTTGTTCGAAAAGATCACCCACAAATGGACGCGGATCATCCCGAACTGGACCGGCGAGATCGCGATCGTCGGCGCCTTGCTGTCATTTCTCTGGCCGCGTCTGAAGTCTGAAAAACATTCGAAAATCGTCGCGCTCCTGGAAAAGATCAAGGTCGCTCCGGTGCTTCGATTCGCCAGCAAGCACCGTCGTGATTTCCTTTATGTGGTGTTCGCGTTCTCCATTAGCACGGGCGTGATCCACTACCTCAAGGGCCATACCAGTGTGTATTGCCCGATCGAAACGACCCAGTACGGTGGAAAAATTGAACACAAGGAGTGGTACCAGAATTTCGATCTGCTGAACGTTGCCGGGGACGGGCGCTGCTGGCCGGGCGGTCATGCTTCGGGTGGTTTTACCATGCTGGCGTTGTACTTCGTCGCGCGCCGCTACCGCTGGCGCCATTCCAGAGCGGTAATGTACGGCTCGCTGGCGCTCGGTTTCGTCTACGGCACGACGCGGGTTCTACAAGGCTGGCACTACATGTCCCACACCTTTTGGGCGGGGATCTTCGTGTGGCTGGCGTGTTTGCTGACGGCGCTGGCGTTTTATGGGCGAGCGCGGCTGGAGTTGCCGGTTCTGCAACAGCATGAAGAACCGGCGTCAGTGGCTCAGCCTCAGCCCGTCAATTGAGGTAGGTTTTTTGTTGTCGCAGATCAACTGTGGGAGCGAGCCTGCTCGCGAAAGCGGTGGGGCAGACGACCTCTCCATTAACGGGTCGGCCGTCATCGCGAGCAAGCTCGCTCCCACAGTGATCGATGGCGTACACCGAATCCGTGGACGACGATGCCCCCTGTGGGAGCGAGCTCGCTCGCGATGAGCGATAACGCCGTACACCTGAATGAACGCCTGCCTACCCCTGCGGATCGACGTTATCCAACGCCCGGTTCACTGCCAGCTCCGCCAACATGATGATCTGCGCAATGGCCAGCGCGGTGTTGCGCTGCGGACCGTTCAGGTAGGTGGCGAAATCATTGGCCATGACGTTGGCTGAAGCCAATGACTCGCAGGCATGGGCGAGGAGGCTTTCGGTGTCCATGTCCGGGACGACCATGAACAGGGTGTTGGGGCGATAGGGTCTGGCGGTTTCGCAGGGGGGATCGGGGGTTAATTTATCCATGTGAAAACTCCTACTGAAATGGGAGCCATCACTTGCCGGATCTCAAGCGGCGAAGAGGTGGCAGCTATGTGCAGTGTGAGATCACCGGTAGTAGGCACCCGGCCAGACCGAAGTCTGCCCGCACACAGCCGCCATAACGCATTTTCTGGCAGCGGATAAGCTGGCGCCAATTATGAAGGCACTGGCGCTAGATGCATACTTTTTGCCGGGATCTCACACCCGATCGCTGAGTTTTCAGCGACTGCCAAAGGTTATTGAGCGAGCTTCCGACCGACAACCTTAAAGTCCTGTGGGATTTTTCTTCTGGTTTTCTTCACACGTAGGACATGTCACGCAAGGCGCCGGGACCAGCGCTGGTCAGGGGGCATAGCGATTATTGGAAAAACTCAAACCACCAAGGGCAACGTCACCATAAAGGTACTGCCCTTGCCGTCGCCATCGCTCAGGCCGATGACCGTGCCGCCATGGGCCTCGACCAGCTCGCGAACCACTGTCAGGCCGATGCCCAGGCCTGCGCCGTTGAAACCGATCGCGTGAACATCCTGCACAAATGGCTCAAATATGAACGGCAGTGCCTTGGCGGTGATACCGATGCCGGTATCGCGGATGCTCATCTCCAACACGCCGTTCTCTGCGGTGATCGAAAGGCTGACCGTACCGCCCGCCGGTGTGTACTTGGCCGCATTGCCCAGTAGGTTGCCGAGAATCTGAGCGAGCCGCACAGAATCGCCGCTCACTGCCAGCGCGCACTCGGGCAGTTCTGCGCTGAAATGCAAGTTGTGAGCGATCATGACCGGGTTACAGATTTCTATCGCCTCATGGATGATCTGAAACATATCGACAATGCGGCAATCGAGGCGAAACTTGCCGGTGCTGGCGCGAGCGACGTCGAGCAAATCTTCCACCAACCGAGACATGTGCTGCACCTGACCTTCGATCAACTTCTGCATGCGGGGCAGTTCCTCACTAGGCACCCGCACCAGTCGGCCGGCAATCATGCTTATCGGGGTCAGCGGATTGCGCAGTTCGTGGGCCACCAAGGTGAGGACGTTGCGTTGCTGTTCCAGCGCGTGTTCGGCCGAGGCTTGCAGGTGTTGCGCGCTTAGGGCGGCAACCACCAATTGCTCGTTGGCTTCGCGCATTTCCAGGTACAGCCGTTGTTCTGCCTGCGTGACTTTTGGTTTTTCAGCATCCGACTGCGCCAACAGAATCGCCAGAACCAATTGCTGGTTGGCTTCGATCAGTTGCTCGATCTGCTGGCTATCGGCGAGCTGGGTATTGGCGTCGCACATTTCCTTATGCAATGCCGCCAGTACTGCCCGCGCTTCAACGGTTTTCTGGCCGAGCAGGAACAGTTCGCGAGCGGCAGTGACCATCGCTTGCTCGTTCTTGCCATTTGCCTCATTCATGAATTTTTGCTCATCCATCGTCTCTGCTTAAACGCCGCCGGGTAGGCCGGCCTCCGAGCAAACCTTCCTGGTCCGGCAACATCTCGCCAATCTGTAATCCGTTGTTGTCGATGCGGTACAGGCGCAGTTCATCGGAATGGGCGCTGGCTCGCACCTTGACCACGGCCATGATGCGCAGCAAACGGCTTTCTACTTCAATATAGCGCTGGACGATGATGGCGTCGGTGAGAAACGCCGTGCCGTAAGGGCTGAAACGCAAGTCGGTGTAGCGGTCTTCCAGCTCCGAGGTCATCAACACGCTGACGCCGACCCTGGTCAGCGCGGTGACCATGCGCGACAGCGACTCACGGAAGTCTTCGCGGAAGGTCGGCGCCAGCGCCAGCTCGAAGCCCGACAGCGAATCGATGACGACGCGGGTGGCTTTCAGCCGGGTGACCTCGCTCAACAACAACTGCACGATTTCGTCGATGGACAGGTCCGGGGCGCGGCTGTCCACCAGACCGACTTGACCACTCTGGATCAGGCTGGCGAGGGTGGAGTTCTGGGAGTGATTGGGTCGTTGCTCGAACACTGCAATCACGCCGGTTTCGCCATTGCGCGCGCCTTCAGCGAGGAATGTCGAGGCCAGAATGCTTTTGCCCGAGCCCGACGGCCCGGCCACCAGCAAGGAGTAACCGCAAGGCAGGCCACCGCCGAGCATCTCGTCGAGCTGCGCCACGCCCATTTTCAACCGCTTGATCGGGAACACCTGCGGCGCTTCATCCGGGTTCAGTGCCGCAGGCGCAAAGACTTTGATGCCCGACGTGGCGATGCGGAAGGTGTGCAGGCCGGGCAGCGTCGGCTGGCCGCGCATCTTCATGATTTCCATCTTGCGCACCATGGAGTTGCGCTGAACGCTCTGGCGCAGCCAGATCAGGCCGTCGGCCACGGTGAAAATCGGGTTGGTGTCGGTTTCGGTGAAGTATTCGCCAATCAGGAAGGTCGTCGCCTGCCAGGTAGTCATCAACATACCCAATTGCTGAACGAACTGCGGCAGGTTGTTGTTGGGGTTGTCCTGGGTCTGGCTGGCCAGCACCACGGAACGGAACGAGTCGACAAACACCAGCGCCGGGGAATGAGCCTCCACCTCGCTGACAATGCGCCGCAGCACTTCGTCCAGATTCCCGGCCAAGGTATCGTCGGCCAGGTTGACATAGCGAATCGACTGGTTGATCGCTTCACTGTCGAAAAAGTCGAATTGCTGCTGATAACGCAGCATCTTCAGCGGCGGCTCGCCGAGTACGGTAAAGAACAACGCCGGGCGTTCAGGCGTCGCCAGGGCAAACATCATTTGATGCGCCAGGGTGGTTTTGCCGCAGCCAGGCGGGCCGGCGATCAGGTTGAACGAAAACTCCGGCAAACCTCCGCCCAGCACCTCGTCCAGTCCTGGCACGCCGGTGGCCAGACGGTTGATAGTCACTTTGGTGCTCATTGCGAAGTTTCCTGCGAAAGGGTGTCGCTCAAAGAAGGTTCCCACACGCCACGAAGCAAACGTGCGGTGAGCGAGGGCCCGATCAGCGTGGTCAGCAGCTGGTAGAAAGTAGTCAGCAACACTTCACCGAAAAACAGGGCATCGGCTTCGCTTTGCTCAACGAGTACGGACTTGAGGGCAGGCAGATCCAGGGAGGCCTGCACACCGTCATAGGTGCCGGCCAGACGCGGATGATTGGCGACGCACAGATGAAGGCTGCGGCGATAAAGCGCGACAACCCCTTGCTGGCCAAGGATGGGCGTGAGGGCGGCGTCCATAGCCTGCAATATCGAAGCGATCGCTTGTGCGACGGTCGCAATGTCAGCGTTGGGGCCAACGCGGTGCGTCAGAGAAGCTACGATCTGACGGCTCTCTTCGCTTAGCGTGGACATGGCTAACTGATATCTGATGGACAGTCTTTGATGGTACACCCTATGGAGGTGTGGGGAGTGATTTGCGTCAGAGGAGGGTGGTTACAGAATGCAGCTGGCCATACAAAAGGCAAAAAAAAGCCCGCGGGAGGGCGGGCAAACCGTAGTTTCTTGAAGAGCGAGTGCAATGTACCGGTTGTTGAGGGGCGATGGGGTGAAGAAAAATTCATCTGCATGGCGCATCTGCTGCAATAGGAGAATGATTTGTGAATCGCTTAATGTTACGTATGCGCTACACTTTGACATCAATGTCACGGTAACCGAACATGGACTACACCCTACTAGCCTCGCGGCTTGGCAAACAAATACGTGAAAAGCGTATAAATCGTGGCCACACGCAAGCACAGCTAGCCGAACTAGCCGGGCTGACGCGGCAGAAAGTCATTGCCGTGGAAAAGGGTGCTCTATCTGTGAGCATGATGGCGTATGCGCGTGTATTGGGCGCTTTGGATTGTGAGATCACCGTTGTTCCAGCGGCCATGCCGACTCTTGAAGAACTTGGGGAGCTGTTCTGAATAAATGTGAGGAGGCGGACTCCACAGAAGGTTACATAAAGTGAAACTTTCTGTTGAGTCGTTGTGCATAAAGCCGCGTTGGATGACAGTCTAAAAATGGGCGAACTCAGCGGTCGCCCATTTTCTTTTTACATCAAAACCTGCGCCTGCAATCGCCGCCCGACGACGTCCAACAAATCGCAGCCGTCGCGCAGTGAAGTGACCAACACCCGCGCCAGTTCACTGTGAACATTTTCGTTTACGGCGAAGGTCTCCAGCAATTGGGTTGCCGTGCGAATGCGGTAGGCCGCGGTTTCATGCAACACGTCCAGCGGCGCTTCGGTGTCGATCAACAGCGACGCAATGCTGCAATCGATGCCGGTAACCGGCATGTATCGATCCATGACAAAACCTCCAGTCGGTAACAAAGGAGCGTCGCCACTCAGGGGTGGCTGGTGGGCTGGGGCTCTGGCAATCCATCGGGTGGGTCCAGATTGTCCAGCGCTCGGTTTACCAACAGTTCGGCCACCACCGCCAACTGCTGGATCGCCAACGCTACGTTGCGGCGAGAGCTTTCCAGATCGCAGGCAAGGTCCGTGCTCATGACGTTGAGCGAGGCCAGGGTTTCACAGGCGTGAGCGAGCAGGGAGGGTGTGTCGATGTTGGGGAGGATGGTGAAGACGTGGCTGACGGGATCGGGGTGATTGGGATTGCGGAGGCGGGCACTGACGCGTCGTTCGGTGATTTCGGAGAGTTCGGCCAAGCTGAGGGTTTCTGATTCTGCAAGGTTCGCTTTTTCAAGCGAATTTGGGATGTTGTTTTTCATGGAAGACTCCAATAGTTTCGGGACCCCACGCTTTTTCGGCCTGTCAAAACCGTTCGCTGAGTTACAGCGAAGAGAGAAGATTATCGGTCAGTAGTAGCGTCCGCCAGTTCATGGAAGGCGCTACAACTTGCAGGAAATTTCCTAGGACTGTTACTACACGCTCGCCTACTCGCCTACTCGCCTACTCGCCTAGTAGCTAACGGATCAGAGGTGGTCATTTCTGTGGCACCCAAAAAAATATCTCAGTATTCCGTCACCTCAGAAACCCTCAACAGCCACCCTGCCTCCCCTGGGATCAACCTGTACTGAACCTGCCGCATTTTTCCCGTCCGCCCCGCCCCGGCGTCAGTACCGTCATAGACTGGAAACCGCTGCACCAGCGCATTTTCCATCACAGCGAACTCATCCTCGCCTTGGTAACCCTCTGCAATTTTCGGGTTGTCACTGACAGGTGGCAGATAAATCTCGCTGAGCGATTTCTTGCGGTTAGCGGAGTAGGCAACGAGCTCGCCCGCCATCGATCGCCCCGATGATCTGACGAAGACGTAAATCTCGGGTGAGCCGTCGCGATCAAGGTCCGCGACCTCCGCCCGAACGATGTTGCCGGTAAGAGGGTGAGTCACCTTCGAGTTATCGATTTCCAGCCCTTGGGGTGCGATGTAGAGCACAGGATTTCCATCGACCAACGCCGTCGTCACATGAAAACGAATGCCCTGCAATTCGAGCGTTTGGTCGTACGGCTGGATGCTGTCCGTGGTATCACCGACAAGGCTCGATGAAAGGTACTGTGCTGTGAGCGGGCCTTTGATGGATTGGGTGGCCGTCACGGTTTCGGCGCCGTTATTGAAAGGGGTTTCGACAAGAGGTGCGACCTCGGCGGTGGCGTGGGCAGCCAAAGAAATCGTGACAGCGAAGGAAGCTGAAATCCGGGCAATCATGTACATCTTCCTGAATGCTTCTGTTCGGTGGTGTTGTCCACGTAGATGAGACAGCAGCATAGAGGGTGTAGCGCCAAGCATCCCGACTTTAACGTTGCTGCAGTTTGTCCAATGTCACGGTGTGCTTGAAATGATGTTTCTGGAAGGGTGTTTTAGATTCGTCGTGCTGTTCGACGGTGGCGGCGCTGGGCAGGGTGCCGATCAATGTGCGGATGCCGTCGATGAGCCATTGGGGTGGGGTGAAGCTGGGTTGGACGTCGATGATGAGGAGGGCTTGGTGCATGGGCGTCTCCGAGGACGGTCGCGGCGACGGTGGTTGATGCGGCCGCGGGATTTTGTGGTGGTCTGGCTGGCGTCTTCGCTGGCAAGCCAGCTCCTATGTATGGACTCGCCCCCACTTTCAACCCGCTTTTGAACACTGCTACCCGGTTGCATCTATGTATAAGGCCTATTCGAGGAAGCCTTCATCGGCTTCTGGCCAACATTGGGTGAGCTCGCGGGATACCAATTACATTCAGGTCTCAAGGGCCGGTAGGAGCTCAGGCATCTATCCGCGACGGTCTGACCTGGGGTCAATGTTCTTCAGCATGGGTTGAGGCGGCTCAGCGCCCCGGTGGCAGAACTCTGTCAAATCCTCTCGATCAGTCCCTCATCACAGCCTCTGACCAGTGGCCGGTTGTCGATCATAGGTCTGCTCGTTTTGCAACAGCACCACATGATGCGCAGGTTGCGGTTGGCTAACCGCACCGCCGCGCCTTTTTGACCGTGACGGCTCAACCAGCGTCGCAGACGCTGGTCATCTGGATGCTCCGAATCTGGCCGCACCTGCCTCAATACGGCGTGCGCACCTTGAATCGCCAAGCTGCGCAGGTAGGCATCACCGCGCTTGCACATCTTGCCCAGTCGAATCTTTTGCCCGGTGCTGTGCTGTTCGGGCACCGTGCCGAAATAGGCGGCGAACTGGCGCGCGTTGGCAAAGCGTTCAGGTTCGGTCTGTTTGGCCAGCATCTCCGTGGAGAAGATCGGGCCGACACCCCGTATCGTCATCAGTCGTTTCGCCGTTTCGTCCGCGCGTGCACTGGCTTCCAGGCGTCCCGTCAGCACGTTGATGTGTTCGCCCAGTTGGCTCCATTCAACCAGTATTTCGGCGATCAGTTCGCGCAACATATCCGGTAGCGGATGGCTGGGGTCTTCCAGTACCCGCGGTACACCTCGACTGAGGGCTGTCTCGCCCTGCGCCATGGCAATGCCGTGTTCCAGCAGCAAGCCACGCATCTGGTTACCCAAGGCCGTGTGCCGTCGCATGCATCCCTGCCGGACGCGGTGCAGCGCTTGCATTGCTAACGCCGACTCACTCTTAACCGGCACTGCTGCAATTTTTTGGTCTCGGCCTGCACGCAATATCGCCAGCACATCGTTGCGGTCATTCTTCGCGCCGCTACGGTGCTCGGCCACACGCTGCGCCGGCAGTATCCGCACTGGATTGCCTTGCGCCTGTAATAGCCGTGCCCAGGCCTGCGCGCCCGGCCCGGTCTCCATCAGTACCGTCACATCCGCCGGCAACTGGCGCAGGAACCGGTGGAAAGCTTCACGGGACTTGATCCGTTGTTCGTGGACCACTTGGCCAAGGGAATCTTCCCCCGCGACCTGAAACACATTCTTCGCAAGATCCACCGCTACTGTCGTGCACGCCGCAAGATCGGCTGGCGACAAGGATTTGATTATCGTCGTATGCTTGCTCATGGCCTCGCCCTCGCTGTCGTTGGCTTTCATAGAATGCCACCGTGGCGCATAGACGCCTCGGCTTGGGCGAGTCCATTCAATTACACAGGGGATGTGCGGGCCATCGATTACCGAATCCCAGATGCAACAAAGCCCGCACTTGGCGGGCTTCGTTAGCTTCGATTGGTGGGCCGGGGTAATTTGAATCCGTTTAGTAAATTGTTGATTTATAACATTAATATATAATTTTATTTTTAGTTGGAATACCAATTGGAATACTGCACTCCAGTTGACCACCCGTTTGCATTCGATCTGATCAGCACGTTTCGTAACCATGATTGGCAGTGAACTACCCATAGCTGCCGGTTGCGACAGGCAGAAATCGGCCAGAAGCGGACGCTCAAGAGAACCCGTTTTTCGGGCAGAAATCATGGCATTAGGTGCGGAGCTATCACCGGAAAAGATCAAGATAATCTTGGCCCTGATCGCGGCTAGCTGAGACTCCTTCTGTGTCCGTTGGCTGCAGGACTCTATGGTGATATGGATTTCACTAGAACCCCTTTTTTTGAACTCGTAACCTAAGGAACGTGCGGAAATATTGTCAGTGGCAATTTCTCGGCTTGATCAGCTCAGTCCGCCGCGCTGCCTGCAGTGAACGACCCGAAGCTAGCGTTGGCGGTAATTTAGACAGCAATCGGTGTAATTGCTTCTGAATTAAGTTGCCTAAAAAAGGTTGTGCCGTGGATCGCCGCTTGGCTAACGGCGGTCTCCGACACTGACCTTATGTTCTACGCATTAAGATGCGCTGGCAGCCTGGCGGCTCGGTGTCTGCTTGGTTTGGTTGCGCTTGTTAGCTATTGCCAGTTTGCCAACCAAGCGGACAGCTACCGCACCGCAAATGAGACCGAAGGGGAGGACGTACCAGGCGCTCTTAGAGATATCCGTGAAGTAGGCGTAGATGAATACGGCGGCAATAACCCACATACCGGTAACGTGCAGTTTCTTCCAGGCTTTTGGCCCTAATAAACGGGCTGACGATTTGAATGAAGTCAGCGCCAACAGCAGGATAAACATATAGCCAATCGTGCCTGGAATGTTGTTCGCCACTGTGGCCGACTGCCGAAATTCCGTATCAACTAGCGCATAGACGTAGACCATTACGGCATGCACCAAGTGTGAAAAAGCAAAGGCAAGCCCAATGAAGCGACGCTCACGGACTAGAGCTTTTGAGAGCGGTGACGGTACCAGTACGGCGAAGGCAGAGGCCGTAAAGGCGATCAGGAAGAGCACGAAGGATGAACGTGCGGTGGCGCGTATGGCACTGCGAAGCCCGTCGACAAGGTCTGGCTGGATTGCTATGGCCGTAGCGCTCATCGCCGTAACCAGTACCGCGATCAGGCTGAACAACTGCCAGCCTCGCAAACTCTTGGATTGAATATTCATGGCAAGTATTCCTCAGTAAGGTTTGGGATCGCCCGATAAGTCGGACGACTTTTGCTACAGTCTGCGATCCCTGCTGTGACACAGGCGACAGCACTGTGCTTTTCCTAACATCAGCTACCGCCATTCGTTTCCACTGAAACCCAGATCGAGGCATACGTACTTTGTGTCGCTGCACCCGTTTCTGATTGAGTTTTGGCGGAAAGAGCGCGCCATACGACGCCGTAGCGAACATTGACGAACCAAGATGCAATGCCAACTGTTCGAACGAAAACCCTGGTCAAGGGCTAGCCGGCGTGGCGAATTCTTGCAGGGTGGGGTGATCCTGTTATGTCCGAATCCGGTCGTTTTGAATGTTTATGAGTCTATGGGTGCACTGGATACAGTGGGGTACAAAAACTATCTATGGTGCGCATTAGATGTGGCTGCTCTCAGCGGATGGTGTAGGTAGCTGACAAGCAAGACGATGGACCGGTCGAACAGGTTGGCTCCGCTGCCTTGGTTAAACTAAGTTACTGCGTGCCGACTGAGCCTCCATTGTGACCAATCAGCACCCCGCAGAAGACAGTAATTGGCACCTCTCATTGCGGACCGGGAATTCGTTTTCGTCTCACGGTAACGGGCGGTAGTGTCCAATTGCTGGGGTCTGAACCTAACGAGGCGCCCGCTTTTCTGCACCACCAGGCTGGACGGCGGCGTGCCTATGCGACGCATTTCTCGAGCAGCAAACGGTTTGCCAAGCGAATCTTCAGCACGCTTTAAGGCGGATGCTGTGATCAGCGTTATCTAAACGCGAGATGAGCAAGCCGCTCGGCGTGGCCTTATGCTGGTTGTGCACACGCTCGCTGCACAGAGGGCAGGCCATCGTCGCCCGGCATCTGTCGTCTAGGGTAGCCATATCGACCTAGTTGGATTCCAAGAAAGCGCACACCACAGACCGACTACGATCACTACGGTAAATAGCCGACATTTCTTAGGCAATTGCCGCGACATGCTTCATAAAACGTACCTTCATTAATGGGCGCAGTTTGGCGGTGTCAGAAGCACCTGTCTGTGGGCGCCCGATGTATGCAAGGCAGCGCATGCAAAACGGCGCTGATTGTATCGCTTTGTATCGCAACGCCCCTCAGACACAAAAAGAATTTATCGGTGTTTTTTTCGACACAGTATATATACCTGAAAAGCGTTCAATGGGGCCCATCGAGACCAACTGGATCGGCTAACAAACCATGATTTATTCATCGAACACGGGGAACGACAATGAATTTCAAAGCCATCGCAGCTGCTGCCTGTTCACTCATGAACATCGCAGCTCTGCCAACCACGGCGCAAACCAACGAAGCGATCGAGATCTCACCTACGGCATCCAGCTTGACATTCAGAAAGTGCTTTGTCTGACCGAAGAAAAGATCCAGTCCTGGCGTGTACAGATGAGCTATCTGGAGTCGCAAGGCCAAAAGCGGGTTCTGGGCTACAGCAAGCTGGCCGAGAATTGCAACGACGGCAATTGATGCTACATCCGCCGTTTACTTCCAATCATTTGTTAAAGAATCACTTATGAAAACTCTCAAGAGCTATCTAACTATTATTGTTTTTAACTTCGCCGGCGCAGCCATACATGCAAACGCAGCCGCAGAGCATAATCGGAGCGAAAGCGGGGTCTGCTTTCAACAACGCTCACTTGCCTGTGCAGGGACGCAGCCGACGCTGACGGAGAACGGTTCCAGCCGCACTCAACTGGACCTGAAACATGAACTTGTCGCGCTGGATGGTTATAGTCGCGCCCCACAAGGCAAGAAAACCCAGTCCCAAGCCTCTGATGGTTTCGATAGGGCATCGACGGGGAAGCAACCGGACCGCATTTCTTAGGATGGTTTTAGCCAGACTCGATGGTCCTGCTGATCCAGGTAAATGGCTCCATGGTTGTCAACTGAGCGCCACTGGATCAGTTGTTCGAAGCTCAGACGGTGGTCAGCCTGCGGGATGTCTCAGGACTACAATTATGTTTGAAACAGTCGGCAGATACCGCAGGGCGGACGGCCAAAATCTCTGCAAGATATGCTTCGTCGACTGTGACATTGGCAGTGGAGAACAAAATGCACCCGCAAGGCCAGCGGACCGATCACATTGTCATAGACGTTGGCTTTTGCCTTCGTCGGCATTATATCGGTGCTCCCTCAAAAATTTGCGCGTGTTGCTGGGAGAGTATCCCGCAGAACTGAATCTTCGGGTATCGACGTAACCCTCACTTATAACAACTCGCACCTGGCCTTGTTGCAGGCCTTTGATGGCTTGTAGCTGGTCTTCAAGCTTTTCCTGATGGGATCGGTAACCGCGCCAAAGCCTAGCAGATGCGCTGCCGCCACATCATTAGACTGGCGTTGCGTCGACTGCCCGCTTTTGGCCGTTTTCTGCCCGTCGCGAGGAGCAGAAAACGGCCAAAAGCGGACAGGTACGCAGGGTTAGCAGCCCTCCTTGAAGCTTGAAGGCGTCGACAAAAACAGGGGAGATACACGCTCAACGTTTTGCAGCAGTTGATCGGTCCGCCTTCAGGAGCCAGCAATGCTGGCATTGTGCCTATCTGAGAATTTGTGACAGCATCGCCCAATTAACCTCAAGAGCTTCCTGCCATCATGGACAATCAATCTCCCATAGGCGCGGGCGAAGGCTTGCTAGTGGCCAAGGGCTGAGATGAGGCCTTAGCCAAGCCTCCATTACACAAGGATAGTTTTGGTTATGTCGTACATTATCTTGCCCAGTGATCAGCAAGCGGCAATCAGCGACGTCGATGAAGCGGTGCTTCTGGCAGCGGTACGCCAGTGCCTGGATGAAGGGCGCGTAGGGCCGATTCATGGCCTCGGTCTCAGTGACTGTGGGCCCTACGTGGCTACCAAGCTCCATCGGTTCCAACAAGCGATCGCTGAGTACAGCAGGGCCAAGGCCCATGCCAAGCGCGAACGCACTCGGCAGGATGCGCTGTATGCCGGCAATGACCTCATTCACGCTTTGCAGCAGATGAAAGGGCGGCTCGAAACTGAGCGTAAAGAGGGTGAGCTGTTCTTCATTGATGATCAGATCAGGCCGCCTTTCCATCTCAGTAAGCGACTGTCAGTGCAAGTGTCGTTTCGCTGGCGAGCGTCGCCGTCTGCGGACTGGAAGTACGGGCACCTGACGTTCGTCTACGATTTCTACCCTCAGCCCAGCTACACGTTGCCGCTGCCCAAGCGCAAACCCAGCGCCGCCCAAGAAGCGAGGGATCTAGAAGACACTCTGTACAGAGAATGGGAGCGTTTGAAGGCTCAGGCCCTCTTCTCTATGAGGGAGTTCTTCCGCGATGGTGGCGACGGTGATGCTGTGCCTGAGGTGTTCGCGGTGAGACCTAGTCCCTACGGTGGGGGGTTGAACAACTTCAGCTGCAATTTTTGGCAGGCCGAGAGGCCAGCACCATAAATTCGAGCAAGCATCAGCCTTGGTAATAGGGGCTGGTGTATACGACCGTCCGCTCACCCAGTGTGCGCGGACGTTCCCAGTCATCGTGTACCGCACACCATCACGATGACGTCGAGCCCTGCATTAACCTAGGGCCAGAGCGTTGATCGTAGCCGGGCAGTGCCAGTGATCATTTCAGGAGTGGATGATGGATAAGAAACAATCGGCTACCAAGATAACCAAGCCGCAAGACTTTCTGCGAGCGAGACGTCCGGAGCAGTTCTCGGACTCTTTAAAGCTACAGGAGTCGACTATCGATCGCTCCATGCTGGAGTATCACTTCGAGACCCTGAACAATCGAAGCCAAGAGCTTGAGTTCGAGATATTCGTACGGAAGCTTTGTGAGCGAGAAATTTGCCCCAACCTTGTTGCCCAGACCGGCCCGACTGCGGGTGGAGACGGTAAAACCGATACCGAGACGTATCCTGTAGCCAGCCAAATCGCCTTTTTCTGGGGATTAAACGAGACCCCGGAGTCCGAGCGATGGGCATTCGGTGTCAGTACACAGAAAGATTGGAGGGCAAAATGCAGAAAGGACGTCGAGAGCATCATGTCGACAGGGCGTGGCTACGTTCAAATCTTCTGTGTCTCCAGCCGTTTCATCAAGAACAGCTCCAGAGCAGAGCTCCAAGACGAGCTTTCCGAAAAGTATGGCGTCAAGGTCACAATCCTCGATCGCACTTGGCTGCTTGATAAAACACTGCAGCCCAAGAATCAGCAACTCGCCATCGATCACCTGGGTCTTACAGGCAGCATTGAGAGCAAAATTCAGATCGGCCCATTCGACGCTGACAAGCAAATTCAGCTCACAGAGATCGAACGCCAGATCGAACAGATTGAAGATCCGGACCATCTGACGCTCTCCCAGGTCGACCTCTACACCAAGCGGGCCATCATTTACAAAGAGCTGGAACATGATGCCGTTGCTGTGGAGCACCAGTTCAATATTGCTGTGCGAACAGCGAAAAAGTTTGGTACCCAGAGACAGCATTTCGACGCCCTTTACCAGCTAACCTGGGCCGCGTACTGGTGGCTGGAAAATGCCGATCTCTTTGAGGAAACCTTTGAGAAAGCGCTCGGCGTGGCCCGAGAGACCGACAACGTTGAGGTGTGGGAAAAAGTCGTAACGTTGTTCAATCTGGTGGTCACCACTCATCGAGACGGTAAGTGTACCCTTGATATGAACTCCATTGAGGCCACCATTCGAGAGAAACTGAACTCGATAGCCGACAACGCGGACATGATAAGCGGCGCATTACAAGCCAAGACCTCTCTGGCGCTTCTGGATCTGCTGGTTGCCGAAAATGAGGAGCAAGCCAGTAATACATTCCGGTCTTTGAGCGAAATCGCTGATAGTGCTCATAAGCTGATTGGCTACCCTATGGCTCGTCTCGTCAACTTGCTCGAAGAACTCGACGTGGCCTTTGGAGATCTCAAGGCCTACGAATATCTCATGGATAAGCTCATTGATGATGCGGGGGAACGGGAAAATAGCCGGATAAAGGCAGATAAGTACCTGAGACGAGGAGCGCTGAGCAGCGATAAACAGGATTATTACAGGGCGATCAAGTGCTTCGGGTTATCCCTGTATGGGCTGTATAGCAGTGAAAGCAAGGCGGAAGTCTTCGCTGCCCTTTATATGCTGTCCCATGCATACGATAAGCAGGGCCTGCTGTGGGCTGCGCGAGGAGCAGCGCTGATGGCAGCTTATGTGGTCACCTCTGACGCACTGAAGGAACAGCGAAGCAGTGCTAAGCAAGCTGCTATTTACCAACGACTCATGTGGATCGAAGGTCAACTAGGTCGTGTGAGTCAGTCTTTGACTTGGTACCACTTAGCTCAACTTGTCTCTCAAGCGGTGGATGAAAAGCTGTGGACAGAAAATCAGAAAATGAATTATGAGGTTCTAATTGGTCAGCTATTTCTCAATGCTAATTTTTCAGACGTTGAAAGAATAGCCTGGCTGCCGGACAAGCTGAATCAGTTGGATCTAGGGCTCAGTGCAGATGCGCTATTGGTATGCTTAGGCCATGAAGATAAAGCGGGGCCTGAGGGTGAGCCAATTGATTTTCACCTTATGAACATGTGGCGCAGTATCGATATGGGTGCTCCGGTGGCCCCGCTCGACCTTTATCTGGATCGCTGGACAACCATAAGCTCCTGTATCTTGGGTTGTAAGGTGTCTGCGTCCTTCCCGGTAAAATCTCCATGCATTGAGTTAGCGCAGCAATTGCTGGCTGTGCTGGAGAGCTTCTGTGCACCGATGATGGCAGATCATGCAACGGCTACAGTGCCCGCCGTGAACATTGATATCTTATTGGAAGATGAGGATGGCTTCATACTGCAGCACAGCTTCGACACCGCTGCGCAGGTGACCTCTGCGGAGATCCTCTGTTCACCGTTCAGCATCGCCAGTTTGACCGATGAACAACGAGATACGATCAGACAATTTTACAGTGAATTCTGCCTTCACTTTGTGTCCATTATTTGCCCTCAAATAAGCTGGTCAAAAATCGAAGAGATGCTTCGGGAAGACAAGGCCTTGGAGCGATCAGTTGTCTTCAATTGTAATATTGGATTGGACAGCTATTTTATGGGGCGTGATGCTGTACCAGGCATCGAATCTCATCAGGATGATGCCTTAGAACTTTACAAGCCAACTCGGCGCGTAACCTGGCATGAGCACCACAATGTAGAACCTATGGACTGGCCCTCTAAATCTGATGAGTCTGAGGAGCGCCCGAAACATCCGTTTCAGTTTTCAACAATGAAGCATAGAGAGCTTAAAGTTGTTTCTATTATCCAAGAAAGCCTGTGGAGTAAAGCCGGCTGGAGGGGTTTAGGCTTTCAGACATGCGAAGGCGAAATTCCAGTGCTGATATTCGGCTTCGAGAATGCCGCTATCGGACACAAGATATTCGAGAACATCGCAAAAACTATCGGAGACAAAGATTCCAACAATACGTTGCGCATCGCATTGATACGGGGCATTGACAGTCAGAATCCTGCGCATTATCGCGTGGCGGTTACAAGTGATCTTGATCGATCTGAAGATGGGTCTTTGAGAGTCCAAGCGGGACTGTCTAGACTACATACTATGACGCCAAGTTCCTCTGAAAACATTGACAGATTTTTGAAGGATTACGAAGTACATAAGAAGTGTCATGTCGCTACAGTGAATGCCAAGGGCAAGCTCGTTAGCCATTTGATAACTTCTGGCGTCATTTTCATGTATGCCTGGGAGATCGATGAAAACGACCAAGAGATTTCGGCGATCAAGCCTGACGACGATATCTTTGTTCCGGCAGGTATGGAAAATCCTCCGATCAGTCGTGCGCTGGCGAAGCTTCGTTCATTTGAAACCAGATAAGGGTAAGTCACCTGACCCAGGCGTCCCATCAACGGCGCCTCTGGTTTTTTTGCCTTTGCGACGAATGATGCATTTGGCTGAAGTCAGATGGGGTCGAGCATCCGCTTCTGGCCGATTGCTGTCTGTTACCAAGGGCTGCATTCGCTCGTTACGAACACCTGAATGTCGATTCTGGCGTTACATCAGGACTTACATGGGCCTCCACGCAGGGCAGCGGCGGAAATCGCAAAACAGCAGATCGAAGTCCGGGTTCTTGAGCCAAAGTACGAGGATCGCTAGGTTTCCGGAGCGCATTTTGCGATCGGTGACCTTTCGAAAACGTCTCGGCGGCGTCTCTCGCTGACTTGCGAAGCTGTCGCTGTGAAAACGCGCCAAACGCTTGCGGATTGCGGGAGAGCGCGAAGTGAGCAGCTCGGGCTCGATGTCCCAGAGCACAAAAATATAATCGTACTGGCAGCCACGGCGCCTGTAGGTGCGTGCCATATCCAAATCTCCATATCATTATCTGGTTGACATGGCGGCCTCCTTTACAAGTTGAAGGGATAAGAATCTCGGAGCGTGCACGATGCACGCTCCGGTTCAAGTGATTGGCTACAGGTCTTCGAGCAGCTCGATTTCGCGGGTGATGAGTGCAGTGACGTCAATCATCCCTTCGCGGGGGAACACTTCAGTATTGATCGACCACGCGTCACGACGGCCCGGTATGAAGCGCAGTGCACCAATATCTTGAAGTATGGCTGCAAGCGCGCTGGCGTCAGGCGGGTTACCCTTCTTGTCGGTCGCCTCGTAGTAGGCTTTGCCGATACCAAACGCGCTTTCGCCGGCACGGACCTTCGTTGCGCTGTTGGCTAGTGGGAATGGCGTGCTGCCCGATACTTCCCAAAGAATATTCAACATCTTGTTGATGACCACGATCGGGTAGCGGCGGCCTTCATGGAGCCGTATTGCGCCGTCGTCAATCTGGTAGTGGAACTTATTCCCTCTTGCAGCGGTGTAGCACTCGGTCCAAGCGTCACCAGGCATCGGGGGTGTGGTCAATATAGCCTGAGCATTGCTCCCGTCACGGGGCAGGTCATAACCGATCATGAACAATGCAGCCTCCAGTTGGCGTAGCGCCGGTACGGCAGAGGAGGCAGCGAAGCTGCTGGCAGGTGCCCGGGCCAATGCCGCTGCCAGAATCCAGCTGGCCTTGAGATTCCACTCTGCATGGTGAGCACCGGCGATCAAACGCGGAAAGCTGAAACCATCCCGACCAGGGTTGCGGTTCTTGGGCGACTTGGCATGAGGGCCCTCTTTCGAAGGCGCCCAGGGAAAGGCGAGTTCGGCGGGGACACTCGAGAGCTGCTTCTCCTGGCAATACTTCACGACAATCCAGCCCAGGCCGGCCGCAACACGGCTGTCGTAAATGATGAAATCGTTGACCAGCAGCGAGTAGACCTTAGTCATGCCAGCGTTAAAGCGTAGATCATTACTCACGAGGATCTGCTCAGCCAAGTCGCCGCGGGTCAATGCGGCGGCTGTCGACGTCAGAGTCTGGGCCAGGTTGTTAATGTTGATACTCAGCCAGCGAATGTTTCCTGCCTGGACGCCGCCCCATGTCATCACATCTGCAGCAGCGGAAAATGCAGCCTTGTCGTTTGCCGGGTTGATGCTGCTATGCAACGCGCTACTCAGTGCGTTCAGCGCTGCACCGTTGCTGGTGAGGTCTGTTCCTGGTGGAACGCCAAGAGCGCCTTTGTGCCGCCATTGATAGCGTGCGCAAGCGTCTTGAAGCCCTTGGCATTTCCAAAGGATGCCGCTGCGGCGGTCCGTGTATTCATGAGTGAAAAGCGCTGTGCTACTCAGGTTTTTGGCCAGCCAATCGACAAAGTCACCCACCACATGATTTGTCGTGGTGGAAGAAGTGGTGCCGAGGTACTGATCGCGATGCATGTCCCGATTCCTTGTGGTGGGCGACTTGAGTTGCGCTAGTATCCCTTTAGGTGCGACATAACCTGTCGCACAGGGGCGACTAGTTTATCCCGCATTAACGCCTATAGAGACGCCTTGATCTTCGTATCCTAATGCGGGCCAACAGAGAAGCTGAATGTGACCAAGCAGGATTTGCCAAATGCCATAAAGACCTTGAAGCGGCGATTCGAACTGCTACGCAATGTGATGTCGTCCAAGGGGAAGGGCATTACAGCGGCTGAGTTACAGGGTAGCGATGACAGTGGTGCGGACATTCGAACGATCCAGCGTGATCTGGAAGTCATGGCAAAGGCAGGGGTACTCAAGGTGAAATCGCGTGGTAAACATGAAACCCCGACGTGGTTTTTAAATGATGAAAGTCCTATTGATCTGAACTTTGCGGGTGGCTATGGGCGGGCAGAGGCACTGGAATTATCACCCTCCCAACTGAAGTCCAGCCGTGTGGCTCTGGGAATCGTGACACTTTACGAGCACGCTCAGCACCTCTTGCACCACGCAGCGCTAGCTGACTTGAAACCGATCTATGAACGGTCCAGAGACATTCTTAGAAAAAATCATTCACTGGAACATGGCTGGGTTGGAAAGGTCGTGCACGGAACCCAGCAAGTTCAACTCCGCCCAGCCAAGGTCTCCAGTGTGGTGCTTCACGCTTTCCAGACCGCTATTCTGGAGGGCACCCAAGTCAGGGGGCGCTACCGATCTCGTCGAAGCAAAGATACCAAAAGCATGCTCCTGAACCCTCTCGGTCTTGCTTACCAGGACTCAAGCATTTACCTGATTTGCCAGTTGGACGGTGATCAGATCATTCGCAAGCTGCCACTTCAACGCTTCGAAACCGTTCATGTACTTCAGTCTCGCCGAGTATCGACACCGGAGAATTTCGAACCGGCTGAGCATGTTCAGAAAATTCACAAAGCGCACGGCCCCGTCCGATTAAAAATGAGGATCAATGAGGCACTTCGTGAGAGGCTGGATGAGTCGGAGACCCCATTGACAGAAAATCAGGTGCTGACCCCTCTGGGTACCGGCGACTGGATGCTGGAATGTGATTACGAGTACACCCAAGGCCTTGAATGGTGGATTCTCGGCCACGGTGCCGCCATCGAGGTACTTGAACCGGCCCAGTTGCGGGAAAGCATCAGCAGTTGCGTCAGGCAAATGGCCCAAGCATATGGGCACCTTGGGCACTCAGCCTGAATCGTTCCTGATTTCGAAGTCGCTCTCGAGTACCTGCTTTTGGCCGACAGCGGCCCAGCACTCGCGCTGCCACTGCCGATCGGTAAAGTCCATGCATGAGAAAAGCCGCCTGGCTGCACCTGCAAACCACGCCCGTGGGTCATTGCGGTAGGTGGGTCGGCAGCGTTATTTAGCACACCGCTTAGTCGGATTCGAGGTGTTGTTTCTTAAGCTCTATTGCCAGCTCAGTGAGCGCGATCATACGGTCATATTGCACAATCATCATTTGCACGTAGCCGCACATGAAGAAGAAAAAGACGTTCGCCACTGCTACTGCGAATACCCAGTCCATACGTGCGCTGATACCAGCGCCGTCGAGGGTTTTAATGAGAGTCGAAATGCCTATAAACAAGGCGAGCGAGCCAGGGAAAATTCCTACCTTTTCCAAGGCGCCGGTAACCATATAGGTGCGCTTTTCGAATCCGTTGCGCTCGCTTTTGAGTTCGAGCGCGCCGAGCTTGAGAGTCTCCTGGGAGAGTGCTGCAAGTTCGGGCAAGTACTGTGCGTCGACTTGCATTACCGTTTTAACGTTCCATTCCAACAGAGAGGCAAAGGGAGCAGCGAGCACTTTCTTCAGCGAATGGCGGTATAGCACCATACCCATGAAGGGGTAGAAGAATAGGGCCAGATAAGACACAGCAATCAGTACCCAACTGATATTGAAAAGCCAATAGGCGTGGATGGACTTACCGAGTACGGCCAGCAACACTGCAAGAACGGACGGGCTTATCATTGCGAACCAAAAGTATTGAGTTCCCAGACGGTAGTTTCTACTGGACTTTTGCTGCTTGCGGTTCGTTCGCACGGTTCGCTTGTAGGCTTGTTCGATCTCTGCCTTGATTCGCAGGTATTTGTCGTTTTCGATTGTCATGAGATTCCTTGGGAATACGAAGATCCAAAGACAAGCATCGCAGGAATATGCACTCGATTAGAAGGCCATGCTCCAGCAAGGATGAGCTGGTGAATGTCCGCCTTAGCCCAAAGCTGTGTTTACCGAGTTCCCGCTTTTGGCCGATAGCTAACCGTCACGACTGACCGCTTTTGGCCGCTTTTTGCCGTTGCCGCGTGTGCTTCGAGCAGGTTCATCAGCAAGAGGATATCCGCGCTGAGATAGATGACGGCGGACAAGTGTGCCTGGAAGGCTGCCTACTCACGATTCGAGCGATCCATCAGCAATTGCCGGCCGTTCCCTAATCGCTTCCAGATCAGCAGAGCGGTGAGTCGATAGTAATACCGGGTGGCGCCGGAATGGTCTTTCAGGTGCTGAGTGAGAAACCAGCGCACATGCTTGAGCTGCCAGGTCCAGGGATTGTCTCGCTGCCATCGCTGTTGAATGGCCGCTTGCATGATTCGGGCTTGCCGTAGGTGTCGTTGCTGCGTGACCTGCGAGCCGGTCAGTACGCCGCTCAGGAACAGCGCTATATCGAATGGTTTGGTCACTCTCGACCTCCAATGTAGGCCGAAACCACATCGATCCGGTTATGCCCGAGCTCTAGGCTGATTTGTTGGCGCGCCTGTTGATCAAGGTCGCGGTCAATGCGATAGCAGTGGCCACCATTGACCGGTGCGGCGTGGCCAGTGAGCTGTTCGTAACGCTCGCAGGCGTAGGCCGCTCGCAGTTCATGGAAACCCTTCAGTCCATGTTCATGCAGTCTTTCGCGGGCGGGGAGCACGGTCTGTTGCAGGAACGCGGCGTAGCTTTCGTCTCGAGCCAGCAAGTTGCGGCTGCGGGGCGGCGATGCATGACGAGCCAATTGTAGTGCCGCCTTTACCTCTTCATTGGCCACGACCCAGCGCGGCGCTGAAGCGCCTGAGCGGCCGCCTTTGGTGCCGTCCTGGATATTGATGCGGCCTAAGTGTTCGGCTTCGCGGTGCAAGCGTGGCAGGTCAGCCAGGATCGCTTCGCGCAGGCGCATGCCGGTTGCTCGGGCCAACAGGACAATCGCGGCAACCCGCTCGTGGTGCTGTTCGCCAAGCGCCTCGAGTACTCGGCGCACCTGTTGGTGGTCTTGGCCATCTGGCGCGCGGGTGCGTATGGTCGAGCGCTTCTGTCCCAACGCCTGGCTCGGGCTGGCGATCCTCACGTCTTGATCACCGCGCAGCGCAGCGAGGGTGCGGTTAACGCTGCTCAGGCGGTTCTGCGCGGTGGCGATGCAGAGTTCACCTTGCTGGATCTGCTGGCGCAGGTAAGCGGCGTAGTCTTGCAGCGTCTGTCGATCGATCTGGCGCGCATCGTTGTAACCGGGGCCGTCCTCGGACCGACACCAACGCACGAACGCTCGCCAGCGATCGCTATGCGCTTTGACCGTGGCGAAGTGGCCGCCGGCAAACAAACCCTTTAGCGCTTGTGAGCCGGCATAGCTCAGCTGGCGGCCATAGCCAAAATTGCGACCATCACGCCGACTAATCAAGGTCATCGTCATCACCGTTTTCGTTTGTTTGCAGAAAGAGCAGTAGGGCTTTCCAGTGAGGGCTGAGTCTGTCCACCTGCCGCCAGTGTGTCGGGCGGATCAGGAGGGCGTTCTCGTGGTGTTGCAGCAGTGCCCCTTCCTCACGCAGTTGCTCGATCAGTTGGGCGAGATTGGTAAGCTCCAGAGGTGGTGTGGCGACAGCGGCGACAGTGGCGACAACCCGCGTCGTTGCTGGCCTGGCGCGTGGCGACAGGGTGGCTACAGAGGCGGCGACACGCCGCGATTCTGGTTGCACTTGATGTTGCGCCTGGTAGCGGCGCACCGCGTCATTGAGGCGAAACATGACGGACCTCGAACGTTTTTCCGTCGCGGCTGCTCAGCCAGCGATGCGTGATCAGTACGACCAATAAAGAGGCGGTATGGTCAGCGCTCTTGCGGGCAAAGCGAGGGCCGTTGCGATTGACGTCGCGAATGGTGAAGCGGGTCCAGCTTTTCTGCACCAACCAGCGCAGCAATCGATCCGCCTCTTCGCATCGGCTATTGACTGGGGCCTGTTCGGTGAGGCGCTGGATCTCGGCCAGGTAGTAATCCATCAGCGTGGAGGCGCGCTGAATGTGTGCTTCGTCCAACGCGCTGGCCTCTTCAACCATGGCCAGCACACCCGCGATGCGCAGTACATTCGCCGCGGCCTTGCTCGCGACAGGCTGGACGCCGGCCAGCTCGCCGAACTCGCCGGACTGGCACTCGATGGTGTCGTGAATATCAATCCAGGCACGACGGGCCCGGGCAGTCAGCTCCAGTGTTGCGGGATTGAGTGAGCCATCCTGGTGAAGCGACCAGGGCTTTTGCAGCAAGGCCGTGATCCGTTGTTGGTAGCGCTGGACTCGGGCATCCCGGGTCAGGTCGATCGCCTTGTAGAGTCGCTGGCCGGCCAGGCGCTCGGGCCAACTGATCAGGCAACGGCCGAGGATGCCTTGGCCATTGATCACCGGGTCTTTGAACAGTTGGTTGGCCAGGTAGGGCTGCAGCATCAGGTGCAGACTGAGGCGGCGATCATAGGCACGAAGACTTTCCCCGGCCATGGAGCGCGCCCGGTCGATCGGGCTGCCATCCCACAGTGTCGACAAGGTAGTGATCGCCTTGAGCCGATTCTCTTTGCTCATGGTGCTGCTGCCCAAGAACTGTCCACCTTCATCATTGAACAAGCCCATGCTGGGCAAGCCCTGGCACAGACCTTTGACCAGGGCCTCAATGGTGGGCTCGGCAATGATCAGTCTCGGCGGTACCGGCTCGGACAGCTCACTGCCTTCCGTCTCCGCGTGTTTTTTTGCGGTTTTGGGTTTGGTCATGAGGCTGCTGGCTGCACGATAGGTTTTGAGCTTTTCCGCATACAGGGTCCACTGCTGGCGTTCCCAGTCGCGCGCCGCCTTCAGTGCCAGCTGATCCACCGCGCTTTTGCGATCACCCGAGGACGCCACCGTCAGTAGGTAGAGGGACAGCGGATAGGTTCGGCCATCAAGTTGGGCATTGGCATGACCTTGGCTCACCAGGGCAGCGCTGGCCAGCACCGATTGCGCCGCCATGGCGCAGGGCACGCCGATCACCTCGGCCAGTCGTTCGACCGCAGGGCCTAACAAATCCCCGAGTGCTTCGACTGGGTAGGGCAGTGGCGCCTGCTGGTATTCCAGCAAGGGTTGTGGGGGCTCGAACGCTTCGCACAGTTGCATCGCCATTCTCCAGAGATTATCGACTTCGTCCTCACTCATCCCGCCACGGTTGTTGAGTGTTATCAGGGATCAAGGCCCCTGCGACCTGTGAGGTTTATCCATTAACGCGGGACTGACGGCTCCTTACGACCGGGAGCTTGGGCATCTCATGATCTGGCCTCCTGAACACCGATAGCGGTGGGCGGGTGGAGGCTGCACTGGCTGACGAGTCCGGTGCGGCGAGATCCTGAGTCGGGTGAAGGCAGTGAGGCGATGACTGGGGCATGCCTGACTGTCAGTCAAGTGCAGTCCATTCCGTGGGCTGCGGCACCATCATCGGCATCGCTGTGGCGAGTGAGCATTCGGTGTTTGTCACGCCGATTGTCACGAGGGGGAAAGCCGCAAAGGCCTGTGCGAGCAGGGCTGCAGCAGTGTGATATGCGCCCGTCTCTTTAGGGGCAAAGAGACGGGCAACAGGTTGGCGCAAGAAATGGCCAAGCGGATAAGTTGCTGCAGAGCAGCCAGGAGGGGGCATCAGTTGCCGCAGTGGGCATTCTGGAAGAGTGGGCATCCATCACATCGCTGTGACCGTGCGAGCCGCCGGACGCTAATCACACTTGGGGGAGAACCACCACGGTGTGGCGTAGCCTCAAAGGTTCTGGCTACCTGGTTGCTGTCGAGGACAGCGCTGGTACGGTTCTGGTTTAGCGCTCGTTCTGCTCGCGGTCAACCGTATTTTGGGGGCGACTCTTGCGCCAATCGGTAGCGCTGGAAGACCTTGGAACCCGGTGGTTTTCCATGGCCGGGTGGTCGTTCGTCGGTTTTTAATGTGAGCCTGCGTAATTGCATGGACTTGACCATTTGCATTGTCACTGACCAGTCAATTGCATTCGTGCTGATCAACCGTTTGCATTCGACTTGACCAGCACACACCGTAGTGACGACCGGCGGAGAACGGCCGATTCTGTTGAAAAAGTCGGCTTCGATTTCCACGGCAGAAAAGTACGCCTCTGAGATTGAAATCCGCGTGTTGAACAGAAGGTTCAGGGCTCAGATTTGACGTAGCAGCGTGCAAAAATGGCGTTTTCACCACTCAATGCATGGCTGGCCAGGCCGGGTCGATTTTTTCAACAGAATCGGCCAAAAGCGGACGACCAGATCGTAAGGCCATCGACCTGTGTCATGCGCTCCCCCGCCATTGAGTTGCACACCGAAAAGTAGCAAGGTATGCGTCCAGCGAAGTCACCTACCCAGCCCAGTTTTCAGTCACAGGATTGCTAAACCAGCTGGCGGATTCCCAACGACAAAATCAACCCACCGCACAGGCGGTCAATTGCTTTTTTCCTCCCTTGATAAGCGGAAGCAATCTTAGGCTGCGAAAGAGCGATTGCGACCATTCCATACCAAGCCATTGAAACCACCACTACAACTGCCAGCATCGACAAAAACGTGCCTAGCGAAACGTGGGCGGGAGCTGCGGCTGAAAAAACAGCGGCATAGAAGGCCATGGACTTGGGGTTACCAATGTTGGTGATCACCCCTTGAGTAAAGGACTGTCGGCAACTGCCGGCGACGGCATCATTTAGCGGGCCGAGAGCGTTCCTCCCTGCGTTGATTAGCAATCGGAGCCCGAACCACATCAGATAGGCTGCCCCCAGCACCTTTACAACAAGCGCAGCCCAGGGGAGCGCAGCAAATACAATCCCAAGCCCTGCAATCGCACAGGTTGACCAGAACAGGTTGACCACCACGATTCCCGCTACCAAGGCCAGGGCTTCAGACCGTGTCGCAGCCACCGCCTTATGGACGACTGCAACGAAATTCGGCCCAGGAATAACGACACCAGCCAAGTAGACCAAAAACACTGTCAAAACAGCGGAACCGTCGATCATATGATTTCTCGCGAGGTCTGTAGGCGGTGATCGTCACCAAAGTAAGAGTTTTACACAGCACCTTCAGATTAGGGGCTTTTTACGTATGCGTCCGGGCATCAAGCCTTGCGTAACAAGATAGGTTGCCACCTATGCGGCAACAACTGATCGATTTCACTCGCCCGCTGCGTCGGCAGCCGCGTGAGCACGTCCTTCAAATATGCATACGGATCATGACCATTCAGCCGCGCAGACTGGATCAAACTCATGATCGCCGCAGCCCGCTTGCCGCTGCGTAGCGACCCTGCGAAGAGCCAGTTCTTACGTCCAAGAGCCCAGGGCCGGATCTGGTTCTCGCACCAGTTATTATCAATGGGTACAGTCCCGTCATCGAGGTAGCGCGACAGCGCTGCCCAGCGTTTCAGGCTGTAATCCAGTGCTCTGCTGATTGCTGAGCCTTCAGGCACGAGATCGCGCTGGGCGATCATCCAGGCGTGCAGCATATCCATCACCAGCACGGCTTTTTCTTGGCGTATTCGGCGCCGTAAATCCGGCTCCAGGTCGCGGACTTCGCTCTCGATTTCGTACAGCAACTGGATGTAGCGCAAGGCTTGCTCTGCGAGCGTGCTTTTGTTGGTGGCGTGCAGTTCGAAGAACTTGCGCCGTGCATGGGCCATGCAGCCGATCTCGGTCACGCCGAGTTCAAAACTGGCCTTGTAGCCACCAAAATCATCACACACCAGCTTGCCCTTCCAGTCTTGCAGGAAGTTGCGAGCATGCTCCCCAGCGCGGCTCGGGCTGAAGTCGTAGACAACAGCCGCTGTTTCGCAGAACTGGCTGGTGGCGTAGGCCCACACATAAGAGCGATGGGTTTTCTTTGAGCCCGGAGCAAGCATCTGCACCGGCGTTTCATCGGCATGGATAACCTGCTGCCCGAGCACTAGGTCGCGCAGCGCATCGACCAAAGGCTGCAACTGCACGCCCGTCATGCCAACCCATTGAGCCAACGTTGAACGTGGAATCGCCAAGCCGGCACGACCGAAAATCGATTCCTGACGGTAAAGCGGCAAATGGTCAGCAAACTTCGCGATCATGACGTGGGCAAGTAGCCCGGCGGTCGGGATGCCCTTGTCGATGACTTGCGCCGGAACCGGCGCCTGGATCAGTGTTTCGCAGTCATCACAGACCCATTTGCCACGGACATGGCGCTCAACGGTAAACACGCCGGGCGTGTAGTCCAGCTTCTCGCTGACGTCTTCACCGATGCGTTTCAGTGCGCAGCCACATGGACAGTGAGTGTTGTCCGGTTCGTGATGGATCAACGTGCGTGGAAACTCTGCTGGCAATGCAGTGCGCTTGGGCTTTTGCTTTTTCTCGGTCGGCGTCGGAGCTGTTTGCAACGCCTGAAGCTCTGCTTCAATTGCCGCGATATCGGTATCGATCAGGTCATCGAGCAAGCTGGCCTGCTGCGGATTCATCTGCTCGCTACGCTTGGCAAACTTCAATCGCTTGAGTTGGGCGATCTCGTGGGTCAGCTTCTCGATCACCGTTTGATCGCGGTTGATCTTCTTGCCCATGGTCTCGATTTGCTGGTCGAGCGTCTCGACACGCTGTATCAACTGCGCCGCCAAAGCGCGCAGTTGTTCAGGGGTAAGGTGGTCGGGATTGGGGAGCGAAGTCATGGTGCCGATTTTGCCAGACCAGACAATTCACGGCGATAGATCGATAGGCTAATGGCAGCTGTTAAAGCAGTGTGATTGCGCCGCCGGAGCCCGCGCGCTGCCATGGCAGGCCCAACACCAACGCCTGGAGTTGCTCGGTACCCAACTGCATTTCAGAACCCTGGCGAATGCCTGGCCAGTGGAACTTGCCTTGATTCAAACGGCGAGCCGCCAGCCAGATCCCGAAGCCGTCATGCACCAGAACTTTCATCCGAGTGGCCCGGCGGTTGGCGAACAGATAAGCACAGTGCGGCTTCGCCGCACCGAACACCGCGATCACCCTGGCTAACGCGGTTTCGGTGCCCGCTCGCATGTCCATCGGCTCAGTAGCGAGCCAGATGAAGTCGATGCGGATCATCGCAGCAGGTCTCGAAGAAAGGTCGCGCAGGCAGCAGCATTTTCGCTTGGCCAGTTCACTTTGACGGTGCCGCTCGGGTGCTGGATCTCAACGCAGATGTTCGAGGATGCCGCTTGCGAATTTGCTCCGGCCAACTGGATGGGTAACGGAATGAATGCAGGTTGCAGCGCCGTGCTTTTCTGCGCATGAACCCGAATCCATTTGTGGACGAGGTTTGCGTTGAGGCTATGGCTGAGGGCGACGCTGGCAATCGAGGCACGAGGCTGGGCGCACTCTTGGATGACCTGGACTTTGAAGGAGTTGGAGTAGGAACGGCGTTGTGGCTGCATGAAATACCCGCTTAAAAGGCTAGAACTGGTGTCCACTTAAATTAAGTGCACACCATGTCTTGGCTTTGCAGCGCTGGGTAGATGACTTGGCCGGACGGATACGTAGCAAGCGCGCTCGGACCACTTGAATCAGTAGCGTGGACATTGCAGGCCCTCGACAATGCAGTCTGTCCAGGGCCTGTTTCAGGCAGCTCAGCGCGCTTCTAGATAAAATTGCAGAAGCCGTCTTCAGTTTTTGTATCGGGCCTGTTGCCGCATCAGGTATCCCGACCTCAGAGCCCTTTTTTCAGCTGCCACAAGCCATAATGGCGAGCAGTCCCGGGGTCGCTGAATTCCGAAGGCTAGAGTCAGGAATCTGTCCAAAACCCACTAGAGACGGCCTACACCAGCCGCGCGCCAGGAAAACCCGGTGCACGTTGAAGCTGCCATTCAATTTGTCGGCGTGCTGTGGAAATAATATCTGTAAACAATAGGCAGCTGACTCCAGGCTCAAGCTCTCGGGTCGGGAAGCCATCAATCCGCCCTCCTATTACTAGAACTTTTATTGGCTTAGCGCTATACCCGGTAAGCTCATGCCGATACCTAGTTGCTTGCTGGTAATCTGCAAAGCTCAAAGGATGCGAGGGACGCTTAAACTCGATCAGCAAGAACTCCCCCAGCAAGCTTTCATTTAACAGCAAGTCTGGGCGGGTCGTGCCTTGCGCTCCGGAGTACTTCTGTTTCAGCAGCTCCTCAATCTGCCGTTTCAAAGTGATATTGGAGCTGAAGATGGTGAATGCAGCACCCAAAATCCAAAGATTCACTTCTATAGCTTTGTGTACCGTTGACTCAAGGCAGCCTTCATTTCGGACTAGGCGCTCCAAGTCGTCCAAGAACTGCAATCTGGCTCTAGCTTGATCGACCAGAACGGCCATGTCGGCAAGGCCAAAGCTCTCCAGCGCATCAGCAAGGTTAACGATATCGCCGCGATTTGCTTCAGCGAGATGCTCGACGATAGAGCGGTATTCGGTGCGTTCTACGGCCTCAAGAACGACAAACGCGAGGGCCTGTACCTTGTGAGCAGGTTCGTCGTAATACTTTTTCAAAACCTTTTTGATTGCTCGATCTGCGAACTCGCGCTTGTGCTGGGGCAGTTTTTCCAATCGGCCGGCGACCGCTTTTTTCAAGCGAGCATGCGCCATCCGCATTTCCATACCGTGCGTAGAGCGGAAAGCCTCAACCAAATTTCCCTGCACGAAGGTGACGATCTGTAGGTAGGCCTCGCTGTTTTCGATTACCGAGTCCCAACCGGCTGTCACATAATCCATCAGCCCGTCAGCTTCGACCTCGCCATACAACTTTCTCAGCAGACGAGCAGAAATCTCATCGCTGTTCTCCAGCCCAAAAAAACCAGGCTTGCCGACTGCCTTTCCTTCCACCATCAAAGTAATGCCGGGGCGTCTCAGACCACTCTTCTTTTTGCTAATCGCAAAACGAAGAGTTGCATCTCCCGCATCAGGAAACGTACCCCGCACTTCAGTGAATTCGCCTTCAAGATCATCAATGCCCAGCGGTTTACCATTGATGATAATTTTGAAGTCCTTCTGCCGACCGTACTCCATGATCAGTTCTTGGCGTAGTCGATCAGCGCTTGGGTAACGAAGCCCTTGGCGAAGATGCGTCAGTGTCACGCAGGTTCCATGATCTTCGGAGCTGCATTCGCTCACCTCAAGCGGTAGCGTCAAGTGTTCGATGTCAGACGCCGACTCAAGGTCCTGAATACCGAGCGTGAACGAAATCTGTTGGCCACGGGCCATTGTGGTGAGACCCATCACCGAAGCGGACATCAGTCCAGCAAATTTTCCGATCCCTTTCTTGCCTTTGATCGGGCGCCGCTTTTTTGATGTACGTCCATCAGTCCGCATCCGTCGATCAGATGCGATTTTCAGATAATGAGACTCAAGCTCCTGGCGAGTCATCCCGTTGCCATCGTCACGTACAACAATAGGGCCATCGGTCAATGGCTCAGGTAGTCCGATAACCACCTCTTCTGCATCCGCATCCCATGCGTTATCAACCAACTCTTTAAGAGCTTTTTCTGTCGTTGAGTAATCTTGGCTGAGCAACGTTGCCAGTCGGGAGTCAACCTGAAAATTTGCTTGCTGCATCTCGCATTCCATCATGGAAGGTTGTCGGCCCCGAGCACATCAACGATTTGCACGAATGGCTGTTTCAGCTCATTCTACACAGGGATGGCCTAATAATGGCTCATCGCGCAAGGAAAGAAGTCCCTGCAATGTCGCCCCCCCTTCCTGATGAGCCCCACCCCGACCCGATGCATATCAACGCTGAAAGCGATTGAATAACTACGCAGCCGGCCTTCATGCTTTGCGCTGTAAAGGCGTCTGCGTTGGTTTAGAACTGAACGACCAGTTGATTCAGAAACGAGGAAGGAACCTATGTCCCTTAGCGACTATTGGAAAGGCCCCGCCCACCGGCAACGCGCGGATGATTTGGAAGCCCAGCTTACGGATCTCCAAGCGCAATTTGCGCAGCTCCAAGCGCTCACTACGAAGATCGGCGCCATGGACGTCTTGGAGGTTCAGAGGCTGATCGAGCAAGAGAAAGAGAGGCTTGCTGCCATCCGCCAAGAAACTCAGCGCGCTGAGCGGGAGGTGGCTGCGCTAGCGCAACGCTCCTCTGATTTGCAAGGGCAGATACTCGTGTGGGAGGAGACGTTACTGCTAGAAAGCTTTGCGCTCTATGAACCCAAGTTCAAGCTAATTACCAGCCAAGAATACAAGTCCCGACTGGACAGTGTCCGCGAGCGTCAGAAAGCGATGATTAAGGGCGGGGATGCAGCGATCGGGAACATGGACTGGACGGTTAACGACAGCAAGGCCCAAGGTCGGAAGCTCGTGAACGACATGATCAAGCTGGTGATTCGCTCGTTCAACAACGAAGCCGATGTCTGTGTGGACAACGTGAAATTCGACAACGTCGAACTGGGCGAGAAACGAATTCTCAAATCGTTCGAAACCTGCAACCGCCTTGGCAAGATTATGAGCGTAGAGATATCGCGCACTTACCTGAGCCTCAAGCTCGATGAACTGCACCTTGCCCAGGAGTTTCAGATCAAGAAGCAAGAGGAAAAGGAAGAAGCGAAGCGCGCCCGAGAAGAGTTGCGGGAACAACAGAAGCTGGAGCAGGAGATTCGCGCAGCCCGGGAGAAGATCGCCAAGGAGCGCAAACACTTTACGACCGCCATGCGTGACCTCCAGGCTCGCCTGGACAAAGTAGAATCTGAAGAAGAGCGTGCCGCCCTGCTGGCGAAGCTAGCCGAGGTCGAAGCGGGCCGAGCCGAGCTAGAGAGCGAAGAAAAGCTCATTGACTATCGCGAACAGAATGCCAAAGCCGGCTATGTGTACGTGATCTCCAACCTAGGGGCATTCGGGGAAGGGATTTACAAGATCGGTATGACCCGCCGCCTGGAGCCCATGGATCGGGTTGATGAGCTGGGTGATGCGTCGGTGCCGTTTTGGTTTGACGTGCATGCGATGGTCTTCTCGAATAACGCTCCCGCATTGGAAGCAAAACTGCACGAACGCTTTGCCGTAGGTCGCCTCAACAAGGTTAACGGGCGCAAGGAGTTCTTCCGCGCGGACATTGCTGAGATTGAGTCGGTCATTCGAGAAAACTACGATGCTGTTGTCGAGGTCACCCACGAAGCACCGGCGGAACAGTATCGCGAAAGCCTGCGCATGGCATTGCCAAAACCCGCAATCCAGCAATCAGAACGACTTGCGGCACAAAGCTGAAATTACCGATTGGAAGCGCGTTAATTGGCCTCGGTTTGCCAGGGGCCCATCCAACAAGCACAAAGGCGGAAACGTCCACTTTCGGCCCAGGCTGTGTGAAAACGCACTGAATACGTCGAAAGCTGAGAGTTGTATGCGTTACCTACGAAACCAGCAGGCGAAAGCGCGAATTGCCCTAGTCAACACTGGATCTCGAAAAGTGGATAATAGGCAACGACACGGCTCGCCAAATTTCGAGCCTCCTAACGGGGGAACTGGTCGTACGCTGACCCTAGCGATCAGCTTCGCACGACGGTTCTATCTGCCAATCAGAAACACCAACAGCGAACTGATAGCGGTTAAGGCGCAGAGCGGCATCAGTGCAAATGGAAAGCTTCCGGTCTGATCACGTAGTACATCGATTACCTAGCTCATGGCGCCCGTACCCAAGTGGGGCGGGCATCCGGCGACGCCCACAACGTGCGGTTGGAGGTGTAGCTGTGATGGTCCTCTACCGCATAAGACCTCGCCGGCAGCTCCCAAAAGCATCAACTCCTCTCGCTCACCCATGGCAACACCACTTGTTCACATGGATGACAGGAGCTTCCAGACTCTAACGCAGGGTTGGGAAGCCTGCGGCGGGCACGATCATCCCAGAGGTGCCCATGGAAATCATAAGATCACAATCCTTCGCCAGGTGCACCGCGGCCTTCCATGCCAGGGGCGGCTGATCCCTATCGAACTACACCCCTGCAGGACGCATTTTGCCGTCACAAATTTGAGACCTACGCATCCAGTATCGTTATCGGCAGAGAGCGTCCACCGGGGCATATGTGGAACGGTTACCACCTTTGTTGACTGTTGACGACCGTCCATCTGAGGTAATCCGCCGCGGGATAAGCTTATCGAAGAAGATCCGCCGGTCGTAACCGTAGTTGCATTCCTATTATTTCAGTTCCATTTATGATGGGTGATTGTCAACAAGCTCTTCTCCGTCGGCCATTACCTTGATATTATCGGTTTCTGGTTCTGCACAGCGGAACAAAATTCAAAATCGGGATATTGAGGTTCAGATGAATTCCAGCGTTGACTATGAGCGTCAAGATCAGATTGCTCTTATTACCCTGAAAAACCCTCCGGTTAACGCGCTCGGCCAAGCCCAGCGTGAAGGCTTACTCCGTGCCTTTCACGCGGCACGGAGCGATACCGAGGTCAAAGTTCTGGTATTGCTGTGCGACGGCCGAACCTTTATAGCTGGCGCGGACATCAAGGAGTTTGGCAATCCGCCGCAGGCGCCGAGTCTGCCGGACGTAGTCAACGCCTATGAGCAAAGTGACAAACCCTGCGTCGCGGTGATTCATGGTACGGCCCTGGGTGGAGGTCTCGAGCTGGCGTTAGGTTGTCACTACAGGATTGCCCGTCGCGATGCCCGGGTCGGTCTGCCGGAGGTCAAGCTGGGGCTGCTGCCAGGGGCAGGCGGAACGCAACGATTGCCGCGTCTGGCAGGCCTGGACAAGGCACTGGACATGATTGTCTCCGGCGCGCCTGTCGATGCCGTTCAAGCCCTGGAATTCCACATTGTCGATGAATTGTTTGAAGGCGATCCGCGTGCGGCCGGGATCGCGTTTGCCCGGCGGATGCTCGAGGAGTCCATGGGCGTGCGGCGCACCGGCGAACAGACTGCCGCACTGGATGGAGCCGATAACACCGCGCTGATCGCGGCCAAACGTGCCGAAGTAGCAAAGCGGATGCCGGAGGCTTTTTCTCCGCCACGTTGCATTGCAGCCGTCGAAGCAGCGGCTTTTCTCCCCTTGGCCGAGGGCTTGGAGCGTGAGCGGGAACTGTTCCAGGAATGCCTCGTTTCTGAACAACGGGCGGCGTTGGTACACGCTTTTTTCGCCGAGCGTCAATGCGCTCACATTGCAGATTTGCCGAAAGAAACCGCAGTGCGCGTCATCGACCGCGTGGGTGTGGTGGGCGGCGGGACCATGGGCGTTGGCATTGCGTTGAGCTTTGTCAGTAGTGGCATTCCGGTGATGCTGCTGGAAGTCAACGAACAAGCCCTGCAACGGGCTCTGCAACGGGCACGAGAGACCTGCGCCGCCAGCGTCGACCGTGGCAGCCTTAGCCCTGAAGTGATGGAGCAACGCTTGGCACTGCTGCACGGCGTGATGGATTACAAGGAACTGGCCGAAGCAGATTTGGTCATCGAGGCGGTGTACGAGAGTCTGGAAGCCAAACGCAAGGTATTCGAGCGTCTGGATCGGGTCTGCAAGCCAGGCGCGATTCTGGCTAGCAACACCTCCTCACTGGACCTGAACGTCATTGCCGGTTTCACCTCACGGGCGCAGGACGTGGTCGGTTTGCACTTTTTCAGCCCGGCCAACGTCATGCGCCTGTTGGAAGTGGTACGCGGACGGGACACTAGCTTGGAAGTGTTAGCCACCGTGATGCACCTTGGCAAAACCCTCAACAAGGTCGCGGTGGTAGTGGGCGTCTGTGATGGTTTTGTCGGTAACCGGATGATCTTTCAATATGGCCGGGAGGCCGAGTTCCTATTGGAGGAGGGCGCCACTCCTGAGCAGGTGGATGCTGCCCTGCGCCACTTTGGCCTGGCCATGGGCCCTCATGCCATGCGCGACCTTTCGGGACTGGACATCGGCTGGAGCATTCGTAAGCGTCAGCGGGAAAGCCTGCCATCGCACTATCCATTGCCCGGCGTGCTCGACAAGCTTTGCGAGGCTGGCATGCTCGGGCAGAAGACTGGCAAGGGTTTCTATTGCTATGCCTCTGGTTCGCGCCGTCCCGAGCCGAACCCGGAGTTGTTGCCATTGTTGGAGGCGGTTTCCCGAGAGAAAGGCATCGAGCGACATGGCCTCAGTGATCAATACATCGTCGAGCGTTGCATCTTCGCCCTGATCAACGAGGGAGCGAAGATCCTCGAAGAAGGCATTGCCCAGCGCAGCAGTGACATCGACGTGATTTACCTCAATGGCTACGGTTTTGCCGCATGGCGCGGCGGTCCGATGTTCTATGCCGACAGCCTGGGCCTGGACAAGGTGCTGGCCCGCATTCGCGAATTCCACCAACGCTTTGGCGCCTGGTGGGAGCCCGCTTCGCTGCTCGAAAAACTGGCCGCAGAAGGCCGGCGCTTCGCTGATTGGAAACACGATTAACGGCACGCTTCACGGTCTCTCAATGGCTTGGAGAAATACAATGGACATTCATTTTACGGCTGAAGAATTAGCGTTTCGCGATGAGGTCAGGGCGTTCCTGAAGGACAAGTTGCCCCAGGACCTGGCGGATAAGGTGCGCCTCAGCAAGCACTTGTCGAAAGCCGACCACCTGCGCTGGCAAGCGATTCAGAATGAACAGGGCTGGTATGCAACTCACTGGCCGGTGGCCTTTGGCGGCACCGGTTGGGGGCCGGTACAAAAGCATATCTACGAAGAGGAATGCGCCCGGATGGGGGCGCCGCGAACTATTCCGTTCGGGGTCAGCATGGTCGCTCCGGTGTTGATCAAGTTTGGCACGCAACAACAACAGGATTATTACCTGCCGCGTATCCTCAACGGCGCAGACTGGTGGTGCCAGGGCTACTCCGAACCCGGTGCCGGGTCCGACCTGGCTTCACTGAATACCCGGGCGGTGCGAGATAACGATCATTACATCGTCAACGGCCAGAAGACGTGGACCACCCTGGGTCAGCACGCCAACATGATTTTCTGCCTGGTGCGCACCGACCCGCAGGCGCAGAAGCAGCTCGGTATTTCCTTTCTGCTCATCGACATGAACAGCCCCGGTATCAGCGTGCGCCCAATCATCACCCTCGAGGGCGAACATGAAGTCAATGAGGTGTTTTTCGACAACGTGAAAGTCCCGGTCGAGAATTTGGTCGGCGTGGAAAACCACGGCTGGACCTGCGCCAAATACTTGCTCACCTACGAGCGTACCGGCCTGGCTGGGATTGGCGCGTCCAAGGCGGCGCTGGCGCACCTTAAGCGTATTGCCCGCCTGCAAATGAGCGCAGGCAAACCCTTACTCGACGATTCACTGTTCCGGGCTCAGGTCGCGGAGGTGGAAATGCAACTGATGGCCACTGAGATGAGCACCTTGCGCATCCTTGCCGCAGCCAAGGAAGGCGGCGTACCCGGTGCCGAAAGTTCGATCCTCAAGGTCAAGGGTACTGAAATTCGCCAAGCCATCAGTCACCTGCTGCGCAAGGTGATCGGTCCTTATGCCTTGCCGTTTCTGGAGGAGGAGCAGGACCTGGATTACCCGGGCGAACCGCTGCACGCCGATTACAGCGTTGCGTTGGCCAGCCAGTATTTCAACCTGCGCAAGCTGTCGATCTTCGGCGGCTCCAACGAAATTCAGAAAAACATCGTCTCGAAGATGATTCTTGAACTGTAACGGGGGCTAATCATGGATTTCAAACTGACAGAAGAGCAGCAAATGTTGCAAGACACGGCGACTCGTCTGGTGCGCGACGCTTACAGCTTCGAGGCCCGCCAGCAGTACGCGGCCAGTAAGGAAGGTTTCAGTTACACGTTCTGGCAACAGCTCGGTGAACTGGGGCTGACGGCTGTGCCCTTCCCGGAAGAACTCGGTGGTTTTGGCGGTAGTGGTGTAGATACGATGCTACTGATGACCGAGCTGGGCCGTGGCCTGTGCCTGGAACCCTACTTGCAGTCGGTGATTTACGCGGGCGGGTTGATCATGCAGCTCGGTAATCTGACGCAGCATCAAGATCTGTTGCCACGGGTGGCCAGTGGACAATTGCTAATCGCTACTGCCTTTCAGGAGCCTCAGAGTCACTACCACTTGAACGATGTGCAGACCCGCGCCTGCCTAGACTCCCAAGGCTGGACGCTGACCGGGAAAAAAGCAGTGGTGATCGGTGGACATCAGGCCGGGTTGATTCTGGTCAGCGCCAGGGTCAGTGGTGACAGTCGTGACGATCTGGGAATTGGCCTGTTCCTGATCGACCCGCAAGCCCCTGGCGTCGAACGTCGCACTTACCAAACCGTGGATGGCCGCACAGGCTGCGATTTGTACTTGGACAAGGTGCGGGTATCCGCGCAGTACGTACTCGGCGAGCCGGCGAATGCATTGTCGGCGTTGCGTTACCAGCAAGGTCGGGCGATTGCAGCGCAGTGTGCCGAAGCGCTGGGCAGCATGCAGGAAGCTTGTCGCCTGACCCTGGACTACCTGAAAACCCGTCAGCAGTTCGGTGTAGCGATTGGTCAGTTCCAAGTATTGCAACACCGCATGGTGGACATGCGCACCGAGTTGGACCAGGCCACCAGCATGGCGATTCTGGCCGCGTACAGCGCCAATGAAGCTGACAGTGACGAGCGCAGCCGGACCCTGTCGGCCGCCAAGTTCATTGTCACCCGTGCCGCGCGCAGCATTGCCGAACAAGCGATCCAACTGCATGGCGGGATCGGTATGACTTGGGAATACGCTCTGGCGCACCACGCCAAGCGCCTGGTGATGCTCAGCCATGAGTTTGGTGACGATGATTATCACCTGCAGGCCTATTCAGCTCTGCTCGATGCGGCCTGAACCTGTTCTATAAACGGAGACCAAGGTGAGAGCGGGTTTGCCGACGCTAGCAATGGGTCAATCAACGATGGTGTTGAGTGTGCTGACGCTATCGGGCAAGCCCGTTTCAAAGGGATACGTTGGGCTTAGGTTCTGTGTGCCCCCAGGCACAGGTTTCACTGTTTAAAATACGGAGGTATTGAATGAAAGTCCTCGTCGCAGTCAAGCGAGTGGTCGACTACAACGTCAAGGTTCGCGTCAAGGCGGACAATTCCGGCGTCGACCTCGCCAACGTCAAGATGTCGATGAACCCGTTCTGCGAAATCGCAGTGGAAGAAGCCGTACGCCTGAAAGAGAAAGGTGTTGCGACTGAAATCGTCGTCGTCTCCATCGGCCCGACCACCGCCCAAGAGCAACTGCGCACCGCGCTGGCTCTGGGTGCCGATCGCGCCATCCTCGTCGAATCCGCTGAAGATCTGACTTCCCTGGCCGTTGCCAAGCTGCTCAAGGCTGTCGTGGACAAGGAACAGCCGCAGCTGGTGATCCTTGGCAAACAAGCCATCGACAGCGACAACAACCAGACTGGCCAGATGCTCGCTGCACTGAGCGGCTACGGTCAGGGCACCTTCGCCTCGAAAGTCGAAATCAGCGGCGACAGCGTTGCCGTGACTCGCGAAGTCGACGGCGGCGCGCAGACGGTTTCCCTGAAACTGCCGGCCATCGTCACCACCGACCTGCGTTTGAACGAGCCGCGTTATGCGTCCCTGCCAAACATCATGAAAGCCAAGAAGAAGCCTCTCGAAGTGCTGACTCCGGACGCTTTGGGCGTTTCCACTGCCTCCACCAACACAACCTTGAAAGTCGAAGCGCCTGCTGCACGCAGCGCGGGCATCAAGGTCAAGTCGGTGGCTGAACTGGTTGAAAAACTCAAGAATGAAGCGAGGGTAATCTAAATGACTATCTTGGTTATTGCTGAACACGACAACAAAGTAGTGGCTCCGGCCACCCTGAATATCGTCGCCGCTGCCGCCAAAATCGGTGGTGATATCCACGTGCTGGTAGCGGGCCAGAACGTTGGCGCCGTGGCTGAAGCCGCCGCGAAAATCGCGGGCGTAGCCAAAGTGCTGGTGGCAGACAACGCCGCCTACGCTCACCAATTGCCGGAAAACGTTGCTCCGCTCGTAGCCGAGCTGGGCGCTGGCTACAGCCACATCCTGGCGGCCGCGACCTCCAACGGTAAAAACATCCTGCCGCGCGTTGCTGCGCAGCTGTACGTCGACCAGATCTCCGAGATCATTTCGGTCGAAAGCGCTGACACCTTCAAGCGCCCGATCTACGCCGGTAACGCGATCGCCACCGTTCAGTCGAACGCGGCAATCAAAGTCATAACCGTGCGTGCCACCGGTTTCGACCCGGTTGCCGCTGAAGGTGGTTCGGCTGCCGTTGAAGCGGTTGCGGCTGCGCACAATGCCGGCACGTCGAGCTTCGTTGGCGAAGAGCTGGCCAAGTCCGATCGTCCGGAACTGACCGCTGCCAAAATCGTGGTTTCCGGCGGTCGCGGCATGCAGAACGGCGACAACTTCAAACACCTGTACGCCCTGGCCGACAAGCTGGGCGCGGCCGTTGGCGCTTCCCGCGCCGCGGTCGACGCAGGTTTTGTACCCAACGACATGCAGGTCGGTCAGACCGGCAAGATCGTTGCGCCACAGCTGTACATAGCGGTCGGTATCTCCGGCGCGATCCAGCACCTGGCCGGCATGAAAGACTCCAAAGTGATCGTTGCGATCAACAAGGACGAAGAAGCGCCGATCTTCCAGGTGGCCGATTACGGCCTGGTAGCGGACTTGTTCGAAGCCGTACCGGAACTCGAAAGGTTGCTCTGACCTCGCCTGCGATCGGTTCGCTGGTGGCTAGCAACTCAATCCAGCCAGCCAAACGCTTTGGCCTGCGCCACGGCCTGGGTGCGGCGCTCGATACCAAGTTTGACATTGATGTGACGGGCATGGCTTTTCACGGTATGCAGCGAGATGAACAGTTGCTCAGCGATCTGCTGGTTGGAACAACCCTGAGCGATTAAGCTCAACACCGCTTGTTCCCGCTTGCTTAACGGCGACTTCAGGCGGGAGGGATCGAGAAGACGCAGACAACCTTGGCGTTCCGCTGGAGCGGGTAGCATCTGCTCCAGCCAGTTATGCTGGCGGCGGTACAGCATCCGTAGCGGCTGCAGCAGCTCCAGCCGCTCTGCCTCGGCCAGTGCCTGGCGCAGTTGATCGTTAGCCGCCCTCCTTTGCCCACTCACTCGCAGCGCCTCGGCAATAACGAACCGACATTCACAAGCCAGACTACGCAAGCCCCTTCTGCCGCACTCCTGCTCCAACGTGCGCAAGGCAGGCAATGCCACATCGGCTCGGCCAAGGCAAAGCTCGGTCTGGGCGAGAAGCAGGCTTGCGCGGTGGGGCAGTTCGTAGAACCCCGAAGGCCCCAACAGATCCCCATCGCGCAAAGACTGCAGCACTTGAGTGAAGTTGTTGTGTGCTTTTTGTGTCTCGCCCCGCTGCAGCCAGAGCTCGCCTTGGGCAAAAAGCAGCACCATGCGATAACGCTCTTCCGGGACCTGCAGCCAACGCATTTGCCGCTCGGCCGTGTCAAGCAACTGTTGGGCTCGGTCGAAGTCCCCCTGCTCTATAGCCAGCTCAGACAGGGTCTGATAGCCGAAAAGCAAGTATGCCTCCTTGCAGCGTTCAGCCTCATCCAGTGCGCTAAGCAAAGCTGCCTTGGCCCCGTCGTCTTCACCACGGCTGGCCAGCAACCTGCCGCGCAGCAGCAAAAGTCGCACCAGCACTGGCCCCCGCTTGCCGGCCTCAGGCATTTCTTGCAGCAATTGCTCGACCTGCTTCAGCCCCCGCTCCGTTTCGCCATGCATCGCTAACAGGTGCACGCGCTCGATGCTGAGCAAGGCCTCGAACGGCTGATTGCCTCTGCGCCCGGCCAGACTCAGGCCTTCATGATTGAAGTGATCGGCAGCCTTCAGGTCGCCCTCTGCCAGCGCGTGCTGGCTCAGCATTTGGTAGCACAGGATACGTTGCGCCCACGCTGAAGGAACCAGCACCTGCAAAGCCTCAAGGCAGTGCCGACGAGCCCCTCGGTGGCCCAGCATCCGCTGCAGAACACCCTGGACGGTTTGGTATTGCGCCAGCAGCTGTTGCTGGCGGCGCGGCGTTGGCTGGGGCAAAAAGCGCGCCAGGTCCGCGAGGCAGGGATCCACCTCATCCAACCGCGAGGACATGATCAACGCCCAGGATTGCAGGAGAATCATACGTGGTGTGCTGGTGAACAGCTCAGTCGGTAGTTCGTTACGCCATTCTAGAAAGCGTGCGCCACTGCGTCCTACCAGCAACTGATCCTGTCCGTAGCGTTGCAGATAGCCCGCTGCCAGGTCCGGCTGCTCCGCCCACAGGGCATGTTCCACCGCGTCACGCACTTCACCCTGGCGGGCAAACCAGTGGCTGGCACGAATATGAAGACGCCGCATTGATTGGCTGGCGGTCTTACGCCCGAGCATCGTCGCCAGAGGATAGGCCAGACGTAACCACTCGTTGCGGCTGTCCAGTCCACGGAGAAATAGCTGACGTTGAAGCAAATCATCGAGTACTCGTGCGCCGCCTTCATGCTCCATCAAGTGATCACAGAGCGCCGAGCAAAATCTGGGCATACGGGCCAGCACACTGAGGCCTTGGAGCAAGGGTTCAGGCAAACCGGCGAGTACCTCGCGCGCGATGTACTCCTGAAGCAGCGGCGGGCTAGCGGTGAGGCGCTCAAGGACGCTGTTCGCCTCGCCCTGGGTCAACAGCAAACAAATGCAGGCCAACCAGCCTTCGCTCTGCTGAAGCAACTGAGCACTTTGCTCGACGGATAATTGAATCTGACGCTTGAACAACAGCGCGTCCAGCTCATGTTGATCGAGCGCCAGATCATCCGCTCCCAGCTCCAGCAAGTCGTCCTGCAACAGCAGGCGCGGTAGGTTCCACGCGGGTCGCCGCCTCCCGCTGATCCACCAGCGCAGTGTATGCGGCAATCGCTCCAGCAAACGATCGAGGCAGGAATCCAGTTCGTTACAGGGCAGTCTGGGATAGTCGTCGAGCACTATCCACAAGGGGCCTTCGACTCGGCTGAGCAACTGGGTCAACTCCGCATAAGGATCACCGTCGCCATGCGGTAACTGCAGGGCACCGGCCAGGCGTGACAGCAGCTCGGCAGGGCTCAGCGGATGCCCCAGCAGATCGAGCCAGACCAGTCGGGTTGAGGGGCCTGCCTGACGTGCACACTCGTTCAACAGCACGGTCTTGCCGAAACCGGCCTGCGTACAGACCAGAGTAAGCAGGCAATCGCTGGCCAGCAAGCGCTGACTCAGACGTGGACGGGGCACATGCGCCAGCGGCAAGCGGGGGAGCACAAGACGTGGAGGAAAGGACCCTGCTATAGGAATAATGTTGCACGTCTCGTCGGACATCGTCCTGATCTCACCCATTTTTCTTATTGTTTCGCGGGTCCAGACGACCCGCTCCGCGCCATTATGCCGCGCTATCGGAACTGCGCATAAAAAAGGCGACCCCTTGGGGTCGCCGCATCGACTATTTAGAGCGACTTTATTGCTAACGCACGCCGGCACTGCGCAGCGCGGAAGGGGTGTATTCGGCCATCGTAGCCGGAATGCCGTACTCGACGTATCTCTCTTCTTCGTTGCTCAGTCCGGCGATATAGCGTCCAGAGATCAGGTCGGACAGCACCTGGGTGGCGGCTTCCATGCTCTGCACCTCATAGTTGTGCATCAGCATGGCCTCGCCGACGCGCCACAACTGACCACGGCCGTCATAGTGCTCGGAGACGGCGATATACCAGCTGTCCTCATCAATGAAGAAGCGGCGCTTGGCATAGATATGGCGTTCGCCGGATTTCAACGTGGCCTCTACCTCCCAGACTCTGTGTAACTCGTAGCGCGCCAGATCCTGATTCAGGTGGCCGGCTTTGAGGATGTCCTTGTACTTGAGCTTGGGTGAGTGCAACCGGTAGTTGTTGTAGGGGATGTACAGCTCGCGCTTGCCGACCAGCTTCCAGTCGTAGCGATTCGGCGCGCCGTTGTACATGTCCACATTGTCCGAGGTGCGTAGACCGTCGATGCCCGACGGGCCGTCATACGCCACCTGCGGCGCGCGGCGCACCCGGCGTTGGCCGGGGTTATACTGCCAGGCCATGCGCGGCTCCTGAAGCTGGTCCAATGAGTCGTGCACCAGCAGCACATTCCCCGCCATTCGTGCCGGTGCAAGGTTTCTCTCTTTGTACACCAGCAGGATGTTCTCGGCCTTTTCGGGAGTCAGACCGGTAATAGTCGGTGGCATCGCCACCTGAGTTTCGAGCTTGACCGGTGTGAAGTCGCCATTGGCCAAAGGCGCGGCGAAGATGGAGACCCCCTTGCGATTACCTCCTCGGTAGCGGGTAATATGGTTCCATACCACTTCAAGACCAGTCCGTGGAACCGGGAAGGCGTAATAGCGGCTGTCGTTGAAACCTTTCAAGCCGTTGCCACCTTCCATCAGGCTGGTGGCTTGCGCGCTTTTCATCGCCGCCGCATTGATTGCCTGGGGAGCCGACATCGTCCGGTGGCTGGCGTAGACCGGCATCTTGTAGGTCGCGGGATAGCGCTTGAATAGCGCCAACTGGCCTTCGGAGAGCTTATCGCGATATTGCTGGATATTCTGCGCGGTGATTACAAACAGGGGTTGCTCGCTGGCGAAGGGATCGCCAAGGAATCCGTTTGGTTCCACCTTGGCGGCGCCCTTGGAGATTCCACCGGTCCAGGCCGGAATGCTGCCATTAGCATTGCCTGTCTTCTCCGCACCGAGCGGGGTCAGGGTGTTGCCCAGTTTGGCCGCCTCCTCCGGCGAGACGGCGGCCAACGCGCTACCACCGAGCAGGGACAGGGTCAGCGCGGTGATGAGGGCGCTTTTCGTCTTCATAGTGTTTCCTCCGTGATGCCGGTTAAAAAGTCACGCCAAGGCTGAAAGCGAGGAAATCGCGATCGACCAAGGTGTTGTACTCGCCGCCGAAGAAGTCTGTATAGGACAGGCTGGCGGTGTAGGTAGTACGGTAATCGGCATCCAAACCGACGCTGATGGCTTTAGCACCTTCATTGAACACAGGGCTGTAACCGTCCACATCGTGTGACCAGGCCAGGTTCGGCTTGAGGTTGATGCCGGCGAAGACATCGCTGTATTCCCAGATGGCGCGCGCCCGGTATCCCCAGGAATCGGAGGTATAGAAACCGTGGACGTCGCCGTTTGCGCCGAAGCTGCCGAACACGCTGGCGCGACCAAATCGCAGGTCGTCTCCGGTGGCTTCGGGCAGTCCTCCGATATGGTGCCAGCCGACCTCACCCACCAGGGTCAGGCGGTTGGCGCCCATGAACTGTTCGACAAAGTGCGTGAGGGTGGTCTGCGCCTGGGTAACTTCCTTGCGACGATAACCGGTGTTATCCGCGCCGATGCCGCTCGCGATAGGCGAGAGAGAGCCGCCGCTAATTGGATTGAGCAGGGCATTGGTGACATCGTTGCTATTGAGATCCACCGGGGCGTTGGGCCGGTAGCTGATCTCCCCGGACCAAGCGGTTCCCGTAGGCAGGTTGGTCGAGAAGGTCAAGCCGTAGAGCTGGATGTCCTCCGGGTACTCCATAAAGTAATTGCCATTGGCCAGCCCGGTGGCCGCCCCCAGAGCAGTGCGAAAGGGCGCTGGCGTCGCGGCAAGAATGCGCGGTAGCGCTGCGAAGGTCGCAGAGGAGGCGGTTTGGGTGCTGAAGTAGGGCTGACGACTGTGGTAATTCATGAAATATGCACCGTATTCGGCGGTGTCGCCCAACCAGCGCAGAGCGATGCCGTATTGGCCGCTGTCCCGCGCGTCACGATCACCCGAGCGGGGTATCAACACACCCTCGGTATTGACGTCGAAGCCCTGGCCAAACGCTGCGGCAATGGGCTCGAGCCCCGCGAGGTTGGGGGACAGCACACGGAAGTTATCATTACAGCCATCGGCAGGAAGATCGCTGGAGGAGAAGAAGGTGCCGCAGTTGTCCACCACCGTCTGGTCCCATTCCAGCTGGTAAAAGGCCTCTGCACTCAACTGGTCGGTGAGGCTCTGTGACACATAAAACATGTTGACTGGAATCAGACCTTCCTTGATTTCCGCGCCCGGGCGGCGGAAGGCGGCGACGTCGATCGGGTTGATTGCGTTGATCGAGTTCAGGATGAAAGTGCTTTCCCCCCAACTGACCACCTGCTTGCCCAGACGCACCGAGCCCGGCAGATCCGCAATGTTGTAATTGTGGTAGACGAAGGCATCGAGCAGTTCGGATCCGGAGGATCGAGCCGCCACTTTACGGTTGTGGTCGTCGATGTCTTTGAACGGGCGACTCTCGTCCTTCAACTCGAAGTCATACCAATACTTGCCGCGCAGGAACACGCCAGTATCTTGATATTTGAGTTCCAGATCGTGGATGCCTTTGAATATCTTCGAAAAGGTCTCGCCTTTTTTGAAGTTGACTCGACCGTCATCGCCTGTATTTGACGCTCCCTCGCCACCGTTATTAGGGCCGATCAATTTCGGATCAGCACCCTGCATCGACCAACTGGCGCCGATCGACAGCGAGGAGTCGAACTGCCCCTCGATTTCGCCGAGCTTGAAGGTGGAGGCATGGACCGGGCTAACGGCAATTCCCAGGGCAATAGCCAATGCCAAGTGGTGTGGAGGTAGGATTTCTGGCCTTGTTGTAATTGTCATACGGCACTCCATTGTGGTTGTAGCGGAACGCCGACAGAAGCTACTTAATCGAAAGGGGGTGTGATAAGTGTTCGAAAGTTGGATTCTGAAGATCATACTTAAGTGTGATTTTTTGACGCCGCAGGGTCTCCTTTGCCGCCGCTCCAGCCCCCCGCACAGCCCCATTTGATGTAATCGCCCTTCATTTGAACGAATGCAAAGGTCGCTCGGCATATCGCCAGGACACCTGAGATGCCCAAGCCTCACGCCGCAACCCGCTCCTGGGTCCAAGGGTGTTGCTTGGTAGCTCCTGTTCCAAAACCGCCACCTTCCTCCGTTACGGAGATGCAGCATTCCCCTGGACTTGCGGTTCCAAGTGTCTTCAGTGATAATTATTTCAGAACAATATTTTGCTGTGCGGAACCAGATGAGTGGAAAACGAAATTGTTTGTCGTTGTGGGACTAGCCGCTCAGCCAAATAGCAGGCTTCCGCAGATATTGAAGACTTGTTATCCGTGACACTTACTCACTACTCAGCCTTGAGCAAACGCACACCCAACTCCCACCTGTCTGCGACACAGAGGCGACTGAATATGAGCGATGGTCTGTTTTCCACTCCCGCGACTGAACTGTTCGGCATCCGCCTGCCAATAGTTGCTGGTGGTCTAATGTGGCTCGCCGATGCGAGCTATGTCGCCGCTGCTGCACATGCCGGCATAATCGGCTTTATTACCGCCGCGAGTTTTCCCGAACGGCAGGCATTACGCGACGAAATTAGGCGTTGCCGCGACCTCTGCGCTGGTAGGCCTTTTGGCGTCAACGTCTCCATGCTACCCAAACTGGTGCCTGGCGACAGGACCCGCGAGGTGTTCGAGACGGTCATCGACGAAGGAGTGCGCTTTGTCGAGACTTCAGGGCGCAACCCCGAAGAATTCATGCCGCTGCTCAAGGGTGCTGGCGTCAAGGTGCTGCACAAGGTGCCGGCCGTACGCTATGCGGTTAAGGCGGCTGAAATGGGTGTCGACGCGGTGGCTATCGTGGGCGGCGAATGCGGGGGGCACCCCGGCCTCGATATGGTAGGCACTTATGTCAATGCGGCCTGGGCTGAGAGTTGCCTCGACATTCCTTACTTGATCGGAGGTGGCATCGGCCGCGGTTCACAGGTTATCGCTGCCCTGGCGATGGGAGCAGCCGGCGTAGTCGTAGGAACGCGCTTTGTAGTTGCCGATGAGATCTGGGCTCACCGCGATTACAAGCAGCGTCTGGTCGAAGCACTGCCGACCGATACCGAGTTGACCATGCAAACAGTTCGTAACACCGTCCGTACGCTGCGGAACGAGACCACAGCAGCCGTCAAAGCAATAGAAGCGGAAAACCTTAACGTGACCATTCAGGATCTGATGCCACTTGTAGCGGGGCATATCGGCCGCAACGCCTACGTCACTGGCGATTGGTCGAAAGGGCTGCTTGCCGCCGGCCACTCACTGGCCTTCGTCGATCGCATCGAATCACTGGCCATAATCATCGCTCGCTTCGAGCAGGATATGCGGCTCGCCATGGCGAGGTTACCCCGCGCAAGCGCATGAGCGTTCATGCGACCACCCAAGTTGGTACGCCGCCGCTTCGTTCCGCTACCCCACCGCCAGCCCACTGCGCGACTTAGGCGGATGCGAAATACGCAGGAGACTTTCAATGAATAAGAAATACCTATCTGTACTGTGCAAGACGGGGTTCGTTGCCACGCTTGGCGGCCTGCCCTTACCGCTGCTGGCTCAAGATGGGGCACCGCAGTTTCCCGATGCGAAGGCGAGTGATCCGGCGGTGCTTGGTTGGATGCAGGGCTCGCCGCCACCGGCGGATAAGGTGATTCGACATGCCGATGGCAGCTACTACCGCTTCCCACAACTGCGATGGGCCTTCTCGAACTTTCGTCAAATACTGCCGACCTCTAGCGTCAGTCGTGGCGAAGGGCCGATTGCTCCGCTGCCCCGTGCCGAACGCAACGATCTCGATGAGGTCAGCTTCATGCCAATGGGCAGCAGCACGCCCATGACCTGGCGCCAATCGCTGGATGTCAACTACACGGATGGAATCGTCGTGCTGCACAAGGGACGCATAATTTCCGAGCGTTACTTTGGTGTGCTCAAGCCGACCGGCCACCATATCGCGATGTCGGTGACCAAATCCTTCTTCGGCACCCTGGGGATGGCGCTGATCGCCGAGGGCAAGCTCGACCCGTCCGCTCCCGTTTCCCAATACGTGCCCGAGCTCAAGAACACAGGCTTCGGCGACGCGACGATACGCCAGGTGCTCGACATGACAACGGGCATTCAGTTTTCGGAGAACTACGCCGACCCAGAAGCCGAAATCTGGGCACATACACGCGCGGGCGGTATGGGCGTTCGACCACAGGCATACCAAGGGCCGCAAACATTCTATGAGTTCCTCCAGACGGTGAAGAAAGAAGGCGAGCACGACCAGGCCTTCGCCTACAAGACGGTCAATACCGATGTGCTCGGCTGGGTGATCCGCCGCGTAACCGGAAAATCGGTAGGCGAGAATATGTCCGAACGCATCTGGTCAAAACTAGGTGCCGAGCACGATGCCTACTTCATGGTCGACTCCGTAGGTAACGAATTTGCCGGTGGTGGACTCAACACCACGTTACGCGACCTGGCGCGTTTTGGTGAGGCGATGCGCCTGAATGGGAGGTTCAACGGTCAGCAAATCATTCCCGGGGCCGTGATCGACGATATCCGTAAAGGGGGGGACCGCCAATTATTCGCGCAGGCTGCAGGCGCAGGTACGACCATGCCAGGCTGGAGTTACCGCGACATGTGGTGGGTCTCCCACAACGAGCACGGCGCGTATGCGGCGCTCGGCATCCATGGGCAGGTCATCTACATTGACCCAATGGCGCAGATGGTAATCGCCCGCTACGGTTCGCACCCGCTCGCGTCGAGCCGGCACCTCAACCCCACTTCGTTGCCGGCTTATCATGCACTGGCCAAACACCTTATCGCCCGCCCTGACTGAGTGGGTACGTGCCTCGCAGCCACGGCGAGTTGCGCGCCATGGCATCCGAAAATGGGACAGCAGGCTTTATCCAAAAAACTCGCCGGCAAGAGTGTTACCGGCGGCTTCTGGATTCGCTGAGCGTCAGGCGCCAAGGCTTTCGATGTCCCGCGCCAGCATCACCAGTTGGTGGGCTAGGGAGTTCTTGAGGGTATCAATCGGCAACTGGAAATTGGGCGCACCACAGGTTAACGCCATAATGCTGCCATCAGCCAGGCGCAACGGAACGCCGGCGGCGTTAATGTTGCGGTCCCACTCGCCGAGGGACAGGCAAAAGCCAAATTCCTCATACTCGAGAAAAGACTCTTTCAGCGATGTTTCAAGGGCTGGCCATTCGTCACCGGCCTTCTTGGCAATTTCACTGATCAGGTGCGCGCGCTCGTTTTCCGGGGTGGCTGCCAGGTAGGCACGGCCGGCAGCCGTCGTGCTCAGGGGCAAGCGCACGCCCGCGTCCATGCGCAGGCTGGCCACTTCGGGCGGGCGGCAGCTTTCCACGTAGATCATCGACAGCCGATCACGGCAGGTGAGGCCGACGGTGGTGTTGGTGCGGCGAGCGAATTCGTCCATGTAGGGCTTGCCCAACTGACGCACTCGCAGGTTACTGACATACGCATAACCCAGCGCCAGTACGCCCGAGTCGAGCTGGTACTTTTCCACGTCCTGATTATAGCTCAGGTAGCCGAGCTGGGTCAGTGTGTAGGTCAGGCGCGACACCGTTGCTTTTGGCAGACCGGTAATCCGTGCGATGTCCTGATTGCCACGGATGACACTGCCATGAGTGAAGGCGCGCAGCACTTCGAGACCCCGGCTCAACGCCTCGACGAATTTCCGGTCTTTGGGTTCGCTCTCGGGTGTTTCAATTTCTTCAGTCATGGAAGCTCGTGTTAGTGAAAGGGCAGGAGGAAGGACGATAAATCACTCATGCCCATTTTGGTGATGATTTGAGCGCAGTGTGGGCAGTAATGGCTTTTATTTCAATGCTGCTGCACCGGAATCAAGGCAAATGACGACATAACAGAACCCTGTTCCGCTAGCGCATCCATTCCAATGACTGCGCATGCCTGGCCCTATTCGAGTCGGTAACTACAGGAAACCTGTCATATCGGCATGGCGAGTTCCGCGTTTGTTTAAATTTATAAAAAACAATAGATCATTACTTTGATAAATCGGTCATTATGAAATTTGATACTGCACAGCGAAACATTAATTCGGAGAAAATATGTTTTCACGTATCGGTGTGATTGGTAGTGGCGTCATGGGGCGCGGCATTGTTCAGGTGCTTGCGTCGGCAGGCTGCGAGGTGTTGCTATACGACGTGCATCCCGAGGCGGTCGAGCAGGCACTGAGCTTCAACCGAGAGTTACTCGAGCGCTCGACTGCCAAGGGCAAGCTTAGCGCCACGCAACTGACGCAGACCCTGGCGCGGATGCAGCCGGCCGACAGACTGGAAGCGCTGGCCGGTTGTGATTTGTTGATTGAAGCGATTGTCGAGAATCTTGAAGCCAAACGCGGGCTGTTTCGTCAGTTGGAAGCGATCGTCGCGCCAACTGCTGTTTTGGCAACGAACACCTCGTCGTTGTCCGTCACCCGGATCGCCAGTGGCTGCCGATACCCTGAGCGGGTCGCGGGGTTTCACTTCTTCAACCCGGTGCCCAAAATGAAGATCGTCGAGGTGGTGCGTGGTGAGCGTACACACCCGCAAGTGGTGGAGCGCCTTTCAGCCTTGGCGGACGCCGCTGGCCACTTCCCGGCAGAAACGCCGGACACTCCGGGTTTTCTGGTCAACCATGCTGGCCGCGCCTATGGCACTGAAGCCTTGCGCATACTCAGCGAGGGTATTGCCAGTTTTCAACAGATTGACCGTATCCTGCGTGACGGCCCAGGGTTTCGTATGGGACCTTTCGAGCTGTTCGATCTGACCGGGCTGGACATTTCTCATGCTGTCATGGAGTCGATCTACGAGCAGTTCTATAGCGATCCGCGCTACACCCCGTCCTACGTGGCAGCTCAGCGGGTGGCCGGCGGGTTGCTTGGGCGAAAGAGTGAGGGGCGTGGTTTCTATCGCTATGTTGATGGTCGGCAGATTCAACTGCCTGAGCCAACACGGGCGGTTGTCTCGGTCGACCGTTCATTCTGGCTCGACAGCCAGAGTCCTGAAGTGCGCGCCGCAGTGGTAGCCCTCCTCGCTGCCGCAGGGGCACCGCTTGAAGATGCCGCGCAGCCGTCTGCCGAAGCGATCTGCCTGATCACGCCGTTGGGAGAGGACGCGAGCAGTGTGATTGCACGCGTTGGCCTGCCGGCCGAGCGGACCCTGGCCCTGGATACCTTCTGCGACTTTTCCAAACGCCTGGTACTGATGCGTCAACCCGCGCTCGACCCGGCGTTGGAGGCCCAGGCCGTCCAGGCATTGGGCAGCAGCGGTGTGCCGGTGGACGTGATCAATGATTCGCCAGGATTCGTCATTCAGCGGGTAGTGGCCAGCGTGGTGAACCTGGGGGCGGAAATCGTCCAGCGCGAAATTGCCACGCCGGCCACCCTTGAGCGTGCGGTGATGTTGGCACTGGGTTACCCCCGTGGCCCGCTGGGCTTCGCCGAGTTCTATGGTGCGGAAAATATCCTGACGGTTCTGCGTGGCGTTCATGCCTGCTACGAAGAGCCACGTTATCGCCCCACCCCCTGGCTACGCCGTCGGGTCCAGTTGGGCCTGAGCTTGCACACCCCTGATCGTCCCATTGCTGTGCAGGAGCAATAAGCATGGCTGGTTACATCTATGATGGTTTGCGTACTCCTTTCGGCCGTAGCGCCGGAGCACTTGCGACAGTGCGCCCCGATGACTTGTTGGGCGAGGTCATTCGCGCGCTGGTGGACCGCAGCCCGTTCGCCCTTGATGACTATGAAGATGTGGTGATGGGCTGCGCCTGCCAGGCCGGTGAAGATGCACGAAATGTCGCTCGCCATGCTGCGCTACTAGGGGGGCTGGCGCTGACTACGGGCGGTCTGACCGTCAATCGCTTGTGCGGTTCGGGGCTGGCGGCGGTTCTCGATGTCAACCGAATGATCCGTTGTGACGAGGGCCAGTTGTTTGTCGCGGGAGGCACGGAGAGCATGAGCCGCGCGCCCTTCGTGGTAGCTAAGAGCGAGGCGGCTTTTTCCCGTGCGGTCCAAGTGTTCGACAGCAGTATTGGTGCACGCTTCCCGAACCCGCTCATCGAGGCACAGTTCGGTGCCGACACCATGCCAGAGACCGCTGATAACATCGCCCGCGACTTGGGCATCAGCCGTGCCGACAGCGATGCGTTTGCTTCCCGTAGTCAGGCTTTATATGCCAAGGCGTTGGTCGAAGGTTTCTATGCGGGGGAGATGATGCCGGTCCAGGTATCTCAGGGACGCAAGTTACCACCGAAGTGGGTGATAGCCGATGAGCATCCGCGCCCGGCCACTGACGAGGCAGCACTGGCCCGCTTGGGTGCACTGTTCGAGGGTGGTGTAGTCACGGCCGGCAATGCTTCGGGGGTTAACGACGGGGCGGCAGCACTGATCCTGGGTAACCGGGTCATCGGTGAGCGTTACGGCGTGAAGCCCCGGGCGCGAATAGTGGCTGGGGCGGTGAGCGGGGTTTCCCCTCGGGTGATGGGGCTTGGTCCCGTGCCTGCGATCCGCAAGGTGTTGAAGCGTACCGGGCTGAGCCTGGCCGACATGGACGTGATCGAAATCAATGAAGCCTTCGCATCGCAGGTACTGGGTTGCGCCAAGGAACTAGGCCTGGCGTTCGACGATCCGCGCTTGAATGCCCAAGGCGGCGCGATTGCCATTGGCCACCCGCTGGGCGCTTCCGGTGCGCGATTGGTTTTGACTGCCATGCGCAGCCTGGAGCGCCAGAAAGGGCGCTTTGGGGTGGTGAGTCTGTGCATCGGAATTGGCCAGGGCATCGCTTGTGTGATTGAGCGGCTCGAATGAACCTGAAGCTACAAAACGATGTAATTCCTCTGTGTGAGAGCGGGCAAAGCCGCTCTCACACAGAGGAACATCTATAACCATCTATAAGAAGGAGGGGTCAGACGACTTCAAACAACCCGGCTGCTCCTTGCCCGCCACCGATGCACATGGTCACCACCACATACTTCGCACCGCGCCGTTTGCCTTCGATCAAGGCATGTCCAGTCAGCCGAGAGCCGGTCACGCCGTAAGGGTGGCCGATGGAGATTGAACCGCCATTGACGTTCATTTTTTCCAAGGGAATGCCCAGGCGCTCACGGCAATAAATTACTTGCGAGGCAAAAGCTTCGTTGAGCTCCCACAGATCGATATCCTCGATTTTCAGGCCATTGCGTTGTAGCAGGCGCGGAATCGCGTAGACCGGACCGATCCCCATTTCGTCTGGTTCGCAACCGGCAACCGCAAAGCCACGGAAGATGCCTAGCGGTTCCACATTGTTGCGTTCGGCATACAGGCTGTCCATGACCAGGCAGACTGATGCACCGTCGGAGAGCTGGCTGGCATTGCCGGCGGTGACAAACTGGCCGGCACCGCGCACGGGCTCCAACAGGGTGAGGCCCTCCAGAGTGGTCGACGGGCGGTTGCACTCGTCTTGGGTTAGAGTCACGGTGTGTTCGCTGACTTCGCCGCTGTGCTTGTCCTTGACCAGCATCTGGGTAGTGAACGGGACGATTTCATCATCGAACAGGCCACCGGCTTGCGCGGCGGCGGTGCGCTGTTGGCTGAGCAGGGCGTACTCGTCCTGCGCTTCACGGCTGATGCCGTAGCGGCGGGCTACGATATCGGCGGTTTCAATCATCGACAGATAGAGCTCAGGCTTGTGCTCCGCCAGCCACGGGTTAGGGCCGCAATAAACGTTGAGTTTGTCGTTTTGCAGCAGGCTGATAGATTCCACTCCGCCAGCAATCATCGCCGGTACCTTCTCCGACGCAATGCGCTGGGCGGCCAGGGCAATGGCTTGCAGGCCGGAGCTGCAAAAACGATTGATCGAAAGGCCTGCGGTGGCGGTGGACAGCCCACCGCGAATGGCCGCCAGGCGCGCCATGTTTTTGCCCTGGGCGCCTTCATGGAAGGTTGCGCCGATTATCACATCCTCAATCAGCAGCGGATCTATCCCGGCGCGGGCCACGGCATGGCGAATCACATGGCCGGCCAGGTCAATGCTGTGGGTATTGTTCAGGGCGCCACGGTAAGATTTTCCTAACGCTGTGCGTGCGGTGGAGACGATAACTACGTCAGACATCAATCTAGTCCTCTTCAAGAAATGGGGTGTGATCGCTCTGCGAACGTTATGGGTTCATTGCTGCGCACCGGGACCATTCTTCGTCCTGCAACTGGCGCCAGAGCAGCTTGCCCGCGGCGGACTGCGGTAATTGCGCGTGAAATTCGATGGCTGAGGGCACTTTGTAGGCCGCCATATTGGCCTTGCACCAATCAATGATGGCGGCTGCGCTGGTGTCCTTGTGTCCTGGGTGCAGAGTCACCAGGGCCTTCACGGTTTCTCCCCGGCGTGGATCTGGGGAGGAGATAACGCAGCAGAGGTTGATCGCCGGATGTCGGTACATCAGGCTTTCCACTTCGGATGGCCAGACCTTATAGCCCGAGGTATTGATCATTCGCTTGATCCTGTCGACCAGGAAAAAGTAGCCGTCTTCGTCGTAATAACCGAGATCGCCGGTACGCAAAAAACGCTTGCCATCCAGTTCGATAAAGGCTTTCTCGGTCTCATCGGGCAGCTTCCAGTAGCCTTTGAATACCTGCGGGCCATGGCAGATGATTTCTCCCACCTTGTTGGCCGCCAGCTCTTCGCCAGTACTGCTGTCGATGACCCGCGAATCCACATCAAACGTCGGAATGCCCAGACATTGAGATTTACTGCGTGTCTTGGGGTTCATGTGGGTGGCGGCCATGGTTTCCGACAAGCCATAACCCTCGATGTATTCCAGCCCCGACAATCGTTTGAGCTTTTCCTTGATCGGGCCGGGCATTGCAGCGCCTCCGCCGCCAATGTTCTTCAGGCTGGAAAGATCGTAATGCTCGATGTTGTCTTGAGTCAGAAAATCCACCGCCATGGTGACGATCAGCATCCAGGTACTGACGCGATAACGCTGTACCAGTTGTGCAGCGACCTCGCGGTTCCAGCGGGTCATTATGACCACGCTGGCGCCGCTGAAAATCGGTCCGTTCATCGCAGATTGCATGCCGGCTACATGGAAAAGCGGGAGTGTTGCAAGCACTACATCTTCACAGCTGCACATGATCCAGGTCTGCCGGTGAACGGTGGTTGCCATCACCGAGGCATGGGTGTGTAGGCAGCCCTTGGGTACACCGGTAGTACCGGAGCTGTAAGGCATCACGCAATAGTCGGTCGGGCCACTGAGATGCGGGCCGGGCTGCTTCGCGGAGTCGAGTGCTTCCTGCCAGCCGACTACCCCAGGATGCGTCGGTGTTTCAACAGCGATTTTCAGCTCTGGCGGAAGCGGCAAGTCGGTGGGAGTACGCAGGTACTGGGAATAAGCGGTGGTGATCACTTGGCGTAGCTTGAAACGGCCAATCATAGGGGTGACAAAGGGCTCGAGGTCCTGGGCGCACACCAGAATCTCGCCATCGGTGTCGACCAGGTAGTGTTCGAGTTCGGCGGGCCGGCTCATGGGGTTGAGCGGCACCACCAAGGCATCGGCACGCAGTGCGGCGTAGTAAGTGATGATGAATTGGGGAGAGTTCTGCATGTACAGCAGAACGCGGTCTCCACGTTTCACCCCCTGGGACTGAAAATAGCCGGCCAGTCGCTCGACATCATCGAGTAATTGAGCGTAGGTGATGAGCGTGTCGTAGTAAATGATCGCCGTCTTGTCGGGGTAGCGTCTGGCGGAAGTCTCCAGGTTGCAATAAAGGCTAGTGGCCGGGAGCGTCAGGTGATGGGGTAAATCCTTGGGCCAGTGAGGCATGTGACGATTGAACATTCTGAAACCCTATTGTTTTGAATTTTGGGTCAATCGATGGACAGGTGCGCGACGTGCACCATGTCTTCAGATATTTGCATGTATCACAAGTCGCGGTCAATATTATGGAAGTAAATTCCGCTATGCGGAACTAAAAATTGCTTGTTTCTTTAAGGGCCAAAGAATGGGCTGCATCTTGGGTGATTGATGACCGCAGGGTCGAAAAATCTGCTGCACGCTTGGCGAAGAACGCAGCAATGCCTTCGGCTGCTTCGTCATCCCCCATCGACTTAACCATGTGTTCAGCTTCCAACTCCAACTGCTGTTCAAGCGTGTTTCCGCTGGCTTGGCGGCAAAGGGTTTTGATACGCGCCATTGCTCGCTGGGGACCGCAGGCAATGCTGGCGGCCAAGGTGATCGCAGCAGGAAGCGCTGTTCCCGACTCAACCAGTCGGTTTACCGCGCCCAAGGCATGCATACGCTCGCCGGTAATGCGCTCGCCCGTCAGGCACAGCTCGGTGAGTACTTGCCGTGAAACAAACTCGGACAGAAACGCAGTTGCACCTCCATCAGGGGTGAGGCCCACCTTGACGTAAGCTACTGAAAACGAAGCGTTACGGGCGGCCACCAGCATGTCGCAGGCCAGCGCAATCGACAGTCCGGCGCCCGCCGCCGCACCCTCGACGGCGGCAATTACCGGTTTGCTGCAACTTTGGATTGCACGGATCAGATCATGTAGCCCTTCGAGGTTGGCCCTGCGTACCGATGGCGTCATCGCACGTCTCAAGGCGAGTCGATGCAGATCGCCACCGGCGCAAAATGTACCCCCGACCCCGGTCAAGACCACGCCACCTATCGCCGGATCGGCCTGAGCCTCGGCCAGGGCTTGCGGCAGTGCCGCGTAAAATTCGGGAGTAAGGGCGTTACGAGCCATCGGGTTGTTGTTGGAAAGTACCAGCACTGCGCCTTCACGGCGCAAAATAAGTGGCTCACTCATGGTTTTGACTCCGGTCTCGCGCAGGGCTCGCGCTAGAGGTGGCAAGAATTGCTGTTATTCCAAGGATTATCGAGAGGCAAAGCATCATTGACAATCAGAGGCCTGATTGACAGGCTGTCCAAATTCTTTTGACAGTGATGACGATGGACCTGAAATCGCTCACCTTGCTGGTAGATATCATCGACGCCGGTAACCTCAGTGAAGCGGCGCGGCGGCTTAAGGTCAGCCGGGCGAATGTCAGCTATCACCTGAGCCGACTGGAGCAGTCAATCGGCCTGCAATTGGTACGGCGCACCACGCGCCGTATCGAGCCGACCGAAATCGGTTTGCGCCTTTATGAACACGGCTTGAGCATTCGCAATGAATTGCTTGCGGCTCACGAGTCGGTTTCTTCACTGGGTCAGAGCCTGCAGGGCAGGGTGCGGTTGAGTGTGCCCAGCGGTTACGGCCAGTGGGTGATGGCTGAGTGGCTTCTAGATTTCAAGCGTCTTTACCCGGGTATCGTGCTAGACGTAATGTTTGAAAACCGCGTCGAAGACCTAATGCGCGATGAAGTCGATATCGCCGTCAGGGTTATGTCGGAACCACCGCAGAATTTGGTGGCCAGGGACATGGGGGCGTTGCGCTACGTTGCCTGTGTCTCTGCGGCGTATGCGCTGGAACATGGCCTGCCCCAACAACTTGCCGACCTGCGCACCGCGCCTGTGATTACTGCAGCGGTGGTCGGTCGGCAATTACGGGTCGCCGCCTACCTGAACGAGGAACGCCATGAGGTGTTGCTTGAACCGACACTGATTTCTGAGAACTTCCCGTTTCTTCGGCAAGCCGTGCTGGCCGGGTTGGGTGTAGGGCTGGTGCCAGACTATCTGGTGCTGGATGACTTGCGTCGTGGCACACTCGTCACGGCGTTGGAGGCGTGGCGACTGAGTATCTTCGGCACTCACATGTACATGCTCTATATGCCCGACCATCATCACCCCCGCGCGACGTCGACCTTTATCGATTTCATGCTCGCTCGTGCCAAACCACTGAGTTAAACATGCGAGCCCTTTGTGAGCGTGCGCTCGTGGCAAAAAGTTTGCTTTAGCCAAAAAAAACAAAAAAGAGGTGGTGAGTGAAGCTGCAACAAATTAGGGCACTAGTCGCCATCGATCAGTGCGGGAGCATTCAAGAAGCTTCAGAGATACTGCATGTGACCCAGCCAGCCCTGAGCCGTTCGATCAAGGAACTTGAACGATTCCTGGGGGTGTGCCTACTTAAACGTTCTTACAAGGGTATGTCGCTTACCGATGAAGGCAAACGCCTGATCCGACATGCGCAATTGGCAGTGGAAAGCGTAAAACGCTTGCAGACCGAGGCCGAGAACATCACCGAAGCCACGGTTGGTGAAATCACCATTGGTGTTACCTCGCTGACCGCTGTGATCGATGGCGTTGATGAATGCATCACGCAATTCCAGGAAAAGTACCCACGCATGAAAATCAAGCTGGTGGAGTTGCGCCCTGGCCAGATTCTTCATCGCCTTCGTGATGGCTCCCTGGACTTTGCCTTGACCTCACAACAGAACGCCATGCGTCTGAATCTGGACTGGGATCCGGTGGGGCAGATTCGCGGGCGAGTGTTCTGTCACAAGGACAATCCGTTGCGCCATGCCCACTCTTTGCGGCAATTGCAACACGCCAAGTGGGTTAGTTTGGATGAGGTAGATAATACTTCGTCGCAGTTTTTCCAAATGTTCGAGTCCAACGACGTTCACTTGCCTCAGTCGATTATCGAGTGCTCCTCGATCGTGCTGGCGATTCGCATGGTCATACGCAGCGGTGCCTTTATTACCCTGAGCGAACTGGGGCAGCTCGGTATTTTTCCTGATCGTCTGGATAAGCACATCGTGCAAGTGAGCGTGGCCGAGAGCATTCCGGATTATCCAATCCTCCTGGTCTGCATCGACCGTAATGCCTTGACCACACCGGCACGGGAACTTTTGCTGAACCTCAAACGGGTGCTGCGCGACCGTTAACTGCAGCACCTGCAGTCAAAAGCGTCAGTTGGTGCCAATTACCACGCTCTGCAGGCCATCGCCGACCTGTTCCCGCAAAGTACTGAATTTACAAATCCTCATGGTAATGACGTTTTACACATTAACGGCGTGAAAAAGCCCTGAAATCCCTTCTCTCACTGCTCATCGGTTGACCGTGCCGCCGGAGCACCACGTTCACGATTTCGAAAACACCCCATCCGAGGCGCGTATGTCCTTGGTCATGGCGCATATCGCACAGGATTGGCCAAGACCGCACGCGGTATTGGCGATCAAATTGCATTTTTGGTAATGCGCTTATGAAAAGGCAAGTGCCCGGCTGGGTCCTTTACGCGATAGTCCGGCTGCCCTTCATCCGACCTAGGAGACACAGCATGAGCAGCCCAACCGCTCAGGGAGCGCTGGCCGACCACGCACCTGTTGCGATACCGCGCACGACGGCCAGGCGCGCCACTATTGCCTGCGCATTAGGCAACGCCCTGGAAATGTACGACTTCACCATCTATAGCTTTTTTGCGGTGATCATCGCCCACAACTTCTTCCCGGCGCAGTCGGAGTTGGCCTCGCTGATGATGTCGCTGACCACCTTTGGCATCGGCTTCCTGATGCGGCCAATCGGCGCAATAGTCATTGGCCGCATCGCCGACCAGCGCGGACGCAAAGCGGCACTGAGTCTAACCATCAGCCTGATGACCTTGGGTACCGCGATGATTGCCTTTGCGCCGACCTTCGCCCAGGCGGGCATCGTCGGCACGCTTGTGTTAGTGCTGGGGCGCCTGGTACAGGGGTTCTCTGCCGGCGGTGAAGTTGGCACCGCATCGGTGTTTCTCATGGAGTCCAGCGAGCCTGGATTCCGTTGCCGCAACCTGGCTTGGCAGGGGGCGAGCCAGGCCTACGCGGCACTTTTCGGTGCGGCAATCGGCCTGGTGGTCACCACCAGCATCCCCAGTGAGCAACTGAACGACTGGGGCTGGCGCTTGCCGTTCATGCTCGGGCTGGTGATTGGTCCGGTCGGTTGGTATATTCGCCGCTTCCTGCCGGAAACGTTCGAAGCGCCTCGTCAGAAGGTGCAGAAACCCAATTGGCGGGAGCGTTACGACCTGCGCAACATCGTGCTGACCACCGGCCTGATGGCCAGTACCACCATCGGTATGTACTTATTTATCTTCTACATGCCGGCCTACCTCGTGACCACCCTGAATTACCCGCAAAGCAGCGCCATGGCGATTCCATGTGTGGCCGCGGCCTGCGGCGCCTTTTTCACGCCGCTGGCGGCGCGCATAGCCGACCGCTATCAACTGCGCAAAAAGCTGTTGCTGTGCACGCTGCCGGTTTCCCTGGGATTGACCTGGGTAACTTTCTGGGTGCTGGGAAACATTCAGAGTCTGCCTTTGGCAATGCTGATGGTAGCGATCCAGACACTTCCCAGTTGCCTGGGCGGGGGCGCCTTCGTTGCGCTGATCACTGAATCCTTCGAGCGTCGCAATCGTGCGCTGGGCTGCGCCGTCAGCTACAGCTTCGGCGTGACCCTGTTTGGCGGCTTCTCACCTTTGATCGCAACCTGGTTAATCGGCGAATTTCAGACACCTTTCGCACCGCTGTATTACCTCTACTTTGGTGGTGCCATTAGTTTGACTTGCCTGCTGCTGCTCAAAGAACAACCCGGTCGCGAATAAGAGACGAGGACATCTACCATGAATACCTGCAACCACGATCATCAAGAAGACTTCGTCGCCATACGTCATTGGCTGCACCGCCGGCCAGAGATCGGCAGTGAAACCCCCGAGGCCGCCGCCATGGTTGCCAACTGTCTGGAACGCTGGGGTTATGAAGTGCACCGCAACATTGGCGGCCACGGCTTGGTAGGCGTGCTGCGCGGCGCCCCAGGAGAAAAGCGCCTGGGTCTGCGTGCCGACATGGACGCCTTGCCCATGCAGGAAAACAATCAGTTCCCCCACGCCAGCGAAATCCCAGGGCGCATGCACGCCTGCGGCCACGATGGCCACACCGCGATCCTGTTGGCCGCGGCATATCGGCTGGCGAAGGCGCGCAACTTCCGCGGCACCCTGAACTTGATATTTCAGCCAGACGAAGAAGGTCTGAGTGGCGCGAAGGCCATGATCGAAGACGGCCTGTTCACACGCTTCCCGTGCGACGCCGTTTACGCCCTGCATAACGCTCCCGGTTACCCGGTGGGATCAGCGCTGGTGCAGACCGGCCCGACCATGGCGTCATCATCGCGAGTAACCCTGCGCATCGCCGGCAAGGGCGGCCACGGCGCCATGCCCGAAAAAGCGATCAATCCCATCAGCGTCATCGCAAGCCTTACCCACGCCATTGAGAGTATCAAGGCGACCCAGCTGTCCGTGCACGAACGCGCCGTCATCAGCATCGGCATGGTCCAGGCCGGCACCGTCTACAACATTATCCCCAATGACGCCATCATGCTGATAGGCGTGCGCACTGAAACCCTCGAAACCCTGACGAAAATCCGCGTCAGTCTTGAGCAAATTGTTAAGGGCCATGAGCAACTGTTCGGCGTGCACATCGAATTGACCCTAGAGCAACTGGCCCCGGTGCTAGTGAACCACGCCGCTGAAGCCGAAATCCTTCGCAACAGCCTTGCTCCACTGTTCGATCCGCAACGGCTACGGAGCAACGCCCCGATCATTATGAGCACCGAGGACTTCGCATGGATGCTGCAGGAAGTGCCGGGTTGTTACTTTATGCTGGGCAACGGCGAGGGGGAATATCATGGCTGCTCAGTGCATAACCCTCACTACGACTTCAACGATGAGTTAGTTCGGTTGGGAGCAGATTGCTGGGTTAAGTTGACGGAAGATTTTCTGGTTTAATCCAAGAAACCTCTCGTCTGCTTGCCGTTGTCGGTGGAGGCGGGGGGGCTCAAACAACTTTTCGCTTGTTTCGGGCGTCACGCCTTGCTCTGCGGTGTGACGTCTACCCCTCTTACTAAATCTGGTTGACCAGCGGCGTAATGTAGCCACAAAGACTCCGGGTTAACGGCTAGCTTCGATGATGCTGTAGTTTGCTTGAACGCGAGATCGGCTGCGTCGCGTTTCAATTCAGCAGAACATATACGGCGCTGATTGCCCATCTGATACTCAATTTAGCGAGCATCCTCTCGTTTAAATGGATGTTCGGATTTGCTGAACCACGACAGTGCGGTACTGAGCAAAATGCTCGTGACACTTCGTCTCGGCCGCACGGCAGTCTGCAACCTTGGCATTGACTACATTGACTACCGCGCTTCCATGGCCGCTCATCTGCGCGCGCTGGCGACGACCTGCCGTCTTGGTATGTCCGATCTTGCTGAGCCCTGTCGTCCCATCGAACAAGACATAGACATAACCGACCAGCCGGTCAGGCGGGCTCGTTGGATTACCAGGCGACCGCGAAGCGAGATGCGGGAGAAATTCCTTCGCGGCTTCTACGAAATGCGCCCAGGTTGGCGTCACATCGAGGTCTTTGAGGCTCTCTATAATCCGCCGCTGTCCAACGTTGCGATCGAAGTCATCCGCATGCGCCAAGCGGATGGCCTCATTGACAATCATGCCCCAGCCCAGGAGTGACAACTCTCGCTGGATGCGCGTCGCAGGCAGGTCGAAAGCAGCCGCCAAGTCGGCGAGTTCAACCTTTCGGACTTGTTCGACCATGCCGCTTTCCTGAACTTCGGTTTTGATGTTGTTGGCCACTTGAGTTCCTTCCCATTGCCTAGATGTGTAAACCACACCCTAGTACTGCGAAAGCCCGCGACAAGGCGGGCTGTGAGTGCCGCGGATTTTCCTTGAACAGTTCAACAGCCAAGCAGCTTCACGTATTGAAGTCCTGGCTGCCCCGACTCTTTGTCCGTCGTTTTCTTAGGCTTGTCACTGAGAGTCCGTGCAGCGACTTTCTGCGAAGCAAAGTTGTCAGCGCCAATGATCGCCTCGACGTGGAAGCCTGGTGATCGGAGTTTTGGTGCCATGTCCTTTTGTAACACGGCGATGCTCGCCTGAACGACCTCTGTCGCAAGACCTTGGCCCCGATGTTCGACATCAGTCGCGTAGCCAACCCTAAAGCAGGGTTTTCCATCAAGCGGCTGAGCCAAAACGTAAACGGCGTAGGACTTCGCCAATGACCCAGTGACAAGCGCATATGTAAGTCGTTGAACGCCCGGTTCTGGCGTCTCATGCAGCACATACAGCTCTGGATGACTTGCGCATAAGGCGAGTTGGATTGTCCCGGCGCGTACCGCTTCTTGGAAGCTTATGAAGCCAACATGAGGATCGACTATAACGCGCATTACGTGACTCTCCTTGTTTCACTTTTTGATTTGCGGACGCGAAAACCGCATCCTGTTACTGGTGTTGCCCAACGTTTGACGGCTGGGCTTAGTGTGTACCTGGGCGGGATTTTCCTGCCTACTTCGAAGGCCAAGGCGTCGGCTTGGTGTAGCCCTGCTTAGGTTTGCAGAAACACTGCCCTTCGGCAGAAGGTTTGGAATGATAACCGCGACTCCAGCCCCGTGGCCTGGTGGTGCCATGAGTACTGGATGTCGATGCCGTCGCTTGAGCATTCGCTATCGAGCGAAACCAGAACCGCGCTGACGGACCGCTTTTGGCCGCCGGTTGCAGTCCTTCAGTGCTTGGCTGACGCACTCGCGCTGAGTGGCACCCGCTGACACCCATCAACTGCAAACGGCTGATCAGCGTGAATGCAAACGACTGGTCAGTGGCAATGCAATTAGGTGGTCAAGTGAGATGCAATTACGCAGAGCCCATGCGAGTGGGAATGCGGAGCCTCCCCGCTCGCGTGGGCTTAGTCGAAAAGGCCCCAAGAGCAAGGCTTGCAACGGCGACAGTCGCCACTTCTGTCGCCATGCTGCAGAACCAGGTATTACGCGGGTTGTCGCCGGTGTCGCCGCTGTCGCCAAATCAACCATCACTCCATCTGAGGGGGCATGTTCGGTTACTGGCGGCGTCCGGTCAGCGCTCACCGTATCGGCACGACGTTGTGGTCCCTGGTTTGATTGATCGCAGATGCCGACAGGTTTCCAGTGGCCGCTTTTTGGATGTGCTCACTCCACCAAGCCATCATCGGACGCCGGCGCTCGATGTAGTCCGCTCGGTTGTAAGCGCTTCGAACTTCGTCCTTGTCGACATGCGCCAGCGCGACTTCGATCAGCTCCGGATCCCACCCATGCTCGTTCAGGATGGTGCTAGCCATGGAGCGCATGCCGTGGCTGACCAAGCGGTCCTGGAAGCCCATGCGTTTCAACGCCATGTTGGCGGTCTGGCTATTGGCGTGGGTGCGCGGATTTCTATCTGCCGGGAACACGTATTCCCTGTGACCACTGTGGGGCTTGAGCGCCTCCAGTAACGCGAGTGCCTGTTCGGTCAGTGGGATGGTGTGCGGACGACGCTTTTTCATGCGCTCCGGCGGGATGGTCCAGATGCGTTTGTCGAAGTCGATATCTGCCCATCGGGTGGTAGCCGCTTCGGCAGGACGGGTCATGGTGTGCAGTTGCCATTCGATCAGGCAGCGGGTGATCCGCTTGATGCTGGCATTCGCGATTTCGATCATGAGCTCGGAAAGCTCATCGGGTCGTAGCGCGGCCATGTTCTCTTTCTTGGGCTTCTTGAAGACCGCCCGAATGCCACTGAGAGGGTTAGAGAAAATCAGCCCGGAGTTCACCCCGTAAGTCATGATCTCGTTGAGCCGTTGGCTCAGTCGCTTCACTGTCTCGAGACTGCCTTTGGCTTCGATGGGGCGAAGGAGCTTGATGACTATCGGGGCGCTGATTTGCGAGAGCGGCGTTGTTTTCAGGTCTGGAAATACATGCAGCGTGAGCGATCGCCAAATGTCTTCGGCGTACGCCGGCGTGACGGAGTCCTTCTTCAGCTCGAACCAGGCGGTGGCCACGTTCTCGAACGTATGTTCCGTCTCCGCTCGTTTGGCTTCGTCCTGTGCATTGCGTTGCACCTTGGGATCAATGCCTTGTGCAAGCAGCTCGCGTGCTTCCACCACTTTCTTCCTGGCGTTCGCTAGCGAGAGCTCTGGGTATGTGCCCAGCCCCATATTGATACGGTTTTTGGTTACCGGCTCGCGGTAGTTGAAGTTCCACAGCATCGAGCCATTGCTCCTGACTCGGAGCTGAAGGCCGTCACCATCGCTGAGGACGTAATCCTTGTCTTTTGCCTTGACTGCCTTGAGCTGGCGGTCGGAAAGGCGAAGGGCTGGAGCAGGCATGAGAGCTACCTCTGACACCGTTTTGGTATTCCAAAAAATAGCACCGGATGGCTTGGAATACCATTTGGAATACCCAAACGGCTGGAACTCAATAAACCTCTCCAGCGCCCAGTAGCGCTTAAACCCTTGATTTTGCTGCATTTCAGGCACAAAAAAAGACGTCCGTGGACGTCTTTAGATGATGAAGTGGTGGAGCCGGGGGGATTTGAACCCCCGTCCGCCAGTACTCCGCTGTCGGTACTACATGCGTAGCCGTGTCTATTAAGTTAACCCTCAGCGACCCGACGGGCAGGGTGCATTGGGCGAGTTGTGTAAGTTTTAGCCGCTTCGTCCACAACGTACTGCACGGCGATTCTGTTCTATATGACAATCACTTTGGGTTTACAGACATCCCCTGATGATTGCTGGACCCGAAGGTACCAGGAGGGAAGGGCTAAGGCTGCTTACGCAGCGAGAGCGTATTCCCCGTAGGTTTCGTCATTGGCAACTATAGAAAGTTGCAACAGTGGATTTACGAGTTCTGTTACCAACTCGGCATGCACCTAAAGTTTCGCAACCGGCGTCGAATCCTAAACGGCCCCGAGCCTGTTGCTCTGTGAATCCAAATGAGCAACAAGCCAGCACAGTGTACGCCAACGTGGCTCAGAAGGCCAACCCGAAGGTTGGCCGTGAGCGGATGTTATTGCTTGCCGCCGTCACTTGCCTTCTGAATTTCCTGGATGGTCTGGGTAGTTTCCGCGATGCATTTCTCGGTGCCGTCTTTCGTGCCGAGTGCCTGATGGGCTTTGGCTTGCTGGACACTGGCTTCTACCCTGGCCTGCATTTCCGGCGCCTGAATCTGCGATTTGGCATTGTTGATGGTTTGCAGATTGACGTCGCAAAGATCGCCTACAGCAAACGAGGAGGAGGCCATCATGGAAGCAGTAACGAACAGACCTAACAGTACAGAACGTTTCATGTGTATCTCCTTGAGCTGAGGGTCCAGGCATCGCTGGCCATCAGGACGGGCTGCCGAGTGTGGGGAAGACCCGCGTTTTGCGGGGCTTGATCAGTGGACTGCGGCGGCGCGTCAGGGTTCTATTTTTCTTCAGTTCGCCCTCGCCCGAGTCACCCGGTCTACCAGATATACCAAGCCGTGGTAGTCGATTCCGCCGTGTTGGGTCAGGCCGATTTCACAGGTGCGGCTGGTAGAAATCCCTTCGCTGCATTGCTGCACGGCACCCTTGAGCGTACGCAAGGCATGAGCGTTCAATTCCGGTGTGCTGAAGCCCTTGTCACCGGCAAATCCGCAGCAGTGAATACCTTCGGGAATGACCACGTTTTTGCTGCATTTGCGCGCCAGATCGATCAGTGCCTGGCTTTCGCCCAGGTGCTGGGTGCTGCAGGTGACATGCACCGCGATCGGCGCGTCCTGGGGCGTGAAGTCCAGGCGATCCATCAAATGCGTACGGATGAAACGCACCGGGTCGTACAGGTCCAGCCGAACTTCGCCCAGGTCCTGAACCAGGCGCAAGGTGCAGGGGCTGGTATCGCAGTAGATTGGATCGAGTCCGCCGCGACTGGCGTGCAGCAATGCGCCGATCAGTTCCTGGCGCTTGTGTTCGGCCTGCTCGGCGTAGCCCTTGGACGCGAAGGGCTGACCGCAGCAGAGGCTGTTCTGGTTGTCTGGAAAGACCACCTGGTAACCGGCTTTTTCCAATAACCCACGGGTTTTGTCGTACAGCGACATCTGCTCTTTATCACCGGCCGCGGGACCCATGATCCGCGACACGCAGGCTGCCAGGTACACCACCCGAGGGCGCTCGTCCGACACGCTCGGGCTGAAGCGAATGGCTTTTTCCGGTTGCGGCATGGCGTTGGTCCATTGCGGGACCTGGCCTTTGGATAACCGCGTCAGCGTGGCTGATAGTTTCGCCAGTCGTGGCGCGCCCAACAGCATCCGCGCGCCGTTGGCCACGTGCAGGGTGAAGCGTGCGCCTTGCAACGCGGTGGCGAAATGGCCTTGCAGCCAGTTGGCGGTTTTCGTATGAGTCGCGTTGCGGCTGCGGAGCTTTTTCACCAGTTCGCCGGTGTTGATGCCTACAGGGCAACGTTGAGCACAGAGGCCGGTCGCCGCGCAGGTATCGATGCCCTGGTATTCGTAGGCCGCTTCAAGTTCTGTGGTGTCCACCCCGGCACGTTTCTTCGCCTGGATGTCCCGCCAGATCACGATGCGCTGGCGCGGGCTCAGGGTCAGGCCTTTAGAGGGGCAGACCGGCTCGCAGAAGCCGCACTCGATGCACTTGTCCACAATCTCATCGGCGGCCGGCAGTGGCTTCAGGTGCTTGAGGTGGATCTGCGGATCTTCACTGAGCACCACGTCCGGGTTGAGAATGCCCTTGGGATCGAGCAGGCGTTTGAGCTGCCACATCAATTGATACGCGTCGCTGCCCCACTCCAGTTCGACGAAGGGCGCCATGTTGCGGCCGGTGCCGTGTTCGGCTTTCAACGAGCCGCCGAACTCCACCGCGACCAACTGCGCTACGTCGTCCATGAACGCCTGATAGCGTGCGACTTCTTCCGGGTTGTTGAAGCCCTGGGTGAAGACGAAGTGCAGATTGCCCTCCAGGGCGTGTCCGAAAAGGATCGCTTCGTCGTAGTGATGTTTGTCGAACAGCTCGATCAAGCGGTTTACGCCGGCGGCCAGTTGTTCCACCGGGAAGGTCACGTCTTCGATGATCACCGTGGTCCCGGTTTTGCGCACGGCGCCGACGGCGGGGAAGGTGTCCTTGCGGATTGCCCAGAGCCGGGCGTTTTCCACCGGGTCTTCGGTGAAGTCGACTTGCTTCTCTACGGGGAACGAGGTCAACGACGCCATGATTTGCGTCAGTTGTTCGTGCAGTAACGTGGACGAGGCGGCGCGGGACTCGATCAGCAGGGCGCAGGCATTGTTCGACAGGTGCTGTACGAAAACCGGCATGCCGGGTTTGTCCTGCACCGAACGCAGGCTGCGGCGATCCAGCAGTTCCACGGCCGACACCGGCTGGCTTTTCAACACAGTGACCGCGTTACAGCAGGTTTCCACGTCCGGGAACACAATCAGCGCCGACGCCTTGTTCGGGTGATCGATCACGGTGTCGTAAGTCACCGCGCTGATGAAGCCGAGGGTGCCTTCGGAACCCACCAGCAAGTGGCTCAAGATATCCACAGGCTCGTCGAAATCCACCAGGGCATTGAGTGACAGGCCGGTGGTATTTTTCAGACGGTATTTGTGGCGGATTCTCGCAGCCAGTTCGGCATTGGCGCGGGTCTCGCGGCCCAAGGTTGCCAGTCGCTCAAGCAGCGCAGCGTGGCTGTCGCGAAACGCGGCAACGCTTGTCGGGTCTTCGGTGTCGAGACGACTGCCGTCGGCCAGCACCAGACGAATGCCGGCCAGAGTGTGATAGGTATTTTGCGCGGTGCCGCAGCACATGCCGCTGGCATTGTTGGCGACGATGCCACCGATTTTGCAGGCGTTGATCGAGGCCGGGTCCGGACCGATCTTGCGCCCGAATGGCGCCAGCCAGGCGTTGGCCTGAGCGCCGATCACGCCCGGTTGCAGGCGGATTTGCATGCCCTGATCACGGATTTCGCGACCATTCCAGTTATCCCCAAGAACGATCAGCACCGAATCGCTGATCGCCTGCCCGGACAGGCTGGTGCCGGCGGCGCGAAAGGTCACCGGGACCTGATCCCGTTGCGCGAGTTTGAGCAGCGCCACCACTTCCTCTTCGGACTCGACACGAATCACCAGTTGCGGAATCAGCCGGTAGAAACTGGCGTCAGTGCCGAAGGCCAGGGTCGACAACGGGTCATCGAAACGTCGTGCCTGGGGAATTAGCCGTTGTGCATCTTGCAGAAAAGCTGTCGGTAGACTCATTGGTCCTCCAGGATCAGAACCACCAGGTCTTTCGGGCCGTGGGCGCCGTAGGCCAGGACCTGTTCGATGTCAGCGGTTTTCGATGGGCCCGACACCAGCAGCGCATTGGTCGGCATGCCTTGGGCCCATTCGAATTCCTGCTGTACCTGATAGAAGTTGTCGCGGATTTCACTGGCCTTGAGCAGGGCGAAATGCACCGGCGGCACCAGGCTCATCAGGCGCGGTTCTTCCCGCGTCGGCCAGAGAATCAGACTGCCTGTCGCTGCGATTGCGCCGAGGGTGGTGGTCAGGCTGGCGGCGGTGTCGTTGAACAGCTCGGCTTTCCATTCTTCAACCGGACGGTCGTAGGCTTTGAGCGCCGGCAGCCCGGGATTTTTCGCCCAGTGTTGAGTGACCCTTTGACCATGAGGCGTGGTCGGCGCGATCAGCAGGTTCGGCACCTGACGATCCCGCAGCAATTGGGCCAGCAACCCGGTCCAGCTTTCGCCGGACGACAGATGGATTTCCGTGTGCACCGCTTCCATCAGTTTGCGCAATTGCGCAATGCGTTGTTCGGGCGTGTAGGTGTAGGGCTGGGTCACCAGTTCGACGTCGAACTCGTCAGGCACCGGCGTGGTGCCCGTCAGACTGTTGCGCAGCTTGGCGAGGATAGTTTGCTTGGCACTCATCAACGGTCTCCCTGTTTGGCCAGATGCTCGCGGGCCATGTCATGCAGTGAGCGGGCAGCAGGTTTCGGTGCGCTGTGATTTTGCGTCCACGGACCGACGTTGCTCGGCGCGAGGGCGCGCAAGCGAGTGGCGAAGAAGCCGAACAGGCGATAGAGCGTCGGCGAACTGTTGAGCCTGGCCCAGGCGTTCCAGATAAAGCGTTCCTTGCGCGAGTACTTGCTGCCCTGGCCGCGCATGACTTGATGCGGGCTGTCCGGCGCTTTGACGTTTTCTTCCCTCAGACGTCGCAGCAAGGCGGGGATCGGGATTTTCACCGGACAGACTTCACCACAGGCACCGCACAGGGACGAAGCGCTCGGGTGATCGGGGACTTTCGCCAGGCCGACCATGTGCGGGGTGATGATTTTTCCGATAGGCCCAGGGTAAACCTCGCCATAGGCGTGACCGCCGATTCGAGTGTAGACCGGGCAATGATTCATGCAGGCGCCGCAGCGGATGCAGTTCAGGGTCTGGCGCAATTCACTGTCGGCGAAGGCCTGGCTGCGACCGTTGTCCAGCAGTACCAGGTGCACTTCCTGCGGGCCGTCGAGTTCATGTTCCTTGCGCGGGCCGGAGATCATGTTGACGTAGGTGGTGATCGGCTGGCCGAGGGCCGAGCGGGTCAGCAACGACAAGAGCGGCACTACATCGCGCAGGTTTTCCACGACCTTTTCAATGCCGGTGACGGCGATGTGCACCGGCGGCACCGTAGTGGTCATGCGCCCGTTGCCTTCGTTTTCCACCAGCAGCAGGGTGCCGGTTTCGGCCACGGCGAAGTTGACGCCGGAGACGCCGATGTCCGCTTCGAAGAATTTCTGTCGCAAGACTTTGCGACCGATCTGAATGAGTTGGTCAACGTCCTTGGTGTATTCCACGCCAAGTTTGTCGTGGAACAAGGACGCGACCTGACCGGCATTCTTGTGGATCGCCGGCATAATAATGTGTGAAGGCTTCTCGTGGTCGAGCTGGACGATGTACTCGCCCATGTCCGATTCCAGGCATTCAATGCCCTGTTCAGCGAGGACATGGTTCATCTCCATCTCTTCGCTGACCATCGATTTGCCCTTGATCACTTGCCGCCCCTCGTGAGCGCGGATGATCGATAAGACGATGCCATTGGCCTCGTCCACCGTTTCCGCCCAGTGCACTGTCACACCGTTGCGGGTCAGGTTTTGTTCAAGCTGCTCGAGCAGGTCGGGCAACTTGGATAACGCACGGGCGCGGACGGCATTGCCCAGCGCTCGCAAATGTTCTCTTTCATGGGCATCGCTGAAGGACGCTGCCCGTTTGGTCATCAGTGAATCCATCGCAGTGCGAAAGTTATTTCGCAGTTGCTTGTCACCCAAAGCCTCGTGAGCCCGGGTGTGGAAATTTTCTTCTACGGCAACCGTAGGAATAATCGCGGAAGCGTTCATCGGCCACCTCCGGTTCGCTGCCAGAGGAAGCTGGCCAAGTGTTGGCCGCGCAACGCTTCCTGCTGTTTTTCCAGCGAGCCGTTGATGTTCATCAGGCAACCGCAGTCGGCACTGAGTACCTGGTGCGCGCCGGATTCCTTCAACGATCGGGTCTTGTCAGCCACCATCGCGCCGGAAATGTCTGGCATACGGACGCTGAAAGTCCCACCGAAGCCACAGCATTCGCTTTCATGGCTGTGATCGACTCGCTCCACGTTGCCTAGCTGCGCCAACAACTCACGGCCATGCAGGTGTGTGTTCATCTCGCGCCGCGCCGAACACGAGGTGTGCAACGCGACTTTTACCGGTTCGCCGCTGTCCATGAGCTGCACCTTGCAGACAAACAGCAGGAACTCGGCCAGTTCATAAGTCCGGGCGGCCAGGGCCTGGACCTGTTTCAACGTCTGCGGCTCATCCTTGAACAAGTCGGCGTAATGTTCGCGCAACATGCCCGCACAAGAGCCCGACGGCACCACCACCGGATAATCCCCGGCAAACAACGCCAGTTGGGAGCGCGCCACGGTCCGGGCCTGCTCGGTGTAACCCGAGGTGTAGGCCGGCTGCCCGCAGCAGCTTTGCCCTTGCGGGTATTCGACACGGATGCCTTCGCGTTCCAGCAGATGAATCGCATCCATCCCGGCTTCGGGGTAGAACAGATCCACCACGCAGGTGCCGAACAGGTAGACCCGTGACGGTTTCTCGCTGGGGTATTGCCGGGGCTCGGGCAGTGGCGGGGCTACACGGGTCGCGTTCGGCACAGCGTTGTAAAAAAGCTCGCTCATCAGGCGTGTCTCTCGGCCGGTTATCCGTCCGCTGAGGCTGCTGAATATAGAGAGGGAAGCTTTCAGCAGCCTTGCAGACCGGGTGGTGAATAGCTGACGCCGCAATCGTGATCCGGCGTCGGTTTTTCTTATCGTTCTTAGTGCACCAGCATGCCGGTGAACCAGTAGGCCTGGGCGTAGGTGATCAGGCCGACGATCGTTGCAAAGAACAGGCTGTGCTTGAGGGTGAAGCGGAACAGATCCGATTCCTTGCCCACCAGGCCGGTCGCGGCGCAGGCCACGGCGATCGATTGTGGCGAGATCATCTTGCCGGTCACGCCGCCGCTGGTGTTCGCCGCCACCAGCAGGGTGTCGCTGACGCCGATCTGATGCGCGGTGGTCGCCTGCAACGAACTGAACAGCGCGTTGGACGAGGTATCGGAACCGGTCAGGAACACGCCCAGCCAGCCGAGGAACGGCGAGAAGAACGGGAATGCCGCCCCGGTGCCTGCCAGTACCAGGGCCATGGTCGACGACATGCCCGAGTAGTTGGTGACGAAGGCAAACGCCAGCACCATGCCGATGGACAGAATCGGCCAGCGCAGCTCGTAGAAGGTCTCTTTTAAAGTGGTAAGACCAGTTCTTAGGTTGATATTCAGCACCAGCATCGAGATCAGCGCGGAGAAGAAAATCGCCGTACCGGTCGCGGAAATCGGGTCCAGCTTGAACACGGCAGGCAGGGCCGTCGGGGCGGTGACGATCGGTGCGACCTTGATCACCATCTGATCCAGGTGCGGGATCGCGAAGTTGAACACCCAGCTGTACATCGAACCGCCGGCAGCGAACATCGCCTTGAACGGTTTCAGGGTCCAGATCGTGACCAGCACGGTGAGGATCAGGAACGGCGACCAGGCCTTGAGAATTTCACCGAAGCTGTAGGGCGACGCCACGGTGCTGCGCGGCTGACCGAAGCCGCCGGCGCTGGCGGTCACAACGGAAGCCGAGACGGCGCCGACGATATGTTGGCCAGCGGCACGTTTGGGCTGCCAGACTTTCAGGAACAGGGTCAGGGAAATCAGGCTGGCCAGGGCCGAGGTGATGTCCGGCAGTTCCGGGCCAATGAAATTCGAGGTGAAGTACTGGGTGATGGCAAAGCTCAGGCCCGCCACCAGCGCTGCCGGCCAGGTTTCCCGCACGCCGCGCAGGCCGTCCATCATGAACACCAACCAGAACGGCACGAACAGCGACAGCAGCGGCAATTGCCGGCCGGTCATGGCGCCGATCTTGAACGCGTCGATGCCGGTCACTTGCCCGGCAACGATGATCGGGATCCCCAGGGCGCCGAAGGCTACCGGTGCGGTATTGGCGATCAGGCACAGGCCTGCGGCGTACAACGGGTTAAAGCCCAGTCCTACCAACAGTGCGGCGGTAATCGCCACCGGCGCACCGAAACCGGCGGCACCTTCCAGGAACGCACCAAAGCAGAATCCAATCAGGAGTACTTGCAGGCGCTGGTCGTCAGTGATCGACAGCACCGAGCTGCGGATCACTTCGAACTGCCCGCTCTTGACCGTCAGTTTGTAGAGGAAGACCGCCGCGACGATGATCCAGGCAATGGGCCACAGGCCATAGGCGAACCCGTAGCCGGCAGCAGCGAACGCCATGTCGACAGGCATCTGGAAAGCGAAGATGGCCACCGCAATGGACAGGGCCAGTGTGATGCTGCCGGCCACATGGCCTTTGAGGCGGAACACGGCCAAGGCGAGGAAGAAAAATACGATGGGGATGACGGCCGCGAGCGCGGAAAGGCCGAGACTGCCGAGCGGACTATAGAGCTGTTGCCAGGTTTGCATATGGGGTGGCCCCTAATTGTTGTTGGTCAGGCACTGGTCAGCGTGCTTGGTTAATTGGTAATACCAATTTACAATCGCTGTTGGCTAGGGTAAAAGCCTTATGGGCGGCGTGTCAATTTGCCGCCCTGCAACTTTTGTCGAATACGCGGTGCGCAGGTCATCTGATGCGGTCGAGCCAATGCAATCTGCCTGGGTGCCGGCTCAGCGCCGATCGGCCAGAATAGAAGGCCCGGCGAGCTGCCGGGATCGTGGAGAAGTGAGTTATGGGGTTTGATCAGATACGTCAGCGCCGTTTGTCTGACGATATTGTCGAGCGGCTCGAGGGGATGATCCTCGAGGGCACGCTGAAGGCGGGCGAGCGTCTGCCGGCCGAACGTACGTTGGCCGAGCAGTTTGGTGTGTCACGCCCTTCGTTGCGCGAGGCGATCCAGAAACTGGCGGCCAAGGGCTTGCTGGTCAGTCGCCAGGGGGGCGGCAACTATGTGGTGGAGTCGCTGGGGTCGACGTTCAGCGATCCGCTGCTGCTTCTGCTGGAAAGCAACCCTGAAGCCCAGCGCGACCTGCTGGAATTTCGTCACACCCTGGAAGCGTCCTGTGCCTATTACGCGGCGTTGCGTGCCACGGATGTCGATCGCGAACGGCTGACCACGGCGTTCAACGAATTGCAGGACTGCTACACGCGCCACGATGAGGTGAGCCGTGCGGAAGAGGGCGCAGCGGATGCGAAATTCCACCTGGCGATCGCTGAAGCCAGTCACAACGCGGTGTTGCTGCACACGATTCGTGGGCTGTTCGATCTGCTCAAGCGCAATGTGGTGACCAACATCGGCGGGATGTACAAGCAACGCACCGAAACCCGAGACATGCTGATTTCACAGCATCGGGAGTTGTACCTGGCGATTATCGAAGGCAGGGCGGAGCAGGCGCGGGAAGTCTCCAGTCGACACATTTTGTATGTGCAGGAAGTGCTGGAGGAAGTGCGTCAGGAAGTGCAGCGCGTTGCCCGGGCGGAGCGACGCAAGGGGATGTAGTCAGTGGGTTTTGTGGTGATTTGTACGATCGCCATCGCGAGCAAGCTCGCTCCCACAGTGGGTTTGTGAACGACACAAAACAAATGTGGGAGCGAGCTTGCTCGCGATGGTGGTCTCAAGCAGAAAGAAAATTAATCTTCCTTGCCCTTGTTGCGCACCGCACGCTGCAACTCGCGACCGGCGTCGCGTTCGCGTTCGGTATCACGCTTGTCGTATTCCTTCTTGCCCTTGCCCAGCGCGATCTCGCACTTGACCATGTGCTTGCTCCAGTACCAGGACAGGCACACGCAGGCGTAACCCTTTTGCTGCACGGCAGAGGCCAGCTTTTCCAGCTCGCGTCGGTTGAGCAGCAATTTTCGGGTGCGGGTCGGATCAGCGATGACGTGGGTGCTGGCGGTCATCAGCGGCGTAATGTGGCTGCCGAGCAGCCAGGCTTCGCCATCCTTGAGCAGCACATAACTGTCAACCAGTTGCAGCTTGCTTGCCCGCAGACTTTTTACTTCCCAGCCGGCCAGGACCAGACCAGCCTCGAACTTGTGCTCGATGAAGTAATCGTGTCGCGCCTTTTTATTTTGCGCGATGGTCCCTGTTGGGTGTTTCTTCTGTTTAGCCATAGGGGCGGCATTATAGGGAGTTACAAGCGAGTCGGCTACGGTATCGCTACGTGCTTGAGCAGGTTGATTGAATCCCGGACAATGCGGCCTCTTTTTTGAACGCTTGGGCGTGATAACGATGTCGACAGACAAGGTTTCTGTCCACGGCAGTTGGGCTAGCCGCTGGGTCTTCATACTCGCCGCGACCGGTTCGGCCGTGGGCCTGGGTAGTATCTGGAAATTCCCGTACATGGTCGGCGTCTACGGCGGCGGCGCCTTCGTGCTGATGTTCCTGGCCTGTATCGCGCTGATCGGTGTGCCGGTCATGCTGGCGGAAACCCTGATCGGCCGTCGCGCCCGGCAGAGCCCGGCCAATGCCTTGAAGGTGTTGGCGCTGGAGGCGGGGCATTCGGCGAAGTGGTCCTGGGGAGCGTTCGCCGGGATGATCACGGCGCTGCTGATCCTGTCGTTCTATAGTGTTGTCGGCGGCTGGTCGCTGGATTACATCATCGACATGGGGCGCGGTGATTTTCAGGGGGTGACGGCAGACCAGGTTGGCGCGTATTTCGGCAATGTGATCGCCGATCCATGGCGCCTGACACTTTGGCACACGATTTTCATGCTGCTGTCCGCCATCGTGATCGCCAAGGGCGTGGTGGCCGGCCTTGAGCGCAGCCTGCGCATCATGATGCCGCTGCTGTTCGTGATGATTCTGGTGTTGCTGGGCTACAGCATGACCACTGGCCATTTCATGGAGGGCGTGCATTTCATGTTCGACTTCCACCCGGAAAAAGTCCTTGACGGCTTGCTGCCGGCCATGGGGCACGCCTTCTTTTCCCTGAGCGTGGGCGTTGGTTCGATCATGATCTATGGCGCCTATATGCCGAAGGATTCGTCGATTTCCGGCACCATCGTCGGCGTGGCGCTGCTGGATACGTTCGTTTCCCTGGTTGCTGGCCTGGCATTGTTTCCGATTGTGTTCGCTGCGGGCCTGAACCCGAGCGAAGGCCCGGGCCTGATGTTCGTCAGCCTGCCATTTGCCTTTGGCAACGTAGCCTTCGGCCAGTTGATGGGCGTAGTGTTCTTCGTACTGGTGGCGATTGCCGCCTGGAGTTCGGCGATTTCCCTGCTTGAACCGATGGTGGCTTACCTGGTTGAACGCACCAGGGTCAGTCGTGCCTGGGTGACTTTCTGGCTGGCCTTCATCTGCTGGTTTGTCGGTCTGGGCACGGTCTTTTCCTTCAACATCTGGAAGCAAGCCAAGTTTTTCGTGAACGAAGGCGGGATGTTCCATCTCTATCAATGGGGTGCGGCCGGTGGCCTGGACTTCTTCGGTGTGATCGATTTCTTCACCTCGCGAATCATGTTGCCACTTGGTGGATTATGTTTCGTGGTGTTTGCGGGATGGGTGATGGGTCGGGAAACGGTACGCGACGAGTTGTCGATCCGCAGCCCGATGTTGTTCGCCCTGTCCCTGTTCTTGATGCGCTATGTGGCGCCCATCGGCATTCTTGTAGTGTTTGCCGCCCAGCTGTGGAAGTGACGCTGACATGACGACACATATTCAACGTTCGGCCCTGCTGCCGTACCCCGCGCAAGCACTGTATGACCTGGTCAACGACGTGGCGCGTTATCCGGAATTCCTGCCGTGGTGCTCGTCGGCCGAAGTTCTTGAAAGCTCCCCCGAGCACATGCGCGCCAGTGTGGGCGTAGCCAAGGGCGGGCTCAGTCAGCATTTCGTGACGCGCAATACCCTGGTGCCTGGACAGTCGATCGAAATGAACCTTGAAAAAGGTCCGTTCAATCAGCTGCACGGCGTGTGGGTGTTCAAGCCGCTGGGCGAGAAGGCGTGCAAGATCAGCCTGGATCTGTCGTTCGATTACGCCGGGACGATCATTCGCGCCACCTTGGGGCCGTTGTTCAATCAGGCGGCCAATACGCTGGTGGATGCGTTCTGCCAGCGGGCCAGGCAGATGCATGGTTGAGGCCATGATCGAGGTCGAGGTGGTGTATGCCGCCGTTGATCGTCAGGTACTGCTCACTGTGGCAGTGCCTGCTGGGACGACAGTGCGAGCGGCCTTGCAGAAGTCGGGTATCGGCCAGGCGTTTGCGGAGCTGGATCTGGCCAATTGTCCTGTGGGGATCTTCGCAAAGGTGGTCATCGATCCGGACAGTCGTGTGGTTCAGGCGGGGGATCGCATCGAAATTTACCGGCCGCTGCTGGCTGATCCGAAAGAAGTTCGTCGGCTGCGCGCCGCCAAGGCGGCCGAGGCCAAGGTGCGGAATCAGTGACGCGGATAAATGCCAGGCCATAAAAAACCCGGACATGCCGGGTTTTTTATGGTCTCGCACATTATTGTGGCGAGGTTTCCAGAGGTTCTGGAGTCGGGACCGGAACGGTTTCTACGCCGTCGACGTCCTTCTGGATCTGATCCAGCAACGAACCTGGCTTGACCGGTTTTTCCGGTTTCGGCTTCTCGGCATTTTCTGCAGGTGCGGTCACGCTGGTGCCGCTGTCCTTGCCAAGAATCGCTTCGTCGCGGCTCACGCCCGGCATGAAATCACCGGAGAGGCTGACAAGTTGGTCATTTGGGTTGAAGATAACGCTAATGCGTTCCTGTTGGCGTTCACCGCCACCGGGTTGCAGGCTATACAGATAATCCCAGCGATCGGCATGGAACGTGTCAGTCAACAGAGGGTTGCCCATGATAAACCGTACTTGCCGACGGGTCATTCCCGGGCGTAACTGGTCTATCATGTCCTGCGTGACGACATTGCCCTGCTGGATGTCGATTTTGTAAACCCCGGGGAATGAACAACCGGCGAGTGCGAGCAGTCCCACAAAGGTGAAACTGGTTAGCAAGAGCTTGGTGTTTTGCATCGGTGGGCGACTTCCACTATCTTGGCTGGGACAACGTAAACGCCGATCATACCCGCATTAAGAGAAGCTGCGAAGCAGCATCGCGAGAAAGCTGACCATGGTTGAAAATAGCGAACTACGCAAAGCCGGCCTCAAAGTGACCCTTCCACGGGTCAAAATTCTGCAAATGCTCGATTCCGCCGAGCAACGCCACATGAGTGCCGAGGACGTCTACAAGGCACTGATGGAAGCTGGTGAGGACGTCGGTCTGGCCACGGTTTACCGTGTCCTGACCCAGTTCGAGGCAGCTGGCCTTGTGGTGCGGCACAACTTCGACGGAGGCCATGCGGTCTTCGAGCTGGATGACGGCAAGCATCACGACCATATGGTCAACGTCGAGACCAGTGAAGTGATCGAATTCTTCGATGAAGAAATCGAGCGGCTGCAGAAGGCAATCGTCGACAAGTATGGCTTCGAGATGGTTGATCACAACCTTGTACTGTACGTGCGTAAGAAAAAGTAAGCATGTCGCGCGAACTTGAGGTTCGCGAAACGAACGAAGGCGACCCCAGTGTCGCCTTCGTGCTGTCTGCCGTTGTTAAATCTTTGCGGTTACGACCATTTTTTTCGCGTGAGCCAAGGATTCCTTGGTCAGATCGATGCCGCCCAGCATTCGCGCAACTTCTTCGACACGATCATTCTTGTTCAGCTTGGAGACCGCCGTGCGGGTCGCGTCCTCGCCACGCACCTTGTGCACAAATAGATGCTGATGACCTTGCGCCGCTACCTGCGGCAAGTGGGTCACTGTCAGTACCTGCCCGCGTGCGCCGAGACGACGCAGCAATTGGCCGACAATTTCGGCAGTCGGGCCGCCAATACCCACGTCCACTTCGTCGAAGACCAGGGTCGGTACGCGCGAGGTTTGCGCGGTGATGACCTGAATCGCCAGGCTGATTCGTGACAGCTCGCCACCGGAGGCCACTTTTGCCAGGGCTTTAAGCGGTTGCCCCGGGTTGGCGCTCACCAGCAGTTCTACCTGTTCGAGACCATTGGGCAGCAATTCATCGCTGCTGTTGGGGCGCAGTTCGATGGTGAAGCGCCCCCCCGGCATGCCCAGTCGCTGGATTTCCTGCTCCACGGCGCTTGCCAGACTACTTGAGGCTTGATGGCGCAGGTCGCTCAGTTCCCGGGCTTTCTCCTGATAATGACGGGCGTAGGACGCCAGCTCATCGCTCAGTCGTTCGATGGATTCGTCGTTGGCATTCAGGGATTCGATTTCATCCAGCAGGCGCTGTTGCAGATCCGCGACCTCGGTCGGTTGAATGCGATGTTTGCGCGCCATGGTGTAAATCGCGTCGAGACGTTCTTCCAGGTACTGAAGACGCGCCGGGTCGGCGTCGAAATTATCAAGGAAGCGGTTAAGTTCGCCCACGGCTTCCTCGACCTGGATCTGCGCACTGGTCAGCAGGCTGCTGGCTTCGCCCAGGGCACCGATCGAGTTGTTCACGCTCGACAGGCGGTTGAGGCTGGCGGTGAGTGCGTTCAGGACATTGCCTGAATCACTTTCGCTGCATTGTTCGACCACTTGCCGGCAGATGCTCAGCAGCGTTTCGGCGTTGGTCAGGTTCTTATGCTCCAGCTCGAGCTGCTCCAGCTCGTTTTCACCGAGGCCGAGGTTTTCCAGTTCGTCGAGTTGATAACTGAGCAGCTGATGGCGGGCGCGCTGCTCATCCCCGGAGTTGGACAGACGATCCAGTTCCTGGCGGGTCTGGCGCCAGCGTTGGGCGGCCAGTTGCACCTGGCGGGCAAGGTCCGTCGCGCCGGCGTACTCGTCGAGCAGGCGGCGGTGGGTGTCGGTCTTGAGCAGGGACTGGTGTTCGTGCTGGCTGTGGATATCGATCAGCAACTCGCCCAGGGCCTTGAGGTCGCCAAGCGGGCAGGGGGTGCCGTTGATGTAGCCGCGCGAGCGCCCTTCGGCGGTGATTACCCGGCGCAGGATGCACGGGCCGTCGCTCTCCAGGTCGCGTTCGGCCAGCCAGGCGCTGGCTTCCGGGATGTCGACCAGGTCGAAGGTGGCCAGGATGTCGGCCTTGTCGGCACCGGGGCGGACCACGCCGCTGTCGGCGCGATCACCCAGGGTCAGGCCCAGGGCGTCGAGCATGATCGACTTGCCGGCGCCGGTTTCTCCTGTGATCACACTCATCCCGCGATCGAGTTCGAGATCGAGATGTTCAACGATGGCGTAGTTGTGTACGGACAGGTGCACCAGCATAAAGGCCGCTCCCAGGCATTAGGTCTGGTTATTTATACAGTGTTTTGATTCTGGCTGACAATGCCCCTCTTTAGCTCGATTTGCTTGATCCGACGAAATCCTTAGTGCGCCCGGGAATGACAATGCAGCTGTTTTTTGTAGGGTTAATCAACAAGCGGCCCTTGAAGCTCGATTTTGCGGCCCCATATACCGGGACAGAAGCGCGAGTTGAGCTCGCGGACGATATTGAAAGGAGAAATCTATGGCTGACGAACAGACAGTGGATACGCAAAATCTAGACGCCGATCAAGCTGCCCAGGAGGGTGATGAGCTGGCGGCTCGTGTACAAGTGCTCGAAGAGCAATTGGCTGGCGCTCATGATCAGGCTTTGCGTGTAGCAGCTGATCTGCAGAACGTCCGCCGTCGCGCCGAGCAGGATGTAGAGAAGGCTCACAAGTTCGCACTGGAGAAATTCGCCGGTGACCTGCTGCCGATCATCGACAGCCTCGAGCGTGGCCTGGAGTTGTCCAGCCCTGACGACGAAAACATTCGTCCGATGCGCGAAGGGATCGAACTGACCCTGAAAATGTTCCAGGACACCCTGAAGCGTTATCAGCTGGAAGTGATCGATCCTGAAGGCGAGCCCTTCAATGCCTCGCAGCATCAGGCAATGGCCATGCAGGAAAGCGCCGACGTCGAGCCGAACAGCGTGCTCAAGGTGTTCCAGAAGGGTTACCAGCTCAATGGTCGCCTGCTGCGCCCGGCCATGGTCGTGGTCAGCAAGGCCAGCGCGCCAGTTGCGCCTTCTATTGACGAGCAGGCTTGAAATTAGTCGCAAGGCCCCCATTTAGAAGTCAAGCGTTTAAGTGCTACCGCAGTTAGCCACCACTGCTGCGGCATCCAAATCCAAAGTTTCGGGAGAGTGAACATGGGCAAAATTATCGGTATCGACCTGGGGACTACCAACTCCTGCGTCTCCATTCTTGAAAACGGCAAAGCCAAAGTCATCGAAAACGCCGAAGGCGCGCGTACCACCCCTTCGATCGTTGCATATGCCAACGACGGCGAAATCCTGGTTGGCCAGTCCGCCAAGCGTCAGGCAGTGACCAATCCGCACAACACCCTGTACGCGGTGAAGCGTTTGATCGGTCGTCGTTTCGACGAAGAAGTCGTGCAGAAAGACATCCAGATGGTCCCTTACAAGATCGTCAAGGCTGACAACAGCGACGCCTGGGTTGAAGTGAACGGCCAGAAAATGGCACCGCCACAAATCTCGGCTGAAATTCTGAAGAAGATGAAGAAGACCGCCGAAGACTACCTCGGCGAGCCAGTGACTGAAGCGGTGATCACCGTTCCGGCCTACTTCAACGACAGCCAGCGTCAAGCCACCAAGGACGCCGGCCGCATCGCGGGCCTGGACGTTAAACGTATCATCAACGAACCGACCGCAGCTGCGCTGGCTTACGGTATGGACAAGGCCAAAGGCGATCACACCGTGATCGTTTATGACCTGGGCGGCGGTACTTTCGACGTTTCCGTGATCGAAATCGCTGAAGTCGATGGCGAGCACCAGTTCGAAGTATTGGCCACCAACGGCGACACTTTCCTGGGCGGTGAAGACTTTGACATTCGTCTGATCGACTACCTCGTCGACGAATTCAAGAAAGAAAGCGGCATGAACCTCAAAGGTGATCCGCTGGCGATGCAGCGCCTGAAAGAAGCTGCTGAAAAAGCCAAGATCGAACTGTCCTCGAGCCAGTCGACCGACGTGAACCTGCCGTACATCACCGCAGACGCAACCGGTCCAAAGCACTTGAACGTGAAGATCTCGCGTTCCAAGCTGGAAGCGCTGGTTGAAGACCTGGTTCAACGCACCATCGAACCTTGCCGCATTGCGATGAAAGACGCCGGTATCGACATTGGCGCGATCAACGACGTGATCCTGGTCGGCGGTCAGACCCGTATGCCACTGGTTCAGAAGCTGGTCACCGATTTCTTCGGTAAAGAAGCACGTAAAGACGTCAACCCTGACGAAGCCGTTGCCATGGGTGCTGCTATCCAGGGCGCGGTATTGGCCGGCGACGTGAAAGACGTTCTGCTGCTCGACGTCAGCCCGCTGACCCTGGGTATCGAAACCATGGGTGGCGTGATGACCGCGCTGATCGAGAAAAACACCACGATTCCTACCAAGAAATCGCAAGTGTTCTCGACAGCCGACGACAACCAGGGTGCAGTGACCATTCACGTGCTGCAAGGCGAGCGCAAGCAAGCCGCCCAGAACAAGTCCCTGGGCAAGTTCGACCTGGCCGAGATTCCACCGGCACCACGTGGCGTGCCACAAATCGAAGTGACCTTCGACATCGACGCCAACGGCATCCTGCACGTCGGCGCGAAAGACAAGGCCACCGGCAAGACTCAGTCGATCGTGATCAAGGCCAACTCCGGTCTGTCCGAGGACGAAATTCAGCAGATGGTTCGTGATGCTGAAGTGAACGCTGAGGAAGACCGCAAGTTCGAAGAGCTGGCCAGCGCCCGCAACCAGGGCGACGCCCTGGTTCACTCGACGCGCAAAATGGTCGCTGATGCCGGCGACAAAGTGACCGCTGAAGAGAAGACTGCAATCGAAGCTGCAGTAGTTGCCCTGGAAGCCGCCATCAAAGGCGACGACAAGGCTGCTATCGACGCCAAGGTTGAAGAGCTGTCCAAAGTCTCCGCGCCAGTGGCTCAGAAAATGTACGCCGAACAGGCTCAGCCTGCTGAAGGCGCTGCACCGAACGACGAAAAAGCTCAAAAAGCCGACGACGTCGTGGACGCTGAGTTCGAAGAAGTCAAAGACCACAAGTAAGTTGTTGGTCGCCCGGTTGACTGCCTTCAGGCGGTGACTGGTAGGATGTCGCCGCGCGGGAGCTTGCTCCCGCGTTGGCGTGTCTGGAGTTAACGAATTTTTACAGCATGCGACAACGCTCGGGTGCTGGCGGTATGGCCGGAAATGCTCCTGCTTTTCGAGCCGAAAGTGCCGCATTGAATCAAAGACCAGGATCGTTGAATTGACGTGAGTTGGGTCCGGGCCTGTATTGGGGCTCAACGAGTTTGGCGAGGCTCAGGAGGGGTTTGCCGAACGTCCTTAAGAGTGCAAAGAATTATGGCAAAGCGTGACTATTACGAAGTATTGGGTGTTGAGCGCGGCTCAAGCGAAGCGGACCTGAAAAAGGCCTACCGTCGCCTGGCGATGAAGCACCACCCGGACCGTAATCCCGATGACAAAGCGTCGGAAGAGATGTTCAAGGAGGCCAACGAGGCCTACGAAGTGCTGTCCGATTCCAGCAAGCGCGCGGCGTACGACCAGTACGGCCATGCCGGTGTCGACCCAAGCATGGGCGGCGGCGGTGCCGGGTTTGGCGGTCAGAACTTCTCCGACATCTTTGGTGATGTCTTCAGCGACTTCTTCGGTGGCGGTCGCGGCGGTGCCCGTGGCGGCGCTCAGCGCGGCAGCGACCTGCGCTACACCCTGGAGCTGAACCTGGAAGAAGCGGTACGCGGTACTACCGTGAATATCCGCGTTCCGACACTGGTCAACTGCAAGCCGTGCGACGGCTCGGGTGCCAAGAAAGGCTCTTCGCCTGTCACTTGCCCGACCTGTGGCGGTATCGGCCAGGTCCGCATGCAGCAGGGCTTCTTCTCGGTGCAGCAGACCTGCCCGCGCTGCCATGGCCAGGGCAAGATCATTTCCGATCCGTGCGATTCCTGTCACGGCGAAGGCCGTGTCGAAGAGTACAAGACGCTCTCGGTGAAAGTGCCGGCCGGCGTCGATACCGGTGACCGCATTCGCCTGTCCGGAGAAGGCGAGGCGGGCGCCCAGGGTGGCCCGACCGGCGACCTGTACGTGGTGATCAATGTGCGCGAGCACGCCATCTTCCAGCGTGACGGCAAACACCTGTTCTGCGAAGTGCCGATCAGCTTTGTCGACGCGGCGCTGGGTGGCGAGCTGGAGATTCCGACCCTCGATGGTCGGGTCAAGCTGAAGATCCCTGAGGGGACTCAGACCGGCAAGCAGTTCCGTGTCCGCGGCAAAGGCGTCGCGCCAGTGCGTGGTGGCGGTGCCGGTGACCTGATGTGTCGCGTGGCGGTCGAAACCCCGGTCAACCTGGGTCGTCGCCAGCGCGAATTACTGGAAGAATTCCGTAGCTCGCTGGCGGACGATAACAGTCATTCGCCGAAAACCACCGGTTGGTTCGAAGGTGTGAAGCGTTTCTTCGGCGATTTGTAAGGAGACAGGCATGCGACGTATTGCAGTGATGGGCGCCGCGGGGCGCATGGGCAAAACCTTGATCGAGGCTGTGCAGCAAACGCCGGGCGCCGGTCTGACGGCGGCGATCGATCGCCCTGACAGCTCGCTGGTCGGCGCGGATGCCGGCGAGCTGGCTGCGCTGGGTCGTATCGGCGTGCCACTGTCCGGTGATCTGGATCGGGTGGTCGACGAGTTTGATGTGCTGATCGACTTCACCCACCCGACGGTGACCCTGAAGAACCTCGCATTTTGCCGCAAGCACGGTAAGTCGATGATCATCGGTACCACCGGCTTCAGCGTGGAAGAGAAGCGGTTGCTGGCCGAGGCGGGCAAGGATATTCCTATCGTCTTCGCCGCCAACTTCAGTGTCGGCGTCAATCTGTGCCTGAAGCTGCTCGACACCGCCGCTCGTGTGTTGGGGGATGACGTCGATATCGAAATCACCGAAGCTCACCACCGGCATAAAGTCGATGCGCCGTCGGGGACTGCCGTACGCATGGGCGAGGTGATTGCCGATGCGTTGGGTCGTGACTTGAAGAAGGTGGCGGTTTACGGTCGTGAAGGTCAGACCGGTGCCCGTGCTCGCGAAACCATCGGCTTCGCCACGGTGCGTGCCGGTGACATTGTCGGTGATCACACTGTGTTGTTCGCCGCCGACGGTGAGCGTGTCGAGATCACGCACAAGGCTTCCAGTCGCATGACCTTCGCCAAGGGGGCGGTTCGTGCGGCTTTGTGGCTGGACAAGCGTGAGCCAGGTCTTTACGACATGCAAGACGTGCTCGACCTGCGCTAAGATGCGCCCGAAATCGGGTCCAGACTCAGCGTTTGGGCCCGGTTTTATCCCGCCAAGCGACGTCCTGTCGCATTCTCCGGCCTTTAGGGCTCATTGGCGGTAGACCAAAAATGCCTTTTTCTGTAAGCTACAGCTTTAGTGTGTCCACTAAAAGCGCGCAGAATTATTCGGTGAAGAAGCGGGGTGACGTGTCCATACGTCACTCCGCTTTTTTACAACCTGCGATCGCCCTTTCAGGCTTTATTTACGGGAGGTCTTCTTGACTAAGCCAGCCATACTCGCCCTTGCTGATGGCAGCATTTTTCGCGGCGAAGCCATTGGAGCCGACGGTCAAACCGTTGGTGAGGTGGTGTTCAACACCGCCATGACCGGCTATCAGGAAATCCTTACCGATCCTTCCTACGCCCAACAGATCGTTACCCTGACTTACCCGCACGTCGGCAACACCGGCACCACGCCGGAAGACGCCGAGTCCGATCGCGTCTGGTCCGCTGGCCTGGTCATTCGTGACCTGCCGCTGGTTGCGAGCAACTGGCGTAACAAGCTGTCGCTGTCCGACTACCTGAAAGCCAACAATGTGGTGGCAATCGCCGGTATCGACACCCGCCGCCTGACGCGCATCCTGCGTGAGAAAGGCGCGCAGAACGGCTGCATCATGGCCGGTGACAACATCTCCGAAGAAGCGGCCATCGCCGCCGCGCAAGGCTTCCCTGGCCTGAAAGGCATGGACCTGGCGAAAGTCGTCAGCACCAAAGAGCAATACGAATGGCGCTCGACTGTCTGGGATCTGAAAACCGACAGCCATGCGACCATCGACGCCTCCGAGCTGCCGTATCACGTGCTTGCCTACGACTACGGCGTCAAGCTGAACATCCTGCGCATGCTGGTTGCGCGCGGTTGCCGCGTGACCGTGGTGCCGGCGCAAACGCCTGCGGCCGACGCGTTGGCGCTCAATCCGGATGGCGTGTTCCTGTCCAACGGCCCGGGTGACCCCGAGCCTTGCGACTACGCGATCCAGGCGATCAAGGACGTGCTGGAAACCGACATCCCGGTGTTCGGTATCTGCCTCGGTCACCAGCTGCTGGCCCTGGCCGCCGGCGCCAAGACCTTGAAAATGGGTCACGGCCACCACGGCGCCAACCACCCGGTCCAGGACATGGACAGCGGTGTGGTGATGATCACCAGTCAGAACCACGGCTTCGCGGTAGATGAGACCACCCTGCCAGGCAACGTCCGCGCGATCCACAAATCGTTGTTCGACGGCACCCTGCAAGGCATCGAGCTTACCGACAAGAGCGCCTTCAGCTTCCAGGGTCACCCTGAAGCCAGCCCTGGCCCGAACGACGTAGCGCCATTGTTCGATCGCTTCATCAACGAAATGGCCAAGCGACGCTGATCGCTCGCCTTGATGCAGCAAAGCTTGAGGGCGGTCCCGACACCGGCGACCCCCTCAAGTCTTCACAGATTGAACAAGACGGCTTGCCGACTGACCTGCGGATTTGAGTGACAACCATGCCAAAACGTACAGACATTAAAAGCATCCTGATTCTCGGCGCTGGCCCGATCGTGATCGGCCAGGCCTGCGAATTCGACTACTCCGGCGCCCAGGCCTGTAAAGCCCTGCGCGAGGAGGGCTACCGCGTCATCCTGGTGAACTCCAACCCAGCGACCATCATGACCGACCCGGACATGGCTGACGCCACGTACATCGAGCCGATCAAGTGGCAGACCGTTGCCAAGATCATCGAGAAAGAGCGTCCGGACGCGCTGCTGCCGACCATGGGCGGCCAGACCGCCCTGAACTGCGCACTGGACCTGGAGCGCGAAGGCGTTCTGGAGAAGTTCGGCGTAGAGATGATCGGCGCCAACGCCGACACCATCGACAAGGCTGAAGACCGTTCGCGCTTCGACAAGGCGATGAAATCCATCGGCCTGGACTGCCCGCGTTCGGGCATCGCCCACAGCATGGAAGAGGCCAACGCGGTCCTCGAAAAGCTCGGTTTCCCGTGCATCATCCGTCCGTCCTTCACCATGGGCGGCACGGGTGGCGGTATCGCTTACAACCGTGAAGAGTTCGAAGAAATCTGCGCTCGCGGTCTGGATTTGTCGCCGACCAAAGAGCTGCTGATCGACGAATCGCTGATCGGCTGGAAAGAGTACGAGATGGAGGTTGTCCGCGATAAGAAGGACAACTGCATCATCGTCTGCTCGATCGAAAACTTTGACCCGATGGGCGTGCACACCGGTGACTCGATCACCGTTGCTCCGGCACAAACCCTGACGGACAAGGAATACCAGATCATGCGTAACGCCTCGTTGGCGGTACTGCGTGAGATCGGCGTGGAAACCGGCGGCTCCAACGTTCAGTTCGGCATCTGCCCGGACACTGGCCGTATGGTCGTGATCGAGATGAACCCGCGTGTATCCCGCTCTTCGGCACTGGCCTCGAAAGCCACTGGTTTCCCGATTGCGCGTATCGCTGCCAAGCTGGCGATCGGCTACACCCTGGACGAACTGCAAAACGAAATCACCGGCGGCGCTACTCCTGCATCCTTCGAGCCGTCGATCGACTACGTCGTTACCAAGCTGCCACGTTTTGCCTTCGAGAAATTCCCGAAAGCCGACGCGCGCCTGACCACGCAAATGAAGTCGGTCGGTGAAGTCATGGCCATCGGCCGGACCTTCCAGGAATCCCTGCAGAAAGCCCTGCGCGGCCTGGAAGTGGGCGTTTGCGGCCTGGACGAAAAGCTCGACCTGGGCAACCCGGAAAGCATGAGCATCCTCAAGCGCGAACTGACCGTGCCGGGTGCCGAGCGCATCTGGTACGTAGCTGACGCCTTCCGCGCCGGCCTGTCGGTCGAAGACATTTTCGGCATGAACATGATCGACCCGTGGTTCCTGGTGCAGATCGAAGATCTGATCAAGGAAGAAGAGAAGGTCAAGACCCTGGGTCTGTCCAGCATCGACCGCGACATGATGTTCAAGCTCAAGCGCAAAGGCTTCTCCGACATGCGTCTGGCCAAGCTGCTGGGCGTGACCGAGAAGAGCCTGCGTCGCCACCGTCACAAGCTCGACGTGTATCCGGTCTACAAGCGCGTTGACACCTGCGCGGCCGAGTTCGCCACCGACACCGCTTACATGTACTCGACTTACGAGGAAGAGTGCGAAGCCGCGCCGTCGGGCCGCGACAAGATCATGATCCTCGGCGGCGGTCCGAACCGTATCGGCCAGGGCATCGAGTTCGACTACTGCTGCGTACACGCGGCACTGGCCCTGCGCGAAGACGGTTACGAGACCATCATGGTCAACTGCAACCCGGAAACCGTTTCCACCGACTACGACACCTCCGATCGCCTGTACTTCGAACCAGTGACCCTGGAAGACGTGCTGGAAATCTGCCGCGTCGAAAAACCAAAAGGCGTGATCGTCCAGTACGGCGGCCAGACCCCGCTGAAACTGGCTCGCGCCCTGGAAGAAGCCGGCGTGCCGATCATCGGCACCAGCCCTGACGCCATCGACCGTGCCGAAGACCGTGAGCGCTTCCAGCAGATGGTCGAGCGCCTGAACCTGCGTCAGCCGCCAAACGCCACCGTGCGTAGCGAAGACGAAGCGATTCGCGCTGCCAGCAAGATCGGCTACCCGCTGGTGGTTCGCCCGTCCTACGTACTGGGCGGCCGTGCGATGGAAATCGTCTACGAAGAAGAAGAACTCAAGCGCTACCTGCGTGATGCGGTGAAAGTGTCCAACGACAGCCCGGTGCTGCTGGACCACTTCCTCAACTGCGCCATCGAAATGGACGTGGATGCGGTCTGCGACGGCACCGACGTGGTGATCGGCGCGATCATGCAGCACATCGAGCAGGCCGGCGTTCACTCCGGTGACTCCGCCTGCTCCCTGCCGCCGTACTCGCTGCCTGCGCACATCCAGGACGAAATGCGCGAACAGGTCAAGAAAATGGCCCTGGAGCTGGGTGTGGTCGGCCTGATGAACGTACAGTTGGCGTTGCAAGGCGAAGACATCTACGTCATCGAAGTCAACCCGCGCGCTTCCCGGACCGTACCGTTCGTGTCCAAGTGCATCGGTGTTTCCCTGGCCATGATCGCCGCTCGCGTGATGGCTGGTAAAACCCTGAAGGAAATCGGCTTCACCAAGGAAATCATTCCGAACTTCTACAGCGTGAAAGAGGCGGTGTTCCCATTCGCCAAATTCCCGGGTGTGGACCCGATCCTGGGCCCAGAGATGAAGTCCACCGGTGAAGTGATGGGCGTGGGCGACACCTTCGGTGAAGCATTCGCCAAGGCCCAGATGGGTGCCAGCGAAGTGCTGCCGACCGGCGGTACCGCGTTCATCAGCGTACGTGACGACGACAAGCCACTGGTTGCAGGCGTGGCCCGTGACCTGATCAACTTGGGCTTCGACGTGGTCGCCACTGCCGGTACTGCCAGGCTGATCGAAGCCGCAGGCCTGAAAGTGCGCCGTGTGAACAAGGTGACCGAGGGTCGTCCGCACGTGGTCGACATGATCAAGAACGACGAAGTCACCTTGATCATCAACACCACCGAAGGCCGTCAGTCGATCGCGGATTCGTACTCCATTCGTCGTAATGCCTTGCAGCACAAGATCTACTGCACCACTACCATTGCTGCTGGCGAAGCTATCTGCGAAGCGCTTAAGTTCGGTCCCGAGAAGACCGTGCGCCGCTTGCAGGATCTACACGCAGGATTGAAGGCATGATCAAATACCCAATGACCGTCCAGGGCGCCAAAGCCCTGGAAGAAGAACACGCTCACCTGACCAAGGTCGTCCGTCCGAAGCTCAGCCAGGACATCGGCACGGCCCGCGAACTGGGTGACTTGAAGGAAAACGCCGAATACCACGCTGCCCGCGAGCAGCAGGGGATGGTCGAGGCGCGGATTCGTGACATCGAAGGCCGGATTCAGAACCAGGTCATCATCGATGTCACGACCATTCCTCACACCGGCAAAGTGATTTTCGGCACCACCGTTGAAATCGCCAATGTCGAGACGGATGATCGCGTCACTTACCACATCGTGGGTGAGGATGAGGCTGACTTCAAACTCGGCAAGATTTCGGTGGGTTCGCCACTGGCTCGCGCCTTGATTGCCAAGGAAGAGGGTGATGTGGTCGCCGTGAAAACGCCGGGTGGCGTTATCGAGTATGAGATTGTCGAAGTTCGTCACCTCTGAAAGAAGGCGCCCGCTGCATGCGGGCGCCATGCTTTGGCAGCTGACCCAGATGTTATGGGTGGGCGGCCTGTGGCTGTTGCATATCGGTCTGCTGCCGGTGCTGGGTCATATCGGCCTGGCGCCGCTGCTGATCGACGAAATTGTGGACATGCTGAATACACTGATGGTGGGATTCGCCGCAGTGTGTGTGATTTTTCAGGCTTTGGTGCTGGTTCAGGCCGAGGGCCTTGCCAGTCTATGGCGCGATATTCGCGGGCAACTGCTGATGATGGCGCTGTATGCGTGTGCGATGTACTTCGCGGTGCGCTTCGGCTGGCCGGGGGCGGTGCGTTGGCAGGTGTTCAGCTATCTGGTTCTGGGGTTTTCCGGGTTGGTGCTGGTATTGCAGCCGGTGCCGGGATGGAGTGGCAGGGTGCGCGAAGCACACCCTTGACCCTTGCCATCACTTGAAGCGATGAACGTTCGACAGCTGCTTGTTGACGCTAAAGTTCTTGCGGTAAATCAGTGCCATCTTGCCGATGACCTGAACCAGGTCCGCTTTGCCGACCTTGCACAGTTCTGCAATGTTCGCCAGGCGCGACTCGCGATCGAGGATGTTGAGCTTGATTTTGATCAGCTCGTGATCCGCCAGCGCGCGTTCAAGTTCGGCTAACACACCTTCAGTCAAACCGTTGTCAGCCACAATCAAAACTGGTTTCAGATGGTGGCCAATGGATTTGTACTGTTTCTTCTGCTCTTGAGTGAGCGGCATAATCTGACCCCTGCGTCTGATCTTGTAAAAAGCGGCGGCCAGTTTACCCGAGCGAGTCCGGGACCGCCCAGTTAATCACGACCCGTTTTATTTTCGAGGTGGCCCGTGGCCCGTTCCAAGACAAGCCTTAAGTGGCTGCAAGAGCATTTCAACGACCCATTCGTCAAAATGGCGCAAAAAGACGGGTATCGTTCCCGTGCCAGCTACAAGTTGCTGGAGATCCAGGAAAGGGATCGTTTGATCCGCCCGGGCATGAGCGTGATCGACCTGGGCGCGGCCCCTGGTGGCTGGTCCCAGGTGACCAGTCGTCTGATTGGTGGGCAAGGTACATTGATCGCTTCCGACATCCTTGAAATGGACAGCATCCCTGATGTGACCTTCATTCAGGGCGACTTTACCGAGGACGCCGTGCTGGCGCAGATCCTCGAGGCGGTCGGAAATAAAGAAGTAGACCTTGTGATTTCCGATATGGCCCCCAATATGAGTGGACTGGCCTCTGTTGATATGCCGAGATCGATGTTCCTGTGCGAGTTGGCACTGGATCTGGCGACTCGGGTACTGAAGCCGGGTGGTGATTTCCTGATCAAGATCTTCCAGGGTGAAGGTTTCGACGAGTACCACAAGAGCGTGCGCAAGCAGTTCGAGAAGGTCACGACGCGCAAGCCGAAATCATCGCGCGACCGCTCCCGCGAGCAGTACCTGCTGGGCCGTGGTTTCCGCGGGCGCAGCGAGGAGTAGGGGATTTTCGACCGGGGCGATAGGATTTTCGTATTTCGCCTTGTGAGAATTAGCGAATATTGTGTAGGAAGTGTTTCACAAAGGGTTACAGACGGCGCCTGCCAGAGTTGTAGGTAATGTAGTAAGTTAGGCCGGTGAATATCATGCGAAGCGCGCGCCATCAGCGGCGCTAGCTTCAGAGGGTAGTTAATTGAACGATATGGCAAAGAATCTGATCCTGTGGTTGATCATCGCGGCTGTCCTGGTGACGGTGATGAACAACTTCTCCAGCCCTAACGAGCCGCAGACCCTCAACTATTCCGACTTCATCCAGCAGGTCAAGGATGGCAAGGTCGAGCGCGTAGCCGTCGACGGCTATGTGATTACCGGCAAGCGCAACGATGGTGACAGCTTCAAGACCATCCGTCCGGCAATCCAGGATAACGGTCTGATCGGCGACCTCGTGGACAACCACGTCGTAGTCGAAGGCAAGCAGCCTGAACAGCAAAGCATCTGGACTCAGCTCCTGGTCGCGAGCTTCCCGATCCTGGTGATCATCGCCGTGTTCATGTTCTTCATGCGGCAGATGCAGGGCGGTGCCGGTGGCAAGGGCGGGCCGATGAGCTTTGGCAAGAGCAAGGCGCGCCTGCTCTCCGAAGACCAGGTGAAAACCACCCTGGCTGACGTTGCCGGCTGCGACGAAGCCAAGGAAGAAGTTGGTGAGCTGGTCGAGTTCCTGCGTGATCCGGGCAAGTTCCAGCGCCTGGGCGGTCGGATTCCTCGCGGTGTGCTGATGGTCGGTCCTCCGGGTACCGGTAAAACCTTGATCGCCAAGGCGATTGCCGGCGAAGCCAAAGTGCCGTTCTTCACCATTTCCGGTTCCGATTTCGTCGAAATGTTCGTCGGTGTCGGTGCCAGCCGTGTTCGCGACATGTTCGAGCAGGCCAAGAAGCACGCGCCATGCATCATCTTCATCGATGAAATCGACGCCGTCGGTCGCCACCGTGGCGCCGGCATGGGCGGCGGTCACGACGAGCGCGAACAGACGCTCAACCAGTTGCTGGTAGAGATGGACGGCTTCGAAATGAATGACGGCATCATCGTCATTGCCGCCACCAACCGTCCGGACGTACTGGACCCGGCGCTGCTGCGTCCAGGCCGTTTCGACCGTCAGGTCGTGGTCGGTCTGCCGGACATCCGTGGCCGTGAGCAGATTCTCAAGGTCCACATGCGCAAAGTGCCAATGGGTGACGACGTCGCTCCGGCCGTGATCGCCCGTGGTACCCCTGGTTTCTCCGGTGCCGATTTGGCCAACCTGGTGAACGAAGCGTCGTTGTTTGCTGCTCGTACCGGCAAGCGCGTCGTCGAAATGAAAGAGTTTGAGCTGGCCAAAGACAAGATCATGATGGGTGCCGAGCGCAAATCCATGGTCATGTCCGAGAAAGAGAAACAGAACACCGCTTATCACGAAGCCGGTCACGCCATTGTCGGTCGCGTCGTGCCTGAGCATGACCCGGTCTACAAGGTGTCGATCATTCCCCGCGGTCGTGCGTTGGGTGTGACCATGTTCCTGCCGGAAGAAGATCGCTACAGCCTGTCCAAGCGTGCGTTGATCAGCCAGATCTGCTCGCTGTACGGCGGCCGTATCGCTGAAGAAATGACCCTTGGCTTCGATGGAGTCACTACCGGTGCATCCAACGACATCATGCGTGCCAGCCAGATTGCACGGAACATGGTGACCAAGTGGGGCCTGTCGGAAAAACTTGGTCCGTTGATGTACGCCGAAGAAGAGAATGAAGTGTTCCTCGGTCGCGGTGGCGGCGGTCAAGGCGCAAGCTTCTCCGGCGAGACGGCGAAGCTGATCGACTCCGAGGTGCGCAGCATCATTGACCAGTGCTACGGCACCGCCAAGCAGATCCTCACGGATAACCGTGACAAGCTTGACGCCATGGCCGATGCCTTGATGAAGTACGAAACGATCGATGCCGATCAGATCGATGACATCATGGCCGGTCGTACGCCTCGCGAACCTCGCGACTGGTCGGGCGGCACCGGTACTTCCGGAACGCCTCCGGTGGTGCAGGGCGAGCGTCCGGAAACACCTATCGGCGGTCCGGCTGCTGACGTTTAAGGTTTGAAATGACTTCTGTTCAGTCCTCGACCCGGTTGCCTTGCGGCAACCGGGTTCTTGATTTGGCCCTGACGCATGTCATGGGCATTCTTAATGTCACTCCCGACTCCTTTTCCGATGGTGGCCAATACAGCCAGCTCGATGCGGCCATGCGGCACGCCGAAGCCATGGTGGCGGCCGGCGCGACGCTGATCGATGTCGGTGGCGAATCGACCCGGCCGGGTGCACGTGCGGTTTCACCGCTGGAGGAGCTCGAGCGTGTAGCGCCCATCGTCGAGCGAATTCATCGTGAACTGGATGTGATCATCTCGGTTGATACCTCGACCCCGTCCGTCATGCGCGAAACCGCACGGCTTGGGGCCGGGTTGATCAATGACGTGCGCTCGCTGCAACGCGATGGCGCGCTGGATGCGGCCGCTGCTACCGGCTTGCCGGTCTGCCTGATGCATATGCTCGGTGAGCCGGGCGACATGCAGGACAATCCGCAGTATCAGGACGTGACCCGGGAAGTGGGTGAGTTTCTGGCCGGGCGCATGGCGCAATGCGCATCGGCAGGGATACCCGCCGAGCGGATCATTCTTGATCCGGGCTTCGGCTTCGCCAAAAACCTGCAACACAATCTAAGCTTGTTCAAGCATATGGAAGCCCTGCATGCCTTGGGGCGGCCCCTGTTGGTCGGGGTTTCGCGAAAAAGCATGATAGGTCAGGCCTTGAATCGCCCGGTCGGAGAACGCCTGCATGGCGGTCTCGCGCTCGCGGCGCTAGCCTCATTCAAGGGAGCGCGTATATTGCGCGTCCATGATGTGGCCGAAACAGTCGATGTCGTGCGGATGATCGCCGCAGTGGAATCAGCCGAATAAGGAATGATGGAGCGCTTATGACTAAGAAATACTTTGGCACCGACGGCATTCGTGGTCGGGTTGGCGAATACCCTATTACCCCTGATTTCATGCTCAAGCTCGGTTGGGCTGCGGGCATGGCGTTCCGGAAAATGGGCGCCTGCAAGGTGCTGGTGGGCAAGGACACCCGGATCTCCGGCTACATGTTCGAATCGGCGCTTGAGGCTGGACTCACGTCGGCAGGTGCCGACGTCATGCTCCTGGGTCCGATGCCGACGCCGGCCATCGCCTATCTGACGCGCACCTTTCATGCCGAAGCAGGCATCGTGATCAGTGCCTCGCACAACCCCCACGACGACAACGGCATCAAGTTTTTCTCCGGCAAGGGCACCAAGCTGCCGGATGAAGTCGAACATATGATCGAAGAGTTGCTCGACACCCCGATGACCGTGGTCGAGTCGAGCAAGATCGGCAAGGTCTCGCGCATCAATGATGCATCGGGCCGCTACATCGAATTCTGCAAGAGCAGCGTCCCGACCGGCACCAGCTTCGCCGGCCTGAAGATTGTGCTCGACTGCGCTCACGGTGCGACCTACAAGGTGGCGCCGAGCGTGTTCCGTGAGCTGGGCGCCGAGGTCGTTGTGCTTTCTGCTCATCCCAATGGCCTGAACATCAATGAAAATTGCGGTTCGACCCATATGGAGCCGCTGCAGGCTGCCGTATTGGCGGAGCATGCCGATTTGGGTATCGCCTTTGATGGTGATGGTGACCGGGTGCAGATGGTTGATCACACCGGTGCTGTCGTCGACGGTGACGAATTGCTGTTCATCATTGCTCGCGATCTGCATGAGCGCGGCAAATTGCACGGCGGTGTGGTCGGTACGCTGATGAGTAACCTGGGGCTGGAACTGGCCCTGGCGGACCTGGGCATCCCCTTTGTGCGGGCCAATGTCGGCGACCGTTATGTCATCTCCGAGTTGCAGGAACGCGATTGGCTGGTAGGTGGTGAAAACTCGGGGCACATTGTCTGCTTCAGTCACACCACCACCGGTGACGCGATCATTGCCGCCTTGCAGGTACTGATGTCGCTGAAGAGGCGCACCGAAGGGCTGGCGCAATCGCGTCAGGCGTTGCGCAAGTGCCCTCAGGTGCTGATCAACGTGCGTTTCGGCGGTGGTGCAAGCCCCCTCGATCATCCGGCGGTCAAGGCGGCCAGCGAGCGCGTTACCCAGGCCATGGCCGGGCGTGGGCGTGTGCTGTTGCGCAAGTCCGGGACGGAGCCGTTGGTGCGGGTAATGGTCGAAGGCGAAGACGAAACTCAGGTTCGCGGCCACGCCGAAGAGCTGGCAAACCTGGTTACTGAAGTTTCTGCTTGAATTCGGCTTGCCAGCCATGATTGTGTTGGGTAACATCTGCGCCCACTTTGACCGACGAGGTACAGCATGCGTCGCCCTATGGTAGCTGGTAACTGGAAGATGCACGGTACCCGCACCAGCGTCGCTGAGCTGATTGACGGCCTCCGCCGTCTGGACTTGCCGAGCGATGTTGACGTTGCGGTATTCCCGCCTTGCCTGCATATCAATCAAGTGATTGATGGCTTGAAAGGCCAGTCGATTTCGATCGGCGCGCAGAACTCTGCGGTGGAATCCATGCAAGGCGCATTGACCGGTGAAGTTGCGCCGAGTCAGTTGGTGGATGCAGGTTGTTCCCTGGTGCTTGTCGGGCACTCCGAGCGCCGCCAGATAATGGGCGAGCAGGACGGTATGCTGATCCGCAAGTTCGCAGCGGCACAGGCATGTGGCTTGATTCCGGTGTTGTGCATAGGGGAAACCCTTGAGCAGCGCGAAGCCGGGAAAACTCTTGAGGTTGTCGGGCGTCAGCTGGGCAGTATCATTGAGGAGCTGGGTGTCGGTGTCTTTGCCAAGGCAGTCATCGCTTACGAGCCGGTCTGGGCCATTGGCACCGGGCTGACTGCTTCGCCGCAACAGGCGCAGGATGTGCACGCAGCCATTCGCGCCCAGTTGGCGGCAGAGAATTCTGAGGTCGCACAAGGTGTGCGGCTTCTATACGGCGGCAGCGTGAAGGCGGCCAATGCGGTCGAACTGTTCGGCATGCCGGATATCGATGGGGGGCTCATTGGTGGAGCGTCCCTGAATGCAGATGAGTTCGGTGCGATCTGTCGCGCCGCGGGAAACTGAAAAAATGCTGGAAACAGTCGTAGTCGTTTTTCATCTGCTGGGTGCATTGGGCGTAGTTGCTCTGGTTTTGCTACAGCAGGGTAAAGGTGCGGATGCTGGCGCGTCTTTCGGAGCAGGTGCTTCAAATACTGTGTTCGGAAGCCAAGGTTCCTCTACCTTTCTTAGTAAGTTTACTGCTATACTTGCCGCAGGTTTCTTCATAACCAGCTTAGGGTTAGGTTACTTTGCTAAAGAGAAAGCTCACCAGCTGACTCAAGTAGGTTTGCCAAATCCAGCGGTGTTGGAAGTTCCAAAGCAACAACCGGCTTCTGATGATGTCCCGGTGCTTCAAGAGCAAAAGTCGGCTACTCCAGCGACTGACGTGCCTCCAGCTCAAGAGCAAAAGTAAGAAGGGTTTCAAACGCAGTATTGCCGAGGTGGTGGAATTGGTAGACACGCAACCTTGAGGTGGTTGTGCCCATAGGGTGTAGGGGTTCGAGTCCCCTTCTCGGTACCAATTATCAGGAGAGCCCGCTGTTGCGGGCTTTCTTGTAGGTGGAAGGTTACATTGACCCTGCAAGGGATCGGTCGTATACTTCCGCCCCAGCTTTGTCGCGGGGTGGAGCAGTCTGGTAGCTCGTCGGGCTCATAACCCGAAGGTCGTCGGTTCAAATCCGGCCCCCGCAACCAGTTTCAGGAGCCCCTTTTAAGGGGCTTTTTGTTAGCTGGACACTTTCAACGCCGCTGTTCGACGGCGTTTCAAGGATGGGCGTTTCGCCCATTTTTTTATTTTGCACAGCATGCACATACATGCACGAGGGGGTTCAGTGTCGAGCAAGCTAGAAGAGTTGCAGGCCTTGCTGGCCCCGGTGGTCGTGGCCCTAGGCTATGAATGCTGGGGTATTGAGTTTTCGGCTCAAGGTCGCCACTCAATGTTGCGCGTTTATATCGATAAAGAGGGCGGTGTGCTGGTGGACGATTGCGCCATTGTCAGCCGTCAGATCAGTGGTGTCCTGGACGTTGAAGATCCAATCGCCGTTGAATACACCCTCGAAGTTTCCTCGCCTGGCATGGAACGCCCGCTGTTCACTATTGAGCAGTTTGCAAAATTTGCCGGTGAACAAGTGAAGATCAAGCTGCGCTCGCCTTTTGAAGGGCGACGCAACTTTCAGGGCCTTCTGCGCGGTGTAGAAGAGCAGGACGTCGTGGTGCAGGTTGAAGACCATGAGTTCCTGTTGCCGATCGATATGATCGACAAGGCCAACATTATTCCCAGTTTTGACTGAGACGCGGATCCCGCGGATCCAATGGCTTGCGAAAGGCGAGGCGTACGATGAGCAAAGAAGTACTGCTGGTTGTTGAGTCGGTATCCAATGAAAAGGGCGTACCGGCAAACGTAATTTTTGAAGCGCTGGAGCTGGCTCTGGCCACTGCTACCAAAAAACGTTTCGAGGACGAAGTCGATCTGCGTGTGGAAATCAATCGCCACACCGGCGCTTACGAGACCTTCCGTCGCTGGACGGTCGTCGAAGAAGCAGACCTGGATGATCCGGCCATCGAAACCTGGCCGAGCAAAGTTGCAGAAACGCATCCTGGTGCTCAGGTCGGTGACGTCGTCGAAGAAAAGATCGAGTCCATCGAGTTCGGCCGCATCGCTGCACAGACTGCCAAGCAAGTCATCGTGCAGAAAGTTCGCGAAGCCGAGCGTGCTCAAGTCGTTGATGCCTATCGCGAGCGCCTGGGGGAAATCATCTCCGGCACCGTGAAGAAAGTGACCCGCGACAACGTGATCGTCGACCTGGGCAACAACGCCGAAGCGTTGCTGGCTCGTGAAGACATCATCTCTCGCGAAACCTTCCGGGTTGGCGTGCGTCTGCGTGCGCTGCTCAAGGAAATCCGCACCGAGAACCGCGGCCCGCAGCTGATCCTGTCGCGTACCGCGCCGGAAATGCTGATTGAGTTGTTCCGCATCGAAGTGCCGGAAATCGCTGAAGGCCTGATCGAAGTCATGGCGGCATCCCGTGACCCGGGTTCGCGTGCCAAGATCGCGGTCCGCTCCAAGGACAAACGCATTGACCCGCAAGGCGCTTGCATCGGTATGCGCGGTTCGCGCGTCCAGGCAGTGTCGGGTGAGTTGGGCGGTGAGCGTGTGGACATCGTCCTGTGGGACGATAACCCGGCTCAGTTCGTGATCAATGCAATGTCGCCGGCTGAAGTGGCGGCAATTATCGTTGACGAAGATGCCCATGCAATGGACATCGCCGTTGGCGCAGACAATCTGGCTCAGGCCATCGGTCGCGGAGGTCAGAACGTGCGTCTGGCCAGCCAGTTGACTGGCTGGACCCTGAACGTGATGACCGAATCGGACATCCAGGCTAAGCAGCAAGCAGAAACCGGCGACATCCTGCGCAACTTCATCGACGAGCTGGAAGTCGACGAAGACCTGGCACAGGTGCTGGTAGATGAAGGCTTCACCAGCCTGGAAGAGATTGCCTACGTACCGTTGGAAGAAATGCTCAACATCGACGGCTTTGACGAAGAAACCGTCAACGAGCTTCGCGCTCGCGCCAAGGATCGTTTGTTGACCAAAGCCATCGCTACTGAGGAAAAGCTGGCAGACGCCCATCCGGCCGAAGACCTGCTCTCGCTTGAGGGTATGGACAAGGATTTGGCGATGGAACTGGCGGTGCGCGGCGTAATTACCCGCGAAGACCTGGCCGAGCAGTCTATTGACGATCTGCTCGACATCGACGGCATTGACGATGATCGTGCCGGCAAGTTGATCATGGCCGCCCGAGCCCACTGGTTCGAGTAATTAGGCGCGGCCTGAGGAGAGAAGTGCATGACGCAAGTCACGGTGAAACAACTGGCCGATGAGGTCAAAACACCGGTAGAGCGCCTGTTGCAGCAGATGCGTGAGGCAGGTCTGCCGCACACCGCCGCCGATGAAGGTGTGAGCGATAGTGAGAAGCAGTCTCTGCTGACTCACTTGAAGAGCAGCCACAAGGCGAAAGTGGAAGAACCGCGCAAGATTACATTGCAGCGCAAAACCACCAGCACCCTGCGTGTTGCTGGCAGCAAAAGCATCAGCGTTGAAGTACGCAAGAAGAAAGTCTTCGTACAGCGCAGCCCGGAAGAAATCGAAGCCGAGCGCAAACGCGAACTGGAAGAACGTCGCGCAGTAGACAATGCTGCACGTCAGAAGGCTGAAGAAGAAGCCAAGCGTCGCGCCGAAGAAGAAGCGCGTCGCCAGCCTGCTGCTGCGCAAACCGCTACTAACGACGCCGTTGCAGCGCCTGCTGCAGTTGCCGAGCCAGTACGCGAAAGCGCACCGGTTGTAGCCGCTGCTCCAGCACCGTCTGCTGACGTTCGCAACAAGCAGAACGAACAGCGCCGTCCGGATAAACCACGTGCCGACGATAACAATCGTCGCAGCGGTGGTGGCGACGGCGAGCGTAAAAACGCTCCGCATCGTGCCTCGGTCAAAGAGAAAGCGCCTGCTCCACGCGTTGCCCCACGTACTACCGACGAAGAAAGCGATGGCTTCCGTCGTGGTGGTCGCGGCAAGGCCAAGCTGAAAAAACGCAACGCCCACGGTTTCCAGAGCCCAACCGGCCCTGTCGTGCGTGATGTGCAGATCGGCGAGACCATCACTGTTGGCGATCTCGCCCAGCAGATGTCGGTCAAGGCTGCTGAAATCATCAAGTTCATGTTCAAACTGGGTACTCCAGCGACCATCAACCAGGTGCTTGATCAGGAAACTGCTCAGCTGGTAGCCGAAGAACTGGGCCACAAAGTGACCCTGGTCAGCGACACCGCCCTGGAAGATTCCCTGGCTGAGTCCTTGAAGTTTGAAGGTGAGACGTTCTCCCGTGCGCCAGTTGTGACCGTAATGGGCCACGTTGACCATGGTAAGACTTCGCTGCTCGACTACATCCGTCGTGCCAAGGTAGCTGCTGGCGAAGCCGGCGGTATCACCCAGCACATCGGTGCGTACCACGTTGAAACCGAGCGCGGCATGGTCACCTTCCTCGACACCCCGGGTCACGCCGCGTTTACCGCAATGCGTGCCCGTGGTGCCAAGGCGACCGACATCGTGATCCTGGTAGTTGCAGCGGACGACGGCGTAATGCCGCAGACCATTGAAGCTGTCCAGCACGCCAAGGCTGCCGGTGTTCCTCTGGTAGTAGCCGTGAACAAAATCGACAAGCCGGGCGCCGATCTCGATCGCATCCGTAGCGAACTGTCGGTTCACGGCGTGACCTCGGAAGAGTGGGGCGGCGACACCCCGTTCGTATCGGTTTCGGCGAAAGTCGGTACTGGCGTGGACGAGTTGCTCGAAGCTGTTCTGCTGCAAGCCGAAGTTCTGGAATTGAAGGCCACGCCTTCCGCTCCTGGCCGTGGCGTTGTAGTTGAATCGCGTCTCGACAAGGGCCGTGGCCCGGTTGCTACCGTTCTGGTTCAAGACGGTACCCTGCGCCAAGGCGACATGGTCCTGGTCGGTTCGAACTACGGCCGTGTACGTGCCATGCTCGACGAGAACGGCAAGCCAATCAAAGAAGCCGGTCCTTCCATCCCTGTCGAGATCCTCGGCCTGGACGGTACTCCGGACGCTGGCGACGAGATGAGCGTGCTGTCGGACGAGAAGAAAGCCCGTGAAGTGGCTCTGTTCCGTCAAGGCAAGTTCCGCGAAGTCAAACTGGCCCGTGCTCACGCCGGCAAGCTGGAAAACATCTTCGAGAACATGGGCCAGGCAGAGAAGAAGACGCTTAACATCGTCCTCAAATCTGACGTCCGTGGTTCGCTGGAAGCGTTGAACGGCGCCTTGAACGGCCTGGGTAACGACGAAGTGCAAGTGCGTGTTGTCGGTGGCGGTGTCGGTGGTATCACCGAATCCGACGCCAACCTGGCACTGGCCTCCAACGCTGTACTGTTCGGCTTCAACGTGCGTGCCGATGCTGGCGCTCGCAAGATCGTCGAGCAGGAAGGCCTGGATATGCGTTACTACAACGTGATCTACGACATCATCGAAGACGTCAAGAAAGCCCTCACCGGTATGTTGGGCAGCGATGTTCGCGAGAACATCCTGGGTATCGCTGAAGTGCGTGACGTGTTCCGTTCGCCGAAGTTTGGCGCGATCGCCGGTTGCATGGTTATCGAAGGTGTTGTTCACCGTAACCGTCCAATCCGTGTACTGCGTGAAGACATCGTTATCTTCGAAGGCGAGCTGGAATCCCTGCGCCGCTTCAAGGATGACGCTTCCGAAGTACGTGCCGGCATGGAATGCGGTATTGGCGTCAAGAGCTACAACGACGTCAAGCCTGGCGACAAGATCGAAGTTTACGAGAAGGTTCAGGTTGCTCGCAGCCTCTGACTCGCGCACTTCAAGGGCCACGATGAGCCGCCGCATGCAGATGCGCGGCACAGCGTCAGGACTCTAAACGCAACGCCCGGTCTGGCTTTTGTCAGGCCGGGCGTTTGCCGCTTTCAGACCCCACGGGTTTCACCGTGAGGCAGTAACAGGTAACAAGACATGGCAAAAGAATACAGCCGTACCCAACGTATCGGCGATCAGATGCAGCGTGAGCTGGCACAGCTGATCCGTCGTGAAGTCAAAGACCCGCGCGTCGGCCTGGTCACCATTACCGCTGTTGAAGTCAGCCGTGACGTCGGTCACGCCAAGATCTTCATCACCGTGATGGGCCAGGACAACGCCGAAGACATCGCGCAAAGCATCAAGGTGCTCAACTCCGCCGCCGGTTTCCTGCGTATGCAGTTGGCCCGCGAAATGAAGTTGCGCAGCGTTCCGCAGTTGCACTTCCACTACGACGAAAGCGTCGTGCGTGGCGCGCACCTGTCGGCTCTGATCGAGCGTGCGGTGGCTGAAGACAGTCAGCGCCCGGTAGCGGCTGAACCCGAAGACGCCAAGGAGTAATCGGTGGCTCAGGTCAAACGCATCCGTCGTAACGTCAGTGGCATCATTCTGCTCGATAAACCGCTGGGGTTTACCTCCAACGCCGCGTTGCAGAAGGTTCGCTGGCTGCTGAACGCCGAGAAGGCCGGGCACACCGGCAGTCTCGATCCGCTGGCCACCGGCGTGTTGCCGTTGTGCTTCGGCGAGGCCACCAAGTTCTCGCAATACCTGCTCGATTCCGACAAAGCCTATGAAACCCTGGCGCAACTGGGCAAGACCACCACCACGGCCGATGCCGAAGGTGAAGTTTTGCTGGAGCGGCCGGTGACCGTTGGTCGCGCCGATGTCGAAGCGGTGCTGCCCAATTTTCGTGGGCAAATCAGTCAGATACCGCCGATGTACTCGGCGCTCAAGCGTGATGGCCAGCCACTGTACAAGCTGGCCCGTGCAGGCGAAGTAGTGGAGCGCGAACCGCGTTCTGTTACTATTGCGCGCTTGGAATTGCTGGCTTTTGAAGGTGATACTGCGCGGCTTGCGGTGGATTGCAGCAAAGGCACCTATATCCGCACCCTGGTGGAGGATATCGGTGAACAACTCGGTTGTGGCGCTTACGTTGCTGAACTGCGACGTACCCAGGCCGGGCCTTTCACGCTGGCCCAGACGGTCACCCTGGAAGAGTTGGAAGCGGTACATGCCGAAGGCGGCAACGAAGCGGTCGATCGCTTCCTGATGCCATCGGACAGCGGCCTGCTCGATTGGCCACTGTTGCAGTTCTCGGAGCACAGCTCGTTCTACTGGCTTAACGGCCAGCCGGTACGAGCCCCGGATGCACCGAAGTTCGGCATGGTACGGGTACAGGATCACAACGGTCGCTTCATCGGTATCGGTGAAGTGAGCGAAGACGGACGCATCGCGCCGCGTCGATTGATTCGGTCAGAATGACCGGAACCAGTTTGATGTAAAAGCGTAGCGAGCGAAGGGAAGACAAGGAAAAAACAGGCGAGGAAGCGGAGTTGACTGCTGTCAATGAGCATTCCGAGCCGGTTTTTGACGCAGGATTACCGAGCGCAGCAGCTTTTGCACAAACTGGGACGAGGGTGGCTGTTAGCAGGCATGGTCACTACTCATTTTTAGATACAGGGATTTGTCCCTGGCCTGTTGAAGCTGTTTCTTTGAAACAGTTTCCTGATAAAAGGATTGCCTCATGGCTCTCGACGTTCAAGAAAAAGCTCAAATCGTAGCTGACTACCAGCAAGCTGTTGGTGACACTGGTTCGCCAGAAGTGCAAGTTGCACTGCTGACCCACAACATCAACAAACTGCAAGGTCACTTCAAGGCCAACGGTAAAGATCACCACTCCCGTCGTGGTCTGATCCGCATGGTAAACCAGCGCCGTAAGCTGCTGGACTACCTGAAAGGCAAGGATCTGGGCCGTTACCAGGCTCTGATCGGTCGCCTGGGTCTGCGTCGCTAATAAGCGATTGCGCTAGAGGTTGGTTGTCTGTCGTACGTCAGCGGGTTTCCCGCTGGCGCATGGCAGGCTCCCAGCCTCAAGTTTTATCTGGACACCTGCTTTACCTGAAAGGCAGCACCTGGACAATGAAAGTCGGGCCGATTCCCGGCGTTGCCCAAGAATTTCGCAAGAAGACAAGTTCCCCAAGAGCCACAAAAGAAGGTAGGACACCGTGAACCCGGTAATCAAAAAATTCCAGTTCGGTCAGTCGACCGTTACCCTCGAGACTGGCCGTATCGCCCGTCAGGCCTCCGGCGCAGTATTGGTCACCGTTGACGATGACGTCAGCGTATTAGTGACTGTGGTCGGCGCCAAGCAAGCCGATCCAGGCAAGGGCTTCTTCCCTCTGTCCGTTCACTACCAGGAAAAAACTTACGCTGCCGGTAAGATCCCTGGCGGTTTCTTCAAGCGTGAAGGCCGTCCTTCCGAGAAAGAAACCCTGACTTCCCGACTGATCGACCGTCCGATCCGTCCGCTGTTCCCTGAAGGCTTCATGAACGAAGTGCAGGTTGTCTGCACCGTCGTGTCCACCAGCAAGAAGACCGATCCGGACATCGCTGCGATGATCGGTACCTCGGCTGCCCTGGCGATCTCCGGCATTCCTTTCGATGGCCCGATCGGCGCTGCCCGCGTTGCGTTCCACGAAAGCACCGGCTACCTACTGAACCCGACTTACGAACAACAGAAAGCTTCGAGCCTGGACATGGTCGTTGCCGGTACTTCGGAAGCCGTGTTGATGGTTGAATCGGAAGCCAAAGAGCTGACCGAAGACCAGATGCTGGGCGCGGTACTGTTTGCTCACGACGAGTTCCAGGTTGTGATCAACGCCGTTAAAGAACTGGCTGCCGAAGCTGCCAAGCCAACCTGGGCCTGGGCTCCACAACCAGAAGCCACCGCTCTGCTGGGCGCTATCCGTGCCGAGTTCGGCGACGCGATCTCCCAGGCTTACACCATCACCATCAAGGCCGACCGTTACGCTCGCCTGGGTGAGCTGAAGGACCAGGTGGTTGCCAAGCTGTCCGGTGAAGAAGGCCAGCCTTCTTCCAGCGAAGTCAAAGCGGCTTTCGGCGAAATCGAATACCGCACCGTTCGCGAAAACATCGTAAACGGCAAGCCACGTATTGACGGTCGCGACACCAAGACCGTACGTCCTCTGAACATCGAAGTCGGTGTTCTGCCAAAGACCCACGGTTCGGCACTGTTCACCCGTGGCGAAACCCAGGCTCTGGTTGTTGCAACACTGGGCACCGCCCGTGACGCACAACTGCTGGACACCCTGGAAGGCGAGAAAAAAGACCCGTTCATGCTGCACTACAACTTCCCTCCGTTCTCGGTAGGTGAGTGTGGTCGCATGGGTGGCGCTGGTCGTCGCGAAATCGGTCACGGCCGTCTGGCCCGTCGTTCGATTGCAGCCATGCTGCCTGCCGCCGACGTGTTCCCGTACACCATCCGTGTGGTGTCGGAAATCACCGAGTCCAACGGTTCGAGCTCCATGGCTTCGGTCTGCGGCGCTTCCCTGGCCCTGATGGATGCCGGCGTTCCGATGAAGGCACCGGTTGCCGGTATCGCCATGGGCCTGGTTAAAGAAGGCGAGAAGTTCGCCATCCTGACCGACATCCTGGGTGACGAAGACCACCTGGGCGACATGGACTTCAAAGTAGCCGGTACCGCCAAAGGTGTTACCGCGCTGCAGATGGACATCAAGATCAAAGGCATCACCGAAGAAATCATGGAAATCGCTCTGGGCCAAGCCCTGGAAGCGCGCCTGAACATCCTCGGTCAGATGAACCAGATCATTGGCCAGTCGCGTACCGAACTGTCGGAAAACGCTCCGACCATGATCGCGATGAAAATCGACACCGACAAAATCCGTGATGTCATCGGTAAAGGCGGCGCGACCATTCGTGCGATCTGTGAAGAGACCAAGGCTTCGATCGACATCGAAGACGACGGCTCGATCAAGATCTTCGGCGAAACCAAGGAAGCGGCTGAAGCTGCCCGTCAGCGCGTTCTGGGTATCACCGCTGAAGCTGAAATCGGCAAGATCTACGTTGGTAAGGTTGAGCGCATCGTCGACTTCGGCGCATTCGTCAACATCCTGCCTGGCAAGGACGGTCTGGTTCACATCTCGATGCTGAGCGACGCTCGCGTTGAGAAAGTGACCGACATCCTGAAAGAAGGCCAGGAAGTGGAAGTACTGGTACTGGACGTGGACAACCGCGGCCGTATCAAGCTGTCCATCAAAGACGTAGCAGCGGCCAAGGCTTCGGGCGTTTAATCACACCCCACGCCTGACCGCTTCAGCGTTTTAGGAAATGCCTCGCCGTGAAAACGGTGGGGCATTTTTTTGTGTGCAGGAAGATCAAAAGATCGCAGCCTGCGATCTTTTGATCTTTGTGGCGCAGTCAGTTGCCTGACTCCATGGTCAGTGCTAGGTTTAGCCCACCGCCCGTGTAGCTCAGCCGGTAGAGCAGCGCACTCGTAACGCGAAGGTCGCAGGTTCGATTCCTGTCTCGGGCACCAGCGATACTTTGTTTTCAGATGATCCCGAATGGTTCTGAAGGCCAGATAAACCGGGTTTGTTCGGTTTTTTTGCGTCAGAGAGATCCTTGATGATCCAGATCCATCTTCCATTCCCCCAGATCAGAGAGAACGCCATGACCGTTAAAGAATTGACTCAAGAAGCCCGTCACGAAGAAGCGCTGAAAAAGTACTTGCTGGAATCCCCCCAGCTCGCTGAAGAGATCAAGGACTTGCCAGCCGATGATCAGAAAGACCAGATCCAGTGGGCGTTCGAGGATGAAGCGGAATCCCAGGGCTTGCAGCCTTGGGAGCTGACGCTCAAGTACACCTCAAGCCCGGAAGAGTTCGAGGCTGCGCGCTTGGTGCTGCACAAGGAGGCGGCCGAGGTGTTGGGCGTCGAGTGGGAAGAGTACTGCGAGATGAATAATCTGGTGGTTTGAGAGCAGCTTCAAGCTTCAAGCGGCAAGCTACAAGCCAAAGCAGAATTGCTTGAAGCTTGCCGCTTGCCGCTTGAAGTCGCTCCTCAGAGACTGAGCCGCATCGACAGATCGACAGCCTTCACATCCTTGGTCATCGCGCCGATCGAAATGTAATCCACCCCGGTCTGCGCAATCGGCAGCAGCGTGCTTTCGTTGATACCGCCGCTGGCCTCCAGCTTTGCCTTGCCGCCGTTCAGGCGCACCGCTTCGCGCATGTCATCCAGGCTCAACTCATCGAGCATGATGATGTCGGCACCGGCCGCCAGCGCTTCTTTGAGCTCATCCAGGCTTTCCACTTCGATCTCCACCGGTTTGCCCGGGGCAATCTTGTGCGCGGCGCTGATGGCCTCCGGAATACCACCGCAGGCGGCGATATGGTTTTCCTTGATCAGGAAGGCGTCATACAGACCAATGCGGTGATTGTGGCAACCGCCGCAGGTCACGGCGTACTTCTGGGCCAGACGCAGCCCGGGCAGGGTCTTGCGGGTGTCCAGCAGTTTCACCTGAGTCTGGGCAACGAAATCCGCCAGATCCTGCGCACGCGTGGCCACCCCCGACAGCAATTGCATGAAGTTCAACGCGCAGCGTTCGCCGGTCAGCAGCGAGCGAGCCGGGCCTTCGAGGTGGAACAGCGCCTGATTGGGCTTCACCCGTTCGCCATCGCGCACTTGCCAATGCACGGCAACCCGCGGGTCCAGTTGCCGGAAAACCGCATCGACCCACGCGGTGCCGGCGATGACGGCGGCGTCGCGAGTGATGATGGTGGCTTTGGCCAGACGTTCGGCCGGGATCAGCTGTGCGGTGATGTCGCCGCTGCCGATGTCTTCGCGCAACGCACGGCGCACATTGGCTTCGATTTCGGCGGTCAGATCGGCGAGACGTAGATTCGGCATAACGGACTCCACAAACAAAGTGGTTCGATTATAGGGCCATGGCGGGGAGCAACCCAACCCTGCAACGGCTCAATCGCGGCTAGTGATCGCGCCCGGAGGGTCTATCGCGGCATACTGGGCGCCAACACAGTCGTCGTTGAAGGAATCTGTATGCAGTTGGACCCCGCGAGCGGTTGGTGCCAGGGTGTGCGTTTATGCCCCTCGCCCAACTTCAATGCGCGCCCCCCGGGCGAAATTTCCCTGCTGGTGATCCACAACATCAGCCTGCCGCCAGCACAGTTCGCCACCGGCAAGGTGCAGGAATTTTTCCAGAATCGTCTGGATGTCACCGAGCATCCCTACTTTGCAGGGATCGCCGACCTGCGCGTGTCGGCGCACTTCTTGATCGAACGTGACGGCACTGTCACTCAGTTTGTCTCGTGTCTTGAGCGCGCCTGGCACGCCGGCGTCTCGAGTTTTGAAGGTCGGGAAACCTGTAACGATTTTTCCGTGGGCATCGAGCTCGAAGGCACGGATGATCTGCCGTTCACCGATGCGCAATATGCAGCGTTGATGGCCCTGACCCGGCAGCTGCAAAGCACCTTCCCAGCCATCACCGCGCAGCGCATCTGCGGGCATAGCGACATCGCCCCTGGCCGCAAAACCGATCCGGGGCCAGCGTTCGACTGGGCACGCTATCGCGCCGCTCTGGAAAAAGAGGAACAACAATGAGTTTTCTGGTGTTGCTGTTGGCGGTCTGGATAGAGAAATTCTCGGCCCTGCGCCATCGGGTCCAGCGTGACGGCGGCTGGGTGCGCGAACTGCACAAGCTTGAGGCCAGCGCGCGCCTGGTCAATCGGCCATGGCTGATCCTGGTGGTGCTGGTGTTGTTGCCCGTGGCGCTGCTGGGCTTGCTGTTGCTGGTGCTGGAGCCGGTGGCTTACGGTCTGCTGGTGTTGCCAGTGCATTTGCTGGTAGTGATCTACAGCCTGGGTCGCGGCGATCTGCTGGCCGGCCTCGGTCCGTTTCGCGATGCCTGGCGTCGGGAAGACCTGCAGGCCGCCGCCCACGTGGCGGAACGTGACCTGGGTATCTGCGCCGACAGCGCTGACCAGCTGCTGGAGCGGGTCCAGGGGCACCTGTTGTGGGAGGCGTACCAGAGCTTCTTTGCGGTGATTTTCTGGTATTTCCTGCTGGGGCCGGTCGCCGCGTTGAGCTATCGACTGCTGGCGCTGGCCGAAGAACACGGGCAGAACCCGGCTGTGGTCGAGCGCGCGGCACAACTGCGTCACGCGTTCGATTGGGTGCCGGTGCGGTTGCTGGCGGCGAGTTTTGCCTTGGTCGGCAACTTTGTCGCGGTCGGCCGGGTGATGTTGCACGAGCTGCTGAACTGGAACATCAGCGCCGCCCGATTGATCGAGAAGGTCGGACTGGTGGCGGGTGAAATTCCGGCACCGGTGGTCGGACCGGATGGCATCAACAGCCTCGACCGGATCTGGGAACTGCTGCTGCGCGCGGCGGTGCTCTGGTATGCGGGGTTTGCGTTGTGGACCGTGTTGCACTGATTTCTGCATAAAGATCAAAAGATCGCAGCCCGCGGCATCTCCCACAGGATCGGATGAATCCGTAGGAGCTGCCGCAGGTTCGGGCCGCGTTCGTACGATCTTTTGCCGTTAACCTTAAGTTACAAAACCTCCCGCCGATTTAAGTTATACAGAGATAGCGCTGAATAGTGGCTATCTGCTCTCGCCCCGCGCCTGCCGATAAAAATAAGAAATCCAAGGGAGACTTCCAGTGAAGAGCTTGCTCTATCCCGCCGTCGCGCTGATGAACCGCCTGAGTTTCGGTATGAAGTTCAGTCTGATCAGTGTGCTGTTCCTCGTGCCGATACTGGTGACGAACTTCTATCTGGTAAGCGATTCCTATCGCGAATTCCAGGGCACCCGGGTCGAACTGCAAAGTCTCGACCTGTTGGGTAGCAGCCTCACGTTGCGGCGCGATCTGGAAACCCTGAACAACCTGGTGCAGATCAACGTCACCCTCGGTCAGTCCGGCAAGGCCAGCAATGTCGAAGGCAAAATCAATGCCCTTGAGCAAAGCGTCCTCGCGCGTTTGCAAGGGTTGGCGGCTATGGCCACCGAACCGGAGCAAATCGCCGTATTCGACGCCAAGCGCGATGAAATGATTGCGGCGTTCAAGGCCCAGCAAACGGAAACCTCCCTGCAAAGCAAAAGTGCGCTGATTGGCAAGTTGCTGGGCAATGCGCAGATTTTCAGCCAGATCATCGCCAGTCAGGCCGGGCTCAGCCGCGACAACCAAAGCGACATGCGTCAACTGAGCGAGCTCATCACCACCGTCACGCCAGTCGTCACCCAGACCCTGGGTGACGGACGGGCAATGGGTGCTTATTCCTTAGGGCAGGGCTTTCTCAATTCATCGTCAAGCACGCGTTTCGATGAGCTGCTGGCACAGATCGAAAAGCTGCAGGCCGAGTACGGTCTGAAGTTGCAGGATGCGCTGGGCTCCAGCGCAGCGGCACGGGAAACCCTGGCTACCCAGGCGGAGAGCAGTAAGGCGTCGCTGAAAAAGGCCAGTGAGCTGTTCGAAGAACAGGTGGTAATGGCCGATACCCTCGATGCGCCCTGGCAGGCCTTTTACGATCAGGTCACGAGCCTGATGGACCAGACCTACCAACTCAACGAAGCCACCCTGAAGTTTCTTGGCACTCAGTTGCAGCAGCGGCTGGATCAGAACCGCACTCACATGGTGTTGCAGGCCGTGGCGTTGTCGGTGGTGTTCGTACTGATTTTTTACCTCTACGGCGGCTTCTACGCTTCGACCCGCACCACGCTCAAACGCCTTGGCGCGATGATGGACAAGGTGGCGGCCGGCGATATGACGGTGACCTTCAATGCCAACAGTCGCGATGAACTGGGCGAGTTGGGCGAGGTGTTCAACGGCACCGTGAAGAAAATCCATGACTTGATCGAGCGGGTGGGGCAGACCGTCGGCGAGGTCGAGCGCCAGGCCGGGCAAGTCGAAAACGTCTCCACCCAGAGTAGCCAGGCAGTGGCAGGGCAGCGTTCGCAGATCGAGCAGGTCGCCACGGCCATGAACCAGATGTCGGCTACCTCTCTGGAGGTGGCGCGCAGTGCCGCTGCGGCGGTCAGCAGCGCCCACAGCGTCAACGACGAGACCATCAGCGGTCGCGGGCTCGTGGAGTCCCAACAGGGCAGCATCGCTGCACTGGCCAACGAGATCGATCAGTCGGTGCGGGTGATCAATCAACTGGCCAGCGACAGCCAGTCCATCAGCCGCGTACTGGAAGTGATCAAAAGCATCGCCGAGCAAACGAATCTGCTGGCCCTCAACGCCGCCATTGAGGCCGCTCGGGCCGGTGAGCAGGGCCGGGGTTTTGCGGTGGTGGCGGATGAGGTCCGGACCCTGGCCAAGCGCACCCAGCAATCAACCGAAGAAATCGAGCAGATGATCGCCCGGCTGCACAGCGGTGTCAGCGCTGCGGTGAAGGCCATGGGCGCCAGCCATCAGATGGCCAGCGGCACCGTGGGGCAGTCGGAAAAGGTCCAGCAGGCGCTGGAAAATATTCTCGGTGCCGTCGGCATGATCGTTGACCAGAACCAGCAGATCGCTGCCGCGGTGGAGCAGCAAACCGCCGTGGCTCACGACATCGACCAGAACATCGTCGAGATCAACCGTGCCGGCGAGCGGACCGCCGAAGGTGCGCACCGGACCGAGCATGCCAGTCGTGCGTTGTCGGCTCAGGTGGTGGAACTCAAACAGCTGATCAGCGCGTTTCGGGTTTGAAACCACCTCGGGACCCATGTGGGAGCGGGCTTGCCCGCGATTGCGGTTTAACATTCGACACTGAAATTGCCTGATACACCGCTATCGCGGGCAAGCCCGCTCCCATAGGGATTGTGTGCATCAATGGGCTACCAGTTGAACACTTCACAGGCATTGGCGGTGCTGACGGCGGCCAACCGCTCAGGACTGACCGCCATAATCCCCGCCAATGCCGCGCAAATCGCCGGCAAATGCGCCGGGCTGTTGCGTTGACCGGGAAACATGGCGGGCGCCATGTCCGGTGAGTCGGTTTCCAGTACCACCGAATCCAGCGGCAGTTCGGCGAGGACACGGTGCATACGCAGCGCCTGTGGCCAGGTCGCGGCGCCACCGAGACCGAGTTTGAAACCAAGCTTGATGTACTCGCGGGCTTCTTCCGTGCTGCCAGCGAAGGCGTGGATGATCCCTGCGCGTTTCAACTTGAACCGTTTGAGCGTGGCAATCACCGCCGCGTGGCTGCGCCGGACATGGATCAGCGCTGGCAGATTGAAGTCCTTCCCCAGCCCAAGCTGCGCCTCGAACAGCACCTGCTGACGTTCGCGATCGAGGGTCTCGATGAGGTAATCCAGGCCGATCTCGCCCACCGCGCACACCTGCCGATGACCGGCCAGCCGGGTCAACCAGTCGCCAAGTTCGGCCAGGTCTTCAGGACGGTGATCATCCAGATACACCGGGTGCAAACCGAACGCCGCATGCAGGTCGGGATCGCTTTGCACCAGATCCCAGACCCGCTGCCAGTTGCCCTGATACACCCCCAACACCACCATCCGCCGCACCCCGAGGGCGCGGCTCTCGGCCAGCAGCGCCTGACGGTCCTCGTCGAAGTCCGGGAAATCCAGATGAGTGTGGCTGTCGATCAGCTCCACGATTCAGTCCTGACGAATACGCTGCTTGAAGGTCCGCGCGATGGCCTGCACGCCGGGTTGGTAATCGGATTGCTCGATGGCGGCCAGTGCCAGCGCCAAGGCCTTGTCGGCAATCAGTTGATGCTGTTGGGCCATGGCATTGACCGGCAATGGCAGGAAGTCCAGCAACTGCGTGTCGCCAAAGGTACCGAGGCGTAGCGGGCGGGACTTCAGCGGGAAATCGTGCAAGGCATCGAACACGCCCTGCAGCAGTACATAGGACGTGGTCACCAGGGCATCCGGCAAATGGCCCAGGCGCTGGAGCAATTCGTCCATCAACTGTTTGCCACACTCGCGGCTGAAGGACTCGCCGTGTTCGATCAGGATTTCGCCGTCAAACCCGGCCAACGCCTCTTTGAAACCGGCCGCACGCTCCTGGCTGATGCTCAGTTCCGGGCGGGCGCCGATCAGCGCGATCTGCTTGGGCAACGGCTCAAGCAGGCTGCGCGTGAGTTGCAGGCTGGCCTCGCGGTCGTCACTGATCACCGAGCAGAAATGCTCAGGCTCCATCACCCGGTCAATTGCGATGATCGGAATGCCCTTGGCTTGCAACTGACGATAACTGTCATCACCGGCCGGCAGGCAGCTGGCGACGATCAGTGCATCGCAGCGCCGGGCGCGGAACAGTTGCAGCAACTGCCGTTCGCTGTCCGGCGCATCGTCGGAGCTGGCGATCAACAACTGGTAGCCGCGCGCCCGTGCGCCTTGTTCCAGCAGTTTGGCGATCCGCGCGTAACTGGGGTTTTCCAGGTCCGGCAGAATGAAACCCAGGGTACGGGTGTGCCGACTACGCAGTCCGGCGGCCTGGGGATTGGGCGTGAAGCCATGTTGCTCGACGACCGCGCGTACGCGTTCGACGGTGGCACTGCTGATGCGTTGCTGTTCGGCCTTGCCATTGATGACATAACTGGCGGTGGTAACGGACACACCGGCCAACTGTGCAATATCACTGAGTTTCAACCCGGGATTTCCTTGTTTTTTCGAGCTTGCCGCGACATTTTCGCCAATCCTAACCGATTCAGGCAGACGACCCATGGCTCAACGCATCCGACAAGTTGGGCTTCAAGGATGAGTCATTATCGAGTAACGTGCGAATCATTCTAGATTAAACGTTTCAGCAAGCGTATTTTCTACGTTTAAGGCGCCTTTGGCCGGTTCTGCCGCGAAACTGCCAGACTGCTCCTGAAAAGGACTGCTTCTGAAAAGAACGCTTCTGAAAAAGTCGTACCAAGCGCCTAAGCTGGAATCATTCAAAACAATACCTGGTGCTCAGGCACCAAAAAGGAGAAAGCATGCTCGAGCTCACCATAGAGCAGATTTCCATGGGCCAGTCGGCTGTGGATAAGTCCGCAGCGTTGCACTTGCTGGCCCAGCACCTGGTCGCCGATGGTCTGGTGGATGAGGGTTATCTCGCCGGTTTGCAGGCGCGTGAAGTCCAGGGCTCGACCTTTCTCGGTCAAGGTATTGCCATCCCCCACGGTACCCCGGAAACCCGCGACCAGGTGTTTTCCACCGGCGTGCGGTTGATGCAATTTCCCGAGGGCGTGGATTGGGGCGACGGTCAGATCGTTTACCTGGCGATCGGTATTGCCGCCAAATCCGACGAGCACCTGCGCTTGTTGCAACTGCTGACCCGGGCCCTCGGTGAGACCGATCTGGGTCAGGCTCTGCGCCGCGCCAGTACCGCCGAAGCCTTGCTGAAACTGCTGCAAGGCGCGCCGCAAGAGCTGGCGCTGGATGCACAGATGATCGGCCTCGGCGTGTCTGCCGATGATTTCGAAGAGCTGGTCTGGCGCGGTGCGCGTTTATTGCGTCAGGCCGACTGCGTGAGCAATGGTTTTTCCGCGGTGCTGCAGCAGGTCGAAGCGTTGCCGCTGGGCGACGGCCTGTGGTGGTTGCACAGTGAGCAGACGGTCAAGCGTCCGGGCCTGGCCTTCGTCACCCCGGACAAGCCGATGCGCTATCTCGGCCAGCCGTTGAGCGGTCTGTTCTGCCTGGCCAGCCTCGGTGAAGCCCACCAGGCGTTGCTGGAGCGGCTTTGTGCATTGTTGATCGAAGGCCGTGGCCATGAATTGGGCCGCGCCACCAGCAGCCGCAAAGTCCTCGAGGTGCTCGGTGGCGAACTGCCAGAGGACTGGCCGAGCGCCCGCATCGCTCTGGCCAATGCCCACGGACTGCATGCGCGCCCGGCGAAAATCCTCGCGCAGTTGGCGAAAAGTTTCGAAGGCGAAATTCGTGTGCGCATCGTCGATGGCCAGGACAGCGCGGTGTCGGTGAAGAGCTTGAGCAAGCTGCTCAGTCTCGGCGCCCGTCGCGGCCAGGTACTGGAATTCGTCGCCGAACCGAGCATTGCCGCCGATGCCTTGCCGGCGTTACTGGCGGCCATCGAAGAAGGCCTGGGCGAAGAAGTAGAGCCGCTGCCTGCCGTGAGCCAACAACGCGAAGTGCTCACCGAGATCGCCGAAGTGTTGCTCGCGCCCAAGTCCGGCAGCCTGGTTCAGGCCATCGCCGCGGCACCGGGCATCGCCATCGGCCCGGCGCATATTCAAGTGCTGCAAATCATCGATTACCCGTTGCGCGGAGAGTCCGCCCCCGTCGAGCGTGAGCGGCTCAAGCAGGCGCTGACTGATGTGCGTCGCGACATCGAAGGCCTGATCGAGCGCAGCAAATCCAAGGCGATTCGCGAGATCTTCATCACCCACCAGGAAATGCTCGACGACCCGGAATTGACCGATGACGTCGACAACCGCCTCAAGCAAGGCGAAAGCGCGGAAGCGGCGTGGATGGCGGTGATTGAAGCGGCTGCCAAACAGCAGGAATCGTTGCAGGATGCCTTGCTCGCCGAACGTGCCGCCGACTTGCGCGATATCGGTCGTCGGGTGCTGGCGCAACTCTGTGGTGTCGAAACCCCGAGCGAGCCCGAGCAACCGTACATTCTGGTGATGGATGAAGTCGGTCCGTCGGACGTTGCCCGTCTCGACCCGACTCGCGTCGCCGGCATTCTCACCGCCCGTGGCGGTGCCACCGCTCACAGCGCAATCGTCGCCCGGGCGCTGGGTATTCCGGCGTTGGTTGGCGCGGGAGCGGCGGTGTTGCTGCTGGCGCCGGGTACGCCGTTGCTGCTCGATGGCCAACGCGGTCGCCTGCACGTGGACGCCGACGCTGCAACCTTGCAGCGCGCCACCGAAGAACGTGACACCCGCGAGCAACGCCTGAAGGCCGCCGCCGAACAACGTCATCAACCGGCATTGACCACCGACGGCCACGCCGTGGAAGTATTCGCCAACATCGGCGAAAGCGCCGGCGTCATCAGTGCGGTGGAGCAGGGTGCAGAAGGCATTGGCCTGCTGCGCACCGAACTGATTTTCATGGCCCACTCGCAAGCGCCGGACGAAGCGACCCAGGAAGTCGAATACCGCCGCGTCCTCGATGGCCTCGCCGGTCGACCGTTGGTGGTGCGGACCCTTGACGTCGGTGGCGATAAACCGCTGCCGTATTGGCCGATCGCCAAAGAGGAAAACCCGTTCCTGGGCGTGCGCGGCATTCGTCTGACCCTGCAACGCCCGCACATCATGGAGGCGCAATTGCGCGCCTTGCTCCGTGCGGCGGATAACCGCCCGCTGCGCATCATGTTCCCCATGGTCGGTAGCGTCGATGAGTGGCGTCAGGCACGGGACATGACTGAACGCCTGCGCCTGGAAATCCCCGTGGCCGATCTGCAACTGGGGATCATGATCGAAGTGCCATCGGCGGCCTTGCTGGCGCCGGTGCTGGCCAAGGAAGTCGACTTCTTCAGCGTCGGCACCAACGACCTGACCCAATACACCCTGGCCATCGACCGTGGCCATCCAACCTTGTCGGCCCAGGCTGACGGCTTGCACCCGGCTGTGCTGCAACTGATCGACATCACCGTGCGTGCAGCCCATGCCCATGGCAAGTGGGTCGGCGTGTGCGGCGAGCTGGCGGCCGACCCGCTGGCGGTGCCGGTGCTGGTCGGACTGGGTGTGGATGAGCTCAGCGTGTCGGGCCGCAGCATTGCCGAAGTCAAGGCGCGCATCCGCGAACTCAGCCTGACCCAGACTCAAACCCTTGCCCGGCAGGCCCTGGCCGTCGGCAGCGCGAATGAAGTGCGCGCATTAGTGGAGGCCCTGTAATGGCCAAGATCTTGACCCTGACCCTCAATCCGGCGCTGGACCTCACCGTCCAGTTGCCGCGCCTGGAACCCGGCCAGGTGAATCGCAGCGACGAGATGCACACCCACGCCGCCGGCAAGGGAGTGAACGTGGCGCAGGTGCTGGCGGATCTTGGGCATCAGCTCACGGTCAGCGGTTTTCTCGGCGAGGACAATCTCCAGGCGTTCGAAGCCCTGTTCGCCAAGCGCGGTTTTGTCGACGCCTTCATTCGCGTCCCCGGCGAAACTCGCAGCAACATCAAACTGGCGGAAAGCGATGGGCGCATTACCGATATCAATGGTCCCGGCCCCCTGGTCAGTGAAGCGGCGCAGCAGGCATTGCTCGATCGACTGGACCAATTGGCTCCCGGTCATGATGCAGTCGTCGTTGCCGGCAGCCTGCCCCAAGGCATCAGCCCCGAGTGGCTGCAGGCGTTGATTGTGCGGTTGAAAAACCTCGGGCTGAACGTGGCGCTGGACTCCAGCGGTGAAGCCTTGCGTGCCGGACTCAAGGCCGCTCCGTGGCTGATCAAGCCCAACACCGAAGAGTTGGCCGATGTACTGGGTTGCGAAGTGGTTTCGGTCGCTGCCCAGGCCGAAGCCGCTAGCCGCTTGCACGCTCAGGGCATCGAACATGTGGTGATTTCTCACGGGGCAGAGGGTGTGAACTGGTTCAGTGTCGGGTCTGCCATGCATGCCACGCCGCCCAAGGTCAGCGTTGTCAGCACGGTGGGGGCCGGCGATTCGTTATTGGCCGGCATGCTCCATGGTTTGCTCAGCGCCGACACCCCTGAACAGACCCTGCGCACCGCCACGGCGATTGCCGCGATGGCGGTCACCCAGATCGGCTTCGGCATCGGCGACGTCGCGCAATTGGCACGGCTCGAACAGGGTGTGCGCATACGCCCCCTGACAGAACAATAAGAGGGATAGTCATGAAGTTAGCCATTGTCACGGCCTGCCCGAACGGCATGGTCACCAGTGTGCTGTGCGCCCGGTTGCTCGATGCCGCGGCCCAGCGTCAGGGCTGGAGCACCAGCGTCGAAGTCGCCGATGCCGCGCATCCGGAACGTCAATTGTCGGCGGCCACGATCGAAGCCGCCGAGTGGGTGCTGCTGGTGACCAGCGCCCCGGTGGACCTGTCGCGATTCGTCGGCAAGCGAGTGTTCCAGAGCACGCCGGCCCAGGCCCTGCAGGATGTCGAAGCGGTGCTGCGCCGCGGTGCTGAAGAAGCCGAGGTTTACGTCGCCCCCGAAGCGGTCGCCGAGCCTGCTGCCGTGGTTAAAAACGCACCGCGGCTGGTGGCCGTGACCGCCTGCCCGACCGGCGTCGCGCATACCTTCATGGCCGCCGAAGCCTTGCAGCAAGCGGCCAAGCGCCTGGGTTACGAGCTGCAAGTGGAAACCCAGGGTTCGGTCGGCGCGCGCAATCCGTTGAGCGCCGCCGCCATTGCCGATGCCGATGTGGTGTTGCTGGCGGCGGACATCGAAGTCGCCACCGAGCGTTTCGCCGGCAAGAAGATTTACCGTTGCGGCACCGGCATTGCCCTCAAGCAAGCCGAAGCGACGCTGAACAAGGCACTGGCCGAAGGCAAGCAGGAAACTGCCGCGCTCGGTGGCCAAGGTCCGGTCAAGCAAGAGAAGACCGGCGTCTATAAACACCTGCTGACCGGGGTGTCGTTCATGCTGCCGATGGTGGTGGCGGGCGGCTTGATGATCGCCTTGTCGTTCGTGTTCGGCATCACCGCGTTCAAGGAGGAGGGCACGCTCGCGGCCGCCCTGATGCAGATCGGTGGCGAGACCGCGTTCAAGCTGATGGTGCCGTTGCTGGCGGGTTATATCGCCTACTCGATCGCCGACCGTCCCGGCCTGGCACCGGGGATGATCGGTGGTCTGCTGGCCAGCACCCTCGGCGCCGGTTTTATCGGCGGGATCATCGCCGGCTTCATCGCCGGTTATGCGGCGCAGGCGATCAATCGCTATGCGCGATTGCCGCAAAGTCTCGAAGCGCTGAAGCCGATCCTGATCATCCCGTTGCTGGCGAGCCTGTTCACCGGTCTGGTGATGATCTACGTGGTCGGCAAACCGGTGGCCGGGATGCTCACCGGGCTCACGCACTTCCTCGACAGCATGGGCACCACCAACGCGATCCTGCTCGGTGTGTTGCTCGGCGGCATGATGTGCGTCGACCTCGGCGGACCGATCAACAAGGCCGCTTACGCCTTCTCGGTGGGGCTGCTGGCGTCACAGAGTTATGCACCGATGGCCGCGACCATGGCCGCCGGCATGGTGCCACCGATCGGTCTCGGTATCGCCACGTTCATCGCCCGGCGCAAGTTCGCCCAGACTGAACGCGAGGCCGGTAAAGCGGCGCTGGTGTTGGGGCTGTGCTTTATCTCCGAAGGCGCGATTCCGTTTGCCGCGAAAGACCCGTTGCGGGTGATCCCGGCGAGCATTGCCGGGGGGGCGCTGACCGGTGCGTTGTCGATGTACTTCGGCTGCAAACTCATGGCGCCCCACGGTGGGTTGTTTGTGTTGGCGATTCCGAATGCGATCAATCATGCCTTGTTGTATCTGCTGGCGATTGTGGCCGGGAGTCTGCTGACGGCGGTGGCGTATGCACTGCTCAAGCGGCCTGAAGTGGTGGAGTTGGCCATAGAGCCCGTCAGCGCCTGACACCTGACCCTTGTGGGAGCGAGCTTGCTCGCGATGACGGTTTAACATTCAACAAAAATAGTGACTGTTACGCCGCTATCGCGAGCAAGCTCGCTCCCACAGGGATCGCATTTCACACCAGCGTCATGCATACATGCTTTAGTTTTCCTTTTAAAGGGAGAACCCCATGAGCGAATTCGACCCCGGTCGCCGTCGTGTCATGCAAGCCGTCGGTGCCGGGCTGTTGCTTCCCGGCCTCGCGCCGGCGGTGATCGCCTCGGTCAAGGATCGTCCGCAACTCACCGATGGCGTGCAGTCCGGCGACCTGCTGGGCGACCGGGCGATGGTCTGGAGCCGCAGCGACCGTCCGGCGCGGATGGTGGTGGAGTGGGACACTCGCAGCCTGTTCAGCAACCCCCGTCGATTCGTCTCGCCATTGGCCGATGCCCGCACCGATTTCACCGCCCGGGTCGAACTCAGCGGCCTGCCCGCCGACCAGGCGATTTTCTATCGGGTGTATTTCGAAGATGCCCGGAGCGGGGTCGCCAGCGAACCCTGGTTCGGTCACCTGCGGAGTGTGCCTCAGACTCGCCGCGACATCCGCTTCGTCTGGAGTGGCGACACCGTCGGTCAGGGGTTCGGCATCAACCCGGACATCGGCGGCATGCGCATCTATGACGCCATGCGACTGCGCCTGCCGGACTTTTTTATCCACAGCGGCGACTCCATCTACGCCGATGGCCCGGTACCGGCGCAGCTTATTACCGAGAGTGGGCGTGTATGGCGCAATCTCACCAGCGAAGCCAAGAGCAAAGTAGCCGAGACCCTCGACGACTATCGCGGCAATTACCGCTACAACCTGATGGATGAAAACATCCGTCGCTTCAACGCCGAAGTGCCGCAGATCTGGCAGTGGGACGACCACGAAGTGGTGAACAACTGGTCGCCGGGCAAGCAGCTGGATCAGCGTTACAAGAATAAAGATATCCACAGCCTGGTGAGTCGCGGACGCCAGGCCTGGCTCGAATATGCGCCGATGCGATGGCGGGGCGCTGATGGCAGTGGGCGGATTTATCGCAAGCTCGGTTACGGCCCGTTGCTCGATGTGTTCGTACTCGACATGCGCAGTTATCGTGGGGCGAACGACGACAACCTTGGCGCCGCCAAACCCTTCCTTGGACGTGAACAACTGGATTGGCTCAAGCGCGAATTGAAAGGCTCCAGTGCCCAGTGGAAAGTCATCGCCGCCGACATGCCGATTGGCCTCGGTGTCTCTGACGGTGAAGTTCGCCCAGGCGTGGCACGCTGGGAAGCCGTGGCCAACGGTGATCCGGGACCGGCTCAGGGGCGTGAACTGGAAATTGCCGAGTTGCTGGGTTTCCTGCGGGCGCAGCAGGTGCGTAATTTCGTCTGGCTGACGGCGGATGTGCATTACTGCGCGGCCCATCACTACCATCCGGATCGTGCGGCGTTTCAGGACTTCGAGCCGTTCTGGGAGTTTGTCGCCGGGCCGTTGAATGCGGGGAGCTTCGGCCCTGATCCACTGGACAAAACCTTTGGCCCTGAAGTGGTGTTCGAGAAGGCGCCACCCTCGCAGAACGCTTCACCGTTTGCCGGTTTTCAGTTTTTTGGCGAGGTGAATATCGATGGGCAGACGGGGGAGATGCACGTGGTGTTGCGGGATCTGGATGGGGTGAGCGTATTTGAGCAGAAACTGCAGCCGGTTTGAGAAGAATCGGCAAGCCGACACCCGATCAATGTGGGAGCGAGCTTGCTCGCGATAGCGGTGTAACAGTCACCATAGTTGTTGAATGTTAAGCCGTCATCGCGAGCAAGCTCGCTCCCACAAGGACTGTGGCTGGTCAGTAGACGTCGCGGCGGTAGCGGCCTTGCTCGATCAGGCGGTCGACCGCTTCGATTCCGAGCAGCTCGTTGAGCACGTGATCCACCCCTGAAGCCATCCCCTGCAAGCTGCCGCAGATGTAAATGACCGCGCCATCCGCCAGCCATTTCTTCAGTTCCGCGGCCGACTCGCGCAGGCGATCCTGCACATAGATCTTCTCGGCCTGGTCCCGCGAGAACGCCAGGTCCAATCGCTCCAGATCACCCGAAATCAGCCATTCTTCAAGCTCATCGCGGCACAGGTAGTCGTGCTCGCGATTGCGCTCGCCGAACAACAGCCAATGACGTTGCTGCCCCTCGGCAATCCGCGCCTTGAGCAGACTGCGCAGCCCGGCCAGCCCGGTACCGTTGCCCAGCAAAATCATGGGCACCGGCTCGGTCGGCAGATGGAAACCGCTGTTGCGTCGTACCCGCAGGCTGATGGTGCTGCCCACCGGCACGTGTTCGGTCAGCCAGCCGGAGCCGATGCCGAGACTGCCGTCGGGATGCAGTTCCTGGCGCACGATCAGTTCCAGTACGCCATCGGCGGCAATCGAAGCGATGGAGTATTCGCGCATGGCCAACGGCACCAGGGCGTCCACCAGCGCTTGCGCGTGCAGGCCGACAAGATGGGCCCGGTTCTCGGGCAACTGTCGGCTGGCGAGGGCTTGCTCCAGCGGTTGCGACAGGTCATCGAGCGTCACCGTGGCTCGACCGTCAATGCCCAGGCCATCGAGGAAGTGCTCGATCGCCCACGGGCAATTGCGCGGCAGTACTTCCACCAGGTCACCGGCCAGCCAGCTGCTGGTGGTAGGGGCGGTGAGGCCCAACAAGTACACGCCCGAGCCGCTGCTGTCAGGGTTGAGCAAATCCCGGCGGATCAGGGTCCAGTGGTCATAGCCGGGCGCTTGCCAGGTGTCCACGGGCGCCTGTCCGGTCACCAGGCCGAGTTGCTGCTGCCAGTGACGCAAGGCGTAAGGGTCGCCGCTGTCGACTTCCACCGGGGCGAACAGGGTCTTGCCGCCGTGCTCGCCCAGCCAGGTGTGCAAGCGTCGGGCGAAACCGCAGAAGTGTTGGTACTGCCGATCACCGAGACCGAGCACCGCATAGTTAAGGCGCTCCAGGCTCGTCGCCTGGCCCAGCACCTTGCGTTCGAAGCCCCGGGCGCTGTCCGGCGCTTCGCCGTCGCCGAAAGTGCTGACCACGAACAGCGCGTTGCTGGAATCGCGCAGATCCTGCTCGCTGACATCCGCCAGTGGCTGAACCTTTACCGGCAGGCCGGCGGCCTGCAATTGCCCGGCGGTCTGCCACGCCAATTGCTCGGCAAACCCGCTCTGGCTGGCGAAGCCGATCAACCAGGCTGGCGCGTTGCTGCCCGATTGTGCGAGGCCTTTGCGGGCATCCTTGATCTGCTTTTTCTTGCGTCGACGATCGAGGTAAAGCAACCAGCCCGTGACAAAGAACAACGGCATGGTCAGCGCGCTGATCGTCAGGATGATCCGCCCGACAATGCCGAAATAGCTGCCGACATGCAGCGCGTAGATGCTGGTCAGCAATTGCGCCTTGAGGCTTTTGTCGCTGTAACGGTCATGCCGTTTGACGATGCCGGTGGCAGGGTCGAGGGTGATCTGGTTCAACGCACGATCGTGCGGCGAGGTGTCCAGCAGGTAAAACACGGTCGCCGGTTGCCCGGCCACGGGCGGCATACGAATGTTGTAGGCGGCCAGGTTCGGCCCTGCAGCGCTGTAGATGCTGCTCCACATGGCCGCATAATCGGCCGTCGGCGCCGGACCCGCTGGCGCAGGACCACGACCACCCCGAACGCGCTCATTCTGCGGCGAATCGGAAAGCAGCCGGGTCAGGCCCTTGTTGTACCACTCATAGGACCAGGACAACCCGGTCAGCGCCGCCAGGAGGTAGAACACCAGGCACCAGGTGCCCGCCACCGAGTGCAAATCCCAATTGAAGCTGCGACCTTTTTTCTTCCAGTCGAGGGTCAGCCAGGCACGCCAGCTGTTCCACTGGCGCGGCCACCGCAGGTAGAGACCGGACAGGCAGAAGAACACCAGGATCAGCGTGCAGGCGCCGGTGATCTGCCGGCCGGTATCGCCCATGGCGAGGAAGCGGTGCAGTTGCAGCATGAAGCCGAAGAAGTCCTGGCCGGTGACGTCGCCCATGGATTCGGCGGTGTACGGGTTGAAGTAGCGCATCTCGCCACGGCGTTCGCCCGGCGGCGGGGTAAAGGACACCCGCGCGGCATTGCCGCTGTCAGTCTCGACCCAGATCATCGCGACTTTCTTGCCCGAGGCGCCTTCGATTTTTTCCACCAGCTCGGCGGGTGGCAGGACGCCGGCGACCTGCTTCTCGACCTGCAACACGGTCGGGTTCAGCACGCTCAGGATTTCATCCTGAAACGATACCGTCGCCCCGGTGATGCCCATCAGGGCCAGGACCAGCCCGGCGCTGATGCCGAAAAACCAGTGCAACTGGAACAGGGTTTTCTTCAACACGTCGCTCGCCTTGTTCGTTCGAAAATAATCATCACGGCGCGCATTATGCCGTGGGTTGTCGAGAAGCATTCTTTTTTACGCACAAAGGCCCCGTTCATCTGGATGAACGGGGCCCAGGCTATTCGCCAACCACTCCTGTGGTGGGAGCGAGCCTTTGTGGCGAGGGGGCTTGCCCCCGTTGGGTCGCGAAGCGGCCCCAAAAAATGGGACTGCTGCGCAGTCCAACGGGGGCAAGCCCCCTCGCCACAAAGGCTCGCTCCCACAGGCGTGGAATTTCACACCTCTATCAGAAGTGGAAGTTGGTGCTCAGCAACGCGGTACGGCCTGCCGCCTGGTTGGCGAAGTGGGTCGAGAACGCCTTGTCGTAGTAGGTTTCGTCGGTCAGGTTTTGCACGTTCAGCTGCAGATCGACGTTTTTGGTCAGCTTGTAGGCCACCATGGCGTCGTAGCGTACATAGTCATCCACCATGGTGGTGTTGGCCACGCTGCCGAATACGTCGTCGACGTAGAACGCGCCGCCACCGATGGTCAGCTTCGGCGTGACCTGGTAGGTCGTCCAGAGGCTGGCGCTGTTTTTCGGCGTGTTAGGCAGTTGGTTGCCGTTGTTGGCTTTGTTTGCCGGCAGGTCACCCCCATCGATTTGCTCGCTGTCCATGTAGGCATAACCGGCGAAGACTTGCCATTTGTCGGTGATCTTGCCGGTGGCCGACAGTTCGACACCTTGAACGCGGGTTTTGCCGGCGTTTTCAAAGGATGTGGTGTCGACTTGTACCCGGGCGTTGTCTTTCTCGGTGCGGAAGATATCGGCGGTCAGGGACAGACGATCGTTCAGCAGGTCCCACTTGGTGCCGATTTCGTAGTTCTTGGTGGTTTCCGGCTCCATGTCGCTGCTCAGCAGGTTGCCATTGCGATCCGGAGTGCCGCCCAGCGGGTTGCCTTCCTGACCTTCACCCAGGGTGTTGCCCGGTGGCGTGGCGGAAGTGGCATACGAGGCATAAATGCTGCCGTTTTCAGCCGGCTTGTAGACCACGCCGAACTGACCGGTGACGAATTCGCTGGTGTCGTCGCCCTTGGACGTGGTGTTGCCGGCCGCTGTGTAGGTTTTGTACTTGGTGTCGAAATGGTCGTAACGCAGGCCCATGTTCACCAGCCATTGCTTGGACAACTCCAGGGTATCGAACACGTACAGCGCACGGGTGGTGCTGGAAGTGTCGGTGCCGGCGTAGTTGCGCGAAATCGCACCGTTCCACGGGTCGTTCGGGTTCGGACTGGACAGCGAGGTGCAGTTGTAGCCGCTCGGCGCGCCGATCAGGGCCGGGGTGCAGTTGGTACCTGATGGAGTCGCAGGCGTCGTTGGTGTCAGTGGCGTGGTGTCGGTGTTGACGTTGTACGAGGATTTTTCGCTGTCCTCGTGGCTCAACTCGATACCGGTGGCAAAGCTGTTCTTGAAGCCGGCGATGTAGAAGTCACCAAACAGATCAGTCTGGTTGGTGGTGGTCTCGGTGTTGCTGACACGGGTATTGGCGCGACGCCAGACGCTGCCGTTGTTGACGTTGCCCTTGCTGTCATCCGGCTGGGTCAGGATGTAATCCTGCATGCTGCTGCCATGGCGCAGGGTGTTCTTGACCGTCAGCGCGTCGTTCAGATCGTGCTCGATGGCGAAGGTCGCGGTGTCGGTGCGGCCCTTGCGGAAATCGCGTTCCAGACCGTAGAAGTTGCTGTCATCGCCACCGGCGTAAGGCTTGTCCGGATTGGACTTGGTGCGGGCGGCAGCAAGGCCGGCAGGAATGGTGTACGGAATGCCGGAATCCGGCGTGTCGTTACTTTCCAGGTGGTAGTAATCGAGGTTCACGCGAGTGTCGGTGCCCAGGCCGAACGCCAGCGATGGCGCGATGCCCCAACGGTCGTAATCGACCTTGTCCCGGCCGGCGACGTTGCTTTCGTGGCTCATCAGGTTCAGACGGCCGGCGGCGGTGTCGGTGAACTGGTAGTTGCCGTCGAAGGTGTAGCGCTGGGTCTGGTCCGAGCCCCAGGTGAAACCACCGTCGAGCGAGTCGCCCAGGTGTGCTTTCTTGCTGACCAGGTTGATGCTGCCGCCGGCAGCGCCACGGCCGCCAATGGCCGAGTTCGGGCCTTTGCTGACTTCAATCGACTCGACGGCGAAGATCTCGCGGCTCTGCGAACCGGTGTCGCGCACGCCGTCCAGGTAGGTATCGCCCTGGGCATCGAAGCCACGAATGAATGGACGGTCACCCTGGGGGTTGCCGCCTTCACCGGCACCGAAGGTGATGCCAGGGACCGTGCGCAGCGCGTCCTGCATGTTGAGGGCGCCGGTGTCCTTGAGGACTTGTTGCGGGATGACGGTGACCGAGCGGGGGGTGTCTACCAGCGGCGCGGTGTACTTGGGCGAGGAGGCTTTCTCGACCTGGTAGGAAGTCGCGTCCTGAGCCTCGCCGGTAATGGCGGTAGCCTCTAGGGAAATCGCATTGTTCGGCGCTTTCTCGTCGGTCTTCTCAGCAGCGAAAACCATATGGCCAGCGGAGCCGGCAGTGATCGCCACGCCAATTGCAGACGCGAGCAAACGCGGTGAACTGACCGGTAATTGTGAGTGTTGGCGTGACATGAGCATTCCCCTCCCCAAGGATTTGAGGCCGCGGAATATAGGGTAAACAGGTATTCGTATCAATTGCGAAATATTACTATTCGCACTGAATTTACATTCTTTACAATTTAACCTTACGGTTTTTGATGTTTCATTCGTCGCCAGGGTTTTACACGGGCAATAAGAATCAATACCATTGCCATCCTTTTGCCTTCAGGTGCTTCCCCATGCTGCTGCACATTCCCGGCTTGTTCGCTAAAGAAGAAGTGCGGCGCATCCGCGAGGCTCTGGAACAGGCCGATTGGGCGGATGGCAAGATCACTGCCGGTTATCAGTCAGCAAAAGCCAAGCACAATCTGCAGCTGCCTGAAGGGCACCCACTGGCCAAGGAAGTGGGCGCGGCGATGCTGGAGCGGCTGTGGAAAAATCCGCTGTTCATGTCGGCCGCGCTACCGCACAAGGTCTTTCCGCCGTTACTGAACTGTTACACGGCCGGTGGCAGTTTCGACTTTCATGTCGACAACGCCGTGCGCCAGCCAAAGAACAGCATCGAGCGGGTTCGCACCGATCTGTCGGCGACGCTGTTTTTCAGTGAGCCCGACGACTATGACGGCGGCGAGCTGGAAATCCAGGACACCTTCGGCACCCAACGGGTGAAGCTGCCCGCCGGCGATATGGTCCTGTACCCCGGCACCAGCCTGCACAAGGTCAATGCCGTCACCCGCGGTACGCGCTTTGCCTCGTTCTTCTGGACCCAAAGCCTGGTTCGCGAAGACAGCCAGCGCGCCTTGCTGTTCGAGATGGACGGGGCGATCCAGCAGTTGACGCAAGACATGCCGGACCATCCTGCGCTGATCCGCCTGACCGGCACTTACCACAACCTGTTGCGCCGCTGGGCCGAGGTATGAATTTTCATTTGCGCCGCGAAGAAGTGCTCGACGGCGATCAGCTCAAGGCCATGCTCAATGAAAGCCCCGCTCGCGCGGCTCAGGCAATTCTGATCGCTGCCCGTGAAGGTGTGCTCGACGCCCAGGCCTTGCTTGGGCAGATCCTGCTGGACGGGCAGGGCATCGAGCGGGATCAACCACTGGCGGTGCGCTGGTTTGAGATCGCCGCCAACGGCGGGCACCTGATGGCGCGCAACATGCTCGGCCGGTGCCATGAGCATGGTTGGGGGTGTGCCGCGAATGCATCGATTGCCGCACGGCATTACCGAATCGCGGCAGACGCCGGACTGGATTGGGCGATGTACAACTTCGCCAACCTGCTGGCGACCGGGCGTGGTGTGATTGAGGATCAGCAGCAAGCGCTGAATCTCTATCACCGCGCCGCAGAACTCGGCCACGCAAAGTCTATGAACCTGCTCGGTCGATACCTGGAGGAAGGGCAGGTCTGCCCGGCAGATCCGCAGGCCGCACGCGCCTGGTATCGACGCTCGGCGATCGGTGGGGACTTTCGCGGACAGTTCAGTTATGCCGCTGTGCTGGCTGACGAGGGGAACATCGAAGAAGCTATGGATTGGTTGCACAAGGCACTGGCTGGCGGGAATTTGAATTTTTTGCGGGTGGCGAGTAAAGCGTTGTTGAACGCAGCCGATGCGCAAATTCGCGCCCTGGCACCCGATTATGCCCGGCGGTACGCCGACCTGACCCTGGAACTCACCCCCCTGTAGGAGCGGTGTATTCCAGACATAAAAAAGCCCATGATGCGTCATGGGCTTTTTGATTGCTGCGTAGAGCGCTTACACGTAGAACGACTTCAGCGGCGGGAAGCCGTTGAATTCAACCGCGCTGTAACTGGTGGTGTAGGCACCGGTCGACAGCCAGTACATACGATCACCAATGGCCAGGTTCAACGGCAAACCGTACTTGTAGTTTTCGTACATGATGTCAGCGCTGTCGCAGGTCGGGCCGGCGATGACCACTTCTTCCACTTCGCCTTTCTTTTCGGTCCAGATCGGGAACTTGATGGCTTCGTCCATGGTTTCGATCAGGCCGGAGAACTTGCCCACATCGGTGTACACCCAGCGCTCGACGGCGGTACGGGATTTACGCGCAACCAGCACTACTTCGCTGACCAGAATGCCGGCGTTGGCGATCAGCGAGCGGCCGGGTTCCAGGATGATTTCCGGCAGGTCGTCACCGAAGTCTTCCTTGAGGAAGCGGATGATTTCTTCGGCGTAGGTTTCCAGGCTGTTGGTGCGGGTGATGTAGTTGGCCGGAAAGCCACCGCCCATGTTGATCAGCTTGAGCACGATGCCGTCTTCTTCCTTCAGGCGCTCGAAGATCACTTTGACCTTGGCGATCGCCGCGTCCCAGACGCTGATGTCGCGCTGTTGCGAGCCGACGTGGAACGAGATGCCGTAAGGCACCAGGCCCAGGTCACGGGCGAGGATCAACAGGTCCATGGCCATGTCGGTCTGGCAGCCGAATTTGCGCGACAGAGGCCAGTCGGCGGTGGTCGAGCCTTCGGTGAGGATGCGCACGTAGACTTTCGAACCCGGTGCGGCCTTGGCGATGTTGCGCAGGTCGGCTTCGGAGTCGGTGGCATACAGACGCACGCCCTTCTCGTAGAAGTAGCGAATGTCCTTGGATTTCTTGATGGTGTTGCCGTAGCTGATGCGATCCGGGCCGACGCCCTGGTTCATCACTTTGTCGAGCTCGTAGATCGACGCGATGTCGAAGTTCGAGCCTTTCTCTTTGAGCAGGTCGATGATCTCGACGGCCGGGTTGGCCTTGACCGCGTAGTAGACCTTGGCGAATTCGAAACCGGCGCGCAGGTCGTCGTAGGCCTGGCTGATCATCGCGGTGTCGATGACCACGAACGGGGTTTCTTGCTTGTCGGCGAACGCCTTCATTTTCTGGAAGGTATCGCGCGAGAAATAATCATCGACATTGATCGACATGCTGGGAACTCCTACTGGCAAACTGAAATTAACAATGGGTGCATATGAACGTCCTCCGTATCCCCACTTTGGTTCGCCTACTTCCCAAGGCATGTCGCCGAAAGCAAAAAGGCCACGGGAGGCGGTGCTTTCCCTTGGCCTTGCTGTCTCGTCGTCAGTACTTGAGCCGGATGGATCGTTTCCAGCATGGACGTTCGGCGCGAACTTTAGGGCGTGAGGGGCTTGAGATCAACAAAAAATGTCGCGTTATTGCACGCTTCCGTCGTGCGGTCCCGGACATCTACTGATGTAACGGACCTGCGTGACAGTGTGATGTTCCCGTAGGAGGGATATTTGCGGGGATTCAGCGGGGATTTGTGGTGCCCCCAATCGCGAGCAAGCTCGCTCCCACAGTGATTTCTGTCGTACACAAATGCTGTGTACACCAGGAACCCTGTGGGAGCGAGCTTGCTCGCGATGGCGTCAGATCAGGCGACCGCAGTCTCGGCAGGCGAAACGATGCTGGTCTTGCCGCCACGGGACTTGCCGGAACTCAAATACTCGGCAATCGATTCCTGGGTCACTTCACCCAGGAACACCCGCTCGGCATCCATCACCGGCAGCCACGAACGGTTGAACTCGTACATGCGCGACAGCAGGATGCGCAAATGTTCGTCGTACGCCGCGGTGGCGTTGAACTCGCGCCGGTATTGCGCGCAAGTGCCGGTCTGACGGTGCAGGTCGCGACGCCGTACATAACCCATCGCCTTGTTCTCACCGTCAGTGACAACCACATAACGACGGTCAAGTTCATCCATCAATTCCAGCGCTTCAGCCACCGGCGTTTCCGGGCTCACCGACGGCGCGTTGTCCGCCGCATCTTCGGCTTTCACCAGCAACAGCCGCTTGAGCGTGCTGTCCTGGCCGACGAAGTTGCTGACAAAGTCGTCCGCCGGGTGCGCGAGCAAGGTGTCCGGATGGTCGATCTGCAGCAGCTTGCCGGCGCGGAAGATCGCGATCTTGTCACCCAGCTTGATCGCTTCGTCGATGTCATGGCTGACCATGATCACCGTCTTGTTCAGCGCCCGTTGCATCTCGAAGAACTCGTTCTGGATCATCTCGCGGTTGATCGGGTCGACCGCGCCGAACGGTTCATCCATCAACAGCAGCGGCGCATCGGCCGCCAGCGCACGAATCACGCCGATCCGCTGTTGCTGGCCACCGGACAACTCACGCGGGTAACGATTCAAATACTGCTTGGGCTCGAGCTTGATCATGCTCATCAACTCGCGGGCGCGGTCGTGGCATTTCTGCTTGTCCCAGCCCAGCAGGCGCGGAACGATGGTGATGTTTTCCTCGATGGTCATGTTCGGGAACAAGCCGATCTGCTGGATCACATAACCGATGTTGCGACGCAGGGTTACAGCGTCGAGGTCAGTGGTGTCTTCGCCATTGATCAGGATCTTGCCCGAGGTCGGCTTGATCAGGCGGTTGATCATCTTCAGCGTGGTGCTTTTGCCGCAGCCCGATGGCCCGAGGAACACACAGATCTCGCCTTCATTGACGGTCAGGCTTACCGAGTCCACGGCTTTCACATCTTTGCCGTTGCTTTGGAAGGTCTTGCTGAGGTTTTGAAGTTCGATCATTTCAGGAGTCCTTTTGGAGTCAGCGTGCGTTGCAGCCATTGCAGAAGCAGGTCGGCGAAGATGGCCAGGAGACTGACCAGCACGGCGCCGACGATCAGCATCGACATGTCGCTGCGGCTGATTGAAGCGAGAATAAGTACACCGAGGCCACCGGCGCCGATGGTCGCGGCGATGGTCATCACACCAATGTTCATGACCACGGCGGTGCGCACACCGGCGAGGATCACCGGCACGGCAATCGGCAGTTCGACCATGCGCAGGCGCTGGCCAAAGGTCATGCCGATGCCGCGGGCGGCTTCGCGAATGCCGGGTTCGACGCCGGTCAGGGCCAGGTAGGTGTTACGCATGATCGGCAGCAGCGAATACAGAAACACTGCCGTGATCGCCGGCATCGGGCCCAGGCCCTGGCCGAATTTCGAGTAGAACGGCAGCAGCAGGCCGAACAGGGCAATCGACGGCACGGTCAGCAACACGGTGGCGCTGGCTTGCAAGGGACCGGCGAGCGTCGGGAAACGCGTCATCAGGATGCCCAGCGGCACGCCGACCAGAATCGCCAGGGTCACGGCGATGCCGACCAGGGTGATGTGCTGCCAGGTCAATTGCGCGACCTGCGCCCAGTCGAGATGGGAAAAGGCGTTCAGAAATTCCATGTCTTTTCCTCCTCAGTTGAGTGGGTGCTGGCGCAGGAAATCTGCGGCAACGGATGAAGGGCTTTCGTGATCGACATCGACCCGTGCATTCAGCGCACGCATGGTGGCGTCATCGAACAGCTCGGCCAGCGGTTTGATTTCTTCCGCCAGTTTCGGATGGGCGTCGAGGTAGGCCTGACGTACCACCGGTGCGGCGGTGTAATCCGGGAAGTAGTGCTTGTCGTCCTCCAGCAACTTGAGCTTGAACGCGTTCAAGCGACCGTCGGTGGTGTAGACCAGACCCGCGAACACCTGACCATTGCGCAAGGCGGTGTAGACCAGCCCGGCATCCATCTGGCGGGTGTTTTTGCGGGTCAGGTTCATGCCGTAGAGGTCGACCATGCCGGCCATGCCGTCGGAACGGTTAGTGAACTCGGTGTCCAGGGCGACGAGGTGGTTGGTCTTCGCCTCAGCCTGCATCACCGTGTTCAGCTCGCTAATGGTGTTGATCTGCGGATAAGCCTTCGCGGTGTTTTCCGGCAATGCCAGAGCGTAGGTGTTGCTGAACTTCGACGGGGTGAGCCAGATCAGGCCTTTTTTCGCGTCGAGTTCTTTCACCCGGGCGTAGGACTGAGCGCTGTCGAGTTTGTCGGTGATGTGGTTGTAAGCCACCAGCGACACGCCGGTGTATTCCCATATCAGGTCCAGTTGGCCGCTTTCCTGAGCGCTGCGGGCGAGGTTACTGCCCAGACCGCCGGTCACCTGGGTGTCGTAACCCTTGGTGCGCAGGTACTGGGAGGTGATTTCCGCGAGCAGGGTTTGTTCGGTGAACACCCTGGCGCCGATGCGGATCACGGGTTTTTCAGCGGCTTGGGCAAATCCTGCGAACAGCAGGGCGCAGCCTAAAAATAAGCATAGTTTTTTCATGTTAGTTCCTTTGCCGAGGCTTAAGACGGGCGCAGCCCGCGTTCGAGCCAGAGGCGGCTGGCAAGTGTCACCAGTCCGTCGAGCAGCAAGGCCAGCAGGGCAGTGCAGGCCGCGCCGAGCATCAGTTGCGGCTGATTGTTCAGGGCGATGCCGGGGAAAATCAGGCTACCCAGACTGTTGGCGCCGATCAGGAACGCCAGAGGGGCGGTACCCACGTTGATCGCCAGCGCCACGCGCACACCACCGATGATGATCGGCACAGCGTTCGGCAGTTCGACCCGCCACAACACCTGGGTCGGTGTCATGCCGATGCCGACGGCCGCTTCCTTGAGCGAACCCTGGACGTTTTTCAGGCCTTCATAGGTGTTGCGCACAATCGGCAACAGCGAGGCGAGGAACAGGGCGAAGATCGCGGGGCCGCTGCCGATGCCGAGGATGCCCAGGGCGATGGCCAGTACGGCGAGAGGCGGCACGGTGTTGCCGATGTTGAAGATCTGCATGAAGCGTTCGGCGCGTCCAACCATGGTCGGGCGGCTGAGGAAGATGCCGGCGGGTATGCCCACAACAAGGGCGGCCAGCATGGAAACGAGGACGAGAATCAGATGAGCTTGCAGGTAAAACAACAAATCGTCGCGGTAATGTTCGATCGTGTTGATGCCAATCCAATGGACCAGCAGGGCCAGGAGGGCGACGACAACCGCACCTCCTATCAGCCCCTTGCCATAGCGAATAGCCACAGGCGGACTCCTTTTGTTCAGTCGGCGGACGCAGTCCCGTGTGGTGGGTGGCCGTGGTGATCAGTTCTGTGGGCCCACAGAACTGATCACCACGGCCACTAGCCATTCCTGGCTGCCGGGAAAATCGACGTTCGCGAGAAGCAGCTCTTCATGCTGGTGAAACCGCATGAAATCGAGCCATAAGCGCAGCCTCGTCAGGCTAACTTGCTGATTTTTCAACCCTGACGAATAGTCGTAACAGGGGAGTGGACGCCTCCACGCGTTAAAAGGTTCCCATCTGAAGCAGCATTTGGCCACCCCTAATGTGCTCAACGGTTCGGTTCTTGCTACAAGTTGGGCTATAATCGCGGCCCTTTTTTGAATCACCTGCCAGGCGATTTCCCATGACCAAACAGGCCGCCGAAGTCGCGAAACGCCGCACTTTCGCCATTATTTCCCACCCCGATGCCGGTAAGACCACCATCACTGAGAAGCTCTTGCTGATGGGCAAGGCGATTGCGATTGCTGGCACGGTGAAATCACGCAAGTCCGACCGCCATGCCACCTCCGACTGGATGGAAATGGAAAAACAACGGGGTATTTCCATTACCACGTCGGTCATGCAGTTCCCGTATCGCGAGCACATGATCAACCTGCTCGACACCCCGGGCCACGAAGACTTCTCCGAAGACACCTACCGCACCCTGACGGCGGTGGACTCGGCCTTGATGGTCCTCGATGGCGGTAAGGGTGTAGAGCCTCGGACCATCGCCCTGATGGACGTCTGCCGTCTGCGTGACACGCCGATCGTCAGCTTCATCAACAAACTCGACCGTGACATCCGCGACCCGATCGAACTGCTCGACGAAATCGAAGCGGTCCTGAAGATCAAGGCGGCGCCGATCACCTGGCCGATCGGCTGCTACCGCGACTTCAAGGGCGTTTATCACCTCGCCGACGACTACATCATCGTGTACACCGCCGGTCACGGCCACGAGCGCACCGATGTGAGAATCATCGAGAAGCTAGATTCCGATGAAGCCCGCGCGCACTTGGGCGACGAGTACGATCGCTTCGTCGACCAGCTGGAACTGGTGCAGGGTGCCTGCCACGAATTCAATCAGCAGGAATTCCTCGACGGCCAACTGACCCCGGTATTCTTCGGTACTGCACTGGGCAACTTCGGTGTCGATCACGTGCTCGACGCCGTGGTCAACTGGGCGCCGAAACCGCTGGCCCGCGTGGCCAACGAGCGTACCGTGGAACCGGTCGAAGAGAAATTCGCCGGCTTCGTGTTCAAGATCCAGGCGAACATGGACCCGAAACACCGCGACCGTATCGCCTTCATGCGGATCTGCTCCGGCAAGTACGAAAAAGGCATGAAAATGCGCCACGTGCGCACCGGCAAGGACGTGCGGATCGGCGATGCGCTGACCTTCTTCTCCTCCGAGCGTGAGCAACTGGAAGAAGCGTTTGCCGGCGACATCATCGGCCTGCACAACCACGGCACCATCCAGATCGGCGACACCTTCACCGAAGGCGAAGTCCTGGGCTTCACTGGCATCCCGCACTTCGCCCCGGAACTGTTCCGTCGCGTGCGTCTGCGTGATCCGCTGAAATCCAAGCAACTGCGTCAGGGTCTGCAGCAACTGGCGGAAGAGGGCGCGACTCAAGTGTTCTTCCCGACGCGCAGCAACGACATCATCCTCGGCGCCGTCGGCGTGCTGCAGTTCGATGTGGTCGCCAGCCGTTTGAAAGAGGAATACAAGGTCGAGTGCTCCTATGAGCCGATCACCGTCTATTCCGCGCGCTGGATCGATTGCAGCGATAAGAAGAAGCTCGAAGAGTTCCAGATCAAGGCTGTGGAAAACCTCGCCATCGACGGCGGCGGTCACCTGACCTACCTGGCCCCGACGCGGGTCAACCTGGCGCTGATGGAAGAGCGCTGGCCGGACGTGAAATTCCGCGCGACGCGTGAGCACCACTAAACGCAGGCGTCTCTTGCTTGAACTAAAAAGCCCTATGGATTTATCCGTAGGGCTTTTTAGTTTTGGAAGGATTTTGATATGTCAACTATCAACTTTGACAGTTGCCGCTGAATGCCATGTATCTTACTTTTGAAGTAGAAGGCATGTGCCTTCGGATGCCAAAACATGGAGAGTAATATTATGTTGGATATTCAGGAAATCGAACAAGCTTTGCTAAACGCTACTGGAAAATTTGAATACACGGTAGATGGTGGTGTGGTTGTCGTCCCAGCTTATAAATACGCTCATTTTGATCCGGCGGGTGGTGACTTTGCGGTTTTTGTGGGGCGTAACACCAGTACTTCTCACAACGAAACAGGTGTTTATATTCAATTCCAAAAAACGCCAGAGTTTTGGGGTATCGATGTTCCTTTTGGAGGGAATATCACGGCCTCTTATAAATATTTTGGTAATGATTGGCAAAACGGCAAAGGTTTCGTTACCGGATATTTCAGTACGTCGCAAAAAAAGGCATTCATTCAGTTTGATTTCATGGCGCATCAAAGTTCAGATAGCAAGCACATAAAGGGGTATTGCATATTGAGTGTGTAATGTTTATTCGTCACTTGACGCAGTGTAAAAGTTAATTCCTGATATGTCTGCCATTGCGCACTTATGCAAAGCCTGGTTGGGGCGGTTAAGTGTGTGGGGCATGTATCATGATGAATATAGATAAGGGCGAAGTTGTCATGGCTTCGCCCTTGTCGGAGTTCCGGGTCAAGGCCGTGGAAAACCTCGCGGTCGACGGTCATCCTTTCGGAATACAGGTCCCTTGATGGAAAACCATCTGCCATTGCTCGTCCTGCTTTCGCCAAACTGAACTGCGCAAGCTGTTGCTTGCGTCGGTGTGACATTGATAGGTCACCAGGGCCGTATCCCCCGAGAGAGGTTTGACGGCGAATTCGCTGATGGTGCGTTGAAAGAATGGCTGACAAGGCAATTGCTCGACCAGGTCAGCTTTGCTCCAGATGCCGCCACTGGCACCGAATTCGTTGAAGTCGTCGGCGATCGCCGGGAAATTTCTTCGGCATCGCCTCGGGTGGTTTGTGACAGCAAGCGTTGTTCGAGTTCGAGTAATGTTTGTAACAGATCCATTGTTTTGACCTTCTTCCGACATATTGAACAAAACTAGGAGCGAGCTTGCTCCTACAAGGGGCATCTAATGCCTGTTAAATAACCATTCGCCATAGCGTTTATGCAAAACCATTCTCTGCACCCGTGGCATTTCCCGGCGATCATCAACGTCCTACTTTGAGAACCCGCTCGATTGCAACTGAATCTCGCACAAACGCCACGGCATCCGGGTTCGTCGTGGGCAGGAGGGAATCGGCTATGAGCATGTTTCTACGCGGTGTTTTGTTGCTGAAGGTGTTGGTGTTGCTATCCCTGGGTTCGTCCGCGGCGTGGGCGGAATGTCAGGAGCATGACAAACAGGCCTGGAATTGGCAGGGCACGCAGAGCGAGACGATGATCGCCAAATCCGAATCAGAGCCCGGTGACCAGGGCCAGGCTGGCAGCGCGGGTGATGACGATTCGATGGACGGTGACGAGGGCGAGGACGACAGCCAGACGTAAAACGCAAACAAAAGAAAACCTCTTTCGCACCGACGGATACGCCGTCGGAGTAGAAGAGGTTCGTGAGCCGATCAATCACCCCTGTGGGAGCGAGCCTGCTCGCGAATGCGTTATGCCAGTCAACATCATTGTCGACTGACAGACCGCCTTCGCGAGCAGGCTCGCTCCCACATTGTTTTTACGGCGCGCCGTCGAGGAATTGCTCGGCGTAGTGGCACGCCACCTGCCGGCTGTCGACCAGGCGCAGGGCCGGCTCTTCGGTGCTGCAGCGCTCGGTCGCGTACGGGCAGCGCTTGTGGAACGCGCAGCCGGACGGCGGGTTCAGCGGGTTGGGCAATTCGCCGACGATCTTGATTTTCGGCTTGTCCGGATCGGGGTGGATGGTCGGTGTCGCCGACAACAGCGCCTGGGTGTAAGGGTGCAGAGGACGGGTGTAGATGTCTTCTTTCGGACCCATTTCCACGGGGCGGCCGAGGTACATCACCATCACGTGATCGGCCACGTGACGCACCACGGCCAGGTTGTGGGAGATGAACACGTAGGCGGTGTTGAACTCTTGCTGCAAATCCATGAACAGGTTCAGCACCTGGGCCTGAATCGACACGTCCAGCGCGGAAGTCGGTTCGTCCGCCACCAGCACTTTCGGTTGCAGCATCATCGCCCGGGCCAGGGCGATCCGCTGGCGCTGACCGCCGGAGAACATGTGCGGATAACGCTGGTAGTGCTCAGGACGCAAGCCTACCTGCTTCATCATCGCCTGGACTTTCTCGCGGCGTTCCGCGGCGCTCAGGTTGGTGTTGATCAGCAGCGGTTCGGCCAACTGATCACCGACTTTCTGCCGCGGGTTCAACGAGGCGTACGGGCTCTGGAACACCATCTGCACGTCTTTGCGCAGCTGCTTGCGCTGGGCCTTGTCGGCGCCGGCGACTTCCTGCCCGGCGATTTTCAAGGAGCCGGAGGACGGCTCTTCGATCAGGGTCAGGGCACGGGCCAGGGTGGATTTGCCGCAACCCGATTCGCCGACGACGGCGAGGGTCTTGCCGGCTTCCAGTTCAAACGACACCCCATTCAGGGCGCGCACGGTGGCGTGGCCCTTGAACAGGCCGCGGGACACTTCGTAGTGACGGGTCAGGTTGCGGGCGGTAAGTACGACGGCCATTACGCCACCTCCTGATTCAATGGGTAGAAGCAGCGGGCGAGGCTGTTGCTTTTCTGGTCAAGGGCTGGACGCTGGGTGCGGCAGTTGTCCTGCACATACGGGCAGCGCGGCGACAGCAGGCAGCCTTGCGGACGGTCGTAACGACCGGGAACGATACCCGGCAGCGTCGACAGGCGCGCGGCCCCCAGGCTGTGTTCCGGAATGGCTTTGAGCAGGGCTTCGCTGTAAGGGTGCGCCGGAATGTCGAACAGTTGTGGCACCTGGCCGACTTCAACGGCCTGGCCGGCGTACATCACGCACACGCGCTGGGCGGTTTCGGCCACGACCGCGAGGTCGTGGGTGATCAGCACCAGGCCCATGTTCTGTTCTTTCTGCAGGGCCAGCAGCAGGTCCATGATCTGCGCCTGAATGGTCACGTCGAGCGCAGTGGTCGGTTCGTCGGCGATCAGCAGTTTCGGTTCGCCGGCAATCGCCATGGCAATCGCAACGCGCTGGCTCATGCCGCCGGACAGTTGATGCGGGTAGGCGTTCATGCGGCTGGCGGCGCCCGGGATTTCAACTTTTTCCAGCAGTTCGATGGCGCGGGCGCGGGCTTGCTTGCCGGACATCTTCAGGTGCAGGCGCAGCACTTCTTCGATCTGGAAACCGACGGTGTAGCTCGGGTTCAGCGCGGTCATCGGGTCCTGGAAGACCATGGCCAGGTCTTTGCCGACGATCTGCCGACGCTGACGGTTGCTGAGCTTGAGCATGTTCTTGCCGTCGAAATTCAACGCGTCGGCGGTGACAATCCCCGGGTGCTCGATCAGGCCCATCAGCGCCATCATGGTCACGGATTTACCCGAACCCGACTCGCCAACGATGGCCAATACTTCGCCCTTGTCCACGGAGATGTCGAGCCCGTCGACCACCGGAACGGCGTTTTTGTCGCCGAAGCGAACGTTGAGATTCTTGATTTCTAACAGTGACATTTGAATCTCCTCAGGCGGCGTTCTTGAGTTTCGGGTCCAGCGCATCGCGCAGGCCGTCGCCCATTAAGTTGATTGCCAGCACGCTGAGCAAAATGGTCAAGCCAGGCAGGCTGACGACCCACCAGGCGCGTTCGATGTAGTCGCGAGCCGAAGCCAGCATGGTGCCCCACTCAGGGGTTGGCGGTTGTACGCCAAGGCCGAGGAAGCCCAGCGCCGCGGCATCGAGAATCGCCGAGGAGAAGCTCAAGGTGGCCTGAACGATCAGCGGCGCCATGCAGTTGGGCAGTACGGTGACGAACATCAGGCGTGGCAGACCGGCACCGGCCAGGCGCGCGGCGGTCACGTAGTCGCGGTTCAGTTCGCCCATCACCGCGGCGCGGGTCAGACGAACGTAGGACGGCAACGAAACCACGGCGATGGCAATAATGGTGTTGATCAGGCCAGGGCCGAGGATGGCGACAATCGCCACGGCCAGCAGCAGGGAGGGCAGGGCCAGCATGATGTCCATCAGACGCATGATGGTCGGGCCTAAAATACGCGGGAAGAACCCGGCGAACAGCCCCATCAGGATCCCGGGGATCAGCGACATCACCACCGACGACAAGCCGATCAGCAGGGACAGGCGCGAACCGTGGATCAGCCGCGACAGCAGGTCGCGACCCAGTTCATCGGTGCCGAGCAGGAACTGGATCTGCCCACCTTCCAGCCAGGACGGCGGGGTCAGCAGGAAGTCGCGGTATTGCTCGCTCGGGTTATGCGGCGCGACCCACGGCGCGAAGATCGCGCAGAAAATCACCAGCAGCATGAACATCAGGCCGGCGACGGCGCCTTTGTTGCGGGAGAAGGCGTGCCAGAATTCTTTGTACGGCGACGGGTACAGCAGGCTTTGATCGACTGCTACCGCTGGAATTGGAGTGGTCATGGTCATGATGATCTCAGCGCTGGTGACGAATGCGTGGGTTGGCAAAGCCGTAGAGGATGTCTACTACGAAGTTGACCAGAATCACCAGGCAGGCGATTAACAGGATGCCGTTCTGCACCACGGGATAGTCCCGTGCGCCAATGGCTTCGATCAGCCATTTGCCGATGCCGGGCCAGGAGAAGATGGTTTCGGTCAGGACCGCACCGGCCAGCAATGTGCCGACTTGCAGGCCGACCACGGTCAGTACCGGAATCAGCGCGTTGCGCAGGCCGTGAACAAAGACCACGCGCGACGGCGACAGGCCTTTGGCGCGGGCGGTACGGATGTAGTCTTCACGCAGCACTTCGAGCATCGACGAACGGGTCATCCGCGCGATCACCGCCAGCGGGATGGTGCCGAGCACGATGGCCGGCAGGATCAGGTGATGCAGGGCATCGAAGAATGCACCGACGTCATCGGCCAGCAGCGTGTCGATGAGCATGAAACCGGTCCGCGGCTCGATGTCGTAGAGCAGGTCGATCCGCCCGGACACCGGGGTCCAGCCCAGGGACACCGAGAAGAACATGATCAGGATCAGGCCCCACCAGAAGATCGGCATCGAATATCCCGCCAGGGAGATGCCCATCACCCCATGGTCGAACAGGGATCCTCGCTTGAGTGCCGCGATCACCCCGGCCAGCAGGCCCAGGATGCCGGCGAACAGCAGGGCGGCCATGGACAGCTCCAGGGTCGCAGGGAAGAGGGAACTGAACTCGGTCCAGACGCTTTCCCGGGTCCGCAGGGACTCGCCGAGATCGCCCTGGGCCAGTTTGCCAATGTAATCCAGGTACTGGGCATACAGGGGTTTATTCAGACCAAGGCGTTCCATTGCCTGAGCATGCATTTCGGGGTCGACCCGACGTTCACCCATCATCACTTCCACGGGGTCGCCCGGAATCATGCGAATCAGCGCGAAAGTCAGCAAGGTGATGCCGAAGAACGTAGGGATCAACAACCCCAGTCGGCGGGCAATAAAACTAAACATCGTGTGGTGTACCTCATCAGCCGGTTAGGCGTGCCCGGCGTCCCTGGGGTCAGGGACGCCGGGAATTTTCTTATCTACTTCACCGAAGTGGTGGCGAAGTTATTAGTGGTGAGCGGGCTGATTTGATAGCCCTCTACGTTGTTGCGCATTGCGGTGAACATACGGGTATGCGCGATGCTGATCCATGGCTGGTCCTGGTTGAAAATGGCCTGGGCTTGCTCATAGAGCGCCGCGCGTTCGGCAGGGTTCACTTTAGCCCTTGCTTCATCAATCAGCGCCTGGAACTGCTCATTGCACCATCGCGCGTAGTTTTCGCCGTTTTTGGCCGCCTCGCAACTGAGCATAGGCGTCAGGAAGTTGTCCGGGTCGCCGTTATCGCCCGCCCATCCGGCGGACACCATGTCGTGCTCGCCGTTTTTCGCGCGCTTGAGCATTTCGCCCCATTCCATCACGCGGATGTCGATCTTGATCCCGACCTTGGCCAGGTCGGCCTGCATCATCTGCGCGCCGAGCATCGGGTTAGGGTTGGTCGCGCCACCGCCATTGCGGGTAAACAGGGTGAATACCGTGCCTTCAGGTACGCCAGCCTCCTTGAGCAGGGCGCGGGCCTTGTCCAGGTCACGGGGCGGGTTCTTGAGGTTATGGTTGTAGCCCAGCAGAGTGTCCGGGAACGGGTTGACTGCGGCAGTCGCATTGCCTTTGCCGAACAGCGCGTTGACGGCCGCTTCCTTGTCGAAGGCGATGTCGATGGCTTTACGTACGCGCACGTCGCTCAGGTATTTGTGCGTGGTGTTGATGGCGATGTACGCGACGGTCATCGCGTTCAGTTCGTCGACCTTCAGCTTGGTGTCGTTCTTGATGCTCGGGATGTCATCCGGTTTCGGATACAAGGCGATCTGGCATTCGTTGGCCTTGAGCTTTTGCAAGCGCACGTTGTTGTCGGTGGCAATCGCCAGGATCAACGAGTCTGCCGGTGGCTTGCCACGGAAGTAGTCCGGGTTGGCCTTGAAGCGGACCTGAGCGTCCTTGGCGTAACGCTGGAAGATGAACGGGCCTGTACCGACCGGTTTGCTGTTCAGGTCGCCGGTTTTGTTGGCCTTGAGCAACTGGTCGGCGTACTCGGCGGGATAGATCGAGGAGAAGGCCATGGCGATGTCGGCCAGGAACGGCGCTTCGCGACGGGTCAGGGTGAATTTGACCGTGTTGTCGTCGACCTTCTCGACGCTTTTGAGCAGTTCTTTGAAGCCCATGCTTTCAAAGTACGGGAAGCCCACGCTCGATTTGTTGTGCCACGGGTGTTTCGGGTCCAGCTGACGCTGGAAACTCCAGACCACGTCGTCGGCATTCATGTCGCGGGTCGGCTTGAAGTAGTCGGTGGTGTGAAACTTGACGCCTTTGCGCAGGTGGAAAGTGTAGGTCAGACCGTCTTCGCTGATGTCCCAGGAGTCGGCCAGAGCCGGAATCACTTCAGTGGTACCGGGCTTGAAGTCCGCCAGGCGATTGAAGATAGTCTCAGCCACTGCATCGGCGGTGACTGCAGTCGTGTACTGGACCATGTCGAAGCCTTCGGGGCTGGCTTCGGTGCAGACCACCAGGGGTTTGGCCGAGACGCCAACAGCGACACTCAGCAACGCGGCAGCGATGGCCGCACGTAGGGGGAGCATTTTCATCAAGAACCCTCTGCAATCGGTTAAAAGACCGCATCCAGATGGCCGACTCGTGACGAGTCAGCCGTCTGGCTGGCGTTTTACAGAATGTTGAACGGGATGGTGGTCACGAGACGGAACTCGTTGATGCTGCCATCCGCCTGGTTTTCGCTGGCGCGGTGAGTCGTGTAGGTCGCGCGGATAGCGGTGGCTTTGAGCGGGCCGCTCTGCACCGCGTACGCAGCGCCGATTCCGTATTCCTGGTGGTGTTCGCCATCCTGGGCCTGGATGCCGTCGTAACCTTTGCCCGCAACGCCTTCGTTACCCTTGTAGTGAGTACCGTCGATACCCCAGCCGCGTGCGCTGTAGAGGTTGAACTTGAGGCCCGGTACGCCGTATTCGGCCATGTTCAGACCGTAGGCCACCTGGAAGGATTTCTCGTTCGGGCCGTTGAAGTCCGACAGCAGGGAGTTGGCCAGGTAGATGCCGTTGGTTTCGTGCAGGTAGTCGAAGTACTCGTCACCGTTAATTTCCTGGTACGAGAAGGTCAGGCTGTGGGCTTGGTGGGTCAGGCCGAATGACAGGGAGTAGGTGTCGTTGTCGATATTGCCGATCAGCGCTTTGCCTTCTTCCTGGGTCTTGTAGTAGTTCAGGCCGGTGGTCAGGCTCAAAACCTGGCTGTCGCCCAGCACATGGCTGGCGCCGAAGTAGTACTGGTTCCAGATGTCTTCGGCCTGGGTGGCCCAGAGGCTGGTGGTCAGGCTGGCAAATGGCGTGTAGGTGATGCCTGCGGTGTGGACGTGATCGCTTTCAACGATGCCGTTGGCATATTCGGTGCGGAATTTGCGCTGGCTTTGCTCCATACGCGGAGAGTTGCGATCGAAGGTGCCCAGGTCAAAGGACAGGTTCTCCAGCTCTTCGCTGTGCAGGCTCACACCCTCGAAGCTCGAAGGCAACGCACGGTTACCGATCACATCGACCATCGGGCTGCTGAAGTTCTGGCGACCGGCCGTCAGGGTGGTGTTGGAGACACGGGCCTTGACGTTGGCCAGGCCGAGCTTGCTCCACTGGTCTACGGCGTCGCCGCCTTCTTCGGTCAGGGTACGGTTGTTGCCCGCGCCTGGACGCGTGCCCGGTGCACCGCCGTTGTTGGACGCCAGGTCCTTGCGATCACGATCCAGGGCAATGGCGTTGTACGCCGCCACTTCGGTGCTGATGCCCACGGTGCCTTCGGTGAAACCGGAGTTGTACTTGATGATGGTGCCCTGCACCCAGTTGATCCGACGATCCGTATCGGTCGACACGCCGTTTTTCTTGTAAGCGAACTGGCCGCCCCGTTTCAGTTGCTCGTTCGCATACCAGTTACGCGTGGTGCCGCTGATCGACTGACCTTCGACGAAGCCGGTGGCTGCGCTTTGGGCACTTTTCTCTTTCACGGTAACCGGGGTGAACGCCTGGCTTTGGGATTCTGCGTACGCCGTGGCGGTGACGCTGCTGATGGCCAGGGCCAATAACGCGGTGCTGCTCAGTTTCATGGGTGAAGCTCCTCGGTTTCTTTTTTTTTTATTGCCGGTCTTTTTATGGTGATCCGGCTATTGGTTTGAACACATTCAAGGCATCGCAAACGTTTGCAGCAGGCCGATTTGATGAATTACGGCAATACGCCTGCGTGAGGGCGCAAGCGCCCCCAGCGGTTCTGGCTAATCGGTTATTTTTCCAGGCTGACACCCGAGAACACGTTGCGGCCGAAAGGACTGACCTTGAATCCTTCGACTTTGGCGCTCAACGGCTGGTTGACCGTCGAGTGGGCGACAGGCGTGATCGGCACTTGCTGCTTGAGCAGTTGCTGAGCCTGTTTGTAGAGCACGGTGCGCTGGTCACGGTCGGTGACGACCTTGGCCTGCTTGATCAGCTTGTCGTAAGCCGGATCACACCACATGGAGTAGTTGTTGCCGCCAATGGCGTCGCAGCTGTAAAGCGTGCCGAGCCAGTTGTCCGGGTCGCCATTGTCACCGGTCCAGCCAATCAGGCTGACGTCGTGTTCGCCATTCTTGGTGCGCTTGATGTACTCGCCCCATTCGTAGCTGACAATCTTGACCTTGAGACCGATCTTCGCCCAGTCGGCCTGGAGCATCTCGGCCATCAATTTGGCGTTGGGGTTATAAGGACGCTGGACCGGCATCGCCCAGAGGGTGATTTCGGTGCCTTCTTTCACACCGGCGGCCTTGAGCAATTCCTTGGCTTTTTCCGGGTTGTAGGCGACGTCCTTGATGGTGTCATCGTAGGACCACTGGGTTGGCGGCATGGCGTTGACCGCCAGTTGGCCGGCGCCCTGGTAGACGGCGTTGAGAATGCCTTGCTTGTTCACCGCCATGTCCAGTGCCTGGCGCACTTCGAGCTGGTCGAACGGCTTGTGACGCACGTTGTAGGCGATGTAGCCGAGGTTGAAACCAGGCTTCTCGATGAGCTTGAGCCTGGCGTCGTTCTTCAGCGCGGTCACGTCGGCAGGGCGCGGATGCAGGGTGATCTGGCACTCGTTGGCCTTGAGCTTCTGCACCCGCACCGAGGCGTCGGTGTTGATGGCGAAGATCAGATTGTCGAGCTTGACCCGGCTCGGGTCCCAGTACTGCTTGTTGCCGGTGTAACGGATATTGGAGTCTTTCTGGTAGCTCTTGAACGCGAACGGGCCAGTGCCGATCGGTTTCTGGTTGATGTCGCTCGGTTTGCCGGACGCCAGCAACTGATCGGCGTATTCGGCCGAAAGAATGGCGGCGAAACTCATGGCGATGTTCTGGATGAACGCGGCGTCCACGCTGTTGAGCGTCATGACCACGGTCAGCGGCCCGGTCTTTTCGACCTTGGCGATGTTCTTGTTCAGGCTCATCCCGTTGAAATAAGGGAATTCGGTCGGGTAAGCCTTACGGAAGGGTTGCTGCGGATCGAGCATGCGATTGAACGTGAACAGCACGTCATCGGCATTGAAGTCACGGGTCGGTTTGAAGTAAGCGGTTGTGTGAAATTTCACCCCTTCTCGTAGGTGAAAGGTGTACTTGAGGCCGTCTTCGGAGATATCCCAGCTGGTTGCCAGACCGGGTACTACGTTGGTGGCGCCTTTTTCGAACTCTGCCAGTCGGTTGTACAACGGCTCGGCGGCGTCGTTGTCGGTCGCGGTGGTGTACTGCGCGGTGTCGAAGCCAGCCGGGCTGCCTTCGGAGCAGAACACCAGGCTGTTACTGGCGGCCTGGCTGATGGACGTGGCGGCCAACAGGCCGGTGCCCAGTAATGCGGATAAAACCAAGGAATGGCGCATGACGCTCCCTCTTGTTTAGTGTTTTTGACAATGAGACTTTTCCCGTCCGGGGACGTGGAGGCCTCACTGATCTCAAGCCATGACGTGCAGCAATAACCGAGAGCCCACGGATCAACTGGTCAGATCCCGACGGTATGGAACCGTGGGTCCGGCAGTAAATACGTAAAGTCCGAAAGACTTGTGGGAAAAGGCAACACGTCCGAAACCGCTGCTGTAGTACGCAGTGGATCAGGATGTAGGCAAATTCCTGCTTCTCGGTAGATAACGCAACGGCGACGTCAACAACGTCGCCGTTGCACCACCTTATTTGCTGACGCTGACGCCGTAGAAGGAGTTCAAGCCGAATGGGCTGATCTTGAAATCCTGCACGTTGGCGCGCATGGGTTGGAACACCGTCGAGTGAGCGATAGGTGTCATTGGAACCTGGTCTTTGAGGAGGTGTTGCGCCTGCTTGTACAGTTCGGTGCGCTTGGCCTGGTCAGGTGTCTTCTTGGCATCCTTGACCAGTTTGTCAAAGTCCTTGTCGCACCATTTGGAGAAGTTGTTGCCGCTCAGCGAGTCGCAGCCGAACAGCACGTTGAGCCAGTTGTCCGGGTCACCGTTGTCACCGCTCCAGCCGATGATCATCGCCTGGTTCTCGCCGCCCTTGGAACGCTTGATGTACTCGCCCCATTCGTAGCTGACGATGTTGACGTTCAGACCGATTTTCTTCCAGTCCGACTGCAGCATTTCAGCCATCAGTTTGGCGTTCGGGTTATACGGACGCTGAACCGGCATGGCCCACAGCGTGATCTGCGTCCCTTCCTTGATGCCGGCTTCCTTGAGCAGCTCCTTGGCTTTCTCAGGATCGTATTTGGCATCCTTGATGGTGGTGTCATAGGACCACTGGGTGGGCGGCATGGCGTTGACGGCCAGCTGGCCGGCGCCCTGATACACCGAATCAATGATCTGTGCCTTGTTCACCGACATGTCCAGCGCCTGACGGACCCGCAGGTCGGCCAACGGGTTATTGTCGGTGCGGCCCTTGAGCACGGGCATGACGTTATAGGCGATGTAACCCAGGTTGAACCCGGCCTGTTCCGGCAGCTTCAAGGTCTTGTCTTCGCGCAGTGCCTTGAGGTCGGCAGGACGAGGGAACAGGGTGATCTGGCACTCGTTTTTCTTCAGCTTCTGGATACGTACCGACGGGTCGGTGGTGATGGCGAAGATCAGGTTGTCGATCTTGACGTCTTCAGGCTTCCAATAATCCTTGTTCCCGGTGTAGCGGATGTTGGAGTCTTTCTGGTAGCTCTTGAACACGAATGGGCCAGTGCCGATCGGCTTCTGGTTGATGTCGCCGGGCTTGCCTTCCTTGAGCAGCTGGGCAGCGTACTCGGCGGACTGGATGGAGGCGAAGCTCATGGCCAGGTTCTGGATGAAGGCTGCGTCAACGCTGTTCAGGACGAATTTGACAGTGTGATCGTCAACCTTCTCGACTTTGGCGATGTTGGTGTCCATGGCCATGTCGGTGAAGTACGGGAATTCGGTCGGGTACGCTTTGCGGAACGGGTCATCCTTGTTAATCATGCGATTAAAGGTGAACAGCACGTCGTCGGCGTTGAACTCACGAGTCGGTTTGAAGTACGGGGTGGTGTGGAACTTGACGCCTTCACGCAGGTGGAAGGTGTAGGTCAGCACGTCCGGGGAAATGTCCCAGCTGGTCGCCAGGCCAGGAATAACGGCGGTGCCGCCGCGCTCGAATTGAGTCAGGCGGTTGAACATGGTTTCTGCAGAGGCGTCGAAGTCGGTTCCGGTGGTGTACTGACCAGGATCAAAACCGGCCGGGCTCCCTTCGGAGCAGAACACCAGGTTAGTCGCCGCTTGGGCGAAAGGTGCGCTGGCTAACAAGCTCGCGCCGACTAAAAACGGAATGACCGCGTGTTTAAGCATGGTGGCCTCATGATTTGTTGTCATTTTTGGAATTAGAGGACGACCTCGTGAGTCGTGCCTGCGGATACTTATGCAGGGGCCATACCCAATGCAAGATCCCGATCAGCAACAAGCCTTAAACAGTGGCACGAACGTACCTTAATGTCGCAAATGTATAAATACCTGCGCATTTGACCGTTTGCGCAGGTTTTTTACGGTGCAACCGGCGCACCGCAAAGGGCGACCGGAGTGTCTGGCGCACCCGGTTGGTGCGCGGTGTTACTTATATATACCTAACCCATATTGTAGGCACTCAGCGGGTTTTGGCCTGGCAAAAAAAACGGCGATCACCCAAGTGATCGCCGTTTCCTGTATGGGTTAGCGAATCAAGGCATCAACACTTCAATCGCCCCATCCGCCGTCATGCTGACCTGGCTGGTGCCCGCTTCAACTTCCGGTGTTACCGGCGCGCTGTCCATGCTCGCGGCTTTCATCATCATCGGCCCACGCATGTACGGCTGTGGGTAACCGTTGCTGTTGAGGTTCAGGTTGACGATTTTGTAGCCTTTGCCACCCAGTGCGTCAGTTGCCAATTGCGCACGGGCTTTGAAAGCGGTCACGGCTTCTTTAAGCAGGGCGTCTTCGCTGGCCTTGCGGGTTGGCGTGGCGATGGCGAAGTCCATGCCGCCCATTTTCAGGTCGGTAAGCAATTCGCCGGTCAGTTTCGACAGGGCGGCGAAGTCGGAGCTTTCCAGGCGAAGTTCGGCGCGCTCACGCCAGCCGGTGATTTTCTGGCCCTTGGTGTCGTAGATCGGGTAGCTGTTGCGGCTGCCCTGGCGCAGGGTGATGTCCTTGACCTGCTTGGCCTGGGCCAGCGCCTTGTTCATGGTGGTGCTGACGTCGGCGGCGAGTTTGGCCGGGTCGCTGTTCTGTTCTTCGGTGTAGAGGGTCACGATCATCAGGTCGCGGGCCACTTCCTGACTGACTTCGGCGCGCAGGGCGATCTGGTTGTAATGCAGCTCGTCGGCGGCCAGGGCCGGGAGGCTGGCGAGGGTGCCAGCGCCAAGGGCAAGAAGGGCGGCGCTGCGGCGAAATGTGTGCATGAAAACTCCTTGGACGATGCGCAGGGGTTAAGGTCCGAGCCTGCGTGAAACCATCAGACTCTAACTTTAATGATCCGGTTCGCACAGTTACAACTTCTATACAGATGGATGGCAGGTGGCCGCTTCGCAGCCAATCGCGAGCAGGCTCGCTCCCACAGGAGAACGCATTCTTCTAATGTAGGAGCGAGCCTGCTCGCGAAGGCGGCCTTATAGACGCTGCAATTCTTCCTGCCATGTGGCCGTTTGCCGCACTTTCGCCTGCCAGTCCCCGTGCTTGGTTATACTCCCTGCGATCCGCCTGGAGCGCTCATCAGGAGAGCTCATGCTCGCCCCCGTTCAAATCACTTCCGCAACTCGCCAGAATCTCTGGCGGCTGACGTTCATCCGCACTTTGGTGCTGGCCGCCCAGGCCGGTTCCGTGGGCCTGGCTTACTGGCTCGAGCTGCTGCCGCTGCCCTGGTTTCAACTGGCCGCGACCCTCGGTTGTTCGATGTTGTTGTGTGCGTTCACGGCGATTCGCCTGCGCACCTCGTGGCCGGTCACCGAGCTCGAGTACGCCGTACAACTGGCGTGCGACCTGTTCATACACAGTGCCTTGCTGTATTTCTCCGGCGGTTCGACCAACCCCTTCGTCTCTTATTACCTGGTGCCGCTGACCATTGCCGCGGTGACCTTGCCGTGGCGGTATTCGGTGATTCTGTCCGGTATCGCGTTGACGATGTACACCCTGCTGCTGGCGCGTTTCTACCCGTTGCAAACCTTCCCGATCGCTCGGGAAAACCTGCAGGTGTACGGGATGTGGCTGAGTTTCGCCCTGGCCGCGGCGGTCATTACCTTCTTTGCCGCGCGCATGGCCGAAGAGTTGCGCCGTCAGGAAGAGCTGCGTGCCATTCGTCGCGAAGAGGGCCTGCGCGATCAGCAGCTGCTGGCCGTCGCGACCCAGGCGGCCGGCGCCGCCCATGAACTGGGCACGCCTTTGGCGACCATGAGCGTGTTGCTCAAGGAAATGCGCCAGGACCATCACGACCCGATGTTGCAGGACGATCTGAGTGTGCTGCAGGATCAGGTCAAGCTCTGCAAGGAAACCTTGCAGCAGCTTGTCCGGGCGGCGGAGGCCAATCGCCGGTTGGCGGTGGAGATGCAGGACGTCACCGACTGGCTCGACGAAGCCCTCAACCGCTGGCACCTGATGCGACCTGAAGCCAGTTATCGCTTCCAGCGTCTGGGCCAAGGGACCGTGCCACGCATGGCGCCGCCGCCGGATTTGACCCAGGCGCTGCTGAATTTGCTCAACAACGCCGCCGACGCCTGCCCCGAAGGGCTGCAAGTGACCCTGGACTGGAATGCCGAGGACCTGACCATCAGCATCCGCGACCACGGTGCCGGTGTGCCCCTGGCCATTGCCGAGCAGATCGGCAAGCCGTTTTTTACCACCAAGGGCAAAGGTTTCGGCCTGGGCCTGTTTTTGAGCAAGGCCAGCGTGACACGCGCCGGTGGCTCAGTGAAACTCTACAGTCATGAGGAAGGCGGTACGCTCACCGAGCTGCGCCTGCCCCGTGTCGCCCGAGGAGACGAACATGAGTGACGATATCCAAGTCGAAGGCGAAGGCGAAGAACTGCCGCATTTGCTGCTGGTAGACGACGACGCAACTTTCACCCGGGTGATGGCCCGCGCCATGGCCCGCCGGGGCTTTCGCGTCAGCACCGCCGGTTCCGCCGAAGAGGGCCTGACCATCGCCCAGGCCGACCTGCCGGACTACGCCGCGCTGGACCTGAAAATGGACGGCGATTCCGGCCTGGTGCTGTTGCCCAAGCTGCTGGAGCTGGACCCGGAAATGCGCGTGGTGATCCTCACCGGTTACTCGAGCATCGCCACCGCCGTCGAGGCGATCAAGCGCGGCGCCTGCAATTACCTGTGCAAACCGGCGGACGCCGATGACGTACTGGCCGCGCTGCTGTCCGAACACGCCGACCTCGACACCCTGGTGCCGGAAAACCCGATGTCCGTGGACCGCCTGCAATGGGAACACATCCAGCGCGTGTTGACCGAACACGAAGGCAACATCTCCGCCACGGCTCGCGCCCTGGGCATGCACCGCCGCACCCTGCAGCGCAAACTGCAGAAGCGCCCGGTCCGTCGCTGAACCGGTGCTGAACAATTGTTGTCACACCGCGTTGCAACACGAACTGATCATCTATGATCGGTTCGTGTGTCGTTCTTTTCTCCAATGAGCCTTTTCCATGAATCAGAACGCTGAATATTCCGCGGTCAACGATGCTGTGCGCGGGCAGTTTTTTCGCAAAGTCTGGGCGATGATCACGCCTTACTGGCGCAGTGAAGAGAAGGGCAAGGCCTGGACGTTGCTGATCGCGGTGATCGTACTGTCGCTGTTCAGCGTGGGAATCTCGGTGTGGTTCAACACTTGGTACAAGGATTTTTACAACGCACTGCAAAAGAAGGACGAGGCGGCATTCTGGCATCTGATTCTTTATTTCTGCGCGATTGCGGCGGTGGCGATTGTCGGCACGGTCTATCGGTTATACCTGACTCAGATGCTGACCATCCGCTGGAGGGCCTGGCTCACCGAGAAACATTTCGCCCGCTGGCTCGGCAACAAGAATTACTACCAGCTGGAACAGGGCGGTTACACCGATAACCCGGACCAGCGGATCTCCGAAGACCTCAACAACTTTACCTCGAACACCCTGGAGCTGGGCATTGGACTGCTGCGCAATATTGTCAGCCTGGTGTCGTTCTCGATCATCCTGTGGGGTGTGTCGGGCAGTATTGAAGTCTACGGTTTTACCATTCCCGGCTATATGTTCTGGTGTGTGCTGGTCTATGCGGTGATCGGCAGCTGGCTGACGCATTTGATCGGTCGTCGCCTGATCGGCTTGAACAACCAGCAGCAACGCTTCGAAGCTGACCTGCGTTTCTCCATGGTGCGGATTCGCGAGAATGCCGAAAGCATCGCTCTTTATAACGGTGAGCCGAATGAAAACCGTCGCTTGAGCAGTCGTTTTGGCCTGGTGTGGCACAACTTCTGGGACATCATGAAGGTGTCCAAGCGCCTGACGTTCTTTACAGCCGGTTACAACCAGGCCGCCATCATCTTTCCATTCATGGTCGCCGCGCCGCGTTACTTTGCTGGCAAGATCGAACTCGGTGAGCTGATGCAAATCAGCTCGGCGTTCGGCAACGTGCAGGAGAGCTTCAGCTGGTTCATCAGCGCGTACCAGAACCTCGCCTCCTGGCGCGCCACCTGCGATCGTCTGCTGAGTTTCCGCCAGGCGATGACGGATAACGAAGAGCGCGCGCCGATGATCGACGTGCAGAATTCGGGCTCGGAGTTGAAGGTACACAACCTGGGCCTCGACCTGGCGGACGGTCGTCACCTGCTGACCAACGCCGACATGACCGTGGAGGAGGGCGAGCGCGTCATGCTCAGTGGTCGTTCCGGCAGCGGCAAATCGACCTTGCTGCGGGCAATGGGGCATTTGTGGCCGGCGGGCCACGGCAGTATTCGTCTGCCGGCGGCGCGGTATCTGTTCCTGCCGCAAAAACCTTATCTGCCGATTGGCACGCTGCGCGAGGCGCTGAGTTATCCACAGTCCGGCGACACCTATCCGCACGAGCGCTACGTGCATGTGCTCGAAACCTGCCGCTTGCCGCATCTGGTGGCGCGTCTGGACGAAGCCAATCACTGGCAGCGCATGCTGTCGCCGGGTGAACAGCAACGTCTGGCCTTCGCCCGTGCGCTGCTCTATGCACCGCAATGGCTGTACATGGACGAAGCGACCTCGGCGATGGATGAAGAGGATGAGGCATCGCTGTATCAGGCGTTGATCGATGAAATACCGGGGTTGAGCATTGTCAGTGTCGGGCACCGCAGCAGCCTGAAGCGCTTCCACCCACGGCACATTCGTATCGAGAATGGGCATCTGGTGGATCAGGCCGTGACCGCCTGAACACCACTCCTACAGGGTGGTGGGTGATCGTACAACCGCGTTGAGCTATGATGCGGATTCAGCCGAATTTTTCGAGAATGACGTTCACCATGGAAAACCCGATCGACACGCCACGCCTCCCTCGCAAGCGCCGCAGCCTCGCACAGGAATTGGTGACGGTGCTGTCCGAGCAGATTCGCGACGGTCACCTCAAGCGCGGCGACAAATTGCCCACTGAGTCGGCGATCATGGAGGCCCATGGCGTCAGCCGTACGGTGGTGCGCGAGGCGATTTCGCGGTTGCAGGCGGCCGGGCAGGTTGAAACCCGTCATGGCATCGGCACCTTCGTGCTCGATACCCCGAGCCCGAGTGGTTTTCGTATCGACCCGGCGACCGTCGTCACCCTGCGTGATGTGCTGGCGATTCTCGAACTGCGCATCAGCCTCGAAGTTGAATCCGCCGGCCTCGCCGCACAACGCCGCAGCCCCGAGCAGTTGGCGCTGATGCGAGCGGCGCTGGACGCGTTGAATGAAAGTGTCTCCCACGCCAGCGACGCCGTGGCGTCGGACTTCCAGTTCCACCTGCAAATCGCCCTGGCGACCGGCAACCGCTACTTCACTGACATCATGACCCACCTGGGCACCAGCATCATCCCGCGTACGCGCCTCAACTCGGCGCGCCTGGCCCATGATGACCAGCAGCACTACATGAATCGCCTGAGCCGTGAGCACGAAGAGATTTATGACGCGATTGCCCGGCAGGATTCCGATGCGGCCCGCGCGGCGATGCGTTTGCACCTGACCAATAGCCGTGAACGACTGCGCCATGCCCATGAAGAGGCTGAGGCGCAGCGGGGGTAAGGTTGCTGATTCGGGTAAATCATTGCCTGAGAGGCCGCCATCGTCGGAACGCCGCCCGGAGCCGGCTCGCTCCCACAATTGATTGCAAATGTTCCAAACCCTGTGTTCGCAGTCGATCCAATTGCCTGAGAAACTGCCTTCGTCGGAACGCCGCCCGGAGCCGGCTCGCTCCTACAGTTGATTGCGAATGTTCACAAACCCTGTGTTCACAGTCGATCCAATTGCCTGAGAAACTGCCTTCGCGAGCAGACTCGCTCCCACATTTGATTGCGGATGTTCACGAATGTTGTGTTCACAGACGATCCCATGTGGGAGCGAGCCGGCTCCGGGCGGCGTTCCGACGAAGGGGCCCGCAGCCAGGCCACAATTCTTTCAGCCAGTCCTGAAACCAGCTCCTTTCGCTAATCCATAATCTTTCTCTTCCGACAACGTATCTCCTGAATGCCCCTCGGCACGGCGTCCGTGCATCCCGGTTTTGCGGAGCCGAAGGCCCAGAATCATTCGTCGCCCGCCCATCCTGTCCAACAATTTTCACCCGCGGCGATGAAATGCAGTTGACGGTTTTTATTTAGGTTGTACGATGACCTACAACTTCGGCGAAGGCTGAACGGTTTTCTCACACATAACGTCGCTACCCAGGGTGTTCGAATAATGAATCCACAAGAACTGAAGTCCATCCTCTCTTCCGGTCTGCTGTCTTTCCCGGTTACCGATTTCAATGCTCAGGGCGATTTCCATCGCGCGGGCTACATCAAGCGTCTTGAATGGCTGGCCCCATACGGCGCCTCGGCACTGTTCGCCGCGGGCGGCACTGGTGAGTTCTTCTCTCTGGCGGCCAGCGAATACTCGGAAATCATCAAGACAGCCGTCGACACCTGCGAAACCAGCGTGCCGATTCTGGCCGGTGTCGGCGGTTCGACCCGGCAAGCCATCGAATACGCTCAAGAAGCCGAGCGTCTGGGCGCCAAGGGCCTGTTGCTGTTGCCGCATTACCTGACCGAAGCCAGCCAGGACGGCGTGGCAGCCCACGTTGAAGCCGTGTGCAAATCGGTGAAAATCGGCGTGGTGGTTTACAACCGTAATGTATGCCGCCTGACCGCGCCGCTGCTGGAACGTCTGGCCGAGCGCTGCCCGAACCTGATCGGCTACAAGGATGGCCTGGGCGATATCGAATTGATGGTGTCGATCCGTCGTCGTCTCGGCGATCGCTTCAGCTACCTGGGTGGTCTGCCGACCGCCGAAGTCTACGCTGCGGCCTACAAGGCGCTGGGCGTACCGGTTTACTCGTCCGCGGTGTTCAACTTCATTCCGAAAACCGCGATGGATTTCTACCACGCCGTTGCCCGGGAAGATCACGCCACCGTCGGCAAGATCATCGACGACTTCTTCCTGCCGTACCTGGACATCCGTAACCGCAAGGCCGGTTACGCGGTGAGCATCGTCAAGGCCGGGGCAAAAATTGCAGGCTTCGACGCAGGTCCCGTACGTGCGCCGCTGACCGATCTGCTGCCAGAAGAGTACGAAGCTCTGGCCGCGCTGATCGACAAGCAGGGCGCGCAGTAAAAAAACCGAACAAACAAGGCCGCTGAGCAATCAGCGGCCTTTTGCGTGAGGACTTCTTTTTTAGGAGAAAGATTGTGGCTGATACAAAGCGTTTCGATAACTACATCAACGGCCAATGGGTCATTGGTGCCGACTACAGCACCAACATCAACCCATCGGAGTTGACCGATACCATCGGTGAATACGCCAAGGCTGATCTGGCTCAGGTCCACGCCGCCATCGACGCCGCTCGCGCCGCGTTCCCGGCCTGGTCCACTTCGGGCATTCAGGCTCGCCACGATTCACTGGACAAAGTCGGCACTGAAATCCTCGCCCGCCGCGAAGAACTTGGCACTCTGCTGGCTCGGGAAGAGGGCAAGACCCTGCCCGAAGCCATCGGCGAAGTGACCCGCGCCGGCAACATCTTCAAGTTCTTCGCCGGGGAATGCCTGCGTCTGTCCGGCGACTATCTGCCGTCGGTACGTCCGGGCGTCAACGTCGAAGTCACTCGCGAAGCGCTGGGCGTAGTCGGTCTGATCACGCCATGGAATTTCCCGATCGCGATCCCGGCGTGGAAAATCGCCCCGGCCCTGGCCTACGGCAACTGCGTGGTGCTGAAACCGGCGGACCTGGTACCGGGTTGCGCCTGGGCGCTGGCTGAAATCATCTCCCGCGCCGGCTTCCCGTCCGGCGTGTTCAACCTGGTGATGGGCAGCGGTCGAGTGGTCGGCGATGCGTTGGTTCAGAGCCCGAAAGTCGACGGCATCAGCTTCACCGGTTCCGTGGGTGTCGGTCGGCAGATCGCGGTCAACTGCGTGTCGCGCCAGGCCAAGGTCCAGCTGGAAATGGGCGGCAAGAACCCGCAGATCATTCTCGACGACGCCGACCTCAAGCAAGCGGTCGAACTGTCGGTCCAGAGCGCGTTCTACTCCACCGGCCAGCGTTGCACTGCCTCGAGCCGTTTCATCGTCACTGCCGGGATTCACGACCAATTCGTCGAAGCCATGGCCGAGCGCATGAAGTCGATCAAGGTCGGCCACGCGCTGAAAACCGGCACCGATATCGGTCCGGTCGTCTCGCAAGCCCAGCTCGAGCAGGACATGAAATACATCGACATCGGTCAATCCGAAGGTGCGCGTCTGGTCAGCGGCGGAGGTCTGGTGACCTGCGACACCGAAGGCTACTACCTCGCCCCAACCCTGTTTGCCGACAGCGAAGCCGCGATGCGGATCAGCCGCGAAGAGATCTTCGGCCCGGTAGCCAACGTGGTTCGCGTAGCGGATTACGAGGCTGCGCTGGCCATGGCCAACGACACCGAATTCGGTCTGTCGGCGGGCATCGCCACCACGTCGCTGAAGTACGCCAACCACTTCAAGCGCCACTCCCAGGCCGGGATGGTGATGGTTAACCTGCCGACGGCGGGCGTGGATTACCACGTTCCATTCGGTGGGCGTAAAGGTTCATCCTATGGCTCTCGCGAGCAAGGTCGCTACGCGCAAGAGTTCTACACCGTGGTGAAGACCAGCTACATCGGCTCCTGACAGGAAACACCGCGGTATCGGCATCGATACCGCAACAGTTTCACCCGCGCATAAAAATAATCAGTGGGAGTACATTTACATGCAAGCGACCAAGCCGACCCACGTCCGCTATTTGATTTTGCTCATGCTTTTCCTGGTGACCACCATCAACTACGCCGACCGGGCCACTATCGCCATCGCGGGCTCCAGCCTGCAAAAAGACCTCGGCATCGACGCGGTCACTCTCGGTTATATCTTCTCCGCATTCGGTTGGGCCTACGTGGCCGGGCAAATTCCCGGTGGCTGGTTGCTGGACCGTTTCGGCTCGAAAAAAATCTACGCGCTCAGCATTTTCACCTGGTCGCTGTTCACCGTGCTGCAGGGCTATGTCGGCGAATTCGGTATGTCTACCGCGGTGGTTGCGCTGTTCATGCTGCGCTTCCTGGTGGGTCTGGCCGAAGCGCCATCCTTCCCCGGTAACGCGCGCATCGTCGCGGCCTGGTTCCCGACGGCGGAACGCGGTACGGCGTCGGCGATCTTCAACTCGGCGCAGTATTTTGCCACCGTGTTGTTTGCACCGCTGATGGGCTGGATCGTCTACAGTTTTGGCTGGCAGCACGTGTTCATCGTCATGGGTGTGATCGGCATCATCTTCTCGGGGATCTGGCTGAAAGTTATCTACAGCCCACGCCAGCACCCAATGATCAATGAAGCCGAGTTCAAGCACATCGCCGACAACGGCGGCATGGTCGACATGGACCAGGACAAAGGCAAAGGCAAAAAAACCGACGGACCGAAGTGGGACTACATCCGCCAGTTGCTGACCAACCGCATGATGCTCGGCGTGTATCTGGGCCAATATTGCATCAACGGCATCACCTACTTCTTCCTGACCTGGTTCCCGGTGTATCTGGTGCAAGAACGCGGCATGACCATCCTCAAGGCCGGTTTCATCGCCTCGTTGCCGGCGATCTGCGGCTTTATCGGTGGCGTGCTCGGCGGGGTGATTTCCGATTACCTGCTGCGCAAGGGCCACTCGCTGACCTTCGCCCGCAAGGCGCCGATCATTGCCGGCTTGCTGGTGTCCAGCAGCATCGTGGCCTGCAATTACGTGGATGTGGAATGGATGGTCGTCGGCTTCATGGCCCTGGCGTTCTTCGGCAAAGGCGTGGGTGCGCTGGGTTGGGCCGTGGTGTCCGATACCTCGCCGAAGCAGATCGCCGGTCTGAGCGGTGGCCTGTTCAACACCTTCGGTAATATCGCGTCGATCACCACCCCGATCGTCATCGGTTACATCATCAGCTCCACCGGTTCGTTCAAATGGGCACTGGTGTTTGTCGGTTGCAACGCCCTGGTCGCGGTGTTCAGCTACCTGGTAATCGTCGGTCCGATCAAGCGTGTGGTACTCAAGGAACCGCCAGTCAGCGGTCCTGAAACCAATAACAAATTGTCCCAAGCGCATTCCTGAGGAGCGGCGTCATGCAGTTGATTGAACATTCCGACTCGCCGCGCTACATCCGCCTGCACGAGCGGGACAACGTGGTCATCGTGGTCAACGATCAGGGGGTACCGGCCGGCACCGAGTTTCCGGACGGCCTGGTCACCCTGGACTTCGTGCCGCAGAGCCACAAGGTCACCCTGGAAGATATTCCCGAGGGCGGCCAGGTGATTCGCTACGGCCAGACCATTGGCTACGCGTTACAACCGATTCCACGCGGCAGCTGGGTCAAGGAAGATCAACTGCGCATGCCGACCGCGCCACCGCTGGACAGCTTGCCGCTGTCCACCGAGGTGCCGGCGGCACAGGCGCCGCTGGAAGGCTTTACGTTCGAGGGGTATCGCAATGCCGACGGTACCGTCGGCACGCGCAACATTCTTGGGATTACCACGACTGTTCAATGCGTCACCGGGGTGCTGGACCATGCGGTCAAGCGCATCAAGGACGAGTTACTGCCCAAGTACCCGAACGTCGATGACGTGGTGGCGCTGACCCACAGCTACGGTTGCGGTGTGGCGATCACCGCCACCGACGCGTACATCCCGATTCGTACCGTGCGCAACCTGGCGCGCAACCCGAACCTGGGTGGCGAAGCGCTGGTGATCAGTCTGGGTTGCGAGAAATTGCAGGCCGGGCAGGTGATGCACGAGAACGACAGCTCAGTGGATTTGAGCGAGCCATGGCTGTATCGCTTGCAGGATTCCAGTCTTGGTTTCACCGAGATGATCGAGCAGATCATGGAGATGGCCGAGGCCCGTTTGAAGAAGCTCGATCAACGTCGCCGGGAAACCGTACCGGCGTCCGAGCTGATCCTTGGCATGCAATGCGGCGGCAGCGATGCATTTTCCGGAATCACCGCCAACCCGGCGCTGGGCTATGCCTCGGACCTGTTGCTGCGGGCTGGTGCGACGGTAATGTTTTCCGAAGTCACCGAAGTACGCGACGCCATTTATCTGCTGACGTCCCGCGCAGAAACCGAGGAAGTGGCTCAGGAACTGGTGCGGGAAATGGATTGGTACGACCGTTACCTGGCCAAGGGTGAAGCGGATCGCAGTGCCAACACTACGCCGGGCAACAAGAAGGGCGGGTTGTCGAACATTGTCGAGAAGTCATTGGGCTCGATCGTCAAATCCGGCAGCAGCGCGATCAATGGGGTGCTTGGCCCTGGCGAGCGCTTCAAGCGCAAAGGGCTGATTTTCTGTGCGACGCCGGCCAGTGATTTTGTCTGCGGGACGTTGCAACTGGCAGCGGGGATGAACTTGCATGTGTTCACTACCGGTCGCGGCACGCCCTATGGTTTGGCGATGGCGCCGGTGGTGAAGGTATCGACCCGGACCGAACTGGCGCAGCGCTGGCCGGACCTGATCGACATCGATGCCGGACGGATTGCGACCGGGCGGGCTTCGATCGAGGACCTTGGGTGGGAGTTGTTCCACTACTACCTGGATGTGGCCAGCGGCAAGAAGCAGACGTGGGCGGAGCGACATAAGCTGCATAACGACATCACCTTGTTCAACCCGGCGCCTATCACCTGAGACCGCGTAATGATCGTTCCCACGCTCCGCGTGGGAATGCAGCCCGGGACGCTCTGCGTCCCAAAGCGTGACGCTCTGCGTCACAAGAGGCATTCCCACGCGGAGCATGGGAACGATCGGGGTGAAAGTGGCTTATCATTAGCCCCCTAACGACGCCCACCCAAGGTGACCCCCGGCATGCTGGCTATCTTCCTCGAAACCCTGAATATCACCGCACCGGTGTTTGCCATGCTGTTTCTGGGAGTGCTGCTCAAGCGCATCGACTGGATCAACGACAACTTCATTCACACAGCGTCGGCCCTGGTGTTCAACGTCACCATGCCGGCGTTGCTGTTCCTGGGCATCCTGCATGCCGACCTGCACGCCGCGTTGCAACCGGCGCTGCTGATCTATTTCTCTATCGCCACGCTGGTCTGTTTCGCCATTGCCTGGGGCTGGGCGATCTGGAAATGCCCGCGGGAAGACCGGGGCATCTACACCCAAGGCGCGTTTCGCGGCAATAACGGTGTCATCGGCCTGGCGCTGGCAGCGAGCATGTACGGCGACTACGGTATCTCCCTCGGGGCGATTCTCGCGGCACTGGTGATCCTGTTCTACAACACGCTCTCGACCATCGTGCTGGCGGTCTACAGCCCGGTGATCAAGTCCGATCCGTGGAGCATCTTTAAAAGCGTGATGATCAATCCGCTGATCATCAGCGTGTTTGCAGCAGCACCGTTCGCCTACTTCAAGATCGGTTTGCCGGGCTGGCTGGAGACGTCCGCTCAGTACCTGGCGCAAACCACGTTGCCCTTGGCGCTGATCTGCATCGGCGGCACGCTGTCGCTGGCGGCGATGCGCAAAAGCGGCTCGATGGCGCTGAGTTCAAGCCTGGTGAAGATGCTTGGCCTGCCGATCCTGGCGACGCTGGGTGCCTGGCTCTGGGGTTTTCGCGGAGCGGAACTGGGGATTCTGTTTCTGTACTTCGGCAGCCCGACCGCCGCGGCCAGTTTTGTCATGGCCCGTCAGGCCAATGGCAATCATGAGCTGGCGGCCGCGATCATCGTGATCACCACATTGATGGCCGCGGTCACCACCAACGTCGGGATCTTTCTGTTGCAGTGGGGCGGGTGGATCTAGTCATCGCTGAGCGTCTTGCAGCCAGGCTCGATGACCGGAGGTGCCGCGTTCGGATAGATGTTGGGGGTCACCTGCACCGGCGTGGTGGCGACGAAGCCGTCGGCAAAGGTGGCTTCGATAAAGGTGGCCTTCCAGCCGTTATCCGGCGTATCGATCAGCACCTGAGCGTCGAGCGGGGCTGAGGGGATGACGTCGCTGGATTCGTAGCGAACCCCGCAGGGGTATCGAAAGTCCCGGGCCAGCGGGTTGATTGCAGTCCATTGCGTCACCCGCACCGGAGCCTCGGAAAACTCCAGCCCCAAGGTTTCCCGGGATCCCAGCAGAACCGAGCGAGTTGTGATGACGGGCAAGGCACGGTCTTGCTGCCAGCGGTTGATCACTGGAACGAGCGAGTTTTCGACGAATTGCCTGATGCCATAATGGCTGGCGTTGGGCGCGACTCGCAAGACTTTCGGACCGGGTAGCGGGTCGAAAAAGAAGTCCGCATTGTCCGGCAGGAAGAAGTCGTCGCTGCTGGCGTTGACGATGTATTTGGGAATCGACAGGCGTGGCGCATAGGCCGAGTTCAGGTAGCTCAGCGGGTCTTCGATTTGTAGCAGCCGGGCAAAATTTTCAGTCTTGATCTGCCGGGTGATGCCTTCATGGTGATAGTCAAAAAACGCCAGGGGCCAGTTTCGACCATAGGCTTGCCAGGTATGGTCGAGGACCTTGTCCATGCCCAGGATGTCGATGGCGAACGGCACAATCGCATGCACCCGTTCATCGGCAATGGCTGCCAGCCAGGCGGTCCAGCCGCGTTTCGAGGCGCCGCTGGCGATGAACTGGTTGATCCCCCAAGGTCGCAATTCCTGCTGTGCCAGGTCCATGGCCTTGACCAGCGACACCACCATTGGCAGGCGCAGTGACATGAACGGACGTCGCTGTGGATCATCGAGAAACAGCTTCCAGCTGTGGGCGACGCTGGCGTCCTCCGTGCGTGGAACGCCATCATCGGCATAGGTCAGGTACTGATTGGGGATATTGCTGACAGAGATCACGATGGTGCGGGTTTGGCGGGCTACTTCGAGTGCCATCGCTTGCGTGAAATCCGTGGGGCCGCTTGGCTCCTTGCCCCCGCCCGGGGTCAAGGTGCCGTTATTGGCTACCAGCAAGGCCCGGCCATGCAGCGCGTTGTCCGGGATATAAATGTCGACGTCATGTTGCCAGCGTTCAGGGCTGACCAGGCCTTCTGGTGACCACTGCCCGGACACCAGCTCAAAGCTGCGTTTTTCCACGCCTGGAAATGCTTGCGTGCCTGTGGCGGTGTAGGCCAATGGCTTGGCGGATTCGGCTTTTTTGTAGCAGGCGAGGACTTCACTGAAATCCCGATGGCTGGCGTCGAAACATGCCTGGGCCGAGGCCTGTGCCGTACTACCGATGAGCAGGCTCAATAGCAGCAGGCTCGAAAGGTTCATCGCAACCCTGGATCGCATCATGAGAACTTCCTTGTCATGAAGCGATGGTGCGGTGAGCGAGCGCAGTCCCCTCAACGACCATCACCTCTTGTGATTGTGTGACGCGCAGTGTGTCGCAAGAGGGCAGTGGTGCAAGGGGCGGCGAGCTGCCATCTATTATCGAAATATGTATATGAGCCGGGGACGGTTGCCGTCAGCGGGCGCTGGCAAGGAGGCAGTCAGCGCGCACATATTGAGTCGGGATTTTTCAGGTAGTGTTATTGCGCCTGCTGATAGCTATCAATCACTTCCTGCGCCGCCCGAAACGCATCGATCGCCGCCGGCACACCGGCATACACCGCGCAATGCAGCAGCGCCTCGCGAATTTCCTCCACGGTGCAACCGTTGTTCAGCGCACCGCGCACATGGCCTTTCAATTCCTGCGGACACTTCAACGCCGTCAGTGCAGCGAGGGTGATCAGGCTGCGGGTTTTCAGTGGCAGGCCTTCGCGGTTCCAGACGCTGCCCCAGGCATGCTCGTTGACGAAGTCCTGCAGGGGCTGGGTGAACTCGGTGGCATTGCCCAGCGCACGGTCGACGAAGGCGTCGCCCATCACTTGGCGGCGGACTTCAACGCCAGGCTTTTGATTATCGGTCATGGCAATTCCCTCTTGTGGTGTTGGCGACGCCAGGCGCGCAGCGACGTGAACAGTAAATACGCCACCAGTGCCGGCAGGACGAAAAACAGCATCAGGTGTTCAAGCTTGCCAGCCAGCGGCATCCCGGTGGTGAATGCCACCACATGCAGGCCGTAAGCCAGGTACAGACCCAGAAACAGCAGGCCTTCAAGCCGGGTCATCCGGTAGCCGGAATAGAACACCGGCAGGCACAGCGCTGCGACGCCGAGCATGACCGGCAAATCGAAATCCAGGGCATTGGGCGACACCGACAGCGGTGATGGCGCGATCAGCGCGGTAAAGCCCAGCACGCCCAGAAGATTGAACAGGTTGCTGCCGATCACGTTGCCCACGGCAATTTCCCTTTCACCGCGCAACGCCGCGATCAACGAGGTGGCCAGTTCCGGCAGAGAGGTGCTGACGGCGACGATGGTCAGGCCGATGATCCGCTCGGAAAGCCCAAGATCAGTGGCGACCGACACGGCGGCACCCAACAGCAAGTGCCCGGCGTACACCAGCATCGCCAGCCCGACGACGATCATCAGCAGACTGCTGAGCCACGGCGCTTGCACCACTTCCTGGGTGGTCGATTGCGGACGGACTGAATGCCGCGACTGGCGCAGCAGCAAGCCCAGGTACAGTACCAGCGCCGCGAGCAGCATCATGCCATCGGCCCGGGTCAGCTCTTCATTCCACGCCAGCACAAACACCAGCAGGCTGGCTCCGATCATCAGCGCAATATCCAGATGCACCAGTTGCCGCGAAACCCGCAGCGGAATAATCAGCGCCGAGAGTCCGAGGGTGACGAGGATGTTGAAAATGCTGCTGCCGATCACGCTGCCGACAGCGATGTCGGCGTTTTGCGCCAGGGTCGCTTGCAGGCTGACCGCCATCTGCGGCGCGCTGCTGCCGAGGGCAACGATGGTCAGGCCGATGATCAACGGGCGAACATGCAGCCGCGCGGCCAGGCGCACGGCGGCGCGCACCATCAGTTCGGCGCCGACGATCAGTAACAACAGGCCGCTGAGCAGTTCGATCACGCTGAGCAGGGGTAAATCGGCAAGTCCGAAGATGGTCGAGGCTCCGTCGGTCAGTCGAGGGCTTGCACGCGAACTCGTGCGGTGCCGCTTCTGAGCATGCCCAGTTGTTCGGCGGCCTCGTGTGAAATATCGATCAAGCGTCCGCGGGTATGTGGCCCGCGATCGTTGATGCGCACCACGCAGGACTTGTCGTTATTCAGGTTCGTGACCTTCACCCGTGTACCAAAGGGTAGCTGGCGGTGGGCGGCGGTCAGGGAATTTTTGTTGAAGCGCTCGCCACTGGCGGTGCGCTTGCCTTGGTGTTTGGCGCCGTAGTAGGAGGCAGTGCCGGTCTTGTCGTAGCCGTGTGGATCGATGATGTCGTTGCTGGTGCAACCGGCCAGCAGAGCGAGCAGGGCGCAGGCACCAAGTAGACGCTTCATTTGGAAGCTCCCAAAAACAAATGTGGGAGCGAGCTTGCTCGCGATGGCGTCCTGACAGTCAACTCAATATTGAATGCCGAACCGCTATCGCGAGCAAGCTCGCTCCCACAGGGAATTGAGCCAGTAGTCAGTGCTGGCTCGATGCTCATCAGCCCTCGAGCTTGCTTTTCAGCAGTTCATTGACTTGTTGCGGGTTGGCCTTGCCTTTGGACGCTTTCATGGCCTGGCCGACGAAGAAGCCGAACATCTTGCCGCGTTTGGCTTCATCTGCCGCGCGGTATTGCTCGACCTGTTCGGCATTGGCCGCGAGCATCTCGTCCAGCACTGCAGAGATGGCGCCGCTGTCGGTCACTTGCTTGAGGCCGCGCTTGTCGATGATCTCGTCCGCGCTGCCTTCGCCGTTGGCCATGGCTTCGAACACCACCTTGGCGATCTTGCCAGAGATAGTGTTGTCCTTGATGCGCAGCAGCATGCCGCCCAGTTGCTCGGCCGAGACCGGCGACTGGTCGATGTCCAGGCCCTGTTTGTTCAACAGGCTGCCCAGCTCGACCATCACCCAGTTGGCCGCCAGCTTGGCGTCGCCGCTGATGCTGGTGACTTTCTCGAAGTAATCGGCTTGCTCGCGGCTGGTGGCCAGGACGCTGGCGTCGTAGACCGACAGACCGAACTGCGCCTGGAAGCGCTCGCGTTTCTGCGGTGGCAATTCCGGGAGGGTGGCGCGCACGTCGTCGAGGAACGAGTTTTCGATGACCACCGGCAGCAGGTCCGGATCGGGGAAGTAACGGTAGTCGTTGGCTTCCTCTTTGCTGCGCATCGGACGGGTTTCGTCCTTGTTCGGATCGTACAGGCGGGTCTGCTGGATCACCTTGCCGCCGTCTTCGATCAGCTCGATCTGACGCTGCACTTCGGTGTTGATCGCCTTCTCGATGAAGCGGAACGAGTTGACGTTCTTGATCTCGCAGCGCGTACCGAACTCAACCTGGCCTTTGGGCCGGATCGACACGTTGCAGTCGCAACGCAGCGAGCCTTCGGCCATGTTGCCGTCGCAAATGCCGAGGTAACGCACCAGCGCGTGGACAGCCTTGACGTAAGCCACGGCTTCCTTGGCGCTGCGCATGTCCGGTTCGGAGACGATTTCCAGCAACGGCGTGCCGGCGCGGTTCAAGTCGATGCCGGTGGCACCGGTGAACTCTTCGTGCAGGCTTTTGCCGGCGTCTTCTTCCAGGTGCGCGCGGGTAATGCCGACGCGTTTGACCGTGCCGTCTTCCAGCGCGATGTCCAGGTGGCCCTTGCCAACGATCGGCAACTCCATCTGGCTGATCTGGTAGCCCTTGGGCAGGTCCGGGTAGAAGTAGTTCTTGCGGGCGAACACGTTGTGCTGGCCGATCTCGGCATCGATCGCCAGGCCGAACATCACCGCCATGCGCACCGCTTCCTGGTTGAGCACCGGCAGTACGCCGGGCATGCCCAGGTCGACCAGGCTGGCCTGGGTGTTCGGCTCGGAACCGAAGGTGGTGGAACTACCGGAAAAGATTTTCGACCGGGTGGTGAGCTGGGTATGAATCTCCAGCCCGATCACGACTTCCCATTGCATGTGTTTCTCCTCAGAAGCCGGTTGGGGTGCGGGTGTGCCAGTCAGTGTTCTGCTGATACTGATGGGCAACGTTCAACAGGCGGCCTTCCTGGAAATACGGGGCGAGCAACTGCACGCCGACCGGCAGGCCATCGACAAAACCTGCAGGCATGGACAAGCCCGGCAGACCGGCGAGGTTAGCGGTGATGGTGTAGACGTCTTCCAGGTACGCAGCGACCGGGTCGCTGTTCTTGGCGCCGAGCTTCCAGGCCGGGTTCGGCGTGGTTGGGCCGAGGATGATGTCGACCTCATTAAAGGCAGCCATGAAATCGTTCTTGATCAGACGACGAATCTTCTGCGCCTTCAAATAGTAAGCGTCGTAGTAACCGGCCGACAGCGCGTAGGCGCCGACCATGATCCGGCGCTGCACTTCCGGGCCGAAACCTTCGCCACGGGAACGCTTGTACAGGTCTTCCAGGTTTTTCGGGTCTTCGCAGCGATAGCCGAAACGCACGCCGTCGAAACGCGACAGGTTGGAAGACGCTTCCGCCGGGGCGATCACGTAGTACGCAGGGATGGCGTGCTGCATGTTCGGCAGGCTGATTTCCTTGACCACGGCGCCGAGCTTTTTCAGCTCTTCAACGCTGGCCATGACCAGGTCAGCGATGCGTGGGTCGAGACCGGCGCTGAAGTATTCCTTCGGCACGCCGATGCGCAGGCCTTGCAGCGAACCGTTGAGGCCGGCGCTGTAATCAGGCACGGGCTCGTCGATGCTGGTGGAGTCCTGCGGGTCGAAACCGGCCATGCCTTGCAGCAGGATCGCGCAGTCTTCGGCGGTGCGGGCCAATGGGCCGCCCTGATCGAGGCTGGACGCGTAAGCGATCATGCCCCAGCGCGAAACGCGACCGTACGTCGGTTTCAGGCCGGTGAGGTTGGTCAGCGCGGCGGGCTGACGAATCGAACCGCCAGTGTCGGTGCCCGTCGCTGCCGGCAACAGACGAGCGGCAACCGCAGCAGCCGAGCCGCCAGACGAGCCGCCCGGAACGTGTTCCAGGTTCCACGGGTTTTTCACCGCGCCGTAGTAGCTCGACTCGTTGGCCGACCCCATGGCGAATTCGTCCATGTTGGTCTTGCCCAGGGTCACGGCCCCGGCAGCCGCCAGTTTGGCAACGACGGTGGCATCGTACGGCGCTTTGAAGTTGTCGAGCATCTTCGAGCCGCAGCTGGTGCGGATGCCCTGGGTGCAGAACAGGTCTTTATGGGCGATCGGCGCGCCGAGCAGGGCACCGCTCTCGCCATTGGCCCGGCGTGCGTCAGCGGCTTTGGCCTGCTGGAGCGCCAGGTCTTCGGTGAGGCTGATGAAGCTGTTGAGCTGCGGATCGAGCTGGGTAATGCGCGCCAGCAGGACCTTGGTCAGCTCTTCGGAGGAAAACTTTTTGTCGGCGAGACCGCGGGCGATCTCGGCCAGAGTCAATTGATGCATTGCAGGCTCTTTCCCTTTAGTCGATGACTTTCGGAACCAGGTACAGGCCGTTTTCGACCGCTGGTGCGATGGACTGGTAGGCCTCGCGATGATCGGTCTCGGTCACGACGTCTGCACGCAGGCGCTGGCTGGCTTCCAGTGGATGGGCGAGCGGCTCGATACCGTCGGTATTGACCGCCTGCATTTCGTCGACCAGCCCGAGAATGCTGTTCAGGGCCGAAGTGATGTGTGGAAGATCGGCATCATTGAGGCCAAGGCAGGCCAGATGAGCGATTTTTTCCACGTCGGAGCGTTCAAGCGCCATGGGAATCTCCAGTGGAAAACAGAACGGAGGTCGTCCGTGTGTTAGATTGTCGGAACACTACCGCATTTCTACGGTCATAAGGCCGCGATTGTGGGGGTTGGTGCACAGAAAAGCGGCCAATTTAACATATTGGCGCCTTGCCCAAAATCCCTGTCGTTGTTAGAGTTTGCCGCACTTTTTTACCCACGCGTTGCCTAGGGTCCTTTCCCCATGTTCAAGAAACTGCGTGGCATGTTTTCCAGCGATCTCTCTATTGACCTGGGCACTGCCAACACCCTTATTTACGTGCGCGAGCGCGGAATCGTTCTGAATGAGCCATCGGTTGTGGCCATTCGGACACACGGTAACCAGAAAAGTGTCGTTGCCGTCGGCACCGAAGCCAAGCGCATGCTCGGCCGTACGCCAGGCAACATTGCTGCCATTCGTCCGATGAAAGACGGCGTGATCGCTGACTTCAGTGTCTGCGAAAAGATGTTGCAATACTTTATCAACAAAGTTCACGAAAACAGTTTTTTGCAGCCCAGCCCTCGTGTGCTGATCTGCGTCCCGTGCAAATCCACCCAGGTTGAGCGTCGTGCCATCCGTGAATCGGCTCTCGGTGCCGGTGCCCGTGAAGTATTCCTGATCGAAGAGCCGATGGCGGCTGCGATCGGTGCCGGTCTGCCGGTTGAAGAAGCTCGCGGCTCGATGGTTGTCGATATCGGTGGCGGTACCACTGAAATCGCACTGATCTCCCTGAACGGTGTGGTTTATGCCGAATCCGTACGGGTTGGCGGCGACCGCTTCGACGAAGCGATCATCACTTACGTGCGTCGCAACTACGGCAGCCTGATCGGCGAGTCCACCGCCGAGCGCATCAAACAGGAAATCGGTACCGCCTACCCGGGCGGCGAAGTTCGCGAAGTCGACGTTCGCGGCCGTAACCTGGCCGAAGGCGTTCCACGCGCATTCACCCTGAACTCCAATGAAGTGCTGGAAGCTCTGCAAGAGTCCCTGGCCACCATCGTTCAGGCAGTGAAAAGTGCGCTGGAGCAATCGCCGCCGGAACTGGCTTCCGATATCGCCGAGCGTGGCCTGGTGCTGACCGGTGGTGGCGCCTTGCTGCGTGACCTCGACAAGTTGCTGGCCCAGGAAACCGGCCTGCCGGTGATCGTTGCCGAAGACCCGCTGACCTGCGTCGCTCGCGGCGGTGGCCGTGCCTTGGAAATGATGGATAAACACACCATGGACCTGCTTTCCAGCGAGTGATATCGCCGGTTGCATCTATGCTGTTGGCGCGCAGGCAGCACTTTGCAGTGCTGCCTGTTGCGTTTATCTTCTGTCAGTCTGCATCCAGGCCGGTCTGCCTATGAATAACGAGAACATTTGCCTGGGAGGAGCGGCTTATTAAACCGCTTTTCACCAAAGGGCCTTCACTGGGCGTGCGCTTGTTGGTGCTGGTCGTGCTATCGGTCGCGCTGATGGTGTTCGATGCCCGCTTCACACTGCTCAAGCCGGTGCGTAGCCAAATGTCGCTGGTGCTGATGCAGTCTTACTGGATCACCGACCTGCCGCAGCGGCTATGGCAAGGTGTGGCCAGCCAGTTTGGCAGCCGTACCGAACTCGTCGCGGAAAACGAAAAACTCAAGACCGAAAACCTGCTGTTGCAGGGCCGCATGCAAAAGCTTGCCGCCTTGACCGAGCAGAACGTGCGGCTGCGCGAGTTGCTCAACTCCTCCGCGCTGGTCAACGAGAAGGTCGAAGTGGCCGAGCTGATCGGCATGGACCCCAACCCCTTCACCCACCGCATCATCATCAACAAGGGTGAGCGCGACGGTGTTGTGCTCGGTCAGCCGGTGCTCGACGCCCGCGGCCTGATGGGCCAGGTGGTCGAATTGATGCCCTACACCTCCCGCGTGCTGCTGCTGACCGACACCACGCACAGCATCCCGGTGCAGGTGAACCGCAATGGCCTGCGGGCGATTGCCAGCGGCACCGGCAACCCGGAACGCCTGGAACTGCGTCACGTTGCAGACACGGCCGACATCAAGGAAGGCGATCTGCTGGTCAGCTCCGGTCTCGGTCAGCGTTTCCCGGCGGGTTACCCGGTGGCCACGGTCAGGGAAGTGATCCACGATTCAGGCCAGCCGTTCGCCATTGTTCGCGCCGTACCGACCGCCGCCTTGAACCGCAGCCGTTATCTGTTGTTGGTATTCAGTGACAGCCGCACAGCCGAAGAACGTGCCAACGATGCCGCCCAGGCCCAGGAAGCGCTGGATCAGCACGGCGGTGGACCGATCATTCCAGCGACCGTGCCCAAGCCTGCAGCCGTCATCCCGGCTGCCGTTGCTGCTCCGGCCGCTCCGGTTGCTCCGGTGACTGCGCCTGCCACCGCGACCGCCCCGGCCAAACCTGTCGCAGCAAAACCTGCCGCCACCAAGCCGCCCGCCAAACCACCGACGGCTCAACCCGCTGCCGTGAGGCCTGCCGCCAAACCGCCTGTCTCCGCGCCGGCTACCACTGGGGGAAGAGAATAATGGTCGGTACTACCGCCTCCCGAAACGGCTGGATGGTCTGGCTGACGTTTGCCATCGGCCTGCTGCTCAGCGTTTCGCCGTTGCCGCAATTCATGGAAATCCTGCGCCCGCTGTGGCTCGCCTTGCTGCTGGCGTTCTGGGCGTTGGCATTGCCGCAGAAAGTCGGCATGGTGACGGCATGGTGCCTGGGCCTGGCCGAAGACGTGCTCTATGGCACGCTGCTGGGCCAGAATGCGTTGATCCTGACGCTTATCACGTATCTGGTGCTGGCGCTGCAACAACGCTTGCGGATGTTCCCGATGTGGCAGCAGAGCCTGGTGATCCTGGTGATCTTCGGCCTCGCACAGCTGGTTCAACTATGGCTCAGCGCCCTGACCGGCAATCGTCAGCCAACGCTGGCGCTGGTCTTGCCGGCACTGGTCAGTGCATTGCTCTGGCCTTGGGTCAGCTACGGTTTGCGCGGTTTGCGTCGACGTTACAGAATCAATTAATTCGGTCAGGCATTGGCCCGTACTGGACAGGGAGATGTCTTGATGAAACAGCTTTATCTCGCCTCTGGCTCGCCGCGTCGGCGTGAACTGCTCACGCAGATCGGCGTGCCGTTCTCCGTCATCAGTGCGGACATCGACGAAACCCCTTTGAGTCTTGAATCGCCATCGGCCTATGTCGAACGCCTCGCGCGTGGCAAGGCGGAAGCCGGGCGCCGGCTGGTTGTGTCCGATACAGACTTCTGTGTGCTGGGTGCCGATACCGCCGTGGTGCTCGGCGGGAAAATTCTCGGCAAACCGGTGGACGAAGCCGACGCGTGCGCCATGCTTATGATGTTGGCAGGCCAGGAACATGAAGTGCTGACCGCCATTGCCGTGCTTGACGGTGAGCGTTGCGAGTCACGGGTTGTGCGCAGTCTGGTGCGTTTTCGCCCCATCGACCGCGAAGAAGCGGCGGCCTACTGGGCCAGCGGCGAACCGCGGGACAAGGCGGGCGGTTATGGCATTCAAGGCCTGGGCGCGGTGTTTGTCGCCCAGCTGAATGGAAGTTACTCGGCGGTGGTCGGATTGCCGCTGTGCGAAACCTTCGAGCTGCTCGGCCATTTCGGCATACCCTGTTGGCAAACCCTTAACGCGCGCTGAGCGTCGTACTGACAAGATGCGGCCATTATCGTGAATATGCCTGAACGAGACCCTGCCATGAGTGAAGAGATCCTGATCAACATCACGCCGATGGAATCGCGCGTGGCGGTGGTTGAAAACGGTGTCCTGCAAGAGGTTCACGTCGAACGCACGCAAAAGCGCGGCATCGTCGGCAACATTTACAAAGGTAAAGTCGTGCGGGTATTGCCCGGCATGCAGGCGGCTTTCGTCGACATCGGCCTGGACCGCGCCGCGTTCATTCACGCTTCGGAAATTTCCCTGCGTGAAGGCCCGACGGTCGAGAGCATCAGTGCGCTGGTCCATGAGGGTCAGAGCCTGGTGGTGCAAGTCACCAAGGACCCGATCGGTTCCAAAGGTGCTCGCCTGACCACTCAGCTGTCGATTCCATCGCGCTACCTGGTGTACATGCCGCGCACTGCCCATGTTGGCATTTCGCTGAAGATCGAAGACGAAGCCGAGCGCGAGCGCCTCAAGCAAGTGGTCACCGATTGCGTGGCCAAGGAAGGCATCAAGGAAGCCGGCGGTTTTATCCTGCGTACCGCCGCCGAAGGGGCCGGCGCCGATGAAATCCTCATGGATATCCGCTACCTGCGCAGGCTCTGGGATCAGATCAACGACCAGATCAAGACCATCAGCGCGCCGAGTGTGATTTACGAAGACCTCGGCCTGGCGCTGCGCACCTTGCGTGACCTGGTCAGCCCGAAGATCGAGAAGATCCGCATCGATTCCCGCGAGACCTTTCAGAAAACCACGCAATTCGTCGCCGAGCTGATGCCGGAAATCGCCGATCGCCTGGAGCATTACCCTGGCGAGCGGCCGATCTTCGACCTGTACGGCGTCGAAGACGAAATCCAGAAAGCCCTCGAGCGTAAAGTCCCGCTCAAGTCCGGCGGCTATCTGGTGGTGGATCCGGCTGAAGCCATGAGTACCATCGACGTCAACACCGGGGCCTTCGTCGGTCATCGCAACCTCGAAGAAACCATCTTCAAGACCAACCTCGAAGCCGCCACCGCTATCGCCCGTCAGCTGCGCCTGCGCAATCTGGGCGGGATCATCATCATCGACTTCATCGACATGGAAGATGAAGAGCATCAGCGCCAAGTGCTGCGCACCCTGGAGAAACAACTGGAGCGCGATCACGCCAAGACCAACATCATCGGCATCACCGAGTTGGGCCTGGTGCAGATGACCCGCAAGCGTACCCGCGAAAGTCTGGAGCAAGTGCTGTGCGAACCCTGCAGCAGTTGCCAGGGCCGCGGCAAGCTGAAGACCCCGGAAACCGTTTGCTACGAAATCTTCCGCGAAATCCTCCGTGAAGCTCGCGCTTATCAGGCGGAAGGGTATCGTGTATTGGCGAACCAGAAAGTCGTCGACCGTTTGCTCGATGAGGAGTCGGGCAATGTGGCCGAGCTGGAAGGTTTTATCGGACGCACCATTCGGTTCCAGGTGGAAACCATGTATTCGCAGGAACAATACGACGTGGTGCTGCTCTGAATCGTCGTGTTTCAACCTCACTAGAACAGCTGGCCTCAGCTTTTTGTAATGTCTTTAACACGGGAGCCAACTGACATGGAGCGTCTGACACGCATACTGGCCGCACTGACCCGCTGGGGTCTGGGCCTGTGCGCGTTGGTGCTGGTGCTGATGGCACTTTACGTCAGTCTCGGCCGGGAGTTGACACCTCTGGTGGCTGAATACCGCGCCGAAGTCGAAACAAAGGCCGGTGCGGCCTTGGGCATGCCGCTGCATATCGGCGAACTGGAAGGCAACTGGAGCGGTTTCGCGCCGGTTCTGCTCGCTCACGATGTGATGGTCGGCGAGGGCGCCAATGCCCTGCGCCTGGATCAGGTGCGCGCGGTACCGGATCTCTGGGCCAGCCTGCTGGCACAGGAGGTGCGCATCGCTCACCTGGAACTCAACGGCCTGAAGATCAGCCTCAAGGAAAGCGAAGACGGTCACTGGGCGCTGGAAGGTCTGCCGGTACAGCAGGATCAGCCGCTTGATCCGCAGCAGCTGCTCAATCGCCTGCAAATGGTCCAGCAGCTGTCGGTACTCGACAGCCAGGTGACCTTGCAGCCACTGGGTCAGCCACCGCTGACCCTGACTTACGTCGGCTTGAGTCTGAAAACCGGCGCCTCCCGCCAGCGACTCGACGCCCGCCTGACCCTGCCTGATGGTCAACCGGTGGCCATGAGTCTGCGTACCCGTATTCGCGCCAGCCAGTGGAAGGACGGCGAGGCGGATGCCTACCTGAGCCTGCCGCAAAGCGACTGGGCGAAATGGCTGCCGGAGCGCCTGACCCAGCAGTGGAATTTCTCCGAGATCAAGGCGGGTGGCGAGCTGTGGCTGAACTGGAACAAGGGCGCCCTGCAAAGCGCCGCAATCCGTTTGAATGCGCCGCAACTCAAGGGCGCCTACGCCGAGCGCAAGCCGATCCAGATCAACAATCTGGCGCTCAACGGTTATTTCCAGCGCAGTGCCGAAGGCGTCCTCGCGAGCCTGGATTCACTGGCCATGAACCTTGGCGAGACGCGCTGGGAATCGCGTTTGCAACTCAAGGGGAGCGTGGCCACCGACAAGAGTGAAGAGCTCTGGCATCTACAGGCCGACCGTCTCGACCTCACCGCGCTCACGCCCCTGCTGAATGCTTTGGGGCCTCTGCCCCAGGGGATTTCCACGGCGGTGGAGCAGCTGAAGGTGACCGGAGGTTTGCGCAATGTACTGATCGATTTCCGGCCCAACGCCACCGACGACAGCAAGTTCAGCTTTGCCGCCAACCTGGACCGGGTCGGCTTCGACGCCTATCACGGCGCTCCGGCGGCGCGTAATGTCACCGGTAGCATCAGCGGTGACCTTGGGCGCGGTGAGTTGCGCATGGACAGCAAGGATTTTTCCCTGCACCTGGACCCGATCTTCGCCAAGCCCTGGCAATACATCCAGGCCAACGCAACCTTGAACTGGAAGCTCGACAAAGAAGGTTTCACCCTGATTGCGCCTTACCTCAAGGTGTTGGGCGAAGAGGGCAAGATTGCCGGTGATTTCCTGATCCGCCTGCATTTCGATCACACCCGGGAAGACTACATGGACCTGCGGGTCGGCCTGGTGGATGGGGATGGCAAGTACGCCGCCAAGTACTTGCCGCGGATGCTCAGCCCGGCGCTGGACGAATGGCTGCGTACGGCGATTCTCAAAGGTGCAGTGGACCAGGGTTTCTTTCAGTATCAGGGGTCGCTGAACAAAGGCGCGGCGGACGCGGATCGCAGCATCAGCCTGTTCTTCAAGGTGCACGATGCCGAGCTGGCCTTCCAGCCGGGCTGGCCACATGTCAGCAAGGTCACGGGTGACGTGTTCGTCGAAGACAGCGGTGTGCGCATCCTGGCCAGCAAGGGCCAGTTGCTCGACACCCAGGTCCGCGACATTTACGTCAATATTCCCCACGTAGCGGGCGGAAAAACCAGCCACCTGTTTCTCGACGGCGCGTTCGCCGGCGGGTTGGGCGATGGCCTGAAGATTCTTCAACAAGCACCGATCGGCACCGCCGAGACCTTTGCCGGTTGGGAAGGCGAGGGTGATCTGCAGGGCAAGCTGAAACTGGATATCCCGCTGGCCAAAGGAGAACAACCGAAGATCCTCGTCGATTTCAAGACCGCCAAGGCGCGCCTGAAAATGGCCGAGCCGAGCCTGGAACTGACCCAGCTCAAGGGCGATTTCCGTTTCGACAGCGCCAAGGGCTTGAGCGGGCAGAACATCACCGCTCGAGCTTTCGACAAACCGGTCAGCGCACAGATTTTCGCCGATGGCAGCCCGGGCAACCTCAAGACCCGTGTTGCCGCATCGGGCCAGGTCGAGGTCAAGAAACTCACCGACTGGTTGAGCGTCACCCAGCCGCTGCCAGTGTCCGGCTTGATTCCCTATCAGCTGCAATTGAACCTTGAGGGTGACAACAGTCAACTGATGGTCAGTTCCAGTCTCAAGGGCGTGGCGCTCGATTTGCCCGCGCCGTTCGGCCTGGCGGCCGATGTGGGCCGCGACACCACCTTCCGTATGACCCTGCAAGGTCCGGAGCGGCGCTATTGGGTCAACCATGGCGAGCTGGCCAACTTCACCTTCGCGGCGCCGTCCGGCAATTTTGCCGACGGTCGCGGTGAGTTGATCCTCGGTGGCGGCAATGCCGTGCTACCCGGTGCCAAAGGCTTGCGAGTGCGTGGCGCGCTGGCGGAACTGGATGTCCGCCCGTGGAAGGATCTGCTGGACAATTACGCCGGCCAGGACCCGGGCGGTAACGCCAAACAGTTGCTCAGCAGCGTGGATTTCAAGGTCGGCAAGCTCAGCGGTGTCGGTACCACCCTCGATCAGGCTTCCGTTCAGTTGAACCGCAAACCGAACGCGTGGGCCTTGCAACTCGACAGTCAACAGGTCAAGGGCGGCGCCAGCATCCCCGATGCCAAAGCCGCGCCGATTGCGATCAATCTGCAATACGTGCGTTTGCCGGCGCCGGATCCGACGGTGCTGACGGACGAAAACTCGCCTGATCCGCTGGCCGCGGTAGACCCGACGAAAATCCCGGCGCTGGATATCACCATCAATCAACTGTTCCAGGGGCAGGATCTGGTGGGTGGCTGGTCGCTGAAAGTGCGTCCGACCGCCAAGGGCCTTGCCCTCAATACGCTGGATCTGGGCCTCAAAGGCATTCTGTTGCAGGGGAGCGGCGGTTGGGAAGGCACGCCCGGTTCCTCCAGTAGCTGGTTCAAGGGCCGGGTCAGCGGCAAGAACCTCGCCGATGTGCTCAAAGGCTGGGGCTTTGCGCCGAGCGTCACCAGTGAAAATTTCCATATGGACGTCGACGGTCGCTGGCCCGGCTCACCCGCCTGGTTGGCCACCAAGCGCTTTTCCGGAACCCTCGATGCTTCGTTGAATAAAGGTCAGTTCGTTGAGGTAGAGGGCAGTGCGCAGGCGTTGCGAGTCTTTGGCCTGCTCAATTTCAATTCCATTGGCCGCCGTTTGCGCCTGGACTTCTCCGACTTGTTTGGCAAAGGCCTGAGTTACGACCGGGTCAAAGGCCTGCTGGTGGCGACCAATGGCGTGTACGTAACCCGCGAACCCATCCGGTTGACCGGTCCGTCGAGCAATCTTGAACTCAACGGCACCCTGGATCTGGTAGGGGACAGGGTGGATGCCAAGTTGCTGGTGACCTTGCCGGTGACCAACAACTTGCCGATAGCTGCGCTGATCGTTGGCGCACCGGCCATTGGCGGGGCGCTGTTCCTGATCGACAAGCTGATCGGTGATCACATGGCGCGTTTCGCCAGCGTGCAATACAGCGTCAAGGGGCCGTGGAAAGATCCGAAAATCACCTTCGACAAGCCTTTTTGAAATCATGTCCCTGGCCCGATGGAGTAGCATGGCCGGTAGGAGCTGCCGCAGGCTGCGATCTTTTGATCCTGATTCTTGCAAGATCAAAAGATCGCAGCCTGCGGCAGCTCCTACAGGTATGCGTCAATTTCAAATCAGGAAAAAACCATGTCTGTAGCGGTGATTCAAATGGTCAGCCAGAGCGATGTGCTGGCCAACCTGGCCCAGGCCCATCGTTTGCTCGAAGAAGCGGCTGCGGGTGGTGCGCGCCTGGCCGTGCTGCCGGAAAACTTCGCCGCCATGGGCCGTCGCGACGTTGCCGACATCGGTCGCGCCGAGGCATCGGGCGAAGGGCCGATCCTGCCATGGTTGAAACAGACCGCACGCGACCTCAACTTATGGATAGTGGCCGGCACATTGCCGCTGCCGCCGGTGGATCAACCGACGGCGAAAGTGCATGCCTGCTCGTTGCTGGTGAACGACCGGGGTGAAACGGTGGCGCGCTACGACAAGCTGCATTTGTTCGACGTGGATGTGGCGGACAATCGCGGACGTTATCGCGAATCCGATGACTATGCTTATGGCAGTGGTGTGGTGGTGGCGGACACGCCCGTCGGTCGAGTCGGCCTGACAGTGTGTTACGACTTGCGATTTCCAGAGCTGTACAGTGAATTGCGTGCTGCCGGCGCGGAGTTGATTACCGCGCCGTCGGCCTTTACCGCGGTGACCGGCGCGGCCCATTGGGATGTGCTGATTCGCGCACGGGCCATCGAGACCCAATGTTATGTGCTCGCGGCGGCCCAGGGTGGAACCCATCCGGGGCCGCGGGAAACCTGGGGCCATGCCGCCATCATCGACCCTTGGGGGCGTGTGCTGGCGCAACAGGATCAAGGCGAGGCCGTGCTGCTGGCCGAACGCGATAGCAGCGAACAGGCGTCCATCAGGGCGCGGATGCCGGTGTCCAGTCACCGGCGCTTTTTCTCGCAGGGCGCACAGCGACCTGCCCGGATCGACGAATTTAAGGCGTAAAGCATATGAGCGAGTTGTTGTCCTCAGTCAGTGAACACCTCCTGGCGCCCGGTGGCGTAACGATCGAGAGCCTGCAAGGTGTGCTCGGCGACCTGGCCGGTCCGGGCATCGATGCGGCCGACCTGTATTTCCAGGGGCAGATTTCCGAGTCCTGGGCGCTGGAAGACGGCATCGTCAAGGAAGGCAGTTTCAACCTCGACCAGGGTGTCGGCGTGCGGGCGCAATCGGGTGAAAAAACCGGTTTTGCCTACAGCAATGCAATCACCCTGGAAGCCTTGGGTGCGGCCGCCCGTGCGGCACGTTCGATCTCCCGCGCCGGGCAGAACGGCACGGTGCAGGCCTTCACCACCCAGGACGTTGCCCAGTTGTACGGGCCGGACAACCCGCTGGAAGTGATGACCCGCGCCGAGAAAGTCGAGTTACTCAAGCGTATCGACGTCGCGACCCGCGCCCTCGACCCGCGTATCCAGCAAGTCACCGTGAGCATGGCCGGGGTCTGGGAACGCATTCTGGTGGCTTCCACCGACGGCGGCCTGGCGGCGGATGTGCGGCCGTTGGTGCGTTTCAATGTCAGCGTGATCGTCGAGCAGAACGGTCGCCGCGAGCGCGGCGGTCATGGCGGTGGCGGGCGTACCGACTACCGTTATTTCCTCGCCGAAGACCGCGCCATGGGCTACGCCCGTGAAGCGCTGCGTCAGGCGCTGGTCAATCTTGAAGCCATTCCTGCGCCGGCCGGCACATTACCGGTGGTGCTGGGTTCGGGCTGGTCCGGCGTGCTGCTGCACGAAGCCGTCGGCCATGGTCTGGAAGGTGATTTCAACCGCAAGGGCAGCTCCGCCTACAGCGGGCGCATGGGTGAGATGGTTGCGTCCAAACTCTGCACCATCGTCGATGATGGCACGCTGGCCGGTCGTCGTGGCTCGCTGAGCGTCGACGATGAAGGCACCCCGACCGAATGCACCACGCTGATCGAAAACGGCGTGCTCAAGGGCTACATGCAGGACAAGCTCAACGCGCGCCTGATGGGCGTGGCCCGCACCGGTAATGGTCGTCGCGAATCCTACTCGCACCTGCCGATGCCGCGCATGACCAATACCTACATGCTGGCGGGCGAAAGCGACCCGGCGGAAATCATCGCCTCGGTGAAGAGGGGCATCTACTGCGCCAACCTCGGCGGCGGCCAGGTGGACATCACCAGCGGCAAATTCGTGTTCTCCACCAGTGAGGCGTACCTGATCGAAGACGGCAAGATTACCGCCCCGGTCAAAGGCGCGACGTTGATCGGCAACGGGCCGGAAGCCATGAGCAAGGTGTCGATGGTCGGTAACGACCTGGCGCTGGACAGCGGCGTGGGGACGTGTGGCAAGGATGGGCAGTCGGTACCAGTGGGTGTCGGCCAGCCAACGCTGAAAATCGATGCGATCACTGTGGGTGGCACAGGATCGTAAGGGATGGAGCTTCGGGTGAGCTGCGAAGCAACTCACCCGATCGAAGACTCAGCGCAGGCCGCGTTGAGTCTCGTCCAGCTCACGGATGTACTTGAAGATTTTACGGCTCGATGCCGGTGGCTTGTTGGTCGCCAGTTCGTGCTGGGCCTGACGGATCAGGGAGCGCAATTGCTGACGATCAGCCTCCGGGTAGTCGAGGACGAACTTCTCCAGGACGCCGTCGTCGCCTGCGATCAAGCGATCGCGCCAGCGTTCCAGGCCATGGAAACGTTCGTTGTACTGCCGAGTGGAGGCATCGAGTTGATCGAGCAGAGTCAGAATGGCGTCAGTGTCCTGATCGCGCATCAGTTTGCCGATGAACATGAGGTGCCGTTTACGCGCGATATTCGCGGTGTGCTTGGGCGCATCGGCCAGGGCCCGACGCATAGCGTCGGTCAACGGCAGTTTTGCCAGCAAGTCAGGCTTGAGCGTTGTAAGGCGCTCGCCGAGGTCAACCAGAGCATGCAGCTCGCGTTTTACCTGGGATTTGCTTTTTTCTCCCGTATCGAGGGAGTCGTCGTAAGAATCAACCATGGTGGCCGTCCGCAAAGAAACGCCGCCATGATAACCAGTCGGGGGCCGCTTGTCCGGCCCGGTCGCTCGAAGGCCTTACCGAAAGCAGAATTTGAGTGGAGAACAGCATGAGTGCAGTTGAAAGCGTCGGCCCACAAGCGTTGCCGGCACTGCAAGAACAAGTCGAGCAGATCATCGCTGAAGCCAAGCGCCAGGGCGCCAGTGCCTGTGAGGTGGCGGTGTCCCTGGAGCAGGGGCTGTCCACGACCGTGCGCCAGCGTGAAGTCGAAACCGTCGAATTCAACCGCGACCAGGGTTTTGGCATCACGCTGTATGTCGGCCAGCGCAAAGGTTCGGCGAGTACCTCGGCCAGTGGCCCTGAGGCCATTCGCGAAACCGTTGCCGCCGCGCTGGCCATCGCCAAGCACACCTCGGAAGACGAAGCCGCAGGCCTGGCCGATGCCGCGCTGATGGCCAAGGATCTGCACGATTTCGACCTGTTCCACCAGTGGGACATCACCCCGGAACAAGCCATCGAGATGGCCTTGACCTGTGAAGCGGCGGCGTTTGCCGCCGACAGCCGGATCAAGAACGCCGATGGTACCAGCCTCAGCACCCACCAGGGTTGCCGCGTGTACGGCAACAGCCATGGGTTTGTCGGTGGTTACGCATCGACTCGCCACAGCCTCAGCTGCGTCATGATCGCCGAGGCCGACGGTCAAATGCAGCGCGATTACTGGTACGACGTGAACCGTCAGGGCAACCTGCTGGCCGACCCGGTGAGCATCGGCCAGCATGCCGCGCAACGGGCGGCGAGCCGTCTTGGCGCGCGTCCGGTGCCAACCTGCGAAGTGCCGGTGCTGTTTTCCGCGGAGCTGGCCGGTGGTTTGTTCGGCAGTTTCCTCTCGGCGATTTCCGGCGGCAGCCTGTACCGCAAATCGTCCTTCCTCGAGGGCACGCTGGGGCAGAAACTATTCCCGGAATGGCTGACCATCGATGAGCGTCCGCACTTGATGCGCGCGCTGGGCAGCGCGGCGTTCGATGGTGATGGCCTGGCGACCTATGCCAAGCCGTTCGTCGAAAAAGGCGAGCTGGTGTCCTACATCCTTGGCACCTATTCCGGTCGCAAGCTCGGTATGCCGAGCACCGCCAACGCCGGCGGCGTGCATAACCTGTTCGTCACCCATGGCGACGAGGATCAGGCGGCCTTGCTGCGGCGCATGGGCCGTGGCCTGCTGGTCACCGAGCTGATGGGCCAGGGCTTGAACATGGTCACCGGCGATTACTCCCGTGGTGCAGCCGGTTACTGGGTCGAAAACGGCGAGATCCAGTTCGCAGTCCAGGAAGTGACCATCGCCGGCAACATGCGCGACATGTTCAAGCAGATCGTTGCGGTGGGTAATGATCTGGAACTGCGCAGCAACATTCGCACCGGGTCGGTGTTGATCGAGAAGATGATGGTGGCCGGTAGCTAAGCCCGACCGTTACAAAAAAGGCGCGCCACCCATCAGGTGGCGCGCCTTTTTTTATTGGGTTCACGCGAACCCTGTGGGAGCGGGCTTGCCCGCGATGGCGGTGTATCAGGCGACAAATATGTTGGATGTACCGGACTCATCGCGGGCAAGCCCGCTCCCACAATGGACTGAGTACACTGCCGGGGTTGTTTTGGTTATCATTATCATTTAATAATAAATCTCATTACCGAATGAGCCCGGATCATGAGTTCTGCCTTGCACGAGCAGCCTTACCTCGAAAGCTGGCGCTGGATGAGTCGCCAGATCCGTTGCGCGATGGACCCCGACGAACCACGCCTGATTGACCATTACCTGGCCGAAGGCCGATACCTGGCGTGTTGCACGGCAACCTCACCCTGGACCATCGCCGAAACTTCCTTCCGTTTATTGCTCGATACTGCCGCCGACGTCGCGCTGCCGTGGCACTGGCGGACCTATTGCCTGGATCAGGCCTGGCGTCCGCTACGCGAACTGGAACGCCTCTCTCTGTGCAAATGCCGCCTCAAGCGCTGGCAAAGCTACACCTGGCAACTGGCGACCTGCGAGTTGCAACCCTCGATTCCTCTCATAGAACTGGTGCAAGGATTTTCAGATGACCAAGACACGTATTGAGCGCGACAGCATGGGCGAACTCCAGGTCCCGGTAGACGCGCTCTACGGCGCACAGACCCAGCGTGCGGTGGATAACTTCCCGATCAGCGGTAAATCGATGCCCGTGCAATTCATCCGCGCGTTGATCCTGGCCAAGGCGGCTGCCGCCCGGGCCAACGTCGAGCTCGGGCAAATCAGCGAATCCCAGGGCAAAGCCATTGTCGATGCGGCCCAAGGCTTGCTCGAGGGTGACTTCATGCAGCACTTCCCGGTGGATATCTTCCAGACCGGCTCCGGCACCAGTTCCAACATGAACGCCAACGAAGTGATCGCGACCCTGGCCAGCCGTCTGCTCGGCGAGCCGGTGAACCCCAACGATCACGTCAATTGCGGCCAGAGCAGCAACGACATCATCCCGACCACCATCCATGTCAGCGCCGCGCTGGCGTTGCATGAGCAATTGCTGCCGGCGTTGCTGCATCTGGTGCAGGTGATCGAGCGCAAGGCCGAGGAGGTTCATCACCACGTCAAAACCGGGCGCACGCACCTGATGGACGCCATGCCGGTGCGCATGAGCCAGGTACTCCACGGTTGGGCGCAGCAACTCAAGGCCAACATCGGCCATCTGCAGGATCTGCTGCCGAGTCTGCAAGCCCTGGCTCAGGGCGGCACGGCGGTGGGCACCGGAGTCAATGCCCATCCCGAGTTTGCGGCGCGTTTCAGTCAACAACTGACCCAGCTGACCCAGGTGCAGTTCACGCCGGGCAAGGACCTGTTTGCGCTGATCGGCTCCCAGGACACCGCCGTTGCAGTGTCCGGGCAGCTTAAAGCCACCGCGGTCTCTCTGATGAAAATCGCCAACGACCTGCGCTGGATGAACTCCGGTCCACTCGCCGGTCTCGGTGAAATCGAGCTCGAAGCCTTGCAGCCGGGTTCTTCGATCATGCCGGGCAAGGTCAATCCGGTGATCCCGGAAGCCACCGCCATGGTTGCCGCACAAGTCATCGGCAACGACACGGTCATCACCATTGCCGGTCAGTCGGGTAATTTCGAACTGAACGTGATGTTGCCGATCATCGCCCAGAACCTGTTGAGCAGCATCGAGTTGCTGGCCAACTCCAGCCGTCTGCTGGGTGACAAAGCCATCGCCAGTTTCAAGGTCAACGAGGCCCGGATCAAGGAAGCGCTGTCGCGCAACCCTATTCTGGTCACTGCACTCAACCCGATCATTGGTTACCAAAAAGCCGCTGAAATCGCCAAGAAGGCCTATCTGCAAGGTCGTCCGGTGATCGATGTCGCCCTGGAACACACCAACCTCACACGCAGCCAGCTTGAGGTGTTGCTTGACCCGGAAAAACTCACCGCAGGCGGCGTGTAATCACCGCCAGCGCTTTGGAGGCTCATCATGGAGCACTGGAAACGCACGATCGAAAGAGCAAATCGCTGTTTCATGCTGGGCGAGCTGGTCGATGCCCGCGAGGCTTATTTGCAGGCATTGGCCCTGGCCCAGGTGTTGTTCGAGCGTCTTCGCGCTGTTATGCGCCTGGTTGGTCAGCCTGGCCGAGATGCTGCTGCCTTTGGGGTTGGCGTTGGCGGCGGGGGCGATGCTGTTGGTGGTGACCCATGAAGTGATACCCGAATCGCGACGCCATGGTCACGACAAGTTGGCCAGTCTTGGGTTGTTGGTTGGGTTTTGTTTGATGATGGTGATGGATACTGCTTTGGCTTGAAATAAGATCAAGAGATCGCAGCCTCGTTGCACTCGACAGCTCCTACAAGGATCGGCGAAGGCCTTAGACCTCCTGTAGGAGCTGTCGAGTGCAACGAGGCTGCGATCTTTTGACTGTCACTCGCCTTCGTCAAAGTAGTTATTGATCAACGCTACCAGCGCATCCAGCGCTTCCTGCTCCTGCTCGCCTTCGGTACTCAAATGAATCCGGGTGCCCTTGCCGGCAGCCAGCATCATCATGGCCATGATGCTTTTGCCATCGACCGTGGACTCCGGCGTGCGTCCTACCCTGATCGAGCAATCCTTGAACTGACCGGCCACTCCGACAAATTTTGCAGAAGCGCGGGCATGCAGGCCCAGCTTGTTGATGATTTCGATTTCCAGAGCAGGCATCGCGATGTGAATCCTTTAGCTGAGGTCGCGGTGGCGGACCTGGACGTTCTTCAGGGTTTTTTGCAGGGCCTGACCCAGACGTTCGGTCAGGTAGACGGAGCGGTGATGCCCGCCGGTGCAGCCAATGGCGATGGTGACATAAGCGCGATTGCTGGCCGCAAAGCGCGGCAGCCACTTGAGCAGGTATGTAGAAATGTCCTGGAACATTTCTTCGACGTCCGGCTGTGCCGCCAGGTAGTCGGCGACCGGTTTATCGAGTCCGGACTGTTCGCGCAACTCCGGTTTCCAGTAGGGGTTCGGCAGGCAACGCACGTCGAACACCAGGTCGGCGTCCACCGGCATGCCACGCTTGAAGCCGAAGGATTCCACCAGGAACGCCGTACCAGGTTCCGGTTGATTCAGCAGGCGCAGCTTGATGGTATCGCGCAACTGATACAGGTTCAGGTTGGTGGTGTTGACCTTGAGATCGGCGAGGTCGGCAATCGGCCCGAGCAGGATGCTTTCATCGCTGATCGCTTCCGCCAGTGAACGGTTGGCGTTGCTCAGCGGGTGACGCCGGCGGGTCTCCGAAAAACGTTTGAGCAAGGTTTCTTCGTCGGCGTCCAGATACAGGACATCGCACTGGATATGCCGGCTGCGGACTTCTTCCAGCAGCTCGGGGAAACGCGACAGGTGGCTCGGCAAGTTGCGCGCGTCGATCGACACGGCAACTAGCGGCTGGGCCAGTTCGGTGTGAATCAGTGCGCGCTCGGCCAGTTCCGGCAGGAGCCCGGCAGGCAGGTTGTCGATACAGTAGTAGCCGTTGTCCTCGAGAACATCGAGCGCGGTACTTTTACCTGAGCCGGAGCGGCCACTGACGATGATCAAGCGCATGATTACTGACCGTTTTGCTCGTCCAGGACAACCTGATACAAAGCTTCATTGCTCGGGGCGCTGCGCAGTTTTTGCCGCACCTCCTTGCGATCGAGCATGCTGGCGATCTGGCGCAGCAGCTCCAGGTGCGCATCGGTAGCCGCTTCCGGGACCAGCAGAACGAACAGCAAGTCAACCGGGGCGCCATCGATGGCGTCGAAATCAATGGGTGCGTCGAGGTGCATCAAGGCGCTGATGGGTGAGGTGCAGCCCTTCAGGCGACAGTGGGGAATGGCGATGCCGTTGCCAAAACCGGTCGAGCCGAGTTTTTCACGGGCAATCAACGCCTCGAAGACAGCTTGCATCTCCAGATCCGGCACTTCGCGATGGATGAGGTTGGCAATTTGTTCGAGGGCTTTCTTTTTACTGCCGCCCGGCACGTTCACGAGGGAACGGCCGGGGGTCAGGATGTTTTCAAGTCGGATCATGGGTTGGGAGTGTTAACGACCGGTCGCGCCCTGGAGGAGGCTCTGGGTCTTTTCCTTATGCTTTTTAAGTTGGCGATCCAGCTTGTCGGTGAGTGAGTCGATCGCCGCGTACATGTCGTCATGCTCGGCGTTGGCGACCACTTCACTGCCGGGAATATGCAGCGTGGCTTCGATTTTCTGCTTCAGCTTTTCGACCGTCATCGTGACCTGCACGTTGGTGATCTTGTCGAAATGCCTCTCCAATCGGTCGAGTTTTTCGCCGATGTAGGTGCGAAGAGGTTCGGTCACTTCCAGTTGGTGTCCACTGATGTTGACTTGCATACAGCTTCTCCTTCGTTGCCAGTGCATAAAGCGGCAGGCAGAAATGCCTGCCACTGGAACGCTGTGGCGTGGCTCTACATCAACCGCTTGCGTTCGCTCGAAGGCGCGATCCCGAGGGATTCGCGGTACTTGGCGACGGTGCGGCGAGCCACCTGAATGCCTTGTGCCTCCAGTAAACCAGCGATCTTGCTGTCACTCAACGGCTTTTTCTGATTTTCCGCTGCAACCAGTTTTTTGATGATCGCGCGGATCGCCGTGGACGAGCATTCACCGCCTTCGGAGGTGCTGACGTGACTGGAGAAAAAGTACTTGAGTTCATAGATGCCCCGAGGGGTGTGCATGAATTTCTGCGTGGTCACCCGGGAAATCGTCGACTCGTGCATGCCGACCGCTTCGGCGATGTCATGCAGCACCAGCGGTTTCATGGCTTCGTCGCCGTACTCCAGGAAGCCGCGCTGATGCTCGACGATCTGGGTGGCCACCTTCATCAGGGTTTCGTTGCGGCTCTGCAGGCTCTTGATGAACCAGCGGGCCTCTTGCAACTGATTGCGCATGAAGGTGTTGTCGGCACTGGTGTCGGCGCGGCGCACGAAGCCGGCGTACTGGGCGTTGACCCGCAGCCGAGGCACCGATTCCTGATTCAGCTCCACCAGCCAGCGCTCGTTGTCCTTGCGCACGATGACATCGGGGACGACGTATTCGGCTTCACTGGACTCGATCTGCGAGCCAGGCCGCGGGTTGAGGCTTTGCACCAGTTCGATCACCTGGCGCAGCTCATCTTCCTTGAGCTTCATGCGGCGCATCAGCTGGCTGTAGTCGCGGCTGCCCAGCAGGTCGATGTAATCGCTGACCAGGCGCTTGGCCTCGGCCAGCCAAGGGGTCTTGGCGGGCAACTGGCGCAATTGCAGCAACAGGCATTCGCCCAGGTTGCGGGCGCCGATGCCGGCGGGTTCGAATTGCTGGATGCGATGCAGGACGGCTTCTATTTCGTCGAGTTCGATGTCCAGTTCCGGATCGAAGGCTTCGAGAATTTCCTCGAGGGTTTCGTCCAGGTAACCCTGATTGTTGATGCAGTCGATCAGGGTCACGGCAATCAGGCGATCGGTGTCGGACATCGGTGCCAGGTTCAGTTGCCAGAGCAGATGGCTTTGCAGGCTTTCACCGGCCGATGTACGGGTGGTGAAGTCCCACTCGTCGTCATCGTTGCTCGGCAGGCTGCTGGCGCTGGTCTGGTAAACGTCCTCCCACGCGGTATCGACGGGCAGTTCGTTGGGAATGCGCTCGTTCCAGTCACCTTCCTCAAGGTTATCCACCGTCGGGGCGGTTTCCTGGTAGGAGGGTTCCGATACGTCGGCGTTGGGTAGCTGTTCGGCTTTGTCGGCCAAGGGGTCGGCGTTATCGAAGTCGTCGCCTTCTTCCTGGCGTTCGAGCATCGGATTGGACTCCAGGGCCTCCTGGATTTCCTGTTGCAGGTCCAGGGTCGACAATTGGAGCAGGCGGATGGCCTGTTGCAGCTGCGGTGTCATCGTCAGCTGCTGGCCCATTCTCAAGACTAGCGATGGTTTCATGGCAGGGGCTTAGCACCTTATTCGCCGGCGCACATGCGCCATCCACTACAGGGCGCCGGAGCGCCAAACATAAGCAAATTATATGCCCGAAACTTTAGCGTTTGCCTAGAGCGCTGTAACAATAAAAAAGTGTTGATTTTTTATCGAGACAAGCGCTGGAGCGACAGGCAGGACACACTTCAGCGTTTACAGGCGGAACTCATGGCCCAGATACACTTCCTTGACCAGTTCATTGGCCAGGATGGTGGCAGAGTCGCCTTCGGCGATCAGTTGGCCATCGTTGACAATGTAGGCGGTTTCGCAGATATCCAGGGTTTCGCGGACGTTGTGGTCCGTGATCAGCACACCAATGCCTTTGGCCTTGAGGTGATGGATGATCTGTTTGATGTCGCCCACCGAAATCGGGTCCACGCCGGCAAAAGGTTCGTCAAGGAGGATGAATTTCGGGTTGGTGGCCAGTGCCCGGGCGATTTCCACGCGGCGGCGTTCACCGCCGGACAGGCTCATGCCGAGGTTGTCGCGGATGTGGTGGATGTGGAATTCCTGCAGCAGGCTTTCCAGTTCCTTGCGACGACCGGCCTTGTCGAGTTCCTTGCGGGTCTCGAGGATCGCCAGGATGTTATCGGCTACCGAGAGTTTGCGGAAGATCGACGCTTCCTGCGGAAGATAGCCGATACCGGCTTTCGCGCGACCGTGCATCGGCTGGTGGCTGACGTCCAGGTCGTCGATCAGTACGCGGCCCTGATCGGCCTGTACCAGGCCAACAATCATATAGAAACAGGTGGTTTTGCCGGCACCGTTAGGGCCAAGCAAGCCGACGATCTGACCGCTGTCGATGGACAGGCTGACGTCGCGCACGACCTGGCGGCTCTTGTAGCTCTTGGCCAGATGCTGAGCTTTCAGAGTTGCCATTACTGGGCCTTTTGCTCGTCGGATTTCTTTTTCGGCTGGATCACCATGTCGATGCGCGGGCGTTCTTCGGTGACTTTGGTGCCGGTGGCGCGGCCCGCGTTAGCCAGCTTTTTGACCGTGTCGTAAACGATTTTTTCGCCTTGGGTGACGTTGCCGTCCTTGTCGATGACTTTGGCGCGATCGATTAGTACCACGCGGTCTTGCGAAGCATGGTACTGGATAGTGACGCCGTAACCCTGAACCGGCTTGGAGTCGCCGGCCGTTTGCATCTGCTCGAAGTAGGCCAGGTTGCCCACCGAGGTCACCACGTCGACGTCGCCGGAAGCGGTGCGGGTGATGGTCACGGTGTTGCCGGTGACCTTCATCGTGCCCTGGGTGATGATCACATCGCCTTTGTAGGTGGCGATGCCTTGCTTGTCGTCCAGTTGGGCGTCGTCGGCCTGAATGCGGATAGGCTGGTTTCTATCGTCCGGCAGAGCCCAGGCGCTCACGCTTCCCAGTGCTGCGCCCAGACTGAGCAAAATAGGGAGGGTTTTAACGAGCCTCATACTGTCCTCTTACGTTCGATAGCAGGTGTATCCTGCTTTCTTTCAAATACGCTTTCATGCCCGTGCCGGTCGACACGCCACCAGCGCCGTCGATTCTAACGGGTTGCTCGGTCTGCGCATATTGCTGCTGCGGGAACACGGTCATGCGACTGCTGGTGATAATGGTCGTGCGTTTTTTTTCGTCGGTTCGGGCGATACGTACCGAGTCGATCAGTTCGACTTCGGTTCCGCCGGAATTGACTTCGCCGCGTTCGCTCTGCACATGCCACGGAAACTCGGTGCCGCGGAACATGTTCAAGTCCGGTTTGCTGACCAGCGTCACGTCACTGGCCTTGAGGTGTTCGACCTTGTCGGACGTCATGTCGTACTGCAATTTGCCATCTGGCAGGTACTGCACGCTATGGGTGTTGGTCGCGTACCAGTCGATCCTGGTTTCATCGACCTTGACGACCGGCTTGTCGAGGAAACGCTCCGGACTGATGTTCCAGTAGCCGACCGCCGCGAAAATGGCTGCGATGCACCCGAACACCAGGAATTTGCGAATCTTTTTGCTCAGCATAGTGGGCTCACAGGTACGCGGCATTGGCCGCATCGAGGCGGTCCTGGGCGCGCAGGATCAATTCGCAGAATTCGCGAGCGGCACCTTCGCCACCACGGGCCTGGGTGATGCCGTGGGCGTGTTCACGCACGAAGCTGGCGGCACTGGCCACCGCCATGCCCAGGCCGACGCGGCGAATGACCGGCAGGTCCGGCAAGTCGTCGCCGAGGTAGGCGACCTGTTCATAGCTTAGGTCGAGTTTGGCGAGAAGCTCGTCGAGCACCACCAGTTTGTCTTCGCGACCCTGGTACAGATGTGGAATGCCGAGGTTCTTCGCCCGTCGCTCGACCACCGGGGTCTTGCGCCCGCTGATGATGGCGGTCTGCACGCCGGCTGCCATCAGCATCTTGATGCCCTGGCCGTCGAGGGTGTTGAAGGTCTTGAATTCGCTGCCGTCTTCCAGGAAGTACAGGCGTCCGTCGGTCAGTACGCCGTCGACGTCGAATACCGCCAGCTTGATGTTCTTGCCGCGTTCCAGCAGATCGGTCGTCATTACATTACTCCTGCACGCAGCAGATCGGACAGGTTGAAGGCGCCGATCGGACGGTCCTCCTTGTCCACCACCACCAGTGCGTTGATTCGATGGTCTTCCATGATTTTCAGGGCTTCGGCGGCCAGCATTTCAGCGCGAGCCGTCTTGCCATGAACGGTCATGACCTGGTCGATGGTGGCGTGATGGATGTCGATGGCGCGGTCCAGGGTGCGGCGCAAATCGCCGTCGGTGAAGATCCCGGCGAGTTTACCATCGGCTTCCAGGATCACCGTCATGCCCAGGCCTTTGCGGGTCATTTCCATCAGCGCGTCCTTGAGCAGGGTGCCGCGCTGGACCTGCGGCAATTCCTGCCCGGCGTGCATGACGTTTTCCACTTTCAGCAGCAGGCGTCGGCCAAGGGCGCCGCCGGGGTGGGAAAAGGCGAAATCTTCAGCGGTAAACCCACGGGCTTCGAGCAGCGCAACGGCCAGGGCGTCGCCCATGACCAGGGCCGCGGTGGTCGACGACGTCGGTGCCAGGTTCAACGGGCAGGCTTCGTGTTCGACGTGCACGTTGAGGTTGACCTCGGCAGCCTTGGCCAGCGGCGAGTCGGGGTTGCCGGTCATGCTGATCAGCTGGATGCCCAGGCGCTTGATCAGTGGCAGCAGGGTCACGATTTCATTGGTCGAACCGGAGTTCGACAATGCCAGGATGATGTCATCGCGGGTGATCATGCCCATGTCGCCGTGGCTGGCTTCGGCCGGGTGCACGAAAAAAGCCGTGGTGCCGGTGCTGGCCAGGGTGGCGGCAATCTTGTTGCCGATGTGCCCTGATTTGCCCATGCCGACCACGACCACGCGGCCCTTGCTGGCCAGAATCATCTCGCAAGCGCGTACGAAATCCGCGTCGATACGGGGCAACAAGCCTGTGACGGCTTCCAGTTCGAGGCGGATGGTGCGTTGTGCAGACTGAATCAGGTCGCTGGATTGGCTCATGTCGGAAATCGTATAGCCTGATGAAAAGGCGGCGATTATAACGGTAATGATCGAAACCCTCACGCAAGTTCGTCGCGCTTTGTCACTCCCTGTTACTTAATCCCTCCAAATACACGCTTTTGCCCTGCCATGTTGCCGAACATGAGCCGGCGTGGGCCTTGGGCGCTTGGCCTTTGCAGTGATATAGTTCGCCGCCAGTTCGGCCCTGCCCGGGGAGGTATGTGCTTTCGCAAGAAAGTCAGGCGTCCGAGTGAGAGGCTGCATCGCAAGGAGTTTAGATGAGTGCCGATAACGCCTACGCGGTCGAGCTGAAGGGACTGACCTTCAAGCGCGGTGCGCGCAGCATTTTCAATAACGTCGATATCCGTATACCACGCGGCAAGGTCACCGGCATCATGGGGCCTTCCGGGTGTGGCAAGACCACGCTGCTACGGCTGATGGGCGCCCAATTGCGCCCGACCAAGGGTGAAGTCTGGGTCAATGGCCAGAACCTGCCGAAGCTGTCGCGCAGCGACCTGTTCGACGCTCGCAAGCACATGGGCGTGCTGTTTCAGAGCGGCGCGCTGTTCACCGATCTCGACGTGTTCGAGAACGTCGCCTTTCCGCTACGGGTTCATACCGAGCTTCCGGAAGAAATGATCCGGGACATCGTCCTGCTCAAATTGCAGGCCGTGGGCTTGCGTGGCGCCATCGACCTGATGCCTGACGAACTGTCCGGCGGCATGAAGCGCCGCGTCGCGCTGGCCCGGGCGATTGCCCTCGATCCGCAGATCCTCATGTACGACGAGCCCTTTGTCGGTCAGGACCCGATCGCCATGGGCGTGCTGGTGCGCCTGATCCGCCTGCTCAACGATGCGCTGGGCATCACCAGTATCGTGGTCTCCCACGACCTGGCCGAGACCGCGAGCATCGCCGATTACATCTATGTCGTCGGCGAAGGCCAGGTGTTGGGGCAGGGTACTCCCGAGGAGCTGATGAACTCGCAGGAACCACGCATCCGTCAATTCATGACAGGCGAGCCCGACGGTCCGGTCGCCTATCACTTTCCAGCGACGGATTACCGCGCAGATCTTCTGGGGAAGCGTTGATGCGCAAGATTTCACTAATAGAACGGGTGCGCCGGTTCGGTCACTCTGGCATTGACGTGCTGGGGGTGTTCGGCCGTTCAGCAATATTCCTGTTTCATGCCTTGCTTGGCCGTGGCGGCATTGGCGGCGGTTTTGGCTTGCTGATCAAGCAACTGCATTCGGTCGGCGTGATGTCCCTGGTGATCATCGTGGTCTCCGGGGTATTCATCGGCATGGTGCTGGCGCTGCAAGGCTTCAATATTCTATCCAGCTACGGTTCGGAGCAGGCGGTCGGCCAGATGGTTGCGCTGACGCTGTTGCGCGAACTGGGGCCCGTGGTCACGGCATTGCTGTTCGCCGGGCGCGCCGGTTCGGCATTGACGGCCGAAATCGGCAACATGAAGTCCACCGAGCAGTTGTCCAGTCTGGAAATGATTGGTGTCGACCCGCTCAAGTACATCATTGCCCCGCGCCTGTGGGCCGGCTTCATTTCCCTGCCGGTGCTGGCGATGATTTTCAGCGTGGTGGGAATCTGGGGTGGTTCGTGGGTGGCCGTCGACTGGCTGGGTGTCTATGAAGGCTCCTACTGGTCGAACATGCAGAACAGCGTGACCTTTGCCGACGATGTGCTCAACGGCATTATCAAAAGCATCGTCTTCGCCTTTGTCGTGACCTGGATCGCCGTATTCCAAGGCTACGACTGCGAGCCCACTTCCGAGGGGATCAGTCGTGCCACTACCAAGACCGTGGTGTATGCCTCTTTGGCAGTGCTCGGCCTGGACTTTATTCTGACCGCCTTGATGTTTGGAGATTTCTGATGCAAAACCGCACCCTGGAAATCGGTGTCGGCCTTTTCTTGCTGGCTGGCATCCTGGCTTTGCTGTTGCTGGCGTTGCGGGTGAGTGGCCTGTCCCCGAGCGCAACGACCGATACGTATAAACTTTATGCCTATTTCGACAATATCGCCGGTTTGACGGTCAGAGCTAAAGTGACCATGGCCGGTGTGACCATCGGCAAGGTTACGGCGATCGATCTGGACCGCGACAGTTTCACCGGGAGAGTGACCATGCAGCTGGAGAAGACGGTGGATAATCTGCCGACTGACTCCACTGCATCTATCCTGACCGCTGGCCTGTTGGGCGAGAAGTACATCGGTATCAGCGTGGGCGGCGAAGAAGGCTTGCTCAAGGAGGGTGGAACCATCCACGACACCCAGTCGTCGCTGGTGCTCGAGGACCTGATCGGTAAATTCCTGCTCAATACCGTTAGCAAAGAAGCCAAATGAGGAGTTTTGAATGATTTCTACCTTGCGACGTGGCCTGTTGATATTGCTCGCGGCCTTGCCGTTGATGGCTAACGCCGTGGCGGCGCCGTCGGCGCACGATCTGATTCAGGACACGACTACCCGGTTGCTGGCCGACCTGGCTGCCAACAAAGAAAAATACAAGCAAAGCCCGAGCGAGTTCTACAACGCCCTCAACGGTATTGTCGGGCCGGTGGTCGATGCCGACGGCATCTCGCGCAGCATCATGACCGTGAAGTACTCGCGCAAAGCCACGCCTGAGCAAATGCAGCGCTTCCAGGAAAACTTCAAGCGCAGCCTGATGCAGTTCTATGGCAACGCCTTGCTCGAATACAACAACCAGGGCATCACCGTTTCGCCGGCCAAGGACGAAAGCGGCACCCGGACCAGCGTCGACATGCAGGTCAAGGGCAGCAGCGGTTCGATCTATCCTGTGTCCTATACACTCGAGAAAATCAACGGCGAGTGGAAAGTGCGCAACGTGATCATCAACGGCATCAACATCGGCAAGCTGTTCCGCGATCAGTTCACTGACGCGATGCAGCGCAATGGCAACGACCTGGACAAGACCATCGACAATTGGGCCGGGGAAGTCGCCAAAGCCAAGGAAACCACCGAACAAGCTGCCGAGAAGCAAGCTCAATGAGTGTGTCGGCCATTCGCATGAGCGAAGCCGGCGAGCTGCTGCTCAGTGGCATGCTGGACTACCGCACCGGTCCCGGCCTGCGCAAGCAGGGCCAGGCGCTGATCAAGTCCAGCAAGGCGGCTACATTGGTAGTCGATTGCACGGCGGTGTTGAAATCCAGTAGCGTCGGCTTGTCGCTGTTGCTGTGCTTCATGCGTGATGCAGAGGCGGCCGGCAAGGCGTGGAGCATCCGTGGGATGCCGGAAGACATGCGCGAAATCGCTCAGGTCAGCGAATTGACCGAGCTGTTGGCGCAACCCTAACCAGCATCTATGAACAAGCCCCCCGTCAGAGTCCTGCTTCGCGGGGTTCGCAGGCGCGGGGCTTTTTTGTATGATGTCCGACCCGCGCGCACAGGGCGCCGATTGAGGTTGAGCATGCAGGCCACCGAAGTAAAGAGCTTCCTTGAAGGAAAGCTGCCCGGAACGTTGGTAGAAGTTGAAGGCGAAGGCTGCAACTTTCAGCTGAACGTGATTAGCGATGAACTGGCGGCGTTGAGCCCGGTGAAGCGTCAGCAGCAGATCTATGCCCATTTGAACCCATGGATCACCGATGGCAGCATCCATGCGGTCACTATGAAATTTTTCAGCAGCGCGGCCTGGGCCGAGCGCACCTGAGCCCAAGGGCGTCGAGATTCTTATGGATAAATTGATAATTACCGGTGGCGTTCGTCTTGATGGCGAAATCCGCATCTCCGGGGCAAAGAACTCTGCCCTGCCGATCCTGGCTGCGACCTTGCTGTGCGATGGCCCGGTGACCGTAGCCAACCTGCCGCACCTGCACGACATCACCACCATGATCGAGCTGTTCGGTCGCATGGGCATTGAGCCGGTGATCGACGAGAAGCTCAGCGTCGAAATCGACCCGCGCACCATCAAGACCCTGATCGCCCCGTACGAACTGGTGAAAACCATGCGTGCGTCGATCCTGGTACTGGGCCCGATGGTTGCCCGTTTCGGTGAAGCCGAAGTCGCACTGCCTGGCGGTTGCGCCATCGGTTCGCGTCCGGTTGACCTGCACATCCGTGGTCTCGAAGCCATGGGCGCAATCATCGACGTCGAAGGCGGCTACATCAAGGCCAAGGCGCCTGAAGGCGGCCTGCGCGGTGCGCACTTCTTCTTCGACACCGTCAGCGTGACCGGTACTGAAAACATCATGATGGCCGCGGCACTGGCCAAGGGCCGCAGCGTCCTGGCAAACGCCGCTCGCGAGCCTGAAGTCATCGACCTGGCGAACTTCCTGAACGCCATGGGCGCGAAGATCACTGGCGCCGGCACGGACACCATCACCATCGATGGCGTCGAGCGTCTGCACCCGACCACCTACAAGGTGATGCCAGACCGTATCGAGACCGGCACCTACCTGGTGGCGGCGGCGGTCACCGGCGGGCGTGTGAAGGTCAAGGACACCGATCCGACCATCCTCGAGGCCGTTCTGGAAAAACTTCGTGAATCGGGTGCTGAAATCACCTGCGGCGAAGACTGGATCGAGCTGAACATGCACGGCAAGCGGCCAAAAGCGGTCAACGTGCGTACGGCGCCGTACCCGGCGTTCCCGACCGACATGCAGGCACAGTTCATCTCCCTCAACGCCATTGCCGAAGGCACCGGTGCCGTGATCGAGACGATCTTCGAAAACCGCTTCATGCACGTGTACGAACTGCACCGCATGGGCGCCAAGATCCAGGTCGAAGGCAACACCGCCATCGTCACCGGTACCGAGAAGCTCAAGGGCGCGCCAGTCATGGCCACCGACCTGCGTGCATCGGCCAGCCTGGTCATCTCGGCGCTGATCGCCGACGGCGATACCCTGATCGATCGCATCTACCACATAGACCGTGGTTACGAGTGCATTGAAGAGAAACTGCAGATGCTCGGCGCCAAGATCCGCCGCGTACCGGGCTAGTTTCTGCTGCATGGGCACAGGGACGTGTCCGTTGATTTGTTGAAGTCGAGCCGGTTTCCGGCTCGATGTGTGTCCGGCGCCATTTGCGACCGGGCATCAGTAGCCTGATAAGGACTGACGTTTCCCATGTTGACCATCGCACTGTCCAAGGGCCGCATCCTTGACGACACCCTGCCGCTTCTGGCTGAAGCGGGCATCGTGCCGACCGAGAATCCGGACAAGAGCCGCAAGCTGATCATCCCCACGACCCAGGCCGATGTGCGCCTGCTGATCGTGCGCGCCACCGATGTGCCGACTTATGTCGAGCATGGCGCCGCCGACCTCGGTGTCGCCGGTAAAGATGTGCTGATGGAATATGGCGGCCAAGGTTTGTACGAGCCTTTGGATCTGCGAATTGCCCTCTGCAAGCTGATGACCGCTGGCCGTGTCGGCGATGTCGAGCCCAAGGGCCGTTTGCGGGTGGCGACCAAGTTCGTCAACGTCGCCAAGCGCTACTACGCCGAACAGGGCCGTCAGGTCGACATCATCAAGCTTTACGGCTCGATGGAACTGGCACCGCTGATCGGCCTGGCCGACAAGATCATCGACGTGGTCGACACCGGCAACACCCTGCGCGCCAATGGCCTGGAACCCCAGGATTTCATTGCCGACATCAGCTCCCGCCTGATCGTCAACAAGGCGTCGATGAAAATGCAGCACGCCCGTATCCAGGCGTTGATCGACACCCTGCGCAAGGCAGTGGAGTCTCGACACCGCGGCTGATTCGCCTGCGCGACGCTGAGTCGCGCCCGTCTATCCGCCTCATAGCCAGAATTCTCAGGTGCCCAAGCGGATCGAATGTTAGCTTCGGGCGCCTGAGTTTTTGCCAATTCTATGAGGCTCTCGCTATGACCGCACCGACTGCAATTCGCCGACTCAACGCTGCTGACCCGGATTTCGCACATCATCTGGATCATCTGCTGAGCTGGGAAAGTGTGTCCGACGATTCGGTCAATCAGCGCGTGCTGGACATCATCAAGACCGTGCGTGAGCGTGGCGATGCGGCGCTGGTGGACTACACCCGGCAGTTCGACGGCCTGGACGTTGCCTCCATGGCCGACCTGATCCTACCGCGCGAGCGCCTGGAACTGGCCCTGACGCGGATCACCGTGCCCCAGCGCGAAGCCCTGGAAAAAGCCGCGTCCCGCGTGCGCAGCTACCACGAAAAGCAGAAGCAGGATTCCTGGAGCTACACCGAAGCCGATGGCACGGTGCTGGGCCAGAAGGTTACCCCCCTGGATCGTGCCGGCCTGTATGTACCGGGCGGCAAGGCATCTTATCCTTCCTCGGTACTGATGAACGCGATTCCGGCCAAGGTGGCCGGTGTGACCGAAGTGGTCATGGTCGTGCCGACTCCGCGTGGTGAAATCAACGAGCTGGTGTTGGCCGCGGCCTGCATCGCCGGTGTCGACCGCGTCTTCACGATCGGTGGCGCGCAAGCGGTTGCTGCGCTGGCTTATGGCACCGAAAGCGTGCCGAAAGTCGACAAGGTGGTCGGGCCGGGCAACATCTATGTCGCCACTGCCAAGCGCCACGTGTTCGGCCAGGTCGGTATCGACATGATCGCCGGCCCCTCGGAAATCCTCGTGGTGTGCGACGGCAAGACTGACCCGGACTGGATCGCCATGGACCTGTTCTCCCAGGCCGAGCACGACGAAGACGCCCAGGCCATCCTGGTCAGCCCGGACGCCGAGTTCCTCGACAAAGTCGCCGCCAGCATCGCCAAACTGTTACCGACCATGGAGCGCGCCGGGATCATTGAAACCTCGATCAACGGCCGCGGCGCGCTGATCAAGGTCCGCGATATGGAACAAGCCATCGAAGTGGCCAACCGCATCGCGCCGGAGCACCTGGAGTTGTCGGTCGCCGATCCGCAAGCCTGGCTGCCGCAGATTCGTCACGCTGGCGCGATCTTCATGGGCCGTCACACCAGCGAAGCCCTGGGCGATTACTGCGCCGGTCCGAACCACGTGCTGCCGACCTCCGGCACCGCGCGGTTCTCCTCGCCGCTGGGTGTGTATGACTTCCAGAAACGCTCGTCGATCATCTTCTGCTCCGAGCAGGGTGCATCCGAGTTGGGCAAGACCGCTTCCGTGCTGGCCCGTGGCGAGTCGTTGACCGCTCACGCACGCAGTGCCGAATACCGCATCGTTGACGAAGACCAGCCACAAGGGCAGGGGAACTGAACATGAGTAAATTCTGGAGCCCGTTCGTCAAGAATCTGGTGCCTTACGTGCCGGGCGAACAGCCGAAACTGGCCAAGCTGGTGAAGCTCAATACCAATGAAAATCCCTACGGTCCATCGCCCAAAGCCCTGGCGGCGATGCAGACCGAACTGAATGACAATTTGCGTCTGTACCCGGACCCGAACAGCGATCTGCTGAAAAACGCCGTGGCCACCTATTACGGCGTGCAGCCGAACCAGGTGTTCCTCGGCAACGGATCGGACGAAGTCCTGGCGCACATTTTTCACGGCTTGCTGCAACACGACAACGCCGTGTTGTTCCCGGACATCAGCTACAGCTTCTATCCGGTCTACTGCGGCTTGTATGGCATCGACTTCGACGCGGTGCCGCTGGACGCACAGTTCCAGATCAACCCGGCCGATTATGCCAAGCCCAATGGCGGGATCATTTTCCCTAACCCGAACGCGCCGACCGGTTGCCTGCTGGCGCTGGACGCCGTCGAGCAAATCCTTCAGGCCAGCCCGGGTTCGGTGGTCGTGGTGGACGAGGCTTATATCGACTTCGGCGGTGAGACAGCGATCACCCTGGTTGACCGCTATCCGAATTTGCTGGTGACCCAGACCCTGTCCAAGTCCCGTTCACTGGCCGGCCTGCGGGTTGGCCTGGCGGTGGGGCATCCGGACCTGATCGAAGCACTGGAGCGGATCAAGAACAGTTTCAACTCCTATCCGCTGGATCGTCTGGCGAATGTCGGTGCAGCGGCGGCGTTCGAGGACCGTGAGTACTTCGACAAGACCTGTCGGTTGGTGATCGAGAATCGCGAGAAGGTAGTCGCGCAGCTGGAAGAGCAGGGCTTTGAAGTACTGCCGTCGGCGGCCAACTTCATTTTCGCCCGTCATCCACAGCACGATGCAGCGGGCCTGGCGGCGAAGTTGCGCGAGCAGGGCGTGATCGTTCGGCACTTCAAGCAGGAACGGATTGCCCAGTTCCTGCGGATCAGCATCGGGACCCCGGAGCAGAACCAGGCGCTGATCGACGGCCTGGGCGACCTCTAAAACCACCCCTGACCCTGTGGGAGCGAGCTTGCTCGCGATGACGGCTTAACATTCAACGATGATGTTGAATGTTGCGGCCTCATCGCGAGCAAGCTCGCTCCCACAGGGTTTTATGTTGGCCGCTTACTCTTCTTCTTTCTCTTTGACAGGCGCAGGTGGCGGACGCAGTCCGACTTCCGCCATGAGCTTGAGCTCCTTGCCGTTGCGCATCACCTCAATCGTGACCTTGTCGGTCGGCTTGATCCGCGCCACCTGGTTCATCGAACGACGACCATCACCCGCCGGTTCACCGTCGATGGCGAGGATCACGTCGCCCAGTTGCAGGCCGGCCTTCTGCGCCGGGCCGTCACGGAAAATCCCCGCGACCACGATCCCGGGACGTCCCGACAGACCAAACGATTCCGCCAATTCCTGCGTCAACGGTTGCACTTCAATCCCGAGCCAGCCGCGGATCACCTGGCCGTGTTCGATGATCGACTTCATCACGTCCATGGCCAACTTGACCGGAATCGCGAAACCGATGCCTTGCGAACCGCCGGACTTGGAAAAGATCGCCGTGTTGATGCCGGTCAGGTTGCCGTTGGCATCCACCAGCGCCCCGCCGGAGTTGCCCGGGTTGATCGCGGCATCGGTCTGGATGAAGTCTTCGTAATTATTCAAGCCCAACTGATTACGCCCGGTGGCGCTGATGATGCCCATGGTCACGGTCTGGCCGACACCGAACGGGTTGCCGATGGCCAGGGCCACGTCGCCGATGCGGATATTGTCGGAACGGCCGACGGTGATCGAGGGCAGATGCTTCAAGTCGATCTTCAGCACCGCGAGGTCGGTTTCCGGGTCGCTGCCGATCACCCGGGCCAGGGTTTCACGGCCATCCTTCAAGGCGACCACGATCTGGTCGGCGCCGCTGGTCACGTGGTTGTTGGTCAGCAGATAGCCTTCCGGGCTCATGATCACGCCGGAGCCGAGACTCGATTCCATGCGCTTCTGCTTGGGCGAGTTGTCGCCGAAGAAGCGGCGGAACTGCGGATCCTCGAACAGCGGATGGTTCGGTTTGTTGATGACCTTGGTGGTGTACAGGTTGACCACCGACGGCGCGGCCGTGGTCACCGCGTCGGCGTAGGACACCGGGCCCTGTTGCATAAAGGTGGTTTGCGGGGCTTGCTGCAGGTTGACGTCGAGGCTTGGGAGCCCGACCCACTGCGGGTAACGCTGGATGATCAATAGAGCGATAAGCACGCCGGCCAACAGCGGCCAGCCGGAAAAACGCAGCGCCTTGAGCATTAAGCACGTCCTGAGAGGTTGCAGGCAGTATGAGACCGCCCATAATGTCGCGCATTATACGAGGCCAAGCGTGCCTCTGAACGGGATATTTAGGAGTCTTTTATGGCCGTCGCCCTGAGCACCCTGGTCGAAGAAGCCGACCGTTACCTGAACAGTGCCAAGATTGCCGATTACTGCCCGAACGGCTTGCAGGTCGAAGGCCGGCCGCAGGTGATGCGCATCGTCAGTGGAGTCACCGCCAGCCAGGCGTTGCTCGACGCCGCCGTGGAAGCCAACGCCGATCTGGTGCTGGTGCATCATGGCTATTTCTGGAAAGGCGAGAATCCGTGCATCACCGGCATGAAGCAGCGTCGGTTGAAGACGCTGCTCAAGCACGATATCAGCCTGCTTTCCTACCACCTGCCGCTGGATCTGCACCCCGAAGTCGGGAACAACGTGCAGCTGGCTCGCCAGTTGGACATCACTGTCGAGGGGCCGCTGGATCCGGACAACCTCAAGGTTGTCGGCCTGGTCGGTTCATTGAGCGAGCCGGTGACGCCCCGGGATTTTGCCCGCCGCGTGCAGGAAGTCATGGGCCGCGAGCCGTTGCTGATCGAAGGCAGCGAGATGATCCGTCGCGTGGGTTGGTGCACCGGTGGCGGTCAGGGTTACATTGACCAGGCGGTGTTGGCTGGCGTCGATCTGTACCTTTCCGGTGAAGCCTCCGAGCAAACCTTCCACAGCGCCCGGGAAAATGACATCAGCTTCATTGCCGCCGGCCACCACGCCACCGAGCGTTATGGGGTTCAGGCGTTGGGCGATTACCTGGCGCGACGGTTTGCCCTCGAGCACATCTTCATCGATTGCCCGAATCCGATTTGAGGGTATGTGCAAATTCTGTGAGCAGCACCATTCAGAAATGTGGGAGCGAGCTTGCTCGCGATGACTGATTTACATTCAACATTGATGTCGACTGATACACCGCCATCGCGAGCAAGCTCGCTCCCACATGGGGTCTGAGGGGCCCGAACAGGCAGGTATATTCATATACCCTTTCGATCTAGCTCGCGTCCTGATTAGAAGAGGTCGCTGTGCTAGGATTCCCCGCTCGAACACGGCCCGCTGGCCGTCCATAAGATCGTTTTCGTGAGTAGCCATGGTCGACAAACTGACGCATCTGAAACAGCTGGAGGCCGAAAGCATCCACATCATCCGCGAGGTCGCCGCCGAGTTCGATAACCCGGTGATGCTGTACTCCGTCGGTAAAGACTCCGCCGTAATGCTGCACCTCGCGCGCAAGGCATTCTTCCCGGGCAAACTGCCGTTCCCGGTGATGCACGTCGACACCCAGTGGAAGTTCAAGGAAATGTACGCGTTCCGCGACCGCATGGTCGAAGAACTTGGACTGGACCTGCTGGTGCACGTCAATCCCGAGGGCGTGGCACAGGGCATCAACCCGCTGACCCACGGCAGTGCCAAGCACACCGATATCATGAAAACCGAAGGCCTCAAGCAGGCCCTCGACAAGTACGGTTTCGACGCCGCGTTCGGTGGTGCCCGTCGCGACGAAGAGAAGTCCCGTGCCAAAGAGCGCGTGTACTCCTTCCGTGACACCAAGCACCGCTGGGATCCGAAGAACCAGCGCCCGGAGTTGTGGAACGTCTACAACGGCAACGTCAACAAAGGCGAGTCGATCCGCGTATTCCCGCTGTCGAACTGGACCGAACTGGACATCTGGCAGTACATCTACCTCGAAGGCATCCCGATCGTGCCGCTGTATTTCGCCGCCGAACGCGACGTCATCGAGATGAACGGCACCTGGATCATGATCGACGACGAACGCCTGCTCAATCACCTGAGCGACGAAGACAAGGCGCGCATCGTCAAGAAGAAGGTCCGTTTCCGTACACTCGGCGACTACCCGTTGACCGGTGCGGTCGAGTCCGAGGCCACCAGCCTGACCGACATCATTCAGGAAATGCTCCTGACGCGAACTTCCGAACGCCAGGGCCGGGTCATCGACCACGATGGCGCAGGCTCGATGGAAGAAAAGAAACGTCAGGGTTATTTCTAAGGGGTTGTCATGTCGCACGTATCTGATTTGATCAGCGAGGACATCCTCGCCTACCTGGGCCAGCACGAACGCAAGGAAATGCTGCGCTTTCTGACCTGTGGCAACGTCGACGACGGCAAGAGCACCCTGATCGGGCGCCTGCTGCACGACTCCAAGATGATCTACGAAGATCACCTGGAAGCCATCACCCGCGACTCGAAAAAAGTTGGCACCACCGGCGAAGACATCGACCTGGCATTGCTGGTCGACGGCCTGCAGGCCGAGCGTGAGCAGGGCATCACCATCGATGTCGCCTACCGCTATTTCTCCACCGCCAAGCGCAAGTTCATCATCGCCGACACCCCCGGCCATGAGCAGTACACCCGCAACATGGCCACCGGTGCGTCCACCTGTGACCTGGCGATCATCCTGGTCGATGCCCGTTACGGCGTGCAGACCCAGACCCGTCGCCACAGCTTCATCGCCTCGTTGCTGGGCATCAAGCACATCGTGGTCGCCATCAACAAGATGGACCTCAATGGCTTCGACGAAAGCGTATTCGAGTCGATCAAGGCCGATTACCTGAAGTTCGCCGAAGGCATCGCCTTCAAACCGACCACCATGGCCTTCGTGCCGATGTCGGCGCTCAAGGGCGACAACGTGGTGAACAAGTCCGAGCGCTCGCCGTGGTACACCGGCCAGTCGCTGATGGAAATTCTCGAAACCGTCGAAATCGCCAGCGACCGCAACTACACCGACCTGCGTTTCCCGGTGCAGTACGTCAACCGTCCGAACCTGAACTTCCGTGGTTTCGCCGGCACCCTGGCCAGCGGCATCGTGCACAAGGGCGACGAAGTCGTGGTGCTGCCGTCGGGCAAGAGCAGCCGGGTTAAATCCATTGTCACCTTCGAAGGTGAGCTGGAACACGCCGGTCCCGGTCAGGCTGTCACGCTGACCATGGAAGACGAGATCGACATCTCCCGCGGCGACCTGCTGGTGCACGCCGACAACCAGCCGCAAGTGACCGACGCCTTCGACGCCATGCTGGTGTGGATGGCGGAAGAGCCGATGCTGCCGGGCAAGAAATACGACATCAAACGCGCCACGAGCTACGTGCCGGGTTCGATCACCAGTATCGTCAACCGCGTTGACGTGAACACCCTGGAAGAAGGCCCGGCCAGTTCGTTGCAGCTGAACGAGATCGGTCGGGTCAAGGTCAGCCTCGACGCAGCCATCGCCCTGGACGGTTACGCCAGCAACCGCACCACCGGTTCGTTCATCGTCATCGACCGCTTGACCAATGGCACCGTGGCAGCCGGCATGATCATCGCTCAGCCGTTGAGCCATGGCACCAGCACCCACCACGGCAAACTGGCGCACGTCGCCACCGAAGAACGCGCCCAGCGCTTCGGCCAGCAACCGGCCACCGTGCTGTTCAGCGGGTTGTCCGGCGCCGGCAAGAGCACCCTGGCCTACGCGGTTGAACGCAGGCTGTTCGACATGGGCCGCGCGGTGTTTGTACTCGACGGCCAGAACCTGCGTCACGACCTGAACAAAGGTCTGCCCCAGGATCGCGCCGGGCGTACCGAGAACTGGCGTCGTGCCGCGCACGTCGCGCGTCAATTCAACGAAGCCGGCTTGGTGACCCTGGCAGCCTTCGTTGCGCCAAGTGCCGAAGGTCGTGAGCAGGCCAGGGAACTGATCGGCAAGGAACGTCTGCTGACGGTCTACGTCCAGGCCTCGCCGACGGTCTGTGCCGAACGTGACCCGCAAGGCCTGTACGCGGCGGCCGGGGATAACATCCCGGGCGATTCCTTCCCGTACGACGTGCCACTGGACGCCGACCTCGTGGTCGACACCCAGTCGCTGACGCTGGAAGACAGCGTCAAGCAAGTGCTGGATCTGCTGCGTCAGCGTGGCGCGATCTAAGCGTTAGCCGCCAATAAAAAACCCGCCGGTGAGTGATCATCGGCGGGTTTTTTTGTGCCTGTGATATCGCTTTCGCTGCGGTGCGGCGATCCGACAAGCCAGCTCGTCGCACCCTTATCGTACGACGCGGACCCTGTAGGAGCTGGCTTGCCAGCGAAGAGGCCGGTAAATCCAAACAAAAAATCCAACTCATACTTACAGCGCCTCTACTCCCAAAGCCAATATATTCCATATCGAAGTAGTCCGAAAATTAAGAAGTTGTAGGAGAGTTCCTTTAGAAAGCCCTTGTGTCAGACGGTCTTACAAATAAAAAGAAACAACAGATAGGGCCTACGAAAATTTGGGAAGTGTGGGTGGTTACATGTGGTCGGTCGCTAGTGATCTAATTGTTTCAGCGCCATACACAGAGAACTATCTGTCCGACATTTGCGGGGTTCATGCATGATCAAGGCTTGGATAAAGTTCACGATTTTTTTTATTATTGGCTGTTTTCTCCTGGTCGTCTGTGCGGTTTGTTGGCTTGCTTTTGAAGCTGGAAGTGCACATCAGGTGATGAGGCGTTTTGGTGGTATTGAAGTTGTTGGAGATTGGAGTGTCACTCCTTCAGGAGCGGATGATCTTTATGTCAGGGCTGTGAGCCTGAGACCTCAGCAAGACATTGTATACGACATGAGAGCACTTCAGCCATGCACGGAATACACTCGGGAGTGTATGGTGCAGGAGGCTGCTGCGATCAATCTGCAGATGATAAGTACAGGTATGGTACTCAAAGATGTCGACGAATTCTTCGAGAAATACAAACCAAGCGTAGAATCGTTTGACGATGGTTGTCCTGCTATTTATGAAACGACAGCGATTATAAAAGAAAATGAGGTATTGAGCCGTCTTCCAGTAGAGCGACGTCGAATAGCCGCTCAGGAAGTAATGGAGAAAATAAAGAACGATGGAGGGCTAACATATTCACTGGTGACCCCAGAGTGTAGGAGTTTTTTTCGCGAAAAACCCTATATGGCTCGAGCGTACACTCTTTATCTAGCTCTTATCATGCACCGTGCCGAGGGGTCGTTTTCGGCTTCATGGGTGTTTTTAGCGGTACTTCCGGAAATGCGTTCAGGTGCTAGATAGGTAGCGGCAATGATTAATTGTTTCGTGTGTTACTAACAATCAAAACTGTAGTGTTCTGCCGATTCGCTGGGAGCTTCTCATGCAAAAATTAGTTATCGCCACGCTTCTGCTCGCTCTGGCTTCAAGTATTTGCATGGCCAGCGAAGGTGAGGATCAAGCTGCCTCATTCTTCAAGATTTATTCGTCGCTTTGCCTCAAAAATCTTTTCAAGCTTGAGGAGCTGAGAGAAACGCTGAAACCTATGCCAAAGCTTCCGCCTGAAAAGGCAGAGCTGTTTCTGGCAGGTAAACCCGGGGATGCTTGGCCTGTTCCAGACAAATACGCAACAGTCGTACTTAGCTTACTGAAGGGGAAGAGTTTCTGCGCAGTTTATGTCCGCAAGGCAGACCCTGATGCTGCGATAAAAATGTTTACTTCAATGGCCGCAAGTGCGCCATTTCCGATAAAAGTGAAACTGTTAAAAAATGAAACAACGCAAACCATCGTGAATGGACAGATTAAAACTATTTCATACGAATGGTCAGCTCCAAACGCGAAGAGTGGAATGATGTTTACTCTCACGACAGCCTCCGCCGATTTCGCACAAATTCAAGTGCTTGGTTCCGCAGCGGTCGTCAGACTGCGACATTCACCCGAACTTCTGCAGGACATAAACAAATAGCCGAGTCGGCGTGAAATGGAATCTGAGGTAAGAGGTTGCCGTCAGCATGAGCTGCGCTGTATCGCTCCTTCAAGTCTGAAGGAGCGAATTTCACCCTCACTCACTTCCGAACCGGATACTCCCGATGCATCTGCTCCAGCAACGCATCCTTATCCAACCACAACTGATTGATCCACCCCTGAAACTGCAATCGATACTCCCCATCCTGCTCATAATTCTTGCCGATAAACTCCGGCGGAATCTTCAACTCCTGGAAATGCACCACCACATCTTTCACGTTCCCACAGAGCAAATCCCAATACCCCGGACGCCCGCCCGGGTAGTGAATCGTCACGTTGACGATCGACTCCAGCTGCTCACCCATCGCATCCAGTACAAACGCGATGCCACCGGCCTTGGGCTTGAGCAGGTACTTGAACGGTGATTTCTGCTGGGCATGTTTACCCTCGGTGAAGCGCGTGCCTTCGACGAAATTGAAAATGCCCACCGAGTCATGGCGGAACTTCGCACAGGTCTTGCGCGTGGTTGCCAGGTCCTTGCCCTTCTTCTCCGGGTGCTTTTCCAGGTAGGCCTTGGAGTAGCGCTTCATGAACGGAAAGCCCAACGTCCACCAGGCCAGGCCAATCACCGGCACCCAGATCAGCTCTTGCTTGAGAAAAAACTTCAGCGGCTGGATGCGCCGGTTGAGCACGTATTGCAGCACCATGATGTCGACCCAGCTCTGGTGGTTGCTGGTGATCAGGTACGAGTGCCGGTAGTCCAGGCTTTCAAGGCCGCTGAGGTGCCAGCGGGTGCGGCAGACCAGGTCCATCCAGGCTTTGTTGTTGCTGACCCAGGCTTCATGGGTATGGCTCATTAGCCAGCGCGTGAAGCGCTGGGTGAGGGCGAAGGGCAACACCTTGAAGATCGCTACGCAGAACAGGAACGAGCACAGCAAAATGGTATTCAGTGCCAGCAACAACGATGCAATCACGCCGCGTACGGCGGCAGGCAGGAAACCCAGCATTTAAAGATCCAGAGGTCGGTTGGCCGCTTGAATCGCGGTCAACGCGATGGTGTAGACGATGTCATCGATCTGCGCGCCGCGGGGCAGGTCGTTCACCGGTTTGCGCAGGCCTTGCAGCATCGGCCCGAGGCTGACGCAGTCGGCGCTGCGCTGCACGGCTTTGTGGGTGGTGTTGCCGGTGTTCAGGTCAGGGAACACGAACACCGTGGCGCGACCGGCCACCTGGCTGTTCGGCGCCAGTTGCCGGGCGACGGTTTCGTTGGCGGCGGCGTCGTATTGCAGCGGGCCGTCGATCAGCAGCGAGTGCTGTTGTTCATGGGCGAGCAATGTGGCCTCGCGCACCTTCTCGACTTCTTCGCCGCTGGCCGATTCCCCGCTGGAGTAGCTGATCATCGCCACGCGCGGGGTGATGCCGAATGCCGCTGCCGAATCGGCGCTTTGCAGGGCGATCTCCGCCAGTTCGCTGGCGCTCGGGTGCGGGTTCATCACGCAGTCGCCGTAGACCAGCACCTCTTCCGGAAACAGCATGAAAAACACCGACGACACCAGGGTGCAGCCCGGCGCGGTCTTGATCAGCTGCAGCGCCGGGCGGATGGTGTTGGCGGTGGAGTGAATGACCCCGGACACCAGGCCGTCGACCTCATCCAGCGCCAGCATCATGGTGCCGATCACCACGGTGTCTTCCAGTTGTTGCTCGGCCATTGGCGCGTTGAGGCTTTTGGTCTTGCGCAGCGCCACCATCGGCTCGACGTACCGCTCGCGGATCAGGTCCGGGTCGAGAATCTCCAGCCCCGGCGGCAGTTCGATGCCTTGGGCACGGGCCACGGCTTCCACGTCCGCGGGTTTGGCCAGCAGTACGCAGCGGGCAATGCCACGCGCCTGGCAGATCGCCGCCGCTTGCACGGTCAGCGGTTCGCTGCCTTCGGGCAGGACGATGCGCTTGTTGGCGGCCTGGGCGCGCTGGATCAGTTGATAGCGGAACACCGCCGGCGACAGGCGCATTTCCCGTGGTGTGCCGCAGCGCTGGTGCAGCCAGTTGGCGTCGAGGTGGCTGGCGACGAAATCGGTGATGATCTCCGCACGTTCGCGGTCATCGATCGGGATTTCCTTGTTCAGGCCGTTCAACTGGTTGGCGGTGTCGTAGGATCCGGTACTCACCGACAACACCGGCAGGCCCGCCTGTAATGCACCGCGACACAGGTCCATGATGCGCGGGTCGGGCAGGGTGTCGCTGGTCAGCAGCAGGCCGGCCAGGGGCACGCCATTCATGGCCGCGAGGCTGACGGCGAGGATGATGTCGTCGCGATCGCCGGGGGTCACCACCAGCACGCCGGGCTTGAGCAGCTCCACGGTGTTGCGCATGGTGCGGGCGCAGATGATGATTTTGGTCATGCGCCGGGTTTCGTAATCACCGGCATTGAGGATCTGCGCGCCCATCAGGTCGGCGACGTCGCGGGTGCGCGGCGCGTTCAGTTCCGGCTGGAACGGAATGCAGCCGAGCAGTTTGAAATCGCCGCTGCGCAGCAAGGGCGAGTGTTCCTTCATGCGCGAGGCGAAGGCCTCCATGCTTTCGTCGGTCTTGACCTTGTTGAGGATCACGCCGAGGACTTTCGGGTCTTTCGGCCCGCCGAACAATTGCGCCTGCAATTCCACACGGCCGGACAGTTCGGCCAGCACTTCGTTTTCCGGGGCCGAGACCAGGATCACGTCCGCGTCGAGGCTTTTCGCCAGGTGCAGATTGACCCGCGCGGCATAACTGGCGCTACGGGTCGGGACCATGCCTTCGACGATCAGCACGTCCTTGCCGATGGCGGCCTGCTGATAAAGGGTGATGATTTCTTCGAGCAGCTCGTCGAGCTGGCCGTCGCCGAGCATGCGCTCGACATGGGCCAGGCCCAACGGCTGCGGCGGTTTCAAGCCGTGGGTGCGGGCCACCAGTTCGGTGGAGCGTTCAGGCCCGGTATCACCCGGATGGGGCTGGGCAATCGGTTTGAAAAAGCCGACCTTGAGGCCGGCCCGCTCAAGGGTACGTACCAGCCCGAGGCTGATGGAGGTCAGACCCACACCAAAATCGGTGGGCGCGATAAAAAAAGTCTGCATGCGGATTCTCTGGGGGTGCATGGCAATGGTGACAACCTATGACTGGTCGTCTACCGAGTTTCAGTCGCCAAGGTTATCGCTAACCGAGCCCTGTGCACACCAACCGCAAGCAAAGGGCTGGCCTATTTTTTCATTGCGCAACAAAGGGTTCAGCACCCAGGCCCGGGACTGCCACGGTGGCTGGTGGCGCAGGTGCTGAGTGTGGCCGCAGGAAAGCTCGGCCACCCAGTGGCCGTCTTCGTCCTGATGAAAGCCTGTCACCGTCGAGCCTTTCGCTGCGGTCCGTCTGTCCGGGTTGTGTTCGCTTTCGGGCGATTGCTTCGCTAAACTGGGTCTTTCATTATTCTTATGCAAAAGGTCTCGCCCCATGCTGATCGCCGCCAATAAGGCTGTCTCCATCGACTATACCCTGACCAACGACGCTGGTGAGGTCATCGACAGCTCCGCCGGCGGCGCGCCGCTGGTCTACCTGCAAGGTGCAGGCAACATCATTCCGGGCCTGGAAAGGGCCTTGGACGGCAAGGCAGTCGGTGACGAACTGACGGTCGCCGTAGAACCTGAAGATGCCTACGGCGAGTACGCTGCCGAACTGGTCAGCACCCTGAGCCGCAGCATGTTCGAAGGCGTCGACGAACTGGAAGTGGGCATGCAGTTCCACGCTTCCGCTCCGGACGGCCAGATGCAGATCGTTACCATTCGTGATCTGGATGGCGACGACGTCACCGTCGACGGCAACCACCCGTTGGCCGGTCAGCGCCTGAACTTCCAGGTCAAGATCATCGACATCCGTGATGCCAGCCAGGAAGAAGTCGCTCATGGCCACGTCCATGGCGAAGGTGGCCATCATCACTGATTTTCTGCGCTAAGCTTTCGAGAACTGGAGAGGCGCCCGAGGGCGCCTTTTTAGTCCGCGGCCGTCCCTGGTGGCACCGCCAAGTAGCTGTTTCGAGAAGAACACGGGAATCTGGAGTTCGTCATGAGTGCTTTTCACGACCTTAAATTGACAGCCCTGGATGGTCAGGAGCTACCGCTGGCACCCCTCAAGGGGCGCGTCGTGCTTGTGGTCAACGTCGCCTCCAAATGTGGCTTGACCCCACAGTACGCGGCGCTGGAAAACCTCTACCAGCAATACAAAGACCGGGGTTTCAGTGTGCTGGGCTTGCCGTGCAACCAGTTTGCCGGACAGGAACCGGGTACCGAGCAAGAGATTCTGGCGTTCTGCAACCTGAATTATGGCGTGACCTTTCCGTTGTCCAGCAAGCTGGAAGTCAACGGGCACGATCGCCATCAGTTGTACCGTCTGCTGGCGGGCGAGGGCGCTGAATTCCCGGGTGACATTACCTGGAACTTCGAAAAATTCCTGCTCGGCAAGGATGGACGCGTGCTCGCGCGGTTCTCGCCGCGTACGGCTCCGGATGATCCGACGATCGTTAATGCGATCGAAAAAGCGTTGAGCTGAATCAAGATCAAGATCAAAAGATCGCAGCCTTCGGCAGCTCCTACAGGTGTTTACCCTCCCGTGTAGGAGCTGCCGAAGGCTGCGATCTTTTGCTTCTGCCTTTTGAACCTTAATCACCGCAATCAATAGTGCTGTGCATCACTTGCCGCTCTGCATATTATAGACGTCATAAAACATCATCTCGTCGATATCGTTTTCGTGGAGCGCCCCCATGCCCGTCAAAGCCCTGTTCAAACCGTTCCACCTCGGCACCCTGGAACTGCCGACCCGCGTCGTCATGGCCCCGATGACCCGCTCGTTTTCGCCGGGCGGCGTGCCCAATTCCAAAGTGATCGAGTACTACCGTCGCCGCGCCGCCGCCGGCGTCGGGCTGATCATCACCGAAGGCACCACCGTCGGGCACAAGGCGTCCAACGGCTACCCGAACGTACCGCACTTCTACGGTGAAGCAGCACTGGCCGGCTGGAAGAAAGTCGTCGACGCGGTCCACGCCGAAGGCGGCAAGATTGTGCCTCAGCTGTGGCATGTCGGCAGTGTGCGCCGCATCGGCACCGAACCGGATGCCAGCGTGCCGGGTTACGGTCCGTCGGAAAAACTCAAGGACGGTCAGGTCGTGGTTCACGGCATGAGCAAGCAAGATATCCAGGACGTGATTGCTGCCTTCGCCCAGGCGGCCAAAGATGCCCGGAGCATCGGCATGGACGGCGTGGAAATCCACGGTGCCCACGGCTATCTCGTCGACCAGTTCTTCTGGGAAGGCAGTAACCAGCGCACTGACGAATACGGCGGTAGCCTGGCCAACCGTTCGCGTTTCGCCATCGAACTGGTTCAGGCGGTGCGGGCAGCGGTCGGCGAAGGGTTCCCGATCATCTTCCGTTTCTCCCAGTGGAAGCAGCAGGATTACTCCGCGCGCCTGGTGCAAACCCCGCAAGCGCTGGGCGAGTTCCTCAAGCCGTTGTCCGACGCCGGCGTGGACATTTTCCATTGCTCGACGCGCCGTTTCTGGGAGCCGGAGTTCGATGGTTCCGAGCTGAACCTGGCAGGCTGGACGCGCAAGCTCACCGGCAAGCCGACCATCACGGTCGGTAGTGTCGGCCTGGACGGCGAATTCCTGCAGTTCATGGTCAACACCGACAAGATCGCCCAGCCGGCCAGTTTGGAAAAACTGCTGGAGCGGTTGAACAACGATGAGTTCGACCTGGTGGCGGTAGGGCGTGCGCTGCTGGTGGACCCGGACTGGGCGCAGAAGGTGCGTGATGGGCGTGAGGAAGACATTTTGCCGTTCAGCCGTGAGGCGTTGATGACGCTGGTTTAAGCGGAGCCTTCACTGGCCTCATCGCGGGCAAGTCGAATCGCCGCACCGCCGCTCCCACAAGGTTCCGGGGTGTTCACATATCATGTGATCGCCACAAAACCTGTGGGAGCGGCGGTGCGGCGATCCGACTTGCCCGCGATGATGGCCTCAATGTCCACAAAGATTCAGGGCATGGTCGGTGCATTAGGCACCACCTGCTCCCCCACACAAGCCCCCCGCAACTGCCCCTCGAACTGTTCGATAATCGCCGCCCAACCCTGCCGACTCGCATGCTGACGCGCATTGAGCCGCACGCAGCGCAAGGTCTCCGCCTCCTCCAGCAACCACACAGCTGCATCGCAAAACGCCTCTTCATCCCCCGGCATCGCCAGTACGCCGTTGTAGCCATGGCGAATATGCTGAGCGGCCGCGGCCATATCGTAGGCCACCACCCCCAGCCCCGAAGCGAGCGCCTCAAGCACCACATTGCCGAAGGTTTCGGTCAGGCTCGGGAACAGAAAAAGATCCCCCGACGCATAGTGACTGGCCAAGGCTTCGCCACGTTGCGAGCCACAGAAAATCGCCTCGGGCAGTTCCTTCTCCAGAACCACGCGTTGCGGACCGTCACCCACCACGATCAACTTGATCGTACGCTGTGGATAAGCCGCTTTCAGCGCATCGAAACTGCGCTTGAGCAAACCGGTATTCTTCTCCGGTGCCAAGCGTCCTACGTGAATGACGGCGACGTCGGTCTCGGCCAGTCCCCACTGTTCGCGCAGCGACTGCAGCCGTTTGGCCGGATGAAACAACTGGCTGTCGACACCTCGCGACAACAGCGCCAGGCGCTCGAAATGCCGACGTTCCAGTTCCAGGCGCTGGCTGATGCTCGGCACCAGGGTCAGGGTCGAGCGATTGTGAAACCAGCGCAGGTAGTGGGTCAGCAAACGCGTCAGCACGCCCAGCCCGTACTGGTGGGTGTACTGCTGGAAATTGGTGTGAAAGCCGCTGACTACGCAGATCCCCAGGCGCCGTGCCGCGCGCAACGCGGACAGTCCCAACGGTCCTTCCGTGGCGATGTACAGCACGTCCGGGCGATGGCGTTTCCAGCGTCGCAGCAACTTGTGCATCGATGACTGACCCCATTGCAAACCGGGATAACCCGGCAACGGCCAGCCCCGACACAACAGTAATTCATCGTCGCTGCCCCGCTGCTGGTCGCCCACCTGTCGTGGCCGTACCAGTTCCACCTGGTGCCCGCGCGCGCGCAAGCCGTCGCACAAGCGGCCGAGGGTGTTGGCCACGCCGTTGATTTCCGGAGGAAAGGTTTCGGTGATCAGAGTGATATGCAGAGTTGTCGTCATGACCCCAGTATCGGCTGAGGCCATGTCGTCATTGTGGCGGTTTGATGATGGATTTGTGACCCGTTCAGCGCTGGACCACCAGGTTTTCCGCTCCGCGCTCACGGACCCAGAACAGCGTCGCCCCCGCCACGGCGGCCGGCATCATCAGGATGTTGACCACCGGAATCAGCAGCACCAGGTAAACCATCCCGCCGAAGCTCATGCTCTGCCAGCGTTTCTGCCGCAGCCAGGCGAGCATTTCGTTCCAGCCCAGCTTGTGGTTATCCGCCGGGTAGTCGATGTACTGGATCGCCATCATCCACACCCCGAACAGCAGCCACAGCGGCGCGGCAATGATGTTGACCACCGGGATGAACGAGAGGATGAACAACCCGATGGCGCGGGGCAGGAAGTAGCCGAGTTTGCGCATTTCCCGGGCGAGGGTGCGGGGAACCATGGCCATCAGTTCACCCCAACTGAAGGCCGGGAAGTCGTCAGTGCCGCGCACCACCACTTCGACTTTCTCCGCCAGGAAACCATTGAACGGCGCGGCGATGACATTGGCGAGCATGGTGAAGGTGAAGAACACCATCAATACCACCAGCACCACGAACAGCGGCCAGAGGACATAACTGAGGAAGCTCAGCCAATCGGGCAGCGACGGCATCAGCGTATCGACCCACAGGCTGAATTGATGGCTGGCCAAATAGATCAATCCGACGAACAGCACCAGGTTGATCGCGAGCGGCAACAATACGAACAAGCGCAGGCTGGGGCTGAGGACCAGCCTGAGACCTTCGCGCAGGTATTGCGGGCCGGACAGAACGGGGGCGGGCATAGCGTGCTCCGAGCAAAGGGGAAACGCGCCGACCTTACCGGCTTTGCCTGACAGGCGAAAGCGTGGCAGCGACATCGACATTAACTGTAACAAAGGCGCCTATATCTTCACCGTGGCTGGATAGAGACTGCCTATGAGCTGGATTGTTAAACCGTATTTCCTTAATCTTCGCCCCCTCGATACGCTGCACCCAATCTTTTTACAGGACTGTCGAGCCCAAGCACTTCCCCAAGTGCTTTCAACGGTCCTTTTTTATTCCCGCCGGCAACCCGGCGTTCCGCGCCAGGTATTCCAGGCCGGTCAACAGGAGCAGGTCATGTCTGAAGTCCGTCATTCGCGAGTGATTATTCTCGGTTCCGGCCCTGCCGGTTACAGCGCCGCCGTCTATGCCGCCCGTGCCAACCTCAAGCCTTTGCTGATCACCGGCATGCAGGCGGGTGGTCAACTGACCACCACCACTGAAGTCGACAACTGGCCGGGCGATGTCCATGGCCTGACCGGCCCGGCGCTGATGGAGCGCATGAAAGAGCACGCCGAGCGCTTTGAAACCGAGATCGTCTTCGATCACATCAATGCCGTGGACTTCGCTGCCAAGCCGTACACCCTGACCGGCGACAGCGCGACCTACACCTGCGACGCGCTGATTATCGCCACCGGTGCCAGCGCCCGTTACCTGGGTCTGCCGTCGGAAGAAGCGTTCATGGGCAAAGGCGTTTCGGCCTGCGCGACCTGCGACGGTTTTTTCTATCGCAACAAGCCAGTGGCCGTGGTCGGTGGCGGCAACACCGCTGTGGAAGAGGCCCTGTACCTGGCCAACATCGCCAGCACTGTGACCTTGATCCACCGTCGCGAAACTTTCCGCGCCGAAAAGATCCTGATCGACAAGCTCAATGCCCGGGTTGCCGAAGGCAAGATCGTCCTGAAGCTGAACGCGACCCTGGACGAAGTGCTGGGCGACAACATGGGCGTGACCGGTGCTCGCCTGAAGAACAACGACGGCAGCTTCGACGAGCTGACAGTCGACGGTGTGTTCATCGCCATCGGCCACACTCCGAACACGTCGTTGTTCGAAGGCCAGCTGACGTTGAAAGACGGTTACCTGGTGGTGCAGGGCGGCCGTGACGGCAACGCGACGGCCACCAGCCTCGAAGGTATCTTTGCCGCCGGTGACGTGGCTGACCACGTTTACCGTCAGGCCATCACCTCGGCAGGCGCCGGCTGCATGGCGGCACTGGATGCCGAGCGTTACCTGGACGATCTGCAGAACGCTTCGTTCTGAGATTGCTGAAATAAAAAACCGGCTTCGGCCGGTTTTTTTGTGCGCGCGATTTAGTGGTCGATCAAAAAACCTGTGGGAGCGAGCTTGCTCGCGATAGCGGTGTGTCAGTCGACATATAGGTTGAATGATAAATTGCTATCGCGAGCAAGCTCGCTCCCACAGGGTCTTGCGTTCGCCGAAGTCGATTGCGATCAGCCGCGCAACCGCTCCTGGACAAAATCCATCACCTTCAACGACTGATAGATCGCATTGGCCGCCACCCGGCCGAACGGACCACCATTCCAGTCCAGCAGGTACGGTTTGAACAGTTCATGCCGCGCACTCTCCCCACAGATCGCCTCGGCAATCACCCGGCCGCCAATCGAACCGGTGTTCAAACCATGGCCGCCAAACGAGGTGCAGGCCCAGACCCCCGGTTCGAGCAATCCCAGGTTGGGCATTTTGTTGGTGGAATAGCCCATCAGGCCGGACCAGGCCAGTTCGATGTTCACCGGCGCCAGTTGCGGATAGACCGAGACCATGTCCGCCTTGAGCATGGCCGCCAGGGCTTGTTCGTTCTGTTCGTTGCGGGTGGTGATACGTCCGCCCCACAGCAGGCGATCGCCTTCGACGATGCGGTAGTAATCCGAAGCGCGGCGGTCGTCGGAGAACGCGGCACCGGAGTCGAGGACGTTTTTGATCGAGTCACCCAGGTGTTCGGTCAGCACCACGTAGGTCGCGATGGGCAGGTAGGCGCGGCTGAGTTTTTGCAGCTCCGGGCCGCCGTAGCCGCCGGCGCAGAACACCAGGTCCTGGCAGCGCACGGTACCGTGGGCGGTCTGGACGATGGTGTCGGCGCCTTCGCGCCGCCAGGCGAGCATTTTTGATTGTTCGAAAATCCGTCCTCCCATCGCTTCGATGGCGAGGGCCAGGCCCAGGCAATAATTCAGCGGGTGGAAGTGCAGGGCGTTCGGGTCTTCGACACCCTGGAAATAGCGCAAGGTGTGTGCCCGTTCGCGGACCTGGGCGGTGTCGAGGTAGTTGAGTTCGTAGCCGAAGTCGCGGCGCATGCTATCGATGTGGTTTTTCACGCCAGTGCTGTCGTCGTAGCGCTTGACCCGGATCGTACCGGCGGATGGATCGCAACCGGACAGTGCCAGTTCGGCGATGTTGCGCCGGACGATTTCCACACCTTCGACCGACATCTGGAACAGCGCCTTTGCGTGTTCCAGTCCAAGTTTCTTGCGGATCGCCCCCGAGCCTTCGGCCCAGCCTGGTGAGACTACCCCACCGTTTCGACCGGACGCGCCCCAGGCGACTTGATGGGCTTCAAGGATGATCACACGTTTGCCGCGTTGATTCAGTTCCAGGGCGGCGGTAAGGCCGGCAATCCCGGCGCCGATGATGCAGACGTCGCAGGTTTCATCGGTGTTCAATTCGGGCCTGGCTGCGCGGGGCAGCGAGGTTTGGGAATACCAGGTGGTGGGGAAGGACATGGTCAATCCTTGAGAAATTGCTTTTTTGTAGGAGCGAGCTTGCTCCGGGCGGCGTTCCGACGAAAAACGCAAGGGCGCCGCGTGCATTCAGGCTGTCTGCGTCATCGTTCACGTCCATCGCGAGCAAGCTCGCTCCTACAGGGGGGCGGGTGTTTACTTGACGGTCGAGTAGTCCACGCCGTACCACTTGTTCGACAGCTTGGTCAGCGTGCCGTCCTTGTGCATTGCGCCGATGATTTCACCGAGCTTGGCCTTCAACTCGGGGTCACCCTTATCGGTAGCAATCGCCAGTGGTTCGTAGAACACGATGCTGTTGTCGACGGCACGCAGCGGGTAATTCTTTTTGATCGCCGCTTCCAGGGTGCTGCGTTGCGTGAGGATGCCATCAAGACGAACGCCGTCGCCCAGACGCAAGTCATCCAGCGGTCCGAGGGAGCCGGCATAGGTTTTCATTTTCTTGGTCTGTACGTCATAAACCACAGGCGGCACGTCAGTGGTTTCGATGGCCAGCGCCTGGCTGAAATAGTCCTCGGAGGTGGTGCCGCCTTCGACGCCGATGGTCTTGTCATTGAGAGCTTTGTGGTCGGTCAGCGCCGATTTGGTATGTACTGCAAACACATACGGCACGTAGTAGTAGGTCGCCGGAAAGTCGAGGATCCGCGCGCGACTTTTGGTGGCGGTCATCGAGCCCACCGACATGTCCCAGCGCCCGTTCCACTTGCCCGCGGTGATCACGTCCCAGTCCGGGGTGATGAATTTGACCTCGACCCCGAGACGCTTGGCGATCTCCTTGGAGACGTCGATATCGAACCCGTCGATTTCATTTTTGTCGTTGATGAACCCCTGGGGTGGCCAGGTCGCCGACGTGGCGACGGTCATGGTTTTGCTGCTCTGGATCTTGTCCAGAACGGCTCCGGCGTTGGCGGCGCCGACGAACAACAGCGAGATTGCGGCTGCTAATACGTGTTTTTTGCTGATCATATCCATCTCCACTTATCGTTATTGTTATGGGGCGGCAAAGCGGTGCTCAGTGACCAATGATTTGCGACAGGAATTGCTGCGCGCGTTCGGTTTGCGGATTGTTGAAAAACTCGGCAGGCGTGGCTTGTTCGATGACCTGGCCCTGGTCCATGAACAGCACGCGGTCAGCGACCTTGCTGGCAAAACCCATCTCGTGGGTCACACAAATCATGGTCATGCCATCGGTGGCCAACTCGCCCATCACGTCCAGCACTTCGTGGACCATTTCCGGGTCCAGGGCCGAGGTCGGTTCGTCGAACAGCATCACTTTGGGGTTCATGCACAGTGCCCGGGCAATCGCCACGCGCTGCTGCTGACCGCCCGACAATTGCGATGGATACTTGTCGGCATGCTCGGCAATGCGCACCCGCTCCAGGTACACCTGCGCGCGTTTTTTCGCCTCGACGCTCGACACGCCTTGCACCAGTTGCGGCGCCAGGGTCAGGTTGTCCATCACGCTCAAATGCGGGAACAGGTTGAAGCTCTGGAACACCATGCCGATTTCCCGGCGCACGGCGCTGACACTTTCTGCTTCGCTGGTGAGGGTGATGCCGTTGACCTGGATGTGGCCTTTCTGGAAGTTTTCCAAGTGGTTGATGCAGCGAATCATCGTTGACTTGCCCGAGCCTGACGGCCCGCACACCACGAGGATTTCGCCGGTGGCGACGTTCAGGTCGACATCGCGCAAGGCGTGAAAATTGCCGTACCACTTGTTCAAGCCGATGATCGAAATCATCGACGGGCTGGTCTGCGCAGCAAGTGCCAGGTCAAGGTGTTCCGCGGTATTGGTCCGAGTCATCAGCCATCAACCCCTTGCTATGGATCGATTGACCCGTTTTTCGATCCGCGCCTGCACCCGTTCGAGGATGAACGACAGCGCCCAGTAAATCATCGCGGCGGTGATCAGCATTTCCAGGTGGCGGAAGTCCGCGCGGCCCTGGGTCTTGGCCAGGTACATCAGTTCCCAGACGCCGATCACCGACACCAGCGAACTGTCCTTGAGCATGGCGATGAACTGGTTGCCGGTGGGCGGGATGATCACCCGCAAGGCTTGCGGCATGATCACCCGGCTCAGGGTCTTGAACGGGTTGATGCCCAGCGCCCGTGAAGCTTCCCACTGGCCTACCGGAATGCTCTGGATGCCCGCGCGAAAAATCTCGGTCATGTAGGCGCCGTAGCACAACGACAACGCGAGGATGCCGGCCGGCACCGCGTCGACCACATAACCGAGCTGCGGCAGTCCCAGATAAATCAGATAGATCTGGATCAGCAACGGCACACCGCGAAAGAACGAGGTGTAGAACGAGGCGATGGCATTGGCCAGACCGTTGTTCGACAGCTTGGCCACGGCACCGATCAACGCCAGGACGAAGGCAATCACAATCGCGATGGCGGAAATGTACAGCGTGGTGGCAGCGCCCTGAATGATCAGGAAGCCGATCTTGTCGAGGATGAAACTGTAGGAAAGGTCGAAGGTGTCGAAGAACGCCAGGAACAGGATCAACAATTCGATCCATACCACGGTGGTCTGCACCTTGAACTTCAAGCGCCCGAGGACGTGGAAGTTCAGCGTGCCCAGTGCAGCGATGCCCAGGCCGATGGCGATATTGCGTGCGGTCAGGCTGTCCGGGGCATTGCCCAGCAGCGGATGCAGGACGTGACTGAGGGCGCTGTTACCCAGGTTCATCAGGTAGGAGCCGAGAAACAACACCACGGCTACGCCAAGCAGGAATTGAGGATCATTGGACTTTTTTTTATAAATTATATTGTCGTGATACATGACGACCTCAGGCGTGTAGGTGGCAGTAATCTCGCTTGATGAAAGGGGGCTTTGGTTAATCCGAATGGTCAGGTGAACTGCTTTTCGTAGGAGCCGGCTTGCCGGCGAAGGCGTCCCCAAGATCGCCTACGCCAAGTCGGATCGACGCATCGCTGGCGCCTGCAGCAAGCTCTTCAGCCAGTATTGCGGCGCATTTTAAGGGACTGCAAGCGACCATAATTCGCTACGTCAGTCCCGGATCGTAGTTTGCTTTTCAGGAAAGTTTCGCCAGGCATGCCTCAAGAATGTCCAGCCCTTCCTCCAGCACCGCCGCCTCGGTGGTCAATGGCGCCAGCAGCCGAATGATGTGGCGCGCCTTGCCGCTGGGCATCAGCAGCAAACCCGCGTCGCGCGCCAGGGCCAACAGTTGCGTCAACTGCGCCGATGCCGGTGTGCCGTCGGCATTGGTCAGCTCGATGCCGCGCATCGCCCCGACGCCGGTCAAACGCCCCAGATACGGCGACAGCTTGCCGGCGCGCCAGGCTTGGTAGCGGCTGACAATCGCTTCTTCCTGTTGCGCACCCCAGGCGTGCAGATGCGCGTCAGTCATTTCGTCGAGCGTCGCCAACGCCGCGGCGCAGGCGATGGGATTGCCTGAATAAGTGCCGCCAAGTCCGCCCTTGGGCAAAGTGTCGAGCAGTGCCTTGCGCCCGACCACCGCACCCAGCGGCACGCCGCCGGCAATGCTTTTGCCCAGCAGGATCAGGTCCGGCTCAATGCCCAGTCGCGAAAACGCAAAACGCTGGCCGGTGCGGCCGAAGCCGGACTGGATTTCATCAGCGATCAGCAGGATGCCTTTCTCATCACAGAAGCGGCGTAGCGCCTGGGCGAACTCCACGTCCAGCGTCAGGAACCCCGATTCGCCCTGCACCGGTTCGACGATAAAACAGGCGACGTCATCGACGTCGATCTCGACGCTGAACAGACGGTCCATGGCTTTCAGGGCCTCGGCGCAGGTCACGCCGTTGTCTTTGCTCGGGTATGGCAAGTGAAACACCGGACCCGGCAGCACGCCGACTTTCTGTTTGTAAGGCGCGACTTTGCCGTTGAGGTTGAGGGTGGCGAGCGTACGACCGTGGAAGGCGCCGTCGAAGGCGATGACGGCCGTGCGACCGGTGGCGCCACGCACGATCTTCAGGGCGTTTTCCGCCGCTTCCGCGCCGCTGTTGGTGAGCATGCCGCTGACCGGGTAGTCCACCGGAATAAACGCGGTGAGACGATCCATCAGTTCGATGTAGGGCGCGTGCGGGGCGGCGTTGAACGCGTAGTGAGTCAGCCGGGTGGCTTGTTCGCGAATGGCCTCGACAATGCGCGGGTGGCAATGGCCGAGGTTCAAGACGCCGATGCCGCCGACGAAGTCGATGTAGCGTTTGCCATCGGTGTCCCAGACCTCGGCGTTTTTGCCGTGGCTGAGGGTGACGGGATGCACGATGTTGATCGACTGGCTGATGGTTTCGCTGCTCATGGATGCCTGACTCTGAAGAAGGGGTGCTTCTTTTTATCTAAGCCGTGAGCAGCGGTACCCGGCAAACGAAATAAAGTCGCCGGGTCAATCTTAAAAGTCGGGATGTGGTTTGCGCGCCATGCAAATCATCCAGACAACGAACAACGAACAACGAACAACGCAGAACCTGTAGGAGCTGGCTTGCCAGCGAAGGCGTCTTCAAGGGCGATACACGACTCAAGGGCCTCTTCGCTGGCAAGCCAGCTCCTACAGGGCTTACCGGCGGGTCAGTGGCTGCTGTGTGAACTTGACGCCAGCCAGGCCATGGGCAATCAACGCGCGGATATTGCCGTGGTCGCTGCCTTCAGGCGTCGCCACCACCGAACGATAATGCTCGCCAAACGCCAACAGCGCTTCTTCATCGCTCAGACCTTCCAGCAGTGCCAGACCCAGGGTCTTGCACGAACCTTCGTTCTGCCCGGCGGCGTTTTCCACGCCGCCATTGCTGAACGCCTGTGGCTGATAGTCGTAGCCGGCGGCGATAAAGGCCAGGGTGTCGGTGAAAACGTGTTCGCCACTCTTGAGGCTGGCGCGCAGGGTGTTCAAATCACTCATTGGGTTTTCCTTTGGCGAACGCCGCTTGTTGTTCGGCGTTGGCTTCTTGCTGGTATTGGGCTTTCCACTCGGCGTACGGCATGCCGTAGACCACTTCGCGGGCGTCATCGAGGCTGACCTCGATCTGGCGTTCGTCGGCAGCGGCCTTGTACCACTTGGACAAGCAGTTGCGGCAGAAACCGGAGAGGTTCATCAGGTCGATGTTCTGCACATCCTTGCGGCTGTCCAGGTGGGCGACCAGCCGACGGAAGGCGGCGGCTTCGAGTTCCAGGCGTTGTTGATCGGTCATGGTTGTCTCTGCGAGACAGCTTTGAGCGGCAAGCTTCAAGCTGCAAGTTGGGTTGCTGTGGCCGTTAGCTTACCGCTTGAAGCTTGAAGCTTGAAGCTTGAAGCTTAGCGGCTCGCTGCAAGCGTTATCGACACCGACTCGGCAAATCGCAGGGCGTGGGGTTTGTCGACTTCCACTTCGGCATACAGCACCGATTCATTCGCCATGACCAGGTCGAGAATTTCCTGGGTCAGGCGTTCGAGCAGGGCGAAGCGATTGCCCTCCACGTGGGCGATGATCGCCTTGGTGATGGTGCGGTAGTTCAGCGCGTGATCGATGTCGTTGTCGCGCACTGCTTCCTGGGCGGCATAGAGGATGGTCAGGTTGATCAGCACATCCTGCTTGTTGAGGATTTCATCCTCGTTGATCCCGATGAAGGTGCGCAGGCACAGGTCCTTGACCCGGATTCGCGCCATTCCTGGTTGAAGTTGTGGCATTGCTACTTGCTCCGTCCGATCAATTGCAAAAACTCCTGGCGGGTGTTGCTCGACTCGCGGAAGGCGCCGAGCATCACCGAGGTGTTCATGGTCGAATTCTGTTTCTCGACGCCGCGCATCATCATGCACATGTGCCGGGCTTCGATGACCACCGCGACACCCGCCGCGCCGGTCACTTGCTGCACGGCATCGGCGATTTGCCGGGTGAGGTTTTCCTGGATCTGCAGGCGACGGGCGAACATGTCCACCAGTCGCGCAATCTTCGACAGGCCCAACACCTTGCCCGTTGGAATATAAGCCACATGAGCCTTGCCGATGAAGGGCAACATGTGATGTTCGCAGAGCGAGTACATCTCGATGTTGTCGACGATGATCATTTCATCGTTGTCGGAAGCGAACAGCGCACCGTTGACGATCTCTTCGACACTCTGTTCATAGCCATGGCAGAGGTACTGCATGGCCTTGGCTGCGCGCACCGGGGTGTCGCGCAGGCCTTCGCGGTCGGGGTTTTCACCGAGACCGATGAGGATCTCGCGATAGCTCTGGGGCAGGGATAACGTCATGGAACATCCTCGCGGGGGCGCTTATTTGATGTGCCGTCCGCCGTTGACGGTCAGGGTCGTGCCGGTGACATAAGGGTTGTCGAGCAGATAGCGCAAGCTCTGGTAGATCACTTCGCTGCCGGGTTCGATGCCCAGCGCGGACTTGGCCAATGCCTTGGCGCGGTACGCCGCGTCATCGTCGGGGTTGAACAGTAGCAGGGCTGGCGCGATACCGTTGACCTTGATGGTCGGCGCGTATTTGGCGGCGAAAGACAGGGTCAGGCTATCGAGCCCGGCTTTGCTGGCGCAGTAGCCGATGTGCTTGCTGCTGCCCTTGCGGGTCACGTCATCGCCGATGTGCACGATGTCGGCGGGGCGTGAGCGTTCGAGCAAATCGGCACAATGCAGGTTGATCAGGTAGGGCGCCAGCATATGCACGTTGAACATGCGGGTAAAGGCGGCGGCGTCGGTATCCGGAGTTTCCGCCAGCCATTCGGAGGCGTTATGGACGATCGCCCGCAGGCTGCCGGTGTGGGTTTTCAGTTCGCTGATGAAGGCGAAGATCCCGGCTTCGGTGGAGAAGTCTGCAAACACTGCGGTCGCCCCCAGGTCGCGCAGGGTTTGCACACCGGGGCGCTCGCTGCGGTAGCTGAAGATCACCGGGTGGCCGTCTTCGAGTAATCGCTGCGCACAGTGCAGGCCGACACGCTGGCCGGCACCGGTGATGAGGATCGGGGCGAATGAAGAAGTCATGAACGGCTCGTGTCGCAGTGAGAGCAAAACTATACCAGCGAACGGTAGACCTACACCTATTACGGGCGTGTCTTCTGCAGGTCTTGAATAGCGATAGGGCAAGCGAGGTACAATGGGATCCAAATCACATGGACGTAACCCGTACATGCCTGTGTTGACCGACGTTGTCCCGACTGTGCAAGGCGCTGCCTCGCTTGAACGGGAAGAACTGTTTCCGATTCGTGAAGTGGCACGCCTGACCGGCGTCAATCCGGTCACGCTACGCGCCTGGGAGCGACGTTATGGCCTGATTCAGCCCACGCGTACCGACAGTGGGCATCGTTTGTATTCGATGTACGATATCGAGCGCATTCAGAGCATTCTCAGTTGGATCGAACGCGGCGTTGCGGTCAGCAAGGTCGGCAAGATACTGGCCAGGACTGCACCGCTCAAGGTGCTATCGCCCATTATCCCGAGTGAGCTCGTGCAAGCGGACTATGCGCAATGGCAGGAGCAAGTCCAGGCGGCGGTCAGTGCCTTTGACGAGACTCGCCTGGAGCAGGTCTATGGACAGATCTTTTCCAGTTACCCGCTGACGGTGGTGTTTCAGAACATCCTGCTGCCGCTGTGGAGGCTGTTGCTGCAGCGCCAGGAAGCCTTTGGCCAGACCAGCGAATGGCTGTTCCTGGATGGTTTTCTGCGTTCTCGCGTGTTGCAACGTCTGCTGCTGGTGCGGATCATGCAGCCGCGACGCGTGATTGTCTGTGCGCTGAACGATCAGTGCCGGGAACTTGAACTGCTGGTAACGGCGCTGTTTTTGAGCAGTGTCGATTCGGCCATTCAAGTGCTGGCGTTGGGTCAGCCTTTCGACGAATTGACCCTGGTCTGCGAAAGGGTCAAGCCCCAGGCGCTGGTGCTGTTTTCCAATCATATGCCTGCGTCCGAGTTGCCACGACGTTTGAATCGCCTGGCCTTGAGCCTGGATTGCCAGTTGATGCTGGCAGGGGATGCGTCGGATCTGGCGCAGGAAAGCCTGGCCGGGTCGTCGGTTGGTTGCATGGGTAGCGAGGGAATGGTGATGCGCCAACGGTTGAAGCAGTTCCTGGCCGGCAATCTCGATACTTGAGTCACAGATGCAGGGCGGGATGAGTCAGCCGATGCTGTTGCAGGATGAATTGGCGCAGACGCTCGGTTTCGTCGTTGTCGCCCTGGTTCAACTGATAGGCATGGAAGCCATTATCGGTTTCTTTCTCGAAGGTGCCACGCAACGCAATCCGCTCATAGCCTGACGGGCTGAACCACAAGGCGAAATGCCTGGGTGGTTTGGTCTTGTTGCGAACTTCCAGCAAAACCCCTTTGAACGACACTTCGTGTACCCACATTCTGCCAGGATGGCCACTGGCGTTTTCCAGCGCAACCGGCTCCTCGAGCACCAGGCGCCAGGGCCGGACCATCGGTCCGTCTTCATAGATGCTGGGCACGCCGAGGCGTAAATGCAGCGCGTGAAACTCGTCTTCCACCAGATGCAGCGGGAAGGTCATCTGCTGGTTTTCGAACGTGGCCTGGAGGGTGACTTGCTCGTGAGCGGCAAGGCGCGTAAGCAAGTCACGGATCTGCGAACCACCGTTGACGAGCAGGCTCGACGTCGCATCCCGCACATTGAGTTGCGGGTTGTGCTGCATGGTCTGGATAAAATCCAGTTCATCCTGAGTCAGGAGTGCGTCGCGCTGCATGATCTGCTCGAAGGAAATAGTTACAAAGTTATCGGTGATTGTAGTAAATGACCCTTAATTCGCGGTTTTGTTTTCGCCGTTCGTCGCTTTGAGTGCGGCAAGTTCGGCCTGGACCTTAGCCAATTGCGCCTCCAGCTGCGCCACCCGCTGCTGCGCCTTGACCTGAACGCTGACGTCTTTTTGCACACCGACAAAATAAGTCTGCCCGTCGCTCGGATTTTTCACCGTCGAAAGCGACAGTTCGTTCCAGAATGGCGTGCCATCCTTGCGGTAATTGCGAATAATTTCCCTGCAGGAACCGCCTCTGCGCAATGCTTCTCGAATCAACGGCAGGGCTTCCTGGTCGCGGTCCCCGGACTGAAGAAAACGGCAATCCTGGTAGAGGATTTCTTCGCTGGTATAACCGGTCAGCCGCTCGAATGCCGGGTTGACGTAAATCAGAATGTTGTCTTGCTCGCCTTCCTTTTCGGCAATCACGATGCCGTCGTTGGAAGCGTTGATCACCATTTTCAGCAGTTGGGCATTGATCATTGGAGAGTCCTTTCCAGGTTCTTTGAGCGCAGCATTCTAAAATAACTCTAGCGGCCTTCAATGCTAAATGAGAGCTAATCGCAGCTTTTTTGCTGCGGCTGTTAATATCCCCCTCTTTTTACTCAGCTTCAGGATCAGATTGATGAAAGTCGCCATCCTTTCCGGCTCGGTGTACGGCACGGCCGAAGAAGTCGCCCGCCACGCTGCGAGCATTTTAAAGAACGCAGGCTTCGACACCTTCCATAACCCGCGCGCGAGCCTCGCCGATGTTCAGGCCTTTGGCCCCGAAGCCTTCCTGGCGGTGACCTCGACCACGGGCATGGGCGAGCTGCCGGACAACTTGCAGCCGTTGTATTTCGCCATTCGCGACCAGTTGCCGGCGGCCTGGCGTGGCTTGCCGGGCGCCGTGATCGGTCTGGGCGATGCGAGCTACGGCGACACCTTCTGTGGCGGTGGGGAACTGATGCGTGAACTGTTCGGCGAACTGGGCATTCGCGAAGTCCTGCCCATGCTGCGCCTGGACGCCAGCGAAAGCGTGACCCCGGAAACCGACGCCGAGCCCTGGCTGGCGGAGTTGGTCAGTGCCCTGGGGGGCTGACCGGCCGCTCGCGCAGCAAGGCGAGCCAGGCGTGCGCCGCTGGCTCACGATCTGGGCGGCGTGCCGGAATAGACCGCGGAGTTCGTGATGGTTACCGGCGTGTTCGGGGCGATGCTCGGTGGCGTTCTGCTCAAGTGGCTACCCCCTGCGCAGTGTCCTGGCGCGCCTGGCGGCGCACTGACTCGCTAGGCCATCAAGCTGGCTGCCAATGCAACTACACGATCGCTGGAGGGTGACTAGACTCGGTAGTCATTGGCAACACTCCATAATAAAAAGTCGAGGTTCCTTGCCGTGAGCGTAACCCCCGTGCAATCGCCCCCCAGTGTCAAAGACCAGGTCAGTGCCGCCGAGTGGCAGACCCGCGTCGACCTGGCTGCCTGCTACCGTCTGGTCGCTCAGCATGGCTGGGATGATCTGATTTTCACGCACATCTCGGCCAAAGTGCCGGGCACCGAAGATTTTTTGATCAACCCGTTCGGGCTGATGTTCCACGAGATCACCGCGTCGAGCCTGGTCAAGGTCGATCAGGCGGGTAACAAGCTGATGGCCAGCCCCTACGAGATCAACCCCGCGGGCTACACCATCCACAGCGCCGTGCATGAAGTGCGTCATGATGTCGTTTGCGTACTGCACACCCACACGGCGGCCGGCGTTGCAGTGTCGGCGCAAAAGCAGGGCGTGTTGCCGATCAGCCAGCAATCGTTGTTCGTTCTGTCGAGCCTGGCTTATCACGCCTATGAAGGCGTTGCGCTGAACCATGAAGAGAAAGCCCGGCTGCAAGCCGATCTCGGCGACAAGCATTTCCTGATGCTGCACAACCACGGTCTGCTGACCTGTGGCAGTACCATCGCCGACACCTTCCTGATGATGTTTACCTTCCAGCGCGCCTGCGATATCCAGGTGCTGGCGCAGAACGGTGGCGCCGAGTTGATCGCCATCGAACCGCAGATTCTGGCGGGCGCCAAGGCAATGATCGCCGGCGTCACCAAAAGTGCTCAAGGCATGGGTGGCGCGCTGGCCTGGCCGGCGCTGCTGCGCAAACTCGATAAACTCGACCCGGGTTATAAACTCTGATGCCACTCGCCGAGATCCCCCTGTGTGTCTGGCGCAAGCGCGCCCAAACGTTGGTATTCCGTGGCCAGACCATCCGTTACTGGACGGCGGGGCAGGGTGAGCCGCTGTTGCTCATTCATGGCTTCCCGACCGCCAGTTGGGACTGGCATTACCTGTGGCAACCCCTGATCCAGCGGTATCGGGTGATTGCCTGTGACATGCTCGGCTTTGGCGACTCCGCCAAACCGCAGGACCATGAATACAGCCTGCTCGAGCAGGCTGATCTGCAGCAGGCGTTACTGGCGCATTTGAACGTCGAGCAGCCGGTGCATGTGCTCGCCCACGATTATGGTGACAGCGTCGCCCAGGAACTGTTGGCCCGGCATTACGAAGCGCACATCAGTATCGCCAGCTGCGTATTCCTCAATGGTGGCCTGTTCCCCGAAACCCATCGCCCGGTGCTGATGCAAAAACTATTGCTCAGCCCCTTGGGCTGGATGATTGGGCGGGCCTTTTCCCGGGACGGCCTGGTGAAGAGTTTCCGCCAGATCTTCGGTCCGCAGAGCCGTCCCACCGAGAGCGAGATGGATGATTTCTGGAGCCTGATCGAGAACAATCACGGGACACGGATCATGCACAAGTTGATCGCCTATATCCCCGAGCGGCGTGTGCAGCGCGAACGCTGGGTCGGCGCGATGCAGCGCGGTGAAGTGCCGCTGAGGGTGATCGATGGCGAGGTCGATCCGGTCTCCGGCGCGCACATGGTCGAGCGCTATCGGGAGCTGATCCCGAACCCGGACACGGTCCTGTTGCCCGGCATCGGCCACTACCCGCAGACCGAAGCGCCGGGGCTGGTGCTCAAACACTATCTGGAATTTCGTGATCAGCAGGTTTCGCCGCCGCGCAAGGTGGCGTGTTCCTGAGTCGCACCGAAAAGATCGCAGCCTGCGCCAGCTCCTACAGAGTGCCCTTACGCCGTAATGTCGCGGGTGTACCCGGTCGGCGTAGGAGCTGACGAGTGAAACGAGGCTGCGATCTTTTAACATCCACCGCAAATTCCAACTCATCATCCCCCAGCCTTATCGCGCACCATTCAGCCTCCCCCGTGTTCATTGTGACCAGCGTCGCCGTGCCTGACACTCAGCCCCATTGTCCCTGGCCTGCTGGAGTCCCCCAATGAATGAATCTGTGCGCTTCGAAGATAAAGTCGTGATTATCACGGGTGCAGGTGGCGGCCTGGGACGGGCGCATGCGCTGCTGTTCGCAAAACAAGGCGCCAAAGTGCTGGTCAACGACCTCGGCGGCTCGACCCAGGGCGAAGGCGCAAACGCTTCGGCGGCGGACCGTGTGGTGGCCGACATCCGCGAGGCGGGCGGCACTGCCGAGGCCAACCATGACTCGGTCACCGATGGCGACAAAATCGTCCAGCACGCCCTCGACGTATTCGGTCGGGTCGACGTCGTGGTCAACAACGCCGGGATCCTGCGGGACAAGACCTTCCATAAAATGGACGACGGCGACTGGGACCTGGTTTACCGGGTCCACGTCGAAGGCGCCTACAAGGTCACCCGCGCCGCCTGGCCGCACCTGCGCGAGCAGAACTACGGCCGGGTGATCTTCACCGCATCGACCTCGGGCATCTACGGCAACTTCGGCCAGTCCAACTACGGCATGGCCAAACTCGGCCTCTACGGCCTGACCCGCACCCTGGCCATCGAAGGTCGCAAGAACAACATCCTGGTCAACGCCATCGCCCCCACCGGCGGCACCCGCATGACCGAAGGCCTGATCCCGCCGCAAGTGTTCGAACAACTCAAACCGGAACTGGTCAGCCCGCTGGTGGTGTACCTGGCCAGCGAAACCTGTCAGGAAACCTCAGGACTGTTTGAAGTCGGTGGCGGCTGGATGGGCAAGGTCCGCTGGGAACGCAGCCTGGGCGCCGGGTTTGATCCGCGGGTGGGGTTCTCACCGGAGGATGTGGCTGCGCATTGGCAGCAGATCTGTGATTTCGAGGGGGCGGCGCATCCGAAGGATAATATTGAGGCGTTGAAGGAGATGATGGGGAATTTGCAGAAGTATTCGATGTGATGAATGCAGCAGGGGCAGGATTTATGTTCTGCCCCTGTTGATGTTAGTTATTCAGGCTTGAAGCCGGGTTTATTGTTTGCTGCTCTCCAGGTTTTAATTGCTTTCAATACGCCTGCAGGACTATCTTCAACACCTTCTTCCGGGTAATACAATACATCTGAACCGGTCGGCCATTCCGAAGTGCTAACAATGTTGTCGACAATGGCATCATGCTCTTCTTCCGATGAATAGTCGCCTTCAATCAAGCGGTTTAGCAAGAGTACGTATTCGGACTCTGTGTACTCTTCAAATTTGCTCTTCAAGGTCATCATATGTTTCCTCCTTTGCTCGAGTGGATTTTAATATGTTGCTTCGGCGTTAATAAACGAAGGTTATCCATATCGTAAACCGATCCGCCTTCGCTGATCGGTTGGGTATGGTGTATCTCCAGCTTTTTCCTTCCTCCTACTTGTTCCGATGCAGGAACACGGGGTGACAAGCCATTCTTGATGTCAGATTTGTTGAAGAGAGAGAACTGATCGAGCAGAGTTTGGTCATTAGCCACCGCCTTCCAAAACGCCCTTCGGAAAGCATTGAAGCTCGAAAACTCTCTTTCTCTGAGTGTATCCGCAATCTGAGCTGGAACCGGTGCGCCATCTAGCGTTGAAGCAGCACCTACCCAATTTCCCGAAACCGTCTGTCCAGATCCGCTGGCTACACCAGGATCATTCCGCCGATCCCTGAACATTGTGAAATTAGGAGGAATTCCCGAATCAGCCGGGAATATCGTGATGAATCCACCAAAGCTGTACAGATCCAGCTCTGGAAATTCATCAAGCCTTCCTTCCAGCGCCGTCACGGTAGCGCCGTCATAAACGGCAATCTTTTGCTCGTCCGCTGGCAACGTAGTGGACGCATCGTTCGGCTTCACAATTGGCGTCCAGGTCATGCCAATGGACGGCACATCCGGGTTGTAGGATTTGTAGGCGTTCAGACCTGGATCGAAAGCGGCAAGCCGCACCGGCACTTTGGTAGGCACCGTCGTCCCGTTTGTGGCGGCAACAAAGAACTCCGTTGTGTTACCCACAGTCCTGGAGCCAACAGCGACCGGTAGTTCGATTTCCCCATTGGCCTCGGCAATCGCCTGCAAGCCATGGGGATCGTGGGAGGTGAGGTCTGTTAGCGGCACGCTCAGGGCGTAGAGGTCACTGTTACCCAGCGGCGAGGGCAACAGCAGCGCTGCAAATCCGCCAACAACCGCGCCTGCCGATGCTGCCGCTGTCGCAAGAACAGCTGAGACGGCTGCGCGCAAACTGGTCTGGATGGCCAGGGTGGTCGCCGTGCTTGTGGCGACGGCTCCCGCCGCTACGGTGAACACCGGGCCACTTGCCGCCGCCGCGCCCGATACTGGAAACGGGCGAACACCCTGGGCCGCCTTCGGAGCCTCGACTGCATCACGGAGCGCTTGTTCCTCCGCTTGCCGTTGATTTTCGAGGAGCAGTTGGTCGGCTTGTCGTCGGACTTCGGCCTCGGCTTCGAGGCGAGCCCGTTCGGCAGCGATATACTGTGCGGCAGCCTCTGCGGCAATCTGGGCTTTCTCGAAGGCCAACCGTTCGGCCTCTGCTATCGCGGCCAGCCGGGCCTGTTCTTGTGCATGGGCCAGCGCGTTAGCTTCCGCCCTGATGCGTGCCTGCTCAGCGGCGACACGTTGTGCTTCCTGTTCTGCTGCCACTTGCGCTTTTTCAGCGGCCTGCAATGCATTGAAGGTCTGCATCAGTTGGAGGTTGCGCTGGTCAAGCGAACGAATAGCTAACGACAACAATCTTGCGTCGTTGGCGGCGCTGAGAGATTGATTCAGGGCCTGCATGGCTATACCGTTCGGCTCCGGCCATTGTTCTATTTTCGTGGCTTTTAACATGTAACCGTGGATATTCCAGTTAAAAGGATCTCCTCCATAAAACGCGTTGGCAGTCGTTGTTTTATGATGGAGTTCGGAGGTTTTTCGCTGATGAAGTTTATTTAAAACCTGTAGCTCTCGGATGACTGACTGCATGGGGGAAACTGGATCATTAGGACCTTCTGATCGAACCGCAGCCAGATCGGCCTCGATGGATTGTGATAGTTGACTGCTCCTGGTCTGATAGTCTTGTTCCAATTCGTTGATTCTACGTAAGATAACTGCCCGATTTTGAACGAAACTTTCTGCGCGAGCGATGCCAAATGGCCCGCCCCTAAGGTTATTTGGTCCTCGGGGCGCGAGAATGGCGTGATCAGGCGCAACCCCCCTTATGTCGACATATGTATCAATTTCAAGATATCCAGGCCTTGATGGATTTGGACGTGGTGGCCCTAGTGGATTTCGCATTATTCATATCCTTGTGAATTTGTGCGTTGTTTGACATGTAATTTTGTTGGTGAGTTTTAGCTGGCCGATGTTGATCGAATTATTAAAATTTACATCAAAGTTGATAGTGGTGGGTCTGAGAAATGTGCAAGGCTTTACCTGGAATTACGAAGGAGGTTTCCACAAGTCTCAAGTGGAGGCTATATTGCCCTTCGCATAAAAATAAATTTCGTACACTGTCATGGGAAATCTCTTGTAGGATCGACTTGGATAGCAGTTGCTATTGCTATCGATGCAATCAAAATACTAGAAAAGGTCGCAGTGAACTCCGCGGCCAAGTCAAACGTTTATCAAGAAAAATACTTGCCAACCAACGCCGTCAGATTCGCTGCCGTTTGCGCATCCATGACCCCGTCATAAGTTTCCGGGCGAAAGTGCAATTGAAATGCCCGAACAAGCTGGGTGAAGCCTTGTTCGGTCGTCGCACCGGAAACGTCATACCCGTAAGTCTTGAACATCTTCAGCAGCTCGGAGCGGGCTGGAATGCCGGATTCGGCATATTGCTGCTGAATGGCATTTTGAGTGGCCTCGTCGAACCAGGCGCCGATGCCTTTCAAGTAAAGAGCATGCCAGGGAAGTTGCGGGCCCGGGTCACTCTTGCGACCGACCGCTATATCAGAGTGGCCCAGGACTTGGCTCGGGGTGATATCCGGATAGCGTTCAAGTATGTTCAGCGACAGTTCTTCAATTGCCGTAATTTGTGCGGGATGATAAGGCGGAAAAGTAAACTTGCCTTGGTTAAAAGAAGCAAGGTTGACAATTTCTATCCCGATAGAGGTGTCATTCAGATTGCTTCGATTACCCCATTGGCTGGTACCCGCATGCCACGCGCGCTGGGTTTCGTCGACGAGATTGAAGATTACCTGATCGGTATGACCAGCTTTGAGATAGCTCTGATCCGTAATGTCGGGAACCAGATAGTGCGCGCTGACATTCGGACCGGTCAGTGTATTGACCGAACTGGAGAAATTGCCGGCTGTGTAATGAAGGATCAGAAAGCGGGCCCGGTTGTTAAAGCCTTTAAGGGAGCGGTATGTGGTGGCATCAATAGGTATCATGAGGAAACGCTCTGAATGAATAAGGTTGAAGTAGCGTGCGATGCAGATGAGTGCTTGCAGCTATTACCTTTAATCATCAGGTGCTTCGTGTGTTTACAGATTCCTGTAGTCACTTTCCGAAAATAGTGTAGGTGCTAAAAACTCCGCCCATAAAAAAGGCCGCTGCAAACGCAGCGGCCAAAGTAAGACGTTGGATCAAGGAGCTACAAATCAACGTCAGTGAACACAGGGTGATGAGTCGAAATCTTCAATTCATCTGAAAACTTGTCGCGAATGGCATGGATTGATCACAGGCCATTTGCTTCATGCTTTCAGGCCGTTTTGCCGTGAAAGCCAGCCAAGAATAAGCCTTTGTCCGCAAAGGAAAAATAGCGATTCCGGACATGCACTGTTGCAGCCTGGGCAACAGTCGCTGCTGCCTTCACCGGTGCGCCATGCCTTGCGCTGATGAGCCTCCATCCAGCTCATCCATATCCCTGGCAAAACCCCGCCTGCTGCGGCCACTCATTCTTTAGAGCGACACCACGAATACCTCCTTCGTGCGCTTATCGCCCCCGTCATGCAGCAGTAGGGTGTGGCCTTCTGTCACTCACCGGGGAAGACGCATGACAAAAACAACAATGCGCGCCATCTTCACACCGCAGGCGCTGGCCGTCGCGGTGGCCTTGGGTTGCTGCGCCCAGGCGCAGGCCGTTTCGTTCAATATCGGTGAAGTCGAGGGGACATTTGATTCCTCGCTGTCCGTTGGCGCGAGCTGGGGCATGCGCGATGCCGATAAGGCGCTGGTGGGCACCGTCAATGGCGGGACCGGACAGGCATCGACCGGTGACGACGGGCGGCTGAACTTCAAGAAGGGTGAGACTTTCTCGAAGATCTTCAAGGGGATCCACGATCTCGAGCTGAAGTACGGCGACACCGGGGTGTTTGTCCGTGGCAAGTATTGGTACGACTTCGAATTGAAGGACGAAGATCGCGAGTTCAAGCCGATCAGCGATAAAAATCGCAAGGAAGGTGCCAAGTCGGCCGGTGCGCAGATCCTCGACGCCTTCGTCTATCACAACTATTCCATCGCCGATCTGCCGGGCACTGTGCGTGCTGGCAAGCAGGTGGTCAGCTGGGGCGAAAGCACGTTCATCGGCAACTCGATCAACAGCATCAACCCGGTCGACGTTTCGGCGTTCCGCCGCCCTGGCGCCGAGATCAAGGAAGGCCTGATCCCGGTGAACATGCTGTTCGCCTCCCAGGGCCTGACCGACAAACTCACGGTGGAAGGCTTCTATCAACTGGAGTGGGACCAGACCGTTCTCGACAACTGCGGCACCTTCTTCGGCGGTGACGTGGCGGCAGACGGTTGCACCACGGGCTACACAGTCGCCAGCCCGGCCATCGCGCCGTTGCAACCGATTGCCGCCGCGTTTGGCCAGGGTTTCCAGGTCGGCAGGGAAGGGGTGATCGTGCCCCGTGGCGGTGACCGCGACGCCCGTGACTCCGGGCAATGGGGTACGGCGCTGCGCTGGTTGGGCGACGATACCGAATACGGCCTGTACTTCATGAACTACCACAGCCGCACACCGAACGTCGGCACCACGACGGCCGGCCTGGGCACGTTGTCACAGATCCCGGCCATCGTCGGTACCGCCAACGCTATTGCGCCCGGCACCGGATCGGCGCTGGCGCAGAGTGTGATGCTCGGTCGCGGCCAGTACTACCTCGAGTACCCGGAAGACATTCGCCTCTACGGTGCAAGCTTTTCTACCACCTTGCCGACAGGCACCGCGTGGACCGGCGAGATCAGCTATCGCCCCAACGCTCCGGTGCAGCTCAACAGCACCGACCTGACGCTGGCAATGCTCAACCCGATCGCCGGCGGCGCGGCATCGCCTATCGCGTCTGCGCCTGGGGCTGACAACAAAGGCTATCGGCGCAAGGAAGTGACGCAGATCCAGAGCACCCTGACCCACTTCATCGACCAGGTGATGGGCGCGGACCGGCTGACCCTGGTGGGTGAAGCGGCCGTTGTTCACGTTGGCGGGCTGGAGGGCCGCTCCAGGCTGCGCTACGGCCGCGACTCGGTGTACGGCCAATACGGTTTTGGCGGCGATACCGACGGCTTCGTCACGTCGACCTCCTGGGGTTATCGCGCCCGCGCCATCCTTGACTACAACAACGTCATCGCCGGGATCAATTTCAAACCCAACCTGTCCTGGTCCCATGACGTCGCCGGTTACGGCCCCAACGGGCTGTTCAACGAAGGCGCCAAGGCGATCAGCGTCGGCGTCGATGCCGACTACCGCAATACCTATACCGCGACCTTGAGTTACACCGATTTTTTCGGCGGTGACTACAACACCCTGGAAGACCGCGACTTCATGGCGCTGAGCTTTGGCGTGAACTTCTGATCTGGCTGAGAGGATGAAATCAATGCGCAAGATGATTCTGCAATGCGGCGCCCTGGCCCTGAGCCTGCTGGCCGCCAACGTGATGGCCGCGGTGTCGCCGGAAGAGGCGAACAAGCTCGGCACCAGCCTGACCCCGCTGGGCGGCGAGAAGGCCGGCAATGCCGATGGCTCGATCCCGGCCTGGACCGGTGGCCTCCCGAAAAACGCCGGTGCCGTGGACAGCAAGGGTTTCCTGGCCGACCCGTTCGCCACTGAAAAGCCGCTGTTCACCATCACCGCGGCGACGGTGGACAAGTACAAGGACAAGCTCTCCGATGGCCAGATAGCGATGTTCAAGCGCTACCCCGAGACCTACAAAATCCCGGTTTATCCCACCCACCGTACCGTGGCCGTGCCAGCGGACATCAATGAGTCGGCCAAGCGCAGCGCCCTGAACGTGACACCGATCAATGACGGTAACGGCCTGGCCAATTTCACCGGCAATCGCTACTACGCCTTTCCGATCCCGAAGAACGGCGTCGAGGTGATCTGGAACCACGTCACCCGTTATCACGGCGGTAACCTGCGCCGCACCATCACCCAGGCAACGCCTCAGGCCAATGGTGATTTCACCGTCATCCGCTTCAAGGACGAGGTCGCCGTGCCCTCGCTGCTGGGGGATCTGAAACCGGGCAGCGATGAGAACGTGCTCAGCTATTTCAAGCAGGAAGTCACCGCGCCAGCGCGGCTGGCGGGGAACGTGTTGCTGGTGCACGAAACCCTCGATCAGGTCCAGGAGCCGCGCAAGGCCTGGATCTACAACGCCGGCCAGCGACGTGTGCGCCGTGCGCCGCAAGTCGCCTATGACGGCGTGGGCACCTCGTCCGACGGGTTGCGCACCACCGACAACTTCGACATGTTTTCCGGTGCACCGGATCGCTACGACTGGAAGCTGGTCGGCAAGAAAGAAATGTACATCCCGTACAACAGCTACAAGCTCGACTCGCCCAACCTCAAGTACACCGACGTGATCCAGGCCGGGCACATCAATCAGGACCTGACCCGGTATGAGTTGCACCGGGTCTGGGAGGTGGTCGCGACAGTCAAGCCGAACGAGCGGCACGTGTATGCCAAGCGTCACATGTACATCGACGAAGACAGCTGGCAAGTCGCACTGGCCGACCACTACGACGGTCGCGGCCAGCTGTGGCGAGTCGCTGAAGGGCATGCGCAGTTCTACTACGATCACCAGGTCCCGGCGTATACCGTTGAAGCGTTGTATGACCTCATTGCCGGTCGCTACATTGCCCTGGGGATGAAGAACGAGGAGAAACGCAGCTTCGAATTCGGTGTCGTCGCCAAAGCAGGGGATTACACGCCGGCAGCCTTGCGGAGTACGGGGGTGAGGTAAGCTTTCCTACAGTGGTACTACAGAAAAAGGTGACATAAGGTCACCTTTTTTATAGGGGTCGATCAGTGTGTTGAATACTTCTTCAACAAGCTGTCGGGACAGGGCTAGGGTGGCGCCACAATTATAAAAAGGCGCACCACTATGACTGCCATGACACTGTGTCTGGACCGTCCTGGACTCCTGCCCCGTTTGTCTTGCCACCACCAGTCGCGCGACAGGTTGATCGACCCCTTGCTGGTATCGACGGCGCGGGTGAAATTGCTCTGCGCACCGGCGGGCAGTGGCAAGAGTGCGCTGCTCGTCGAATGCCTGTTGCAGGCGCCCGCGCAGTGTCAGGTCCATTGGCTGCCGTTGGCGGGAGAGGCGATCAGTGTGGTCGATTTTCGCCAGCGCCTGGCGCAAACCCTGGGGCTGCCAGCCTCGGATGAGCCCGCATTGCTGGAGCATCTGGCGCGGCTGCAGACAGCCACCTGGCTGTTTCTCGATGACTATTGCCGGATTCCCCAGCCGCAACTGGATCTGTTGCTCGACCGGTTGCTGGCCATCAGCAGCCCGCGGGTCACCTGGTGGCTGAGCGGTCGGCGGCGTCCGCAATGCAATTGGCCACGCCTGCTGCTGGATGACGAACTGTACGATTGCGAGCGCTCCACGCTGGCGTTTACTCAGGGTGAAATTGAACAACTGTTGCATCACCTGGAGCCGGCCCAGGCCGCGAAAGCTGCCGAGCGGATCTTCCAGCGCAGTGGTGGCTGGTGCGCCGGGGTACGGATTGCGCTGCTGCAAAAGTGCGACTGGTCACGCAACGACACGCTCCACGGTCGGCCGGACACCCTGCACGATTACCTGGAACATGAACTCTTCGCCAGCCTGACCCCGGAACTTGCCGAAGCCTGGCGGGTGCTGGCCCACTTGCCACGCTTCAATGCCCGGCTCTGCGATCACCTGTTCGGCGCGGGCGAGGGCGCTCAATGCTTGAGCGCGCTGCAGGAACTGGGCTGCTTCATCGAGCCCTGGCAAGACTCGACCGACTGGGTGCAGATTTTTGCTCCACTGACCCGGTTGATGCGCGACGGGCAATGGCCGGCCGGGCGCTCCTGGCATCGGCGTGCCTGTCAGTGGTTCGCTGCCGAACTGGACTGGAAGGCCGCGTTCGAACAGGCCTTGCTGGCCGAAGAGTACGAGGTCGCCGTCAGCCTGTTGCAGCATTTCAGTTTCGAGCAGCTGTTCGAAGAGCAGACCGTGGTGCTGCTGTTGCGTTTGCACGAGCAACAAGGCGAGGAGCTGATGCTCGGCTCGCCCCAATTGGTCGGGCTGATCACCGCAGCCTTGTTGTTTGCCGGACGCTTCGAGCAGGCGGGTGAGTGCATCGCCCATTTGTCCCGCTTCCTGCCCCAACCGTCAGCGTTCCATCAACGGCAATTGATCGCGCGTTGGCAGGCGCAACAAGGTTGGTTGCTGCATTTACAGGGGCGCATGGACGCTTCACGGGCACACTTTCTTGAGGCGCTCGACGCGCTGGGTCCAGCGTTCTGGCCTGTCCGGCTGATGTGCCTGTCCGGTTTGACGCAACAGGCTCTGGTGCGGGGCGAGCTGGAGGTTGCACAGGCGCTCAACCGTGAGGCGTTGTGCCTGGCCCGGGCGCAAGGCTCGCTGGTGTTTGAAGGCCTGCTGGAACTCGATCACGCACAGTTGCTCGAGCAACGGGGGGCATGCGCCAGAGCCGAGCACTTGCTCGCCGACATGAACGGCCTGCTCATCCGGCAGCAACCGTTGGCCGAACCCTTGCTGGGACGGATTGCCCTGCATCGTGGACGTCTGAGCTTGAATCAGGGCCGGGAAATGCAGGCAGCGGCGTACTTCGAGACCGGCCTCCAGATCTGCCTGCGCAACCAGGATAAACGCGCACTGTATGGGTTCCTCGGCCTGGCACAATTGGCGGCCAATCGGCTGGATTACGCTCAAGCCTTTGTTCTGCTGCGTGACGCCGAACGGTTGATGCAACAACGACGGATTCCAGACACGGTGTACCGCAGTGCGCTGCTGCACATCAGCTGCCATTTCTGGCTGCAGCAGGGCCGGCCGCACCTGGCTCACGAAGCCCTGACCCGGGTGCTCCGACACTATCAGGGGCCGCATGCGCGTCAGGCTCCGCCGGCAACGCTGGAGCTGATTCCGGGCCTGGAATATTTGCTGGTACTGACCGAGGTTTATCTGGAACAGGCGCACATGCCTTTGGCCCGGCTCGAAGCGCAATTGCAGTGGGCTAGGCAGCGGGGGATGTCGGGGCTGCAAGCGCAACTGCACTTGGCGCTGGCTGAAGTCGCCTGGCTGAACGACAACCCGACAGCTGCCCGGCAATCGTTGCAGGAAGGCCTGGCCTTGGTCGAGCGGTGTAACCTGCAACAGGCCTTGCGCGATTTGCAGTTGCGCCAGCCACGGTTGCCGCAGGCCATTGGGCGGGCCGAACCGGGTCATGATCCTGAGGTGACAGCCGCCACCGGGAGCCGCTTGAGTCAACGTGAAATCGAAGTACTCGCGTTAGTGGCACAGGGCAACTCGAACCAGCAAATTGCCGATCTGTTATTCATCTCGTTGCATACGGTGAAAACCCACGCGCGACGCATCAATGGCAAGTTGGGGGTGGAGCGTAGAACTCAAGCGGTGGCCAGGGCGAAAGTATTGGGCATTGTCATTTGACGGCGGGCGACTCGTAGCCCATGCGCCAACTCACGGCCTGCGTCGCCGCCAGCAATCGCCGGGCCGCCGGGCCGTGTTCGTCGGCATGGAACAACGAGGCCGGGCCGACAATGGTGATCACTGCCGCCACGTGCCCGACGGCGTTGAACACCGGTGCCGACAGTGCATCGACACCGGGCATCAGCAGTCCATGCACATGATGCAGGCCGCGGTCACGGATCTGCCCGAACAGGGTTTCATAGGTCTGATCGTCGGCGAGGGCGTGAGCGCTGTCGTTTTGCAGTTCCTGCTCGCGCAAATCCACGGTTTCACGCTTGGGCAGGAAAGCGCCGAATACCAACCCGGTCGATGAGCTGAGCAAGGGCAGCACCGAGCCCAATTGCGTCACCACCGTCACTGCACGCACCGCCGGCTCGATATGCACCACGGTCGCGCCCTGATTGCCCCACACCGCCAGAAAGCAGGTTTCGTTCAGTTCATCGCGCAACTCGGCCAAGGGCAGGGCGGCGACTTTCAGCACGTCCATACTATTGAGGGCGGCCAGCCCGACGCGCAAGGCTTCGCGACCCAGACCGTAATGGTTGGTGGTGGTGTTCTGCTCGGCAAAACCGCTGGCGATCAAGGCCTGCAGATAGCGGTGAACCTTGCTCGCCGGCATCTGCACGTGTTCGGCCAGACGTGATAACGAGGTCGATGGCGACAACTCGGCCAAGGCCTTGAGGATGTCGGTACCGATTTCGGCCGAGCGGACTTTCTGTTTGCCGTTGCTGTCAGGCTTTTCCATGGAAGCGGTGATCCCGGGACGAATGGGCGTCTTTATAGCTTGACGGTCATTACCAATCAAATTACGTTATGCGTAATTGAATTACGATAAAAATAACCCGGCGTGCCAAGACCTCTTCAATAGAGCGAAAGGCCACTGCCTATTCTCTGTTCAGGAGGCTCCATGAACCTCGATTCAACGGCGCCCGCGCTGGCTTATCAGTCAGGCTTCGGCAACGAATTCAGCAGCGAGGCGTTGCCCGGCGCATTGCCTGTCGGCCAGAATTCCCCGCAAAAAGCCCCGTATGGCCTCTACACCGAATTGTTCTCCGGCACCGCGTTCACCATGGCCCGCAGCGAAGCGCGGCGCACCTGGATGTACCGCATTCAACCATCGGCCAACCACCCTGCGTTCGTCAAACTGGATCGGCAACTGGCCGGCGGCCCTCTGGGTGAAGTGACCCCCAACCGCCTGCGCTGGAATCCGTTGGATATCCCGAGCGAGCCCACCGATTTCATCGACGGGCTGGTGAGCATGGCGGCCAATTCGGGGGCGGAGAAACCGGCCGGGATCAGCATCTACAGCTACCGCGCCAACCGCTCCATGGAACGGGTGTTTTTCAACGCCGACGGCGAACTGCTGCTGGTGCCGCAATTGGGCCGCCTGCGCATCGCCACCGAACTCGGCGTGCTGGAACTCGAACCGCTGGAAATCGCCGTGCTGCCGCGCGGCCTGAAATTCCGTGTCGAGCTGCTCGACCCGCAAGCCCGCGGCTACATCGCCGAGAACCACGGCGCGCCGCTGCGCCTGCCAGACCTGGGGCCGATCGGCAGCAACGGCCTGGCCAATGCGCGGGACTTCCTGACCCCCGTCGCCCATTATGAAAACCTCAAGCAACCGACCACCCTGGTGCAGAAATTCCTCGGTGAGTTGTGGGGTTGCGAGCTCGATCATTCGCCCCTGAACGTGGTGGCCTGGCACGGTAATAACGTGCCCTACAAATATGATCTGCGCCGCTTCAACACCATCGGCACGGTGAGTTTCGATCACCCGGACCCATCGATCTTCACCGTCCTGACCTCGCCCACCAGCGTGCACGGCCTGGCCAACCTCGACTTCGTGATCTTCCCGCCACGCTGGATGGTGGCCGAGAACACTTTCCGTCCACCCTGGTTCCACCGCAACCTGATGAACGAATTCATGGGCCTGATCCAGGGCGAATACGACGCCAAGGCCGAAGGCTTTCTGCCAGGCGGCGCGTCGTTGCACAGCTGCATGAGCGCCCACGGCCCGGACGGCGAGACCTGCACCAGGGCGATCAACGCCGAACTGGCCCCGAGTAAAATCGACAACACCATGGCCTTCATGTTCGAGACCAGCCAGGTGCTGCGCCCGAGCCGTTTTGCCCTGGACTGCCCACAATTGCAAACCACTTACGATGCCTGCTGGGCCACGCTGCCCGCCACTTTCGACCCGACCCGGAGATAACCCATGACGCAGACTTCCATCACTCGTAGCTGGGTTGCCTCCGCCAACGGCCATGCTGATTTTCCGCTGCAAAACCTGCCATTGGGTGTGTTCAGCGTGAAGGGCTCGGCACCCCGCAGCGGCGTGGCCATCGGCGAGCATATTTTCGATCTGGAAGCGGCACTCGATGCCGGTCTGTTCGACGGCGCGGCAAAGACTGCCGTCCAGGCCACCCGTGGCGGCCAGCTGAATGCTTTTTTTGAGCTGGGTCGTGAGGCGCGGGTTGCGTTGCGCGAACGTCTGCTCGAGCTGCTGCAAGAGGGCAGCACCCTGCACGGCAAGATCGAAGCCCAAGGCGCGAAACTGCTGCCGCTGGCGGCGAATTGCGACATGCACCTGCCGGCGAAAATCAATGACTACACCGACTTCTACGTGGGCATCGAGCACGCGCAAAACGTCGGCAAACTGTTCCGCCCGGACAACCCGCTGCTGCCGAACTACAAGTACGTGCCGATCGGCTACCACGGCCGCGCCTCGACCATTCGCCCGTCGGGCACCGACGTGCGCCGTCCGAAAGGCCAGACCCTGCCGGCCGGTCAGACCGAGCCGACCTTTGGCCCCTGCGCACGTCTGGATTACGAGTTGGAACTGGGCATCTGGATCGGCCAGGGCAATGAGCTAGGCGACTCGATCGCCATCGGCGACGCCGCCGATCACATCGCCGGTTTCTGCCTGCTCAACGACTGGTCGGCGCGGGACATCCAGGCCTGGGAATACCAGCCGCTGGGGCCGTTCCTGTCGAAAAGCTTCATCACCAGCATTTCGCCATGGGTGGTAACCGCCGAAGCGCTGGAACCCTTCCGTCGCGCGCAACCGGCCCGTCCTGAAGGCGATCCGCAGCCGCTGCCCTACCTGTTCGACAAGCGCGATCAGGCCGCGGGTGCCTTCGACATCGAACTGGAAGTGCTGCTGCTCACCGAGGCCATGCGCGAGCAGAACCTGCCGGCCCATCGCCTGACCCTGAGCAACACCCGGCACATGTACTGGACCGCGGCGCAACTGGTCGCCCACCACAGCGTCAACGGCTGCCAGCTGCAGGCCGGTGACCTGTTCGGTTCGGGCACTCTGTCGGGGCCGGAAAACGGTCAGTTTGGCAGCCTGCTGGAAATCACCGAGGGCGGCAAAAAGCCGATCGAACTGGCGTCGGGCGAGGTGCGTAAATTTCTCGAGGACGGCGACGAAATCATCCTGCGTGCCCGTTGCAGCCGCGAGGGCTTTGCCTCCATCGGTTTCGGCGAATGCCGCGGCAAAGTGCTGCCGGCGCGCTGAGAGGATCGGCTCATGGAACTCTATACCTACTACCGTTCGACGTCGTCCTATCGGGTGCGGATCGCGTTGGCCCTCAAGGGCCTGGACTATCAGGCGCTGCCGATCAACCTGATCGCACCGCCGGGTGGCGAGCACCGCCAACCGCCGTACCTCGGCATCAACCCGCAAGGCCGGGTCCCGGCCTTGCGCACGGATGAAGGAGACCTGTTGATCCAGTCACCGGCAATCATCGAGTACCTGGAAGAACGTTATCCACAGGTGCCGCTGCTCTCCAAAGACCTCACTGCACGCGCCCGTGAACGCGGCGTCGCGTCACTGATCGGTTGCGATGTGCACCCGCTGCACAACGTCAGCGTGCTCAACAAGCTGCGGCAGCTGGGCCACGATGAGACCCAGGTGGTGGAGTGGATCGGGCACTGGATCAGTCAGGGTCTGGCGACGGTGGAGCAGTTGATCGGCGATGAGGGTTATTGCTTCGGTCCGCAGCCCGGGTTGGCGGATACCTACCTGATCCCGCAGCTCTACGCGGCGGAGCGCTTCAACATTTCGCTTGAGGCGTATCCGCGGATTCGTCGAGTGGCGGCACTCGCCGCGACACACCCGGCATTCATCAAGGCGCATCCGGCGAACCAGCCAGACACCCCTTGAAAGAAGCAAGATCTTTTGCTTTTAATGGACGATAGAGTTGGGCGGCAGGTGCCCCAGCCGTTCCGTCAGGCGAATCCGCTGGATCGGGTCGTCGCTGAGCAGCAATGCATGCTCAAGGTCGAAGCGCTCGGCGTTCGGGCAATCCAGCCGTTGATAAAGGCTGGCCCGGGCCAGGTAATCGGCGGCGCTGGCGTTGCCCAATTCCAGCACCCGTTCGGCATCGATCAGGGCGCCGATGTAGTCATCGTTGGAGAGGTGCAACTGGCGCAGGTTGCGTGACAGCCGTTGCAGCATTTGCACCGGCTCGGCGGTCAGCAAGTGCTCGGCGCTGAGTTTCATGTTCGGGCCATACTGGCGTAGCAGCAGTTCCCGGCAATCGTTGGGGTACAGGCGACGACCACCGCAGGGGTCGAGCAGGTGATCGGCACCCGGTACGCGCAGCAGGAAATGCCCGGGAAAGTTGACCCCGACCATTGGGATTTCCAGCCTCCTGGCCAGCTCCAGCGCAATCAACCCCAGGGCCAGCGGCTGGCCGCGCCGGCGTTCCAGCACCTTGTTGACCAAGGCCACGTGCGGGCGCAATGGCGTGAAGTCGTCCTGGGCGAAGCCCAGGTCATTCATGCGCCGCAACAGCGGCTGGGCCAATTCGCTGACCGGCAACATCGGCAAGCCATAACTGACCCGCTGCTCCAAGTCCTTGAAGTCTTTCAGGACCGCCTCGACATTCACCTCTTTGTCGTGTTCGGCCCCGATCCACAGCGCCGCCTCGAACAGCGCGAGCGGTGATCGTTGCAGACAGGCGAAAAAGCATTGGCGCGGGGTCATCAAAATCTCCGGGGTATGCCTCGTTTTAGCCTCGTCTGCGACATTCGTCCAGTACCCCGCGCAAGCCATCTCAGGTTATTCCCGAAAGCCTGCTTGGCGGCTGCGCTTATTCCGGCGCGCTTCTGCAATTTTTGGGCGCAAGCCTATACTGGCGCTACGAGTAGTCATTCGGGAGCCCTGCAATGTTCGCTCTCATGCAAAGCACTCGCCTTGAATCGCTGCATTTGAGCGTTGACTCGGTCACCGGGTTGAAGGCGGTGATTGCCATTCATAACAGTCGTCTCGGACCTGCCCTGGGAGGCTGTCGTTACCTGGCCTATCCTGACGACGAGTCCGCGGTCGAGGACGCTGTTCGCCTGGCGCAAGGCATGAGCTACAAGGCGGCGCTCGCGGGCCTGGCTCAGGGCGGCGGCGTGGCGGTGATCATGCGACCGGTGCATGTGGAAAGCCGCGCTGCGTTGTTCGAGGCCTTCGGGCGCTGCATCAATCAGCTCGACGGCCGCTACATCACGGCCATCGACAGCGGCACCTCGGTGGCGGACATGGATTGCATCGCCCAACAGACCCAGCACGTCACCAGCACCACCTCGGCGGGCGACCCGGCACCCCACGCGGCCATGGGCGTGTTCACGGGCATTCGTGCCACCGCCATGGCCCGCCTGGGCAGCGATAACCTCGAAGGCCTGCGCGTGGCGATTCAAGGGCTGGGCAAGGTGGGTTACGCCCTTGCCGAGCAGCTGCATGCCGCCGGTGCCGAACTGTTGGTCAGCGACATCGATCACGGCAAGGTGCAATTGGCGATGGAGCAGCTGGGCGCTCACCCGATCGCCAACGACGCATTGCTCAGCACGCCGTGCGACATCCTCGCGCCCTGCGGCCTGGGCGGCGTACTCAACAGCAACAGTGTGACGCAACTGCGCTGCGCGGCGGTGGCCGGGTCCGCCAACAACCAATTGATCCACCTGGACGTCGCCGATCAACTGGAGCGGCGGGGCATCCTGTATGCGCCGGACTATGTGATCAATGCCGGTGGGCTGATCTACGTCTCGCTCAAGCACCGCGGCGAAGCGCTGACGACCATCACCGCACACCTGTCGAAAATCAGCTCGCGCCTGACCGAAGTCTTCGCCCATGCCCAGGCGGAAAAACGTTCCCCGGCGCGGGTGGCGGACGAGTTGGCGGAGAAAGTGTTGTACCGTTGAATCCGAAAATCAAAAGATCGCAGCCTCGCTACGCTCGTCAGCTCCTACATTGGAACGCGCACTCCTGTAGGAGCTGACGAGTGAAACGAGGCTGCGATCTTTCAATTTTTGAACATGAAAAAGGCCCTGAGCCATTCGATTCAGGGCCTGTTCAAATTCGGGCGTTGCTTACTTCGGCGTCTTGGCAGCTTTGGCAGGCTTGGTCGGCTCAGCGCTCGGCACTTCGGCCGGTGCAGCCGCTTCAACAGGTGCAGCCGCTTTAGCAGGCGCAGCCACTTCAACGGGCTCAACGACTTCAACAGGCGCGTTCAGCAGTTCGGACAAGGCATCCGGCTGGCTCTTGAACGCCTTGGCGAACACGTCGCGATTTTTTGCCATGTAGATCCCGGCTTCTTCCACTTGCTGTTCAGTCAGGGACGGAACGGCTTTTTGCAACACTTCGGCCAGCAACTCGGCCAGTTCGAGCATTTTGTCATGACGGTCAGCTTCGGCTTTATCCATGAACAAGCGCTCCAGATCTCGGCTGCTGCGGTATACCACTTCGACGGCCATTCACCACCTCACATGCCTTCACATTAAGTTGTCTGTATCGACTACTGTATCTATATACAGCGAAAGGATAAGCGAATCCGCTCGCTTTGGGTAGTGGCTTTTGACTGTAGATCGAATTCAGAGTTTGTCAGTTGGACTGTGTCGCTCCAATCGCGGGCAAGTCGAATCGTCGCACCGCCGCTCCCACAGGTTGGGTGCTGGCGCGCAGGGGTGCGACCAAACGCCACGGAGCGCGTTTTAGAGCACCTCGCCATCATGTAGCAGGCGCCTCTGGCCTTTTTTCTGCATGCAGAACAACCGTCACGTCCAACCCGCATCATCCGCTCGAACCGAGCTAAGGAAGAATCATCGTGAAAATCAACTGGGCCGAGAACCTGCGGCAGAACGTGCACCAACTGGCCGAGTCCCTGGGCAACCTGTTCGTCGAGACCTTCCACTACCTGGCGCTGTTCGCCATCGGTGCGGTGACCGCGTGGGCGGCGGTGATGGAGTTTCTGGGGATGCTCGAAGAAGGACACATCAAGATCGATGACATCTTGCTGCTGTTCATCTACCTGGAACTGGGGGCGATGGTCGGGATTTACTTCAAGACCAACCACATGCCGGTGCGCTTCCTGATCTATGTGGCGATCACCGCGCTGACGCGGCTGCTGATCTCCAACGTCTCGCACCACAATCCGCCGGATGTGGGGATCATCTACCTGTGCGGCGGGATTCTGCTGCTGGCGTTTGCGATCCTGGTGGTGCGTTATGCCTCGTCGCAATTCCCTTCGGTGAAAATCGAACACCCGCAGCGCAAGATCGGTGCGGGTTCCGGTGAACATCCCGAAGTGGAGAAGGGCGAGATTTAAAGCCCCACGGCCGGCTGGCTGCGGCTTTGGACCTGGGGTGGCGGCAGGTTGCGATTGTCGCCGTCGGTCATGGCTTCGAGGATGGCCACGGCGCTGTGGCCCTGTTCGATGGCGATGCCGAACTGAATGCTTTCCACCAGGCGTTTAAGGCGTTTGGGGTCGTTGCGTTGTTCGGCGCTGATCATCCGTTTGGCGACCACGTGACCGCTGTTGGACAGGGTCAGCATGATGCTGCCGTCCAGACCCTGAATGCTCAGGTTGATCTGGTAATCCGGTGCGAAGGCATCGGTAATGAGCTGAAAAGGGTTGTCCATGATGCGTCACCGCCTGATTTGAACGTGCAGTTGTTGACCGGCCGGGATCGGATTGGTTCGCAACACCAGACCATTGGCATTCCATGGCCTATCGCATCATTGCTTTTGTAGGAGCTGCCGCAGGCTGCGATCTTTTGATCTTGTTTTTGAAAAGCAAAATCAAAAGATCGCAGCCTGCGGCAGCTCCTACCTGAAGCAAAGCAAGGGGCATGCCGGGAAAATTGTCGGACAGTGAATACGGCGGGAGGACTGTTGGCCGATATCTGTAGAAGCTGGCTTGCCAGCGAAGAAGGTGTGTCAGTTAAAACATGTGTCGACTGACACAACGCCTTCGCTGGCAAGCCAGCTCCTACAGGGAGCTGCCCGTTTCAGGGCATGAATGAGTAAATGATCGCAGACAGTGCAATCAAACCGATCAGCACCACGAACACGTTCGAGGCCTGTCCCGAGTACTGGCGCAGTGCCGGCACGCGACGGATGGCGTACATCGGCATCAGGAACAACAGGCACGCGATGATCGGCCCGCCGAGGGTTTCGATCATGCCCAGGATGCTCGGGTTGAAGGTCGCCACGGCCCAGCAGCTGAGGATCATGAACAGCGCAGTCACGCGGTTCAGCCAGCTCGCCGACATCACCCGGCCACGGCCGCGCAGGCTTTTCACGATCAAGCCCTGAAAGCCTTCGCTGGCGCCGATGTAATGGCCGAGGAAGGATTTGGTGATCGCCACCAGCGCAATCAGCGGCGCCGCGTAAGCAATGACCGGGGTCTGGAAGTGGTTGGCCAGGTACGACAGGATCGAGATGTTCTGTGCCTTTGCCGCGGCCAGGTCGGCCGGGGACAACGCCAGCACGCAGCTGAAGCAGAAGAACATCACGGTAACGACCATCATCCCGTGGGCGATGGCCAGGATGCCGCTGCTCTTGCGCTCGGCCTGTTCGCCATAGCGTTGTTTCTGATCGACGGCGAAGGCGGAAATGATCGGCGAATGGTTGAACGAGAACACCATCACCGGGATCGCCAGCCACAGCGTCTGGAAGAACATCGGCATCGGCATGCCTTCACTGGCGGTGGCGAAGAAGGCGCCGTTCCAGTTCGGGATCAGGCTCAGGCCGAGCAGCAGCAACGCCGCGACGAACGGGTAAACCAGCACGCTCATGCATTTGACGATGACACCCTGGCCGCATCGAACGATAGCCATCAGGCCGAGGATCAACCCCAGCGACAGAATCGCCCGCGGTGGCGGGGCGATGTGCAACTGATGCTCCATGAAACTGCTCAGGGTGTTGGTCAGCGCCACGCTGTACACCAGCAGAATCGGGAAGATCGCGAAGAAATACAGCAGGGTGATCAGTTTGCCGGCGCCGATGCCGAAGTGCTCTTCCACCACGTCGGTGATGTCCCCGGAACGACCGGACAACACGAAACGGGTCAGGCCACGGTGGGCAAAAAAGGTCATCGGAAAGGCAAGTACGGCCAGGATCAGCAATGGCCAGAAACCACCGACGCCGGCATTGATCGGCAGGAACAACGTACCGGCGCCAATGGCCGTGCCGTAGAGGCCGAGCATCCAGGTGGTGTCGTGTTTGCTCCAGCCCTTGTGGGTTATTTCGGTATTGCGTGTCAGGTCTACAGCGGGATTATCGGCAGCGGGTGTACGTACATCGGTCATCGTTCAGGCCTCGTTATTGTTCTTGCTCGGGCTCACGTGTTACGGACGGTCAGGGAATGCTCCTCAGCACTCCACCCAGCTCACCGCCAGGCCGCCCCGTGAAGTCTCTTTGTATTTGTCATGCATGTCGGCGCCGGTATCGCGCATGGTGCGGATCACCCGGTCCAGGGAAATGAAGTGCTTGCCGTCACCGCGCAGGGCCATTTGCGTGGCGTTGATCGCCTTCACCGCGGCAATCGCATTGCGCTCGATGCAGGGCACCTGGACCAGGCCGCCGACTGGATCGCACGTCAGGCCGAGGTTGTGTTCCAGGCCGATTTCGGCGGCGTTTTCCAGTTGTTCCGGGGTGGCGCCGAGCACGTCTGCCAGGCCGGCGGCGGCCATCGCGCAGGCCGAGCCGACTTCGCCCTGGCAGCCGACTTCGGCGCCGGAGATCGACGCGTTTTTCTTGCAGAGGATGCCGACGGCAGCAGCACCCAGAAAGAACGCGACCACGTCGTCGTCCGACGCGTCCGGGTTGAATTTCATGTAGTAGTGCAGCACCGCCGGAATGATCCCGGCCGCGCCGTTGGTCGGTGCCGTGACCATGCGTCCGCCGGCTGCGTTTTCTTCGTTCACGGCGAGGGCGAACAGGTTGACCCACTCCATGGCCGACAGAGTCGAGGTGATGACATTCGGCTTGCCGATTTCCAGCAGGCTGCGATGTAATTTCGCGGCGCGACGCGGAACATTCAGGCCGCCGGGCAGGATGCCTTCATGAATCAAGCCTTGCTCGACGCACTCGCGCATCACCGACCAGATGTGCAGCAGGCCCTGGCGGATTTCGTGTTCGCTGCGCCAGGCCAATTCATTGGCCATCATCAACTCGGAAACCCGCATCCCATGTTGGTTGCAGAGCTTGAGCAGTTCGGCGGCGCTGGAAAAATCGTAGGGCAGCACGACGTCGCTGGCCGGCGCGATGCCGGACTCGGCTTCGGCCGCTTCGATAATGAAACCGCCACCGATCGAGTAATACGTTTGCTCCCACAGCTCACCGGTGTCACCGAAGGCGGTCAGGGACATGGCGTTGGGGTGGTAGGGCAGGCTCTCGTCCAGCAGCAGGAGATCGTGCTGCCAGTTGAAGGCGATGGTGGTTTTGCCCGCAAGGCGCAACTCGCCGGTTTCGCGCAGGGTCTGGATTCGGCTATCAATGGACGCGGGATCGATGCTGTCCGGCCATTCGCCCATCAGGCCCATGACACAGGCGCGGTCGGTGGCGTGACCGACGCCGGTCGCCGACAGGGAGCCATAGAGGCGGATTTCTACCCGCCGTACGTCGTCCAGGAGGTGTTGGTCAATCAGGGCCTGGGCGAAGGTCGCGGCGGCGCGCATCGGACCGACGGTATGGGAACTGGACGGACCGATGCCGACTTTGAAAAGATCGAAAACACTGATAGCCATGCTAAAGCCTATACAAGCAATGGAAGAGGAATCGCTGCCATTTTTGTAGGACAAGCGCAATATCGGCGATACTGCCTCCCTTGGTCCTACGTGACCAACGAAACTTCCTAAGACAGCCTTTAGCAGGACTAAACGATGAGTCGTCAATTGCACGCCCAGACCTACGTCTGGCTGCATGTGTTTTCCTGTGCCGCGCGGCACTTGTCGTTCACCCGATGCGCCGAAGAGCTGCACATCACGCCGGGTGCGGTCAGTCAGCAAATCCGCCAACTGGAGGAGCGGCTGGGTTTTCGCCTGTTCCATCGGCGTGCTCGCGGGGTGGAATTGAGCGCCGAAGGCCAGCGATTAGCCATCACCGTCAACGAGGCTTACGGCAGCATCGATGCCGAATTACGACGACTGGACGCGGGAATGATTAGCGGGATTCTGCGGCTGCGCTCGATTCCATCCTTCCTGAGCAAGTGGCTGACCCCGCGGTTACCGCGGTTGCAGCAGCGTTTCCCGGATATTCAATTGCGCCTGGTGGCCGAGGACAGCAGCGTGCCCTTGCACGAGGGCGACTTCGACCTGGCCATCGACCTGAACGACGGCAGTTATCCCGGCTTGTTATCCACAGCCCTGCTCGATGAGCAGATCTTTCCGGTGTGTGCTCCGAGCCTGTTGCGTGGCCGCCCGCCGCTGCATGGCCCGGCGGACCTGATGCACTTTCCGTTGCTGCACGACATCACCGCCTGGCGCGGCAGCTATGAGTACGCGGAATGGGAGTTCTATCTCAATGCCATCGGTTTTGAAGGCGCGGACGTACGGCGCGGGCATACCTTCAATCGCAATCACTTGACCATCGAGGCGGCGATTGCCGGCATGGGCGTGGCGATTGCGCGGCGAACGCTGCTCAATGATGAGCTGGAGCGGGGGACGCTGATCGTGCCGTTTGGCCTGGCGGTGCCCAATCACAAGCGTTATGTGCTGCTCTATGCACCGGGCGCGCTGAGCCATCCCGGCGTGCGTGCGGTGCATGACTGGCTGGTAGAGGAAGCGGGGGTTTTTCGTAGCCTGCACCCGCTGGGGGAGCAGCAGATGTGAGCCGCTTGGGACCTCAGAGCGAGGCGACCCAACTCCCGACCTTAGCAGCGCTTTTACCGGTTGTCCGACTTTTTTTGCAAATCCATATTTATCTTTATTCAGGGGTTGAAATGTTCCGCGCACACACCGATTGTGTAAGTAAGAGGTCACGGTGATGACGCCCAAGGGCCAGCCGATGCGCCTCTCGCGAGCTAGCTGAAATAAGGGATGAACTATGCAAATCCAAGTCAACAGCGATAACCATATTCAAAGCAGCATCCGACTGGAGGAGTGGGTACGTACTACCATTGAGAGCACGCTCGAACGTTATGAAGAGGACCTGACCCGTGTCGAGGTTCACCTGCGGGACGAAAACGGCGACAAGCCCGGACCGCACGACATGCGCTGCCAGCTGGAAGCGCGGCCAAAAGGCCACCAACCGATTTCTGTCACCCATAAAGCCGACTCCCTGGAACTGGCGATCGACGGGGCGGCTACCAAACTGGAACATGCGCTGGATCACCTGTTCGGCAAACTGCGGGGCAAACCACGTGCCGCTGTAGTGCCGTTCGAGAGGGGGGCACACGCAGATGTGCTTCTGGAAGAAGAGTTTCTCGAAAACGAACAGGCTGCGCAAAACGGCTGAAGTCTGATTCACGTTCACCGTCCCACAAAAAAGAACGGGTCTGCTTATGCAGGCCCGTTCTTGTTTGTGCGCCAGAGATAATCGTTCCAACCCTTTATTAAGTAATCAAAACGCCACCACCGCTCATCCGCTAATCGGCAGGAATGACGATCTCATCCGATCTGTTTTGCGTATGAGAATATTTATCATTAATATTGCGGCCTCGTTGGTCCCGTGACTTTCACGCGACCTCACCGGTTTCAAGGTCGAAACATGAAAGGCAAACTCAGCACGCTCCCTGTGTCCTATCGACTGGCGGTCACTTCGCGGGTGCTGGCCGCCGTGCTGGGCGGATACCTCGTGGCGGCGCTCTTCAGTGTCAGTCTGAGCCTATGGTTGCCCATGGCCCGTGCCGAAGCCGTGGTGACCGGGATGATGGCCTCATTTCTGGCCTACCTCGTCGCAGTGCTGTGGTGTTTTGCCTGTCGCAGCGCATGGCAGGCCTGGTTGGGACTGATCGTGCCGAGCCTGGTGCTGGCGGCGTTGGCGGGCCTGGCGTACTGGGTGGGCCACTGATGAAAGAGGGTTTTCGTCAGGCCATGGCCTGGCTGCACACCTGGGCCGGGCTGATCTTCGGCTGGCTGCTGTTCGCCATTTTCCTGACTGGCACCCTGGCCTATTTCAAGGACGAGATCAGTCACTGGATGCAGCCGGAAATTCCCGCCCGTCCCGTTACCTCCGAGGCCAGCCTGAGCCTGGCCCAGGGTTATCTTCAGCAGCACGCCGCCGGTGCTTCGCGCTGGCTCATCGATCTGCCCGATGCACGGGAACCCGGTCTTTCTGTGCGGTGGCAGCAAACCCCGGCCAAGCGTGGCGAGCGGGGGCAATTCACAGAAAAACTCCTCGACCCGCAAACCGGCGCCGAAGTGCAGGGCCGGGAAACCAGGGGTGGCGACTTCTTCTATCGCTTCCATTTCCAGCTGCAGATGCCGTATCCGTGGGGCCGCTGGTTGTCGACCATCGCGGCCATGGTGATGTTCGTCGCATTGATCAGCGGGATCATCACCCACAAGAAAATTTTCAAGGACTTCTTCACCTTTCGCCCCCGCAAAGGCCAGCGTTCCTGGCTCGACGGGCACAACGCCGTGGGCGTGCTGGTGTTGCCGTTCCACCTGATGATCACTTACAGCAGTCTGGTGATTTTCATGGCGATGGTGATGCCCGCGAGCATCCTTGCCTCATACAAGGGGGATGCCCGGGCGTTTTACGATGAGGTGTTTCCCGCTTCCAATACGCCTGAACTCGCCGGTATACCGAGTCAATTGGCGCCGTTGGCACCGCTGTTGGAACAGGCTCGCGAGCAGTGGTCCGGCGGCCGAGTAGGGCGCCTGGCGGTGAACAATCCGGGGGATGCGAACGCCTCGGTTGTGCTCGTTCGTGACGGTACCGATCGCGTGATCCACGACTTTGGCAGCGCAGTGACCTTCAACGGCGTGACCGGCCAGCTACTCGGTACGACCCCGGAGCAATCGCTGCCGCGGGCGATTGCCGGCGGTTTCTACGGCTTGCACATGGGCCATTTCGCGGGGCCGGTGTTGCGTTGGCTGTACTTCATTTGCGGGCTGGCGGGGACGGCGATGATCGGCACCGGGCTGGTGATCTGGCTCGGCAAGCGTCAGCTCAAACATGCGAAAAGCGGCGTGATGCCGTTCGAATTGCGGTTGGTGGAAGTGCTCAATATCGCCAGCATGTCGGGGTTGATAATCGCGGTGGCGGCGTTTTTCTGGGCCAATCGATTGCTGCCGGTCGGGATGCCCGGGCGTGGGGATTGGGAGGTCAACAGCTTCTTCATTGTCTGGGGGCTGAGTGTGCTGCATGCGATGGTTCGACGTGGTCGCGCGGCGTGGGTCGAGCAGTTGGCGCTGGCGGCATTGCTGTTGGGTGCGGTACCGCTGTTGAACGCCTTGACCACGCCTTATCACTTGGGCGTTACGCTGGTGCAGGGCGATTGGGCCATGGCCGGTTTCGACCTGACGTGCCTGGGCAGTGGGGTGTTTTTCGTTTGGGCCGCCTGGAAAATGCAACGCGCGGGACAGGTTTCAATCGTCACCCGACAACGCGCGCAACCGGCCACGCTTGAGCAAGGGGCACTCTGATGTTGCTGGCATTGTTGCTTTGCTATGGCGGTTTCACCGCGCTCTGTTTGTCAATGGATCGACATCACACCGAACTGCTGGGCCGCAAGCCCTCGGCCCGTCGCCGTCAGTGCATGAAGCTCGGTGGCTGGCTGTTGCTGGCCTTGTCGATGTGCGCGGCGGTGGCGACGACGGGCTGGGGGCTCGGGCTGGTGCAGTGGTTCGCGGTATTGATGCTCAGTGCCTTGCTGCTGGTGTTATTGATGCCATATCGCCCGCGCCTGGCGTTGTCGTTGGCCGGCTTGAGCCTGCTCGCCAGCCCCGTTGCCGCGTTTGCGCAGTACTGACCGGATGATCACCCGCCCTCCGGAACCCCGCGATGATGAGCAGCGGGGCGCCCGTGCACATTTCCTCCACGTATTTCTTTCCCAGCGCCCGCAGATGGAAGCGCTGGTGAGTCGTCGCGTCGGATGTCGGGCGACAGCGGCGGACCTGGTGCAGGACTTGTTCCTGCGCTTCTGGCGCCGGCCGCTGGTGCAGGTCGAAGAACTCAGCACCTACCTGTTGCGTTGCGCCGGCAATATCGCCATCGACCATTTGCGCAGTGAAGGCACGCGGGTGCGGGTCAACGAAGGCTGGATGCCGGATGCGCCGGACAGTCACGGCAGTGAACCGCAAGCCGCACTCGAGGCGGGCAACGATTTGCGTCACGTCGAAGCGGCGTTGCGCGCATTGCCCGAGCGCACGCGGCAGATCTTTTTGCTCAACCGCATCCACGGGCGCAAATACGCCGAAATCGCCAAGGCCATGGGTTTGTCCCAAAGCGCCGTGGAAAAACATATGATGCGCGCCCTCGAAGCCTGCAAGGCCAGCCTTCGCGAACCCCCACCGCGCACGCCAGGGAAAGCACCGTGAACAACACCGAACGCGTCACCCCGACGCCGGCTCAGGAGCAGGCGGCATTGGCCTGGCTGAGTCTGTTGCATGACCAGCCCAGCAGCGGCGATCAAGCGACCTTCAGCCATTGGTTGCAGGCGGACCCGGCCCATGCCGAGGCGTATGCCCAGGCGCAAGTGATGTGGGAGTTGACCGAAGCACCGGCGCGAACCTTGGCCGATGAAGAAGCCTTTGCCTTGCAGGGATACCTCAACACCATGAACCGCTCGCGCCGGTCCAACGTTAGGCGTTGGGCCGGTGCGTTGGCAATGGCCGCGTGCCTGGTGCTGATGATCAGCCTCGGTGCTGGCTGGCAGCCGTCGCGCTGGGTGGATGATCTGGGGGCGGACTATGTCTCGGCGCCGGGGGAAATCCGCACCGTCACCCTGGCGGATCAGTCGCAAGTCACCCTGGATGCCGACAGTGCGATTGCCGTGGATTTCAGTCGTGGCGAACGGCATGTGCAGTTGCGTCGCGGTGCCGGATTTTTCAATGTGACGCACACTGGCGATCCGTTTGTGGTGGATGCTGAAAAGGGTCAGGCGCGGGTGCTGGGCACGCAGTTCGAAGTCCGCCTGCAACCCCATGGCGCGCAGGTAACTGTGTTGTCCGGACGGGTTGGCGTGACGGCGGACACACAGGCCGAGCAACAGATTCTCACGGCCGGCCAGCAAGTGGCTTATGGCGATGGCTTGGCGGAAAAACTCCACAGCGTCGACAGTGAAGCACAGTTGGCCTGGCGTCAGGGTTGGCTCAATTACTACAAGGCGACACTGGCCGAGGTGGTGCAGGACCTGGGGCGGTATTACCCGGGGCGGATCATGCTGCTTAACGATGAACTGGCGGCGCGGCGGGTCAGTGGCAGTTTTCCGAGCAAGGATCCGCAGGCGGTGTTGAGTTCGTTGCAGGGGGTGTTGGGGTTTGAGCAGCACAGCGTTTTGGGGCAGCTGATTATTTTGCGGTGAAGCAACGTCTTTTGATCTTTCTCAAATATTTTCAACTTTCTGGTGAGGTAAACCCGATCGCCATCCGTGTAGTGACTGAAACTGCGAGTCATTCGCATCCCGTAGGTTCTACACAGGTCATGAGCAATGAAGTCCAGGGCAAAATCGGGTTCGGTCAAACAATGGTTGGGTGTTTCTGCCTTGAGCTTTTCGGCGTTGGCATGGCTGCCGTCGAGTGTGGCGTTGGCGGCTGGGGCCGGCACTGACCAGCAGCGTACGCAGTTCAGCTTTGCGCTGGCCGCCAAACCACTGCCCCAGGCCTTGAGCGATTTCAGCCGGATCACCGGCATCAGCGTGGTCTACACCGATGAGGCGCCCTACGCCATCACCGCCCCGGCAGTCACCGGGCAGATGAGTGCCGAGCAGGCGCTGCAGCGTTTGCTCAGCGGCTCGGGTTTCACCTTCCGTCGCACCGACGGCCATACCCTGGTCCTGGAGCCGTTGCCCAGCGAAGGCACCTTGAACCTGGGCGCGACCACCATCACCTCGGTGATGGATCAAACCATGAGCTATCAGCCGCCGCCTACCAGTTCGGTGATGCGCTCCTCGGCCTTGCTCCAGGAAATCCCCCAGACCGTCAACGTGATCCCGGCCCAGGTCATCCGCGATCAGGCGCCGCGCAATCTGGATGATGCGCTGGCCAACGTCAGCGGCATCACCCAGGGCAATACCCTGGGCAGCACCCAGGACTCGGTGATGACCCGCGGCTTCGGCGACAACCGCAACGGCTCGATCATGCGTGACGGCATGCCGGTGGTGCAGGGCCGTGGCCTCAATGCCAGCGTCGACCGCATCGAAGTGCTCAAGGGCCCGGCCTCCTTGCTCTACGGCATCCAGGACCCGGGCGGTGTGGTGAACATGGTCAGCAAGAAACCCGAACTTGAGCAATACAACGCACTGACCCTGCGCGGTTCGACCTATGGCGATGGTAAAAACGGCAGCGGTGGCGGCCTTGACAGTACCGGTGCCTTGGGTGATTCCGGACTGGCTTATCGCATGGTCCTGGACCACGAAGACGAAGATTACTGGCGCAACTACGGCACCCATCGCGAGACGTTGGTGGCGCCGTCCCTGGCCTGGTTCGGCGAAAGCACCAAGCTGCTATTTGCCTACGAACACCGCGAATTTCTGACCCCTTTCGACCGTGGCACGATCATCGATCCACGCGACAACCATCCGCTGGACATCCCCCGTGATCGTCGCCTCGACGAGCCGTTCAACAACATGGAAGGGCGCTCGGACCTTTATCACTTCGAGGCCGACCATGCGCTCAACGACGACTGGAACGCCCACTTCGGCTACAGTTGGAACCGCGAAACCTACGATGCCAGCCAGGTGCGCATCACGGCCATCGACACCAATGCAGGCACGCTGACCCGGAGCATGGACGGCACGCAGAACGCTATCAGCACCGACCGCTTCACCACCGCCAGCCTCGAAGGCAAGGTCAATGCCTGGGGCATGCAGCATGACCTGGTGTTTGGCATCGACGACGAGTACCGCAAGATCTACCGCGAAGACCTGATTCGCCAGAGAAGCCTGAGCACCTTCAGCTACACCAACCCGGTGTACGGCCGCGAAGTCGCCGGGACCACCGTCAGCCCGGCCGACAGCGCGCAGACCGATAAACTGCGCAGTGATTCGGTGTTTGTGCAGGACTCGATCCACCTCACCGACCAGTGGATTCTGGTGGCGGGTGCGCGCTTCCAGGAGTACGACCAGTACGCCGGCAAAGGCGTACCGTTCCAGGCCAACACCGACAGCAATGGTCAGAAATGGGTGCCGCGCGCCGGCCTGGTCTATCGCTACACCGATGAGTTGTCGTTCTACGGTAGCTACACCGAATCCTTCAAACCCAACTCGACCATCGCCCCGCTGAGCGGCAGCAGTACCGTGCTCGACGGCAGCGTCGCACCGGAAGAAGCCAAGTCATGGGAAGTGGGGGCCAAACTCGATATTCCTGGCCGCGTGACCGGTAACGTCGCGCTGTTCGACATCAAGAAGCGCAACGTGCTGGTGGCCAACTCCGAAGGCCCGGTGACGATCTACAGCGCTGCGGGTGAAGTGCGTTCCCGTGGCCTGGAAGTGGATTTGACCGGCCAGCTCAGCGAGCGCTGGAGCATGATCGGCAGCTATGCCTACACCGATGCCGAGGTCACCGAAGACCCGATCTACAACGGCAAGAAACTGCAGAACGTCGCCAAAAACAGCGGCTCGCTGTCGGCGGTCTACGACTTCGGCACTATCGTCGGTGGCGATCAACTGCGGGTGGGCGCGGGTGCGCGGTATGTGGGGGAGCGGGCGGGTAACGCAGTGAACGATTTCGACCTGCCGAGCTACACCGTGGCCGATGCGTTCGCCAGCTACGACACCAAAGTCGAAGGGCAGAAGGTCAAGTTCCAGCTCAACGTGAAGAACCTGTTCGACCGTACTTACTACACCTCGGCGGCGAGCCGGTTCTTTGTGTCGATGGGGGATTCGCGGCAGGTGACGCTTTCCAGCACCTTGGAATTCTGATCCGAGACCGCATCATCGTTCATCGTCGGAATGCCGCCCAGACCAAGCTCGCTCCCACAGTCGACCGAGTTGTTTGAATGAATGCGACCCCCTGTGGGAGCGAGCTTGCTCGCGATGGCGGCCGCACAGGCACCGAAGATCTGAGGACCTAGCGCAAAAACGCCTGCCGATACTCCCCCGGCGTCCCCCCCAGCGCCTGACGAAACCTGTTGGTGAAATGACTGGCACTCGCAAACCCACACGCCAACGCAATCTCCCCCAACGGCTGCAACGTCGTGCGCAATAAGTCCCGCGCCCGGCTCAACCGCCGCGCCAGCACATACTGATGTGGCGGCAAGCCAAAGCTCTCCCTGAACATCCGCGCAAAGTGATACTCCGACAGCGCGCACAACCCCGCCAATTGCCCCAGGCTGATGGCTTCGGCCAACTGGCTGTCGACGAACTCGACCAGCTGCCGACGTTGATGCGCCGCCAATCCACCCTTGAGCCGCAAGCCCTCGCGCATTCCGACCTGGCCGAGCAGCACGTGACTGAGCATTTCATGGGCCAGGCTGCTGGTGAGCAGACGTTCGCCGGGCTCCTGCCAGTTGAGCGTGATCAACTGCCGAAAGCGTCGGGCTTGCTGCGGATCATCGAGGAAGGTGCTTTCACGCAACTGAAGTTCGCGCGGTTCACGGTCCAGCAGTGTGACGCAGCCGAGGGCAAACTGTTCGGGGCTGAAATAAACGTGGGCGAGGCGAATGTCGCCGTTGATCACCCAGGCTGACCGGTGTTCGGCCGGCAGGATGCACAGCTTGTCCGGGCCGCCCTTGGTGCCGGGCCGGTCGCGGCGAAAGGTGCCGGTGCCTCCGGCGATGTAGCAGGACAGTGTGTGGTGGCTGGGGGCTTCGTAATCCTGGGCGTCGTGATGGTTGCTCCACAAGGCTGCAGCCATGCCGTCACCGAGCTCGGCGCTGTGCTCGAGGCGAGCATTGGGCGAGCGGTTGAGGGCTTGAAACACTTGCAGGCTTTCCAGTGCGGGCATGATCGGTTCTCTCCAACGCCTTGCATCCTACTCCGTAGACGTTGGCCTGCCAGCCCGTCGGCCGACAAAAGCGCAAGTTTATGCAAGTGCGCCGAGGCTTGGGGCAGGACACTGAGCACCTATTGAGGAGCCTTTGTCATGAACCTTTCGTTGTACTTGCTGACCGTGCTGATCTGGGGCACCACCTGGATTGCCCTGAAATGGCAACTGGGCGTGGTGGCCATCCCCGTGTCGATTGTCTATCGCTTCGGCCTCGCCGCGCTGGTGCTGTTCGTGATGTTGCTGCTCAGCCGCAAGCTGCAAGTGATGAACCGCCGTGGGCATCTGATCTGCGTGGCGCAGGGGTTGTGCCTGTTTTGCATCAATTTCATGTGCTTCCTGACCGCCAGCCAGTGGATCCCCAGCGGCCTGGTGGCGGTGGTGTTTTCCACCGCCACGCTGTGGAACGCCTTTAATGCGCGAGTGTTCTTTGGCCAGAAAATCGCCCGCAATGTGCTGATGGGCGGTGCGCTCGGGTTGCTCGGGCTCGGCCTGTTGTTCTGGCCCGAACTCGCCGGTCATACCACCAGCCCGGAAACTTTGCTCGGGTTGGGTCTGGCCCTGCTCGGCACCCTGTGCTTTTCGGCCGGCAACATGCTGTCGAGCCTGCAGCAGAAGGCCGGCCTCAAGCCACTGACCACCAACGCCTGGGGCATGGCCTATGGCGCGGCGATGCTCTCGGCCTGGTGCCTGGTCAAAGGCATTCCGTTCGATATGGAGTGGAATGCCCGTTACATCGGCTCGTTGGTGTATCTGGTGATCCCCGGTTCAGTCATCGGGTTTACTGCCTACCTGACGCTGGTCGGGCGCATGGGGCCGGAGCGGGCCGCCTATTGCACGGTGTTGTTCCCGGTGGTGGCGCTCAACGTGTCGGCCGTTGTCGAGGGTTATCAGTGGACCGCCCCGGCGCTGGCAGGTCTGGTGATGGTCATGCTGGGTAATGTGCTGGTTTTTCGCAAACCCGGCGCCAGGATCAAACCGGTGGCGGGCAAGTTGGCATGAACAGGTGGTTCATTTATCGTACGCCAGTACCAGGTATACCAGCGCGAAGAACATGTATTCAATGTTACTTCGTGCCCAGTAAAAGGCATTGCCCTGAGCGGAATACTCCATGTCGAACCATTCATTAAGTACGATGACGTACAGGACGTAGTAAACAAAAATAGCGGTGGTCAAACCTACTATGGCGAATTTCTTGGCCTCGTGAAAATCGTTGCGCGATTTATTGAGATTCCGAAAAAGCTGATAAGCCCCGTACAGGCAACTGAACGTGTAGATGATCTCGAGTGTGATGATCGCCCAGTAAAACCGGTGGTGGAACAGGGTCGAGGTGACCGCCCTGTAGCGTCGGGAATCGTTACCTTCGGTATGGCTCATACTGATGATTCGCCCGATATACTCGGTGTATGCCGTGTAATCGGTAAAGTTATTGATCAGGGTGGCTATGCCGAAGAGTGCCGCCATCAAGACAATCACTACTTTGCTCCGCCTGATTGCGCAGACGGTGGTCAATTGATTCATCCAGGTGTTCTCCCAAATCCGTTTGGTACTGCTTCCAGTTTTTTTCAAGTTTATAACGGTTGTGAATAAGTCCGACGAGCAACTGAATTGCAAGTTATGTCTTTTTGTAGTGAATCAGCCTAAGTAGCGCAAAAATCGAGAAAGGAGAGGGTGTTGTCAGTCGCCGGCTATTGATGGGGCCGTTATGGAAAACGGCACGTCCACCCGGACGTGCCGTGGGTCACTCAGCCCTGCCAGACCTGTGGATTGACCAGGTCCTTCGGTCGCTCACCCAGCAAGGCGCTGCGCAGATTGCTCAAGGCCCGATTGGCCATCGCTTCGCGGGTTTCATGGGTCGCAGAGCCGATGTGCGGCAACGTGACAGCGTTTTTCAACTGGAACAGCGGCGATTCGGTCAGCGGTTCTTTCTCATAGACATCCAGACCGGCGCCGCGAATACGGTTGTTCTGCAGGGCTTCGATCAAAGCCGGCTCGTCGACGACCGGACCGCGCGCGATGTTCACCAGAATGGCGCTCGGTTTCATCAGCGCCAGTTCGCGGTGGCTGATCAGGTGCCTGGTCTTTTCGCTGAGCGGCACTACCAGGCAGACGAAGTCGGCTTCGGCCAGCAATTGGTCCAGGCTGCGCAACTGTGCGCCAAGTTCGTGTTCCAGTTCGGTCTTGCGGCTGTTGCCGCTGTAGATGATCGGCATGTTGAAGCCCAGGCGCCCGCGACGGGCAATGGCGGCGCCAATGTTGCCCATGCCGACGATGCCCAGGGTCTTGCCGTGTACATCGCAGCCGAACAACGGCGCGCCGACGGTGGCTTGCCATTGGCCGGCCTTGGTCCAGGCGTCCAGTTCCGCAACGCGGCGGGCACTGCTCATGAGCAAGGTGAACGCCAGGTCGGCGGTGCTTTCGGTGAGGACGTCGGGGGTGTTGGTGAGCATGATCCCGCGCTCATTGAAGTAGGCGACGTCGTAGTTGTCGTAGCCGACCGAGACGCTGGAGACGACTTCCAGTCTGGAGGCGTTTTCCAGCTGTGCGCGACCGAGTTTGCGACCGACACCGATCAGGCCGTGGGCGTGGGGCAGGGCTTCGTTGAACTGGGCGTTGATGTCGCCGTTTTTCGGGTTGGGCACGATGACGTCGAAGTCTTGCTTGAGGCGTTCGATCATCTCGGGGGTGACGCGGCTGAAGGCGAGGACGGTCTTTTTCATGGGGGAAGGGCTCGTCGGGCTTGGGTGAATGCCAAGCACGCTAACATTCTTCCCGGACGTTGTGCGAGCCCTTGTAGGCGCTGCCGCAGGCTGCGATCTTTTGATCTTCGTTTTTTACAGTCAAGATCAAAAGATCGCAGCCTGCGGCAGCTCCTACAGGGGGGGCATCGCAAGTTCTCAATCCTGTGGGTCGACGTTATCCAGCGCCCGATTCACCGCCAGTTCGCTCAGCATGATGACCTGCTGGATGCCCAACAGGGTGTTGCGGTGGGGGCCGTCCAGAAATCCGGCGAGGTCACTGGCCATGACACTGGCCGAGGCGAGGGATTCGCTGGCGTGGACCAATAGGGTTTCGGTTTTGATGTTGGGGGCGACGACGAATAGATGGCTGGGGGTGTGTGGCGGGATGGAGGCTTTCAGGGTGAATGAGTCTTGGGGGTAGGTGATTTCATCTGGCGGATTAGGCGACGGCTTTTTCATTGCAAATATCCTTAGAGACTAGGAGCTGCCACTTTTCGTTTTCCAGACAAAGGGTGGCAGCTGTACGCAGACTGGAAAAACCGAGAAGGATAGAACCCGGCAGACCCGAAGGTCTCCCACGTACAGCCGCCATAACTCAACTTGCAGCGCTGAAAAAGCGCCGCATTATGTCATGTGCAGTGATCCTATATTCGGGTTTTCCAGGCCCGGTCGCTGATTCTTCAGCGACCGCAAAAGCCTACCTATTTCGCTTCCCACACGACAACCGACAGAACGTGTCGGAAACATCCTAGGACACCACACCCTTTGTAGGAGCTGGCTTGTCGGATCGCCGCACCGCAGCGAAGGCGGTGTGTCATTCAGCTCAAATATTGACTGACACACCGCCTTCGCGAGCAAGCCGCTCCCACAAGGGATCAATTCGCCAAACGCACTCCACCCAGACTCCCGCTCAACTCATACGCCACCAATTCCGCCTGATGCGCCGCCAATATCTCCGGCAACGACCCGCGCAAGTACTCGACCCAGGTCTTGATCTTCGCGTCCAGATACTGCCGCGACGGGTAGATCGCGTACAGATTCAATTCCTGGGAGCGGTAGTTCGGCATCACCCGTACCAGCGTGCCATTGCGCAGCGCTTCGATGGCCGCATACACCGGCAACACGCCAACCCCCATGCCGCTGATGATCGCAGTTGTCATCGCGTCGGCGGAATTCACCAGAAACGGTGAGCTGTTGATGGTGACCATTTCCTGGCCTTCCGGGCCGTCGAAGGTCCATTTTTCCAGGGGGATCACCGGGCTGACCAGGCGCAGACAGGCGTGATTGAGCAGGTCGCTGGGTTTATGGGCGCAGCCGTTGGCTTTTACATAGGCCGGCGAGGCGCAAACGATGCTGTAGGTGATGCCCAGGCGTTGGGAGACGAAGCCCGAGTCCGGCAGTTCACTGGCGAGGACGATGGACACGTCGTAGCCCTCGTCCAGCAGGTCCGGCACGCGGTTGGCCAGGGTCAGGTCGAAGGTGACGTCGGGGTGGGTCTTGCGGTAGCGGGCGATGGCGTCGATCACGAAGTGCTGGCCGATACCGGTCATGGTGTGCACCTTGAGTTGCCCGGCCGGGCGCGCGTGGGCGTCGCTGGCTTCGGCTTCGGCTTCTTCGACATAGGCCAGGATCTGCTCGCAGCGCAACAGGTAGCGTTTGCCGGCCTCGGTCAGGGCGATGCGGCGGGTGGTGCGGTTGAGCAGGCGGGTTTGCAGGTGGGCTTCCAGATTGGAGACCGCGCGCGAGACGTTGGCCGTGGTGGTGTCGAGTTGCACGGCGGCGGCGGTGAAGCTGCCGGCCTCGGCCACGTAACTGAAGGCGCGCATGTTTTGCAAAGTGTCCATGGGGTGCTCTCTGGGCGAATGGCAAATTGTGACACGAAGTTGCTGGTTTTCTACAGGCGACTAAAGAGGGGCCAAGGGATTATCGCGTTAACGGTAACAAAGATTCACAGGAATCCCAGCTTATCGCCCTTCCAGCCGCCCCCTAGAATTGCGTCCCTGTAGGAGCCGGCTTGCTGGCGATGGCATCACCGCGGTCTTTCAGATACACCGCGGTGATGCCATCGCCAGCAAGCCGGCTCCTACAGCCCTACCGGGGACATTTCTCCACCTCAGGAATTTTCAGCAGTGCCGCGTCGCATCAACAGAGCGCTAAAGACGCTCAGTGTTTTGGTTTTAACCCTGGCAATCAGCGGCTGTATCGGAACTGCAGGTATTGCCCCACAGGGCAAGGCACTGCAGGCCAACTCACTGGCCACCGACAAAGCCATCCAGAGCGCTGCGCAGGACGCTCACTGGCCCACCGCGCGATGGTGGCAGGCATATGGCGACCCGCAACTGAACCGCTGGATCGAGCTCGCCGTACAAGGCAGCCCGACCATGGCCATGGCCGCCGCCCGGGTGCGTCAGGCCAAATCCCTGGCGGGCATCGCGCAATCCGCCGAGTCACTGCTGATCAAGGGCGAGTCCACGCTCAAGCGCCACAACTGGCCCACCGATCAGTTCTACGGCCCCGGCGATCTGGCCAACACCACCACCTGGGACAACAATGCGGCGCTGGGCTTCAGCTACGCACTCGATCTCTGGGGGCGCGAAAGCAATGCCACTGAGCGCGCCGTGGACCTGGCTCACATGAGTGCCGCCGAAGCGCGCCTGGCCCAGCTCGAACTGCAGAACAATATTGTGCGCGCCTACATCGAACTCTCGTTGCATTACGCGCAACGGGACATCGTCGCCGCGACGCTGAAACAACAGCAGCAAATTCTCGATCTCGCGCAAAAACGCCTTAACGGCGGCATCGGCACGCATTTCGAAGTCAGCCAGGCCGAGACGCCATTGCCGGAAACCCATCGCCAGATCGATGCGTTGGACGAGGAAGTCGCCCTGAGCCGCAACCAGCTCGCGGCCCTGGCCGGCAAGGGGCCGGGTGAGGGCACGCAGTTACAGCGGCCGACATTGTCGCTGGGGGCGGCGCTGAAATTGCCTTCGTCGCTGCCGGCGCAATTGCTCGGCCAGCGCCCGGACGTGGTCGTCAGTCGCTGGCAAGTGGCGGCGCAGGCGCGGGGTATCGATGTCGCTCACGCGGGCTTCTATCCCAATGTCGATCTGGTCGGCAGCCTCGGCTACATGGCCACCGGCGGCGGTGCGCTGGAGTTTTTGACCGGCAAGAAGCTCAACTACAGCGTCGGCCCTGCCATCTCGTTGCCGATCTTCGACGGCGGTCGCTTACGTTCGGAGCTGGGTGAGGCCTCGGCCGGTTATGACATTGCCGTGGCCAGGTACAACCAGACGCTGGTCAACGCGCTGAAGAACATCTCCGACCAGTTGGTTCGCCGAGAGTCCATGGACAAGCAGCAAAACTTCGCCGCCGAGTCCGTCGCCACCGCGCAGAAGACCTACGACATCGCAATGATCGCCTACCAGCGCGGGCTCACCGACTACCTCAACGTGCTCAACGCCCAGACGTTGTTGTTCAAGCAGCAGCAAGTGCAGCAACAGGTGCAGGCGGCGCGGCTCAGTGCTCATGCCGAGCTGGTGACGGCGCTCGGCGGTGGACTCGGCGCGGGCAACGATGTGCCGACAGACAGCCAGACCCAGGCACCGAAAACCCCGGCCCTGCTCAAGAGCCTCTCGAATTGAACACAAGACCTGTGGGAGCGAGCTTGCTCGCGATAGCGGTGTGTCAGGCGACATCAGCATTGACTGACACACCGCAATCGCGAGCAAGCTCGCTCCCACAGGGGATCGGTTTTGCCGCATAACCCTCGTCCACTAAGCAGGATTTCATGACTCCCTTGCCCGCACCCTTGCGCTGGCTGTATTCCCTGGAATGGCGCCGGGGTTTTTTCGACTGGGCACGCAGCGACGGCGTGACCTGGGTCTACATTTTCAAAGTGCTGTTCGCCGCGTTCCTGACCTTGTGGCTGGCGATGCGCCTGGAATTGCCGCAACCGCGCACGGCGATGATCACCGTGTTCATCGTCATGCAGCCGCAAAGCGGCCAGGTGTTCGCCAAGAGCTTCTATCGCTTCCTCGGCACCCTGGCCGGGTCGGCGGTGATGGTTGCGCTGATTGCCTTGTTCGCGCAGAACACCGAACTGTTCCTCGGTTCGCTGGCGATCTGGGTGGGCATTTGCTCGGCCGGCGCGGCGCGTTATCGCAACTTCCGCGCCTATGGTTTTGTGCTCGCCGGGTACACCGCCGCGATGGTGGGCTTGCCTGCACTGGCACACCCGGATGGCGCATTCATGGCCGCTGTGTGGCGGGTGCTGGAAATCTCTTTGGGGATTCTTTGCGCCACCGTGGTCAGCGCCGCGATCCTGCCGCAAACCGCCAGCGCGGCGATGCGCAACGCCCTGTATCAGCGCTTTGGCGTGTTCGCGTTGTTTGTCACCGATGGCTTGCGCGGCCGTAGCAAACGCGACGCGTTCGAAGCGAGCAACGTGCGCTTTATCGCTGAAGCAGTGGGGCTGGAAGGCTTGCGCAGTGTCACGGTGTTCGAAGACCCGCACATGCGCCGGCGCAACGGTCGGCTCAGTCGCTTGAACAGCGAGTTCATGGGCATCACCACGCGGTTCAACGCCTTGCACCAGCTGCTCGAACGCTTGCGCAGCAATGGCACCGATCACGTTGTTGCGGCGATCAAACCGGGTCTGCAGGACCTCGCCGAATTGCTCGACGGCTTCAGCGGTCGCGCCCTGACCAGTCCCGACGCCGCCAGGCTGACGACTGCATTGACCACCTACAAGGCGGACTTGCCGGCGAAAGTCCGCAACCTGCGGGCGACGTTTCAAGAGAGCGATCCAAGCGATGCCGAACAGCTGGATTTTCACACCGCTTACGAATTGCTCTACCGCTTCGTCGACGACTTGCACAGTTATGCACAGACCCATGCCTCCCTGGCCGATCACAGCCACGAGCGGGAACGCTGGGACGAACCATTCACCCCGCAAACCAACTGGCTGGCATCAGCCGCCTCGGGGATTCGCGCCGCGTTCATTCTGCTGGTGCTTGGCAGCTATTGGGTCGCCACGGCGTGGCCGAGCGGGGCGACCATGACCCTGATCGCCGCCGCCACCGTGGGGCTGTCCGCCGCGACACCGAACCCGAAACGCATGGCGTTTCAGATGGCTTGCGGCACCTTTCTTGGTGCGCTGATCGGCTTCGTCGAGATGTTTTTCATCTTCCCGTGGATCGACGGTTTTCCCTTGCTGTGCGTGATGCTGGCGCCCGTGATTGTGTTGGGTTCGTTCCTGACGTCGCGGCCGCAATACGCCGGTGTCGGTCTGGGTTTGTTGATCTTCTTCAGCACCGGTTCGGTGCCGGACAACCTCACCGTCTACAACCCCTACGCCTTCATCAACGACTACATCGCCATGGTGCTCGGCATGCTGGTCTGCGCCGCAGCCGGAGCGATCATCCTGCCGCCCAACAGCCGCTGGTTGTGGCGTCGGCTGGAGCAGGACTTACGTGGTCAGGTTGTCTACGCCATCAGCGGCAAGCTCAAAGGGCTCGCGTCGAGTTTCGAAAGCCGTACGCGGGATTTGCTGCACCAGGCCTACGGCCTCGCCGCGGGCCAGCCGCAGGTGCAACGGGACCTGCTGCGCTGGATGTTCGTGGTGCTGGAAGTCGGCCACGCGATCATCGAGTTACGCAAAGAACAGGCGATTCTGCCGGTGCATCCGGCCTACGCCGAATCGCAGCCGTGGCGCCAGGCGATCCGGGTGATGGGCCGCTCGCTGGTGCGGCTGTTTCTGCAGCCGAGCCAGAGCAATCTGCAGCGCGGGCTGGTCGCGGTCGACCATGCGATCAGCCGGGTGCAAGCCACCGACGAACCCTTCGCCCCGCACTTCGACACCTCGGCATTGCGCCGGGTGAAGAGCTACCTGCACTTCATCCGCACCTCGTTGCTCGATCCGCAATCACCGCTCACCGCGTACCTGAACACCCCGCCTCAAGGACTTGAACATGCCTCGTGAAATCGCCTTCCACGGCGTGTACATGCCGACCATGACGCTGATGTTTTTCATCGCTGCGGTGCTGGCCTGGGCACTGGACCGATTTCTGTCCGGGTTCGACCTGTACCGCTTCTTCTGGCACCCGGCGCTGCTGCGCCTGAGTCTGTTTACCTGTCTGTTCGGCGCCCTGGCGCTGACTGTCTACCGTTGACTCTCTATCACTGACTCTCTATCTCTGAAGAAGGCCCTGATGAAAAAGCTTTTCAGCCTGCTCGCCACCCTGCTGGTACTGGCCCTCGCGCTATGGATCGGGCGGACCCTGTGGGTGCATTACATGAACACGCCGTGGACCCGCGACGGTCGGGTGCGCGCTGATATCATCAACGTCGCCGCCGACGTCACCGGGGAAGTGGTAGACGTGCCGGTACGCGACAACCAGCTGGTAAAAAAGGGTGATCTGCTGATGCGCATCGACCCCGAGCACTACCGCATTGCAGTCAAACAGGCGCAGTCGTTGGTCGCCTCGCGCAAGTCGACATGGGAAATGCGCAAGGTCAACGCCCATCGCCGCGCCGACATGGACAACCTGGTGATCTCCCGGGAAAACCGCGACGACGCCAGCAACATCGCTGACTCGGCTTTGGCCGATTATCAGCACGCACAGGCGCAACTGGAAGCGGCCGAACTGAACCTCAAACGCACCGAAGTGCGGGCAGCGGTGGACGGCTACGTGACCAATCTTAACGTGCATCGCGGCGACTACGCGCGCATCGGCGAAGCGAAAATGGCCGTGGTGGATATGAACTCGTTCTGGGTTTATGGCTTCTTCGAGGAAACCAAATTGCCCCATGTACGGGTCGGTGATAAGGCCGACATGCAATTGATGAGCGGGGAAGTGCTCAAGGGGCATGTGGAAAGCATTTCTCGTGGTATCTATGACCGTGATAACCCTGAGAGCCGCGAACTGATCGCGGATGTGAACCCGACTTTTAATTGGGTGCGCCTGGCGCAGCGAGTGCCGGTGCGGATTCACATCGATGAAGTGCCGGAAGGGGTGCTGCTGGCGGCGGGGATTACTTGCACGGTGGTGGTCACGCCACAGTAAGACCGAGTCGCCTGCATTCGCGAGCAAGCTCGCTCCCACATTGGATCTGCATCGAACACTGATTTTGTGTGCACTGCAGACCCAATGTGGGAGCGAGCTCGCTCGCGAATGGAGCGACTCGGTCCATCAGGCAGAAGACAAAGGATCACGCCTCGCAAAAGGTCTCCTGCAAATGGCGCCATAGCAGCGCCCCGCTAGCCTGCTTCTCAAACACAACCGTCGACCGCCGATCCGTCTGCGCCCCGGTCGCATCCATCTGCCGCTCGCGATAACTCACTGTCGCCCCACGCTCATGCAGATCAATCCCGCTCAACTCACTGAGCTCGATCCTGAACCCGCGCTTCGTCCCGCCGGCCAGCCGGAACAACGCGCTCAACGCATCAAAATCCAGTACCCGACCCAGCGGCGAGATCATTGAAAACTGCGGCGAAAAACGCATCAGCAAGTCTTTCAGTGCGGCATTTTCCTGAGGGCTGGCAAACCACTGTTCGATCTCTCGGTGGGCTTCAACCACTTCATCAAAGTAGTCACGGTAATCATTCATGAGGTTTTTTCCTGTAGGGGAGAGAGACGAACAAGGGCCTGCACTCGCGTTGCATCGAAGCGCAAGACGGCGAAAATCGGAAGCAAGGTCAGAGCTGAGGCGATAAGAAAACACTGCTTGAATGCCTCTGACGATTGAGGACCGAGGGCGTCCAGCATCGAACTCAACACCGCCGCGCCAAGGCAAAAACTCAGCTGGCGATTGATGTTCCACAATGCGCTGGCGTGGTTCATGCGTTCAGCACCGATATCGATAAATGCCAGGGTTTGCGCACTGCTGCTGCATAAGCTGCCACCCAATCCCATCAAGGCGTACGCAATGATCGGCAGCCACTCTTGCGGCTGATCGATCAGCATCAGCAAGCCGATACCAACGCTCTGTAGCAGCATGCCGGCCACCAGCAAAGGCTTGGGTCCCCAGCGATTGAAGCCCTGTTTACCGATGACAATCGCAACGGCCGAACCCAACGCCCAAGGCAACATCAACGCGCCGATTCGCGGGGTGCCAAAACCGAGCTGGTGCAGGTACAGCACCGCGATCAGGCTGGTGCCGATGAACACGCCAGGGACCAACAAGTACACGCACATGGCCAGCCGCAACGAGGGGCTGTGCAGCAGTTGCAAATCGAGAAGTGCGTCGGGCTTGTGCCAGCCATCGCGCAGGTACAGCCACAACGCAATGGCGCTCAACCCCAGGCCGATCAGTCCGAAATGACGACTCCGGGGTTCGCTCAACAGGCTCAAGGCAATCAATAACAAACCCAGGCTTGAGGCGGCGAGCAGCAGGCCACGAACGTCCAGGGTCGGGCGATGGGGGGCAGCGGGATCGACCTTCAACCACACCGCTCCCAACACCAAAGCCAGCAACGTCAACGGCAGGTTCAGGTAAAAGACCCAGCGCCAGGACAGTGCCTGGACAATCCACCCACCGAGTGCCGGTGACAGCGCGGGCACCAGCAAGGCAACGGACAGGACCCACAGGGTCAAGCGGCTGCGCAGGTGCGCCGGGCAGTGACGAAAGGCCAACGCCTGACCGACGGGAATCAACAACCCGCCGCCAAGACCTTGTACCAGTCGCCAGCCGATCAGCGTTTCAATCGAGCCGGCCGCCGCGACCAGCAGCGAAGCGAGACCGAACAATAGCAGTGAGGCGAGGATCAAGCGTCGCTCCCCGACCCTCGTCGCCAGCCATACACTCAACGGAATGATCAGCGTCAGGCCCAGCATGTAGGCGTTGCTGATCCACGCCAGTTCGGTCACCGAGGCGTGCAATTCTTGTGCGATGTCGGGGTAGGCAATGCTGGCGACAAACATGTTCAGCAGATCGAGGGCAAACCCCAGCAGATACACCAGCGCGACTTTCGAGCGATAGGTCATGGCGACTTCCCTGTGTTGAAGCGTGCAGGGTAGGGCGCCGCAAGTGCTATGGAAACGCTGGTTTGGCTGCTAGCTTGTCAAAATTATTTTGACAAGGAGTGCGCACACCCATGGTCAGCCTGGACCGATTTGACACCTTCAAGGCTGTGGTCGAGGCCGGGTCGCTGACGGCTGCGGCCGATCTGCTGGGGCAGACGCGCGCGGTCGTGAGCTTCAATCTCAAACGTCTGGAAGCCGAACTCGGTGTCACGCTGCTCACCCGCAGCACACGCAAACTTGCGCTGACGGATGCCGGCGAGCGTTTCTACCTGCATTGTGTGCGAACCCTGGACGAAGCCCGAATGGCCGTCGAGGAGGCTCGTTCCGAGCACACGCAACTGCGCGGCACGTTGCGCATCACCACCACGGTCGAGTTTGCGCTGGCGCAGGTGGTGCCCGCGCTGACGGTCTTTCGTGAGCAACATCCACAGCTCAACGTTCACCTGTCGACGTCCTCGACCCATGCCGATCTGATTTCCGAACGCTTTGACCTGGCGATCAGGCTGGGGCGCATGCTCGACTCCAACTTGCGCGCGGTGCAGCTGTCGACCTTCGAAATTTTTGCGGTGGCGGCGCCTGCCCTGATCGACCGCTTTGAACGCCCGTCGACGTTGACGGCGTTGGAGCAATGGCCGACCTTGGGGCATGGACGAGTGGCGGAATTGACGGTGACAGACCCCGAGGGAGCGGAGCATCTGTACCAACCGGAGCCGGGGAGCACGGCGATTGTCGCGGACAACTCGGTCACGTTGCGGGCGTTCGCGTTGTCCGGGCAAGGCGTGGCGATCCTGCCTGAGTGGCTGGTTCAAGAGGATCTTCTGGCGGGGCGGTTAGTGCGCTTGCTGGCGGATCATTCATTCGCCCGGCAAGGGGTGTATGCGCTGTATCCGGACACCCGGCATTTGCCGCTGAAGGTGCGGGCGTTTATTGATTTCATGAAGGGGTGGGGCTGAGGTTTTGTGGTGAATATACTGGCGCCTTCGCGAGCAAGTCGAATCGTCGCACCGCCACTCCCACACTTGATTTGTGCCGTACACAAATCAAGTGTTCACCAGCGATCAATGTGGGAGTGGCGGTGCGACGATTCGACTTGCTCGCGAAGAACGATAACTCGGTCTCAGAGCTGCCCACGCAATCCGAACCGCTTCATCAACCCCGCCTCCAGCAACCCCTTGGGTAACAACCCCGCCAACAAAGGCAACGCCCGGCTGCCATTACCCAGGCGAATCAACCGTGGCGGTTTGCTTTGCTGCACAGCCTTGAGCAAACCGGCGGCAAATTCACCGGCCGGCGTCGGTTTGTCCTGAGACGCCTTGGCCCGCGCCCGGATGCCTTCACGCAGTGGCCACCACGGTGACTGCTCGATGATCAACTGCTCGGCCTCGTGACCGGCATTTTTGGCGAAGCTGGACTCGATGGCCCCCGGCTGAACCTCCATCACGCGAATACCGAACGGCGCCAGTTCCATGCGCAGGGCATCGCTCAAGGCATGCACGGCGGCTTTCGACGCACAGTAAGCCCCGGCGAATGGCGTCACCAGAACCCCGGACACGCTGCCAATGTTCACGACTAGTCCTTTCGCGCGACGCAGCACCGCAAACATCGCGCGGGTCACGCCAACGATGGCGAACACATTGGTTTCGAACTGGCGCTGCATCGCCGGCACACCGCCGTCGAGCAACGGCCCCATGGCGCCATAACCGGCATTGTTGATCAACACATCGAGACCGCCGTGTTCCTGATTGATCCGAGCGCTCAACAACTCAAGTGCCGCGCCATCATTGACGTCCAGTTGCACGGCGGTGAACCCGGCGGCGGCCAGGAGCGCCACATCTTCAGCCTTGCGGGCGCTGGCCCAGACTTCGTAACCGGCTGCTTTAAACGTATCGGCCAGGGCGCGGCCAATGCCGCTGGAACAACCGGTAATCAACGCAATTGGCATGGCGCGGTCCTTGTGCAATAGAAAGGTGTGATGTGCAGGCGCGAGCGGTGCGGCGATCCGACCTCGCGATGAACGATAACGCGGTCAGTCAGAGAAACTACCCTGCAATCGCTCGGCGCGAAACTCCAGGGTTTGCGGACGATAACCGGGACGCAACGGCGGCAGTGGCAAACAGTCATCCCAATTCGCGCCAGCCTGCAGTTCGCCTGGGCCGCGATAACGGGGAGCGGCGTATTGATTGTCGGCCAGATTCACCGTATCGCCCGGCGCGTATGCCGCAACACGCCAGCGCAACTCGGTCAGGGGCACGTCGTTGCCATTGTTCATGGTCAACTTCAGCGGACGATCTGCCGGGCAGTGTTCAGGCGCATAGGTGATGCGCAACTCCAGGCGCTCCAATTGCTTGACCTCGCGGTTGTCCATCCAGATCACCCAGGTGGCTACCACGCCCAGGCCAATGGCGGCAGCCACGGAAACGGGCAAGGCCTTGGCCGGGTAGCGCAACAACAGGATCAGCCAGGTGATGACCAGCAGGACGCCGATGAACATGACGCAAGACCTCGAAAAGACAGAGAGCCATCCTACCTAAGCCTGGAGGTGAATGACGAGTTCGGATTTTATGCCAATGTAACCTTGCTGAATGCGTCCACTCCTTCCAGTGGTGCAACAGTCACAACGAGGGAATCCGTCACCCTGTCTTTGGTGACACGGCTTCAGGAGGGGAAGCAGGCGGGAAGTTGGAGAGAAAACGCCCTTTCTCCGACGAGAAAGGGCGTGATTTGTTTCAAGAGTACACAGTGCTTGCGTCGTAAAGGTTGTGAATGACGAAAGACGCGTGCTGATCCAGCGGATAACTGACGTATACCCAACCGTCGCCCTGAGTACGACCTTCGCTGGAGTTCCCGGAAACCTTGATAATCACTGGAACACCCGCAGCAGCTTGCCCCGTGAAGGTGGACACTGCAAGAACACCATACCTCCAATAGCCATGACCCCACTCCGCCGGCCCATAGCGTTGTGTTATTTTGACCTTGTTGTGTCCCAGAGACATCGGCAACTCCAAAGAGCTGAGATTCCACTCCAGCACCCTCAACCGCACTGAAAAGTTCCCGCTTTTCCTGCTGTCGACGCAATTGAACGTCCAGCTCGCACCGTTTGCTCCAAGTTTTTGGGGGATGCTCGGTTCGGGACTCACGACAACCTCTAGGCTTGCGGCTTCCTCGGTCACTTCCAGAATCACTTCCTTGCCTAACAACAGGCTGTGAGCTTTGGGCTGCACGGTGACGGTGTGCGTTGCACCCAGGCAGGGATACGCCGGATCGCCCCCGAATACCTTGGCAAAGGTATCAAAGTAGACGTCCACTTCCTCGCTCAGATCCTCAGCAATCATTCGCCCCGGCAACTGCCATTCCGGTAGTTTCGGGCTGATCAATTTCAAACCGAAATAACCACCTTCACCCGTGCCGGAAGTAATGGTCCAATGCACGGACTGCCCCTCTACCACCTCCTGCGGCGTGCCCAACGGCGGAGCGAAGTTCAGGCCGAGCGTCTCGGCTTCCCACAGGTCCTGCAGGGTGACACTGGAGCCAATCAACGGACTGGCGCTGTTGACCTTAAGCTCCAGGGCATAGGGTTTACCGCGTAACAGGGCAAGATCCCCGTTGGCGAGATCAACCTTCTCACCCGCCAGATACAGTTCGAATTCGTTTTCCCAGGCACTGTCCGCTAATGCAGTGACCTCAAAAAGCTCAGTAATCGCTACGCCCAGATTCGCAATGGTCAAATCTGCCTTGACGGTATGTTCACCCGCAGTGCCTGGCGTATAGAGATAGCGAGCCCAACCATTCGGGTCGGTAACGGTAATCGCCTTGACGGCTTGTTCGTCGACGATTTCCCACTCGACTTCCACCCCCTCGGCCACTTCACCGGTTACGCCGGACACGACCTGAACTCGCAAGAGCACGCTCTCGTGATTGCTCACCACGGGCTGGGCGAGCACAGGGCCAGCGTCGCTGAATCCGTATCGGGCGTCGACCACCTTAAACGTGCGTGGCTCGCTCCATGAAGAGCTGTCACCGTCGTCTGTCTGCTGCACCTCTATGATGTGCATACCGACGTCCCATGACTCCCTGGCGGTCCAGCGCCAGGATGTCACACCGTTGATGCTGGCAATCAGGTTCTCTGGATCATCCTCTCGACGCAGGAGTATCGTCCCCCGGGTTTCGCCTTTGCCTCTGATCGTGGGTTTGCGAGTGGTGGAACTGCCCGCTGTCGGCGCATCAATGACAGGTGTTTTCGGCGGCTCTTTTACGGTGAACGAGTGAGGCATGCTCCAGTCGGATTCGGTGTTACCACTCTTCTGTTTGACCTCGATGGCATTCGATCCAGGCACCAAGGGCGTCGTGACGGCGAACTCAAGCTCGCCCTGAGCGTCGGCAGTGTCCGAGTGCAACGGCGCCTCTGACCCCACGAGCCGCACAGTTATCAGTGCAAGGGGCAGGCCGCCGGTCACCCTGATGGGCGGACGCGTCGGGGTTTTTGACCCTGCCAGCGGCAGCGCGAATCGGGGGGCATCAGGCTTATCCTCCGCCTCCTCAACGGTGAAGGCGCATTCTTCGCTTGGATCGGACGGCACATCGTCCACGGTCTGCACGACCCGGACCTTGTTGGTGCCCGGCGCCCATTCCTCGGTCGGCGTGAAGGTGCTACCAGTCCCGCTGGTATTGAAGGTACCGTCAACCTCGACGTCCGCGTCATTGAACATCTGCAGGGTGGCGCCGGAATAAACGCCGGTAATGGTCAGTACCTGTTTAACTTCGGCCGGGTTGGGCGGGGGAGTGATCGCGGGCTTCGCCGGTTTCGCAGCAAACGTACACAGCTCGCTTGGATCGGACGGCACGCCGTTCACGGTTTGTACAACCTTCACCTTGTTGGTGCCTGGCGTCCATTCAGCGGCCGGCGTGAAGGTGCGAGAAACCCCCGAGGTGCTGAAGGTGCCGGTCACCTTGACGTCCGCCTCGTTGAACATTTCCAGGCTGACGGTGCCGGAAGAAACGCCGGTAATGGTCAGTACCTGTTCAGGTTCGGCCGGATGGGTTGGTTGAACGATCGCGGGCTTTGCTGGCTTCGCTGTAAACGTACACCAATCGCTTGGTTCGGACTTCCAGTTGTCCACGCTCTGCACAACCTTGACCTTGTTGGTACCCGGCGCCCATTGCGCCGTCGGCGTGAACGTGCGGCTAGTTCCCGAGGGACTGAAGGAACCGTCTACCTTGATGTCTGCCTCGTTGAACATTTCCAGGATAATGTATCCGACATTGTTGGGGGCAATACGCGTAACGGTCAGTTCCTGTTTGGGTTCGGCCGGGCTGGGGGGCTCAGTGATCGCCGGCTTGGGCAGTTTTACTATAAAAGCACACGTTTCGCTTTCAGTCGGAACGCCGGCCACGGTCTGACGGACCTTTACGATGTTGGCTAGAGGTTGCCATTCCCCGGTCGGTATGAAGGTGCGGGTCGTCCCGGTAGTACTAAATGTCCCGGGTACCTCCTTGTTTGCAAAGGTAAGTATCTCCAGCTCGACGGTGCCGGAAGACACACCCGTAATGGTCAGCATCTGTTTCTCATCGGCCGGCTCTGCGGGAGGGGTGATCGCCAGCTTCGTTGATCCCACTACAAACGTACACAGCTCGCTTGGATCGGACGGTACGCCGTTCACGGTTTGTACGACCTTGACCTTGTTGGTGCCTGGCGTCCATTGCGCAGTCGGCGTGAAGGTGCGAGAAACCCCCGAGGTGCTGAAGGTGCCGGGGACCTTGGTGCCCGCCTCATTGAACATCTCCAGGGTGACGGTGCCGGAAGAAACGCCGGTAATGGTCAGTACCTGTTCAGGTTCGGCCGGATTGGGTGGTGGAGTGATCGCGGGCTTCGCCGGTTTCGCTGCAAACGTACACAGCTCGCTTGAGTCGGACGGTACGCCGTTCACGGTTTGTACGACCTTGACCTTGTTGGTGCCTGGCGTCCATTGCGCAGTCGGCGTGAAGGTGCGAGAAACCCCCGAGGTGCTGAAGGTGCCGGGGACCTTGGTGCCCGCCTCATTGAACATCTCCAGGGTGACGGTGCCGGAAGAAACGCCGGTAATGGTCAGTACCTGTTCAGGTTCGGCCGGATTGGGTGGTGGAGTGATCGCGGGCTTCGCCGGTCTCGCTGCAAACGTACACAGCTCGCTTGAGTCGGACGGTACGCCGTTCACGGTTTGTACGACCTTGACCTTGTTGGTGCCTGGCGTCCATTGCGCAGTCGGCGTGAAGGTGCGAGAAACCCCCGAGGTGCTGAAGGTGCCGGGGACCTTGGTGCCCGCCTCATTGAACATTTCCAGGGTGACGGTGCCGGAAGAAACGCCGGTAATGGTCAGTACCTGTTTAGGTTCGGCCGGATTGGGTGGTGGAGTGATCGCGGGCTTCGCCGGTCTCGCTGCAAACGTACACAGCTCGCTTGGATCGGACGGTACGCCGTTCACGGTTTGTACGACCTTGACCTTGTTGGTGCCTGGCGTCCATTGCGCAGTCGGCGTGAAGGTGCGAGAAACCCCCGAGGTGCTGAAGGTGCCGGGGACCTTGGTGCCCGCCTCATTGAACATTTCCAGGGTGACGGTGCCGGAAGAAACGCCGGTAATGGTCAGTACCTGTTCAGGGTCGGCCGGATTGGGTGGTGGAGTGATCGCGGGCTTCGCCGGTTTCGCTGCAAACGTACACAGCTCGCTTGAGTCGGACGGTACGCCGTTCACGGTTTGTACGACCTTGACCTTGTTGGTGCCTGGCGTCCATTGCGCAGTCGGCGTGAAGGTGCGAGAAACCCCCGAGGTGCTGAAGGTGCCGGGGACCTTGGTGCCCGCCTCATTGAACATCTCCAGGGTGACGGTGCCGGAAGAAACGCCGGTAATGGTCAGTACCTGTTCAGGTTCGGCCGGATTGGGTGGTGGACTAATCACCGGCTTGGGCGGTTTCACTACAAACGTTTTAACAAGTGCCCAGTCTGACTGTTGTCCGGTGTTCTGCCCAATCTGTTTTGCAGTAATGATGTACGTATTGACGGCCCAGGGTGTGGTGGCGGTAACCGACCAGTCGCCCCCCGATTTAACCGTGGTGATCAGTTGAACGCCGCCGCCGCCCCCTGATTTCCAGATTTCAAGTGTGGCACCCGCTAATCCACCTGTTCCGCTAATGGTGGGTTTCCCATCGGCAGAAACGGTCACGTTGGAGATCTCGGGTTTAAACAGAACCGCAAAGCTGACAGTTTCCGCCCAGCCAGATGTCGAATTGTGCACGGTTTGCGAAGCCGTCAGGTTGAAAGGATCAGCCATCCACAAAGATTCAGTCAGCGGTGCCGTCCACGTATTATTGCTCAGCACTGGTGCGGTCGCGAAAATTACGGTACTGACACCGCTCTGATACAGTTTGATAGTGGCGTTAGCAACACCTGTTCCTTGTAGTGTTGGTCGAGCTGTCCTTACCACGCCAGGGTTGGTAATCGTTGGTGCAGGGGGGGCGTATGGAACGAGGCGCGCTACTTGTGCCGTGAAATCGCCGTTGGGTACATCGAATATATATTTAAAATATATAAGGGCATCCGCAACATTGCCAGTTACAGATCCGCCGCTAGTTATAGCGTGCCAGTTGGCATCTTGAATGGCGTCGTCATTGGTGATCTCTCTGTCTGTCCAGAGGCCATTCGACTTAAATCCAAAGATGATATTGCCCTTGTTTCTTCCGTTTCTGGAAACCTTGTAGCGCGTTGTTCTGCAAGTAAATTCAGTGCCAGATGGGTTCCACCAATACATGACTTCAAGTGTCGCCCAATTTAGATGATTGGGATGGGAAACAGTCAGTTCCAATACGTATGTGGAAAATGAATGGAAGTCTTCTTTTTCAGGGGCGACAATGTGAGAAATATCTGCCAGCCTTTCAGTGGTTTCGATATCGTCGGTATTAAATGCTTCTTTCTGTGTTTCGCCTGACTCATATTTTTCGATGCCGTCATTAGTATCCATTACTGACTTCCTGACTGTTTGTCGTGATCAAGCTAAACATGGCGATGTCGCCAAAAAATTTTTAAACCTTTGAATACCGATCTCGTCTGTTAAAATCACCTGTCATTTATGACAGTTCCGACAAGCGGTCATTCCGGATTGGCCATTTACAACACGGCGCTTTGGCAAATCGGTAATAGTTTTTATGGGGTGAGCGCACTCATTTATCTTGCAGTTCGCAATAAAAAATAGAGCGCTAGAATGAAATCGTTCTAAAAAAGCCATGTCAACCTGTCAGAACTGACAGGTTACACAGCGCTTATATGTCGCTAGTTTGATTCTGCCGGGCACCCAGCAAGGGCCCCCTTAATTTGGCAGGAGTACCCTTGATATGACCGTCGAAAACACCTCGTTGATGAATGCGCTCGTACCGAGCGACACTTCGCCAAAAAAAGGCCGGGCCGATTTCGAGACGGCCATGCAGAAAATGGGGGTCACCTCGGTTTTTGACATCGTTCGCCTGCCCAAACCCGCGTTCGCTCGGCAGCTTGCCAGACACAGCGACGCCAACGCCGATCTGGCCTACGACAATGCCATGGCCTATGCGGCGCTGATTGCGCGCTTGTACCGTGAATACAAGACTTCATCCGGTACTTTCCAGCAACTGGCAGAGCGTAGCGGTGTTCGCGCCCTTGTTCCGCTGGGGCCCACTTTTCCCAATCTGTTCAAGGAAAACTGGGACGAGTTCTGCAAGGTTGGAGCCATGGCCGCCATTGATTCGCCAGTGGCCTACCTGAGCGCGCAACGGGTATTTATCCAGCAGCTGGAAGCCACCAGCGACGCCCCCGAACGCATCTTGCTGGACAAGCGTCGCCCCGATCTGAACAGACTACTGATCACCCAGGACAGCACCTTTACCCCAAGGCCGATGCTGGAAATCGTCAACGCCGTGCTGGGCAGTAACTTGCGCACGTACCTGGATGGCATACCGGCAGACAATGCCAAATCCACTCAGCAAGTGCTGGCCGAGCGCCGCTTTCCCTTCGAGCTGCCCTACAATTTTTACCACCGGCAATGTCGGCTGGGTTTATCCGACAACAAACCCGGGTTGGGGGAGCTGAATTACCAGGCCAGTCTGTTGTTGCCAATCGAACAGGCTGCCACCAACCACTATGGCGAAGTCCAAAAGCCGGTGCTGCAAGCGCAGCGGCTGTTGTCAGGGCTGAGCCCACAGCAGCAGGCGCTGTTGATCGAACCCCCGGTGTTCAGCAATTTTTACCTGACGCGCAGTGATTTGACAGGCGGCTGGAGGAGCGCGGGCAGCACTTACCTGGCCCCTCACACGCCGTTGGGGACCTGTTTTTTGTTGCCATCAGGACAAGCAGACATTGGCGATGTTAACCCCAAGGCAGATACGCCTGCCGGAACTTCAGGGACAAACCTTGCGCCCGTGACCTTTCATAATGCGCAGCAAACCCAGACCGAAATCGTGACCCTGCAACTGAATTCCACCGCACCTGGTGTGACCAACAAGTGGTTACTTAATGGCTTGCACGCAGCCTCAGCGTCAACGACCACCTCGTTGATCACGGCCAATGCGCCGCTCCCTGAACTCGCTGGGGAGGGGTATACCGCTACCTTCGATCTGATCACCGCCACCGGCACCGTTACCGCCCCGGTGAGCCTGGCCAGACAACGCTTCACCCTCACGCTGGATGAGCAGTACAACCTGACGCCAACGGAAAAAGCCTTCTTCACACAGTCCTACGGCGTCGAAATATCAGACGGCTCGCCGCTATGGCGCATGGCTGAGCTGAACGACTTCATGCAACGCACTGGCCTGCACGCCGAACAGGTCGAAATGCTGCTCTCCCAACGCACCTACGCGGTGCGATTGTCACCCAACTGCCCCAGTAAAAATCTGCAACATGCAGGTGTGACAGTCCCGGATGTTCCCGACAAGGTGTTGCCGTTTCCCCACGCGTCCCACTATGGTGCCTGCTACGTCAACGGCACGGGTACCGGGTCGGACCTGTTTGACAGTCAAATCGCACCCACTCCCGAGTCGATCATCCGCGATCAGTTCGATAATTCCATGGGCCTGCAACAGGTCGAGGGTGGTACCAAGTCCTGGTACCTGACCAAAACCTCGCTTGATCGCTTTGATCGCCTGCAACGGATGGTTCGCCTGCAGCGCTGGACGGGCATCCCCTTCCCGAAACTGGACACCCTGATCATCTGTGCAATCCGGGCCGAGGGCGAAGCCAACCTGGGGATGGAGCTCAACGAAAACACCCTGCGCGCACTGGGGGTTTATCGCTACCTGAACCAGCGTCATGGCATCGATGCACAAGAGTTCGCCGCACTGATGCACGATTTGACGCCTTACGCGAGCGGCAAGGAGGTGCCGTTGTTCGATCAGGTGTTCAACCGGCTGCAACTGTTCGACACGCCGCTGGTCCTCGATCAAACGCCGCTCGATTTGAGCAGCGCGACGCCCGCCAACCAGAAAACCCTGCTGCAACTGTGTGCCGGCCTGGGTGTGCCGCCGACCGAAGACGGCTTGCTGTTGATCGCCAAACAGACCGAGCTGCACCTCCAGGCGCTCAAGCGTGACTTGCCCACTGTCTCGTCGCTCTACCGCCAGGCGCGGATCGCCCGGTTGTTCGGTTATTCGGTTGCCGACCTGCTCACGCTGACAGGCTTGCTAGGGGGGCAGCGCTACAAAACGGCACTGGCCAGCGGTCACCTGAGCCCACGAACAAGCGCTGACACTCCCGATATCCTCGATGTGTTGATGCAACTGGACTGGGCTGTCCGTTGGCTCAATGACAGTCAGCAAACGGTGGCGCAATTGCAGCGGCGCTTGGGGCCTGATGTGCCCCTTGCAGCCCGGTATGACCGTGAGGGCAATCGAGTGGTTCGTCCTCTTGACGCGCCGCTGTCCGATGACTTGCTCAAGCGTCTGATGACGTTGCAGGAGGACACCCGGCGTAGTGTCGTGACCGAGGAACAGGTCGCTGCTCTGGGCCTGCCCACCCATGACAACAAGCCAACGCCAGGTGAAATCAAATGGTACGAGTTGCTGATCAACCACTCGGTGCTCGATGCGCAAGGCCTGCTGCCCGTCCTTGATCGTGCGCTGAGTCTGATCGAGGAACCTGTCAGCTGGTTAAGGGCCGATGTCGACGAGTTGCTCGAGGCTCAGGATTTGAGTCCTCCGGTAAAACTGGCCTGCGCAGAAAAGCTCGTCGAGTTGCTGGCCGGCGCGTGCGAGCGGCAAACCCGGTTGCTCGAAGGGCTGTTCCAGGAAACCGCAAAGCTGCCGCCGGAGCGCAGCGTTGCGGTGATCCACTGGGCCGGTTCCTCGGTCTACACCCTGCTTGTTGACGCACTTGAAGAGGACGCGAGCCTGCTGATCGAGCCATTTCAACGCGTCTCGCGGCATGCCGAGATCGTCGTGCAACTGCGGTTGAGCAACAGCGCCTTACGCTTGTTTCGGGTCAACCCGGCCTGGCTGGGCGGCGATCAATACCCGGGCAGCAACAGCGAACCCTCGCTCGCCGACCTCTATCTGTTTGAACGCTTCAGCCATTGGTTGCATGCCCAGAGCCAATCGGAAGACCGCCTGTTGAGCTATTTCAGTCTCGCCAACCCGGCCGGGGACAAACTTAAAAACAAGGCCCTGCGCCAGATCGCCAATGAAACGGCCAATAGCGCATTGGCCCTGCTCCTGGAATGGCCTGAAAGAGAAATCGAGGTCCTGACCGACACCTTGCCGGAAAACCGCGCCCGTTCGATGGCGCAAGTGGACTGGATACGCCGATGCCAGGCGACCTGCCGGGCTAGCGGACTCTCTGCCCAGGCGCTGTTGCAAGCCACCGAACTGAATGACCAAAGCACTCTGGATGCCTGGAAAGCGGTCGGTGACGCGGTGATGGCTGCCAGCCCTGCCTCCGATTCATCACTTGCCATTGTTGATTAAGGAACGATCATGACGACTGCCTTCGACGCTCCACTCAATGAGTCTTTGCGCGACGCGATGCTCGCCCTGTATTTGCACGAAGCCGTGCCCAGTGATGAGTACCTGATCGAGCAAAAGCTCGCCAATCAGATCAAGACCGCCGACGACCTTTATGAGTTCTGGTTGCTGGACGTGCTGGTCAGCCAGAACGTGCCCACCAGTCCGGTCGCCTGCGCCATTGCCAGCCTGCAGCAGCTGGTCAACGGCATGATGCTGAACATGGAACCCGGTTACCACGACGATAGCCTCACGCCCGCGCAGACCAAGGCCTGGCGCGACGGTTTGAACCGTTACCCGATCTGGGCGGCCATGCAGCAATTGCACCACTTCCCGGACATCTACCTCGACCCGACCCTGCGCCTGACCAAGACCGACAGCTTCGAGCAGCTGGAAAACGACATCAACCAGGCGCAGATCCAGCCGGAGACGGTGCAGGCTGCGGTGTTGGCTTACCTCGCACGTTTCGAGGAAGTCGCCAACGTGAAGGTCTGCAACGGCTACATCGACGGTGAAGACTTCGCCAACAGCACCTACTATTTCATCGGCAAATCGCCCGCCGAAAACGCCTATTACTGGCGCTCGCTGGATATGTCGCAACGCCCGGTCAGGGCACCGGCCCAAGTGCCTGGCGAGATGCCGGACAAGTTCGACAAACCCCTGCCCAATGCCTGGGCGGACTGGCAAAGGGCCAACGTACCGATTTCGGAAAAGGCCCTGGAACACACGATTCGCCCGTGCTGGTTCAATAACCGGCTGTTCGTGATCTGGGCCGAGGTGGAGTATCAGGACACGGATGCGATCGCGCCCGAGGGGGAAGCGGACACAACCGTCAAGGTGAATCCGCGGTTCCGTTTATACGCCAGCTACAAGAAATACGATGACAGCTGGAGCACGCCACGGGTCTACATCGAAAGCTATTGCCAGACCGCCGAGCTGATCAAAAAAACGCCGGAACAGATCGAGCGGGAAACCCAGACGATCGCCGTGTATGACCATTCAACATCCCCTGAGTCGATGTTTATTGCCTTGTACTCTAATTACGTTGGCGACGACGGCGACGAGACCGGCAGCACCGACACTTACGACTTTTTGAGAACCCGGCGTATCGACAAGAACTTCCACGTATCGACGCTGTTTCCGCTATCGGGGGTGGTCAAGAAGGTCGCGCAGGGCACGATGCTCCTGGATGCCAACGAAGATGGGGAGGGCAGGGCACATGTGCAGTCGATCGGCCGTTTGTTTGCCAGAGCTAACGTTGATCGTTTCCACTATTGGCTTCCTACCGGAACCCCGAAATTCGGTACCGTGACGGCACCTGAACCTGGTGATTATCCAGTGACCGATGTCTGGAACTATCATGGGTTTCAGTCGAAGATTGAAGATAGCAGAAAAGACCAGGATCTTATATATGATCGAACCAGCTCAACTATAGAGTTGGTCGTCAGGCAGGGGGAAGGTTTTCCAGGTGTTCTGCATACAACGATTGTCTTCGTTAATAAAAATGTTCCCATTCTAAAGTTGACGTTGATGTATTTGGAGTCGGAGCGTGGGGCGACCTACGCGTCGCTACTCGAGGGGTCGAAGATAGAACCACTTGGCACGGATTTGATGGATGTGGACCAGGGTTCATTTAGCATTCTTGTCAAAAAAAACAATTACAGCTTGATTGCCAACCCAGGTGATGGCCTTCGTTTCGCAGTGCCCAGGACTGCCATGGGGGGGGCTGCCTCCCTGGAAGGCAAGGCGCTTCTGCTATCTAATCTTGAACTTTTATATAAGAGGAAGTTTGAGTTTTTCTTCAGGAGAGGCACTCCGCAAGCTCCTGATTATTCGTTTGATGGGTACAACTACTTTAACGATCGAGTCGGTTACCAGCTAGTGGTCATGCACCCGCAGGATGTCGAAACGCAAGCATGGCCTGAAAAGTTTGAGGAAATTCGGCCACTGTATTCTACGTCCATCGTCACAAGCCTGGCCAAGGATTCGACGTTCAAGGTCTCTTTCTCGGTCGACCAGATTTCTCTTCAACCGGAGGGGTGGGAGGTGGACTGGCCCGACGATAAGGAAACATTCAATATTCCTCTTATTTATGGAGTGTTGATCTACCATCCGATCCCGTCGACCAACGACTGGACGTTGAAAGGCGGCGCCCTTAAAGCGCTGAGAATGAGGTGGGGCGAGTCTTTGGATGCAACGCAGCAGATTGCGCCCTGGATCAATAACGAGTTCGATAGCCAGTCTCTGGGCACGGCTCAATTCATTGATTTCACGGGTTCAAGCATCGCATTAGCCGAGATGGACAAACCACGAACGGTACTTCGGGCTCCCATCCGCATGAACACCACCTTCGCCCGGCAGTTGATCGAACTCGCCGAGTCCGGTATGGAGCCATTATTGAGATGGGAGACCCAGACCCAGCGCACAGAACCGCCGATTCCCAACGGTCTCGGCAGCGAGCCGATGGACTTCTCGGGTGCATATTACCTGTATTTCCTTGAGCTGTTCCTGTATCTGCCGTGGCTGGTGGCGCACCGCTTGAACGAAGAGCAACAGTACGACGAAGCCAAACACTGGTTGTCCTTTGTGTTCGACCCTGCGCGCCAGAGCGTCGACCCGGGGCATCCCGGCTATTGGCAGGCCGTGCCGTTGGAGGAGCCCGTATGGCCCGGCCCCGTAGACCCGAGCCAGGCGATTTTGTACCCGGACGACCCGCACCAGATTGCCCTCAGTTTCCCGGTGCACTTTCGCAAGGCCCTGTATGGACTCTACATCGACATTGAGAGCAACCAGGCTGACCAGGCCTATGGGGAATTGACGCCGGACGGGTTGGCGCAGGCCAAGCTGCGTTATGTGCATATCCTGGATTTGCTGGGCAAGCGGCCCGATGTCCGGCAGGTAGACGACTGGGAACCGATCACGCTGGGCGCGTTGAGTTCTGCGACGAATGACGACCTGCGTGGGTTCGAACAACAGTTGATCGCGGCCCAACGGGTTTTTCAGCAAGACCCGCCCTTGCGCATCGGCAAAGCCCCTGCCTCGCAGGTCGCCCCGCTGTTGTGCCTGCGACCTTATGCCGATGACTCCTCCCTATCGAGTGCGGACAACCCCTACTTGCGCCGCCCCTTCAACCCCGAACTGATCCAGCGCTGGGACCGGGCCGAAAGCCGCCTGTACAACCTGCGGCACAACCTCGACATGGCGGGCAATGCCTTGAATTTGCCGCTGTTCGCTGCGCCATTGGATCCGCGCGCGCTGCTCGCGGCCCGGGGCCAGGGGTTATCCGGTGCAGCGCTGAGCCGACTGCTGAGCCCGCAGATTCCCCATTACCGCTTCAATTTCATGTTCGCCCTCGCACAGAATGCGGTGGACAGCGTGATCCAGTTCGGCTCGACCCTGTTGTCATTGATCGAGCGTAAAGAGCAGGCGCAGTACCTGGAGATGCAACAGCAACAGGCCTGGAATCTGGCGAAAGTGGCTGTGGATATACAAGCCCAGGCCGGGAAGATTGACGAGGCCAACAAGACAGCGCTGGAGGCCAGTCAGGCCGTCATCGCGGGGCGGGTCAGCTATTACGAGAAGCTGGTGGACGAGGGTGTCAGCTTCGGAGAAATGGCCAGCGGTGCCTTGCATCTTAGAGGTCGTTTGCTGGAGGCCGGGACGGGCCCGCTGGGGTTTGCCGGCGAAGTCGCCAAGGTGCCGCCGAACACCTTCGGGATGGCGAACGGTGGTCATCGCCTTGAAGGTATTTTCCAGGCTCCCATGCACTTATTGCAAGCCGGCGCCACTGTTTCCCATGGCGCAAGCGAAGCCATCGGGCTTTACGAGCAATACCGTCGCCGTGCGCAGGAATGGACCCAGGCCCGCGACCAGGCACGACTCGAAGCCAAACAAATCAAAGCCCAACTGGCCGTCTTTGAGGAGCAACACAAAGCGACTCAACTGCAACTGCGTCAGGCGCAAACCGCATTGAACCAGGCCAAGGCCACCCATGACTTCCTGCTGAGCAGTAACCGTTTCAGCAAGTCCCAGACCTATGACTGGCTCAACAGCAAGTTCGCCAGCTTCTACTACAGCGCCTACAACACCGCTCAATCGCTGTGCCAGGCGGCCGAAGCCTGCTGGCAGTACGAAATGGGCGATTTCACTCAGACCTTTATCCGGCCCGGGGCATGGAACAGCAGTTACCGCGGTCTCGGCGCCGGGGAAGAGCTGAAAATGAGCCTGCAGCAGATGCACGCCGAGTACTTGAAAAACAACAGGCGCGACCTGGAAATTCGCAAGACCGTGTCGTTGAAGGCTTTGCAGGCCAAGGATCCTGGTTCAACGATCAACAAGCCCTGGGAGGGAGATGACGGAATTGAAAAAGCCCTGAAGACCACGGGGACCTGTGAATTCGAGTTGACGCAAAAAATGTTCGACGATGATTACGCGGGCCAGCATCACTACCTGCGACGGATCAAAACGATCAGCGTGACCCTGCCCGTCACCGTTGGCCCCTATCAAGATATCTGCGCCGTTCTGAACCAGACTTACAGCAAGGTTGAAATGTCGTCGACTGTTGGCCAAACAGTCAAAGAGAACCTGAGGGCGAGCCAGCAGATCGCGCTCTCTCATGGTGTCGATGACAACGGCCAGTTCCAGCTCAACTTCCAGGATGAACGCTACCTGCCGTTCGAATACACCGGGGCGGTTTCCCGCTGGAGCCTGACCTTCCCCAACCCGGATGCCCAGGCGGCCATGCTGGCGTCTCTCAATGACATCATCATTCACGTTTTCTACACCGCCAGATGTGGCGCAGGCTCGCTATGAACGAACAAGCCCCGCTCGAAATCAACGCGCCCGCACCGATGTTCCCGGGGCGCGGTTTTGTCCCGGCGCTAGGGCGCAAGGAGCGATGAACCATAAGTGCATGCAAATGAATCCTGCTATTGATTCACAGACCCCGCACCTGACTGTCACCGACAGCCGTGGCTTGCCGATACGCCAGATTGCGTACTGTCGGCGGGATGTCAGCGAGCTGATCGCTGAGGCGCGGGTCACTACCCGGCAACATGATGCCGCCGGGCGCGCGATTGCGCAGCGAGATCCGCGGTTGGCGACGGACGCTTTGGCCTGCGCCAACCTGGCCACGATTTATTCCCTGTCCGGCAAGGTACTGAGCACGACCAGCGTCGATGCCGGGTGGCGGGTCAGTCTGTTGGGCGAAGCGGATCAGCCGGTGCTGTTTTGGGATGGCCGTGGCAGTCAGCGCCGAAACGAATACGACGATCAGTTACGCCCGCTGGCAGTGTTTGAACAGGCGGTTGATGGCCAGCCCATGTGCACGGAGCGTTATGGCTATGGCGGTGCCGATCCGGTATCCGCCGCGCACAACCAGTGCGGACAACCGGTTCGTCACGATGACCTGGCGGGTACGCAGGTGTTTGCCGAGTTTGGCTTGACGGGCGCAGTGCTGGAGCAGACCCGGCATTTTCTGCGCGAACTGGATTCCCCCGACTGGCCGCAGCGTGTGGCGGAACGAGACAAGCTGCTTGAAACAGGAGTTGGCGCCACGACCCGCTCGGGTTTCAGTGCGCTGGGCGAGGTGGTTGAGCAGACTGATGCCAAAGGCAACCGACAGTATTTCAGCCAGACCGTCGCCGGCCAGTTGGGGGTGGTTCGTCTGCAACTGGCGAACGACACCACGCCGAAAACCCTGGTCAGCGCCATTCAATACAACGCCCATGGCCAGGTCGGACGGGAAGTCGCCGGCAATGACGTGATCACCACCCTCGAATACGCCGCCGAGGATGGGCGTCTGAAACGCCTGGTGTCCCGTCTCGGCCAGCATGATCTTTTACAGGATTTGCGCTATGCCTACGACCCGGTGGGCAACGTGTTGAGCATCGAAGACGCTGCTCTGCCGATACGTTATTTCGCCAACCAGCGCATCGAGCCGATCAACCGTTACGGCTATGACAGCCTTTATCAACTGATCGAAGCCTCGGGGTGGGAGGCGGGCGCCGCCAATCAAGGCCCGTCTTCATCCTCGGCCGCCGATTTCGCAGCAGTTGGCACCTACCGCCAGACCTACCGCTACGATGCCGGCAACAACCTGCTCGAACTGGCCCACGTCGGCCCGCAGAACCACAGTCATCGCCTGATGGCCGACACTCACAGCAACCGCTGTCTGCCGGTGCGCGATGGCGTGGAGCCGGGTGAAGAGGATTTTCGTAACGGCTTCGACGCAAACGGCAATCTGCGGCATCTGCAACCGGGACAAGCGCTGGGTTGGGACGTGCGTAATCAACTGTGCGAAGTGCGACCGGTAGAACGCGAGGACGACCCCGATGACAGCGAACGCTACGTGTATGGCGCCGATGGCATGCGGGTACGCAAAGTCCGCTCATTGCAAACCAATGCACAATCCAATGTGATCGAAACCCGTTACCTGCCGGGGCTGGAGATCCGCACCCACAGTGGCACCGGCGAGGCGCTGCACGTCATCGTGGTCTCGACCGGGCGCGGCAGTGTGCGGGTGTTGCATTGGGCGGCAGGGCCACCGCAGGACATCGCCAACAATCAGCAGCGCTACAGCCTGACGGATCACTTGGGGTCGAGCACGCTGGAGCTGGATCAGGATGCCAGCATCATCACCCAGGAACGGTATTACCCGTTTGGCGGCACGGCCTGGTCGAACGGCGAGGGGGTGCAGGTCAGCTACAGGACTGTGCGGTATTCGGGCAAAGAGCTGGATGCGACGGGGCTTTATTACTACGGGTTCAGGTATTACGTGCCGTGGATGCAGCGCTGGTTGAATCCTGATCCGGCACGAGAAGTTGATGGCTTGAACCTGTATCGCGTCGTTAGAAATAACCCTGTAAAGCTTGTAGATGAAACCGGACTCTATCCAAACTTGCCCGTGCCATCCGCAGAGGATGCTGCGTATTTCGATGATTTTTTATCGAGTTCCAGATTCAAAGAGTTTATCGATATGCGAAAGGAAATGAACGCGCTGGGATCCGGGTTTAGTGTGTTAGGGGTAGTTGTGCCTAACCCTTTTAAAAGAAAAGACAGCGTTTTTGATTCCAGGGAAAAGTTGCAGGCTGCAGACTACCCGATAAAAAACGGGTTGCTTTACAGGGCGCACCTGGCCGATGTTTCGACGATCCAAGGTAAAGGACTCCTCAGAAACCAGACGCTTCAGGCTACGCCGGATGACTACAAAGAATACATTGCTGATGTGTTCAAACATACCGCCGGGACAGGCAGTGCGGGGGCTATTTTGTCATTGAGCACTAAACGTGATGTTGCAAAATCATTTTTGACGGAGCAAAAGTCTCTGGTGACGATTGATTTGAATAAGCTGGAGCCGGAGCTTGCCAGGAATTTCATGACGGTACCGGAGATAATTTCAACCTATGCGGGGATGATGCTCCGTGAGCAACGAATTGAACAACTGGATTTGATAAAAGCTTTAGACCAATTGAATAATAAAGAGTACGAGGTATTTTTTATGGGACAAGATGCCGGTCTGAATATCGGTGAAGTGCCTTCGAGGGCAATCAGTGCGGTCAAATCCAAAGCGAGCAAGAGTAGCCAACCCGTCACGGGCGTTCTATCGGTGGCGTGAGCAAAAAGCCCCCACCCCAGCCACTGCGGATAGAGGCGCAGTGGCTGGGGTGGGGGCTTCTTGTGTTACCGGTCAAATCACTGCGCGATGGTTTTCACCGACACGCCGCGTTCGATCGGGTTGGAACGACCGTAGATATCTTCAAACCGCTCGATATCGTCTTCGCCCAGGTAGCTGCCCGATTGCACTTCGATGATCTCGAGTGAAATCTTGCCCGGGTTACGCAAGCGGTGGACCGAAGCGATCGGAATATAGGTCGACTGGTTTTCAGTCAGCAGGAACACGTTTTCGTCGCAGGTCACTTCGGCAGTGCCACTGACCACGATCCAGTGTTCGGCGCGGTGGTGGTGCATTTGCAAGGACAGGCACGCGCCCGGCTTGACCGAGATGCGCTTGACCTGGAAGCGGCCGCCCATGTCCACCGAGTCGTAGGAGCCCCACGGACGATAGACTTCGCAGTGGGTCTGGGTTTCGCTGCGGCCTTGCGCGTTGAGGGTGTTGACCATCTGTTTCACGCCCTGGACCTTGTCCTTGTGGGCGATCATCATGGCGTCCTTGGTTTCGACGACCACGATGTTTTCCAGGCCGATCACCGACACCAGCTTGCCGTTGCCGTGGATCATGCAGTTCTTGCTGTCCTGAATGACCACGTCGCCTTTGGTGACGTTGCCGTTGGCATCTTTCTTGTTCACTTCCCACAGCGACGACCAGCAGCCGACATCGCTCCAGCCCGCAGTCAGTGGCACGACGCAGGCGCGCTGGGTTTTTTCCATGACCGAATAGTCGATGGAGTTGTCCGGGCAGCAGGCGAAGGTCGCGGAATCGATGTCGACGGTGTCGGCATCCTGTTCGCTGCGTTCCAGGGTCAGGACGCAGGTGTCGTAGATGTCCGGATCGTGTTTTTTCAGCTCTTCGAGGAAGCGGCTGGCGCGGAACAGGAACATGCCGCTGTTCCAGAAGTAACCGCCGGACTGGACGAACTCGGTGGCGCGTTTCACGTCCGGTTTTTCGACGAACTGCGACACACGGCTGACACCTTCGGGCAGCAGCGAGTCGTTGGTCGACTTGATGTAGCCGTAGCCGGTTTCCGGTTTGGTGGCCGGTACGCCGAACAGCACCATTTCGCCGTTTTCGGCAGCGACGGTGGCCAGGGCCAGGGCGCGTTGCAGGGCTTTCTGGTCTTCGAGCACGTGGTCGGCCGGCAGGACCAGCATCAATTCATCGCGACCTTCATTGACCAGCATCATCGCAGTCAGGGCCACCGCTGGCGCAGTGTTGCGACCGAAAGGCTCCATCAGGATGCGCTGGGTGTCCAGGTTACGGGCCAGCAGCTGCTCGTTGACGATAAAGCGATGGTCCTTGTTGCAGACCACGATCGGGGTGTCCATGCCTTCGAACACCAGGCGTTCCAGGGTTTGCTGGAACAGCGTGTGTTCGCCGGTCAGGGCGAGGAACTGCTTGGGGAATTGTTTACGCGAAAGCGGCCAAAGACGTGAGCCGCTACCACCTGACAAAATCACCGGAATCATGTTGTTACTCCTTGAAAATCGTTTGGGTCAGAGCTACTGCGTTCTGTCGTTTCACTCTTGTTCTTGTTCCGTGTCCTGATTGACGCCTCGATCCTTGTGGGAGCTGGCTTGCCTGCGATGGCATCAACTCGGTGCATCTGTAGCACCGAGTCGCCTGCATCGCGGGCAAGCCCGGCTCCCACAGGAAAATGGGTCAACCGGGCAAATGTTTTAGCGCGTCGAAACCGGGCGTTTTACCCAGACTGGCGACAGGCTGCTGCCGTTGCCGGTGACGTACAGCACGGCGGCTTCACCGCGTTCCAGGGCAACCGGTTTCACGTCGCCGACTTTCTTGGCGCCATCGTATAGCGCCAGGCTGACTTTGACCGGGTTGATTTCACGCTCGCCACGGCCCTTGGCGGCCACGCTTGGCACGACTTCGGTCTTGCCGTCGGCGGTTTTCAGGGTCAAGGCCTTGTCGCTCAGGTTCTGTACGCGAACCAGGGATTTCTGCTTGTTCTTGAATGGCGGCTCTTCGATCAGTTGCGGCGCGCCGCTGGCGTTGTTGACCAGGGTGTAATAGTGGTCACCGGCCAGTTTCACCGGCAGGGTCTGGCTGCCGACCTTGGCGCTGTAGTCGCCACCGGGCATGAAGCTGAAGTCGGTGCTGGACAACGGCGCGACTTCGGCCAGGTTGGTGCTGCCGACGGTGGCGCTGACTTCAGCGTTGCCGGCATTGTAGACACGCACGAAGCTCGAGCCTTTCGGTGCGGTCGGGCCGTAGAGCGCGCCGTCACCAGCGAAAGCCTGCATGGACAGGACGCTCATGCCAGCGACGAGAGCGAAAGTCTTGGCGAGACGGCGAGGAGTAGTAGTGAAAGTCATGGTGTACCTCTCTTTCAGTTTTGCGCCCGGTCGGGCGTCTCGGATTTAGTGTTGTTAATTGCAACGTTTTGTTGGTTTACGCCGGCTTCTTTGAGCTCTGCGACCCACTGCGGGTCGGCGTCACCGATTTCGTTGTTCACAGGCAGATAACGTTCAGGAAACTCCCAGATCAGCACCTGTGGCGGGCTGTTCTTGAAAGCATCGCTTTGGAGATAGCTGAGCATCGGCAGAATCGGGCCGTGGCCGTCTTCGGCGTAATTGACCACGTCGCTCTTCAGCGCTTCTTTCAGCGCTCCGACGAAGTTCCAGTTAGGGTTGGCGCTGTAGCTGGTGCCGATCAGGGCCACCGGTACTTCAGTGTTGGCGAACAGGGCGTCGTCACCGCCAGCCTGACCATCAGCGACAACGGTGTTGCGCTTCTGCAAGGGCTCGGTGGCCGGCATCAGGTTCTCGAACAGCGGATCGAGCGGCAGGAACAAGCGCAGGTCGCCCTTGTGCGTGACCTTTTCCGCCGGTTCAGTCACGAAGCGTTGCGGCTCACCGCTCAGCGGCGTCTTGTCGGCAATGGTCCTGGCCAGGGTCTCGGCGGCGATTTGCGCGCCTTCCGGGGTCCAGTGGGTGTCGGTGCGCAGGAATACTTGCTGACCGTCCAGCTTGCCCTTGAGCAGCGGGCCGAGCAGGTCGGGGGCAATCACCTTGTTGGCCGCGACACGGGCATGGAAATCCTGATAGAGGTTGGCGTGGATGCTCGAAGGCTTCACGTCACCCAGGTGCTCCGGGTACAGGCGAGTCTTGGCCGGCACGATCGCCATCACCAGTTTCACGCCTTTCTCTTTCAGGGTCTGGCGCACGCCTTCGACCAGTGCGTAGTTGCCTTGCAGGTTCAGCTCTTCGTTGACGATCGGGTTGAATTCCTCATCGCTGTACAACCACTGGTCGCGACCGAGCACGACGCCCGGACGACCTTCGTTGAACAGTTTGAAATCCAGCGCGGCCCAGAGATTGGTGCCCAGGCGCTTGATCGGAAACTCTTCGTCGTAGTGGGTCTCCACGGCTTTCGACCAGCGGCCGTTGAGCACCGTCGCTTCGGCATTGGTGCTGAAGCCGAGGAAGCTGCGCGTGGACCACAGGCCCAGGGCCAACAGCGTCAGCATGAACAGGGCGATGTAGAAGATGCGTAATGAGCGGGTCATGGTCAGATCCCTCAGAACTGGAAGTAAAGGAACGGCGAGAAGCTTTGCGCCGAGAGTTTGAGAATCGAGGCAATGAACAGCAGCAGCACCAGGGCGCGCATCACGTAACGCGACCAGTTGGCGGTCCAGTAGGCCGGTTGCACGGTCGCTTCAACGCCGACGGTGTAGCCAGGCTCGTGGATGCTGGCCGGGTTGTCGCCCGGTACGGCCTTGATCATTCCTGGTTGTGCAGTGGCCGGGCCATTGGCTTCGACGTTCGCGGCAGGCTTGGTCTTCTCCGGTGGCAGGTTGCTGTAGAAATCACGGATGCCGAAGAACGCCAGGGTTGCGTACGCCACCACCAGGGTCGCCACTTGCAGGCCGGTGAGGCTGGCCTGGTTGAGTTCCGACAGCGACCATTCGCCGAAGCTGAACATCGCGCCGTACATGCGACCGGCGACGTGCAGGTTTTCCGCGCGGAAGATCACCCAGCCCATGACAACGAGCAGGAAAGTCAGCGCCCAGCGGATCGGGTTGATGCTGCGCGGCGAGGTATTCAGGCCGAGGGCCTTTTCAATCGCCAGCCACATGCCGTGCCAGGCGCCCCAGACGATGTAGGTGATGTTCGCACCGTGCCACAGACCACCGAGCAGCATGGTCAGGAACAGGTTGCGATAGGTCATCAGCGTTCCTTTACGGTTACCGCCGAGGGTGATGTACAGGTAGTCACGCAGCCAGGTGGAGAGGCTGATGTGCCAGCGCCGCCAGAACTCGGTGATCGACTGGCTGATGTACGGCTGCTTGAAGTTTTCCATGAAGCGGAAACCCATCATCAAGCCCAGGCCGATGGCCATGTCGCTGTAGCCGGAGAAGTCGAAATACAGCTGCGCGGTGTAGGCCAGTGCGCCGAGCCAGGCGTCGCCCGTGGTCGGGTTCTGCAGGGCAAAGCAATGGTCGGCCACCACCGCCAGGGTGTCGGCGATGAAGACTTTCTTGATGAAACCCTGCATGAACCGCGTGCAGCCCTCGGAGAACTTGTCGAGGGTGTGGGTGCGGTTGTTGAACTGGTCGGCCAGATCGCGGAAGCGCAATACCGGGCCGGCGATCAGGTGCGGGAAGATCGCGACGAACGCAGCAAAGTCGATCAGGTTGCGGGTCGCCGGGGTGTCACCACGGTAGACGTCGATGATGTAGCTGATGGACTCGAAGATGTAGAACGAGATCCCGATCGGCAACAGCACGTGGGTCAGGATGAACGGCGACAGACCGACCGAAGTCATCATCGCGTTGATGCTGTCGACGCCGAAGTTGGCGTACTTGAAGTAGCCCAGAATGCACAGGTCGACGCCCACGCCCAGGAGCAACCAGCGCTGCGCCGGTTTGGTCCTGACGCCTGCGGCACCGACTTTGAGGCCGATCCAGTAGTTCCACAGCGTAACGGCGGCGAACAGCGCCAGGAAGTCCACACGCCACCAGGCATAGAACACATAGCTGGCGATCAGCAGCAGCAGGTTGCGATAGCGTATTCCGCTCAGGTAATACATGCCGAGAAAGATCGGCAAGAACAAAAACAGGAATACATTGGACGAAAATACCATCCCGATCTCTCCGTGTTTAACCAACAGTCAAGGGCCGCAGCCCCCCCAAACCCCCCACCGAAAACCGGGGGACACATCACACAAAATTCATGTCTTGCACTAAACCTGTGGGAGCAGCCGGTCGACGCTCGATTGCTCGCGATGACTGAGTGCCAGTCGACATCAATGTTGAATGTCAGACCGCAATCGCGAGCAAGCTCGCTCCCACAGGGTTTTGCGTTCGCTCTAGGAACCTTTGCCTTTGGCGTTAGCCGGGTCGTAGACCTTGGTCAGGTCACCCCCGAGGCGGAAGGTCTTGAACGGCTGCATCTCGTGTTTCTTCTCCAGCACATCCGGCGAGCAGGTGTAGAGCGAGCAGAACGGTTCGAGCCAGGCGAATTTCGAATCGACCTTGAGGTCGGTCATGTCCTGTTCCTTGCCGCTCTTCTCTTCGAACTCGTCCTGGTCTTCAACCCCGGCAAGCACGCGGTCACCCAAACGTTTCAACGCACCGTTGTTTTCCTGACGCAGATCCACACCGTTGACCTGGGCGAAGCTGGCGATCATCGCCAGCGGCGGCAGGGCATAGTTGTGATAGGCGAGGGCGCGTTGCTGGCGCTTGAGCTCGTTGGGCAGGTAACCCTGGGCGTCGATTTGATTGGCGCCGACCTTGAATTCCTTCACCGACCAGTCGAACAGGTCGCGGCGGTTGGTGGCGATGGAGGTTGCCATCACCGACCACGCGGACCAGTACGAGTGGTTGTTGGTTTTTTCCAGCGGCAGGTTGTCCCAATCGCTCACTACCTGATCAGCCATCTTGCTGAACCAGGCTTCGATCAGTTGCGATTCCTGCTGATGATTCGCCAACGGATGCGAGTCGGAGAACTTCAGGCGGACATAGGACGACGCCATGCTGCCCAACGCCCATTTGCGCATGGACTTGCCGGTGTGGTTGAAGTCCTTGGACATCAACGCATCGGCCTTGGCCCAGGCGGTCAGCCAGTTCAGCGTACATTCAAGCTGTTCCGGACGACCGTCACGCATGTACTGCATCACGCGCTTGCTGACGCCGCGCTCAATCTTGGTGATGTCGGCAGTGGTGTCGCGGAAGGCTTTTTCCGATGCCTCGTTCAGGGTCGAACGGGCCTTGTCGGAGCCTTCGTACTTGCTGCGAAACTGCAGTGAGCCGGTGTAGGGCGTCGGCATTGCATCACAGCCTTCGCTCTTGTCACCGGTTTTGACTTTTTCAATCGGCGCGAAATAACCCTGGGGTGGACGCAGGGGCGCGGCGGCCTGAGTCGCCCCGGCAAACATGGCCAGGGTCAACAGGGACGGTGCGATCAATTTTTTCAAAGTTCGGGTTTGCATAGTTGCCTCTATTGCCCGGCTTGAGCGGTACGCTGCCCAGTGCCAGGGAACACGTTGCGTTTGCATATCTTCGCTTCGACTTTCTGCGGCGCGGCACCTGCTTCAGGGCCCTGGACTTCGACGGCCAGCAGATTCTGCGAGCCCCAGTCTTCGTCCGTGCGCAACTCAAAGGCGAAACGCCCGTCGGTGTCGGAGGTTTCCGGCTTTTCGATCTTGATGTCCTCGTGGCGACCGTTCATGTACCAGAGGGTGGCTTGCAGGGTTTTCACCGACGGATCGGCGAAGCGGATATCAACCTGGTGGCTGCTGTTCTGCAGGTTCAGGTTCTTGCTGTTGACCATCAATTCGTTCTTGCCCGGTTTCAACGTCGTGCTGCCGGTCATCTGTGCATCCTTTCCTTCGCAACCGTTGTCCAGCAGCGCCATCATCTGGCGGTAGGTGGTTTCCTGGTCGAGGCGATAGAGCGGCGAGAATTCCCAGATCAGAATCTTCGGCGGCTTGGTCTGGAACTCTTCGCTGCCCAGGTACTGCAGCATCGAACCTTCCAGGCCACCGCCGGGGAACGCCACGTTGAGGATGTCGGCGCCGATGGCCTCCTGGAGGAAACCGGCGAAGTTGTAGTTCTTGCCACTGTGGCTGGTGCCGACCAGGGTGATCTCCGGATTGCCGGAATCACTGAACAGATCGCCATCGCCTGCTTCGCCCTTTGGCTCGGTGGTGAACTGATCCATGTACTGGATCGCGTAGCTGGTGCCACAGAGTTGACCGGCCATGTTGTGTAATGTTCCGGTCTTACCCATGCGACCCGACTTATGGGTCTCGAATTCACGCTTGGGAATGTCGGCGAAGCCCGGAATCTGCTTGACCTTTTCGGCGACGATTTTTGCCGTGCGCTGGGCGCCATACGGGGTCCAGTGCTGGTCGCCGCGGAAGTAGAAGTCGTGGGCCGGCAGGGTGTCGGGCAGCGATTCATTGGTCAGTGGCGACAGGTCCGGTACGACGTAGCCCATCTGCGCGAAACGGCCGAGCATGGTCTTGTAGTTCTTCAGCGCCTTGTCAAAATCGAATTGGGCTTTCTCTTCCGGGTTCAGCTTGTTGCGATTCACCAGGCCACGAGTAGGTTGATAAACAACAACGAGCTCCACGCCTTTGCTCTTGAACGCATCGTGCAGCTCTTTCATGCGTTTGTAGCCGGCGGGGGTGGTATCGAATTCGGTGCGCAAGTCTTCCTGGGTCCGGAACAGCCAGTCACCCTGGGCCTGTACCAGCGTGGTGAAGTTCTGCTGGTAGCGCGTGGTGTAGTTCTTGGCGTCGTGGGCTTCGGGGCACAGGTTGCAGCACGGCTCGGCGCTGAAGCTTGGCGCTTTGGCTTCATCGGCCCGCGCACCGGCGCTGGCCGCGAGAATGCCGGCGGCCAGGGCCGACAGGCTGAGTAATTTGATCAAGTGTGGGCGCATAAAATTATCCTCAGTCCTGCATTTCGGTCTGGCGTTCGACAGGGTCGATCAGCACGGCTTTCTGCTGGCGCACCAGCAGGTCGAGAATTTCATCCTGGCGCTCGCCAAGAATCCCGTTGAAGCTGATGCCGCTGGATTTGGTCGGCGCGAGCATGGACACGCGATACAACTCGACGCTCAGCGGCGAGTCGATGGACAGCGGTCCGCTGCCGTTGCCGGCCAGTTCGCCACCGACGACGATCAGGGACACCTGGGCGTCGAACGGATCGAGGTCGATGTCCCGGTCGGTGTCGCTCAGGTCCTTGATGTGGCCGTAGACACCGGTCAGGCCGTTGGCCATGGCCAGGTTTTCGTAGAGGCGGATGTTCACGCTGTTACGAATCCGGATGCCGTGGCGGCGATTGCTGATCACCTTGTTGCCCCACAAGAGGTTGTTGCCACTCTCGTAGAGGGTGATGCCGTCGGTGTGGTTCTTGTAGATCTCGTTGTAGGCGATCAGGTTGTTCACGCTGTTACGGTCGATCACCAGGCCCGACAACTTGTTGTCGTAGCTGCGGTTGTTGAAGATGAAGCTGTCGTTGACCTCACGGGAAATGATGATCCCGTGCTTCTTCTTGGTCCCGTACACCGTGTTGTCGGCGATGATCAGACCGTGCGAGCGGTCATGGGGGTCAATGCCGTAGACGATGTTGTCTTTGTAGGTGTTGCCCTTCACCACGAAGTCTTCGGTTTCGTAGCAGTAGAAGCCGTACCACATGTCCGAGAACTCGGAATCGATGATCCAGCCGGTCGGTTCAGCGCGCTTGAGCACCTTGGCCATGTTCGGCGTGTACTGCGAGATACTCACGCCGTAGGACTTACTGTTGGCGTAGCCGAAGCTGGCCATCTTGCTGTTGGCGATGTAGGTCTGGGTGCCGCCCCAGGCCAGCAGGAACGGACGGAATTCCTTCGCCGACTTGAAGGTCGCCGGGCCGTTTTCCTTCTCGCGCCAGCCGGTGATCTTGGTATCGTGCACAAACAGCTGGCCGTCGTTGACCAGGAACGAGCCGGCTTCCTGGGACAGGCGCAATTCCTGGGTCTGCTTGTCGATTTCCAGGATGCCCTTGTTCCCGACCACGATCGGCAACTTCGCCAGGAACACACCCGGCGAGGTTTCGCTGAAGTACTGCTTGGGTACCTTCTTCGCCAGGTCCTTGAGGTTCATGTAGCCGTCGTCGACGAAGATCGCCTGCGGGATGCCGTGCTGACGCACCACCCACTCGGCCATCTTGTTGTCGCCGCCGATGAAGTCCTTCAGGGCGTCTTCCTGCATCATCCGACGCACACTGATTTTGCCAGGCTTGGTGCGCACGATTTTCGCGGCAACGGCCTCGGCGGTGTAGCCGGAGGTGTCCGGCAGTTTCGGCTTTTCCATCTCCAGCGGCGCGATCGGGGCGCTGCTGACGGTATAGGTCTTGGCCTGTTGCAGCTCCTTGGCCACGGTGGCCGGCTTCCCTGGTTGGGGGGGTGCCGGTTCCACGCTGGCGAAGGCCGCCGAGCTTGCCAGCAGCATCGCGCCGGCCAGCAAGGTGATCGAGCCTCTCTTCGGACTGTTCATGTGAGGAACTCCCTTCGCTGTTCGCATCAGAAGCGCCAGATCACGTCGACAAATGCACGGTGCATGTACGAGTCGACGCCTTTGCCGTAGGCATCGCCCGGCTTGAATACGCCGCCGCGCAAACGCACCAGCGCCGAAGGCTCATCGATCGATTGACTCAAGGCCGCGGGCAGCAGGCCCTGCTTGAAGTACTTGGTGACGACCACGTCCATTTCCTGACCGAGGTCCTTGTTGCCATCTTCCAGCGGCAGCGAGGTGCTGGAGAGCACGGCGCCGGTCACGTCATCGGTGTCGTTCTGCACGGCGTTGATGCCGTTGCTGCCGACTGGCTTGTTGCCGTCGACGCGCCAGAACTTGTGGTAGATCACACTGGCGTCGTATTCGTCGTTGAGCATCCACGAACCGAACAGGGTAGCGCTCTGCATGTTGTTCATTTCGCCACGGAAGGCTTCGCCGTAACGGTGAACCCGCGAGCGGGTACCGGTGTAGTTCGAGCGGTTGCTTTGCAGGCCGTTCTGTTCGTAATCGGCACTGGCACGGGCATAGGCTGCACCGACTTGCCATTGCGGATCGAGGCGCAGACGCACGCCCAGGTCAGTGGCCCAGCCATCGACATCGCCACTGGTCTTGGCTTGTGCCGGCGCTGTGCCGTCAGCGTTCAGCGGGTTGACCGTGTCGCGGTCGCCGCTCATGCCGGTGATGCTGCCCCAGTAATTGACGGTATTGGTGTTGCGCCAGTTGTAGGCATCGCTGTCGGCGGTGAGGCCGATCCAGCTGATGTCGCCATTCTCTTTCTTGTCCAGGGAATCGGCAGCCACACCCGGCTCTGCGTAATCCAGTTTGCCGTCATCGTGGGTGTGATGCCCGCGAATGCCGACCCAGTTGCCCGGATTCCACTGATACGCCGCATCGGCGTAGGCATGCAGGCGATCCTTGTCCTTGGGCGCGAGTTCGGTGAGGTCGGTGCGGTATTCGCTGAAGCGTTCGGCAACACCGGCGTTGGCGCGCAACAGGGTGGTGTCGAAGGTCCAGTTCAGGGCTTCGATGTTAGTGTCGCGCCACTGGCCATCGTCATTGCGCAGGCGTTGACGGCCGAGCTTGAGGATCTCGCCGGGGTAGGGCGTCAGACCGCTGTAGCCGACCCAGAATTCGCGCATCGCCAGGTAGTTCTTCTTGCTCTTGCGATCACCGTTGTCGGTGGCCTGGGTGCCGTCGCTGTCGGACTGCTGCAGGGTGTCGGTCTCGATGATGTCGGTGGACGTCACGGCCTGGCCCATGGCGTAGCCGCTCCACGCGCCGCTTTCGCCATAGATCCACGGACGCAGGTCGAGGCCGACGCCATTGACGTCGCCGCCGCTCGCCGTACCCAGGTCGGTATCGTCTTCAGACTGGGCAGTGACTTTCACATCAAGGCCGTAGTTCTTGCTTTCGGTCAAAGCTGCCAGGGTCGGGCACGACCACAGCAGGGCGAATGACAGGCCGATACCGGCCTTAACGAATGGATTCAACTTCATAGGGATTCCTCGCCGTCTTCTTCTTCCAGGGCATGCAGTTCCAGGGTGTTCTGGCTCGAGGCACCACGAACGGCCTGTTCTTGTTTCAACAGGCGTTGGGCCTCGGCAAGCTGGGCAGGCGGCAGCTGGGCTTCGAGTGTTTGCGCAAGCTCGGTGGCTTGCGGGGTGTTCTGGGCCTTGGCCAATTGGCTGAAGACGTAAGCGTTAAGTGGGTCGGGCTTGGTGCCCTTGCCTTGGGAGAACAATTGGGCGATGGCGAAGTCGGCACTGCTCTGGCCGTTGCGCGCAGCGGTCAGCAAGTGATCCAGGGCTTTTTGCGAGTCAACCTTGCCCAGGTAGCCACGGCGATAAATCTGGCCGAGGTAGTAATCGGCGGCCACTTCTCTGCCGACGGCTTTCTTGAAGTGGTCTTCGGCGACCTTGGCGTCGGCCGGGACCATTTTGCCTTCGTAGTAGAGTTTGCCCAGCAACAGTTCGGCGCGGGGCTGGTCGGCGGCGCGGCCGTTGTCCAGGTACTTCATCATGGTGTCGACGTCGCCGAGCTCAGGGAAGTCGTAGAGCAGTTGCGCCAGGCTGACCCAGGAAGCGGGGTGGCCCGGTGCGATGCCTTCGAGCAGCGACTGCGCGGTTTTCTCGTCGGTCGTGCCCAGGGTTGTATCACCCAGTACGCGAGCGACGCTGTCCACGCGCTGAGCTGAAACCGCGCCGCGAGCCTGGGCCGCTTGCATCTGCTTGATCAGCTCGGCCTGTTGCTCAGGCGCCGCTTTCTTCTGATAGACCGTGGCCAGTTCGACGTAGCAGATGTCGGTGGTGCTCAACGCGGCTTTGCAGATGGTTTCCACTTCGTCCAGATGCTGGTCGTAAGTGCCTTGGGTGCGATACAGCAGCACCTGGGCCAGGCCTGCTTCCGGCTTGCCTTCGGCGCGCCACTGGCTGATCTGCTGCTGTGCGTTGACGTTGGGGAAACTGTGGGGGTATTGCAGGTACAGCATCGCCAACGGGATCAGGGTGTTGCCTTCTCCGGCGGCGGACGCTTTCTTCAACAGGCCTTCGGCTTCCTGCTGTTCGGCTTCGGTGGAACCGGGTTTGGCCACCAGCAGACGACCCAGGCGTGCCTGAGCCCGCGGCGAGACGCTGGCCGCGGCGCGGTAAGTCGCCTCGGCCTGTTTCATCTGCGCCGGGTCATGGCTGTCGACCTGGATATCGGCCAGGCCGACCTGGGCTTCGCTGTAGCCCAGGTCTGCCAGTTGCTTATAGTTCTGCGCCGCCACCGCGGTATCGCCGCGCTTGAGGGCTTCGTTGGCCAGACGCTGGTCGGGCAGGCCGGCGCAACCGCTGAGGCTGACCGCCAGGGCCAGTGCACAGAATGCATAACCAGTGTGGGAGCGACGGTGCGGCGATCCGACTTGCTCGCGATGCTGGCAGCTCGGTGCATCAGACAGACCGCGCCGATCCCATCGCGAGCAAGCTCGCTCCCACAGGGTATGCGGTGTGCTGAGGATAGTTGGAGTCGTCACGGGCATGTCCTCTGTTTAAAGACCGGCGGCCATGGCTTTGTCGATCAGCCAGTTCAGGTTCGGACCACGGGTGCTGTTCACTTCAACCGGGCGACCGGCGAAAGCGCTGTTCAGGGGCTCGTCAGGCTTGATCTGTACGCGGATGTCGGACGACAGGTCGGCGCTGTTCAGGCTGGTGCTGCTGACGATCGTGCCGCTGCGGGTTTTTTCTTCGCCGGCGATCTGGAAGCTGACCGTGCTGCCTGGCAGTACGTCGCCGAACTGGCGATAGGAGAAGCGCGCTTCAACATTGGCTTCGCTGTTGCGCGGCACCAGTTGGAAGATCACGTCGCCTTTGCTGGCGTACTGGCCGTCGGCAACCAGTTGCTGCGCCACGGTGCAATCGCATGGCGAGGTCAGGGTGCCGGTCATTTGCTTGCCGAACAGCTCTTCAACCTTGGCCGGTTGCAGTTGGTCTTCGTCCAGGTGGCCCTTGAGCACGTCAAGCATGCTGGTGCTGAAGGTCGCCAGTGGGGCGCCTTTGGCAGCAACGCCGTCGGCTTTGATCAGGCTCTGCACGGTGCCGTCGCGCGGCATGGTGATGTTCATCGCCGGTACGCTGACCAGGCCAGCCTGGGCGTGGCTGACGAAGTACATGCCATACACCGACTTGAAGATGAAACCGAAGGCCGTCAGGCCGACGAGGAAAATCGCCAGGCTGAAAGTCACCGCGCGCAGACGACCGAACGGGGTCATGCCATGGCCGCCATCCTTGACCTTGCGCGCCTTGGTGAAGTTGTCGCGCTGCAGGGTCGCCAGCATCTCACCGACGCTGACGATGTCGCCGGCCAGGTGCGAGGTGATCAGGTGGCGCAGGGTGGAAATGTCCCGCGGCTCCAGGTTCTGGAACTGGCAACCGGCACGACCGGTCTCGCGATCGAAGGAGCGTACTTGCAGCTCCACGTCCATGGCCAGGCCGAGGTTATCGATGACGAATTGCAGGCGAGCCTTGTAGACCTCGCCGACCTTGAGTGGCAATTGACCGGCGTTGAAGGCCAGGCCGCCAGCGGAGAGGTCGATGACCCGGGCTTCAACCGGAGTCCGGTCAGGACCGAAGAAACGCAGCTTGGCCGGGATTTTCACTCGGGCGTGTTGGCGCTGGGCTTCTGATTCATGCACTACGTTGGCGTTGACGGCGGTATTCATATAGACGATTTCCTAGTTAATTCAGGCGAGTTCGGTCAGACCATCATCAGCAGCACGGCAACAAAAATGCTGCCGGCGGAGAAGGTCATGGTCCGAGACGACCAAGTGTTGAACCAACCTTGAAAGCTGGCGAGATCACGGGTCAGGGAAGTGGGCTGGCGACTCCAGGACTGTCGGTCGAGGCGGAAGAACACGTAGATCTTCACCAGCGCGCCGACGATCTGGTTGTAATAGAGAATCGCCGGGTAGGCCGGGCCGATCTTGTGACCGGACAACGACAGCAGCACGGTCAGGATCAGGCGGGTAATGCCGATCCACAGCAGGTAAACCAGGATGAACGCGGCGCCGTACTTGAAGGTGGCGATGAGCGCGACCGTCAGGCCCAGCAGCGACGTCCACATCGACACACGCTGGTCGAACAGCACCACCGAAGTGAACAGGCCGAGGCGTTTCATCCCCAGGCCCAGGGCACGGGAGTTCTGGCGCAGGTTGTTGCCGTACCAGCGGAACATCAGTTTGCGGCTGGCCTTGATGAAGCTTTTTTCCGGCGGGTGTTCCACGGTGTGGATCGCGGCATCCGGCACGTAGAACGTGTCGTAACCCAGGCGCATCAGGCTGAACCAGCTCGACTTGTCATCACCGGTGAGGAACTTGAAGCGACCCAGGCGCCAGTGTTGCAGCGAATCGCTTTCGACGTCGGCGATGAAGTCCGGGTTGGTGACCACGGAGGCGCGGAATACCGACATCCGGCCGGTCATGGTCAGTACGCGCTTGGACAAGGCCATCGAGCACATGTTGATGTGGCGCTGGGCGAACCGCAGTTTGTGCCATTCGCTCATGATGTAGCCGCCGCGCACTTCGCAGAACTCGTTGGTGGTCAGGCCGCCGACATTGCCGAACAGCTGGAACCACGGCACGGTCTTGAGCACGACGCCTTCGGCCAGCACGGTGTCGCCATCGATCACTGCAACCACGGCGCGGTCGTCCGGCAAGTGGCGGGAGATGGCGCGGAAACCGTAGGCCAGGCCGTCGCGCTTGCCGGTGCCGGGAATGCGCACGAAGTCGAGCTTGACGCGGTCCGGCGGGTTCATCCGCGACCACAGGCTTTTCACCAGCTTCTCATCGGACATTTCCACGATGGAGCAGACCATGGTGGTCGGCAGGCCGCAGTCGATCGCTTCGCGAATCACCGAGGCGTAGACCTGGGCGGTGGTCAGCGCGTCAATACGGAAACTGGTGACCATCAGGAACACATGGGACGGGTCTGCCGCTTTACCCAGCTTGCGCACTTTGCGCCGCAGGTGCGGGTAGACCACGTACAGAAACAGCATGCCGCGCAGAAAGTGCGTGGCACCCATCGAGTAGCGCCAGATACCGACGATACCGATCAGGAAGATAAAGTCCTTCGACTCGGAGTCGAACGTGGACGCAGGCAACGCCATGGCGATGCCCATCAATAAACTAAGGTAAAACAGCCAACCGGCGGCCTGAAGTAGGCCGTGCTTTAGCCTGTGCATAATCTGCATCCGTCTCGATCTCGGGCGAGCCTGTGGGGTGGCCCGATGGGGTTAAGGCAGGCGTAAATGCCGAAGGTTGCGGCGCCCGGGAAGACGCCTTCGCTGGCAAGCCAGCTCCTACAGGTTTGCGGTGATTTGTAGGAGCCGGCTTGCTGGCGAAGCGCGAAGCGCTTACAACCTGCCGGTTACCAGCAGATGCCTTCGGTGCGACCGGCGACGCTAGTCGCTTGAGACATGAAGCCGACCAGGTCGATCACTTGCTTGCCGTGTGGAGCGTTCTGCGCCAGAGCGCGGAACTTCTCGTCACGGTTGCCAAGGATGATCACGTCGGAGTTGTTGATCACTTCGTCGAAATCGGCGTTGAGCAAGGACGAGACGTGAGGGATCTTCGACTCGATGTAATCCTTGTTCGCGCCGTGAACACGGGCGTACTCGACGTTGGTGTCGTAGATGCTCAGGTCGTAGCCCTTGCCGATCAGCATTTCCGCCAGGTCAACCAGCGGGCTTTCGCGCAGGTCGTCGGTGCCGGCCTTGAAGCTCAGACCTAGCAGGGCGACTTTGCGTTTGCCGTGGCTGGAGACGATGTCGAAAGCGTTCTGCACCTGAGACTCGTTACTGCGCATCAGCGAGTTGAGCAGCGGAGCTTCCACGTCCAGGGAACCGGCGCGGTAGGTCAGGGCGCGAACGTCTTTGGGCAGGCAGGAACCGCCGAACGCGAAACCAGGGCGCATGTAGTATTGGGACAGGTTCAGCGTCTTGTCCTGGCAGACCACGTCCATCACTTCACGACCATCGACGCCGACAGCCTTGGCGATGTTGCCGATCTCGTTGGCGAAGGTCACCTTGGTGGCGTGCCATACGTTGCAGGTGTACTTGATCATCTCGGCAACAGCGATGTCCTTGCGGATGATCGGTGCGTCGAGCTCTTCGTACAGCGATTGCAGAACGTCGCCCGAGGCCTTGTCGAACTCGCCGATGACGGTCATTGGCGGCAGGTCGTAATCGGCGATCGCGGTGCTTTCACGCAGGAACTCAGGGTTCACTGCTACGCCGAAATCGACACCGGCTTTCTTGCCGGAGCAGTCTTCGAGAATCGGGATCACGACGTTGGCCACGGTACCCGGCAACACGGTGCTGCGAACCACGATGGTGTGGCGGGTGGTCTTGTCACGCAGGACAAAACCGATCTCGCGGCACACGGCTTCGATGTAGTTCAGTTCCAGGTCGCCGTTTTTCTTGCTCGGCGTGCCGACGCAGATCATCGACAGGTCGGTGTCGCGAATCGCTTCGGCGAAGTTGGTCGTGCCGCGCAATTTGCCCGTCTCGATACCCTTCTGCAGCAGTTCGCCCAGACCCGGTTCAACGATCGGCGATTTGCCGGCATTGATCATATCGATCTTGTCTTTGGCGACATCGACGCCAACGACGTCATGGCCCCGTGCAGACAGGCAACCGGCACATACTGCACCGACGTAACCTAAACCAAATATGCTGATGCGCATCGCATTTACCTCTCAGTTAATCAAGCCTGTTTCACCAAGCCATTACATGGCCGGGATTAATGGTGTTAAGCGGTCATAGTGCGCTCGCAAGTGCGGCCTTACAGGCGTCACAATGCAGCGAGCACGCATCTAAGTTCCGAGTGTCTAAATAAGTGCACTCAAGATGTGCGCAACTAGGCCTTGTTATTATGATGTGCCCTGTCATGCAGCCAAGCTTCTGTTCAGAAGTCATTGGTGCAAAGGTCTTGCGCGCTCAATGCCAGGCAATAAGCCCGTAAATCAAGCGGTTGGGTGCTCAGCTGAGCACGTTTATAGGGGCGCGGCCTTGGCCTGGCAGGGGATAGTGTTGATGCGTTATCTCCTGTCCTTCATGTGTTGCCCAAATCAGGGATTGGCAGCAGAAGTTGATGTGAAAAACTTTGCTGCGTGAATCACTTTTCTGCGTAAGTTATCTCGTACATGCACCGTGAGAATCGTTACCGGTGGTATGAACTACGCATTTGGACATAGTTCCGGTCCGCTCATCGCGAATTCTGAAATTTCTTGAAATATTGAGAAAGATGGCACTGCTCTCATATTGATGGCATTGCCTGTTTCACCCTTGATACATAGGGTTCTGAGCGGCTTAGATAGTTTTGTGCCACTACTGCTGAAAATTTCCGGTGCCACTACGGAAAAATTTCAGCAGTGTCGAGTGAAACTAAAGTTAGGGATTTGGGTGTTGGGTTTTTGGCGCCAATAATACGGCGAACAGGGCGGGGTATTGTCGGACGATCAGACGTCGGCGCATGACGGGCCATGAAGTGTCGTGCGCCGACCGGGTGGCTACTCTGGAGCGTGATCGCGCAGAAAGACCAGATTGTCCTGCGAGGACTGCTCGGCGCTGTAGCGATAGCCCTGCACGTCGAACTGTTTGAGGGCTGCCGGGTCGTTGACACGCTCTTCAATGACAAAGCGGCTCATCATTCCCCGGGCTTTTTTCGCGTAAAAGCTGATGATCTTGTACTGGCCGTTCTTCAGGTCCTTGAACTCGGTATTGATGATGCGCGCGTTCAGGGCGCTACGCTTGACCGCCGAGAAATATTCGTTGGAGGCCAGGTTCAGCAGCACGTCGTCACCTTGATCGGCGAGCGCTTCGTTCAACCATTCGCTGATCCGCGTGCCCCAGAAGGCGTATAGGTCCTTGCCGCGGGCGTTGGTCAGTTTGGTGCCCATCTCCAGCCGATACGGCTGCATCAGGTCCAGTGGGCGCAACAGGCCATAGAGTCCGGACAGCATGCGCAAGTGCTGCTGGGCGTAATCGAAGTCGGCTTCGCTGAAGGTTTGCGCATTCAGCCCGGTGTACACGTCACCCTTGAACGCCAGCAGTGCCTGTTTGGCGTTGGCGGGGGTAAAGGCCGGGGTCCAGCTGCCAAAACGCGCGGCGTTGAGCCCGCCGATCTTGTCGGAGACATGCATCAACTCGCTGATCTGCATCGGGCTCAGCTCGCGCAATTGCAGGATCAGCTCCTGGGAATGGTCAAGGTATTGCGGCTGGGTGAAACGCTGGGTTGCCGGCGGTGTTTCGTAGTCGAGGGTCTTGGCGGGGGAAATCACCATCAGCATGAAGTCGTCTCCTTTAATCGTGGGGGCGATTCTAGGGGGTTGTCCGTGTTGACTCCAGCTATCGAGGTAATAGGTGATCGATGGCTATCCACTATCCCCTGTGGGAGCGAGCTTGCTCGCGATGGCGGCGTGCCGGTCGACATCAATATTGAATGTCGGATCGCTATCGCGAGCAAGCTCGCTCCCACAGGGGTTCGGTGCTGCTGCGGGAATAATGGCCGCATCAGCTATAGTGCCGCCCGGGTTTTGTTACGGAGACATCCCATTGCGCATCGCTTTTCTATTCTCGGCCTGGCTCTTGAGCTTCAGTGCCCTGGCGGCACCGGGCGAGGCGGCGACGCTTGATCGCAGTACCTGGCCAGAACAGCTCAACAACCCGACCCTGTTCGACGTCGCCTCGCGCGCCGAAATTCTGATGTTCGCCCATGTCCTGCTGGCCAGCGAATCCCTGGATGAAGCGGCTCTTGCCCGGCGCCTGGGCCTGCGCACGATCAACCTGGAGTCGGTCAACAACCTGCGTCAGCGCCTGTGGCAGCGCCTGCTGGCCAACTACACCTTCGCCCAGCAAAGCTGCGATCAGGATGCCTCCTTCTGTTTCCTGGTCGAGGACCTGGACACCTTGCGCCAGCAGGCCGCCAAGTTTCAGGTCAGTGACGACAGCTACTACATCAAGTGGGCAGAACCGAGTCGCCTGTTCCATGCCCGGTACCTGGACGAGCAATTGCGCAAGGCCGCGCTGTTTCCGCAGGCCAGCAGCGAAGTCGAACGTTTCGGCGACCATGAGCGCAACGGCGACACGATGAATGACCGGCTGTTTCTGCTGACCTTCGACAGCGCCGCCAACGCCACCCCGGACAACACCGCCTGGGTGACCGAGTACCTGCGCAAGTCGAACATGACTGGTACCTTCTTCGTCCTCGGCAAGGACATCCAGGCGCGCCTGGCCGAACGTTCAGTCGCCAGCCTGCAAGCGGCTTATTCAACGCAATGTATCGGCGTGCAGGGCTGGGAGTTCCGCTCCCACAGCCACTGGCAGGACTGGCAGGACTCGGTTCGACGCAGCGTCGAACTGGTCAAAGGCAAACTGCCGGAGAATTACGTGCCGCTGTTCCGTCCGCCTGACGGTCAACGTCGGTCGGACGCTGAAGGCTTCTTCAACGCCCAGGGCCTGCAAGTGGCGCTGTGGGATATCGATGCCCAGGATGGAGCCGGCAAGCTCAAGCCCGACCAGAGCGCGCAACGCGTGTTGACCTTGATGCTGTTGTGGCGTCACGGCGTGATCAACTTCAATGTGAAGCAGGAGGGAGTGAAAACGGCGATGCCCTGGCTCATCACGCAGACGGCGCAAAGCGGGATCGGTTGGGAAGACTGTCAGGCAGGGTTTCGCTGAAAATGGCAAAAGGCCGTAAACATTGGGCGAAGGGCGATTTCGGCAGAGAATTCGGTGCAGGCGGACTTCCGACTTTAACGGCACATTGCCTGCACGCCAAGGGCTATTCGTCACTCTGAAAAATAAACTTCAAAAAAGCGTCAAAGTACTTTTTACTGTCACAGGTTTTGGAGTATTACGAAGACAGACCGCCGAAACCTGCAACACAGGTGGCGTCTTCCAAGACCCAGCTTGTTCGCAGTTCACTTGAACCCTCGCAGGTGAATTCGGTGGCCACTTCGAGGCGCAGCACTGTCACGGTATTGCGTCGACTGGCTCCCACAAAGGTGACCGAGTATGGATGATCACGGACGTAGTTTTTCCTCCAACCAGCCAATCCTTTATGTACTCGATACCAACGTATTGATTCACGATCCAAACGCCCTGCTTAACTTCGAAGAACACCACGTTGCCATCCCCATGACCGTGCTCGAAGAGCTGGACAAGCTCAAGAGCGGGCATCACAGCGTGGCCGCGGAATGCCGCCAGGCGATTCGCCTGATCGACAAGACCCTGGGCGATGCCAGTCCTGAAGACGTCGAACTCGGTGTGCCGATCCAGCGGGGCAAAAGCGGGCCCAAGGGTTTGCTGTCGATTCTGATGAGCAAGCGTGCCGAGCCAAACATCATTCTGCCCGAGCACCTGAACGACAACATCATCATCAACCAGTTGATCGACCTGCACGCGCGCGAGCCCGAGCTGCCCGTGGTGCTGGTCACCAAAGACATCAACATGCGTCTCAAGGCCCGGGCTTGCGGGATTGCGGCCGAGGACTACAGCACCGACCAACTGGTGGACGACGTCTCGCTGCTGCCCAATGGTTATCACAACATGGACGGCTCGTTCTGGGATCGCGTGAAGAATGTCGAAACCCGTCAGGACCATGGCCGCACCTGGCACCAGGTGCAGCTGATCGACAACCTGCCGGCGGTGCACATCAATGAGTTCATCATCGACGAACAGGGTTTTGTCGGCTGGATCAAGGAGATCGAGGAAGACCGGCTGCTGATTCTCGACCTGCACCAGGAACCCTTGTTGCACCAGGAAGCCTGGGGCTTGAAACCGCGTGACATCTATCAGAGCCTGGCGCTGTACGCCTTGCTCGATCCGGATATCCACCTGGTCAACCTGTCCGGGGCCGCCGGCTCGGGTAAAACCATTCTGGCCCTGGCGGCGGCGATCGAGCAGACCATGGTCAGCAAGCGCTATCGGCGGATCATCGCGACGCGTAGCGTGCAGGGCCTGGACCAGGAGATCGGCTTTCTGCCCGGTACCGAAGCGGAAAAAATGGAACCCTGGCTGGGCGCCATCACCGACAACCTCGAAGCCTTGCACATGGACGACGAAAGTACCCATGGCAGCGTCGACTACATCCTCAGCAAAGTGCCGCTGCAGTTCAAATCCCTCAACTACATTCGGGGTCGCAGCTTCCAGCAGAGCCTGATCCTGATCGATGAATGCCAGAACCTCACGCCGCACCAGATGAAAACCATCATCACCCGTGCCGGTGCCGGTTCCAAAGTGGTGTGCCTGGGCAACCTGGCGCAGATCGACACCCCTTACCTGTCCGCGACCAGCTCCGGGCTGACGTACCTGACCGAACGCTTCAAAGACTTCCCCAATGGTGTGCACATCACCCTGCAAGGGGTGCCGCGTTCGATTCTGGCTGAATACGCCGAATCGCATTTGTAACAACCTCACCAAAACCGGGCGGCCTCACAGGCCGCCCATTTTTTTTGCCCGGCGAATAACCCTGTGGGAGCGGGCTTGCCCGCGATGGCATCACCTCGGTTTACCTGTTGAACCGCATCGCCTGCATCGCGGGCAAGCCACGCTCCCACAAGGTTGCAGTGACCCGATAATCAAAGGTGCGGAAATCTGACCCACAGGTTTACAATCGGGACTCCTGATCAGGAGTAACCCTGTGCTGACTCATCTCGATTCCCAAGGTCGCGCCAACATGGTCGACGTCACCGAAAAAGCCGTGACCTTCCGCGAAGCGACGGCCCAGGCGCTGGTGCGCATGCTGCCCGACACCCTGCAAATGATCGTCAGCGGCGGTCATCCCAAGGGTGATGTGTTTGCCGTGGCGCGTATCGCCGGCATTCAGGCGGCGAAGAAAACCAGCGATCTGATCCCGCTGTGTCATCCGTTGCTGCTCACCGGCGTCAAGGTCGAACTCAGTGCCGAAGGCGACGATACCGTGCGCATCGTCGCGCGCTGCAAGTTGTCCGGGCAGACCGGCGTCGAAATGGAAGCCCTGACCGCGGCCAGCGTCGCGGCGCTGACGATCTATGACATGTGCAAGGCCGTGGATCGCGGCATGACCATCGAAAGCGTGCGTTTGCTGGAGAAACTCGGCGGCAAGAGCGGCCATTTCCAGGCGGATCAGCCATGAACCTCACCGTGAAGTTTTTCGCTCGCTATCGCGAGGTGCTTGGCGTCGACTCGGTGAAGGTTGAAGGGGATTTCGCTACCGTCGATGACGTGCGTGCATTGCTGGCCCAGCGCGACGGCGCCGAGGTGTTGAGCGAGCAGAACCTGATGTGCGCCCGCAACGAAGACCTGTGCCAGCTCGACGAACCGGTGAGCGATGGCGACGAAGTGGCGTTTTTCCCGACTGTAACCGGAGGCTGAGCCATGGCGATTCGCGTGCAGTCCACGGCGTTCGATCCGGGTGCTGAAGTAAACGCCATGCACGCCGCCAATGTCGGCGTCGGTGCGGTGGTGAGTTTTGTCGGCTATGTGCGCGACTTCAATGACGGGCTCGATGTGGCCGGGATGTTTCTGGAGCACTACCCGGGCATGACCGAAAAAGCCCTGGGCAAGATCGCCGTTGAGGCCGAGCAGCGCTGGCCGCTGCTCAAGCTGGAAGTGCTGCATCGCATCGGCGCCCTGGAGCCGGGTGAGCCGATCGTCTTCGTCGGCGCCGCCAGCGCCCACCGTCAGGCGGCGTTCGACGCCTGCGCCTTTGTCATGGACTACCTGAAAACCCGCGCGCCGTTCTGGAAGAAAGAGCACACCCCTGATGGTGCGCGCTGGGTGGAAGGGCGCGACAGTGATCATGCGGCGGCGGATCGCTGGAAGCAGTAAGTTCTGCAGTGTCCGCAAGTACGCCATCGCGGGCAAGCCACGCTCCCACAGGTTTTGTGTCGTGCACACAATATGTGAACAACGTAAAAACCTGTGGGAGCGGGCTTGCCCGCGAAGAGGCCATCCGCTGCACCCAAAACCTCCCAGACCCGCCTCCCGACCGCCGGCCGGCACATCTTTATTCCCCCCAATTGACGACCCATACATAAAAGTCCAGTATGGAATTACAAGTACAAAAAAGGCTTTCCCCCCGTTTCAGCTCATTCTTCTGTCTTGCCAAACCAACAACAACCCGCGAGAGAACGAACATGAAGAAATTCCCCCTCATCACCGGTCTGGCCCTGAGCCTGTTGGCGTGCAGCACACTGTTCGCCGCCGAGAAAACCCTGCGCATCGGCATCGAGGCGGCCTATCCACCGTTCGCCTCGAAAAGCTCGGACGGCAAGATTGTCGGTTTCGACTATGACATCGGCAATGCCCTGTGCGCGCAGATGCAGGTCAAGTGCCAGTGGGTCGAAGGTGAGTTCGACGGTCTGATTCCTTCCCTGAAGGTGAAGAAAATCGACATGGCGCTGTCGTCCATGACCATCAACGAAGACCGCAAGAAGTCGGTGGATTTCACCCACAAGTACTACTTCACCTCATCGCGCCTGGTGATGAAGGAAGGCGCGGTGGTGGATGATCAGTACGCCAGCCTTAAAGGCAAGACAATCGGCGTGCAGCGCGCCACCACTACTGACCGATATGCCACCGAGGTGTTTGAACCCAAGGGCGTTAACGTCAAGCGTTACAGCAACAACGAAGAGATCTACATGGACCTGGCGGCCGGTCGTCTCGATGCCATTTTTGCCGACACCATTCCGCTGAATGACTTCCTGATGATGCCTCGTGGCCAAGGCTATGCGTTTGTCGGGCCCGAGCTCAAGGATCCGAAATACGTGGGCGAGGGCGCGGGGATCGCGGTGCGCAAGGGCAACAGCGAGCTGGTCTCGCAACTGAACACCGCCATCGACGGCATTCGCGCCAGCGGGGAATACCAGAAGATTTCCGAGAAGTACTTCAAGTCTGATATCTACGGCGACTGATCGAACGCCTTCGCGAGCAGGCTCGCTCCCACAGTGAAATGCATTTCAACTGTGGGAGCGAGCCTGCTCGCGAAGAGGCCATCGGCCTGGTCAAAATTCAACACATCGCCCAATTTTTAATCCCTTCTTAACCGGCTTGTCGTCTATTTCCCGATACCCATCCGTGCGCGCCAGGCTCTCAAAGGTCGGGGCCAGCGTGTAGACTTTGGGCAATCGATATTCAGAAGGGAAACGCAATGAGCGAGGAAACAATGCGGCTGGGCCGTGAACGGCGCTATCTGGTGTTACTGGGCGCCATCTGCCTGGCGCTGATCGGCGGCGCGCTGTACATGCAAATCGTCCTGGGCGAGGCGCCGTGCCCACTGTGCATCCTGCAACGCTACGCCTTGTTGCTGATTGCGATCTTCGCCTTCATCGGCGCGGCCATGCGCACCCGCCGCAGCATCACGGTGTTTGAAACCCTGGTGGTGATCTGCGCCCTGGCAGGCGTCGGGGTGGCCGGGCATCACGTCTACACCCAGTTCTATCCGACAGTCAGCTGCGGCATCGATGTGCTGCAACCGATTGTCGACGGTTTGCCGCTGGCGAAGATCTTCCCGCTGGGCTTCCAGGTCGACGGCTTCTGCTCGACGCCGTACCCGCCGATTCTCGGCCTGTCGCTCGCCCAATGGGCGCTGGTAGCCTTTGTACTGGTGGTCATCCTGGTGCCGCTGCTGACTTCGCGTAACCGCAAGGCGTTGCGCTGAGGCCATCCTCCGCTCGCCATGGCAACCCAAAACGCCCCGGTCCTCGTTGAGAGCACCGGGGCGTTTTGCATGGCAGAGGGCAGGTAAAAAGACCTTGATGCGCGACAAGTCGGGGGGCGGCATATGTGCGACATGTTGTCACAGCGCGAGTGTCGCAAGGCATTTCGAGACCGTGAATTCGCGTCAGTCTACGCAACAAAAAGCGACTTTTTCAACGGCGGGCGGCTTCGACCCTGAAACGCCCGAACAGGCAGTTTTAACAGGGCTTGGCGAAAGGGCGGAGCCCTTGTCGCATAGGGGCTTGGGCCGGGTCGAAGGAGGACGTAGAGCCTTCGATACTGTCTGAACTGAGTGCGGTAGACCTACTATTTTTGGTGTTTTTGTTGAGAATGAATTTCGATAATATGCCGGACTTTTGCGAAATTCGTGAATGATTGTTGCTGAAATGGATAAAAATTATTTCGGGATGAGACATGGTTTATGACTCGCTACGTCACTACAATCGCCCGCACTGAATTCCCGGCACTGCTCACCCTTACACAGGTGCACGAGCAGGAATAGGGCGTCGAGAGGCCGGATGGCTTCATGCGACTCCCAGGTGTCGGTGCCTCCACTATCCGCACCAAATGGAATTGGTCTGTAACAAGGCCTTTGACCACGAATTCGAATAAGAACTCACCGCTGTCCCAGGATTTGTCGAACAGCGTCTGACGCGCGACGGGCAGCCCTTATTCAATCCAAGAAAAATGCCAACCCTTGGCAGGGTGAAGTGTTGGCGATCAAAACCCAACTGCATTGCGCAAGCTGCTTTAGAGGTCGTGAGATGAGTAAAAACAGGTACCCAAGATTACTAGGCATAGTGCCGCTGCTCGGCACGCTGTTGCTGGGAGGCTGCAACATGACCTTGCTCAATCCCACGGGCCAGGTCGGCCTGGAGCAGCGAAACCTGATCATCACCGCGACGCTGCTGATGCTGTTGGTCGTGATCCCGGTCATCGTCATGACCTTCCTGTTCGCCTGGAAATACCGCGCGTCCAACACCAACGCGACCTACACCCCGAAATGGAACCACTCCACCAAGATTGAAATCGCGGTGTGGACCGTTCCAATCCTGATCATCATTGCCCTGGGTTACGTCACCTACGTGTCAACCCACGAACTTGACCCGTATCGTCCGCTGGAATCCGACGTCAAGCCGATCACCATCGAAGTGGTCTCGCTGGACTGGAAGTGGGTGTTCATCTATCCGGAACAGGGCATCGCCACGGTCAACAAGATCGTGTTCCCGACCAATACACCGGTCAACTTCAAGGTGACGTCGGACTCGGTGATGAACTCGTTCTTCATCCCGGGCCTGGGCGGCCAGATCTACGCGATGGCCGGCATGCAGACCAAGCTGCACCTGATTGCCAACCGTGACGCTGAAATGGAAGGCATCTCCGCCAACTACAGCGGCGCAGGTTTCACCGGCATGAAATTCAAAGCGATCTCAACTTCTCAGGAAAATTTCGACGCCTGGGTAAGCGAAGTCAAAAAGGCACCTAAACAGCTGGAAACAGCTGAATACGAAGCCCTTACCAAACCAAGCCAGAACAACCCAGTCGAGCTCTACTCCTCGGTCACGCCAAACCTGTTCCAGATCATCGTCGACAAGTACGAAGGCATGAAACCGGGCAAGCCGATGCACCACGAGAAGAAAGAGAAAGAAGTGGCCCAGATGGAAGGGATGGACATGAGTTCGCATTCAGCTGCCGGGGCAGAGGAGTAAACGATGTTTGGTAAATTAAGTTGGGAAGCGGTCCCGTTCCACGAACCGATCGTGATGATAACCATCGCCATGATCGCACTCGGTGGTCTGGCGCTGTTCGCTGCAATCACCTACTTCAAGAAGTGGACCTACCTGTGGACCGAGTGGCTGACGTCGGTCGACCACAAGAAAATCGGCGTGATGTACATCATCGTCGCCATGGTCATGCTGCTGCGCGGTTTTGCCGACGCCATCATGATGCGGACCCAGTTGGCCATGGCCACCGAGGGTTCGCCAGGCTACCTGCCGCCTGAACACTATGACCAGATCTTCACCGCCCACGGTGTGATCATGATCATCTTCATGGCGATGCCATTCTTCACCGGCCTGATGAACCTTGCAGTGCCGCTGCAGATCGGCGCGCGTGACGTTGCCTATCCGTTCCTGAACTCCCTGAGCTTCTGGCTGCTGGTATCCGGCGTAGTGCTGATCAACCTGTCCCTGGGCGTCGGCGAATTCGCCAAGACCGGTTGGGTTGCCTATCCACCGCTGTCGGGCCTGCAATACAGCCCTGGCGTGGGGATGGATTACTACATCTGGGCGCTACAGCTATCCGGGTTGGGTACGACGCTGACGGGGGTCAACTTCCTGGCCACCGTGCTGAAAATGCGTACCCCTGGCATGAAGCTGATGGACATGCCGATCTTCACCTGGACCTGCACCTGGGCCAACGTCCTGATCGTGGCTTCGTTCCCGATCCTGACCGCTACCCTGGCACTGCTGACGCTTGACCGTTACATGGATTTCCACATTTTCACCAATGAACTTGGTGGCAATCCGATGATGTACGTCAACCTGTTCTGGGCCTGGGGTCACCCCGAGGTGTACATCCTGATTCTGCCGGCGTTCGGGATCTTCTCCGAAGTCATCTCGACCTTCTCCGGCAAGAAACTGTTCGGCCACCACTCGATGATCTACGCCAGTGGCGCGATCTCGATCCTGGGCTTCATGGTCTGGCTGCACCACTTCTTCACCATGGGTTCGGGTGCCAGCGTCAACGCCTTCTTCGGCCTGGCGACGATGCTGATTTCGATCCCGACGGGGGTGAAGCTATTCAACTGGCTGTTCACCATCTACCAGGGCCGTCTGCGTTTCACCAGCCAGGTGCTGTGGACCCTGGGCTTCATGGTGACCTTCGCCATCGGCGGCATGACCGGCGTATTGCTGGCCATCCCGGGTGCTGACTTCGTTCTGCACAACAGCCTGTTCGTGATCGCGCACTTCCACAACGTGATCATCGGCGGCGCAGTATTCGGCTACATCGCAGGCTTTGCGTTCTACTTCCCGAAAGCGTTCGGCTTCAAGCTGCACGAAGGTTGGGGCAAGGCGGCATTCTGGTTCTGGATCACCGGCTTCTTCGTCGCGTTCATGCCGCTCTATGTCCTGGGCTTCATGGGCATGACCCGTCGTCTGAACGCCACCACCAACCCTGAGTGGGTACCGTACCTGTACGTTGCCATGTTCGGTGCGGTGATGATCGCCGTCGGTATCGCCTGCCAGCTGATCCAGCTCTACGTCAGCGTGCGTGACCGCAATAAGCCAGAGAACATGTGCGAACACGGTGACCCGTGGAATGCCCATACCCTGGAATGGTCGACCTCGTCGCCACCGCCGTTCTACAACTTTGCCGTGCTGCCAAAAGCCGAGGTCATCGACCCGTTCACCGAAGCCAAGGAAGACGGCACTGCGTACAAGGCTCCGGCCAAGTACGAGCCGATCCACATGCCCAACAACACCGCGACCGGTGTGGTCATGGGCGCGCTGTTGACCGTGTTCGGTTTCGCGATGATCTGGCACATCTGGTGGCTGGCCATCGTCGGTCTGGTTGGCACCGTGGTGTATTTCACCATCCATGCCGCCCGTGACGATCAGGGCTACATGGTGCCGGTGGATGTCATCGAGCGCATCGAAGCCGAGCAGCACAAACGTCTGGTAGCGGCCGGGAAAGTCCCAGCCACCGCCACCCGTGTTGAAACCTCGTTGGAACAGGCTTAAACCATGTCGAACTTAGTGACCAATGCTGGACACACCCATGTCGATGGACATGGGCACGATGACCATCACCACGACTCGGGCGAGATGACCGTATTCGGTTTCTGGCTCTACCTGATGACCGACTGCATTCTGTTTGCGTCGATCTTCGCGGTGTACGCGGTACTGGTTAACAACGTAGCGGGCGGCCCGTCGGGCGCCGACATCTTCGAACTGCCTTACGTGCTGGGCGAAACCGCTCTGCTGTTGTTCAGTTCGATCACCTACGGCTTCGCCATGCTGGCGCTGTTCAAGGGTAACAAGAAGGGTGTGCTGACCTGGTTGGGCATGACCTTCCTGCTGGGCGCCGGCTTTATCGCCATGGAGATCAACGAGTTCCACCTGCTGATCTCCGAAGGCTTCGGCCCTAGCCGTTCAGGCTTCCTGTCCGGGTTCTTCACCCTGGTCGGTACCCACGGTCTGCACGTGACCAGCGGTCTGATCTGGATGGCGATCATGATGTACCAGGTGCAGAAAAACGGCCTGACGGCGACCAACAAGACCCGTCTGAGCTGCCTGAGCCTGTTCTGGCACTTCCTGGACGTGGTGTGGATCTGCGTATTCACCGTTGTTTATCTGATGGGGACTATGTAAATGGCTAACGCACACGCCCATGACGCCCATGACGCCAGCCACGGCAGCGTCAAGTCCTACGCTATCGGCTTCATCCTGTCGGTGATCCTGACCGTCATTCCTTTCGGCCTGGTGATGTATCCGTCGCTGCCGAAAGCCATGACCTTGTGGATCGTACTGATCTTCGCAGTGATCCAGGTGTTGGTGCATCTGGTGTACTTCCTCCACCTGGACCGCTCCGCTGCCCAGCGTAACAACGTGATCGCGTTTGTCTTCGCAGCATTGGTAATCGTCCTGCTGGTAGGCCTGTCGCTGTGGATCATGTTCAGCATCCACACCAACATGATGGCGCACTGAGGTAAGTCCGGATGTCCTTGAAGCACTTTATCCAAATCACCAAACCGGGGATCATTTTCGGTAACGTGCTTTCAGTGGCAGGCGGATTTTTCCTGGCCTCCAAAGGGCATGTCGATCTGGCCATCTTCCTGGCTGCGATGATCGGCACGTCCCTGGTGGTGGCTTCCGGTTGCGTGTTCAACAACTGCATCGACCGCGACATCGACCTGAAGATGGAACGCACCAAGAACCGGGTGCTGGTCCAGGGCTTGATCTCCCTGAAACTGGCCCTGGCGTTTGCGACCATCCTGGGTGTTTTCGGCGTTGCACTGTTGTACAAGGTGGCCAACCCGTTGGCCGCGTTGTTCGCGGTAATCGGCTTCGTCATCTACGTCGGCTTCTACAGCCTGTACCTCAAGCGCAAGTCGGTTCACGGCACGCTGGTGGGCAGTCTGTCGGGCGCCATGCCGCCGGTGATTGGCTACGTCGCGGTGACTAACAGCTTCGACATGGCCGCACTGACGCTGCTGGTGATGTTCAGCCTGTGGCAGATGCCGCATTCCTATGCCATCGCGATCTTCCGCTTCAACGATTACCTGGCCGCATCGATCCCGGTGCTGCCGGTGAAGCGCGGGATTGAAGTGGCGAAGAAGCACATCCTGCTCTACATCCTGGCGTTCCTCGTGGCGACCTTGATGCTGACCTTTAGCGGCTACGCCGGCATGAGCTACCTCGCCGTCGCCGCGGCCATGGGCATGTACTGGCTGTACATGGCCTGGACCGGCTACAAGGCAGTGGATGACAGGGTCTGGGCACGTAAGCTGTTCGTGTTCTCGATCTTCACCATTACCGCGTTGAGCGTGATGATGTCGCTGGATTTCCAGGTGCCGAGTGAGTTGTTGCTGACTTACGCGCCTTAAGATTTGGATGCAGTAACGAAAAACCCCGCCTTCGAGAGAAGTGCGGGGTTTTTTATTGGGGATTTTCTGGTGGACCGTGCTGCCGCCATCGTCGGACAGACGACAATAATTAGTCAGGTAAACAGCAGAAATTCCCTGATTTCGAACTTGAGAGCGCAGAACCTGGGTTGGTGGGTAGTTACTTTTTGTAATCGTCGAGCAACTTGAAGAACCGCTCGCGAACCTGGGTGTGATCGCCGTGGGCCACGTTGAAACGCAGGAAGTGGCTGGCATCGGGAGCTTTGCTGAGCAAGGTGCCGGGCGCCAGTACCAGGTTGTTTTCCAGGCCTTTCTTCGCCAGCGTTTCGGCATGCAACCCTTCAGGCAACCGAGTCCAGATAAACAGCCCTTCACCCGGGAGCGAAGACACCGAGCAACCCGCCTCGACCAGCCAACTCGCCACCCGACTGCTCGACTCATAAAGCCGATCCACTATGCGCCGCGCATGTTTGGTGTAGCTCCCGTCACTGAGCATGGTGCAAGTAATCTGCTCCGCCAGTTCCGAAGTCACGCCACCGCAGGCCATTTTCAGTGCAACCATCCTTGCCGCCAGTTGCGGTGACAGCACCGCATAACTGACCCGGCTGTTGGCCGTCAGGGTTTTGGAGAAACCGGAGATGTAACTGACATTGTCCAGCCCGCTCGCCGCCAGTCGAGGCGTGCGGCGTTGCTGAATGTCGCAATACAAGTCGTCTTCCAGAATGTGGAAGCCATACCGGTGACTCAGCTCCAGCAAGCGATAAACCTGTGCCGGGGAGAACGAATGCCCGGTCGGGTTGTGCAAGGTGCTGTTGGTCATGTAGAGCACAGGCTTGTGGGCGATCACCCGTTGCTCGAACGCCTCCAAGTCCATGCCGTCGCAATCCCGGGCGATGGTGACGACCTTGGCACCGTGCAAGGCCAGGTTGGCGTGCATGTTGAAGTAGCAGGGATCGTCGAGCAGCACCGTGTCACCGGGTTTGATCAGCAGGCGCATCAGCAGGTCGATGGCCTGCATGGTGTTGGCGGTCGTGATGATCTGGTCCACCGGCACTTCGATGCCGAAGGTCGACAGCTTGACTCGCAACGCCTGACGCAGCGGCAGGTAGCCACCGGCAACGCCGTATTCGCCCATGCGCAGGCTGGTCGCGCGCAGCGTGCCGCGCACGGCCTTGAGCAGTTCATCGGCGGGCAGCCACGAGGTAGGCAGGAATCCGCAGCCGGGACGCAAGGCGCCATTGTCCAGCAGCAGTGCGCGGCGGACCACGCTAAGGGTGTCTTGAGGTTGCAGGTCCGGGCCGGTGCCGGTGCCGGTGTTCAGCGTGGTGCTGGTGCGGTGCACGTAATGCCCCGAACCCTGGCGTGACACCACCAATCCCTTGGCCCGCAAGCGGTCCAGAGCATCCACCACTGTGGACTTGCCCACGTTCATCAGGTCGGAGAGTTCGCGAATCGGCGGCAATCTGGAGCCGTGGGGCAGCCCGCCCTGTTTGATTGACTCCGATAGTTGATCGACGATCTGCTGAACCAGCGGTACACCCGGCTGGAACTCGATGGCGGCGATCACTGCGCGTTGAACCTGCATTTTACTGGTCTCTCCGGCAGTAAAGTTCGTTTGATTCTATACGAACTTGCTCTGATCAGGACAAGCGTCTCTCTCTACCATCGCCTTGAAGACTTTCCTGATTGTCGGCGCCTGTGGCCCTGGCAATCGCTGGGTTCCAGAGGTGCTGCATGAGTGTCGAAACAACGGTCGCCCTGGCCAAACCGGTGATTAACGTTCGCCTGTTCACTATTCGAATCATTACCGCCGTGTCGCTGTTCGCGGTGCTGGGCAAGGCCAACGTCTGGCTCGATACCGCCACCAACAGCATCCTCGCCCTCGGGTATCGGGCCTTGTTGTTGCTCCTGCCGCTGACTTTACTGGTGCTGGGCCGCCGTTCCCTGAGCGTCACGCTGTTGTGCGCAGCCCTCGGTCTGGTGCTGCTCGCGGTCACCAGCAACCAGGGCATGGTGATGTTTGCCGCCGCGCTGTTTGCTTATGGCATTGCGATTGCCGGTTACCTGATCAAGAGCGAAGCGGCCCAGACCAAGGAAGGCGCGGCCTACAACCGGGTCGCCATGAACATGGGCAGCCTGGTGGCGGGGTTGATCCTGCTTTCGCCGCTGCTGACCCCAACAATGTTTTTCCTCGGCGCCGCCAGTTTCGTCCTGCTGTGCCTGCCCATCGCCATGGGCGCCACCTTCACCACGCAACCGGTGGTTGCCCGCCCGGCCACCCGGGACGGCAGCGGCTGGCGCAACAAACTGCCGTGGGTGATCGCCGGCATCATCATGGGGATCAAGCTGTTTGGCGTGTTCTCGATTCTGCCCCAGGCGATCCTGCTCAAGACCGGTGAGCTACCTGCCTGGTATGGCTTGATGCTGATCCTCAACAGCGCCGTGGTGGTATTCGCCCAAGTGCCAGTGATGAAGCTGATCGAACGCACCGGGCGCTTCAAGGTGGTCGCGGTGATCGGAATCATCATTGGCGGCTTCGCAGTGCTCTCGTCTCCGGCCGCTTTCCATGTCGAAACCCTGGTCGGCGCGCTGATCTGGGTGGCGCTGCTGTCTGTCGCCGAATGCGCGTTCAGCTACCTCGATTACTTCTCGGTCAAGCAGAACAACATGTTCGTCAAGGAAGTGTCCCTTGGCGTCGGTGCCGGGCTGACGGTGATGATCATGCGGGTCGCGCCGCCGCCCTATAACGCCCTGGTGCTGGCTGCCATCGGCGCGGGCGGGATTCTGGCCTGGTACTGGCTCAACCGTAAATCCAACGCGTCGCTACACGACTGAGTCATCGCGTTTTTTGTTTTTTACTTCACAGGTCGGGTGTTTCATGAATACGACGTCATGCGTAGTAGTGGTCGGGTACAACGGCAATCGGGTTCACGATATCCAGAAGCTGCGCGACCTCTGCAGAAAACTCTACAACGCCCGACTCATTCTGCTGGTCGAGAAGATTCAAGCCGATGACGACCAGGTGGCGGATCACGTCTGCAGCACTTCACTGGCGCCGGAAGACGTTGCGAGCTCCCTCGAACTGGTGGCGGATTGCCTGAATGCCGATCGCTGGAAGCTGATCGGCGTGCTGCCCTTTTCCGACCGTGGCGTGCTGCTCGGCGCTGCGCTGGCCAACCATTTCGGCCTGCCCGGCATCACCCCGGGCGAGGCGCGGGCGGGCCTGGATAAACAGATTTTTCGCAAGCTGGAAGCGGCCGCCGACACTGCGCCGGACGATTACCGTCCGGTGTTTTCCGCGCGCATCGAGAGCCTGGCCGAGTTGCGTCAGCGGGTTGTCGAGCTCGGTGGCAGAGCCTTCATAAAACCTGCCTGCGAAGGCGCGAGCAGAGGCTGCCGGGTTATCCATCATCCGTCCGAATGCGACGAGGCGTGGCTGGCGCTCAAGCCGTACCGCGAAGGTGGCATCGTCCTTGAAGAGTTGATCCAGAACGCCCGGGAATACAGCTGGGACTACGTTGCCGGCAGCACCTGGGTCACCGAAAAAACCACCACCGAAGGCGCCTATCGCGCGGAAATCCAGCAAGTGGTGCCCGCGCCGCTGGCGGCAGACGTGCAGGCTCGACTGGCGGCTGCCGGCCGACACATGTCCGGATTGGTGTCGCTGGATAACGGCGCTTATCACAACGAGATTTTCCTGCGCCGCGACGGCTTCACCTCGGCGGTGGAAACCAACATGCGCCCCGGTGGCATGCACATCTGGGACCTCGCCCGTCTGGCGTTCGTCGATTTTGATCCGTGGGAGCGCTGGGTCAGATGGGCGGTGGAGGGCAAAACCGTCCATCACGACCCCGTCGCCCGGGGTTATTGCGGGATTCGCCTGCTGCGGGCACCGACCGGCGGTCTTTTGCGCTACGTGCCGGACATCGGGTCCCTGGCCCGGGAACTGAACATCGAACTGGTGGAAGCGGTGTACGCCAAGCGCCTCAGTGATTCGGTCACCGCGCTGGTGACAGACAACACCTCGTTCATCGGCCACATCGTTTTATTCAGCGAGGACTACGGGCAGCTCAGCGACAACCTGCTGCGCCTGGCAGAGGCGATCGAGTCACGCGTCGAGGTCACCTGCCTGGCAGCGCCGGTGAGAGCCGTGGGCTGAGCCGCCGGACGCCACGTTATTTGCATTATTGATTAAGAGGATTGGGTAAATGATTGAGCAAAAGAGCTGTGATGAGCGGTTCATCGACCTGGCGAAAGAACTGGGCTATGACATCTACGGCGAAAATACAGCGGGCGGCCATTACGCCCCGCTGGTTCGGCATCACGATGAACTGTATATCAGTGGCCTGGTGCCGCGCATGAACGGCAAAATTCAGTATCCCGGCCGAGTCGGGCTGGAACTCAGCCTTACGGATGCTCAATCGGCAGCCAGTATCAGCGCGATGCGCGGGTTGGCGCTGATCGTGGATGCCATCGGCTCGCTGGATAAAATAAAATCGCTGATACGGGTCACGGTCTATGTGAAATCCACAGCGGACTTTGTTGATCTGAGCGAAGTGGCCAACGGTGCATCGGATGTATTCAGTCATGTGCTGGGAGATGCCGGTAAACATACTCGAACGACCATTGGCGTTTATCAGCTGCCGAAAAATGCCGCCATTGAAGTGGATATGATCGCGGCGTTGCGGCCTTCGGTGTTATAAGTGTTAATTGTCCGGCTTTACAGTGCCTGATTGTTCACCTAAGGTTCGGCTCTATAAGTCAGCAGAATAAGTTGGAATTCCCGGATGAATAATGTTCAAGGTGCGTTTTTTTCATATAAGGATTTTCGCCAGAGTTTGCACCACCAATCGGTAAGTGCACGAGTGTGGAAGGGGGCTGAACTTGCGCAGATGCGTCAGACCCTCGAAGCCAGTGGCGTCGATATCGTGGCCTTGGCCCACGACAAGAGCATCGAAGGTTGTGAGGTAACGCCCGGCATGGGGATCGCCATGCAGTGGCTGATACCGGGTGCTGTGCTGAACGGACACGCTCATTCGTGGTGGCACCTGTTCATCATTCAGTCCGGCAGCGGTGCGTTGACGTTGGGCGATGCCGATGAAGTGAGCGTCAGCACAGGCGACGTGTTACTGGTGCCGGCCTGGACCACGCACGGTTTCGTCAACACCAGCGCCCTAGAGCCGCTGGCCATGCTGAACATGAGCAACATGCCGCAAATGGCGCTGCTCGCCAATTTTGCCGACAGCCACGGCCTGATCACCCTCCAGCCGTAATTTCCCCTTCGTTGCACACCAGGGAGTCCGCGTTCGCTGACTCCCTTTTTCATTTCTGCCGACCGCTCCCGAATCCGCCTGACGATTGGCGTTTTCGCACTTTCTGTATCGATGGAAACAGATATTTTCTGTATCTGTTCAGCGGTTAATCAACTTACTACGATCGCTCCCCATGCAAAGGATTAATGTGGTTAATGCAAGGGAGCGTTCTATGGAAAGTACGAAGCTGAAACTGTATGTCGGTGCAGATTTCGTCAGTGCGTTTGCGATGTCGGCTTTTGTGGCGCTGAAGGAAAAGCAACTTTCATTTGAAATGGTTACGCTGGATTTAAAAGCGCGAGAGAACTATCAGGCCAGTTATCGTGATGTGTCGCTGACTTGCAAAATCCCCACGCTAGTTCACGAAGGTTTTGCATTGTCGGAATCTTCGGCCATCGCCGAATACCTGGAGGAAATAGCGCCAGGGCATAAAAAACTATTCCCGTTGGATATCAAGCAGCGCGCCCGCGCCCGTCAACTGCAGACCTGGTTGCGCAGTGATTTGTTGGTGATTCGCAAAGAGCGCCCGGCGGACCTCATTTACTTCGGCAAGAAAGATAGCCCGCTGTCGGACGAGGCCCTGACGGCCGTCGGCAGATTGTTCTTTGTCGCCGAACAGTTGCTGGAGGAGGGCACTGATCATCTGTTCGGTGACTGGAGCATTGCCGACACCGACCTGGCAATCATGCTCAACCGACTGCTCGCCAATGGTGACCAGGTTCCCGCCCGACTCGCCGCTTACGTCCGCCGCCAGTGGGATCGTGACAGCGTTCGGGCGTGGATGGACATAGAGCGCGCAGCGCCGGCCTTCCAGTAACAACCGCCAGGCAATCACCAGGAGCGCTGCCATGCAGGGAATGTCGGAGCAGGAAAGATACAAACCCTATAACTCACGCACCATTCGCGATACGACGTACTGGCAGAAACTGACGCCAGCGTTGCAGGAAGCCATGACGGTCGTGGCCCGGGTCATGCCGTTTCGCACCAATGAATACGTCCTGGGTACGCTGATCGACTGGGACAACATTCCGGACGATCCGATTTTTCGCATGACCTTTCCCCACAGGGACATGTTGTTGCCGGATGAGTACGAGTCGCTCAAACAGCTGATCGAGCGGGATGACGCCGTCGCCATCAAACATCGGATAGAGGCAATCTGGCTACGCATGAACCCCCATCCGGCCGGGCAACTGACGCACAACGGCGTCACCCTCGACGGAAAAGTCCTTCCGGGCATTCAGCACAAATACCGCGAAACAGTGCTGTTTTTCCCCGGTGCCGGTCAGACCTGTCACGCCTATTGCACCTTCTGTTTCCGCTGGGCGCAGTTCATCGGCGAGGAAGAGCTCAAGTTCAATGCGCGTGAATCCCAGGAACTGGTGAGTTACCTGCGGGTACACACCGAGGTCACCGATGTGCTGATCACCGGCGGCGATCCGATGATCATGAACACCCGCTCGCTAGCCGGTTACATCGAGCCGTTGCTGGAATTGCCCGACCTTAAAAGCATCCGCATCGGCACCAAGTCCGTGGCTTATTGGCCGCAACGCTTTGTCAGCGACAAGGATGCGCCCGAGCTGCTCGAGCTGTTCAAACGGATCGTCGCGTCGGGAAAAAACCTGTCGATCATGGGGCATTACAACCACCCGGTGGAGATCCGCCAGGACATCGCCCGCCAGGCCATCGAACGCATTCGCTCCACCGGGGCCACCCTGCGCATGCAGGCGCCAGTGATTCGGCACATCAACGAAAATCCCGCCGACTGGGCGGCGCTGTGGACCGAAGGCGTGCGGCTTGGCGCGGTGCCGTATTACATGTTCGTCGAGCGTGATACCGGGCCCAGCCATTACTTCGCAATGCCGCTGGCCCGGGCGTTCGAGATTTTCCAGGCGGCCTATCGCACGGTGTCCGGGCTGGCACGCACGGTGCGCGGGCCGTCCATGAGCACCTTCTACGGCAAGGTGTTGATCAACGGCATCGAGACCGTGGCCGGGGAAAAGGTCTTCGTACTGCAGTTCCTCCAGGCCCGCAATCCGCAATGGGTATTGCGCACCTTCTATGCGCGATTCGATCCGCAGGCGACCTGGTTCGACGAATTGAGGCCGGCGTTTGGCGAGCGCCTGTTCTTCTTTCAGCCCGAGCCTGTGGCAGTGCCCGAATTGATACCGGTCCTGCTCGAGACAGCGTAGGACGATTCTTCAGGAGATATGGATATGAGCGGTATCCCGTTTGATCAGCGAGAAGGGTTTATCTGGCTCGACGGCGAGTTCGTCGAGTGGTCCCAGGCGCGGCTGCATGTACTGACCCACGGTCTGCATTACGCCAGCACCGTTTATGAAGGGGAACGCGTCTACAACGGCAAGATCTTCAAACTGCGTGAACACAGCGAGCGCCTGTATCGCTCGGCCCGATTGATGGATTTTGCCATTCCCTATGAGCTGGCCGAACTGGAAGCGGCCAGTGTCGAACTGCTGCAACGCAACAGCGTGGTCGAGGGCTATCTGCGCCCGGTGGCGTGGCGCGGCAGCGAAATGATTGCCACCTCGGCGCGCTTCAATCGCGTGCATGTGGCGATTGCCTGCTGGCAGTGGCCGAGCTATTTCGACCCGGCCGGGCACATGGCCGGCATTCGCTTGAAGACCGCCGAGTGGCGTCGTCCGCCTCCGAGTTGCAGCCCCTTCGAAGCCAAGGCGTCCGGGCATTACCAGATCGCCACACTGAGCAAGCACGACGCGGAAAACCACGGCTATCACGATGCCCTGATGCTCGACTGGCGGGGCCACGTCGCCGAAGCCACCAGCGCCAATGTGTTCTTCGTCAAAGACCGGATATTGCACACCCCGCTGCCGGACTGCTTCCTCAACGGCATCACCCGCCAGACCGTCATCGAACTGGCCAAGACCCTGGATTACCAGGTGCTCGAACGCACCATTCTTCCTACGGAGCTTGGCGACTTCGACGAGTGTTTTCTCACCGGCACTGCCGCCGAAATCACCCCGGTGCAGAGCATCGATCAGCAGCGCTATCGACCGGGCCACGCCTGCCGCGAATTCATTGCCGCTTACACCTCAACCGTCAACGCCTGATAAACAGCCAGGAACTTCACCATGTCAGATCAAGGGATTGTTGCGTCTACACCCTACGTTTCACTGGGCCACCGTCATGCGGAGTTGTCGGCGCGCGGCTGGACGGTGCTGACGCCGGGCGAATTCGCCTACGATGTGCTCGGCACGCTGCATGAGTTCGGCCCGGTCATTCCGCAATTCAATGGCCAGACCGCCTTCGCCATCACCCGCAAGCCGGGGTACGAAGACTTGCCGTATTCCCAGAGCATGAACGGCATCGGCCCGCACACCGAAGCGCCGGTCTATGGACCGCCGCCGCGCTACCTGGCATTGCACTGTCATCGACAGGCCACGTGCGGTGGCGGGCATACGGGGCTGGTGGACGGTTATGAATTCCTGGCGTTCCTCGGGCGCACCGAACCCGAGCTGCGTGAATGGATCGACGACACTGCGGTGGAGTTTGTTGCCACCGCCAAACCCGGTGAAGCGGCGCAACACCGGGTCAAGGAATACATCCTGACGCCTACAGAGGAAGGGGATATTTTCCGCTTCAGCTACAACCAGTTTCACTACGGCGATGTGAATCCTTCCAAGGAAAATCTACTCCATTCACAGGTCGCAAACAGCAACTCGCCGCTGGCCAGGTTTGCGGTGCTGGGCGAAGCGTATTTCGTGCAGCACAACACCCCGGTGCTGATTCCCGACGGGTGCATGCTGATTTGGGACAACTGGCGAATGGTCCACGCCCGCAGTCGATACACTGACCCGGCGCGCCACCTGACCCGCTATTGGCTGGCCTGATTCATCCGTCGCCCATTATTCCTTTGGCGTACCCCTTGGTGGGTACGCGTCCTACAGGTATCGCGTCATGCAAACAGCAATCGAGATCGCCAAGGTCGATCACCAACTGGTCGTGCGGCTCAATCAGGCCTGGACCAAAAGAGCCACGGTGTGTGCACCGGACAAGGCCGAGCCCCGCGAAGCGTTCGATCCGACACGCCCGGATTATCCGGAGTCCATGGTGCCGTTTTTCCATCACCCGAAATTCCAGGCCCTGAGCGACGAGCTCAAGAGCACGGTGGTGACCTGGGGCTGGATCGGCTACAACCTGCGCACGGTGACCGCCGAAGAACATGTGGTGAATCCGGCGCTGAGCGTCATCGCCAATCAGTACCTGGGCAAGAATGACTGGCATTTTCGCGAGGCGATGCAGCAGACCCTGATCGACGAGCACTACCACACGCTCATGCACCTGCGGGCCATTGAGCGAACCCGGGAGGAACGCGCACTCGATCAGGATCTGGAGTTGCCGCCGTCGGTGACCTACCTGCGCCTGCTTGCCCTGCATGAAGAGCTGTCCGAGCAATGGCAGCGGGATCTGGCGGCCATCACATTTGCGGTGGTGGCCGAGATCAGCGTCAACGCCTACCTGGATCTGCTGGCCGATGATCAGAGCATTCAGCCGCAAAACCGTCGGGTGGCCGAACTGCATAATCGCGACGAGTATGCCCACAGCAAGATTCTCGCCGAAGTGGCGAAGGTCATGTACGCCAACATGCAGCCGACTCAGCGGACGTTTTTCGCACAGACCTTGTCGGTAGCGCTGAGTGCCTTTGTCGCTCAGGACTACTCGATGTGGGAGGCAATTCTGACGCAGCTCGGGGTCGAGGACGCCGCGCTGATCATTGCCGACACCCGGGAGAGCAACAAGAACGCCACGATCATGCGTGACTACAGCGGCCTGCATCGGCTGGCCCAGGATCTGGGCATCAGCGACGAGATCGATTTCGACTTTCGTCCGACCCTCAACGCCACGGTAGCGGCTTGAATCAGGAGGTGAATATGTCCGTTCCTGTGTACGAAGTGTTCGCCATCCGTGTCGGCGCCAATGCCCAGCGCACCGCCCGGGAGAATTTTCTCTACGATGCCTGCTGCGGCGATCCCGATGCATCCATGCCATTGGATTACTACTTCTGGGTCATTCGTAACGAGCAGCAGGTGATCGTGGTCGACACTTGTTTTCAACCGGCCACGGCGGATCGGCGCAACCGTCAGATGTACCGCCTGCCGGAAGAATCCCTGCGCCAGCTGGACATTGATCCGGCGCAAGTGGACAACCTGATTCTCACCCATTTGCACTGGGACCACGCCGGTAACCTCGGGCTGTTTCCGAAGGCGACGGTACATTTGCAGGAGGCGGAGTTACGCTTCTGTACCGGGCCGAAAATGGCCCATCGCACGGTGAATAAAACCTACGAGGTCGATGATGTGATGTCGGCGCTGCCGCCGCTGTTCGAAGGGCGGATGCGCTTGCATAACGGCACGGTCGAGGTGCTTCCAGGTGTGACATTGCACCCGGTGGGGGGGCATACGCCGGGTAGCCAGGTGGTTCGGGTGAATACGGCAAGGGGGTGGATTGTCCTGGCTTCGGATGCTGCGCATCTGTGGGCCAATATTCGCCAGCGCAGTCCGTTTCCGATTCTGGATGATCTGGCACAGACGCTGGAAGCGTTCATCGAAACCGATCGTCTGGCCGACAGCGAAGACCACGTCATTCCCGGCCACGATCCTCTGATCGCTGAACGTTTCCCGCACTGGAATGACGATCCGCACATCATCTGCCTGCACCAAAACCCGGCTTGACGACTTCCCCCGGTGGGGGGTCGGTCGCACACCGATTTTTGTTCACTGACAATCCCCTGTGGGAGCGTGGCTTGCCCGCGATGACCTCAGCACATCCAGCACTAATGTGTCTGATACTCCGCCATCGCGGGCAAGCCACGCTCCCACAGGAATTGCTTAGCCCTGGTTTTTCAGTAGTTGACCGAGGGTCACCAGTGCTTCGTCGATCTTTGGTGAATAGGGCGCGCCGCAACCAATGCGCACAAAGTGATCGAAGCGTTTGGTATTGGAAAAGATATCCCCAGGTGAAATCTGGATCCCGGCCTTCAACGCTTCATGAAAAAACGCCATGGACGAATAATGGCGAGGCAGTTCCACCCACAACAGCGTACCGCCCTGAGGGCTGGTGACGCAGGTACCTGGGGGAAAGTAGCGGCTGATCGCCGTGCTCATCTGCTGACGTTGCAGCGTGAGGATTTTCCTTAACCGGCGCAGGTAACGTTCGTAGGATGGGGTCCTCATGAAAGCACTGACCGCCAGTTGCGACAGCGCTTCGCAACCACGGGACTGGATGTGCTTGAGCATTTCCACGCGCTCGTGCCATTTCCCCGCACTGATCCAGCCCAGGCGCATGCCCGGTGCCAGGGTTTTGTTCAGCGACGCGCAATAGATCACGTTGTCGGTACGGTCCCAGTGTTTGAGCGTGGACAACGGCTGTTCGGTATCCACCAGGTCGCCATAGGTGTCGTCTTCGATCAGCACCGTATTGTGCTGCGCACACAGCTGCACCAACCGCGACTTATTGGCGTCGGGCATGATGCTGCCCAACGGATTTTGCAGGTTGGGGATGACGATCAGCGCCTGAATTCGCTCGGCACCTTGCAACAGTTGTTCGAGGGCCAGCAGATTGATCCCCGCATGCGCCGTCGCCGGGACTTCCAGCACCCGCAGGTTCAAGCTTTCGAGAATTTGCAGCAGGCCGTAAAAGGTCGGCGATTCCACGGCCACGGTGTCGCCGGGTTGGGTCACCGCGCGCAAGGCCAGGTTGATCGCTTCGGTCGCACCGTTGGTGATGACAATCCGCTCCGCGGGCAGGTTGGCCTTGGCGGTCAGCGCCCGACGGGCAAGGATGTTACGCAATGCGCTGTGACCGCAGGTCGACCCTGCCGCGCCGAGCAAATGCTGATCCTGGCGCAGCGCCTTGATCATATGGTCCTGCAACGTCTTTAGCGGATAGAGTTCCGGCGCGCAATAGGCACTGGCGAAATTGACCTTGATCGTCGCCCTCTGACTGGCCTTGAGTACCAGCGACACCTGTTCGTGAATGCCGACATAAACACCGGTGTCGGGGGGCGGGGGAGGGAGGATGGCGCCTGGTTTGGGCAAGGTATCAGGCTGACGGATGTAGTTGCCGGATCGCGGGCGGGCTTCCAGCACTCCACAGTCCTCGAGCTCCCGGCACACCTGCACGGCGGTCGACAGGCTGACGGCGTGTTTTTCCATCATCAGCCGAATGGAGGGAAATCGTTCCCCGGTTTTCAAGGTGCCGCTGCGAATCGCATCGAGATAGTGGTTGGCTAACTGACGGTACAAGGGGGGCGTGTGCATGATGACCTCAGCAATCGCACCACTGAAGTCTTGGGCTGGAAAGTGAGTTGACGCTCCCCGCAGACGGACCCGTGGTGCTCAAGGGTTAAGGGAAGTGTTCTTTCTGGTGTCGATACTGAGAGAGTAATCGTGGTTTTGCGGGAGTCGCGGGCAATAAAAAGCCCCGCTCTAGGGCGGGGCTCTTGGGTCAGTGGCGGCTGAAGCGTCGCTGGCGGGAGTTGTTACTGTGCGGTGATGCTGTAGCCATCGAACGCGGTCTGCTGCTGCAGCGCGGTGATGATGTTTTTACGGCTGACCGCTTGTTCGGTCCCGGCATTATCCAGGAAGGTCTCGCTTTCCAGCTCCGCTTCATCGCCTTCGCCGACGAAGGTCAGGCCCAGGAACTCCAGGGCTTTACGGTCTACGTTCAGACGCGAACGCGGAGTGCGCAGCGGCAACGTGACGCTCACACCATCCTTGCTGATGGTGAATACTTCGGCTTCTTTCTTGGCGCGGGCCGCTTTGCTCTTGCTACTGGTAGGGTTACTGATGGCCTGGTGAGTCTGGTTCAGCACCTTCAGCGCCAGACCGTAGACGATTTCCTGAAAAGCCGGATCGTCCTTGAAGCTGGAGAGAATCCGGCTGATCGGGAATTTGCTGCCGAGGTCTTCCAGGGCCGCGATATCGGCCGCTTCGGCATCCTTGAGTTGCTTGAGTTCACCCATCAGTTCGTAGGCGGTGTCGTCGTCGAAGCGGTCGTGAGCCTGGCGAATCGCGGCACGCAGCTCGCGGATCTGGTCGCTTTCCCGGGTGGACTGGAAAGCATCCAGAACCATCTCGCTGATGGTCTTGGCCTGGGGCACATGCTGTGAAAGATTGATGGAGTTTTCGTATTCCGCTTTGGACGACAAGGTGACTACGGATTCAGCGGTGTTGGAATCGGACATTGAAATTTCACTACTTCTTTTAGCTTGGGTTGGGGCGAGAAAGCACGGGGCCTTTTCAGGCCGCCTAATCTATTGGACCTGTGCTGCGTTGTCACGGGTGTCGGACAAAACACCTGACAGCGCCCCTCTGTAGGATCCGACAAGCCAGCTCCTACGGGGGGGCGGTCTTCAGGGAGCGGAAAATCTGGTAAAACCTGATCGAACGTCCGCAGAACAATCCGCTGGCAACCCCTGACGCACACGCCTTGAGCAGCATGACTGGCAGCGTCTTCGATTGTTGCGGGTGAACCTCGGTCTCGTAGCCAAAGTAATAGTTAACCGCAAAGAACAGCAGATAGAGCGCCAGGGTTTTGATCGTACCCGGCAGGATCAACCCCGTTCCCGTGTCATCCAACGCGACACCCTTGCGTGAAAAAATCACCAGCGCGGTGGCGCTGCCCACCATTACGGCGACCAACCAGAAGCCTACCGTTAATGATGGATGGAGCGACAGGTTCAGCGAATACAGGGACCAGCCGAGCAAAATCGGCGGAGTGACCAATAACGAGGTTTTACTTTCGCGGGTTGGGGAGAGGGTTTTGATGCCGAAGTAGCAGAGCAGCAAAAAGATTGCATAAACCCACAACGGGGTGTTTTGCAGGGTGATTAGCATTGCCGCGTCCGTGCTGAAGAGCATGCGGGGGACAATACTCGCTTTTTCGGTGCGAACGGCACAAAAAGTAAGCCTTCATGATGCTGTTTTCAGGGTTGGTAATTATTGCGGTTTTCAGGGGCGTGACACTGTCAAAATTGGCAGTTCGACGAGCTATCTGTTTGATTATGAGGTCCGCGTGAATACAAATCACCGGCGATGCAGGCGACAATCCCTCACGCTTGTCCCGGTGTGTTCAGGTTCATTGAGCGCACCGCCATCGCGGACGCGGTTTGTTCATCCACCGCCAGCGAAAAACGAAAGCTCGCGCCGCGTGCGGGTATATCGATCAGCTGGATTTCGCGACCGTGCAATTGCAGGATCCGATGGACGATGCGCAGCCCGAGCCCGCCATCGCGTCGCGCCCCACCAATGTTGAACGGGCGCAGGAACAGGACATCGCGCAGTTCAGGCGCGATACCGGGGCCGGTATCGCTGATGGTGACTTCGACAAAAGGCCCCAGGGGACGCAGGCTGAGTTCGATTTCTCCACCTTGCGGAGTATGGCGCAGCGCATTGTCGAACAGGTTGGTGAGCACTCTTTCGATCAATCCCAGGTCGGCGCAGGCGGCCGAAACGTTGGCGGCGAAGCTGGCTTTCAGTTCGACCTGGCGCGCCTCGGCCGTCAGTTCGAATTTCTGAAAGATGTCCTGCACCAGATCGGTCAGGGAGAAGCGCTCCAGCACCGGTTGCACGAAACCGTGCTCCAGGCGCACCAGCTCCAGCAGCGATTGCGCCAGGCCACCGACCTTGCGGCTTTGATCCAGGGCGATGCCCAGGTAGCGGCGACGGTCGGCGGGGGACAAGGTGGCATCCTTGAGCGACAGGGTTTCCAGGTAACCGTGCAGCGAGGCCAAAGGGGTGCGCAGATCGTGGGAAATGTTAGCCACCAGTTCTCGGCGTTCCTGATCCTGGCGAGTCAGCGAGCGCCATTGTTCACTGAGGCGTGCTTGCATCTGCCGGAAGGCGGCGTCGAGGACCGCGATTTCATCGTGACTGGCGACTTTTTCTATCGGCGCCGGGGCTGGTGGCGGCACCGGTACGCCGTCGATATCGAATTCACTGACGTTTTCGGTTAAGCGGCGCAACGGCCGGGTAATCAGGGCAAAGGCCGTGAGGCCGGCAATCAGGCACAACAAGGCGACCAGCCCGATAGACAACAGGGCGGTATTGAGCGCTGCGCTGGTGGCGCCGCGTTCGGCGAGGCGGTCGCGCTCTTCGCTGAGCAACACGACATACAGGTAGCCTGCCGGTTTGCCGTTGACCTGCAACGGCGCGGCGCTGAACACCTTGCGGCCATCGGCGCTGCGCGGGTCGTCGCCAAGAATCGGCAGGGCATCACCGTTGAGCAGACGCTGGATCGGCGCCAGGTCAACCCGCTGGCGGCGTATCCGCCCCTCGGGGGCCGCGCTGCCGACAATCGCGCCTTCGGTGTCCAGCAGATAGACCTCGACGCTGGGGTTGACTTGCATCAGCTTGCTGAACAGCTCGCGCACGGCATCGGGCATCAGGCCATTGGCATCCATCAGTACCGTGTCGTGGGCAATATGCTGCGCCAGATTGCGTGACAGCCCTTGCACCACTTCCAGTTCATGCATCTGGCTGGAGCGCACCTGCATCCACGCCGAAGTCCCGCAGCACACCAGCAACAGCACGGCGAAGACCAGGGACAGGCGTTGCGTCAGGGGCAGCCTCATGAGCGCTATGACTCCTTCGCCGCGAACTTATAGCCACGACCCCATACCGTGAGGATTCGCGTCGGTTGTGCGGGATCGGCCTCGATTTTCGCCCGCAGGCGGTTGATGTGCGTGTTGACCGTGTGCTCGTAGCCTTCGTGGCTGTAACCCCACACGGCATTGAGCAGATCCATGCGCGAGAACACTTTGCCGGGCTGGCGGGCGAAAAAATACAACAGGTCGAACTCCCGGGGCGTGAGGTCGAGGCGGCGGCCGTCAATGGACACCTCGCGGGTGATCGGGTCGATGGCGAGGCCGTCCATGATCAGGCTGCCGGCGTCCATCTTCAGGTTGCGGGCCATGGCGTCGACCCGTCGCAGCAGCGCTTTGACCCGGGCCACCAGCTCCAGTATGGAAAAGGGTTTGGCCAGATAGTCGTCGGCACCGAGTTCGAGCCCGAGAATACGGTGGACCTCGCTTGCGCGCGCGCTGGTGATGATGATCGGTGTGTAACGGGCCATGGCGCGGGCGCGGCGGCAGATTTCCAGGCCGTCGACACCGGGCAGCATCAGGTCGAGGATCAGTGCATCCCAGCTTCCTTGCTGCAGCAGGCGCATGCCTTCGTCGCCGTCGGCGCAGTGCACCACCTCGAACTGCTCATCGCGCAGATGCAGGCAGATAAGGTCGGCGATAGGCAGGTCGTCCTCGACCACGAGGACGCGTTTGGTTGGTTCCATCAAGCTCAATCCTTCGGCGCGATGAGCGCATTGTGCGGGTTTTCCTCGGCTGGAGTTATCACGAATTGTTTAACTCTCCGTGAGGGTTTGGCGATCAAACCAAGCCTACGCTGTGTTCCATGTAAGGCACCTGGCTTTATTGGAGAAGATCATGTTTTCACGGCGGCAGTTTCTTGGAACGTGCGGCGGGCTGGGGGCGGCAGCCCTGGTGATCGGTGTATTGCCAAAATTTGCCGCAAGCTTCGCAGTCATCAGTGATGCCAGCGCGGCGCAGGTATTCGAGGTGGTCCACAGCGACAGCGAATGGCGCGCCATGCTTAGCGCCGAGCAGTACGAAATCCTGCGCGAAGAAGGCACCGAACGGGCCTACAGCAGCCCGCTGAACAACGAGCACCGTGACGGCGTTTTTGCTTGCGCCGGCTGCGATCTCCCGCTGTTCTCCTCCACGACCAAGTTCGATAGCCGCACCGGCTGGCCCAGCTTCTGGGCGCCGCTGGACAAAGCTGTTGGCACTCGTCAGGACCGGTCCTTCGGCGTGCTGCGCGAAGAGGTTCACTGTCGACGCTGTGGTGGTCACCTGGGCCATGTCTTCGATGACGGACCAAAACCCACCGGCCTGCGTTACTGCATGAACGGTCTGGCGCTGACCTTCAAGCCACAGGTGGCCTGATCCTCTCTCAACCGCCTGCGCAGCCTGCCCTCGGGAAGGCCTTCCATTCACCCAGGAGTCAGCCTCATGAAAATCTTCTTCACTTGGCGTCGCGCCCTGTTGGGGCTGGCCGCCGCTGGCGTTATCGGTCAATGTGCGGCGTTCTCTTTCGGCGCCGCTGAAGAGGCGGTTATCATTCCTCCTCCGGCCCTCGACGAAACCACCCAGGCACATAGTGAAACCGCGGTCTTCGCCGGAGGTTGCTTCTGGGGCGTCCAGGGTGTGTTCCAGCATGTCAAAGGCGTGAAGCAGGCCGTCTCCGGCTACGCTGGCGGTACAGCCGATACGGCTCGATATGAGCGGGTCAGCGAGGGTGATACCGGCCATGCGGAGTCCGTCGAAGTGACCTTCGATCCGACTCAGGTCAGCTATGGCACCTTGCTGCAGATTTACTTCTCGGTGGCCCATAACCCGACCGAACTCAATCGTCAGGGGCCTGACACCGGAACCCAGTACCGATCGGCGATTTTCCCGCAAAGCAGCGAACAGCAGCGGGTGGCTCAGGCCTACATCGCCCAGCTCGACGCCGCCCGTTCGTTCAACAAGCCCATTGTGACCAAGCTGGAAAGCTTCAACGGTTTCTACCCGGCGGAGGAGGAGCATCAGGACTTTCTGACCGAGCACCCGACCTATCCCTACATCGTGATCAACGACCTGCCGAAGGTGGCGCAGTTGAAGCGGCTGTATCCGGATCGGTATCAGGAAAAACCGGTGTTGGTGAAGGCGCAAATGTGAGCCGAAAGAGGCATGGTACTCAGGGTTAAAGGCCTTTCGGACCGGCTAGCGCTTGCCCCACCTCTGCAAGGCGAAGTCGACAAAACTGCGCAATTTCGGCAAACGGTAGCGATCCTGGGCATACATCAGGCTCATCGGCCGGCTCGGTGGCAAGTAGTCCGGCATCACGGCCATCAGCTTTCCATCCTTGAGGTCTTGTTCGACCAACGCATCGGGCAACAGCACGATACCCATGCCGGTTCGTGCCGCTTGATGCAAGCCTGCGGAGCTGTTGATCAGCATGGGTCCACTGACCGCCACAGCGACTTCGCCTTCGGGCCCGATGAGCCGCCACACCTTTTCCACCGAGTGCCAGTCATCTCCGGCCGGGTAGGCGAAGGACAGGCAGTCGTGGTGTTGCAGGTCTTCAGGCCTTTGCGGGTTGCCTCGTCGCACCAGGTATTGCGGTGAGGCGCACATGGTCAGGGGGTAGTCGACCAGAGGACGGGAGATCAGGTTGGTCTGTTCCATGTTGCCCAAGCGAAATGCCACGTCGAAACCATTCTCGAGCAGGTCCGGACGCCGGTTAGTGAGGACCACGTCCAGTTTGACCCGCGGACACAGCAAGGTGAATTCGCTCAGGGCCGGCGCCAGTTTCTCGCTGCCGAATGTCAGCGGCGCGGTAATGCGCAGGGTACCGCTCGGCTCGTCGAGAGCCTGCTCGGCCAGACGCTCGGAGTCGGCCACCAACCCCAGTACTTCGAGGCAGCGCTGATAGTACGCCGTGCCGAACTCCGTCAGACGCTGGCGCCGTGTCGTACGGTTGAGCAAGCGCACACCCAGGCGTTGCTCCAGTGCCCGCAGATGATTGCCGACCATGGTCGTGGACATTTCACACTGCGCAGCGGCGCCAGTCATGCTGCCGGCCTCTACCACCTTTACGTAGACGGTCATTGCCTGGAATAAATCCATTATCAAGCCCAGCTTTAAGATGATTGAAGTTTGGCAGTGTTTATCCAATTCAGGTGGCTAACCATACTGGAAAAACACCGACTATTGATGGAGCCTGATGTCATGACCGCCGCCTGCCTGATGAGCACTTACCAACCCCTGGCATTGAGTTTCAGCAGAGGCCTGGGCACGCGCCTGTGGGATCAGGCCGGTCGTGAATATCTCGACGCGGTGGCGGGCGTGGCGGTGACCAATGTCGGTCACTCCCACCCCAAAATCGTCTGCGCCATCAGCGAACAGGCCGGCCTGTTGTTGCACACCTCCAACCTTTACAGCATCGACTGGCAACAGCGCCTGGCGCAGCAACTGACGCAGTTGGCGGGCATGGAGCGGGCGTTCTTCAACAACTCCGGTGCCGAAGCCAACGAGACTGCATTGAAACTGGCGCGGCTATACGGCTGGCACAAAGGTATCGAGCAACCGCTGGTGGTGGTCATGGAGAACGCTTTCCACGGCCGTACGCTTGGCACCTTGTCCGCCAGCGACGGCCCGGCCGTGCGCCTGGGTTTCAATGAGCTGCCGGGAGATTTCATCAAAGTGCCATTCGGCGATCTCAAGGCGCTGGACAAGGTGCAGCAAGCCCATGGCTCGCGCATCGTGGCGATCCTGATGGAACCGATCCAGGGCGAAAGCGGTGTGCAACTGGCCCCGCCCGGTTACCTCAAAGCCGTACGCGAACTGTGCAACCGGCGCGCCTGGCTGCTGATGCTCGACGAGATCCAGACCGGCATCGGCCGCACCGGCCAATGGTTTGCGTTCCAGCACGAAGGCATCGTCCCGGACGTCATGACCCTGGCCAAAGGTCTCGGTAATGGCATCCCCATCGGCGCCTGCCTGGCCCGGGGCAAAGCCGCCGACCTGTTTACCCCCGGCAGCCACGGCAGCACGTTCGGCGGCAATCCACTGGCGTGCCGCGTGGGTTGCACGGTGCTGGAGATCATTGAGGAGCAGGGCCTGTTGGCAAACGCCAAGCTGCAGGGTGAACGCTTGCTGAGCAGATTACGCATCGAATTGGCGGACGAGTCGAACGTCCTGGCGATCCGTGGCCAAGGCTTGATGATCGGCATCGAACTCAAGCAACCGATCCGCGACCTGACGCTGATCGCCGCCCGGGATCACGGTTTGTTGATCAATGTGACACGGGGCAAAACCATCCGCCTGCTGCCGCCGCTGACCATTGATGAGCGAGAAGTGGAGATGATTGTCAGAGGGGTTTGTCGGGCGCTCAGCGCGACCTGATATACCCCGGGACACACAATCCCCTGTAGGATCGGTGTCTTCTTCAGTGTCGTCAGCTTTCCTGCCGCATCGTCTTCTCCGCATTCCGATAGGCGCGCAGTATGGATCCGTTTTCCAAAAGACGTTTCCGTGAACGTTGTAATCCCGATCCGATTTAAGCGCCGGACATTGGTGCAGGTGCGAAATAACGGCCATTCAAGCTTCGGCCGTAAAAGGGTAATGCAGGTGATATCAGTGGGTTCGTCGCATCGTACTCGCGAAAGCCATCACCTCGGAGCGGTCCATCATTTGAAGTTTCGAGCCGGCAAACCCCTCGAACAGTCGCTGATGCGCGGCAAATCCGCTGGAGTCATCGCGGGTCCGATAGCTGCCGGCCCAGTCCAGCAAGGCAATGTACAACTCATCACTGGCATCGCGCTTCGCCTCTCGTTGGCGAATATTGGCGACGCATTCTTGATCTTCAACACGCAGCCAGATCAGCGCCGTGGCCCGGTGGATAAGCTCGCTGATTATCCAGCCGTAAACCCCCTCGATCACCCAGCGCTCTTCACTGGCTGCAATCCGTGCCATCGCCAAAGACTCAGATCGGGGCCGGGCGATGCTGTGTTCGTCGGACAGCCAATGAAGGTCATCCAGTTCAACCCAAGGCACTTGCAGATGCCCGGCCAGCCGCTCGGCCAGCCAGCTCTTACCCGAGCCGGAGTTCCCAATAATCAGGGTTCGAGTGAGATCCATAACCAACACCGATCAACCGTGGGAGCGAGCTTGCTCGCGATTGCAGGCGACTCGGTCTCGCCATCAGTCACTATCCTCAGGCGCCACCATTCGCGTCTTCGGCGCCCCATCCGCATTCAACTGATAAATCTCCTGCGGTTGTCCTTTCTCATTAAAGAACACCTGCCCGATCCCCGCCGAATTCCACAGCCGCTCCCCGGCTTCAGCGTGCTCCGGAACATGTGGAACAATGCGCATCCGTCGGCGTTTGGTCAGCCAGTTCAGCGGCGAGCGGGGCGAATAGAGCCAGCGGTTGAGCCGGTCGAACCACTCGAGCAGGCTCGGCGGAAATTCGTTTTTTATGCCGCTGCTGGTGACCTGCCAGATCCTCGGACCCGCCTTGCGATGTCGGATAAGCACTTCATAGACGAAGGAATAATGCACATCGCCCGACAGCACCACGTAGTTACCGGGCGTACGCGAGTGTCGGAAAATGTTCAGGATCACCTGCGCCGCGCCGCGATGGGCCATCCAGTTTTCCGCGTCCACCAGCAAGGGGTAACCAAACCAGCTGAATACCCGTTGCACGGTTTCAATCAGTTTGACGCCGAAGATCGGCGCCGGCGAAACGATGATTGCCGAGGGATGATCCAGCAATTCCTGTTGCAGCTCACTGAGGGCTTCCCAATCCAGCAATCCCGAAGGTTGCTTGAGCGTCATCTCGCTGCGCCAGCGCCGGGTACGGGTGTCGAGCACCACTATCGCCGGGGTGGTGGGCAGCACGAAATGCCAGTTCTGGAATATCAACAGTTCATCGATCAACGCGTCCTGGACATCACTGTCGAGATAACGGTCCTGCCCCGTAGCACTCAATAAACGGGTTTTCGCCAGCACGCCGCTGAACGCATCCGGATTATTGCCCCAGCCCTGGCACAGCATGTAGGCGATCAGCGCATTGCCGATGATGCGCTTGGAGAACGGATGGCCGTAGGCCGTTTCTTCCCATTGCGCGGAAAGATTCCAGTCATCGGTAATGTCGTGATCGTCGAAAATCATCAGACTTGGCAGATGTGCCAGCGCTCGGGCCACGTTGCCGAGGCCGGCCTTGAAGCCATCGATACGCTTCTGCTCCAGCGCATACCGCTCGCGTCGTTCGGGTATCAATTTTGGCGGTTTCGGCGCGATCAAGGTCCAGGGCGTCGGCGACCACACCAACAGGTACATGGCCATGACCTCGGCGAAGCTCACCAGATGGTTGTCGGCACTGCTGCTGGTGAAAATCGGCTTGCGCGCTCCACCGAAAAATCGGTCACGCAGGGTGTCGTTGCTTTGCAGCGCCGGTAACAAATCCGCACGATTGTAGTAACTGGCCGGGTGGTTATAGAGTTTGGCGCTGTCGCTGACCACCGCACCTTCGAGGTGCTCCTCGAACAGCCCCAGCCGCTCGATCAAGGCATGAATGGCCCGCAACGTCGGCCCCGCGACATCGTCGGCGTACACCTGATCGCCGCTCATCATCAACAGCGCCGGGCGTTTTTCCGCGTCGGGCTCGGACTCCAGCAAACGATCGACACACAGCAGGCCATCCGGCGCCGGGAAGTGCGGCTTGCGGCAGGAACCGTGCAACAGTTGATCGACCCGTGAGCGCAGGACGAAATTCGGGCAACCGGCCTCGCCGTACAGCAAGTGCGGGGCCCAGTCGGCGATGCCCGACTCGGCGCCATCACCTTCGCCTTTGTCGATCAACAGGTCGTATTCAATCAGCGTGTCGCAGGGCAGGGGGCTGTCCAGTGGCACATCGATCAAATGCACGAACGCGTGAGTACCGACCGGGATGACCGTGCAGTGCGTGTCGTCCAGGCGGATATCGCCGGCATGCTGCAGCCGCAACGTCAACGACAATGCCCGCGATCCTACAAGCCAAAGCACCAGCCGTGTAGGCTCCAGCCGCCGCAATAGCGGGCCGACCAGGACAGGGGTCAGGGATTGATCAGCGTCGGGCAAGGGTGAAGACATGGGCATCCGGGTTCAAGACTCAAGGTGCAGGGACGCGGGATGATAACGCAGCTGGTGTAAATGAATTGTTGCCTACTTACGTCGGGTTATTGCCCCTTGGTCTGCCTTCACAGACCAAGGGACAATCCAAAGGGCTCGTTTGAACCTAAGCCTCCCAGCCCGCCCCACTGACCGCCGCCTGCGCCAGTGGGTGCAAGTCTGCCCCCTGATGCTCTGTCTGCCAGGTCAGCAACTCCTTGCGCATGCCGGGCGTCCAGTACATCTGCAGATGATTGCGCACCCCGAGCACGGCCTGTTGCTGGTCCGGTTCGCTGGCGAAGTACAAGGCGATCTGGTTGGCCATCTTGATCAGGTTAGCAGTGCTCATCGGCGTACCTCCGCCTTGGCACCACGCGCCTGACGGCGGTCTTTGAGCAGACGGTGTTGTTCGTCGCTGAAGGCCTGGAAGCGTTTTTGCCACTCGGAAGGGTGGTAGACGCGGCTGACTTCAACGGCGGTGACCTTGTACTCCGGACAGTTGGTGGCCCAGTCGGAGTTGTCGGTGGTGATGACGTTGGCCCCCGATTCAGGAAAGTGGAAGGTGGTGTACACCACGCCCGGGGCGACCCGTTCGGTGACCCGCGCACGCAGTACGGTCTGGCCGGCGCGGCTGCCGATGCCGACCCAGTCACCTTCATTGATGCCACGGCTCTCGGCGTCGGTCGGGTGGATTTCCAGGCGGTCTTCGGCGTGCCAGGCGACGTTCTCGGTACGCCGGGTCTGGGCGCCGACGTTGTATTGGCTGAGGATGCGCCCGGTGGTCAGCAGAAGGGGATAGCGATTGTTGACCTTTTCCTCGGTGGGCACGTAGCCGGTGAGCATGAAGCGCCCCTTGCCGCGCACGAATTGGTCGATGTGCATGGTCGGCGTGCCGTCCGGTGCCGCGGCGTTGCACGGCCATTGCAGGCTGCCGTGGCTGTCCAGTGCGGCGTAGCTGACGTTGGTGAAAGTCGGCGTCAGGCTGGCGATTTCATCCATGATTTGCGACGGGTGTGTGTAGTTCATCGGGTAACCCAGAGCGTTGGCCAGGGCCACGGTGCCTTCCCAGTCGGCCTTGCCGCCCAGAGGGTCCATGACTTTGCGCACCCGAGAGATGCGCCGCTCGGCGTTGGTGAAGGTGCCGTCTTTTTCCAGGAACGAGCAGCCCGGCAGGAACACGTGGGCGAACTTGGCGGTTTCGTTGAGGAAAATGTCCTGCACCACCACGCATTCCATGGCCGACAGCGCCGCGGTGACGTGCTGGGTATTGGGGTCGCTCTGGGCGATGTCTTCGCCTTGGCAGTACAAGCCCTTGAAGCTGCCGCCCAGGGCTGCCTCGAACATGTTGGGAATGCGCAGGCCCGGATCGGGTTGCAGGGTGACGTTCCAGGCCTGTTCGAACTGCGCCCGTACCCCCTCGTTGGAGATGTGCCGGTAGCCGGGCAACTCGTGTGGGAAGGAGCCCATGTCGCAGGAGCCCTGAACGTTGTTCTGCCCCCGCAGCGGGTTCACGCCCACGCCTTCGCGACCGATGTTGCCGGTGACCATGGCCAGGTTGGCGATGCCCATGACCGCGGTGCTGCCCTGGCTGTGCTCGGTGACGCCCAGGCCGTAGTAGATCGCCGCGTTGCCGCCGGTGGCATACAGGCGGGCGGCGGCGCGGATGTCGGCAGGTTCTACGCCGCAGATGGTGCCAAGGACTTCCGGCGAGTTTTCCGCGCGGCTGACGAACTCGCTCCAGCGGGCGAAATCGCTGCCCTCGCAACGGGCGTCGATAAAGGCCTGGTCGAGCAGGCCTTCGGTGACGATGACGTGGGCCAGGGCGTTGAGCATGGCGACGTTGGTGCCCGGGCGCAGGGCCAGGTGCAGCTCGGCGCGGGCATGCACCGAGTCCACCAGATCAATGCGGCGTGGGTCGATCACGATCAGCCGTGCGCCTTCACGCAGGCGGCGTTTGAGCTGGGAGGCGAACACCGGGTGGGCGTCGCTGGGGTTGGCACCCATCACCAGGATCACGTCGGCCTGCATCACCGAGTCGAAACTCTGGGTGCCGGCGGACTCGCCCAGGGTTTGTTTCAGGCCATAGCCGGTCGGCGAGTGGCAGACCCGCGCACAGGTGTCGACGTTGTTGTTGCCGAAGGCGGCGCGCACCAGTTTTTGCACCAGGTAGGTTTCTTCGTTGGTGCAGCGGCTGGAGGTGATGCCACCAATGGAATCGCGGCCGTATTTTTGCTGCAGTCGGCGGAATTCGCTGGCGGCGTAGGTCACCGCTTCATCCCAGCTGACTTCCTGCCAAGGGTCGTTGATGTGCTGGCGGATCATCGGCTTGGTGATGCGATCCGGGTGGGTAGCGTAGCCCCAGGCAAAGCGCCCCTTGACGCAGGAATGGCCGTGGTTGGCCTGGCCGTTCTTGTCCGGCACCATGCGCACCAGCTGGTCGCCTTTCATCTCGGCGCGGAACGAGCAGCCGACGCCACAATAGGCACAGGTGGTGATCACGCTGCGTTCGGGCTGACCCAGTTCGACCACGCTTTTTTCCATCAGGGTCGCGGTGGGGCAGGCCTGCACACAGGCGCCGCAGGACACGCATTCGGAGTCGAGGAAGTTCTCGCCACCGGCGGCCGCGACCCGGGATTCGAAACCGCGCCCGGTAATGGTCAGGGCAAAGGTGCCCTGGGTTTCTTCGCAGGCGCGCACGCAGCGGTTGCAGACGATGCACTTGCTCGGGTCGTAGTCGAAGTAAGGGTTGGACGTGTCCTTGACGTCGGCCAGATGGTTGTCGCCTTCATAGCCGTAGCGCACTTCCCGCAGGCCGACCTGGCCGGCCACGGTTTGCAGCTCGCAGTTACCGTTGGCCGAGCAGGTCAGGCAGTCCAGCGGGTGATCGGAGATGTACAGCTCCATGACGTTGCGGCGCAGGGTCGCGAGCTTCGGCGTCTGGGTGTGCACGCTCATGCCTTCGGTGACCGGCGTGGTGCAGGACGCCGGGTAGCCACGCATGCCATCGATTTCCACCAGGCACATGCGGCAGGAGCCGAAGGCTTCCAGGCTGTCGGTGGCGCACAGTTTGGGAATGGTGGTGCCCAACAAAGCAGCGGCGCGCATTACCGAGGTGCCTTCAGGCACGCTGATGCTGCGGCCGTCGATGTTCAGGGTGACCTGCACCTGGCTGTTGCGGGCCGGCGTTCCAAGGTCAATGTCTGTTTTCGGGTCGAAGAGAGTGATCATTGCTCGGCCTCCGAGGGCTGCAAGCCGAAGTCGGCGGGGAAGTGCTTGAGAGCGCTGGCGACCGGAAAGGAGACCATGCCGCCCAACGCGCACAGCGAACCGTATTGCAGGGTGTCGCACAGGTCCTTGAGGATGATCACCTGCTCATCCCGACCGCTCTGGTCAGGCGCGGCCAGCAGCCGGTCGATCACCTCCACGCCCCGGGTCGAGCCGATGCGGCAGGGGGTGCATTTGCCACAGGATTCCTCTGCGCAGAACTGCATGGCGAAGCGCGCCATATGGGCCATGTCCAGGCTGTCGTCAGCCACCACCACACCACCGTGACCGAGCATGGCGCCGATGGCGGAGAAGGCCTCGTAATCCAGCGGCGTGTCGAATTGCGACGGCGGCACCCAGGCGCCGAGAGGACCGCCAACCTGAGCAGCCTTCAGCGGCCGGCCACTGGCGGTGCCGCCGCCGTAGTCTTCCACCAGTTCGCGCAGGGTCAGGCCAAAGGCCCGTTCCACCAGGCCGCCGCGACGAATATTGCCCGCCAGCTGGAAAGGCATGGTGCCCAGGGAGCGGCCCATGCCGTAATCGCGATAGAACTGCGCGCCCTTGGCCAGAATCAGCGGCACCGAGGCCAGGGTCAGCACGTTGTGCACCAAGGTCGGCAGGCCAAACAGGCCTTTCAAGGCAGGGATCGGCGGCTTGGCGCGAACGATCCCGCGCTTGCCTTCGAGCGAGTCCAGCAGCGCAGTTTCTTCACCGCAGATGTAAGCGCCAGCACCGACCCGCACTTCCATATCGAACGCCTGGCCGCTGCCGCCGACATTGGCGCCCAGGTAACCGGCGGTCCGCGCAATGTTCAGCGCCTGGCGCAGTGTGGCCACGGCGTCTGGATATTCCGAACGCACGTAGATGTAGCCGTAAGTGGCACCGACGCATAGACCGGCGATGGCCATGCCTTCGATCAGCAGGAAGGGGTCGCCTTCCATCAACATGCGATCGGCGAAGGTGCCGGAGTCGCCTTCATCGGCGTTGCACACAATGTACTTCTGCGCCGCCTGGGTGACGCGCACCGTGCGCCATTTGATCCCGGCCGGGAAGGCCGCGCCGCCACGGCCACGCAGGCCCGAATCGAATACTTCCGTCGCGGTCTGCTCGCCGCCAATGGTGACAGCCCTGTTTAAACCCTCGAAACCGCCGTGAGCCCGGTAATCGTCCAGCGACAGCGGCCGGGTAATCCCGGCGCGGGCGAACAGCAGGCGTTGTTGAGTCTTCAGATACGGCAATTCTTCCACCAGACCCAAGGCCAGTGGATGCGCGGACGGCTCGCCTTGCAGGGCTTCGAGCACGGACGGCACATCGGCAGCGGTCAGCGGACCGAAGCCGATCCGGCCTTGCGGGCTGTCCACTTCCAGCAGCGGTTCCAGCCAATACAGGCCGCGCGAACTGGTGCGCTGCAACTCCAGAGGCAGATTGCGTTCCCGGGCCTGAGTGATAAGGGCCACCGCCACCTCATCGGCACCCACGGCACGGGCCAGCGAATCACTGGGCAGATAGAGCGATGGCATCATGCGTCCTCCCGGCAAGCGTCGAGCAAGGCATCCAGGCGCTCGGCACTGAGCCGCGCATGCACCCGGCCATCCAGCTCCAGCGCGGGCGAACAGGCGCAGGCACCGAGGCAATACACCGGGCGCAGACTGATGCTGCCGTCGGCGCTACTGCCGTGGACATCCAGTTGCAGACGTTCGCGCAACTGCGCGGCCAGCTGCTCGGCGCCGCGACTCTTGCAGGACTCGGCACGGCACAGCCGCAGGATATGCCGGGCCGGCGGCGCGGTACGGAAGTCATGGTAAAAGCTGATCACCCCGCGAACCTCGGCCTGACTCTGATTGAGGGCGTGGGCAATCTCGGGGATGGCCGCATCGGGGATGTAACCGATGCGTTCCTGAATATCATGAAGGATGGGCAACAGTGCACCCGGAGTGCCCTTGTGGCGCTCCAGCAGGCTGTTGACCATCGGCAGGTGCAACATCTCATCAGGCATTCAGCAATCCTCACGGTCACGGACAAACCAGGCGGTTGTCGGTCGTCCGAAAGTGTCGGCTGCGGCACTCACACCACGTCACGGTATCGTGGCAATTTCAGGCCGTTGGCCAGGGCACCCTGAGCGGGCATCTTGTTGTGCCCGGCGCGGTCTTTGCCGCACCTCTTAAAGGGCATAAAGGCAGCTTGCCACGCTGCTTTTGATTGAACTGCACCAAAGCGACGTGTTCGGTTCTTTCTACGACCTTCTATTGAGTCTAGAAGAGTACGGCCGGAGGCGTTGTCGCGGTGACAGACATCGCCGATGAACAATGGGGTGAATGGCCATGGCCCTGGTGGTGTGCGAGCCGGGGTAATACCTCGACCGCAAGGTGTTGGAGGCAGCGGTCCATTGGTCGCGAGCAGCGATTTGCCACCCGTTTCCAGCGCTTGTGCCAAGCTGATGGAGTGTTAATACGCCTGCCGCTCAGGCAAACCTCAGGAAGCCCATGACATGAAGCCCACTCATGCATCGCACGTCCGTCGAGAATTCTTCAAAGCATTCGGGTTCTACTTGCGCGTTGTCTGGCCGATCTTTTCCGTACTGTTTTTTCTGATCGTGCTGTTCGGCCTCATCATCAGCCACCTGGAGGGATGGGATCCTTTTGACGGCATCTATTTCGGCTTCGTGACCGGTTTGACCATTGGCTATGGAGAGCTCGTGCCGAAACTTGGCGTCTCGCGGGTTCTGGCGATTTTTCTGGGGTTCAACGGGGTGCTGATGACGGCGATATTTGCGGCGATCAGTGTTCGGGCGATTGAGGTTGCCGTGCGGGCGGCGGGGCATGAGGAATCGGGTAAGCCGACGGCGTGAAGTCGTGCTTAGATGCTCATTTGAAAAACAGGGAATGGCAGATGATCGATTTCAACAACAAAGGCTTCTTCAAACTCAAACAGAACGACGAATACGCAGAACGTGTCACCGCCCTGCTACTGGAAGGGGAGCAAGTCATCGACTCCTACAAATCCATGCGCGACGGTGTGGTGTTTACCAACAAACGCATCATCGCCGTCAACGTGCAGGGCCTCACCGGCAGCAAGAAAGACTTCACCTCATTGCCGTACAAAAACATCGTGGCGTATTCGGTGGAAACCTCGGGGACGTTCGACCTGGATTCCGAGCTGGAAATCTATTTTTCGTCGCTGGGAAAAGTGAAATTCGAATTCACCGGCAGGACTTCGATGGTGGAAATATCGAAGCTGATTTCCCAGCATGTGCTTTGAACTGAGTTTCGACAGCCCCGAAAGCATTCGGGTCTGACACCGCCAGTCAGTTAACCAAAATCCCTGTGGGAGCGGGCTTGCCCGCGAAAGCGCCCGATCAGCCAATCAATGTTGAAAGCCCTGCCACCATCGCAAGCAGTCCGCTCATTTGATTGCGCTGCTGACCAGCAGGAGTATGCAAATCCACGACTTGGTCTAGATGACGAGGGTTGTAGCCTTCGGGATGACAGAAGCAGGGATACTACAATTTTTACGGCAGCTAATGCTTTTCTACGCCGGCAAGTCAGTTTCGCGGCTTTGGTGTGGTGCCAGACGAGTGTTGATGTCGGCCGATCTGATGCGATTGTTGTGGCGCGGTTATAAAATAGATCCGATTTTGAGGGCGAAGACGGCCAATGCAATTGGGGGCGGGGCGGGGATACCCTGGGTTGACTCTGTCAGATCTCAAATCTCCTCGATTTGAGTAGCTTCATTCACTGGATATCTATCAAATATTGCTTGAGCGCGAGGAGTGGGGAATCAAGCTGCTCCATCTTTCGCACACCGCTGAAATCTGCCGCCAACCTGTTCAGCTCACGTCCCAGGACGGTATCGCCACCGCCGATGGCGTTCTGCGCCAAACCCAGGCATTCATCGACTTTACTCTGGATCGCCTCAACATCCCCCCTACGCACCAGCAACCCAAACACCTCCCGCTCATAATCGCTCATCATCAGATCATCCCGCAGAATCGGACTTGAATCTTCCGTCTCGTAAGCGAGCTTGAGGGAGAACAGGGCAACGGTTTCCAGCAGCAATTCCATGGGGGGAATCCTTGTGAAATGTTCCGCCGGTGTGGGCGGCGTGGAAGAGCAAGATCAAAAGATCGCAGCCTTCGGCAGCTCCTACACGGGACGGTGGGGTGTCAGGTGCTTTTTTGCAGGCGAAAAAAAAGGCCTTGCAAAGCAAGACCTTTCTTAATTTTGGTGCCCCGAGGGGGCAACGGTCGCTTCGCGGCAGTAACGTACCATATGCGGCAATCCCCTGCGATGCCCGGCTATGCTGGGGGTAGGTAGTGTTGGGTTAAGACAGTGGACGGCAGAATCATGCATCTGCGTGTTAGCCTTTACGCCATTTTTACGCCAGGAGGGTGTGATGGCTTCGTATCGGAAACGAAGCGGTGGTTGGCGGGCCGAGGTTGCGAAGCAGGGAGTGCGTGACTCCCAAACCTTCGATACCAAGGCAGCGGCGGTTGCGTGGGCAACTGCTCGTGAAGCTGAGATCATCGCGCAAAGCGGGAAATCCCGGACAAGTGTGTCAATGACTCTTTCGGAAGCCTTGCGCAGATACAAGCGGGATGTGTCACCCACCAAGGCTGGCCAGCGATGGGAAGAGTTGCGGTTGGATAAGTTCGACAGAGAACTTGAGTGGGTCGGAGAACTGATGGAGAGCATAACGTCTGAGCAGGTCGCTCAATGGCGTGATGCAAGACTGAAGAAGGTGAAAACAGCGACCGTACGGCGTGAAATGACACTTCTCTCATCCGTGTTTGAACTCGCCAGACGAGAATGGAAGGCGTGCCTGGTCAACCCCGTGCGAGATGCCAAGCGTCCGAGTAATGGAGCTCCCCGCGACCGTCGTGTTGCTCCAAGTGAAATCAACGCACTGCTGAATCGTCTGGGCTTTGTTGAGGGGCAGCCGCCGGTGACGCTGCTTCAAGAGTTGGCATATGCATTCCTCATCGCCATCGAAACCGCCATGAGGCAGGGCGAGATATTAGGTATGACCGCGAAGTGGGTGAATCTGCGTGACCGCTTCGTTCATCTGCCCATGACAAAGAACGGCACAAGTCGGAATGTTCCACTCAGCAAGCGGGCGGGAGAGTTGTTGGAGCCGCTCTATAAAGGGAAGGGCGCTGGTGATCGACTGTTCAAACTGGAGTCAGCGTCGGCGGACAGCATGTTCCGAAGGATTCGCGACGAGCTGGGGATTGATGGTCTGACTTTCCACGACACGCGGCATGAAGCTATTACTCGGCTTGCTCGCAAGGTTGATGTGCTGGACCTAGCACGTATTACCGGCCACAAGGATCTGAAGTCCTTGATGATTTACTACAACGCCACGGCATCGGAACTGGCGCAAAGGCTGGGATAAAAAAAGCCTGCGGAGTACGCAGGCTTGTTCAGTCACGCTGTTTGTCTTGATCGTCTCGCTGTGGGCAATCTAGCGCGATGTTGGCGCAACCAAGTGATCACCTCTCCCGCAAACCATCTTTTCGCGGCCTTTGCCCCAGTTGCGCAGGGCTGCACGCTTGCTGGAAATCCGGGCTGAATTACGACCCTGCGTTCAATTGTGTAGGCGGATAGTTTCAAGTAGGCCGCAATATCTTGTGATGTCCACAGCTCGTGCTCAGCCGCGACTGCTGGACGTTGCAACTGCCGAATCAGTTCGTGTATCGAGTGGAGTAGATCCGGCGATACCATTGGCATTTCAGCGGGCATAGCGGCCCTCCGTTACTAATCTCGTCGCCACAGCCATCACCTGGCTCCATCCTTAGCTACCCGCTCAATCCAGGCTTTCAACTCGGTCACCAAAATCAGACGGCGGCGTCCAAGCTTGAACGCTTTGAGGTCACCCGAAGCGATTACCTCGTAAATTCCAGACCGTGAATGGTCTGTGAGCCGCGCAGCTTCTTCAACGCTGACAGATAGCGATGGCGTTGAAGAAGCTGGGGGCATTTTCTTTCTCTTCGAGTGCAGTTCAGGCATCACCACTGCTACCGGCGCGGGCTGATCAGATAACGCGGCCTGCAGTTCATAAATGACCCTAACGGCCTGCGCTTCCCATTCTGGCGAAGGTTCACGGTGATCACCCTGCAAGAGTTCGAGCGCCCCATGCATGGCGCGCAGTTGGGGACTGTTCAACGGCTTATTAATCTCGGCCTTTTTCATACGTTCGCTCCAAATTGAGTAGGTTTGTTCAGCAACTGGGTCACGACAGCTGCTTCGTTTGCTGTGAGGTCACCGAGTTGTTGGGCCATGCTGGTGAGGGATTCGAGGCGGATCCGCGCATCGGCGGTTTTCCGCACCTGGTAATCGAACAACGCTGTTCCAACAATCCGGATAGCCATCAGATGGCGCGCTGCTTGTGCGCCTTCAACTGTCGATGTGATAGCCTTCGGGTCGCTGCTGCTTAGGTGCTGTGCTTGCATGGTGTTGCCCTCAGTGGTGGTTGGTGTCGGGGAGGTGCAACTCCTCGACACCCTTCATTTACGGTCTTTAGTCGACCGTCCTTTCGGTGGTTTCGTACCGCACCAGATGCAGCACCAAATCCTCCAGTTCCTCATCACCATCCGTGCACGATTGCCACTCCAGGACGGCTCGGATCTGATCGCGGCTGCATCCGATGACCAGAATTTCGCGCTCCCCACGAGCTGCACGGACGTCAAGAATTCCCAGCAATCCGTCTACGGCATAGGCATCTGCCTGAACGTAGCCATTGCTTGTTTCGTTGAGACGGGCGAGCACAACCCCGATTACGTCAGAAGCGTCATTGCTGCCAGAGCGGTTCATTACTTGGATTTGCATCGTTCTGCTCCTGGTTAGGCTTTGAACACCCAGCAGCGAACTGACTGGGGGATTGGAGTGAGGGGAGTGCGCATCTGCAGGCTGGCCCGGACAGCACTTTCGGTCGGTCGGCTGGCGTCGATGAATTTGTGGGTTCGGCCTTCCTTCAACATCCGTCGTAGGACGCTCAAGTCTGGAATCCGCTGGCGGTGTTCCATGGCGACTTCTGCGAACTGGTTGAGGTTGATGGCGATCACCCCAGGGGTTTTGCTGTGGTTGACCAGGGGCTCGCTGCTGAGCGATTCCAAGTAGTCGTACACTTGCCAGAACTCGTTGAGTTCCTGCGGGTCGGTGGTGATTGCTGACTGGCGCTCGGCCGCCATGCCGAGGATATATTTGCGTGTGTCGCTCACCATGCGATCGGACAGCGGTAGTACCAGCTGCAGGCAGTCCACCAGGGCGAGCAGCATGCTGTGGTTGCGAATGACGCGGTCGGAGCCGAGCTTTTTGCTCGCCCACAATTCAGCGCGGTACTTGGGGTACACCTCGGCAAAGCGCGCCAGGACCTGCTGCTCTGCTTTCATGGCCTTGACCATGAAGTGGCTTACGTCTTCAACCTCTGTCTGCACCAGTGAGTCGGCTGCGGCGCGGCTCTCCTCGGTGATGTTAGGCTTGGGGAAGTACAGCTTGGCAATTCGGCTGAGAATCGCCTCGTGGCCTATTACAGGGGCGTTTTGCGCCATCACGATAGCTGCACGAAAGGGAGGTTCGTAGGTGTCGTTGCTGTTGGTCTTGATGCCACGTGTGCGCAGCAGACCGCCGCCATAGAAGTCCTTGAACTCATCCCATTCGAACGATTTAGTGTTATCGGCGTTGGAGTTACGGTCGGCCTCGAGCATCACCAGCGGGAGGTTGGCCACCTGGCCCATCGCACGGCTACGGCCAGATGTGGAGCCTTTGGCAGGGTCGAAGCCTTCATAAAGGCGCCCGAACAGTTTCCAGATGAACTTGATCAGCGTGGTTTTCCCGGAGTCCGGTTCGCCCGACATTTCCAGGAAAGGAAAGCTTTCGTATTCGGCGCGAATCTGCTCGGCGAACAATGCGCCGAACCAGTACGTCAGGGCCACCACGCCTTTTTCTCCGAAGCACAGCCAGAGCTTGGGTAGCCAGTCCTCACGGTAGCCCTTGGAGTCGATCGACAAATTGATCTTCACCGACTTCATCAGGCACTTGACCCGCTTTTTGCTGAGGTCGAAGTAGTCTTCCGCGTTGGCCTTGTAAACGGTGCCACCCTGGACGGCGATGTCGTTGAATATGTAGGCCTTGTGCTCCTTGCTGTAGCCAATGAAGTCGATGGTCTCGACGGATTTCAGGCCTTCGGTTTGCCGGATGATGATCTGGTCAAGGTGCTTCTGAGTGCCCAGCCAGGTCGCCCCGGAATACATCAGTCGCGCCTTGAACTCGCTGCTCGAGGAGATCTGCTTTGGGGTGAAGGTAAATTTCTCCGGGGCGTTGTCGCTGGGCGTGTCAACGCGGAAGTAGAACCACGCCTCACTGGTCACCTCGTTCACCTGCTTGTACAGCGCTTCAAAATTGCAGTTGGTGATCAACTTCAACGCGCAAACCGACTCGAGCACCTTGCGCCGGGCGTCTCGCTCGCTCAGCAGCTGGTCGTCGTGATCGTCGCTGTTCAGGATCTCGCGCTGCTCTTCTTCCAGTTTCGAAAGGTCGAACCTAGCCCAATACATCCGGTTGCCGAATTCCAGACAGAATTCCGACGTGGCGTCCTCCCAGGTGTACATCAGCATGGCCTTTTCACGAGGCGAGGCAGCCAGCAACAGGTCACCCTCATGGCGTGCAATCTCGAGATCACGCTTGCGCCGCTGATCACGTTTCTCGCCTTCTTCAAACTGCCAGCGCTGGTGGAGGTCGTTCCAATCGACCTTGCGCCCGTCCCTTTGGGGAATCAGCGCGGCAACGCACTTGAAGCCCAGCTCTCGCGACTGCCTAACCCAACGCTGCAGGTACTTGCGTGCAGTGGGCTCGTTGTCCAAGGCCCATACCAACCTGGGGAGATTGCCTTTGCGCAGTTCGACCAACTCCTCAAGAGCGTGAGCGGGGTAGACATTGCTGGACATGGCCGATACAGCCGCGATGTTGTTCTGGCTCAGGCTGATGGCGTCGAAGATCCCCTCGACAATCCAGATCTCTTTAACCGTGGCCAAGTCGACGGTGGGTGGGCACCACCAGAATCCTTGGGCGCTGTATTTCGGCTTGAACCGAGCCTTCATCTTGCCGAAGCGTGACGGGCGATCGATCAGGCGTTCCCAATATCCACCGTTGGGCAGTGCGAAGCGCACGGTGGCACTCGCTTCGTTCAGATCCTGGTTGAAGTAGTTTTCTTGGGTGAACCAGCCAGTCATCAGGCCAGTATTCAAGCCGCGGGCAAATTCCAAATAAGCACGAGCGGTGGCTACAGGGTCGCTCTCCGTCGACGGAGCTCGCTTGCTCCAGTCTTCGAACAGATCCTCGTAGAGCTCTTTGACGTGAGCAATGTGCCCGCAGCGCTCTGGACGGCCGCAGCGGATTTGCCAAGGTTTGTCGTAGCGGGCGTAAAGTTCCTTTTTGCCACAAGCAGGGCACTCACCGCCCCGCATGTAGTTGGTTCCGACGCGATGCTTCAGATTGAAATCGTGTTCCAACCGTTGAAGGACGCTTGCGCGGAGATCTTCTTTCATCATGGCTGCTACTTCGCTGCTTTAAGGCTAAGGGATAGGGCTGCCATCAGGCTTTTCTGGGCCGCCATTACCGGGGTTCTGTCGAGGATTGATTTGTGTCGTGCGATCTGCGGGACGTAGCGGTATTCGTCTGCGTACCAGTGTTCATTCAGGCTCACCAGGTACTGCGCACGTATGGCAGCCAGTAGCGCTTCGGCTTGGGCCGGAGGCATTTGGGTGGTAACAATCACGGCATTTCCCATAGTGAAACCTCGGCATCAGGCAAAGCTCACCCAAACCCACTGGGTGTGGGGCTCGGGACATTGGTAAAGGGGTTTTAGGTAGCGGGGGTGAGGCGTGTGCCGTGGCCGGCAGCAATCAGGTGTTCGTAGATCAAGTAGGCGTGCACTGACCAAGAGCAACCACGAATGGGATCAGTAATCACGACGGTGTATTCATTGCTTGCCTTCCGGTCGATCCGTTGACGTGAGTTGATAGTCTGGAGGTCGGTATAGGCGTGGTGCACCAGGTGCGTAGCAAGAGACTCTTTGACTCCGAGGCTTTCGACCAGATGATTGACTGTCCGGGAAAGAAACTGCCCCAGATCGCCCAAGTGCTCGCCCTGGTGACGTTCGAGGAACGCCAATGCGGCTGCGCGAATGGTGTCCTGATAATCCATATCTTTGGGAACGTTGTTCATTGGGCACCCCCTGATTTGTTGCGGTACAGGTCGATGGCTGCCAGCACTTCGGCGTGACGTGCTGCCATGTGCAAGTTGTGGGCATTGAGGATGTGTTCGGCTTCGGTCTCGGAAATGCAACCGTCCGCCAACGCTTTTGCGATTTCTTGGTCAACACATCCGCGCTTGGCCGCAACGTTCACCGAAAGGGTGTACATCTCGACATTGTCCAGGCTTTCCGGATCTGCCACCGGAACAAACAAACCGCCGTACATTGCCGCAACGTAGTTGGGTAAATGCTGCGTGCCGGCTTCCTGCTCCAGCTGGTAGAGCTGAGCGTCGGATAGCGGGCGACTGTTGTTGTTTTCGTAGGCGTGATTGTCGAATTTTTTCAGCGCCAAACCAATGCGCGCTGCAGCGCATTCCCTTCCACCTGGGTAACTGCAGATAATGGCGCTGACAACTTCCCGGCGAGTCTTTAGAACCGAACTTTTCATGTTCTGCTTTTCCCTGTGGTTCACTGCCATTACTGTTCAATCACGCCGTCTTTGATACCTAGCAACACTGCGGCGCGATGTGCCTCCCCACGGCGACCTTTTTTACGACCGTTCAAAAGGTCGCTGACCAAATTCTTATTCAGTGAATGGATGCGGCAGAACTCCGCAATGCTCATTCCTTTGTGATCGAGGGCCTCTCGGGCTTGCTCGGGTGTAAGGGTGGCGGGCATAGTGTTCGCTCGTGTGCGTTTGTGTGGGTTCGTGTTCGTACAGCGCTGATTATGACCAGTTTATTTGTCCTGTAAAGGGGCTAAAGTTTGAAAAAATTGTCATTTGGTGAGGTTTTTGAGTTCAGTGCGGGTGAATGCTTGCGCGAAGAAAGGGTCCGATTGGGCCTCAAACAAGAGGAAATGGCTCAAATTGGTGGCGTCACCAGGAACACACAAGGGAGCTATGAGCGTGACGAGCGCCGTCCAGATACTGGCTACTTGAAAGCCTTGCATGCCGTAGGTCTGGATATTCTCTATGTCGTCACAGGTGCCCGAACCCCCGAGTCCATAGGAGGGTTGAGCGAGGAAGAGGAAGTATTGGTGAAGCGCTATCGCAGCATGCCGACCGATGACCAAAAATCTGTGCGCCGCTTCGTGCAGGCGATCGCGGACGACGTAGCAAAGAACTCGAATTGACTTGTAAAAAAGCATGTAACGCATTCGTCGCCCCCCGGTTTTAAAGCCTTCTCCCGCTCCCCCGATAACGTCGATTCAGCAATGCACTTATATGGAGTAGTGAGCATGTTGGATCGAGCAAAAATCGATAACGGCCATGTACAAGCGGTTGACTTTGAATGGCATACCCTTTCGAAAATCGAACGTCGTCTGGTCGGGCTTTACCGTCAGTTGACTGAAGAGGATCGAAAACAGCTCAGGCGTCTTACCGAAGCCCTGGCGACGATTCCAGATGAGCCGGTAGTCAGTTGATTTCTGATCGTCGATAGCTCAAACGATGTACCCGATCGCCGACATCCTTGAGTCGGCGATTTGCGCTTCACGCCACAGCTTGCGAACCCAGTTGCTCGAACAGCTCGCGTTGTTTTGCCTTGGGCATGTCTCTAAAGCGGTCTAGCAACATCCTTTCGAACGACTGAGCTGATGGGCTCAGCGTGTGCGAAAACGTCAGATTCGCAACCCATGTGTGCCCGCACTTTGCGTCGAGGCACTGACAGTAAAGCTTGGCAAAGTCTTCAGATAACTGTTCCCGCGAAGCGATGCGGCCCTTGTTTCCACACTTACAGATAACTCGCATATGTCCCTCCCCAGGGTTAGCCAATTGCCACTATATTGCCACAATTTGTAGTGGTAATCTCTTCACTACGCGCTGGATGCAGCGGAATCCACTGCCTGAATCGGATCTCTCCAGGCGATTCGCCTATCAGTCCGTAAGCTATCGTTCACCTGGTCGAAAAGTTGACATATCGGGCGAATTTCATTGCTGGTGTACACCCGATCGATCTTTTCGATATCGCCAAAACCGGCGCTGTTTTCCGGGATGATGCCGGCCAGTGCAGGGTTCATACGCCAGGCGGCGATCACGTCGTTGCGCGTGATGTTCTTGACCTTCTCCAGCTCATCCTTCGCCTGGAAATCTCCCACCGGGATGATCTGAATCGCCTTCTCGGCACCGCCGGGGATGTTCACGAACATCGATCGGAAGTTGCCCACGCCCTTGCTCGCGCTGATCTGATCGCGCAAGGACTCTTCGTCCTCTTCAGTCAGGTTCGGGTCGTTGGTGTAGAAGATGTACCCGGCGTGCGCGCCGTTGCTGTAGTAGCGCCGGCGAAAGAGGGTGGCAGCCTCGTTGAGTAACAGCGCTTGCATGCCGCCCAGGTAATCGGGCACCCCGTAAATGTTCTGTTCGACGTCGTAGTTCATGACGTGCTCGACTTCATCCTCTTCGAATTCCACCTTTTTGCCGTCCGGCAGCAGCATCACAAACCCACCACCAACCCTTACCCGCATATTGATCGTGGGTAGGTGGTCCATCGTCAGCACCTGGCCGAACGCGTTTCGATTGCGTCGGAAATAGGCTTCGCCGAACACCATAAAATCCAAGCCTGCACGGCTCATCGTCTGTACCGAACAACCCGGTGAAGCAATGAACTCACGCAGCAGCAAGTTGCGTTTGAAGCCGGGAATGGCGCCGTGGTGAGCGTTGGCGCGCAGAAGCTTGGCCAGGCCTTGGCGGGACACCGGAGGCGTGTACGTGCGCCCGTCGTGAGTGGCAAACACGCCCAGGTAATGCCCGATGTTTTCGGTCAGCACCTGTTCCGGTGCGCCGAATGAAAACGCCCGCATGGGCCCGAGGGCCGGTTTGTCTTGCTGGTTTTTTGCTGGTTTGCCCATGGGTGTTTGGTCCACTGAGTGTGTAGCGGCTGCGCCGCTGCTTGTTGATGTTGAGAGGTTCATGGGCCAGGGCGTGCATGATCGCCCAGGCGATATCGGCATGACCGGATGCATCGGTGCGGGACGCGCTGTACGTGACCTGACCGCCGTTAGTGGTGCCGCGCTTGATGGTCAGGAAGGCCTGAGCGATGTCGTTCCAGCCGGCATCCCACTCGATGCGACTACCCTGAATCGTGTCCTGCGCCTTGAGCACCAAAGTGTTCTTGGTCTCGAGGCTGTAGTGGATTGATGTCGCACGCGGATAGAAATCGCGCACCAGGTCGAACACGCCGTAACCGATACCCGTGGTGTCGATGCCGATGTGCTGCACGTTGAAACGCTCGGTGAGCTTCTTGACCTGGTCGGCCTGGTACTTGAACGATTGCCCACGCCAACTGTGTTTCTCGAGGATCCGGAACTTGCCGCCATCCTCCAGCGGCGGGGCCACGACCACGCAGCTGGCGTCGTCGCGTGTGCGGCTGGGGTCGTAACCGATCCAAACGGGACTGTTGCCGAAGGGACGCGGGTCGTCGGGATCGTAGTCGGTCCACAACGACAAGTCGGAGTAGCAGCGCTCGAGGTCGACTAGGGAAAAGGCACTCTGCGTGCTGTCGATGAACTTGCACATGAACAGCTGCTGAAACTTGTCCTCGTCGTACTCCAGCTGCAGCTGCTCGAGGTCGAACAGATCGCAACCGCCGGTGATGGCGTCGAGGATGGTGATGACCTTGCGCCATTGCCCATCCGGACAGAGCGAGCCAGCGGCGGCTTGGGCTTCGCTCGGCCACGGATCCTTGGCGTTTTTGCGTTTGCTGTTGCGAAACTTCTCGCCGGTCCAGAACGGATACGCCTGGTGCGACACGGCGCTGGGGGTCGAGAAATAGGTTTTACGCCACTTCTTGTGGGTGGCCATGGCACTGGCGACGGTGTTCAGCTTCTCGAAGTCGCGAATCCAGAAGTACTCATCCACATAAACGTGCCCGTGGTGACCCTGCGCGGTGCTGCTGTTGGTGCTCAGAAAGCGCAACTCTGCCCACGGTTTGCCGTCTTTGCTGAGCACGATCGGGTTGCCGGTCAGCTCCAGGCCGAACCACTCTTGAGCGAACGACACGATGTAACTGCGGAAAATCTCGGACTGGGCGCGGCTGGCCGACAGGAAGATCTGGTTGTCACCGGTGAGCACGGCGTCCATGAACGCTTCGCCGGCGAAGTAATACGTCAGGCCCACCTGGCGGCTTTTGAGGATGTTGCGGATTCGGCTCGTCAGTGGGTTCTGTTTGGCGGCAAACAACTCCTTCTGGTAGCCGTACATTTTGCTGATGAACTTGTCGAGAAAGTCCACCTCGGTCAGTTCGCCGACTTCGTTTTTCGCCTTTTTCTCGCGCTTCTTTCCGCCCTTGTCGTTGCGATCGCCTCGCTCCCGGCGCTCGTAGCGCTGTCCTTCTCTGCGCGGGCCATCGTCCACCGTCGGATCGCCGATCGGCGCCGGTACCGGTACCGGTTTTGCGGATTGCTTGATAAGCCGATCGCGGACAGTGGTCAGCCGGTCGAGCTCGTCCAAGTCGCCCTTGGTTAGCGACGTGGTTTTGTCCAGGAGGAGGGTGATTCTTCGGCCGACGGCTGTCAGCGGTTCTTCATCCGACAGCATGTCTTCCCAACCGCCTTGGCGAATCCAGTAATAGACGATCCGGATGTTGGGCAGGTTAAGTTGCGCCTGAATTTCCTTCGCCTTACAGCGGCGTAGAAACAGACGTTTAGCGGCTTCTTTTACTTCGGTTGAATAGAGCATGGGCCGCAGTCTATGCGGCGAAAACGCGGTAAACGCGGTGTTAAATTCCGCGTTCCTCCTATAAGTCGAATATAGGTGGAACGCGCAGTTCAATCGTTTGTTTGGGGGCCTGCAGCTGCCTATCGTGGCGGCTCAAATCACCGATTGAGCGCAGTTATCGCCCATGCCCCGTTCCCTTGTTTCGTACTGGAAACGTGTCGCCACCAGCGGCACCACTGCTGATGGTCGCGAGATCCTTCCCCAGGAACTGCGTGATATCGCTGAGACCTACAGCCTCGCCAAATACACGGCCGTGATCTGGTCTGAGCATGAGCGTTGGCCTGGATCCTACGGCACCGTTTTTGCGGTACGCCTGGTTGAAGAAGCTGACGACCTTGAACCAGGCCAGGTCGGTTTGGAAGCCCAGCTCAAGCCCAACGACAAGCTGCTCTGCCTCAATGACCAGGGCGAAAAGCTGTTCTCCAGCATCGAGATCACCCCGAACTTCGCCGGCAGTGGCAAAGCGTACCTCACAGGTCTGGCGGTGACCGATTCGCCGGCGAGCCTAGGTACCCAAGAGCTCTACTTTTCCCGCAAAACCGGCGAGCCCGTGCATTACGCCGCGTCTGTCCCTCTCGGCGAGCTGGGGGAGGAGGAGCCCAAGGGCGAGATTGGCATGTTGACCAACATGCTAACCCGCCTGTTCAAGCGCTTCGCTGTTGAAGACACCCCGACCGAAACGACCCCGCCCCCAACCACCGAGAAACCTCCAATGGATGAAGCTACAGCCAAGGCTCTGAAGGCCTTGACCGAACAACTTTCGCTTGTCGTCGCCGGCCTTGCCGCCGTGGTCGAGCCCGCTGCTGGTGAGGTCACCGCCCCGGTTACCACCGAAGTCGATGACGTGGAAACGGCCGTCGACACCATCGTTGCTCAGGCCGAAGCGGATCGTGAGTTCGCCAAGAATGGCGACGCGAACAAGCGTCTCGATCGCATCGAAGCGCTGCTGGAAAAAGCCTTCAACACCACGACCGGTTCGCCACTGCCGAAAATCACCGGTTCCACTGAAATCAAAAAGCGGGTGTTGTGATGAGCCAGCAATCTCTATCCAATCGTGCCGTTCTGCAGTACACCGCTCTCTGTGTGGCCATCGCTGCGACCTACAACGTCGATGTGACGCGTCAGTTCAACGTCGAGCCGAGCATTGCCCAAGAGCTGAACGACAAAATCACCGAGCGCGCCGACTTCCTCGAGCGCATCAACGTCGTGCCGGTGACGGAGATCAAGGGCGAAAAGGTCATGTTGGGCGTGACCGGTCCGGTGACCAGCCGCACCAACACCAAGACCACCGACCGTGAAGCCAAAGACGTTTCGGACCTGAACGGTCTGGGTTACGAGCTGTTCCACACGGAATCAGACGTCGGTCTGCCGTTTGCCAAGATCGACAGCTGGGCCAAGTTCCCAGACTTCGCCGATCGCTATTCGGCGGCGGTGCAGAAACAAATCGCTCTCGACCGCATCATGATCGGCTGGCATGGCGTTGCAGCTGCGCCCCAGACCAATCTGGCTACCAGCCCGATGCTGCAGGACGTGAACAAGGGTTGGCTGCAGATCGCCCGCGAGCAGATCCCGGAGCAGGTGCTCGAGGAGGGCGCAACCGCTGGGAAAATCACCCTCGGCACTGGCGGCGACTACGAAAACCTCGACGCCCTGGTGCACGACGTCAAGCAGATGATCAGTTCGGTTTTCCGTGACGGCGGCGACCTGATTGCCATCGTGGGCAGCGATCTGCTGGCCGCTGACAAGGCCAAGCTGTATTCCAATCAGGCCGGCAAACCCACCGAGAAAGAACGCATTGAAAGTGCCCAGGTCATTGCGACCTACGGCGGCCTGCCGACCTTCACCGTGCCGCATTTCCCGGTCAACGCTGTGGTCGTCACCAGCTGGGACAACCTGTCGATCTACTTCCAGGACAGCAGCTGGCGCCGTCACTTGATCGAGAACCCAAAACGCTCCCGCGTCGAGGATTACAACGGCCGTAACGAAGGCTACGTGATCGAGCAGCTGGAGAAATTCGCCGCGGCTGAAAAAGTGGAGCTCGTCTGATGAGCCTGGCACTGGCGCATAAACGCCGCGTTCAAGCCGAAGGCCCAGCCGCCGCTGCACGGGCCGGTACCGAGGCTGTGGTGTATTCCTCTGCCACCGCGCTTTCCAGCCCTGCCAACGGCAAAAAGCACCTGAAGCTGATGGAAGACGCCCTGGCTGTGGATCTGGAGCGCATTGGTGCGATCAACAGCCGCGAACTGCGTCAGCAGCTCAAGCGTGACGAGCTGCTGCCCAAGTACCTGGACTACGTACAGCGCTACCGCGATTCCGGATTGAGTTTCCCGAACTCGGTGGTGATGCAGGTTCTGGTCTGGTTGTTTGACACCGTGCAGTTCGAAGCGGGGTTGGACCTGGCGAACTTCGTCATGGGTCAAGGTCAGGCCATGCCCGAGCGCTTCAAGCGTGACGTGCCGACCTTCGTCGCAGATGCGGTGATCGAGTGGGCCGAAGCCGAGCAGAAGGCCGGTCGCAGCCCTGAACCTTACCTGTCCGATCTGCTGCCCCGTGTAGATGGCGAATGGCAGCTCACTGAGCAGATCCCGGCCAAGTACCACAAGTTGATTGGCATCCGGGCGATGGCTGCAAAGGAATGGGCGAAGGCCATCACTCACTTCGAACGCGCCACTGAATTGCACGCCGCTGTCGGTGTGGGCACGCGCCTGGAAGGTGCTCGCAAGGCACTGGCTAAAGAACTGGCTGAAAAAGCCGCCGAATAACCGACTACCCCCCCCGGCGAGAAACTGTGGATGTGAGCCAACCATTTATGGCCTGACCCACTGAAACAGTTTTCCCGCCCCTATTCGAGTGCCCAGCAATGAGCTTTTCCGGGAAACCGACCACCTTTGTGGAACAAGTGATCGAGAACGACGGCTTCTGGCCGAACCTCTCCTTGGCTGAGTTTCAGAAGGGTTACCGCCTGCCGGCGGAGTACCTGGTAGACATGCTGGCCACTGATCTGACCACGGCAATGATCGAGGTCAATAGAGACCTGGCCAAACGCAAATCCCAATGGCAAAGCGTAGGCATCGCCAGCGTGGAATCTGCTGACCCTACGGTGCTGCAGGAGCGCACATTTCACGCAGCGACGTACAAGCGCGCCGTGTATTGCCGTGCCAAGGCCAGTCTGTTGCCGCAATTTGCCTCGGTTGTTCGCCGCGAAAGCGCCGAGAACCTGGGCAAGGAAGAACCGGAACGCAAAGAGACCTTTCTCGAGTTCAGCCAGCAGGCCGTCCGTTCGCTGCAGGGCCGTGGTCGCATTACGGCGGCGCTCCTGTGATCAAGCTTCGCGCCTTAACCACCTATTTGATCGAGCGTCAGCTTGTGCTGCCAGAACAGCTCGACAGTTGGACCGAACAGGTGAACCTGGAGCTGATCTGGAAGCCGGACGTGGCCGGCCTGCACATGGGTGACATGCGCTATCGGGCCGTCATCATCATGGAACGCTTCGCCGATCACCCGGGCCGGTTGATGGCATTGCTGGGCAGTTGGCTGGCCAGCAGTGACCCCGATCGCGATGAAGACCTGGCTGCGCCGGCGTTCGCCATCGAGATGCTCGACCAGGACCTGGCCGACGTCGAAATCACCCTGGAATTCGTCGAGCCGCAGTACCTCGCCGAAGATCCAGCCGGTGAGATCGAGGCGTTCGGCACCACCTGGTCATTCATCCCGTTTGATCTCTGGTTCGCGGAGCAGGGCGAGGTGGTCACCCATGGCGCGTAGCACCTTTGACCTGGACGTGCGCGGCCAGCTGGGCGTGCGTGAGCAACTGGCATTGCTCAGCCTGCCGCCGCGATTGCGCCGGCGGCTGCTGAACAACGTCAGCAAGCGCGTACGCACGATGAGCCGCAAGAACATCCGCAACCAGCAGAACCTGGACGGCTCACCCTTCGAAGCTCGCAAGAATCCGGAGAAGGGCAAGAAGAAGATGGAAGCCGGCCTGGGCAAGCTGCTGCAGGTCACCAGCGTGACTCCGGACCAGGCCGTCCTGGGCTGGCGCAATGCGCTGACCAGTTGGGTCGCTGCGCAGCAGCATAACGGCACCTCCGAACGGCGCACCGCTGCCCAGATGAAGCGCTGGAACCGAGTACCTGAAGGCCTGGCCGCTACCGAAAAGCAGGCCAAGCGCCTGCGTCGGTTGGGCTTCAAGGTGCGCCAAGCCGGCAAGAAGAGCCTGAGCCGGCCCCCGGTGGCCTGGATCCTGGAGCATGTGAACTACGCCCAAGCCGGGCTGCTGATCCGCATCCTCAGCGAAGAACAATCCGAATCAACCGGCAAGCAAAGCTGGGAAATCACCCTGCCTAAACGGCAGTTCCTCGGCGCAAGCACCGAGCGCGACACCGGTCTGCTGCTCAACCAGGTGCTGCAACAAATCCTCAACTCACCCCGCTAAGCGAGGCACTGCATGGCACTCGGCAAAGTCAGCGTCAACAATCTCAACCTCGGCCAGGGTGCCGTGACCGAGATCGAGCGCTATTTCCTCTTCATCGGGCCAGGCGCCAAAAACGTCGGCCAGCTCATTCCGCTCAACACCCAGAGCGACCTGGACGTCCAGCTGGGCATTCCCGACAGCAGCCTGAAAACCCAGATCACCGCCGCCCGTGCCAATGGTGGCGACCGCTGGGCCTGCCTGGCAGCGCCGATCGCGGCCGAGGGTAATTGGCAAGACGCACTGACCCACGCGCAACAGCAGGGCTATTCGGTGGAGTCGATCGTCATCACCAAACCGGTGACCACCGGCGCCGAACTGACCGCCATGCACGACGCGGCTATTGCGCTGAACAACACCTACGGCCGTCGTGCCTTTGTGATCGCGGCCACGGCCGGCATCCAGTTGGTGCAGACCTGGACCCAATACCTGACCGAACAACGCCAGATCACTGAGAGCATCGCCGCACCGCGTGTGTGCGTTGTGCCGTTGCTGCACGGCAACGACCAGGGCGTGCTGGCCGGCCGCCTGGCCAACGCGGCCGTGAGCATCGCCGACAGCCCCATGCGTGTGGCCACCGGTGCCGTGCTGGGCCTGGGCCCCGTTCCGGTCGACGCTGAGTCGATCCCACTACCGTCCGCGATCCGTGCCGAGCTGGACACTGCGCGCTTTTCGGTTACTCAGACCTATCCGGACTACCCCGGCGTGTTCTGGGCTGATGCCAACCTGCTCGATGCCCCGGGTAGCGATTACCAGGTGGTCGAGTACCTGCGCGTGGCTGACAAGGCGGCGCGCAAGGTGCGGATCCTGCTGATCCAGCGCGTGGGCGATCGCCGCCTGAACAACACCGCCAACAGCATGGCTGCCAACACCAGTGCGCTGATGGCGCCACTGCGGGCGATGGCCAAGTCCGTGACCTTCGCGGGCCAGGTGTTCCCCGGCGATATTCAGCCACCCAAGGACGGCGACATTGTCTTGGTCTGGCAGAGCAAGACCAAGGTTGAGGCCTACATCACGCTGCGGCCGCACAACTGCCCCAAGGATCTGACGGCCAACATCGCCCTCGACCTTTCCACCGACGATTCGGAGTAATCCCGCATGTCTGCACGTATTGGCGGCAAAAACTTCGACGTGAACCTGGGCGACAGCTTGATTCACGTCCAAACCTGCACCCTGGACATCACCGACAACACCTCCGTGGCGCAATCGAAAGGTGTGCCCAATGGGCACGTAGACGGCGACGTTGCTGCCGGCGGGGAGATGGAATTCGACACTGCCAACTTCAACCTGTTGATCGACGCTGCGCGCGCTGCCGGCAGTTTCCGGGCACTGGAACCGTTCGACGTGGTGTTCTTCGCCAAGACCCCGGTGGACGAACTGCGGGTGGAGGCCTTCGGTTGCAAGTTGCGCGTATCGAGCCTGCTCAACATCGATACCAAAGGCGGGGAGACGTCAAAGCACAAGGTGCCGTTCGACGTCACCAGCCCGGACTTCGTCCACATCAATGGCGTGCCGTATCTCGACGCTGCCGAGATCGAGGGGCTGAGCTGATGACTTGCCCGTTCGATCGCGCCCAGGCCACGGAGCAACGCCAACGAGACCAGGCGATTGCCGCCCAGTTGGCTCAGCCGCGCCCGATCGGGCCAAGCCGTAGCGAATGCCTGGACTGTGACAACGAGATCCCCAAGGCGCGCCAGGCACTCGGTGGAATCTTGCGTTGCGTGCCATGCCAGTCAATTTTTGAGAAAGAGGCTCGCCGATGAGCACGAATCAGGCCGCTCAGGACACCGCCATTGCGTTCGTAAAGGCGTCGCCCGCCATCGGCGTGGCCGCCACCGGTGCGACAGGTGCCGTCGATTGGTCGGCGGTAGCCTACATGCTGACCGCGCTTTATATGGTGCTGCAGATCGTGCTGCTGGTCCCCAAGTACCGACAGATGCTGCGCGACTGGAAGGGCAAGTTATGAACCTGCGCACCAAGATCGCCACCGGCGCCATTGCGCTGGCCAGCGCCTCTTTGGTCGGCCTCTTGGGCAAGTGGGAGGGCAACGGCCAGAACGTCGTCTATGCCGACAAGCTGGCCCGTGACCTGCCCACCGTATGCAAAGGCATCACTCGTCACACCAGCCCTTATCCGGTGGTGATCGGCGACTACTGGTCGGACGCTCGCTGTGAACAGGTGGAGCAGCTGGTGATCGAGAAAGGCCAACTGGCCCTGGCTGACTGCCTGACCAACCAGCAGATCGGCCAGAACACTTTTGATGCCCTGAGCAGTCATGGCCACAACGTGGGTGTGCCCAGCACCTGCGCCAGTCGTGCAGTGGGCTTGATCAACGCCGGACGCATTGCCGAGGGCTGCAAGGCCTTGGCCTGGGCGGCTGATGGCAAAACCCCGGTCTGGGCGTATGTCACCGACACGAAGGGCCGCAAGGTGTTCGTGCCCGGGTTGCACGCTCGCCGGCGCGACGAAGCGAGGCTTTGCAGCCAATGACTATTTCCCCCGTGCGCCTGGTGCTTTTCATGCTCCTGGTCGGGTTGTTGGCTTGGGTCGGTTTCGACCTGGTGGCCGATCAGCGCGATGACGCTCGTCGCGACCGCGACAGCGCACAGGTTGAGGTTAAAGGGCTGCGCGAAGCCGCCAGGATCAGCGGCGAAATGCTGGCCGCCCGCGACTCAATAGACCAACAGCGTACCCAGGAGCTGAACGATGAGAAAGACAAGAACCTTGGCCTGCAGCGCGCTGTTGACGCTGGCAGTCAGCGGCTGCTCGTCAAAGCCACCTGCCCAGCCGCAGTGCCCACCGATACCGGCGCCGGCCGCATGGCTGATGCAGGAACCGCCGAACTCGCAGCAGACGCTCGATCGGATTATTTCACCCTCAGAGATCAACTCGCCCTCAGCCGGCAAATGATCCTGGGTCTGCAGGACCACATTCTCCAGGTCTGCCAGCGATAACCGCTGTGGACCCCTTTAAACCTGAACCATTGGAACAACAGCCATGACCGAACGCCGCGAAATCACCCTGGAAGTGGGCGAGCAGGAATTCAACTTCACCCTGACGCCGCAGGACGTGACCAAGTACTTCAACAGCATGACCGCCAATAACAAGGTCTCGCCCTCGCACAACCTTCTGGTCGGCACCGTGCACCAGGACGAGCGCGCAACCCTTAAGGAGCTTCTGAAAAACCCGGTCATGACCATGCAACTGGTGGGCTCGCTGCTCGAGGAGTACGCCCCCGACATCGACATCATCGTAAAAAAGCGCTCAGCCACGCTGAGCGCCTAAAGGAAGACGGCCTGGGTCAGTTGATGGCCCTGACCAACCGCTGGCTACCTGGTGCAGAGCCCACCATTGAAAACATGGGCACGGCCAAGTGGTTGGAAGACGAACACTGGAAACGCATGGAATTTGCCGTCGCCAACGGCATTTCCCATGCGTTTAACGGATAGAGAACCATGGCAGATCGCAGCTCCCGTCTCGACTTCATCCTGGCCCTGACCGACAAGGTCACCGCGCCGCTGGCCCGGGTGAAGACAAGTTTTTCCGACCTCGCAGAGCAAAGCGAGGGGAACATCAAGCAGATGGGGGTGGGCCTGGCCGGTGTTTGGGGCGCGGCCACGGGCATCACTGAATCACTGGCGCCGGCCTTGGAGATGAATCGCGCCCTGGGCGAGGTTCGCTCTCTGGGCGTGGCCGAGAACGCGCTGACCTCGCTGCAGGAAAAGTCCCTGCAGTTTTCCGTGGACTACGGTGAGAACGCCCAGGCCTTTGTGGCCTCGGCGTACAAGATCGATGGCGCGATCAAGGGCCTGGCCGGCAACCAGCTGGCGGTGTTCACCAACACCAGCAACCTGTTGGCCAAGGCCACCAAATCCGACGCCGACACCATGAGCGACTACGTCGGCACCCTTTACAACCTGCAGAAAACCCAGGCCGATGCCATGGGCAAGAACACCTGGGTGGAGAAGCTGGGTGGACAGACCGCGCTGGCGGTGCAGCTGTTCCGCACCGATGGCGCGCAGTTGAAGGACGCCTTCAAGGAAGTCGGCGCGATCGCCACCACCGCTGGCGTGGATCTGGCCGAGCAGATGGCGGTGATCGGCTCGCTCAGCAGCACCATGGAAGGCGGCGATGCCGGCGGCCGTTACAAGGCGTTCTTCGAGAACATCGGTGCAGCGTCGGAAAAGCTGGGCATGAAGTTCACCGACCAACAGGGCAAGGTCCTGCCGATGCTGGACATCCTGGCCAAGTTGGAAGGCAAGTATGGCGACCTGACCAGCGCTTCCGCCGGCACTAAGCTGATGGAGGCGTTTGGCGGGGAGGGCGCGCAGGTGATCGGCGCCCTGGCCAAGGACACTGACCGACTGCGCAATGGTATCGACCAGCTGGGGAAAGTCCGCGGCTTGGAGAACGCCGAACGCATGGCCAAGGCCATGGTGGACCCGTGGCAGCAGTTTGGCGCGGCGGTGCAGGCGCTGCGCATCGTCTTCGGCCAGGCGTTGATTCCAATGCTTGCGCCACTGATGGAGCGCCTGACCGGGATCGCCGGCACGCTGCTGCGCTGGTCGCAACTGTTCCCGAATATCACGCGGGTGGTCGGTATAACCGTCCTGACGGTGCTGGGGCTGATCGCGGGCATGGCCTTGCTGACCTTCACCGTGGGGGCCAGCAAGATGGTCTGGCTCTCCATGCTCACCATCTGGAAGGTGCTGACCTGGACCGGTTTCAAAAGTATCGCGATGTTCCTCTATCACGTGGTCATGATCGCCGCGTTCACCGTGGGGCTGATTGCGATGGTCGCCTGGATGGGTCTGGTGCGCGGCGCAATGCTGCTGTGGCAGGCGGCGATCTGGCTCACCAACGGCGCGCTGATGGCCAACCCGATCCTGTTGATTGTCCTGGGCGTTGTCGCCCTGGTCGCTGCCGTGGCCGCCGCCATTTACTACTGGGACGATTGGACCACCGCGCTGATGAACACCGAGGCGTTCCAGTGGGTGGTCGACCAGCTGCAGGCCGTATCGGACTGGTTTGGCAGCATGGGGGGCTGGTCCAGCATGGCCAAGGCCGCGTGGGACGGTATCGCCTCAATTTTTCAGAACGCGATCAATGGCCTGGTCGAGATGCTGAACAAGATCCCCGGCGTGAGCATTGACGCGCGCATGGGCAGCCTGGCCGATTCGCTGCCTGACGGCGGTGACCGCGCCATGGCGGCCAAGGAGTCGATGAGTAGCGGTGTGGGCAGCCTGTCGCCGAACCGGCCGACGGCTGTAGCTCAGGGCGGTCTGCTCAAGACCATCCAGAACACCACTCAAACTCAGAACAGGGGCACCCATGTCGAGAAAATCGAGATCCACAACAGCAAGCCTATGAACCCGCTTGAGCTGGAAAACCTGATGAGCATGGCGGTGGGTGGATGAGCCTCTACATCGATCTGCTGATCACCGGCAACGACCTCACGCTGGACCCTTCGAGCCAGCCCCTGCTGATTGACGATCGGGCCAGCATCGCCCAGGACATCGGCCACATGATCCGCGAAAGCGGCCTGCTGGTGTCTTTGGTGGCCGAGCGCGATCGCTTTCAGCAAGCCGACGGTATTCAGCAACTGGAGCTGCTGGTGGAGGCAGACGCCCGCCTGGTTCCCGGTACGGCCCGGATCATCAAACAAGGCTCAGGCCAGTACCTGGTTACCGCCAAAACCGTTGCATTTGGACCTATCGAGGTAGTTTTGTGAGTGACGTCGATTTTAAACAGGCGCTCAGCGACGCCGGCATCCCGACCACCGAAGCCAAGCTGCGACAAGCCTGGGAGAGTGAGGTGGCTGCCCAAGGCAGCAAGCTGAGCAACACCAGCGCCTGGTCGCCGTTCTGGCGGGTGATCACCGCCCTGGTAACCAAGCCGGTCATGTGGTTGATTGAGTTCATTGCCGGCACCGTGTTGCCGAACTTCTTCGTGAAAACGGCCACTGGCCAATGGCTGGACATGCTGGCCTGGGCGGTCGACGTCACTCGCAAGCCCTCGACAAAGGCCGAAGGGCTGCTGCTGTTCACCAGGAGCACCAGTGCAGGCGTTTTAGAGGTGCCTGCCGGAACCCGTGTGCAATCGATCGCCATTAACGGCAACGTCTATGTGTTGCTGACCACGGTTAAAGCGACCTTTGCCGACGGTCAAACCCAGATGCTGGTGCCTGCCCAGGCGAAAGAGTCAGGCAGCGGTTTCAACCTGGCCCCGGGTTACTTCTCGATCCTGCCTGAGCCGGTACCGGGCGTGATCATGGCGGTGAACGCCGACGGTTGGCTGACCCAACCCGGTGCCGACGTCGAGCCGGACGATGAGCTGCGCCTGCGGGTGCGCAACCAGTTCTCTGCAGTCAATCAGTGGCACACCGACGCCGTGTATCGCGCCATGATTTCGTCTTTTCCAGGCGTACAAGCCGATGGCATCTATTTCGAGCATAACGCGCCTCGAGGACCAGGCAGTGCCAACGCCTATCTGCTGTTCGAGGCCAATTCGCCGGCGGACACCTACCTGGCTGAAATCAACACCTACATTCGCGACCAGGGCAACCATGGCCACGGTGATGACCTGTTGGTTCTGGAGATGCCCCCGACCCTGCACACCGTGGTGTTGAACGTCTGGCCAAAAGCCGAAGTCGGGGCCGAGCGCTACCCCGCGCTTAAAGCGGACATCGAGCTGTTCGTGCGGGCGGCGTTTCGCGAGAGCACTGACAGCGACTACCAGCCAACGCCGACTTATCCACAATCACGCTTTTCCTTTAGCCGCCTGGGCGAAGAATTGCACCAGCAGTTCCCGGGCATCGATTCCCTCGACTTCGCCAACGTCGACATCGTTTCACAGCTGACCATCCCGCGCCTGTTGGGCGTTGAGGTTGCGCTGAATGCTTAAGCTCAGCCTGCCGTTTTGGCTCGATGGCCCCGAGCTGGCCAAGCTCAAAGCGGCCGCCCAGGTGTGGTGGGAAAAGGTCGCGGATTGGTTGCGCTGGCCGCTGCTGCAGCTGGACGCCGAAACCTGCCACCTGAGCGTGCTCGACATGCTCGCTTGGCAACGGGACATCACTCGTTTTCGCGGTGAGCAGGAAGACCTGTACCGAATCCGGGTCAAGTACGCCTTTATCAACGCGGTCGACGGCGGTTCAACGTCTGGGCTCAAACGCATTTTTGAGCGCCTGGGTGTGGGCTACGTCGAGATCAAAGAGCGCGTAGAAGGGCGCGACTGGGACGTGATCGAGCTGCATTTGACCGAATCCCAGCTGAGCAAAAACCCGGAGCTGTTGCGCGTGCTGGCTCAACAGTACGGGCGCACCTGCCGCCGTTATGAGTTCGTCAGCATCTCGCCACTGTCGTTGGAGCTGCAGTGCCTCGAGTTCAACGACGACCAGCAGACCTTTGGCGCCTCGATCCTGCCGCAAGACCTGACCGATATCGATGAACTGAACCGTTCCGTGGCGCTGGCGTATTACTTCACCCACGTAGAACTAGCTGAATTCCTGGGAACCCTATGAGCGATCTGACCGAGCTGCAAGCCGCCGAAATTGCCAAGCTACAAGCCCTAGGGGCGGCCTGGCACCTGTTCCACCATGGTGCCAAGACTGATCGGGTTCCCACCGACGCGGGCGACATCCCAACGCTGTCGGGCCTGGCTGAAGTCGTGTTCGAGGCCATGGGTGGTGTGTTGCTGCCCATCGTCAATACCGTTGCCGCCGCCGGCGCGGCGTTGGCTCTGGACATCGAAACCACTCGCCGGGTCTCGGCGTTCGACATCACGTTGAGCGCCCCGGTGTGCGTCCTGAGCTTGCTTAATGAACACGTGCCGGCGGGCTTTCAGTCGGCCATTACCCTGACTCTGCGCCAAGGCACCGGGGCGAACAAAGTCACCTGGCCGGGTAACGTCCTTTGGCAGTTCAACCGCCCGCCGGTGCTGGCTTACGCACCAGGTGCGTTCGACATGATCACGTTGGTGTCGGACCCAGTGACCAGCAAGTGGCGCGGCATGGTGGATGGGGGCTGGTTCAATGTTTAACACCGCCCTGAGCAGCCGGCGCTTGATCAGCGGCAGAATCCCCGGGGTGGCTAACGCCATGTCCATGATCGAGGGTCACCATCGCTTCCTGGTGAAAAACACCGGTGACACCACCGACGCCACGGTGCAGCACTACGTGCAAAACACTCAAGGCGTATTGGCCAACAACCGGCATTTCATTGCCCATTCGCAGATGGAGTATCAGCCCAACGGTGACGGCACGACTGAAGGACAGTCGCTGCACATCATCGGCTATGCCTATGCCTATTTGGCGACACAAAAGCCCGAATACCTGGAGGCCGCTCGCTGGCATTGGGACGCTTATGTCAGGCATTTTTACGCCGGTCAGGCGATCCCTGACACGCCGTCGCGCTGGATCGCCAACTGGATCGTGAACTCGAAAGAGCCGGTGCTTGCCAACTGGCCTATTGACCCCGTATCGCCTACTCACAGCGGCTTTAAAGGCGTTCCCTTCACCTTCACCAATGGTTTCACGCTGATTCCGCACGGCGCGCCGCATTGGGGCGAATACCTGGATAAAGCCACCTTTGCCTTTGACGGTGTGCTGGCCTGGGAGGCGATCAACGCCTCGGTTCAAGGCTTGAAGGCAGACGGCTCCGTCGATTGGGACAATGGCGGTGCGCAGTACGACGTGGATTGGATCATTGCCCACACCGGGCAAAAGATTAACTGGGATGGCGACGTGCTGTCGGAAGGGCATCCGGTGGAAGTGCGCGGCTCTGTCCAGCTCAAAAGCACCACACTCAATGGCTCGTACAAGTTCAATTACGCCACCCGCCAGCCCGTGGAGCACGGTGGCTACCTGATCCCGCGTAATGCGGTGCAGCACAACCGGCCGTTGCATGTCCCGTTGCTGGGTAGCGTCAACCAGATGGGCAACGCAGCCGACGGTGAGGAGTGGTTCGCCGACGCTTGTTATCTGATGTGGAAAATCACCGGTGAGACGCCTTACAAAAAGGCGCTGGATTCGTGCCTGTTCACTAACCACGAATACACACAAATCGACTCCGTGGATAAATTCTTTCGCCAATCAGTCGAGGCGTCCACGCCGTTTACCGATGGCATTTCCTATGACTTCGTCTATCCCGACACCGCGCAGGTCGTCTACGGGCGCGATGCCAGCGGGTTTATCACGGCCAGCTGCAGCGAGGCCGGGAATGTGTCGCTTGAGCAGCAGTCGGTGTGGTTCCGCATCACCCAGGATTCGGTGGTACGCACCTGCTACGGCGGTGTTGACAATGCCAACGGGCCTTTAGCAGCAAAGGTCGAAGTCACCATTTCACAAGACAAGTCCGAGGGCAGCGGCATTCAGTACGCCTGTGCGCTGCCCAAGTCGGCCTCCAACGCCGTGGTAACGCACGACATTCCGTTGTCGCAGTTCACTCGCATGACGAAGGATAACGGCAGCGAGTACATCTTGGCCGACCTGCGGTCGGTGTCGAGCTCGGACGATATTGTTTCGGTCGAGAACTACGAACCGGCCGTTTTCGCAGGGCGCGCCGGCACGGTGGTGAAATCATTTTTCCCGAACGATGAAGGCTGGTACTCGATCGGCCATTACCTGTTGGCCAGCGAAAAAGCGCCGATGCACAGCATCACCTACCGGGCCGACGGCTATTTCAACCTGCGATTCGCGGACGACAACGGCTGGCGTTGGTGGTGGATGCTGCCGCCGACTCAGGGGGCATTCGTCACTCTGCAGATCCGACCGGAAGACGCCACGCTGTCGGGCTATCAACCGGGCGCAGCGGGCCGGCCTGATCCGACTTCGCCGGTCTATTCGGAGATCGAGGAGTTCAGCGTTCTGATGGACTCATCGGACACCAATCTGACGTTTGAGTATTACTGCGTGAACGATCTGCCGCCAACCTTCGCCGAGGACGACGGCTACACCCTGAAGTACCGCCTGACGGTCAGTGGTGGTAACCCGTTCCTGGCCTTGCTGGGTGATTGCACCGTGAGGGGCTACCGCGATGATTCTCTGGCCTATACCCCAGGCCTTATCCCTTTCTCGAATATTTATGAAGAGGGCTCGGCGCAAATCGGCGCGTGGCATGGCATGCCGTACCCCGGCTATCAGTACCCGTTTATCTACTGCCTGGAGCCCGTCAAATATTCGCGGCACTTGGGCAACATGATCGACTTTCTGTACGACTCGCAGCAGTGGTACTACACCCGTTTTGGCCAGCTGGGTCCGGGTGCGAGCGCCTATATCTGGAACCGTTGGGACAACTACAAGTACGGCGCGCCCGACACCTTCACCATGTATCACTGGGGCGACGGCACCGCCTGGTCAGGTTATCAGCCGCGAGCGTTCCAGGCCGCTTGCCGCGCCTGGCAAGAGCTGGTGGAGCAGGGCCAGCCCGTGCCCGCCAAGCTGCAGACCTATGCAGAAAACTGGATCGGATGGCTGGCCGACTTTCAAAGCCAGCACAACGGCGTGCTGCCGACCGATTTCCCCATGACCAGCGTGCCGCAACCGGTGCCGGACGACTTCACGGGACATATGACCGGGCTATGGCTCGCTGGCGCCTGCATGGCGGCCATGGCCGGCTGCCAGCACCCAAAGCTCGACCAACTCATTGAAGCCTGTGTGACCGAGTTGCAAAACAACTACGTGGTCACTCCGGTGCCAGGCCAGCCAATGAACGGCTGCTGGTCGCCGGCGGTGCGCCTGGGCACCGATAACGGCATGTTCTTCGGCTTCTGGGCCGGCGAAATCATGCGCGGCCTCTCCATGTACATCTTGCTCAAAGAGTTGGGACCAGGTGCAAGCATCTTTTCCCGCCAGCCACTCGTTTAAGAATTACTGAACAGGTAGAACCCATGTCTTCAAACATCACGATTGCTGGCGAAAATCTCATTGCACGCAAGCATGGCGAACAAAAAGCCCTGGAAGTGACGCGCTTTGTCTTTGCCCTGGTTCCCGGCCTCGATCCCAACAGTGCGGTTGATCGCACTTCAGTGCGGCCACCGGCGGCGCAGATCGTCCATACCGCGGCTGTCCTGCGTGCCGGTTATGTCACCCCGAATCAGGTGGTTTACAGCGTCATGCTGGGATCGGATGTGGGGGATTGGGATTTCAACTGGGTGGGTTTGGAAACCGCCGAAAACGTGCTGCTCGCCGTCGCGTATGTGCCGGTACAGCAGAAGCGCAAGAACCAGCCACCGCTGCAGATTGGCAACAACCTGACCCGCAACTTCATGGTGGCTTTCAGCGGCGCCCAGGCCATGACGGGCGTAACGATTGACGCCAGCACTTGGCAACACGATTTCACGGTGCGCCTCGGTGGCATCGATGAGCGCGAACGCCTGAGCAATCGCGACATCTACGGCCGAGCGCGATTTTTTGGCGGTGGGCTGCAAGTGGTGAAAACCGGCAGCAGCTACCAACTCAAACCCGGCGTGGCGTACATCGAAGGTATCCGCGTTGCATTGCTCAACCCCACGGTGGTCAACGTGGCCAGCGTGCCGTCCAAGGCTTGGCTGGAGGTTGCTTTACAGCGCCAGGGGAGCGACGTGGTCGCGACGTGGCAGGTGGTCTTTGGTTCGAACCTGGTGGACAAAACCGACAGTGTTGGTGCTCGTCACTACTTTGTAGCCATCGCGGACTTGCCGAACTCCAACACCATCACCGACCTGCGACCCGCGCAGGAAATCGACGGCGCCTTGATTGACTATCTGGCCGCGCGCAATGGCGACTATGAACATCTACGCGCCCGGGGCACCACGAAAGTCGACGTGGGGCTGGGGGAGCTGCCCAACGCCAAAAGCGACGATCCGGACACCAATAGCAGCGAGATCCTGGCCACCACCAAAGCGCTGCAATCGCTCAAAAAGCTGATAGAAGATGCCCAGGTTGGCATCGTTGGGCTGTTCGCAATGAATGCACCACCGACTGGTTGGCTCAAGGCAAACGGCGCCGCCGTCTCCCGCACCACCTTTGCCCGGCTGTTCGCCAAGATTGGCACCACCCATGGCGCCGGTGATGGGGTCACTACCTTCAACCTGCCTGACCCGCGTGGCCGGTTCCCTCGTTTCTTGGACGATGGTCGGGGCATCGACGCGGGGCGAGTGATCGGCAGCCATCAGGGCGAGGCGATCCAGAGCCATGCCCACACAGGTTCTTCCAGCAACGGCGGAAGCCACATCCACTCCGCCTGGACAGACGCCCAAGGCCAACATACCCACACCGTTACCGGTGCCGGCGCGAGTTCCCCGTACAGCGGGTATGCCGGTGAGATTGGCAACGCAAATGACGGCTCGAGCTTCACCACCAATGCTGCCGGTAACCACGCGCATAACGTCGGAATTGGCTACGCCGGCGACCACACCCACGGCATCACGATCAACCCGGCAGGAGGCCCGGAGACGCGGCCCACCAACACCGCGTTTCTCGCTTGCATCAAATATTGAGGGCTGCCTATGACTTCCAAAACCGTCTATCAAACTGACCACCACGGCATCTACACCGGTGAAACCTTCGCCGATCCATGCCCCCTCGAGCCTGATGTTTGGCTGATCCCAGGAGGCTGCGTGGAAATCGCCCCTCCAACGATTCCAGCCCACAAAGCGGCGCGCTGGAACGGCAAGGCTTGGGCACTGATCGAGTCCTACCAGGGCGAAACCGTGTACCACAAGACAACGGGGCAGCCGCTGCTGGTGGATCAGCCAGGTCCGCTGCCAGAGGGCTATACCCTGGTGGTGCCGGGTGATCACCAGGTCTGGAGCCAGGGCCAGTGGGTGGACGATGTGCCAGCACAACTGCAGATCCGCTACGCCGAGCAGTTACGGGCGGTCAACGCCGCATGCGAGCAGGAGATTGTCGCGGGTTTTGTCTGCGATGCCCTGGGCGAAACCCACTTTTACGACAGCGCCCTGGTGGATCAGATCAACCTCAACAGCCAGTTGCTGTCCGGTGCCGGCGGCCTGCTGGCGTGCCGCGACACCGACAACGTGAAAGCCTATCTCGAGCACACTGCCGAACAGCTGCACCTGGTCAGCAATGCCTTCAATGCACACCGGCTGGCTCGCCTGCAGAAGGCGCTGGTGATCAAGCAGCAGCTGGATCAGGCATTGCTGGCCAGCGACCTGGGCGCGCTCGAGGCCGCGAGCTGGGAGGCCGTCGACGTATGAGCTGGGCGCCTGTAACGATGCGTTGGCCAGAGCACTCCACCCATTGGATGGGCGAGCTGGGCGCGGCCAAAGACCTGGCAAACGGTGAAATGGGCAGCACGGCATTGCGCCTGGCCGCGCTTGACGGACTGGCCACCACTTCCCCTGGGCCGGTAGGGGCTGCGGCTCTGAGCGCAGTCGCAGCCGGACGCGCTGCGCTGTCGGGCGCCTTGGGTGAGGCGCCGGCTTGCCTGGTGGTCACTCCGTTTCAAAGCGGTGTGGGGCAGGGCAGTGGCAATCAACGGTACCTCTCAGCCCCCAACCTGTTGCGGCACCTGAGCACCAAACTCAAAGACACCCAGGACGCAGCGCGACCCATCGGCGAGCAATACGCCCTGGTGATTTTGTTCCTGGGCATGCGCTACGACCAGTTCGCCGCAACCTTGTCGCGCTTCAATGCGCTGTTACCGATTCCCGACCTGCAGCGTGCTGAGCGCCGAGCTCAACGGTTGTTCGATCTGGAGACGGAAAAATGGGTGTTGCCGTCTGCCGGCATGCGCCCAGGTTGGGGACAGATGCCTCTGCAGCGCTGCACCGTGACCAAAGCAGCGGGGCGGGCGTTGGCTGGCCAGTTGTCTGCCCTGGAAGGCTACACGGCAGACAGTTCGCCTATGGCCGAATTGGCTGCCCTGGCGCAACGCAAGGCCACGCAGGCGCAGTCTCGTGATCAGAAACTGGCCGAGCTGCAGGCGCTTCTTGCCGACAATCCAGCCGACGCCACCATCCTGTGCCGGCAGATCGGTCCGGGTAACCTCAATGAGCTGAGCTCGCAGATGCTCGAGGGCCAGGCCCCGGGGCATGAATGGGGCGTGTCTGCCGGCGTGGTGCTGGTTGGCTCGCTCAAAGGGCTGAGCTTCGTTCGCGAAATGGTGGGCCTATGACCTTGTTGCTCGACGGTGAAAGGGTGCGCGGCACCAATCAAAAAGTAACGGCCAACCTGCGCATTGAAAGCGATGACCTTTCAGGGCAAACCAGCAATAGCGACACCGCACACAAAGGGTTCAAGCCCAAGACGCTCACCGTCTCCCTGATGATCCGTTTTCGTGATGATTCACAGCTGCGCAACCTAATGCGCCTGGCCGAAGCCACCGAGTCAGGCGGGCAGCTCAAGACATACCGGATCGTCAACGACACCGCTGCAGCGTTTGGCATTCGTCAGGTGCAATTTACGGACGGCGTCAGCGCCCGGGAAGACGACGCGCTTTGCGCCTGGCGGATTCAATTTACGTTGGCCGAGAAGCTATCGAACCCCGAGCGAGTCGAGACACGCCGCGCCGGCAAAGCCGTGGCCCAACAGTCTGCCCCCGGGCAGGCCGTGGCGACCGCTGGGGCTGGGGGCGCCGATTCCACCGATCAACCTGTGGCCCTGACCGGCTTTGAAGCCACCCTGAAAAAACTGGATGCTTATCTGGGGGGCAGCTTATGAGCATGAAGCTGCACAAGGTGCTGACGATCGGTGGGATCCCTTATGTCCTGGTGAAGGATGACGTTCGCCTGGAAATCAAAAGCCCCGGGCGTGCGATGTTCACCATTCAAGCGCCGGGGCCGGTGAAAGGCTTGGTAACGCTGGATGTTGGCTACAACGATAGCGTTCTGCAGCGTCACTTCATTGGCTACGTGGAGCGCTGTACCTCGGCCAACCAGGTCGAACAGGTGCTGTTCTGCCGTGAGCTTGCCGCAATCCTGGCCAACCCGTTGCCGTTGAACCTGCGCCATGCAGATTTGCCCACTGTCCTGGGCGAGATCAGCGCCAAGACCGGGCTGGGCTTTCGGGTTCCGGATAAGACCTATGCCAAGGTGAAAGCTCCTTTTTTCTACAGCCTTGCTGCCGGGTATCAGGCGATGGATAGCCTAGCGAAGGTGTACGGCATTCCCGACTTTGTCTGGCAGCAGCAAGGCGATGGCGAGGTGTTCGCGGGCAGCTGGACCGATAGCTTTTTCGGCAGCCGATCGCCGCTGCAGCTGCCGATCGAGCTTTTCGACGATTACCAGGGCAACCAGAGCGCGATGATCGCAGCGCTGCCTGGATTGCGACCTGGTGCAACTATCAACCAAGGCGAGCGGATCACTCATGTGTCCCTCACCGGCAATCAAATGGTGATCCGATGGAAGACGCAATCCGCCGTAGCGTAGAGCGGCAATTCCCCGAACTTACGGGTGGTTACCACCTGCCGCGCTTTGCCCGTGTCGTCGGCGTGGCCGATGCCCCCGCAGGCGCGGGGCTCTGCGACGATTTCCGTCCGCGATTCGCCGTGGACATTGAGGTTCTGGGGCCAGACGGCGAGCCGGATCCTGCATTGCCACCGTTGGCCGGTGTGCCGCTGCCCATGCCCATGGGGGGTGATGAAATGGGCTTTTTCGCCTTTCCCGAGGAAGGCACCACCGTGGTGGTCTGCTTTGCCTATGGCTTACCGCACAAGCCGTACATCCAGACGATCTTGCCGCATGGGCTTAGCCTGCCGAAAGTCCCGAAGGGCGACCAGGTCTGGCAGCACAGCGAATCCTGTCAGCAGCGAGTCGATGCTGACGGCAACTGGCTGCGGCAGACTGACGGCAAGATCTTGGACAAGGCGATCGAGCGCGAAGTCGAAGCCTTGGAAAACACCGAGAGCTTCCAGAATCACATCAGGACGGTGGACGATCATTCGACCGAGTCAGTCGGTGGTATCAAAAAGATCGAGGCGCTGGGCGCGCTCAAGCTGCTGTCTGGTGGATCCGCGAGCTTGGCGGCCGTGGATGATCTGCATCAGGCCACTGGCCGGGATCTGAACGTAGTGGTGGGGCAGAAGCACAACGCCACGGTGGGTGGCGATATGCAGGAGAAGATCCAAGGCTTGCGTAAAAGCGTGGCGGGGCTCAGCCAGCACCTGGTCGCACCAAAAAACCACATTGGGTCAGAAAGCGTGAATATCTTCCAGGTACTGTGCAACGTGATTGATCTTGTCCAAGCTATGAACACACAACTGGCTGCACACACGCACGTACCTGGCCCGGCTCCGAGTCCGGCAGACGCTGCAGCGTTTGTAGCTAAAGCTCAAATTGCTTCAAGCCTTTCGATCAAATTAAATTCAGTAACTGCTTAGCCTTCATAGTAACCGATGAATTGATATCTATTAATTTGGAATTTTATTTCTCGATACTTGGCTTGCGCAATGCATCGCCTTTAACCTGCAGGGCAGTGGCCGCATCTACGACTTCTTGCTTCAAGATTTCGTGCCATAACCTGAATACCGATATTCTTATAGCCGACTCTTCATTAGGGAAAGCCGTTATCAAAGCAATCGTTGCGTAGATCAATGACAAGCTTGTGCATTGTATTGGCTCTAAAAAACCCTCATTGGATGGCCCGGTCAATAAAAGATCTTTATTTGACATTGAAGTACCTAGCTTAAAGCCAATACTGTCAATGCCGGCGTGTACGTATTGGTTGGCAAAGCTAAAGTGATTTCTCAAGAAGCTCATCCCGACGAATTTTTCTATGTCGATGAAATATGCTTCTGATTTAGGGGTCATTGCTCTGCCAAGCGCTTTAAGGGCCCAGCCAAATTTATTTTTAAAGCATGGTTCATATTTGTCAATCGTCTCCTTTTGTTCTGCCGCCATTTGAGCTAAGTGCTCACTGGAGAAGGCTTTAAACCCAAGCTCGTTGTTATTATTGAATCGAGTGGCAGCGGATATGCGGGAGGCATGTTGAAAGTCTGTGAACCTTGATGCCAAATCTTCATCGCCTTCGCAAATGAATATGGTAGTTACTGATGTCTCGTGTAGCGTTCTCCACCGAGCAAATGCACCATCCGCATATCCTCCGTGTAACAGATGGGATATTTCATGCCCAACTTGCACACAGCGTGCATGCAAGCGAGTTGCGATATTAAATTTGTCAGTGGTTGTGCTTGTCGTACCGGTATCTTCTCGCCTTAATTCGTCTACGATTTCCATGCACATATATAAAAGGGTGTCGAGTCTTTTTAATGGTGCTTCCCAAGTTTGGAATAGGCGTTCTCTAAACTTGCTAAGTGATTCGTAGGTTTCGGATAAGAGTTCATTTTTTCCTGCATCAAGCATTTGAAAAAAATGTAGTGAGAAATATTTGTGCAGTTCTTCTGGATTGGTTTTAAAGTGCTCTGTTATTTTGTCAATGTCTTCGGCACTCAAATCTAATGCATCAGTCAGATGACGAAGTAGTGCTGTGTTGGAATCTCCGCTGTTCTTATTTGCATCCATTGTATGTTCCTTTGCATAGCTCGAAATTGTTAGTATATGGCTCTTCGAGCCTTGCCCTAGATGCCAGCTTCGCGCCAAATCGGCCCTTCGAAAACCCAGCTTCTCATTTGTGGCTCCAGGTCACATCGGTAATACCCAGCGCTGCAATTTGTGGCCAAAGCCTATCAGTTCCCTTCGCCGTCCAATCGACATCAACGCCCATTCGCTTTCCCTCGTAAGCGCTCAAAATGTACAACAACACTGTTGTCTCGTCTGCGGGTAGTGGGACTTCCACGGCAATCACCAACGGTTTTCCGTGCTCTTTGAATTTGATTTCCAAAATCCCTTTCTCAGCCATCGTTCTATCCTCATCGGTGGTACACGCATAGGGTTCATGCATCGAAGATAGCACCACCTGTGCGGGGCGAATTGCTATCCCTGTCGGCACCACCACGATTGCGCGTAGGCGCACCCGTCGATGTATTCGATCCCACTCAACACAAAACCGGTGACCGCCATACCTGCCAGCGTTGCGTCCAGCAATCGTGGTAAAGGATCTGGGTCGAGAGGCATGCCCACGTCAATACGGGCCACATTGGCACTCCGGCCCAGCTCGGCATTGCTCTCTGAGTTCACCATCACATTTCCCTTTATCGCTGGATAGCGTCGCCGTTCCTGGGGAGTCAGTGCCACGCCTCGGCATCTCATTGGGGTAATCAACATATGCATTCGCTAGCCCGCCTATTCGCCAAACTGACGATCAAAAAGGGCTTCGACAGCATAGGCCAGAGCGCCATCGGCTTGCTCCAGGAGATCGCTAAGATCGTCACGGTCGATCACCTGATTCCGGTGCAAGGCGTAAGCCTGTGTCAGCAGGGCTTTGTGATGAGATCCCGGGTGCTCTAGCAAAGCGGCCTCATCACGCAGCAGTGCTTGCCACAGCGCGATCGCGGAGGCTTGGTCGACTGACCTTCCACTATGTTCTTCGCTCATCGTGGGTTCCTGATGAGTGCTGTATGTATGAACAGTATATAGGTGGAGCGACGTCAAGCTATAGCGGGCCGATGAAGTGCTGGTTAGTGCAGTCAGGTGATGGCGTTGGCGAAAAACAGGAGGGTGAAGAAAAAAACTCTTGAAAAAGCACTTATCCCCCTCCCGCCGACGGGCCTTGTGTCCTTTTTTTGTGCAAATCCCTATGTAGTGAAAACGAACCTGCAGCCCAGGCGGGCCGTGGAGCCCTGCAGTGAATCGGCAATTGCACAGAGTGCAAAGTTTTGAAAGGAAATGAAGCGCGGTTGCAAAGTGGCGCTGTTGACGGTCAAGGAAGGTATAACGCTGAAAGCCCCGGTTTTACTGGGGGAAAAATTGGAAAACTTGGGTTTCGGTGTGTTTTCAAGAACGCGCACGATCTTTTTTTAGAGTGGCAGCCTGCATTCGGGGGAGATGCAAATTCCCCTACGGCCCATGTGGGGGAAGGGTTGCAGGCTGATTACAGCATTTCAAAGGGTTTCACTCCTCCAATGCAGCCGCCATACGGATATGAGGCAGTTTTTCAAACTTCTCTTGGCGCTTGTGTTCCGCCTCTACCAGGGGAACGAGTAGTTCATGCAGCATGACCCGGAGCTGTTCAGCCTTGGCTTCGCTCAGGCGTTTGACTGAACCGGTAAAACCGCTCGCGCATGACACCTGGTCCGGTTTGATCCCGATCATATCCATCGCGCCGTCAATGTAGCCACGCAGGTAGTGTCGGCGCCGAAATAAAATCCCGCTCGCACGGCCTTCTTTGTAATCCCAATGCACCTCCCACAGCTTCCCGTTTTTGATGACCTCGATGATGGGTATCGGTGCGCGGGGCATGAGGGGTTGCATTGGGGTTTCTCCTGGTCGATCTACTGAAAAAGGGGGGCTTGGAGGATACCGCCCAGGCTCCAGAAAAAAACCTTTTCTCGGTAACCCCCTCCAGACGTGTAAGTGGTGTCAGGAGTGTCAGAAAGCGGCTGAGAGCCCCGTGTTTGCTGGAGATAGTCACTTACAGTAGGAGTGTAGGAAACTGTAAGTGAAGTAGGGGCTAAGAAAAAAATCCTTATAAATCAATGGGTTGAGATAAATCTCACTTACAGTCGAAAACTGTATGCCAAAAACAGCCGTCTGACATCTCACTTACAGTTTTGAGAATCCTTAATCCCTTGATTTATAAGGGTTTAAGAGAGAATAGAACTCTCACTTACACTTCTTACATGTTTTTGAGGGTAGGACCGGAAAACTTTTTCCCATCGCATAGGGTGTGTGTGTCTGAGGCGCGGACACTCATTGCGGACTTGAGAAATCGGGCCTCTCACGCATGCCTCTCACCCGCTGGCCAGGTCATCCGGCAGTTGCTGCAGGAACCTGTCCGCGACGCAAAACAGGGGAGGGTGGTTAGGTGGCGTAAAAAAATGCGGTTACGCCATTTTTACGCCACCCATAAAAAAAGGCCTTGATAATCAAGGCCTTTCTTCATTGTCTTGGTGCCCCGAGGGAGACTCGAACTCCCACTTCTTGCGAAAACGGATTTTGAATCCGCCGCGTCTACCAATTCCGCCATCAGGGCTCAATGGCGGCGAAGTATAGAGATGAGATTACCGTTGGTCAATCAGGTTTCATGGAAAATTTTTGAGGTTTCCGCTAGACTTTGCGGCCCTGCTAGACGAACCCCATCATGCGCGTTGCTGACTTTACCTTCGAGCTCCCTGATTCGCTGATCGCCCGCCACCCTTTGGCTGAGCGTCGCAACAGTCGCCTGTTGACCCTGGATGGGGTCAGCGGCGCCCTGGCACACCGTCAATTCACTGATTTGCTCGAGCATTTGCGCCCGGGCGATTTGATGGTGTTCAACAATACCCGGGTGATTCCGGCGCGGCTGTTTGGCCAGAAGGCTTCCGGCGGCAAGCTGGAAATCCTGGTGGAGCGGGTGCTGGACAGCCATCGCGTACTGGCGCATGTGCGTTCCAGCAAGTCGCCCAAGCCCGGGTCGAAGATCCTGATCGACGGCGGTGGCGAGGCCGAGATGCTGGCGCGTCATGATGCGTTGTTCGAGTTGGGGTTTGCCGAAGAGGTGTTGCCGCTGCTGGATCGCGTCGGGCACATGCCGCTGCCGCCTTATATAGACCGCCCGGATGAAGGCTCGGACCGCGAGCGTTATCAGACGGTGTACGCCGAGCGCCTGGGCGCGGTGGCGGCGCCGACGGCGGGGCTGCATTTCGATCAGCCGCTGATGGAGGCGATTGCCGCCAAGGGCGTCGAGACGGCGTTCGTGACCTTGCACGTGGGTGCGGGCACGTTCCAGCCGGTGCGCGTCGAGAATATCGAAGACCACCACATGCACACTGAATGGCTGGAAGTCGGCCAGGACGTGGTGGATGCGGTTGCCGCCTGTCGCGCTCGTGGTGGCCGGGTAGTGGCCGTGGGGACCACCAGCGTGCGTTCCCTGGAAAGCGCCGCGCGCGATGGCGTGCTCAAGCCGTTCAGTGGCGATACCGACATTTTTATCTACCCGGGCCGGCCGTTTCATGTGGTCGATGCCCTGGTCACCAACTTCCATTTGCCCGAATCCACGCTGTTGATGCTGGTTTCGGCGTTCGCCGGTTATCCCGAAGCCATGGCCGCTTACAAAGCCGCTGTCGAGCATGGTTACCGCTTTTTCAGCTACGGTGATGCGATGTTTATCACCCGTAATCCCGCGCCACGCGGCCCAGAGGAAACAGAATGAGTCGTATGTCGTTTGAACTACTGGCCACCGACGGCAAGGCTCGTCGCGGTCGTTTGACCTTCCCGCGCGGTACCGTCGAGACCCCGGCCTTCATGCCGGTCGGTACCTATGGCACCGTGAAGGGCATGCTGCCGCGGGATATCACCGCGACCGGTGCCGAAATCATTCTGGGCAATACCTTCCACTTGTGGCTGCGTCCTGGCACTGAAGTGATCAAGAAGCACGGCGACCTGCACGATTTCATGCAGTGGAAAGGCCCGATCCTGACCGACTCCGGCGGTTTCCAGGTGTTCAGCCTCGGCGCGATGCGTAAGATCAAGGAGGAGGGCGTGACCTTCGCCTCTCCGGTCGATGGCGCCAAAGTGTTCATGGGCCCGGAAGAGTCGATGCAGGTCCAGCGCGATCTGGGCTCGGACATCGTGATGATTTTCGACGAATGCACCCCGTACCCGGCTGACGAAGATGTCGCTCGCGTGTCGATGGAGCTGTCGTTGCGCTGGGCCAAGCGTTCGAAAGAAGCCCATGGCGACAATACGGCGGCGCTGTTCGGCATCGTGCAGGGCGGCATGCACCAGGATTTGCGCATGCGCTCCCTGGAAGGCCTCGACAAGATCGGCTTCGATGGCCTGGCCATCGGCGGGCTGTCGGTGGGCGAGCCGAAGCACGAGATGATCAAGGTGCTGGATTACCTGCCGGGCCAGATGCCGGCTGACAAACCTCGTTACCTTATGGGCGTTGGCAAACCGGAAGATCTCGTGGAGGGTGTGCGCCGCGGTGTGGACATGTTCGATTGCGTGATGCCAACCCGTAATGCCCGCAATGGGCATCTGTTCGTTGATACAGGCGTGCTGAAGATCCGTAACGCGTTCCATCGCCATGATGATTCGCCGCTGGATCCAACCTGCGATTGCTACACCTGCCAGAACTTCTCCCGTGCTTACCTGCACCATCTGGACAAGTGCGGCGAAATGCTGGGTAGCATGTTGAATACCATCCACAATTTGCGCCATTACCAGGTGCTTATGGCTGGTTTGCGCGAGGCTATTCAACAGGGTACATTGGCCGCCTTTGTCGATGCCTTCTACGCCAAACGCGGACTTCCCGTTCCGCCTTTGGACTGAGTTTTCTGACCCCAAGATTCAACATTTGCAACTGGAGTGCTAAATGAGCTTTTTTATCTCTAACGCCATGGCTGATGCTGCTGCACCTGCTGCAGGCCCGATGGGCGGCGGCTTTGAGTGGATTTTCCTGGTCGGTTTCCTGGTCATCTTCTACCTGATGATCTGGCGTCCACAGGCCAAGCGCGCCAAAGAGCAGAAAAACCTGCTGAGCAGCCTGCAAAAAGGCGACGAAGTGGTGACCACCGGTGGTATCGCCGGCAAGATCACCAAAGTGGCCGACGATTTCGTGGTTCTGGAAGTGTCCGACACCATCGAAATGAAGTTCCAGAAGGGCGCCATCGCCGCCACGCTGCCAAAAGGCACGCTCAAAGCGATCTAAGTTTCAACTTCTACTCAATCGACGGGGCGCGCAAGGCGCCCCGCGTCATAAGCGGGCGGCGTGATGCTGAACAAATACCCTCTGTGGAAATACATTCTGATCCTGGCGGTGCTGGCGGTCGGTCTGGTGTATTCCGCTCCCAATTTATATCCTGATGACCCGGCCATTCAGATCAGCGGTGCAAGCACTTCGCTGCAGGTCACTCAGGCTGATCTGGATCGCGTGAGCGCAGCGCTCAAGGAATCCGGGATCAACGTCAAGGCGGCCACGCTGGCAGAGAGCGGCAAGGGCGGTCTGCTGCGCCTGACCAAGGCTGAAGACCAGCTGCCGGCCAAGGACGTTGTGCGCAAGGCATTGGGTGATGACTACGTCGTTGCACTGAACCTGGCGCAAACCACCCCGCAATGGCTGCGCAGCTTGGGCGCGCACCCGATGAAGCTGGGTCTGGACTTGTCCGGTGGTGTGCACTTCCTGCTGGAAGTGGACATGGACAAAGCCCTCGACGCGCGCCTGAAAGTCTACGAAGGCGACGTCAAGAGCCTGTTGCGTAAAGAGAAGCTGCGCTATCGCAGCCTGCCGCAAGTCGAGGGTGCCATTCAGCTGGGCTTCACCGATGAAGCAGCCCGCGAGCAAGCCCGTACCCTGATTCGCAAGAACTTCAACGATTTCGACATTGTTCCGGCCGACCTCAATGGCCAGCCGGTGCTGCGTCTGGCGATGACCCCGGCCAAGCTGGCGGAAATCCGCGAATACTCCATCAAGCAGAACTTGACCACGGTACGTAACCGCGTCAACGAGCTGGGTGTGGCCGAACCGATCGTTCAGCGCCAGGGCGCCAACCGCATCGTGGTTGAGCTGCCGGGCGTGCAGGACACTGCTGAAGCCAAGCGTATCCTCGGCAAGACGGCCAACCTCGAGTTCCGCCTGGCCGCCGAGCCGGGTGCTTCGAAAGCCACTTCCGAATCCTTCGAGTTCCGTGAAGGCAATCGTCCGTCGGCACAGATCGAGCGTGGCCTGATCATCACCGGTGACCAGGTCACCGACGCGAAGGCTGGCTTCGACGAGCGTGGCTCGCCGGAAGTGAACATCCGTCTGGATGGCCACGGTGGTGAGCTGATGAGTCGTGCGACTCGCAGCAGCGTCGGTCGCAGCATGGCGGTGATCTTCATCGAGCAGCGCCCGGTCACCACTTACGTCAAGCAAGTGGTCAACGGCGTCGAGAAAGACGTACCGGTTCAAACCTTCAAGGAAGAGAAGAAGATCATCAGCCTGGCGACCATCCAGTCGCCGCTGGGTGCTCAATTCCGCATCACCGGCCTGAACGGCCAGGGTGAGTCGTCCGAGCTGGCACTGCTGCTGCGTGCCGGTGGTCTGGCGGCGCCGATGTACTTCGCTGAAGAGCGCACCATTGGTCCGAGCCTGGGTGCCGACAACATCGTCAAGGGTGTCGATGCATCGCTGTGGGGCATGCTGTTCGTCTCGCTGTTCATCATTGCCATCTACCGCTTCTTCGGCATCATCGCCACCGTCGCGCTGGCGGTGAACATGGTGCTGTTGCTGGCCTTGATGTCGCTGCTGGGTGCCACGCTGACCCTGCCGGGTATTGCCGGTATCGTCTTGACCATGGGTATGGCGGTCGATGCCAACGTGCTGATCTTCTCGCGGATACGTGAAGAGATCGCGGCGGGCATGACCGTGCAACGGGCAATCAACGAAGGCTTCGGCCGGGCTTTCACCGCGATTCTCGACTCCAACCTGACCACGTTGCTGGTCGGCGGGATTCTCTTTGCCATGGGCACCGGCCCGGTGAAGGGCTTCGCAGTGACCATGTCCCTCGGGATCTTTACCTCGATGTTCACGGCCATCATGGTGACCCGCGCGATGGTCAACCTGATCTTCGGTGGTCGTGACTTCAAGAAGTTGTGGATTTAAGGGGCTGCCATGTTACGTACAATCAACTTCATGGGCGTTCGCAACGTTGCGTTCGGCGTCACATTGCTCCTTACGGTTCTGGCGTTGTTCAGCTGGTTCAGCAAGGGCCTGAACTACGGGCTGGACTTTACCGGCGGTACGCTCATCGAGCTGACCTACGAGCGTCCGGCCGACGTCACCAAGGTGCGTGAGCAGCTGACGGCGTCGGGTTACAGCGACGCCATCGTGCAAAGCTTTGGCGCGACCACCGATCTGCTGGTGCGCATGCCTGGCGAAGACCCGCAACTGGGTCACCAGGTGGCTGAAGCCTTGCAGAAGGCCGGCGGCGACAACCCGGCCGTGGTCAAGCGCGTCGAGTTCGTCGGTCCGCAGGTCGGTGAAGAGCTGCGCGACCAGGGCGGCCTGGGCATGCTGATGGCGCTGGGCGGCATCATGATCTACCTGGCGTTCCGCTTTCAGTGGAAGTTCGCGGTCGGCGCCATCGTTTCGCTGATCCACGACGTGGTGGTGACCCTGGGGATCCTCTCGTTCTTCCAGATCACCTTCGACCTGACGGTGCTGGCGGCGGTGCTGGCGATCATCGGTTACTCGCTGAACGACACCATTGTGGTATTCGACCGGGTTCGCGAGAACTTCCGTGTGCTGCGCAAGGCTTCGCTGATCGAGAACATCAACATCTCGACCACCCAAACCCTGCTGCGGACCATGGCGACTTCGATCTCCACCTTGCTGGCGATCGGCGCGCTGTTGATCTTCGGCGGCGACAACCTGTGGGGCTTCTCCATCGCGCTGTTCGTCGGTGTGATGGCGGGTACCTATTCGTCGATCTACATCGCCAACGTGGTGTTGATCTGGCTGAACCTCAGTACCGAAGACCTGATTCCTCCTGTGGTGACTGACAAGGAAGTCGACGACCGTCCTTGAAGGAACATTCCTCCAGCGGTGTCATCCAAAAAGGCGCGAGTTGAACTCGCGCCTTTTTTTATGCTCCAAGGCTGGGAGAAGCGCGGGCGTGTCCCGCATGTGATGGTCAGGAGGTTCATGTGAACAAGTCGTTGCTGGTTGGTGCGGTATTGGGTGCTGTCGGTGTGACTGCCGGGGGTGCTGTTGCCACCTACAGCCTGGTTAAAAGCGGCCCTGAGTATGCGCAAGTTCTAGCCGTTGAACCGGTCAAGACACAAATCAAGACGCCACGTGAAGTGTGCAAGGACGTAGCAGTGACCCGGCAGGCGCCGGTCAAAGATCAACACCAGATTCTCGGTACCGCCATCGGTGCCGTTGCGGGTGGTTTGCTCGGTAACCAGGTCGGCGGCGGTACGGGCAAGAAGATTGCCACGGTGGCCGGTGCGGTCGGCGGTGGTTATGCGGGTAACAAGGTGCAGGAAGGTATGCAGAATCGCGATACCTACACCACGACCCAGACCCGCTGTAACACGGTGAATGACATAAGTGACAAGGTTGTAGGATACGACGTGCGTTATTCGCTGGATGGCAAGGAAGGTAAAGTGCGGATGGATCGCGATCCGGGTAATCAGATTCCGGTCGACAAGGAAGGCAAGCTGGTGCTGTCGCAGAATGAGCCGGCTCAGTAAATAGCTGAACTTCAGATTGAAAAAGAAGCACCCTGCGGGGTGCTTTTTTTTGTGCCTGGAATGCGGGTTTGAAGTCACATCAAGACCCTGTGGGAGCGGGCTTGCCCGCGAAGGCGGCGTCACCCGCGCCATATTAGGTGGCTGACACTCCGCTTTCGCGGGCAAGCCCGCTCCCACAGGGTTATGTGGTGATTTGAAGAATGGAATTCCAGGCATAAAAAAAGCACCCCGAAGGGTGCTTTTTTGTGGCGGCTCGCTTAGCGCTTCAGCGAAGCCGGCAGGTGCGGCTGGATGGCCGTCAGCACTGCCTTGAAGCACTTGGTGTTACCGGCAACGATATGGCCTTTATCGAGGAAGTCGTGACCGCCGGTGAAGTCGCTCACCAAGCCGCCTGCTTCCTGGATCAGCAGGGCGCCTGCCGCCATGTCCCACTCGGACAGGCCCGACTCCCAGAAGGCGTCGAAACGGCCGGCAGCCACATAGGCCAGGTCCAGGCTCGCCGAGCCGGCGCGGCGGATGCCGGCGGTCTGGCCGACCAGGGCGCGGAACATGCCCAGGTAGTTGTCGAGGTTGTCCATCTGGTCATCGCGGAACGGGAAGCCGGTACCCAGCAGGGCGCCGTCCAGGCTGGTGCGACCGCTGACGCGCAGGCGACGACCGTTCAGTTGGGCGCCACGACCACGGCTGGCGGTGAATTCTTCCTGGCGAACCGGGTCCAGGACCACTGCGTGTTCCAGGCGACCGCGGTATTTGCAGGCGATGCTGACCGCGAAGTGAGGAATGCCGCGCAGGAAGTTGGTGGTGCCGTCCAGCGGATCGATGATCCACAGGTATTCTTCGCCTTCGATCCCGCTACCGGCGTGCATACCGGTTTCTTCACCCCTGATCGAGTGATTCGGGTAGGCCTTGCGCAGCGCGTCGATGATTTTCTGTTCGGCGGCGCGATCCACCTCGGACACGTAATCCTTGGCGTCTTTTTCGTCGACCTTGATGGTATCCAGGCGCTCGATGGAGCGGAAGATCAATTCACTGGCGCTGCGGGCGGCGCGCAGCGCGATATTCAGCATGGGCTGCATGGATGTGTCACCTAAGGTTGTTAAAGAAAGCCGGGCATTCTATCAGAAAGTTTCTACAGGTGAAGGACAGTGTGCGCTTTCATAGCTTAACGGTAGGAGGAACTGTAAGATTTGCTCCCCTTTGATGTGTTCGAGAGTGCCTCCCTTGCTGCAAAACATTCGTGTCGTCCTGGTCAATACCAGCCACCCCGGGAATATCGGCGGTGCTGCGCGTGCCATGAAGAACATGGGCCTGTCGCGGCTGGTACTGGTCGAACCGCGGTTGTTCCCGCACCACGAAGCGGATGCGCGTGCATCCGGTGCCGGGGATATCCTTGAAAACGCGCAAGTCGTCGCCACCCTGGAAGATGCCCTGGTTGGCTGCAATCTGGTGCTCGGCACCAGCGCCCGTGACCGGCGCATTCCCTGGCCGTTGCTCGATCCGCGCGAATGCGGGGTGAGGGTGGTCGAGGAGGCGGCGCAAGGCGCCGAAATTGCCCTGGTGTTCGGTCGTGAAGATTCCGGCCTGACCAATGACGAGCTGCAGCGATGTCATTATCACGTGCACATCCCATCAGACCCCGAGTTCAGTTCGCTGAACCTTGGGGCAGCGGTGCAGGTGCTGAGCTATGAAGTGCGCATGTCCTGGTTGGCGGCCCAAGGTCAGCCGAGCAAGGTCGAGAAGGATGAAGTGGCGTCCACCAAGAGTGGTGAGCTGGCGACCATGGATGAGCTGGAGCGGTTCTATGAGCACCTGGAACACACCCTGGTGGCCATTGAATTCCTCGATCCGGAAAAACCACGGCACTTGATGGCGCGCCTGCGCCGGTTGTACGGTCGAAGCTCGGTCAGCCGGGCGGAAATGAATATATTGCGTGGCATCCTCACGGAAACCCAGAAAGCGGCCCGTGGCGAGCTTCTAAAGCGGAAGGATTAATGATGTTCGAGCGTTTGCGTGAAGATATCCAGAGTGTTTTCCATCGTGACCCGGCGGCGCGTAACGCATTTGAAGTCTTGACCTGCTACCCGGGCATGCACGCCATCTGGATCCATCGGCTGTCGGCGGCCTTGTGGCGCGCAGAGCTCAAATGGCTGGCGCGGCTGGTGTCGAACTTCGGTCGCTGGTTGACCGGGATCGAGATTCATCCGGGGGCCAAGGTGGGTCGTCGTTTCTTTATTGACCATGGCATGGGCATTGTCATCGGTGAAACGGCCGAGATCGGCGATGACGTCACCCTTTATCAGGGTGTGACGCTCGGCGGTACCAGCTGGAATAAAGGCAAGCGTCACCCGACCCTGGAAGATGGTGTGGTGGTCGGTGCGGGTGCCAAGGTGCTCGGTCCATTCACTGTCGGTGCTGGCGCCAAGGTCGGCTCCAACGCGGTGGTGACCAAGGCTGTGCCGGCGGGCGCGACAGTGGTCGGCATTCCAGGGCGGATCATCGTCAAATCCGATGAAGAGACAGACGCCAAGCGCAAGGCCATGGCTGAAAAGATCGGCTTCGATGCCTACGGCGTTGGCGAAGACATGCCTGACCCGGTGGCGCGTGCCATCAATCAGTTGCTCGATCACCTGCAGGCAGTCGATGGCCGTCTGGAGGGTATGTGCGGCGCGCTGAAGGACCTGGGCAGTAATTACTGCGCCAAGGACCTGCCTGAACTGCGCGAGGAAGATTTTGCGTGTGTGAAGGACAAGGATCAGAGTCAGGCCAGTTAAACCGAGTCGGCTTCATCGCGGGCAAGCCCGCTCCCACATGAATTGCGCCAAGCCCGCCATCGAAGGCAAACGCAGATCCCTGTGGGAGCGGGCTTGCCCGCGATGAACGATAACTCGGTAATACTGGCTGTACGCCGCCAGCCTTTGCTATGATGCGGCCGCTCTTTTGCGGGTAATCCTGACTAAAGTACTAGGTCTTATAGTTGACTTAAATACTCGGGAATTGCATACTCGCCCCATTCCGAACTCCGTGGTAATTGTCCATGCGACTGACTACAAAAGGCCGATACGCCGTGACCGCCATGCTCGACCTGGCGTTACACGCGCAGCACGGGCCGGTGTCCCTGGCCGATATCTCCGAGCGCCAAGGCATCTCCCTGTCCTACCTCGAACAGCTGTTCGCCAAGCTGCGTCGCAGCAACCTGGTGTCCAGTGTCCGCGGTCCGGGCGGCGGCTACCAGCTGTCGCGCGACATGCAGGGCATCCAGGTCGCCCAGGTGATCGATGCGGTGAACGAATCGGTCGATGCCACCAAGTGCCAGGGCCAGGGCGATTGCCATCACGGCGACACCTGCCTGACCCACCATTTGTGGTGCGATCTGAGCCTGCAGATTCACGAATTTCTGAGCGGTATCAGCTTGGCTGACCTTGTCACTCGCCGTGAGGTACAAGAAGTAGCCCAGCGTCAGGATCAGCGCCGTTGCAACAGCAAGGCGCCACGCCTGGACAAGATTGAAGCGTCCGCCGTCGAATGACAGCCAAAGAGCTAGCGGTACGCCAGCCAGCCTGATTTAGGAGATAGTCCATGAAATTGCCGATTTACCTTGATTACTCTGCGACCACCCCGGTTGATCCGCGTGTCGCGCAAAAGATGAGTGAATGCCTGCTGGTCGACGGAAACTTCGGTAACCCGGCGTCCCGTTCCCACGTGTTCGGCTGGAAAGCTGAAGAGTCCGTCGAAAACGCTCGTCGCCAGGTCGCTGACCTGGTCAACGCCGACCCGCGTGAAATCGTCTGGACCTCCGGTGCCACCGAATCCGACAACCTGGCAATCAAGGGCGCGGCACATTTCTATGCCACCAAAGGCAAGCACCTGATCACCACCAAGATCGAGCACAAGGCTGTCCTGGACACCATGCGCCAACTGGAGCGTGAAGGTTTCGAAGTGACTTACATCGAGCCTCGCACTGATGGCCTGGTCACGCCTGAGATGGTTGAAGCGGCCCTGCGTGACGACACCATCCTGGTTTCGGTCATGCACGTGAACAACGAAATCGGCACCGTCAACGACATCGCCGCCATCGGCGAACTGACCCGCTCCAGGGGCATCCTGTTCCACGTCGACGCGGCCCAGTCCACCGGCAAGGTCGAGATCGACCTGTCGAAACTGAAAGTCGACATGATGTCGTTCTCTGCCCACAAGACCTACGGTCCCAAAGGCATCGGCGCACTCTACGTCAGCCGCAAGCCGCGTGTTCGCATCGAAGCGACCATGCACGGCGGCGGTCACGAACGTGGCATGCGTTCCGGCACCCTGGCGACCCATCAGATCGTCGGCATGGGTGAAGCCTTCCGTGTGGCCAAGGAAGACATGGCTGCCGAGAACGTGCGGATCAAAGCCCTGAGCGACCGCTTCTTCAAACAGGTCGAAGGCCTGGAAGAGCTGTACATCAACGGCAGCATGACCGCCCGCGTACCGCACAACCTGAACCTGAGCTTCAACTACGTCGAAGGCGAATCGCTGATCATGGCGCTCAAGGACCTGGCGGTTTCGTCCGGTTCGGCCTGCACCTCGGCTTCCCTTGAGCCTTCGTACGTACTGCGCGCCCTGGGCCGCAACGACGAACTGGCACACAGCTCGATTCGCTTCACCTTCGGTCGTTTCACCACCGAAGAAGAAATCGACTACGCCGCGCAGAAAGTCTGCGAGGCCGTTACCAAGCTGCGCACCTTGTCGCCGCTGTGGGACATGTACAAAGACGGTGTCGACATTTCGAAAATCGAGTGGGCGGCACACTGATTTCAAGTCGCCGCAAAACAGCCCTGCCAACCTTCGGGCGCAGGGCCTCAAGAGCGACTCTCTGATGAGTGAGGATTAAGAATCATGGCTTACAGCGAAAAGGTCATCGACCACTACGAAAACCCGCGCAACGTCGGCAAGATGGACGCGGAAGACCCTGATGTCGGCACCGGCATGGTCGGCGCCCCGGCGTGCGGCGACGTGATGCGTCTGCAAATCAAGGTCAACGAAGCTGGCATCATCGAAGACGCCAAGTTCAAGACCTACGGTTGCGGTTCGGCGATCGCCTCCAGCTCCCTGGCGACCGAGTGGATGAAAGGCAAGACTCTGGATGAAGCAGAGACCATCAAGAACACTCAGCTGGCCGAAGAACTGGCCTTGCCGCCGGTGAAAATTCACTGCTCCGTACTTGCTGAAGACGCTATCAAAGCGGCCGTTCGCGACTACAAGCAGAAGAAAGGCTTGATCTGACTTTCAAGTTTTGGCGACGAGTAAGGAGTCACCGATGGCTATCAGCATGACAGAAGCGGCAGCTCAACACGTGCGACGCTCCCTCAATGGGCGCGGCAAAGGTGAAGGGATTCGTCTGGGTGTTCGCACCACAGGCTGTTCCGGCCTTGCCTACGTGCTGGAGTTCGTCGACGAGGTGGTCGCAGAGGACCAGGTGTTCGAAAGTCACGGCGAGAAAGTGATCATCGACCCGAAAAGCCTGGCCTACCTGGACGGCACCGAGCTCGATTTCGTCAAGGAAGGGTTGAACGAAGGCTTCAAGTTCAACAACCCCAACGTGCGCGGTGAATGTGGCTGCGGCGAAAGCTTCAATATCTGAGGCTTCTAGTGGGTACTCCTTGTCATTTCGCTTTATTTGAGCTGCAACCGAGTTTCAATCTGGACCTCGATCAGCTGGCCACGCGCTACCGTGAGTTGGCGCGCGGTGTTCATCCGGACCGCTTTGCCGACGCTTCCGAGCGTGAGCAACGGCTGGCGCTAGAGCAATCCGCGAGCCTCAACGAGGCCTACCAGACGCTCAAGAGTCCCCCCAAGCGCGCGCGTTACCTGCTCGCCATGGGTGGTCGCGAGCTGCCGCTGGAGGTCACGGTGCATGATCCGGCGTTCCTTTTGCAGCAAATGGAGCTGCGTGAAGAGCTCGAAGACCTGCAGGACAGTGCCGACATGGCCGGGATTGCAGCGTTCAAGCGTCGCCTGAAAACCGCTCAGGATGAACTGAACCAAAGTTTCGCAGCCTGTTGGAATGATGCAGCGCAACGTGAACAGGCCGAACGCCTGATGCGGCGCATGCAGTTCCTCGACAAGCTCACCTACGAAGTGCGCCAGTTAGAAGAGCGCCTCGACGATTAACCCAGTGCCGCTCCGGTCGCACGCCTGATATACAGATAAGTCCTGATAACGATGGCCCTACTGCAGATCGCCGAACCCGGCCAAAGTCCTCAACCGCACCAGCGTCGTCTGGCTGTGGGGATCGACTTGGGCACTACCAATTCGCTGGTCGCTGCATTGCGCAGTGGTCTTTCCGAGCCTCTGGCCGACGCAGAAGGGCGGGTCATCCTGCCGTCTGCCGTGCGCTACCACGCCGACCGCGTCGAAGTCGGCGAGTCAGCCAGGCTGGCCGCCGCCACCGATCCCTTGAACACCGTGCTGTCGGTCAAGCGCTTGATGGGTCGTGGTCTGTCCGACGTCAAGCAGCTGGGTGACCAATTGCCGTACCGCTTTGTCGGCGGTGAGTCGCACATGCCGTTCATCGACACTGTGCAAGGCCCGAAAAGCCCGGTCGAAGTCTCCGCCGATATCCTCAAGGTGCTGCGTCAGCGCGCCGAGGCTGCGTTGGGCGGCGAACTGGTGGGGGCGGTGATCACCGTTCCGGCCTATTTCGACGATGCCCAGCGTCAAGCCACCAAGGATGCGGCCAAGCTGGCCGGACTGAATGTGCTGCGTCTGCTCAATGAGCCGACTGCTGCCGCTGTGGCTTATGGTCTGGACCAGCACGCCGAAGGTCTGGTGGCGATTTATGACCTGGGCGGCGGTACCTTCGATATTTCGATTCTGCGCCTGACCGGCGGTGTCTTCGAAGTGCTGGCTACCGGTGGCGACAGCGCCCTGGGCGGCGATGACTTCGACCACGCGATCGCTCGCTGGATCATCGAGGGCGCGGGCCTGTCGGATGACCTGGATCCGGGTGTGCAACGCAATCTGTTGCAAACCGCCTGTGCGGCCAAAGAAGCCCTGACCAACGCCGCGACCGTTGAAGTCGCTTATGGCGACTGGCAAGCCGAGCTGACCCGTGAAGCCTTCAATACGCTGATCGAGCCGATGGTGGCTCGCAGCCTGAAAGCCTGCCGCCGCGCCGTGCGCGATTCCGGCATCGAGCTGGATGAAGTGCATGCGGTGGTCATGGTCGGCGGCTCGACCCGCGTGCCTCGCGTTCGCGAGGCTGTCGCTGAAGCCTTCGGTCGCGAACCGCTGACCGAAATCGATCCGGATCAAGTGGTGGCCATTGGTGCCGCGATCCAGGCCGATACCCTGGCCGGCAACAAGCGTGACGGTGACGAACTGCTGCTGCTTGACGTGATTCCGTTGTCCCTGGGGCTGGAAACCATGGGTGGCCTGATGGAGAAGGTGATTCCGCGCAACACCACCATCCCCGTTGCCCGCGCCCAGGACTTCACCACTTATAAAGACGGCCAGTCGGCCATGGCGATCCATGTGTTGCAGGGCGAGCGCGAGCTGATCAGCGACTGCCGCTCCCTGGCACGCTTCGAATTGCGCGGTATTCCGGCGATGGTGGCCGGTGCGGCGAAGATTCGCGTGACCTTCCAGGTCGATGCCGACGGTCTGCTCAGCGTGGCTGCCCGTGAGCTGGGTTCGGGTGTCGAGGCCAGCATCCAGGTCAAGCCGTCCTACGGCCTGACCGACGGCGAAATTGCCAAGATGCTCAAGGACTCGTTCCAGCACGCCAACGACGACAAGGTCGCTCGAGTGTTGCGTGAGCAGCAGGTCGATGCCCAACGCCTGATCGAAGCGGTGCAGGGCGCCCTCGATGTCGATGGCGAGCGTTTGCTCGACGCCGAAGAGCGCATGGTCATCGAATTGCAGATGCAGGAACTGACCGAATTGATGAAAGGCACCGATGGTTACGCCATCGAGCAACAGACCAAACGTCTGTCGCAAGTGACCGACGCCTTTGCTGCCCGCCGCCTGGACTCGACGGTGAAAGCCGCGCTGGCGGGGCGCAACCTGAATGAGATTGAGGAATAACGATGCCGCAGGTCATTTTTCTGCCACACGAAAGGTTTTGCCCGGACGGCATGGTCGTGGAGGCTGAGACCGGTACGTCCATCCTCGAATTGGCTCATGAACACCATATCGAGATGGAAAGCGCTTGTGGCGGCGTCTGCGCCTGCACCACCTGCCACTGCATCATCCGCGAAGGTTTCGACTCGCTGGATGAGGCGGATGAGCTGGAAGAAGACTTTCTTGATCGGGCCTGGGGTCTGGAAGCGCAATCGCGTCTAGGCTGTCAGGCGATCGTCGGGACTGAAGACCTGACCGTCGAAATTCCGAAATACTCGGTCAACCATGCAGCCGAAGCGCCGCACTGATTCAAGGGAACCGACATGAGTCTGAAATGGGTTGATGTGCTGGAAATCGCGATCCAGCTGGCTGAATCCAAGCCGGAAGTGGACCCGCGCTACGTGAACTTCGTCGATCTGCACCAATGGGTGCTGGCATTGCCGGAGTTCAGCGATGATCCGACCCGCGGTGGCGAGAAGGTGCTTGAAGCCATTCAGGCCGCCTGGATCGAAGAAGCAGATTAACTCTGCACCGTACGCAGTTAGGCAATACCCAAGAACCCGCGTATAATTCGCGGGTTTAATTTTTCACAAATTACCGTTTCTGGAGTTACACCATGGCTGTTCAACGTACTTTCTCCATCATCAAGCCTGACGCTGTTGCTAAAAACGTTATCGGCGAGATCACCACTCGTTTCGAAAAAGCAGGCCTGCGCGTTGTAGCTTCGAAACTGAAGCAACTGTCCAAAGCCGAAGCCGAAGGCTTCTACGCTGAGCACAAAGAACGCGGTTTCTTCGGCGACCTGGTTGCTTTCATGATCTCCGGTCCGGTTGTCGTTCAGGTTCTGGAAGGCGAAAACGCCATCGCTCTGAACCGTGAGCTGATGGGCGCTACCAACCCTAAAGAAGCAGCTGCCGGCACCATCCGTGCTGACTTCGCTGAATCCATCGACGCCAACGCTGTACACGGTTCGGACTCCGAAGCCGCTGCTGCCCGCGAAATCTCGTACTTCTTCGCAGCTACTGAAGTAACCACTCGCTAAGCATTGGCTTAAGAGTGAAGGTGAATCCATGACTACATCGACTGTAAAAACCAACCTGCTGGGTCTGACTCAACAGGAAATGGAAAAATTCTTCGACTCGATCGGGGAGAAGCGTTTCCGTGCCGGTCAGGTAATGAAATGGATTCACCACCTTGGCGTCGATGATTTCGACGCCATGACGAACGTCAGCAAGGCTTTGCGCGATAAGCTCAAAGCCATTGCTGAAGTCCGCGGCCCCGAAGTGGTCAGCGAGGATATCTCCACCGATGGCACCCGTAAGTGGGTGGTGCGTGTGGCGTCCGGCAGCTGCGTCGAGACCGTGTACATTCCCCAGGGCAAACGCGGCACTCTGTGCGTTTCGTCCCAGGCAGGCTGTGCCCTGGATTGCAGTTTCTGCTCCACCGGCAAGCAAGGTTTCAACAGCAACCTCACCGCCGCCGAAGTCATTGGCCAGGTGTGGATTGCCAATAAATCGTTCGGCAGCATCCCGGCGACCGCCGACCGTGCCATCACCAACGTGGTGATGATGGGCATGGGTGAGCCGCTGCTGAACTTCGACAACGTCGTGGCCGCCATGCACCTGATGATGGATGACCTGGGCTATGGCATCTCCAAGCGCCGCGTGACCCTGTCCACTTCGGGCGTGGTGCCGATGATCGATGAGCTGTCCAAGCACATCGACGTCTCCCTGGCGTTGTCCCTGCACGCACCGAACGACGCATTGCGTAACCAATTGGTACCGATCAACAAGAAGTATCCGCTTAAGATGCTGCTCGAGTCGTGCCAGCGCTACATGTCGTCCCTGGGCGAGAAGCGCGTGCTGACCATTGAGTACACCTTGCTCAAGGACATCAACGACAAGGTCGAGCACGCGGTCGAAATGATCGAGTTGCTCAAGAACATCCCGTGCAAGATCAACCTGATTCCGTTCAACCCGTTCCCGCATTCCGGTTACGAGCGTCCGAGCAACAACGCGATTCGTCGTTTCCAGGATCAGCTTCACCATGCCGGCTTCAATGTCACCGTACGCACCACCCGCGGTGAAGACATCGATGCCGCGTGTGGCCAATTGGTAGGGCAGGTGCTGGATCGCACCCGTCGTAGCGAACGTTATATCGCCGTGCGCGAGTTGAGTGCCGAAAACGATATTGCACAGAACGCTGCGAACAATAATTAAGAGAGGATCTCTATGTCCCTGCGCTTAGCGCTGCTGTTGCTGCTGGCCAGTCTGTGTACTGGTTGTGTCCTGTCGGGCGATTTCAACCCGATGAAGACCAGCAAGGGCCGTGATGAAGCGCGGGTCGCCTATGTGCAATTGGGGCTCGGCTACCTGCAACAGGGCATGACCGAACGCGCCAAGGTGCCGTTGAAGAAGGCGTTGGAGCTCGATAGCTCGGATCCCGACGCCAATGCGGCGCTGGGTCTGGTGTTCCAGGCCGAAATGGAGCCGGAACTGGCCGACCAGCATTTTCGCAAGGCGCTGTCTTTCCGTTCCGACGATGCGCGAATCCTCAATAACTACGGCAGTTTTCTTTTCGAACAGAAACGTTACAAAGAGGCTTACGAGCGCTTCGAGCAGGCCGCCGCCGATACCCTGTATCCTGAGCGTTCGCGAGTATTCGAGAACCTGGGCATGACCGCTTCCAGGCTTGGCCAGCGTGACCTGGCCCAGCAACAACTGGAAAAAGCCCTGCGCTTGAATCGTCAACAGCCACGTGCCTTGCTGGAAATGGCTGAGTTGTCTTACGAAGACAGGCATTATGTGCCCGCGCGTGACTATTACGACCGTTTCAGCCAGCTCACCGAGCAAAATGCACGTAGCCTATTGCTCGGCGTCCGGCTGGCAAAAGTGTTTGAAGATCGCGACAAGGCTGCCAGTTTTGGCCTGCAACTAAAACGACTCTATCCCGGTACGCCGGAATATCAGCAATACCTGTCGGAGCAATGATGAAAGCGGCGCATCCCGAAGTTGTAGCAGCGAATCGCGTTAATCCCGGTGAGACTTTGCGCCAGGCTCGCGAAAGCAATGGCTGGTCGCTGGCCGAAGTGGCCCTCAAGCTCAACCTCACCGTCAATTCCCTGAGCAATCTGGAAGCCGGCGCTTTCGACAAGCTGCCGGGGCATACCTTTGCCCGCGGTTATATCCGCGCCTACGCCAAATTGCTGGGCATGGATCAATCCGTGCTGGTGCAGCAGTTCGACGTGTCAACCGGCACCGACTCCCAAGGCAGCAGCGTCCATAGCCTGGGTCGTATCGAAGAGCCGGTTCGGGTTTCCCATACCATTTTGCGGATTGTCAGCCTGCTGTTGCTGGTCGCGGTGATTGGTGGCGGTTTTATCTGGTGGCAGGATCAGACTTCGTCGCGCTCCAAGGACCCGATCAGCCTGAGCCCGGAACACGTTGAAGTCGAAGGCGCCGATGGTACGACCCAGATCCATCCGCTGGACGAGCCGGAAGACCAGGCCGTCGCGCAAGGCCAGGCCGAAGGCGCCACCGCGCTCGCCTTGCCGCTGGCCGAGACCTCGGCTGACGACTCGACCGAAGCTGAAACAACCATGCCCGCTGCACCGGCGATCAGCAGCGCGCCGGTTGTCAGCACTCCGGCAGCGCCCGCGCCGGCTGTTCCCGCGGTACCGGCACCCGTGGTGACTGCTCCGGTGGCGCCGACCGTTCCGGCGCCAGCCGCGGCGTCTGCGGTTGCCGGCCAAGGCCAGGTTCAACTGCGATTCACTGCCGATTGCTGGGCGCAAGTCACCGACGGTACCGGCAAGGTGCTGTTGAGTGGTCTCAAGCGCAAAGGCGAAAACGTTTCCGTCAGTGGCAAACCGCCGTTCTCCGTGCGTCTGGGCTATGCCCGTGGCGCACAGGTCAGCTACAACGGGCAGGTGGTTGATGTCGCTCCGTTCACCAGTGGCGAGACTGCTCGCCTGAAGTTGGGTCAATAGTCATGCACGGCGAATCTCCAATCAAACGTCGCGAATCCCGCAAGATCTGGGTCGGTAACGTGCCTGTGGGCGGCGATGCGCCCATTGCTGTACAGAGCATGACCAACAGCGACACCAATGACGTGGCCGCCACCGTGGCCCAGATCAATCGCCTGGAAGCCGCGGGTGTCGATATCGTGCGGATTTCCGTACCGGATATGGACGCCGCCGAAGCGTTCGGCAAGATCAAGCAGCTGGTCAAAGTACCCTTGGTGGCCGACATCCACTTCGACTACAAGATCGCGTTGCGCGTAGCCGAGCTGGGCGTTGACTGCCTGCGGATCAACCCGGGCAACATCGGTCGCGAAGACCGTGTGCGCGCCGTGGTCGATGCCGCCCGTGATCGCGGGATTCCGATCCGTATCGGCGTCAACGCCGGTTCCCTGGAAAAAGACCTGCAAAAGAAATACGGCGAGCCGACCCCGGCCGCGCTGGTCGAGTCCGCCTTGCGCCACGTCGAGCACCTCGAGCGCCTGAACTTCCAGGACTTCAAGGTCAGCGTGAAGGCGTCCGACGTGTTCATGGCCGTTGCTGCCTACCGCTTGCTGGCCAAGGAAATCGTCCAGCCGCTGCACCTGGGGATCACCGAAGCCGGTGGTTTGCGTTCAGGCACGGTGAAATCCGCCGTGGGCCTCGGTATGCTGCTCGCCGAAGGGATTGGCGATACTATCCGCATCTCGTTGGCGGCCGACCCGGTCGAGGAAGTGAAAGTCGGCTACGACATTCTCAAATCCCTGCACCTGCGTTCCCGTGGCATCAACTTCATCGCCTGCCCGAGCTGCTCGCGGCAGAACTTCGATGTGGTCAAGACCATGAACGAGCTGGAAGGGCGCCTCGAAGACCTGCTGGTGCCGCTGGATGTCGCGGTCATCGGCTGCGTGGTCAACGGGCCAGGTGAAGCCAAGGAAGCCCATATCGGCTTGACCGGCGGCACGCCCAACCTGATTTACATCGACGGCAAGCCGTCGCAGAAACTGACGAATGACAATCTGGTGGATGAGCTTGAACGCTTGATCCGCCAGAAAGCGGCCGAAAAGGTCGAAGCCGACGCTGCCGTCATTGCGCGTGGCTGAGCCTGACTGAAGAGCCGAACGAATTTAAGGATTTAAAGTGAGCAAGTCTTTGCAAGCCATACGTGGCATGAACGATATCCTGCCCGAACAGACTCCCCTGTGGCGTCATTTCGAGGGCACCGTCTCGCGTCTGCTGGATAACTACGGTTACAAGCAGATCCGCATGCCGATCGTCGAGTTCACGGAGCTGTTCAAGCGCTCCATCGGCGAAGTGACCGACATCGTCGAAAAAGAGATGTACACCTTCGACGACCGCAACGGCGACTCCCTGACCCTGCGCCCCGAAGGCACGGCGGCCTGTGTGCGTGCGGTGCTGGAACATGGCATTACCGGCGGTGGCCAGGTGCAGAAACTCTGGTACATCGGCCCGATGTTCCGCCACGAACGTCCGCAGAAGGGGCGTTATCGCCAGTTCCACCAGATCGGCCTGGAGGTGTTCAACCTCGACGGTCCGGACATCGACGCCGAGCTGATCGTGCTGACCTGGCGCCTGTGGGGCGAGCTGGGTATCCGTGATGCGGTCAAGCTCGAACTCAACAGCCTGGGCACCAGCGAATCCCGCGGGCGCTATCGCGAAGCGCTGGTCGCGTTTCTGTCCACGCACCTGGACAAGCTGGACGAAGACAGCCAGCGCCGCTTGAAGACCAACCCGTTGCGGGTCCTGGACACCAAGAACGCCGATACCCAGGCGATCCTGGTCGATGCGCCGAAAATGGCCGACTACCTCGACGACGAATCCCGCCTGCACTTCGAGGGCCTCAAGGCCCGCCTGGATGCGGTCGGCATTCCTTACGTGATCAACCCGAAGCTGGTTCGCGGGCTCGATTACTACAGCAAGACCGTTTTCGAATGGGTCACCGACAAGCTGGGCGCCCAGGGCACCGTGTGTGCCGGTGGTCGTTACGACGGCCTGGTCGAGCAGATGGGTGGCAAGCCGACCCCGGGCGTCGGTTTCGCCATGGGCATCGAGCGCCTGGTGCTGATGCTGGAAACCCTGGAGCAGATCCCGGAAGAGATTTCCCGTCAGGTCGACGTCTACCTCTGCGCTTTCGGCGAAGCAGCCGAATTGGCCGGTCTGGCCCTGGCCGAGCGGGTGCGTGACCAATTGCCCAACCTGCGCCTGCAAGTCAATGCCGGCGCCGGCAGCTTCAAAAGCCAGTTCAAGAAAGCCGACAAGAGCGGTGCGCTGTACGCGCTGATCCTCGGTGACGATGAGATGGCCCAGCAAGTGGTAGGTTTCAAACCCCTGCGTGGCCAGGGCGAACAACAAAGCGTTGCCTGGGATGCGCTTGCCGCACACCTGGCCACCTGCATCGTGCAGGGTTGAAGCTGTCAAACAGCCGATTTAGCGATTAAGGAGTATTGGGGTGTCGAGTACCGAAGACGAACAGCTGGCGGATTTGAAGGACTGGTGGACACGCAACGGCAAGCCCCTGGTCACTGGCGGCCTGTTGGCGCTGGTCATCGTGTTCGGCTGGCAGGCCTGGCAGAAATATCAGAGCAATCAGTCGCAAGGCGCCTCGATTCTCTATCAGCAGTTGCTGGAAACCACGCTGACGCCAAGCGGCAAGCCTGATGCCGCCCGTGTTTCGGACCTGGCCGGCAAGCTCAACAGCGAATTCGGCGGCTCCGCCTACGCGCAGTACGGCAGCCTGTTCGTGGCGAAAGTCGCGGTCGACAGCGGCAAGCTGGACGACGCGGCCAGCGAGCTCAAAGCCATCGTCGCCAAACCGGCCAACCCGGCGCTGGGCGAAATCGCCCGTCAGCGCCTGGCGCAGGTACTGGCCGCGCAGGACAAGGCCGATGAAGCCCTGAAACTGCTCGAAGGCGATGCCGATACCGCTTTCCTGGCCACTCGCGAGGAACTCAAGGGCGACCTGCTGGTGCAGTTGGGTCGTACCGACGAAGCGAACGCGGCGTATCAGAAAGCCAAGGCGGCACTGTCGGATGAAGCGGCAGTCGGCGGCCTACAAATCAAGCTGGACGACCTGGCCAAAGGGGATGCGTGACGTGATTCGTTGGAAACATGCAGCATTGCTGGCTCTGGCCGTACTGGCCGCGGGTTGCAGCAGCAACAGCAAGAAAGAACTGCCGCCGGCCGAGTTGACTGACTTCAAGGAAGAAGTGGTTCTGCAAAAGCAGTGGAGTCGTTCGATCGGTGACGGTCAGGGCGAAACCTACAACATGCTGGTTCCGGCGATCGATGGCGATACTATCTATGCTGCCGACGTCACCGGAGAGGTGATGGCGCTGGATCGCAGCAATGGCGACGTCAAATGGGAGAAAGATCTGGATCTGCCTGTTTCCGGCGCCGTTGGCGTGGCTTACGGGTTGCTCACGATCGGCACGCTCAAGGGTGAAATCGTTGCCCTGGACGCCAGCAGCGGCGAAGAGAAATGGCGCGCACGCGTGTCCAGTGAAGTGCTCGCGCCGCCGGCCAACAACGGTGACGTGGTGGTGGTCCAGACTCAGGACGACCGTCTGATCGGTCTGGATGCCGCTACCGGTACCCAACGCTGGTTGTATGACAGCACGCCAGCGGTCCTGACCCTGCGCGGCACCAGTGCGCCGATCGTCACCAACCGCCTCGCGGTGGCTGGCCTGTCGACTGGTAAAGTGGTCGCTCTGGACATTTCCAACGGTGTGCCGGTGTGGGAACAGCGTGTAGCGATCCCACAAGGTCGTTCGGAACTGGAGCGTGTGGTCGATATCGACGGTGGCCTGCTGTTGTCCGGCAGTACGCTGTATGTCGCCAGTTACCAGGGTCGCGTTGCGGCACTGGACCTGGATAGCGGTCGTCAACTCTGGCAGCGTGATGCTTCCAGCTATGCCGGTGTCGCCCAGGGGTTTGGCAGCGTCTATGTGAGCCTGTCTTCGGGCACGGTTGAAGGCGTCGACGAACGTTCCACCACAGCCTTGTGGAGCAACGATTCGCTGGCTCGCCGTCAACTGTCGGCGCCAGAGGTGTACTCCAGCTATGTGGCAGTCGGTGACCTGGAAGGTTACCTGCACCTGCTGAGTCAGGTGGACGGTCGTTTCGTCGGCCGCGAACGCATCGACAGCGACGGCCTGCGCGCTCGTCCGCTGGTGGTGGGTGATACGATTTATGTATATGGCAACAGTGGCAAACTGGAAGCCCTGACCATTAAGTAACAACTATGCTTGGGGTTAACACCCCAGGCTGCTTCACTTGTGGGAGCGGGCTTGCTCGCGAAGGGCGTCAACGATGACGCGTTCAGCCTGAATATACGCGGTGCTGTTATGGTTTTTCGCGAGCAAGCCCGCTCCCACAGTGATGCCCCGAGCACCAGCCGCTGCCTCGCAGCGGCTTTTGTATTTTCTGAAATAACGAAGTGGAGAGCCGCATGGTTCCCGTAATCGCCCTGGTGGGCCGACCGAACGTCGGCAAGTCCACCTTGTTCAACCGCCTGACCAGGACTCGCGACGCCATCGTCGGCGACTTGTCCGGTCTGACCCGTGATCGCCAATACGGTGAGGCCAAGTGGCAAGGGCGTTCCTACATTCTGGTCGACACCGGCGGTATCTCCGGTGACGAGCACGGTATGGACGAAAAAATGGCCGAGCAGTCGCTGCTGGCCATTGAAGAAGCGGATGTCGTTCTATTCCTGGTAGATGCCAAGGCCGGTTTCACCGCCGCCGACCAGATGATCGCCGAGCATTTGCGCAAACGAAACAAGCGTTCTTACGTGGTTGCCAACAAGGTCGACAACATCGACCCTGAAATGGCCCGCGCCGAGTTCGCTCCGTTGGGCATGGGCCACGCGATCCCGATCGCCGGTGCTCATGGTCGTGGCATCACCCAGATGCTGGAAATCGCCCTCAGCGACTTCCCGAAAGACGATGACGAGCTGGAAGAAGGCGAGGAAGAGATCGTTGCCGAAGGCGAGGAAGCCAAGCGCATTCCTGGCCCTAGCGAAAAAGACGGGATCAAGATCGCGATCATCGGCCGTCCGAACGTCGGCAAGTCGACCCTGGTCAACCGCATGCTCGGTGAAGACCGGGTAATCGTCTATGACGAGCCCGGCACCACCCGCGACAGTATCTACATCCCGTTCGAGCGTAACGACGAGAAGTACACGCTGATCGACACCGCCGGTGTGCGCAAGCGCGGCAAGATCCATGAAGAAGTCGAAAAATTCTCCGTGGTCAAGACCCTGCAGGCGATCAAAGACGCCAACGTGGTGATCTTTGTGATGGACGCCCGCGAAGGCGTGGTGGATCACGACCTCAACCTGCTGGGCTTCGCCATTGAGTCGGGTCGTGCGCTGGTGATCGCGATCAACAAGTGGGACGGCATGACGCCGAGCGAGCGCGACTTCGTGAAGGTCGAGCTGCAACGTCGACTGTTCTTCGTTGACTACGCCGACATTCACTTCATCTCGGCTCTGCACGGCACGGGCGTGGGCAACCTCTACGCCTCCGTACAGAACTCGTTCAAGTCTGCGGTCACCCGCTGGCCAACCAACCGCCTGACCACGATTCTGGAAGATGCGGTGGGTGAGCACGCGCCACCGATGGTCAACAACCGCCGGATCAAGCTGCGTTATGCCCACTTGGGTGGCGCGAACCCGCCGATCATCGTGATTCACGGTAACCAGATCGAGAAGGTGCCGAAGTCGTACGTCCGTTACCTGGAAAACACTTACCGTCGTGTCTTGAAGCTGGTCGGTACGCCGATCCGCATCGAGTTCAAGGGTGGCGAGAACCCGTACGAAGGTAACAAGAACTCACTCACTGACCGTCAGGTCAACAAGAAGCGCCGCATGATGTCGCACCACAAAAAGGCCGACAAAAAGCGCCGCGACAAGCGCTGATTCACCGCTGCCGATGATCGTTCCCACGCTCTGCGTGGGAATGCCGCCATGGACGCTCCGCGTCCACCTCGCCTGTGACGCGGAGCGTCACGGGATGCATTCCCACGCAGAGCGCGGGAACGATCGATATAGAGAAGGGCGCCAGCAGGCGCCCTTTTTTTATGGGCGCCGGATGGGCTATCCTCGGGCTCTCCCGCGCCGTCGTAGAGCCGGGTGTAGAGCAGGGACTCACCGATGATCACCAGCAAGCTGCCGAATGTCGGCATCACTATCTTCACGCAGATGTCTCAGCTCGCGGCACAAACCGGGGCGCTGAACCTGTCCCAGGGTTTCCCCGATTTCGATGGCCCGCAGGCCCTGCGCGATGCGGTCGCTCGGCATATCGCCAGTGGCCACAACCAGTATTCGCCCATGACCGGCCTGCCGGTGTTGCGTCAGCAGATTGCGGCGAAGATCGCCCGCAGCTATGGCGTCGACGTCGATGCCGACGATGAAGTGACGGTCACTCCCGGCGCGACCCAGGCGATTTTCTGTGCCATTCAGGCGGTTATCCACAGCGGCGACGAAGTGATCGTGTTCGATCCAGCCTACGACAGCTATGAGCCTTCGGTGGCGCTGGCCGGTGGTCGTTGCGTGCATGTGCAACTGGGCCTGGATGATTTCGCCATCGACTTCCAGGCACTTGCTGAAGCGCTGACTCCGCGCACGCGGATGATCATCCTCAATACCCCGCACAACCCCAGCGGTGCACTGATCAGCCATGCCGAGCTGGATCAGCTGGCGACCTTGATCCGCGACCGTGACATCTATGTGGTCAGCGACGAAGTCTATGAACACCTGGTGTTCGACGGCGTGGCGCACGCCAGCGTGCTGGCCCACGAGGAGTTGTATCAGCGTGCATTCGTGGTCAGTTCCTTCGGCAAGACCTATCACGTCACCGGCTGGAAAACCGGTTATGTGGTCGCACCACCGGCCCTCACCGCCGAGCTGCGCAAGGTGCACCAGTACGTCAGTTTCTGCGGCGTGACGCCGTTGCAGTACGCCTTGGCCGATTACATGGCCGAACACCCGGAACATGTGCAAGAACTGCCGGCCTTCTATCAGGCCAAGCGGGATCTGTTCTGCGATCTGCTGACGCCATCGCGCTTCAGCTTCTCCCGAGTGGCCGGCACATACTTCCAGCTGGTCGATTATTCGCAGATCCGCCCGGACCTCAATGACGTCGAGATGGCGCTGTGGATGACCCGCGAGCATGGCGTGGCGAGCATCCCGATCTCGGTGTTTTACCAAACGCCGCCGGTCGGCCAGCGCCTGGTGCGCCTGTGCTTCGCCAAACGCGAGGAGACCCTGCGTGAAGCAGCGGAAAAATTATGCGTGATCTGAGTGCACTGCCCAATCTGAACATCGCATTGATCCAGACCACCCTGGCCTGGCACGACCGCCAGGCCAACCTGGAGCATTTCGCGCAATTGCTGGAACAGGCTCGCGGTGCTGACCTGATCATCCTGCCGGAGATGTTCACCACCGGTTTCTCCATGGAGTCGGAAACATTGGCCGAGCCAGAGAACGGTCCGACCAGCAAATGGTTGCGCGTCCAGGCGGCGAAATTCGACGCGGTGATTACCGGCAGCCTCATCGTTCAGGCCGCCGACGGCAGCCATCGCAATCGCCTGTTGTGGGCGCGGCCGGATGGGGAGGTGTTGCATTACGACAAGCGCCACCTGTTTCGCATGGCAGGCGAGCACAATCACTTCACCCCGGGCGAGCGCCAGGTGCAGTTCGAGCTCAAGGGTTGGCGGGTGCGGCCGCTGATATGTTACGACCTGCGTTTCCCGGTGTGGAGCCGTGATGCCCAGGACACCGACCTGTTGCTGTACACCGCCAACTGGCCGGGTGCGCGGCGTCAGCACTGGAACCGGTTGCTGCCGGCACGGGCGATCGAAAACCTGTGCTATGTGGCGGCGGTGAATCGCATCGGGACTGACGGTAAGGGCTTTGCGTATACCGGAGACAGTCAGGTGCTGGATTTCCAGGGTGAGACGTTGCTGAGTGCGGGGGAGGCGGATGGGGTGTTTCAGGTGGTTCTCAATGCTGCGGACCTTCAGGCTTATCGCACGCGGTTTCCGGCGAATCTGGATGCCGATACCTTCGAATTCACCTGAAATATTTGCTGCCTGAGCCGGCCCCTTCGCGAGCAAGCTCGCTCCCACAGTTGATTGGTGTGAACACAGATTTTGTGTACACCCAAGATCTACTGTGGGAGCGAGCTTGCTCCGGGCGGCGTTCCGACGATGAGGCCATGACAGCCACTGCATCATTTTCAGGCAAACAAAAAGGCCCCAAGGTTTTCACCAAAGGGCCTTTTGCATTTTCAGCGAAGGCTTAAGCCGCTTTCGCTTCCGGCTGGCTCAACGAGCGGTTCAGCGCACTGAACAGCGCCTTGAAGCTGGCAGTGGTGATGTTTTCATCAATCCCCACACCATGCACCGCACGCTCACCATTCACCCGCAGTTCAATGTAGGCCGCGGCCTTGGCATTGGTGCCCGCGCCGATGGCGTGTTCGTTGTAGTCCATGATCTCCACCGGGATCGGCAGGCCGGCCACCAGCGCTTCCAGGGCACCGTTGCCCTTGCCGCGCCAGTGCAGGTTGGTTTCGCCCTGGCCTTTGCTGGCGACTTCCACTTCGACGGCGCTGTGGCCATTTTCTTCCTGCAGGCGATGGCTGACCAGCGCGTATGGGGTGTTGGCTTGCAGGTATTCGCTGATCAACAGCGAGTGAATCTGCTTGGCGGTCATTTCCAGGCCCAGACGGTCGGTTTCACGCTGCACGACCTGGCTGAACTCGATCTGCATGCGGCGTGGCAGGCTGATGCCGTATTCCTGTTCCAGCAGGTAAGCGATACCGCCCTTGCCTGACTGGCTGTTGACGCGGATCACCGCCTCGTAGCTGCGGCCGATGTCGGCCGGGTCGATCGGCAAGTAGGGCACTTCCCACAGGGCGTCCGGTTTCTGCTGGGCAAAGCCCTTGCGGATCGCATCCTGGTGCGAGCCGGAGAACGCGGTGTGAACCAGGTCGCCGACATACGGGTGACGTGGGTGCACTTGGATCTGGTTGCATTCTTCGACAACTTTGCGCACGCCGTCGATATCCGAAAAGTCCAACTCAGGGTGGACGCCCTGGGTGTAGAGGTTCAAGGCCACGGTCACCAGGTCGACGTTGCCGGTGCGCTCGCCGTTGCCGAACAGGCAGCCTTCGACACGGTCGGCGCCGGCCATCAGACCCAGCTCGGTGGCGGCCACGCCGGTGCCACGGTCGTTGTGGGTGTGCAGGCTGATGATCACGCTGTCACGACGGTTAATGTGGCGGCCAAACCATTCGATCTGGTCGGCATAGATGTTCGGGGTGGCGCATTCGACGGTGGCCGGCAGGTTGAGGATCATCTTGTGCTCGGGCGTCGGGTTCCAGACCTCGATCACCGCGTCGCAGACTTCCTTGGCGAACTCCAGTTCGGTCGCGCTGAAGGTTTCCGGCGAGTACTCGAAGGTCCATTCGGTGTCTGGCTGCTGGGCGGCGTATTTGACGAACAGCTTGGCCGCGCTCACCGCGATTTCCTTGATCCCGTCCTTGTCCTGGTTGAAGACGATGCGGCGGAAGGAAGGGGAGGTCGCGTTGTACAGGTGAACGATGGCTTTCTTCGTCCCGCGCAGGGATTCGAAGGTGCGCTCGATCAAGTCTTCACGGCCCTGGGTCAGCACCTGGATGGTGGTGTCGTCCGGGATGTGGCCGCCTTCGATCAGGGTCCGTACGAAGTCGAAGTCGGTTTGCGAAGCCGCCGGGAACGAGGCTTCGATTTCTTTCACGCCCACCGACACCAGGGTTTTCCAGAAACGCAGCTTCTTGGTCGCGTCCATTGGCTCGATCAGCGACTGGTTACCGTCACGCAGGTCGGAACTGCACCAGATCGGCGCGGCGGTGATGGTCTTCGACGGCCAGGTGCGGTCCGGGATGTCGATGGTCGGGAACGCGCGGTATTTCGAGGACGGGTCTTTGAGCATGCTCATGGGAAATCCTTATTGTGTGGGCCGAAAAGAGGCGGCCTGCCGGTGGATCAAAATGTTCTTGGGAGAGCGTGGGGCGAGGCACCGCGATTCAGCCCGGCAGTCGTGCACTGACGAGGCACAGGCTGCGGTGCTGGCGACGCTGAATGAGGGTGTGAGAGGTTTTCATGTCTTCAACCCTAACCGCGAGAAGAAAGGATGGCAAGCGGTCGAAAAAAATTGAGAGGAATACTCGTAACGGCGGGTTTATCGAGATTTTATTGCGGTGATTGGCGCTGATTGTTTTTATGTTTGCGCGAGGTTCGAGCGATGCGCAATTGAAAGTTGTAGCCTTGGTCTCGGTCGGCGCAGCTATGCTTAAAGCCTGAACCAGGCGACTTGGGAAGCGGGAGTCGACAATGAACGAATCGGATTGGAAGCTATATAGCGCATTACGTCCGGTGGCCCATGAGCGGATGTGTATCCGGATCATGGACGAGGTCGAGCGTACGGTGCTGGATAAAAGCCTGGCGCCTTATGAGCGTATTGAAGCCAGTGAGGAGAGGTTGAAGGCCGGTCAGCAGGAGTTGTATTGGGCGTTTGACGTTTTCACGCACTCACGTAATGAGGCGCCTGGTCACTTGCTGGGGCTGTGTACCCATGAGTTGATCACATCTGAAGAACTGGCGGGCTTCTCGGAGGAAACCCGGGCCTGGATCAAAGAGTGTCTGGCGCACAGGGAAATTCATGGGATTGAGGACCTGGAGGCAGAGTAAGCGGTCGCCTGTGATGCCCCCATCGCGAGCAAGCTCGCTCCCACAGTTGATCTCTGGCGTTCACAAAATTTATGTTCACAGAAGATCAAATGTGGGAGCGAGCTTGCTCCGGGCGGCGTTCCGACGATGGGGCCAGTCGCTTCACTCAATATTCAGGGTTGAAACGCACCTATAAAGATCGCCGGATCCACCCGCGCATCATTCAGGCTGACATTCCAATGCATATGCGGCCCGGTCGCCCGCCCGGTGGCTCCGACTTTCCCGACCACCCCACTACGGGCCAGCTGCTGCCCAACCTTCACATCAATCTTCGACATGTGGCAGAACATGCTGATAAAACCCTGCCCGTGATCGACAAACACCGTGTTGCCATTAAAGAAATAGTTGCCGACCAGAATCACCTTGCCCGCCGCCGGAGTCTTGATCGGCGTGCCCGCCGGCACCGCGAAGTCCAGGCCCGCATGGGGATTACGCTCCTCACCATTAAAGAAGCGGCGCACGCCAAACTTGCTCGACAACGGTCCGTTGACCGGTTTGTCCAGTAACAGGTTGCTCGGCGTATTCGGACTGAAACTGCGGTAGGCCTGGATCTGCTCGGCCAACTCGCCCTCGATGCGCTTGAGATTTTCCGGGTCCGGATTGACCTGCTGCTTGTTCTTCAGGGTGATGCGCTGTTCCGGATAATTCTTGCTACCAACGGTGAAACTCAGATTGCGACCACCGCTGCTGACTTGCTGCGTGCCCGGTTTAACCGTCAACGGCACCCCGACAATGGCCAGCCAGTTGTTCTGTTCCTTGACCACCAGCACCGGTTTGCCCTGATAACTGGCTTTCGGCGCCTGGGCAGAGGCGCCCAGGTCGACTACCGCCACGCCCCCCGGCACCGGTTTGTTCAGCAGGCGGGTGATGTAACTGTCGGCGTGGGCGTTGAAGGTCAGGCAGAGCAACAGCAGAGATGCAAGAAAACGCGGCATGGATCAATCCAGTAAAGAGAGGGTGACAGGCGTCAGGTGATTGTCTTCGACCCGCACTTGCAACTCGCCTTCGCCCAGTCTGGCTTTCAGGCGCTGGCCGGTATGGGTTTGCGCGGCGTTGCGGATCGCGTTGCCGCGTTCGTCCAGCAGAATGCTGTAGCCACGGCTGAGGGTCGCCAGGGGGCTGACCACATGCAGCGTCTGCATCTGGCTTTGCAGTTGCAGGCGGCGGTTCTTGAGGCCTTCGCGCATGGCCCGGGGCAGGCGCTCGGCGAAGCTGTCGATGCGCTGACGGAGCATCGCCAGCTGTCGACCGGGATGTTGCCCGGCCAGGCGGGTTTCCAGGCGAATCAAACGTTCGCGACGGGTATTGAGACTGCGTTCGAACGCGCGGCGCATGCGCATGTCCAGGTCATCCAGGCGTTGCGCCTGCTGACGCAGGCGTTCGCCGGGATGACGCAGGCGGCGGGACATGCCTTCCAGGCGCAGTCGATCGCGCATCAAACGGTCACGAATACGCATCACCAGCCGTCGATGCAGGCTCTCGACCCGACGCACCAGGTCGCTGGAGTCCGGCGCGAGCAGTTCGGCAGCGGCGGAAGGCGTCGGGGCACGAACGTCGGCCACAAAGTCGCTGATCGACACGTCGGTTTCATGGCCGACGGCGCTGACAATCGGCGTCACACAAGCGTCCACAGCCCGGGCAACGGCTTCTTCGTTGAAACACCAGAGGTCTTCCAGCGAACCGCCGCCACGGGCCAGGATCAGCGCGTCGAAGCCCCGGGCGTCCGCCAGCTTCAGCGCGCGGACAATTTGCGCGGTGGCTTCGCGCCCCTGCACGGCAGTAGGAATCAGCGTCAACTGCACCTGCGGTGCACGGCGGCGGAACACGCTGATGATGTCGCGGATCACCGCGCCGGTGGGTGAACTGATGATGCCGATGCGTTGCGGATGCGCCGGCAGCGGCACTTTGCGCTCGGCACTGAACAGGCCTTCGGCGCTGAGCTTTTCCTTCAGCGCATCGAAGGCCAGGCGCAGGGCACCGTCGCCGGCCGGCTCCACGGTATCGAGGATCAGCTGATAGTCGCCGCGGCCCTCGAACAGCGAGACCTTGCCGCGCACCTTGACCGCCAGGCCATCCTTCAACGCCTGGCGCACCCGCGCCGCGTTCTGCCGGAACAGTGCGCAACGGACCTGGGCGCCGCTGTCCTTGAGGGTGAAATACACGTGGCCGGAAGCCGGACGGGCGAGGTTGGAGATTTCGCCTTCGACCCAGATATTGCTGAACACGTCTTCGAGCAACACCCGCGCGCGGCCGTTGAGCTGGCTGACAGTCAGGACTTCCCGGTCAAGGCCGAGTCTTGCAAAGGGATCTTTAATCATGGGGCGCATGATAAAGGCAATCTCCTGCGCAATGCACGATCCCCTGTAGGAGCTGCCGCAGGCTGCGATCTTTTGACTTTGATTTTTCAAGATCAAAAGATCGCAGCCTGCGGCAGCTCCTACAGGGATCGAGTGAAGTGTTGAATGAATTGTTGGACCAGCGCAGTCGGGTGTTGCCGGTAGGCGAGGGCGACGGTGCTGTGGCAATCAGGATCGGCCAGCGGCAGGAAATGAACGTCGGGCGGGGCGATGTCCTGCATCGACGCTGGCAGCAGGGCGATGCCGAACCCGGCCTGGATCAATTGCAGTTGCGTGGTTTTGCGCGACACCACCCGAGCCGCTTTCGGAAAGAAACCCTGGCGCATGCACAACTCGGCAGATAGATAGCTGAGCCCACCGCGTTGAGGATGAGGAATGGAGATAAACGCTTCATCCTTCAACTGCGCCAGGTCGATGCCTTGAGTGAACTTATCCACAGCCAGGCGGTGATTCGGTGGAACCGCCAGCAACAACTGCTCGCTATATAAAGGAACCACCTGCACCCCTTCACGCTGACGCAATACCGGCAAGCGCAACACGCCGACCTCCAGTCGACCTTCGATCAGTTCTTCAAGCTGCGCTTCGGAGGACAGTTTGACGATATCCATCGACACACCCTCGTGCTGGTCCAGATAAGTGCTGATGCTCTGTAACAGCCGTCCGCTCATCGGTACGGTGCTCGAGTGGCTCAGGCGCAAGGTGCCAATCTGACCGTTACCGACCTGAGTCGCCATCTCGCTGGCCTTGGTCAGTTCATTCAACAGGTTTCTGGCGCGGGGCAATAAGGCTTCGCCGGCGGCTGTCAGTCGGGGCTGACGCGCTGTACGTTCGAACAGCGGCGTTTGCAGGCGGGTTTCCATGTCCTTGATCTGCCGGCTCAGGGCTGACTGCGCGATAAATAATCGTTCGGCCGCAGCGCTGAAACTGCCGCACTCGGCGATTTCCACGAAGTAACGCAATTGGCGGGTTGAAAGCACGAGGTATGCCTTTTCGAGATGGGTGGGCGGCCTCGAAGATATTAGTCGCAACACTTGGCGCTGGCTAAAGTCATCACAGATATTCAAGGAAACCCTGTAAATGAATGTGTTCGAGCTGTTGCACCAATGGCCCTTCGGCACGACAGATTGGCTGGTGATCGGACTGGGCATTGCCCTGGCCTATATCGTGTTCGGCATCGCCGGGTTTGGCACTGCATTGGTAGCAGGGCCGATACTGATTCTGTTCATGCCGTTGTCGAAAATCGTGCCGCTGCTGGTGCTGCTGGATTTCGTCGCGGCGTTTGGCAATCTGCTGCCCTCGCGGCGGGATGTGGCCAGGCCCGAGTTGCTGCGCTTGTTGCCCTGTATGGCGGTGGGCTGCACCTTGGGGGTGATTTTTCTGCTGAACCTGCATTCCGATGTGTTGCTGCTGTTGATGGGGCTGTTTATCAGCGTCTATGCGATTTACAGCCTGTGGGTCAAAACCCGTCCGACGCAACTGTCCGCCGCCTGGGCCGTGCCGATGGGCACGGTGGGCGGGATGTTCGGGGCATTGTTTGGTAGTGGCGGCTTTTTGTATGCGATCTATTTGAACAGCCGGTTGCCCAAGGACGCGGCCCGGGCCACGCAGAGTGCGTTGATCAGTTGCAGCACCGTTGTGCGGTTGAGCCTGTTTGCTGTCGCGGGTGTGTATGCCGAGCTACCCTTGTTGGTATTGGCGCTGTGTTTATTGCCGGCCATGGCATTGGGGCTGTGGATCGGTCGACGGTTGACCATGAAACTGTCCCGGGAGGCGTTCGTGCGGCTGGTGACGTGGTTGGTGCTGGCCAGCGGGGTTGCCTTGATCGGGCGGTATTTGAGTACTTGACCGGATTTCGTCAGGGATTAAGCTGCCGGCCGTCCTGACGCTATCGCGGGCAAGCCCCCTCCCACAAGGATTGATGGTGTACATGAAAACCATGCTCACCCCGGTCACTGTGGGAGCAGGCTTGCCCGCGATAGCGTCAGTACGAACACCGCAGAAACATCATTTGACGCAGTAGGCTTGCACCATGAACTCTCAAAGCATCATCGTCCCGAAAATCTCCACGCTGCCGGTACACGAACCCCGGGCCCGGGCGGTTGTGCGTTGGCTGGTGCGCAAGAACATCATCAAGGAAGAACTGACCACCTGTGGCCGTACGGGCAACCGCATGGCCCACGCCATTGCCGACGGCGCCCGCGCCGTGGTCCTGCATCCGCAAGCCCTGCCATTCGGTGAACCGATCAATGGCCTGGAGATCATCACCAAACGCTGCATCTATACGCCAGCCAAGGGATTTCTCGAAGAAGCCGGCTGCGCCGAGTGCCGCAAGGAAGTCGGCGAAGCGTTGTTCGAAAGCCTGGAAGACTGGATGCCGGGGCGCACCGATAACTTCACCTGCCCCGAGTGCGGGCATGAAGATGACATCAACGGGTTTCTGTTTCTGCAGGAGTGCGGCTTCTCCAATCTGGGCTTCATTTTCAACAACTGGGCCGAGGCCGGGTTCAAGCAGAGTTTTATCGATGAGTTTGCCGATTGGCTCGACCAGCCTGTCAGCCTGGTGAAAGTCGAACTCTGATACCCGTAGGAGCTGCCGAAGGCTGCGATCTTTTGATCTTCAGCGATCCTGATTGCCTCGAGAATCAAGATCAAAAGATCGCAGCCTTCGGCAGCTCCTACAAAAGCCGCGGACCCTGCGAATCCCTGCAGCAATCCCCGTATATCAGTAATGCCAATAATAGACAGAGTTTTACATTGAACCCGAGGGGGTGTCTGACTATAATGGCGCGCTTCCATTTTCCCGCTCGGGAGCCCCCGCGATGCTGCGTATCAGCCAAGAAGCTCTGACATTCGACGACATTCTCCTAGTGCCCGGTTATTCCGAGGTGCTTCCTAACGAAGTCAGTCTCAAGACCCGCCTTACCCGTGGCATCGAGCTGAATATTCCTCTGGTTTCTGCCGCAATGGACACCGTTACCGAAGCCCGTCTGGCAATTGCCATGGCTCAGGAAGGTGGCATCGGCATCATCCACAAGAACATGACCATCGAGCAGCAAGCTGCCGAAGTGCGCAAGGTCAAGCGTTATGAAGCCGGCGTGGTCAAGGACCCGATCACCATCGAGGCTGACGCCACGGTGCGTGAGCTGTTCGAACTGACCCGCCAGCACAACATCTCCGGCGTTCCGGTGTTGCACAATGGCGACCTGGTCGGCATCGTCACTTCCCGTGACGTGCGTTTCGAAAACCGTCTGGAAGCCACTGTCCGTGAAGTGATGACGCCTAAAGAGCGCCTGGTCACGGTCAAGGAAGGCGCCGACAAGAACGACGTTCGCGAGTTGCTGCACAAGCACCGCATCGAACGCGTGCTGATCGTCGACGACAAATTTGCCCTCAAAGGCATGATGACCGTCAACGACATCGAAAAAGCCAAGGCCTACCCGCTGGCCAGCAAGGACGATCAAGGTCGTCTGCGCGTTGGCGCGGCAGTCGGTACCGGTAAAGACACCGGTGACCGCGTAGCTGCCCTGGTCCACGCTGGTGTTGACGTAGTCGTAGTCGACACTGCTCACGGCCACTCCAAAGGCGTGATCGACCGCGTGCGCTGGGTCAAACAGAACTTCCCTGAAGTGCAGGTCATCGGAGGCAACATCGCCACCGGCGCTGCCGCCAAGGCCCTGGCCGAAGCTGGCGCTGATGCAGTCAAGGTCGGTATCGGCCCGGGCTCGATCTGCACCACCCGTATCGTCGCCGGTGTCGGCGTGCCGCAAATCAGCGCCATCGCCAATGTTGCCGCTGCCCTTGAAGGCACTGGTGTGCCGTTGATCGCCGACGGCGGCATCCGTTTCTCCGGTGACCTGTCCAAGGCCATCGTGGCCGGCGCCTCCTGCGTGATGATGGGCTCGATGTTCGCCGGTACTGAAGAAGCGCCAGGCGAGATCGAACTGTTCCAGGGTCGTTCGTACAAGGCTTATCGTGGCATGGGTTCGCTGGGCGCCATGTCCCAGGCCCAGGGTTCCTCCGACCGTTACTTCCAGGACTCCTCGGCAGGCGCAGAGAAGCTGGTTCCGGAAGGCATCGAAGGGCGTGTTCCGTACAAGGGCACCCTGAGCGCCATCATCCATCAACTGATGGGCGGCCTGCGATCCTCGATGGGCTACACCGGTAGCGCCGACATTGAAGAAATGCGCACCAAGCCCGAGTTCGTGCGGATCACCGGTGCCGGCATGGCCGAGTCCCACGTCCACGACGTACAGATCACCAAAGAAGCGCCAAACTACCGCGTAGGTTGAGGCTTCAAGCAAATCGTTAAGCAACCGGGGCTGTTCTATTCAGCCCCGAGTTGTTTCTGAATCACGACTGTTTCTGAATTATTAAGACGAGACTGAATCATGGCCCTCGACATTCACGCCCACCGCATCCTGATCCTCGACTTCGGTTCCCAGTACACCCAGCTGATCGCCCGCCGCGTGCGTGAAATCGGCGTGTACTGCGAACTGCATCCGTTCGACATGGATGACGAAGCGATTCGCGAATTCGCTCCAAAAGGCGTCATTCTCGCCGGCGGCCCCGAGTCCGTGCACGTCGCCGACAGCCCGCGCTGCCCGCAAGCGGTGTTTGACCTGGGCGTACCGGTCTTCGGTATCTGCTACGGCATGCAGACCATGGCCGAACAGCTGGGTGGCAAGGTTGAAGGTTCCGAACTGCGTGAGTTCGGTTACGCCCGTGTCGACGTGGTCGGCAAAAGCCGCCTGCTCGACGGTATTGAAGACCATATCGACGCCGACGGCCTGTTCGGCCTCGACGTGTGGATGAGCCACGGTGACAAGGTCACCAAGATGCCGGAAGACTTCCACATCCTGGCCAGCACCCCGAGCTGCCCGATTGCCGGCATGTTCAACGATGCCCGCGGCTACTACGGCGTGCAGTTCCACCCGGAAGTGACCCATACCAAGCAGGGCGGTCGCATCCTCTCGCGTTTCATCCTCGACATCTGCGGCTGTGAAGCCCTGTGGACGCCGTCGAAGATTGCTGAAGACGCGATCGCCAATATTCGCGCCCAGGTGGGTACCGACAACGTCTTGCTCGGCCTGTCCGGCGGCGTTGACTCCTCGGTGGTTGCCGCGCTGCTGCACAAAGCCATCGGCGACCAGCTGACCTGCGTCTTCGTCGACAATGGCCTGCTGCGTCTGCACGAAGGCGAGCAAGTGATGGCCATGTTCGCCGAGAACATGGGCGTCAAGGTGATCCGCGCCAACGCTGAAGATCAGTTCCTGAACAACCTGGCTGGCGAAAGCGACCCAGAGAAGAAACGCAAAATCATCGGCCGTACCTTCATCGACGTATTCGATGCCCAGTCCAACAAACTGGACAACATCAAGTACCTCGCCCAAGGCACCATCTACCCGGACGTGATCGAGTCGGCTGGCGCCAAGAGCGGCAAGGCCCACGTGATCAAGTCGCACCACAACGTGGGTGGCCTGCCGGAAGAAATGAACCTCAAGCTGGTTGAACCCCTGCGCGAGCTGTTCAAGGACGAAGTCCGTCGTCTGGGCCTGGAACTCGGCCTGCCGTACGACATGGTCTACCGTCACCCGTTCCCGGGCCCGGGCCTGGGTGTGCGGATCCTCGGTGAAGTGAAGAAGGAATACGCCGACCTGCTGCGTCGCGCCGACCACATTTTCATCGAAGAACTGCGCAAGGCCGACTGGTACCACAAGGTCAGCCAGGCATTCGTGGTGTTCCAGCCGGTGAAATCGGTTGGCGTGGTCGGTGATGGCCGTCGCTACGCCTGGGTCGTGGCCCTGCGTGCCGTGGAAACCATCGACTTCATGACCGCGCGTTGGGCACACCTGCCTTACGAACTGCTGGAAACCGTCAGCGGCCGGATCATCAACGAAATCGAAGGCATCTCTCGCGTCACCTACGACGTGTCGAGCAAGCCGCCAGCGACGATCGAGTGGGAGTGATCCCGCGCTGACGCTCCGCTAAACAGGGCGTTAACCGATAAATCAAACCCCGGCTCAGGCCGGGGTTTTGTTTTTTCCGGTCAGGCAAAAACGCACGGGATAGAACGGGTTATGTGTCAGGAGAAACAACCTTGGCAATACCCGGAAAGACATGAGCCGGCCGCATTCTCAGCCTCATCTGTACTCTCTTCGAGATAATTTTCCAGACCTGCCTCGGCTGTCTTCGCAGTTAAGTGGTGTTGGTAAAATTCTCCTGATGGTTGTCAGTTGACAACTGTTGGAATCCTGAGGAGACTGGAGGCTACGGATGGCTCGTGCATCTCACCCAAAGAAAGAAATCGAAATGGCCCTGCGTCACGCCGAAGAGCGAGGCTGGCGGATAGAAGTCGGCGGTAGTCACGCCAGGGGAAAGATCTACTGCCCTTTCAGGCATGACCTCTGTCGCTGTGGCGAATTCTGTATCACCAGTGTGTGCAGCACGCCGAGGAATCCTTTCAACCACGCGAGGGCACTGCGGCGAGTGGTCGATAACTGTACGACGCAGCAGGTGAGTGACGGGAAGCCGGGACCTCGACTCAAGGAGTAATTCAATGGACTACATATTCACCCTCAAGTATCAGCTGGCGCAGGGCGATAGCGATCCTGACGTTTTGGTCGAGCGCCTATACGCCGAAGGATGCGATGATGCGTTGGTCGGAGTCGGACTGCCCGGCCGGCTGGCATTGGAGTTCACCCGCGAGGCCGAGACTGCCGATGCGGCATTGTTGAGTGCGCTGATGGACGTCAAGCGCATCATCCCTGATGCTCGTCTGGTGGAGGTAGCACCGGACTTCGTCGGTCTGACGGACATTGCCGACATCGTCGGCGTTTCGCGGCAGAACATGCGCAAACTGATGCTTACCCATGGCAGCAGCTTCCCGTTGGCCGTGCATGAAGGCAAGACATCGGTCTGGCACCTGGCTGAGGTACTGAGCTGGCTGGATGCCAAGGGCGGCTACAACCTCGAACAACCGGTAATCGAGGTCGCCCGTATCGCGCAAAGCGTCAATCTCGTCAAGGAATCGCGCCGGGTCGTCGCCCTGGGCGCCGAGTGGCAGGCACTGGTTTGACAGGCCCCGTTGAACGCGAGTTCACGGGGCCTTTGCGTATCAGGATCCCGCCACCTGCACCGATCGCAGCCCCACGTGCCGCAATGCCGCCGCGAACTCCGCGATGCTGGCGTAGCGTCGGCCGCTGATGGTGGGCCAGTTGCTTCGAACGATGTAAAACGAACCCTGGTCGCGCTGGATCGGCGTGCGAACGATTGATCCATCGCTGCTGCGATGTATGAGCGTGGCTTTGCCATCCACATTCATCACCGTGCTATCACCCGGATTACGCAAAGCGTCTTCGAGTGTCTCGGCCAGCGCCACGCTCGGCGATGTGTCCAGCTGCAGGCGCAAATCGCTTTTGACAGAGGGAAGGGGTCTGCCGAATTCATCTGTTGGAATGCGCCCCGGATCGACCTCGATGCCTCTCGCCGTACCTGCCGGGGTGCTCTCGATGCGCAAGCTGATTCCCCCTTCCAGTTCGCTGACACCGGGTACGCCTTCCCAGGTTGCCGCATGGCTGTCACCCACAAGCGCCACCCAGCGGTGGGCACCGCGGAGGGACTGATCGGCAGTGATCACTTCATGTGCGAAGTAATTCATCATTTTTTGGCGGAAATTGAGGCTCACATTTTCCATCCCGCTGCTCCGGTAACTGGCCATGCAGTCAATGGCCTGGATGCGGATATGGCTTTTGCGCGCAGCCTTGACCAGTTCCAGAAAGTTGAACTGGCCGCTGACGTCGGTCTGGTGCCCCCGGTCGAGGTTTTTCAGGTAGTTTTCGAGGTTCTCGGACAACTTGCCGGTCCGGTTGAATACGTCCAGGTCGGTTTGATGAAAGTCAGTCAGCAAGTGCTCCATGTACAGGGTTTTGACTTTTTGCTTGCTCAGCACCTGCATGTTTTCAATCAGAAACTGTTTGCTCGCCACACTGGAGTGACTCTCGCCCACCACCAGGCCCGGTGCGGCATCCAGCAATTTCTTGATGATGTCCTTGGGGGGCAGGCTGGTTGGAAGAGAAGGGATTTCTGGCCTGGCGGGCAAAGAGGGTGATTCGAAAAGAGTGGTGGCGTCCCGATACAGGGTGTGCCTCATGGCCTTGAAGTCGGCGACGGGGTTGGTGCCGTCAGGCTCGGGCAGGCTGCTCATGTAGTCTTTGAGATCGTACTTGACAGCGGTTCCCCCGGCGATGTCTTTGAGGTCTTCGCGCAACGCCTGGGGCATGTCGTAGGCAGTTGGCGGGCTGTCCATATCAGGCAGCGGGTCACGGGCGCGGCCCCATGGCCACAGGCCGTCGAACTTGCCGCCGCCAAACAGACCGGGTCGGTTGATGGGCTGCCAGTCGCCAGCCTCGTCCGGGCGGATCGGCAGGTTGCGATAGAAGGAGTAAGGGTTCGCCGGGTCGATGATGACCCAGGTTTTCAACTCGTTGACGTATCGCACCTGGTAGTAACTGTCGTTGATCAGCACATAGTTGCCACCGATGGAGGGCTGGTAAATGCCTTGAAATTTGCCCTCGGTCGCGACGGGCGATAAGCCGTCCAGCACTTCATTGGTTTCGAACTCTGAAAGCAGATCGACGCCTTCCTTTGCGTAGGCAGGGCCGGGGGTGAATTGTGCAATCGGTGGAACGCTGGAAGGCTCTTCGAGCACAGGTTCGCCGATGTCTTCTTCGAGGGTAAAGGTTTCGCTGGCTTCAGCGGCTTCAGCGAGTTCTGACGCGCCACGCAGGAATGGCAAGTTGAACAGGGTTTCTATGCCGCTGCTGATGGCTCCCACGACTCCGGCCTTACGTTGCGCTTTGGTGCTGCCGTTGATTGCCTGGTCAATGTTCAAGCCCATCGAGGCTATGCCGGCACCGACCGCCGCCAATGCCACTGGCCAGCCAAATGCAGCCATAGACCCGAACACGTGGACGAAGGCATTCAAGTAACCGATCCACATCTTCTCGCGCAAATCACCATTGGAGCTCAATGACAGGTTCGCGTCGGCTGCCATGCGTGTTTTCACGGCATCGCGCAGCCAGCTGAAAGCGTCGCCCGTAATCGGCTCGGCGTGCTGATTGATCAGATGGTGGTCGCTTCTTCCCCACGTGGAATAGAGCAGGTCGATCATGGTGTTCAGGCCAATGTTGTCGCCGTCCTGCTGCTGCGCGGAAAGGGGAAAGTGAGCCATGAAACGTGCCCGGTTCTGCGCTTGATCGTTTTGCTCCAGCAGCCACCAATGCAGATCGGACGCTGTGGCGAGAACGTGGAAGCTGTCGGTTTCACCCGGCGTGTAGACAATCTGCACGCCGTTGCGGTCGGTGATGCACAGAATGTCGGTGGCTGCATAACCGCCAATGTTCAGGGCGCAGACGCTCAGTCCGGGGTGGGTCGGCGCTTGGGTTTCCAGCATTTCGCGGCTGATCGGCCACGTCACATTACTGGTAACCGCTTTGATCACCGTCTTCAGGTTTTCGTTGTTGAGCCGTGAACCTTCATGCTCGTCCAGCGCTCGTGCGAGGAAGTTGAGTTTCGCAAGCGTGCGAAAATCCTCGGAATGGAGTGTCCAGAAGCGCTCCATTTTTGTTCGATACAGCGCGCTGAAGTTGATCGCCCAGAGGTCTTTGATGACCTTGCTGGGGTACATTCTGACTTCATTGGTTTGATTGTAAATGGCGGCGTGGGGGCCTTCGTTGTAGAAGCCACCGTAATTATCCAGAAGGTCCGCGTTGTCCTGGTCATTGGGACGGAAACGCTTGACCACCAATTGCGGCAAAGTCAGCGACTCGGAGGGCGTGGGGTAGTGTTCCCAGGACAGAAAGGCCAGGTTGCTGCTGACCGACGTGTTGTTGAAGCGGTGCCACCAGACCTTGTCCGGGTCTATGCCTTTGACGCGGTGCTTATCGAGAATGCCTTGTGCCGCGTCGTAGGCCATCGCGTGCAAGTCAGGGCAGGCTTCGGTAAAGGACGGGACCAGCGCCTTCAACGAACGCGCATCGGCCTGGTCGGGGAAAAGGGCAGGGCTGTTGGTATCGAGTGTGTTCACTTCTCGCTCCTTGAGAAATATTGAAGGCTTGGTGTTTAGTCAGGGATGCGGCTTTGCAGCGTCAAACCGATTTTGGTCAGTGCGTGTGTCAGTTTTTCCACACTGTGGAACGGTACGTTGTTGACCTGAGGCCAGTTGGGCCGGTTGATGGCGAAGTGGCCGTCGGCCAGACGCTGCACCGGCGTGCGGATAAGCATGCCTTGCGAGCTACGGTGAACCAGCGTGTAGTTGCCGCCCGACTTCTCGAACAGGTACATGCCTTGCCGAGACAGCAGTTTTTCCAGTGGCTGTTCACTCCAGATCACCGGTGGCGCCGACATCCGCAGACGCAGATCTGCGTACAGCGGATCGTAAGTACCGCGCATCAGGTTGGTGTTGGGGGGCACCGGTGTGCTCACTTCGATACCCGGATCGATGTCGACACCAATGGCCTCTCCCGGATTGACTTCTTCTATGCGCAAACCGATGCCTCCCTGTAACTCACTGATGCCTGAAATCCCTCTGAACGTGTTGGTGTTTTCCATTCCAGTCAACACGACCCACTTGCCGGTATTACCGAGGAGCCTGTCACTGGCCATGATGTCGTTCGCCATGTAATTGGCAATGACCTGCTGCCTGGGCGATGCGAAAAGGATGTTCGACTTGTAGTTGACCGCACAATCGAGTGCCTGGATGCGCACACCGTTCGCTCTGGCCGTATTGACCAGTTCCAACTCATTGAAAACCCCCGCTGGATCAGTGCCGAGACCGGTCAGATAGGCTTGCAAATCCTCGGACATGACCCCGGTCCTGAAGTAATCGTTAAGCTCGGACTGAGCGAAATCGCTGAGCAGGCGCCGTACATAAATCGTGTCAATGTGACGGGCCAGTGTGGGCATGTTTTTGATGATGAAGCGCATGCTGGTGATGCGATCCAGCGTTTCACTGACGACCAGACCGGGTGCTGACTGAAAAATACGCTCGATAAGATCGGCCATCGGCATGCCCGGACTGATGCTGGGCATTGCGGGACGCGGTGGCAGGTTGGACCAGGGCAGGTCTGCGAAATAGCGTTGGGCGGTCCTCAGCAATTGCTCATGTCTGAACTGAAAATGCTGGTTGTACGGCTCATTCGCAAGGGGATTCCCTCCAGCACTTGGGCGTGTCTCTGCGGCTTCGGGTAAATCCAGCGCCCAGTTTCGCAGCGATACCGCCAGCGATGGCTCAGTGTCAAACGCCGTTCTGACAAGTTGGATGGGCCGTAAAGTCGAAGGGTGAGGTTCGAGGACAGGTTGACTCGTTGGCGGAGTCGGCGTCGGTTCGCGAACGTCGAGTTCCAGGTCGACCGTACAGCCTTTTCCGAGGCATTGACCGCCTCCATTGAGCCTCAACGACCGCACCCGCTCCCATTGACCTTCGGCATTCAACCGAATCGGCAATGAATGAGCGAATTGATTGGGTCTCTCCGGATCGACGATGGCCCAATAGCCACCGCCCCTGGAGTCCGGGAAGTAGCGTACGTAATACGCGTCGCCGTTGATCACAACGGCGTATGGCGGTTCGGAGTCGAGTCTGTAGATGCCCTGGAATTTCCCTGATTCGTCGATCGGGTCCAGGCCGTCGAGCAGCTCATTGGATTGGTACTTGTCGGGTATTGCTGGCGGGGAAGCGGTTTCAGCTGGAATCAATGCGGGTTGCTCAGGATCTTGCGCAGGGATATCCAGTTCGTCCGGTCCAATGGCTCCCGCCTGCTCATCGCTCACAAAGGGCGATTCCGTCTGTTTGGTTAACTCAGGCAGTTCGGCCACTTCGGCGGCTTCAACCCGTGCGCCAACCTCCAGCGTCGTGCCCGCGCCTTTCAGAAACGGAATGTTGAACAAGGCATCAATGCCACTGATGACTGCTCCGAGAATACCTGCCTTGCGCTCGGCCGCCGTCTTGCCATTGACCGCCTGATCGATGTTCAGACCCATGTTGGCAATGCTGGCCCCGATGACCGGGAGAGCGACGGGCCAGCCAACAGCGGCCATGGGACCAAACACCTTGAGGCCGGCGCTCAGGTAACCGATCCACAATTTCTTGCGCAAATCCGAGTTGGAGGTCAGTGACAGGCTGGCTTCGGCGTACATGGCGCTACGGGTTGACTCGCGCAGCCAACTGAACGCATCGCCCTTGACCGCTCGGTTGAGTTGATTGATCAGGTGATGGTCGGACTTGCCCCAGGTGCTGACCAACCGGTTCATGACATCGGTGATGTTCTGCTCGATGTCGTGTCGATCAGCCAAGGGGAAGTGAGCCATGAATGCCTTGCGAGACGTTTCGTCATTCATCCGTTCCACGATCCACCAATGCATGTCCGCTTCGGTCTCCATGACCTGGAACGCATTGGCTTCACCGGGAACATAGACAATTTGCCGACCATTGGGATCAACGATGCGCAGCAGGTTGGTGGCAACGTGGCCAATGACATCCAGGGCGCGCACTTCGTTGCCGACGGGATGTGTCGATTGCAGCATTTTCAGGCTGACGGGCCAGGTAACAGGGCCAATGACCGCGTCGATGGCACGCTGAAAGTCATCGCCGCTCAATTGCTTCAACTCCAGCGCGTGAACAGCGCAACTGAGGAAATTGCATTTGGCCAGCGTGCGGAAGTCGTCCGAGGACTTACTCCAGAATGCGGTCAGCCGATCGAGGTAAAGCGTGCTGAAGTCGATATCCCAGAAGGCCTTCAAGACCTCGTTGCCGTGCAGGCGGACCTCGTTGGTTTCATTGAAATTCTCGACGTCGGGTCCGGCCGTGTAAAACCCGCCGTAAAGGTCCAGCAGATCCGCGTTGTCCTTGTCCGTCACGCGAAAGCGATGGATGACCAGTTGCGTGAGGGTCAAGGTTTCGTAGGGTTTTTCGAGGATGTGCTCCCAGCCAGTGAACGTCTTGGCACTGCTCTGGGCGGCCCTGAAGCGGTGGAAATAAATCTGATCGGGGTTCAGGTTCGGCAGGCCCTGTTTTCTGAGCAGATCGCTGGCAACCTCGTGCGCAACGTCCTGCAGGCTCGGGCAGGCGGGTACAACTGTCGCGGCAATCGTCTTGAGGGCCGCCTTGTCGGCAGCGTTTGGCAGAGGGCGGGTTTCGGGTGAGTTCATGCTTTTTCATCCTTGAGAAATGGCCACTGAGAGTGGTTCATTCGCTCAAGGGGAGTGCACTGCATATGTACCGCACAACACCCTCTTGATTGTGCGCTGTCAGCGCCGTGCCACATCCGAAAAGTAGAACTTGTCCAGGGTATGCCGCGATTCGGTGTACTCGAACTGCCTGCCATCCTGCAAAAACGTCTGGTTGCTGACCACAATCACATGACTCTGACCGTCGAGGTCCAGGTGTTGCTGGTCGTCCTTGCTGCGCGGCATCGCTTCGATGGTGCGCTGGGCATAGGCGATTTGCAGCTGCAGGGTCTGCTCGATGAAGGCGTAGATCGAATGCTCGGCGATGTCGCGGGACAGGCCGGGAATGACCTCGCTGACGAAATGGTTGATGTCGAGGATCACCCGTTTACCGTCGATACGCCGCACGCGTTTGATCCGGATGATCAGGCTGCCTGCTTCAGCCTGGATGTGTTCCAGCAGAGTACCTTCAAGAGGGAACTGCGTGAACTCCACCACCTCGGTACTGACGTCGTTGCCCAGTCGCGGGTAAGTCTCCTGGAAGCTGACGATGCCACCGAGCTGAAATTCGATCGGGTTGGTCGACAGCACGAAGGTGCCTTTGCCGTGGACCTTCTGGGCGAAACCGCGCTCCTGAAGTTGTTCGATGGCTTTGCGCACGGTGCCGCGACTGGCCTGGTAGCTGTCCATCAGTTCGGTTTCTGAAGGCAATCGGGCGCCGCGTTCCAGACGTTCGGTCGTGATACTGGCAAGCAGATCGCTGTAGATCTGGTTGTATTTACTCATGGGGATGGCTCTATGGCGCGATGCTCAAGGGTTTGAACCTTAAGGGCCGGGTAGGGAATTGTCCATGCAGGTATGGATTTCATCCGTTTCGGATGTAGGAAATTTCATCGTCTGTAGGTTTGGAAGATTTTAAACAAATTGAAACTCGTCTGTACGAGTTGTTGCTTTAACTCGTACAGACGAGTACTTTTCACCTCGGCGTGCTGCCAATAACAAAAAACCACAGCGGAAGATCAAGCATGAGCCACGACTATCCGAACATCGTCACCGAGCTGCTGCAAAGCCTGGGTGGCAGCGACAACCTCGAGCAGGCCGCGCACTGTGTCACCCGGCTGCGCCTGGCCCTCAAGGACCCGAGCCTGGTCAACAGCGCCACGCTGAACCAGATTGACCTGGTCAAGGGTTCGTTCTTCACCGGGGGTCTGTTCCAGGTGGTCATCGGTCCCGGCGAGGTGGAAAAGGTCTACGCCGAATTGCGCCGTCAAACCGGTCTCGCGGCGTCAACCATCGCCGACGTCAAACAGAAAAGCGCCGACAAGATCAACGCCATGCAGCGTCTGGTGCGGGTGTTTTCCGATGTGTTCATGCCGATCCTGCCGGCGCTGATCATTGCCGGCCTGCTGATGGGCATCAACAATCTGATCGGCGCCAGGGGCATGTTCATCGAGGGCCAGACCCTGCTGGACGCCTACCCCAGGCTTGACGGGCTCTGGAGCCTGATCAACCTGATGGCCAACACCTCGTTCGTGTTCCTGCCAGCGCTGGTGGGCTGGTCGGCGGCCAAGCGGTTTGGCGGCAGCGAAATCCTCGGCATCGTGCTCGGCCTGATGCTGGTTCACCCCGATCTGCTCAACGCCTGGAACTACGGCAAGGCGGTGGCCGGTCTGGAAGGGCAGAGCCTGCCGTACTTCGACATCCTCGGGCTGTTCCAGATCGAGAAGGTCGGTTACCAAGGGCAGATCCTGCCGATCCTGCTGGCCGCCTACGTCATGAGCGTCATCGAGAAATGGCTGCGGGCACGGGTGCCGAACGCGGTGCAATTGCTCGTGGTGCCGATCACCACCATCGTCGTCACCGGCGTGCTGGCGCTGGCGGTGATCGGCCCGGTAACGCGACACCTGGGCATCCTTATCACCGAAGGCGTGGTCATGCTGTTCGACCTGGCGCCGATGGTCGGCGGGTTGATCTTCGGTCTGCTCTACGCGCCGCTGGTGATCACCGGCATGCATCACATGTTTCTCGCGGTCGACTTGCAGCTGATCTCCACCCAGGGCGGTACGTTCATCTGGCCGATGATCGTCATGTCCAACCTCGCCCAGGGCAGCGCGGCACTGGCGGTGTTCTACATGACCCGTAATGTGCGGGACAAAAGCATGGCCTCGACCTCGGCGATTTCTGCTTACTTCGGCATCACTGAACCGGCGATGTTCGGGGTCAACCTGCGCTACAAGTTTCCGTTTTATGCCGCGCTGATCGGCTCGGCCCTGGGGTGCATCTTCCTGTCGCTGAACAAGGTGCAGGCCTCGGCCATCGGCGTCGGGGGCTTGCCCGGCTTTATCTCGATCATTCCGCAGTTCATTCCGATGTTCGTGATCGGGATGGTGATTGCCTTGGTCGTGCCGTTTGTTCTGACCTGCGGGTTGAGCATGAAAATCGTTCGGCCGGGATACCGGGTTGCCTGACAGACCGCATTCACCTGTAGGAGCTGACGAGTGCAACGAGGCTGCGATCTTTTGATCTTGCCTTTAAAAACAACGTCAAAAGATCGCAGCCTCGTTGCACTCGTCAGCTCCTACGGGGTTCGTGCCACATTCAAGAAGGAATAACGCCATGCAAGACTGGCAACGTTCGGTGATCTACCAGATCTACCCGAAAAGCTTTCACAGCCACGCCGGCAACCCCACGGGTGATTTGCTCGGTGTCGTGGCCAAGCTCGACTACTTGCACTGGCTGGGCGTCGATTGCCTGTGGATCACACCGTTCCTGCGTTCGCCCCAGCGCGACAACGGTTACGACATCAGTGATTACTACGCCATCGATCCGAGCTACGGGACCATGGCCGATTGCGAGTTGCTGATCGCCGAGGCCGGCAAGCGCGGGATCAAGCTGATGCTCGATATCGTGGTCAACCACACCTCCATCGAGCACAGCTGGTTCCAGCAGGCCCGCAGCAGTCTCGACAATCCGTACCGCGACTTCTATATCTGGCGCGACCAGCCGAATAACTGGGAATCCAAGTTCGGTGGTTCGGCCTGGGAGTACGAGGCGCAGACCGGTCAGTACTTCCTGCACCTGTTCGACCACACCCAGGCCGACCTGAACTGGGACAACCCCAAGGTGCGCGCCGAAGTGTTCAGGATGATGCGTTTCTGGCGGGACAAGGGCGTGGGCGGATTCCGTCTGGACGTGATCAACCTGATCTCGAAACCGGCGGATTTTCCCGACGACGACAGCGACGGTCGACGCTTCTACACCGACGGCCCGAACGTCCATGAATATCTGCAGCAAATGCACCGCGAAGTGTTCGAAGGCCATGACCTGATCAACGTCGGCGAGATGTCGTCCACCAGCCTGGAACACTGCATTCGTTACTCGCGGCCGGAGTCGAAAGAGCTGTCGATGACCTTCAACTTCCATCACCTGAAGGTCGATTACCCGAACCTGCAGAAGTGGATTCGCGCCGACTACGACTTCCTCGAACTCAAGCGCATCCTCTCCGACTGGCAGACCGGCATGCAGGCCGGTGGTGGCTGGAATGCGCTGTTCTGGTGTAACCACGACCAGCCACGGGTGGTCTCGCGTTTTGGCCATGACGGCGAATATCGGGTGATGTCGGCGAAAATGCTCGGCACCGCGCTGCATTTCCTCCAGGGCACGCCATTCGTGTACCAGGGCGAGGAATTGGGTATGACCAATCCGGGTTTCGATCACATCGATCAGTACCGCGATGTCGAGACGCTGAATATCTTCCGGCTCAAGCGTGAGGCGGGTGCCAGTGACGCCGACAACATGGCAGCGATCATGCAGAAGTCCCGGGACAACGGTCGTACGCCGATGCACTGGAACGCCGAGCCGAACGCAGGCTTCAGTGCTGCCGAGCCCTGGATTGGCGTGCCGGCCAACTCGGCACAGATCAACGTCGCTACCCAACTCGATGACCCGGATTCCGTGCTGCATCACTACCGTCAGCTGATCGCCTTGCGTCGCACTGAAGCGCTGATATCCGACGGCGTCTACCGGCAATTGTTGCCTGAACATACGCAACTCTGGGCGTATGTGCGTGAAGGCCTGGGTGAGCGTTTGCTGGTGTTGAACAACTTCTACGGCACGCCATGCGAAGTCCTGTTGCCGGATGAAGTGATCAGCGAGGCGATGGCCCAACGTCTGGTCATCAGCAACTACCCGGACTGTCCGCCGCGAAATCGACAGGTCTATTTGCGGCCTTATGAGTCGCTGGTTTTGCACCTGACCGACTGACCGACCACTAAAAAACACCGGTTTAAAAAAACACGCAGAACTTTGCGCGGGGGATTTTTGCGCGTCGGTTTTGTGGCTGCACACAATAAAAATAATGGGGTGGTTCTTGAAAACAACAATAAATCGCAGTCTTGCGCTCGCGTGCGTATGCCTGGCATTGCCACTGTCGGTGCAGGCCCTGGAGTTTGGCGGTTACTTGCGCAGCGGCGTCGGTACTTCGGTCAACAGCAGTTCCCAATCATGTTTCCAGTTGCCGGGTGCCCAAACCAAATATCGTTTGGGTAACGAATGTGAACAGTATGGGGAGCTGGAGTTGCGTCAGGATCTGTTCACCCTGGACGATGGTTCGGTGCTCAGCGTCGACGGCATGGCCTCACTGTATAACCAGTACGACCGCCGCCTGACATTCAAGGGCGATAACGGTTCGGTGCGCCTGCCGCAGCTGTACGCGCAATGGTCGAACATGCCCGGCCTCAACGGCGGTTCGCTGTGGGCCGGTCGGCGTTATTACAAACGGAACGATATCCATATTTCCGACTTCTACTACTGGAACCAGAGCGCTACCGGCGGCGGTATCGAGGACGTGTTGATCGGCGATCTGAAATACAGCTATGCCTTCTCGCGCAAGGACAACCTGTACCAGAAGGACTACATCAACCGCCACGATTTCAATGTCGCCGGCTTCGACACCAACCCCGGGGGTGAACTGGAGTTCGGCCTGAGCTACATCGACAAACCTGACAGTCGCGACGCACACCGTGGCTGGGCAATCACCACCCAGCATGTGCAGCAAGGTTTTCTGGGCGGCAAGAACAAACTGGCCTTCCAGTACGGCGAAGGCCCCGGCACCGGGTTGGGCTATACCGGTAACGTGAAGCTGGATGACAGCAACAAGAGCTACCGAGTAGTGGAGTTCTTCGACTGGCAGCTGACGCCGCGATTTGGCGGGCAAATCCAGGCGGTTTATCAAAAAGATGTGCGCCCGCAAGGTAGGGATCAGAACTGGATGTCCCTCGGTGTTCGTCCAGCCTACGCGCTCACCGAGCAGTTCAAACTGGTGACCGAATTGGGGCACGATCAGGTAGATGCCACGGGCGGCACGCGCAAGCTGAGCAAGTTCACCTTCGCGCCGACCTGGTCGCCCAAGGGGCCGGAATTCTGGGCGCGGCCCGAAGTGCGTGTGTATTACACCTATGCCAGTTGGAACCAGGCAGCCAAACGGGCAGCCAATGAGCTGGCGAAGGGGTCGGCGTTGTCGGACACCGGAGCCTTTGGCACGGCGCGGCACGGTGCGAATGTCGGATTGCAGGTCGAATACTGGTGGAACTGAACACCGCATAACCGTGTAGGAGCTGCCGAAGGCTGCGATCTTTTGATCTTTAACGTCCTTGAAGACGCCAAAAGATCGCAGCCTGCGGCAGCTCCACCCGGTATCGCGAGATCGCTAGTCTTTTATAAAGAACAAAACAGCAGGTGACGTCATGGCCACACCCCAACAATTGCAACTGCTGGCACCTTTGTCCGGCGTGCTGATGCCGCTGGACCAGGTGCCGGATCCGGTATTCTCAAGTCGCGTGATTGGCGACGGCCTGTGCATCGACCCCACCTCGCAAACCCTGAGCGCACCGCTGGCGGGGGTGATCAGCAATGTTCAGGCCAGTGGGCATGCCATCAGCATCACCGACGACAACGGCGTTCAGGTGTTGATGCACATCGGGCTCGACACCGTGAACCTGGCCGGCAAGGGTTTTACCCGGTTGGTGGAGGAGGGTCAGCGGGTTGAAGCAGGGCAGGCGCTGATCGCATTCGACGCCGATTGCATCGCCTTGAACGCCCGCAGTCTGTTGACCTTGATGGTGGTGGTCAGCGGTGAACCCTTCACTTGGTTAGTGCCGGAAACGGGCAGGGTGGAAGGAGGCCAGCCGCTGCTGAGCTTGCGTCCCGTAGAGCAGATTACCGATGAGCCGGTGGCGGAGGAGGGCGAGGCACTGTTCTCCAAACCTGTGACACTGGCCAACCCGAACGGCTTGCATGCCCGTCCCGCCGCAGTGTTCGCCCAGGCTGCCAAAGGTTTTTCGGCAAGCATTTACCTGCATAAACAGCAGGAGCGCGCGAACGCCAAATCCTTGGTAGCGATCATGGCGTTGCAGACGGCCTTTGGCGATATCGTGCAAGTCAGTGCGGCGGGCCCGGAGGCTGAAGAGGCGATCAGGACGCTGGCCACATTGCTGACCACAGGCTGTGGGGAAACAGTGGCGGTGCCAGCGCCAGTCGAAACACTTGAGCCTTTATCGTTGAAGGTGTTGCGCGGTGTGTGTGCATCACCGGGTTCGGCCTTTGGCCAGGTGGTGCAGATCGCCGAGCAGACGCTCGAGGTCAGCGAGTCCGGCCTCGGTGCGCAGGTTGAGCGCGAGCATCTGTCCCGGGCCTTGGCTGAGGCGAATCTGGCCTTGCAGCAATTGCGTGACCAGGCCACCGGGGAGGCTCAGGCAGAGATCTTCAAGGCCCATCAGGAACTGCTCGAGGACCCGAGTTTGCTGGATCAGGCCGATGCGCTGATCAGCGAAGGCAAGAGCGCGGCGTTTGCCTGGCGCGGAGCGACCGAGGCGACGGCAGCCTTGTTCAAGGGCCTAGGCAGTGCATTGCTGGCCGAACGGGCGGCAGACCTGGCGGACGTCGGCCAACGGGTGCTCAAGCGGATACTCGGCGTGCAGGATCAGGCGATTGAGCTGCCCGAAGGGGCGATCCTGATCGCCGATCAACTGACACCGTCCCAGACCGCCGGGCTCGATACCCGCAAGGTCCTGGGGTTCGCCACGGTGGGTGGGGGGGCCACCAGTCACGTCGCGATTCTCGCCCGGGCGGCTGGCTTGCCGGCGGTCTGCGGGTTGCCGGTCCAGGTACTGGCGCTGAGGAATGGCAACCTGGTGTTGCTCGACGCTGACAAGGGCGAGCTGCACCTGGACCCGGAACTGGCGGCCATCGAGCAACTGCGGGTCGATCATCAGCGCCAGGAGCAACGTCATCAGCATGTCCTGGCACACGCTACGCTTGCCGCCTGCACCCGTGATGGTCATCACGTCGAAGTAACGGCCAACGTCGCCTCGCTGGGCGAGACCGAGCAGGCCCTGACCCTGGGCGGCGAGGGCGTCGGTCTGTTGCGTTCGGAGTTTCTTTATCTGGATCGCAACCACGCGCCGAGCCATGAAGAACAGGCCTCCACTTACAGCGCTATCGCTCGCGCCCTGGGGCCATCACGCAGTCTGGTGGTGCGCACGCTGGATGTCGGCGGCGACAAACCTCTGGCCTACGTACCGATGGACAGCGAAACCAACCCGTTCCTCGGCATGCGCGGCATTCGCTTGTGCCTGGAGCGTCCGCAGCTATTGCGCGATCAGTTCAAGGCCATCCTTGCCTGCGCAGGTCTGGCGCGTCTGCACATCATGCTGCCGATGGTCACGCAGCTGTCGGAGCTGCGACTGGCCCGGCAGTTGCTCGAGGAAGAGGCGCTGGCCGCGGGTCTCGGTGAGCTGCCGAAGCTGGGGATCATGATTGAAGTACCGGCTGCGGCGCTGATGGCCGACCTGTTTGCGCCGGAGGTGGATTTCTTCTCGATCGGTACCAACGATCTGACTCAGTACACGATGGCCATGGACCGCGATCACCCACGCCTGGCCGCTCAGGCCGACAGCTTCCATCCGTCGGTGCTGCGCCTGATCGCCAGTACCGTCAAGGCCGCCCATGCCCGCGGCAAATGGGTCGGAGTGTGTGGGGCCATGGCGTCCGAGACACTGGCGGTGCCGTTGTTGCTGGGCCTTGGGGTGGACGAACTGTCGGTGAGCGTGCCGTTGATTCCGGCGATCAAGGCAGCGGTTCGCGAAGTCGACCTGGTGGATTGCCAGGCCATCGCCCAGCAGGTGCTGGGACTGGACAGCGCCGAGCAGGTGCGCGAGGCACTGCGGTTGTACCACGAGGCGACGGTCGATACTTCACTGGTTCTGGAGAACTGAACATGTTCGAGAAAATGCAGCAGGCGTTCTGGAAGGCGTTGACCCCGGACCTGGTGGTGGATGAGCCGAAGGTGATTGCGCAGCCGGTTTGCGGGTTGGCGGCGAATGTCGTGGCGGCGTTGGGCGGTGTGGATAACCTCAAGTCGCAGAAGGCCGTGGCGCTGACCCGGGTTCGGGTGGAGTTGCGGGATGTGGGGCGGATGGATCGGCAGGCTTTGACGGCGGCGGGTGTGCCGGGCGTCATGATGCTGGAGGGTGGCGTTGTTCATCTTTTGTTAGGGCTTGAGAGGTAAGCGAGCCCTTTAAAGATCGCAGCCTTCGGACGATCTTTTGGGGGCCTAACTGTCTACTGCGTCCATCCGCCGCGCCACCCTTACTGTTTCTCAACCGCAGGTGTATCGTATTCGCCTTTTACAGGCCCCCGCGCCTGTCGCTGATACGTGAGGTAGTTGAGTTCATGTCCTTTACCCGTCGCCAAATCCTCGGTGGCCTGGCCGGTCTTGTTGTCGTTGGCGTCGGAGCGGGAGGCGCCTCACGGTACTGGCTGGGCAAAATGGCCGACGCCGATGCGGGCCACGACTATGAGCTGATCGCGGCACCGCTGGACGTCGAGCTGGTGGCCGGGCACAAAACCGAAGCCTGGGCATTCGGCCCGTCGGCGCCGGGCACCGAGTTGCGGGTGCGTCAGGGTGAATGGCTGCGGGTGCGTTTCATCAACCACCTGCCGGTCGCGACCACCATCCACTGGCACGGCATCCGCCTGCCGCTGGAAATGGACGGCGTGCCCTATGTGTCGCAGCTTCCAGTGTTGCCGGGTGAATACTTCGACTACAAATTCCGCGTGCCCGACGCCGGCAGCTACTGGTATCACCCGCACGTGAACAGCAGCGAAGAACTCGGGCGCGGCCTGGTCGGTCCGCTGATCATCGAAGAGCGCGAGCCCACCGGTTTCAAGTACGAGAAGACCTTGAGCCTCAAGAGCTGGCACGTCGATGAAGTGGGCGCGTTCGTCGCGTTCAGCATTCCTCGCGAAGCGGCCCGTGGCGGCACGGCCGGGCGCCTGTCGACGATCAATGGCGTGTCGCAAGCGGTGATCGACTTGCCCGCCGGGCAGATTACCCGCGTGCGCCTGCTCAACCTCGACAACACCCTGACTTACCGCCTCAATATCCCTGGCGTCGAAGCACAGATCTACGCGCTGGACGGTAATCCCATCGAGCCGCGGCCACTGGGCAAGGAATACTGGCTCGGCCCCGGCATGCGCATTTGCCTGGCGATCAAGGCGCCGCCAGCCGGTGAGGAGCTTTCCCTGCGCAATGGCCCGGTACGCCTGGGCACGTTGCGCTCGGTGGCGAACACTGATGCACCGACTGCGTGGCCGCCTGCGCTGCCCGCCAACCCGGTGGCCGAGCCGGACCTGGCCAATGCCGAGAAACTCAACTTCAATTTCGAATGGGTGGGTTCGGTGTCGGTGAACGTCGACAACGGCAGGCCGCCGAGCCTGTGGCAGATCAACGGCAAGGCCTGGGACATCACCGACAAGACCTGCGCCGACCGCCCGATTGCCAAGCTCGAGAAGGGCAAGAGCTACATTTTCGAATTGAAAAACATGACTCAGTATCAGCACCCGATTCATCTGCACGGCATGAGCTTCAAGGTCATCGCCTCGAACCGGCACAAGGTGATTCCGTACTTCACCGACACCTACCTGCTGGGCAAGAACGAGCGGGCCCAGGTGGCGCTGGTGGCGGATAATCCGGGGGTATGGATGTTCCATTGCCATGTGATCGACCACATGGAAACCGGCCTGATGGCCGCCATCGAGGTGGCCTGATGCGTCAGATACGTCCCGTGGCAATCATTGATCGCAGCCGTGATCGTGAATTCATGCGTGAAGCCCTGGCGCTCGCCGCCCAAGGTGCAGCGCTGGGCGAAGTGCCGGTGGGCGCGGTGCTGGTACAGGACGGGGAAATCATTGGTCGCGGCTTTAATTGCCCGATCAGCGGCAACGACCCCAGCGCCCATGCCGAGATGGTCGCCATCCGCGCCGCAGCGCAGGCCGCGAGTAACTACCGCCTGCCGGGCAGTACGCTCTACGTGACGCTTGAACCATGCAGTATGTGCGCCGGTTTGATCGTGCATTCGCGGATAGCGCGGGTGGTGTACGGCGCTTTAGAGCCGAAAGCCGGGATTGTGCAGAGCCAGGGGCAGTTTTTTACCCAGGGCTTTTTGAATCACCGGGTGCTTTATGAAGGCGGAGTGCTGGCAGAGGAGTGCGGGGCCGTTTTAAGCGAGTTCTTCAAGGCCCGAAGAGCAAAACCTTCAGACTAAACACCGATACCTGTGGGAGCGGGCTTGCCCGCGATAGCGGTGGTTCAGTCGACATCAATGTTTGATGTGCCGACGCCATCGCGGGCAAGCCCGCTCCCACAGGTTTATCGGTGTCCGGAAGATTGGGGTTTATTTGCGGGCGACGATCACCGCCCGCATCGGCGCCGGCAAGCCTTCAACGGTCTTGCTGTGGTCTTGCGGATCCAGGAAGTCGCTCAACGACTGATACTTCATCCACTCCGTCCCGCGCTGTTCCTCGACCGTGGTCACGCTGACATCCACGCACTTCACATCGCTGAACCCGGCACGCCGCAACCACAACTCCAGCGCCGGTACCGACGGCAGGAACCACACGTTACGCATCTGCGCGTACCGATCTTCCGGTACCAGCACCTGCTGCTGATCGCCCTCGATCACCAGCGTCTCCAACACCAATTCACCGCCCTTGACCAGGCAATCCTTCAGCGCCAGCAAATGCTCGATCGGCGAGCGACGGTGATAGAACACGCCCATGGAAAACACTGTGTCGAACCCCTCCAGATTGGCAGGAAGATCCTCAAAGGGAAACGGCAAGTGCCAGGCGTTGGGTTCGGACAGGTAGCGCTGAACCGCCTGGAACTGGCAGAAGAACAGCCAGTTCGGATCGACACCGATCACGCTGTCGGCACCCGCGCCGAGCATGCGCCACATGTAATAGCCATTGCCGCAGCCGACATCGAGGATGCGTTTGCCTTTCAGATCCAGGTGCGGTGCAACCCGCGACCATTTCCAGTCCGAGCGCCATTCGGTGTCGACATGTACGCCGAACAGATCGAACGGCCCTTTGCGCCACGGCGACAGGCCCATCAGCGCCGTGTGCATTTGTGCACGGGTTTCATCGTCGCAATCGGTGTCCAGCGTCAGTCCATTGAGCAAATCGACTTCGCTCGGCTGGATCTTCGGCAAGGCGTCCAGCGCGCTCTGCCAGCGCTCCAAGTCGCCATGACCCTTTTCCATTTTCTTGTCGAGTTGACGCTGCAGGGTATTGGCCCACTCGGCCAGCGGCGTACCGGCCAGGCGGCGGGCAAGGGGGGACAGATCAATCATGGCAAGGCAATCAACGAGGCAAAGTTAAGACACTGGAACCATGGCACGACTTTCGAGAACCCGGCGGCCAGCAGGCGCTCGCGGTGTTCTTCGAGGCTGTCGGGCTTCATGACGTTTTCGATGGCGCTGCGCTTCTGGGCGATTTCCAGTTCGCTGTAGCCGTTGGCGCGTTTGAAGGCGACATGCAGGTCGGTGAGCAGCGCGTGCTCTTCGGGATCGTTGAAGCGCAGCTTTTCCGAAAGAATCAGCGCGCCACCGGGCAGCAGCGACTGGCGGATGCGCGACAGCAACGCGGTGCGCTGGTCCGGGGCGATGAATTGCAGGGTGAAGTTCAGCGCCACCACCGAGGCCGGCTGGAATTGCAGGGCGAGGATGTCGCCTTCGATCACTTCAACCGGCAGCAACTCCTGGAACATCGAGTCCTGAGCGTTGAGGTATTCGCGGCAGCGCTCGACCATGGCTGCGGAGTTATCCACAGCGATCACCCGGCAACCGTCGGTGCGCACATGGCGGCGCAAGGCCTGGGTCACGGCACCGAGGGACGAACCGAGGTCGTAGAGCACGCTGTTGGGCTGGGCGAACTGTGCGGCGAGCACGCCGAGGTTTTCAACGATGGTCGGATAACCCGGCACCGAGCGCTTGATCATGTCCGGGAACACCCGCACCACGTCCTCATTGAAGGCGAAGTCAGGCACCTGGGCCAAAGGCTGGGCGAAAAGGCGATCGGGGTCTTTGCTCACGGCGGTTCCAGCGGCGTAGGTGGAAAAGGCCGGCATTTTAGCCAACTTGGCGCGCGGATGCGCGGGTTGTCTGATAAACCGCAAAATCAAAAGATCGCAGCCTGCGGCAGCTCCTACAGGGGATCGCATTTCAATATAGGAGCTGCCGAAGGCTGCGATCTTTTAAACGGTTGAACGCGGCTTTTGTGTGAACGCCGACGCCGTAATCCCCCATTGCCCCAGCCAATAGCTGAGGATAATGACGTAAGGCGCGGCATGGAACGGCGCGACAAAGCGGTCGATGCCAATCACGCTGTCGGAAAACACAAACGCCACGGCACCCGCCGCCGCCAACAGCGCCGAGCGCTTGGGCACGTCAGTGCCGAGTCGGGCCAGCGCCCTCCAGAGCATCGCGCTGATGGCCAGACCGTAGACGATCACCGGAATCAGCAATAGCCCCAGGCCACTGGACACCAAAATCCCCAGCAACACCGCACCGACACCCAGCGCGATGATCAAGGGCAACACCGCCAACCGCCTGCAATCGCTCAAGTAAGCTTTCAAATAAGCCAGGTGCGCCAGCAAAAACGCCCCGAGACCGAACACAAACAAATCCCCCGGCCACGCCAGCAGCACATCGCCGAGCAAGGAGAAAATTAAGCCAAGGCTGATCCAGCGTCGATACTCGCTGGGTGGAGCGTCGTGCAGCCAACCGAGCAAGGCCAGTACCGGCAATGGCTTCACCAGCAGGCACAGCAATGCCGCCTGCACACTCACGCCATAGAGAAACGTCACTGCCCCCATCAGCGCCAGAATCAACCAGCCCACAATCAGTTGACCGAGATCGCACAATCAAAGGTTTCCACCGGCAGTACTTCCGGTGCCCAAGGCTGCTGGGATGTCAGGCGCAAGCGCCCGGTGCCGTTCGCGATGGCCTGGAAGCGCCAGGTCGAGACCCCTGCAGCGCCGACGAGACCAGCGTCTTCCGGGTTGCTGTAAACCTCGGGGCTGAGCGCGCGCAACACGCCACCGGCCGAGTCCTGGATCGCCCAGCGGTAACCCGTGGTCGGGTTGCTGGGTAGGGTCAGGATCAGGGTCTGCCCGTTGTGCAGTTTTGCCGGGCACGCGCTTTGTTTTTCCACGGTCAGGTTCTGTTTCGGCTGCGTGGCGCAAGCGGCCAGCAAGGCGAGGGCGAGGGGGACCAACAGGCGGGTGGGGGACATAGGGCAGCTGCTCCGGCATTCACGACGAACGGCGAGCATAGCTGAAGATGAGACAAATTGTGACCAGAGCCGGGTAGAGGAAAATGCTAACCCATGAGGCTCTGGTGCGAGGGATAAAAAATCGAAGCTGAATCAGCTTTTATTCGGCGACTTCGAGCTCACCTTCAACCTCGCCAATGGGGGCAAATTTTAGTTTAAACGTTATGTGATGTTTTTTAGTGACGTTATCTAACTTGGCATCGAACTGTCCGGTCTGGGCGTATCCGCCCGGCTCGCCTACTCCACTGTGGTTGTAATACTCAACGCTTCTCAGGCTTTTGGTGTCGTCCCGGTCATAGTCTTGTTGCCCGCTCGGAGTGTCTTGGTGAATGGTCAATATAAAGCCACGTGCTTCTGCAGTTCCCCATTTTTCGGCCCCCTCGATAACTATATATTCACCGGAGCGGTATGTCATAACTCTGTCACTTAAGAAAAACGGCTCGCCGTTTCGGCTTACTTTAAAGTAGCCGGTAGACTTTGTTTTGGTGGAAGGTTTTTGAATGGTCATGTGATTCCCTTCTGATTGATTTAAAAGATTGCGAGTATGAGTATAACAAGGGGTTGTTGTTGTCGGTACTGTCACTTCTGCCAGGTTCTTTAGAATTAATCGCGATAAAAAATCTGTTTTAAACACAAGTGGGGGAAGCGAATAATATTGCTGAAAAATATCTTCGTAGGTAATTCATGATTGTAAAATTTTATGCGGTCCAATGCCCCGAGGATGTTGTTGCTTGTCGGTGCTAAGCGTTGGGTTCTTGTAAGTGTCGCTCGCAATACGCCTGGAATATTAATAGTGTCAGCAGGATTGCAAGGTGAGGTTTCGATATACAATTTGTCGTTCGATACAAAAAAATGGCCAGACGATGTCCGGCCATTTTTAACATTGTTTTTTTGCTTAGAACAATATCTTCGCCACATCCGCAAAACGCTTGGCAAAGTGCACGGTAATCCCTTCCTTCAGATAGTCCGGCAACTCCTCGAAACTCCCGCGATTGGGCTCCGGCAGAATCAACTCAAAGATCTTCTGCCGCCGCGCCGCAATCACTTTCTCACGCACCCCACCAATCGGCAGGACATGCCCGGTCAGCGTCAGCTCACCCGTCATGGCCACGCCTTTCTTCGGCGGTTGATTACGGGCCAGGGACAGCAGGGCGCTGGCCATGGTCACGCCGGCGCTCGGGCCGTCTTTCGGGGTGGCGCCTTCGGGAACGTGCAGGTGAACGAAGGCCTCGTCGAAGAACTTCGGATCACCGCCAAACGACTTCAGGTTGGAGCTGACGTAGCTGTAGGCGATTTCCGCCGATTCCTTCATCACGTCACCCAGTTGCCCGGTGAGTTTGAAGCCACGGTTGAGCGTGTGAATGCGTGTGGCTTCGATCGGCAGGGTCGCGCCGCCCATGCTGGTCCAGGCCAGCCCGGTGATCACGCCGGTGCCGGACAACATTTGCTCGTTACGGAATACCGGATGGCCCAGTGAGGCTTCCAGGTCTTTCGGGCCAAGCTTGATCACTGCTTTCGGCTCGTCGATCAGCTTGACCACGGCCTTGCGCACCAGTTTGCCCAGTTGTTTTTCCAACTGGCGCACCCCGGCTTCACGGGCGTAGCCATCGATCAAGGCTTTCAATGCGCTGTCACTGATGGCCAGGCTGCCTTTCGAGACACCGGCTTTCTCAAGCTGCTTGGGCCACAAGTGACGCTTGGCGATGGCGATCTTTTCTTCGGTGATGTAGCCCGACAGGCGGATCACTTCCATCCGGTCCAGCAACGGGCCGGGGATCGAGTCCAGGGTGTTGGCGGTGCAGATGAACAGCACTTTCGACAGGTCCAGGCGCAAATCCAGGTAATGGTCGAGGAATTCGACGTTCTGTTCCGGGTCCAGGGTTTCCAGCAGCGCCGAGGCCGGGTCGCCCTGGTAGCTCTGGCCCATCTTGTCGATCTCGTCGAGCATGATTACCGGGTTCATCACTTCGACGTCTTTCAACGCATGGACGAGTTTGCCCGGCTGCGCGCCGATGTAGGTGCGGCGGTGGCCCTTGATCTCGGCTTCGTCGCGCATGCCGCCGAGGCTGAAGCGGTAGAACGGCCGACCGAGGGATTCGGCGATGGATTTGCCGACGCTGGTTTTACCCACGCCCGGCGGGCCGACCAGCAGCACAATAGAGCCGCTGATCTCGCCTTTGTAGGCTCCGACGGCGAGGAACTCGAGGATGCGGTCCTTGATGTCGTCCAGGCCGGCATGGTGTTTGTCCAGCACCCTGCGCGCGTGCTTGAGGTCAAGTTTGTCCTCGCCGTACACGCCCCATGGCACCGAGGTCGCCCAGTCGAGGTAGTTGCGGGTCACCGCATACTCGGGCGAACCGGTCTCGAGGATCGACAGCTTGTTCATTTCCTCGTCGATGCGTTTTTGCGCCTGAGCCGACAGGACTTTGCCTTCCAGGCGCTGTTCGAATTGCTCAATGTCGGCGCTGCGGTCGTCCTTGGTCAGGCCCAACTCTTGCTGAATGACCTTCAACTGTTCCTTGAGGAAGAACTCGCGCTGATGCTCGCCGATCTTGCGGTTAACTTCGGCGGAAATCTCCTTCTGCAGGCGCGCAACTTCGACTTCCTTGCGCAGCATCGGCAGCACTTTTTCCATGCGCTTGAGCATGGGCACGCAGTCGAGCACTTCCTGCAGTTCGCTGCCGGTGGCCGACGTGAGCGCGGCGGCGAAGTCGGTCAGCGGCGATGGGTCGTTGGGGCTGAAGCGGTTGAGGTAGTTCTTCAGCTCTTCGCTGTACAGCGGGTTGAGCGGCAGCAGTTCCTTGATCGCGTTGATCAGCGCCATGCCGTAAGCCTTGACCTCGTCGGTCGGCTCGGTGGGCTGGTGCGGGTATTCGACTTCCACCAGATACGGCGGGCGATGGTGCTTGAGCCAGGTCTTGAGACGCACGCGGGTCAGGCCCTGGGCGACGAATTGCAGCTTGCCGTTTTCGCGGCTGGCGTGATGCACCTTGACCAGCGTGCCGTAGAGCGGCAAGGCCGAGGTGTCGAAATGACGCGGATCTTCCTGGGGCGTGTCCATGTAGAACAGGGCCAGGCAATGGTGATCGGATTTGCTTACCAGATCCAGGGTTTCAGCCCAGGGTTCTTCGTTGACGATGACCGGCAGTACCTGGGCCGGGAAGAACGGGCGGTTGTGGATCGGGATGATGTAGACCTTGTCCGGCAGGTTCTGGCCTGGCAGGGCGAGGCCTTTGCCGGTGGAGTGATGTTCGACGTTATCCGGGTCGGCGTATTCGCTGGGGTTTTCAGGGAATTCTTGCTGGTCGCTCATGGGGCACCTGCGCAATGGGGTATGGGTCTTAGATGGGGCAGGTGGGGGGTGGTTTCAATGGTCGCGATTAATTCAAGGTGTTCGGTTGGATCACTGCAGGAGTGAGCTTGCTCGCGAAAAAACTGAGAACGCAGCGGGGTATAATGCTCGATAAGTGGAAATGCATCCTGGCGGTTGCGCAGGTCAAGGAAAGGCTTGGCGCAAGCTTCGCGTCACGATGATTGATCTACTGGGGAGCCAATGATTGCCAGGCGGTTGCTCTTTTTTGATGGGGCGTTAATAATGGTCGTGAGCGCGAAACCAGTTGCCTCCAGCGGCAATAACTGGCGTAGGAACCCCGTCGATGGCTGGACATCAGCGTAGGGTGAGACCTCCACACCCCTGCTTGAGGGTGTGTATATGAATATCAAGCAAGATTTTTAAGGGCAGTCCGAAAGAGCTGCCCTTTTTCTTTGGCGGTCAGAAAGCCTCATAACGTTTATGCAGCAGCACCCCGTGACGATGCTTGTTCAGCGACTTGGCGTCGGTTTGCATGAAGTTCCAAAGCATCAGACCGTCCCTGATTGAAACCACCACCAACATTTGCCTTTTGGCCTCATACGCTCCGATGTAGGCCAGGCGGTATGAATCATCGTCATAGGCGACCTTCCAGACTTCCAGCGGTCCACTCAGCGTATCAAGTGCAATCTTGACATAGCGCTCACGTGCATCAGACCGTTTTTCTACGATGTGATAGATGCTGCCCCTATGGATTGTCACCAGTCCCAGGGGGGTAACGACATCAATTGAAATGACGGCAGGATCGATGAATCCCAAGTGGTGCGCCACCAGCTCAATCGCTGTCTCATGATCAGATGCTGCATCAATTTCTTCTATCGCGGCCGAACGCAACTCACGCTCAAGACTACGCAGATCGGGCAATCCATGCTCAACCCACGTAGGTTGATTTTTCTTTTCTCTTATCGGCGGCATTCGAAGCGTCCATAGATGCCCGGCACCCTCCAGACCGTTTTTTACGCCTCAGTGTGCACCACGCTTAATGCGGTGGGTCAATTTGATCCAGCACCCGATTCGCCGTGATCTCCGCCAGCATGATGCTGTTCGATATACCCAACAGGGCATTGCGCGACCCGCCGTCCAGATGATCCACCAGGTGATGAACCATCACGTCGACTGAGGCCAGCGTCTCGACCAGATAAACCACGAGGGTTTCGGTCGTGGCCTTTGGGTCCACTGTGAACAGGGTGTTGGGCGTGCGCGGGGTGGCCTTGATGTCGGCCATCGACGGGAAATGGACATCGAGGGCGCGTTCGGCGGCATCGTTGGGTTTGTTTGAGTCGGCGGATTCGCAGGGGGAAACGGCGTCGGTTTCGGGGGGATTCGGGGTTTGTTTGAACATGGTGAAGCTCCAAGTAGGTAATGGAGCTGCCACTGATCGCCGCGACGCAATCAAAGGTGGCAGCTGTGCGCAGGTTCGCGGACCGAGCCACTTGGAAAACCCGGCATACCCGAAGGTATCCCACGCACAGCCACCATAAGACCAAACGACAAGCATTGAAGGGTTGTCGGTTGGGGCGGGTGATTATGCACCAAGTAAGCTAATTCGGGCCGCGACGCCCGATCGCTGATTTGCAGCGACTTCCAAAGCCTATCCTTCCAACTTCCGACACGACAACCGATAGAGCCTGTCGGAATCCTCCCCAGGACCCGCTAAATCTGTAGGACGTGCGCAAATTTTTCAGGCCGACTCGATCAAAATGTGGGAGCGAGCTTGCTCGCGATAGCGGTGTATCAGTCGACATCATTGTTGAATGTTAGATTGTCATCGCGAGCAAGCTCGCTCCCACAGGGATTTGGGGGTGTGGCGGGGATTGCATCAGACACAAAAAAAGGCGACCCCCTCACGGGAGTCGCCTTTGATTTGACTGCCGCTAAAACTTACTCGGACAGTTTGTACGCAATCACATAGTCACCTTGCTTGGTGCCCAGCGAACCGTGACCGCCGGCTACGACCAGCACGTATTGCTTGCCGTCCTTGCCGGTGTAGGTCATCGGTGTGGTTTGCGCGCCGGCTGGCAGGCGGCCTTCCCACAATTGCTTGCCGTTTTTCACGTCGTAGGCGCGCAGGTACTGGTCAAGGGTGCCGCTGAGGAAGCCCACGCCACCGGCGGTGGTGAAAGTCCCGCCCAGGCTTGGCACGCCCATGCTCAGGGGAATCGGAACCGGCGAGCTGTCGCGCACGGTGCCGTTCTTGTGCATCCAGATGGTTTTGCTGGTGGTCAGGTCGATCGCCGCCACGTAACCCCATGCTGGCGCCTGGCACGGCAGGCCCATTGGTGACAGCAGTGCTTCGAGGACCACGCCGTACGGCGCGCCTTTGTTCGGCTGCACGCCTTCGGTTTCGCTTTTACGCGGGCCTTGGGCGGCGATTTCCGACGCCGGGATCATTTTCGATTTGAACGCCATGTAGCTCGGGTTCACGAAAGCGATCTGACGCACCGGGTCAACCGCGATGCCGCCCCAGTCGAACACGCCGAAGTTGCCTGGATAAACGATCGAGCCTTGCAGCGATGGCGGGGTGAAGGGGCCGTCGTAGCGCATGGATTTGAAGTCGATCCGGCAGATCAGCTGGTCGAACGGGGTGACGCCCCACATGTCGCGTTCTTGCAACGGCGGCGGCATCAGGTTCAGCTCGGACTTCGGCTGGGTCGGCGAGGTGCGGTCACCTTCGACAGCGCCTTGCGGCACCGGTACTTCGTGGATTGGCACGATCGGTTTGCCGGTGCTGCGGTCCAGCACGTAGATGCTGCCTTGCTTGGTGGACGCCAGTACCGCCGGCTTCACGCCATCGGCGGTTTTCAGGTCCATCAGGGTTGGCTGGCCACCGACATCCATGTCCCACAGGTCATGGTGAGTGAACTGCATGTGCCAGCGCACCTGGCCGGTCGCGATATCGAGGGCGGTCAGGCCGGCGGCGTGCAGTTCCGATTCAGGCGTACGATCGCCACCGAACTGATCCGGGGTCTGGTTGCCCATCGGCAGGTAAAGCATGCCGAGTTTTTCGTCGACGGCGAACATGGACCACATGTTAGGCGAGTTGCGGGTATAGACCTCATCTTCGGCAATCGGGGTGGTGTCGTCCGGGTTGCCGCTGTCCCAGTTCCACACCAGCTTGCCGGTGTGCACGTCGAACGCGCGGATCACGCCGCTGGGCTCGTCGGTGGAGACGTTGTCGGTGACGTGGCCGCCAATCACCACCAGATCCTTGGTGACCGCCGGTGGCGAGGTGGAGTAGTAGCCGCCAGCAGTAAAACCGCCGATATTGGCGCGCAGATCGACCTGGCCTTTGTCACCGAAGTCTTCGCACATCTTGCCGGTGTCGGCGTCGAGGGCGATCAGGCGCGTATCGGCGGTAGGCAGGAAGATGCGACGTGGGCAGACGGTGCTGACGGGCGTCGTGCTGGCAGTACCGGTCGGGCTCTGCTCGGAGGCATAGACGGCATCATCGTGATAGGTCACGCCACGGCAGGTCATGTGCGCCCAACCCTTGAAATTCTCCGCGTTCTGCGTGGAGAGCTTCGGATCGAAACGCCAGATTTCCTTGCCGGTGTCCGGGTCCAGGGCGATGACCTGGCTGTGCGGCGTGCACACGTAGAGCATGCCGTTGACTTTCAGCGGAGTGTTTTCGGCGGTGGTTTCACCCGGGTCGTTCGGCCCTGGCAGGTCGCCGGTGCGGTAGGTCCAGGCCGGTACCAGTTTATTCACGTTCTGCGGGGTGATCTGGGCCAGTGGCGAGTAACGATCGCCATGGGCGCTGCGGCCGTAGGAGTTCCAGTCACCGTCCGGCATGGCCGGGGCGGTGTTGGTCATGCCCGGCACGCTGTCGCGGTCCAGTTGGCCTTTGATTTCACCGGGGTTGGTGAACTGGCTGGCCAGCGCGGCAACGCCCGCCAGCACCATGGCCACGCTCAAGGCGCCGGTGCCCATCGGCGCAGCGCCTGTGCGCAACAGCGGACGACGGAACCACGGCAGCAGCATGACGATGCCCAATGCAAACAGCATGGCCAGGCGCGGCACCAGTTGCCACCAGTCGAGGCCGACTTCCCACAGGGCCCACAGGGTGCTGGCGAACAGCACCAGTGCGTACAGGCCCAGCGCAGCGCGGCGCGCGGCAATCAGCAGCAGGCCGGTGAGTGCCAGGCCGATGCCGGCCAACAGGTAATACAGCGAGCCGCCGAGCAGGCTCAGCTTGATCCCCCCGGCCAGCATGGCCAGGCCCATTAGCAGAAGCAGGATACCGAGCAGGCTCGGCAGCAGACGGCTTCGACTCAAAGCACCATCAGTGCTCATAGTGTGGTTCTCCGTGACGTTTTAAGTAGTCCCGCGCAAGTTCACTGTAGATGATGATCCTGTGCGGGCAGGGTTCAGATAAAAATGGTTCGGTTGATGCGGTCCCCTGTAGGAGCTGGCTTGCCAGCGAAAGCGGACTGTCAGTTGACATCTGCGCCGGCTGACACACCGCCTTCGCTGGCAAGCCAGCTCCTACAGGGTGTTGTGGTGTTTGTTAGAACGACGACTGGATCTTGATCCCGCCAATCAGTGCGTCATCGACCTTGTCCACGCCACCGGGGTGGCGGATGTATTGCAGGTTCGGGCGCACGGTCAGCCAGTTCGTGACGTGCACGCCGTAATAGAGTTCGGCGCTGTATTCGGTGTCTTGCGGTGGCAGGAACGACGGGTCGTCGTAATCGGATACCGCGCGAGCCTGGTTGGTCGCCTCGGCGTTCTTGCGATAGGCCGGGTTGACGTGAACCCGAGCGACGGCGAAACCGATATCGTCCCGGGTGCGGGCATCGAACAGGCCTTTGTAGACGACGCCGGCCTGGACATAGTTGTCGATGGCGTTGGTCTTCTTGTCGTGCATCGTGCCGTTGGCAAACACGCTCAAGCCGCGGGAGTTGTCGCTGGCGCGGCTGGTCAGTTGCTGTTGCACACCGAGCCACACGCCGTGTTTGCTTGACGCGCTGCGGTAAGCCTCGCCGCTGAGGGCCGCCGGTTGGCCATTGCTGTCCTTGTAGGCATCGGTAGCGTTGGCGTTGCTGTAGTAGTAACCGGCGCGGTATTCACCCGGCAGGCCATTGAGCTTCGGCGACCACACCAGTTCCACGGGCAGAATCGCGCCCTGGGTGCCACTGCCGCTGAGCTTGAAACCATTATCGCGATCAAGGTTCGACGGGTTTTGCTCGTAAGCGCCGATCTGCGCGTAGAGCTCCGGCGTCAGGTGATATTTGACCCGCATCGCCCACTGGCTGACCGGCCAGTTGTACCAGATGCCCCCGACCCAGTTACCGACCTGCGAGCCGCAGAACGCCAGGTTCTGGAAATCGCAGGGAAAGCTGTTGAAGTCCTCGCCTTCGCCAAAGCGACCGACCTTGATGTCGAGCTTCTGGTCGAAGAATTTCTGCTGATACCACATCTGCGTCAGGCGCCAGGTCTGGCCACGCCCCCAGACTTCCTGGGCCGAGGTGAAACCACCGACCCGTGGGTCATTGATCCGGTCGTTGCTGATGTTGTTGCCGCTGCGCTCGGTGATGGTCAGCTGGAATTCGGCGTCGTCCCAACCGAGGATTTTTTGCAGGTCCAGGTGGGTGCCAAAGCCGAACTGATCGCTGTAGCGGGCGGTGCGATCGTGGTCGTAGCCGCCATGCAGATTGCTGCCCATTTCACCGGTGTAATCGACTTTGAAGTCGTAGCCTTTTGCCGATAGCTCGGTGCGCGTGCCATTCCAGTCGCCGAGCATCCACGGTGAATCGCTGTCGAAAGCCGGAGCAGCCTGAACACAGGTCGCGAGGCTTAAAGCGGCGAAACCGCCCATCATGTTCAGGACTTTTCGGCTGGCAACAGTCGTGTAGACAGCGCTGTCTCGCGAAGATTGAAAATAAGGCATAGGGAAGAAATTCTTGATCTTTTTCTGGGGATGAACGGAAAGCAGCAGAGATGAAGCGGGCGGCGGAAGCGTTTCAGCTTGGCGGGTGTAAGGATAATGTCCTGTTACACATAGAGAAAGGACTTTTACTGACATGGATCCTTTCGAATTTGGTAACAGTCGGCGAATACACAAATCCCATATCCACCGAAGATCCCTGTAGGAGCTGGCTTGTCGGATCGCCGCACCGCAGCGAAAGCGGGGATCAGTCAACAGTTTCGTCGCCTATGAAATTGCCTTCGCTGGCAAGCCAGCTCCTACAGGTTCACCTACATTTAACGAGTAGCGCACAGATCGCTTTCCCCGGAGGAAGCCCTCGGCTAAGGTGCGCGGCTTCCAATTCCTACTCGCTCGAAGGCCTGGCATGACCGAACAGAACAACAACCCGCTGCACGGCGTGACGCTCGAGCAGATCCTCAATGCCCTGGTAGAGCACTACGAATGGTCGGGGCTGGCCGAGCGCATCGATATCCGCTGCTTCAAGAGCGACCCGAGCATTAAATCCAGCCTGACCTTCCTGCGCAAAACCCCGTGGGCGCGGGAGAAGGTCGAACGCTTGTATGTGAAGTTGATGCGCACCAAGCGTCCGGTCTGAACATGGTCAGACCGTCTGCCGCGCGGCGTCGCTTTGTTGCCATGGCTGCCATCCTCGGCTGGACGGGATTGAGCATTCAGCTGTATCTGATTCTTTACTTGCGCTGGAGTATCGAAGCCAGCCTGCTGGGCGGCTTGGTGAGTTTCTTCAGCTATTTCACCGTGCTGACCAACACGCTGGTGGCCACTGTGCTGACGTGTGAGCTGACGTCCCGCGAGTCGGCGGCGCGACGCTGGTTTTTGCAGCCGGGGGTGAGCAGTGGCATTGCGGTGAGTATGGCTGTGGTGGGGTTGGCGTACAGCCTGTTGTTGCGCCATTTATGGCACCCCGAAGGCTGGCAGTTCCTGGCTGATGAGCTGATGCATGATGTGATGCCGCTGCTGTTTCTGGGCTGGTGGTGGTGCTGTGTGCCCAAAGGCACCTTAGGTCTACGGCACATCGCGCTGTGGTTGATCTATCCGCTGGTGTACTTCGCTTATGCGTTGCTGCGTGGGCATCTGCTGGCCGCTTATCCGTATCCGTTCGTTAATGTCGACAAGTTGGGTTATCCACAGGTGTTTATCAATGCGGGTGGGTTGCTGGTGGGGTTTGTGGGGATTGGATTGCTGTTGATCGCGTTGGATCGATGGCCGGCGCGACTTGGCAGGGGGGCGGACCTGTAGCGATGCTGAAATCGCCTTCGCGGGCAAGCCCGCTCCCACAGGGTTATTGGGTGTGCACAGAATCTGTGAACTCCAGTGATAACCTGTGGGAGCGGGCTTGCCCGCGATAGGGCCCTAGAGGCTGTCATTCGTCAGAACTGTCATCCAGCCGCCAATAGCCCACTGCTTTGACGAACTGCTCGTCCAGCCCATGCTCATCCAGCAACACCCGACGAATCTGCCGCGACACTTTGGTCTCGGTCGCCACCCAGGCGTACAGATTGCCGCTGGGCACCTGCTGCTCTTTCACGGTCGTCAGCAGGTTGTTCCTGCCGCCTTCACGCAATACCCAGATCACATCGACCTGCGCCGGGCTTTCGAGCTTTTGCTGTTCGGCGCCGTTCTCCACCTCCACGATCACCAGTGCCCGGCGGTTGGCCGCCAGGCCTTCCAGGCGCCGGGCAATGGCGGGCAGGGCGGTCTCGTCGCCGATCAGCAGGTAGCTGTCGAATATATCCGGCACGATCATCGAACCCCGTGGTCCGCCGATGTGCAGGAACTGGCCGGGTTTTGCCTGTTCGGCCCAGGTCGCGGCCGGGCCGTCACCGTGCAGCACGAAGTCGATGTCCAGCTCCAGCGTGTCGAGGTCATAACGTCGCGGGGTGTAGTCGCGCATGGCTGGCATCGGGCCTTGGTCTTTGCCGGCCCCGAGGACCAGGGTTTCCAGCGTTGCCTGTTCCGCCGCGTTCTGCGGGAACAGCAGTTTGACGTGATCGTCGGTGCCGAGGCTGACGAAGCCTGCCAGCTCAGGGCCGCCCAAGGTAATCCGGCGCATCCTCGGGGTCAGGTCGACCACTCGCAGTACTTGCAGGCGACGACGTTTGATTTCATGCATGACGCGGTGAATGGCTTGGGTATCAACATCGGTCATTCGGCTTTCTCCTGTGCGGCTTGAACGGCGGGGCCGTCGACGATGGCTTTGGCGGTGTTGTTGAGCAGGTCGCGCACTCGCAGGATTTCTTCCGGACTCCAGCGACCATGATGCATTTGCAAGGCATGGCGCAGGTTGTGCACGGCTTCGTGAATTTCGGCCGGCCGATCATGGCCGCGCAATGAGCGCTTGCTGACTTCGATGCGCATGCGCACGCCGTCCAGGGCAATCACTTGCTCACTCAAGGAAACGCGACCGGCGTCGGTCACGCTGTAGCGTTTTTTCCCGCCCTCGGCGTCGCCCTGAATCATTTCGCTTTCTTCCAGAAAGGTCAGGGTCGGATAGATCACGCCGGGGCTGGGGCTGTAGGCGCCGTCGAACATGTTTTCGATCTGGCGGATCAGGTCGTAGCCGTGGCAGGGCTGCTCGGCAATCAGCGCCAGCAGCAGCAATTTCAAATCGCCCGGGGCGAAGACCCGCGGGCCGCGCCCACCACGTTCGCGGCCGGGCCCCGGACGTTTTTCGAAGCCGTCGCGGCCATCGTTATGTTCACGGTGCTGGGAATGATGGTCTCTCATTTTTTGCTTGCTCTCGTCGTGTTTAGATACAACTTAAGATATATCTTAGAGAAAGAGCAAGACGTTTTTTTGCCAGAGGCAGGTCCTTTAGACGAGCGGTGGTTCACTGAAACTGTGTAATTGCGCAGAAAATATCCCCGAATGACGGGTGTTTTTTTGCGAAATCAGGGTTTTTGAATTACTTAAAGCAATTGCTCTAATAATGGTTGAGCTTTTATTCTAAAGTCCTTATAAGTCTAGTATCTATTACGCGAAATCCCTGTATGGTTTTTTTAATAAATCTGTATGTAGTCCGCAACTTACAGTCACTGTTTTACATTCTGATTTTTTGTATCTTTTTCCTTCGAGTTGTAAGGTGGTTTTACTACGCGCTCCTAGGAAGTTGCCTGCTTACTTTCCGGAACGGGAAGGCGAAGATGCACCGGCGTTGGAAGTTCAAACAAAACGACCCATGACAGGGAAGCGACTTTTGAACTTTCAATGAACCGATCCTAATCAAGTAAACAGGTACTGAACGATGTTCAAGAAATTCGCAATCGCTGCCCCATTGGCTCTTCTGGCGCTGGGTTCCACCGGGGCATTTGCCGCGGGCGAAGCCGCTCACTCCATCAGCATCGTCGCCCACGTGCCGACCAACGGTTTCTACGTGGTACCGACCGATCCTGAGCTGGTCAACAAGGACCAGGACATGAGCTTCCAGCCGAGTTCTGGCAAAATGCGTGAGGTTAACGGGTTCTTCGATATCCGTAACAACAATGGTTCGGTTAACGCCAGCCTGGACAGCCCAGCAACATTGATCTCTGGCTCCAATACCGCTGCTCTGAAAGTCACAATCAATAACGTTGAACTGTCGACAACTCCGCAACCGATTGTGGGTGAGGCCGAGTCAGACGTGAATTACCGTGCGCCGATGAACATTGCTTTGGCGGATGCAACGACAATTCCCCCTGCTGGCGATTACACCGGTGTCGTGGCAATGACCTTCGACGCCGTTCCTCCAGTCGCCACTCGTTGATCGAGCGATCAGGTACTAAACGCTGACTGGTCCAGGTCGCGTTACCCGACGGGATAATAAGTATTTGTCCCGTCGGACTTCAACTTGTTCGTAATCAGAGTAAGAGTTCATGTTCCCGATGACACCCATCGCGGCTGCGCTTGCGCTGTTGTTTTGTGCCAGTGCAGTGGCGGCTCCCGTTTCTTCCGCCGGAACGACACCGCGCAGTCTGTTGGCGCAGGCCAAAGGTCTGCCGGCGGATTTCGAGGAGCATTTCTTTGATGTGCCTCTGGCTGTTCGGGTGGAACTCGATCAACAGCCGCTGGGGGAGGCGATGGTAGTGCTGTCTCGTGATGATCGCATCACCCTGCTCGAATTCACCGACACCAGCGACAACCGCTTTGGCCCCGTTGAGCGGGAAAAATGGGCGAGTTATCTCAAGCCAGGCGTGCTGCTGGGCAATTGCTCCGGTTCATGTCCGGATCAGGTGCTGGCCGTGCACTACAACCTGGAAAACTCGCTGGTCTCGATCCTCACCGAAAACGCTGAGCGCGATGTGCAAGCCAAGCGTTATTACGAGCAGCCCGATGGCGGCAGCCGCGGTCTGATGGTGCGTAACCAGCTCAACCTCAATGGTGGCCAGGATCAGGACCTGGGCGGTCGCTTCGGACTTGAAGCGAGCGCGAGCCTGGGTAACTGGAGCCAGACGTTCAACATGCAGCTGGCCCGCCTCGGCGGTCCGGATGACAAGCTTTACCACGCAGTGCATGAGCTCTACACCCAGCGCGAACTGCAAGGCAGTTTTCTGCGCCTGGGCTATTTCACCCCCAATTCCGAAGGGCTGACCCGCCAACCGCGCACGTTTGGCACCAGCCCCGATACCGCCGTCGGCGTCATGTATGGCAGCTCCGACAGCCTGGCGATCAACAGCCCGATGCCCAGCGTCTATCCGATCTATGTCACGGCCAATCGCCAGGGATCGGTGGAGATCTACCGCGACGGTCTGCTGATCAACACCCAGTCGGTGCCCGCCGGCTTGCAGACCCTCGACACCCGTCCGTTGCCGGGCGGGATCTACGAAGTGGAAGTGCGTCTGGTTGAAGATGGCCAGATTACCTCCACCACCCAGGAGCTGGTGTACAAGCCCAACAACTGGCGCAACCTCGACGATCGCTGGCGCTATAACCTGTTTGCCGGAGAAGAAAACAAACTGCTCAGCAACTGGGATCAACAGGCCAACGGCAGTGCCACGGCAGGCGCTTCGGTCAATTACCTGATGCACCCACGGGTGATTCTCGGGCTGTCGGCGCGGCAGATTCGCGAAAAACTGCAATACGGCAGTTCCATCGACTGGACCCTGGCCAACCACATCAGCTTGTACGCCAACGTCTACCAGACACAGGATCATGGCACCGGCCTCGATCTGCAAAGCCTCTATAACTATGGCTCCGGTAGCATCGTGGTCAGCCACAACCGCAGCTGGCTGGATACCACCAACCTCTACGAAACCCTGCCGGACGGTACCCGGATCCGCCAGCGCAATGTATTCGCCGGTGAGACCAGCAACTCATCCCTGGCGCTCAACCATCGGCTCAGCAGCAAGAGTTCGATCAACGCCCGGGTATCCCACAGCGAGGGCAACATCGAAGGCGTCGGCCTTGATCTGGGCTGGAACCAACGCACCGTGCTATTCGGCAGCGATGGCAACTGGCGGCTGTCGCTGTTCGACCGTCCCGGCAGTTTCAGCAGCGGCAATGCGCGCAATCGCGGTGTCGACCTGAGCATCAATCTGGCGCTGGGCGCGCCCGGCCAGCAGATCACCGGCAGCATCGGTTCGCGTACCGCACGGGATGGAAGCCGCGACAACAATGCCTCGATCGGCTGGCGCAAAGACTTGAAGGATCATGTACTGCAAAACGTCTCGGTGACCGCACTGACCGACACCTACGGCGTCGGCGTGTCGAGCCTGGCGAATTTTCGCACCGACGCGATCAATGGCGATGGCTTCATTCAGCGTTCGTCCTACAACGGCAACTACACCGGAGGCCTGAACGTGGACAGCACCCTGGTCGTCGGTGGTGAGCAAATGCTGTTGACCAGCCAGCATGAGGTGCGCGGCGCGGGGCTGATTGTCGATGTGGAATCGGACCTCGATGACATCGCCCTGCGCGCCGACGATTACAGCGGTGGCAGCGCGGCATTGAAGCCGGGACGCAACTTCATCCCGATTACCGCGTATCACAACAGCTCGGTGAGTTTCGACTTCGAAGGCAATCACGTGCCGGCAGCCACCATCGAGCCGGCGCGCACCCGCTATCACCTGAACAAGGGCGGGGTGGAGTACCGCAAGATCCGGGTGATGAAAACCCTGACTGTGCTCGGCCGACTGGTCGATGCGCAAGGACGGCCGCTCAAGGGCCATCACGTGATCAACCACGCCAGCCGCGGGGTGACGGAAGTTGACGGGTTCTTCTCGATGGAAATGAACGCCGGCTCGCCGACGCTGGAAGTGCGCCAGGACAATCAGTTGTTGTGTCAATTCCGCCTGGATGCGAGCCGTCATCGCAGTGAAAACAACGTGTTGATGATCGGAGATCTGCGTTGCACGCCGGACACTCTGGCCGATGCTACACCCACGGATCAAAAGGCGGGTTGATTGTATGAAAAGGTCTGCATGTTTGCTTGGACTGTTGATGGCAGTTGCACTGCCTTCGGCAAAGGCGGTGAATCAAGAGATCAGGGCGTTGTTCACGCCGGACCCTTCCAAGCCAAATAAAAATGAATTCATCAATAAAACAGAGAACAGTGGTTACTGCGCCAGTTACCCGAGCGAGTGCGTCGATAACAATACGTTCAGCATTCAGATTCCGGTTCGTTTCAATTCCAGTCGCGCGATAGCACCCGACGAAGGCGTTCCTTTGAAGGTACCGGCCAACTGGAGACAGCTGACGGTCACCAATATGGAAACCCAGGAAGCGGAACCCGTCGAGGTGCGCATCATTGGTATTGGTTCTACCTACAACTTGAGTGATTCAGCGGCCAGTCTGGCAGGGGTAACAGACAACCTGGAAGGCCACCGGAAACTTTGGACCAATAGCAGTTGGGTCAATGCACCTCCCCCTTGTGGTTACAGCGGGGTAGGGCTGTACGGCACGCACAGTTATCGTTTTTTCTGGAAAGCTCCGGTGGAGGCCGATTGTACCAAGGTGGCCGCTTTCAGAATTCCTTCCATGTCGTTCGACACGCTCGATATTGCCTATGAATTACGCACGCCTAACCCCTTGGGTATGTCGAGCGGGCTGTACACCGGCTCGTTGCCCTACACCCTTGGCCCCGGCGCGGATTTCGACTTGGGCCCTTTGATGCATCCGGACGACAGCAGTCTGGTCCTGGACTTCATCCTCGACGTCCAGCACACCCTGAAAGTGGAGATTCCGCCGGGTGGCAATCGCGTCATATTGGAACCGCAAGGCGGTTGGCAATCCTGGCTGTCACAGGGCCGTAAACCGACACGTTTGTTCCGCGACCAGACGTTCAATTTATCCGCGTCGAGCCGCTTCAAGATGAACCTGCAATGCCAGTACGGCAGTGGTAGCAATTGTGCATTGTGGGAGCCGACCGCCGGCCACGCGGTACAGCTTGAAGTCAGCGTGACGCTGCCCGTTGGACTGGTTGATGCGGCGGGGCAACCGGTGAATCGTCGTCCACTGCGGCGCGACGGTATAGGTACCGAATTGTTCCGGCCTGGCGTTTACGTAAATCGTAAGCCCGGCACCCTGCATTTCGAAGTGGCCCGCGACGCCGTTCAGGAAATGCTCCAGCCGGGCGTCTCCCGACGCTATTCAGGCAATGTCATCGTGATCTGGGATTCCGAAGTCTGACCTTGGGCATGGCCATCTTTTAATTTTTGTGAGGATCTGGGTGATGAAGCGTCTGTTATGGATGTGTGTGTTCTGTGTTTATTCCCTGACGGTTCAGGCCGGGCCGCAGATCAATGTCGGCACTGTGTATGACTATTTGGATGCTGATAAAAGTACTTACCTGAAACGTGTATTCAACAGCGGTGACAGCACGGCCTTTGTAAAGGTCAACGTGTTGGAAATCGTCTACGACACCGACGGTACACCTAAGGAAATCCCGGTCGAGACCGCCGCCGATGGCGCGTCTCGCAACGGCGTGATGGCCAGCCCTGCACGGCTGATCGTGCCGGCCCAGGGCATGCAGGGCACTCGCCTGTTGTACATGGGTGAGCGCGACCGTGAGCGTTACTTCCGCGTGCGTTTCGTGCCGGTGGTGCCGGAAAAGGAAGATGAGTTCGCTGTCTCCAGCGAAGAGCGCGAAGACTACAAAAAAAACCTGTCGGCGGGGGTCAACGTGATGACCGGGTTCGGCACGGTCTTCTTCGTTCGGCCGAAAAACGCCCGTTTTGAGAGCGCCATCAATGAGACCGACAGCCGCTACGAGTTACGCAATAACGGCAACACGGTGCTTATCGTCGATGAATTCAAAAGCTGCTCATTGAGCAATGAGAGTGACTGTGGGGCGACCACCAAACACCACGTCATGGCCGGCAAGTCATTTGGCTTCGACAAGGAAAAGGGGCGCGAATACCGCTTCATCCTGATCGAAGGCGACAGCAAAAAAGTCCTGAAGATCGCCAGCCGCTAGGCCCATCGGGGTGCTTTTTCATGGCTGGAATTCAATCTCGATATCACCGCAGCACCCTGTGAGAGCGGGCTTGCCCGCGAAGGCGGTGTGTCGGTCGACATCAATGGCGCAGGGAATGCCGCCATCGCGGGCAAGCCCGCTCCCACAGAGATTTGTGGCGACGTCAAACCAGCATTCCAAGCACAAAAAGCACCCAATCGAAAGCAGCCAGGCCGGTCTTCCACTGACGCAACGGGTAACAAACATGATCAAGCAATGCGCCGCCGTCGCGCTGACGGCAATGACCGCACTGACGGGCTCTTTGACCTGGGCTGCCCGGGAAGAGCACACCTTCGAGGTATCGGTGGCTATCCCGACGCTTTCGTTTTACGTGATCCCGGCCGAATCGGACTGGATCCACCGGCCACAGCGGATGAACTGGAACCTCTCGAATTCAACCCTGAGCAGCGTGCGCAAGAATTTCGATGTGCGCCATAACACCAGCGCGATTGAAGCACGCCTGGAAGCCGCCCCGTACCTGTCGAATGGCAGGCCGGGCGACGACATTGCGCTGCGGGTCAGTTTCAACGGGGTGGAGTTGAGCCCTGACATTGCACCGCGGCAAGTGGTGTCGGCGGCCGATGCGGCGACGGGCAAGCGAGTGATGCTGGAGATCGCTCCCGTGAAACCGGCCGGGGGTTACCGGGCAGGGGAGTACAGCGGCAACGTACTGCTGTTGTTCAGTGCCAGCGCACCAGGGGAGTAAAGGCGGGGCGCCCAGACGCTGGATTTCAAGACACTGTGCCAGAGATATAAAGACGATGAGTTTGTTCAGCAGGAAATGCATCAAACGGTGGAGTGGCGCGGCGTGCGTCGGATTGCTGTCGGCACTGGTCACTGTTGTGGCGCGGGCTGAAGTGCATAACATTGAGGCCACGTTCCAGCCTGATGCGGCGAATCCGCAAAAAAACCAGTTCAAGAATCAGACGCAGTCGGAGGGGTTTTGTCGTCAGGTGCCAGCGGCATGTGAGCCTTCGGGGTTATTCAGCCTGGTTGCCCGAATTCCATTCACCGCCAATGCGCCGATTTTGGCCTATCATGCTGATCCACGTCAGGGGGGGATGGCGAAAATTCCTTCCGACTGGCGAGACGTGACCGTCACTCACAGCTCGGGCGATACCGAAGTCCTACAATTGAGGATCGCGGGCATTGGTCATGAAACGCTACTTCCCCTGCCGGTGCGCGAGTTGACGGGAGGACAGTGGTGGAACGAATTGTGGGAAGGTGGAGCCTGGAGCTACGCGCCCCCCCCTTGCCAGAGCGTGCAGGGGGCCACAGCTGGCGAGTATGGCTACAACAGTTTCTGGAAAGTCCCCGAAGGCGCCGGGGTGTGCAGCAAGAAACCGAAATTCGACATCCCACTCGCCATGCGTTATCAATTTTTTGTATATGCGTACGAATTGCGCACCCCTGATCCGCTGAAAATGGTTTCGGGGGCTTACACAGGCACTGTGACGTACACCGTCGGCCCGGGGCAGGATTTCGATATGGGCGATGTCATGATCCCGGCCGACCCGCAGCTGACCCTGAATTTTTCCCTGGACGTGACGCACACCCTGAAAGTCGACATTCCCCCGGGCGGCAATCGCGTTGTGCTGGAGCCGCAGGGCGGTTGGCAGCCCTGGTTGACGCAAGGACGTAGACCTACTCGTTTGTTCCGCGATCAGACTTTTAATATATCCGTCTCGAGCCGCTTCAAGATGAGTCTGCAATGCCAATACGCCAGTGGTAACAACTGTGCCTTGTGGGAGCCGACCGCTGGCCATGCGGTGCCGCTCGAAGTCGGCGTCACGCTGCCTGCCGGGTTGACGGATGCGGTGGGGCAGCCAGTGAAACGGCGTCCGTTACTGCGCGATGGCAGTGGCACCGAGCTGTTTCAGCCTGGCTTTTACCTGGACCGCAAACCCGGCACTCTGCATTTTGAGGTAGCGCGTGGGGCGGTTGAGGAAATGCTCAAGCCGGGCTTCTCCCGAAGCTATTCGGGCAATGTCACAGTTATCTGGGATTCGGAATCAGGCTGAACAAAGCTCCGATAGAAAACCAGCCCCGAGTGGATGACACTCGGGGCTGGCCCAGAATTAATCAATAGCGACTACGGCGTGTTGCATTTTTAGATTCCGGCGCTTGCCATCGCCTCACGGGTCAGTTTTCTGGCCAGCTCGTTTCGTTCATAGCTCATCTCCGACAGTTGCTGTTCATAAAACTGCTCGGTCATTTCTTCTCCGGTAAACACTTCACTCTCCGTGACCTGCAGCTGCCTGGCCAGTTGTTCAAGCGTTCTATGGCGCGAGGCCAGTTCCTTCGTGTCCTTGGCGTTGGCATAGTCGTTTTGGGCTATGCGCAAATCTTCGAGCAGCGCTTGTTTCGATGTGAAAAGGCGATCATTGGAGTTGAACTCCGCCGGATGAGTGGCTCGCAAATGTTTATCCCAAAACGGATTTTCGAATGGATCAATCATTTGGTTGACCAATCCGTCACCTTCTTCACGTTCGATGACCGTCCTATAGGCGGTGTCGATCATTTTGTTGTCGACGCGGGACGTTAGCCGATACCGCATGGTTTCAGACTGCCACGGTAAATCCAGACGCTTGGCCAATCCCGTCTCGAACGCTAAATGCACTTCCACCTCATCCGGCGCGTGGTAATCCGGTACGCGCGGTACGCGCTTGCTCTTCTCGAGCTGAGAGCCGATCTCGACTCTGGCAATCTCGCCGACCTGTTCCAGACGAGCAGCACTCTTGGCCAATTTGACAAGGTTGTTTTCTAAATCCAGTGCAGACGTCGACTCCGTGCGAGCCTTCGACACCAGCACTTTTACTCCCATGTTGTTGAACAATTGTGATCCGGCATCAGCGCAAGTTTCAGGGTGACGGGCCTGTTTAAACAGTTCCTCGCGCAGGTCGGAGTCCAGGGCGGCGGCATCGATCATCTGCCAGACCCGCCTGGTCAGCTGTGTTCGCGACTCAGGATCCTCGTAGTCTTTACTCTCTCTTTGTTTGCGGATAACTCTGAAAAAATCCTCGGCGCCGGGTTCCGACGCCAAATCGTCCCAGGACTCAGCCCGATACGTTCCGACCCCAGTGGAGAAACTGAAAATTTCCGAGTCGTCCGGTAACGACCTCCAGTGGACTATTTCATCGGTCGCTGCCTGTTCGTAGGCTTGTTCGGGAGCAAGGCCTACCGACTCGCGGTAGGTTCCCAACCGGACTCGATCGACATCGTAAAGCTTCTTTGTATCCAGACGCGTGCGAGCCACGATCAACGCGTGATCGGAGCCAGGCACGACCTCGGGTATGGTTTTGACCGGACTGCCCCGCAGGTCCAGATGAAAACCACGCGGGCGAGATTTCGCGGTAACCCCGTCCTTGAAAAGGCGCGCCGGCCAAGCGTCGAGATCGGTCGTTCTCAGACTCAGCACTTTCAGTCTGGGCATACGACCGACATCCAGCGGTTGTATCAATGGATTTGCGTCCAGCCTTAGCGTCTCCAGGTGAGTGAGGTCTCTCAACTGGCCGGCGGACTCCGGGGTTAATCTGATGCTGTTGTTGGACAGGCGCAAGGTTTCGAGCAGATGCATCTTGCCGATACTGGACGGTAGTTCGGCCAGGTTGCTGTAGCGGGCGCTCAAATGACGAATGTGGGGGAAGTCACTCAACAGGCCCTGGGGGCCAGGAGAAAAACGCGCGTTGTCCACGTTCAGCACGGTCACTTGGTCGAGGTATTTTTTTATATTGGGTTGCTCACGCAGATCCTTCCACCAGCGATCGAGATTCGGACCAAACAAGTCGTTGGACAAATCCAGCGTATAGCCGCCTTCCGGATGGACACTGCGTTCGCCGAATGCCTCGCTTTTGCGTTCGAAACATTCAAGGAGCCGTTCAGAAATGTGACTGCCACCGCGGTTGAAGTCTTGCAGGCCCTTGCTAGGGTCAAGCACATCATGGCTATCGAGCATGGGGAGTTGTTCGTCACGCCATCTTTGTAATGTATTGCGCAACGCCTTGAGTTCATCACTGAGCCGGTCAATGGCCTGGTCGGGATCACCCTTGGCGCGCAACGCTTCAACGAAAGTTTTTGCTTGCTGTTCGCTCAATTCCGGGTACAGGTTCTGGACCCTCTCTTGCGGGGTCTTTGCCTTGGAATTCCAGGGCCACCCACGCACCAGACTCTCGGTTTCGATACCGGCAACCGGGCGAATCGGCGGTTCTGCCATCACGGTTCGGCGTTCGGCAGCAGGGGCACATTTTTCCATGATCCACAATTTCAACAGCCGGCCCTGACCGCGTTGGTAGCCCACGGCCGCACGTTTGTCGTCTGGCAGGGCGCGCAGAATCGATTCGTAGAAGTCGCCGGCTTCGTGAAGCTTCTTGTTGGTTGCGTCGAGCACCTCGTATTGGCCATGCTCATCCCTGATCAGCCGCCGAACCGTTGCAGCGTCATCCGGGCCGACGCTGCAACGCAACGTGCCGTCATAAGTGCCGTCACGCACCTCAATGCGCAAGTCGCCAAAGCTGTCGGTATTGAATTTGAGCGTGTTCAGCGCCAGCCGCTCGGTATCCGGTACCACCAGCTCATCTCGATAAAAGCCGTCGTAGGCTCGAGCGCTGGAGGCTTCAAAATTGAATTCACGTGCCTGGGTTTTCACCCGTAGCGGCAAGCGATTTTCATCAGTCATTCTCTGCCGCTCGGCTGCCTTGGCCTGAGTCAGGATTGTTTCCGTGAGGGTGAGCGGAATGTCCGGAAACGTTTGCCTCAGCAATCGCACATCAGCCTCGTTCGACCTTTCCCCTGCCTGGTACACATATCTGGATATCTCGCCTTTGCGTGCGTCGACGGCGTCCGCCAAGTGATCACGTAATGCCTGGGTGCGTTCGGCACTCGGTACATCGCTACCGAGCAGGGTCTTGAGCTCGGACTCATTCAGAAAGCCCACGACGCGATCGGGCAGCTTGCCGGATGTGAGATCGGCGAGACTGATGCTCAAGGTATTGCCGTCCGTTGCATCGGTGTTGCCATAGGTGCGCGAATTGCCCGTCAAGTCGGCGCTTTCAAATACCTTCAGCGCCCGCTCGGGAGGCCATCCCGGTAGCCCGGTCATCATCGGCTCAAACCAGACCGACGAAGGATCGATCGGGCGTCCGCCACGGATGTTCGCACTCTCTTTCCGGATCTCGTCATACGCACTGAAGCGCTTGATGGTATCGGCCAGCACCGGCGCAGGCGCGGCATTGTCGACATGCATCCGGCGCAGGGCATTGTCCTCAGTGCCGCTGCTGATGCGGATCTGCTCCAGCTCTGCGGGAGAAAAGCGATCGACGTTGTGGCCGAGACGGCGCATCAATGTTTCACCTTCCCAGTCTCCCGGGTTCTCCGCCTCGTGCACCCAGGCGCCGTGACCGTTGTGTTCCATTTTGGGCGAGTAGGCAGTCGGACGAGTGGGGTGCTTGATGCGGTGCGTGCTGGAGGTCGGCTCTGTCGAGGCTTTCTCGACGACGTAGAACTTGTCTTCCAGCGGCAGGATGTCTTGATTGGCGATTCGATGCAGGCCGTGTTCGTTGGGTTTCGAATCCGCGGGCAAGGTGAGATTCTTTTGTTCGTAAGGTGCAAGATCGGGATGCCACAGCGTTTGTTTGCCATCGGGTAGCTTGACGGGTTTCATGCCTTCGACCAGCGGCGACAGTTTGAGCTTGAACGCGCTGCCTATTTCAGCAGCCGCCCCGAAAGCCGCCAGTTGAATGACATCCGTCACCACGCTGATCACATGTTCGGCCGCTTCAAGACCGAGACCTTCGGCCAGATCGACAATCCCTTCAATCACGTCGCTGGTCAGTTGGTAAGCGGTATAGGCCATCATCAGTTCGCCCAATCCCGGAACGAACGGTGTGGCGACCAGCAGGGCGACATTGAAAATGTCCGATACGATCTTCTTGAAATTGTCCCACCAGGCCCAGCGCGCCTTGCTGTCCGTGTCGGCGGTGGACACGGCGATTTCCCGTGCGTCGTTGAGGATCTTGTTGAGTTTTTGCCGGTAGGTGTGTGCCCAGTAATTTGCGGAGAAGTTCAGGGGCTGGAATTGTAAGTGGGGGGACGATATGGGCTCTTCGCGCCACGTTGGACGTTGATCCGTCGGATCCTCCTTGTCGTGCCATTTCAAGGTGCTGAGGCGTTGATCAAGATCAGCGAAAAAGTGCCCGCGTTGCTGCTGATCGACGAATTGGCTGAAGAATTGTTGGTAACTTTGCTTTGATGATTCGCCGGTTTTGTTTTCGCGCAATTGGCGCGCCAGTTCAGTCATGAACTGGTCGGTTGATTCGTACTCCTTCAGCGGGTGATCCGGGTCTTGCGGGACGTACGCAATGAGACGGCGAATGCCGTTGCTGTCGAGCTCGGCGGGGTACAGCAGCATAATTCCGGTCAGGTGCGTCCCCATCATCGACAGGTCGCGGCACTTCATTGGTCTGCCATTGAGCCGCAGTTGCGGTTCGTCCCTGGCCAGATCCAGTATCAGCTTGTAGGCGTCGTACTGGATATGCCCGGTCATCAACGCCAGTTGCGCGGCGACGGTGAGTGCATCTTTCTGGCTTTCGGTCACCTTAAGCTTGATGAAGGCTTCGGCAACCGGTTCGCCGGGAAGCAGATAGCTTTCGAGGTGTGTTTTGTAAAGCGCACCGATATCCAGTTCCCGGCAAAGTGCCTGGAACTGGCTGATGGTCATTTTGTGTTGGAGCGCAATGACATCGAAGTGCCCGCGATTGTCGGGTTGGGTGATGAATTGCGAGTCGGCACGAACCGTTTCGTTCTTGGCGAAGTTGTGCAGCGCCGCATCCAGCAGGGAGACGGTTCGGGTAGTGACACCGCCCAACACGTTAACCGGCGTATACCAGGGCAAATCCTTGGGCAGGTATAGGTGCAGGTAAGTCGTGCTGACGTCATGCTCGATTCCGTAGCGTTCCTTGAGCTTCGCCTGGAGCAGGGGCTTGGCAAACGAATGCACGTCCTGTAGCTGTTTGAACAGTTGATCCACCTGGTTCTGCGAGCCCCAGGCCTTGAGGTTGGCGGCTTTGAGCTTGGCATGATGGGAGGCGGGCACCGTTGTGTACCACGGCTGCATGTTCAATGGAGTGGCCGCCAGGGCCAGGCCCCTGCTGAGGGTAGCGGTTTTGAAGGTGTCGCTGATGGTGTTCTTGATGAAGTCGTAGTGCCGACCTTTATCGGTGTTTTGGGCAGGCGTGGTGGAGTCGGTCATGGCAATCATCCTTGATTGTTTTAAGGAGTGATCAGCCTATCTGTCGGGGCTCAAAAAAAAAGTCTGAATAACTGCGTCCAACCGGCGCTTTTAGCCGGTAAACCGTTGAATATTCGAATCTGAAAAATAACGGAATACCACCTGCTACCGGGTAAATTCAGCGTCGCGAAACCGGATTGGCTGCCGCCACGGACGAACCGTCCACGGGGAGGCACTGTGACGCGCTGCCCGGTTGCAAATACGGCGTCAGAATCGGCGCCATGCCCTTGAGCACCTGAACCGGCAACGCCGAAGTGAATTTGAAGGCTTCGGCCGTGCGCCCGGGCACGAACGCGGTCATGGTGCCGAAGTGGGTATCGCCGATGAAGAACACGAAGGTCGCGGTGCGGTTGATCGATTTCGAGCTGAGGATCCGGCCGCCGGAGCCTATGGCTTCGATGCGGTTGTCGCCGGTACCGGTCTTGCCGCCCATGGCCAATGGTTTGCCATCGGGTGTTATGAAACTGCCGGAGACACGTTTGGCCGTGCCGGCATCCACCACCTGCGACAAGGCTTCGCGCATGGCCGTGGCCACCTCGGACGGCATCACCCGTTTGCCGGCGTCCGGATTACTGATCAATCTGGTTTCATAGGGCGTGTTCGCCGCGAAGTGCAGGCTGTCGATGCGCAGTGTCGGCATCCGTACCCCGTCGTTGAGGATGGTGCCGATCAGTTCGGCCAACGCCGCCGGGCGATCGCCGGAGCTGCCGATGGCGGTGGCCAGTGACGGCACCAGGTGATCGAATGGGTAGCCGACTTTCTGCCAGCGCTGGTGAATATCGAGAAACGCCTCGATTTCCAGCATGGTGCGGATGCGACTGTCGCGGGCACCCTTGTGCCGGCTTTTGAACAGCCAGCTGTAGACCTCCTGGCGTTCGAACTGGCTGGCTTTGACGATCTGGCTGAACTTGGCATCGGGGTTGTTCAACAGATAGCCGATCAGCCACAAGTCCAGCGGGTGCACCTTGGCAATGAAGCCCTGGTCCGGCAAGTCATACGAGCCGGGTCCGTAACTCAGGTACAGCCGCTCAAGACGTTCGTCGGTGAGTTTTTCGGTGAGCTTGGCGCCTTTGAGGTGCGAGCGCACGAAGCGGTTGAAGCTTTCCTGGTCGGCCTGGGGGAATAGATAACGATGCACGGCGGCCATGCGAATCGGGGTCGGGCGCATGCTGTCGAGAAAAGTCTCGAGTCGCGCCCGGGTGTCCTTGTTCTTGTACTTCTTCCAGAATTTGAGCAGGAACGAGGTGCCTTCACGGTCGGCGAACGAGGCCAGGTATTCCTGACGCCGAGGGTCGCGATCGTCCTTGAGCAATTCGGCACTGTTGCTGGGGCCTGAATACGTGGTGTAGCGCACCAGATCACGCATCAGCCGAATGAACGGCAGGTTGATCGACTCACGCAGGGCATCGCGCAGCGTCGGGAGGCGGCCGTTGTCCTCTTTGCGAAAGTTGACGAAGGTGTGCAGCCCGCCACCGGTGAAAAAAGCTTCGCCGGGGCTGGCCGAGTATTTGCGATCCAGCGCGGCGCCCAGCATGGCTTGCAGATTGCGGTCTTTATTCTGGATCAGATAGTCGACGGCCCAACGGCTCAGGCGGTCCTGGTCAGGGACATCGACCTTCTTCAGTTCCGGGATGGTCATCGTTGCGTATTTATCGTGCAGCTCGGCGATGATCTGCAAATAGGTGGTGAGCACGCGCATTTTTGCCGTGGAGCCCAGTTCCAGTTTGCTGCCTTCGTTGATGTCGAACGGCTGGTCGGTGCTGTCAGTCTGTACCCGCACCCGTGAGCCGTCCGGGGTCAGTTCGAACAGGGTGAAGCTGTAGCGTACCTGCGTGGTGCTGGTGGGGGTCAGCAGGCGTTCACCGATCAAGCCGATCTGTGCCGCGAAGGCCGGGTCGGCCAGGTGCTTGAGGTACTCGGTGGCTTGGGCTTGCAGGTCGCCTTGCAAGGTGCTGGTCGCCGAGAGATCGAGGCGATCGAGGTCGTACAGCGGACGATTGAGCAACCCGCCGAGCCGACTGCGCGCCACGCTGATGCCCTTGTTGGTTTCAATCGGCTGGATAGTGGGCTGGGTCAGCCAGTCGCGGTAGGTCACCTTGCTGGCCAACGCCGCTGCCGCGAGGGGCGCATCGATCACGCCATTCTGGGCCAGCAGGCGAATGTGGCTGTCGGTAAGGCTGGCCAATTCATCATGGCCCTTGGTCAGATAATGGGAAGGGCGGCGCTGGGCAATCATCAGTGACAGCATTTCACGCAGGGCCAGGCCTCTTTCCGCCATGCTTTTCGGATCTGTCGCGGCGCTGGTCAGCCGTTCGTTGGCCTCATTGAAGTCGGCGCCGTACCAGACGCGTAAACCTTCGGCCATGCCATGCACTTCACCGTGACCCGGTACGGCCGACAGTGGCACGCTGTTGAGGTAATCGCGAATCACATTCTGCCGGGCCACGAGGGTATCCGGACCGGCCTGATAGGCGCGCACGCTGGCGGAAATCATCTGGCGAATTTTCTCCGCGCCCGAGACGGTCAAGCCATCGGGCGAGTGCCGGTACTTCTCAAGTTGCGTCGCCAGGGTACTGCCCCCCGCCGACTGGCCCGGCAGGTGCAGCAATTTAGCGACCTGGGACCACGCCGCCATGCCGAACCGAGGCCAATCCACGGCGGGGTTGGCCTGGGGCTGACGAGGGTCGAGCAGGAAGCGGTTTTCAATGAACAGCAGACTGCTGACCACCACCGGCGGGATCGCCTCAAAGCTTGAGTAAAGTTGTTGCGGGTATTTGTACTGGTAAAGCGGTGCCGCACGGCAATCGGTGATCGACAATCCAGTTTGAATTTTCTCTGGATAGGGCACGAAAAAGCCCTTGTCGCTGTAGTTCATCAGCGCCTCGGAAAAGCGGGTTTGCGAGGCAATGACGTAGTCACGCTTGAGCAGCCGTGGCAGGAACTCATCCAGGGAGCTGTAGCCCAGACGCAGATCGAAAGGCCCGGCGCCGGGGTAGAGAATGGCGTCGCTGGGACCGGGTCGCATGTCATATTTCAGGGATGAGGCAAATTTGCTGACTTCCCGGGATTGAAACTTCGAGGTACGCATTTCCTTGGCGGCAGCCAGCCCCACGACAATCGCAATAATCAGCAGCAACAACCAAAAGGCCCCCCAGCCGTGCCGGGAACGACCAGGTTTTTCAGGTAAAGGCGCTTCATCCACTCGTTCAGTCGGAACCACAGTTTTACTCGAATCGGTTTGCCATAAAACGCCCATAGTCGACTGATCCATTCTCGCCGATTGTTCGGACTTGTTTGAAGCTTAGACGGTGGTTGGCGTTGGTGAAAAAATTGTGGACACCCAAATGTCATGGATCCACTTTCAATTGTGGCGAGGGAGCTTGCTCCCGCTGGGCTGCGCAGCAGCCGAAAATTCTGTATTCGCGGTTTGTCTGAGAAAACCGGTTCTCTGGTTTTACGACTGCTGTGCAGCCGAGCGGGAGCAAGCTCCCTCGCCACAGTGATTGATGCAGGCTGAAATGCCTTAGCTAGACCTGTCGAGTAGTAAATACTGCCTTGGGAGGGACATGACGACGCACCATTGTCGTGCAATACTCCGCGCCGTTTCCGCAGCGAATAATCCTACACAAGCCAGGTAATGCCCCTCCGCAAACCGCGCCTTTCCCGAGAGTTCTCGCTGAATCTTGTGGTTTATAGAGTGAAAATCCCTATAGGAAGCTTTTTATACTGCACGCCCCGCTGATCTTGCAGGTTTTATCCTGCAAGACGCTCCTGCCCACGAAGCAGGTCCGGTTTCAGGCAAGCAATGGCTTATCGGTCAGCGCTTCGACACTCGGTGGTCATATCCAATAACAAGACGAGGTTGTACCCCTATGCCAGTCGGCAATCACCTGCCCCACGGCGAGACCGCTCAGGGCGGCCCGCTTAAACGCGAACTCGGCGAACGGCATATTCGCTTGATGGCGCTCGGTGCCTGTATCGGTGTCGGCCTGTTCCTCGGTTCGGCCAAGGCCATCGAAATGGCCGGCCCGGCCATCATGCTGTCCTACATCATCGGCGGTCTGGCGATCCTGGTGATCATGCGCGCCCTCGGCGAGATGGCGGTGCACAACCCGGTCGCCGGCTCCTTCAGCCGTTATGCCCAAGACTACCTCGGCCCCTTGGCGGGCTTCCTCACCGGCTGGAACTACTGGTTCCTGTGGCTGGTGACCTGCGTCGCGGAAATCACTGCGGTGGCGGTGTACATGGGCGTCTGGTTCCCCGACGTGCCGCGCTGGATCTGGGCACTCGCGGCGTTGATCAGCATGGGCTCGATCAACCTGATCGCGGTGAAAGCCTTCGGTGAATTCGAGTTCTGGTTCGCCCTGATCAAGATCGTCACCATCATTGCGATGGTGGTAGGCGGTATCGGCGTGATCGCGTTCGGCTTCGGCAACGACGGCGTCGCACTGGGGATTTCCAACCTTTGGGCCCATGGCGGCTTCATGCCCAACGGCGTGCAAGGCGTATTGATGTCTCTGCAGATGGTGATGTTCGCCTACCTCGGCGTCGAGATGATCGGCCTGACCGCCGGTGAAGCGAAGAACCCGCAGAAGACCATTCCCAACGCGATCGGCTCGGTGTTCTGGCGGATTCTGCTGTTCTACGTCGGCGCGTTGTTCGTGATCCTGTCGATCTACCCGTGGAACGAAATCGGCACCCAGGGCAGCCCGTTCGTGATGACCTTCGAGCGTCTGGGCATCAAGACCGCGGCCGGCATCATCAATTTCGTGGTGATCACTGCCGCGCTGTCGTCCTGCAACGGCGGCATCTTCAGCACCGGGCGCATGCTCTACAGCCTGGCGCAGAACGGTCAGGCCCCAGCCGGTTTCGCCACGACCTCCAGCAACGGCGTGCCGCGTCGTGCGCTGCTGCTGTCGATCGGTGCCTTGCTGTTGGGGGTGCTGCTCAACTACCTGGTGCCGGAGAAGGTCTTCGTCTGGGTCACCGCGATTGCCACCTTTGGCGCGATCTGGACCTGGGTGATGATCCTGCTGGCCCAGCTCAAGTTCCGCAAAGGCCTGAGCGCCAGCGAACGTGCCGGCCTGAAATACCGCATGTGGCTGTTCCCGGTCAGCTCGTACCTGGCGCTGGCGTTCCTGGTGCTGGTGGTCGGGCTGATGGCCTACTTCCCGGACACCCGCGTGGCGCTCTATGTCGGCCCGGCGTTCCTGGTGTTGCTGATGGTATTGTTCTACGTGTTCAAGTTGCAACCGACCAACGTGTCGCAAGGCGCGGTGCGTTCGGCTTCATAAGTCGACACGCTTGAAATGCCAAAGCCCCGGTCAAGTGATCGGGGCTTTTGCATTCAGGAAGATCAAAAGATCGTCCGAACGCGGCCCGAACCTTCGGCAGCTCCTACAAAAGCAGACCGCGTCCACGGGTACAAGGAACCGCTGGTCCGAAAGAACATCAGGCCTGTGATTTCTGACAGTAGAAAGGTTCAAAGCCTTATGACGCGCAATGGAGTGGCACCATGAGGCTCTTATGGAAAGGATTTTCCAGTTACACGGTGGTCGGGGTCGCCAATACGCTGATCCACTGGCAAATCTTCTTCCTGCTGAGTGTGGCGGCCGACTTCAGTCAGGCCCTGAGCAACCTGGCAGCCTTCTGCGTTGCCGCCTCTTTTTCCTTTTACATGAACGCGCTGTATACCTTCGATGCCAAGGCCTCGTTCGGCGGTTATCTTCTATTCTTGGGAACCATGGGGGCCCTGAGCCTGGGCGTCGGCCATGCCGGTGACGTGTGGCGGTTTCATGGTCTGCTGACAGTGGCCCTGTTTTCGGCCTTGAGCCTGGTGCTGGGTTTTCTGTTTTCGAAATACGTAGTGTTTCGCGAGCGTGAGCAATGAAAATCTCGTTGATCGTCCCGGTATTCAATGAGGAACAGGCGATCGACCTGTTTTATCAAGCGGTGCGGCGTGAGTTGCGACTTGAACAGGTCGAGTTCGAGATCGTGTTCATCAACGATGGCAGCTCCGACCGCACGGCCGAGCAGATCAAGGCCCTGGCGCAAACCGATGAACAGGTATTGCTGATCAACTTCTCGCGTAATTTCGGCAAGGAGCCGGCGCTGTTCGCCGGCCTGGAATATGCCAGCGGCGATGCGGTGATCCCGATGGATGTAGACCTGCAGGATCCGATCAGCGTCGTCCCGCGGTTGATTGAACAATGGCAAAAAGGCGCCGATGTGGTGCTCGCCAAACGCCGCGATCGCACCGCCGACGGCGTCCTGAAACGCCTCAGCGCGGCGCTGTTCTACCAGGTGCTCAACCGTATCGCTTACACCCGGATCGAAGAAAACGTCGGTGATTTCCGACTCATGGACCGCAAGGTGGTCGATGTGATTCGCGCACTTCCGGAACATCAGTTGTTCATGAAGGGCGTGCTGTCGTGGGCCGGGTTCACCACGGTGGTCGTGGAGTACGAGCGCGCCGGGCGAGTGGCGGGGAGCAGCAAGTTCAATGGCTGGAAACTGTGGAACCTGGCGCTGGAAGGCGTGACCTCCTTCAGCACGGTGCCGTTGCGTTTGTGGACCTACATCGGTGGCGGCATTTCGATCTTCGCGGTGCTGTACGCGGTCTACATGGTGCTGGACAAGATTTTCTTCGGCAACAGCGTCCCCGGTTACCCGTCGTTGATGACCGCGATCCTGTTTCTCGGCGGCGTACAGCTGATCGGCATCGGCATTCTCGGCGAGTACGTGGGCCGCATCTACATCGAAGCCAAGCATCGGCCGCGCTATGTGGTCAAGGACATTGTCGGCGGTAAAGACCGGCTCGGGCTTTAGCATGGGCCGGTTCAAGCGACTGATCAGCGAAGAACTTGGAGGCCGTCAGGTCTGGCTGTTTTTTCTGCTCGCCATCCTGGTGTACGTCCTGCCGCTGATCCTCGCCGACTATCCGTATATCGACGATAACTGGCGTTCGCTCTCGGCGGGCATGGCCTGGGCGGAGCAGGGGCGATTGTTTACCGAGCTGTTTTACAACGTGCTGACGTTCAGCAGCAGCGCGCCGAACATATTTCCTTTGCCGCTGTTGATTGCCACGCTGGCCATGGCCGCGGCGCTGACCCGCCTGACATTTCATTACTACCCGCAGCCGACGCTGGCCTGCTGCCTGGTGGTGTTGCCGCTGTGGTACAACCCCTTCTTCCTGCAAAACCTGTCCTATCAATACGACGGCCCCGCCATGACCTTGAGCCTGGTGGCGGTGATCTACGCGATCACCTTTCGTCACCCTTCGCGCATTCTGCAGTGGCTGGTGCCGTCCTTGCTGGTTGCCCTGGCGCTGGGGCTGTACCAGGTGAGCTTCAATGTGTTTCTCGGGCTGTGTTGCCTCGAGGCACTCAAAGGTGCCAATGACAGACTGGCCTGGCCGCAGTGGTGCGGTCTGCTCGGCTGGAAACTGGCTCAGGCAATCCTTGGCTGCCTGATTTACGCCGTCAGTGCTTATCCGTTCACCCAACACAATCGTACGTCCTTGCTGAACTGGTCGGCCGAGCCGCTGTTGCAACTGCACATCAACATCGGCCGGGTGCTGGAGAAAGTCGTGCTGCTGTTCCACGGCGGATTTGCCTGGGTGTTCGCCGGGTTGTTGCTGTGTGCCCTGGCCGGGGCGGTTTGGCTGGGGCTCAAGGTCGCGGCGCGTCCGGACAGCCCGGGAAAGAACATGCTGATCGGCCTGATCTGTGTGCTGACAGTGCCGGTGGTGACGCTGCTGGTGTCGGGGATGGCGCTGTTTTTCCGCGACTTCAATGAAGGGGCCAGGACGCTGATGGGTTTCGCGGTCCTGTTGCTGTTGCTGTTCTATTTGAGCCACCTGGCGTTGGCCCACATCCACGAGCGGCTGCCACTGCTGCTGGTGATTCCCCTGTTGGCGATGCTGTCGTTGTCGTATGCCTATGGTCGGGTGCTGACGGTGCAGAAAGTCTTCGCTTCCAGCGCGGTATCCAGCATGGCGTACGACATTGCGTCCCGTCGGGAACTGCGCGAGGCCAAGCGCATTTACCTGTCAGTGACCTATTCCGATCACTGGCTGGGGGGCGCTGCGGGCTCGTTCAAGCAGATGCCGGTGTTGCACTACCTGCTGAACATCGACTTTTTGGTGATGGCCGAAAACCTGCCGAAACTGGGCATCACCAACGTGGTGTCCGAGCGGGATCGACGCAACGCAACCCGGGTGGGGTACCAGGGTTACCCACCGTTGCTGGAGAACCAGTACTACCGGATTTATCTGCTGGGCGACTACGGTTTTATCGTCATGAAAGAGCCCGTCCCGATCAAGGTGCTGCACTGGTGAAGCGCGATGGTCATGGGTTCGCAACTCCATCGCCCGATCGAGCGTTGACCTGAACACGCTTGCCTACCTGTAATTTGTGACAGTAGACCGGCATTCGCACCGGTTCTACCCTGAAGTCGTCGAAACGCAGATCAGGAAGCGGCATGAAGGACTTATGGAAAGGATTCTCCAGCTACACACTTGTAGTGCTTCGTGAGCGCGAGGCATGAAGGTTTCATTGATAGTCCCGGTATTCAATGAAGAGCAGGCTATTGGATTGTTCTATCAGACCGTGCGCGAGGATCCGGACTTGCGCGAGTATCAGGTTGAAATCGTATTCATCGACGATGGCAGCACGGATGGAACATCCGACCTGGTCCGTGCGATCGCCTTGGGCGACAGCAACGTGATATTGATCAATTTCTCGCGCAACTTTGGCAAGGAGCCGGCGTTGTTCGCGGGTCTGGAATACGCCAGTGGCGATGTGATTGTCCCCATGGATGTGGATCTTCAAGATCCGATCGACGTCATTCCCCGACTCATCACAGAATGGAAAAACGGCGCTGAAGTGGTGTTGGCCAAACGCCGCAGTCGTGCGTGCGACAGTTATATCAAACGCCATGGCGCGGCGATGTTCTATCACTTGCTCAAGCGGATTTCTTTCACGCCCATCGAAGAAAACGTCGGTGACTTTCGATTGATGGACCACAAGGTAGTAGACGTCATCAAGACCCTGCCCGAACAGCAGCTATTCATGAAAGGTGTGCTGGCATGGGCCGGCTTTCGCACGGTGGTCATTGAGTACGACCGTGCATCGCGAGCGGCAGGCAAGAGCAAGTTCGATGGCTGGAAGCTGTGGAACCTGGCGCTGGAAGGCATTACCTCGTTCAGTACGGTGCCATTGCGGGTATGGAGTTACGTCGGCGGTGCCATTTCGCTGCTGGCGCTGGCCTGTGCGGCTTATATGCTGCTGGACAAACTTCTGTATGGAAACGAAGTGCCCGGTTTTCCCTCGCTGATAACGGCGATTCTGTTTCTGGGAGGTGTGCAACTGATCGGGATCGGCGTCATGGGGGAATACATCGGAAGGATTTACATGGAAACCAAGCACCGGCCCAGGTATGTGGTCAGAAGTGTCGTGAAGGGTGATGCCCCAAGGAGTGAACCCACTCAGCTGAAAAGGATTATCTAGCCTGGGAGCGCCTTGTCCCGGCCGAGTGCTGCCCTGGCTGGGCGCATCTACCTATCGGGTTGTCGGGGCTGACGTCTTCGCGGGCAAGCGGGGAGCGTGTTTCAGGCTGCTGGTTTTGTTTGGTATATAGGTAACTCGACCCTGAACGTGGTCCCTGCGCCAACCTCACTGCGCACCGAAATCTCCCCCCGGTGCTTCTTCACGATGCCATACGACAGCGACAAGCCCAGCCCCGTCCCCTGGCCCACCGGCTTGGTGGTGAAGAACGGGTCGAAGATTTTCTGCAGGCTCTGCGGCGCGATGCCGGAGCCGGTGTCTTGCACCTCGATCCACACCTTTTCAGCTTCATGCCCGGTGCGCAGGGTGAGGGTGCCGCGTTCCGGGCCGATGGCCTGGGAGGCGTTGACGATCAGGTTCATGATCACCTGGTTGATCTGCGAAGGCAGGCACTCGATGTCAGGCAGCTCCTGATACTCCTTGATCACATCGGCCTTGTACTTGAGTTCATTGGCGACGATGTTCAGCGTCGACTCGATGCCCTGTTGCAGGTTGACCCACTGCCATTCCTGATTGGCGTCCACGCGGGAGAAATCCTTGAGGTCCTTGACGATCTGGCTGACCCGGTTGATCCCGTCCTTGGACTCCTTGATCAACAGCGGAATGTCATCGCGCAGGAACTCCAGTTCGACCTGTTCGCGCAGCTGTTGCAAGCGCTCGATAAGCTCGCTGGAGCCGATGGCCTCTTCGGCATCCCGATAGGCGTCGAGCATTTCCTGCAACTGCTTGAAGTAGCCATCGAGGGTGCCAAGGTTGGAAGAAATGAAGCCGATGGGATTGTTGATTTCATGGGCGACGCCCGCCGCGAGTTGCCCCAGCGAGGCGAGTTTTTCCGATTGCACCAGTTGCGATTCAAGCTGTTTGCGTTCATCGATTTCCCGCTGCAGCTCAACGCTGGTTTCCGTGAGCTGCCGGGTTCGGCGTTTGACCATCCGCCCCAAGTGGTCGACCTGCATGCTGGCCCGTTCGGTCATGTCCCATTTGGTCAGCAGGGTGTTGGCCATCTGCTGCACTTCAATATTGTCGAACGGCTTTTTCAGAATCAGCAAGCGGTCGTGGGCGTGCAAGCGATCGAGCAACTCATCCCAGGAATAGTCGGAATAGGCGGTGCAGACCACCACCTGCAGGCGCGGGTCCTGCTGCCACAGGTATTCAATGGTCTGCGCGCCATCCCAGCCCTCGGGCATGCGCATGTCGACAAAGGCCAGGGCGTAAGGACGGTTCTCCTGCAGCGCCCATTTGAGCTTTCCGAGCCCCTCCTGCCCGCCGTACGCCGAGTCCAGCTCGAACAGGGCGCCGGCGGTTTTGACTTCAGTGCCGAACAGCGCCGCTTCCATCTCGTCCAGTTCGACGGTCGGTGCCGGTGTTGGCATGAGTATCTTGCGAAAATCCACATGAATGGACGGTGTATCGTCGATCAGCAGGATACGCCGGTTCGAACGCTCGCTCATGCATGCTCCGGAACGATTTCAAGCGGGATCTGCAAGGTGAATAGCGCGCCTTTGCCCGGTCCGTCACTATGGGCGGTGAGGTGGCCGTTCATCTCGATGGCAGCCAGGGCACAGCTGTGCAGGCCGAAACCATGGCCTTCCTTGCGGGTGGTGAAACCGTGGGCAAAGATGCGCGTCATGTTCTCCTTGGCGATGCCTTCGCCGTCATCCTTGACGCTGACTTGCAGGATCGAATCCTCGACTATTTTTACCCCAAGGGTCATTTGCCGCGGGCGATTGCCCAGCTCGGACATGGCGTACTTGGCATTGCTGATCAGGTTGATCAGGATCAGCAGCAGCCGGTGCTTGTCGCCCATGACCTGCGGCACCTCGCTGTACTCCTTGATCACCTTGACGTGATGCCGGGTCAAGGCGCCTGCATTCATGCGCAGGGCGTCTTCGAGCAGTTCGCTGATGTGCAGCGGTTCCATCAGGTTGTTGGCGCCGGCATAGGATTGCTGGGTGGCGACGATGTCCTTGATGTGGTCGACACTTTTGCTCAGCTGCGCCAGTTCCTCGGTCATACCTTGTTGTTCGAGGGCAATCGCGTCCACCAGTTGATTGAGATAGCCGGGCAGCAATTTACCTTTCTCGTCCTGGGTGAGAAAGGTACCGAGGTCGCCTGGATGCCCGTTGATCAGCTGCATGGCCTTGCCCAGGCCCTGGGCCTTGCTGGCGCGCAGTTTGCGCGAGACCAGGTCGGCGGAAATGTTCACGCTGTTGAGCACGTTGCCGACGTTGTGCAACACGTTGGTGGCGATTTCGGCCATACCGGCCTGGCGCGCAGTGTCGAGCAGTTCGCTTTGGGTGTCCTTGAGCTCGCGGGTGCGTTCTTCCACCCGCAGTTCAAGATCGTCGTTGGCGGATTGCAGGGCTTTGTTGACGCGCTGGATCACCGTGAAACTGCGCATCAGCTGAATCGCCAGGTACACCAGCAACAGCACCAGCAGGACTGAAAACAGCAGCATGTAGAAGTGATAGCGCTGGTCGACCGCGTCGGCCCGCTGCTGATCCTTGTTCAGCAGGCTGGTAATGTCGTCCAGGCGTTCGGCCATGGGAATGGCTTCGATGTTTTGCAGCAACCGATTGACCACCGGTTGTTCGCGCAGGATCAGTGAAATGTGGTTGCTCAGAATATCGATCGGACTGTGGAACTGTTCAGGTAAACGCTCTTTGTTCACCCCCAGTTTGCTCAGCCCGAGCAGAATGTCGGCAGCCTTGTCGTCGGAGATAACCTGGGCGAACTCCAGGCTGCTGAGCAGCAAGTCGTATGTGTCGGTAGCGATGTTCTGCAGTTGCAGTTTGTCGCCGTCCACCAACTGCGCCAGCTGTTGCTGAATGTCGTCCTCGGCAGTGGGCAGGAACGCCAGCGAGTTGCGCAGCACCGCATTGTGCGACTTGAACTGCTCCACCAGCCGGGTCTTTTCCTGGAGGGTTTTCTGGTAAACGTCATGGCTGGCGCGCCAGGTCGGCGAGTCGTTGCGGCCGTGGCTGGACGCCATCGTATCGAATCGTTGCCACAGGTCAGTCATCTCGGTCAGCGGTGCGACCAGCGGGTCGTAGTTGTGGCTGATGGCGATCCTGGCCTTGAGAATCTCGGTTTCCCACTGGGCATTCAACTGTTTGATCCGTCCGATCAGGTCCCGGGACTCGGCGTAGGTCGTGGTCTGGTTCGAGTTGGATTTGAGGTACAGGAACAGCAGCGTCGAGGCCAGCATCACGGCGACGATGCCCAACAGCGCCAGGTTGCGGCGGCGAGAGATCCTCATAAGGGTTTGCCTCCCCATTCACCGGTCAGGGTCTTGAGGAATTTGATGATCAGGTTTTTGTCCTCGGTGGAAGGAATGCGCCCGAGCTGGAACTTGAACATCACGTCTACCGCGTCTTCGAGGGTGCTGGCCGAGCCATCGTGAAAGTACGGCGCGGTCACGGCGACGTTGCGCAGGCTGGGTACCTTGAACACATTGCGATCCTCTTCGTCCCGGGTCACCAGATAACGGCCCAGGTCGGATTCCACAGCCTGGCCCCGAACCTGAAAGTAATCGCCCATCACCCCGAACTTCTGGAACATGTTGCCGCCGATATTCACCCCTTGATGACAGGCGATGCAGCCGTATTCCTTGAAGCGCTGGTAACCGTATTTCTCCTCCCGGGTAAGAATGTCGGTATCACCCAGCAGGTATTGGTCGAAGCGTGAGTTTTTGCTGAGCAGCGTGCGTTCGTAGGTGGCCAGGGCGTTTTGCACATTGTTCATGGTCACGCCGTCCGGGTAGGCGTTGGCAAATGAGGCCTGATAAGCCGAATCGGCGGACAGCGTCTGCACGACGTGCTCCCAGTTGCTGCCCATTTCGCTGGGGCTCTGCACCACTTCGTGGATCTGGGTTTCCAGGGTGTCGGCTCGACCATTCCAGAATTGCCGAAAGTTCAGGCTGGCGTTGAACACGCTGGGGGTATTGATCCCGACCGGAAGACCGGCGAAACCGATGGAAAATGCCTTGTTGTCGGCGCCGCCGTTTTCCAGCTGATGGCAGCTTGAACAGGATAACGAGCTGTTGACCGACAGGCGTGGTTCGTTGAATAACTGGCGACCGAGTTCGACTCGCAGCGGATTTTGCTGGGGCACCGCCGGCAGTGGTTTGAGTGGTTCATCCAAAGGGGCAGCGCCAGCGCTCAGACAGAGCCCGAACAACGGCACCAGAAGCAGGCGGTGAAAGAAGGGCGACATCTGATGATTCCTTGGCCGATGGCCTGTGTATCGTTGCGCATCGTTTACGTGGCGGCGGATGAAGAGGGCTTCACCGACCGCAGGTACCGGACGAAGGCCTCCGGTTCCACGGCCTTGCTGAAGTAGTAACCCTGGCCTTCCTCGCATTGGTGGGCCTTGAGGAAATCCAGCTGCTCGAGGGTTTCCACTCCTTCGGCAATGATGGTCAGCTTGAGGCTGCGGCCCAGGCTGATGATCGCGCTGACCAGGGCGGCGTCATTGCTGTCGCTGCTCAAACCGCGAATGAATGACTGGTCGATTTTCAACACATCGATGGGAAAGCGCCGTAAGTAACTCAGGCTGGAATAACCGGTGCCGAAGTCATCGATGGCCAGTCGCACCCCCAGGGCTTTGATCCGGTTCAGGGCGGTGACGGTGGCATCGATGTTTTGCATCAACACGCCTTCGGTGATTTCCAGTTCGAGCAAGGCCGGCTCCAGACCGGTGTCCTTGAGTACCTGTTCGATGCCGTCGACAAAGTCCCGTTGGCGAAAATCGATGGCCGATACATTGACCGACATGCAGATCTTCGGCAGCCCGGCCGCCTGCCACAAGCAGGCTTGTCGACAGGCCTGGGCCAGCACCCATTTGCTTAACGGGACGATCAGGCCGCTGTCTTCGGCCACGCCGATAAAATCTGTCGGGTAGACGCAGCCATGCCCCGGTTTATGCCAGCGGATCAAGGCTTCGGCACCGACCACCTGACCGCTGCCCAGGTCCAGCTTGGGTTGGTAATGCAGGACAAATTCGTTGCGTTCCAGCGCCAGGCGAAGGCCGGTCTCGATGCTTTGCTGATCCCGGGCACGCTGGTTCATTTCGTCGATAAAAAAACTGAAATCGTTCGGGCCGCTTTCCTTGACGTTGCGCATCGCGGTTTCGGCTTTCTTGATCAGCGAGATGGCATCGAAGCCGTCGTCGGGATAGACGCTGATGCCCAGGCTGGCGGTGACGCTCAGGTCGTGGCCAGCGATGTGCTGGGGCGCACGGATAGCCTTGAGGAGTTTTTCGGCGATGCCCGTGGTCTGCTGGGGGTGGCGGATGTCTGCGAGGATCACCACGAATTCGTCCGAACCGTAGCGAAACACCGAGTCGGACTCACGCACCGAGGCCAACAGATTGCGCCCGACCTGCTTGAGCATCTGGTCACCGGCCGGATGGCCCAGTGCGTTGTTGATGCGTTTGAAGCGGTCGAGCCCCAGAAACATCACCGCCAGCTGCTTATCATGGCGCCGGGACAGCGCCAGTGACTGGTTCAAGCGGTCACCGAGCAACGTACTGTTGGGCAGCTCGGTCAGGACGTCGTACTGCAACAGATGCGAGACCTTGAGCAGTTCGAGGACCCGGGCCTCGATGGTTTGCTCCAGGCTCAGGACTTTCATGGCCGCGTCCTGAGCCATCTGCCACTTCCAGGTCAGGGCACTGGCCATCTGCCGGATTTCCAGGCTGTCGAAGGGTTTTTTCAGCACCAGCAACTGGTCGCCGAATTCCAGCCGTTCGGCCATGTCCTCCCAGCTGTAATCGGAATAGGCGGTGCACAGCGCAATTTGCAGGTGCGGGTCGGCCTTCCACAGCTGTTCGATGGTCTCCAGGCCATCCCAGCCCGGTGGCATGCGCATGTCGATGAAGGCCATGGCATAAGGTCGACCTTCGTCCAGTGCGCACTGGACCCGTTCGAGGGCTTCCTGACCCTGATAGGCCGAGTCGAGCTGGAACGTCAGACGATCGAGCTGCAGCGTGCCGAACAGGGCTTCTTCCGTGCCGGCGAGGGTCTGTTCACCTTCGGGCTCCGGGCCCAGGATCTTGCGGAAATCCTCATGAATCGTGGGCGTATCATCGATGATCAGAATGCGCCGGTTAGTTCGCACGAAAGGGGTTTTCATCCCTTGTCCTTCGTGGAGCATTGCGGGTTGTCCAGAATCGGCCCGAAGTCATGGCTCGCAGGCACGATGCTGCCGGCCTTGAGCAACTCGGCGGCCTGCTGGCTGCTGACGGCTTTGCTGAAGTAATCACCCTGGGCGTTCATCGCAGAGCCGGTGGCCATCAGCGAGCTGCGCTGCTCTTGGGTTTCGACGCCTTCGGCAATGATGCCGATCCCTACCTCCCGGGCGAAGTTGATGATTGCGCGCAGCGTGTTCGCTCTGGCCGGGTCGCGGGCTGCGGTGTGGATGAAGGCCTGGGCAAGTTTCAGGTGATTGACCTGGTAGGTCTTGAGGTAATCGAACGAGGAATACTCGGTGCCAAAATCATCGATGGCGATCTTCACCCCCAGCTCACGCAGGCGTGGCAGAACATCGTTGTGGGTCCATTTGGTCTGGGCCAGCGTCGCTTCGGTGACGTCGAAGCGCAGGTCCCAGGGGCACAGTTCCCAGCGTGCGGTGGTGCGCAGCACGTCATAAATCAGCTCGGGACCACTCTTGAGTTGGGCCAGGGACAGCTTGATCGCAATCACCGGAGGCGCCATGCCTTCATCGCGCCACTGGCGCATTTGCTGACAGGCGCGATTCAGTACCCAGTGACCCAGGGCGACGATGGTGCCGGTCTTTTCCGCTGCGGGCAGAAACGTCGAGGCTTCCAGCAGCCCGCGCTCGGGGTGGTTCCAGCTGACCTGCGCTTCCATGCCGAGGATCCTGCCGCTGCTCAGGTCCACTTCCGGCCAGTAATGCAGTTCAAGTTCCTCGTGTTCGATGGCTCCGCGCAAGTCGCTGGCGATGGCCATGCGTTCGACCACCTCCTGGTTGATCTCCTCGGAGTGGAAGTGGTACTGGTTACGCCCCTTTTCCTTGGAGCGATACAGCGCCATGTCGGCCTGGGTCAGCAGGCCGTCGGCGTTGGTGCTGGCCGGGCTGTAACTGCTGATGCCGATGCTGACCGAGACCCGCACATCATTGCCGGCCAGGGCGTAGGGCACCACCAGCGCATCGCGGACCTTGGCGGCCAGGGCTGCGGAATGGGTCGGGTCACTGACGTCCAGCTGCAAGATCGCGAACTCGTCACCGCCGAGGCGCGCGACCACATCATTTTCCCGCACACAGGCCTTGATCCGGCGGGCCACCTCTTGCAGCAGCAGGTCGCCCACCGGGTGACCCAGGGTATCGTTGATGCGTTTGAAGTGATCCAGGTCCAGGTAAAACATGGCAAAGGTTGCCGCGCCCCGTCGCGCGGCAGCGAACGCCTGGTGCAGCCGCTCGATCAACGTCGCGCGGTTGGCCAGCCCGGTCAGCCCGTCGGTGCGGGCCAGCAAGGCGATTTTCTCCTCGGCCAGTTTGCGCTCGGTGATGTCGATGATGATGCCTTCGACTTCCAGCAAGCGGCCCTCATTGTCGCGCACCGGGATGTAGCGGTTTTCCACCCAGCGCCAGGCGCCTTTGCCGGTGCGCATCCTGAACTCGATGGAGGCGCCCGCCGCATGGCGGTCGAGCACCCGGGCCATGGCAGTGTCGACTTTCGATTGATCGTCGGGATGGATCAGCTCCTGGGCCCAGTTGGCCGACGCCACAAGCGCCGCGGCAATGTGCCCGTATTTGGTGATGTTGTGGGAGATGTACATCAACGGAAACGACGGTTCGCCCCGCAACCGATACAGGATGGTCGGGCTGTTCTGCACGATGATATTGGCATCGGACAGCTCCCGGGTGCGTTCCTCGACGGCCTGCTCCAGCAGTGACATTTTCAGCGCCGCGTCTTCGGTCATCTGCCATTTGGCGGTCAACGCGCTCGCCATCTGGCGGATTTCGATGGCATCAAAGGGTTTTTTCAGAATCAGCAAGCGATCGCCCAACTCCAGGCGCTCGTCGATGTCTTCCCAGGAATAGTCGGAATAGGCGGTGCAGAGCGCCACCTGCAGCTTGGGATCGACCTGCCACAGCCGTTCGATGGTCTCCAGCCCGTCCCAGCCCGGTGGCATGCGCATGTCGATGAAGGCCATGGCGTAGGGCAGATCGTTGGCCAGCGCGGTCTCGACCTTGTCCAGTGCCTGGAGGCCCTGAAACGCCGAATCGAGCAGGAAACTTTGCAGTGAAATCGCCGCGGAGGTGCCGAACAGGGCATTTTCGGCGCTGATCAGACTGTCGTCGTCGAACGAGGCCGGACTGAGAATCTTCGCGAAGTCGGCATGAATCGAAGCAGTATCGTCGACGATCAGAATCCGCCGGTTGGTCCGTGCCAGCAATGAATTCATCGACATGCGCCGGGACTGGCAGCTTTATGGTGGGGTGTGTCCATAGCGGGGCATCCTTTCCCTGATCACCTGGCCGAACGTACAGATTATGGATCCGAGTCAGCTGAGCATAGACCTCTGTCCGGCACTTAGCGCTACTGAATCAACGAATCATTTCCGGATCACGTGCAAAATCATCTAGCCTGAAGCTCAGGCTCCGACAATAGGGAATGTTTGTTCGGATCCTGACTGCGATACAGCCGTTTCACTCGAGGTGACGCCATGGAAGAGCAACTCCCCACGACATTGACCGATAAACCCAAAGTGCTGCTGGTCGATGATGAGGAGTCGATCCTCAACAGCCTGCGTCGTCTGTTGCGCGGCCAACCCTATGACGTGCTGCTGGCCACCAGCGGTGCCCAGGCCCTGGACATCATGGCGCAACAGTCCATCGACCTGGTGATGACCGATGCGCGCATGCCCAATATGGACGGCGCCACGCTGCTGGCCCATATCCATCAGCGCTACCCCGACACCACCCGGATCATGCTGACCGGTTACGCCGATCCGTCGGCCATTATCAAAGCCATCAATGAAGGGCAGATTCATCGTTACATCAGCAAACCCTGGCACGATGAGGAGATGTTGCTGACGTTGCGACAATCCCTGGCCTACCAGCACTCCGAGCGTGAACGCTTGCGTCTGGTGCAGGAGACGCGGGATCAGAACGAGCAATTGAAGCTGCTCAATGCCACCCTCGAAAAACACGTCGCCTCCCGTACCGCCGAGCTGCAGCAGACCGCCGACATGCTCGACCTGGCCTACGAAGAACTCAAGCACAGCTACGTCACCAGCACCGAGGTGTTCTCGCTGCTGGCCAACCTGCGGTTGTCACCGGCCAAACAGACCAACCGCCAGATCATCGAGCTGGTGCGGGTCTACTGCCAACGGCATGACCTGGACGAAGGCACCCGTCGCGACCTGACCATGGCCGCTGCGCTCTACAACATTGGCAAGCTGAGTTGGACAGACAGCATGATGACCGCGCCGGCGGACCTGCTGCATCACAACGATCGGGAACGCTACCGCGGCTATCCGAAACAGAGCGAGTCGCTGTTGATGACGCTCGAGCCGATGAAGGATGCGGCGCGGCTGATTCTTCACCATCAGGAGCGCTGGGATGGCAATGGCTTTCCCGACCGGCTCAAGGGCGAGGCGATTCCGTTCGGTTCACGGCTGCTGAAACTGGCGGTGGATTTCATCGAGTTGCAGCGTGGGCTGATTCTCGAGCGGCAGATGAACAGCGATGAAGCATTGGTCTATATCCGTAACTATGCCGGGCGGCTCTACGATCCCGGGATGGTGGAGGATTTCATCCAGGTCTGTGCGGCGTACCTGAGCGATGTCTCGTTGGCCGATCCTTCGGTCAAGGTGCTGACTACCCGGAACGTGGCGGCGGGCATGATTCTGGCGCGCAACCTCAATGCCGACAACGGCATGTTGCTGCTCAATGCCGGCAAGGTGTTGAACGGGGCGCTGGTGGAAAAGCTGATCGCTTTCGAAGCCATGGAAGGGGCGAAGTACGCCATTTTTGTGAAGATACCTGAGGATCTGAACGGCGCGATTCTCGAGGCGGACAAGGTTGCCCCAGCCCTGCATTGATCATGGGTTGCCCGGCACCCACCCTCATGTGATCCTTGCGCCTTTGCATTCAAGGCCATTGTTGATCCATGACACCTGCATCCGCCGCTTCGCCCGACATCATCCGCATCGCCGCCGCCCTGTTGATCGGCCCTGACGGCCGCACCCTGCTGGTCCGCAAGCGCGGCACTGAAGCCTTCATGCAACCGGGCGGCAAGATCGAAGCCCATGAGCTACCGGTTCACGCCCTGGCCCGTGAACTGGATGAAGAGCTGGGCCTGGTCATCGATCCGGCACACGCCACCTACCTGGGGCAATTTTCGGCACCGGCCGCCAACGAGCCGGGTTTTGTCGTCCAGGCCGAACTCTTTCAGCTGACCATCGATACAGACGTATCCCCGGCGGCGGAGATCGAAGAGGTGCGCTGGATCGACCCGACCACCGACGGCGATCTCACGCTGGCGCCATTGACACGGGACCTGATCCTGCCGTTTTATCGAGCCTCGCTGACTGCGATCGTCTGATGATTAACGCAAAGGACCTGCCATGATCCCGCTTCAAGACTTGCTGATTTTCGCTGCCGCCGCGTTGCTGATGGTACTGACGCCGGGACCGAACATGATTTATCTGATCTCCCGGTCGATCTGCCAGGGACGCAAGGCCGGTGTAACTTCGTTGCTCGGCGTGGTCGCGGGATTCTTCGTGCACCTGTTCGCGGCGGCTGCCGGTTTGACCGCGGTGTTCCTCGCGGTGCCGATGGCCTATGAAGTGCTGAAGTGGGCCGGCGCGCTGTACTTGATGTGGCTGGCCTGGCAGGCGGTCAAGCCGGGGGCGCGTTCACCTTTCGAGGCGCAGCAATTGCCGCCGGACTCGTCGCGCAGACTGATCACCATGGGCTTTCTGACCAGCGCCCTGAACCCGAAGATCGCGGTGTTTTACCTCTCGGTGTTTCCACAGTTCATCACACCTGAGCATGGCTCTGTGTTTACCCAGAGCATCGTTCTCGGTTTGACCCAGATCGGCGTCAGTTTCAGTGTCAACCTGCTGATCGCAGTGTTCGCTGCAGGCATTGCCTCATGGTTCGTCAACAACCCGAGCTGGCTGTCAGTGCAACGCTACTTCATGGGGTTTGTACTGTCGGGACTGGCCGTGCGCCTGATGCTTGAGCAACGACGGACAGCCTGACAGGTGGCGTTCCCCTCCAGCGTGCGCGAACGCGCCGTGCCCTGTAGGAGCAAGCTCGCTCCTACAAGGGTCAGCGGACGGCGCTGACGCCATCGAGGGTCGAGAACGAGGTGTCCTTGGCCGTCAGCAGGAAATCACGCATGTACGGCGCATCCAGCATGTCGGCACGAATCCCCGCATACAAGGTCGCAAACAACCCTTTCTCTCCGAGTCGCTTGGCCTTCACATAACCCCGTGAGCTGTATTCATGCAGCGCCCAATGGGGCATGCCGCACACTCCGCGTCCGCTGGCCACCAGTTGCATCATCATCACTGTCAGTTCCGAGGTGCGGACCTGGGCCGGTTCGATGTCGGCCGGTTCGAGGAAACGGGTGAAAATGTCCAGCCGATCACGTTCCACCGGGTAGGTGATCAGCGTTTCCGTCAGCAAGTCTTCCGGGACGATGTAGGCCTTGCCCGCCAAACGGTGCTGGTTGGCGACCGCGAGCATCGCTTCATAGGTGAACAGCGGCACATAGGTGATCCCGGCCAGCTCCAGCGGATCGGACGTCACCACCAGGTCCAGGTCGCCACGGGCCAGGGCCGGCAGCGGGGCGAAGGAGAAGCCCGAGGCCAGGTCCAGTTCGACTTCCGGCCAGGCATCGCGGAACTGGTCGATGGTCGGCATCAGCCACTGGAAGCAACTGTGGCACTCGATCGCCATGTGCAAACGTCCCGCGGTGCCGCCGGCCAGCCGCGCGATGTCGCGCTCGGCGCCACGCAACAGTGGCAGGGTAGCGTCAGCCAGCTGCAGCAGGCGCAACCCGGCGCTGGTGAAGCGTACCGGTTTGGTCTTGCGCACGAACAGCGGCATGCCCATGCGCTCCTCCAGCTCCTTGAACTGGTGGGACAGGGCCGACTGGGTCAGGTGCAGGCGATCGGCGGCATCGACCAGGCTATCGGCTTCGCGCAAGGCGTGCAGGGTCTTCAGGTGACGGATTTCAAGCACCGGCGGCTCCATGAGGAAAACTTGTGATCAACACGAAAAGGTTGAGTTTGTCTCATGTTGGCTTTGCTGTCGACAATAGCGCCATGTTTTACGGCATCTTATTTAGGGAGAAACACATGGCTCTGGCCCACACACTTGGTTTCCCACGCATCGGCGCGGATCGCGAACTGAAAAAAGCCCTCGAATCTTATTGGAAGGGCGACCTCGATCAGGACACGTTGAAAAGCGTCGGCCGCCAACTGCGCGCCACCCACTGGCAATTGCAGAAAGACGCCGGCATCGACCTGCTGCCGGTCGGCGACTTCGCCTGGTACGACCAGGTGCTGACCCACTCCCTGACTTTCGGCGTGATCCCCGAGCGGTTTGACAGCGCCAGGGACGAACGCGGCCTGCCAACCCTCGACACCCTGTTCGCCATGGCCCGTGGCGCTACCGCGACCTGCTGCGGCGGTGAACATGGCAAGGCGCAATACGCCCAGGAATTGACCAAGTGGTTCGACACCAACTACCACTACCTGGTCCCGGAATTCAGCGCAGACCAGCAGTTCAAGCTGAGCTGGGAACAGCTGTTCGATGAAGTCGACGAAGCCAAGGCCCTGGGCCACACCGTCAAACCGGTGATCATCGGCCCTATGACTTACCTGTGGCTGGGCAAGGGCAAATCCAAGGGCGATGGCAACGACTTCGACAAGCTCGACCTGCTGGAGCGCCTGCTGCCGGTCTACGCTGAAATCCTCAGTCGCCTTGCCGCACAAGGCGTGGAGTGGGTGCAGATCGACGAACCGATCCTGACCCTCGACCTGCCGCAAGCCTGGAAAAACGCCTTCGAGCGCGCCTATCACATCCTTCAGTACTCACCACTGAAAAAGCTGGTTGCAACCTACTTCAGCGGTCTGCAAGACAACCTCGGCCTGGCGGTCGGCTTGCCGGTACAAGGCCTGCACATCGACGCGGTGCGTGCGCCCGACCAACTGCTGCACGTGCTCGATCGCCTGCCGACCTACAAGATTCTCTCGGTGGGCCTGGTCAATGGGCGTAACGTCTGGCGTTGTGAGCTGGAGCCCGTGCTGGCACAACTGCAATTTGCCCAGGAACGTTTCGGCGACAACCTGTGGGTCAGCAGTTCCTGCTCGCTGCTGCACAGCCCGGTGGACCTGGAGCGTGAAGACAAACTCGATCCGGAGCTGAAAAGCTGGCTGGCCTTCGCGGTGCAGAAGTGTGGCGAAATCGCCGTCCTGCGTGATGCCCTGAACGACCCGCAATCGCCCAAGGTGCAAACCGCCCTGGCCGAAAGCCGTGCGATCCAGGCCAGTCGTGCCGAGTCGCCACGTATTCACAAAGCCGACGTGCAGTCGCGTATCGCAGCGATCAGCGTCGCAGACAGTCAACGCCACTCTCCGTTCGCCAAGCGCATCGAACAGCAGCGTGCTCGCCTGAAACTGCCGGCGTTCCCGACCACCACCATCGGCTCGTTCCCGCAAACCGGTTCGATCCGCCTGGCACGCCAGGCCTTCAAGCAAGGCAAGCTGTCGGCCAACGATTACACCGACGCCATGCACAGCGAAATCCGCCACGCCGTGCAAGTCCAGGAACGCCTGGGCCTGGACGTGCTGGTGCACGGTGAAGCCGAACGCAACGACATGGTCGAGTACTTCGCCGAGCAGCTTGATGGTTATGCCTTCACCCGTTTCGGCTGGGTCCAGAGCTATGGTTCACGTTGTGTGAAACCGGCGATCATCTATGGCGACTTGAGCCGTCCGACTGCCATGACCGTTGACTGGATCACTTATGCACAGAGCCTGACCGACAAGGTCATGAAAGGCATGCTGACCGGTCCGGTGACCATGCTGATGTGGTCGTTCCCCCGCGAAGACGTCTCGCGCAAAGTCCAGGCGCAACAACTGGCCCTGGCCCTGCGCGATGAAGTAGTGGACCTGGAAGCCGCCGGCATCAAGATCGTGCAGATCGACGAAGCCGCATTCCGTGAAGGCCTGCCGCTGCGCCGGGCGCAATGGCAGGAATATCTGGATTGGGCAGTGGAAGCGTTCCGCTTGACCGCCTCGGGTGTACGTGACGAAACCCAGATCCACACTCACATGTGCTACAGCGAATTCAACGACGTGATCCAGTCCATCGCGGCGATGGACGCCGACGTGATCACCATCGAAACCTCGCGTTCGGACATGGAATTGCTGGAGGCATTCGAAGCGTTCGACTACCCGAACGACATCGGCCCGGGCGTCTACGACATCCACTCGCCACGGGTGCCGGACACAGCGCAGATGGTCAAGTTGATGAGCAAGGCGGTGCAGCGGATTCCGGCCGAGCGGCTGTGGGTCAATCCGGATTGCGGGTTGAAGACCCGGGCGTGGCCGGAGACAGAGGCGGCGCTGGTGAGCATGGTGGCGGCGGCTCGGCAGTTGCGCAGTCAGTTGGCTTAAACACCTGAAGCTGATCCGGCCGCACGAGAAGCCGTTGAGCCTGTTGACTCAACGGCGTCTTTGTTTCAGCTAACACAGGGGAGAATTGGAGGCGGGCACCCCACCTTCCCTCGGACTCAAATTGCTTCGAAGCGAGCAACGACAGGTGATCGTCGACCAATATCGGCGTAGGGCAGGTCGGCGTCGTCAGCGTGGGTCAGAAACCGATGTTCAGGCAATTTCAAGTGGGCTTTTTCGAATTCTCGCATCACCGGTTTTGCGCTGGAGTAGTGGAAGTGGGCATACCAAAGCAGTTCGTCAGGCGTGCTTGTCGTGTTCCATACGTCGTATTCCTGCATATGATCGCTTCGCCCGTCCTTGCGCTTTCCGAGGTTTTTCAGCGGGCGGGTTTTGCGGATTTCCACTGCGTTCTGGCCGATCAGGTCGTCCAACATACCATCGGTAGGTTTTTTACTTGCCAGTGACTGGGAGGTGCGCATTTGTCGGCCAATGATTCTGAGTTCCGTAGCCTTGTCGCGCAGTTCTTGAATGATCGGGTTTGTAGCATCCATCATTTCGATGCGCCGTGCGCTGCTGGTCAATGTGTCCGCTTCGAATACCATCATGTGCTCCAGGTCGACAGGGAGCGTGTCCTGCCTGGCATAGGTCTGGACTTGGGCTTGATGTGCCGGCAGGTCATCCAGGCGTTTCCGGGCATCGGTCACTAACGTTGCGAGATCCGTTTGAATCGGTGCTGGTGCCTGAGTTGGCGGGTTCAACAGGCGGAACTTGCCGTTGCTGCCTTGCTCCCAGACGACCTCGGTTCCACCCGGTCCGGTCATGACGTATTGTCGTGTTTGGGTCGTTTTCTCCAGTCTCTCAGTCCCGATAAGCAATTGATCATCTTCGGTGATGAAGACTTTTTTGTTGATTTTCCCTACCGGTTTAACGACTGGAGTCTTGCCGATGCCTTTGCGGGCTCGCTCGGTCAACTTATCGATATTCGTCAGCAGCGGTTCAACCGATTCCACATGGAAATGCTGAGGATAACTGGCGGTCCAGGCTCGCATGCCGCGACGGAATTGCGTGTAAACATCAAAACATTCCCGGAGTATCTTATTGCGCTGATCTCGGGTGACGACGGTTTTCGTCAGGTCATGATGCATTAAAACGACCTGCTCCATTTTGGCGCGCAAATTCTTTGTTTGTCGTTGCAGCTCGAGCCAGTACGTGTCGGTGGTAGTGCCAACACGCTTGACCATTTCCAACAGATGGCCGATTTTCACAGTCAGCACGGTGACAGTGTTGGTTTGATTCAATGATTCAATTTTCTCTTTCAGTGCTGCGTACCTTATTTCTTCAGGTGTCTTGTTTATCTCGTGTTTTTTTGGGGGGGTGATTTTACGGAACCAGCGATCCGACTGGTTTATGAGTTCCTCTGACTGATCCAGTTCGCTCACGATTTTTACACGCACTTTGCGCACTTTCTCCAGAATGCTCAGATATTGAAGGCTCCCTGACGGCACCGTATCCAGCTCCCGCAAGAAGTCATCAGCCTGCTCCACCAATAGATCAATTCGTTGACTGACAAAGTGGTGGCGCAGAGCGAAGCGGTCAGCCAGCACCCAGGCGCACTCGCTTCGCGCAAGCACGTCGGTTGCGTCATCGCGTCTGGCCAGGCTCTTCAAATCTTCCAATGCATCGTATCGCGCAATGATCAAATCGATATCGTTGGCGCACGCTGTATCGGCAGTCTCCACAAGTTGGGAAAGATGTGCTTGCTGAGCTTTGCTCAGTGGTTTGAGTTCAGCATCAGGTTGTGGTGTATCGGCTTTTGGTCGACGGGCAAGCTCATAGAGTTCCAGAGTTTCGTTGTATTGATCGAGCGCCGCCGTCGTTTGCAATCTCTGGATGTTGTATCGACGGGCAAGATCATCAGTTATGTCCTCCAACTGACCCACTCGACGATAAACCCGATCACTCCAAAAGCGTGGCAATCGTTGACGAATAACCTGCGGCCAGATTGGATCGAACGCATCGGCCAAATGCCCAAGTACTTGACCACCCCCCAGCCCGCCACCGTCGAAGGTCGTCCCATAAACACCGTACCAGGTGTCCCAACGACCCGCTTCATCCAGGGCAATCGGTTGTTTGTAGGTTTTTCGGGAGTTACCGAACAAACGCCAATTGCGTGAATCCTTGCTGAGTTCAACCTGAAAGATGCGCCCCTGGCGCACGATGAAATCACCGTCGGCATGTCGGAAAATGCCACGGTAGAGGCCATGGGTGGCTGGCTGCACACCAGAAAGCGAGATCGGTTTTTCATATTCGTAGCTGGCGAAGCGTGCGACTACATGTCGGGCCTGGCGCTGCGATACGCCATGCATCGCGGGCACATGTCTGACCAGCCTGTGAAGCTGGCGAGCGCGCGTCAGTGAGCGAGCCGCCTTGGAACCGACCGAGAATGCCGCTTCGCCGGGCAGCAGATCCATGGCGGCGTCGATCAGCGACAACAGCACCGATCCGAGCTCCGCCACGCCGTCCCCTACCTCTCCGCGTAAAAAGGCGGCCACCGCCTGATTCGCGCTCGTCCAGGCATCGTAGAGGGCAATAGCGCTGCCAATGAAGGGCAGTATGCCCACAGCCATTTTTATGTAGTTGAAGGCGCGCGGGCCTTTCAAGGCGTATCGCTCGAAGAACAGCTCATCGTTGGAGCGCGAGGTGCCGCGATGGGCTTCGAGCAGGCGACCCATATGAGCATCGAGCAGGTGGGCGGCCAGCGAGGTGGTCGTCGGCCAGCGCACCCCGACCTCGATCATGCCATCGAAGTTTTTTTCCACGGCCTGATTGATACGACTTACATGCGCCCTGACGTTACCTTGCAAAGTTCTGTTAGCCAGATAGTCGATCCACTTGTCATTCCCGCACAAGGTGTAAAGACCTTTGCGCGCAGCTTCTAGACTGTCGTAGCGGCGCAGAAATTGACCATCGTGGCTGTCGGGCAGGTACAGCAGGGTGACTCCGCTGAGCTGTTCTTCGATAAAGGTCACGCCCGACAGGGTGACGGGACCTTCTCGGGGGGTGTCCTTGCCACCCACTTTCAGGGAAGCCGGCAGCAGGGCGACGCGCTTGCCTTTGGCGACCCACCCCTCTGGGGTGCTGGCGTCGATGGCGATGTTCAGCACCTGTAACTCTTCGCTGGTGATGTGATTTTGCAGTCGCGCGCATTCACCCTGTATTTTGAGCATCAGGCGCCAGGGCTCGATAAGACTTTCCCGGCGATGCTCCTTGACGAAGACGGGCTCGGTGGCTGAGCCATTGAACGCGTCGAGGATCAGCTGCTCATAGGCTTTTGGCAAGTCCAGCTCCGGCAAGACTTTGCGCAGATAGGTCAGATTGATTCCGTTCAGCAGGCGAATGCGATCTTTTTTCTGCGCAGCGGTGACCTCCAGCCGCATGAAGATCAGACGCTGGGACAGTGAGTCCTGCAGTACCGAATGAACGTTGTCGATATTGAGCTGTGCCAGGTCTTCGAGCGACATTTTGCTGCGCGTGGCGCTGGGCACTATGACCGTCGTCTTCCTGACTCCGCCTGGCCCTGATTCAGACGCTGTTTCAGTCGTGGTCGAGTCGGGCAGATCGACTTGTACGGCAAAATGTCCCTCGGTCGAGAAGTCTTTGCTTAGTCGGGCGTGCAGGTGTTTGCGGGTGAAGTCGTCACGGGATTCCAGGGCGATTGTCATGAGTTGGTGACTGCGTTGCATCGCCGGGATGTACGCTTCGATCAGGCTCTTGAGCTCGGTACGGTCAGCCGCGGTCAGTTTACTGAGCCAGTCCGGCAGGTTTGAGGCAAGGGTTGCGCTTTGGTCCTGCTCCAGCAGATGGGCGACGGCCAGGCTTCGGGCGATATGCACCGGAACCTGTAAGGTGGCGAGGGTTTTTATACGCAATATTTCCAGCTGTTCGGCGCGTTGCACGGCTTCGGTCGATTCGGCGTGACGCTGGCGTATTGCACCGGCCTGTTCTTCGAAGTCGCTGGTCAGTTGGTTCAAGCCATACAGGAGCGCGTCGCCAGTGATTTTTTTTGGCTGCACTGTCAGCCCGTCGTTGCGATCGTGAAGCTTGAATACCTGGCGTTCCAGCTCGCGACGGTTGGCGAACCGTTGCAGGCCACCACCCGTGCCGAGCCAGTAGAGCAGCACGCTGTGCGGTGAATCGGCGTCGGCGAGCACCTGCGCCCGGGTCAGGATTAATGCGCCTTTGAGTTCCTGGACGGTGACCGTGGAGGTGTCACCCTCCTGTTCGGTCATCGATAGGGTGAGGCTGGCAGCCACCAAGTCGGGGCCGGGATCGTCGGGCGTATCCAGCAGGGCTTTGAGCAGGCTGCACTCATCGTCGTCCAGTTGCTTGAGGGCCAGTTGCAGTGCGGCTTCGGCGTGCAGTCCTGCCTTGTGCGCGTTGTGCAGGGCGGTGAATTCCTGCTGGAACGTGACCAGATCCAGTGCGCGTGACCGGTTCAACAAGCCAGAGGCCGCCTTGTCGGCGGCTTGTTCGGCGGTTTCCAGGGCTTTGAGCGAGTCTTTGAACGGTTGCAGGCCCTCACCCTCGCGAACTTCTTCCACCAGTGTTTCGAGCGCATCGCGCTGTTTTTTCAGCGTCGCCTGGCGCAAGGACCAGGGGATATCGGCATACAGGTTGCCGAACAGTGACGTTTCAGCTGTCCCGGTAGGGTCATCGGCAGCTTCCAGCCTGGGTGGCGAGGCGAAAAAGGTGATGTGGTTACGCTGTCGATCAACCTGGTCGGCCTGGACGAGAGATTGCGCACCATGCGCCGCCAATCCGGACTTGCCGCGGGTTCCGTGGCGTAAGGCAGTGACCTGCGCCTGCTGGTGGGCCGCAAACAGATCGCTTGCGCCGACCATCAACGGGTCGGTTTTGGCGGTGTATTCATAGCGTATGTTATCGGTCGGCAAGCCGGTCGGGACGAGTGCCTGTCGGGACAGCCAGTCTTCCATGTCGCTGCGTTGATCGAATCTCTGGATTGCGACGGGCCGGCTGGGCAGATACAGCAACTGGCTGGCGCTAGCCGCATCTCCCGTGGAAATGACCCACGCGCCAGTGAGTTTGACTCTGCTGTGGTTGCTCAACACCAGGGCCAGTTGCTCGGTGTGGATGGGCTGGTTGTTCAGAGTCAGCGCCCCGACGGGCGGGTCAATGATCAACAGCAGGGGTTTGAACTGTTCCGCCGTCAGGGTTTTGCGGGCGAATGCCAATTGGGTGGTCGCCTCGAAATGCTGACGGTAAAGCTGTATCACTCGTTCTTGTCGCGATACCGCAGTGCCGGGGGCACGCGTGTCCCAAAAGGTTCGCCAGCGCTCGCCGTGCGATTGTTCCGGGTCGAGCGTCTTGAGTCGCTCGAGCATTTGTAACGGTGTCAGGGTCGACAGCGGATGGGCTTGATTCAGGCCGGTCACTCGACAGCGCTGATCAAGCGTTGTCTCGAGTGTCGGGTGTTGCAGGACGAAGGCGCAGGCATGGGTGAAGCTGACAAAATATTCCGGCTGCTCATCGGTGGCGACGAAGAGCAAGCCGGCTTGTTGTCCATCCAGATCCAGTTGCTGTTTCAGCAGTTGATCGAGCGTGTCGCGCATTCCCGGACTGGTCGCAACCAGTTTGCGTAAGCCCTGGCTGCTTTCGCGCCAGCGTGCCGAGGCACTCAGAAACAGGCTTTCGTCGTGGAGGGGCAGCACCGGGGAGAAGGGTGGCATGACAGCCGGCGCCGGGGAGGGGAGGTCGAAGAGAAGTCTATCGGTCATGGCTACAGGGCTCGGTGTGGGGAGTGGTGAATCCGCTCCTTGAGCGAGCCATTTAAGGAAAATACGGCGGGGCATTGGCACTACATAGTTATCGCATCGACCATTCAGCGATCTTCATCAAACTGTCACGCAACTGTGGCAGCGCGCTTGAACAAATATCATCAGACTCGCGCTCTACTGGGGTTCTGCGTTTTGGTGTTTTTCATGCGTGCTTTGTTTTTATCAGGGGCCATTTTTCTGGCCGTGCTGTTCAGCCTGCCGTCCTTGGCGGCGTCTCGTTGTGAGGTGGATGTTCCGACTGAACGGGTCGATCTGGCGCAGGTGAGCCTGGCGTACCAGAGCATCGGTCGTGCGTCGGATCCGGCGTTGTTGCTGGTGATGGGCCTGGGCGGGCAGTTGATTCATTGGCCGGACGAAGTGGTGGTCGCGCTGTGTCAGCAGGGCTTTCGAGTGATCCGTTACGACAATCGCGATGTCGGTCTGTCGACCTGGCGGCAAACGCCCATCGACGCCAACCTGACCTTCGAAGTACTGCGCTACAAACTCGGTCTGCCGGTGGCGGCGCCGTACACCCTGACCGACATGGCTGACGATGCCTTCGGGCTGATGGATGCCTTGCACGTCGAGCAGTTCCACGTGCTGGGCGCCAGCATGGGCGGGATGATCGCCCAGCATATGGCGGCCATGGCGCCGCAACGGGTCGAGAGCCTGACCCTGATCATGACCAGCTCCGGTGCCGAAGGCTTGCCGGCGCCGAGCGCGGCGCTGGTGCAGCTTCTGTCACGGCGCGGTGCGCCGAATCGCGAAGTGGCACTCGAGCAGCAGGCCGATTTGCTGGCAGCGCTGGGCAGCCCGACGGTAAGCGATGATCGGCAGGCCCTGCTGCATCAGGCCGCGCAGTCCTACGACCGGGCGTTCAACCCCGAGGGCGTGAAGCGCCAGATCATGGCGATCCTCGCCGAGCGCAGCCGGGTGGCGCTGCTCAACCAGTTACGGGTGCCGACGCTGGTGGTGCATGGCACCGCCGATCCGCTGTTGCCGGTGATGCATGGAGTGCATCTGGCGGCGCATATCCGCGGCAGTCAGCTGAAGCTGATTCCAGGACTGGCCCATCGCTTCCAGGAAGCGTTCAAGACGCCGTTGCTGGCGGCGGTGTTGCCGTACTTGCAGGCCCATCGCGAAGATACTTCGCATTGGGCGCAGATTGATCCGGTGCCGTCGCCGAACCTCCTGTAACCCCGGACCCCTGTAGGAGCTGGCTTGTCGGATCGCCGCATCGCAGCGAAGGCGGTGTTTCAGGCAACAATGATATTGAATGTGCCGGCCCCTTCGCTGCGGTGCGGCGATCCGACAAGCCAGCTCCTACATTGGATTTTTGCCGGACTCGGGATTTGTGTACACCCGGCAAGCCAGCTACGGCCGCCGCTCAGCTCCCTCAGTGACTCAGCCCGTACTTCTTAACCTTGTCGAACAGCGTGGTTTTGGCCATGCCCAGTTCCAGACTGGCCTGGGTCAGGTTGCCGCCGCTACGTTGCAAGGCGTCGCCGAGCAGGTTGCGTTCGAAGGCTTCCACGGCTTCCGCGAAAGCCAGGCCCTGATTATTGCCGCTGGCGCCGGACTTCTTGAAGGCCGGCAGGCCGAGGGCAAAGCGTTCGGCGACGTTGCGCAGTTCGCGCACGTTGCCTGGCCAGTCGTGGCTCATCAGGTTTGACAAGGTCTGGTTGTCCAGTTCCGGCACCGCGCGGTCGAAGCGCAGGGACGACTGCTGCAGGAAGTGTTCGAACAGTTGCAGGATGTCTTCGCGACGTTCGCGCAGCGGTGGCAGTTCCAGGGTCACCACGTTCAGGCGGTAATACAGGTCGCTGCGGAATTCCCCGGCCTTGCTTGATTCGTCCAGGTCGGACTTGGTCGCCGCGATCACCCGGCAATCCACCGCCACGCTCTGGTTCGAACCGAGGCGTTCGAGGGTGCGTTCCTGCAGCACCCGTAGCAGTTTGATCTGCAAGGGCAGGGGCATGCTTTCCACTTCGTCGAGGAACAGCGTGCCACCGTCGGCGTGTTCGATCTTGCCGATTCGCCGTTTGCCGGCACCGGTAAACGCGTTGGCTTCATGGCCGAAGATTTCGCTCTCGAACAGATTTTCCGGCAGACCGCCGCAGTTCAACGCGACGAATTGTCGGGTATGGCGACGACTGAAATCATGCAGGCAGCGCGCGACGAGTTCCTTGCCGGTACCGGTTTCACCTTCGATCAACACGTTAGCCGAGGTATCGGCGACGTTGGCGATCAGTTCTCGCAGGTCCTGCATGGCCGGCGAGCGGCCGATGATGCGGCCTTCCAGGGAGTCCCGTTCCGCCAGTTGCCGGCGCAACGACGAGACTTCCCGCGCCAGGCTGCGTTGTTCCAGCGCACGACGGGCGACATCCACCAGGCGTTCGGGAGAGAAGGGTTTCTCCATGAAATCGTAGGCGCCTTTTTGCATGGCGCCGACGGCCATGGAGATGTCGCCGTGACCGGTGATCAGCACCACTGGCAGGCTGCGATCACGGGCCTTGAGCCGGGTCAGCAGCTCCATGCCGTCGATGCCCGGCAGGCGGATGTCGCTGATGACGATCCCGGCAAAGTTATCGCCGACGCGCTCCAGTGCTTCTTCGGCGCTGCCCACGCCCACGCAGGGAATGTCTTCCAGGGTCAGCGCCTGTTGGCAGCCGAGCAGTACATGGGGGTCGTCTTCGACGATCAGCACACTAAGGTCGTTGTTCATATTGGCTCGGCGTGAAGGGGGCTTACCAACGGTAAACTGAGGACGAAGGAGGTACCACCGCTGGCCGGGTGTTCGACGCCCAGGTGGCCGCCGGTGGCCGCGGCCAGGCTCGCCGACAGCGTCAGGCCGAGGCCCAGGCCCTGTTCGCCGGGTTTGGTGGTGAAGAAGGGTTCGAACAGATGCTTGCGCGTCTCGACGTCGATGCCATGGCCATTATCGCGCACACGCAGGCGATATTTGCCGTCGAACACCTCGCCTTCGAGCCACAACGCTGGCAATGGTTGGGCCTGCATGGCATCGAGGGCATTGCCGATCAGGTTGACCAGGATCTGCTCCAGTCGGGTCTGGTCGATCTGCACCTGCAGGTCGGCGAAGTCGCGATGCAGTTGCAGGTGCGCGCCTTCCACTCGACTGCCGAGCACTTGCAGGGCGGCGTCCACTGCCTTGCCGAGGCTGGCCTGGCCTTTGTCGTCGCCGCGGCGGGCAAAGGAGCGCAGGCTGGCGGTGATCCGGCCCATGCGGTCGATCAGTTCGTTGATGGTCTTGAGGTTGGTGCTGGCGACGTCCAGCTGACCGCGCTCCAGAAAACGCACGGTGTTGCCGGACAAGGTCCGCAGGGCGGCGAGCGGCTGGTTCAGTTCGTGGGCGATGCTGGTGGACATCTGGCCAATGGCGGCGAGTTTGCCGGCCTGCACCAGTTCATCCTGGGCGCGGCGCAAGGTCTCTTCGGCCTGCCGGCGTTCGCGGATCTGGCCCTTGAGCCGTTCGTTGCTGGCGCGCAGGTCGGTGGTGCGTTCGGTAATCCGACGCTCCAGTTGATTGTTGGCTTCCTGCAAGGCTTCCCGGGCGGCGAGGCGGGTGGCGATCACTTTGCGCCGCTCGTTCCAGGCGATCAGCAGGAACGCCACCAGGGCAAATGCCACCGCCACCAGAATTCCCTGGTTGATCGCTTCACGCCGCAAATCCTGGAGGGGGGTGAGCAGAGTGAAATTCCACGGGGTGTCGCTCAGCGGGCGGGTTTGCGACAGGTAGCTGATGTTTTCTTCTTCGGACATCAATTCGCTGTTGGCCGGGAAGGTCAGTTTTTCCTCGCCTTCGGCCAGTTTTTCCCGGGCCAGCGGTTGCAGTTCGTTCAGCGGAAACCAGTAGTACTGCAGGCTGCGGGCCAGTTTTTCCTTGGTTTCTTCGCTCAGCGGTATCACCGATTTCAGGCGCCGCGCCGGATCGCTGGAAAGAATGATGATGCCGTTCTCGTCGCTGACGAAGGCCTCCAGGCGCGCCCGCTGCCAACGTTCTTCCATGGCTTCGAGGCGGACCTTGACCACCGCCACACCGATGATCTTGCCGCGTTCTTCCAGGCCGTGGGCCAGGTAGTAACCGGGCTCGCCGTTGGTGCTGCCGATGCCATAGAAGCGTCCCGGCTGGCCACGAACGGCGTTCTGGAAGTAAGCGCGAAAGGACAGGTCTTCGCCCAGGTAACTGTCGACGTCGCGCCAGTTGCTGGTGGCCATGACGCGGCCGGTGGTGTCCATCACGTAGATAGCCCGACTGCGGCTGCGCCGGTTCAGGCCTTCGAGGTATTCATTGACCGTCTGCCGGTGTTCGGCTGACGGGTCGGCCAGCAATCTGGAAACACTGGATTCGAGTTCCAGCAGGCTGGGCAGGTAGGTGTACTTGCTGATCTCGCTCTCGACGGCGCGTGCGTGCAGTTCCAGCTGTCGCTGGCCGTTCTCGCTGAGGCTGCGAATCCCGTAGTGCTCACTGACCCAGAAGCCGAGGTAACCCAATCCGATCATCAGGGCGATGACCAGCGGCGGCAGGAACAGATGGCGAATCAGACGAGGTTTCACGGCGAGTGATGGCGGCGCGGCGCGGTAAAGAGTGGGGTCGCATTTCATCACAGATGCCTTGGGTCAACCACAACACTTGATCGTGAGCCACCACCGGCCCCTGTGGGAGCGAGCTTGCTCGCGATGAGGCCGTGACATTCAACATTGATGTTGAATGTCAGTCCGCTATCGCGAGCAAGCTCGCTCCCACAGGGAAGTTGTGAGGCTTTGAGCAAGTGCCCGGTGCTTAGTGCTGCAAAATCTTGGCGAGGAAGTGCTGCGTACGCTCGGCGCGGTGGCTGATGTCGCCGAAGAAATCCTCTTTTTTGCAGTCTTCGATGATCTTGCCCTGGTCCATGAAGATCACGCGGTCCGCCACTTTGCGGGCGAAGCCCATTTCGTGGGTTACGCACATCATGGTCATGCCTTCGTGAGCCAGTTGCACCATCACGTCGAGCACTTCGTTGACCATTTCCGGGTCGAGCGCCGAGGTCGGTTCGTCGAACAGCATGACAATCGGGTCCATCGCCAGCGCACGGGCAATCGCCACGCGCTGTTGCTGACCGCCGGAAAGTTGCCCGGGATGCTTTTTGGCATGGGCCGAAAGACCGACGCGCTCAAGCAGTTGCAGGGCTTTCTTGGAAGCCTCATCCTTGCTGCGACCCAACACCTTGATCTGCGCGATGGTCAGGTTGTCCATGATGCTCAGGTGCGGGAACAGTTCGAAATGCTGGAACACCATGCCCACGCGCGAACGCAGTTTCGGCAAGTCGGTCTTCGGGTCGGCGATGGACGTGCCATCGACCACCACGTCGCCTTTCTGGAACGGTTCCAGGGCGTTGACGCATTTGATCAGGGTGGATTTGCCGGAGCCGGACGGCCCGCACACCACGATCACCTCGCCTTTTTTGACCTCGGTGCTGCAGTCAGTCAGTACCTGGAAGTCCCCATACCACTTGTTGACGTTCTTGATAGAGATCATACGGCGAACCTTTTTTGCAGACGCTTGACCAGCTGCGAGGCGGCAAAGCTGATGATGAAGTAGGTGAAACCGGCGAAGATCAGGAACTCGTTGGAGCGACCGATGATGTCGCCACTGGCGCGCGAAGCATTGAGGAAGTCCACCAGGCCGACCGCGTAGACCAGCGAGGTGTCCTGAAACAGAATGATGCTTTGTTGCAGCAACAGCGGGGTCATCTTGCGGAACGCTTGCGGCAGGATGATCAAGCGCATCATCTGGCCATAGGTCATGCCCAGGGCCTGGGCGGCACCCATCTGGCCCTTGGGAATCGACTGCACGCCAGCCCGGACGATTTCGCAGAAGTACGCCGCTTCGAACATCATGAAAGCCACGATGCACGACGCGAATGCGCCGATCGGGGTGTCTTCGCCGGTGATCCAGCGCAGCACGAACGGCACCGCCAGGTAGAACCAGGTGATGACCAGCAGCAGCGGGATCGAACGGAAGTAGTTAACGTAGGCGCCGGCAATGTTCGACAGCAGTTTGCTGTGGGACAGACGCATCAGTGCGAGGATGGTGCCGAGGATGATCCCGCCGATCACGCCCAGCGCCATCAGTTGCAGGGTCATGACCATGCCGTTCCACAAACCCGGCAGGGACGGGATGATGCCCGAGAAGTCGAATTCCATCATTTACCCCCTACGGAAATCAGGCCAGGCACGGCGACTTTCTTCTCGACGCCGCGCATCAGCAGCATCAGGCCCATGTTCAGGGTGAAGTAGATCAGCGTCGCCAGGGTGAACGCTTCGAACAGGTTGGCGGAGAACTCGGCGGTCTGTTTGGTCTGCGCGAGCAGCTCCATCAGGCCGATCAGCGACGCGACGGAGGAGTTCTTGAAGACGTTGAGGAATTCCGAGGTAAGCGGCGGAATGATGATCCGGTAAGCCTGGGGCAGCAGTACGTTCCAGTAAACCTGCGGCAGCTTGAAACCCATGGCGCGAGCGGCGGCTTCCTGGCCGCGGGGCAGCGCCTGGATACCGGTACGCACTTGTTCGCAAACACGTGCGGCAGTGAACAGACCCAGGCACACCACGACGCTGAGGAAGGCCGAAGTGGTCGGGTTCAGGTCCTGCTTGTACCACTCTTGCAAGTTTGCAGGCAGCAGGTCGGGTACCAGGAAGTACCAGATGAACAGCTGAACCAGCAGCGGCACGTTACGGAAGAGTTCGACGTAGCAGGTCGCGATGCCCGATACGATGCGGTTCGGCACCGTGCGCATGACGCCCAGGATCGAGCCCAGCAGCAGCGCGATGATCCAGGCGGCGACGGCGATGGCGATGGTCCAGCCCAGACCGGAGAGGTACCAGTCGAAATAAATCTCGCTGCCCACGCCGGTGGACTTGAAGAATACGCTCCAGTCCCAGTTGTAATTCATTAGGGTCTCCCCTCGGATTCGATCGATGTACAAATGCCCGCTTGGGGAAGCTCCGTTCCCATCCGACCTTGACGGTCAGGCACACACGAGCGGCTCGACAGCCACCGGTTCGAGTGTTTCCAGAAAATGCCAGCAGGGAGTGACCATCCCTGAAAGGGCAGAGACCCTCTCAGGAGATAAGGTTAGTCAGAAATCAGGATTTCTTTTCGTCAGCCGCTTTATCGGTCGGATTGGCGATCAGGGCCTTGAGCTCGTCGCTCATCGGGAAGTTCAGGTTAAGGCCTTTAGGCGGGATCGGCTGCATGAACCATTTTTCGTAGATCTTGTTGATCTCGCCCGACTTGTAGGTCGCAATGATCGCGTCGTCGACCGCCTTCTTGAACGGCTCGTCACCCTTGCGGACCATGCAGCCGTAGATTTCGTAGGACTGTGGAGTGCCGGTGACGGCCCAGTCATCGGCCTTCTTGGCCTTGGCCGCTTCACCCGCCAGCAAGGCGTCGTCCATCATGAAGGCAACAGCGCGGCCGGTTTCCAGCATCTGGAAGGACTCGCCGTGGTCTTTGGCGGAGATGACGTTCATGCCCATTTGCTTGTCGGCGTTCATCGACTTGAGGATACGCTCGGACGTGGTGCCCGCGGTGGTCACGACGTTCTTGCCCTTGAGGTCGTCGAATTCCTTGTACTTGGAGTCTTTCTTGGACAGCAGGCGGGTACCGATTTCGAAAATGCCGACGGAGAAGGCAACTTGCTGCTGACGCTCGACGTTGTTGGTGGTGGAACCGCACTCGACATCCACGGTGCCGTTCTGCACCAGCGGAATACGGGTCTGCGAAGTCACGAGGTTGTATTTGACCTGGAGGTTGGGCATGTCCAGGTCTTTTTTGATGGCTTCAACGATTTTCAACTGGATATCGTGGGAGTAGCCAACTGGCTTGCCGGAAGCATCCGCGATATAGGAAAACGGAATGGAAGCGTCACGATGCCCGAGGGTGATGGTGCCGGACTCTTTGATCTTCTTCAGTGTGCCGGTGAGTTCGGCAGCGAAAACTGGAGTGCTAATCAGAGCGGCAGCAATGGCTGCGCCCAGGAGATGGGGAACGATGCGCATCAAATTTTCCTCGACATTGTTTTTTTTATGGAGCCAGTTCATCGGCCCTTTTGTGCTTCGAATGGCTGCCGGCTACTGAAGTGTCCGCGCAACAGGCATTCGTCCAAGAGTGTAGAGCATGACTCGTGCCAGGCCAGGCCGTATAGATCAAGTTATTGATTTATAAGGTTATTAATTATTTATGGCGGTATTTTATGCGCTGGATTATCCGGTTAACCGAATCGATCGACAGATCGCGTTCGGAAAACCGAATGCGATCTGGGAGCAACCCATTCCCTGTGGGAGCGAGCTTGCTCGCGATAGCGGTGGATCCGTCAGCAACTATGTTGGAGTTGAAACCGCTATCGCGAGCAAGCTCGCTCCCACAAGGGGGGGAAGGTGTCTGGCGAAATGCAAAAAAGCCCCTGAATCGTGAGATCAGGGGCTTTCGTTTAACCGGTTTCCCGATCAGGCCGCTTCAATCTTGCTGCGGTTCTGCTCGACCTTGCTCAGATAATCCGCCAGCTTTTGCTGCTCATCCGCAGTGGTGAACAACCCGAGCTTACTGCGACGCCACAGAATGTCGTGCGCCGTGGTCGCCCACTCCTCGCTGCACAGGTAATCGACTTCGCGAGTATAGAGGCCGCCGCCGATGTGTTCGCCCAGGTCGCTCAGGTTCTGCACACCTTCGAGCATGCGCCAGGTGCGGCTGCCGTAAGTGGTGGCCCAACGACGAGCGATCTCGCTCGGCACCCAGTCGAACGTGTCGCGGATCCGCGAGCTGAGTGCCTGCGGGGTGGTCATGTCTTCGCCGCCCGGCAGGGTCGCGCTGGCGGTCCAGCGTGGCTTGATGTCCTTGAAGTACGGCGCCAGTTGCGCCAGCGCCGACTCGGCCAGTTTGCGGTAAGTGGTGAGCTTGCCGCCGAACACCGACAGCAGCGGCGCTTCTTCGCCCGTGCCCGACAAGGCCAGGGTGTAATCGCGGGTGACGGCCGACGGGTTGTCGGATTCGTCATTGCACAGCGGACGAACGCCGGAATAGCTGTGCAGGATGTCGTCGCGGTTGATGCGCTTCTTGAAGTGGGCGTTGACCACTTTGAGCAGGTAATCGGTTTCGCCTTCGGTAATCGCCACGTTGGCCGGGTCGCCGGTGTACTCGCGGTCGGTGGTGCCAATCAGGGTGAAGTGGTTCAGGTACGGAATGGTGAACACGATACGCTGATCTTCGTTTTGCAGAATGTGCGCGTGTTCGCCTTCATACATTTTCGGCACGATCAAGTGGCTGCCCTGGATCAGGCGGATGCCGTACGGCGATTCCATTTTCAGGTCGTCACGGATGAACTTGGCGACCCACGGTCCTGCCGCATTGACCAGCGCCTTGGCCCGGATCGAAAACAGGCTGCCATCGGCGCGTTCCAGGTGCAGGTGCCACAGACCCTTGGTGCGACGAGCGCTGACACAACGGGTCTGGGTGTGAACGTGGGCGCCTTTCTCGCGGGCAGCCATGGCGTTGAGTACGACAAGACGCGCGTCATCGACCCAGCAATCGGAGTATTCGAAGCCTTTGCTGATTTCGCTTTTCAGCGGGCTGTCCGGGCCGAACTTGAGACTCTTCGAGCCTTCGAGTTTTTCCCTTTTGCCCAGATGGTCATAAAGGAACAGGCCTGCACGGATCATCCAGGCTGGACGCAGGTGCGGACGGTGCGGCAGTACGAAGCGCATCTGCTTGACGATGTGCGGCGCCTTGGCCAGCAGCACTTCGCGCTCGGCCAGGGCTTCGCGCACCAGGCGGAATTCGTAATGTTCGAGATAGCGCAGACCACCATGGATCAGCTTGCTGCTGGCCGACGAGGTATGGCTGGCCAAGTCATCCTTTTCACAAAGGAACACCGAAAGACCGCGACCGGCGGCATCCGCTGCGATCCCCACGCCATTGATCCCACCACCGATGACGGCGATATCGTAGACCTCGGCGAGAGGGGGCGTAGGCAAGGTAGAAGTGGGCATCGGCTGGCCTCGGGCTTTTTGATTTCTGTATTGGATTTCGAACATTAATGTTCATTTGCGAAAATGGTAGCCCATAAACGCGCCCACAGCCAGCTAACTTCGATTGAAAATACTGATCGAAGGACTGGGAAAGGAAAATTTTCGAACATTCAGATGCGCGGTCAGCCGCTGGGGATGTGACGCATGCACGACCTATTCGCGAGCAGGCTCGCTCCCACAAGGGTTGCGCAGACCCTGTGGGAGCGAGCCTGCTCGCGAAGGCGTCGGTGCAGACGACGAAGATGCAGGGGGGTTAAACCACCTCCAACCGAATCTTGTGCTGATTCAATAACTGCGCCAGGGCCGGCACAGGCTGCTGATCCGTAACCAGGCAATCGATCAGGCTGATCGGCCCCAGGCGAATCATGGCGTTGCGCCCGAACTTGCTGGAGTCGGCAGCTAGGATCACCTGCCGAGCATTGGCGATGATCGCCTGGGACACCCGTACTTCCTGATAATCGAAATCCAGCAGGCTGCCGTCCTCGTCGATGCCACTGATACCCACGAGGGCGAAGTCGACCTTGAACTGGTTGATGAAGTCGACACTGGCCTGGCCAACCACACCGCCATCACGGCGCACGTTGCCCCCCGTCAGCAGCACATCGAAGTCGTCCTTGGCGCTGAGCATCGAGGCCACATGCAGGTTGTTGGTGATGATTTTCAGGTGATTGTGATTGAGCAGCGCCCGGGCAATCGATTCGGTCGTGGTGCCTATATTGATGAACAACGAGGCGTGATCGGGGATCTGCGCGGCAATGGCTTCGCCGATACGCTGTTTTTCATCGCGCATCTGGTCGGCGCGCATGGCGTAGGCGGTGTTTTCGACGCTGGAATCGTAGGCTGCGCCGCCGTGGTAGCGACGCAACAGATTGGCTTCTGCGAGCTGATTGATATCGCGGCGGATGGTTTGCGGGGTAACGACGAACAGCGTAGCCATTTCCTCGATGCTGACATAGCCGCGTTCGCGGACCAGTTCGAGGATTTGCTGCTGACGGGGAGGCAGATTCATGGGGCGTCCTTTGGGCTGCCGTGCAAAATTTGCCCATGATGCCGGAGGAATCTGCTCCCTACCAGTTACATACAGATACGAGTACTCAGCTTGGCTTATTCAGCGCCTTCATGCGGTTCCCAATCGCGGGTGCGGCTGACGGCTTTTTTCCAGCCGGCGTAGAGTTTTTCCTTGGCGGTTTCGTCCAGGGTCGGTTCGAATTCGCGCTCGATCACAGCCTTGCCGCGCAACTCATCCAGGCTGCCCCAGAAACCGCAGGCCAGACCGGCCAGGTAAGCGGCGCCCAGTGCGGTGGTTTCGCGCATTTGCGGACGCTCCACCTGGGTGCCGAGGATGTCGGCCTGGAACTGCATCAGGAAGTTGTTCGCGACGGCACCGCCGTCCACGCGCAAGGACTTGAGGCGTTCGCCGGAATCCTGTTGCATGGCGTCCAGAACGTCGCGGGTCTGGTAGGCGATCGACTCCAGCGCAGCACGAATGATGTGATCCACGCGCACGCCGCGGGTCAGGCCGAACAATGCGCCACGGGCATACGGATCCCAATACGGCGCGCCCAGGCCAGTGAAGGCCGGCACCAGGTACACGCCGTTGCTGTCCTTGACCTTGTTGGCGAAGTATTCGGTGTCGTGGGCGTCGTTGATGATCTTCAGTTCATCACGCAGCCATTGAACAGTAGAGCCGCCGTTGAACACGGCACCTTCCAGCGCGTAAGCCACTTCACCCCGTGGACCGCAAGCGATAGTCGTCAGCATGCCGTGCTTGGACTTCACCGCTTTGTCGCCGGTGTTCATCAGCAGGAAGCAACCGGTGCCGTAGGTGTTTTTCGCCTGGCCTGGCTCGACGCACATCTGGCCGAACAGGGCGGCTTGCTGGTCGCCAGCGATACCGCCGATGGCAATGCCGCTTTTGGTGTGGCCATAGATTTCTGATGACGACTTAACTTCTGGCAGCATCTCGCGCGGAATATCCAGCACTTCCAGCATCTTCGCATCCCACTCCAGGGAGTGGATGTTGAAGAGCATGGTGCGCGAGGCGTTGGTGTAATCGGTGACATGGACCTTGCCGCCGGTAAATTTCCAGATCAGCCAGCTGTCGACGGTACCGAACAACAGTTCGCCTTTGCGTGCGCGCTCGCGGCTGCCTTCGACGTTGTCGAGGATCCACTTGAGCTTGGTGCCGGAGAAGTACGGGTCAGTGACCAGGCCGGTGGTGTCGCTGATGTATTGCTCATGGCCATCGCGTTTGAGCTGCTGGCAGATTTCGGTGCTGCGCCGGCACTGCCAGACGATCGCGTTGTAGATCGGGCGGCCGGTGATCTTGTCCCAGACCACGGTGGTTTCGCGCTGGTTGGTGATACCGATGGCCGCTACCTGGTCGTGATGCAGGCCGGCTTGAGCCAGGGCCTCGACCATCACCGCGCTCTGGGTGGCGAAGATTTCCATCGGGTCGTGTTCGACCCAGCCGGGCTGCGGGTAATGCTGGACGAATTCGCGCTGTGCGGTGCAGACCACATTCGCGTCACGGTCGAAAATGATCGCGCGGGAGCTGGTCGTACCCTGATCGAGGGCAATGATGTAGTTCTTATTCTGAATGTCGGTCATGTCGATTGCCTTGAACGAAATAAGGGAGTGGGATCAGGCGCGGGATCGAATGGGCAGGATCGCACGCCAACGCTATCAAGAGGTTCTTGGTTTGCCGTCAATGGCCGGTGCTGCGTCCGTTGTAGCAGGTATGGGGCTGGGCAGATGACGGGCAATCAGCCCGCGATAGGCGGCAGCACCGAGGCAGGCACCGACAATCGGTGCAAAAATCGGAATCAGGAAATACGGGATATCGCGCCCGCCGGTGAGGGAAATTTCACCCCAGCCTGCAAACAAAGTCATCAGTTTGGGGCCGAAGTCACGTGCCGGGTTCATCGCGAAACCGGTCAACGGGCCCATCGAGCTGCCGATCACGGCAATCAGCAGCCCGATCAGTAATGGCGCCAGCGGGCCTTTCGGCAGGCCATTGTTGTCGTCGGTCAGGGACATGATCACGCCCATCAGGATGGCAGTGATGATGACTTCAACCAGGAAGGCCTGGGCGGTAGACAAGGCCGGGTTGGGGAAGGTGGAGAACACCGACGCCAATTCGAGGCTGGCCTGAGTGCCACGGACCATTTGGTGAGTTTGTTCGTAATCGAAGAATAAATTGCTGTACAGCGTGTACACCAGCAACGCTCCACAGAACGCACCGGCAACTTGGGCGAAAATATAAAAGGGCAGTTTGCGCTTTTCGAAATCGGCAAAAATGCTCAGGGCGATGCTGACGGCCGGATTGAGGTGCGCCCCGGAAACGCCTGCGGTGAGATAGATTGCCATGCTTACGCCGACGCCCCAGATGATGCTGATTTCCCACAGGCCAAAGCTGGCACCCGCAACCTTGAGCGCGGCAACGCAACCGGTACCGAAAAATATCAGCAGCGCAGTACCCAGAAATTCGGCCATGCATTGGCTCGAGAGCGACGGTTGTTGTAAAGCAGTTGTCATTGAAAACCTCGTTTTTTGTTGTTGTAGGGCGCTTTTTCATCTTGGTCAAAGCGCGATTTTCACCGAGGCAGGATCCCCATCCTGTTCCTCGGTTTACTGCCGGGTACTGCGGTGAGACATTTGTACTGTATTCGTATTCGAAAAAATATAGACAAGAAACGCTGCTGTCAAAGGTCGAAAGTGAACCGTCAGTCACAATCGAACTATTAGTCACATCAATGACCACATCGTTCACGCTGCGGGCGGAACATGGACGAACGGCACAAGGCATCACCAAGCCATTGAAACAGCACGGCAATAGAGCCATTTGTCGATCAATGTCCTAGAATCCAGCGCAGTATTTTTCTTCTATCGCCAAGCCTGGAGCTGCCATGACCCCTGCATTGGATTTGTTGAAAAAAGTTCGTGCCGAACATCGAGTGCACAGTTACGAACATGATCCCAAGGCGGCGTCCTATGGGCTGGAGGCCGCGGAGAAACTGGGACTGGACCCGGCGCAGGTGTTCAAGACCTTGCTGGCCGCCAGTGAAAAAGGTGAATTGCTGGTGGCGGTGGTGCCGGTCGTCGGAAGTCTCGACTTGAAGGGCCTGGCTCACGCGGCGGGGGTGAAAAAAGTCGAAATGGCCGACCCGGCGGCTGCGCAGCGATCCACCGGTTACCTGTTGGGCGGGATCAGTCCGCTGGGGCAGAAAAAACGTTTACGCACCTTTATCGATACATCGGCCCAGCCTTTTGTCAGCATTTTTGTCAGTGCCGGTCGTCGTGGTCTGGAAGTCGAGTTGGCACCTGCCGTGCTGGCCGAGCACACCCAGGCGAAGTTCGCCGATATCGGTCGCGCCTGACGGCTTATCAGTGTTCGAAGCGGGGCGGGGAGTTGTTTTGCCGACTGGAGGGGGATCGCGTGTAGCTGGAGGGGAGGCGGGTGAAGATTGGCGGGGAGCGACGCTCGTTGCGAGCGGAACGCTGATGCTGGGTTGACCGAGCTCGCTCCCACAAAAGTCCGTGTGTATCAGCTGGCAGTGCTGTAGCGGCGGACACCGGGCTCGATCACCGGAATCTGCGCCGCCGTACTGCCGGATGCCTGGAACAGCACCAGATGTTCAGCCGCAACCCGAATGCCGACCTCTGCACCCACCTGATGATCGGCATGGCTCGGAAAAATCGACTCCAGCTGCGCGCCAGTCGGCAACTGCAAGCGATACAAGGTCGACGCCCCCTGGAAAGACTTGCCGACAATCTTCGCCTTCAAACCGTCGTCCGGCGCATAAACGATGTCATCCGGACGCAGGAGCACGTCCACTGCCCCACCGATCGGCCAGGTGTAAGCCCGGTTGCCGCGCAACTCGCCCAGCTCGGTCTGCACCGACTCCGGGCTGTTCAACAGACCGCGAATGAAGTAACCCTGGCCGATGAAACTGGCCACAAACGGCGTCAGCGGTTCGTGATACAGGTTGTAGGGCGTGTCCCACTGTTCCAGACGACCTTCCTTGAAAACCCCCACATGGTCGCTCACCGCGAACGCTTCCTCCTGGTCATGGGTCACCAGGATCGCGCTGGTGCCACGGGTCTTGAGGATGTCGCGTACCTCGTGGCTGAGCTTGCGTCGCAGTTCGCCATCGAGGTTGGAGAAGGGTTCGTCGAGCAGCAGCAGTTGTGGTTCCGGTGCCAGGGCCCGGGCCAGGGCGACACGCTGCTGCTGGCCACCGGACAGCTCATGGGGGAAGCGCTTGCCGAGGTTTTTCAGGTTGACCAGTTCCAGCAGCTCTTCGATGACGCGATCTTTCTGCGGATGTTTGCGGATCCCGAAGGCAATGTTTTCGGCCACGCTCAAATGCGGGAACAGCGCATAGTCCTGGAACACCATGCCGATCCGGCGCTTCTCCGGGGCGAGGGTGAAGCCGGCGCGGGAGATTGTTTCCCCGGCCAGCTGGATTTCACCTTCGTGCACCGGTTCGAAACCGGCAATCGCCCGCAGGGTAGTGGTCTTGCCGCAGCCCGAAGAGCCCAGCAGGCAACCGATATCACCGGCATTCAAATGCAGGTTGAGGTTCTGTACCACCCGCTGGCCTTGATAGCCGCAAGCGAGGTTGCGCAGGTTAAGCAGTAAGGGATGGCTCATGCGTGGTGATACGCCGGCTCGACCAGAAACTCGAGCAGGGCCTTTTGTGCGTGAAGCCGGTTCTCCGCTTGATCCCAGGCGACGGAGCGCTTGTCGTCCAGCAAGTCGAGGCTGATTTCCTCGCCACGGTGGGCGGGCAGGCAATGCATGAACAGCACATCTTCTGCGGCCAGATCGAGCAGGGCCCGATTGACCTGGAACGGCGCGAACAGCTTCAGGCGCTTGGCGGTTTCTTCTTCCTGGCCCATGGAGGTCCAGACGTCGGTGCTCACCAGGTGGGCGCCGCGCACGGCATCCTTCGGATCGCGGACGATGGTCACCCGATCGCCGGCCTTGGCCACGAATTCCGGGTTGGGCTCAAAACCTTCCGGGCACGCGACACGCAACTGGAAGTCGAACTGGATCGCCGCTTCTATATAGCTGTTGCACATGTTATTGCCGTCGCCGATCCAGGCCACGGTCTTGCCCTGGATCGAGCCGCGGTGTTCGAGGAACGTCTGCATGTCGGCCAGCAACTGGCACGGGTGCAGGTCATCGGACAAGCCGTTGATCACCGGTACGCGGGAGTTGGCGGCGAATTCGGTCAGGGTGCTGTGGGCAAAAGTACGGATCATCACGCCATCGAGCATGCTCGACATCACGATGGCGCAGTCGCCGATCGGCTCGCCACGGCCCAGTTGGGTGTCGCGCGGCGACAAAAAGATCGCCTGGCCACCGAGCTGGATCATGCCGGCTTCGAACGAAATTCGGGTGCGGGTCGAGGACTTCTCGAAAATCATCCCGAGCACGCGGTTTTTCAGGGGCTCGAACAGTACGCCGCGGTTACGCAGGTCTTTGAGCTCAACGCCTCGACGGATCACGCTGACCAGCTCTTCGGGCGTGCAATCCATCAGGGAGAGAAAGTGCCTTGCGCTCATCATTGACTACCTTTTTGCAACAGACCGCAGATACTCAAAGCCTTGTTTAACTGAAAAACGGGCGAGACCTGCGGCGTAAGCCGCACGGGGCGACGAAATAGGGGAAGGCGCGATCTTATAATTAAATGTCGCGTCTTACCAATAGGGGCTACGGTGTTAGGGGATTCCAGAGGGGCTACGGGGTGACCGCAGTAGCGCTTTTGAAGCCTGTTTCCTGACAGCAGCCGGTCATTTGTACACTGGGCCCGCAGGGCTTTGCAATAAAACGGGTTGGGGTTGGCATGGCGATGGTCGGTTTTCTGCTGGCCATTGGCCGCTTTTGCGGACTGAAACATTTGATAAAGCAGGGGGCTGGGTTATAACTAAGATTCAAGCGACGTAGGGAGCCTTTGGAATGGAATCGAAAGAACAGCAGTTAATGGAATTACTCAGCCTCACGGCCCGCTCCCTCACCCATCTCACTGCGTCCATGACCTCGATGTCCTTCGAGCTGATGCGCAGTAACGACGAGGTCACCAAGGCTGCCGGCCGTCGGATGATCGACCGCATGGCGACCATCAGCACCGGTCTCGACGAGCACTGGCGGCTGATCGGCGAACTCACCGGCGTTCATCTCGCCCAGGAACAGATCGAAACCATTCAGGAGATCCAGTTGCAGGCGCCGGCGAACCTGCCGCCAAACTGATCCCGAACGCCATCGGCTGGCCTGATGGTCACCGATTCACAAGACGAACCTCGCTGGCGCGACGCCGGGTCACGCGCCATAGTTTTGTTCCCGCGGCCGACAATGCCCGCCCAGAACAAGACAGAGACTGGCCATGACCAAGACTCTCCATCACCGTGCCTGCCACCTGTGTGAAGCCATCTGTGGCCTGACCATCGAAACCACCGAGGCCGAAGGCAGCGTGCAGATCACCTCGATCAAGGGTGATGCCCAGGATACGTTCAGCCGCGGGCATATCTGTCCCAAGGCCGTTGCGCTGCAGGATATTCAGAATGATCCGGACCGCCTGCGCCAGCCGATGCGGCGGGTCGGCAGTGAATGGCTGCCTATCGAGTGGGAAGAGGCCTTCAGCCTGGTCGCCGAACGCCTGGCGGCGATTCAGGAACGTCACGGCCAGAACGCGGTGGCGGTCTATCAAGGCAATCCCAGCGTGCACAACTACGGGCTGATGACCCACAGCAACTACTTTCTCGGCCTGCTGAAAACCCGCAACCGGTTTTCCGCGACATCGGTCGACCAATTGCCCCATCACCTGACCAGCCATCTGATGTACGGCCACGGTTTGCTGTTGCCGATCCCGGACATCGATCACACCGATTTCATGCTGATCCTGGGCGGCAATCCGCTGGCGTCCAATGGCAGCATCATGACCGTGCCGGACGTGGAAAAACGCCTGAAGGCCATTCAGGCCCGGGGCGGCAAAGTGGTGGTGGTCGATCCGCGCCGCAGCGAAACGGCGGCGATGGCCGACCAGCATCTGTTCGTGCGCCCGGGTGGTGATGCGGCCTTGTTGTTCGGGCTACTCAATACCCTATTCGCTGAGGGGCTGACCCGCGACAGTCATTTGCCTGTGGACGGTCTGGATGAAGCGCGTGTCGCCGTCGCGAGTTTCACTGCCGAGGCCATGAGCCCGCTGTGCGCCGTGCCGGCCGAACAGATCCGCCAACTGGCGCGGGACTTCGCGGCTGCGCAGGCAGCGGTTTGCTACGGGCGCATGGGCGTTTCGACCCAGGCGTTCGGCACCTTGTGCCATTGGGTGGTGCAACTGATCAATCTGGTCACCGGCAACCTCGATCGCGTGGGCGGGGCGTTGTGCACCGAACCAGCAGTGGACCTGGTGGCGTCGACTTCGGGCGGGCACTTCAATCTGTGGCAGAGTCGGGTGTCCAGGCGTCCCGAGTACGCTGGCGAACTGCCGGTGTCGGCGCTGGCCGAAGAGATGCTCACCGAAGGGGAAGGGCAGGTTCGGGCGCTGATCACCGTGGCGGGCAATCCGGTGCTCTCCACTCCCAATGGCCGGCAACTGGAACAGGCGCTGGACGGGTTGGAGTTCATGGTCAGCGTCGACCTGTACATCAATGAAACCACGCGTTATGCCGACCTGATCCTGCCGTCGACCTCGGCGCTGGAAAACGATCACTACGACACCACCTTCAATATGTTCGCGGTACGTAACGTGACGCGCTTCAACCGCGCGATTCTGGCCAAACCGGAAGGTGCGTTGCATGACTGGGAAATTTTCGTCGGGCTGGCCAAGGCCTTTGCCGCGAAGACCGGCAAGGAATTGAAGCCGACGGTCCCGCCGGCGCAGATGATCGATCGCGGCTTGCGGGCGGGGCTGTATGGCGATGCTTCGCAGCACAAGCTGTCGCTGGCGACGTTGTTCGATCACCCGCATGGTGTCGATCTCGGGGCACTGAAGTCCAACCTGGCGCCACGTCTGAAAACCGCCAGCCAGCGAGTTCAGGCCGCACCGGCGGCGATCCTTGCCGACCTGGCGCGTTTCGCCGCCCTGCAAGCTCCGGCCTTTGATGAGTTGCTGATGATCGGCCGCCGTCATGTACGCAGCAACAACTCGTGGATGCATAACTATCACCGCCTGGTGAAGGGCAAGCCGCGCCATCAATTGCTGATGCACCCGGACGATCTGGCCAGTCGGGGGCTCAACGACGGGCAGCGAGTGCGGGTCAGTTCGCGGGTCGGTGTCATCGAAGTTGAAGTGCTTGGCAGCCTGGACATGATGAAAGGCGTGGTCAGCCTTCCTCATGGCTGGGGCCATGCGCGGCCGGGTGTGCAGATGACGATTGCCAGTGGCCAGCCAGGCGCCAGTGCCAACGACCTGACGGATGAATGTCAGCTCGATGAGTTGTCGGGCAATGCGGCGTTGAACGGAGTACCAGTCACCGTGGTGGCCGCTTGAACATGTCTGTCGGGGAGACCGAGCATGGCGCTCGGGTTTCCGTTACAATGCGCCACCGTGCCGACCCTTGAGTCGGAAAGTTCAGCCGAGGTGCTCCATGGATATCATCGAAACGATTAAAGAGCAGATTGCCAACAACACCATTCTGCTTTACATGAAAGGTTCGCCGAATGCCCCGCAGTGTGGCTTTTCTGCGAAAGCCGCGCAGGCCGTGATGGCGTGTGGTGAGAAGTTCGCGTACGTGGACATCCTGCAGAACCCGGAAATCCGTGCCAATCTGCCAAAATACGCCAACTGGCCAACCTTCCCGCAACTGTGGGTCGGTGGTGAACTGGTCGGCGGTAGCGACATCATGACTGAAATGTCTGCCGATGGTTCGTTGCAAGCCACCATCAAGGCTGCTGTTGAAAAAGCCGCAGCTGGCAAGACTGAAGCCTGATTGGCTTCCTGTAGGAGCAGCCGGTCGACGCTCGATTGCTCGCGAAGAACGATAACGCGGTCTATCAGTAACACCGCGTCATCGTTGTTCGCCGGCAAGCCAGCTCCTACAAAAAAAGCCCCGCACCTCGTAAGAGAGCGGGGCTTTTTAATGTCTCGAGTTCAGCGGGCGCTGATTTACTCTTCGCCCATCTGCGATTGCAGATAGTTCTCAAGACCGACTTTATCGATCAGGCCCAGCTGGGTTTCCAGCCAGTCGATATGTTCTTCTTCGGATTCAAGGATGTCTTCGAGCAATTCACGGCTACCGAAGTCGCCAACGGTTTCGCAATGCGCGATCGCCACCTTGAGATCGGCATGACCGGTTTTTTCGATACGCAGGTCGCACTCCAGCATTTCCTGGGTGTGTTCGCCGATCTGCAGCTTGCCCAGGTCCTGGACGTTAGGCAGGCCTTCGAGGAACAGGATGCGCTTGATCAGCTTGTCCGCGTGTTTCATCTCGTCGATGGATTCGTGGTATTCGTGCTTGCCGAGCTTGTTCAGACCCCAATCTTCGTACATGCGCGCATGCAGAAAGTATTGATTGATCGCGACCAGCTCATTGGCAAGGATCTTGTTGAGATGCTGGATGACTGTAATGTCGCCTTTCATGATGGGGTCCTGCCCTGTATTAGCTGTCTATAAGGCAGAGTTTGAGCCGCACAATTAAGAGTGTCAAACCTAAGTTATTGAAAGTTAAGTGAAAATTAATCGGAATAAGAATGTTTGTGTTCCGCGTCTAGAGCGTAAGCGATTGATATTCAGGCATAAAAAAACCGGACATCAAGTCCGGTTCTTAGAAACAGGGTATTTACGCGGCAGTAAATTCTACGGGGTAAGGAATCGTAGCCTGGGCCGATTGCAGTTTGGTCAGGGTTTCACGCACCACTTCCTTGGCAAGGCAGGCGCATTTACCGCATTGGCTGGCAACACCGGTAGCCTGGCGGACTTCCTTGTAGCTGCAGCATCCTTCATAAATCGCATCGCGGATTTGGCCGTCGGTGACGCCAGTGCAGAGGCAGACATACATAAGTGAAAACCGTCGCTGGTTGTGACTCAATTGCGATGGATCTTAATGTTAACGAGAATGATTGTCAAAGTGGTTTCTGAAAGCTTCGCGTTATAAGGGGAGGTGGCTGACGAACGGTTCTCTCCTAAGCAATATGCCAGTAACCCCTCAATGGCATTTTAGCCTGTCTGCGAAAAACCGTTAAGGACAGCTCAAAAACGCAGTGTATGATGGCCGGTCCTTATGGAGGGGGTGCGTGTCACAGGGCTGTCGCCTGAAGGTGGCAGGCTGGCGCAAACCCGGAACTTCACGTTTTTACACCAGGAGATATCCAATGAGCGTACTCGTAGGCAAGCAAGCCCCTGACTTCACCGTACCGGCCGTACTCGGCAATGGCGAAATCGTAGACAGCTTCACCCTGTCGTCGGCCATCAAAGGCAAATACGGCCTGGTGTTCTTCTACCCACTGGACTTCACCTTCGTTTGCCCGTCCGAGCTGATCGCTCTGGACAACCGCATGTCCGATTTCAAGGCGCGCAACGTTGAAGTGATCGCCGTTTCGATCGACTCGCACTTCACCCACAACGCCTGGCGCAACACCCCGGTCAACAATGGTGGTATCGGCGAAGTTCGTTACACCATGGCGGCCGACCTGAAGCACGAAATCGCCAAGGCCTACGACGTTGAGTCCGAAGGCGGCGTGGCTTTCCGTGGCGCGTTCCTGATCGACGACAAAGGCGTTGTCCGCTCGCAGATCATCAACGACCTGCCGCTGGGCCGTAACATCGAAGAGCTGATCCGTCTGGTCGACGCTCTGCAATTCCACGAAGAGCACGGCGAAGTCTGCCCTGCCAACTGGAAAAAAGGCGACAAAGGCATGACCGCTTCGACCGAAGGCGTCGCGGCTTACCTGACCGAGAACGCTGCCGCGCTGTAAGGCATGTTCGAGGCATAAAAAAACCGGCCCTGGAGGCCGGTTTTTTTATGGGCTGGATACTTGCCGCACAGCTGACTCCTGTAGGAGCTGGCTTGTCGGATCGCCGCATCGCAGCGAAGGGGTCCTTCCATACACAGTAATTCTGTGGTGTGGCGACAGACGCCTTCGCTGGCAAGCCAGCTCCTACAGTTGAACCTGCAATTGCAGTCAGTCGTTGAAGTCTTCCCAGCCGCCCATTTGCTTCCAGCGATTGACGATGCCGCAGAACAGCTCGGCCGTCTTCTCGGTGTCATAACGAGCCGAGTGGGCCTCGCGACCGTCGAAGTCGATATCGGCGGCCTGGCAGGCCTTGGCCAGTACCGTTTGACCGTAAGCCAGGCCTGCAAGGGTGGCGGTATCGAAGCTGGAGAACGGATGAAACGGGTTGCGCTTCATGTCCAGGCGCGCGACAGCCGCGTTAAGGAACCCCAGGTCAAAACTGCTGTTGTGCCCGACCAGAATCGCCCGCTTGCAACCGTTGGCCTTCAGGGCCTTGCGGATGCCGCGGAAGATATCGGTCAGTGCCGCTTCTTCACTCACGGCCATGCGCAGCGGGTGATCGAGCTTGATCCCGGTGAATTCCAGGGCGGCGGCTTCGATGTTCGCGCCTTCAAACGGCTCGACACGGAAGAAGTAAGTGTGATCGGGATATACAAACCCCTTTTCATCCATGCTGATGGTGGTTGCGGCAATTTCCAGCAAGGCGTCAGTGGCAGAGTTGAAACCCCCGGTTTCAACGTCGACAACAACGGGCAGGTATCCACGGAAGCGCTCAGCCATCGGGTGGCGCGAACCACCTCCGCCGCCTTGACCGTCCTGTTCGTCGTCGAAATGGTCTTCACTCACGCGTGTTCCTCCAGCAGGCGCCAGCGCAGTTTTTCACCGGCGCGCAGCGGGATTACAGTCAGCTCGCCAAAGGGCAGGCTGGTCGGTGCGGTCCACTCTTCGCGGACCAGGGTGATGCGATCGGTGTTCACCGGCAGGCCGTAGAAACGCGGGCCGTTCAGGCTGGCAAAGGCTTCGAGTTTATCCAGCGCGTTACGCTGTTCGAAGGCTTCGGCGTACATCTCGATCGCGGCATAAGCGGTGTAGCAACCGGCACAGCCGCACGCGGCTTCCTTGGCGTGCTGGGCATGGGGCGCCGAGTCGGTGCCGAGGAAGAACTTGTCGCTGCCGCTGGTGGCGGCGTCGAGCAGCGCTTCCTGGTGCGTATTGCGCTTGAGAATCGGCAGGCAGTAGAAGTGCGGCCGAATCCCGCCCACCAACATATGGTTACGGTTGTACAGCAGGTGATGCGCGGTGATGGTCGCGCCGACGTTGGCCGAGGCCTCGTTGACGAACTGCACGGCGTCCGCGGTGGTGATGTGTTCGAACACCACCTTGAGCGTCGGGAAACGCTCGACCACACGACGCATGTGCTCATCGATGAAGATTTTTTCGCGATCGAACACGTCGACATCGCCACGGGTGACTTCACCGTGGACCAGCAGGGGCATCCCGACTTCGGCCATGGCCTCGAGTGCAGGGAAGATCTTGTCGATGCTGGTGACGCCAGAGTCCGAATTGGTGGTCGCGCCGGCCGGGTACAGCTTGGCGGCGTGAATGAAACCGCTGGCCTTGGCCTCGCGAATTTCTTCGGGTTGGGTACGGTCGGTCAGGTACAGCACCATCAATGGTTCGAAACGACTGCCGGCCGGGCGTGCAGCGAGAATCCGCTGGCGATAGCTGTCGGCTTCAGCGGCGTTGCGCACCGGAGGTACCAGGTTGGGCATGATGATGGCGCGACCAAAGGTGCGCGCGACATCCGCAACGGTATTGGTCAACACGGCACCATCGCGAAGATGAATATGCCAGTCGTCGGGACGCAGCAGGGTCAGGCGGTCGGACATGAGGGGATTCCAGGCGGGTCAAACTCTGGGGAATGCTACCGGAAAAGACTCTTCCAGGCACTCGCTATCAAGTTTTGCGGAAAGCTTCCGATATCCGACAGGTATGCCGTGAACCTATGTGTGTCGGTCTTTTTGTTGCACAAGCCAGTGGAGCCTCCCGTGCGCCAGCGTTATTTAGCCTTGCTCAGTGTGTTTGCCAGCCTTCCTGCGATGGCGCTCACGTTCCAGACTCGCCTGGAGAGCATCGAGTGGACGGTCGAAGGTGACCCGTTCGAATGCCGCCTGACTCAGCCGATCACCGATTTTGGCTCGGGTGAGTTCGTGCGCCGCGCCGGTGAGCAGGCGACGTTTCGTCTGAAAGCTTATAACGCGATGATCGGCGGCGGTTCGGCGACCTTGCTGGCGGCTGCGGCGCCATGGCAGCCGGGGCGCGGCGACATCAACCTCGGTGCCGTGCGAATCGGTAGTGGCAATGTGCTGTTCAACAGCTCGCACATACAGGCCGGGCGCTTGATCAGTGGCTTGATGGACGGCCGCAGTCCAGTGGTGCGGCAATATTCGGGCGATGGCCGGGTATCGGAAGTGCGTCTGTTGCCGGTCAAGTTCAGCAAGGCCTTCAACGAATACCAGGGCTGTGTGGCGAAGCTGCTGCCGAAGAGTTTCGAGCAGGTCAGACAATCCCGGATCGGCTTCCCCGGCGAAGGCATCGATCTCGACGCGCAGGCCAAGGCGCAATTGCAAATGATGCTGGAGTTCATGAAGGCCGACCCGACGGTCAATCACATCGAGCTCGATGGTCACTCCGACAACAGCGGCAACCGCCTGACCAACCGGGACCTGTCGCGGCGCCGGGCCCTGGCGGTCATGGAGTTCTTCAAGGCCAACGGTGTTCAGGCGTCGCAGATCATCCTGCGCTTCCACGGTGAACGTTATCCGTTGGCGCCCAACACCACTGCCGCCAACCGGGCGAAGAACCGTCGGGTCAATGTGCATCTCGCGCGGGTGGCGCCGACCGAAAAGCCGACCCCTCGCGCCACGGCGACGGCGAGCGCGGCATCGACGTCCTGAACGCGCTGTAATCGTCGCTCGCTTGACATAATCTGTCGCTTCGTCGTCATAAGCTGTCGCGCCTCTGTAAATTATTCTGCATGACCGGTAGACTTGACGGCTTTCCGTAGAACCCCGTGGAGTGATGGCATGGCGGACGTAAACAAGGTCGTTCTGGCGTATTCCGGCGGCCTGGACACTTCGGTGATCCTCAAGTGGCTGCAGGATACTTATAACTGTGAAGTCGTGACCTTCACCGCTGACCTGGGTCAGGGCGAAGAGGTCGAACCGGCCCGCGCCAAGGCTCAGGCCATGGGCGTAAAAGAAATCTACATCGACGATCTGCGCGAAGAATTCGTGCGTGATTTCGTGTTCCCGATGTTCCGCGCCAACACCGTTTATGAAGGCGAGTACCTGCTGGGTACTTCCATCGCTCGTCCGTTGATCGCCAAGCGCCTGATCGAAATCGCCAACGAAACCGGTGCTGACGCCATTTCCCACGGCGCGACCGGCAAGGGTAACGACCAGGTGCGTTTCGAACTGGGTGCCTATGCTTTGAAGCCAGGCGTGAAGGTCATCGCTCCGTGGCGTGAATGGGACCTGCTGTCCCGTGAAAAGCTGATGGATTACGCTGAAAAGCACAACATCCCGATCGAGCGTCACGGCAAGAAAAAATCCCCGTACTCGATGGATGCCAACCTGCTGCACATCTCCTATGAAGGCGGCGTGCTGGAAGACACCTGGACCGAGCACGAAGAAGACATGTGGAAATGGACCGTCTCCCCGGAGAAGGCTCCTGACAAGGCGCAGTACCTGGAACTGACCTACCGCAACGGCGATATCGTGGCGCTGGACGGTGTCGAAATGACCCCGGCCACCGTGCTGGCGACCCTGAACCGTATCGGTGGCGAACACGGTATCGGCCGTCTCGACATCGTCGAGAACCGTTACGTGGGCATGAAGTCCCGTGGCTGCTACGAAACCCCTGGCGGCACCATCATGCTGCGCGCCCACCGTGCGATCGAATCGATCACTCTGGACCGCGAAGTGGCTCACCTCAAGGATGAGCTGATGCCGAAATACGCCAGCCTGATCTACACCGGTTACTGGTGGAGCCCTGAGCGTCTGATGCTGCAACAGATGATCGATGCTTCCCAGGCTCATGTGAACGGCGTCGTGCGCCTGAAGCTGTACAAAGGCAACGTGATTGTCACTGGCCGCAAGTCCGACGAATCGCTGTTCGATGCCAACATCGCGACCTTCGAGGAGGATGGCGGCGCCTACAACCAGGCCGATGCGGCGGGCTTCATCAAGCTCAACGCCTTGCGCATGCGTATTGCGGCGAACAAAGGCCGCAAGCTGTTCTGAGAGGTCAGATAGCGTAGTGCGACGAGCGTAATTGAATCTGTGGCCTTGTCTTTGACAAGGCCACAGATCTGAATGGGGGATGTTCTGCCTGACAGTGCGTTGCCGCGTGCTGATGACTTTCCTGTCTGCCTCTACCTGGTCTTCAATCGCTATTGACTTTCCTACGTCAATGGATGCGTTTGATCGATGACCGTCACGTCATTTGAATTCAAATTGTAAGCAACATAGAGCGATGCACCACTGTGTTTCTTTGTGTTTTTTGCATGTTTGAATAGGCTCTCCTTCAGTAGCCTCTGTGATTCAGTGCAGGTGACGAACACGATTGCATACGCACCTTTTCCCTGATCTTGTTGAATATTTTTCAGCGAGGCACCCATCTCGATTTTTTGGCTCATCCCGCGTACATCGATGATGTACAGGTCTTTGAGTCGCTCCGGCAGGCAGACGTAGTGTTCCGGCGCGGTCTGTAGATCCGTCCCGGGTGGGTCCTGTGCGTAACCGGGAGGGGGAGTGGATCCGCGATCAATCGTCGATTGGCTTCGGGTCGGTTTTTTGTGTGTCAACCTGGGTTCACTCTTTCCCGGGCGCCCGGCCTTGTTCATCGCTTTTATGAAGTGCTCGCCTTTTTCAAAATCGGAAGGTGCGTAAAGCGATCGATAGTTGAAGTTGAGTGTGGCAAAGAAAAGGAAGAGCAGATAAAAAGGAAAGCTGATCAAGAACCAGACGTAGATGTTTCTGTCTTCATCATCAAGGAAGGGCAGGGAGACCGCTGCTGAAGTTTCAGACAGGGTTGCGAATATCGCGATGAGTGTCAGGGGATTGGTGATTCTTTGTTTTATATGTTCCATGTTTTGTTCTCATTAAAGTATGTCTTTTCTCTTGGGTTTGTGGAGGCGGTTTTGGTCTGCTATTCGAGATGGTAGCTGTTTGTTAGTGTTTCGGGTATATCTGTTTCATTGTGTTAGGATCTTTGTTTGTTGTTTGGCTGTATGGGTGAGAAGACGCTGGATGGATAACGTTTTGAATGTGCGTCCGGGTCTGGAAAATATCGGTTACTTTTCAGGATAGTTCAAGCGTCGTTGCAGGTCGGATTTTCGGGATCTGCGTCTTTTTGTTTGTTTTATGGTTGCAAATCGATACAAAAAACTGCTGAAGAATGGCCGGTCGAGCGCCTGATAAGTTTTCTGATGCAGTGTATTCGAAGAATTTTTGTAGGAATAATCTGTGTTGTATGTAGGGAATGTCTCTTGCTGTGGGTGGCTGGGGGGGGCGGCATGCCATGGGCGAAACGACTAGGCTATTGTGCGGGCTCTAAAAATTCGAACAGCGAAATTGGACTTGCCCATGAATAAAGTGCTGATCGTGGATGATCACCCCGTCATTCGTCTCGCGGTACGTATGCTGATGGAGCGTCATGGCTACGAAGTCATTGCAGAAACAGATAATGGCGTGGATGCGTTACAGCTTGCCCGCGAACTTATGCCCGATATTGTCATTCTGGATATTGGCATTCCGAAACTCGATGGGTTGGAAGTCATTGCGCGTCTGACATCGGCAGCAATGCCAATGAAAGTATTGATATTGACGTCCCAGGTGCCGGGTCATTTCTCCATGCGTTGCATGCAATCGGGGGCTGCCGGATATGTCTGCAAGCAACAGGAACTCACTGAATTGCTCAGCGCAATAAAGGCTGTGGTATCAGGCTACAGTTATTTTCCGAATCAAGCTCTGCACACAGTGCGTTCCAATCTGGGCAATGCCAGTGAATCCGATATGGTGGATCGTCTGTCGGGGCGGGAAATGATGGTGTTGCAGCAATTGGCCCGGGGAAGGACCAACAAGGAGATTGCCGACGGAATGTTCCTTAGCAATAAAACCGTCAGCACTTACAAGACGCGCTTGTTATTGAAGCTCAATGCGCGTTCCCTGGTCGATCTGATCGAATTGGCGCAACGCAATGGTCTGGTGTAACGGTGGCAACGTTGACGATAGGCGTTAGGCGTTTATCAGGGGGCGGCACGTGGTAAAAAGCCTCCGTTTCGGGAGGCTTTTGAGGTGTCATAGATCAAAATCGTAATCGGCCAATTGCTTTTGCAGTCGGCGCTCCTCCAGCAGATTGTCAATGGTGCGGCGTTTACTGAGGTTGGTCTTTGCCACTTCAACAACAGGTTCGGCGTCATCAGCCTCGACGGGGGTGAAGTCGTCTTCTACGTCCAATTGCTCTTTGCCAGTACTCATAAGGTCAACTCCAGGCTAAGACTGCCTTTGGCGCTCCTTATATCGACATTCGTGCGGCGGGTAAAAAAGATTTTTTCAATCGATAAATCAAAAAACCTAATAGCGCCTCAATCGTCCGAGGTCTTGTGCTTGTATTCGCACAGGTCTTCAATCCGGCAACTGCCACAGCGGGGCTTGCGAGCCAGGCAGACGTAGCGACCGTGGAGAATCAGCCAGTGATGGGAATCGAGCAGGTATTGCTTCGGCACGAACTTCATCAGTTTTGTCTCGACCTCGACCACATTCTTGCCCGGAGCAATCCCGGTACGATTGCTGACCCGGAAGATATGGGTGTCCACGGCCATGGTCAGCTGACGGAAGGCGGTATTAAGCACCACGTTGGCCGTCTTGCGGCCGACGCCGGGTAGCGCTTCCAGTTCTTCTCGAGTTTGCGGCACTACGCCCCCATGGCGCTCCACCAGCAAGCGACAGGTCTCGATCACGTTTTTCGCTTTGCTGTTGAACAATCCGATCGTCTTGATGTATTCCGACAATCCCTCGACGCCCAAGGCATGAATCGCGGCTGGAGTATTGGCCACCGGAAAGAGTTTAGCAGTGGCCTTGTTGACGCCGACATCGGTCGACTGTGCCGAAAGAATCACGGCGATCAGTAGTTCGAACGGCGACGAGTAGGCCAGTTCGGTTTTCGGTTCCGGGTTGTCTTCGTGAAACCTGCGGAAAATTTCCAGGCGTTTTGCAGCATTCATGGACAGTGATTTTCCTCGAAGACAGTCAGTGTGAAGGAGTCGGGTGCGCCCAGGCCTGCCAGGCGGCGAGCAGCAGCCCGAGCAGAATGAATCCACCGGGCGCCAGGATAGCCAGGCGCAATCCACCGTCGGCGGTCAGGACCCAGCCTTGCCAGTCCGGTTGCGTGGCGCCAGCCAGCCACGGCAGGTGGCCTGCCAGTGTGCCGCTGCCCATAAGCTCTCGCAGCAGGCCCATACCCGTCATCAGCGCGCCGAACAGGCCACACAGGCGCAGGCGATCACGCCATGTACGCTGGAAAAAACCGCTCTGGTCCATGACGACGCATTGCAAGGCAATCAATCCGGCATACAACCCCAAATGTTGATGCCATTGAAGCGACCAGGCTTGCGCCCCGAGTTCAGCGCAACTGGTCAGCGTGGCTGCCAGCACGACGCCGGCTAATACGTGAGTCGCCGGAATCAGCCGAGGTCGCAAGGCACCCATGCACAGGCCAAAGGCACTGCTCACCACGAAGAACATCAGCCACAAGCCCAGGGCCTTCATCAGTGAGTCCGTCGCGCCGACCAGTGGCGCCAGCATCAGCGAGTTTTGCAGAGTCGATAAGTTATTCATGGGCGCTGCTCCCGATCAGCTGTTGCGAGTGTTCGTCGAAATAGCGCAACGCGTCATGAATGGCGTTGATCACTGCTCTGGAAGTGATGGTCGCGCCGGCGACCTGATCGAATTGTCCCTGGTCCTTTTTCAACGCCCAGCCATTGTCGGCAGGTTCGGTTCGGGATTTCCCGGTGAAAATCTGAAGCCAGGTATTGGGCCAATCGGCAATACGGGCGCCGAGCCCCGGGGTTTCCGATTGTCTGAGGGTTTTGACGCCCAGCAGTTTGCCGTTTGCATCGATGGCGATCAGCAGGTCGATGGCACCCGCATAGCCCAGGGTCTGGCTGCGCAGCAATACCGCGCCGGGTTTACCCGCCTTGGTCGCCCGGTAACCCCCCAGCAGTGTGCTGTTGGGCAAGACAATGTTTGCCAGGCCCAGTGGCTGTTCCAGAGGCTGATTGTCGTAGCTATCAGGGGGCAGCAGGTCGAGCAGGTTCCGACTGTCGATCAGGCGCTGTTCAGCCGCAATGCGCGGCGCGCTGGTGTGCTGCACGAGGTAGGTCGCACCTATCCCCAGGCCCGACAGCAACACCAGAATCACAGCGCTCGACGCTCGGCTCATGGTTCAACCCGCTCCTGCCTGGAGGCGGCAATCCGCTCCAGCGCCGGTACACAGAGGTTCATCAGCAGTACGGCAAAGGCTACGCCGTCCGGATAGCCGCCCCAGGTGCGAAGCACATACGTCAGTAGGCCCACGCCCGCGCCGAACAGCAGTCGGGCACCGGGGCTTTTGGCGCCGGACACCGGTTCGGTGACAATGAAGAATGCACCCAGCATGCTCGCGCCGGTGAGCAGATGAAACAGCGGTGAACCATGGGAATCGGAGCCGGTACCATTCCAGCACAGCAGACTGATCACGAACAGGCTGGCCAACATGCCGACCGGCGCGTGCCAGCTGAACACCCGCCGTTGCAGCAGAAACGCGCCGCCCGCCAAAAAGCCCAGGTTGACCCATTCCACACCACGCGCGCCGAAGTGGCCGAATGCCGGGTTATCGGCGAACAGTTCGTCCATGGTCAGGCTTTTGTTGATCCGCAGGCTGTCCAGTGCCGTGGCCTGGGCCCAGGCATCCGGCGTCTGGCCGAGAGTGAAACCGAACACCTGCCGCAAGCCACCGAGCAGGTCCATGCCATGGGACGATGGCCAGTGGGTCATCTGCTGGGGAAAGGCCACCAGCACCAGGGCAAAACCGAGCATGGCCGGGTTGAACGGATTCCTGCCGACGCCGCCATACAGGTGTTTGCCAAACAACAGCGCAAAAGCCGCAGCACTGACCGTCAGCCACCACGGGCAATAAGGCGGCAAAGCCAGTGCCAGCAGCGTCGCACTGACCAGCGCGCTGCCATCGCTCAATGTCGGTTTGATGGGACGCTTGCGCAGTTGCAACACCATTGCTTCAACCGCCAGTGCGGTCATACCCGTCAGAATCAGGTTGATCAACACGCCCCAGCCATACCACCAGAACAACATCAGCAGCCCCGGCACCGTGGCCAGCAATACCAGCTTCATGGCCTGCTGGAGGCGCTCGTCGGCCGATTCAAGAAGGGGCATGGGCATCCACCTGGTGCTCGGCTTCAGTGACTGCGCGCTCCAGCGCTGCGATGTGTTCGACCGGTGCGTCACTGGCTTGAGCTTTCTTGAGTTCGGCGCGGCGCATGGCCAATTGGATTTTCGCCCGATTCAGCTGCGCATTCTTCACCGGGACAACAGGCGCCGGGGCAGGTGCAGCACCGCTCTCCAGTCTGGCCAAGACTTGCTCGGCGGCCTCGAACTGCTGTTGCAGCACGATCAGCTGCGATTGCTGTTCGAACGTCGGCGGATGCCCGAAAGCCTTGAGCGATTTGTTCAGTTGCGCGCGGCTCATCGCCAGATCGATCTTCGCCTTTTTCAACACCGCATCGGCATTGGCGGCCTTTTGCGCGCGTACGCGTTCGAGAGCTGCCTGCACCGGATCGAGCGTCACGTCACTGTGCTGCGGGACGGCGCGTTGCGCCCGGGCGTGGCGCTCGGCGAGTTTCTGTTCTTCTTCACGACGCAAGCGGGCGTTGCGCTGTTCGAACCGGCGCCGCGCGTGATCGCGTTTGGTGGCGCGAGCCTGTTGCTGTTCAAGACTGAACGCCAGGCCGCCGACCACCGGCACTACCGTGGCCAGCGGCAACGGCCGCATCTCGATGCAATCCACCGGGCAGGGCGCTACACAGAGGTCGCAACCGGTGCATTCGTCGACGATGACCGTGTGCATCAGTTTGGCTGCACCGACGATGGCGTCCACCGGGCAAGCCTGGATGCATTTGGTGCAACCGATGCACTCGGCCTCGCGGATATAGGCGATTTGCGCGGGCGCCGCACCGCGACTGATGTCCAGCTCCAGCACCGGCACCTTCAGCAGTTCAGCCAGGGCCGCGATGGTTTCGCTGCCGCCCGGCGGGCACTTGTTGATCGGCTCGCCGCTGGCGATGCCTTCGGCGTACGGCTTGCATCCGGGGTGGCCGCACTTGCCGCACTGGGTCTGCGGCAAGAGGGCGTCGATGCGTTGAATCAGACTCATGTTTTGATCAACCCGCTGAATCCGAGAAAAGCCACTGCGATCAGTCCGGCACCGATCAGATCGATCGGCAGGCCGCGAAAGGGCAGGGGGACATCGTTATCGAGTGTGCGCTGGCGCAAGTCGCTGAACAGACTCAGTACCAGCCAGAAACCCAGCCCGGCGCCCAGGCTCATGGCCGTGGCGTGAAAGAATCCCTTGTCGTTCTGAACATTGATCAGCGCCAGGCCGAGCACGCCGGCGTTGCCCAGCAACAGCGGCCAGAGGCCTTCAAACGAAAGCTTCGCAAACAACCGCGCCAGCAGCTTCAACATTGGCGCGATCAACAGAACGCTCAGCGGCAGAAATACGAACAGGCGCAGCGGCGTCAGCTCCAGCGGCATCAGCAGCCAGTGGTAGAGCGCATAGCCGAGCATGCCGACGATCAGCATCAGGCAAGTCGTCGCCAGACCCAACGCATGAACCTGGCGGCGTTCGGTGCCCAGCAGTGGATCGACGCCCAGCGGCCAGTGCAACACGAGGTTGTTGATCAGGGCAGTGCTGATAAGCGTAAGCAGTATCTCGGTCATGATCGTGCCGGCAAGAACGGGGGCTTTCCAATGGAGCTGTCTAACAAGGTTAGGCATTATCCGGCAAGGACGGAGGGTGGGCCAGACATGAAAATCCCACAGGCGCGCCGGGCACGACTGTGGGATCGATTTACCGCAGAGCGTTACTTGATGCGCTGACCTGGCTTGGCGCCACTGTCGGGGCTGAGCAGGTAGATTTCTTCGCCGCCGGGACCGGCGGCCATCACCATGCCTTCGGAGATGCCGAATTTCATTTTGCGGGGCTTGAGGTTGGCGATCATCATGGTCAGGCGACCATCCAGCTTGGACGGATCCGGGTAAGCGCTCTTGATCCCGGAGAACACGTTGCGTTGCTCATCACCGATGTCCAGGGTCAGGCGCAGCAGCTTGTCGGCACCTTCCACGTGTTCGGCCTTGACGATCAGGGCGACGCGCAGGTCGACCGCGGCAAAGGCGTCGAACTCGATCTCCGGCGACAGCGGATCCTTGGCCAGCTCGCCGTTGCCGGCAGGCGCGGCGTCGCCGGTGTCGGTCTGGCTGGCGGTCAGGTCTTCTTTCGAAGCATCGGTCATGGCTTGCACTTTCACCGGGTCGATACGGGTCATCAACGGCTTGAACTCGTTCAACTGATGGTTGCTGAGCAAGGTGGCGTGGTCGTTCCAGGTCAGCGGCGCGACGTTCAGGAACGCCTCGGCATCGGCAGCCAGCAGCGGCAGTACCGGCTTGAGGAAGATCACCAGTTGGCGGAACAGGTTGATGCCCAGGGCGCAGATGGCCTGGACTTCTTCCTGCTTGCCTTCCTGTTTGTTCAGCGACCACGGCGCCTTGTCGGCGATCCAGGCGTTGGCACGGTCGGCCAGGCCCATGATCTCGCGCATGGCGCGGGCAAAATCGCGAGCTTCGTAAGCTTCGGCGATGCTCGGCGCTGCGGCGAGGAACGCTTCGGTCAGTTCCGGCGCGGCATTGCCCGCCACCAGTACACCGGCGTTGCCTTTGTGGATGAAACCGGCGCAACGGCTGGCGATGTTGACGACTTTGCCGACCAGGTCGGAGTTGACCTTCTGCACGAAGTCTTCGAGGTTCAGGTCCAGGTCGTCGACGCCACGGCCGAGCTTGGCCGCGTAGTAGTAACGCAGGTATTCCGGCGACAGGTGATCCAGGTAGGTCCGGGCCTTGATGAAGGTGCCACGGGACTTGGACATTTTCTGACCGTTGACCGTCAGGTAGCCGTGCACGTTGATCCCGGTCGGTTTACGGAAACCGGCGCCTTCGAGCATGGCGGGCCAGAACAGGGCGTGGAAGTTGACGATGTCCTTGCCAATGAAATGGTACAGCTCGGCTGTGGAGTCTTTGCCCCAGAACGCATCGAAGTCCAGTTCCGGCTTGCGGTCGCACAGGTTCTTGAAGCTGGCCATGTAGCCGATCGGCGCGTCCAGCCAGACATAGAAGTACTTGCCCGGCTCGTCGGGGATCTCGAAACCGAAGTACGGCGCATCACGGGAAATGTCCCATTGTTGCAGGCCGGCATCGAGCCATTCGGCGATCTTGTTGGCCACGGCTTCTTGCAGGGTGCCACTGCGGGTCCAGGCCTGCAGCATTTCCTGGAAGTCCGGCAGCTTGAAGAAGAAGTGCTGGGAATCCTTGAGCACCGGAGTGGCGCCGGAGATGGCCGACTTCGGATCCTTCAGGTCGGTCGGTGCGTAGGTCGCGCCGCATTTTTCGCAGTTGTCGCCGTACTGGTCTTCGGTGCCGCATTTCGGGCAAGTGCCCTTGATGAAGCGGTCGGCCAGGAACATTTTCTTTTCCGGGTCGAAGTACTGCGTGATCGAACGCGTGGCGATGTGCCCGGCGTCGCGCAGCTTCAGGTAGATCTGGCTCGACAGCTCACGGTTTTCTTCGGCGTGAGTGGAGTGGAAGTTGTCGAAGTCCACCAGGAACTCGGCAAAGTCGGCGCTGTGTTCAGCCTGGACGTTGGCGATCAGTTGTTCCGGGGTGATGCCTTCCTTTTCCGCGCGCAGCATGATGGCCGAACCGTGGGCGTCGTCGGCGCAGACATAAATGCATTGGTTACCGCGGTGCTTCTGGAAGCGCACCCACATATCGGTCTGGATGTATTCCAGCATGTGGCCAAGATGGATCGAACCATTGGCATAGGGCAGGGCGCTGGTGACGAGGATCTTGCGTGGCTCGGACATGGGGCTCGGCTACTTGATGAAACGGAGGTCGGCCACTATAAAGCGCCGGCGCATATTTTTCACCCCGTGTGCCTGTATCCAAATGCGGCGATCGCAAAAAACTGTGGCGAGGGAGCTTGCTCCCGCTGGGTGGCGAAGCCGCCCCGAACGCGGCGATGCCGATCTGTCCGGAAAACCGGGTTAGCCCATTCGCGACTGCTGCGCCCGAGCGCGGACCGGTCGGCGGGAGCAAGCTCCCTTGCCACAGGGATGTGTTTGCCACAAATCATCGGCGGGCATGCCGTCTATGACCTAGAACGGTTAGGATACCCGCCTGATTTTCCAGTCTTGCTATCGGAGTTGCCCATGAGCGCCGTCAATCGCGCAGCGGTGGAAGCCGTCCTTCGCCAATACACCGACCCTTACCTGAACCAGGACCCGGTCAGCGCCGGGTGCGTGCGCAACATCGACATCCAGGGCGATCGCGTCAGCGTCCAGCTGGAACTGGGTTATGCCGCCGATCTGTTCAAAAGTGGCTGGGCACAGATGCTGCAAATGGCCATCGAAGGCCTCGACGGCGTCACTACCGCCCGCGTCGACATCACCAGCGTGATCGCCGCGCACAAGGCCCAGGCGCAGATTCCGGGCCTGGCCAACGTCAAGAATGTCGTAGCCGTGGCGTCGGGCAAGGGCGGCGTGGGCAAATCCACCACCGCCGCCAACCTGGCCCTGGCCCTGGCCCGCGAAGGCGCCAAGGTCGGGATTCTCGACGCGGACATCTACGGCCCGAGCCAGGGCATCATGTTCGGAGTCCCCGAAGGCACCCGACCGAAGATCAAGGATCAGAAATGGTTCGTGCCGATCGAGTCCCATGGCGTTGAAGTGATGTCCATGGCGTTCCTGACCGACGACAACACGCCGATGGTCTGGCGCGGGCCGATGGTCTCCGGTGCGTTGTTGCAACTGGTCACGCAAACGGCCTGGGGCGACCTGGATTACCTGGTCATCGACATGCCCCCTGGCACCGGCGACATTCAGTTGACCCTGGCGCAGAAAGTCCCGGTGGCCGGTGCGGTGATCGTGACCACGCCGCAGGACCTGGCACTGCTGGACGCGCGCAAGGGCGTGGAGATGTTCCGCAAGGTCAACATCCCGGTGCTGGGCGTGGTGGAAAACATGGCCGTGCACATCTGCTCCAACTGCGGACATGCCGAGCATCTGTTCGGTGAGGGTGGTGGTGTGAAGCTGGCCAGCCAGTACGGCGTTGAGCTGCTGGCTTCGCTGCCACTGGCGATGGCTATCCGTGAGCAGGCCGATGGCGGCAAGCCAACCGTGATCGCCGAGCCGGACAGCCCTATCGCAATGGTTTACCAGGAACTCGCCCGCCATGTCGGCGCGCGGATTGTGTTGCAGGAGGCGGTGACGCCGGCGATGCCGAATATCATCATCAGCGACGATTGATATCCTTCGGATAAAACGCAAAACCTGTGGGAGCGAGCTTGCTCGCGATGAGGGTGTCACATTCACCAGTGATGGTGACTGACACACCGCTATCGCGAGCAAGCTCGCTCCCACAGTGGTTTTTGGCAGTCCTTAAATGCGCATCCCGCCATCCAATTCCAGAATCCGCCCGGTGTAATAGTCGTTCTCGAAAATGTACGCCGCCGAATGAGCAATCTCTTCAGGCTTGCCCATGCGCTTGAGCGGAATCCCGGACGTCATCTTCTCCAGCGCTTCCGGTTTCATGCCCAAGGTCATTTCGGTTTCGATAAAGCCCGGTGCAATGCCCGCCACACGAATGCCGTAGCGTGCCAGTTCCTTGGCCCAGGTCACGGTTGCTGCAGCCACCCCGGCCTTGGCGGCGGAGTAGTTGGTCTGGCCGACGTTGCCGGCGCGGGAGATCGACGAGATATTGATGATCGTGCCGCCAGTCTTCAGCTCGATCATTTTCGCCGCGACTTCCCGGGTGCACAGGAACACACCGGTCAGGTTGACGTCGATGACCGCCTGCCATTGGGCCAGGCTCATCCTGGTCATCTCGCCGTCCTTGACCTTGACCAGCAGACCGTCGCGCAGGATCCCGGCGTTGTTGACCAGACCATGGATCGCGCCAAAATCGTCGGCCACCCGGGCGACCATGTGCGTCACTTGCTCTTCATTGGCGACGTTGCACAAGTAGGCGCGGGCTTCGATACCCTTGGCCTTGCACGCGGCGACGGTGTCGTCGAGTTTTTCCTGGTTCAGGTCCACCAGCGCCAGCTTCGCGCCAAGGCCTGCGAAATACTCGGCCATGGAGCGGCCTAAACCCTGGCAACCGCCTGTGATAATGATTACTTTGTCAGTGAGTTGCATTCGCATGCCCCAGTAGCAGGTCAGAGTGGTTTTCCTTCCAAAAGGCCTCTCGATCTGCACCTGATGCCTGGTTGCACATGAGAACTGCGCCGATGGCGTACTGGAACTTATTCCAGGTGCCCGTCCGTATTTTAGACGGATTTATATAAGGAGTCATAAATTGAGCGTTGAAGCGGCCAAGAATGCCCGAGAATTGCTTCTCAAGGAATATCGAGGAGTGCTCTCGACACACTCCAAGGCGATGCCCGGTTTCCCGTTTGGCTCCGTGGTTCCTTATTGTCTGGACGAGCAGGGCCGGCCGCTGATCCTGATCAGCCGTATCGCCCAGCACACCCACAATCTGCAAAAAGATCCGAAATGCTCATTGTTCGTCGGCGAGCGCGGGGCCGAAGACGTGCAAGCCGTCGGTCGCCTGACCTACCTCGCCGAAGCAGAAAAGCTCGAGGACGAGGCCGCCATCGAAGCGGCGGCTGACCGTTACTATCGCTATTTCCCTGATTCGCAGAGCTACCACAAGGCCCACGATTTCGATTTCTGGGTGCTCAAGCCGGTGCGCCATCGTTACATCGGCGGTTTCGGCGCTATTCACTGGGTCGACGAGTTGACCCTGGCGAACCCGTTCGCCGGCAAGGCCGAGTTGAGCATGGTCGAGCACATGAATGCCGATCACGCCAAGGCCATCGCTCATTACGTCGAACTGGCCGGCCTGCCGAAGAGCGAACCGGCGCAACTGGCGGGTATCGACACCGAAGGCATGCACCTGCGCATTGGTCAGGGACTGTACTGGCTGCCGTTCCAGGCTCCGTGTAATACGCCGACACAAGTCCGGGAAGCCCTGGTTTTCCTGGCTCACGCCGAGCATTGGCCGAAAAATGCAGGGGCCGACGCTTGAATTCACGAAACGGCGACGTCATCTAGGGAAGACTGGCAAGGCATTCTTGCGTTGAGGAACCATTTGATGCGCCCTTTTTTATTGCTCTTTGTACTGTTTCCGGTGTTGGAGCTGTTCGTATTCGTCAAGGTGAGCGGGGCGATCGGGTTTTTCCCGGCCCTGCTACTGGTCATACTCGGCTCGATGTTCGGCGTGTTCGTGCTGCGTATCGCCGGTCTGGCCACTGCACTGCGTGCCCGTGAAAGCCTGAACCGCGGCGAGCTGCCGGCCCAGACCATGCTCGAAGGCTTGATGCTGGCCCTGGCCGGCGGTCTGTTGATCCTGCCAGGCTTCGTCACTGACGTGTTGGGCCTGATCATGCTGCTGCCGATCTCGCGTCGGTTGCTGGCCAATAAAATGCGCCAGCGTGCCGAGGAACAGGCGATACGCCAGCGTGCGTTCGCCGATGACCTGCAACCCCGTGGCGGTCCGGCTCCGCGTCAGCCTCTGGGGCGCGAACCGGACGTGATCGAAGGCGAGTTCGAACACCGCGATCCCAAGTAATCGTTTCAGCACACGGCACCTTCGGGTGCCGTGTTCGTTTTCGGTGCGACAACGTGAAAAATTTTTGACCCCCGCCCTTGTAATAGGCTTGTACGCCCTTATGTAACTGTCACCGCAAGGTTTCTGGCAATTACGCCAGACAGACTTCCGCGGTTCGCTTGCCGAACCGCACCCGGCTTCGCCGGATTTGTTAAACCCGCCGGGACTACACCGGCCGATGAAAACCACAATTAGGAGAGATCGACAATGAAGCTTCGTCCTCTGCATGACCGCGTCGTCGTCCGTCGCAGCGAAGAAGAAAAGAAAACCGCTGGCGGTATCGTCCTGCCAGGTTCGGCTGCTGAAAAGCCAAACCAGGGCGAAGTCCTCGCTGTAGGCCCGGGCAAAGCACTGGAAAACGGTGAAGTGCGCGCGCTGGCCGTGAAAGTGGGTGACAAGGTTGTGTTCGGCCCGTACTCCGGCAGCAACACCGTGAAAGTCGACGGCGAAGACCTGCTGGTTATCGGCGAGAGCGAAATCCTCGCTGTTATCGAAGGCTGAATCCCCGCTCATTTTCCCGCTACTACAAAGTATTTAAGGAATATCGATCATGGCTGCTAAAGAAGTTAAATTCGGCGATTCCGCCCGCAAGAAAATGCTCGCCGGTGTCAACGTCCTGGCTGACGCAGTAAAAGCGACCCTCGGCCCTAAAGGCCGTAACGTGATCATCGAGAAGAGCTTCGGCGCTCCGACCATCACCAAGGACGGCGTGTCCGTTGCAAAAGAAATCGAGCTGAAAGACCGCTTCGAAAACATGGGCGCGCAGCTGGTCAAAGACGTTGCTTCCCGTGCCAACGATGACGCAGGCGACGGCACCACCACCGCTACCGTTCTGGCTCAATCGATCGTCAACGAAGGCCTGAAAGCCGTCGCTGCCGGCATGAACCCGATGGACCTGAAACGCGGTATCGACAAAGCGACCATCGCGATCGTCAAAGAGCTCAAAGCCCTGTCCAAGCCTTGCGCTGACACCAAGGCCATCGCTCAGGTCGGCACCATCTCGGCCAACTCCGACAACTCCATCGGCGACATCATTGCCGAAGCCATGGAAAAAGTCGGTAAAGAAGGCGTGATCACTGTTGAAGAAGGCTCGGGCCTGGAAAACGAACTGTCGGTTGTTGAAGGCATGCAGTTCGACCGTGGCTACCTGTCCCCGTACTTCGTCAACAAGCCAGAGACCATGACTGCCGAGCTGGACGGTCCGCTGATCCTGCTGGTCGACAAAAAGATCTCGAACATCCGCGAAATGTTGCCAGTGCTGGAAGCCGTTGCCAAAGCCGGCCGTCCACTGCTGATCGTGGCCGAAGACGTCGAAGGCGAAGCCCTGGCGACTCTGGTTGTGAACAACATGCGTGGCATCGTTAAAGTCGCAGCCGTCAAGGCTCCAGGCTTCGGCGACCGTCGCAAGGCCATGCTGCAGGACATCGCTGTCCTGACTGGCGGTACCGTTATCTCCGAAGAGATCGGTCTGAGCCTGGAAAGCACTACCCTGGAACACCTGGGTAATGCCAAGCGCGTGATCCTGTCCAAAGAAAACACCACCGTGATCGACGGTGCCGGCGTTGAGGCTGACATCCAGGCTCGCGTTCTGCAGATCCGTCAGCAAGTGGCCGACACTTCGTCCGACTACGACCGTGAAAAACTGCAAGAGCGTCTGGCCAAACTGTCCGGCGGCGTTGCAGTGATCAAGGTTGGCGCTGGTTCCGAAGTTGAAATGAAAGAGAAGAAAGCCCGCGTTGAAGACGCCCTGCACGCTACCCGTGCAGCCGTTGAAGAAGGCGTGGTACCTGGCGGCGGCGTGGCACTGGTTCGTGCCCTGCAAGCCATCAGCGAGCTGAAAGGCGACAACGATGACCAGAACGTTGGCATCCAGTTGCTGCGTCGCGCTGTTGAAGCGCCACTGCGTCAGATCGTTGCCAACTCCGGCGACGAGCCAAGCGTAGTAGTCGACAAGGTCAAGCAGGGTACGGGTAACTACGGTTACAACGCTGCGACCGGCGAATACGGCGACATGATCGAAATGGGTATCCTGGACCCGGCTAAAGTGACTCGTTCGGCTCTGCAAGCGGCTTCGTCGATTGCCAGCCTGATGATCACCACCGAAGCCATGATCGCCGAGATCAAGGACGACGCACCAGCTGGCGGCGGCATGCCAGACATGGGCGGTATGGGCGGCATGGGCGGCATGATGTAAGCCAGCCTTACCCCGTACATGAAAACCCCGTCTGCGAAAGCAGGCGGGGTTTTTTATTGCCCGGATTTCCCCGAATCCTGGAACCACACCGCCCCCCCTGTGGGAGCGAGCTTGCTCGCGATAGCGCTCTGGCAGTCACTACACAGGTGTCTGTTCTACCGTCATCGCGAGCAAGCTCGCTCCCACATTGGTTTTGTATTTCAGGCGTTGACCGGTTTTGCTTCGGGTACGCGCTCAGCCTTGAAAGCCGGTCGATACAGGATGTAGTAGTAAGACCCCAGACAAATCAACCAGCAGAAAATCGCTGTCCACACGTTGTGCGAAAAGAAATGCGCGCCCTGCATCATCCGGCCGATGGAAAACACCGAGCCCAGGGTGAAGGCAAAAACAAATGCCGTACGCGCCAGGCGCGGGCGACGATCGCGCAGCACAAAGAACAGCGCAAACAGGGTGAAACCGGTCGCCGCATGGCCGCCAGGCCAGCAACGGCCGGGTTTGTCGGTTGGCGGGCGCGGGCTGAGCAGTTCGCTGTAGGTTTCATGACCGCCGAACTGTTCAAGGCTCCACGGGCATTGAACAGCCGTCACTGCTTTGACAGGCGTGACAAAGGAAGTCGCCAAAGCCAGAGACAGCACCAGACAGCCCAGTTCCCGTTTGATCGGCTTGAGCCTGTCCATGAAAAAAGAGGCTATAAAGCCGAGAATGGCCAACACCGAGAACGCGATGACCACTTGCTTGGCTCGGTCATGCAGGATGTTTTCGAGGAGGTAACTATGCCGCCCGATGAAATCCCCCGCGACCGGGTCATAGAACAGCCTGGCCAGGTCCATGTCCAGGGACGTCAGTTCAAGCAGCAGCAGAATGATCGCCACGACAGCGGGGACACCCAGGCAAAGCCAGGGATTGAGAGGGCGCGAGGCGCAGCGAAAAGGGGTCGACACCATGGCAGGTCCTTGGTCGGTTGAATGATTTGAAGCGTGCAACCGCGCGCAGTCTGGGCCTCGTCCTGTCGCCAGCCTGTGAACCAACAGTGAAAAAGTCGTCAAGGCCGCAACGGGGAGGTGGCCTGGAATGACATCTGCACGCAGTTCTGGCCCTGAGCCACACTTGGCCTTAAGCTGCGCGGGCCAAGACGGCCGTTACTGTGTATGCAGGAGGTTCCCATGAGAATTCTATTGGTTGAAGACAACCGCGATATCCTGGCCAATCTGGCCGATTACCTGGGGCTCAAGGGTTATACCGTGGATTGCGCGCAGGACGGATTGTCAGGTCTGCACCTGGCGGCCACCGAGCATTACGACTTGATCGTACTCGACATCATGTTGCCCGGCATCGACGGCTACACCCTGTGCAAGCGCCTGCGCGAAGACGCCCGCCGCGACACACCGGTGATCATGCTCACCGCTCGCGATCAACTGGACGACCGCCTGCAAGGCTTCAAGTCCGGTGCCGATGATTACCTGATCAAACCCTTTGCCCTGTCTGAACTGGCAGCGCGCATTGAAGCGGTCATGCGTCGGGCCCAGGGTGGCGGTCGCCGCACCTTGCAAGTCGGCGATCTGAGCTACGACCTCGATACCCTGGAAGTCACCCGCGAAGGGCGGCTGCTGAAACTCAATCCGGTAGGCCTGAAGTTGCTGGCCGTGCTGATGCAGAAAAGTCCTCATGTCCTGCGCAGGGAAATTCTCGAAGAGGCGCTGTGGGGCGACGACTGCCCGGACAGCGACAGCCTGCGCAGCCATGTCCACCAATTGCGCCAGGTGATCGACAAACCGTTCGCCAAGCCCTTGCTGCAGACCGTGCACGGTGTGGGCTATCGCTTGGCCGAAGGCCGTGATGGAGTTTAGACAGAGCCTTGCGCAACGGATCATCATCGCCTTTGCGCTGATGAGCGCATTGGTGGCAGGGGCCTTCGCCATGGGCATTGTGGCGACCGTGCACCTGGTGGAAGAGAAACTGATTTCGGCGGGTCTGGGCGGCGATCTGCAACGCTTGCTGCTGATGGACAGTGTGTCGGACTGGAGCCATCGCCCGGAGCCGGACCAGCTGTTCTATTTCAGTGGCGGGCCGGGCGACTTCGAATTGCCCAAGGATTTGCGCCACCTGGACCCTGGTTTTCACGAAGTGTTTCGCGAGCAGCTGTCGTACCACGCGATGGTCGAAGTCGTCGACGGCCGGCGTTACGTGCTGATGCAGGACCAGAGCGATTTCGAGGAGCGCGAGCGGGTGCTGTTTGCCGTGGTACTGGTGGGTTTCGTGCTGAGCCTGGCGTTGGCCGTGTTTCTCGGCTGGGTACTGGCGCGCAAGGTCATGGCGCCGGTGGTGCGGCTGGCCCGTCAGGTCCGTCACCGCGACCAATTGTTGGGGCTGGCACCACCCCTGGCACCGGATTACGCCGCTGATGAAGTCGGGGAGCTGGCCGTCGCCTTCGACGCTACCTTGGGGCGCTTGCGCCAGGCGTTGTCCCGCGAGCGCTTGTTCACCAGTGACGTCAGCCACGAACTGCGCACGCCGTTGATGGTGCTGGCCAGTTCCTGTGAGTTGTTGCTGGAAAATCCCGGTATCGATCAACGGGGTCGTGCTCAAGTCGAGCGAATCGCCCGAGCCTGCGAAGAGATGCGTGAGCTGGTGCAAACCTTCCTGATGCTGGCGCGCGCGCAACGTGACGACGCCAGCATCGCGCCGCAGCAAACCCTGAGCCAGGTGGCGGACGGGCTTCTCCATCTCTGGCGCGAGCCGATCGAGGCCAAGGGGCTGAGCCTGATCTTCGAAGCGGGGGACCCGGCAAGCACCTGCTACAACGCCACCCTTCTGCAAGCGGTCATGGGCAACCTGCTGCGTAACGCCCTGCATTACACCGAACACGGGTTCATCCGCTTGACCCTGACGACCACCGGTTTTGTGGTCGAGGACAGTGGTGTCGGCATTCCCGAGGAAAAACGCGAAGCGATGTTCCAGCCATTCGTGCGGGGCAACGAGAAGCGCGGTGAGGGCCTGGGGCTCGGTCTGTCGCTGGTGCAGCGGATTTGCGAAAACCAGGGTTGGAACGTCAGTCTGACGAACATGGAACCGAACGGCTGCCGCTTTCAGGTGGAGTTGAGCCAGAGCGATTCCTGATCAAGTATTGCCTTGGTGGCCCAGAGCTATCACTGCCACCATGTAAAACCTCGAAATAATTCGACATTTTACATAACGATTTTTTCACAAAGGCATGACCTGACACCGACACGGCGCTGCCTATCGTGGGTCCATCAGATGTTCTGGAGACCTGATGATGGACGGCCCGATCAAACTCGATTTTTCCGAAAAGTACGACGATCAACACGCTCAACACTACTTGCGCAAGCATCAGGCTGGCCTCGCTCGCCGCCTGTCGCATTGGCGTGACGAGCAAGTGGCGCGAAGGGCGCTCAAACTGGTTGGGGAACCGGGGCTGGTCCTCGATTTACCCTGTGGCGCGGGGCGTTTCTGGCCATTGCTGGCGGAAAAAGCCAATCGCGCCATCATCGGAGCCGACAACTCTGAGTCGATGATCAAGATTGCCCTGCAGGCGCAACCTGCCGACGTGGTGAAACGGGTACAACCCTTGCACACTTCTGCTTTCGACATCGCCTTGCCCGATAACGCCGTCGACAGCATTTTCTGCATGCGGTTACTCCACCACATCGGTGAAGCCAAGCATCGATTGGCCATTTTGCGTGAATTCGAGCGCGTCACCCGTGACAGCGTGATTCTTTCATTGTGGGTGGACGGCAACTTCAAAGCGTGGAAACGCAAGCGGCTTGAAGGAACCCGTGGGCAGGTCAGTTACCAAAATCGTTTTGTGTTACCGGCTGCTACGGTCGAAAAGGAATTCGAGCAGGCGGGTTTCCGTATCCAGCAACGACTGGATTTTTTACCGCTCTACGCCATGTGGCGAGTGTACGTATTACGCAAGAGGTAACAGATGGCAGTGCAATGTGCAGCGGAATCGGCTCCCCAGGAGCGCTTCGACTACTTCTGGAATCTGCGCGGCGAATGGGTAGAAGAGCCCAACGTCCGACGCGGTGGAGAAAGTGGCGTGCAGCGCGTTCGGGGCAGCGATGGAATGCTGCTCTACACTAAACGACAGACCGGGCATATCTATCGCAGCTGGCAGCATCCGTTCGGTCGGCCGACGGTATTGCGCGAACGTGATGCACTGATCGGTCTGAGCCAGATCGACGTGCGCGTTCCGGAAATTGTTTTCTGCGGTGCACAGCGCGACCCGGTGCACAAATGGCGTGCCTTGCTGGTGACCAAGTCGCTGGACGGCTTTGAGGAAATCGAACATTGGTATGCCGGCGGCGGTCGTGAGCGCCACGGTGAAGCGATACATGATCGCGTGCTCAAGGATCTGGCCGAGAATCTGGCCCGCATGCACAAGGGGCGTTGGCAGCACAGCTGCCTCTACCTCAAGCACGTTTTCGTCCGGGTCACCGGTGAGGGCGATGCGGCCAGGGTCGAGGTGGCCTTGATCGACCTGGAGAAGTGCCGGCAGCGGTTGACCGCCCGTCATGCCGCTGCCCATGACATGAAGCAATTGCGCCGCCACTCGTCGTTCAGCACGACGGACTGGCAAAAACTCATCTACTTTTATGAGAAGGCGTTTGGCAGCGCTATCAAGGGTTTATAGCAATGAAACTCGAAATTGCACGAGGTTTGTTCCTGGTAGGAGCCTTGGCAGTTGCTTCACTGGCGCTGGCGGTTTGGGAGCAGCCTCGCCCGCGAATCCTCAGTTCGATGAACGGGGATGCGCGTTGTCTTATGCCACGGGGTGCGAAGGCAGTCGTGGCCACCCAACCCGATCATGATTTATTGCTGTTCATGTTCGGACTTTCTCAAGGACTGAGGCCGCAGAGTTGAACAGATTGAAGCCAAAATAAAAGGCCTCGCAAATGCGAGGCCTTTTTTATTCCAGTGTCTCAAGACTTGCACCAACCCCTGTAGGAGCCGGCTTGCTGGCGATGGTGTGTCAGTCGACACTAACGTAGCTGACACACCATCGCCAGCAAGCCGGCTCCTACAGTGGGTTATGCGTTTACAGGTTTGTCGGGTTTTGCCAGCAATGTGTACACGCACGGCAACACAAACAGCGTAAACAGTGTCCCGATCGACATCCCCGTAGCGATCACCATACCGATGTCGAACCGGCTGACCGCGCCCGCACCGGTGGCGATGATCAACGGCACCATGCCGAACACCATGGCCGCGGTTGTCATCAACACCGGACGCAGTCGAATGGCCGCGGCTTCCTCCACCGCCTCGCGCGCTGTCAGCCCTTTGTCCTTGCGTAACTGATTGGCGAACTCAACGATCAGGATCCCGTGTTTGCTGATCAACCCGATCAATGTCACCAGGCCGACCTGGGTGTAGATGTTCATGCTCGACCAGCCCAGGAACAACGGAATCAACGCGCCGCAGATCGACAGCGGCACGGTGACCAGAATCACCAGCGGGTCGCGGAAGCTTTCGAACTGAGCGGCCAGTACCAGGAAAATGATCGCCAAGGCCAGGGCGAAGGTGACCCACAACGCACTGCCTTCCTGGACGTATTGCCGTGATGCGCCGGCGTAGTCGAAGGCATAACCCAGCGGTGCCTCTTCCTGGGCGATCTGGCGTACGGTGTCGATGGCTTCGCCCATGCTGACCAGTGGGACCCCGGAAAGAATCGCCGAGTTGAGTTGCTGAAACTGGTTCAGTTGCCGTGGACGCGCCCGGTCGGTCACGGTGATCAGGGTCGACAGGGCCAGCAGTTCGCCCTGGGTATTCTTGACGTAATAATTGTTCAGCCAATCGGGGTTATCCCGGAAAGGTCGCTCGACCTGCGCGATGACTTTGTAGCTGCGACCTTCGATGGTGAAGCGGTTGATCTCCGCTTCACCCAGCAACGTCGCCAGCGTGCCGCCCAGATTCTGCATGGACACGCCCATCTGCGCGGCTTTGGCGCGATCGATATCCACCACCACTTCGGGCTTGTCGAAGGCCAGGTCGAGGTCGACAAAGGCGAACTTGCCCGATTCCAGCGCGCGCTTTTTCACCCGGTCGGTCACTTGCAGCAGCGACTCGTAGTCGTTGGCGGAGTTGATGACGAACTGAAACGGCAAGCCCTCGCCAGTCCCCGGCAGGGAGGGCAGGTTGAAGCCGAAAATCTGTAGCCCGGGAATGCTCTCCAGTTTGCTCTGGACCTCGGGCAGGATCTGCATTTGCGTGCGGCTGCGCTCGTTCCACGGCTTGAGCAGGAAACCGCCGATGCCCGATTGCACGCCGTTGAAGCCATTGATCTGGAACGAGGAGTAGTACTCGGGAAACGCCTTGAAAATCGTGATGAACTCGTCAGTGTAGGCGCTCAGGTAGTCGAGGTTGGTCGGTTGCGGGGCATTGGCCATCATGAAGATAATGCCCTGATCCTCATCCGGTGCCAGTTCCGACTTGGAGAACTTGAGCAGTACCGGGATCAGGCACAGCACGATCACCGCGAACACCAGCACCACCGGCCGGGTGTTGAGCGTGCCGTGCAGCAGGCTCTGGTAACGACGCTTGAGGCCTTCGAAAATCAGGTCCAGGCGATGGGCCAGGCCGCTGGGGTTTTCATCGTGGCGCAGCAAGAAGGCGCACATCATCGGCGACAGGGTCAGGGCGACGACTCCCGAGATCACCACCGCCCCGGCCAGGGTCAGGGCGAACTCCTTGAACAGCGCCCCGGTCAGCCCCGTCAGGAAGCCGATCGGCGCATAGACCGCGGCCAGGGTGATGGTCATCGAGACCACCGGCATGGCGATTTCCCTGGCGCCTTCGATGGCCGCATCCAGCGGCGTCTTGCCTTCTTCGATGTGTCGGTGAATGTTTTCCACCACCACGATGGCGTCGTCCACCACCAGGCCGATGGCCAGGACCATCGCCAGCAGGGTCAGCAGGTTGATCGAGTACCCCATCATCTGCATGAAGAACATCACGCCGATCATCGACAGCGGGATGGTGACCACCGGGATCACCACCGAACGCAGCGCACCGAGGAACAGGAACACCACCACAATTACGATCAGCACCGCTTCGAACAGGGTTTTCACCACTTCGTCGATCGAGGCCTGGATGAACAGCGTGGCGTCGTAAGCAATTTCACCCTTGAGGTTCGGCGGGAGCTGGGCTTCCAGGTCCGGCATGATCTTGCGCACTTCCTTGATCACGTCCAGCGGGTTGGCGCCGGGTGTCGCCTTGATGCCGATGTACACCGAGGGTGTGCCACCGAAGGAACTGATGGTGTCGTAGTTTTCCGCGCCCATTTCCACCCGCGCGACATCCCTGAGCAGTACGCGACTGTCGCCATCTACCTTGAGCGGAATCGTGGCAAAGGCTTCGGCGGACTTGAGCTCGGTATTGGCGTTGATGCTGGTGACCACGTACTCGCCTTTCACTTCGCCGGCGGCGGAAAGGAAGTTGTACTGGCGCACGGCGTCGGTGACGTCGCTGGCGCTCAGGCCGAAACCGGCCAGTTTCACCGGGTCCAGCCACAGGCGCATGGCGAAGACCTGGTTACCGAGAATCTCGGCTTCGGCCATGCCTGGCAAGGTCGCCAGTTTTGGCTGGATGACCCGCGACAGGTAGTCGGTAATCTGCGGGTTGCTCAACTCCTTGCTGAAGAAACTGATGTACATCAGCGCCGAGGCGTCGGCGGCTTCCTTGCTCAGGACCGGGTCTTCGGCGTCCTGGGGCAGCTGGTTCTTCACTTCGTTGGCCTTGGCCAGCAGCTCGGTGAACAAGCGATCGCTGTTGGCGCCGATGCGCGCGTAGATCGAGATCACCGAGAAGTTCTGGCGACTGACCGAGGTCATGTAGTCGATGCCCTCGGCGCTGGCCAGGCTCTGTTGCATCGGTTGGGTGATGTAGCCCTGGATGGTCTCGGCGTTGGCCCCGGGGTAAGCCGTGGTCACCGTGATCAGGGCGTTTTCCATTTGCGGATACTGGCGCAGTGGCAGCTTGCTCCAGGCCTGAAAGCCCAGCAGCACAATCAACAGGCTGACCACGGTGGCGAGCACCGGGCGGCGGATGAACGGGTCGGTAAAAGCCATAGGGGGTCCTTGATCAATCCGCGCGCGGCGGACTGTTCTTCTCGGCTAAAGTCTTGTCGTCGCTGATGGCAATGTGTGCACCGTTGTCCAGTTTGATCTGGCCGGCCGTGACCACTTGCTCGCCGCTCTGCACACCTTTGGTGATCATCACCTGCCCATCACGGCGCTCGCCGGTTTCGATGAACCGCCGTTCGGCGATCAGGATCGGTTGGCCCTTGTCGTCTTTTTCCGGGCTGCCGTCTTCGGCTTTTTTCTGCGCGACGACGTACAGCGAATTGCCGTAAAGGGTGTAGGTGATCGCACTTTCCGGCACGACGATGCGCGGCTGCGGATCGGGCAACATCACCTGCAGGCTGGCGAACATCCCGGGCAGCAGCTTGCCGTTGGGGTTGGCCAGGGTTGCGCGGACCTGAACGTTGCGCGTGCTGTTTTCGACTTTCGGGTTGATTGCCGTAATGGTGCCGTGGAAGTTTTCCGCCGGATAGGCCGAGGCAATGACCTGCACCGGCTGCCCGATGGCTATCTTCGGCACTGACTGCTCGGGCACGAAGAAGTCGACGTAGAGACTGCTCAGGTCTTGCAGGGTGGCAATCATGGTGCCGCTGGCCACATAGTCGCCGACGTCCACCTGGCGAATGCCGATGGTGCCGCTGAACGGCGCCAGGATGCTTTTTTTGCCCAGCGCCGCCTTGAGCTGATTGACCGTGGCCTTGCTCTTTTTCAACACCGCCGAGAGTCGGTCGAATTCGCCTTTGGAAATGGCCTGGCTGCCCACCAGTTGGCTACCGCGACCGTAATCGAGTTGGGCCAGCCCGAGGTCGGCCAGAGCGGTTTCCAGCAAGGCACTTTCTACGGCGCTGTCGAGTCGCAGGAGTGGTTGACCGGCCTTGACCTTCTGCCCTGACTCGAACTGCAAGTCGATGACGGTGCCATCGGTCTCCAGGCTCAGGTCCACGCCTTGCAGGGCCTTGAGCGTGCCAACGGTTGGCAGACGGTCTTGCCACGGCTGTTCGGTGGCCGTGGCCACAGCGACATTGATCGGCGGTTTCGGCGCGGAAAAGCCCTGAATCATCGTGTAGATGGAGAAGGCTTTGTAACCGGCCAGGACCAGCACGATCAGCAGAACAACACCCAACATGATCAACATGCGGCGACGCAGCATATTTCCACTTCCTTGGAGAAAATCAGGGCATACAGTCCGGCACATTACTCCGAGTGCGTAGGTGATTCCAATGGATGTTTTCCGGGTTTCCCCGATCCCTGTAGGAGCCGGCTTGCCGGCGAAGGGGCCCTTGAACATGGCGCTGTTCTTGAGATTGCCTTAGGAGCCGGCTTGCTGGCGAAGGGGCCGCTGGATGTTGCGGTGATCTTGAGATCGCCTTCGCCGTAGGAGCCGGCTTGCTGGCGAAGGCGTCACTGGACATTGCGCTGATCTCAAGGCCGCCTTCGCTGCGGTGCGGCGATCCGACAAGCCAGCTCCTACAGGGGTACGCATTCCAATGTAGGAGCTGCCGAAGGCTGCGATCTTGGCGGCATCAGCAACGCCGCAATTCCTAAATCAGATGAAGGTGGTTATCCCAGAGCCCCGCAGGCAGCTCCAGCGGTTTGGCAACAAGGCTGGTCTGGCGGCAATCGTAGTACCGGCACCGTCCTTGACCCGAGGTCACGACAAACCCGTCGGCCACCGCACCGACCCCGGCGCAATCGGGGAGCGGCGCATCCAGGCGCACCTCACCGCTGTCCAGGTCCCAGATGAAAAACCGGTTGCCCCGTGGCGCGGTCAAGGCGACCAGCCGCAGTTCGCCATGCACCGCGACACTGGCAGTGTAGTGCCCCATGGCCTGCAATTGATGCTCGGGCACAGGGAAGGCCACGAATGGCTGCCCCGGCCGTTTGATCGCCAGCAGTTCCGATGATTCGTGGGACGGGCCCATGAACTGCTGGCCGGCGACGATGGTGCCGTCGCTGGCGATCCCCAGATGGCGCACGCTGTTCATTGGCTGGGCGAGGGTTTCCTTGCTCAGCAGGGTGCCATCGCGTTGCATCAGCACCAGGCTCGGTTCCATGGCGTCGAGGTTCATTTCGACCCGACTTTCGGCCTCGGTACGGATGCCGCCGTTGGCCACCACCAGGGTTTCGCCATCGGGCATCCACGACACTTGATGCGGGCCGATGCCATGGGTAGACATCTCGCCGCTGTGCACCAGACGTTCACCTTCGAACCGGTACACGCCCAACAAGCCGCGACCGGGATCGGAGGTGTCATTCTCGGTGGCGTACAGCCAGTCGCCGCTCTGGTGAATCACCGCATGACCGTAGAAATGCCGGTTCGGCTGCGAGGCCACGGTTTGCAGCAGCGCACCGTCGCGCAGGTCGATCAGATAGCTCTCGGTGCCCGGACGACGGGCGACGAACAGCGCAATCGGCAGCGTGGGGTGGTTGATGATGTCGTGGCAGCGCTGGCCGACCCGGGTGGCGAACACCCGGGTGCCGTCCAGCCGATAACCGACGGCGTAGTGCTTGCCGTCGCCATCGTCCCGGGCCGAGAGCAGCAGCGGGCTTTTATCCTTCTGCCTGAACAGCGTCCAGCCGCCCAGTGTCACCGCACCCAGCAGCAAACTCCCTAACGTCAGAGCCTGGCGTCGCAGCATGGCACTTGCCCTCATCAGTCACCGTCGTTGGCGTTGAAGCCCAGTTGGATGCCCAGCGCCTTGGCCAGTTCGCCTTCGTGCAGGCGGTGGACAACGTTGAGGCTGTCGTAGATATCGTTGAGTTGCTGGCGGCCGGCATCATCGTTGAGCATTTCAGTCAGCGAACGCTGGTTGCTGGCGAACAGATTCAGGGATGCGGCATACGCGGCGTCGATCTTGTCGGTCAAGGGTTTCTGCTCGCTCGGCAACAGGCCGCGCAGGCCTTTATTGTCGACCCCTTCCCACACGGTCCTGGCGGCGGCGAGGCTGGCTTCCAGGCCCGTCAGGGAAGACTGGCTGCGCCATGCATCGGCCTGGAACGGTTGCGGCACACCCTTGCTCTGGCGGCCCATCGGCGTGCCGAGCTTTTTCTTCAGGCTGTCGAGGGCGGTGACTTGCACCCGCAGCAAGTCGGCGATGGCTTCGTGGGAATCGGCGTAACGCGGGTTCGGGAACTTGCTCATCTGCGCGAGCATGCCATCGGTATTGTTCCAGCCTTTGAGAATATCTTCGGCCAGTTGTTTCTGACGCTCGCCAATCGCGATCAGCAGCGGGCAGTACTTGGCTTTCTGTTCAGCGTTGGCCACATCAGGCTTGCTGTCGAACAGGATGTATTCATAGGCGGACAGGCCTTGCACCACAACGCTGGACTTGGCCAGGGCGGCGGCATCGATTTGCGGCTGAGCGGTGACCAGTTGCTCGACCTGACGACCGACGAGGTTTTTCTTGTCCGGCCAGAACTGGACCTGCCAGGCGCGATTACCTTCGGCCAGCGGCCCGATCAGTAGAGGCTGCAGCTCGGCCCAGGCTTTTTGCGCATGCAGGAAATCGGCGCGGGCGGTGTCGAGGTCTGCCTTGCCTTCGCAGTAGGCGAGGGCGCTGACGGCCAATTGGCGATCAGCTTCAACCCAGCGGGTGTAGGTCGGCAGGATCACCGATTTGGCGATGGCCGCCGAGGTGACCGCTTGCGGGTCTTGGGGTGAGCAGGCACCCAGGGCTAGCGCGGCAAGGCTGGTGAACAACAATTTGGGACGGAACATGTCGGGCTCCCGCTTGAGGAATAGGTATTAAAGGGAATTCAAGAACGCCAGCAACGCAGCACGCTGCCCGGCATTGAAAGACAAAACCTGTTGCTGCGCCGCTTGTGCTTCGCCGCCATGCCAGAGCACGGCTTCGAGCAGGTTGCGGGCGCGGCCGTCATGCAGGAATTGGGTGTGGCCACTGACCGCCTGCGTCAGGCCGATGCCCCACAAGGGCGGCGTGCGCCAGTCGCGGCCGCTGGCCTGGAACTCGGTGCGGTTGTCGGCCAGGCCGTCGCCCATGTCATGCAGCAGCAGATCGCTGTACGGGCGAATCGCTTGATTGGCCAGCTCAGGTTCGGCGGCGTTGGCGGCGGTGGTGTACTTGGGGGTATGACAGGACTGGCAGCCGGCCTGGAAAAACAGGTTCTTGCCGGCCAGCACTTGCGGTGTGCCGACATCGCGGCGAGCCGGTACGGCGAGGTTACGGCTGTAGAACAGCACCAGGCGCAGGATGTTATCGCTGACTTCGGGCTCGCCAGCCGGGCCATTGCCGTTGGGTGCCTGCTTGCACGCGGTTTGCCCGTCGGTGCAATCATCGACAGGGCGTAGACTTGTGGTGAGGCCCATGTCGCCGGAAAACGCGTGCACATTCTGCTGGTTGAGGTTCGGCTGCCCGGCCTTCCAGCCAAAGCGCCCGAGGACGGTTTTCTGCTGCGCGTCATCCCAGACCCGGTTCGGGCGCCCGGCAATGCCATTTTTTTCGCGGGCCTGGGCCTCGGCATTGGCCAGGATCGCCTCTTCGGGAATCGCTTCGAGCAAACCCAGGCCGATCATCGGCGGCGCTACCCTGGCCGAGAAACGGGTATCGGGATGCATCGGTCCGTAGCCGAGCTGGGTGATCTGCAATGTCGGTTTGCGCAATTGGACTTCGGTGCCGTCCGTGAAACGGATCGGCACCGGCGTGTAATCGACCCGCACCTTGCCTTCCGGGACGATGCCGGGCACGGCCATGTCCTGGAACTGCCCGCCGTAGACCGGCTCCGGGACGACACCGAGCCGCTCGATGACCTTGGCGTAGGCCGGCGTATCGGGAATCGACAGGCGCACCAGCATTGACACGGCATTGGGTGCGTCAGGCGCGGGCGGATGACCGCGGCCGTCCTTGATGTGGCAGTTCTGGCAGGCGTTGGTGTTGAACAAGGGGCCGAGGCCATCCCGGGCGGTGGTGGTCGACGGGGCGATCACCCACGGGTTGCGAAAGAAGCTGTTGCCGACGCTGAAGTCCACGCGCCGGGAGGGCGGCAGGTTGGCGGAGGGCAGGGAAAATGAATTGTGATCGGTCTTGCGCACGGTCGCGCTGCCACCGGACCGGGCTTCACCGGGTTCGGCCTGGGTGAACTTCGGGGCGTCATCGCAGGCACTCAGGCCCAGGGCCAGCAACAGTGCGGACAAGCGAAGAGGCAGCGAGGGCATCAGACATCCTGCAAGACGAGCAAAACAAGGGCGCAAAGTCTAACAGGGCAGGGGGGATTGAATAAGAGGAATTATCGTTTGGTTGATGTGTGTCAGATGATCGTTCCCACGCTCCGCGTGGGAATGCCTCAACGGACGCTCCGCGTTCGGCTCTGGATGGGACGCGGAGCGTCCCGGGCTGCATTCCCACGCAGAGCGTGGGAACGATCGCCGTGGGGGAATGAAAAAGGCGACCCGCAGGTCGCCTTTTGTTCAGCCAGTGTTGATCAGAACTCGTGATCAGCGTTGTCCGGGTTCAGGTCGCTGATGCCCAGTTTGCCAGCGGCCGCTTCGATCGAGCCGGTCTGCTTGACCAGGGAAGCGATAGCGTCACGGACGATCTGGTTGCCAGTGGTGTTGCCGGCGGCGATCAGTTGGTCGTAGTGCTCACCCTTGTTGGCGTGATCGACGATGATCTGCATCTTCGCTTCGGTCGCCGCCAGGTCGGCCTTGAGTGCGGTGTCGGCAGCCGGGTCAGCCTTGGCCACCAGGGACGACAGGCTGGCGCCGGCCATCTTGCTGCCGTCGACACGGGTGTATTCGCCCAGGTAGACGTTACGGATGCCCTTGGCATCGTAGAACTGCGAGTTATGGGTGTTGTCGCTGAAGCAGTCGTGTTCGTCTTCCGGGGAGTTGGCTTCCAGGGAAACCTTCATGCGCTCACCCGCCAGTTCGCCCAGGGACAGGCTGCCCATGCCGAACAGCATTTTACGCAGGCCGCTTTCAGCCGGTTCCGCTTCCAGGGTGGCGCGGTAGTTGTCGGCCACGTTCGGCTTCCAGTTACCGACCATCTCTTCCAGGTCGTTGACCAGCAGCTGGGTCACGGATTTCAGGTAAGCGCGACGACGCTCGTTGTGACCGCCGGTTGCGCCGGTGCCTTCCAAGTAGTCGGAAGCCGGACGGTTGCCGGCGCCAGGGCCGGTGCCGTTCAGGTCCTGACCCCACAGCAGGAATTCGATGGCATGGTAACCGGTGGCGACGTTGGCCTCGGAACCGCCCAGCTCGTTCAGGCTGGCGAGTTTTTCCGGGGTGATGTCCTTGACGTCGATCTTGTCTTCGCCGACCTGAACTTCAGTGTTGGCGATGATATTGGCGGTGGCGCCCGGGTTACCCAGTGCGTGTTCGTAGGACTTGTCGACGTAGTCGATCAGGCCTTCGTCCAGTGGCCAGGCGTTCACCTGACCTTCCCAGTCGTCGATGATGGTGTTGCCGAAGCGGAACACTTCGCTCTGCAGGTAAGGAACACGAGCGGCAACCCAGGCGGCCTTGGCGGCTTTCAGGGTGTCGGCGTTCGGCTTGGCGAGGAAGGCGTCGACGGCGGATTGCAGGGTTTTCGCGGTGGATTCGGCATCGCTGTAAACGGCGAAGACGATGTCGGCGTAATGCGCGACAACGGCTTTGGCGGCGGCTTCGTCGACTTTACTAGCAGCAGCAGGCGCAACAGCCGGAGCCGGCGCCGTGGTGGTGGCGGCTGGAGTAGGCGCTTGCGGAGCGGCAGCCTTGTCTTTGCCTTCGCCACAACCGGCGAGGGAAATAGCGATGGCCAACAGACTGGCGGTAGCCAGAGGCATACGAATCATGGCGAACATCCTGCTTCGAGAGGGGGTGGAATGGCGCAATAAAGGCGCAAAACTGCGACATAATGCAAATCTTTCGCATTATGTGTAAAGGGTTGTAGCTGGAAATATTTCTTATTCACGCGGGAGTTGTGTTGTTTGGATCAAGAGATCGCAGCCTCGTTTCACTCGACAGCTCCTACAGAAGCACACGGTCCATGTAGGAGCTGTCAAGTGAAACGAGGCTGCGATCTTTTGATCTTCTACAAAATAGCGGCGTTACTGCGCTGAGCCTGTTTTAAATAAGCGCTCAACTCCCGCGCCGGTAATGGCTTGCTATACAGATAGCCCTGACCCTCATGACAACCCTCGGAAATGATGTAGGCCTCCTGCTCCGGGGTTTCCACGCCTTCGGCGATCACCTGCATGCCCAGGCTCTTGCCCAGCTGGATAATGGCCCGAACGATGGTCGCATCGTCGTCGTCGTCGAGCAGGTCCTGCACGAAGCTCTTGTCGATCTTGATCTTGTCCAGCGGCAGGCTTTTCAGATAGCTCAATGACGAATAACCGGTGCCGAAGTCGTCGATCGCGATCAGTGCACCGGAGCGGCGCAGGCTCAGCAGGTGCTGGGCGGCGGTGCTGATGTCTTCCATCAGGCCGGTTTCGGTGACTTCCAGTTCCAGGCTGCGCGGTGGCAGGCGATACATCTGCAGCAGGTTGTTGACCACCCGTGGCAGTTCGGCGTGGTGCAACTGCACGGTGGACAGGTTGACCGCCATGCGCAGGTCGGCGAAACCCTGGTCATGCCAGTCGCGCAACTGCTTGCAGGACTGATCCAGTACCCATTCACCGATGGCGATGATGGTGCCGTTTTGCTCGGCCAGCGGGATGAACAATTCGGGTGGTACCATCCCGTGCTCGGGATGCTGCCAGCGAATCAACGCCTCGACGCCCACCACCCGGTGATCGCGGTAGCTGATCTGCGGTTGGTAGACGAGGTAGAACTGGTTACGGGCCAGGGCATCGCGCAGGTCTTTTTCCAGTTCGCGACGGCGGCGCATCTCGGTGTCGACGCTGGCGATATAGAACTGATACCGGTTGCGCGAGCGGGTCTTGGCCAGGGTCATGGTCTGCTCGGCCTTTTGCAGCAGCTTCTCGGTGCTGTTGCCGTCCTCGGGGAACAGGGTGATGCCGATGGTGGCGCGCAGGCGGATCTCCTGATGATCGAGGGCGAACGCCGCTTCCAGGTCATCGAGAATGCTTTGGGCCAGCTCGGCCGCTTCGTAGGGTTGTTCGATATCGGCCTGAACCAGGGCGAACTGGTCGCCTCCCAGGCGGGCGAGGGCGCCGAGACGACCGCTGTGGGCCCGCAGGCGATCGGCCAGGGCCAGCAGCAGTTGGTCGCCGGTCTGGTAGCTGAACTGTTCGTTGATGCCCTTGAAGTCATCGAGACCGACACAGAGCACCGCGACCCGCCGTTGCAATTTGCCGGCGTCAGTCAGGATTTTGTCCAGTTGCTGCTGTAATTGCTGACGGTTTGGCAGGCCGGTGAGGAAATCGTACTGGGCCATGCGCAGCAGGCTGTTTTCCGCCTCGTGACGCAGGTGGGTGTTGCGCTCGATGGACTCGAGCAACTGATTGGCCGTGTTGATCCAGATCCCCAGTTCGTTTTTCTCGTGGCCCTTGAGCTGTGGAATCTTGTGTGCGCTGGGACGATCCGGATTGATTTCGGTCAAGTGCTCGATGATGCGCGACAGCGGTTTGGTCAGTAGCCAGTGGTAGACCAGGTACAGCACCAGTGCCATGGCCAGGGCGCGCAATACCCCGGAAATGAAGATGATCACCGAACTGACGATAAACCCCTGGCCGTAAGTCGCGGTGTCGAGGGTGATGCTCAGGTCGCCGTAATATTCGCTGTAAGGGCCGCGACCCACCAGTTGGGTGGTGAAGGTGCGTTCCTTGCCCAGGATCAGGTCGGTCAGCCAGCGACTGTTGGATTGCTGCAACTCACGAGACTTTTGCGCGAGCATGGCCTCGTTGGGATGGCCGATGGAGGCCTGGCGCACGGCGTCGTCCTGGAACAGGCCTTCGATGACCTGCATGCCCATTTCCCTGTCCAGGCTGTAGACGGCCTGGGTCGAGGGGTCGCGGAACATGTCGAGGATGCGTTGGGCATCGCCGGCCACGGCCTGGCGCGTTTTATAAGCATCGAAAACGATCTGCGCGCAGCTCAAGACCACGCCGACGATCAATGCCGACAGGAGTACGACCCGGAGCAACTTCACCGACAAGCTGTTCTTGAGTTCCAGCTTCAAAGAGTCATTCCTTGTTCCGTGCGGGTAGCATCAAGTTGCCATGAGTATTGGCAATCCGGTGATGGCAGTCAAAGGGACAATCCAGCACAGGGGCATTTGCCTGTGGGTTGGCCGAAATGCTGTTGCCGGGCGTAATTTCCCTATTCGTACTGTGTCGGTTGTTGAGTCCTTCAACTTGAGGGGGGATTTTGACTTATTTTCCTTCTGGTAGATGTTAGACGGCTGTGGCGTTGGGGCAAGGGGGTGAATGCTGGTTTCATTGTGGGAAATTGGCGAAGGCTGGGTTTTTTGATTTTGATCTTGGCGGCCTTTGGGCCGACCAGGTTCTTGGTGGTTGAGTACATATCCGTTGCTGCGGTAACGGCCGCTTATGGTTTCGCTCTTACAGCGAGTCCCTTTTGGCAAACGCCCCAAAAGGAACCAAAAGGTCTCGCCCCGGCGTCCGGCCCCTCGCTAAGGCTCGGCGTTCCTTCGCTCCGGTATCCATCCGGGGACACTGCCCTCCGGTCTGCTTCGCGACGACCTACATGCAGCGTGTTCGACTGCGTCGAACGGCGCTGCGCGCCACTCCCCGGATGAACACCTCCACTCAGCCTCCCGAAGGGGCGGGTGGATCAAGATCAAGAGCTGCAGGCGAGCTAACGCTCGGCCTGTTGAGTGGTGGAGAGCGTTGGTGTACGCCGATCATTGTAGGAGCTGGCTTGCCAGCGAAGGCGGCCTACCAGCCGACCAATCTCTGCCGGATGTACGCTGACCCCCTGTAGGAGCTGCCGAAGGCTGCGATCTTTTGATCTTGATCCTGGCGGTCTGCCAGCCGACCTGATGTCACGGATGTACCCGGCCCCTTGTAGGAGCTGGCTTGCCGGCGAAGACGTCCTGACAGCCGACCTGGATTTTATGGATGTACCCGGAACCCTTGTGGGAGCGAGACCGGCTTGCCGGCGAAGGCGGCCTGATAGCCGACCAATCAATTCCTGCTGCCCCCGATTGATCATTCCCAAGCTTGCGAGCGGGAACGACGCCAGGGACGCTCCGCGTTCCGCTTTTACGTGTTTAAGCACATGTAAAAACGCCAGACTTTTCCCACACAGTTTTCAGGTTGTCCGTCGGAAGCGGACTCAATAGCCTCTAACTGTCGCTGAAAACTCAGCGATCGGGCGTGAGAACCCGGCAAATTATGGTCATCCAGTGCCAGTAACCGCATAATCGCCGCCAGCTTATCCGCTGGCCGTCGATGCGTTATGGCGGCTGTGTGCGGGCAGACTTCGGTCTGGCCGGGTGTCCATAACCGGTTTTCTCACCTCGCACATAGCTGCCACCACTTCGCCGTGTGAGAAACGGCAATGGGTGGCGCCACTGCAAAAGGATTGTTTTAATGGACAAATTAATTCCCGATCCCCCCTTCGAAACCGCCAGACCCTATCGCCCCAACACCCTCTTCATGATCGTCCCGGACATGGACACTGAATCCCTCCTCGCCCACGCCTGCGAGTCATTAGCTTCAGCCAACGTCATCGCCAGTGATTTCGCCACCTACCTGACCGGCCCTCAACGCAGCACTGCGCTGGCCATTGCGCAGATCATCATGCTGGCGGAACTGGCGGTAAATCGGGCGCTGGATAACGTCGATCCGCAGGGGTAGACAGGCGCTCGTTCAGATGTATCGCGTTATCGTTCTTCGCGAGCAAGCCCGCTCCCACAGTTGATTTTCTGTGAACGCATATTTGTGAATGCCAGAGATTAAATGTGGGAGCGAGCTTGCTCGCGAAGGCGGCCGGACAGACGACCCATTATTTATGGATGTATGCTTTTCATACGCCATAAAAAAACCCGGCTAAAAAAGCCGGGTTTTCTGACTGGCATCGATCTTAAGCGGTGAAGGTTTTGCCTTCGAACTGCTCAGCCACGAACTTCCAGTTGACCAGGTTCCAGAACGCTTCGACGTACTTCGGACGCAGGTTGCGGTAGTCGATGTAGTAGGCGTGTTCCCAGACGTCGCAGGTCAGCAGCGGGGTGTCGCCGCTGGTCAGCGGGTTGCCGGCGCCGATGGTGCTGGCCAGGCCCAGGGAGCCGTCGGCTTTTTTCACCAGCCAGCCCCAACCGGAACCGAAGGTGCCGATGGACGTCTTGCTGAATTCTTCCTTGAACTTGTCGAACGAACCGAAGGAAGCATTGATCGCGTCAGCCAGTGCGCCGGTTGGTTGACCGCCGGCGTTTGGCGCCAGGCAGTTCCAGTAGAAAGTGTGGTTCCAGACCTGAGCGGCGTTGTTGAAGATGCCGCCCGAGGAAGTCTTGACGATTTCTTCCAGGGTCTTGCCTTCGAACTCGGTGCCTGGCACCAGGTTGTTCAGGTTCACGACATAGGTGTTGTGGTGCTTGTCGTGGTGGTATTCCAGCGTTTCCTTGGAAATATGCGGCTGCAGGGCATCGTGTGCGTACGGCAGCGGCGGCAATTCGAAAGCCATGATGATTCTCCTAATCAGGTCAGTTGCGGTGAGCGCAAGGCCGATCACGGGCGGCCAAACTAGCGCCGGGGAGTTTGTACTCTTTGCGGCGCAGGGTTCGGATCATAGCACCGGGGGTGCGGCATAACCACGCAACAACTGTGTGGAATAGAGGTTCCAGAGCCTTTTGGAATAAATCAACCGGCGCTGATTAACTGGAACGCTACGGTGAACATCATCACGGCCACCATCAGGTCAAGAATTCGCCAGGTGCTCGGCCGCGCCAACCACGGCGCCAGCCAGGCAGCGCCGAGCGCCAAGGTGAAAAACCACAACAACGACGCACTTGCCGCACCCACGACATAGGCGCCGGGTTCCGTTTGTTGGGCACCGAGGGAGCCGATCAGCAGCACGGTATCCAGATAGACATGCGGGTTGAGCAGGGTCACGGCCAGAGCGCTGAGCATGACTGCCCGAAGTGAGCGGACCGTCTGGTTTTCGCCTTGTTGCAGACTTTGTTTCGAGCAGGCCCGACGCAGCGCCAGGCTGCCATACCACAGCAGAAACGCCGCGCCACCCCAACGGGCAATGGCCAGCAGGGTCGGGTTCTGCGCCAGCACCGTCGCCAGGCCAAAGACCCCGGCCGCCACCAGCAACGCATCGCACGTCACGCAGAGCGCCGCCACCGGCAGGTGATGTTCGCGCCGCAGGCTCTGGGCCAGCACAAAGGCGTTCTGGGTGCCGATCGCCATGATCAGCCCAGCGGCCACCAACAGGCCGTTCACATAGCTTTGCCACATAAGGTTTACTCCGCGTTGGCTGCCAGATCCCGCAGCACCTGCATGGCCCGTTCGGCATCGGCCAGGCCGACGAACAGGTGATCGTGGTAGTAGCCGGCGACCACGTTGCAGCTGACCCCGGCCTGGCCCAATGCGGTGGCGAACGCGGCGGTCAGGCCGATGGCTTCGAGGGCCGAGTGCACGTTCAGGGTGATCCAGGCCGCGAGGTAGTCGAAACTGAAACCGGCCCTCTCGGCGTGGGAACGTTCGAGAATCACGGTCAGCCCTTCCTGTTCGCGGAAACTGCCGACGATCTCAAGGCCAGCAGGCAGCTTGCCGTCGCGCAGGGTGCAGAACACGTATTCGCCGGCGTTGAGTTGCGGGCTCATGCTGCGCAGCAGGGTTGCTAATGAAGTTTCGCCAGCCATGTCGGTGTGCCTTGTTCAAGAGTGCTTGCTGGCTATTCTCCGGTGCATCGTTGTATAAGAAAAACCAATAGTGCTGATCGCTCATTAGGAAAACTGATGTTCGACTATAAATTGCTTTCTGCCTTGGCCGCGGTGGTCGAGCAGGCTGGATTCGAACGCGCGGCGCAGGTGCTGGGTTTGTCCCAATCGGCTATTTCCCAGCGCATCAAGTTGCTGGAGGCGCGGGTTGGCCAGCCAGTGTTGGTACGGGTGACGCCGCCCGCCCCGACGGACATCGGCCGACGGTTGCTCAACCATGTGCAGCAGGTGCGTTTGCTTGAGCGGGATCTGCAAACGTTGGTACCGGCGCTGGACGAAGAAGGGCTGCCGGAACGCCTGCGCATCGCCCTGAATGCCGACAGCCTGGCCACCTGGTGGGCGGTGGCGGTGGGCGACTTCTGTGCCGAACAACATTTGCTGCTGGACCTGGTGGTCGAAGACCAGACCGTCGGCCTCAAACGCATGCGCGCAGGCGAAGTGGCGGCCTGCGTCTGCGCCAGCGAGCGCCCGGTGGCTGGCGCGCGCAGTGTGTTGCTGGGTGCGATGCGCTACCGCGCGCTGGCCAGCCCGGCCTTCATTGCCCGACATTTTCCTGAAGGTGTGCGTGCCGATCAGTTGGCCCGAACCCCGGCGCTGGTATTCGGTCCGGATGACTTCCTGCAGCATCGCTATCTGGCCTCTCTGGGCGTGGACGGCGGTTTCGAACACCATTTATGTCCATCGTCCGAAGGCTTTATCCGTCTCACGGAGGCCGGCCTGGGTTGGGGACTGGTGCCTGAGCTGCAGGTGCGCGATCAATTGGAACGAGGCGTTTTGCGCGAGCTTTTGCCCGATAGGCCGATCGATGTGCCGCTGTACTGGCATCATTGGCGCAATGGCGGTCAGCTGTTGGGGTTGCTCACCGATCAATTGGTGCGCTCATCGAAGCAATGGCTGGTGCCCTGGGAGCAGCCTTGAGCGTCAAGCTGCAAGCTGCAAGTAAAGCGCTTGCGGACCGTTTTTAACTTGCAGCGTGTAGCTTGAAGCTTGCACCTGCATTTGTTGGAGCAATTCATGAAGATTCTGGTTACCGGCGCCAGCGGTTTCATTGGCGGGCGTTTTGCGCGTTTCGCCCTGGAACAGGGCCTGGACGTGCGGGTCAACGGTCGCCGGGCCGAAAGTGTGGAGCACCTGGTGCGCCGTGGTGCCGAATTCATTCAGGGCGACCTGAGTGACCCGCAACTGGCGCGTGACCTGTGTTCCGGCATCGAAGCGGTGGTCCATTGCGCTGGCGCTGTCGGGTTGTGGGGGCGCTACCAGGACTTTCATCAAGGCAACGTACAGGTCACCGAAAACGTGGTCGAAGCCTGCCTGAAACAGCGAGTTCGGCGACTGGTGCACTTGTCGTCGCCATCGATCTATTTCGATGGCCGCGACCATCTGGGATTGACCGAAGAACAGGTGCCCAAGCGCTTCAAGCATCCCTACGCGGCGACCAAATACCTGGCTGAGCAAAAGGTCTTCGGTGCCCAGGAATTCGGCCTCGAAACCCTGGCCCTGCGCCCGCGTTTCGTCACGGGTGCCGGCGACATGAGCATTTTCCCGCGGTTGCTGAACATGCAACGCAAAGGTCGCCTGGCAATAATCGGCAACGGTCTGAACAAGGTGGATTTCACCAGCGTGCAGAACCTCAATGAAGCGTTGCTCAGCAGCTTGCTGGCGACGGGCTCAGCCTTGGGCAAGGCCTACAACATCAGCAACGGTACGCCGGTGCCGTTGTGGGATGTAGTCAATTACGTGATGCGCAGGATGGACGTGCCGCAGGTCACCCGCTACCGTTCCTTCGGCCTGGCCTACACCGTGGCGGCGCTCAACGAAGGCGTGTGCAAGCTGTGGCCGGGCCGCCCCGAGCCGACCCTGTCGCGCCTGGGCATGCAGGTCATGAACAAAAATTTCACCCTGGACATCAGCCGGGCGCGGCATTATCTGGATTACGATCCGAAGGTCAGTCTGTGGACGGCCCTGGATGAATTCTGCGGCTGGTGGAAGGCCCAGGACATTCACTGAAAAAAGTCTGTAATGAACCGCGTCCGGACGGCAGGGTCAATCGGTGCGGCAGTGGGGGTTATACTCGCCGCATCAAGCCATCACCGCGTTCCACAAAGGTTGACTCAATGTCCATGCGTAACGATGCCAACGACGACTTCGACGATGTACCGAGCCTGCGTGCCGACAGCCTCGACGACGATGATTTTGTGCCCACCACTCGCACCTCGGTGCGTTCGCGCACGACCCCAGTGGTCAAGGTCAAAAGTCCGAGCACCGGCCCGTTGTGGGCGCTGGTCGGCGCCTTGTTCTTTGCGTTCGCCGGCCTTGCCTGGTGGAGCTTTCAGCAAATCTCGCTGATGGAACAGCAACTGGTGGCGACCCAGGAAAGCTTCGCCCGTATCAGCGAGGACGCGGCGGGGCGCCTGCAGGACATTTCCGGCAAGGTGGTCGCCAGCCAGACCAATGTCAGCAGCGACAGCGAAGCGCTGAAGCTGCAGATCAAACAGCTGGAAAGCAAACTTCAGGACCAGGGCAAGCAGCAGCAAGGTGTCGCCGGCCAGACCTCCGAGCTGGACAAGCGTCTGGCGCAAATGACTGCGCAAACCACTGAACTGGACAAGCGTCTGGCGCAGATGACTACGCAATCCACCGAGCTGGATAAGCGACTGGCGCAGTTGGCCACCCAGAACACCGAACAACAGAGCGCCAACACGCAATTGCAGGCGCAGGTCAAAGCGTTGGACGGTGAATTGGCCGCGCTGAAAAGTGCCCCGTCCGACACCAGCAAGATTGACGCTCAGCTGAAAAGCCTCGGCGCCGACATCGCCGCGCTGAAGAAGCAAGGCAACCCGAGCGCTGCCATCGATCGTCTGGAACAAGACATGATTGTCCTCAAGAGCCAGCAGGACAATCGTCCGAGTGCGGCACAAGGCGCCACCACCGCCGAATTCGACGCCTTCCGTGGCCAGGTCACGCGCAACATCAACACCCTGCAGGCGCAGATTCAGAATCTGGCGCAGCAGCTGCGCGCCCGGCCGTAATAGTCTGGCTGTGGCGAGGGAGCCTCCTCGCCACAAGGCACTTCACAAGACCCATGCTCACCATAGTGAGCTGGGTTCCCCGGAATATTCGTACATATCCCCAAGCCGTCTACGCTCTTGAAACACCGACAAGAACGAGGAATGCGCAATGGGGGTTTTGCATAAGTTGGCCTTGCTGGGCGCGATGGTTTTGCTGTGTCTGGGCCAGGCTCAAGCCGCCGGAACGGAAAAGGATGACAGCCGGGCTGCCATTGCCTTGCTGGAAAAGGCCCTGGCCTACTACCACGACAATGGCGACAAGGCCTTCGCTGCGTTCAGCCGCCAGGGCGAGTTCGTCGACAAGGATCGTTATGTTTTCGTGGTCGACACCAAGGGCGTGATGCTCGCCAGCGGCGGGCCGTCTTCGGCGTTGATTGGTCGTGACGTGTCCGATGTGCTCGGGCCGGATTTGCAGAAAGCCTTCAAGGATGCCTTGAAAGTACCCGAGGGTAACGGTATTCAGCAAGCGGAGTACCGTTGGCAGAACCGGTCCGACGGCAAGATCGAACGCAAGCATGTGTTCTATCAGCGCGTGGGTCAGAGGATCCTGGCGGTGGGGTATTACCTGCCACGGGCGTCGGCGGAGCAGGCGATGGCCTTGCTGAACAAAGCGGCGACCGATCTGGCCAAGGACGAGAAGGGTACGCTGGAGGCGGTCAACTCCCTCAAGGGCGGTTACTTGGAGGATGACTTGTATGTGTTCGTCGTTGACCTGAACAACCAGCGTTACGTTGCCCATGGCACCAGTTTGCGGTTGATCAACACCGATTTCGGCCAGATCAAGGACCCGGAGGGCAAGGCGGTGGGCGAGCCGATTCTGGCGCTGATGGCCAAGCAGGATTATGGCGAATATGAATATCGCTGGAAAAATCCGGTGACCGGCAAAGTCGAGGACAAGCATGCCTACCTGAAAAAGGTCGGGCATTTTCTGGTGGCTGTGGGGTATTACAGCCCTTGAATGGCGGTGACTGACAGACCGCATTCGCGAGCAAGCCCGCTCCCACATTTGATCGATGTGTACACAAATTTTGTGTACACCCAAAATCCACTGTGGGAGCGGGCTTGCTCGCGAATGCAGGCGACTCGGTTTATCTACCGAACCTTGTCCTCCCGCCCCCGCAACACCCTGTTCGGCATGGCAATCGCCGCTGCCAGCCCCAGCAGCGACACCGCCGCACTGACCATCAGCAAATGCCGAAAGGTCAGCAACAATTCCGCTCGCAAGGCATTCTGCGCATCTCCCGGCGCAGCGTTCAAGCCGTCCAGCAAGACATTCCCCGAGCTGCCCTCGGCAACTATTGACGAGCCGGCCAGGTGGGCGAAACCCGAATCCTGCAACAGCGCCAGTAACAGCGCCGACATCAATGCCACGCCCACGGCGCCACCCAACGAGCGGAACAGGTTGGTGGTGCTGGTGGCCACACCGATGTCGCGCTGATCCACCGCGTTTTGCGTCCCCACCAACGAAGTCGGGAACTGCATGCCGGAAGCGATACCGCTGAGTAACATGAACAGGCTGCTCAGCAAAAAGGCCTGGGGCGGACTGAACGCCATGCCAAGAATCGAAACCGGCATGAGCACGGCGCCGGTCAGGATCATCGGTTTGTATCGTCCGGTCACCGAGGTTCGGCGCCCGGCGAAATACGCCCCGATCGGCAAGCCTATGGCCAATGGCAGCAGGTGCAGCGCGGCACTGTCGGCCCCGGCGCCAGTGACGCTCTGGAAGCGCAGTGGCATCAGCACAATCAGTGAGATCGCCTGGAAACTGGTGAAGAAAATCGTGCACCAGCACAGGACCGCACTGCGGTTGGCGAACAGATGCATCGGCAGCAACGGCTCCCGCGCACGACGCTCATGCCAGACAAACAACCCCAGGACCACGACCGAGCAGGCGAGCAGGCCCACTACTTCGGCACTGCGCCAGGAATGGCCCTGGCCGACCTCGGTGATGCCCAGCAACAATGTGGTAAAACCGATGATCATCAATAACGTGCCGAAGTAATCGATGATCGGTTTGCGCTGCGGCACCGGCAGCCCTACCAGTGTGTGATTGGCCACCAGCCATGCGCCCAGGCCCAGCGGCAAATTGATCAGAAACACCCAGCGCCAGGATAGGTATTCAGTCATGTAGCCACCGAGCACCGGTCCGGCGACGCTGGCCACCGCGTACATACTGCTGAAGTAGCCCTGATAGCGACCGCGTTCCCGAGGTGGAACGATATCGCCGATGATCGCCTGGCTGACCGAAATCATCCCGCCCGCACCGATACCCTGGAGAATCCGCGCCAGCACCAGTTGCTCCATGCTCTGTGCCAGGCCGCAGAACAACGAAGCCAGCGTGAACAAGCCCATGCCGAACAACATCAACTTGCGGCGGCCGTACAGATCGCCCAATTTGCCGTAGATCGGCACTGCAACTGTCATTGCCACCATGTAGCCGGAAATGACCCAGGCCAACAGGCTGACGTCCTTGAATTGCGCGGAGATGGCCGGCATCGAAACGGCGACGATGGTCTGGTCCAGTGCGCCGAGAAATATTGCCAGCATCAGGGCGATCAACACGCTGCGAATGGCCGGCTTGGGCGTATCAGGCTGGTTGAGGTTGGTCACGGTATAACCTGCGGGCAGTGATTGACACCCGCCAGGAGCAAGGCGAGCGGGTAAGTGCTCGCCAGTGTAAGTCGGTAGCAGGCTATTCGATAGCCTCGTACGGAAGTCCGTCGTCATTTTCTGCAAGGGTTTTTTCGACCCGGCTCGGAGTCGACAAAAGACTCGAGTGCCGACTCGGCGATGCGCGGATAATTTTTATGGACCGGATGCTTGCATTTTTCACTTGCGGGTCTGTCCATTGAAGGTGAAAACTGAGCCGAAACCTGTACATTCTGCCAATCGGTGCGATTATCGCCCGCCACCCCTGAGGCCTGGATTGAAGTGATGAACAAGCCTGACCTGCCTTCGATTCCAGTGTTCAAGCTCTATGGTGAAAGCCTGGACTGGCCGACCCCGGACTTGCTGCACTGTGAAACCATTTCCAAACGCAGCCGCGAACACCAATGGGAAATAAAACCCCACCGTCACGCCGATTTATGCCAGTTGCTCTTCGTATTCAAAGGTCAGGCAGAGCTTGAAATCGAAGGCAAACGTACGCAACTGACTGAACCGGCGATCCAGATCCTGCCACCGCTGTCGGTGCACGGCTTTCGCTTCTCCAAAGATGTCGAAGGGTTTGTCGTGACCCTCGCCGCGCCGCTGGTCGCCCATCTGCAGGCGCAACTGGGCAACGCGGTGAACGCCCTGGCCCAGGCTGACAGTTATCCCGCGAGCAAGGACGGCGAGTACCTCAACAGCCTGTTTGTCGCGCTGCAAAACGAGTACACCGGCCATCAACCGGCGCGCGAGATGCTCATGCATTCGCTGGTCAGTGTGATCATGGTGTGGGTCAGCCGTCAGGTGCTTCAGCGCCGCTCCGCCAGCCAGCGTCCGCAGCGAGCCCGGGAATACCTCAACGGTTTTATCCAGTTGGTGGAAGAAACCTACCGCCAGCACGTCAAGGTCGAAGACCTGGCGCATCGGCTGGGGATCTCCGTGTCCCACCTCAACGGCACATGCCGTGAACTGGCGGGGCAACCCGCATTGCAGATCATGCATGAACGTCAGTTGCTGGAGGCCAAGCGCTTGCTGACCTATACCAGCATGACCATTTATGAAATGTCCGACGTGTTGGGGTTCTCCGATCCGACCAACTTCACGCGCCTGTTCCGACGCCGGGTGGGGATCTCGCCCAAGGCTTTTCGCGACCGCTTGAAGGCCGATCAGGGCAACGAGACCTGATCCCCTTTGTCAACGGAGGGCGTTGAGGGTCGCGTTATGGGGCATGCAGCGCTCGAAGTTACAGCTCGCGGCTTCACGGGGCAGTTGGCGCAACTGCTCGACGCGCCAGGCCGCCGTGCCATACAGCGCAAGCGTGGCTGCGCAGGTGATGAAAATCGCGAGGTACCTTCTTGTTTTGATGTTCATGGCGCTGACCTCTGAACGAATACCCTTGGGTATTACATTGAGCATAGGTCAGTGCCCGTGAGATGCCAGTGAAGCGGTCTGCGTATGTAACCCGGTATTCAGAACGATGATTCCCGCTGTAACGCTGATGTCCCCCGTTGATGCTCTCTGTAAACGCTGACGCCTCCTGTAGGAGCTGGCTTGCCAGCGAAGGCGTCGTCACTTCCAACATTGATGCTGACTGACCCTCCGCTTTCGCTGGCAAGCCAGCTCCTACAGGGGGGACGTGTTTACAGGCAGATATCCCACGCCGGTTCTTCCGGAAACCGGAGCACCAGAAAATCCAGCATGCTGCGCAACGTCGCCGGCATGTGCTTGCGTGAGGCATACACCGCGTACATGTTCATCTGCCGCGGCTCGGCCTCGGGCAGCAGGCGAATCAGTTCGCCGCTGTGGATATGCACACCGGCCTGGTAACTGGGCAACATCGCCACGCCGGCACCGGCCAGGGTGGCGCGCAGTAGCGTGCTGGCTTCGTTGGCGCTGATGTTGCCCTGCACCGGTACTGATACCTGCTCGCCGTCCTGCTCGAAATGCCACAGGCTTTTGCCGAAGTAAGTGTGGGTCAGGCAATTGTGCTGGCTCAGGTCCTCGACCCGTTGCGGTGTCGGGTGCTCACGCAGGTAAGCAGGGGAGGCGCAGATCACCGAGCGGCAGACCGTCAGCCGCCGGGCTATCAGGTTCGGGTCCAGGTCATTGCTGGTGCGAATCGCCAGGTCGATGCGCTCATCCACCAGGTTCACCGTGCGATCGAGCATTTGCAAATCGACGCTGACGCCGGGGTAGCGCTTGACGTACTCGGCCATGGCGTCCGCCAGTTGCGCCTGGCCGAACGAGGTGCTGACGCTGAGGCGCAGCAGGCCGCGCGGCGCATCGTCCGGTTCGCTGACGGCGGCCTGCATGTCCGCGGACAGCTCGAGCATCTGCCGACAGCGGGGCAGGAGTTCGCTGCCGGCGGCGGTCAGGCTCAACTTGCGGGTGGTGCGGTGCATCAAGCGCGCGCCGACCCAACCCTCCAGCTCCGCCAGGTACCGGGAAACCACCGGGCGCGACAGATCCAGGTGATCGGCGGCGGCCGACTGGCTACCGAGGTCGACCACCGTGACGAACACCTGCATTGCTTGTAGACGATCCATGATTTGCCCGATTTCAGAAACAAACTATGTCCCAGCATCGCATTTTTTGTATCGAGTCTGGCAACTATGCTCTGTCCGAGGTAGGAGCTGACGAGTGAAACGAGGCTGCGATCTTTTGATCTGCGTTTTCAAAAGCAAGATCAAAAGATCGCAGCCTCGTTTCACTCGACAGCTCCTACAGAGCCATCGGCCAACCCTGGCCATCGACAACGGAGCAACAGATGATCGGCTTCACAACTCTCAAGCACATTTTGCTGGCCGCGGTCACTCTCGGTTTCGCGGCCCACGCGGCGGCATCGACCTTGACCCTGGATGTCTACAACCCCGGCGACAAAGCAATCTTCCCGGTGACTTCGGTGCTGGTCAGCGGCGAGAAGGACGCGATCCTGGTGGACGCGCAATTCGGCAAATCCCAGGCCGAACAGGTGGTGGAGAAAATCCGCGCCAGCGGCAAACGACTGACCACCATCTATATCAGTCACGGTGACCCGGATTACTACTTCGGCCTCGACACCCTGATCGCTGCATTCCCCAATGCCAAGGTGCTCGCCTCGCAGCCGACCGTGGATCACATCAAGAAAACCGTCGACGGCAAACTGGCGTTCTGGGGGCCGAAAATGGGCGCTGACATGCCGGCCAAAACCATCGTGCCGAACGTGCTAAAGAGCGACGGCCTGATACTTGAAGGGCAGAAATTGCAGGTGATCGGCCTGGACGGCCAGCAGCCGGATCGTACTTTTGTATGGATCCCGTCGATCAAGGCGGTGGTCGGCGGTGTGGTGGTGGCAGAAAACATTCACGTGTGGATGGCTGACACCCAAACCCCGCAGTCCCATGCCGATTGGCTGACGACGCTGCACACCATCGAATCCTTGAAACCGGATACCGTCGTGCCGGGTCATTACCTCGGTGAAAGCGCACGCTCCCTGGCCGCTGTGCAGTTTACCGCCAACTACATCAAGGTTTTCGACGAACAAACCGCCAACGCCAAAGACTCCGCCGCGCTGATCGCCGCGATGAAAAAACGTTACCCGAGCCTCGGTGAAGAAAGCTCCCTGGAGCTGAGCGCCAAAGTCGCCAAGGGCGAGATGAAGTGGTAACCCGATTCAGCGCGACTGGGCCTGCTCCACCAGCCACCCCATCAACTCGCGCAGTTTCGGCGAAGGTCCGGGTTTGTCGGGAAACACCAGGTAGTACGCCAACCCGGTTTTTACCTTCAAATCAAACGGCATGACCAGCCTTCCGGCACTCAGGTCGTCGCCAATCAACGACCAATCTCCAATCGCCACGCCCGTTCCCTGAGACGCCATAGACATCGCCAGGTCCAGCGTTTCGAAATGCTGGCCCTTGCCGACATTGCTCAGCTGAATATCCGCCGCTTTCAACCAGGCGTTCCAATCTCGCTCATCTCGCGTCGGGTGCAGCAGCAGGTGTTGTTGCAGATCGGCAGGTGATTGCAAGGCCATCGGCCCTTCGAGCATTGGACGGGAACAGACCGGCGTCAGTTGTTCGTCGAACAGGTGATAAGAGGCCCGCGCACTGTCCGGTGGCGCGCCATACATCACCGCCGCATCGAACTGTTCGCGATGAAAATCCACCCCATGCTTGACCGTGGTGGTCAGCTCTACCGGAACATCCGGACGTTCCCGTTGCCACTGCAACAGCCGCGGCAACAACCAGCGCATGACACAGGTCGGCGCTTTGAGTTGCAGGGTTTCGCGCTTCTCGCCGATCTGCTCCACCGCCTCGTCGATCAAGCCGAAAATCTGCTGGACCCGGGGCAGCCACTCCCGTCCTTGTGCGGTCAGGTCCAGGCCGCGGGCCTGGCGAATGAACAGTTCATAACCCAGATGATCTTCCAGTCCGGCGATCTGCCGACTCACCGCGCCTTGGGTGATGTACAGCTGCTCGGCGGCCCGGGTGAAGTTGCAGCACTGCGCGGTGATCAGAAAAGTGTGGAGCGCCGACAGGGGAGGCAATCGTTTCATTGGGATCCAAGGTATGACGTGAGGACATGGCTAGTATGACTTTTTATCCATTGTTGCGGCTACGTGTCGCCCGTTCCAATGAGGCCATCCCTGGGACCTGTCGACTCATCATAAACACTGCGCAGGCCCGGCGTCTCAAACGAACAAGAAGGGCAATGACATGGCGACGTGCGGCGAAGTATTGGTCAAGTTACTCGAAGATTACGGTGTGGAGCAGGTGTTCGGCATTCCCGGGGTTCATACCGTGGAGCTGTACCGCGGGCTGGCCCGGTCGAGCATCAACCACGTCACTCCGCGTCACGAACAGGGCGCCGGCTTCATGGCCGACGGCTATGCGCGCACCAGCGGCAAACCGGGCGTGTGCTTTATCATCACCGGCCCTGGCATGACCAACATCACCACCGCCATGGGCCAGGCCTTCGCCGATTCGATCCCGATGCTGGTGATCTCCAGCGTACAGACCCGCAACCAGTTGGGCGGCGGACGCGGCAAGCTGCATGAGCTGCCGAACCAGAGTGCCTTGGTCGGCGGTGTGGCAGCGTTCTCCCACACCTTGATGTCGGCGTCGGAACTGCCGGGCGTGTTGGCCCGTGCCTTTGCCCTGTTCCAGGCCGGTCGTCCGCGTCCGGTGCACATCGAAATCCCATTGGACGTGCTGGTCGAAGAGGCCGATGACCTGCTCGCCAGCCTGCCGGTGAACATCGACCGCGCCGGTGCTTCGCCGAGCGCGATCAACCGCATGACCGAGTTGCTCGCCCGCGCCAAGCGTCCACTGATTCTCGCCGGTGGCGGCGCCATCGATGCGGCTGCCGAACTGACTGAACTGGCCGAACTGCTGGATGCGCCGGTGGCCCTGACCATCAATGCCAAAGGCATGCTCGAATCCAGGCATCCGTTGCTGATCGGTTCGACCCAGAGTCTGGTTGCCACTCGCGCGTTGGTCGCCGAGGCCGACGTGGTATTGGCGATTGGCACCGAACTGGCCGAGACCGACTACGACGTGACCTTCGCCGGTGGTTTCGAGATTCCTGGCAAATTGCTGCGCGTGGACATCGACCCGGACCAGACCGTACGCAACTATCCACCGCACGTGGCGCTGGTATCGGACTCGCGCAATGCGGCCCAAGCCTTGCTGGTCGCACTGTCCCACAAGTCGCTGGCCGAACGCCGCAACGATTGGGGCCAGGTTCGTGCTGCACGCTTGCGCGAAGAGCTCGCCGCCACCTGGGACGCGCCGACCCTGGCTCAAACGCGCTTCCTGGAAACCGTCTTGCACGAATTGCCGGACGCCGTTTTCGTCGGCGATTCGACCCAGCCGGTCTACACCGGCAACCTGACGTTCAACCCGGAACGCCCGCGTCGCTGGTTCAACTCGTCCACTGGCTACGGCACCCTAGGCTATGCGTTGCCGGCAGCGATTGGCGCCTGGCTCGGTGGCAGCATTGAAAACGGCGCCCGACCTCCAGTGGTGTGCCTGATCGGTGACGGCGGCCTGCAATTCACCCTGCCGGAACTGGCCAGCGCCGTTGAAGCGCGCACCCCGGTGATCGTCCTGCTGTGGAATAACCAGGGCTACGAAGAGATCAAGAAATACATGGTCAACCGCGCCATCGAGCCGGTCGGCGTGGACATCTATACCCCGGACTTCATCGGCGTGGCCAAGGCGCTGGGTTGTGCGGCCGAAGCCGTCAACGGTGTCGAGCAACTGCGCAGTGCGCTGCGCGCCGCCACCGATCGCCAAGGCCCGACGCTGATCGAAATCGACCAGACCCAGTGGATGCAGGCGGTGTCGAAATGAGTTTTCCTACGACGCTCGATGGCCTGTACATCAATGGCCAATGGTCCGCCGGCAACGAACATCTGCGGGTGATCAACCCCGCGACCGAAGCCTTGTTGACCACCGTCAACGGCGGTGATGAACGCGCTGTCGATCAAGCCGTCAGCGCGGCGACCGAAGCCTTCAAGGGCTGGTCGACCACCACCGGTGCCGAGCGTGGTGCGATCCTGCGCAAAATCGCCGCGGGCGTGCAGGCCGGTCGCGAGCAGTTGATGCATTTGCAGTCGAGCAACAACGGCAAACCGCTGTTCGAAGCGGCCATCGATGTCGATGACGTGGTCGCCACGTTCGAGTATTACGCCGGTCTGGCCGAAGGACTCGACGCCAGGCAAGACAGTGCCGTGGAGCTGCCCACCGACGACTTCAGCGCCCGCCTGCGCCGTGAGCCTTGCGGTGTGGTCGGCCTGATCGTGCCGTGGAATTTCCCGATGGTCACTACCGCCTGGAAACTCGCCCCGGCGTTGGCCGCCGGTTGCTGCGTGGTGCTCAAACCCTCGGAAGTCACTCCGCTGCCGGAGCTGGAACTGGCCGCTATCATCGCCGAGGCGGGTCTGCCCAAGGGTGTGTTCAACCTGGTCTGCGGCACTGGCCTGGCGGTCGGTGCGCCGCTGTCGGCTGATCCGCGAATCGCCAAGATCTCCTTCACCGGCAGTAATGCGGTCGGCGTGCAAGTGATGCAACGGGCAGCGGAAACGGTGAAGGGCGTCAGCCTGGAACTGGGCGGTAAATCCTCGTTGCTGGTGCTCGCCGATGCCGATCTCGAACTGGCCGTTGAAGTGGCCTGTGGCGGCGGCTTCTTCAACGCCGGGCAGATGTGTTCGGCCACCAGCCGCGTGCTGGTCGCCGATGAGGTGGCCGATGAGTTTCTATCGAAACTGAAAACTCGCGCCGAAGCGATTCGCGTCGCTGATCCGTTCGACCCGAACGTGGAAATGGGCGCACTGGTCAATCAGGCGCAATACCAGCGTGTGCTCGGTCACATCGATCGCGGTTTGAGTGCCGGCGCCAGCCTGGTTTGCGGCGGCAATCGCCCGGCAGACCTGCCGCGCGGCTATTTTTTGCAGCCGACGATTTTCACCGAAGTGCCCCTCAACAGTGCGCTGTGGTGTGAAGAAATCTTCGGTCCGGTGATCTGCGTGCGCAGTTTCACCTCCGAAGCCGAGGCGACTGCCTTGGCCAATGACAGCCAGTTCGGCCTGGTGGCCAGCGTGGTCACTCGCGACACCGAGGCTGCGGATCGGGTCGCCAATGCCTTGCAGGCGGGGCTGGTGTGGATCAACGCGCCGCAAGTGATCTTCCCGCAGACCGCCTGGGGTGGCTACAAACAGAGCAGCATCGGCCGCGAGCTGGGACCGTGGGGCTTACAGGCTTTTCAAGAAATAAAACACGTGATTCGAGCGCTCTGACGGCTCGAAAACGGTCAATGCATGCCTCTTGATGAGGCATGCACTGTCGTCATGGCTTCAATGAGTTTTTATCGATAGTCAGGTGTTTTGCACGACCTCAGGATGAAGCTGTCGACGCCGCTCTTGCCCTTTGAAACCGGGGCTTCAAGCAGATTCGACCGCGCGGATGCAAGGGTTGCGACCCACCTCATACTTACAAAAACAAAGGGAGTCCTTCATGGGCGATCATGATCTGAACAGACGTCAATTCATCAAAACCGTGGGCGTGGCGTCCGTAGCCGCAGCGGCCATGAGTCTGCCCTTCGTCCGGGCCAATGCCAGCGACACGCGCTTCCAGGGCAAGACCCTGCGCCTGCTGACCTGGTCCGATGACACCGGCCTGGCCGCACTGCGCAACATCGCAGCCACCTTCGAGGACAAGTACGGTTGCAAGGTCATCGCCGACCGCACCGGCAGCACCTCGGAAATGGTCGCCAAACTCAAGGCCGCCGGTGATCGTCCGCAGTACGATGTCATCACCCTGGCTGGCGTCGGCGCCGAAGGTCTGGCCGCCGCCGGGCTGCTGGAAAAACCCGACCTCAACCGCATTCCCAACCTGGTCGACGTGCCGGAGAAATACCGCACCGGCGCCAGTGGCCACGGCATTGGTTACCTGCTGTGGTGCAACAGTCTGGTCTACAGCACCCGCACCGTAAAAGAAGCGCCGGACAGCTACGCCGCGATGTGGGACGCCGACCTGGCACCGAACATCTTCCTGCCGCCGCCGAACTGGACCGAGGCCATGGACTTGATCATCATCGCCGCCAAACTGGCCGGTGGTGACGAGCACAACATCGAACCTGGCTTCAAGAAACTCGCCGAACTCAAGGATCGCGTGGTGACCCTGGGGGAAAACCCGAACCAGATCGCCGAGCTGTTCCGCACCGGCTCGCTGGACATGGGCGGCTTGTACGCACCGGCATTCTTCCCGAAACAGATCCGCGATCCGGCCTACGGTCTGGGCGCCACCTTCGGCATGAAGGAAGGCTTCTACACCGACCTGATGCTGTCGGTGATGCCGAAGAATCGTCCAGGCGATACCGACCTGGTCTACGCCTTCATCAACCACTCCCTGGACCCGCTGGTGCAGGGCAAGATGGCCGAAGACATCTACAACGGCCCGGTCAACGCCAAGGCGATCATCTCCGCCGAGGCACGCAAGAGCCCGTACATCCTCACGCCGGAGCAGATTGCCGAGAAGGCGATCATGCACGACAACGCCTTCCTGGCCTCCGTGCATGACCAATGGATTCGTCGCTACACGGAAATCTTTTCTTCCTGATCGAGTGGCGAACACAGGATCTTCAGCCACTGAAGATCCCCTGTGGGAGCGAGCTTGCTCGCGATAGCGATCTGTCAGTCGACATCGATGGTGAATGTCAGTCTGCAATCGCGAGCAAGCTCGCTCCCACAGTGGGCTGATGTGGTTTCAAGGCTTGTGTTTGCCAGCTGCTTTCCATTGACGAGACCACTGCTATGGAACACCAACCTCTGACTCACCCGGTAAGCGTGGCCCCCGAGCGCGCCACCCGGGGTGTTTCGCCGACGACCCGCGCCTGGTTTTTCCTCTCGCCGTCGATGCTGTTTCTGGGCGTGCTGATTGCAGCCAGCCTGCTGGTGTTGCGCATGAGCGTAGGCACCAAGGGCGCGGAATGGACCGGGTTTAGCCTGGCCAGTTACGCCCAGCTGCTGGAACCCTATTACCTCAAATCCTTGCTGCTGACCCTGCGCCTGGCCTTGATCAGCGCGGTGATCGCGGTCGTACTGGCGATCCCGGTGGCCTACACCATGTCGCGGCTGACCTCGCCCTTTGTGCGACGGATCTTCCTCGCTGCGGTGTTGTTGCCGTTGCTGGTCAACCTGCTGCTGCAAAGCTACGGCTGGCTGGTGATCCTGGGTCCTGGCGGCATGCTCAATCAGGCGCTGATGGGCCTGGGCCTGATCAAGCGCCCGATCATGCTGCTGTACAACCAGAACGGCGTCCTGATGGGCCTGGTGCAGACTGCCTTCCCGCTGGCAGTGCTGCCGATTGCCAGCGCCATGCGCGGTGTCGCCCGCACTTACGAAGAAGCCGCCGCCACCCTGGGTGCGAGTCGCTTGCAGGTGTTCCGCCAGGTGGTGCTGCCGATGAGCATGCCGGGGATCATTACCGGCGCGACCCTGGTCTTCGCCTACAACGCCAGCAGTTTCGTGGTGCCGTTGCTGCTCGGTGGCCGCCGCGTGCCGATGCTGGCGGTGATGGTGCATGACCAGATCGCGCCGCTGATGAACTGGCCCGCCGCATCCGCTGCCGGTGTGGTGCTGATTGTCACCACTCTGGCGATCATGACCTTGTCCGAATACATCACCGGCCGTCGTCGGCGCATGCTGGAGGCTTCCCAATGAGCACCCTGATCAAGAAGCGTTATGGGCTGCTGCCCGGCGAGACCGGCAAGTTTGCCGGCATCCTCTCGGGTTTCATCCTGCTGCTGGCGGTGTTGCCGATCCTGACCATGATCGTGATGTCGTTCAGTGGTGCATCGAACCTCGACTTCCCGCCGAGCAGCTACAGCCTGCAATGGTACAAGGCCGCCTGGAACACCTTCGTCTCGCCCGATTCCAGCGATGTGCTGAGCCTTGGCAAGGCCATGACCACCAGTCTGATGGTGGCATGCCTGACCATGGTGTTCGCCACGATCGTCGCGGTACCGGCGGCTTACGCGCTGACCCGTTGCGAGTTCCGCGGCAAGGCCGTGGCGCTGCAACTGATGTCGCTGCCATTGGTGTTCCCGATGGTGGTGTTGGGGCTGGCGTTGTTGCTGGTGTTCGACAGCCTGCCGTTCCAGATGACCACTTCGCGCCTGGTGATTGCCCACGTGATTCTGGCGTTGCCGTTCGTGGTGAAGAACTGCACTGCCGCGATGTTATCCATCGGCAGCGAAGTTGAAGAGGCCGCGCAAATGCTCGGCGCCTCACCGCTGAGGGCGATCGTCGATGTGGTGGTGCCGTTGATGAAGTCGGGGATCCTGGCGGGGATGCTGCTGGCGTTCATCGTCTCGTTCAACGAATTCACCGTGACCTATTTCCTCTACACCATCGACGTCATGACCGTGCCGATCTGGATGTACAGCCGCACCGTGTCTTCGCTCGACCCTACCGTTTTCTCGTTTGCCGTGCTGATCGTGCTGATCGACTTCGTCCTGATCTGGGCGTTGGAGAAGCTGGTCGGTGAAGGTGGCGTTTCGTTCTGATTCTTGAGGTGATTCATATGTCTGGTCTGATTCTGGAAAACGTCGAGAAACATTATGGCTCGGCCTGCGCGGTAAAGGATGTGAACCTGCATTTGCCCGAGGGCAAACTGGTGTGTTTCCTCGGCCCGTCGGGCTGCGGCAAAACCACCTTGCTGCGGATGATCGCCGGGCTTGAAACCCTGAGCGGCGGCGAGATTCGCCTGGACGGTGAAGACATCGGCCACACTCCGGCGCACCAGCGCAATTTCGGCATGGTGTTTCAATCCCTGGCGCTGTTTCCGCACATGACCGTGGGGGAAAACATCGCCTATCCGCTGAAACTGCGCGGGGTGAGCAAGGCTGATCAGCAGGCGCGGGTGGTGGAGCTGTTGCAACTGATTCAATTGCAGGAAATGATCGACCGTCCGGTGTCGAAGCTCTCCGGCGGTCAACGCCAGCGCGTGGCGATTGCCCGAGCCATTGCCAATCACCCGAAAATCCTTCTGCTGGATGAGCCGTTGTCGGCGCTGGATGCCAAGCTGCGCGAATCCATGCAGGTGGAAATCCGACAACTGCAACAGCGCCTGAACATCACCACCATCATGGTGACCCACGACCAGCGTGAAGCCATGACCATGGCCGATATAGTCGTGGTGCTGGGTGAGCATCGGGTGCAGCAGGTGGGGACGCCGATCGAGATCTACCGCCATCCGGCCAACGAATTCGTCGCGGACTTCATCGGCTCGGGCAACATCTTCCCGGCCACCGCGCTGGGCAACGGCAAAATTGGTTTGCCGGGTGGTGATGCCCTGGAAGTGCCGATTTGCAGCAGCATAGTGGTGGGGGAGAAGGTCAGGATGCTGATTCGCCCTGAAGACCTGCAACTGTCGCAGCCGCAGGCTACGGCGGGCAATCGCTTGCTGGGCAAGGTGACGTTCGTGCGCGATATCGGCGCGACGATTGAAACCACCGTGGAGTGTTCCGGGGTGTCGTTTACCGCGTTGAGCACGCCGTGTCAGGGGTTTGGGTTGAGCATTGGCAATCCGGTGTCGGTGACCTTGCCGGCAGAGGCTTGTCGGGTGCTCAGCGCCTGATTCTAGAGGTGGGTTGACTGTACTGGCCTCATCGTCGGAACGCCGCCCGGAGCAAGCTCGCTCCCACAGTTGATCGGAGGTGTTCACAAATTTTGTGTTCACAGGAGATCCCATGTGGGAGCGAGCTTGCTCCGGGCGGCGTTCCGACGATGAGGCTGGTAAATCCAACGCAAATCTCATCTAAACACTCAAGCGCAACCGCGCCAAATCCCGAAGCGGCGGCGCGCCGAACAACCGGCTGTACTCCCGGCTGAATTGCGACGGGCTTTCATACCCCACCCGATACCCCGCCGCCGACGCTTCCAGCCCTTCGGCCAGCATCAACCGCCGCGCCTCCTGCAAGCGCAACTGCTTCTGATACTGCAACGGACTCATCGCCGTCATTGCCTTGAACCGATGATGCAGCGTCGACACGCTCAGGTTCACTTCCTTGGCCAGATCATCGATGCGCAGCGGCTGCTCATAATTGCCGTTGAGCCATTTGATGGCCTGGCTGATGCGATGGCTCTGGCTGTTGGTGATGGCAATTTCATACAGCCGATGGCCCTGCTGGCTGCGCAACAGTCGGTAGAGAATCTCCCGCCGAATCAGCGGCGCGAGCATGGCGATGTCTTTCGGAGTGTCCAGCAGGCGAGCCAGGCGCAGTACGGCGTCGAGCATCGCGGTGTCGAGCCGCTCGACATACAGGCCGCGGCCAGTGGGCCGGGCGGGCACCCCGATCGGGCCGGCGTCGGCAATCAGTGCGGTGATTTGCGCGGGATCGATGTCCAGCCGCACGGCGAGGATGGGTTCTTCGGGGGAAACATTCACGACCCGTCCGCTCAAGGGCATCGACACTGACACCACCAGGTAATTCAGCGGGTCGTAGTTGAAGAACTCGTCGGCCAGCCGCACTTCCTTGCGCCCCTGGGCCATGATGCACAGCGCCGGTTGCGCCAGCACCGGGGCAAACTCATGGGACTGGCTGTGGCGCGACATGAACAGCGAGCCGACGGCAGTGGCATAAGTGCCATCGTCCTGCGTGTTACGGCGGATGATGGCGGCCAGTTCCGTGCGCTGCTTCTCCATGTCGGCGTCCAGCGGGGCCTGAGAATGATCGAGTGACGACATGCAGGCATCCTCTTTGCGGCGTTGGAAATGAGCAGAGCTTAAGTTTGTGCAAGGCACAGCGGTAGACATATCCTGCGAAAAGCTTGCCTGATTCTGCACGGGCTGGAGAGGGCGCACTGCCAAGACCGTTCAGTGCCCGGAAAACTTGCTTGAAAGTCGTATGACAGCCCGGTGACAGGTTTTACAGGTTGTTACAGGTGCCGGGTACAGCCGCGCAGGATTGTGCAACAAGCCGGCAGGAATCGACTAACGCGGCTGCGTCCGGGCGCTTAACCTTGGATCCTGTCGCAGCCCGTCCCACGGCTGCGGTCGACTACCTGGGAGGGTTGAACATGTCTACGCAGATCCCCGTCAGTCATATGGCCTTTGTCCGCGCCCGCGCCGGGCGTTCGGCAGAACTCGGTGCGCGCCTGAGTGCCTTGATCGAGCCGTCGCGTAACGCGCCTGGCTGCTTGAGCTTTGCCTTGCAGCATTCGCAGTGCGATTCCGAGTTGTGGCTAGTGTCCGGTTTCTGGATCAATCAACAAGCCATGACCGCCTATTTCAACAGCCCGGCCATGGAGATCTTTGCCGAGCTGGTGCAGGAGTTGGTGGTCAACAGCCTGGATTTCCATACCTTCAGGGACGTCTCGGCGGGTCAGGCCTCGGGTCACGCACAAGCACCGGTACACAAACTGGCCGGTTGAAGGTTTAATGGCGCCATTCTCCATTAGCCAGGATCCGCGACATGGCACGCAAAGCCTTTGAAACCTTCGAAGCCGTATCGGCCGTAGTGCCCCGTGAGGGTGGTTACTACGCGGCGATTGCCACCAAACCAATCGGTGGCTCGGGTGCACCGCGCTTCAACAAACTGCTGGAAGACCAGACGTTCAAGACCGCCAGAGAAGCGGACGAGGCTGCCGCCCTGGAACTGACTCGCCTCAAGGGCGTCGGCGAAGACGGCGACCTGATCTGGTAATTACTTGACCGCTCCCGGGCGGAACATCTTGAACAATGCCTCAGGCCCCAGCTGGAAATAATCCGCTGGCCCGCCGCCGCGCAGAATCGGTTCTGCCGCGGCGGTGTCGTACACCCCGTCCTTGAGCAACCATTTGGCGATATGCACGGCGACCACTTCGCCGAGGATCAACCAGCTGGGCACCACGTTTCCGTCTGCCCGCTGCAACTGAATGATCTGGGTGACCTTGCACTCGAACGACACCGGACTTTCCGCCACCCGTGGCACCTGAATGATTTTCGAGGCGGCCGGCGTCAGTCCGGACAGCTCGAATTCGTTGACCTCAGGCGCGACCATGGCGCAGCTCTGGTTCATTTGCTCGGCCAGCGGCCGGGTCGCCAGGTTCCAGGCGAATTCGCCCGTCTGTTCGATGTTGTTCAGGCTGTCTTTGCGGCCGACGCTGGAAAAACCAATGATTGGCGGGATGTAATTGAAGGCGTTGAAGAAGCTGTAGGGCGCCAGGTTCAAGCGGCCGTTGGCATCCTGTGAAGAAATCCAGCCGATGGGGCGCGGGCCGACGATCGCATTGAACGGATCGTGGGGCAGGCCATGGCCATTGGCGGGTTCGTAGAAGTGGATGTCGTCGGGCATGGAAGGGGTTCCTGGGGGATTCTTTCGGGATCGGGCCATAGTGCAAGGGCGAACCGCTAATTTCCAGTCGCCTCGCTCCCTGTAGGAGCCGGCTTGCTGGCAATGGTGTGTCAGCCAAGTGGATGTCGACTGACACACCTTCGCCAGCAAGCCGGTTCCTACAGGGTTTTTTGTCGGTTAAATAAAAAGGGGCAGACCCGTTAAGGTCTGCCCCTGTTTTTGTTGCGTTGGCGAACTCAGTCCGTCTCGATCCGCGAATGCTTGCGGGTGTCTTTCATGGTGATATACACCAGCAGCGACACGGCAATGCACGCAGTGACATACCAGTAGTAACCGGTTTCCATGCCGATGCTCTTGAACCACAGCGCGATGTATTCAGCGGTACCGCCGAAGATCGACACGGTCAGTGCGTACGGCAAACCAACGCCCAGCGCACGGATTTCGGTCGGGAACAGTTCGGCTTTGACCACCGCGTTGATCGAGGTATAGCCGCTGACGATGATCAGCGCTGCCATGATCAGGAAGAACGCGCCCCACCAGGTGGTGATGGTGTGAAGGGTGGTGAGGATCGGCACGGTGAACAGCGTCCCCAGGATGCCGAAGGCAATCAGGATTGGCCGACGACCGATTTTATCCGACAGCCCGCCAACGAGCGGTTGCAGGCACATGAACAGGAACAGCGTGGCCGCCGAAATGGTGGTGGAGTCGGAGATGCTCATGCCGACCGTGTTCACCAGGTATTTCTGCATGTAGGTGGTGTAGGTGTAAAACGCCAGGGTGCCGCCCATGGTCAGGCCGACCACGGTCATCAGTTCCTTCGGATGGCGCATCAAGGTGCGCATGGCGCTTTCCTTGGCCTTTTCTTTCTTGGTGAACGACTCGGTTTCTTCCATGCCACGACGCAGGTACAGCGCGACCACGGCACACAGCGCGCCGATGGCGAACGGAATGCGCCAGCCCCAGGCGTACAGCTCTTCGGTGGTCAGGGTATTTTGCAGCACGATCAACACGCCCAGTGCTATGAGCTGACCGGAGATCAGGGTCACGTACTGGAAGCTGGAGAAGAAGCCGCGACGTTCCCTGGTTGCCATTTCGCTGAGGTACGTGGCCGAGGTGCCGTACTCGCCACCGACCGACAGGCCCTGCAGCAGACGGGCAAACACCAGCAGGATCGGCGCGCCGATGCCGATGGTTTCATAGCCAGGGCTCAGGGCGATCAGCAGCGAGCCGAAGCACATCAGGTACACCGAGGCCATCAACGCCTTTTTGCGCCCGACCTTGTCGGCATACAGGCCCATCACCCAGCCGCCGATCGGACGCATCAGGAAGCCCACGGCGAAGATCGCCGCCGTATTCAGAAGCTGAGCAGTGGTGTCGCCTTTGGGGAAAAAGGCCTTGGCGAAGTACAGGGAGAAGGCAGCGTAGACGTACCAGTCATACCACTCGACCATGTTGCCGACAGAGCCGCTGAAGATCGACTTGATGCGGCTGGAGGTGGTTCTTGCTTTGGCCGGAACGGCAGCCGATCCAAGGGGCAGGGTATTGGAGTTATCCATTGAAGGATCCTTCGTTTAATTGTTGTTGTGGAGCGCAGTTAAACGCAGCCTGCAGGGGCTATAGCAGGAGCTGTGCCAATCGGGGGAGGGCCGGTTTAGAGGGGGTTGCGGGGTTTGATGAGCGGATTTCCGCTTATGTCTGGCTTTGTGTGAGCGGAAAGTTGCTTATGATGGGCGGGAGTTTTCGTGGCTTGAGCCGACCCCATCGCGAGCAAGCTCGCTCCCACAATGTTTGGCGTACACAGATCCACTGTGGGAGCGAGCTTGCTCGCGATGGGGCCATAACGGGCACTGCAGGCCTCAACTGTCGGGCAAAAACATCTCGCGCGCCAACCCATGCCGCTGCATCTTTTCATTGAAGGTGCGGCGCGGCAGTTGCAGTTCTTCGAGCACCGCTTTCACATCACCTTTGTGCCGGGTCAGTGCCGCGCGCAGGCAATGCGCTTCAAACGCTTCCTGTTGCGCCGCCAGCGACTGCCCGGGATCGACGCCCGGTGGTTCCGGCTCGTCCAGTCCCAGCACCTGACGCTCGGCGACGTTCGCCAGTTCACGCACATTGCCCGGCCAGTCGTGGCTCAGCAGATGGCTCAACTGCGGCCCGCTCAAGGGTGGGAAAGTGCGCCCCAGACGCTCGGCGGCATTCTGCGCAAACGACTCGAACAACAACGGGATGTCTTCGCGCCGATCGCGCAACGGTGGCAAGCGCAACTCGGCCACGTTCAGTCGGTAGGCCAGATCCTCACGAAAGCGTCCGGCCCGCGCTTCGTCCAGCAAGTCGGGCTTGGTCGCGGCGATGATCCGCAAATCCACGCGGATGCTCTGATTGGAACCCAACCGCTCGAGCTTCTGCTCCTGCAACACCCGCAGCAATTTCACCTGCTGGGCCAGGGGCATGCTTTCGATTTCATCGAGAAACAGCGTGCCGCCATCGGCGTATTCAAGCTTGCCGATGCGCTTGCCCTGAGCACCGGTGAACGCGCCGCTTTCATGCCCGAACAGCTCGGCCTCGAACAACTGCTCGGGGATCGCCGCGCAGTTCAAGGCCACGAACGGCTTGGCTGCTCGGGGTCCGAAGTCATGCAGGCAACGGGCAACCAGTTCCTTGCCGCTGCCGGTTTCACCGCGGATCACCACGTTGACCGGCAGCGCCGCCAGGTCCAGCACTTGCCGACGCAAGGTCTGCATGCCACGGGACACGCCCAGCAGCGTGGCATCGAGTTTGGCGCGATTGTCCGCCTGCTCGTGCAGGGCGCGGTTTTCCAGGACCAGCCGGCGCTTGTCCAGCGCGCGACGCAGGCTGCCAAGCAGGGTTTCGGGGGTGAAGGGCTTTTCGAGGAAGTCGTAGGCGCCATCGCGCATCGCCTCGACCGCCATCGGCACATCGCCATGGCCGGTCAGCAGGATCACCGGCAGATCGGCATCGCGGCGCTGCACTTCGGCCAGCAGTTCCAGGCCGGTCATGCCGGGCATGCGCACGTCGCTGAGGATCACCCCGGGGAAATGTTTCGGCAACTGCGCCAGGCATTCATCGGCACGGCTGAACAGCTGCACCTCGAAACCCGACAGGCTCAGCCATTGTTCGACGGCGTCGCGGATGCTGCTTTCATCGTCGACCACTATCACTGAATTCAGCATGCGCCATTGGCCTCTGGATCGATCGGCAAGGTGAGGGTGAACACCGCGCCGTTGTCGTGATTGTCGGCGCTCAAGCGTCCGCCCGATTCGTGCACGATGGCGAAGGATACCGCCAGACCGATGCCCAGGCCATCGCCCACCGGTTTGGTGGTGAAGAACGGATCGAACACCTTCGCCAGGTTTTCCTCGGCGATGCCGCTGCCGTTGTCGATCACGCTCAGGCGCCACCGTTGTTCGTCTGCTTCCAGGCGGATTTCCAGGCGCTTGCAGGGTTTATCCTGCATCGCATCGAGGGCGTTGCGCAGCAGATTGATCAGCACCTGCTCCAGGCGAATCGCATCGCCCCGCACCCAGGCCGGTCGCGTCAGGTGCAGCACCGTGCTCACCTGTTCATCGCGCAGGCGCGTGTCGAGCAGCTGCAATGATTGGTCCACCACCGCCGCCAGGTCCAGGCGTTCACGCAAGCCGCCGGGGCTTTTGCGGGCGAAGGTTTTCAAATGACCGGTGAGGGCGGCCATGCGCGTCAGCATGTCATCCACCGGTTTGAGCGCCTTGTAGGCTTCATCGACTCGACCGTGATCAAGCAGCAGCCGCAGCGTAGCCAGCTGCATGCGCTGGGCGGTCAGCGGCTGGTTGATTTCATGCGCCAGCGCGGCGGACATCTGGCCGAGGGCGGCGAGTTTGGCCGATTGCACCAGACCGTCCTGAGCCGTGCGCAGGTCACGGGTACGCTCTTGTACAAGCTGTTCGAGCTCTTCGCGGCTGCGCTGGCGCATTTTTGCCAGGCGCCAGCGCTGGTTGAGGAACAGCAGCAGGAACACCAGCGCCAGCCACAACCCGGCAGCGGCCAGCGCCGCGTTGCGCACATCCTCAAAGGCCACTTGCGGGCGGCGCAGCAGATGCAGCGTCCAGCCTTCGGCGGCCAACGGCAGGGATTCCCACAGGTACTCGGCCTTGCCGTCAGGGCCATCGACCCGGGTCAGATCGCTGTCGTCGTCGAAACGGTGCAGGGATTGATAGTCCAGCAGCGTCAGGGGCTGCTTGTCATATTGACGGGTGGCTTTAAGTTCGGCGTGATCGGCGTCGTTCAGCGGTTGCAACAGGCGATAACGCCAGCCCGGCTGGTTGGCGATGAAAATGATCCCGCGTGCGTCACTGACCAGCAGCGTGTCGCTGCCCTGGCGCCATTCGCGCTCCAGTTCCGGAAACTCGAGCTTGACCACCATCGCGCCGAGAAACCGGCCATCGTCATCGGTGACCGCACTGGACAGGAAGTAACCGGGAATTCCGCTGGTCACCCCCACCGCATAAAAGCGCCCGGTGCCCTGGGTGCGGGTCTGGCTGAAATAGGGGCGAAAACCGTAGTTGTGGCCGACGTAACTGCTGGGCAAACGCCAATTGCTGGCGGCGATGGCAAGACCGGTGTGATCGAGCAATTCCAGGGTCGAGGACTCGGCCGCGCCGTTGATCTGTTCCAGTTTGCGGTTCAGCGCATCCTGCTGCTCGGGGCTCAGCGGGCCCTTGAGTGCCGAACGCAATTGCGGGTCCAGGGCGAGCACGGCGGGCAGGGCGCGGTAACGCTCGATCAGGGTGTGCAGAGACGTGGCGTACAACCCCAATTGCTGGTTGGCGCGGGCAGCGTCTTCCACCAGCGCCTGACGCTCGGCGTGGCGTATGGCCAGGGTGGCGGCGAGGGCTGCGCCGGCAACGATAACAAAGGTATAGAGCGCCAGGCGCAGGGGGCGGGGCGTTGGGAGCATGGGGTAATCAGGCCAATGATAGGAGGCGCAAGATAGCATGCGGGCTATCTTGCGCCAGTGACCTCCCCGTCTCGATCTTGATGAAGCGGATGCGCAGTGTCAGGTGACAATTGATCGATATTCAGTGACGGGAGGCGTCGCGTATTCGTTGCCTTTCATTCTCCATTTTTCCCAATGAACGAATATGGTTACTGCCTAGCGTTACCACTTCTTCGTGGCCCAAATGCACTTCATCCATCGAGTGGGCGCCTCCAGTATGATCGAAAAGAGTGTAGCTCGGGGCCGTGTCCATGTCTGTGTCCTCGTCCTCGTCCACGTCCATGTCCGGGGTCCGGAAGCTTATGCCGAGATGTTCATACATTTTCTGGCTATTCGAGACCATATTTTCAAGCAGGGAGACTCCACTTATCTCACTGGCATCGATTTCATAAAAATAATATTCATGGTCCGAGGTCGTTGAGTAATACAGCGCTCCTTCGAGTGAGGCGGCCACAATCAAGGCGTCTCCACGGATCATTTTCCGAACGCCCCCGAAATCGTCAGAGGGATTGAAACCCTGCCGTGCTACCTCATCAGGCGTACGCCGATCCGCCCGGTATACCTTGGCGCCAAAATTTCCTCTCATTAGCAGATTTTTTTCATTCCATTGGTAATAAAACTCAGGGTTGATGCGTTGCAGGTCATCCAGAGTGCTGTCTTGAATGGCTGTCGGACTGTCAGAACTGGTGGGTCCGCCCGACGAGGCGCTACTATGAGAGGAACCGGGTGACCCTGGATCAGACATCGACTCCTCGTCATCGTCTTGCTCGGGCTGCCGAGGAGCAATCGTTGACAAGCCATAACGGGCTATCAAGCTCTGCTCATTGTCCAGCAATTGCTCAAGCGCGCTGTCCAGCAAAGAGGCATCCGTATTGTGCTCTTGCCACATCTGCCCATCAGGATCGATCCGGCTGATCGGATTGTTGCCACAGAACCCGTACACATTCAGACCGTCGCTTGCACCGGCAGGATCCGGACAAATCCACCGACACAACCAAGGCGCGTAATACCGCAACCCATAGTCATACAACCCGCTCGCATCCCGTTCCTTGCCCGAATAACGGACGGTTTTGTAGCTCGCCTCGACTTCATTGCGCGCCGCCCACCAGGCCGTGCCGCCGTAGGGGTAGTAGCCTTCATGACTGATGATGTCAGCCTGACCGTCCAGCTCCAGGGTGCTGGAGACTAAATGATCGTTGAGGCTGTAGCGCAACTGATCCTGCTGGATATCGTCGGGGGGCGGGGTGACCCAGTGCAGGCAGCGCACCTGACCGCGCTCGGTCTGAATGGTGATGACTTCCAGATGTTCGCTGTCATCCAGCGTGCGGATTTCCAGCCCAGGCAAATACCGCACTTCACGCACATGCGTAACGCCGCTGGCGACGCTGCACTGCTGTTTTCGCACGCGCAGGCGCTGATGGTCATAAACGTAGTATTCAGCATCCTCCTCGCCACCCTGTCGGCTGACCTGAGTGATCTGTTGTAGCTGGTTTTGCCCGTTCCACAGCATATTCCGGTCGTGGGGATTGAGGTTTTGCAGATTGCCATTGGCATCGAAACCGTGAACGAAATCCGGCGGTCGTTGTTCATCCCAGGGCAGTGTACGGTTGCTGTCTTCGGCGACCTTGAACGCTCGGCGGTGTGCCTGTCCGTGATGGGCGCTCTCGTGGCGCAGCACAATGAGGTTGCCGCCCCGATCATAGTCGTAGTGTTCGGTGTAGTTGAGCAGACGACTGCTGTCGCCAGGATTGGGCATCAGTTCGGGCAACTCCGGACGGATGCTTTGGCCCAAGGCTTCGCGGCCATTTGCGCTGATCAATTGGGACAGGCTGTCGTAGGTGTACAGGTTGATAGCCTCAACCATCTGGTTAGCAAAATAGCGCGTGGGTTGCGTGTGATCCCGCATTTTTACGACGTTGCCACCTGCATCGTGCAGGTAGCTTAGTTCCTGCAAGCGCTCGCGGCCGACGCGGTCGGTCAGCAGTCTTAGCAGACGGCCATTGGCCGGGTCGAACTGCGAGCTGGTGGTCGTGCCGTTGCCGCAGGTTTGCGACTCTATCTGCCCCAGGGCGTTGTAACTGAGGCTGTGCAGTATCGTTTGCCCGGTGGTGTTTTCCTTGAGTTGTAGCTGCACCCGTTGCAGTTGGCCAGCCTGGTCGAACTGCCAGGACTGGCGATGGCCACGGGCATCGACCTGGCAAAGCAGTTCACCGCCAGGGCTGTAGCGTCGGCGAGTCTGGAAGCCTTCCCCGGGCTCGAGTAATCCGTTGCGAGCTTCAAGTGATGGCGGCCAGTCGGAGGGTTGCAGGGTTTTGAGAAATTGCCGTTTCTGGATGAGCAGTTCACCCAGTAAACCGTACTCCTGCAAGTGCAACGTGCCAGCCGTGTCATCGTGACGGATCAACCGCCCACACTGATTTCGCGCGACGAATTCGACGGTATTACCGGCGTAGGTCAGGCGTTCGAGGGTTCGTGAATCCGAACCTCGTGTCTGTTCATGGATTGCGACGGGCCGTTGCTGTTTATCGTATTCATTCTGCCAATGACTGCCTCGACCGTCCCAAGCCTCCTGCGTCGCCCCGGCTTCGCCATGCAGCCCCAGCCGCCAACCGGCATCGACGCTGTCGGTCAGCAACACGCCACCCGACAGGCTATAAACCGTGGTCATGTTCGGTCGGGACGTGGGCGCCAGAAATCGCGGATCACGCTGCGCCACCAGCCGCCCGACGCTATCATTGTGCCGCGCCGTGATCCGCGACTCGGGTATGAGTTCGTCGGCATCGCGCCGCCAGTACGCCACTTGGCGTATCGGCAGACCGCGGTTGTCGATGACCGCCAGCTGCGGGGTGTTCACGTGAACGTTCAATGGAGCGTCCATCCATTGCGTTTTATCGGGGCTGGTGGCGGGTCAAACAGGTCGTTTTCATCGAAAGCGATGGTGTACCAGCAGCGATAGCGCATCTCCCGGCGCAATGGCTTGAGTTCCGAGTCGGGACCTTGCGCCATTCTTTTCGCCAGGACGGTGCGAGTCGGGCGGCCGGCGGCGTCGTAGAACTGTTGATCGTGATAGGCGAACGTACGTAGCGACTCGTCTTTGATACGGTGGAACTTATCGGCGAAGTAAGGCCGGTAGATCCGTACTTTTTCGCCCTTGTTGTTGTATTCGACCGGTTCGCTGACCCGCCAGCGGCGCGAGGCTTCGGCTTCCTCCGGGGTGCCATCGTCCTTGAGTTTCAACGTGCTGTCGTCCATCACCACCCAGGCCTTGCCGGGTTCGACTTCCTGTTTGGTTTGCAGCACGCGGCCGAAGCCATCCTGGTGGATGATGGCGATGCGGATCTGCAACTCCGGGTCGCCCGGATAGCGATCCGCCTGCAAGGTTGCGACGTGGACCGGTTCCCGGTGAGCGGCCTCGACATAGTGCTGAAGGAGCTGTTCGTCCGCGCTTGGGTTTTCGAGCTGCAAAAGATGCTGGCGGGCGCGGTCACAGAGGTGGCCGCTGGGTAGTACAAAGCCGTTTGCTCGTGCCCAGTCCCGCCAGTCGTCGCCCGGTAATTCGGTCGCCGCAATCCGGCCCATCCAGCTGAAAGCATCGCTGAACATGGCCATCGCATAATTGCCGATGGCTTCCCGAGGCGTTTCGATGGCGCGGGTCGGGCTGCGGTCGTCAGGCGGCAAATAGTTACGCAGTGAATGGAAGCCGACCTTCTCGCCCAGCTCGGTACCATAAAAACTGGTAACCAGCACCTCACCGAAGGCGTTGTAGCGCGCCTCCTGCAGGTTGCGATTGGGGTCTTCGATGGCTGCGGGAAGAAATGTGCAGTAATCGGTATTCAGGGATTGGGTCGTGCAACCGTCCGGCAATTCGATGGCCGTGTGCAGGCACCAGTAGGGGTCATAACTGACCTTGGTGATGCCGTGGCTCCGGGTCTGCTGGAAATGCTGGATGTTGTAAAAACCGTCCGCGCCATGATAACCGGGGAAACCACGGTGCACGAACCACAGGTGGTCCTTGGCGTCGGGCGGGGTCGCAGGTTCGGGTTGTTCGACCTCGGGCAGGAACCACCCCATGGTGTGGTAACCCACTGATTCGAGTTTTTCGTAAAGATTGAAGGGCATGTCGCCGTTGTCATCCTTGAGCTTGTCGTAAGCGTTCAGGGCGTTGGCGTCCAATTCGGCGATTTCCACGTAGCCTGGCAGTGCATGGAACGTTGCCTTGCCCTTTTCCATTGTCTGGCCGGTGGCAGGATCGATGTAGAACTGCATGGACATACCGGCGAGCACCGACTGTTTCGCCCATTCCCCATCATCCATGCTCCACTCGACAAAGTTCTTGTGGCAGATGTCTTTTGTATTCAGCCGCGCCTTTTCCAGAACCAGGGCATTACTGCGTTCGCGATAGGGCAGCCCCAGTCGATAAGGCATTCCCGGTTTCCAGGTCTGATCATGGTTAACATGGATGAATTCAGCTTTGGATTCGGTCAAGTACCAGCACTGTTGCGCATCGTCGTGGGCGTCCGTCCACCAGCGGTTTTCATGTTCGTCGGCAAAGGGTGGTGTTGCGTCGGTCTTGCGCCGTGCGTAGTAGACGACGAAAGCATGGAGCACGCTGCCGAATTCGTTCCATCTCAGATTGAGGCTGTGCTGGCAACGAGGGTCATCCGGCATTTCAGGTTCGTATTGATAGCTGATCGATTCCAGTGCCATGGGTTGCAGCACGGAGTAAGGGTAGTGCTCACCTTTCGAGCGCAGTATGCGGACCTGAAAGCGATGCTCAGCCACGGCATATGGCACTGTGGGAGCATCAGCAGCGAACACTTCAGTGCGCAAGGTCGAGCCACTGAGTGCACGTGCGATCTCCCGGGCGGTTTGCTCGTCAGGTGGCATGTCGATGGGTTCAGCCACCCCATCGCGCTGATGAAAACGTTCCAGTCGGGTGGGTTGCAGGTCTACAGCGTCCGGGTCGCCCTCGTAATAATCGTCCCGAGGCTGATCGATGGATTTGCCGATGTGAAACCAGGTCTTGCTCAAGATCGGCGCTGTGAATCCCGGGCTTGCGCGTTCCACTTCGCTGGCTTCGGTGTCGGTTTGCAGTAACAGGCCAAAGCCGCGCAATTCCCGTTCGAAGGGGTCGTAATATCCCTGACGGTAGCTCATGAGCTGGGTCAGTCGATTACCGGTGATTTCATCGACCTGGGTTTGACGCTTGACCAGATGCATCGCGAACGGCACACCGGACTCGACGACCTTATCCTTTTGCTCATTTTCCTCGTCCAGAAACTCCTGCGCCGAACTGCGGTAGTCGATGAAACTGAGTGCGCCCATGTTGTTGTTGCTGCGATTGACCAGGTACGGCTTGGCCTTGACGAAGTCATAACGCCAGTGCCGTGGGGACATGTGCGCAACGGTCAAGACCAGGCTGGTGCAGCCGAGTCCCAGCAGGTCGGCAGTGGTGACCTGACACAAGTGATCGTAACGCACGCCTTCGGGCCATGGCAGGTTGATGGAATCAGTAGCGAAACCCTTGCCGCTGTGGTTCATGAACACACGCAGGCGGTCGGATTCCAGGTAAATCAGGTCGGTTGCGCCCGAGCCGTCCAGGTCCGCCAGGATGACCTGCGACGCGTTGAAACGCTCGTAAGGGAATTTTGGTGCAGTGAGCGTGATCTTCTTTCCGAAGCGGCCATGGCCCAGGTTGGGCCAACATTCCAGACTGTCGTGGCGGATGCGGAACAGGTGCTGTTTACCGCTGCCCAATACATCACTGAACCCCACCATTTCTGTTTGCGAACTACTCGGCAGTGGTAGGGCATCGTCATTGTCGTGTGGCACATCAGTGCCTGCGCTGAAACCGCTGTCATCGCCCAGATTGGTATACAGACGCACGCTATTGCTGCCGATCAGGGCGACATGGGTGCGACCGTCACCCACCAGATCAGCCATTTGCGCCTGGGGATGAAAGTACTCCAGCGGGAAGGCTTTATAGGGGACGAACGTCGACCATTGGCGGTCGGGGTGCATCGTAAAAAAGCCATTCATGGTCGGGGCGTGCAGTCCCCATTCCAGCTTGCCATCACCGTTCAGGTCACTGAGGGTCTGGCGCATTGGTTTGCTGCTATCGGCGATGGGAATGTATGGCAGTTCTTTCAAGTCGCCATAGTGCACGTCATCGCCGCCACTGTCGGCGCGCAATGGTTCACGGTAGTACCAGGCCTTGTCATGGTGGCATAGCACGCCCGGCATGCCTTTGCCGTACAAATCCACCAGCTGGTAGCGCTGGCCGTCATTGAGCCCCGGCATCTCTGGGAAGCCGCTCCAGCCCGGATGTTGCTTCTGGAGATCGAAGGGCACGTAGCTGAATTCCATCGGTGGCCGGCTCTCGACCCTGCCCTGGCCATCATAAGCCTGAAGGTGGGCGGCGGTCAGATGGCTGTAATCCAGAGGATTGATGTGGTGCTCCAGCAGCAGGCGCTGAACCAGTATTGGCGAGTCACCCAGGTCGGGCTTGAAATGGTGAAACATCAACACCTGGTGGCAAAGGCGGCGAGTGCCCAATTCGAATCCGTAATCGTAATTCCAGAACGGATCGCGGCGTACGATCCATTCGCCGAATTGATCACCGTCCTGTGAGTAAGGTGGGCCATAGACCGGTTTTACCGTCAGATCGTGGCTGCGTTCGCCGTAATCGAACAGCAGATGAAAGTGGAACTGCACATCTGTCCAGCCATCGGCGTTCCAGGAATACAGCGTCGACTGCGCCACTGCGTTGCCGTAAAGCACCCGATGCAAATGACGCTGGGCACGATAGTCGCGAAACTGCTGTGCGGCAGGCTCAGCTGTTTCCGCCTTGTACTCATAGACGATGTGCTCACCGCGAGTATTGACGGTTTCGTCCAGCAGCCAAACGCCTGTGCGTTCAGGCTCCAGCGGTTTGCTTTGGTCTCTGGGTTCGGCCCGGCGCGACGCCAGCGTCTTGCCGTACATATGGATGCTGCCATCGGCGCTATGAATCAACCAGAAGCCCGCAACGTCGTTGTCACCGAACCACCGTTCGATCCTGGCGAAACCGCCCTCGATCCGGGGCTGATAACGGACCCTTCGATAGGTTGTCGTGTCGACGGTTTCATTGTGTTCGATGAGCTCGCCATCAGCGTCAAGCTCGGGCATCCAGGTCTCACCGTCGGGGCCGACGATCAGATCCTTGTTGTCATAAAACGGTACACCCTTGCTCGTTCGCACCGTAATGGCGTTGACGCTCAAATGCCATCCGATACCAAATGGACTGTTTCCCACATGGCTGCTGTAGCCAAGCGAAAGGGCAGGCACCAGGTCACGATTGGGCGCCCTGGAAATCGGCAGCGGCAATTCAAGCGAGGCTGAACCGGTGGTGCCCACAGCCCCCCAACTGCCAAAGCTGGCAATGGCCCCGCCGATCTTGGGTTGGGTGGGGGCCGAAATATTGATGCTGCCTTTTTGATCTTCCGTGGCCATTTCCGTTTCCGCCTGACAAGGTCGCATAAGTGCATTCAACTTATCAGGGGAGGCGCTGGCTGTGACCTGTCACATCTGACAGGTCAGCCCGATTTATATGTTCGGTTTTTCTGAGGCCGAAAAAAAACCGGTCTGTCGTCGCCGACAGGCCGGTTTTTTCGTTGGCGTTTCAGCGCAGTTATTGCACTTCTACCGCCAGGCTTTCACTGATCTTTTTCTGCCAGATGGCAGGACCGGTGATGTGCACCGACTCACCCTTGCTATCCACCGCAACGGTAACCGGCATGTCTTTCACGTCGAACTCGTAGATCGCTTCCATGCCCAGTTCGGCGAAAGCCACCACGCGGGATTTCTTGATGGCTTGCGCCACCAGGTAAGCCGCGCCGCCGACCGCCATCAGGTACACGGCTTTGTGGTCCTTGATCGCTTCGATCGCGGTCGGGCCGCGTTCGGATTTGCCGATCATGCCCAGCAGGCCGGTTTGCTCGAGGATCTGACGGGTGAACTTGTCCATTCGCGTCGCGGTGGTAGGACCTGCAGGGCCCACCACTTCTTCGCGTACCGGATCGACCGGGCCGACGTAGTAGATGAAGCGACCTTTCAGGTCCACCGGCAGGGTTTCGCCCTTGTTCAGCATCTCGACCATGCGCTTGTGCGCAGCGTCGCGACCGGTGAGCATCTTGCCGTTGAGCAGGACGGTTTCGCCCGGCTTCCAGCTCTGCACGTCTTCCGGGGTCAGGGTATCGAGGTTGACGCGACGGGCCGACGGGCCGGCTTCCCAGACGATTTCCGGGTAGGCGTCCAGCGGTGGCGCTTCCAGGGACGCCGGGCCGGAACCGTCGAGCACGAAGTGCGCGTGACGGGTTGCGGCGCAGTTGGGGATCATGCACACCGGCAACGAAGCAGCGTGGGTCGGGTAATCCATGATCTTCACGTCGAGCACGGTGGTCAGGCCGCCCAGGCCCTGGGCGCCGATGCCCAGTTGGTTGACCTTCTCGAACAGCTCCAGGCGCATTTCTTCGATACGGTTGGACGGGCCGCGCTTCTTCAGCTCGTGGATGTCGATGGATTCCATCAACACTTCCTTGGCCATGACCGCGGCTTTCTCGGCGGTGCCGCCGATGCCGATGCCGAGCATGCCCGGTGGGCACCAGCCGGCGCCCATGGTTGGCACGGTCTTCAGCACCCAGTCGACGATCGAGTCGGACGGGTTGAGCATGGCCATTTTCGACTTGTTCTCGGAACCGCCGCCCTTGGCCGCCACGTCCACTTCCACGGTATTACCCGGAACGATGGAGTAGTGGATGACCGCCGGGGTGTTGTCCTTGGTGTTCTTGCGAGCGCCCGCCGGGTCGGCGAGGATCGAAGCACGCAGGACGTTTTCCGGCAGGTTGTAAGCCCGGCGCACGCCTTCGTTGATCATGTCGTCCAGGCCCATGGTGGCGCCATCCCAACGCACATCCATGCCCACGCGGACGAAGACGGTGACGATGCCGGTGTCCTGGCAGATCGGGCGGTGGCCGGTGGCACACATGCGCGAGTTGATCAGGATTTGCGCCATGGAGTCACGGGCCGCTGGCGATTCTTCGCGCAGGTAGGCTTCGTGCATCGCCTGGATGAAGTCAACGGGATGGTAATAGGAAATGAACTGCAGGGCGTCGGCAACGCTCTGTATCAGGTCGTCTTGCTTGATCACGGTCATGAGTCGCGCTCCTCTAAAAGACGGGAACATTCAATAAGGTGCTTGCAGCTTGGGTGCATCGGTCGGTTGCAAGCACCTTTCAAGGCACGCCGGGCAAGCTGGCGCGACGCTAAAAAGGCGCGGCAGTATACCGCGCCTCGCAGGCCTGCACACGCTCGGTCGGTCAAACGTTGGTCGCATACCCATGTCGACTGTGTGGCATGGCGTTGACGTCGGTTTTTCACCCCGGAAATTGAATGGTCATTTATCGGTCGCCCCACTAAAGTGGCATTCGGTCTGTAGAGTAGGACACTCTGACACCCCCCCTCGCATGGTGAGTCAACGATTGCCCCATAACGCTATCCAGCGCCTCTTGCTAAAACGCTTTGCCCTCGCAGCTGGCACCTTCGCCCTGGCCTTGCTACTGCTGTGGCTGGCGTTTTTCACGGGCCACTTCGATGAGCCGTTGACCCGCGTGGCCGGCGGCGGCATGGGAGAACGTTGATGCCTGAGTTACGGGTCGGCGCGCGCCAATGGTCTGTTGCAGCCGGGAGCAATCTGCTCGATGCCTTGAATCGCAACGGTGTGTCAGTGCCCTACAGCTGCCGCGCCGGTAGCTGTCATGCCTGCCTGGTGCAGTGTGTACAGGGGCTGCCGAACGATAGCCGACCCGATGCCCTGAGCGCGGACCAGCGTCAGCAAGGCTGGCGCCTGGCGTGCCAGTGTCAGGTGGTCGAGGACTTGCAGGTACACACCTTCGACCCGCAACAGGACGGTCGCCCGGCCCAGGTGGCTGCCGTCGATTGGTTGAGCGCCAGTGTGTTGCGTTTGCGCCTGACCCCGGAACGTCCTTTGCGCTACAGCGCCGGGCAGCATCTGGTGTTGTGGGCGGGCAACGTCGCGCGGCCGTACTCCCTCGCCAGCCTGCCGGAAGAAGACCGCTTCCTGGAGTTTCACCTCGACTGTCGCCAGCCTGGGGAATTCAGCGATGCGGCCCGACAATTGAGGATCGGCGATGCGATCCGTCTCGGCGAGTTGCGCGGCGGGGCCTTGCATTACGATGTGGACTGGAATACCCGGCCGTTGTGGCTGCTGGCCGCCGGCACCGGGCTTGGACCGTTGTTCGGCATTTTGCGTGAAGCACTGCGGCAGGACCACCAAGGCGCTATCCGCGTTATTCACCTGGCCCATGATGCCGATGAACATTATCTGGCCAAACCCCTGCAAGCCATGACCGCCAACCGTCCGAATCTAAGCGTCGAGTTGTGGATCCCGGCCGAGTTGCCCGCGGCTTTGGCGCAACTGCGGCTTGTTTCCCGGCAAACCCAAGCCTTACTCTGCGGAGCTCCCGACAGTGTCGACGCCTTTGCCCGGCGCCTGTACCTGGCGGGACTGCCGCGCAACCAACTGCTGGCCGATGTTTTTCTGCCCCGCGGTTGAGCGCTGATTTTTTCAGACGCGAGACCTCCATGACCAATGCCATCCAACTTGAGCGCGAACGCGGCCTGCTGACCCTGCGTCTGAACCGCCCCGACAAGAAAAACGCCCTGACTCGCGCCATGTACAGCCACTTGGCCGAAGCGCTGGAACAGGCCGATACCGACCCGGAAATCAACGCAGTGCTGATCACCGGGTCCGCCGAGTGCTTCACCGCTGGCAACGACATCGCCGACTTCCTGCAGCAACCGCCGACCAGCCTCGACAGCCCGGTGTTTCATTTCATGCTCAGCCTGCTCGAATGCCGCAAGCCGGTGATTGCCGCCGTGGCCGGTGCTGCGGTGGGCATTGGCACGACAATGCTGCTGCATTGCGATTTGGTGTACATCAGCTCGGATGCGCGGTTGCGCATGCCGTTCGTCAACCTCGGTTTGTGCCCGGAATTCGGTTCCAGCCTGATCCTGCCGCGGTTGCTGGGGCAGGCCAAAGCGGCGCAATTGTTGTTGCTGGGCGAAGGTTTCAGTGGTGAGCAAGCTGCCGCATGGGGCATCGCGACCGAAGCCCTGGGCAGTGGCGAAGCGGCATTGGCCAAGGCGCGGGAGATGGCGTTGCGTTTCGAGTCGCTGCCACCGGAAGCGGTGCGGATCAGCAAGCAATTGATGAAAGCCCCGGATCGCGAGCAGCTGCGCAAGACCATAGAAGAAGAGGGCGCGTTGTTCACCCAGCGGCTGCGCTCGCCGGAGGCGATTGCGGCGTTGTCGGGGTTTATCAACCGGCATTGATTTTCGCGGTCGATCGTTCCCACGCTCCGCGTGGGAATGCAGCCCGGGACGCTCCGCGTCCCTAGAGCGGACGCGGAGCGTCCGTTGAGGCATTCCCACGCAGAGCGTGGGAACGAGCACCAAAAAGCCCCGCCATTCACATGGCAGGGCTTTTGTTTTTCAGCAACCGATCACTCAGACCATCGGGTCGCCAACGTGCAGGATCTTCATCCCGTTGGTGCCGCCAATGGTGTGGTAGCTGTCGCCCTTGGTCAGGATGACCCAGTCGCCTTTCTCCACGACGCCGCGCTTGAGCAACTCGTCGATCGCGGCCTGGCTGACTTGCTCAGGCGGCAACGATGCCGGGTCGAACGGTACGGTGTAGACACCACGGAACATGGCCGCACGGGCCTGGGTTTCGCGGTGCGGGGAGAACGCGTAGATCGGCACCGAAGAGCGGATGCGCGACATGATCAGCGGCGTGTAGCCACTTTCGGTCAGGGCGATGATCGCCTTCACGCCCGGGAAGTGGTTGGCGGTGTACATGGCGGCCAGGGCGATGCTCTGGTCGCAGCTTTCGAAGACCTTGCCGATGCGGTGGCTGGAGGTCTTGCTGGTCGGGTGCTTTTCAGCGCCGATGCAGATGCGGGCCATGGCCTGCACAGCTTCCAGCGGGTACAGACCGGCCGCACTTTCGGCCGACAGCATCACGGCGTCGGTGTAGTCGAGTACGGCGTTGGCCACGTCGGACACTTCGGCGCGGGTCGGCATCGGGTTCTGGATCATCGACTCCATCATCTGGGTCGCCACGATCACGGCCTTGTTATGACGGCGTGCGTGCAGAATGATCTTTTTCTGAATACCCACCAGCTCGGCGTCGCCGATTTCCACACCCAGATCACCACGGGCAACCATGACGGCGTCGGAGGCTTTGATCAGCTCATTGAGGGTGTCGTCGTCGGCCACGGCTTCGGCGCGTTCGATCTTCGCCACCAGCCAGGCAGTGCCGCCCGCTTCGTCGCGCAGTTGACGGGCATATTCCATGTCGGCGGCGTCACGCGGAAAGGACACGGCGAGGTAGTCGACCTGCATTTCTGCGGCGAGCTTGATGTCGGCCTTGTCTTTTTCGGTCAGCGCCGGTGCAGTCAGGCCACCGCCGCGACGGTTGATGCCTTTGTGGTCCGACAGCGGGCCACCGATCAGCACGGTGCAGTGCAATTCGGTTGCCGTGGCGGTGTCGACGCGCATGACCACGCGACCGTCATCGAGCAGCAGCTCGTCGCCCACGCCGCAATCCTTGACCAGGTCCGGGTAGTCGATGCCGACCACGGTCTGGGTGCCTTCGGTCAGAGGATGGCTGGTGGAGAAGGTGAATTGATCACCGATCTTCAGCTCGATCTTCTTGTTGGCGAATTTGGCGATACGGATTTTCGGGCCTTGCAGGTCACCCAGCAGGGCGACGAAACGGCCGTGCTTGGCTGCCAGGTCGCGCACCAGCTTCGCGCGAGCCTTGTGCTCGTCGGGGGTGCCGTGGGAGAAGTTCAGACGGGCGACGTCCAGGCCAGCCAGAATCAGCTGTTCGAGAACTTCCGGCGAGTTACTGGCCGGGCCAAGGGTAGCGACGATTTTGGTACGACGGACGGACATGCAAAGACTCCTGAGTTCAAGCGCTGAGTGAGGCTACTATGCTCTCGAGGTGTAGTCATTGTTCGTGTGCACTACTTTTTGTGAAGAACTTTGTTATTCGCTTGTTTCTTTAAAACGAACATTCCTGAAGATTTCCGCCAACGGGTCGATACAGAGCTCAAGACAGGAGACCCCTCATGCGATTCGTGCTCATAGCCGCCCTTGCCCTCAGTGTCACGGGCTGCACCCGTTGGTCGATGAACCATCATTTGAATAACGCCTACAGCGCCTATGATCGCGGCAATTGCGAGCAGGTGATGCTCGAACTGTCCAAAGTCGAACGCGCAAGCAGGGCACGGTCTTATTTGTGGCCGGAAGTGTCGATGATGCGCGGTTTGTGTCTTGAACGTCAGAAACTGTTCGTTGATGCCGCTCAAACCTATCAGTTCATCATCGCCTCGTACCCGCAGAGTGAATATGCCTTCCGCGCGAGCGCCCGGTTGGAAACCTTGCAATCGCTTGGCCAGTATCCGCTGCGCAGCACCGCGACCGTTCGCCCGACCCGGTTCTGATGGCGGCAGCCCGATTGAAGACTGGATCAGCGGCGGTGGTGAGCTATAGTCGAATAGATCGGTTTCAGAACCTTTTCCAGGCCGGGGAAACACCTGTGATCGGCAGGCGTCAGTGGAAGCGGTTCAAAGACTGTCGCACCAGGATCAGGGAGAGCGCGCCTTTATAGTAGAAGGCCCGTTCCGAAGCATTAGTGCGGCTCTGCTTAAGGGCCTTGCGTAGCGAATTCAGCATGTTCATCGACCGCCGTATCGAGCGGCATCAACTGCCGTATTTTCTTCGAGTGTTCAACAGCGTTACCGACAAACCCATTGGCTTTCTGGGTAACGTCTCCGAAGACGGGCTGATGCTCATCAGCCAGTTGCCGATGATGATCGGTGCCGACTTCGATTTGCGCCTGAAAATCCCCATGGCAGGTGGCTGCCACCAGGTGATCGACCTCAATGCCTGCTGCCTGTGGTGCCATGAAGATGCGACACCCCACCATTACGACGCCGGATTCTGCCTGCAACGGGCACCGCCGGAGTACGGGCAATTGGTCGAGGCGTTGAAGCAGTACTTCAGTTTTCAGCCGATGCCGGCATCTGCCTGATACAGCAGAAGATCGCAGCCTGCGGCAGCTCCTACAGGGTCAATGTTCGTCCGCAACACTGTCGGTGAACGCGGTCAATGTAGGGGCTGCCGCAGGCTGCGATCTTTTGATCTTGCTGTTACGTCGTGGCAGCAACTAAAACACCCCGGCCTTCTTCCATTCCAAATAGCGCGTCACCAACGCGGTGCCTAACTCGACAGCAATCGTATCCACCACCGGCACCCCATGGGCGTTCAATCGCTCATGAAGTTCGGCCCGTGCATTGAGGAAGTCCACGGTGCCGCAGTAGGTCAGCGCTTCGCAAAAGGTCTGCACCGGTGTGTGACGCAAACGGTCAAGCACGTCTTCGCGCAGGCTGGCGACCAACACCCGATGTGACTTGCCCAGGCGTTTGACGGCGGTGAGCAGTTCTTCGTCGTCTTCGTCCCGCAGGTTGGTGACCACTATCACCAGGGCCCGGCGTTTCTGCCGAGCCAAGAGCTTGGTTGCAGCGCCCTGGTAGTCGGCACTGCGTTGGCCGCTGTCGAGGTCGTAGACCTGGTTGAGCAATCGGTTGAGTTGGCCGGCGCCTTTGACCGGGGCGAGGTAGCGTGGCTGCTCGTGCGCAAAGGTGCAAAGGCCCACGGCATCACCCTGGCGCAGGGCGACGTAACTGAGCAGCAGGCAGGCATTGAGTGCATGGTCGAAGTGCGACAGTTCATCGTCCTGACTGCGCATGCGCCGGCCGCAATCGAGCATGAACATGATCTGCTGGTCACGCTCGTCCTGGTACTCCCGCGCAATCGGTGTGCGCTGGCGGGCGGTGGCTTTCCAGTCGATCTGGCGCAGGCTGTCGCCTTCGCGAAATTCCCGTAGCTGATGAAATTCCAGGCCCAGGCCGCGTCGTTGGCGCTGGCGCACGCCGAGTTGGCTGAGCCAGTTGTCCACCGCCAGCAGCTGGCCGCCGTAGAGGCGGGCGAAGTCGGGGTAGACGCGGGTAATGTCGGTCACGCTCAGCAGCCGTTTGTCGGACCACAGGCACAATGGGCTCGGCAGGCTGATTTCGCAGCGTTCGAAGCTGAAGTGGCCGCGCTTGAGCGGGCGCAGGCGGTAGTCGATCTGGCTGCGCAGGCCGGGTTGAAGCTCGACCGACAGGGGCAGGTTTTCGAAACTCAGGCCGTGCGGTACGTGATCGAAGAGCTGAATGTTCAGTGGCTGGGCAAAGTCATGCTCGACCTCCAGTCGCACGTCGCCCCAACGGCCGAGCGCCAGGCTGCCGGGCATGTGTCGCTGTATGCGGGGCGAGGGCAGGCGTTTGAGGAGAATGGCGTCGAGTATCGCCAGGGCCAGTAGTGCCAGGAGCAATCCCCAGCTGATCGACGGCAGACTCGCTGGAATCACGATGTCCAGCGCCCGCAATGTGCCCAGGACGATGCCGATGACCAGCAGGATCGCGAGCCAGATCAACAGCAGGCGGGAGGGTTTCACAACCGCGGTGCCGGCACTTGATCGAGCAGTTGGCGCAGCACGTGATCGACCTCAAGCCCTTCGATGTCCAGCTCCGGCGCGAGGCGTACGCGATGACGCAATACCGCCAGGGCACACCCCTTGATGTCATCCGGAATCACGAACTCGCCACCGCGCAACAGCGCGCGCGCCCGGGCGCAACGCACCAGCGCGATGGAAGCCCGCGGCCCGGCACCGAGGGTCAGCCCGGGCCAGCTGCGGGTGGTGCGGGCCAGGCGTACGGCGTAGTCGAGGACCTGATTGTCCAGCGGCAGGTCGCTGGCGATGCGCTGCAAGGCCAGCACATCCTTGGCTTGCAACACCGTGCGCAGCGGTTGCACGTCGAGCATGTCGGCCCGGGTCGAGCGGCTGACCTGGCGGACCATGTCCAGCTCCTGGTCGGCGTCGGGGTAGTCCATGCGGACCTTGAGCATGAAGCGATCCAGTTCGGCTTCCGGCAGTGGGTAAGTACCTTCCTGTTCGATGGGGTTTTGCGTGGCCAGCACCATGAACGGCTGCACGATGGGCAGGGCGCGGCCTTCGAGGGTCACTTGGCGTTCCTGCATGGCTTCGAGCAGCGCCGCCTGGGTTTTGGCCGGGGCGCGGTTGATTTCGTCGGCGAGCAACAGGTTGGTGAACAACGGCCCCTTGCGCAGCTTGAATTGCTCGGTCTGCAAGTCATACACCGCGTGCCCGGTGACATCGCTGGGCATCAGGTCCGGGGTGAACTGAATACGCGCGAACTCGCCACCGAAACAGCGCGCCAGCGCCCGCACCAGCAAGGTCTTGCCCAGTCCCGGCACGCCTTCGAGCAGCACATGGCCACCCGCGATCAGGGCCGTAAGCACGTCGTCGATGACCGCGTCCTGGCCGATGACCGCCTTCTGCAATTCGCTACGCACCGCCTGCGCCAACTGACTGGCGCGCTGGCGTTGCTGGTCGGCGTGGCTCGGGGCGTCGGGCTCGATCTGTTCACTCATAAGGCGTTCCTCAAGATTTGCAGGTGGGCGACCTGACGGCTGAATTCAACGCTGGAAAGCCGTTGCTCCGGTCGCGGGCTCATGGCCTGGCTGATAGCGCGTGTGGATTGGCCGGTCAGGCGTGCGAGCACCCGCCATTGTTCGGCGGTGCCGAGTTGTTCAAAACCGGGATGACGGCGCCGCACGCGGCGCAGGATGTCTAGTTGCAAGGCGTGCAGCAGGTTGGCCTGACCCTTGCGCCGGAACAGAAAATCGGCACTGGCGCGCAGATGTTCCTGGAGTTGCCGACGGGCCCGCGGCGCCGGTTCCAGCACCGGGCCATGACGCACGCCGACCCGCCAGAACCAGACACCGATCAGGGCAATGAGCGCCACCAGCGCCTGGGGGAAGTAGCGCAGCAGCAACGTCAGCAGGCTGTCGTGATCGGTGTTGAACAGCAGGGTCACCTGGGTATCCGCGGTCAGGTACCAGAGCAGCCAGGCGTTGTCGTACTGATCGATGGCCGGAGTTTTCCACAGGTCGGCATCGGTGACCACGATGAGCGAACCGAGCCCGTGATTGAGCTGCATCATATGCGTGGCCTTGGCGCTGTTGGCCCAGGCCTGGGCGAGGTTTTTCGGGTCTTCGAGATGGAAGGCGGTGTCGAAGCCGGCGTACGCCGGCGCGTCTTCGTCTTCAAGGTACAGCTTGGTCAACTTCGGGTAGGGATCGGCCCTGCTGTCGGGTGGCGGGCCCTTGAGGTTTTTGCTCAGCAACTGGCGCAACTGGACCCGGTCGAGCAGCAGGTCATTGCTCTGGCCCAGTTGTTCATCCCACAGCGACTGGGCAACGAACAACAGGCGCCCGCCGGCCCGGGTCCAGTTCATCACTTGATCGATCTGGCGCGGGGTCATGTTGGACCGGTCACCGAGCAACAACAGGCTATGCTGGCGCGGTTCGATAGAGGGCAGGATGTCGAGGCTGTCGGCGTGGCTGACGGTCAAGCCCTGTCTGCGCAGGAAATGCTCGGCGGCGAGATATGGATTGGCCAGGGCCTCGGGCGAGGGACCGTGATCGATCACCTCCTGATACGGCGTTGCCTGCAGGTACAGGTAAATACTCAGCGCGCCCAGTAGCACGGCGAGGAAGGCGCCGACTGCAATCGCGGAGCGTCGATTCAACGGGCGGCTCCCGGGCCGAACAAGGCACGCCAGCCGTCACAGAGTTGTTGTTGCACGGGGGCGGGGGGCAGGCGATGCCCGTAGGCCATGTTCTGCCAGTGCCCGGTCAGGGTCTTGCTGAAGGCCAGCAACGCCGGTTGTTGCAGCCGTTCGATGTGGTCCAGCACCTGGCCCTCGGTGTCGGCGGGTTTCAATGCCAGGTCGAAGTCATGCAGCAAGTGGCTGAGCAGGGCGCGATAGAGCAAGCCGAGGGCTTCGCGGGGGTGGGTCTGCCAGAGGCGTTCGGCGCTGGCGGCGATGTCGGCGGGCAGGGTTTCGCGGTCCAGGTCCAGGCCGAACGCCTGCTGCGGTAACGGCCGCACGATTTTACCGGGCAAAACCGGGCGGCGGCTGACGAAGGCTTGCAACCAGTCCCGGTAACGCCAGAGCAAAAAGCCGATGGTGCCGACCACTGTCCCCCACAGCACAACCTCAATCAGCGTGGTCGACAGGTTGAGCAGCGCTGTCAGCCATTCGGGTATTCGGTCATTGTTCGGGGAGGCGGTGGTCGGCGTGTCTTCGCCAAAACGATAGCGCGTGACCGTTTCCTTGTTCTTGAACGGAGGCTGGTCGAGGATCGCCTTGATGCTGTCCCGGGAGGCCTGGCTGGTCAGCGGCTGCTCCAGAAGACGCGGGCTGTCGGGTGAAATGATCGGCTCGGCGGCCCACGTGGATTGCGCCGTTGGCACCAGCAGCACCGCCAGTAGCAGGGTGACGGCGACGCTGCCCAGGCGTTGGCGCATGCGGCGGAACGCCAGCTCGATATCCCAGGCCTCCAGCACCGTGCGCCGGTTCAGGTAAAGGCTGAAACCGCAGGCCACATAGACCGGTTCCCAGACCACCAGCACCAGTGCGTAAAACAAGTTGGTCAGGTGTTCCAGCCAGCGCCAGTCCTGTGTGGCGGCGGAGATCAATGTCTGCCAGCTCCAGTCGAGTTCTACTTGTTGCGGCAGGAACAGGTAGAACAGCACCATCAAGCCGATCCACAGGGCGCCTTCCAGATGCACGCCAATGATCGTCAGCCACTTCGCGGCGCCGGCGTTACGCTGTAACAGCACCTGCAAACGCTGCTCCCGCGCTTGACCCTTGAGGCCTTCGAGTTGCATGACCGGCATCAGGAAGCTGCGGCTCAGGCTCAGGCGTCGCCAGGTCAGGCTGGCCAGCAGTTGCGGCTTGAGCAAGCGCGGCCATTGGCGCAACGCCTGTTTCAAGGTCGGTGTTTCACCGAACATGGCTTTGGACAGGATGAACAGCGGCAGGCGTTCGAACGCGGGTTTGAGCCACCAGAAAATAAACACGGCAAGGGTGGGTGAATCCCATAGCAGCAGGCTGAGCAGGGCGAAGATCGGCAAGGTCACGATGGCCCAACTGGTCATCAGCAGGCGTCGGTGGCGCTGACTCAGCAGCACGCCCAGGTCCATGGCTTCCCAGCCGAGGCGCGGGCGAATCACCACACTGGCGTCACTCAGGCGCATGGCGGGTCCGTCCGGCCAACAGCAGATACATCGCCACCAGTAACCAGAGCGCCGCGCCGACCAGGTACTTGGTGAGTGGCGCGACTCCGGTCATCGACGACCAATAAGCTTCGATAAACGCTGCAATCAGCAGAAACACCATCACTGCGTAAATAAGCAGCACACTTTTACCCGCTGCCAATCGCAAGGCCTCGGCGCGGCGCAAGCGTCCCGGTGCGATCAATGCCCAGCCCAGTTGCAGGCCCGCGGCACCCGCCAGGGCGATGGCACTGAGTTCGAAGGCACCGTGGCCGATCACGAAGGACCAGAAGGTCTGGCCATAGCCGATTTGCGTCAGGTGCCCAGCCACCGCGCCAATCATCAAGCCGTTGTAGAACAGGAAAAACGCGCTGCCCAGGCCAAACAGCAGACCGCTGGCGAAGGTCTGAAAGGCAATGCCGATGTTGTGCATGATGTAATAGCCGAACATGACCCAGTTTTCACTGGCCGCCCGTTCCGCCGAGCGCCCCAGGTGACCGGCATTGGGGTCATACATGCTCTGCATCTCGCTGACCTGTTCGGCGGGGATCAGGTTGTAGATCAGGTCCGGAAACAGATACACCAGCAGGGCGAAACCGATCAGGCTGCCAAAAAACATCAGGCCGGCGGCGAGCACGAAGCGCCACTGTTCACGCACCAGTCGGGGAAAGTCCGCCAGGATGAAACCCAGCGCCTTGGCACCCGGTCGGCTGCGATGCCGATAAAGCTGTTGATGGCCGCGCAGGACCTGTTGCTGCAATGAGTCGATCAGGAAACTGCTGTAACCGCGCTCCCGGGCCAAGGCCAGGTGGTGACAGAGACGACGATAATCACTTGGGAAACGGGCGGTACGCGAGGCGTGCTGGTTTCGTTCCAGTCTTTCAAGCAGCTGGGAAAACTGCTCCCATTCGGCCTTGTGGCGATTCTCGAAAAGACTTTGCTTCATGCGGGGCCCAGTAAGCCGCGGGCAATTGCGTTGAGCTCGGCCACCGCCTGTGGCGCTGGAACCTGCAAGGGTTGCGCGAGAATGGCCGCCAGTTCAGTGACCCGCGCCTCAGAGAGTTCACCCTGGCGTTCGGCAAACCCGAGGATGGCGCGTTGCTCGGCCAGCGCCAGGGCAAAGGTCGGGCGCCGGGGCTCTGCGACAGGTAATTGGGGGCGGGTGAGCGGTTGTTCGCGGTAGATCACCAGCGTGCCGGCGGCCAGGTCGCCGAGGCGCTTGAAGTGGGGATGCTGCAGGCAGCTGATGGCCCCAAGGAAATAGCCAAACGGCAACATGTCGACAAATCGCAGCAGGTTACGCAGCAGCGAAGCAGACCAGCCGACTGGCGTGCCATCGTCATGGACCACCCGCAGGCCCATCCACTGCTTGCCTGGCGAGCGGCCCTGATTGAGCACCTCGAACAGCACCATGTACCACCAGCTCACCACGAACAGCAGGATCGAGCCAAGACCGGCGCCGAGCTTGCCGAGAAATGCCAGGACAATAAACAGCAGGCCAAGGATCAACCCACGCAGGCCAAGGTCGATGGAGAACGCCAGCGCACGCACCATCAACCCGGCCGGGCGCAATGGCAAGTCGATGCCTTCCGGCGTTTCGATCTGGAGCCGCGTATCCAGTGGCGGGGACAGCGTTGCTTTCCTTGGCGGTGCTGTGGTCTCGAGCATGGGCAACCTGATGATGTGGCCTGATCGGGAGTCTGTCCGTGGGATGCTAGCAGCCTCCCGGGGGAAAACGACATCACTATGTAGTGCACGATTAAGCGGCCGAGGTGATTGAATGGCAAGATGACTGGCCGGGGCGGGGTGTGAACGCCTAGACTTTGCCGATCTTCAGTTCAGGAATAGCCCGTGACCTCGATCTTCTGGTACGACTATGAAACCACGGGCATCAATCCCCGTTGCGACCGTCCGCTGCAAGTGGCGGGGATTCGCACTGACTTTGAACTCAATGAAATAGACGAGCCGGTCAATCTTTATTGTCAGCCCAGTGATGACATCCTGCCTCATCCCGCGGCGTGCGCGATCACCGGTATCACGCCGACCCAACTGGCCGGGCAAGGCTTGAGCGAAGCCGATTTCATGACCCGGGTGCATGCCCAACTGGCTGCGCCCGGCACCTGTGGGGCCGGTTACAACACGTTGCGTTTCGACGACGAGATGACCCGTTACAGCTTGTACCGCAATTTTTTCGACCCGTATGCGCGTGAGTGGCAAGGCGGCAACAGTCGGTGGGACCTGATCGATGTGGTGCGTGCGGCTTACGCCTTGCGCCCTGATGGCCTCGTTTGGCCGACGGATGATGAGGGGCGGGTGACGCTCAAGCTGGAGCGCCTGAGCGCCGCCAACGGTATCGATCACGGCCATGCCCATGAAGCGCTGTCGGACGTTCGCGCCACGATTGCCCTTGCGCGGCTGATTCGCGCAAAGCAGCCGAAGTTATATGACTGGCTGTTTCAATTGCGCGGTAAACAGAAAGTGATGGATCAGATTCGACTGATGCAGCCGATGGTGCACATTTCCGGACGTTTTTCGGCGGCGCGCAACTATATCGGGGTGGTGTTGCCCCTGGCCTGGCATCCGCGCAACAAGAACGCCTTGATTGTCTGTGACTTGCACCTCGAGCCCCAGGGCTTGCTTGACCTGAATGCCGAAGCCTTGCGCCAGCGATTGTATACCCGTCGCGATGACCTGGCTGATGGCGAGTTGCCGGTACCGCTCAAGCTCATCCACATCAATAAATGTCCCGTGGTGGCGCCGCTGTCGGTGCTTCGTCCCAAAGATCAGCAACGGCTGGGACTGGACATGGCGCTCTACCAGGAGCGCGCGCTGCGACTAAGTGACGCACAAACAGTTTGGCGAGATAAAGTTCAGGCCATTTATGCCAACGAGGATTTCACTCCGAGCCAGGATCCCGAGCAACAGTTATACGATGGTTTTATCGGTGATCGCGATCGGCGTCTTTGTGAGCAAGTCAGGGCGGCGGACCCTGCACAGTTGGCACAAGCGCATTGGCCTTTCGATGATGAACGCTTGCCGGAATTATTGTTTCGATATCGCGCACGCAACTTCCCCGATACGTTGAGTTTCGAAGAGCAACAGCAATGGCGAATATTCTGTCAGAAGCGTCTGACGACATTCGAGTGGGGGGCGCCCAATACCCTGGAAACTTTCGCCGAAGCCTCAGCCCAATTGAGCGCTACCGCTACATCGTTTCAGCGAGAGGTGCTGAATGAATGGCACCATTATGTTCAGGAATTACGCAAACGTTTGAGTCTGTGAAAACGAAAATATCGCTGGCTTGACCGCCGGCATAAAAAAACGCCAGCATCTGCTGGCGTTATTTTTTGTCGCGGACGAGTCTTTGACAAAGCGCTGCGGCTTAGCCCAGCAGAGTAGCCCAACCCTCAACCACATCACCGCCCCACTTGGCTTTCCACTCTTTCAGAGTTTTGTGGTTGCCACCTTTGGTTTCGATGACTTCGCCGTTGTGCGGGTTTTTGTATTGTTTAACTTTGCGAGCACGTTTGGTGCCGGTAGTTTTTACTGCGCCACCGCGCGGAGCTTTGGTTTTGGACTCTGGATCCAGCAGCGCGATGATGTCGCGCAGGGACTTGGAGTATTCACCCATCAGGGTGCGCAGTTTGCCTTCGAATTCCAGCTCGGTTTGCAGTTTGTCGTCTTGGGACAGATTCTTCAAACGGGCTTGCAGCTCTTTGATAGCTTCTTCGGTGGCACGGTATTCGTTGATCAAGGACATGAGGACTACCTTATGTTGGGCGCTGGGTGCTAGGTGACAGTGCGGCAATAATAGTCAGGCTGTTTCATCAAGTAAACATTTAACCGGAGTTTATTTAATTTAGTTGCGTTGAATAGGTCCCAAATCGGAGGCGCAGTTAAATGATCGTCACCAGGCATCACAGATAGTCACATTTGGGCACTTGAAGAATGGCTATAAGAACACCATCGCGCGGGTGACAGGTGTAGCCGGAACCCGTGTCGCCAGCCTTCGTGCAACGCAAGACGTGATCAATACTGCAGTTTTGCTGCGCAATCGCTAGAATGGCGGCCTTTGCGAAGTTCTGGAGTTTGACCCTCATGCGCACATTTCGGCTGGTGATTGCTTGCCCGGACCGCGTCGGCATCGTTGCTAAAGTCAGTAACTTTCTGGCGTCACACAATGGCTGGATCACTGAAGCGAGCCACCACTCGGACAATCTCAGTGGCTGGTTCTTCATGCGTCACGAAATTCGTGCCGATTCGCTGCCCTTCGGTATCGAAGCCTTTCGCGAAGCGTTTGCACCCATTGCCGAAGAGTTCTCGATGAACTGGCGCATCACCGATACCGAGCAGAAGAAGCGCGTGGTGTTGATGGCCAGTCGCGAGTCTCACTGCCTGGCCGACTTGCTGCATCGCTGGCACAGCGACGAACTGGATTGTGAAATTTCCTGCGTGATTTCCAACCATGACGATTTGCGCAGCATGGTCGAGTGGCACGGCATTCCTTACTACCATGTGCCGGTCAATGCGCAGGATAAAGAGCCGGCATTCGCCGAAGTCTCGCGCCTGGTCAAACAGCACGATGCCGAAGTGGTGGTACTTGCCCGATACATGCAGATCCTGCCGCCCGCGCTGTGCAGTGAATATGCCCATAAGGTCATCAACATTCACCACAGCTTCCTGCCGTCGTTTGTCGGTGCCAAGCCGTATCACCAGGCATCCTTGCGTGGCGTGAAGTTGATCGGCGCTACTTGCCATTATGTGACCGAAGAGCTGGACGCCGGTCCGATCATCGAACAGGACGTGGTGCGCGTCAGCCACAGCGACAGCATCGAAGACATGGTGCGTTTCGGTCGCGACGTCGAGAAGATGGTACTGGCTCGTGGCCTGCGTTATCACCTGGAAGATCGGGTGTTGGTGCACGGCAACAAGACCGTTGTGTTCTGACAGCGATACTGCGCGGTTGAAATTCGAAGGGCCTGGGCGTTCAATCGCGTCAGGCCTTTTGTCGTTTTTGACCTGAGGATATGTTTATGGCCGATCCACTCGATAAAGCCACTTCAAGGGCGCCCGCCACGTTGGGTGAGGGGTGTTTGAGCCGTTATGATCCGCAAGATTTGAGCGCTGAGGATGGTACGGAGTTTCCTGGTGCTGCCGAGTTGTGGGACGCTTTGAATCCCGAGCCTGACTTTGTACCTGCAGTTGACGGGTTATCGGTGAATAGGTCTTGAAGCCTGGAGATATTCTTCGAGTTATGGCCGTCCCGGTTTTTTGATCGTGTACATATCCGTTTTTGTCGTCACGGCGACTTGGGGTTCCGCCCTGACGGCGGAACCCCAAGCGGCCGTTACCGCAGCAACGGATATGTACACGATCAAAAAAAACTTCAGCCCTGGCAACTTCCTAAGCCTGCTTGAACTTCAGCAATTTCTTCAACAACGGCCGCCCAAGCATCAGCAAAAACACCGGCCCGCCGACCAGCAAATAGAAGTAATAGGTCACCGCCCGCCAGATCAGAATCGCCGCCGCCGCAGTGGATTTCCCCACCATCGGCGCCAACAACGCCGCTGAGGTCAGCTCCGCCGCCCCGGCACCACCGGGCAACAGGCTGAATTGCCCCGCACTCAATGAAAGCATCTGGATCAGAAAGCTCCAGGCCCACTGCAAATCCGCTCCGAGCCCGCGCAACGCCAGATACAGCACGCTATAGCGCAAGACCCAATGCAGGCAAGTCAGGGCAAACACCGTGATCAATGTCTGAAAGGGCAACTTCAGCGTGTCCGTGAAGGCTGCCAGGAAGTGCAGGAGTTTTCGCGCCCATCGCAGGCGTGTGGCGCCTTTGACATTGAGACGAACGAGCAAGCGACCGCTCAGACGAATCAGTAAACGGTGATAGCGCGCCACCACCACGCAGGTGAGCAAGCCGCCAAACATCGACACGGCGCTGACGGTCAGCAGCCACTCCATGCGTTCGCTCAAGTGTTGGAACAGGGCATAAATCAGAATCCCGCTCAGTGCGCAGAGGAAAAACAGCAGGTCGCTCAGTTGATCCATGGCGAACACGGCGCTGCCCCTGGCCGGACGCACGCCATTGCGCGCCAGCAATGCCATGATGGTCAGCGGTCCGCCGCTGCCGCCGGGCGTGGCGCAATAAGCGAACTCGGCGGCCATGACCACCCCGAGGCTTTTGACCCGGCTCACCTTGTCGCGCTGATCCCCCAGCAACAAACGCAAGCGCATTGTGTTGAGCACCCAGCACAGCAGGATCATGCCAAACATGATCAGCAGCCATTGCAGCGGAAATTTTTGCAGTCGAGACCAGGTTTCGTTACCGCCCAGTAGTGACGGAATCAGCACCGCAGCGAGCAGCGCGACGAGCAGCAGAATCCCGCGACTCATGCGGCGCGTCCGACACGGTCGGTTCGCAATGACAACCAATGAGACTTGGTCATCGGCACGCGACCCTCGTCGAGCAGGCGCTTGAGCGTCTGCAGCCAGTAAGTACGGGAGAACTGATGGCGCATGTCCACCGGGTGCAGGCCAAGGCGAATCACCGGCGCCTGCCGCCAGCGTAGTTCGCGCTGGTCGCTGAGCAGTTTCGACACGCCCCGACGCCAGGCACTGCGTGCACTCCAGACCAGCCCGGGGGCGTCGACCGCAGAGAAATCCGGCAGGCGGTACAGGTGTTGCGGATCACTGGTGTAACTCAGAGGCAGTTGGCGCAAGGCCTGGCGCGTGCCTTCACTCATCAGCCAGGCCGGGGCGACGAAACCTGCCAGTGGCCAGTCGTAACGGCGGAACACCTCGATGCCGGCGCGCAGGCGGGCGAGGGCGGTGTCTTGGGACAGGCTGTAGAACTCGCCTTCGTGGGTATAGATCCGGCGCATGAACCAGTCTCGTGGCGTGCTGGGCGCGGGGCCTTCGTCGCAGTGAAAGTAGCCGTGCAGCGCCAGTTCGTCACCACGGATGACCCGGCCGGTGAGCATACGTCGAAATTCCGGATGGACGTCCAGATTATTGTGCTTGTGAAAATCGGGCACCACCAGCCAGGTCATTGGCACCGCGCCCAAGGCGTCGACGGCAGCGACAAAGGGTTGGTAATCGGCCCAGGTTTGCGGTGCGACATCGTGCAGCACCAGTAACAGGCTGGGCCGGCTCATGAGCTCAACCATTGGCAATCAGCGGCCAGTGGCTGCCGAGCACGGCGTGATAGTGCCCCAGCAGGCTGTTGACCACCGTATCCCAGGAGTAATGCTGCTCGGCATGGCGGCGGGCCTGTTTGCCCAAGACGGCGCTCCCCGAACCGAACAGTTCGCGCACAGCGTTGGCCATCGCCATTGAATTGTTCGGCGGGCACAGCAGGCCACATTGATCGGTGACGATTTCCTGAAACGCCCCTGCCGCCACGGCCACCACCGGAATGCCACTGGCCATGGCTTCAAGAATCACCAGGCCGAAGGTTTCCTGATCCCCGGCATGCAACAGCGCATCGGCGCTGGCCATCAGCCGGGCGACTTGCGCCGCCGGGCAGAATTCATCGACCACGGTGACGTTATCCGGCACCAGGGCTGGCATCGACGAACCGACCAGCAGCAGGTGATAGCGTCGCCCCAATCGTTTCATGCAGTCGAGCAGGACCGGCAGGTTTTTTTCCTTGGAGCCGCGTCCGGCGAAGATCAGCAGGTGAGTATTTTCATCAATCCCCAATTCGGCCCGCAGGCCCGGGTCCCGTGCAGAGGGATGGAAGGTCTGCAGGTCGACGCCCAAGGGCTGCACAAAAACGTTCTTCACCCCCAGACCGGTCAGCTTGTCGGCCATCACCCGGCTCGGCGCCAGGACCCGGTCGAAGTTGCCATAGAGCTTGCTGACATAGGCTTCGACATTGGTCGTGACCCAGTTGCCCATACGATTGCTGACCAGCAGCGGCAGGTCCGAATGATAAAAGCCGATCACCGGCACATCGAGTTGCCTGCGGGCATCCAGCGCAGCCCAGGCGGTGAGGTAAGGGTCGCCGACTTCGATCAGGTCGGGCTGCAAATCCTGCAGGACATTGCGCCAGGGCGCGAGACGGAGGGGAAAACGATAACCTTTGCCGAAGGGCAGGGCGGGTGCCGGAACCGTGTAAACGCCATCCTGTTCACTCAAGGACGATCCGGGGATCAGTAAACTGTGGCGAATGCCCGGCTTGATGCCCAGGCGACGATGTTTTGCATCCAGATAAGTGCGCACGCCACCGCTGGCAGGGGCGTAGAACATGGTTATGTCAGCGATATGCACGATGAACATCCCTCCGGTCCGTTGTTCTCCCTTGGTTGACCTTTATGAAGGATAGTTGTTCGGTTGGGGTTTTGCGGCTGGGGTGTCAGTGAGGGGGTTGCGGTGTATTACAGACCGCCTTCGCTGCGGTGCGGCGGTCCGACAAACCAGCTCCTACAGGGTTCACGCAAATCCTTGTAGGAGCTGGCTTGCCAGCGAAGGGGCCCTATCAGGCACTAAATACGGAAACTGCCGACCAACTGCTTAAGCCGCCCCGCCTGCTGCTCCAGATCAACACAAGCGCGCAGCGTGGATTGCAGATTCTCAACCCCCTCCTGATTCAACGTATTGATCTCGGTAATGTCCACATTGATCGATTCCACCACAGCCGTCTGTTCCTCGGTCGCCGTCGCCACGGACTGGTTCATGCCGTCAATCTCGCCAATTCGCAAGGTCACGCTGTTCAGGCGCTCACCCGCCAGGTTGGCGATTTCCACGCTGTCCTGGCTGTGACGCTGGCTGTCGCTCATGGTGCTGACGGACTCGCGGGCGCCGACTTGCAGTTCCTCGATCATGGTCTGCACCTGCTGCGCCGATTCCTGCGTCCGGTGGGCCAGGTTACGGACCTCATCGGCCACCACGGCAAAACCACGACCGGCCTCACCGGCACGCGCCGCTTCGATGGCAGCGTTAAGCGCCAGCAAGTTGGTTTGCTGGGAAATGCTGGTGATCACTTCCAGAATCTGCCCGATGTTCACGGTTTTGCTGTTCAGCGATTCGATGTTGCTACTTGAGACGCTGAGCATGCTCGACAGCTGATTCATCGCGGCAATGCTGCGCCCCACCACTTGCTGACCATCTTCGGCCAGGCTGCGGGCATCGCTGGCCTGACTCGACGCTTGCGCCGCGTTGCGGGCGATTTCCTGGGCGGCAGCGCCGAGCTGGTTGATGGCCGCGGCGACGCTGCTCGTGCGGGAAGCCTGTTGGTCGGAGTTGAACATCGACGAGTTCGAGGCCGCTACCACGCGTAACGCCACTTCGTTGACTTGCCCGGTGGCGGAGGACACTTCGCGGATCGAGCCGTGAATACGCTCGACGAAGCGGTTGAACGCGGTGCCGAGAACGCCGAATTCGTCGTTGTTATGGATGGTCAGGCGTTTGGTCAGGTCACCTTCACCGTCGGCGATGTCTGCCATGGCGCGGGTCATGACATGCAACGGCTGGATCAGGATACGGATCAGCATGCCCAACAGGGCGATGATGATGGCCACGGCAATGACAGTCGCGACGACCGCCGAGGCGCGGAACTCGGTCAGCATCGAGAAGGCTTTGTCCTTGTCCACCGACAGGCCGATGTACCAGTTGACCGAGGGCAGGCCCTTGATCGGGGTGAACGTGACGATGCGGGTCTTGCCGTCCACCTGCACTTCACTGAAGTCGCTGCTGATCCGCGGGGTAGTGTCCGGATACGCCTCGCTCAGGGTCTTCATCACCAGGGCTTTGTCCGGATGAACCAGGATTTTGCCGTCGGAACTGACCAGGAAGGCGTATCCCATACCGTCGAAGTCGCGGGCGCTGAGGGTGTCGATCAAGGTTTGCAAGCTCAGGTCGCCGCCCACTACGCCGACGCTTTGCCCGGCCTTTTTCGAGGCGGTGGCGATGGAGATGATGGTCTGGCCAGTGGCCGCATCGATGTAAGGTTCGGTCAGGGTCGCCGTGCTGCTGCTTTCGGCGCCTTTGTACCAAGGGCGCACCCGTGGGTCGAAACCGGCGGGCATTCTGGCGTCCGGGCGAATGGTGAAGCTGCCGGTGGCGTCTCCCAGGTAAGACGCCATGAAGGTCGACGTCAGGGCTTTCTGTTCAAGCAGGCTGGCGACGGTGGACTGTTCAGGATTGATCGCGATGTTCTGGGCGAGGTTGTCGATCAGCAGGATACGACCGGCCAGCCAGGTCTGGATAGTGTGGGCGGTGACATCCCCCATCTCATTGAGGTAGTTGTCCAGGTCCTGGCGAATGGCGTTGCGCTGTAAATAGTCGTTGTACAGCGTGAACGAGGCGAAGGCGGCAATGACAATGAGGGCGGCGGCAAGCAGGATTTTATGGCTGAAACGCAGGTTTTTGTTCATGGCTTGGGGTTCCGCTTAGGTCGTGGTGCCAAAGGCGTGCTTTTATAAAGGAGCGCACAATGGGCGGCAGTGAAAACAAGCTGATATTTCCGTACTCTCCTTAGGGAATTACCGACGCTATTCAGTCTTTTATATCGGCCGTGAAGGATCAAAGATTAATCATGGGGTGACAAAATGCCTGATTCGCTGCAACTCGTTATCGGTGCCGACCTCGCGGGACAGCCGATTGCCCAGGCCATGCGTCTGGCAAACCGTCATGGCCTGGTGGCGGGCGCCACCGGCACCGGTAAGACCGTCACCTTGCAACGCCTGGCCGAAGCCTTCAGTGACGCCGGCGTGGCGGTGTTTGCGGCGGATATCAAAGGCGACCTGTGCGGCCTGGGCGCTGCCGGTGCTCCTCAAGGCAAGGTCGCCGAGCGAATTGCCGGGATGTCTTGGCTGAATCACAAACCCCAGGCGTATCCGGTGACCCTGTGGGATATCCACGGTCAGTCCGGTCATCCCTTGCGCACCACCTTGAGTGAAATGGGGCCGTTGCTGCTGGGCAGCCTGCTGGAGTTGACCGACAGCCAGCAATCGGCGCTGTATGCCGCCTTCAAGGTCGCGGACCGCGAAGGGCTGTTGCTGCTGGACCTGAAGGATTTGAAGGCGCTGCTCAATCACCTGCGTGACCAGCCTGAATTGCTGGGCGACGACGCCGCGCTGATGACCACGGGTTCCAGCCAGGCACTGTTGCGGCGTCTGGCGACCCTGGAACAACAGGGTGCAGAAGCGCTGTTTGGCGAGCCGGGGCTGCAACTCGAAGATATTCTGCAGCCGGGCGCCGATGGTCGCGGGCGTATTCACTTGCTCGATGCCAGTCGTCTGGTCCACGAAGCACCCAAGGTCTATGCAACGTTCCTGTTGTGGCTGTTGGCCGAACTGTTCGAGCAACTGCCGGAACGTGGTGATGGGGACAAACCGCTGCTGGCGCTGTTTTTCGATGAAGCGCATTTGTTGTTCGCCGGTACGCCCAAGGCTTTGCAGGACCGACTGGAGCAGGTCGTGCGGCTGATTCGCTCGAAAGGTGTGGGCGTGTATTTCGTCACCCAATCGCCGGGCGACTTGCCGGATGACGTACTGGCTCAGTTGGGGCTGCGCATCCAGCATGGATTGCGCGCGTTCACCGCCAAGGAGCAGAAGTCCCTGCGCGCAGTGGCGGAGGGCTTCCGGCCGAACCCGGCACTTGACGCCTTGTCGGTGTTGACGGAGTTGGGGATCGGCGAGGCGCTGGTCGGCACCCTGCAAGACAAGGGCACGCCGGGAATGGTCCAGCGTGTATTGGTTGCACCGCCGCAATCGCGGATCGGGCCGCTGACCGAGACCGAACGCACCGTGCTGATCGCCGGGTCGCCGTTCAAGGGGCGGTATGACAAGCCGATTGATCGGGAATCTGCTTATGAAGTGCTGATGGGGCGCAAAGGATTGGCCCCAGAGCCAGACGCCGCTCCAGGTAAACCGGCAGCCGAAGAGCCAAGTTTCACCGACAAGGCCGGGGAATTCCTCGGCACGGCGGCCGGTCAGGCGTTGAAATCGGCGATGCGCCAGGCGGCCAATCAGTTGGGCCGACAACTGGTACGGGGTTTGATGGGGTCATTGCTCGGCGGCAGCAAACGCCGCTAGCAAGCGGGCACGGTCAAATTGTGGGAGCGAGCCTGCTCCGGGCGGCGTTCCGACGAAGACGGAGTGTCAGTCGACATCTATATTGGCTGACACACCGTATTCGTCGGAACGCCGCCCGGAGCAAGCCCGCTCCCACAGTTAGATCTGTGTCAGGCTTTGGGTTTGGCGTGCGCCGCAAGTCGCTCCAGCGCCGCCCGCAAATTCGGATCAGTGATCCCGTCGGCCGTGGCCTGAATGGTTGCCCCCGCATCGGTCGACAAACTGATGGTATGGCCAGCCGCCCCTTGCTGAACGGTCGGCGGCTGCACCTTGAACAGAATCCGCGTCAGGCTGGCGAACTCATCGAACAGCTGCAATTGCCGCTGCAGACGCTTTTGCTGGTAACGCAAACGAGTGGCCCAGTGACCGTCGGTGACAATCAGCAACAAACTGCCATCGCGCCACGACGCCACATGGCAGTGTTCACGGGCAGCGGGCTGCAACTGGCTTTCCACCAGGCGTTGCAAATGACCCAGGCGTTGGGCGTGGCCAAAGATGGCTTTGAGCGGTTTGGCTTCGCGAAGCAGAACGGCGGGTGCTCTGGCCGTAAGAGGGCGAAATGCCATGATCAGACACCTGAAGTAACAGAGCGGCCATGGTAGCAGAAAGCACCGCATGCGCCCGACCCATTGCGTTGCGAGCGCTTTACCCATTAAATCAACGAGTAACTTATGCCGTGAACGGCTTGAAGTTCAGCAAAAAGCCCTTATTTTAAGTGGGCCCCGTCACAGCGCTGTGCCGGCATCGTGGAATAACGCCACTTTCCTCACCATCGTTTCCGGGTAGAATGCTCGTTCGCATGCGGCCATGAGGGCTGCTCGGGCGACTCACGGGGCCGCCCTCCATCCCTTTAGTGTGGAAGATCCTGCCGATATGTTTGCGCCTTTGTTAAAGAAACTTTTTGGAAGCAAGAACGAGCGTGAAGTCAAACGCATGCTCAAGACGGTGCAACTCGTCAATGCCTTCGAAGAGCAAATGGTGGCCCTTTCGGACGATCAATTGCGTGCCAAGACTGACGAGTTCAAGGCCCGCATCGCCAAAGGGGAAACCCTCGACAAGCTGCTGCCGGAAGCCTTTGCGGTCGCCCGCGAAGCCGGCAAGCGCGTCATGGGTATGCGCCACTTCGATGTCCAGCTGATCGGCGGCATGACCTTGCATGAAGGCCAGATCGCGGAAATGCGTACCGGTGAAGGCAAGACCCTGGTGGCAACCCTGGGTGTTTACCTCAACGCGTTGTCCGGCAAGGGCGTGCACGTTGTGACAGTGAACGACTACCTGGCCCGCCGTGACGCCAACTGGATGCGTCCGCTCTACGAATTCCTCGGCATGTCGGTCGGCGTGGTTACGCCGTTCCAGCCGCCGGAAGAGAAACGTCTGGCGTATTCCGCCGACATCACCTACGGCACCAACAACGAATTCGGTTTCGATTACCTGCGCGACAACATGGCGTTCAGCATGGAAGAAAAATTCCAGCGCGAACTCAATTTTGCCGTGATCGACGAAGTCGACTCCATCCTCATCGACGAAGCCCGTACCCCGCTGATCATCTCCGGTCAGGCCGAGGACAGTTCCAAGCTGTACATCGAGATCAACAAACTGATCCCGCAGCTGCAATTGCACGTCGAAGAAGTGGAAGGCGAAGTCACCAAGGCCGGCCACTACACCGTCGACGAGAAGACACGTCAGGTCGAGCTCAACGAAGCCGGTCACCAGTTCATCGAAGACATGCTGACCAGCGTCGGCCTGCTGGCTGAAGGCGAGAGCCTGTATTCGGCCCACAACCTGGGCCTGCTGACCCACGTTTATGCTGGCCTGCGTGCGCACAAACTGTTCAATCGCAACGTCGAATACATCGTGCAGGACGGTCAGGTGGTTCTGGTCGACGAACACACCGGTCGTACCATGCCGGGTCGCCGTTTGTCCGAAGGCCTGCACCAGGCCATCGAAGCCAAGGAAAACCTGAACATCCAGGCCGAAAGCCAGACCCTGGCCTCGACCACGTTCCAGAACTATTTCCGCCTGTACAACAAGCTGTCCGGCATGACCGGTACCGCCGATACCGAAGCGTTCGAGTTCCATCAGATCTATGGCCTGCAGGTCATGGTGATCCCGCCGAACAAGCCTTTGGCGCGTAAAGACTACAACGACCTGGTGTTCCTGACCGCCGAAGAGAAATACGCGGCGATCATCAACGACATCAAGGAATGCATGACCCAGGGCCGTCCGGTGTTGGTGGGTACTGCAACCATCGAAACGTCCGAGCACATGTCCGATCTGCTCGACAAGGAAGGCATCGAACACAAGGTTCTGAACGCCAAGTTCCACGAAAAGGAAGCCGAGATCATTGCCCAGGCCGGTCGCCCGGGCGCACTGACCATCGCCACCAACATGGCCGGTCGTGGTACCGACATCCTGTTGGGCGGCAACTGGGAAGTGGAAGTTGCGTCCCTGGAGAATCCAACGCCGGAGCAGATCGCCCAGATCAAGGCCGACTGGCAGAAACGTCACCAGCAAGTGCTGGAGTCGGGTGGCTTGCAGGTGATCGCTTCCGAGCGTCACGAATCGCGCCGCATCGACAACCAGCTGCGTGGTCGTGCCGGTCGTCAGGGTGACGCCGGCTCCAGCCGTTTCTACCTGTCGCTGGAAGACAGCCTGATGCGTATCTTCGCCTCGGACCGGGTGAAGAATTTCATGAAGGCCCTGGGCATGCAGTCCGGTGAAGCGATCGAGCACCGCATGGTGACCAACGCCATCGAGAAGGCCCAGCGCAAGGTTGAAGGCCGTAACTTCGACATTCGTAAACAACTGCTCGAGTTCGACGACGTCAACAACGAACAACGTAAAGTGATCTATCACATGCGTAATACGTTGCTGGCCGCGGACAACATCGGCGAAACCATCTCCGACTTCCGTCAGGACGTGCTCAGCGCCACTGTCAGTGCGCACATTCCACCGCAATCGCTGCCTGAGCAGTGGGACGTGGCCGGTCTGGAAGCGGCGCTGCAGAGCGACTTCGGCGTGGCATTGCCGATCCAGCAATGGCTTGACGAAGACGATCATCTGTATGAAGAGACCCTGCGCGAGAAGTTGCTGAACGAACTGATCGCGGCGTACAACGAGAAAGAAGACCAGGCCGGTGCCGAGGCGCTGCGCACCTTCGAGAAGCAGATCGTGCTGCGTGTGCTCGACGACCTGTGGAAAGACCACCTGTCGACCATGGATCACCTGCGTCATGGCATCCACTTGCGTGGTTACGCCCAGAAGAACCCGAAGCAGGAATACAAGCGCGAGTCGTTCACGCTGTTCTCCGAGCTGCTGGATTCGATCAAGCGCGATTCGATCCGAGTGCTGTCCCACGTTCAGGTTCGCCGCGAAGACCCGATCGAAGAAGAGCAGCGTCTGCGTCAGGAAGCCGAAGCACTGGCGGCGCGCATGCAGTTCCAGCACGATGAAGCACCGGGTCTTGAGCAGCCGCAACTGCTCGGTGAAGAGGTCGACGTTGCCCTCGCCACCGCGCCGGTACGTAACGAACAGAAGCTGGGTCGCAACGAACTGTGCTATTGCGGTTCGGGCAAGAAATTCAAGCATTGCCACGGGCAGATCCAGTAACACCCGTTTCGTACGTTGAAATACCGCGCCGCGACCGGCATCAGCCGTCGCGGCGTTTTGCCATTTAAACCACCGTTCTTCCTGAAAACGGTGCTGACATCATTTATTAAGGAGCGCATTCATGGCTGTTGGTCTTGGTCCTTTGCCAACGTTGCACCCGGTTGCCGGTTTTGAACTCGGTATCGCCTCGGCCGGTATCAAGCGCCCCGGGCGCAAGGACGTCGTGGTCATGCGCTGTGCCGAAGGCTCCACCGTGGCGGGCGTGTTCACCCTGAACGCGTTTTGCGCAGCTCCCGTGATCCTGGCCAAACAGCGTGTACAAGGCTCGGTACGTTATCTGCTGACCAACACTGGCAATGCCAATGCCGGCACCGGTGAACCAGGCCTGGCCGCCGCCGAGCGCACCTGTGCCAAACTGGCTGAACTGACCGGCGTCGATGCCAGCCAGGTACTGCCGTACTCCACCGGCGTGATCGGTGAGCCGCTGCCGGTCGAGAAGATCGAAGGCGCGCTGCAAGCCGCACTCGATGACCTGTCGGTGAATAACTGGGAAGCTGCCGCCACGGGCATCATGACCACCGATACCCTGCCCAAGGGCGCCAGTCGCCAGTTCCAGCATGACGGCGTGACCATCACCGTCACCGGTATCAGCAAAGGCGCGGGCATGATCCGTCCGAACATGGCGACCATGCTCGGCTACATCGCCACCGACGCCAAAGTCGCGCGCGAGGTACTGCAAAACCTGATGCTGGACGGCGCCAACAAGTCGTTCAATCGCATTACCATCGATGGCGATACCTCGACCAACGACTGCTGCATGCTGATTGCCACCGGTCAGGCTGCGCTACCGGAAATCACTTGCGCGAGCGGTGAACTGTTCGCCAAGCTCAAGCAGGCTGTATTCGAAGTGTGCATGGACGTGGCCCAGGCCATCGTTCGCGACGGCGAAGGCGCGACCAAGTTCGTCACCGTCGAAGTCAACGGTGGCGGCAATCATCAGGAGTGCCTGGACGTTGGCTACACAGTGGCTCATTCGCCCTTGATCAAGACCGCGCTGTTCGCTTCCGACCCGAACTGGGGTCGCATCCTGGCCGCCGTCGGCCGTGCCGGCGTACCGGACCTGGACGTGAGCAAGATCGACGTGTTCCTCGGCGAAGTGTGCATCGCCAGCCGTGGCGCCCGCGCCTCGACCTACACCGAAGCCCAGGGCGCGGCGGTGATGCAGCAGGCAGAAATCACTATCCGTATCGAACTGGGTCGCGGCGATTGCAGCGAAACCATCTGGACTACCGACTTGTCCCACGAGTACGTGAAGATCAACGCCGAATACCGCACGTAATTACGTTTAGACCGTGTCGCTACAATCGCGAGCAAGCTCGCTCCCACAGGGGGTCTTCTGTGAACACAACAGGTGTGTGCTGCAGGATTCCCACAGGGGGTCTTCTGTGAACACAACAGGTGTGTGCTGCAGGATTCCCACAGGGGATCTTCAGTGAACACAACAGGTGTGTACTGCAGGATTCCCACAGGGGATCTTCAGTGAACACAACAGGTGTGTACTGCAGGATCAAATGTGGGAGCGAGCTTGCTCGCGATGACGGTCTGTCAGTCACTGCATAGACTGGCTTGTTCCCTCCATCAAAAGGTCCCGAACATGAGCCTCCACCTGATCATCGGCGACAAACTGTATTCCTCCTGGTCCCTGCGCGGCGCCCTGGCCCTCGACCTGGCTGGCGCCCCTTACACCGAAGAACTGATCAAGCTGAACCAGCCGGACACCCGCGAACGCCTGCTCAAGCATTCGCCCACCGCGAAAGTCCCGCTGCTGAAGACCGAACACGGCACCATCGCCGATTCCCTGGCCATTGCCGAATACCTGGCCGAACAGTTTCCCGAAGCCGGGCTCTGGCCCAAAGACACCGCCGCCCGTGCCCAGGCGCGTTCGGCCTGTGCGCAGATGCATTCCGGGTTCTTCGCCATGCGCAATAACATGCCGTTCGACCTGAGCCGCGACGCCCCGCTGTCGCCGATGCCGACTGACGTCCAGGCAGACATTGAACGCATGCTGGCGTTGTGGGCCGAGTGCCGCGCCGTCGCGACCGAAACCGGTCCGTTCCTGTTTGGTGGCGCGACCCTGGCCGACGCGTTTTTTGCGCCGATCGCGGTACGCCTGCGCACCTATCAGGTGAAGCTGCCCCCGGTGGACGAAGCCTACGTCAACACGATCTACCAATGGCCAGCCTTCAAGGCCTGGCAGAAGGCAGGTCTGGAGGAGGTCGGACAGTGAAACGAGTGCACGTAGCCGCCGCCGTCATCCGCGATAGCAGTGGCAAGATCCTCATCGCCCGCCGTGCCGATACCCAACACCAGGGTGGTCTATGGGAGTTTCCGGGCGGCAAGATCGAGGACGACGAATCCGTCGAAACGGCCCTGGCCCGCGAACTCAACGAAGAGCTGGGTATCGTGGTCAACGCGGCGCGCCCATTGATCAAGGTCCGGCATGATTACCCCGACAAGCAGGTGTTGCTGGATGTCTGGGAAGTCTCCGACTTTTCCGGCGAGCCTCACGGGGCCGAGGGCCAGCCTCTGGAGTGGGTGGCGCACCGTGACCTGCTGAACTACGAGTTCCCGGCGGCTAACCAGCCGATCGTTGCGGCGGCACGACTCCCGGCGCAGTACCTGATCACCCCTGAAGACCTGGACACCCCGGCCTTGCTGCGCGGTATCCAGAAAGCCATTGCCGGTGGCATCAAACTGATCCAGCTGCGGGCACCCAACGGTTACGATCCGAAGTACCGCGATCTGGCGGTGGACGCAGCGGGGCTGTGTGCCGGCAAGGCGCAGTTGATGATCAAGGGCCCATTCGAATGGCTGGGAGATTTTCCGTCTGCCGGCTGGCACATCACCTCAAAGCAACTGCGCAAGTACGCAGCAGCAGGCCGCCCGCTACCGGCGTCGCGCTGGTTGGCGGCGTCTTGCCATGACGCTGAAGAATTGGCGCTGGCCGAACAGATGGGTGTGGATTTTGTGACACTGTCGCCGGTGCAGCCGACGATGACCCATCCTGATGCTCAGCCGTTGGGTTGGGAGCAGGCTTCGGCGTTGATCGAAGGTTTCAGCAAACCGGTGTTCTTGCTCGGTGGCGTTGGCCCGGCGGAGCAGCAGAAGGCTTGGGCAGCAGGGGCGCAGGGTGTGGCGGGGATTCGGGCGTTCTGGCCTCAGGCTTGATTCTGCGGTGAGGCTACCGGCCTCATCGCGAGCAAGCTCGCTCCCACAGTGGATCGCATTTCTTCAGGAAGAACCCGGTCCACTGTGGGAGCGAGCTTGCTCGCGATGGCGTCCTGACAGGCGCCGACTAAACTCCGGGTTTGGCCGCCGGCTGCCATAAAATCTCCGCAACCCCCTGCCGCTTGGCAATCAACCTTGCCACCACAAACAACAAATCCGACAACCGATTGATATAGGCCAGCCCGACGCCGGCCAACGGCTCAACCGCATTCAACTGCTGACACCGCCGCTCGGCACTGCGGGCCAGGCTGCGGCAGACATGAGCCTGGGCAATCAACGCCGAGCCACCCGGCAAGATGAAGTTCTCCAGCGGCCCGAGTTCTTCATTCCACACATCGATCGCCGTTTCCAGCCGCTCGATCTCTACCAGATCCAATGCCTGATACACCGGCATCGCCAGCTCACCACCCAGGTCGAACAAGCGATGCTGGCAAGGCGCCAAAATCTCGATCACCTCGTTCAACGCCGGATAAACAGCGCATTCCGCCGCCAACCCGGCCAACAGCACACCCACTTGACTGTTCAGCGTATCGACCTCGCCAATGGCCTCGATCCGCGGATGGTCCTTGGGCACGCGGCGACCGTCGCCCAGCCCGGTTTCGCCTTTGTCGCCGGTGCGGGTGTAAATCTTCGACAAGCGAAAGCCCATGGTTACCTCGATAGCTGATTGAGTTCTTGAGAGACGAGCGGGGTGCCCGCCAAGGGTAGGCGCAAGGTAAAGCAGGTGCCTTGTCCGAGGGTCGATTGCACTTCCATCTGGCCCTTGTGGTTGTTGGTGATGATGAAATATGAAACCGACAGGCCAAGACCGGTGCCCTGGCCGATTTCCTTGGTGGTGAAGAACGGCTCGAATGTACGCTTGCGCACGCTCTCGCTCATGCCGATGCCGTTGTCCTCGACCTGGATTTCCGCCCAGGGAGGATTCAGCCGGGTGCGCAGAATGATCCGCCCCGGTTCGCGGTCGTCTTCGCGCTGGTGGATGGCTTGCGCGGCGTTCTTCAGCAGGTTGAGCAGTACCTGTTCCAGTTCGTTGGCCGTACCGGGCACCGGGCCCAATGCCGGATCGAACTGGCGAATGATCGCCTGACCCTTGAAATCGAAACCGATGGCCAGGTCGAAGTCGTTACCGGCAATTTCCACAGCTTGATCGATCAACGCCGGCAGATCGCAGGGGGCCATTTGCCGGGTGCTGCGGCGGCTGAAGCTGAGCATATGGGTGACGATCTTCGCCGCCCGGGCACCCGCCTGTTGAATGCCATCGAGCAACTGCGGCACTTCTCGCGCTTGCAGGTATTGGTTGACCGTCTCCAGTTGAACACCGATTTGCTCGGCCTGTTCAAGGTTTTTTGGCAGGTCGGGGGACAGCCGTCGGCGAATGTTTTGCACGTTGTGCAGGATCGCCCCCAACGGGTTGTTGATCTCATGGGCCATGCCGGCGGCGAGACCGCCAACCGACAGCATTTTTTCCGATTGCACCATCATTTCTTCCAGGGACAGGCGCTGGGTGATGTCGTCGATCCGGATCACCACGCCACGCCCGGCGCCGCCCATCAACGGATAGAACGTCAGGGCGTAGTGCCTGGGTTCTTCGTCCTTGAACCAGGTCACGCGCTCGATCTTGGCCACCGTGTGCTGTTCGACGGTTTGCTTGAGCTGCGGCAGAAACGGCTTGAGCGGCTCGAAGGCGAGGAAAATCGGCTGGTTCAAGGCCTCGTCCAGGCGCGTGCCGGACAGGGCGCTGGCCTCCTGATTCCACTGGGTGACATAGAGTTGTTCATCGAGGGCAATCAACGCCGAGGGCATGGAGTCGATAATGCTGTTGAGGTAGTTCTGGAACCCGGTGAGCTTCTTTTCGATCTTGCTGCGCACCTGGACTTCCAGTTCCAGCTTGCGATTGGTATGACGGGTTTCTTCGGCCAGGCCCTGGGCCTGATCATAAGCAGCCTGGGAATCATCCCTGGCCCGTTTGAGTTGCTGTTCCCTGGCCTCGATGCGCGAGAGCATGGTATTGAATGCCTCGGCAAGACTGCCGATTTCGTCATGGTTGCCGCGAGAGGCGCGCAGGGCGTAGTTCTCCTCCCGGGTCACTTGCCGGGACAACTCCTCGAGCTGATGGATCGGCCGGGTGATCAGCCGTTTGATCTGGCGGGCGATCACCAGCCACAACAGGACGCTGAAGATCAGAATCCCGAGGCTGGCGGTTAGGGTGCCGGTGTAGAACGCCATCGGCAATTCGCTGCTGGCCACCAGTAACAGGTGCCCGGGCGCAGTGCCCGGGCGGGGCAGGGTGATCACTTGATTGCTGCGAAACTCGGTGGCCTGCCAGGATTCGATATGCCGGTAGCGCTCCGGCAGCTTCAGCTTTTCGCCATGCTGCAGCTGCGCCAGCCGCTCGCCCTTGCCGTCATAAAGGGCCGCTGCGCGCAGGGGGGAATAACTGTTGAGTTCGTTGAGCAAGCGTTCGGCGCTTTGCGGCGACTTCAGGGCGTCGGACACCAGGCTCGGGTTGGACACCAGGCGTCCGATGGTCTGCAAGGCCTGGGGTGCCATGCTTTCCTGGGAAATGTAGTACGCAGCGCTGATAAACGTCAGGTTGGCGACCAGCAGGACGGTGGTCAACAGCACCAGCAGGGCGGCCAGCAGTTTCTGGCCGACTGGAAGGTTTTCGAGGCGCTGGCGCAATGGCATCAGGTTCATCGCTGAGAAGGAACAAGTGGCCAGCGTAGCCGCTGCTCACTCGCTGGGCAATCCAAGGCTATGCAGATGGGTCCTCAACCGTTGCTGAAGTTGATTGAGGTGCGGCAGGTTCAACTGATGCCGGGAGGCCACTTTGCAGGCATGACCCAACAGGTAGCTGATTTCGGTCCGGCGCCGGTGGCTGACGTCCTGATACATCGACGAATAATTGGCGGCGGTGGCGTGGATCACCCGTTCGACTTCCGATTGCAGGTCCTCGGCGGCGGCCGGTTGTCCGCAACGCTCGAGCAGTTCCGTCAGTTCGCCGCAGAGGGTAGCGACTTCGCAATGATGGTCCTGCAGGCCGCCGTTGCGACAATCGTGCAGCACGGTCAACGGATTGATCGCACAGTTGAGCGCCAGTTTTCGCCACAGCCGGGTCAGGATGTCGGTGCTCCATTCGTGGGGAATACTTGCGGCGTCCAGATCATCCAGCCAGATCGGCGCCACCGGATGACCGGCGTCCCCCAGCCAGGTGTAACCGTGTCCGGCAAATACCACACGCCAGTCGCCATCGCGAAAGGCGCCTTCAGTGCTTGAAGCGCTGATGCAGCGCGCCTGCGGCACCTGTGCCGCGACGGCATCCTGACTGCCAAGACCATTCTGCAACAGAATCAACTCTGCGCCAGGGGCCAGGCGCGGCGCCACTCGGGCCACGGCTTGCTCGGCATCGTAGGCTTTGCAGGCCACCAGCAGTCGATTGATCGGTTCAGCGCTGTCGGGCGTCTCGGCGGGGACGCGATAGCGTTGTGCTTCACCGTGCTCGACCAGCGTCAACCCGCCTGCCGCGCCATAGTCCTTAAGGCGCGCGGCGTCGCGCACAATCAGCCGGACCGGCACCTCGGCTCGCGCCAGGCGTGTAGCCCATAAGGTGCCAAGGCTGCCGGCGCCCAGAACATGCCAGGTGGTGGACATCAGCTTTTTGCTCTGTTTATCGCGCGCATGGGAGGCTCGCAGTGAATGATGGGAAAGACCCGTTATAATCAGCGCGGATTTTAACCGCAAGCCAGGCGTGCTCCATCGTGATCGAGCATGCCCTTTTATTGGAGAAATTACATGCCGTCGTTCGACGTGGTATCCGAACTGGACAAACACGAAGTCACCAACGCGGTCGAGAACGCCGTCAAGGAACTCGATCGTCGTTATGACCTGAAAGGCAAAGGCAGCTTCGAGTTCAAGGAAAAGGACCTGACCGTCAACCTGACCGCCGAGGCAGATTTCCAGCTTGAAGCAATGATTGAGATCCTCAAGCTGGCCCTGGTCAAGCGCAAAATCGACGTGCAGTGCCTTGAAGTCAAGGATGCCTATGCCTCTGGCAAGCTGATGAAGCAGGAAGCGGTCCTCAAGGAAGGCATCGACAAGGAGCTGGCGAAGAAAATTGTCGCCCACGTCAAGGACGCCAAGCTCAAGGTCCAGGCCGCGATTCAGGGCGAGCAGGTGCGCATCACCGGCAAGAAGCGTGACGACTTGCAAGAAGCCATCGCCGCCCTGCGCGCCAAGACCTTCGACATGCCGCTGCAGTTCAACAACTTCCGCGATTGACCTTTCGGGCGGGAACCTCTCGGCGTTTTCGGCGTCCGAGGCCCGATGGCAGAAACGATGGAGCCCGCAAAGGGCGTGTCTTTTCTGCCGCTCATTTTTCGCGTGCCGGGTAGCCGGGAATCAGGAGAAAGAAGATGGATTTGAATGCTGAAGTGGACAATCTGGTCAAGGCATCCCAGGCCTGGATTCCGATGATCATGGAATATGGCAGTCGTGTATTGCTGGCGATCATCACCCTGGCCATTGGCTGGTGGCTGATCAACAAAGTGACGCAAAAGCTCGGCGGGCTGCTGGCGCTGCGTAACGCCGACCTGGCGCTGCAAGGCTTCATCAGCAGCCTGGCGAATATTATTCTCAAGGTGTTGCTGATCGTCAGCGTGGCCTCGATGATCGGCGTGGAAACCACTTCGTTTGTTGCCGCCATCGGTGCGGCTGGTCTGGCCATTGGTCTGGCCTTGCAGGGCAGCCTGGCGAACTTCGCCGGTGGCGTGCTGATTCTGTTGTTCCGTCCGTTCCGCATTGGCGACTGGATTGAAGCCCAGGGTGTGGCCGGTACCGTCGACAGCATCCAGATTTTCCATACCGTGCTGCGTACCGGCGATAACAAAACCATCATCGTCCCTAACGGCAATTTGTCGAATGGCATCATCACCAACACTAACCGTCAGCCAACCCGCAAGGTGGTGTTTGATGTGGGTGTGGATTACGAGGCGGATTTGCAGAAAGCCCGTGAAGTACTGCTCGAACTGGCGAAGGACCCGCGTGTATTGACCGACCCGGCACCGGAAGCGGTGATTTCCACCCTGGGTGACAGTTCGATCACTGTTTCCCTGCGCGTGTGGGTGAAAACTGCCGATTATTGGAGTGTGATGTTCATGTTTAATGAGCAATCGCGCGATCGGCTGAAAACGGCCGGGATCGATATTCCGTTTCCGCAGCGGGTCATTCGAGTAGTTCAGGACTCCGCCCCGGCGTAATGAAAGGGGTAGTTCATGTTTGACCTTTCGGTCAGAGGGGTTCAGCAGAACCCGATTCGTTAAACAGCATGCAGTAGCCAATAAAAAAGGCCCATCCGAAGATGGGCCTTTTTTTATTTCGGTAAACTAACTGCTTTCGATTACAAGATCGACAGCGGGTAGTCGACGATCAGACGGAACTCGTTGATATCGCCTTCGCCTTGGTCAGTGTTGGCGCGGTGCCATGCTTGACGGATGCGGAAGGACAGATCCTTGGCCGGGCCAGCCTGTACTACGTATTTGGCTTCAAGGTTGGTTTCGTGGTGTTTGCCATCTTCGCCATACAGACCTGTGTAAGGGCTGCCTGCCGGCGTGCTGCTGCCGTCGATATCCCAACCTTTAACGTAACGGGTCATGAAGCTCAGGCCAGGAACGCCGTATTCGGCCATTTTCAGGTCGTAACGTGCTTGAGCCGACTTCTCGCCAGGACCGTTGAAGTCAGAGTACTGGATGGAGTTGGCGAGGAAGATCGAGTCGCCGCCGCGGTTGTTCTTGCCCACGCCGATGTAGTCGAACGGAGTGTCGCCGTTAACTTTCTGGAAGCCGAGGGTGAAGGTATGAGCTTTCAGGAACGAGAAAGCAGCTGCCAGCGAGTAGGCTGTGTTGCTGATTTCGCCCGCGTTAGCGCTACCGGTATCGTCTGTGCGGTAGATGTTGCCGTCCAGGTTGACCGACTGATCGCCACCCATTGGAATGGTGTAGTTCAGGTTGGCGTAGTACTGGTTCCAGATGTCTTCCAGCTGGGCGCCGTACAGCGATGCGCTGAGGTTCTCGGTGATGCCGTACTTGCCACCGGCATAATCGATGGTGTTGGCTTCAACACCGGCGTAGTTGGCGTACAGGCCACCTTTGCTGGAGTTTTTGTCCTGGCTGCTCGCCGAGTAGAAGTGGCCGGCTTCGAGGTCAAGGTCTTTGACTTCGCTGCTCTGCAGTTGGAAACCGGTGGCCGTTTGCGGAAGGATACGGGAGCCGCCAACAGCGAACACTGGCGCGGTGCTCGGCTGCATTTCACCGAATTTCAGTTCGGTTTTGGAAACGCGCACTTTGACTGCGCCGCCTGCCTTGCCCTGGCTGTCATTGTTTTCGCCGGCAGCGTTAGTGCTCAGGTTGCCTGAACCTGAGTGCTTGTCGGTACCGTCCAGTTTGATCGCCAGGTAACCGAAGGCGTCAACACCAAAACCTACGGTGCCTTGGGTGTAACCGGAGCTGAATACACCGTGGAAACCCTGGGTCCAGTCTTTGTCATCGACTGCGCCGTCTTTCTTGTCACGGTTGAAATAGTAGTTGCGAAGCAGCAAGTCGAATTTTGCGTCTTCAACAAAACCTTTGGCTTCGGCCTGGTCGCCTACGAAAGGTGCGGCCGTTGCCAATTGAGTACCGGCTGCTGCTGCAACTGCCAGTGCGATCATGCTCCACTTCATCACGCGCATCGTGATTTGCTCCTTTGGTTTTTAGAAGAGTACTGCCGTCCCACCTGGTTTATTATCTGGGCGGCTCTTTCTTTTTGTGTCGGCGCAAACTTATATCACGCCGACCATGTTGGCGATACTTGCGTACCTCACCTTTCAGCTTCTTTACGACCCTGTCGCAAATGGCTCGGTAGATGTCGCAAATTTACAGCCCCGACGCAAGTGGATTGACAACTTCAGCGTCGTTTTCCTGGGCTTGAGTATCGGTAAAAAGAGTCCCTGGTGAAACGTTTGAATCTCCATCGGGCAACCCTGCCGCTGTTTTTATGTGCCTTGACGGCTTCCGCTTCCAGCGGACGCTATAAAGGCGATGTGGGTGTGAATGCAACAAGCGTGCACAAATCAGAAATCCATCGCGGTTTTTTTCTGAAGGCCTGTCTGGCGCTGTAAAAACCTCATGAAACCTGGGGTTCAAGCCTGTTTTGCAGGTGCTTGACGCCATGGTTTGCATGGTGTTGCGTCACCTCGGCCGACTGCGTGACCACCAAAAACGTTACCGGTTCACCCCGCCATTGAGTAAACGGCGGATGCCCGTCGCACTCAGCGTAGACGCACTGTGCGGTTTTGGTGCAAAAAATATTGATCGCTGTGCTGAATTCACACAGTGCCGCCCTCTGGAAAATTTGAACACATCCTTGTTAATCAGTCATTTCGGCATTTTTTTGTCCGCGTTGGTTCTGAGTTGGTGCGATCCGACGAAAAATGTCCCATGTTGGGTCGCTTGTTCATGCTCAGGCTCGCTTTGACGGGTTTGGGCGTGAAGCACGCGCCAATCGCGGGTATGCTGCCGTCCTGTCGCTTGGTGCGCCGTCTCACTGGACGGGCGCTAAGCTGAAAAATGAATGACCAGGCGGGAGTGCGCGCGATGTTCGCTTTAGATCCACGACTTCAACAAGACACGCTACCGATCGGGGATTTCCCACTCTGCCGGTTGCTGTTGTCCAACGATTCGAACTATCCCTGGTTCATCCTGGTGCCACGCCGCGAGGATATCAGCGAGATATTTCAGTTGGATGTCGCAGATCAACAGCAGCTGTGGCAGGAGACGACTGCGCTGGCGGAAACGCTCAAGGACTCGTTCGACGCGGACAAATTGAACGTCGCGGCCCTGGGTAACGTCGTCAGTCAGTTGCACATGCATGTGATTGTGCGCAAGCGTGAGGACGCGGCGTGGCCAGCCCCGGTCTGGGGCAAGCACCAGGCGTTGCCTTACAGTGCAGAGCAGGTCGCGGCGATACGCGAACGGCTGCGCCTGGTGTTAACCGATGATTTCACGTTTTTTCCGGAGGGCTGAATCATGAGCCTGGAAGCACGCGTTACCGATCTGGAGAGCCAAATGGCGTTTCAGGATGACACCATCCAGGCATTGAATGATGTGCTGGCGGCACAGCAGCGGGTGGTTGAACGCCTGCAATTGCAAATGGCGGCATTGCTCAAGCGCCAGGAGGAAATGGTCGGCCAGTTCGAATCCTTCGAAGAAGAAGCGCCGCCGCCGCACTATTGAACCCGCGGGGCTCAATGGACGCGCAATAAAAAACCGCGAACAGCCAGGCTGTTCGCGGTTTTTTTTCAGCCTTGAATCAGCGTCGCGGCAACGCGGCGATCACATCTTCGGCTTGCAGGCCCTTGTCACGATTCATGACGGAGAACTCTACGCGCTGGCCTTCGACCAGGACACGATGGCCTTCGCCCCGAATGGCCCGGAAATGCACGAAAATATCATCGCCGGAGTCACGGGAAATAAAGCCGAAGCCTTTGGAGGTGTTGAACCACTTGACGGTGCCAGTATCGCGGTTGCTCATGTCATAGCTTGGCGACGCGGCGGCCGGTGACGATTTGTAAAAGCTGATGGCCAGGTGCATAAGAACGGCGATCAGAGCAGCGATCAGGCTGAACAGAACGGCAGGTTGACCGGCGATGACAGGCATCTTCGCGATCAGCGTCAGGGTTTGCAAGACAACAGCCAGGACCAGCAGGACGCTGACCAGGATTTGCAATTGATGACGCGCACCTTTGTTCCAGTAGGGAATGACAGGTGCGAGGGTGAGGTTGAGAAGGCCGAAAAAGGCCAGGTACAGCGCATCGGGTTGTTGCAGGTAAGGAACAGCTTCGGGTTGCAGGCTAGGGATGAAGGACAGCAGCAGCGCTGCTGCGCCCATTAGCAGGTGGACGATTTTCAACATTTTGATTAACTCACGTTAAGACGGTTCACAAGGAAGAGCTGACGGAGCACGGTTCGCTTCGGAACAATAAGAGGCGTTGGACACGTACCCGCTATCAGCCTATGCGCAGCACCCGGAAAAATAGAGGCTGACAACACACTGCCTATTTAACAGCAAAGCCGCAGGCTACTCAAATCAAGGAGTCCAGCGGTTCACCGGGGACGATTTGTCGCAGATCACCGGGGCATCCAGGGCTGCGGTGCGGTGACAGGCTTGCTAGAGTGGTGCTGCACCTGTCGGATGAATTTCATCACCTTTAGGGGAAACACATGGCAATCGATATCGGAATCAGTGAAGAGGATCGCAAGTCCATCGTCGAGGGGCTCTCGCGCCTGCTGTCGGACACTTATGTACTTTATTTGAAAACCCATAACTTCCATTGGAACGTCACCGGTCCCATGTTTCGGACCTTGCACTTGATGTTCGAGGAGCAATATAACGAGTTGGCCCTGGCTGTCGACTCGATTGCCGAGCGAATTCGTGCGCTCGGCTTTCCGGCCCCGGGTGCCTATTCCATTTATGCGCGTCTTTCTTCTATCAAGGAAGAAGAGGGTGTGCCCAGTGCCGACAACATGATCAGGCAACTTGTCGAGGGGCAGGAAGCGGTCACGCGTACAGCGCGCGGGATTTTCCCGCTGCTCGATAAAGTCAGTGACGAGCCGACGGCCGACTTGCTGACCCAACGCATGCAGGTCCACGAGAAAACCGCGTGGATGCTGCGTTCACTGCTGGATCAGTAACAGACTCGAGCGCGGATGACACGCGTCCGGTGTTGTTCGCGCTAGACTGATTTGGCACCAGGGTGTGTGGGAAAACGTTCTGACCAGGACGGTCTCCATAATCTGTCTTCAGCTGTTGGCTTATCCTACGTTGATGGTCATAAAGTCATCTGGAGATAACTTTGCGTCTGCGTTTTTATAAGAATCGCAACAGGGCTCTTATACAAACCAGGCATGGCAAAGGAGTGTCAACGGTATGGTTAATGAAGGCAGGCAAAGCGAGGTAAGGGGTGGTCGACCCAGGGATATAAGGATCGATCCATTTGTCAGCGAATTCGATATGGGGCTGGTCCAGCCATTATCCCGCTCAGTGCGTTTGAATGGTTTTGCGACCTGTTTGCGGCTTGAACAGGTTTTTTGGGATATTTTGGGCGAAATGGCCAAGGTCAATCGTTGCTCGATCAGTACGCTGCTGTCTCACGTGGACCGTGAAGTGCATTTGCGGCACGGCGGGGTGAAGAATTTCAGCGCGCTGGTACGGGTTGTCTGTGTGGTGCACAGCCTGAAGGAAGGGAATTGCCCGGCTACGGCCTAGCGGTGCGGTGGAATGCGTTGAGTGTCGATCTGTGCAGTCTTACGGCTGCACAGGCTGCATTTAATGGATATAATCCCGCTCTTTGCCGCAAAACCCAGCGTGTGCGGTAGCAATCTGATCGCCGAGACAACCCCCATGCCGATGTACGACTATCAATGTGCTTCCTGTGGTCATCAGTTGGAAGCCATTCAAAAGATCAGCGCAGCACCGCTGGTCGACTGCCCTGCCTGCCAGGCGCCAGAGCTTAAAAAGATGCTGTCCATGCCGGGCTTCCGCCTCAGCGGCACCGGCTGGTACGAAACCGATTTCAAGACCGGTTCCAAGAAGAACCTGGCCGGCGGCGACAAAGCTGACTAGGGTCTTGAGCCTGAGTTGAACGACACGTGCGAGCTCTTGCATTTATCTGGCGCCTTTCACGAGGGCAGGATATGAGCAAGGTCTCCAACCGAATTTCGAATTACGAGAAGTGAAACCACTACCATGATGCGCAGCCATTATTGCGGCCAACTGAACGAAAGCCTGGAAGGCCAGGAAATTACCCTTTGCGGCTGGGTTCACCGTCGCCGTGACCACGGTGGGGTGATTTTCCTCGATATCCGTGATCGTGACGGTCTGGCCCAGGTGGTGTTCGACCCGGACCGCGCTGAAACCTTCGCCGCCGCCGACCGCGTGCGCAGCGAATACGTGGTTAAAGTGACCGGCAAGGTGCGCCTGCGTCCGGCCGGTGCCGGTAACGCCAACATGGCGTCGGGCATGATCGAAGTGCTGGGCTACGAGCTGGAAGTGTTGAACGAAGCGGAAACCCCGCCGTTCCCGCTTAACGAGTTCTCCGACGTCGGCGAAGAAACCCGCCTGCGTTATCGCTTCATCGACCTGCGTCGTCCGGAAATGCTCGAGAAACTGCGTCTGCGTTCGCGCATGACCACCAGCATCCGTCGCTACCTGGACGAGAACGGCTTCCTCGACGTCGAGACGCCGATCCTGACTCGCGCCACCCCGGAAGGTGCTCGCGATTACCTGGTGCCGAGCCGTACTCACGCCGGTTCGTTCTTCGCCTTGCCGCAATCGCCGCAGCTGTTCAAGCAACTGCTGATGGTGGCCGGCTTCGACCGTTACTACCAGATCGCCAAGTGCTTCCGCGACGAAGACCTGCGTGCCGACCGTCAGCCTGAATTCACCCAGATCGACATCGAAACCAGCTTCCTCGATGAAAAAGACATCATCGGCATTACCGAAGGCATGATCCGCAACCTGTTCAAGGAAGTGCTGGATGTGGAATTCGCTGAATTCCCGCACATGACCTGGGACGAGGCCATGCGTCGTTACGGTTCCGACAAGCCGGACCTGCGTAACCCGCTGGAACTGGTCGACGTTGCCGATCAGCTTAAAGAAGTTGAATTCAAGGTCTTCTCCGGCCCGGCCAACGATCCGAAAAGCCGCGTTGCCGCTCTGCGCGTACCGGGCGGGGCGAGCATGCCGCGCAGCAAGATCGACGACTACACCAAGTTCGTCGGCATCTACGGTGCCAAGGGCCTGGCGTACATCAAGGTCAACGAACGCGCGAAGGGCGTCGAAGGCCTGCAGTCTCCAATCGTCAAGAACATCCCTGAAGCGGCCCTGAACACGATCCTTGATCGCGTTGGCGCGGTTGACGGTGACATTGTGTTCTTCGGTGCCGACAAAGCCAAGATCGTCAGCGAAGCCCTGGGCGCGCTGCGGATCAAGGTCGGTAACGATCTGAACCTGCTGACCTGCGAGTGGGCACCGATGTGGGTGGTCGACTTCCCGATGTTCGAAGAGAACGACGACGGCAGCTTCACCGCCTTGCACCACCCGTTCACCGCGCCGAAGTGCACCCCGGAAGAACTGGAAGCCAACCCGGCGACCGCGCTCTCCCGTGCCTACGACATGGTACTGAACGGCACCGAGCTGGGTGGCGGTTCGATCCGTATCCACCGCAAGGAAATGCAACAGTCGGTGTTCCGTCTGCTGGGTATCAGTGAAGCGGAACAGGAAGAGAAATTCGGCTTCCTGCTCGACGCCCTGAAATACGGCGCGCCGCCGCACGGTGGCCTGGCCTTCGGTCTGGACCGTCTGGTGATGCTGATGACCGGCGCCCAGTCGATCCGCGAAGTGATCGCCTTCCCGAAAACCCAGAGCGCGGCTTGCGTCATGACTCAGGCGCCGGGTCTGGTCGATGCCAAGGCATTGCGCGAACTGCACATTCGTCTGCGCGAAACGCCAAAAGCTGAGTAAGGCTGACCTTGCGGGCGCATCTTCGGATGCGCCCTTTCTTTATAGACAGGTCGAGATTTTTGTTTGCCGGCTGGCGCGTCATGGCGTGGCGGGCAATGTTTCAAAGAGAATTCGGAGCGAGTTATGGCGGGTCATTCCAAGTGGGCGAACATCAAGCACCGCAAAGAACGTCAGGATGCCAAGAAGGGCAAGATTTTCACCAAGTGGATTCGTGAGCTGACTGTTGCTGCCCGTCAGGGTGGCGCTGATCCGGGTTCCAACCCGCGTTTGCGACTGGCGCTGGACAAGGCGCTCGGTGCGAACATGAGCCGCGACATCATCGATCGCGCGGTGGCCCGCGGTGCCGGTGCTGCCGACACCGACGACATGGTCGAACTGACCTACGAAGGCTACGGCCCAGGTGGTGTGGCGGTGATGGTCGAGTGCATGACCGACAACCGCAACCGTACCGCAGCGGCTGTGCGCCATGCGTTCAGCAAGTGCGGAGGCAACCTCGGTACCGACGGTTCGGTGGCTTACCTGTTCGAGCGCAAGGGCCAGGTCTCCTTCGCGCCAGGGGTGGATGAAGATGCGCTGATGGAAGCGGCCATGGAGGCCGACGCCGATGACGTTGTCACCCACGAAGACGGGTCCATCGACGTGTTTACCTCGTTCGCCGGTTTCTACTCGGTGCGTAACGCCCTGGAAGCCGCCGGTTTCAAAGGTGATGACGCGGAAATCGTCATGCTGCCCACCACCAGTGCCGAACTGGACCTGGAAGGCGCCGAGAAGGTGCTCAAGCTGATCGACATGCTTGAAGACCTGGATGACGTGCAGAACGTTTATTCCAACGCGGACATTCCTGAGTCGGTTGCCGCACAGCTCGGTTGATGCCCATGTAAAAGATCGCTGCCTTCACACGCCCTGACTGTAGAAGCTGCCGAAGGCTGCGATCTTTTGACTTTAAAGATCGAAAATCAAAAGATCGCAGCCTTCGGCAGCTCCTACACGGTTATCCTGAGGCCACCGCGATCTCTTTCCGCAGGCGTTATGACTTTAATTCTTGGTATCGACCCCGGTTCGCGCATCACCGGTTATGGCGTGGTATGTGATACCGGCCGTGGCTGCGTATACGTGGCGTCGGGCTGCATCCGCACCGGTTCCGGCGAGTTGCACGAACGCCTGCAAATCGTCTATCGCAGCGTGCGTGAAGTCATCCAGACCTACGGGCCGGTGACCATGGGCATCGAAAAGGTGTTCATGGCGCGCAACGCCGACTCGGCGTTGAAGCTCGGCCAGGCCCGCGGCGCAGCGATCGTTGCCGGCGCCGAAGAAAACCTGGAAATCGCCGAATACACCGCCACCCAGGTCAAACAGGCCGTGACCGGCACCGGCGCGGCCAATAAAGAGCAGGTGCAGATGATGGTCATGCACATGCTGAAATTGACCAGCAAGCCGCAAATCGATGCCTCGGACGCCCTGGCCATTGCCATTTGCCATGCTCACACCCGTTCCAGCCTGTTGCCGCATGGCCTGGGCGCGGCACGCAGTCGTGGCGGGCGCCTGCGTCTCTGATAGCATCGGCAATCATTTTTTATGGAGTGAGGGTTTTGCGCCTGGGTCGTCGGCGCAAAACCCTTGTTCCGTCAGTCGCCAGCACTGATCTGGCCAACGCTCAAGGATCTGAAACGTGATTGGACGCTTGCGCGGCACACTGGCTGAGAAACAGCCGCCGCACCTGATTCTGGATGTAAATGGTCTGGGCTATGAGCTGGAAGTGCCCATGACCACGCTGTATCGCTTGCCGTCGGTCGGTGAACCGCTGACCTTGCACACCCATTTAGTCGTACGCGAAGACGCGCAGTTACTCTATGGCTTCTTCGGCAAGCGTGAGCGAGACTTTTTTCGCGAGTTGATCCGTCTCAATGGTGTAGGGCCGAAACTGGCCCTGGCCTTGATGTCGAGTCTGGAAGTCGATGAGCTGGTGCGTTGCGTGCAGTCCCAGGACACCTCGGCCCTGACCAAGGTGCCGGGCGTGGGCAAGAAGACTGCCGAGCGTTTGCTGGTGGAACTCAAAGACCGCTTCAAGGCCTGGGAAACTGTACCGGCGATGTTCGCCCTGGTGCCAAACCAGCCGGGCGGGCCGGATGCGGCTCCGGTCGCCACCGCCGAAAATGACGCGGTCAGCGCGCTGATTTCCCTGGGCTACAAGCCGCAGGAAGCCAGCAAGGCGATTGCCGCGATCAAGGAGAAAGGTTTGAGCAGTGAAGACATGATTCGTCGCGCCCTGAAGGGAATGATTTAAGTGATTGAAGCTGATCGTCTGATCGCCGCCACGGGTGCTCCCCGTGACCGCGAGGAAGTCCAGGACCGGGCCATTCGTCCCGTCAGCCTGGCCGAATACATTGGCCAGCCGACCGTTCGCGAGCAAATGGAGTTGTTCATCCAGGCGGCCCGTGGCCGTAACGAGTCCCTGGACCACACGCTGATCTTCGGCCCGCCGGGGCTGGGTAAAACCACGCTGGCCAACATCATCGCCCAGGAAATGGGCGTCTCGATCAAAAGCACCTCGGGTCCGGTCCTTGAACGCCCGGGTGATCTGGCCGCGCTGCTGACCAACCTCGAACCTCACGACGTGCTGTTCATCGACGAGATCCATCGCTTGTCTCCGATCGTCGAAGAAGTGCTGTACCCGGCCATGGAAGATTTTCAGCTCGACATCATGATCGGCGAAGGGCCGGCGGCACGCTCGATCAAGCTTGATCTGCCGCCGTTCACCCTGGTCGGCGCGACCACCCGGGCCGGCATGCTGACCAACCCGTTGCGCGACCGTTTCGGCATCGTCCAGCGCCTGGAGTTCTACAACACCGCCGATCTGGCAACGATTGTCAGCCGTTCGGCGACCATCCTCGGGCTGCCCCTGGACCCGGAAGGCGCCTTTGAAATCGCCCGCCGCGCCCGCGGCACTCCGCGGATCGCCAACCGTTTGCTGCGCCGGGTGCGGGACTTTGCCGAGGTGCGGGCCAAGGGCCACATCACCAAGCCGATCGCCGACCTGGCCTTGAACCTGCTGGACGTCGACGAGCGCGGCTTCGATCACCAGGATCGACGTCTGTTGTTGACCATGATCGAGAAATTCGATGGCGGCCCGGTCGGGGTGGACAGCCTGGCGGCCGCGATCAGCGAAGAACGCCACACCATCGAAGACGTGCTGGAACCGTACCTGATCCAGCAGGGCTACATCATGCGCACACCGCGGGGGCGGGTGGTGACGCGGCATGCCTATCTGCATTTCGGCTTAAACATTCCGTCACGATTGGGCGAGATGCCCGTGGTAGACGAGTTCCTCGATGCCGTGGACGATTAATTAACTTTTGCGCGCTGAATTTTCGGGCATTGTGCTGTCCTAGGACCGTACTTTTGCGAGAAAGCCGCAGAACAATGAAAAACAGTTGCCTGGCCGGATTGGCAACCTGAGGAGTAAGCACTAGAGTATGCGCGCGCAAAACGGGCTTGGGCCTTTCGCATTTCGTTGTCGCGTTTATTACGAGGACACCGATGCGGGCGGCATCGTGTATTACGTCAATTACCTCAAGTTTATGGAACGGGCTCGAACCGAGCGGCTCCGGGAGCTGGGCTTTGCCCAGTCGGCGCTGGCAGGTGAGGACCTGTTGTTTGTCGTGCATTCCAGCGAAGCGCGTTACCACGCGCCGGCGCGACTGGACGACGAACTGCTGGTAAGCGCCGAGGTAATCGAATTGAACCGTGCCAGCCTGCGCTTCAAGCAGCAGGTCAGGCGGGCTACGGATGATGTGCTGCTCTGTGAAGGGCAGTTTCTGGTGGCCTGTGTGCGCACCGACAGTTTAAAACCCCGGGCCATTCCCGAAGCTCTACGTACGGCCTTTGCCGACGTGAGCGGCGCGGGTACACACTCAAAGCAGGAGATAAAGCGTGGAAGCTAACGTCGTCGACCATTCCTCCATGTGGAGCCTGGTCAGCAATGCCAGTATCGTGGTGCAACTGGTAATGCTGATCCTGGTAGCCGCATCGGTGACCTCATGGATCATGATCTTTCAGCGCAGCAACTTGCTGCGCGCCGGTCGACGTGCCCTGGAGAGCTTCGAGGAGCGTTTCTGGTCGGGCATCGATTTGTCCAAGCTCTACCGCCAGGCGGGCAGCAACCCTGACCCGGATTCGGGCGTCGAGCAAATCTTCCGTGCCGGTTTCAAGGAATTCTCCCGTCTGCGTCAGCAGTCTGGCGTTGATCCGGAAGCGGTCATGGAAGGCGTGGCCCGTGCGATGCGCGTCGCCATTTCCCGTGAAGAAGAGAAGCTCGAGCAGAGCCTGCCGTTCCTCGCCACCGTCGGTTCCGTCAGCCCCTACATCGGTCTGTTCGGTACGGTCTGGGGCATCATGAACTCCTTCCGTGGCCTGGCCACTGCCCAGCAAGCGACCCTGGCCACTGTGGCCCCAGGTATCGCCGAAGCGCTGATTGCCACCGCGATCGGTCTGTTCGCCGCGATCCCGGCCGTTATCGCTTACAACCGTTTTGCTGCCCGCAGCGAAACCCTGCTGAGCCGTTACTACACCTTCGCCGATGAATTCCAGGCGATCCTGCACCGCAAAGTGCACACCAGCGAAGAATAAGCAGGTAATTTCCAATGGCTTTAATCGCTCGAGCTCGACGCAAGCGCAAGCCGGTTGCCGAGATGAACGTGGTGCCTTACATCGACGTGATGCTGGTACTGCTGGTCATCTTCATGGTGACCGCACCGATGCTCAATCAAGGCGTGAAAGTTGATCTGCCCAAGGTTTCCAGCGAAGCCTTGCCGCAGGACAACAACACCCAGGTCCTGACCATTTCGATCAAGGCTGACAAGACCTACTACTGGAACCTTGGCAGCGAAGTCGACACCGAGAAGCAGCAGGACAAGGCCATGACCTTGCCGCAAATGACCGACGCGGTGACCAAGATCATTCGCGCCGGTACCGAAGGCGGCAAGCGCACCCAGGTGTTCATCCGCGGCGACAAGACCGTCGATTACGGTGCCGTCATGGGTGCCATGGGCGGGTTGCAGAAAGCCGGGGTCGGTAATGTTGGCTTGATTACCGAGGCACCCTGATGCAGCAAATGCGAGAGCCGTCCGCCTCGGAAAGCTATTTCTGGCCTAGTGTCTGGGCGCTGGTCTTGCACGTGCTGGTTTTTGGCATGCTGTTCGTCAGTTTTGCCTTCACACCGGAACTGCCGCCGGCCAAGCCAATTGTCCAGGCGACCCTGTACCAGCTGAAATCGAAAAGTCAGGCGACCACCCAGACCAATCAGAAGATTGCAGGTGAGGCGAAGAAATCCGCCGCGCGCCAGACCGAAGTCGAACAGATGGAACAGAAAAAGATCGAACAGGAAGCGATCAAGGCCGCGGAACAAAAGAAGGAAGACGCCGCTCAAAAAGCCGAAGAATCCAAGAAGGCCGACGAGACGAAGAAAGCGGAAGAGGCAAAAAAGGCTGATGAAGCCAAGAAAGCCGATGAAGCCAAGAAAGCCGACGAAGCGAAGAAGACCGCCGAAGCCAAAAAGGCCGAAGAGAAACAATTGGCTGATATAGCCAAGAAGAAGTCTGAAGAAGAAGCCAAGAAAGCAGCTGAAGAAGAGGCCAAGAAAGCGGCCGCTGAAGAAGCGAAGAAAAAGATCGTCGAAGACGCGAAGAAGAAAGCCGCGGAAGACGCCAAGAAGAAGTCTGAAGCTGAAGAGGCGAAGAAGAAAGTCGCCGAAGACGCGAAGAAGAAAGCTGCTGCCGATGCTGCGAAGAAAAAGTCGCAGGAAGCGGCACGTAAATCCGCCGAAGACAAAAAGGCCCAGGCCCTGGCAGATTTGCTTTCCGACACGCCGCAGCGTCAGCAGGCCTTGGCGGATGAGCAGGGTGACGAAGTCGCCGGCAGTTTCGATGACCTGATTCGTGCTCGCGCAGCAGAAGGCTGGGCTCGTCCACCTTCGGCGCGCAAAGGCATGACGGTCGTGTTGCAAATCGGCATGTTGCCGGACGGTACCTTGACCTCGGTCAGCGTGGCCAGGTCCAGCGGCGATGGTCCGTTCGACGCTTCGGCGGTTGCAGCGGTCAAGAATATTGGACGTTTGACAGAAATGCAGGGAATGAAACCGAGCGATTTCGCTCCCTATCGTTCATTCAAGATGACATTCACACCTGAGGATCTAGCCTTGTGAGAAACCTTCTTCGAGGAATGCTTGTCGTTATCTGCTGCCTGGCAGGTATGGCGACAGCAGATGAAAAAAACATTCTGGTTACCAGCGGCAGCGATCGGGCTACTCCGATCGCCGTCGTTCCATTCGGCAACCAGGGCGGCAGCGTGCTGCCGGACGACATGGCCGAAATCATCGGTAACGACCTGCGTAACTCGGGTTACTACTCGCCGATTCCAAAGCAGAACATGATCAGCCAGCCGAGCCAGGCCAGCGAAATCATCTTCCGTGACTTCAAGGCACTGGGCGCCCAGTACGTCATGGTCGGCAGCGTTGCACCAGCGGGCGGTCGCCTGCAGGTTCAATACGCACTGTTCAACGTCGCCACCGAACAGCAAGTGTTGACCGGCAGCGTCTCGGGCAGCGTCGATCAGCTGCGCGACATGTCGCACTACATCGCGGACCAGTCGTTCGAAAAACTCACCGGTATCAAGGGTGCGTTCTCGACGCGTCTGCTGTACGTGACCGCCGAACGTTTCTCCGAGAAGAACACGCGCTACACGCTGCAACGTTCGGACTATGACGGTGCTCGTGCTGTCACCTTGCTGCAGTCGCGCGAGCCGATCCTGTCGCCGCGTTTCGCACCGGATGGCAAGCGCATCGCCTATGTCTCGTTCGAGCAGAAGCGTCCACGCATTTTCATGCAGAACATCGACACCGGTCGCCGTGAGCAGATCACCAACTTCGAAGGCCTGAATGGCGCACCAGCCTGGTCGCCGGATGGCAATCGCCTGGCATTCGTGCTGTCGAAAGACGGTAACCCGGACATCTACGTGATGAACCTGGGTTCGCGTCAGATCACCCGTGTCACCAACGGTCCCGGCATCAACACCGAACCGTTCTGGGGTAAAGATGGTTCGACCATCTACTTCACCTCCGACCGTGGCGGCAAGCCACAGATCTACAAGACCAGCGCGGGTGGCGGTGGTGCGGAACGTGTGACCTTCATTGGTAACTACAACGCCAACCCTAAACTGTCGGCTGACGAAAAGACCCTGGTCATGATTCATCGCCAGGAAGGTTTCACCAATTTCAAGGTGGCGGCCCAGGATTTGCAGCGCGGTAGTGTAAAGATCCTCACTGATAGCACTCTGGACGAGTCGCCCACTGTTGCGCCCAACGGCACCATGGTAATCTACGCCACCCGCCAGCAGGGCCGGGGAGTCTTGATGCTCGTGTCCATTAATGGACGCGTGAGGCTCCCGCTTCCTACCGCACAAGGCGAAGTCAGAGAACCGTCCTGGTCCCCTTACCTGAACTGACGCGGCGCTACACGTTGTACTTAACACATTGGGGTTCATTAGGAGTTTCACGATGGAAATGCTGAAGTTTGGTAAGTTTGCTGCTCTGGCTCTGGCTTTGTCCGTAGCCGTTGGTTGCTCGTCCAAAGGCGGCGACAATGCCGGTGAAGGCGCAGTGGCTGTTGATCCAAACGCTGGTTACGGCGCAAACACCGGTGCCGTTGATGGTTCCCTGAGCGAAGAAGCTGCTCTGCGCGCCATCACCACTTTCTACTTCGAATACGACAGTTCGGACCTGAAGCCAGAAGCCATGCGCGCTCTGGACGTTCACGCCAAAGACCTGAAAGCAAACGGCGCTCGCGTTGTTCTGGAAGGCAACACCGACGAACGTGGTACTCGTGAGTACAACATGGCACTGGGCGAGCGTCGTGCGAAAGCCGTTCAGCGTTACCTGGTACTGCAAGGCGTTTCCCCAGCTCAGCTGGAACTGGTTTCCTACGGCGAAGAGCGTCCAGTTGCTACCGGCAACGACGAGCAGTCCTGGGCTCAAAACCGTCGCGTCGAACTGCGTAAGTAATTCGCCATGCGAACGTGCCGTCGTGCTGTAACTGTTTTGGCTCTCAGCCTCGCACCCCTTGCGGTGTGGGCTGCGGTTCCTGTGGTCGAGGACAACTCCGGCTATAACAATAGCGGGAGCAGTTATCCGCCTGCGGGTTACGGTACGAACGGCGCCTATGCCGGGGGAGGGGTTTCGGCCCCTGTCTCGGCACAGGGCGAGCTGTTCAACCAACTGCAATCGATGCAGGAGCAGATCTCGCGCCAACAAGGCATCATCGAAGTTCTGCAAAATGATGTAGCGCGCATGAAGCAGGAGAGCCTGGAGCGATATCAGGACCTTGATCGGCGCATAGGATCCGGCGTTGCACCAGCCGCGACTCCCGATAATTCTTCCCCCGGTGGCGATTTGAACGCCCCCGGTGCAGCAGCTGGTGCAGGAGCAGGGGCAGCCGCCGCTCAAGCACCCGCCGCGGGTAGCGAACCGGCTGATCCGGCGAAGGAAAAACTGTACTACGATGCAGCCTTCGACCTGATCAAGGCCAAGGATTTCGACAAGGCCAGCCAGGCTTTTGCCGCATTCCTGCGCAAATACCCGAATAGCCAATACGCGGGCAACGCCCAGTACTGGTTGGGCGAAGTGAACCTGGCCAAAGGTGATCTGCAAGGCGCAGGCCAGGCATTTGCCAAGGTTTCGCAGCTGTATCCAAAGCACAACAAAGTGCCTGATTCGCTGTACAAGCTTGCTGATGTAGAACGTCGCCTTGGTCATCCCGACAAGGTCAAAGGCATTCTGCAACAGGTTGTGTCCCAATATCCGGGCACTTCCGCCGCTCAGCTGGCCCAGCGTGATCTGCAAAAAATGTAAGGCTGCTTGACCTGTTTCGAAGAAACCCGCGCTTGTCGCGGGTTTTTTCGTTAGAATTCACGCCCTTTTTATGAAACACGCTTTTTGGGATCTGCGCGTTGGCGGGGTTCCTTTAAGTGCCTGACGGAGGCGGACAGCCTGTTTAGCTGTCCTGCCCGTGGCGACTATGCAAGACACATTGAGAATCACCGAAGTTTTTTACTCGTTGCAGGGTGAAACGCGGACTGCCGGGCTGCCCACTGTTTTTGTGCGGCTGACCGGTTGCCCATTGCGTTGCCAATACTGCGACAGCGCCTATGCGTTCAGTGGCGGCACCGTTCGCACCCTCGACGACATCCTCGAGCAAGTGGCCGGTTTTCGTCCGCGTTATGTGTGTGTCACCGGTGGCGAACCGTTGGCACAACCCAATGCCATCCCATTGCTCAAGCAGTTGTGTGACGCCGGTTACGAAGTGTCACTGGAAACCAGTGGTGCCCTGGACATCTCGGCGGTAGATTCTCGGGTCAGTCGTGTCGTCGACCTGAAAACCCCGGGCTCAAAAGAAGCACACCGCAACCGCTACGAGAACATCGAGCTGCTGACGCCCAACGATCAGGTGAAGTTTGTCATCTGCTCGCGGGAAGACTATGACTGGGCCGTGTCCAAGCTGATCCAGTACGGTCTGGACCGGCGTGCCGGCGAAGTGCTGTTCTCGCCAAGTCATCATGACCTGAACGCTCGGGACCTGGCGGACTGGGTAGTGGCGGACAACCTGCCAGTGCGCCTGCAATTGCAGCTGCATAAATATCTATGGAATGACGAGCCGGGGCGCTGAAATGACTGAACATCTTGATTCTTCTGAAAAACGTGCGGTCATCCTGCTGTCCGGCGGCCTCGATTCCGCGACGGTCGTGGCCATGGCTCGCGCCGAAGGCTACAGCTGCTACACCATGAGCTTCGACTACGGTCAGCGGTCCCATGCCGAACTGTACGCCGCCGAACGTGTCGCTCGCGACCTGGGTGTGGTCGAACACAAGGTGATAGGCCTGAACCTGAATGGTATCGGCGGTTCGGCGCTGACCGATAGCAGCATCGATGTGCCGGAAGTGGCGGGCGAGGGCATCCCGGTAACGTACGTGCCGGCGCGCAACACGGTGTTTCTGTCCCTTGCACTGGGTTGGGCTGAAGTGCTCGGCGCGCGCGACATCTTTATCGGCGTAAATGCGGTGGATTATTCCGGTTACCCGGACTGCCGTCCCGAGTTCATCGAGTCTTTCGAGCGCATGGCCAATCTGGCGACCAAGGCCGGAGTAGAGGGCAATGGCTTTCGCATCCAGGCGCCACTGCAGAACCTGAGCAAGGCACAGATCGTCCAGGCCGGCGTGAAGCTGGGCGTCGATTACGGCCTGACCGTTTCCTGCTACCAGGCCGACGATAACGGCCGTGCATGCGGCAGATGCGACAGCTGCCGCCTGCGTGCAGAAGGCTTCGCGGCGGCCGGAATCAGCGACCCAACAGCTTATTTTTGATTTATTTCAAATTGGGTGTTGAATAGTCCTTAAAAATCAGTATTATACGCGCACCACACAGCGGGTCGTTAGCTCAGTTGGTAGAGCAGTTGGCTTTTAACCAATTGGTCGTAGGTTCGAATCCCACACGACCCACCATTTTTGTAGCAGTTTTAAAAGTCTGGAAGGCCCACGCAAGTGAGGATTTCCGGATTTTTTTTTGCCCGCGATTTGAGTTCGACTCGGTCCGGGGCTGCACCGCCAGGTCAGAATCATCTTTTGCATCCACGGGATATTCTGTAGCCTTGCGCAGCTTCAACGTTGTCCATGCCTGATGATACTCACTCTCCCGGCGGTACCCTGAAGGGTCCGGAGCCGGGTGTATACTCGACTTTCGCGCGAAAGCGCCTGCAGGTCTTGCGAACATGACGCAGATTTCCGAACGCCTTCTGGTTCAAGCCCACCTCGACGCCAAGCAGCCCAAGCCGCTGACGGCCGAGGAAGAGGCTTATTACCGCGCTGCCATCGCTGCCGAGCTCAAGGCTCAGGACGCGGTGCTGGTTGCGCATTTCTATTGCGATCCGGTCATTCAGGCCCTGGCCGAAGAAACCGGTGGCTGCGTCTCCGACTCGCTGGAGATGGCCCGCTTCGGCAATGCTCACCCGGCCAGGACCGTGGTGGTCGCCGGTGTGAAGTTCATGGGTGAAACCGCCAAAATCCTCAATCCTGAAAAACGCATTCTGATGCCGACCCTGGAAGCGACCTGCTCGCTGGACCTGGGTTGCCCGGTAGACGAGTTCTCGGCGTTCTGCGATCAGCACCCGGAACGCACGGTGGTGGTGTATGCCAACACCTCGGCGGCGGTCAAGGCGCGGGCGGACTGGGTGGTGACTTCCAGCTGCGCGCTGGAGATCGTCGAAAGCCTGATGGATAACGGCGAAACCATCATCTGGGGCCCGGACAAGCATTTGGGCACCTACATCCAGCGCCAGACCGGTGCGGACATGTTGCTATGGGACGGTGCCTGCATCGTTCACGAAGAGTTCAAGTCCAAGCAGCTCGAAGACATGAAGGCGCTGTACCCGGATGCAGCGATCCTGGTGCATCCGGAATCGCCGACGGCGGTGATCGAACTGGCGGATGCCGTCGGTTCCACCAGTCAGCTGATCGCGGCGGCGCAAAGCCTGCCGAACAAGACCCTCATCGTCGCCACCGACCGCGGCATCTTCTACAAGATGCAGCAACTGTGCCCGGACAAGGTCTTCATCGAAGCGCCAACGGCCGGTAACGGCGCAGCGTGCCGCAGTTGCGCACATTGCCCGTGGATGGCGATGAATACCCTTGAGCGCACGCTGAAGAGCTTGAAGGAGGGGACGAATGAGATCTTTGTCGATCCGGCGTTGATTCCGCAGGCGATTCGGCCGCTCAAGCGCATGCTCGACTTTACCCAGGCGGCGCGGATGAAACTGGCCGGTAACGCCTGAGGTCTATCATCCAGTCGCAAAAACTGTGGGAGCGAGCTTGCTCCGGGCGGCGCTCCGACGATAGCGGTCTGTCAGTCATATCAATATTGACTGATACGCCGCCATCGCGAGCAAGCTCGCTCCCACAGTGGTTTTCGTATGGCTGAATTACTTGCTCTTCTTCGGGATACGAACGAGCTGGGTGTCGGAATACATGTCATGCCAGCTGCGTTTCTGCTTGTCGAACAGCGACCAGAAGAACCCCAGCCCGACGCATAGCAAGGATGCAATCGACACCACAAACCGCAACAGCGCCTGCCACAGGCTGATGGCGGTACCGTCGGCGTTCTGCACGCGGACTCCCCAGACCTGCATGCCCAGGGTCTGGCCGGACCAGGTCCAGAACTTGGCGAAGAAGCCGAACAGCACGAACAGCAGCACCGTCGACAGCAACGGGTCACCGTCCAGTGCACCGGCTTCGGTCAGGGCGCGCATTTTGTCTTCGCCGATGATCGCCATCTGAATGATCTTGTAAATGCCGCTGGTGACGATGAGCAGGGCGGTACACAGCAAGAAATCATAGAACATCGCTGCCAGGCGACGCCCCAGGCCAGCGGCGGGAAACTCACCCTGGGGTTTGAGCAGGTGTTTCGACATGGCAGGGCTCTCGGCGCAAAAGAAGCCATTTTACGGATTTATGCGCACAAAAAAGCCCCTGATGTCACCATCAGGGGCTTTTTCGTAACAGAAGGTTAGGCTTCTGCCTGTACCTCGTCAGCCTGCATGCCTTTCTGGCCTTGCACAGCAACGAAAGTCACTTTCTGGCCTTCTTTCAGGCTCTTGAAGCCGTTGCCCTGGATGGCGCGGAAATGCACGAACAGATCCGGACCGCTTTCAGGAGTGATAAAACCAAAACCTTTCTCGTCGTTAAACCACTTGACGGTACCGCTCTGACGTTGGGACATTTCTTATTTCCTTTGACGCAAAAAATTAATGACAGTCTCCTTCTCATGAAAGAGTACTGGGGCTGGTTGCAGGAGAGTAAGAAGACGTCGAACGGGATGTAGCTAACTTGTAGGCTACTGCCCAGGTCACGATTCCAAGCGACCCATGCAAACACAGTGAACAAACTCTACGCCAACTACGGGAGAAAAAACAAGCCCTGTGAAGGGCCCGGATTTGCTGGCGTCGACGCGCATGTGCCGCAACTAGTGCGGCCTTATGCGTTGGAAGTGTTCAGTTGTTTTCAATCGTTATAAGCAACGTTCATAAACGAAGCTTAGAGCAGCCGGTACGCACTGTTTTATGGCGATTGCGTTACACATTAGTGCGCTGTTAACGCAATCGCGTTACTTATAGAAACAGTCAATCAGCCACGGTAGTAGCGTTGTGGAACAAATGGCAATTTGCTTACAAGCAAAGGCACCTTTTTCCCACGTACGATCGCCCATACCGGTGTGTCGAGAGCGGTATAGGCAGTGTCGAGATAACCCATGGCCAATGGGCCACCCAGCGTCGGACCGAAACCGCCGCTGCATACGGTACCGATGATGTCGCCTGCCTCGTTGACGATCTCTGCCCCTTCGCGCACTGGCGTGCGTTCCTGAGGCAATAGACCGACACGCTTGCGGCTGACACCGGCTTGCTGATGGGCGAATATGCTTTCAGCGCCAGGGAAACCACCGGCCCGCGCACCGTCGGCACGCCGAGGTTTGGAGATGGCCCACAGCAGGCTGGCCTCGATCGGGGAGGTCTCGGTGTTCATGTCGTGGCCGTAAAGGCACAGGCCGGCCTCCAGGCGCAGGGAATCGCGTGCGCCCAGGCCGATGGCCGCCACTTCGGGTTCGGCCAGCAGGGCGCGCGCCAGGGCTTCGGCGCTGGCGGCCGGGACGGAGATTTCGAACCCGTCTTCACCGGTGTAGCCCGAACGGCTGACAAAGCAATCTGCGCCCAGCAGTTGCACGCGGGCAAACTGCATGAAGGTCATCTTCGCAACTGTAGGCGCCAGGCGTGCGAGCACGGTGACGGCAGCCGGGCCTTGCAACGCCAGCAACGCGCGTTCTTCGAACAGCGGCTCGATGGTGCATTGGTTGCCGATGTGTTGTTGCAGATGCGCCAGGTCCTGATCCTTGCAGGCCGCGTTGACCACCAGGAACAGTTCGTCGTTGCCCAGGTTGGCGACCATCAGGTCGTCGAGAATGCCGCCGGTCTCGTTGGTGAACATCGCGTAGCGCTGCATGCCCACCGGCAGGTCGATGATGTCCACCGGGACCAGGGTTTCCAGGGCCTTGGCGGCATTGGCGCCGGTCAGGCGGATCTGGCCCATGTGCGAGACATCGAACAGCCCGGCCTGCTCACGGGTGTGCTGGTGTTCTTTCATCACGCCCAGCGGATATTGCACCGGCATGTCATAGCCGGCGAACGGCACCATGCGCGCGCCGAGTTCGATGTGCAGTGCGTGCAGCGGGGTTTTCAGCAATGGTTCGGTGGACATATTCAGCTCCTGAAAAAGTGTGCGGATGCGCGTGGGCATCAGCACTCGATAATGTTGACCGCCAAACCGCCACGGGCGGTTTCCTTGTATTTGCTTTTCATGTCGGCGCCGGTCTGGCGCATGGTGCGGATGACCTTGTCGAGGGACACAAAGTGCTGGCCGTCGCCGCGCAGGGCCATGCGTACCGCGTTGATGGCCTTGACCGAGCCCATGGCATTGCGTTCGATGCACGGCACTTGGACCAGTCCGCCGATCGGGTCGCAGGTCAGGCCGAGGTTGTGTTCCATGCCGATTTCGGCGGCGTTTTCCACTTGTTGCACGGTGCCGCCGAGCACTTCGCACAAGGCGCCGGCCGCCATCGAGCACGCCACGCCGACCTCACCCTGACAGCCGACTTCGGCGCCGGAGATCGAGGCGTTTTCCTTGTACAAAATGCCGATGGCGGCGGCAGTCAGCAGAAAGCGCACGACGCCGTCTTCGGTGGCGCCGGGGATAAAGCGCATGTAGTAATGGAGCACGGCCGGGACGATTCCCGCTGCACCGTTGGTAGGCGCAGTGACAACACGTCCGCCGTTGGCGTTTTCTTCGTTGACCGCCAGGGCGTACAGGTTGACCCAGTCCAGCACCGAGAGCGGGTCGCGCAAGGACGATTCCGGGTTCTTGCACAGCTGTCGATGCAGCGCCGCCGCCCGCCGTTTGACCTTCAGGCCGCCGGGCAGGATGCCTTCGTTGCGGCAACCGGCAGCAACGCAGTCCTGCATGACCTGCCAGATTTTCAACAGGCCGGCACGGGTTTCCGCTTCAGGGCGCCAGGCACTTTCGTTGGTCAGCATCACCTGGCTGATCGACAAGCCGTAGGTGCTGCAGTGACTGAGCAGGTCTTTGGCACTTTTGAACGGGAAAGTCAGTTTTGTTGCGTCTTCGACGATCCGGTCAGCGCCGGCGGCGTCTTCATCGACGACGAAACCGCCACCGACGGAATAGTACTCGCGGCTGCGGATCTGTAGGCCAGCGGCGTCGAATGCGCGAAAGATCATGCCGTTGGGGTGATAGGCCAACGGCTTGCGGATCATCGCCAGGTGTTCTTTTTCGTTGAATGCAATGCTGTGTTCGCCGAGCAGGTTCAAGCGCGCGCTGCCGCGAATCTCTTGCAGGCGAGCAGCGACAGTTTCGGTGTCCACGGTGTCCGGGTGTTCGCCTTCCAGGCCGAGCAATACCGCCTTGTCGCTGCCGTGGCCTTTGCCGGTGGCGCCGAGGGAGCCGTAGAGCTCGACTTTGACGCAGGTGGTTGCGGTCAATAGCCCTTCACGGCGCAAACCTTCGGCGAAACGCGCGGCTGCGCGCATCGGGCCGACGGTGTGGGAGCTGGAGGGGCCGATGCCAATCTTGAACAGGTCGAACACGCTTAAAGCCATGGTTGTTCTCCGGTTTCTTGTTATGGGAATTGGCGGAATCTGGAAGTTGGCGCAATTCCCTGTGGGAGCGAGCTTGCTCCGGGCGGCGTTCCGACGATGACGGTCTGACATTCACCATAGGTGTCGACTGAAAGACCGCTATCGTCGGAACGCCGCCCGGAGCAAGCTCGCTCCCACAGAGGACTGTGGTGTGTTTGCAAAAGGGGGGCGGGATCAACCGCCCCCTCATTGGTTTAAGCGTAGCTTTCGATCGACGGGCAGGCGCAAACCAGGTTGCGATCACCAAACACGTTGTCGACCCGGCCGACCGGTGGCCAGTATTTGCCTTCGATCAACGACGCGACCGGGTATACGGCTTGCTCGCGGCTGTACGGATGCGTCCATTCACCCACCAGCTCCGCTGCGGTGTGCGGGGCGTTTTTCAGCGGGTTGTCGTCCTTGTCCAGGGTGCCGTTTTCCACCGCACGGATTTCTTCGCGGATCCGGATCATGGCGTCGCAGAAGCGGTCCAGTTCTTCCTTGGATTCGCTTTCGGTCGGCTCGATCATCAGCGTGCCGGCGACCGGGAAGGACATGGTCGGGGCATGGAAGCCGAAGTCGATCAGGCGCTTGGCGACGTCATCGACGCTGATGCCGCTGCTGTCTTTGAGCGGGCGCAGGTCGAGGATGCATTCGTGCGCCACCAGGCCGTTGCTGCCGGTGTACAGCACCGGGTAGTGCTCTTCGAGGCGACGGGAAATGTAGTTGGCATTGAGGATCGCCAGCTGCGATGCACGCTTGAGACCCGCGCCACCCATCATCCGAATGTACATCCAGGTGATCGGCAAAATGCTTGCGCTGCCGAACGGTGCGGCGCAGACCGCGCCTTCTTTGCGCTCCATGGTGCCGTGACCCGGCAGGAACGGCGTCAGGTGCGACTTGACGCCGATCGGGCCGACACCCGGGCCGCCACCGCCGTGGGGAATGCAGAAGGTCTTGTGCAGGTTCAGGTGCGACACGTCGCCGCCGAACTTGCCCGGGGCGCAGAGGCCGACCATCGCGTTCATGTTGGCGCCGTCGATGTACACCTGGCCGCCATTGTCATGAATGATGCCGCAGATTTCACGGATGCCTTCTTCGAACACACCGTGCGTTGACGGGTAGGTGATCATCAATGCCGCGAGATGCTCGCGGTGCTCGATAGCTTTGGCGCGCAGGTCTTCGATGTCGACGTTGCCGCGGGCATCGCAGGCGGTCACAACCACACGCATGCCAGCCATGTTGGCGGTGGCCGGGTTGGTGCCGTGGGCGGAGGAGGGGATAAGGCAGATGTCGCGACGGTCTTCGCCACGGCTCTGGTGATAGGCGCGAATCGCCAGCAGGCCGGCGTATTCACCCTGGGAACCGGCGTTCGGTTGCAGCGAGATCGAATCGTAACCGGTGGCGGCACAGAGCATCGCTTCCAGTTCATCGGTCAGTTGCTGGTAACCGGCGCTTTGCTCGGCCGGGGCGAACGGGTGCAGGGCGCCGAATTCGGCCCAGGTCACCGGGATCATTTCGCTGGCGGCGTTGAGTTTCATGGTGCACGAACCCAGTGGGATCATGGTGCGATCCAGCGCCAGGTCCTTGTCGGCGAGTTTGCGCAGGTAGCGCATGAGCTCGGTTTCCGAATGGTAACGGTTGAACACCGGGTGGCTGAGGATCGGCGACTGGCGAACCAGGGCGCTTGGAATCGCGCTTGCAACGCTTGCGGCAAGCGCAGCGAAGTCTGGCAGCGCCTGGCCGTCAGACAGCACGCGCCACAGGGTTTCAATGTCAGCCTGGCTGGTGGTTTCATCCAGCGACAGACCCAGACGCTCAGCATCGACTACGCGCAGGTTGATCTGCTGGGCGCGGGCCTGCTCGTGCAGTTTGGCGGTGTTGGCGCCGGTCTTGATCGTCAACGTGTCGAAAAAGCTTTCTTGCTCGACGCTCAGGCCTAGTGCGCTCAAGCCTTTAGCCAGAATCGCGGTCAGGTGATGAATGCGGTTGGCGATCTGCGTCAGGCCTTTCGGGCCATGGTACACGGCGTACATGCTGGCAATGTTGGCCAGCAGAACCTGCGCGGTGCAGATGTTGCTGGTGGCTTTCTCGCGGCGGATATGTTGCTCGCGGGTCTGCATTGCCAGGCGCAGGGCCGGCTTGCCGAAACGGTCCACGGAGACGCCGACCAGACGGCCCGGCATGTCGCGCTTGAACGCATCCTTGGTGGAGAAGTACGCCGCGTGCGGGCCACCGAAGCCCAGCGGCACGCCGAAGCGTTGCGCACTGCCAATGGCCACGTCGGCACCGAATTCGCCCGGCGGGGTCAGCACTGTCAAGGCCAGCAAGTCAGCGGCGACGGCTACCAAAGCATTGGCCGCGTGGAAGCGCTCGGTCAGTTCGCGGTAGTCGAATACGTCACCGTTGCTCGCCGGGTATTGCAGCAGCGCGCCGAAGAACGGCGTCACGTCGCTCAGTTCGCGCTCGTCGCCGACTACGACGTCGATGCCCAATGGCTCGGCACGGGTGCGCAGTACATCGAGGGTTTGCGGGTGGCAATGCCTTGATGCGAAGAAGGCGTGGCTGCCCTTGTTCTTGCTCAGGCGCTTGCAGAAGGTCATGGCTTCGGCGGCGGCGGTGGCTTCATCCAGCAGCGAGGCGTTGGCGATCGGCAGGCCGGTCAGGTCGCTGATCAGGGTCTGGAAATTCAGCAGCGCTTCGAGACGGCCTTGGGAAATCTCCGGCTGGTACGGGGTGTAGGCGGTATACCAGGCCGGGTTTTCCAGCAGGTTGCGCAGGATCGGTGACGGCGTGTGGGTGCCGTAGTAGCCCTGGCCGATGTAGGTCTTGAACAGTTGGTTCTTGGCGGCGATGGATTTGATCAAAGCCAGTGCATCGGCTTCGCTCAAACCGTCGTCCATGCCGAGCACGCTAGTGCCTTTGATGCTTTCCGGAATGACGCTGGCGCTCAGGGCTTCCAGGGAGTCGAAACCGAGGCTGTTGAGCATGGCTTGCTCATCGCCGGCACGCGGGCCGATGTGGCGGGCGATGAATTCGTTGGCGGTTGTTAGATTTACTTGCGTCATGTCAGCGCTCCTCAGGCTTCGGCGTTGGCTTTGATCAGACGGTCGTAAGCGTCCTGATCCAGCAATTTGGCAACAGCCGAGGCGTCGGTTGGCTGGAAACGGAAGAACCAGCCTTCGCCCAGCGGATCTTCGTTGACCAGTTCCGGGCTGCTGTCCAGCGCCGGGTTCACTTCCAGGACCTCTCCGTCCAGCGGCATGTACACGCCGCTGGCCGCTTTTACCGATTCCACGGTGGCGGCTTCAGCGCCTTTGTCGTAGGACTGCAGCTCAGGCAGTTGTACGAAAACCACGTCGCCCAGGGCATTCTGCGCGAAAGCGGTGATGCCGACTGTGACGCTACCGTCAGTTTCGGTGCGCAGCCATTCGTGATCTTCAGTAAAACGCAATTCGCTCATGGAAACTCCTAAGGGGCCAGACTCGTCTGGTGGACGCGGTGGGTAATGCTGGGGCAATGCCCTTGTTTATGAGTGGTTACTAAGCAAATTTGCGGCCAATGTTGTTTATTTATTATAAATCAATGAGTTATGTGATTTTTTCAGGCGAGGTGATGTATTGGCTGTAGCGAAATCGCTACAACGCGAGGCGAAGAAAAAAGCCTAGATGGATCAAAGCCTTGCACAGCGGCGATCAAAGAAGGGTGTAGCGATATCGTTCCGCTGTAGCGCTTTCCGTACAGATGGAGGTCGCTTTTGAAGAGGATCTATTGGCTGGACACACCACCTGTGGGAGCAAGCTCGCTCCCACAGGGGTTTTGTATGGGTAACGAGATTGTAGTTTCAGCCTTATGGCTTGTTGGGAATCCCGTACTTGCGCAACCGATGAGCGATGGCGGTGTGGGATGTTTGCAGGCGGCTGGCCAGCTGACGGGTCGAGGGGTAGCTGACGTAGAGTTTTTCCAGCAGGGTTTTTTCGAACGCTTCCATCGCCTGTTCCAGGCTGTCGACTTCGCTGTCGCTCTGACGCGCCACCGAGGTGCCGGCGATGTCCAGATCACCGATGTCCACCAGGCTGCTTTCGCAAATTGCTGCGGCGCGGAAGATCACGTTCTGCAGTTGCCGCACATTGCCCGGCCAGCGGTTACCCAGCAATGCCGGATAGGTGCCCGGCGCCAGGCGACAGACCGGGCGCTGGATCTGCGCGCAGGCCTGTTGCATGAAATAGCGAGCCAGCAGCAAGATGTCCTGGCCGCGTTCGCGTAGCGGCGGGACCTCGACATTCAGGACGTTGAGACGATAGAACAGGTCTTCGCGGAATGAACCCTCGCTGACCATTTTTTCCAGGTCCCGATGGGTCGCGCTGAGGATCCGCACGTTGACCTTGACCTCACGATCCCCCCCCACACGGCGGAAGCTGCCGTCATTGAGGAATCGCAACAATTTCGCCTGCAAGTAAGGCGACATCTCGCCGATCTCATCGAGAAATACCGTGCCCTGGTTGGCCAGCTCCATCAGCCCCGGTTTGCCGCCCCGTTGCGCGCCGGTGAAAGCGCCGGGGGCGTAGCCGAACAGCTCGCTTTCGGCGAGGTTCTCCGGCAATGCCGCGCAGTTCAGCGCCAGGAACGGTGAGCTGTGCCGGGCACTGATGGCGTGACAGGCACGGGCCACCAGTTCTTTGCCGGTGCCGGTTTCACCCTGGATCAACAAGGGCGCATCCAGAGCAGCCACTCGTTGGGCGCGGGACTTGAGCGTTCGAATGGCCGGTGACTCGCCCAGCAACGCATCGAAACCCTCGGCATGGTCGTGATGCAGTGCCGAGAGGCGTTCGCCGATGCGGTTCGGTTGATACAGGGTCAGCAAGGCGCCGGCATTGGTGATCGGCGTGGCGTCCAGCAACAGGGTCTGGCCATTGACGGTGACCTCGCGCAGTGGAAGACGGAATCCATGCTCCAGCAAGGCGTCAAGCAGTACCGGATCGGCGAATAAGTCGGCGACACTTTCACCGGCCGGTTCGCGACCGTAAAGAGCGATCAACGCCGGGTTGGCCAGCAATACCTTGCCGGCACTGTCCAGGGCCAGCACCGGGTCGGTCATGGCCGCGAGCAACGCATCGAGCTGTAAATGCCGACGCTGACCGGGAAGGATGTCGACCACCGTCACCGCTTGCACGCCACGGACACTGAACAAGGCATCGCGCAGCTCTTCAAGGACTTCCGGGCTCAGAGTCGGGGCGTCGATGTAGACGTTGGGCGGCACCATTTCCACCGCGTCCAGATTGAGATTGCGCCCACCGAGCAAGGCCAGGACTTCCTGGGTAATGCCGACGCGGTCGATAAAGCTGACGTGGATACGCATGGGGCGGCTTATGGGTTCTGAAGTGCGGAGGGTGGCAAGTATGCCTTGGGGCGGGGGGCAGGTGAAATCCAATACAGGATTTGATGGCAACGATGATCCCTTGTGGGAGCGGGCTTGCCCGCGATGACGGCGTGTCAGACAACATAGATGTTGAATGTTACACCGCCATCGCGGGCAAGCCCGCTCCCACAGGTTCGATGTTCAGCAAGGGAATCGGGTTATTCCAGGTGTTCGGGTTTGACCGGGTCGCCGGATTTCACATTCAGCTGCGCTCGCACATCTTCAAACATCGCGTCGTATTCCCTGTGCATCGAGCCGATGCTGGCTTCCTTGGGCAAGCCGTATTTTTGCGCGATACGCGTGGCATGGCGGGCGAAGTCGAAGGCCTGGTCCTTGGGCAGGAAGAATTCTTTATTCACCTCCTTGTCTTCCACCGAGCCATGCATCTTGAATAGCATGCCTTCTTCGGGATCCTGGCTGACTGCATAGTCGATGCTCAGGTTGTAGCTGTAATCATCGTCGTTCAGCGCGTGACGCTCGATGTGCAGGTGACCGGGCTCGAACGTGGCCATTGGCGTCTCTCCATCAAAATAGGCATTGAATCAAGGCAGACCTCAGGCCTGCCCCCGGAGTTTCTTTTACTGGTAACTGATGCCAGGTGTCGCCGTGCTGATGCGGGTGCCGGCATTGCCCTGGACGATCGCTTCGATGTCCGAGAGCGAACCGATCACCGCGACTTTTCCAGTATGGCGGGCGAACTCGCAGGCGGCCTGGACCTTCGGTCCCATGGAGCCTGCCGCGAAGCCGAGTTTCTCCAATTCGTCGGGGTGGGCCTGGGCAATGGCTTTCTGGGTCGGTTTGCCAAAATCGATGAAGGCGGCATTGACGTCGGTGGCGATCACCAACAGATCGCATTCCAGCTGTTCGGCCAGCAGCGCCGAGCACAGGTCCTTGTCGATCACAGCTTCCACACCCTCAAGCTTGCCGCTGGCACCGTACACCGTCGGGATGCCGCCACCGCCGGCACAGATCACGATGCTGCCTTTTTCCAGCAACCACTTGATCGGGCGGATTTCAAAGATGCGTTTCGGTCTCGGGCTGGCGACCACGCGCCGGTACTTGTCTCCGTCCGGGGCGATGGCCCAGCCTTTTTCCGCGGCAAGTTTTTCCGCTTCGGCCTTGGTGTACACAGGGCCGATGGGTTTGCTCGGGTTCTGGAATGCCGGGTCGTTGGCGTCGACTTCGACCTGGGTCAGTAGGGTGGCGAAGGGCACTTCGAAGTCCAGCAGGTTGCCCAGTTCCTGTTCGATGATGTAGCCGATCATGCCTTCGGTTTCGGCACCGAGCACGTCCAGCGGGTAAGGCGAAACCTTGGTGTAGGCCGCTGCTTGCAGCGACAGCAGGCCGACCTGCGGACCATTGCCGTGGGCGATCACCAGTTGGTTGCCGGGGTGGATCTTGGCGATCTGTTCGGTGGCGATCCGGATATTGGCGCGCTGGTTGTCCGCGGTGAGGGGCTCACCACGGCGGAGCAGGGCGTTACCGCCCAAGGCGATGACGATACGCATAGTGCAGTCCTTCTAAACAGGAAAGTGGCAGGTAACTCGGTCTCCCTGTCGGAACTCGGTCAATGTGGGAGCTGGCTTGGCTGCGATGGCATCACCTCGGTCTGACAGATACACAGAGGCGATGCCATCGCAGGCAAGCCAGCTCCCACAGGATCCGTGTTCCTGCAGGAGGAAGCCGGGTGGGTCATCAGATATCCGCCAACGCCGACACCAGGATCGCCTTGATCGTGTGCATGCGATTTTCCGCTTGCTCGAAAGCGATGTTGGCCGGCGATTCGAAGACCTCTTCGGTCACCTCGACGCCGTTGGCCAGGTGCGGATACCGCGCGGCGATGTCCTTGCCGACCTTGGTTTCGCTGTTGTGAAAGGCTGGCAAACAGTGCATGAATTTCACCCGCGGGTTACCCGAGGCTTTCATCATCTGCGCGTTGACCTGGTACGGCAGCAGTTGCTCGATGCGCTCGTCCCATGCTTCGACGGGCTCACCCATCGACACCCAGATGTCGGTGTGAATGAAGTCGACGCCCTTGACCGCTGCTTTCGGATCTTCAGTGATGGTGATGCGCGCGCCGCTGTCTTCGGCAAACGCCTTGCATTGATCGATGAAATCCTGATGCGGCCACAGCGCCTTGGGAGCGGCGATGCGTACGTCCATGCCCAGTTTGGCGCCGATCATCAGCAGCGAGTTACCCATGTTGTAGCGGGCGTCGCCGAGGTAGGCGTAGCTGATTTCATGCAGCGGCTTGTCGCTGTGTTCGCGCATGGTCAGGGTGTCGGCGATCATTTGCGTCGGGTGGAATTCGGCGGTCAGGCCGTTGAACACCGGAACCCCGGCGAACTTGGCCAGCTCTTCGACGATTTCCTGTTCGAAGCCGCGGTACTCGATGGCATCGAACATCCGCCCCAGCACGCGGGCGGTGTCTTTCATGCTTTCCTTGTGGCCTATCTGCGACGACACCGGGTCGATGTAGGTGACGTGGGCGCCCTGGTCATGGGCCGCGACTTCAAAGGCGCACCGGGTGCGGGTCGAGGTTTTTTCGAAGATCAGCGCGATGTTCTTGCCTTGCAAGTGCGGGCGCTCGGTGCCGGTGTACTTGGCGCGCTTGAGGTCACGGGACAAGTCCAGCAAATAGTGCAGCTCGCGGGTGGTGTGGTGCATCAGCGAGAGCAGGCTGCGGTTGCGCATGTTGAAAGCCATTGGGATCTCCTTGGGTTTCGGTTATCCACCTGCTTCGCGCCTTGTGAGGGCGAAGCAGGCACAGTCATTAATAGTCGACAGGATCGCGAACGATCGGGCAGGTCATGCAGTGGCCGCCGCCACGCCCGCGACCGAGTTCGCCGGCGCTGATGGTGATGACTTCCACTCCGGCCTTGCGCAACAGGGTGTTGGTGTAGGTGTTGCGGTCGTAGCCGATGACGACTCCCGGCTCCAGGGCCACCACGTTGTTGCCGTCATCCCACTGCTCGCGTTCGGCGGCGAAGCTGTTGCCGCCGGTTTCCACGACCCGCAATGCAGGCAGGTTGAGGGCCTGGGCCACGGTGTCGAGGAAGCTGGCTTCTTCGCGACGGATGTCGATGCCACCCGGTTTGCTTTCATCAGGGCGCAGGGTGAAAGCCACAATCTGGTTCACCACTTCCGGGAAGATGGTCACCAGGTCGCGGTCGCAGAAGCTGAACACGGTGTCCAGGTGCATTGCTGCGCGGGATTTCGGCAGCCCGGCGACAATGATTCGTTCCACGGCCTTGTGCTTGAACAAGTTGATCGCAAGCTGGCCAATGGCCTGGCGGGACGAGCGTTCGCCCATGCCGATCAACACCACGCCATTGCCGATCGGCATCACGTCGCCGCCTTCCAGGGTGGCATTGCCATGCTCCTGATCCGGATCGCCGTACCAGATCTGGAAGTCGGCGTTGGTGAACTCGGGATGAAATTTGTAGATGGCGCTGGCCAGCAAGGTTTCCTGGCGCCGCGCCGGCCAGTACATGGGGTTGAGCGTTACGCCGCCGTAGATCCAGCAGGTGGTGTCACGCGTGAACTGGGTGTTGGGCAGCGGCGGCAGAATGAAACTGGAGTGGCCGAGGAAGTCGCGGAACATCTCGATGGTCTTGCCGCCGAAACTGGTCGGCAGGTCGTCGGCCGACACTCCGCCGATCAGGAACTCGGCGGTCTTGCGCGGCTCGAGACTGCGCAGCCAGGAAGCGGTTTCGTTGACCAGGCCCAGGCCCACCGAATTGGCGGTGATCTTACGCTCGAGGATCCAGTCCAAGGCTTCGGGGATGGCGACGATGTCGGTCAGCAGGTTGTGCATTTCCAGCACGTCGACGTTGCGCTCACGCATCTTGGTGACGAAGTCGAAATGGTCGCGCTTGGCCTGGGCCACCCACAGCACATCGTCGAACAGCAGTTCGTCGCAGTTGTTCGGGGTCAGCCGCTGGTGGGCCAGGCCGGGGGAGCAAACCATGACTTTGCGCAGTTTGCCGGCTTCGGAATGGACGCCGTACTTAACTTTTTCCGTGGTCATTACCGTGTTCCTCCAGATGACAAAACAGTCGGTGTTACAGGGTCAGGAAACCGTCATACAGCCCGTAGGCCGCCACCAGGGCGCCCACGACGACCGCTGCGAAAATCAGCTTCTCGACGTTGGTGAAAACCGGTTTGTTGACTTCAAGCTTGGCCTTGGCGAACAGAATCGCGCCGGGGGCATAGAGCAGGGCCGAGAGCAGCAGGTATTTGACGCCGCCGGCGTAGATCAGCCAGATCGCATAAATCAGGGCAACGGCACCGATGACCAGGTCTTTCCTGCGTTCGGCGATGGCGTTTTCATAACTCTCGCCGCGCACCGCCAGCAGCAGGGCATAGGCCGCCGACCACAGGTACGGCACCAGAATCATCGAGGTGGCGAGGTAGATCAGCGACAGGTAAGTACTGGCCGAAAACAGCGTGATGACCAGGAACACCTGGACCATGGCGTTGGTCAGCCACAAGGCGTTGACCGGCACATGGTTGGCGTTCTCCTTGCGCAGGAACGCCGGCATGGTGTGGTCCTTGGCGGCAGCGAACATGATCTCGGCACACAGCAGTACCCAGGACAGCAGGGCGCCGAGCAGGGAAATGATCAGGCCGACGCTGATCAGCGCTGCGCCCCATGGACCGACCACGTGTTCCAGTACGGCCGCCATCGACGGGTTCTGCAGTTTGGCCAGGTCCGGTTGAGTCATGATCCCGAGCGACAACACGTTCACCAGCATCAGAAAGAGCAGTACGGTAATGAAACCGATCACGGTGGCTTTACCCACGTCGCTGCGTTTTTCCGCCCGGGCCGAAAAGATACTCGCGCCTTCGATGCCGATGAACACCCAGACAGTGACCAGCATCATGTTGCGCACTTGGTTCATCACACTGCCCAGGTCCGGGTTTTTCAGGCCCCAGATGTCGGCTGTGAAGATGTCCAGTTTAAACGCGAACACCGCGATCAATACGAACAGCAGCAGCGGCACGATCTTGGCGACCGTCGTCACCAGGTTGATGAACGCCGCTTCCTTGATCCCGCGCAGTACGAGGAAATGCACCGCCCAGAGCAGCACCGAAGCGCCGATCACAGCCGCGACAGTATTGCCCTCGCCAAAAATGGGGAAGAAGTAGCCAAGGGTGCTGAACAGCAGAACGAAATAACCGACGTTGCCCAGCCAGGCGCTGATCCAGTAGCCCCAGGCAGAGGAGAACCCCATGTAATCGCCGAAACCCGCTTTGGCGTAGGCGTAGACACCACCGTCCAGATCCGGCTTGCGGTTGGCCAGGGTCTGGAAAACGAAAGCCAGGGTCAGCATGCCGACGGCGGTAATGGCCCAACCGATCAGCACGGCACCGACATCGGCACTGGCGGCCATGTTTTGCGGCAAGGAAAAGATGCCGCCGCCAATCATTGAGCCGACCACCAGCGCGACCAGCGCGCCCAGCTTCAGTTTTCCGGGTGATTCAGACATTGCATGACTCCAATGCAGGAGAAGATAGGCAACAGACTAGTTCTGTTGGCTGATCGATAAGCTGATATAGATCAGTGCGCGGGCACATTCCAATGTGAATGAAGGAGTTAGGTATCATTTATGGTTGAATCGCTGGAAAGGTCCTTTCCAGACAGCTCGGGTGCGAGGGGTATGACATTAGTTCGCTTTCAGGTTTTAGCAACTTTTGCGTCCCTGCAATGATTTATCAGGCGCATCCTTTTCATCGGTATTCATAGGTGAAAAGCTATAAAAAGAAATTCGTTGGCGTTATCTGATAACTATTATTTTCATTTGCCTACTTAGTTAAGGTTATCGAGTGGAGTGGTTATGAGGTTGCTGTTGGCGTATCGACCGCCCTATGACTGGCCGGCGATGCTGGGGTTCGTGTCCGCGCGGGCGATTGTCGGGATGGAGGCCGTGGTCGATGGCGTTTACTCGCGCAGCATCGGCTTGAACGGCCTTCACGGCACGCTTTCGATCAGCTCTGTGGCGAAGGATGCGCTGGCGGTTGAGCTGGATTTTCCGGATGACGCAGCCGTGCCCGAGATCGTTGCCCGGCTGCGGCGAATGTTTGATCTTGATGCGGATCTGGAAATGATTCATCGGCAACTGGCAGTCGACCCATTGCTGGCTCGGTTGATTGCCGAGCGTCCGGGGCTGCGCGTGCCGGGGGCCTGGGATGGTCTGGAGTTGGCGATTCGTGCGGTATTGGGGCAGCAGATCAGCGTGGCGGCGGCGATAAGGCTGGCGGGGAAACTGGTGGCGCAGTATGGCGAGCCGTTGAATTCGTCGTTGCCTGGGGTGACCCATGTGTTTCCTTGCGCTGCCGTTTTGGCCGCAGCGGATCTGGCGATATTGGGCATGCCCGGAAGTCGCGGACGGACGTTGTCGGATGTGGCCCAGGCATTGCTGGATGATCCTTTGTTGTTCGAACCGGAGCGGGAAGGTGGCGTTGCGCGGCTGCTGGCGTTGTACGGGATTGGCGACTGGACGGCGCAGTACATTGCCTTGCGGCAGTTGCGGGAGCCGGACGCGTTTCCGTCGGGGGATGTGGGGTTGATCAATGCCTTGGCTGCGCTGGAGGGTGAGGCGGTGACGGCCCGTCAGTTGTTGCAGCGGGCTGAGGGCTGGCGGCCGTGGCGAGGGTATGCGGCGCAGCTGTTGTGGACATCGCTGAGTCGGGTTGATTGAGCTGGTCCGTTTTTTGTAGCGACGGGTCGGGGCCCTTCGCGAGCAGGCTCGCTCCCACATTTGACCGAGCTCGTTCAGGTATACCCGGTCTACTGTGGGGGCGAGCCTGCTCGCGAAAGCAATCGGACAGTCACCACCACTGTGCGCGGTGGGAACCCAATTCAGCAGCCGGAAGCGCCCACTGCAACGGCGTCCCGATAATCTTCAGCGGCACCTGCAATCGATGCGCCGGCCCCCAGGGCGTCTGTTCAACCAACAATCCCTGATCGCTTTCCTCTTCCGCACGCAACGGCTCATCCGTCCCCGCGCCAGCCTCGATCAACAACTTCGCCGTCCGCGCCAGCGACAACCGCGCCGAGCCACCCTGTCCGCTGCTCAACCGCTGCGCCAATAGCCTGATCGCACTGGCCGCCATCAAATACCCGGTGGCGTGATCAAGCGCTTGCAGGGGCAAGGGCGTCGGTTTGTCCGCGCGTTTCCATTGCATGCCCGCTTCGGCAATCCCGCTGCTCATCTGCACCAGGCTGTCGAAGCCACGACGGTTCTGCCACGGGCCGCTCCAGCCGTAGGCATTGAGGCAGACGTCGATCAGCCCGGGGGCCAATTGCTGACGTTCGGCGATGCCGTAACCCAGGCGTTCCAATGCATCGGCGCGGTAGCCATGGAGCAGGATGTCCGCGTCCTTGAGCAGGCTTTCGAACAGGCAACGATCGGCCTTGTCATGCAGGTCCAGACGCGCACAGCGTTTGCCCAGAGTAACTTCGGGCACCACGCCCGGTTCGTCCCAGGTCGGTGGGTCGATACGCAATACGTCAGCGCCAAGGCCGGCGAGAAAGCGGCTGGCGACAGGTCCGGCGAGCACCCGGGTCAAATCCAGCACTTTGATCCCGGCCAGCGGCTGCGCCACTGAACCTTGCCACGGTGTTGCGTTTTGACTGCTGTGGGCGGCGAACTGAATCAGCGGTTCGGCGTTCACGGCCTGACCTTGAGGATGGGCCTGCCACTGCGCCCAGGATCGCATCTCGGCAGCGCAGCCACCGGCATCGACCACGGCCTGCTCCAGGTCGGTTTTGGCCCATGGGGCAACCTTGCCCGCCATCGCTGCGCGGTCGGCACAGGCACCGAGGACTTTTTCGGCAGCGGCGCGGTGATGGGGGGCGTTGGTGTGCAGGCGGATCCAGCCGTCCTGGGTCGCGTAGTCTCCCGCGACCGGGTCCCACAGCGGTGGCACGCTCCAGCCCACCGGACGGATCGACGTCGAGAACCAGAACGAGGCCAGGCGTCGGTCGACCTCAAGGTGGGGCAAGCGCCCGGTTTGTTGATTGAGTAATTCGCTGATGGCCTGGCCGGCGGCGGCAATGCTGGCGCAGGCCAGGTCAGTCACGGCAAACGCCGAGGGCAGGGCGCCACCCGAGGTGAACGGGACAGTGGCGTGAGGCAAGCCGAGTGCGGCTTGAATGGACGTGAGCAGATCAGTCATCGAAGGCCCTCCGGAGCGAGAGCTCGAGCATAGATCAAAACGCAGACCGCCCGGCTGAAATCCCCGATTGCTGGCCGAACATCTGACCCAAGGAGCTGGCTTGCCGGCGATGGCGGTGTATCAGCCGACATCTCTGTTGACTGACACCGCGCCTTCGCTGGCAAGCCAGCTTCTACGGGAATTGTGATGGGTTGCTATACCCGGAACTGGTCCATCAGTTTCATCTGGTGGGTGGTCAGGGCGTTGAGGTGGCTGCTGATCTGCGCCGATTCGGTGGCTTGTCCAGTCAGGGTTTCGGTGACGGTGCGGATGGCCGAAACGTTGCGATTGACCTCTTCGGCCACGGCGCTTTGTTGTTCGGCGGCGCTGGCGATTTGCAGGTTCATGTCGCTGATCACGGTGACCGCGTCGCTGATTTTACTCAAGGCCTGCACCGCTTGCTGGATCTGCCCGGCGTTGCTGTGGGCCTGGGTCTGGCTCGAATGCATGGTGGCCACCACGTCGCGGGTGGCGCTCTGGATACGCTCGATCACCAGGCGGATTTCTTCCACCGAGTCTTGCGTACGTTTGGCCAGGTTGCGCACTTCGTCGGCAACCACCGCAAACCCGCGACCGCTCTCGCCGGCACGGGCTGCTTCGATGGCGGCGTTGAGCGCCAGCAGGTTGGTTTGCTCGGCGATGCTGCGGATCACTTCCAGCACCGAGCCGATCTGTTCGCTGTTGACTGCCAGCGCTTCGACTTCAGTCACTGCCTTGCTGACTTCGTCGGCCAGCTGATTGATGTCGCGGGTGCTGCGCTCGATGATCGACAGACCATCGCGAGCCGATTGGTCGGCACCTTTGGCGGCGTTGGCGGCGTTGGACGCGCTGTTGGCAACGTCATGAGCGGTGGCGCTCATTTCGTTGGACGCGGTGGCTACCTGATCGATTTCCCGGAACTGCAGCTGCATGCCTTCGCTGGTCTGGCGGGCGATCTCCGAGGATTGGTCGGCCGTACCGCGGGCGTCGGTGATGCTCTGTTTGATCTGCGCGATGGTCGGTTGCAGCTTGTCGAGGAAGCGGTTGAACCAGCTCACCAGCTCGCCCAGTTCATCTTTTTTGCTGTAGTGCAGGCGCTGAGTCAGGTCGCCGTCGCCGCTGGCAATCGCCTTGAGCATGTGGGCCACACTGTTGATCGGCCGGGTCACGCCGGACGCAGTGAGCCAGATCAGCAACAGGCCGATCAGGCCGGCAACGACCGCCACCAGCAGCGCTTTGATCGTGCCGCTTTGCTGGGCGTCATCGAGCACGGCTTGCAGCTTCACCGAGTCGGCCAGCAGTACGTGTTTCGGCAGGTCGATCACCACGCCCCAGGCGTTGGACTCAGGGATCGGGCTGACCGGATACACCGCACGGATCAGGTCGCCTTGCTGGAGAATTTTTGGCGTGCCCTCACCGAGCAATTGCAGGATGGCCTTGCCGTCAGCCCCCAGGGTCTCACCGATGCTTTTGCCGACCTTGCTCGCGTCGACGCTGTATCCGGCGAGCACGCCGCTGCCGGAGACGATCAGCATGTGCCCGGCGTTGTTGAACAGATCACGCTGCGAATCGACAGCCGCCGCCTGCAACGCGTCGAGGGCGATGTCCACCCCGACCACGCCGATGGATCTGCCATCCACCAGCAGCGGGACGGAGATGGTGGTCATCAGCATTTCCTTGCCGGCGACCGTGTCGGCATACGGGTCCAGCAGGCAGGTGCGCTTGCTGTCGCGAGGGCAGGTATACCAGCTGTTATAAGGCGTGCCACTGAGGCTCAAGGTAGTCTTGGTCATGTCGTCTTCGACCATGATCGTGTTGATCCCGGCACCGCCGGCACGGCTCCAGTAACTGGCGAAACGACCGGCTTCATTGGACTGGCGAGCCGCATCGTTGACGAATTCGCGGTCCTTGCCGTCCAGGCCGTCGGGTTCGAATGCCAGCCAGATCCCCAGCACTTTGCTGTTGCGCTCGAACGCGGTTTTCAGGCTCTGATTCAACTCTTCACGCAGGGCGCCGGCTTCCAGTGAACGCTTGGTGGCCATGGCGCGCATGTCCTTGATCTGATCGGCCAGGGCGGTCACCACCAGCAGGTTTTCGCCAAAGCTCTTCTGCACCCGTACCGCTTGCCCGGCCGCCTTGGCCTGGAGCAGATCCTGCACGCCGGCGGTGAGCATCTTGCTGCTGGAGGCACTGACCAATTCATCGTTGCGATCGGTCTGGTAGATGTTCATGCCGACGATCAGTACGACCACGCCCAGCAAGCACAGGCCGGACAGCAGAACAATTTTCAGGCGGATAGAGAGAGCGTCGAACATGGGGCGAACTCGCGAATGGATGAGGTGTTGGCTGCGGGTCGGGACCGACCCGGTTCGCCAAGTCCATTCAGCGCCATTCCTGAACCATCGGCGTGGGGCAGGTTTGCATGAGTAAAAGCCGATGAGCGGTCAACAAAAGCATGTGCCTGGGGATTTTCGGCGTCTGTGCGGACGCTTTCTCGAGCAGACTCGCTCCCACATTGATCGATGTCACACAGGAGATTATCTGTGGGAGCCTGCTCGCGAAGGCTGGCGCCCCGGCCTGTCAGGACGGCAGCGACAACCTTTCCGGCCGCGACCAGATCCACAAGTTCCCCAGGCTCATACCAGCGATTGCCAGGTAAATCGGCCAGCCATGCTCGAGCATGACCAACATCAACCCGGCGCACAGCAGCATGCTGACGGTGGCACTGACCTTGGCCCGGCGCGTGATGATTTTGCCGTTGCGCCAGTTGCACAGGATCGGCCCGAACAGCCGATGGTTTTCCAGCCATGCACTCAGGCGCGGCGAACTTTTGGTCGCGGCCCAGGCGGCGAGCAGGATGAACTCGGTGGTCGGCAAGCCGGGTACGAGGATGGCGATCAGGCCAATGCCGAGGCTGATGTAGGCCAGCAGGCCAAAGAGGATGCGGGCGAGTCTGGAGGAGGCAGGCAGAGGCATGGGCTCGAGGGAATTTTTCAAGCTTGATCGGGATCCTGCAGGTTTGCTCGGTCCCTGTGGGAGCGGGCTTGCCCGCGATAGCGATGTGACATTCAGCATCTCTGTTGAATAGTAAGCCGCCATCGCGGGCAAGCCCGCTCCCACAGGGGATTGCATTCAGTCAGGCGAGTTCGGGGGTGGTGGCATAGGCCTGTTCCAGCAACACGGTGAAGCGGTTGAATGCATCGATTGCACCTTTATCCACTTCGGCTTCTTCCTGAGCGCTGAACGCCAATCCATCGAGCGTCTTGACGAAGCTTTTCCAGCCTTCAGCACGGCCCCCGGCGGGTTCGCCAAGATGCCGGGCACCGAAGGTTTCGCTCAAGCCCAGTCCAACGGCGCGCTTGATCAGAAATGCGGCGCCAAGTTTTGAACCTTCGGAGACGAACAGCCAGCCCAGCGCCTCGGTTTTGGTTGGGTTCTTCACGGCACCGGCGACCGGGGCAGGCACTTCGGTGTCCAGGTCCGCCAGATCCGCCTTGGCCGCTTCAGCACGGCAGCGGGCCGGCAGGTCCGGGACGATGGCTGTCAGTTTGGCATCGTTGTACAGCGACACCAGTTCTGACTGGAACAGATACTGCGCCACCACGAAACGCGCGAAGTTGGCCTGGGTTTCAAACGGTGCGTGGGCTTTGACCAGCGCATCGAGTTTGCTGTGAGGCTCATGGGTGATCTGGTTCAAGCGTTGTGAACGCAGAGCAGGGCGTTGAGCTGTGTCCTGAGTGGTCATGAGAAATCCTTGAGAAAAAGAGGCGCCTGGTAACGAGACGAATGGGCAGGCGCCAGACAGTAAAAAAATCCTCACTGTGCGGCATTGAACACCGCGCAGCGAGGTGCGAAGGGTCAGATATCCCAGACCAGATTGATTGCGAAGTTGCGGCCGGGCTGGGTCAAACGATCAAGATTCGCCGGGTTGATCACGGCTGCCTCGCCAACGCCGTCATAACCGCGTACGTCATCCCACAGCCAGTACTGCTTGTCGGTCAGGTTGTAGAGGCCGGCGCTGACGGTCACGTCGTCGGTCACCTTGTAGAAGCCGGTGAGGTCGAGCATGCCAAAGCCCGGAGACTTGAACTGGCTGCTGACGCCGTCCGGCGAGTTGAAGTTGCTGTCGTCGACGCGGTCCTTCTTCTTCACCAGCGTCCAGCTGAGCAGGCCGCCATAGGTGTCCTGGTCATATCCGAGGCCGAACACGCCGGTCATCGGGTTGACACCGTTGAGCGGCTCGCCGGTGTCGTTGTTGCGACCGTAGGCGTAAGCCAGCGAACCCTGGGTGTACAGGCCCTGTGGCGCACCAAAGGCGTCGAGGTTCAAACGACCCTTGATCTCCGCGCCCTTGATGGTGGCGTGCCTGATGTTGTGGCTCTGGAAGGTGAGCTTGTCGTCGCCGGGTGTGATCGCATCTTCGTTGATGAAGTCTCGGTACTTGTTATAGAACACCGCCACATCGAACGAACCGGATTCGAAATTGCCGCGCAGGCCGGTTTCGTAGCTTTTGCTTTTTTCCGGTTCCAGGTTCGGGTTCGGCGCCACGCTGTAGCCGGGGGTGGTGTTCTCGAAGCGCCCGTACAACGCCTTGGCGGTCGGCGTACGGAAACCTTCGGCGTACTGGCCATACCAGGTGTAATGATCGGTCAGGGCATAGGTCAGGCCGAACTTGGGTGAGACCTTGTGCCAGGTTTTATTCTTATCGCTCACGGTGCCGAGACCGTCGGGGGCCACGGTGTTGAGGAATTCCTGGGTGATGTGCGGCTTGAGTTGCGTGTAGTCGTAGCGCACACCTGGCAGGAAGGTCCATTTGTCCCAGCTGATCTGGTCCTGGGCAAACAGGCTGTAGGTGTTGATGGTCGGGTCAGGGAAGTCACTGGATTTTTTCAGCACATCGCCCGGACTGACCGCGCCGATGGCCCGGCAACTGCCGAACACCGCAAGGCAGGTGCCGTTGCCGCTGCGCGAGCCGGTGACTTTCTGCTGCTTGATCGTGGTGCCGTAGGTCAACAGGTGCTCTGTGTCGCCGAGGCTGAAGCCTTTATCCAGTTGCGCATCCAGTATCCACTGCTTTTCTTCGTAGAGCGTTTCGCGGGTTCGCAGCACCTGGCGGGAGACCGGGTAGTAAAACTCGGCGGTGCTCTGATCGGTTTTGGCGACCTGATGATTCAGGCTCCACTTGACGTTGTCCGCCAGCAGGCTGTCGAGGGCGAAGCGGTGTTCCAGGCCGAAGCGCTCACGGGTAACCGTGTCGTTACCGGTGCGCCACTGATACATGCCGCCCGGCAGGATGTTCGCGGGAATGGTCGGCTGGCCATTGAAGAAGGGACCGCCGTAAGCGCTTTTCAGATCGCTGTCGCGGTCGTCCTTGTACTTCTCGTAAGTCAGGCCCAGGCGCGAATCATCGTTATAGTTCCAGCCGATTTTGGCCAGCACGTTGGTGGTGCGCGCGTCTTCCGGGTTGGCCGCGGTGCGTGCCAGGCCAGTGCCGTTGTGGCTGCCATAGGACTCGGTTTCATGACCGTCACGCTGGCTGTAATGCAGCAAGCCGTCGAACCGCTCGGCCCGACCGGCGAAGGTGGCAGACTTGAGCCAGCTCTCATCGGCGGAACTGTAACCGGTCTTGAGGCGTGCCCCGACGTCCTGGCCCGGCTTGATGATGTCGTCCGGGTCGAGGGTGAAGTAACTGACCGCACCACCGATGGCGTTACTGCCGTAGAGCACCGAGGCCGGGCCGCGCAGGATTTCCACGCGCTTGATGATTTCCGGGTCGACGTAGTTGCGTTGAGTCTTGGCGTAGGGGCCGTTGAAAAAACCATTGGGGATTTCGACGCCGTCGACCTGAGTCAGGATCCGGGCGCCATCGATGCCACGAATATTGTAGCCGCTGATCCCGCCGCGCTGACCGGCACCCCCCACCGATACACCCGGTTCGTAACGCACCAGATCCTTGATGGTGTTGACGTTGTTGCGGTCCAGTTCTTCACGGGTGTGAACGGTGACAGTGCCCGGCACGCTTTCCACGCTCTGTTCCTGGCGAGTGGCGCTGATGGTCATCTGTTGCAGGTTGATGGCGCCGCTGCTGGCGCGCTTCTCCAGCACGATGTTGTTGTTGCCCAGTTTGCGATAGCTCAGGTTGGTCCCCACCAACAGGCGATCCAGGGCTTTTTCCGGTGGCAGCGAGCCGCGTACACCCGGCGATGCCACGCCCTGTCCCAGTTCGGCTGGCAAGCCGACTTGCCAGCCCGTCACGGCGGTAAAGGCATTGAGTGCCGAGACCAGCGATTGCTGCGGGATGGCAAACGAGTAATCGCCCATGTTGCGGGTCGGCTGCCCGTCGGCGGTGGCCGCCATCAGCGGCGCGCTGCCGGCCATCAGGATGGCGGCGGTGAGCAGCGACAGCACACGGGAAGGTGAAGAGGACTGGCGGGTGAGGCGAGAGGACATCGATAGCGCTCCGTGTCGCACGAATCTTTATAGGTGCTGATTGGCATGTCGAGATGCGAATCAATTGCATTGGCTATAACGAGACGTACGAGCTTCGGCTATCGAGTAAAAATAATTCTCATTCAGTTCAGGATGACCAACGCCGGGAATTCCTGGAGCCGGGCCGAGGTAATGTGGGCCAGCGAGCGTACGACATCCAGGGGCTGATCGAGACGGTAGTTGCCGGTCACCGCGACGTCGGCCAACTGCTCGTTGTTGTTGATGATCCAGCCTGGGTAGTAGCGACGCAGCTCTGCCAGCACCTGGTTCAGTGGGCAGTTTTCGAATACCAGCCGGCCCTGCACCCACGCCAGGTCGGTGGCGGCATCGAGTTTGGCCGGGCGATCGAAACCGTTGGGGCCGATGCGGATGCTTTCCCCGGCGGACAAACGGACCCGCGCATCGCTGCGGGTTGCTTGCAGGTCGACGTCGCCTCGCTGCACCCGCACCTGTGCCACGCCATCGAGGTAGCGCACCGCAAACGCGGTATCGCGCACGCTGGCCTGGACCGGACCGGCGTCGATTTGCAGCGGCTGAGCGCGATTGGCGGGCACGTCGAAAAACGCCTCGCCCTGATACAGGCGGGCCACGCGCTGCTGATCGTTGATTGTGCTGGAGAAGGCCGAATTGGTATTGAGCAAGACTTTCGAACCGTCCTCCAGTTGCAGTCGCTGGCGCTCACCGACCACGGTCAAGTGATCGGCCTGCAGGCGCATCGGCAAGTTGCTGAAGCTGAACACACCGAGGATCAGCACGGCGGCGGTGGCCAGGGCTTTCCAGTGCGGTCGCAGGCGCGACAGGACTGTCACCTTCGGTGGTTGAACGGCCAGGTTTTGCGCGCATTGCAGCACGAGCGGGCCGTCCCAGATCGCCTGGGCCTTGGCAAACGCTTCGGCATGCAGGGGATCGGCGGCGAGCCAGGCATGGAATTGTCGGGTCTGTTCCTCGCTCGGACTGCCCAGCACGATCAGCCAGTCCAAGGCCTGGTCCATTGCGCTGGCGGGGTCCCGTGCCGGGGAGGGCGCAGGGGGGCGATGGGTGTCCGTCACGGTGTTTCCTCGGCAGGGGCGGGGGAAGCGGGTTTGAGTTTCAAGCGGTAGGTTTTAAGCTGCAAGTTTCAAGTTTCAAGCTTCAAGCTCGGTTCGGCATTTTAGCTTGCAGCTTGTCACTTAAAGCTTCCCGCCGCCGTCATTCCTTTGTGCAACACCGATACAGATCGCCATGATCAGCTTCAATTCTTTTTGCACGGTGCTCAACGACACGCCGAGCTTCTCGGCAATCTCCAGGTAACTGTGCCCGTGCAGGCGGCTGAGCATGAAAATCTGCTGCTGACGGGCGCTGAGTTGATTGAGGCTCACGTTCAAACGCTCCAGCAATTGTTCGGCATGGGCGGCGTCCTCGGCGCTGCTCACGGGGGAGGCAACGGCCTGCACCACGTCCAGCGGCACGTCATCGAGCAGGGTGCGCGACTGGATGCGACGCGCACGCAAATGGTCCAGCGCCAGGTTGCGGGCGGTCTGGAACACGAAGGGTTCAAGGTGATCGATGGCCCGTTCACTGAGCGCCCGGGTCACGCGCAGGTAGGTCTCCTGCAAGAGGTCTTCGGCGGTGCTGTGATTGTTGACCATCCGCTCCAGGGTGCGCAGCAGAGAGACTCGCTGGGCGATGAAGACGTGATTGAAACGCGATTGACTCACGGGAGGACCTGATCCATGTCGAGCGAATGATAATGCTTATCATCCGCTTGACTGGTCAAGCACTCAATTGTGAAGGTTTATGCGCGGCCCAGCAGATAGGTGGCGTAATCCGGGATCCGGTGCGGGTGCGCCTGATCCATCAATGGGCTGCTCAACAGATAGTCGGCGCTGCATTCGTTGCAGGCGACGGGAATGTTCCACACCGCCGCCACCCGCAGTAATGCCTTGATGTCCGGGTCATGGGGCTGCGGTTCGAACGGGTCCCAGAAGAACACCAGCATGTCGACCCGTTGCTCGGCGATTCGCGCGCCGAGCTGCTGGTCGCCACCCAGCGGGCCGCTGATCATGCTTTCCACTGGCAAATCCAGACGCTGTTGCAACAACAATCCGGTGGTGCCGGTGGCGACCAGTTCATGTTGCGCAAGCTTGTCTTTCTGGCGCTCGGCCCAGTCCAGCAGAAATACCTTGCAGTGGTCATGGGCGACCAGGGCGATCCGCTTGCGCGCCGCCAGGGTCTTTTGCGTAAAGCTGATACCAATCATGGGTTGTTCCGTAGGCAACGGGGGGGGGGCGGCTTGCTGGCGATGGCGGTCTTGAGGACGTCTTCGCTGCAAGCCTGCTCCTACAGGGGCGGTGTCATGTACGCAGCGTTATTCTGCGTTGCACAGCGCCAGGCAGTTATCGAGCATGCGGTTGGAGAAGCCCCATTCGTTGTCGTACCAGGCCAGGACCTTGAGCAGCTTGCCGCTGGACTTGGTGTGGTTGGCATCGAAGATCGACGACAGCGGGTTGTGATTGAAGTCGCTGGAAACCAGCGGCAGGGTGTTGTAGCCAAGAATCTTCGAGTGCCGGCTGGCTTCTTTGAGCAATGCGTTCACTTCAGCCGCCGACGCTTCGCGCTTGAGCTGCACGGTCAGGTCCACCAGCGATACGTTGATCACCGGCACACGCACGGCCATGCCGGTCAGTTTGCCCGCCAGTTCCGGCAGTACCAGGCCGACCGCTTCGGCAGCGCCGGTCTTGCTCGGGATCATGTTCTGGGTGGCAGAACGGGCGCGGTACGGGTCGCTGTGGTAGACGTCGGTCAGGTTCTGGTCGTTGGTGTAGGCGTGGATCGTGGTCATCAGGCCGCTTTCGATGCCGAACTCGCGATGCAGCACCTGGGCCACCGGGGCCAGGCAGTTGGTGGTGCATGAAGCATTGGAAATGATCTGGTGCGACTGACGCAGGATATCGTGGTTGACCCCATACACCACGGTGGCGTCGGCGCCTTTGGCCGGGGCCGAGATGATCACTTTGCGCGCGCCGGCGGTAATATGCGCGGCGGCCTTGGCCCGGTCGGTGAACAGGCCGGTGCATTCGAATACGACATCAATCTTTTCCGCGGCCCAAGGCAGCTCGGCCGGGTTGCGAATGGCACTGACCGAAATGCGGTCGCCGTTGACCGTCAGGCTTTCCCGATCGTGCTGGACATCGGCGTCGAACGTGCCATGAACAGAATCGTATTTGAGCAGATGAGCGTTCATCGCACTGTCGCCCAAATCATTGATGGCAACGATCTGCAGGTCCTGGCGATAGCCTTGGGTATACAGTGCGCGAAGCACGTTACGGCCAATTCGGCCAAAACCATTGATTGCGATTCGAAGAGTCATTTAACAGGGCCGCCGTCGTTTTGTTGTTGGAATTACAAGATTATTCGCATAAAAATAGAAAACAAGCCTTTTTAATGGCAATATTTTGTTTAATCTACAACGAGTGACCTGAATCAACTGGTCCGACCGATCAAGAAAACCGTCTGTCATCCCATCGACACCGGCCCTTGTTCAGCATAGACAATCAGGTCGCCACATCCGTTAGCCTGGAGTTCTACACATGCATCCCCGCGTCCTTGAAGTCACCGAACGGCTTATCGCCCGCAGCCGTGCTACACGTGAGGCTTACCTTGCACTGATTCGTAGTGCCGCCAGCGACGGACCGATGCGCGGCAAGCTGCAATGCGCCAACTTCGCCCACGGCGTGGCTGGCTGCGGCAGCGATGACAAGCACAGTCTGCGGATGATGAATTCCGCCAACATCGCAATTGTTTCGTCATATAACGACATGCTCTCGGCGCATCAGCCGTACGAAGTGTTCCCTGAGCAGATCAAAAGGGCCCTGCGCGAAATCGGTTCTGTCGGCCAGTTCGCCGGTGGCACCCCGGCCATGTGCGATGGCGTGACCCAGGGTGAGCCGGGGATGGAGCTGAGCCTGCCCAGCCGTGAAGTGATTGCGCTGTCCACCGCCGTGGCCCTGTCCCACAACATGTTCGACGGCGCGCTGATGCTGGGTATCTGCGACAAGATCGTGCCCGGTCTGATGATGGGCGCCCTGCGCTTCGGTCACTTGCCGACGATCTTCGTCCCGGGTGGGCCGATGGTCTCGGGCATTTCCAACAAGCAGAAAGCCGACGTGCGCCAGCGTTACGCCGAAGGCAAGGCCAGCCGCGAAGAGCTGCTGGAATCGGAAATGAAGTCCTACCACAGCCCCGGCACCTGCACGTTCTATGGCACTGCCAATACCAACCAGTTGCTGATGGAAGTCATGGGCCTGCACTTGCCGGGGGCCTCTTTCGTCAACCCGAACACACCGTTGCGCGATGCCCTGACCCGCGAAGCGGCGCATCAGGTCACACGTCTGACCAAGCAGAGCGGCGATTTCATGCCGATCGGCGAAATCGTCGACGAGCGTTCGCTGGTCAACTCGATCGTGGCGCTGCACGCCACCGGCGGCTCGACCAACCACACCTTGCACATGCCGGCCATCGCCATGGCGGCGGGCATTCAATTGACCTGGCAGGACATGGCCGACCTCTCCGAGGTGGTGCCGACCCTGAGCCACGTCTACCCCAATGGCAAAGCCGACATCAACCACTTCCAGGCCGCGGGCGGCATGTCGTTCCTGATCCGCGAACTGTTGGAAGCCGGGCTGCTGCACGAAAACGTCAACACGGTCCTGGGCCACGGCCTGAGCCGCTACACCATGGAACCTTTCCTCGATAACGGCGAACTGGTCTGGCGCGAAGGCCCGATCGAAAGCCTCGACGAAACCATCCTGCGTCCGGTCGCTCGGGCATTCTCGCCAGAGGGCGGTTTGCGAGTGATGGAAGGCAACCTCGGTCGCGGTGTGATGAAAGTCTCGGCGGTGGCCTTGGAAAATCAGGTCGTCGAAGCGCCGGCCATGGTGTTCCAGGATCAGCAGGACCTGGCCGATGCGTTCAAGGCCGGTTTGCTGGAGAAGGACTTCGTCGCTGTCATGCGCTTCCAAGGCCCGCGTTCCAACGGCATGCCGGAACTGCACAAGATGACACCGTTCCTCGGCGTGCTGCAGGATCGCGGCTTCAAAGTGGCACTGGTGACCGACGGGCGCATGTCCGGTGCGTCGGGGAAAATCCCGGCGGCGATTCACGTCAGCCCCGAAGCGTATGTGGGCGGCGCTTTGGCGCGGGTGCAAGAGGGCGATATCATCCGCGTCGATGGCGTTACAGGCACCCTGGAGCTTAAGGTGGACGCCGAAGAATTCGCAGCGCGCGAACCTGCCAAGGGCCTGTTGGGCAATAACATCGGCAGCGGTCGCGAACTGTTTGGTTTCATGCGCATGGCCTTCAGCTCCGCAGAGCAGGGCGCCAGCGCCTTCACTTCTGCCCTGGAGACGCTTAATTGAAACTGGCTTTGGTCGGTGACATCGGTGGGACCAACGCACGTTTCGCGTTGTGGAAAAACCAGCAGCTGGAATCGATCCAGGTGCTGGCGACGGCAGACCATGCCAGCCCGGAAGAGGCCATCAGCCTTTATCTGAGCGGGCTCGGCCTGGCGCCGGGTTCGATCGGCGCGGTGTGCCTGTCGGTGGCGGGCCCGGTGAGCGGCGATGAATTCAAGTTCACCAACAATCACTGGCGGCTAAGCCGCAAGGGATTCTGCGAGATGTTGCAGGTGGACCAATTGCTGCTGGTCAACGATTTCTCGGCCATGGCGTTGGGCATGACCCGATTGCAGCCGGACGAATTTCGGGTGGTCTGCGACGGCACCCCGGAACCGTTGCGGCCCGCGGTGGTGATCGGGCCCGGCACTGGCCTTGGCGTGGGGACGTTGCTCGACCTGGGCGAAGGCCGATTCGCCGCGTTGCCGGGGGAGGGCGGTCACGTCGATTTGCCCCTGAGCAGTCTGCGGGAAACCCAGCTATGGCAACACATCTTCACCGAGATCGGCCATGTCAGTGCTGAAACGGCGTTGAGCGGCAGCGGTTTGCCGCGGGTTTATCGGGCGATCTGTGCGGTAGACGGCCACGAGGCCGTGCTCGATACCCCGGAATCGATTACCGCAGCCGGTCTGGCGGGTGATCCGATTGCCCTGGAAGTGCTTGAGCAATTCTGCTGCTGGCTCGGCCGTGTGGCCGGCAACAACGTGCTGACTACCGGTGCACGCGGTGGCGTGTACATCGTTGGCGGGGTGATTCCGCGGTTTGCCGACTTCTTCATCGAAAGCGGTTTCGCCCGGTGCTTTGCCGACAAGGGCTGCATGAGCGATTACTTCAAGGGTATTCCGGTGTGGCTGGTGACGGCGCCGTATTCCGGCCTTGTGGGTGCGGGAGTGGCGCTGGATCAAGCACAGTAGTGATCGTTCCCACGCTCTGCGTGGGAACGCAGCCCGTGACGCTACGCGTCACTGGACGCGGAGCGTCCCTTGAGGCATTCCCACGCAGAGCGTGGGAACGATCGATCGATAAGGCATAATCCGTCCCAACTCAAATAACAAGGACGCCGCCCCGTGAGCTCAGTCAACAAGTCGATTTTGTTGGTCGATGACGATCAAGAGATACGCGAGTTGCTGGACACCTACCTGACCCGTGCCGGTTTCCAGGTCCGGACCACGCCCGACGGTGCCGGCTTTCGCCAGGCCATGAACGACGCGCCGAGTGATCTGGTGATTCTCGACGTAATGCTGCCCGACGAAGACGGTTTCAGTCTGTGCCGTTGGATTCGCCAGCACCCGCGTCAGGCCCAGGTGCCGATCATCATGCTCACCGCCAGTTCCGACGAGGCTGACCGCGTCATCGGCCTGGAGCTGGGCGCCGATGACTACCTGGGCAAACCCTTCAGTCCCCGTGAATTGCAAGCGCGCATCAAGGCGCTGTTGCGCCGCGCGCAGTTCGGTCAGGAGCGGTCCGGCAGTGAAGTGCTGGCCTTCGATGACTGGCGCCTGGACACGGTCAGCCACCGCCTGTTCCACATCGACGGCGAAGAAGTGATTCTCTCCGGTGCCGATTTCGCCCTGCTGAAGCTGTTCCTCGATCATCCTCAGGAAATCCTCGATCGCGACACCATCGGCAATGCCACCCGTGGCCGCGATCTGATGCCACTGGATCGGATCGTCGACATGGCTGTCAGCCGCCTGCGTCAGCGTCTGCGCGACACCGAAAAACCGCCGCGGCTGATCCGTACCGTGCGCGGCAGCGGCTACCAACTGGCAGCCAATGTGGTTGCCAGTAATGGCCACTGAGTTTTTCCGCAAACTCGCCGCCAGGGTGCCCGTGCCGCGTTCGCTGCTCGGGCGGATGTTGCTGCTGACCTTGCTGGCGGTGCTGTTCGCCCAGGCGCTGTCGAGCGTGATCTGGGTCTCGCAGCTGCGCGCCACCCAGCTTGAGGGGCTGGTCACCAGCGCCCGCAGCCTCGCACATTCGATGACCGCCAGCGTCAGTTACTTCCGTTCGTTGCCGGTGGCGTTCCGGCCGCTGGTGCTCGATCAGTTGCGCAGCATGGGCGGCACCCGGTTCGTGGTGACCCTCAACGACAAACCCTTGGGGATGGAGGTGCTGCCAATCACCCCGCGCAAAGAGGCGGTGCTCAAAGCGGTTGATGAAGTGCTGCGCCAGTCCCTGGGCCAGGACACTGATATCTCGGTGACGTTTGTCAGCCCCGAAGACCTGCGGATTTTCAACGGCGGCCTGAAACTCGACGAATTGCCGCGTTCCTGGGCGCATTACGCGCTGACCCTGGAACCGGTCAATCCGCCGGTGCTGGTCACGCAGATCCAGATGGCGCCGGGAGAATGGCTGTACATCGCTTCGCTGTTGCCCGAGCCCTATACCAGCCTTGAAGAGCAGGGGCTGCCGGCGCAACAGGTCTGGTTCATCGTGCTTACCAGTGGTTTTCTGTTGTTGTTCATCGGCTTGCTGGTGCACTGGCAGAGCCGGCCGCTCAAGCGTCTCGCACGGGCGGCACGCGATATGTCATTGGGGGCCGAAGTCGAACCGGTAGCCGAGGGCGGTGGGAGTGAAGTGGTCGAAGTGGGCCGTGCCTTCAACGCGATGCGCGAACGAATCAGCCGTTACCTGACCGAACGCAGTCAGTTGTTCAGTGCGATTTCCCATGACCTGCGCACGCCGATTACCCGCTTGCGGCTGCGGGTCGAACTGCTTGAGGACGAACAGCTGCAAGCCAAGTTCGGTCGCGATCTGGATGAATTGGAGCTGCTGGTCAAAGGCGCGCTGCAATGCGTGAAAGACACCGACATTCACGAGAATATCGAGCCGGTGGATCTCAACCATGTGCTCGATTGTCTGGTGGAACCGTACCTGGCACCCAACGGCAATGGCCGGGTGACCCAGCAAGGACGCGCGCTGGCGCCTTATCCGGGTAAGCCGTTGGCGCTCAAGCGTTGCATTGGCAACCTGATCGACAATGCCTTGAAGTATGGGCAGAACGCGCACCTGCACATCGATGACGATGACAGCGCGTTTGTCCTGCATGTCGATGATGAAGGGCCTGGGGTTCCGGAGCAGCGGCTGGAACAGGTGTTCGAACCGCACTTTCGCCTGGCGGGGCAGCAGCAGGGTTATGGGTTGGGGTTGGGGATTGCGCGCAATATTGCCCATAGTCATGGGGGGGAGGTCAGCCTGCAGAACCTGCGTGAAGGCGGGTTGCGGGTGACCCTTCAGTTGCCTCGCAGTGTTGATTAGTCACACCGCGTCGCCTTCATCGCGGGCAAGCCACGCTCCCACAGGATTACCTACATTCTGAAAATATGTGCAGAACCTTGTGGGAGCGGGCTTGCCCGCGATGGCGTCGGATCAATCAACACATCCTTTTGGCGATTGTCACAAGTCAGTGACATAACTCGCCCCCTTCGTTACAAGCCCGCCACCCCCCGTTGTTTAGACTGCACCCAGTCATAACAACAAAAAAAGGCACCCCATGGACACCTTCCAACCGGCCTTCAGCAGTTGGCTGAACGCACCTGCCCATCAGCAATGGCTCGCCGCCGAAGGCCTGCGCCTGCTTTCATTTGCCAAGGCCTCAAAGCTCCCTGAAGGCTTCGGCAACCTCGATGAAAAGGGCCGCCTCCCAGCCAATGCCCAAGCCGAAACCATGAACACCGCGCGCATGACCCACAGTTTCGCCATGGCCCACATCCAGGGTTTGCCGGGTTTTGCGGAACGGGTGGATCACGGTGTCAAAGCCCTCAGCGGTCCGCTGCGCGACGCCAGGCACGGAGGCTGGTTTGCCACCGCCAATCATCGCGACGGCGATACCGGCAAGGCGGCTTACCTGCACGCTTTCGTCGCCCTGGCCGCCAGTTCCGCGGTCGTAGCGCAGCGTCCCGGCGCCCAGGCCCTGCTCGATGACGCCATCCACATCATCGACACGCATTTCTGGAGCGAGGAGGAGGGCGCGATGCGCGAATCCTTCAACCGCGACTGGAGTGAAGAGGAACGCTATCGCGGTGCCAACAGCAACATGCACGCCACCGAAGCCTTCCTCGCGCTGGCTGACGTCACCGAAGACAACCGCTGGCTGGTCCGCGCCCAGCGCATCGTCGAGCGCGTTATCCATACGCATGCCGCCGCCAATGACTACCTGGTGGTCGAGCATTTCGACCGCGACTGGCAGCCGCTACGCGAGTATAACCACGACAATCCGGCCGACGGTTTTCGTCCCTACGGCACCACGCCCGGCCACGGTTTCGAGTGGGCGCGGCTGTTGCTGCACCTCGAGGCGGCGCGGGTCCGGGCCGGGATGCTGACGCCAGGCTGGCTCGCAACGGATGCGCAAAAACTGTTCGATCATAATTGTCGTCACGGTTGGAACGTCGACGGTGCGGCGGGCATCGTCTACACCCTCGACTGGGACAATCGCGCCGTGGTTCGTCATCGCCTGCACTGGACCCATTGCGAAGCCAGCGCCGCCGCCAGCGCTCTGCTCAAACGCACTGGCGAGGAACAATACGAACACTGGTACCGACTGTTCTGGGAATTTTGTGACAGTCATTTCATCGACCGCTGTGACGGCAGCTGGTATCACGAACTCGATCCGCATAATCGCCCGAGTACCGATATCTGGGCCGGCAAACCCGACCTGTATCACGCCTGGCAAGCCGTGTTGATCCCGCGCCTGCCGCTGGCGCCCAGCATGGCCACTGCCCTGGGGCAGTTGTCCCGGCGCGTTCCTGTGTAACCATGTGGTGACATTCGAACGTCCCTTCGTTACCTGCGAAGGGATGACTCCTGTTTAAAATCGATGCAGCGCAAGCACCAGACTTGCATGCATAACAACAAGAAAGGTACTACCAGATGAATGCGATTTCTCGCCTCGCTACTGTCATTTCTCTCGCCTCGCTGCTTCCCCTGTCTGCATTCCCGCTGAGTGCCCTTGCCGCCGATGCCAAAGGTTCGGTGGAGGTCGTTCACTGGTGGACCTCTGGTGGTGAAAAGGCAGCGGTCGATGTTCTGAAGGCTCAAGTCGAAAAAGATGGCTTTACCTGGAAGGACGGCGCCGTCGCCGGTGGTGGCGGATCCACGGCCATGACCGTACTCAAAAGCCGCGCCGTCGCCGGTAACCCACCGGGCGTCGCCCAGATCAAAGGTCCGGACATCCAGGAGTGGGGCAGCACGGGCCTGCTGAGCACCGACGCATTGAAAGACGTTTCCAAGTCGGAAAACTGGGATGGCCTGCTGCCTGCGAAAGTCTCCGACACCGTCAAGTACGAAGGTGACTACGTCGCCGTGCCGGTGAACATTCACCGCGTCAACTGGCTGTGGATCAACCCGGAAGTCTTCAAGAAAGCCGGGATCGAAAAAGCCCCGACTACCCTCGAAGAATTCTATGCCGCCGGCGACAAGCTGAAAGCCGCAGGCTTCATCGCGCTTGCCCACGGTGGCCAGCCTTGGCAGGACAGCACCGTGTTTGAAGACGTGGTGCTCTCGGTCATGGGCGCCGACGGTTACAAGAAAGCCCTGGTGGACCTGGATCAGAAAACCCTCTCGGGGCCTGAGATGACCAAGGCCTTCACCGAGCTGAAGAAACTCACCGGCTACATGGACCCGAACCGCGCCGGTCGTGACTGGAACATCGCGGCCGCCGACGTCATCAACGGCAAGGCCGGCATGCAGATGATGGGCGACTGGGCCAAGAGCGAATGGACTGCTGCCAAGAAAGTCGCCGGCAAGGATTACCAATGCGTGCCGTTCCCGGGCACCGAAAAAGCCTTCACCTACAACATCGACTCGCTGGCTGTGTTCAAGCTCAAGGCTGACCGCAAAGGCGACATCGCCGCCCAGCAAGACCTGGCCAAGGTCGCTCTGGGTAAAGACTTCCAGAAAGTCTTCAGTATCAACAAAGGCTCGATCCCGGTGCGGACCGACATGCTCAACGACATGAGCGGCCTGGGCTTCGATGCTTGCGCGCAAACGGCTGCCAAGGACTTCCTGGCGGACGAGAAGACTGGCGGCCTGCAACCGAGCATGGCGCACAACATGGCCACGTCCCTGGCCGTGCAAGGCGCGATCTTCGACGTGGTCACCAACTTCATGAACGACAAAAATGCTGACCCGGCCAAGGCCAGCGCGCAACTGGCATCGGCTGTCAAAGCTGCCCAGTAAACCCTGACACAACCTGATCCTGGGTGGAATGGGATTGTGTGGGAGCGGGCTTGCCCGCGATGCAGGCTACTCGGTTCAACTGCGAACCGTGTTGATGCCATCGCAGCGATGCGGCGACCCGACAAGCCAGCTCCCACACAATCCTGCTCCCACCAGGGATCACCGTGTCGGTCCAATTCTCTCCACCTGGATTATCCCGATGAGCTCTGTGGCGGTTTTCAGCAAAGCCTCACCGTTCGATGCGCTGCAACGCTGGTTACCCAAGTTGGTACTCGCGCCGAGCATGCTGATCGTGTTGGTTGGCTTCTACGGTTACATCATCTGGACATTCGTTCTGTCCTTCACCAATTCCAGCTTCATGCCGAGCTACAAATGGGTCGGCCTGCAGCAATACATCCGCCTGATGGACAACGATCGCTGGTGGGTCGCGAGCAAGAACCTCGCGCTCTTCGGCGGCATGTTCATCGGCATCAGCCTGGTGCTGGGGGTGTTCCTCGCGGTGCTGCTGGATCAGCGCATTCGCAAGGAAGGCTTCATCCGCACCGTCTACCTGTACCCGATGGCGCTGTCGATGATCGTCACCGGTACCGCATGGAAATGGCTGCTCAACCCAGGCCTGGGCCTGGACAAGATGCTGCGTGACTGGGGCTGGGAAGGCTTCCGTCTCGACTGGCTGGTGGATCAGGATCGCGTGGTGTATTGCCTGGTGATCGCCGCCGTGTGGCAAGCCTCCGGGTTTGTGATGGCGATGTTCCTCGCCGGCCTGCGCGGTGTCGATCAATCGATCATCCGTGCCGCGCAAGTCGACGGTGCGAGCCTGCCGACCATCTACCTGAAGATCGTTTTGCCGAGCCTGCGTCCGGTGTTCTTCAGTGCCTTCATGATCCTCGCGCACATCGCGATCAAGAGCTTCGACCTGGTGGCGGCCATGACCGCTGGCGGCCCGGGCTACTCGTCCGACCTGCCCGCGATGTTCATGTATTCCTTCACCTTCAGCCGTGGCCAGATGGGCATCGGTTCGGCCAGCGCCATGATGATGCTCGGCGCGATCCTGGCGATTCTGGTGCCGTACCTGTACTCCGAATTGCGAGGCAAACGCCATGAGTAATCAACTCGGAAAACCGGCGATCAGCTTCAGTCGCATCGCGATCTACGCCACCTTGTTGTTGGCCGCCGCGATCTACCTGATCCCGCTGGTTGTGATGCTGCTGACCAGTTTCAAATCCCCGGAAGACATCCGCACCGGCAACCTGCTGAGCTGGCCGCAAGTAATCGACGGCATCGGCTGGATCAAGGCCTGGGACGTCGTCGGCGGCTACTTCTGGAACTCGGTGAAAATCACCGTGCCGGCAGTTTTGATTTCCACTTTCATCGGTGCAATGAACGGCTACGTGCTGTCGATGTGGCGCTTCCGGGGTTCGCAACTGTTCTTCGGCCTGCTGCTATTCGGCTGCTTCCTGCCGTTCCAGACCGTGCTGCTACCCGCCTCGTTCACCCTCGGCAAGTTCGGCCTGGCGAACACCACTACGGGTCTGGTGCTGGTGCACGTGGTCTACGGCCTGGCGTTCACCACGCTGTTCTTCCGCAACTACTACGTAAGCATTCCGGATGCACTGGTCAAGGCTGCACGCCTGGATGGCGCAGGCTTCTTCACGATTTTCTGGAAGATCCTGCTGCCGATGTCGATCCCGATCGTGATGGTCTGCCTGATCTGGCAGTTCACCCAGATCTGGAATGACTTCCTGTTCGGCGTGGTCTTCGCCAGTGGCGACGCCCAGCCGATTACCGTGGCCCTGAACAACCTGGTCAACACCAGCACCGGGGCCAAGGAATACAACGTTGATATGGCCGCCGCGATGATCGCCGGGCTGCCGACACTGCTGGTCTACATTTTCGCTGGCAAGTATTTCCTGCGTGGGCTGACGTCCGGCGCGGTCAAGGGGTAGAACATGGCAACTCTCGAATTACGCAACGTCAACAAGACCTACGGCGCCGGTTTGCCGGACACCCTGAAAAACATCGAACTGAAGATCGATGACGGTGAGTTCCTGATCCTGGTCGGCCCGTCGGGCTGTGGTAAATCCACGCTGATGAACTGCATCGCCGGTCTGGAAAACATCAGTGGCGGCGCGATCCTGGTGGACGACGCCGACATCAGCGGCATGAGCCCGAAAGATCGCGACATCGCCATGGTGTTCCAGTCGTACGCGCTGTACCCGACCATGAGCGTGCGGGACAACATTGCGTTCGGCCTGAAGATTCGCAAGTTGCCCGCCGCCGAAATCGACGAAGAAGTCGCTCGCGTCGCCAAATTGTTGCAGATCGAACACCTGCTGAGTCGCAAACCCGGCCAGCTCTCCGGGGGGCAGCAACAGCGCGTGGCGATGGGCCGTGCGCTGGCGCGGCGGCCGAAGATTTACCTGTTTGACGAACCGCTGTCCAACCTCGATGCCAAGCTGCGGGTCGAGATGCGCACTGAAATGAAACTGATGCACCAGCGCCTGAAAACCACCACGGTCTACGTGACCCACGACCAGATCGAAGCCATGACCCTGGGCGACAAGGTGGCGGTGATGAAGGACGGAATCATTCAGCAGTTCGGCACGCCGAAAGACATCTACAACAACCCGGCCAACCTGTTCGTGGCGAGCTTCATCGGTTCGCCGCCGATGAACTTTATCCCCCTGCGTTTGCAGCGCAAGGACGGTCGCCTGGTGGCGCTGCTCGACAGTGGCCAGGCGCGCTGCGAATTGCCGTTGGGCATGCAGGACGCCGGTCTTGAAGACCGCGAAGTCATCCTTGGCATGCGTCCTGAGCAGATCGTACTGGCGGGCAGCGAGCCCAATGGCTTGCCAACCATCCGCGCTGAAGTCCAGGTCACCGAACCGACCGGTCCCGACACCCTGGTGTTCGTCAATCTCAATGAAACCAAGGTCTGCTGCCGTCTGGCGCCGGACGTTGCACCGGCCGTGGGCGAGACCCTGACCCTGCAATTCGATCCATCGAAAGTGCTGTTGTTCGATGCGAAGACCGGAGAGCGGTTGGGGGTTGCTGGCCTGCCTAAAACCGAGACTCACAGTGCCAATGTGGCGCAGTTCAAGGGCCGCTGAAGAACAAAATGTGGGAGCGAGCTCGCTCCCACAGGGGATGTAAACCGCGTTAAATAAAAACAGTTAATAACAATAAAACGAGGATGTAGGGATGAAGAAGAACAACAACGCTCAGCTTATCTGCCAGTTGTCAGCGATTGCGGCCATGACGCTGGCCGGTAGTGTGCACGCGGCTGACGCGTTCAGCGCCGATTCCGAATGGATGACCGGTGATTGGGGTGGCGAGCGGACCCGGCTGATCGAGCAGGGTATCGACATCAAGATGGACTACGTCGGTGAAGTGGGCGGCAACCTCCACGGCGGCTACAACAACGACAAGACGGCGCGCTACGCCGACCAGTTTGGCTTGGGCGTGGCACTGGACCTGCAAAAGTTGTGGGGTTGGGATAACACCCAGGCCAAGATCCAGCTCACCAACCGTAACGGTGAGAACATCTCCAATGACCGTGTCGGCGACCCGCGCGCCGGCACCTTGAGTTCCTCTCAGGAAGTCTACGGCCGTGGCCACATGGTCCGTCTGACCCAGTTGTGGATCAAGCACCAGTTCCTCGACAATAAACTGGACGTCAAAGCCGGTTATTTCGGCGAAGGCGAAGACTTCAACACCTTCCCTTGCGAGTTCCAGAACCTGGCGTTCTGCGGTTCCCAGGTGGGTAACTGGGCGACCAATATCTGGTACAACTGGCCGGTCAGCCAGGCCGCGATCCGCGTGAAGTACAACATCTCGCCTGAGTTCTACGCGCAGATCGGCGCATACAACCAGAACCCCTCGCAACTGGAGCACGGTAACGGCTTCAAGCTCAGCGGCAGTGGTACCAAGGGCACCGTCTTGCCGGTCGAACTGGTCTGGTTGCCTAACCCTGGCAACCTGCCGGGCGAATACCGTGTCGGTTACTACAAAAGCACGGCCAAAGCCGATGACGTTCGCGAAGACGACAACGGCAATGATGCGGCAACCAGCGGCAACGCCTACCGCAGCCACAGCAGCAAGTCCGGCTACTGGTTCGTGGCGCAGCAACAACTCACCAGCCACAACGGTGACGCGTCCCGCGGTCTGAACATCGCCGCCAACGCCACTTTCCACGACAAGGACACCAACATCGTCGACAACTACCAGTCGCTGATGTTTGTGTACAAGGGCCCGTTCGATGCACGTCCAAAAGATGACATGGGTATCGGTTTCGCCCGTATCCATGTCAACGACGACGTGAAGAAAAACGCCGAGCTGGTCAACGCTTCCAATGGTGTCAGCGACTACCAGGATCCGCTGTTCTCGCCGCTGCGTAACACCGAGTACAACTACGAGATCAACTACGGCTTCCACGTTACCAACTGGCTGACCGTACGTCCTAACCTGCAATACATCACTCACCCGGGCGGTGTGGATGAAGTTGATAACGCGCTGGTGGCAGGGTTGAAAATTCAGTCGGTGTTCTAACGTTGTTGCGATAAGCTCCTCTCCATGTGCGCATTTTTGCGGACGGCCAAGGCTGTCCGCTTTTTTTTGTGGTGGCGCACCCCGGGGAACAGGATGATTTTCAGGACCGTGGCACATGCATGAGCATCCGCTACAACGCTTCTTCAAATCCTTGCGCGAACGTCCGGTATTCGCGTGGGAGCGCTATCAGATGCGCGATGTGCTGGTGATCGATCATCCGCTGTGTCAGGCGGTGTTCAGTCGGCAGGGCGCGCAGTTGTTGCACTTTCAGCCCCGGGACCAGAAACCCTGGCTCTGGTGCGCAGCCAAATGGCCGCATGTCGGGGCGATTCGTGGCGGGGTGCCGGTGTGCTGGCCCTGGTATGGTCGCCATCCGAGCGAAAACGCCTGGCCTTCCCACGGCTGGGCCCGGCTGCTCGACTGGAAGCTGCTGGACAGTAGCAGTGACGAGGATGGCGTGCGTTTGCATTGGCAACTTCAGTTGTGCGACTGGCAAGTGGACCTGCATGCGCACCTGGGCGAACGCATGGATTTACGCCTGTGCACCGAGCATCAGGACAGCTTGCCGTGCCAGTTGAGCCAGGCGTTGCATGCCTACTGGCGAATTGGCGACGTTGGTGAGGTAGCGCTGTCTGGGCTCGAGGGTGCGCAAGGCTACGACCATTTGAACCGCCAGGTTTGCCAGCAGGAAGGCGAGTTGCGAGTCGAGGGTGGTTGTCAGCGAGTGTTTCAGCAGGAAGGCGAATTACAGCTCAAGGACCACGCGTGGCAGAGGGAATTGTGCATCGATACCGGTGACGATGCGGACACGGTGGTCTGGCATCCCGGTTATCGACCTTTGCTGGGGGTGAGCTGGAATGAGATTGGCGAGTTTGTCTGCGTGGAAGCGGCGAGCGGCGGGACCGATAGCCTGAGCCTGGCGCCGGGGGAGCGGGCGCATTTGAGTTTGCAGGCGCGGGTTGGGGCGTAATGATCGTTCCCACGCTCTGCGTGGGAAGGCAGCCCGTGACGCTCTGCGTCACTGGACGCGGAGCGTCCTTTGAGGCATTCCCACGCAGAGCGTGGGAACGATCAGTGGGTTAATTAAACTCATCCCCAATCGGATACCGACTGGCATTCAGGCTTTCCTTGATCTTGCGCAAATGCGGCTGGAAATCCACGCCCCGGCGCAGGGTCATGCCCGTCGCGAGCACATCCAGCACCGTCAGCTGAATGATCCGCGACGTCATCGGCATATAGATGTCAGTGTCTTCCGGCAATGGAATGTTCAGGCTCAAGGTGCTGGCCTTGGCCAATGGCGAACCTTCAGCGGTCAGGCCGAGCACTGAAGCGCCGTTTTCCCGGGCCAGGCGCGCCACTTCCACCAGTTCACGGGTGCGGCCGGTGTAGGAAATGATCACGAACAACTCGCCGGTGTGGGCGACCGAAGCAATCATGCGCTGCATCAGCACGTCCGCATGGGCGGTGACGGCCAGGTTGAAGCGGAAGAACTTGTGCTGCGCGTCCAGCGCCACCGGAGCCGAGGCGCCGAGGCCGAAGAAGTGGATCTGCCGGGCCTGGATCAGCAAGTCGACGGCGCGGCTGATCAGGTTCGGATCCAGCGCCTGCAAGGCACTGTCCAAAGAGGCGATGGCGCTGCCGAAAATCTTCTTCGTATACGCTTCAGGATTGTCATCGGCCTCGACCGCACGGCTGACATACGCCGCGCCACTGGCCAGGCTTTGGGCCAGCTGCAGTTTTAGTTCGGGGTAACCGCTGACGCCGAACGAACGGCAGAAACGGTTGACCGTCGGCTCGCTGACCTTCGAGGCCTGGGCGAGGGCGGCGATGCTGAACCGGGTGGCCTGCTGTGGGTTGAGCAGGATCACTTCGGCGACTTTGCGTTCGGCCTTGTTCAGGTCTTCAAGGCGATTCTGGATCTGTTCCAGTAAATTTCGCACGCGGTCCATATTGGTTCCTTAGCTCCGCAAACAAGAGAGCACTACAAATAAGGGCCCCGGCTATGCAAATTGGGACTTTGATCGGGCCCGTCACGGTGGCCTATCCTACTGATGGCTCCGACTGACCACCACTCGGAATCTCTATTTTGGTAAAATGTTGTGGTTATTACTACATTTTCCCTTGAATCATGCCTTGAAAAAAGGTATTTGTAGCTTAACTTGATAAAAGAACAAACATCATGCCTTCGATTACGGTTGAACCGTGCACCTTTGCCTTGTTCGGCGCCCTTGGCGATCTGGCCCTGCGCAAGCTGTTTCCTGCCCTCTATCAACTCGATGGCGCAGGCCTGCTTCATGAGGATACGCGCATCATTGCGCTGGCCCGTGAACCTGGCAGCGAGCAGCAGCATCTGGCGTTCATCGCCGCCGAGCTGCGCCGATACGTCAGTGACAAAGAGCTGGACGAAGCCGTGGTTGAGCGCTTCCTGGCCCGCCTGAGCTACCTGCACGTCGATTTCCTCAAGGCTGACGACTACGTCGCCCTGGCCGAAATGGCCGGCAGCGCCCAGCGAGTGATCGCCTACTTCGCGACACCGGCAGCGGTTTACGGCGCGATCTGCGAGAACCTGTCGAAGGTCGGCCTGACCGAAAACACCCGCGTGGTGCTGGAAAAACCCATCGGTTCCGACCTTGAATCCTCGCGCAAGGTCAACGACGCCGTAGCGCAGTTCTTCCCGGAGAACCGCACCTATCGCATCGACCACTATCTGGGCAAGGAAACTGTGCAGAACCTGATTGCCCTGCGTTTTGCCAACAGCCTGTTCGAAACCCAGTGGAACCAGAACTACATCTCCCACGTGGAAATCACCGTGGCCGAGAAAGTCGGGATCGAAGGCCGCTGGGGTTACTTCGACAAGGCCGGCCAGCTGCGGGACATGATCCAGAATCACCTGCTGCAATTGCTCTGCCTGATCGCCATGGACCCGCCGGCCGACCTGTCCGCCGACAGCATCCGCGACGAGAAAGTCAAAGTCCTCAAGGCCCTGGCGCCGATCAGCCCGGAAGGCCTGACCACGCAAGTGGTGCGCGGCCAGTACATCGCCGGCCACAGCGAAGGCAAATCGGTGCCCGGTTATCTGGAAGAGCCGAACTCCAACACCCAGAGCGACACCGAAACCTTCGTCGCCCTGCGTGCCGACATTCGCAACTGGCGCTGGGCCGGTGTGCCGTTCTACCTGCGTACCGGCAAGCGCATGCCGCAGAAGTTGTCGCAGATCGTCATCCACTTCAAGGAACCATCGCACTACATCTTCGCCCCCGAGCAGCGCTTGCAGATCAGCAACAAGCTGATCATCCGCCTGCAACCGGACGAAGGCATTTCCTTGCGCGTGATGACCAAAGAACAAGGCCTGGACAAGGGCATGCAGCTGCGCAGCGGTCCGTTGCAGCTGAATTTTTCAGACACCTGGCGCAGCGCACGGATTCCCGATGCCTACGAACGGTTGTTGCTGGAAGTGATGCGCGGCAATCAGAACCTGTTTGTCCGTAAAGATGAAATCGAAGCCGCGTGGAAGTGGTGTGACCAGTTGATCGCCGGGTGGAAAAAATCCGGTGATGCGCCCAAGCCGTACGCGGCCGGGTCCTGGGGACCGATGAGCTCCATTGCTCTGATCACGCGGGATGGGAGGTCGTGGTATGGCGATATCTGAATTGAAACTGCCTCAGGGCGTCAGCGCCCATGAGTTCAAGAGCCCGGTGTTGCTCGCCGAAGGCCTGGCGCTGAATGTGGCCAAGCAATTGAGCGACGCGATCGACGCCACCGGTACCGCAACGCTTGTGGTCTCTGGTGGTCGCAGCCCGGTGGCGTTTTTCCAGCACCTGGCCAAGCAAGCGCTGGACTGGTCCAACGTCGTGGTGACCCTGGCGGACGAGCGTTGGGTACCGGTGGAACACGCCGACAGCAATGCCGGTCTGCTCAAGCGCTACCTGTTGCAAGGTCCGGCGGCCAAGGCGCAGTTTTTGAGCCTCTACAGTGCCACCGCCAATCTCGAACAGGCGGCCGAGCAGGCTGATCGCTTGTTGGCCGAATTGCCGCCGATCGACGTGCTGATACTGGGCATGGGCGACGACGGGCACACCGCCTCGCTGTTCCCGAACAGCCCGAACCTGGCCGACGCCTTGAAAGTCGACGGCAGCCGTCGCTGCTGGCCGATGCTGGCGCCGACCGTGCCGCATCAGCGCCTGACCATGAGTCGCGCGCTGCTGGCTTCGGCGAAGAAGACCGTTTTATCGATTTCCGGTCAGTCCAAGCTGACCACCCTGAGTGCCGCATTGGCCGGCGACGATGTCGCCGCCATGCCGATTCGCGCGTTTCTGCAACCTACGTTAGAGATTTACTGGTGCCCATGAGCCAAGGATCAGCCGCTATGACAAACACATCCCCGACCGTTTCCATGGCGGACAAAGTTGCCCTGATCGACAGCCTCTGCGCCAAGGCGCGGATCTTGCCGGTAATTACCATCGCTCGCGAACAGGACATCCTGCCGCTGGCTGACGCCCTTGCAGCCGGTGGCCTGACCGCCCTGGAAGTGACCCTGCGTTCGCAGTTCGGCCTCAAGGCTATCCAGGTTCTGCGCGAACAGCGTCCGGAGCTGGTGACCGGTGCCGGTACCGTGCTCGATCGCACTATGCTGGCGGCTGCCGAAGCCGCGGGTTCGCAGTTCATCGTCACGCCGGGCATCACCCGTGATCTGCTCGAAGCCAGCGTCGACAGCCCGATTCCGCTGTTGCCAGGCATCAGCAATGCCTCGGGCATCATGGAAGGCTATGGCCTGGGTTACCGCCGCTTCAAGCTGTTCCCGGCGGAAGTCAGCGGGGGCGTGGCAGCCATCAAGGCATTGGGTGGCCCGTTCGGCGAAGTGAAATTCTGCCCGACCGGTGGCGTCAGCCCGGCCAACATCAAAAGCTACATGGCGTTGAAAAACGTCATGTGCGTGGGCGGTAGCTGGATGCTTGATCCCGAGTGGATCAAGAACGGCGACTGGGCCCGCATTCAGGAATGCACCGCCGAGGCACTGGCGCTGCTGGACTGATCGGCTTTACCAAACACTTCGTTGTGTGTTCTACGGCTTTACGGTGCGCTTGGTCGGTGCACCGTTTTTTTTTGCCCGAAAAAAACCTTGTAGGAGCCGGCTTGCTGGCGAAGGCGTCTTCATGGGCGCCGTGTTTAGCCAGTAAACACGCGTTTTCGTTAACGACCTTCGCCAGCAAGCCGGCTCCTACAGGGGGGGCACCATGCGGTACATAGTTACCGCATTTCACCGCTCGCCCAGCGTTAACCTGCGTTCTTCTTATGGAAGAAGAGAGAACGTCATGGACGACAACACCTCAGTGGTACCCTCAACACCGGCTTATCTGCTGTCACCCGAACAGATCGCCGGCCCGTATTTCCGTAATCCGAAATTGATCAGAAGAAACATCAGCGAAGGGATGGATGGCGTCCCCCTGGTGTTGAGGCTGACGATTGTCGACGCCATGACCGGTCAGCCGGTGACCGATGCACTGGTGGATATCTGGCATTGCAATGCGCGCGGGGCTTATTCGGGCTGGAGCAAGATCAATCCGGACAAGGAGGTCGACGTCGACGCTATCGGCTCGATCCCGCGCACCGACGATGATACCTACCTGCGTGGCGGGCAATTCTCGGACAGGAAGGGCATCGTGCGATTCACCACGATCTATCCGGGGTTCTATGCCGGCCGTGCCTTGCACATACACGTCGCCATACGCATCACGGCCGGCAATAACTATCTGCAAGAGCGGCACGTCGCCTGGGTCGGTCAGCTATACCTGCCCGAAGTGGCCACCCGCTCGGTTCTCAACGCCAGGGAATACAGCGGTCGATCCGTTTCGCCGCTCACCAATGGTGAGGATTTTTTCCATGAGACCATGGGTGGTGAAGCTTCGACCCTGAGCGTTCACACGCTCGGTCGAGACTCGAATGAAGATGGCTTTTTCGGGCAGATGACCATCGGAATCGACACCTTTGCAGTGTCGATGCAGATCAAGCCCGAGGACTTCGACAAGTACACCGTGTGACATCAGCGCAGGTCGTTCAGCGCCCGGATCAGCAAGTCCATGTCGGCAGCGGTGGTGGTGAGGCCCGGCGTAACGCGAATGCACGGACCGCTCGCGGCCCCGCTGCGCGCGATGGTGAACAGGTTGTAGTCCTTGAGCAACCGCTCGGCCATCGCCTGTTGATCGGCATGCCGGGTAAAGCGCATCGACGTGATGCCGCAATACAGGCGCGGGTCATCCGGCGTCATGACTTCGATGCCCGAGAGTTCGCGTACCGCGCGGACCCAGCGGTTGCGCAGGTAATTGAGGCGCGCGCCCTTGGCGGCGGAACCGCCCATGGCCCGGTGTTCCTCGAACACCAGCGGCAGGGTCAGCAGCGCCGGGATGTTGGGCGTGCTGTGTGGCGTGCGGGCGCGAATGTCGGTGGAGGGGAAGTGCATCTCGCCCATGTCCGGGTCGATGTCGGCCAGGCGCTCGGGGCTGATGTAGATAAAACCGAGAGTCAGCGGCGCGCCGATCCATTTGTGCAGGTTGTAACCAGCGAAGGCGATGCCCAGGTCGTCGAGATCGAACTCGATCTGGCCCAGCGCATGGGCACCGTCGAGGATCACATCGACCGCGTATTCCCTGGCCGCTGCGGCAATCGCTTTCACCGGCATCACCAGGCCAGTGCGATGGGTGACGTGGGTCAGGGCCATCAGTTTGAGGCGCGGATAACGTACGAAGGCTTCGCGGTAGGTGGCCAGCAAACTGTCGAAACTGGCAGGGTGGCAGTGCTCGATCTCGATCACCTCGACGCCGCGATGGCGTGCCAGCCAACGCATGGCGCCTTTGACCGTGTCGTACTCCAGATCGCAGATCAGTACCTGGTCGCCCGGCTTGAGGCGGTTGTAGTTGCGGATCAGCGATTGCAAGCCGTCCGAAGCGTTGCGGGTGAGGGCGACGGCGTCGGCGGGTAGGCCAACCAGCCCGGCCACTTGCGCACGGATTTCCAGGCTTTCATCCCGATCGAAGCGCTGACGCACGTACACCGAGTTGCTGCGGTTGATCAGTTCGATGTTGCGCTGATACTCCTCGACCACCGTGCGCGACATGCGCCCGAAGTAACCGTTCTCCAGATTGACCGGGCCGGGTTCGACAGCGTAGCGGTCGGCAAAAGTCAGCCAGAAAGCTTCATCACGGGCGCGGCGGGTGTTATCGGGCATGGGCTACTCATCAGGGGCAGGTGAGGGGTGGTTCAGTGGCGATTCAGTGGCGAGGGGCGGGTTTGCCATGTTTGGCGCGAAGTGGTTCGAGCAACTCCGACAGGCCGTTGTGATCGATTTCCTGCATCAGGGCCAGCAAGCCGCCCAGTTCACCATGGGGGAAACCTTCCCGGGCGAACCAGTTCAGGTACTGACCGGGCAGGTCGGCAATGATTCGACCCTTGTATTTGCCGAAGGGCATTTCACGGGTGACCAGCAGTTCGAGCTTTTCAGGATTCATCTATCAGCCGTCTGGATTCAATCAGTCTGGAAAATACAGGCATTCTGCATGCAGGCCAAATGACAGATCATGCAAAAAACGCGGATACAGATTTGCCGATTAAGCATAACTATTTGAAATATAAGAATTAAGTTGTCAATTCAAAGCTGGCATGCAGGGTGCAATAGCTATTACATCTTTCATCAACCCGCGAGGAATTGAAAATGACCGACATGAATAAAGAAGCCATCTCTGTACTCAACGACCTGATTGAAACCAGCAAAGACGGTCAGGAAGGATTCAAGACTTGCGCTGAAGACATCAAGAATCCGGAACTGAAATCGCTGTTCGTGCAGCGTTCCGCCGACTGCGCCACCGCAGCTTCCGAACTGCAAGCCGCCGTGCGTTCGATGGGCGGCGATCCGGAAACTTCCACCAGTGTCAGCGGTGACCTGCACCGTCGCTGGGTCGACGTGAAGGCCATGTTCACCGGCAAGGATGAAGAGGCCGTGCTGAACGAAGCCGAACGTGGTGAAGACCATGCATTGAAGTCTTACAAAGAAGCCTTGGAAAAAATCAACAAGCACAACCTGGTGGGCATTCGTGACCTGGTTGAACGTCAGTACCATGGCGTGCAACGCAATCACGATCAGGTAAAAGCCCTGCGCAATCAGGCTCGCGCTCGCTCGTAAGCGCCCATAGTCTGTCAAAAACGCCAGCCAGTCTGGCGTTTTTTTGTGTCTGGCGTTTAACGTTGAATCAGCCCTTGTAGGAGCTGCCGAAGGCTGCGATCTTTTGATCTTTGATGTCGCGATGAAGAAAGATCAAAAGATCGCAGCCTGCGGCAGCTCCTACACGGGACCGTGATGTTTTGAGGTTTGTTGCCGAAGCCGACTATCGTTATATCGTCCTTTCAAGAGTGCTTTAAGTGCCTATCACTTTGCAGGCTTTGTTTGCGCCTGACCGCCGCGCCCTACAATTCGCGATCAAGACCTTGCTCGGTGGCGGCCTGGCGCTGTGGCTGGCATTGCGCTGGGGACTGGAGCAACCGGCCTGGGCGCTGATGACCGCCTTCATCGTCGCCCAACCCTTGTCCGGGATGGTGGTGCAGAAGGGGCTGGCGCGTCTGCTGGGCACCCTGGTCGGGACGATCATGTCGGTGGTGTTCATGGGGTTGTTTGCCCAGACGCCCTGGCTGTTCCTGTTGGCATTGGCGTTATGGCTCGGTCTGTGTACGGCCAGTTCGACGATGTTGCGCAGTGCCTGGTCCTATTCATTTGTTCTGGCCGGTTATACGGTGGCGATCATCGCCTTGCCGGCCATTGCCCATCCGCTGACGGTGTTTGATCAAGCCGTGGCTCGCTGTACGGAAATCTGCCTGGGCATTCTTTGCGCCACCGCCACCAGTGCGCTGCTGTGGCCGATGCGGGTTGAACAACAGCTGGCGGATCAGGCACGGGCGGCGTGGCAGAGCGGGATGAATGCTGCTCGAGCGACCCTGGCTGGCGACGGCCAGGCGCGCAGAGGTCTGCTGGAGATCCTCGGCAGGATCGTAGCGGTGGATGCCCAGCGCGAACATGCCTGGTTCGAAGGCAGTCTTGGCCGTCAGCGCGCGCGGTCGATCAGTGGCTTGAGCCAGAAGCTGTTGATGTTGCTGCGCATCGCCCGTTCGGTACGCCGGCAGTGGAAGCAGCTGGAACCGCAAGAGGCCGAGCAACTGATGCCGTGGATGAGCGAAGTCCAGGAGGCGCTCGCCCGTCCGGATAACGCGACCCTGCAAGCCTTGCGCCCGAGGTTGCTCGATGCCACCCATGACCCGCTGATCAGTTCCGCGCAAAGTTTCTGCCTGGCGCGTTTTACCTTGCTGCTCGATACCGCCATGGCGGCGAGTGCGGCGCTGAAAGCGGTGGAGGAGGGCAAGGAAACGGTCGATCCGCCGCGAACCCTGGCCCCGCATCGCGACCTGTCATTGGCACTGGTATTCGGCGCTCGCAGCGCCTTGGCGTTTCTGGTGGTGTCATGCTTCTGGCTGGCGACCGCCTGGCCCGCCGCCTCGGGGGCGTTGTTGCTGACCTGTGTGGTATGCAGCCTGTTTGCCAGCCGCGAAAACGGCGCGCAGATCGGCATGAGTTTTATGCGCGGGATTTTCCTGGCGATTCCGGCGGCGTTTTTCGTCGGGCAGATTCTGCTGCCGCAGTGGAGCAGCTTTGCACTGCTCTGTCTCGGAATGGGCGTGCCGTTATTCCTCGGTGCGCTGGGCATGGCCAAACCGCAGATCGGCGCCACGGCGACCTCGTTCTGCCTGCACTTCATTGTCCTGATCTCGCCGCTCAACGCGATGAAGTTCGATGTCGCGACGTTCTTCAACAGTGCGCAGGCGATGGTGATCGGTGTGGGCGCGGCGGTCCTGGCCTTCCGGCTGTTGATCCTGCGCAATCCGACATGGCATGGCCGCCGCCTGCTGGTGGCGACGCTTCACGATCTGGTGCGCCTGACCCGGCGCAATCTGCGCGGTGCCGAAAGCTGGTTCGGTGGACGCATGGCCGATCGTTTGCTGCAACTGGCGCGACACTATCCCGAATTGCCAGAACCGGCGCGCAGCCGCTGGGATGACGGGCTGCTGGGGCTGGACATCGGCGACGAATTGCTGCATTTGCGCTTGAGCCTGGCGGTGGCGCAGGCACCGGTCAGTGCGGCGCAACGGCGTTACCTCGATCAATTGGAAAAAGTCCTCGAGCAAGGCCCGGCCGGCAGTCGCGCCGATGTGCTGGAACAACCCAGCGAAGAATTCTTGAACACCTTGTACGCGTTGCCCCCCAGCGATGCGGTGAAATTGGCCCAGGGCGCAGTGCTGCAATTGCAGAACAGCTGGCGTGCCTGGTGCCGTCAGCAGGAGGAGAGCCATGGGCTTGCGTGAGTGGTCGATGGGTGGTGTGCTGCTCAGCCCGTTTCTGATTTATGTGCTGCTGGCGCTGCTGGTGACCGGCGGCTTGCGCCTGTTGTTGCGCCTGACGCCGGTCGGCCGCTGGATCTGGCACGAAGCGTTATTCGATTGCGCCTTGTACGTCTGTGTATTGACCCTGATCACCGTCGTCCTCGGACCTTTATAAGGAGTTGAACATGCGTACATCCGTACGTGTAGCAGTCACCCTGTGCCTGGTGGCGGTGGCGATCTTTGCCGGTTTCCATTTGTGGCAGTACTACATGTTGACGCCCTGGACCCGTGACGCGCGGATCCGGGCCGACGTGGTGGTCGTCGCGCCCGACGTGTCGGGCTGGGTACGTGAACTCAAGGCTTTCGACAACCAGCAGGTCAAGGCCGGCGATCTATTGCTGAGCATCGACCGCGACCGCTTCGAAGCAGCGCTGGAAAAAGCGCAAGCGGTGGTCCAGACCCGCCAGCAACAACTCAATCTGCGAGAGCGCGAAGCCAGCCGCCGCGCCAGCCTCGGGCCGCAGGCGATCAGTGCCGAGCTGCGGGAGAATGCGCAAATCAACGCTGGCATCGCCCGTGGTGAACTGCGTGAAGCCCAGGCCGAAGCCAAGGTCGCGCAACTCAACCTGGACCGCAGCCAGGTCCATGCGCCGCGCAGCGGCCACATCACCAATCTGCGTCTGGCCCAAGGCAACTATGTGAATGCCGGGCAACCGGTGATGGCGCTGATCGACGACTCGACGTTTTATGTGCAGGCGTATTTCGAGGAAACCAAACTGTCGCGGATTCGTGTCGGCGACCCGGTGAAGGTCTGGTTGATGAGCGCCGGGGAGGCGCTGCAGGGGCATGTGGAAAGCATCAGCCGCGGGATTACCGACCGCAACACCACGCCGGATGGGCAGTTGCTGGCGGAGGTCGAGCCGACGTTCAACTGGGTCAGGCTGGCCCAGCGGATTCCGGTGCGGATCAAGCTGGACAACGTGCCCGAGGGGATCAATATGAGTTCGGGGATGACCGCGAGTGTGCAGGTGCAGGAAGCGCCTTGAGAGCTGATTGTTCCCACGCTCTGCGTGGGAATGCAGCCGGGGACGCTCCGCGTCCCATCACAAGCCGAACGCGGAGCGTCCGTTGAGGCATTTCCCACGCAGAGCGTGGGAACGATCAGTGTCAGGCAGGGTAATGGTGGTCAGCCGATGCTGATCGCCGGCAGGGTCGGCAACGTCACGGTCTGCTGCTTGCGCGGTGCCAGGATCTCCGCCTCGCCGTCCACCACCAGCTCATCGCGCTGGTTGAACACGCGAGTGGCAATCCGCACACGAAACTTCGGCAGTTTCTCGAGAATTTCCAGGCGAACGGTCAGGGTATCGCCAATCTTCACCGGCTTCTGAAAGCTCATCTGCTGACCGATATAAATAGTCCCCGGCCCAGGCAGCTCACAGGCGACGGCCGCGCTGATCAGCGCGCCGCTGAACATGCCGTGGGCGATGCGCTCCTTGAACATGGTGCCGGCGGCATATTCAGCGTCCAGGTGTACCGGGTTGTGATCGCCGGACATCGCGGCGAACAACTGAATGTCGCGCTCTTCGACCGTCTTGCTGTAGCTGGCGGTCTGGCCGACTTCGAGGGCTTCGTAAGGGGTGTTGGTAACCTGGGTCATCTGTTTCGATTCCTGTGACGAATTAAAAAATCCACAAAAAACTATTCGGATCGGGGTGGCCGTCGATGGCTCAGCGCCTGGGCGATCCAGTTCAGTACATCGGCAGTCACTTCATCGCGGTTGCTCTCGTTGAACAGTTCATGCCGTGCCTGCGGGTAAGTGTTCAGTTGCAGGTTCTGGCAACCGGCGGCGCGCAGCGCGTGAGCCAGATCCTTGAGACGCTTGCCTTCACTCACCGGATCACATTCGCCGCCAATCACCAGCAGCGGCAGGCCCGGATCGATCTGGGCGAGATTGGACGCTTTGCTGATTTGCTGCAAGCCGCCAAGCAGATCGATCCAGAACTGATTGGTGCAGCGAAAGCCGCAGAGCGGGTCGTTGGCGTACTTGTCGACCTCGGCCGGATCGCGACTGAGCCAGTCGAACGGTGTGCGCACCGGTTTGAATGTCTTGTTGAACGAGCCGAACGACAACCATTCGATCAGGGCGCTACGGCCCTTGGGGCCCTGGCGCAACCGTTCGAGTCGGGCGATCTGGCGGGCCGCGCGATAAAGCGCCACCGGCTGGAAGTTCGAGCCGCTGAGAATGGCGCCGTGCAGGCTGGCGCTGTGGTGCAGCAGATACGCCTGGGCGAGGTAGCTGCCCATGCTATGACCCAGCAAGACGATCGGCACGCCGGGATGGTGTTGACCGATGTGCTGATTGAGACTGGCCAGGTCGCCGACCACCTTGCACCAGCCATCGTCGTCGGCGAAATGGCCCAGGGTCCCGTTTTCGGCAGTTTTGCCATGTCCACGCAGGTCCGGTGCATAGACGCCGTAGCCCTGCGCACAGAGTTTTTCCGCCAGACGGGCGTAGCGAGCACTGTGTTCCGCCATGCCGTGGGCCAGCAGGATCACTGCGTTCAAAGGCGCGGCGGGCAGCCACTGGTTGACGAAGAGGCGACTGCGGTCGCTCGCGGTCAGCCAGAATGTGTCGTGGATCATGGCGATTCCTTTGCATGGGGCGGCATGTGGCATGGGCGTCGTTGCATTGTATAGCGCATCCGTAGCTTGCCGTCTGAACAGCCCACACCACGGCAGGAAGATTCATACGGTCAATGACGGTGTTGGCCGTATTTGCCTGATTCGCCATAGCTGCTAGTGTCCGAGAAGCTCCGCTTTTCATTGTTTGTCTTCAGAAACGACAGAAAGCGGTCCCGGATAGGTTCAGGTAAAGAGGACAAGAACAATGCAACCTGATTTCTGGAATGACAAACGCCCGGCCGGCGTGCCCCTGGATATCGACCAAGGAGCCTATAAGTCGGTGATCGAGGTGTTCGAGCGTTCCTGCAAGAAATTTGCCGACCGCCCGGCCTTCAGCAATATGGGCATCACCCTGACCTACGCCGAACTGGAACGCTACAGCGCAGCGTTCGCCGGTTACCTGCAAGCCCACACCGACCTGGTGCCGGGGGATCGCATCGCGGTGCAGATGCCCAATGTCCTGCATTACCCGATTGCCGTGTTCGGCGCCTTGCGTGCCGGGCTCATCGTGGTCAACACCAACCCGCTGTATACCGCGCGGGAGATGCGCCATCAATTCAAGGACTCCGGCGCCCGGGCGCTGGTGTACCTGAACATGTTCGGGCAGAAGGTCCAGGAAGTGCTGGCCGACACCGACATCCAGTACCTGATCGAAGCGAAGATGGGCGACCTGATGCCCGCCGCCAAGGGCTGGCTGGTCAATACCCTGGTGAGCAAGGTGAAGAAAATGGTCCCGGACTATTCCTTGCCCCAGGCCGTTTCCTTCAAGAGCGCGCTGCGTCTGGGCCGGGGCTTGGGTATCAGGCCGCTGAAGATCGGGCTCGACGACATTGCCGTGCTGCAATACACCGGCGGTACCACCGGCCTGGCCAAGGGCGCGATGCTGACCCACGGCAACCTGGTGGCCAACATGCAGCAAGTGCGGGCGTGCCTTGAGCAGTTTGGCAACGACGGCCAGCCGCTGTTGCGCGAAGGACAGGAGGTCATGGTTGCACCGCTGCCGCTTTACCACATCTATGCATTCACCGCGAATTGCATGTGCATGATGGTTTCGGGCAACCACAACGTATTGATCACCAATCCGCGGGACATCGGCGGCTTTATCAAGGAACTGAAGAACTGGCGTTTCTCGGCACTGCTGGGGCTCAACACGCTGTTTGTCGCGCTGATGGATCATCCGGATTTCAAGACCCTGGATTTCTCCAGCCTCAAACTCACCAACTCCGGCGGTACCGCACTGGTCAAGGCCACTGCCGAACGCTGGCAGCAACTGACCGGTTGCCGCATCACCGAAGGCTACGGCCTGACCGAAACCTCGCCGGTGGCCTGCACCAATCCGTACGGCGACCAGTCACGCATCGGCACGGTCGGCCTGCCGGTGCCGGGCACCACGCTGAAGGTGATCAACGATGAAGGCGTCGAGCAGGCCTTGGGCGAGCGCGGCGAACTGTGCATCAAGGGCCCGCAGATCATGAAGGGTTATTGGCAGAAACCCGAAGCCACCGCCGAAGTGCTGGATGCCGAAGGCTGGTTCAAGTCCGGCGACATCGCAGTGATCGACCCGGACGGTTTCGTGCGCATCGTCGATCGCAAGAAAGACATGATCATCGTCTCCGGTTTCAACGTGTACCCGAACGAGATCGAGGACGTGATGATGGCCCACCCGAAAGTCGCCAACTGTGCGGTGATTGGCGTGCCAGACGAGCGGTCGGGGGAGGCGGTGAAGCTGTTCGTGGTCGCCCGGGAGTCGGGTGTCAGCCTTGAAGAGCTCAAGGCCTACTGCAAGGAAAACTTCACGGCGTACAAAGTGCCCAAGCACATCGTGTTGCGTGAGTCGTTGCCGATGACGCCGGTGGGCAAGATTTTGCGGCGGGAGTTGCGCGATATCGCCTGAGAAGCCGTAGTTCGAGACGATCCCGAAAAGATCGCAGCCTTCGGCAGCTCCTACAGGGATCGCATTCCCCCTGTAGGAGCTGCCGAAGGCTGCGATCTTTTGCTTTAAAGGCCCATTTTTCGAGATTTTCACAGCTTTATAGTATTTTTGCTCTAAAATGACCGGTTATTGGTCTTGAGTCACCAATGTGACCATAGAGCCCGCTTTTGGCTCTGGTCGACCCCCAGCAAAGCTGCTACTCTCGGCCCGCTTTGTGACATCTCGGCCTAAGAAAAAAGCCAGACTCACCAACACATAGACACCAAAAACACACACCAATAATAATCGCATCAAATGCGGTGATGAATTCGCGTTGCTGAGGAGTGGGCTTCCATGATCGAAGACTTTTGGAAGGATAAGTACCCTGCCGGGATTGCTGTCGAGATCAATCCAGACGAGTATCCGAATATTCAGGCGGTATTGAAGCGATCCTGCCAACGCTTTGCCGACAAACCGGCGTTCAGCAACCTGGGCAAGACAATCACCTACGGTGAACTGTACGAATTGTCCGGTGCTTTTGCCGCTTACCTGCAACAGCATACCGACTTGCAGCCAGGCGATCGAATCGCCGTGCAACTGCCTAACGTATTGCAATACCCGGTCGCCGTCTTTGGCGCCATCCGCGCCGGGCTGATCGTGGTCAATACCAACCCGCTGTACACCGCGCGGGAGATGGAACACCAATTCAACGACTCCGGTGCCAAGGCCCTGGTCTGCCTGGCCAACATGGCGCACCTGGCCCAGGCCGTCGTGCCGAAAACCGGCGTCAGGCACGTGATCGTCACCGAAGTGGCCGACCTGCTGCCGCCGCTCAAACGTCTGCTGGTCAACAGCGTCATCAAGTACGTGAAGAAAATGGTCCCGGCGTATCACTTGCCCAAGGCCATCAAGTTCAACGACGTGCTGCGCAAGGGCCACGGCCAGCCAGTGGCTGAAGCCAACCCGGCCAGCAGCGACGTCGCCGTGCTGCAATACACCGGCGGCACCACCGGCGTCGCCAAGGGCGCGATGCTGACCCATCGCAACCTGGTGGCGAACATGCTGCAGTGCAAGGCGCTGATGGGGTCCAACCTCAACGAAGGCTGCGAGATCCTGATCACGCCGCTGCCGCTGTACCACATCTATGCCTTCACCTTTCATTGCATGGCGATGATGCTGATCGGCAACCACAACATCCTGATCAGCAACCCGCGGGATCTGACGGCGATGGTCAAGGAACTGTCGAAGTGGAAATTCAGCGGATTCGTCGGCCTGAATACGCTGTTCGTCGCCCTGTGCAACAACGAAGCCTTCCGCAAGCTGGATTTCTCGGCGCTGAAAATTACCCTGTCCGGCGGCATGGCCCTGCAGCTGGCGGCGGCCGAGCGCTGGAAAGCGGTCACCGGTTGTGCCATCTGTGAAGGTTACGGCATGACCGAAACCAGCCCGGTGGCCACGGTCAATCCGATCCAGAACATCCAGATCGGCACTATTGGCATCCCGGTGCCATCGACCTTGTGCAAAATCATCGACGACGCTGGCGTTGAACAGCCATTGGGCGCAATCGGCGAACTGTGCGTGAAAGGTCCGCAGGTCATGAAAGGCTACTGGCAGCGTCAGGAAGCCACCGATGAAATCCTCGACAGCGAAGGCTGGTTGAAGACTGGCGACATCGCGGTGATCCAGCCTGATGGCTACATGCGTATCGTCGATCGCAAGAAAGACATGATCCTGGTGTCCGGTTTCAACGTGTACCCGAACGAGCTCGAAGACGTGCTGGCGACCCTGCCGGGTGTGCTGCAATGCGCGGCTATCGGTGTACCGGACGAGAAGTCGGGCGAGGCGATCAAGATCTTCATCGTCGTCAAACCGGGCGTGACCCTGACCAAGGAACAGGTGATGGAGCACATGCGCGCCAATGTCACCGGCTATAAGGTTCCACGGTCTGTGGAGTTCCGCGATGCGCTGCCGACCACCAACGTCGGCAAGATCCTGCGTCGCGAGTTGCGCGATGAAGAGCTGAAGAAGCTGGCCGCGAAGAAGGTCAGCGCCTGAAAAACAAAAGCCCCGCGGATGCGGGGCTTTTTTTGAAGAGCGTAAAGCTAGATCTTTTGCTTTTACAGGCGGAACTGCGCGAAATTGACGTTGGTACCCGCCGGGCGCATGTCCTGCAGGTACGAGTCCTTGTCCGCACTCAACTCCAGGCTCAGCGCGGCCTTGCGCTTGCCCTGGTTGCGCACCACCAGGCCTTCGAGCTTCTCGCGCAGGAACACCGTCGGCACTTTCAAATGCAGCAGTTCGTCGGTATCCGGGGTGTGCATCAGCAGGTGAATCCATTCGTACTGACCAATGGCCAGGCGCGCCACCGGGATATCGAACCACCAGATGTTGCGGTTGCGGTTCAATTCGGTGAAGTGGCAGTTGTTGACGCCAAGCACAGCACCGCCGAGTTCCTGGTTTCTGCGGGCAATGGCCTGCTTTTTATCGAGTTTCATAACATTCCTACGGGATTGGATCTTCAGCGCCAAGGCCTGAATACGTTGCGCATTCTCGGGGGTTGGTCGGCAAACATAAAGCCCAACCTGCACTGAACGATAAAATGTCGCGGTGAAAATAAATGAAACTCCGTGCAAACCACCCCGGTCAATCGTTGTGTAACTACTTTCCCGTTCAATTGTTCACAGGAGAAACACCATGGGCAGCACTGGCGATAAAGTAAAAGGCATGGCCAACGAAGCCGCCGGCAACGTCAAGCAAGGCGTCGGCAAGGCAACTGACAACACCAAACTGCAAACCGAAGGTAAAGTTCAGGAAAGGAAAGGCGAGGCTCAGCAAGCTGTGGGCAAAGCCAAGGACGCGATCAAGAAAGGCGTCGACAAGGCTTGATTCGGCCTTTGACGACTATCAGGAACGGCCATCCGCGGATGGCCGTTTTTGTGTCAGCCTGAACTTGAGCCTGAAAATTGTTTCAAAGTCACCAAGTAGGCTACTTTGATGTAGAAAACGGCCCCTGAGTCGCCACGACTTCACCAATATAGCGGCGAAAGGAGACGCTTATGATTTTCCCGGACATGAAAGGTCTGCCCATCCATCGTGTGATGGTGCGCACGGTCACCGAGTTCGTCGACGACGAGATGTCGACCTATGCCTCGGCGCTGGCCTATCAAATGCTGTTCTCGCTGTTCCCCTTCATCCTGTTCCTGATCGCCCTGATCGGTTTCCTGCACCTGCCGGACTTCTTCTCCTGGCTGCGCCTGCAATCGGAACTGGTCCTGCCGCCCCAGGCGCTGGAACAGGTGAACCCGGTGATCGACCAGCTCCAGCAATCCAAGGGGGGATTGCTGTCGGTAGGTATCGTGATTGCCCTGTGGACGGCGTCTGCCGGTGTACGGCTGATGATGAGCGCAATGAACGCCGCTTACGACGTGGTCGAAGGCCGTCCGGCGTGGAAGCGTTTCCCGCTGTCGATTATCTACACCATCGGCATCGCCGGCATGCTGTTGATCGCCGCCGCGCTGATGGTGCTCGGGCCGCAGGTGATGGGCTGGATCGCTTCACAAGTCGGACTTGAAGACTTCATCGTCATCCTCTGGACCATCGCCCGCTGGCCGGTGGTGGTGATCTTGCTGATGGTGGCGGTGGCGCTGATTTATTACGTCATGCCCGACGTCAAGCAAGAGTTTCGCTTTATCACGCCGGGGTCGGTGCTGGCAGTGGTGGTGTGGATCCTCGCCTCCTTGGGCTTCGGTCTGTACGTCAAGGAGTTCGCCAACTACAACGCCATGTATGGCAGTATCGGCGCGATCATCGTACTGTTGCTGTACTTCTATATTTCCGCTGCCGTGCTGCTGCTCGGTGCTGAAATGAATGCGGTGATCGAACACATGTCGACCGAAGGCAAAAATGCTGGCGAAAAAGTAGCCGGCGAGCCGGAGCCCAAACACCACGTTTCGGGACTGGGTCGGGATCACTCGATCAAGCCGAGCACTGACGAAGTCACCAAATGATCCGTGAAATTCTGAAAATGGGCGATGAGCGCCTGCTGCGCATTGCCCCGCCGGTACCGGCAGAAATGTTCGACAGCCCCGAGTTGTGGCAACTGATCGACGACATGTTCCAGACCATGGAAAGCGTCGGCGGCGTCGGCCTGGCGGCACCGCAGATCGGCGTCGACCTGCAACTGGTGATCTTCGGTTTCGAGCATAGCGAACGCTACCCGGACGCCGAAGCGGTGCCGCAGACCATTCTGATCAACCCGCTGATCACGCCGTTGAGCCCGATCCTCGAAGAGGGATTCGAAGGCTGCCTGTCAGTGCCCGGTATGCGCGGCGCGGTGGATCGTTATCAGCAGATTCGCTACGAAGGTGTCGATCCCAAGGGGCAGCCGATCGTGCGCATCGCCGAGGGGTTCCATGCGCGGGTGGTGCAGCATGAATGCGATCACTTGATTGGCCGGTTGTATCCGTCGCGCATTACCGATTTCAGCAAGTTCGGGTTTACCGAAGTGATGTTTCCGGACCTCGACCCCGCTGCGGACGATTAAACCGACCAATCGCCACATACTTCTCCCGATCCTTATCCCTCCACGTCAACGCGGCCCATGGCGATCATCGGCTTGCTGCGGGCGTAGCGGCTCAGGCGTTCAGCCATCGAGTAGGGCAGGGACGGGTCGAAAGTAAAGCCGCGACGCTCGTAAAAGCCGCGCAGGTCCGGATGACAAAATAGCCACACCGGGCCTTCGAGATCCTTTATGGCCTCAGCGATCAATGCCGCCGCGATTCCCTGTTCGCGGCAAGCCGGGTCGACAAACAAACCCGTCAGCCAATGCCCATCCGCCACCGGACGCAAGCACAGCGCGCCAATGATCTCGTCGCGCCTGGCGACCCACAGTCGAGCATCGCGGACCGCTTTCATCGGCGATTGATGGGCGCGGTAGAACTTGTTCATCAATGGCCACAAGGGCTCGGCGAGCAAGGTGTACTGGGTGTTGGGCATGGTCTTCGACTGTCGGTGTGCAAAGCGGGCGATTATAAAAGAACGCGGGCGCGGGGATAGGTGTATACCTGATCTCACATCCCGTATGAGTGGAGTACGTATCATGGCCAAAGGCATGGATTCAAAAAAAGCGGCAAAGAAGAAACCGGCGAAAACCGCCGATGAAAAGCGCGCGGACAAGAAAGCCAAGAAGGTGGATGTGTTCGGTCATTGATCCCGCGATCGTTCCCACGCTCTGCGTGGGAATGCAGCCCGTGACGCTCCGCGTCCCTAGAGGCATTCCCACGCAGAGCGTGGGAACGATCACCAAATAATCTGCAAGATTTCCCTGCGCCATTGCACAGAAGGGGACTGGTTCCCGATCTGAGCAACGCCATGCCCCATTACTTCGATAACGCCCACCGTGAAGAAATCGACACCCTGCGCCAACGCCTGACCGCTCGCACCGAGTGGCCGACCTGGTTGCTGCTGAGCGGCGTGTACGTCGCCTGGTTCAGCATTGTCCTGGCAAGCGATCGCCTGGGCCTGTGGTGGAGCACGTTGTTGCTGATTCCGCTGGTGGTGCTCTGGTTATCGGTGCAGCACGAATTGCTGCACGGGCATCCCACCCGTTCCCCTGCGCTGAACAAAATCCTCGGCTATGCGCCGTTCGCCGTCTGGTATCCCTATACCCTCTATCGCGACAGCCATTTGCTGCATCACCGTGACGAAAACCTGACCATCCCCGGCCGCGATCCGGAAAGCCGTTACCTGAGCGCCGAGCAGTGGCAGGGCAGTTCGCTGTTCGAACAGGGTATGCACCGGCTGAACAAAACCGTGCTCGGCCGTTTCGCCCTCGGCGCGCCACTGGCCTTGCTGGCGCTGGCCCGGGAAGAACTGCAACGTCTGAGAACAGGTGAACGACAGGCCTGGTTGATGTGGCTGAGCCACGGCGCGCTGACCTTGCTGATGTTGGTATTCATCGCCCGCTGCAGTGTGCTGCCGGTGTGGCATTACCTGTTGCTGATCAGTGTGCCGGCGCTGTCGATTGCTATGATTCGCTCCTATTATGAACACCGTCCCCATGCCGCACCCGAGCAACGCACCGTTATCAATGAAGCCTCCTGGCCATGGCGCTGGCTGTTCCTGAACCTGAACTTGCACCTGGTGCATCACGACTTGCCTGGCCTGCCCTGGTACGACTTGCCCCGCGCCTATCGGGCACGCCGCGAGCAATGGCTGGCGCGCAGTGGCGGGTTTCTGGTGCAAGGTTATGGGCAGTTGTGGCGGCAGCATGCTGTGAAGGCCATCGACAGCCCCAAACACCCGTTCCACTGATTGCGAATGCATTCCCCTGTGGGAGCAAGCCCGCTCCCACATTTGAAATTCGTTGCCTGGAAGATTTTGATGACTCAAGACATCGCTGAATTACTGATGTACGTCGCTCCCGAGCCGATTCGCCAGGCCAACGAACGCTGGCTGACGCGCATCCTCGAGCGACTCGGCACCCTGCGCCGCGATGCCGAAGGGTTGTCGCTGATGGCCCTGTGGCTGTCCCCGAACCTGTTACTGACCCAGACCTGCGGCTATCCGTTAATGACACAACTGCGCGGTAAAGTCCGGGTCATCGGGCGCCCTCGCTATGAGCTGCCGGACAGCAGCGGCGGCAACCATTGCAGCCTGCTGCTGTGTCGCGCCGATGATCTGCGCAGGACCTTGCCGGCCTTTCGCGGCAGCCGCGGTGTGATCAACGGCGAAGACTCCAACAGTGGCATGAACCTGCTGCGCCACCGTCTGGCGCCGCTGCATCGCGACGGACAGTTCTTTTCCCGTGTCGGCATCAGCGGCAGCCATCGCGAGAGCCTGCGCTGGCTGCGTGAAGACCAAGCCGACCTGGCGGCGATTGACAGCGTGACCTTTGCCTACCTGGCGCGGCACGCCGAGGCAGACGTGGCGGGCCTGCGGGTTATGGCTCGCAGTGCCTTCAGTCCGACCTTGCCCTACATCACCGCCGCGACCGCGACTGATAAACAGGTTGAAGAGGTGAGACAGCTGATGAACGAGATGTTGCAGGAGTTGCCTGAGGTAGTTGAAATCCTCGGTTTGCAAGAAGTGCTGCCGGCCAGCGAGAGTGACTATCGGATTGTGCTCGATTATCAGCTGGAAGCCGAAATTTTGGGGTTCGGACGGCTGCGGTGAGGGTTTGAGTGCTGTGTCGAGAGAACTATTTATCGCGGGCAAGCCACGCTCACAGGATTTCGCCGGACCTGTGGGAGCGTGGCTTGCCCGCGATAGCGATTTATCAGACGCCACTTATTCATGATTACTTTATGGAATATAAAAATGCTTTTTAAGTATTATTAATGAATAAGGCTCCTTGCTAGGATTCGCCTTACCGGACCACCGGACATTCAGCGACCCTAACCCTTGGAGCCTCTATGTCCGGCACCGACTTATCCCATCGCAACGACGTGGGCGGATTGTTCCGCGCTCATTACGCCTGGCTGTGCTCACGCTTGCGCCGACATCTGGGTTCCAGCCCGAGCGTCGAAGACATCGCCGCCGAAACCTTCGTGATATTGCTCGAATCCCCGGGGCTGGCCCCGATCCGCGAGCCTCGCGCCTTGCTCACCACCATCGCCCGCCGGTTGATCTATCAACTCTGGCGCCGCCGCGACCTGGAACGCCAACACCTCGAACAGTCGCAACACCTCGATCAGCATCAAGCGGCGTCGCCCGAGGAACTGCTGCAGCTGACCCAGGTGCTGCATGGCCTCGACCGCACGCTTGAGCGCTTGCCGGGCAAGGTCCGGGCCACTTTCCTGTTGTCGCGACTTGAGGGGCTGACCTACCCGCAAATCGCCGCCGAGCTGGGCATTTCCCAGCGTTCGGTCAGCGTCTACATGACCCGCTCCGAAGCACTGTGCGCCCAGCACAGCGCCAATGAATCCTCGAATCCCCTGACCCGGAGGTCCGCATGAGATCGATCAAAACCCTGCTCGGCAGTTCGCTGCTGGCCCTGAGCCTGGTGGCTACCCAGGTTCCCGCCGCAGAAAAAACCGCGCCCATCCACTTCGGCGACATCACCTGGGAAAGCGGCAGCCTGATCACCGAGATCCTGCGGCTGATCGTCGAGAAGGGTTACGGTTACCCGACCGATACCTTGCCGGGCAGCACTGTCAGCCTCGAAGCAGCGTTGGCCAAGAACGACATTCAAGTGATTGGTGAAGAGTGGGCGGGGCGCAGTCCGGCCTGGGTCAAAGCCGAATCGGAAGGCAAGGTATTCGGCCTGGGAGACACGGTCAAAGGCGCGACCGAAGGTTGGTGGGTGCCGGAATACGTGATCAAGGGCGACCCGGAGCGCGGGATCAAACCCCTCGCCCCAGAGCTGAAGTCCGTCGCCGATCTGGCGCGGTACAAGGACGTATTCCGCGACCCCGAAGACCCGAGCCGCGGACGCTTCCTCAACAGCCCGACCGGCTGGACCTCGGAGATCGTCAACAGTCAGAAACTCAAGGCCTATGAGCTGACTGACAGCTTCGTCAACTTCCGCACCGGCTCCGGCGCGGCGCTGGATGCCGAGGTGGCCTCGTCGATCCGTCGTGGCAAACCGGTGCTGTTCTACTACTGGTCGCCGACGCCACTGTTGGGTCGCTTCAAACTGGTGAAGCTCGACGAACCGCCGTTCGACGCCGAAGCCTGGAAGACCCTGGCCGACGCCAACAACCCCAATCCAAAAGGCACTCGCTCGATGCCGGCCAGCCTGGCCATTGGCGTGTCCGCACCGTTCAAGGCGCAGTATCCGGACTTGGTGGCGTTTTTCGAAAAGGTCGACTTGCCGATCGATCTGCTGAACCAGACCCTTGGGCAGATGAGCGAGAAACGCCAGCAGCCGCGTCAGGTCGCAGAAGCTTTCTTGCGTGACCAGCCACAGATCTGGAAGGAATGGGTGCCCGGGGAAGTGGCAAATCGTGTAATCGCAGCGCTTTGACACCGGCTGGTCAATTGAGTCTTCAACGTGGAGCCTGGTTGCGCCGACCGTCGAATCTGTTATTTATGACAGTAGACAGCTAATTGCAGTGCCCTGACTCTGTTCTTGTATCGCGCCGGATTTTCAGCGCTTCAGGGAACGGAGTTTTTCCACATGCAAATCAAATGGCTCGCAGGCTGCGCGGCGCTTTGTCTCGGCGTGGGTGCACTGTTCTATTTCTATGCCAATCAAGCGTCGGGCGAGCAAAGCCGATATGCAGTGTTCAATCCCGCAATGACCGCCGAGCAGGCAGCAGAAATTCAGCTGCAGATTGATCAACAACTCAGTCGCAAATCCGCAGGGCGCCAGGTCAGTACCACTCAAGTGGCTTATGACAACGGGGCCGTCGTGATCACATTCCCGATACCCGGTGACGCGAATCCAACTGATCCCATCTGTGACTATGGTTATTTTTGTGTCTGGGATGGCTGGGATTACACAGGCAGGAAATTGTCGCTGGTCAGCACGCCGGCAAGCCGTCCCGTTAACCTTGCGGACTACAACATGAGCCGTCAGGTTTCGTCCTGGCAGCACAACAATAAAGTTCACACCGTGAAAGTTTTCGGGGTGGATGGGCCTGGCGCGAAGGGCAACATGATAATGAGCAATATCAAGGAAATTGTCCTCGGGAGGGGCTGCTGTCCGTTCAGTAGTCCCGAACAGGCCAGCACTGCAGGCACCTGGACCGAAATATACGCCCAGAGCAGGCTGGTCGAGCAAAACGACAGAATGGTCAGCGTCGCTTTTTCTCCCTTGTTTATTTTGTTTGCCCGGTAGAGAGCATTGTCACTGCGCAAAAGCGGCCCGGGCCGGTGCGCATGGGCGTGGGTCCTTCAAGGCAGCCCGTTGCAGCCATGTTTCAGGAACCCCGGGCGCTGTGCCAGCCGTTGGAAATACTCGTCGATGGCCGGGTAGTCGGGCCGTTCCATGGGCGTCATCAGCCAGCGATTGACCGACAGCCCGATGACAATGTCGGCCACGGTGAACCGTGACCCGGCGACATAAGCCTTGGTGGCCGCGAGCTGATGCTCGAGGATGCCCATCTTCTGGTTCCAGCCGCGTACGCCGGCGGCAATATGATGCGGGTCCTGGAACTCCGGATCCTTGCGCACCAATGCCGTGAACGCATAGCTCCAGGCTGCGTTGAGTTCGGTGGCTTGCCAATCCATCCACTGCTCCACCCGAGCGCGGGCAGCCGGTTCGTGCGGTAGCAGATCGGTGTTCTGGTGTTTGCTGGCCAGATAACGGCAGATGGTGTTGGATTCCCACAGCACGCCGGCCTCATCGATGATCACGGGCACCAGTGCGTTGGGATTGAGCCTGAGAAACTCCGGCGTGTGAGTCGAGGCATAACCGCCGCCCCAATCCTCGCGTTCGTAGGACAGGCCCAGCTCCTCGCAAGTCCACAGAACCTTGCGGACGTTGATTGATGAAGCTTTACCCAGAATCTTCAGCGAATGTTCCATTGAGCTACTCCGTTAGCGGATCAGGCTGCGGAATTTAATAGTGTGCCTGTCAACGGGAGACATCAAGTCAGAAAGCTGTCAGGTACTTTCGCGCACTTTCAACTCAAACCCCATGTCCTGCACCGGTTTGGCCACCGAGTTGCCAGCCAGCAAGGTCAGCATCAATTCCGCCGAACGCCGGCCGATGGCTTCGCGCGGAGTACTGATGCTGCTCAGCCGCGGGACCATGTGGGCCGAGGCCGGCAGGTCGTTGAAGCCGAGGATCGCCACCTGTTCGGGGATTTTGATCCCGCAACGCATCGCTTCGAGCAATGCGCCCTGAGCCAGGTCGTCGTTGCCGAAGAAAATTGCATCGACATCGGGATGACTGGCCATCAATTGCAGAAACAACTCGCCACCCAGTCCGACGGAGGAGGCGCGAGGGGTCAGTATTTCCAGGTCCGGGTCATACAAACCGGCCTTTTGCAGGGCTTTGCGGAAACCTTCGCCGCGCAACAACGTGCGTTGGTCCAGCTGCGCGCCAATGTAGGCCAGGCGCTTGCGACCTCGGGAGAGCAAATGTTCCGCCGCCGTTTCACCGGCGGCAAGTTGCGAAAAACCAACGCAGTTGAGCCCGGCAGCGCTGTCCAGTTCCATCATGTACACGCACGGAATGTTGCTCGCCTCGATCATCCGGCGCGAACTTTCGGTGCGGTCGAAACCGGTCAGCAGCAAGCCGCGAGGTTGATAGGCCATGTAATTGCGCAGCAGGTTTTCTTCTTCATCGCGCGAGTAGTGGAAGTTGCCGATCAGCACTTCGAAGCCCTTGGGGCGTAAAACCTGATGAATGGCTTCCAGCGTATCGATGAACAGCAAGTTCGACAGCGACGGCACCAAAACCACCACGGAATGGCTCTGGGCCGAGGCTAATGCTCGGGCCGCGGGGTTGACCACGTAATTGAGCTCGAGGGCGGCTTTCTGGACTTTTTCCACCAGTTCGGTGGCCACCGTGCTGACGCCGCGCAGGGCGCGGGAGGCGGTGATCGGGCTGACACCGGCCAGGCGTGCGACTTCATTGAGGGTAGGTCGGCCAGTGGTGCGGGTATTTTTATCGTTTTTAGGAGAGGTCATCGGGCGGCTTGCCAAACAAAATTCAAGGCACTAAGGTAGCGCTGTCTCGATGCAGCTGCAAATGCGTGAGCGGGGTCTGCCTGATCCGCGCTTTTTGGCATTGGAGACGAACATGCTGCAACCCACAAAAATGACAAGAAGGCGTCGGCAACTTCTGCTTTTGCTCCAGTGTCATAACCAGCAAAGGTAGCGCTGTCTGCGCGCTGAGGTGTTACATGAATCATCCCATCACAGCCCTGGTCATCATGGGCGTTGCCGGTTGCGGCAAGACGTGCGTCAGCGAGGCCTTGTGCCAACTCAGCGGCGCGACCGCCATTGAAGGCGACTCCTTTCACCCTGCCGCCAATATCGAAAAGATGAGCGCAGGTATCCCCCTGAACGACGAAGACCGTGCCGGCTGGCTCGACAGCCTGTGCGATGAACTGCGCCGCATCGACGCCAAGGGCCAGCGCCCGGTGCTGACCTGCTCGGCCCTCAAACTCATTTACCGTGAACGTCTGCGCAGCGCCTTGCCGGGCCTGGGTTTCGTTTTCCTGGAGCTGACGCCTGAAGTCGCCGCCGATCGAGTGTCTCATCGGCCTGGCCACTTCATGCCGTCAACGCTGATCGACAGCCAGTTCGCCACACTCGAATCGCCGGTGGGGGAGCCCTTGACCCTGGCTCTGGACGCATCGAACCACAGCGTCGAGCAACTGGCGAAGCAGGCACATGTCTGGTGGCAGGCACACGGCCTGAAGCGCGCGGTATGAATGTGCCGCGAAAAGATAGCGCTGTCCTGATGGCTCGCGAATTACCCGCTTTAATAACAACAACAACCAGGAGACACCCCTAATGTTTGGCATGTCCCACGAGACGTTCCTGCTGCTAGACGCAGTGGTTACGGTGATCGGGCTTATCGTCCTGATCACCAAGTTCAAGTTCCACCCCTTCATTGCCCTGATCATCGCGGCAGCCTTTCTCGGCCTGACGTCCGGCATGCCGTTCGGCACCATCATCAAGGCGTTCCAGGACGGCTTCGGCGGGGTGCTCGGTTTCGTCGGGATCATTCTGGCACTGGGGACCATGCTCGGCAAAATGATGGCCGAGTCGGGCGGGGCAGATCAGATTGCCCAGACCCTGATCCGTGCGTTCGGCAAGGACAAGGTGCAGTGGGCGATGATGTTTGCCGCCTTCCTGGTCGGCATTCCACTGTTCTTCGAAATCGGCTTCGTATTGCTGATCCCGCTGGTGTTCATCGTCGCCCGCCGTACCGGCGTGTCGATCATCAAGATCGGTATCCCGCTGCTGGCCGGTCTTTCGGCCGTGCACGGTCTGGTTCCGCCACACCCGGGCCCGCTGCTGGCGATCGGCGTGTTCGGTGCCGACATCGGTAAAACCATTCTGTACGGCCTGATCGTTGCGTTGCCGACGGCCATCATCGCCGGCCCGATCTACGGCACCTTCATTGCCAAATACATCCCCGGTCATCCCAACCAGGAGCTGGTGGATCAACTGGCGCGCGAACCGGATTCAGCCGAACTGCCGAGCTTCAGCATCACCCTGATCACCGTACTGCTACCGGTGTTCCTGATGTTGCTCAAGACCTTTGCCGACGTGGTGCTGCCGGAAGGCAATTTCGCGCGCTCCTTCATGGACCTGGTCGGTCACCCGATCTCGGCGCTGTTGCTGGCATTGCTGCTGTCGCTGTACACCTTCGGCCACCGTCAGGGCATGGGTTCGAACAAGATTCTGAAGTTGCTCGACGCCAGCCTCGCGCCGACCGCCGCGATCATTCTGATCATCGGTGCCGGCGGTGGCTTCAAGCAGATGCTGGTGACCAGCGGTGTGGGTGACGTGATCGGCCACATGGCGGTGAACGCACAGATCTCGCCGATCCTGCTGGCCTGGCTGGTGGCGGCGGTGATCCGTATTGCGACCGGTTCGGCGACCGTGGCGACCATTACCGGCGCGGGCATCGTGGTGCCGGTGGTGGGGATGATTCCGGGTGTGAACCGTGAGTTGCTGGTGCTGGCGACCGGTGCCGGTTCGTTGATCCTGTCCCACGTCAACGACGCCGGTTTCTGGCTGGTGAAACAGTACTTCAACATGACTGTGGCGGAAACCTTCAAGACCTGGACGGCGATGGAAACCATCCTGTCCATCGTGGCGCTGGGCTTTATCCTGCTGTTGTCGATGTTCGTCTGACCTGATCGCCAAACACAAAAAAACCGCTGCGATGCGGTTTTTTTGTGGCTGATGGATTTCAAGGGCGTTACGGGACACTGTGGGAGCGAGCTTGCTCGCGATGACGGCATCACATTCAAAACATGTTTTGACTGTCAGCCCGCTATCGCGAGCAAGCTCGCTCCCACAGGTTTTTGTGTCAGGCGTTGGATTTGGCGGCCAGCCCATCCGCCCGGAACATCCCGCGAATCCCGCGCACGGCTTGACGAATCCTGTCCTGGTTTTCGATCAGCGCAAATCGCACGTGATCATCCCCGTATTCACCAAACCCTACACCCGGCGAGACGCAAACCTTGGCCTCGGCGAGCATTTTCTTGGCGAATTCCAGCGAGCCAAGGTGGGCGTAGGCCTCGGGAATCTTGGCCCAGACATACATCGATGCTTTCGGGTTTTCCACCATCCAGCCCAGTTCATGCAGGCCTTTGACCAGCACATTGCGACGCTGGCGGTATTGCTCGGCGATGTCTTTGACACACTGCTGATCGCCTTCCAGTGCAGCAATGGCGGCGACTTGCAGCGGGGTGAAGGTGCCGTAGTCGTGGTAGCTCTTGATCCGCGCCAGGGCGTTGACCAGTTCGGCGTTGCCGACCATGAAACCGATGCGCCAGCCGGCCATGTTGTAGCTCTTGGAGAGGGTAAAAAACTCCACGGCGATGTCCTTGGCGCCGGGCACTTGCATGATCGACGGCGCTTTCCAGCCGTCGTAAACGATGTCGGCGTAGGCCAGGTCGTGCACCACCAGAACGTCGTACTGTTTGGCGAGGGCGATCACCCGCTCGAAGAAGTCCAGCTCGACGCACTGGGCGGTCGGGTTGGACGGGAAGCCGAGGATCATCATTTTCGGTTTCGGGATCGAGCCGCGAATCGCGCTTTCCAGTTCGGCGAAGAAGTCCACGCCCGGTATCAGCGGCACCGACCGCACCTGGGCGCCGGCAATCACGGCGCCGTAGATATGAATCGGGTAGCTCGGGTTCGGCACCAGCACGGTGTCGCCCTGGTCGAGGGTCGCCAGCATCAAATGCGCCAGGCCTTCCTTGGAGCCGATGGTAACAATGGCTTCGCTTTCCGGGTCGATGTCGACCGCGTAGCGATCCTTGTACCAGTTGGAAATCGCCCGGCGCAGACGCGGGATGCCCTTGGACGTTGAATAGCCGTGGGTGTCTTCGCGCTGGGCGACGGTGACGAGTTTGTCGACGATGTGCGGCGGCGTCGCCCCGTCCGGGTTGCCCATGCTGAAGTCGATGATGTCTTCGCCACGACGACGGGCGGCCATCTTCAGCTCGGCGGTGATGTTGAATACGTAAGGGGGGAGTCGATCTATGCGCGCAAAGCGGCGCGGCGAACCTGGGTTGGCCATTGTTGCCTCGGATAACGTGAGCGCCCGGAACCGTCCGAGCGACGCTGGCCACTGCGGTGGCCTGTGGCGGAATGTACGGGCAGCTGTGGCAAACTGTCCAGCGTCTATGTAAACAAATTTGTCCGAAGGAAATCGGTTGATGGAATTTACCAGTGGCTTTTTGCTGAGCCTTTCGCTGTGCCTGGATATCGGCGTGGCCAATATCGCGATGATCACCCTGGCGATGCAACGCGGCTATTTTCAAGGCTTTGCCCTGGGGTTGGGGACCTGTGTCGGTGACCTGATCTATGCGGTGCTGGCGCTGGCGGGCATGACCGTTTTGCTGCAATACGAGACCGTGCGCTGGGTGCTGTGGATCGGTGGCTCGGCGTTGCTGGTGTACTTCGCGGCGAAGATGATCTATTCGGCCATCCACCATGAGGCGCTGTTGGCCGAGACTGCCGAGGTAGGACACAACTCGCACCGCAAAGAGTTCTTCCGCGGAATCTTCTTGGCCATGTCGTCACCTAGCGCCATTCTCTGGTTCGCGGCGGTGGGCGGCACGCTGATCGCGCGTTCCGGCGGCGACGGTGCCCTCAGTTCGGCGCTGTTTCTCGGCGGCTTTCTGTGCGCCGGGGTGCTCTGGTGTGTTGGTCTGTGCTTCGCTGCGAGCCATGGCGGCAAGCTGCTGGGCGACAAGCTGCTGCGGTATTCTTATATGGCATCGGCAGCGATCTTCTGCTATTTCGCGGTCTACGTGATCCTATCGGGTTATAACGAGTTTATCGGCTCCGGCGCCGTCGAGCAGCTGCACGCACTGTGATTGGGCGAATCGCGATTGGCTTCTATACTCCCAGCCGAACCCACTTTTTTCGTACCAGGAGTCGAGTCATGGATGAGCAAACAGGCGTCAAACCGGCCGGGCCACGCTTTGAAAACGGCCACTTCCTGCTCATTGCAGGGCTTGGTGGACGGTTTACTTCGCAAACCACCCAAGCGATCCCCGACCTCTGGCAGAAATTCGTTCCCGAGATTGGCAACATTCCCGGTCAGAAAAGCGAAGTGACCTACGGCATTTGTTGCAACCCGGACGGCAAGGGTGGTTTTGAATACATCGCCGGCGTCGAAATCAGCAAACTCGACGACCTGCCTGACAAATATCGTTGGGTAGAGGTTCAGCCTCAGCACTACGCCGTGTTCGAGCACAAGGGCGCTCTGGATACCTTGCCCCAGACCTTTCAGTACATCTGGAAAACCTGGCTGCCGCAGTCCGGTTATCACGCGGCGGATGCCCCGGAATTCGAACGCTACAGCGAAGACTTCAACCCAAAACTCAACACCGGCGTGCTGGAAATCTGGTTGCCGCTCAAGGCGTAATGGCTGGATCGAGAGGGGCGAATCAGCGATTCGCCCCTCGATGTCGAGCTGACGCTGCTTTATGATCCCCAGCCTTTCCCCCGCTGACTCGAGCCGACATGAACGCCGTCATTCGCCACGTCACCCCCGCTGACCTGGACCGCTGCTACGCCATCGAAACCCTTGCCTACGAAGGTGATGAGGCCGCGACCCGGGAGAAAATAGCCACCCGCATCGCCACCTGGGCCGAGGGGTTTATCGTTGTGGAAGTGGACGGCGTCGTCGCCGGTTTCATCAACTCCGGAGCAGCGTTTCAGGTGGAAATGTCTGACGAGGCGTTCAAGGAACTGATCGGCCACGACCCGGCCGGCCCGCACGTGGTGATCATGTCGGTGGTGGTGCATCCGGATTTTCAGGGACAAGGCCTGGCAAAACGCTTGATGGCTGAGTTCATCGAGCAGATGCGCGCGTTGAACAAGGCCAGCATCCACCTGATGTGCAAGGAGCGGCATATTGCGCTCTACGCGGGTTTTGGCTTCGCCTACATCAAACCTTCCGCCTCCGACCATGGCGGGATGGCGTGGCATGAGATGGTGTTGAAGCTCTGACTCAAGCGGTGAGCGCCCACGTAAAAAGCCCGCTCTTTCGAGTCGGGCTTTGTGTTTCAGTCACGCAAGCTCTTTGTAGAAGAAAGGCTCAGTAATCTCCTCCCAAACAAATCACAACGCCGTAGTGATAAGGTTTATTGGTCATGGTTCGGGTGATCCTGGAGGAGCACCGCAGCGGGACGTTGCCGATGGATTTGATAGTATGTTCTCTTTGAGCAATGGTGTTCGGCGAAAAGGATAAAGCCTCGTAATCTTTCCTTACCTTCAATAGTGTTGAAAATTCAAATGCCTGGTTGTCGCCTTTATAAGTAAAGCTGTGTCTTGCTTGTGTCGAAGTTCGCCCTCTGGCAAAGAAAGGGATTTCTTCGCGCAGGACGAACGAGAGATAGTCCCAAGGCGGGATGCCATATTTTTCCGGCTCTGCGCCTGTGTCCCAGCTGGCAGCAGTCAGTTCAAAAGTTTCAGCCGTACCATTGTAAAAGTACAACATGACGTGGCTATGCGAGGTGACACGTTTAACGTTATTCCAGACGCCTGTTTCTTCTTCCTTGGCGTCGTTGATGATTTCTTGAAACTCGCTTTCGAGGTTGGAGTTGTCAGTATCGTCCATGATATTTTGCTCTTGTGAGTCAGGATTGTGTTTCTGAAGATAGTGGGGCTTTAATAATCTCGCTTGTCAGATGTGTAATGATTTATTGCATGTAACCAGCCGTTGTTGGTGGATGACGAAACCTGCGATGCCGTTAGTATTGAGTTGTCGCATGCAATAAAAAAGCCCCGGCTCTTTCAAGTCGGGGCTTTTGCGTTTCAGAGGTTGAAACTTACAACGTAGGGTAGTCGATGTAACCAACCGGCCCCTTGGCGTAGAACAATTCAGGACGGGCCTCGTTCAACGGCGCATCGGCCTGCAGGCGTGCTGGCAAGTCGGGGTTGGCAATGAACGGCACGCCGAAGGCGACCGCATCGGCCTTGCCGCTGGCCAGCCAGGCGTTGGCACTGTCTTTGGTGAAGCGTTCGTTGACGATGTACGGGCCGCCGAAGGCTTCCTTGAGGAGTGGGCCGAGGCTGTCGCCGGCTTCTTTTTCGCGCGAGCAGATGAAGGCAATACCCCGCTTGCCCAATTCGCGAGCGACGTAGGTGAAGGTTTCAGCCAGGTTGTCGTCGCCCATGTCATGAGAGTCGGCGCGCGGTGCCAGGTGCACACCGACGCGGCCAGCGCCCCAGACTTCGATCGCGGCATCCGTCACTTCCAGCAACAGCCGCGCACGGTTTTCCAGGGAGCCACCGTAGTTGTCGGTACGCTGGTTGGTGCTGCTTTGCAGGAACTGGTCGAGCAGGTAGCCGTTGGCACCGTGAATTTCCACGCCGTCGAAACCGGCGGCCTTGGCGTTCTCGGCACCCACACGGTAGGCGTCGATGATGTCGGCGATTTCAGCGGTTTCCAGGGCGCGCGGCGTCGGGTAGTCGGCCAGTGGACGAACCAGGCTGACGTGGCCTTTAGGCTGGATGGCGCTCGGTGCAACGGGCGCTTCGCCGTTCAGATACGACGCGTGGGACACCCGGCCGACGTGCCACAGTTGCAGGAAGATCTTGCCGCCCGCGCCGTGGATCGCTTTGGTCACGTTGGTCCAGCCCCGCACCTGGTCGTTGGACCAGATGCCCGGGGTGTCTGGATAGCCGACGCCCATCGGCGTGACCGAGGTGGCCTCGCTGAGGATCAGGCCGGCCGAGGCACGTTGCACGTAGTACTCGGCCATCAGCGCGTTGGGCACTCGGCCTTCGTCGGCGCGGCAGCGGGTCAGGGGCGCCATGATGATGCGGTTGGCCAACTCGAGGTCGCCCAGTTTGATCGGATCGAAAATAGTCGTCATGCAATACAACCCTCGTGAGGTATCAGTTGATCAGTTGGTAGCAGGGGCCAGTTCGGGATTGCCGCGCTGACGGAACGTAATCAGGGTCACCAGCAGGGCGAGTACCGCCAGTGCGGCTGCCGCGAGAGGCACGCTGGTCAGGCCGAAACCGTGGGCGATGACGCTGCCGCCGACCCAGGCACCCAAGGCGTTGCCGACGTTGAAAGCGCCGATGTTCAGGGTCGACACCAGGTTCGGTGCGGCCTTGCCGTAGGTCACGACGTTCACTTGCAGGGCGGGTACGGCGGCAAAGCACGCGGTAGCCCAGAGGAACAGGGTGATTTCGGTCGGAATCAGCGCGACGCTGGTCCAGGTCAGCACGGTAGAGATCACGGCCATCGAGATGAAGACGCCAATCAGCGTTGCAGCCATGCCTTTGTCAGCCAGCTTGCCGCCGATGATGTTGCCGACGGTCAGGCCAAGGCCGATGAGCATCAGGGTCCAGGTCACGCCTTTGGGTGAGACGCCAGTGACATCGCCGAGCAGCGGGGCGACATAGGTGAACAGGGTGAATACGGAAGCCGCAAACAACGCCGTCATGCTCAGGGACAGCCAGATCCCGGCACCTTTCAGGGCACGCAGTTCGGCGCGCATGTCGAGCTTCTCTTCATCGCGCTTGGCCGGCAGGAAGCGGATCAAGCCGATCAGCGCAATCACACCGATCACCGTCACCGCCCAGAACGTCGAGCGCCAGCCGGCTTCCTGGCCGAGCGCGGTGCCCAGTGGAACACCCAGCACGTTGGCCAGGGTCAGGCCGGTAAACATCAAGGCTACGGCCGAAGCGCGCTTGTTCGCCGGCACCAGACCTGCCGCCACCACCGAACCGATGCCGAAGAACGCACCGTGACACAGGGCAGTGACCACCCGGGCGAACATCAGTACGTTGTAGTCACTGGCCACTGCACACAGCAGGTTGCCGATGATGAAAATGCCCATCAACGCTACCAGGGCGGCCTTGCGTGGCAATCTGGAGGTGGCCAGTGCCATGAACGGCGCACCGATGGCCACGCCCAGGGCGTAACCGGTCACCAGCCAGCCGGCGCCCGGGATCGACACACCGAGGTCGGCCGCCACATCGGGCAGCAGGCCCATGATGACGAACTCGGTGGTGCCGATGGCGAAGGCGCTCAAGGCCAGAATGAGTAGCGAGAGGGGCATTGTTCAGTTCCTTGTCGGAGCGCTGAGCTCTTTGACGATGGCGTCGAGGAACGCCTGGATCACGTCCTCGTTGCGTTTGAAGAAGTGCCATTGACCGGCTTTCTGGCTGCTGATCAGTCCCGCCCGTTGCAAGGTCGCCAAATGTGCGGACACGGTCGACTGCGACAGGCCGCAGCGTTGATCGATCTGTCCGGCGCAAATGCCGTACTCGTGGTTGTGCAGCTGTTCCGGGAACTGCGTTTTGGGGTCTTTCAGCCAGATGAGGATGTCTCGGCGTACTGGGTGTGCCAGCGCTTTTATTATTTCGTCGAGGTCGATGGTCATGGGTTTGGGCTCGTGATGAGTAAAACGCTATATCGCGATGAGGCGAACTTTAAATCGGTACTTCGCGATATACCAATATAATTTTGGTCTGATGACCGTGTAAATCGGTATATCGGGTTATAACGATATGTTGGTTGTCCAGATGTAAAGCCGCAGTGCTAAGCTGCGCCCATGAACTATCTCGCACATCTGCACCTCGGTGGCCAGCGCCCCGGTCAATTGCTCGGCAGCCTGTATGGCGATTTCGTCAAAGGACGGCTGCAAGGGCAGTTCGATCCGGAGATCGAGGCCGCCATCCAGTTGCATCGCAGCATCGACGTGTTTACCGACCGCCATCCGTTGGTTGATATCTCATTGTCGCGATTTTCCATCACCCGTCGGCGTTACGCCGGGATCGTGCTCGACGTGTTTTTCGACCATTGCCTGGCGCGGGACTGGACGCTGTATGCCGACCAACCGCTGGAGCAATTCACTTCGGACGTGTATCGGGTGTTGTCCGCCGAGCCGCAATTGCCGGAACGCCTGGCGATGATCGCGCCGCATATGGTGGCCAATGACTGGTTGGGTTCTTATCGGGAGTTTGCGGTGCTAGAGCAGGTGCTGCGGGGGATTTCACGGAGGCTGACGCGACCGGAGGAGCTGGCCGCAGCGATGCAGGAATTGCGGGTGTTGTATGAACCCTTGAGTGAGGACTTCCGGTTGTTTTATCCGCAACTTCAGGACTTCGCACGAACCAATGTGGGAGCGAGCTTGCTCGCGATGAGGCCATAACAGTCAGCATTGATGTTGACTGTTCGATAGCTATCGCGAGCAAGCTCGCTCCCACAGGTTTCTCTGCTGAATCAGAGAAGTGTGTCAGGCCGCAATCGCAGGGCGCATTGGCACTTGCTGGGTTTGCGGAACCGCCCCAAACAACGCCTTCTGCACCGCCTGCTGCGCTTCAAACGCCAGCGCGGCCCGCTCGCGACCTTCACAAGCGATGGGTTTGAGCAGATGAATCTCCACTTCCCCCCGATCATTGGCAAACAAACGCATCAAGTGCGAGAGCAAATCATCATCGCCAATGAAGGGTGCCAGGGAATCGAGCTCACCGTCACGCAGATAACGAATTGCCACCGGTTGCAGTTTCACGTCGGAATCGATCGCCGCCGACAGCAGACGACCGTGGAAGGTACGCAACGAACGACCATCGGTGGTGGTGCCTTCCGGGAACATCAGCAGCGGATGTTCCTGCTCCAGATGGCGGGTCATCTGTTTGCGGATCAACTGGCTGTCGCCCGACCCGCGACGGATGAACAGGCTGCCGGCCTTGGCCGCCAACCAGCCCGCCACGGGCCAGGTGCGCACTTCGGCCTTGGACAGGAACGACAGTGGCGTGAGCATGCCCAGCAGCGGAATGTCGGTCCAGGACACATGATTGCTGACCCAGAGCATCGGCGCTTTCGGCAATTCCCCGTGCACGGTCACGCGAAAGGGCAGGGCATTGCTCAGGCGCGCCATGAAGAACCGCGACCAACGCTGGCGGCGGATCATCGAATGGGCGATCCCCAGACGTTCGAATAGCCCGAACACTCCGGCCATGGTCAACCCCAGCGCAACCACCACCAACACTCGCGCAATTCGCGCGTACACCCGCAACCGGCTCATCACACGGCCGCCTTGAAGTGCTTGGCATAACGCGGGCAGAGTTCGTCGCGCTTGAGCAGGATGAACACGTCGGCGACCTGGAAATCTTCGTCCCAGCACGGTTCACCGCAGATCTTCGCGCCCAGGCGCATGTAGGCCTTGAGCAGCGGCGGCATTTCGGCGATGACGTTGGACGGGATGTCCAGGGCCGGCAGTGGTTTCTTCGGTTCGGCCCGCAGGTGTTCGGTGCACAGGTAGCGTTCGCGCAGGCGCTGCATGATCGCGTGGGCCTGGATGCCACCGTCCTGCATCGGAATGCTCGCGCAACCCATCAAATAGCTGTAGCCGCCCTGGTTCAGCACTTCGGCCAGTTCGCCCCAGAGCACGGCGATGGTGCCGCCGTTGCGATAAGCCGGGTCGACGCAGGTGCGGCCGATTTCCAGGATCGGGCCTTTCAAGTGGACCAGGCCATGCAGGCTGAATTCTTCTTCGCTGTAGAACTTGCCCAGACTGCTGGCAGCCGTATGGTCGAGCAAGCGGGTGGTCGCCACCAGGCGCCCGCTGTTCAGGTCACGCACACCGATGTGGGCGCAGTGAACATCATAGTCATCCATGTCCAGTCCCAGCTCCGCGCCTTTCAGTTTGGCGTTGAATTCGCCGCTGAACACGTTGAAACGCAAGGCCTGGGCTTCCTGCAAGGCCTCGACGCCCACCAGGCGTTCGGCTTGCAGGCGGCGTTCATTGCCGGTGTCGCTGATGCGGGCGATCTGAGTCATTGCGAGTCTCCGTACGGGCTGTTCACCCGTCGTGGGTTGCAGCCGATCGACTTTCTTTATGCAGCCGTGTTGTGCAAAGTCAGGCTATGTAGCCCCGGTGTCATCGCCATGAAGCTTTGGTGATGCTTATATGACAGCCCACAAGGAGCCTCTTATGCCCTGGCAAACCCTGTTGAACCGCCACGATCGCTTGCTCGCCAATCCGGACCTGGGCGAAGGATTCGCGCACTTGCAGCATCGGCTGGGCACGGTGACGCCGTTTGAGTTGGCCGTGCTGGGCGGGCGCCTGATGGCAACGCCGGGGCTGGCATTTCTGGTGGGGTATCAGGCGGCGTTGCGGATGCTCTGGCCCAGCGCGCCGCCGAGCCTCGGCGCGTTATGCGCGACGGAACAGCGCAGCCTGCGGGTGGCGGACATGCAGACCCGCCTGGGCGGATTGCGCGTCAGCGGGCGCAAGGATTTCGTCACCGCTGGCGATGCGGCCGACTGGTTGCTGGTCGCGGCCCGCAGTGAAGACACCGGCGAAACCCCGCGCCTGAGCCTGGCAGTGGTCTATCCCGATGAACCGGGCGTGCGCCTGGAAAAACTGCCGGCGATTCCTCTGATGCCCGATATCAGCCATAGCCGGTTGATTCTCGATGGTGCGTCATGCGAATTGCTGGCGGGGGATGGCTGGGATGCTTACGTCAAACCGTTCCGCACCCTCGAAGACATCTACGTATTGAGCGCGATGACGGCCTGGCTGTATGGCGTCGGTCACGACAGCGACTGGCCGCAATCGCTGCAATTGCGCTTGCTGGCGCTGCTGGCCGGGTGCGCGGAAGCCAGCCGCCAGGCGCCGAACAACCCGGCCGGGCATGTGTTGCTGGGGGGATTGTTTGCGCAGTTCGATGGGCTCAAGACTGAAGTGAATCAGGCTCTGGCCGATGGTCCGCCGAATTGGGCCGCGATGTGGCAGCGGGATCAGGCGGTGATGGATTTGGCGGCGGGGGCCAGAGGCAAGCGGTTAGCCAAGGCACTCGCTGGATTGTCGTCTGGCTGAAGGGCCTCATCGCGGGCAAGCCCGCTCCCACATGATCTGCGTCGTGCACAATATTTTGCACACCGCAGATCCCTGTGGGAGCGGGCTTGCCCGCGATGGCGACCTCATTGACGACACATACTCCAGAACTGTCATCAACATCGACTAGCCTCAGCAGGCCAATCCCCCCGAGCCACCACCATGTTCAAAGGCTTGTCCCTGCTGTTCCTGCTGCTCAGCCTCCCTGCCCACGCCGAAAACTGGCCTGCCAAGCAGTGGACAACCGGCCCGACAGTCACCGGTCCGGCGCTTCAAGCCCTGGAAAACTACGCCTTCCCACCCCGCAACGACACCACCCGCCAAGGCATCCGCACCGATGCCTTGCTGGTGATCCGCGACGGTCAACTGATCTACGAACGCTACGCCGGCCCGACTACCGCCGATACCCCGCACCTGACCTGGTCCATCAGCAAAAGCCTGATGGCCACGGTCCTCGGCGTGGCCTATGGCGAAGGCCTGTTCAAGCTCCAGGACCCGGTGTTGAAGTTTTATCCGGCGATGGAACAGCACCCGACGATGACCATGGCTGACCTGCTGCACTGGGCATCGGGCCTGGATTGGCAGGAAGATTACGAATACGCACCGTTGAAGTCCTCGGTGGTGGCCATGCTTTACACCCGTGGCCACCACGATATGGCCGCGTTCACCACTGGCCACAACGAGTACGCCAAGCCCGGGCACGCCTTCCGTTACTCCAGTGGTGATACCAATCTGCTGTCGGCGGCGCTGAAAACCATCGTCGGTCCGACCCGGTACCCGGACTATCCCTGGACCGCGCTGTTCGACCCCTTGGGGATCGAACACGCCGTCTGGGAAACCGACGCCAGCGGTACCTTCGTTGCCTCGTCCTATGCCTACCTCACCGCCCGGGATCTGGCGCGAGTCGGCCTGCTGATGGCTCGCGACGGTCGTTGGGGCGAGCGACAAATGCTGCCCAAAGATTGGGTCGCGTTCAACCGCGAACCTTTCGCCCGCTATCAAGCCAACCAGGACGAAGCAGTGCCCGGCGGCCATTGGTGGCTCAATCGCGCTATGGACGGCGCCGCAAAACCCTGGCCCGCCGCCCCCGCCGACACGTTCGCTGCACTGGGTCATTGGGGACAGGCGATGTACGTGATTCCCGGCGAAAACCTGGTGATCGTGCGCTACGGCGATGATCGCGACGGTAGCTATCGACACAACGAATTGCTCAAACTCGCGCTCAAGGCATTTGCCGCGAAGGTACAGCCATGAACCGCCACGGTTTTGTTCGTCGCCGACCCTTCAGCACGTTGTGGTTGATCATGTTGATCGTCTTGCTCGGCTGGACCTGGCAGGAGCGCGTGGCGCTGTGGGCGTTCCCGGACATCATCAGCGCCTACACCGCCAAGGAGTATTGCTCATGCCGGTACGTGATGGATAACGACGCCGGGTATTGCGATGGCTATGTGAAGCAGTGGCTGCCCACCAGCAGGTTTACCAATGATGCGGCGAGCAAGCGTGTAACGGTCAGCGGCATGGGGCGCAGCCACAGCGCGGTGTGGGTTGGTGAGCGGCAGGGTTGTCGGTTGATGCCTTGAACAGATGGTTTTTGTAGGGGCATGGCTTGCCGGCGATGGCGGCTTAACTCCCAACGAAGATGTTGACTGTTATGGCCCCTTCGCTGCCAAGCCAGCTCCTACAGGGGCGATCTTTGGATCTTCGCGGTTTGCAACACGCCCGCGGCCAGTTAAGGTTCGCTCAGGTTTATCTGCCCATGAGTCTCTATGTTCAACCGCCCCCTTGCCAAAACCTTCGCCTTCCTGCTGCTGGCCGGCACTACATTGTCAGCCCAGGCCAATTGGTACCTGGACGGCGAATCCTCGCGGCTGTCGTTCATCAGCACCAAAAACGCCAACATTTCCGAAGTGCAACGCTTTCTGGTACTGCATGGCAAGGTCAGTCCCACGGGCCTGGCCGAGGTGGAAGTCGAGCTGGAGTCGGTGAATAGCGGCATTCCCTTGCGCGACGAACGCATGCGCAAGGAGCTGTTCCAGGTCCAGACATTCCCCGAAGCGTTGATCACCACGCAAATCGATCTGCGCCCGATCAACGACCTCGCGCCCGGTGCGCAACTGGAATTGCGCTTGCCGTTGACTGTCGACCTGCATGGCAAGCAACACCAATACAACGCCGAACTGCTGGCGACCCGCCTCGATGATCGACGCTTTCAGGTCGTGACCCTCGAACCGCTGGTGATCAACGCCGAAGATTTCGACCTGGCACCTGGCCTGGAAAGCTTGCGCAAGGTCGCCGGCTTGTCGGCCATCAGTCTGTCGGTGCCGGTGGGTGCGGTACTGATTTTCACGGCGCGCTGACATGGCCGGTGCAATTTTCCCCTGGCGTGAAGGCAATGCTTTTGAACTGCTGATCGACGGCCCGCAGTTCTTTCCACGGATGCTGGTCGCGATTGCCCGCGCCGAAGAACAGGTGGAGCTGGAGCTGTACCTGGTGGAGGCGGGCGCCTGTGCCGAGGCCATGGTCCAGGCGCTGGTCCAGGCCGCCGAGCGCGGTGTGCGGGTCCGTTGCCTGTTTGACGATTACGGCAGTCTGGCGTTCACGCTGACCATGCGACAGCGGCTGATAACCGCGGGTGTCGAGCTGCGATTCTACAATCGCCTGAGCTGGCGACGCTGGGTGGGCAATTTCTACCGCGATCACCGCAAGCTGTTGCTGATCGACCAGTGTCTGGCGGTGGTCGGCGGCACGGGCGTCACCGATGAATTCTGGACGCCGGGTGAAGACACCAGCGAATGGCACGAAGTGATGGTGGAAATCATGGGGCCGCTGGTCAGCGACTGGCAGTTGCTGTTCGATCGCCAATGGATCGCCAACCGTCATCGCCGCGCCTGGAAACCGGCGTCGAACTTCGGCTTGCCGCGCCTGCCGCGAGTGCCGGCCATGGGCGAGGGCATGGGCCGGGTCGCTTATGCCGACGCCCGTCAGCACCGGGACATCCTGCAATCGCTGATTCGCGCACTGAACAGTGGCCAGCGGCGGATCTGGCTGGCGACGCCGTATTTCTTGCCGACCTGGAAAGTCCGTCGCTCGCTGCGCCGGGCGGCCTCCCGCGGCATCGATGTGCGCCTGCTGCTGACCGGGCCGCGCACCGATCACCCATCGGTGCGCTACGCCGGACATCGCTACTACCCGCGATTGCTCAAGTCCGGGGTGAAAATCTTCGAATACCAGCCATGTTTCCTGCACCTGAAAATGGTGCTGGTCGACGACTGGGTGAGTATCGGCTCGTGCAACTTCGATCACTGGAATCTGCGTTTCAACCTGGAAGCCAACCTTGAAGCGCTGGATGCAGGGCTGACGCGTGCGGTGGCGGCGAGTTTCGAGAAGGACTTTGCCCTGAGCCAGGAGGTCAGCCTGGAGGCGTGGCAACGCCGGCCGTTGTGGCGGCGGGTGAAACAGAGGGTGTGGGGATGGGTGGATCGGCTGGTGGTGAATCTGCTGGATCGGCGGGGCTGAACCCAATTGGCGCAACGCCCTAAACCACTGTGGGAGCGAGCTTGCTCGCGATGGCGGTGTAACAGTCAACATAGATGTTGGATGTTATGGCCTCATCGCGAGCAAGCTCGCTCCCACAGGTTTTTGTGGCGTATGACTAACTACAGCAACTCGAAACTCTGCTGCGTCACGTCCTGGGAATCCAGGCCGATCTGCACATTGAACTTGCCCGGTTCCACCACGTACTTGAGCTGGGCGTTGAAGAACTTCAGATCGTCTTCGGTGATGGTGAAGTGCACGACTTTTTGTTCACCGGCCTTGAGCATGATTTTCTGGAAGTTCTTCAGTTCCTTGACCGGTCGGATCATCGAGCCGGTCTCGTCCTGGATGTACAACTGCACCACGGTTTCGCCGTCGCGCTTGCCGCTGTTTTTCACCATGACGCTGGCATCGAGCTTGCCGGTCTTGTTCAGCGTGGTCGACGACAAGGCCATATCGGTCAGGCTGAAACTGGTATAGCTCAGACCGAAGCCGAACGGGAACAGGGGGCCTGTGGTGTCATCGAAATACTGCGAGGTGTAGTTGCCCGGTTTGCCCGGCGTGAACGGCCGGCCAATGCTCAGGTGATTGTAGTAGGTCGGAATCTGACCTACCGAGCGAGGGAAGGTGATCGGCAATTTGCCCGACGGGTTGTAGTCGCCAAACAGCACGTCTGCGATGGCGTTGCCGCCTTCGGTACCGCTGAACCAGGTTTCCAGGATCGCGTCAGCCTGTTCCTTCTCTTCGAGAATCGACAGCGGGCGGCCGTTCATCAATACCAATACCAGCGGTTTGCCGGTGGCTTTCAATGCCTTGATCAACTCGCGCTGGTTGACCGGAATATTCAGGTCGGTACGGCTCGACGATTCGTGGGACATGCCACGGGATTCGCCCACGGCTGCCACCACCACATCGGCCTCCCTGGCGGCTTTCACGGCCTCGTCGATCAGCACTTGGGCTGCGCGCGGGTCGTCCACCACTTCCGGGGCATCGAAGTTGAGGAAGTTCAGGTAATCAAGGACTTTCCTGTCGCTGGTGATGTTGGCGCCACGGGCGTAGATCAGCGTCGATTGCGCACCCAGCGCGTTGGTCATGCCATCGAACAGGGTGACCGATTGAGCCGGCCGGCCAGCCGCGGCCCAACTGCCCATCATGTCGATCGGTGCCTTGGCCAGCGGGCCGACCAGGGCGATTTTCGCGGTTTTCTTCAGCGGCAGGGTTTCACCCTGGTTCTTCAGCAACACCAGGCTGCGGCGCGCGACATCGCGGGCCTCGGCGCGGTGCAGGCGGCTGTCGGCGTAGGTGTCGGCCGGGTCATCCTCAGCCTTGCCGATGCGCAGGTAGGGGGCCTTGAACAAGCCCATGTCGTATTTGGCGTCCAGCACGGCACGCACGGCATTGTCGATGTCGCTTTGCTGGATCTCGCCGGCTTTCAGCAGTCCTGGCAGTTCCTTGCCATAGAGCGTGTCGTTCATGCTCATGTGGATACCGGCCTTGATCGCCAGCTTCGCGGCTTCGCGACCGTCACGGGCGACGCCGTGCTTGATCAGCTCGAAAATCGCCCCGTGGTCGCTGACCGCCAGGCCCTTGAAGCCCCATTGCTTGCGCAACAGGTCATTCATCAGCCAGGTGTCGGCGGTGGCCGGCACGCCGTTGATCGAGTTCAGCGCAACCATCACTCCGCCGGCACCGGCGTCAATCGCCGCGCGGTACGGCGGCAGGTAGTCCTGGTACATCTTGACCGGGCTCATGTCGACGATGTTGTAGTCGCGACCGCCCTCGACCGCGCCGTACAAGGCAAAGTGCTTGACGCTGGCCATGATGCTGTCGGCCGCGTTCGCGCCACTGCCCTGCAAAGCCCTGACCATGACGCCGGCGATGCGTGACACCAGGTAAGTGTCTTCGCCGAAGCCTTCGGATGTACGACCCCAGCGTGGGTCGCGGGAAATATCGACCATCGGCGCAAACGTGATGTCGAGGCTGTCCGCCGCGGCTTCCCTGGCGGCGACGCGCCCGGACAAACCGATGGCGTCCATGTCCCAGCTCGAGGCCAGAGCCAGCGGGATCGGGAAAATGGTGCGGTGGCCGTGGATCACGTCATAGGCGAAGAACATCGGGATCTTCAACCGGCTGCGCATGGCCGCGTCCTGCATCGGACGGTTTTCCGGGCGGGTGATCGAGTTGAACGTGCCACCGATGTTGCCGGCGGCAATTTCCTTGCGGATCAGCTCCCGAGGCATTTCCGGGCCGATGCTGATCAGGCGCAACTGACCGATTTTTTCATCGAGGGTCATTTGCTTCATCAGGTTGCTGACGAAGGCGTCCTTGTTCTCCAGAGGTGCGGGCGTCGTGGCGGCCAATACGGTATGACTGGCCAGGCTGACGAACAGGCCCAGCAAACACAGCTTCTTCATGAATGGTTTTCTCTAAAGCCTAAACGGCAGTGAATACGCGCCGGTCAGCCAAAATTTAGGGAGCGACTATTGTTGTTCAGATAAATGCAGGCACACTTCGGTAGTGTTTTTTGCGCTGGGGCATCTTTTAGCCCATTGGCTCGATGCAATCCAGTGGCGGCGCAAATTATGCCCCAAGAGCCGTCTTCAAAGTTCGCAGGTTGTTTTTCAACGGAATGTGCAAGGGAGCGTCAACCAGATGAACGTACGACACCACTATCGGACCCGCCTGCAGCTGGCAGCCTTGATGTTGCTGAGCGCCTTGCTGGCCGGCTGCGGCATCAACAACATTCCGACCCTCGACGAACAGGCCAAGGCCGCCTGGGGCCAGGTGCAGAACCAGTACCAGCGCCGCGCCGACCTGATCCCCAACCTGGTGGAAACCGTCAAGGGCTACGCGCAGCATGAGCAGGAGACCCTGACCGCGGTGATCGAAGCCCGGGCCAAGGCGACTTCGATTCAGGTCGATGCCAGCACCCTGGACAACCCGGAGAAACTCAAGCAGTTCCAGCAGGCCCAGGATCAACTGACCGGTGCACTGAGCCGTTTGATGGTGGTCTCCGAGCGCTATCCGGACCTCAAGGCCAACCAGAACTTCCTCGCGTTGCAATCGCAGCTTGAAGGCACCGAGAACCGCATCGCCGTGGCGCGCCGGGATTTCATTCTGGCGGTGCAAAAGTACAACACCGAAATCCGCACCTTCCCCGGTCGCCTGTGGCACACGGTGATGTACAGCGATTTGCCGATCCGCGAAACATTTGAGGCTACTACGTCCAATGCGGAAAAAGCGCCTGAAGTGAAGTTCCAGTAAGCGTCGGTTCAGGTTAGGTGCGTCACCATGGATGAGGTTGCCAATGCGCGTGTTGAAAGTTGGCCTGGTGCTGTTGCTCTGGGTGTTGGCCCTGACGGCCCAGGCCGAATTGAAGTTCCCGGAGCTGACCGGGCGGGTGGTGGACAACGCCGGGATGATCGAGCCGTCGGTGCGCGAGCAGCTCACACAACAGCTCAACGCCCATGAAAAGGCCACCGGTGAGCAGCTGGTGGTGGTCACGCTGCCGGATTTGCAGGGCACTGACATCGCGGACTTCGGTTATCAGCTCGGGCGCCACTGGGGCATCGGCCAGAAGGACAAGAACAACGGCGCGCTGCTGATCGTCGCCCGCGATGAGCGCAGGTTGCGCATCGAAGTCGGTTATGGCCTGGAAGAGCGCCTGACCGATGCGCAGAGTTCGGTGATCATCAATCAGGTGATTACCCCAACCTTCAAGGCCGGCAACTTCAGTAAGGGCATCAGTGACGGGGTCGCGGCGATGCTGGTGGTGCTGGGGGGAAACCCGCTGGATGAGCCGTCCACGGTGTACGAGTCCCGAGGCGATCAGGAAAGCGACTTCGTTTCGCGGCATCCGGGGTTGCTGGTGTTTCTGGTGATGCTGTTCATCCTGACGCTGTTCGTCTGCCAGGTGCTCGGTATCCTGCCAAGCGGGGGCGGTGGCGGTCGAGGCAGCTCGGGCGGCGGGTTTGGCGGTGGCGGTTTTGGTGGCGGAGGCGGTGGGGGCTTCAGCGGCGGCGGGGGCAGTTTCGGGGGCGGCGGTTCGTCGGGCGGCTGGTGATGACGCTGGCGGTAAAAACATTAGCGAGCAGGCATTTTTAACATGGCATTACTGACCGAACACGAACAACGCAAAGTCGCCGAGGCGATTGCCCGGGTCGAGCGCGATACCGACGCCGAACTGGTGACAGTGCTCGCGGCCCGTGCCGACGACTATGCCTACATCCCGTTGCTCTGGGCCAGTCTGCTGGCGCTGGTGGTGCCGGGGGTCGTGCATTACCTGACCGGCTGGCTGACCCTGCACAGCCTGCTGCTGGTGCAATGGGTCGCCTTCATCGTGCTGTGCCTGGTGTTTCGAATGCCCAAAGTCACCACGCGCCTGATCCCGCGCTCGGTGCGTCACTGGCGCGCCTCGAACCTGGCCCGTCGGCAGTTTCTGGAGCAGAACCTGCACCACACCGTGGGCAGCACCGGCATGTTGATTTTCGTCTCCGAAGCCGAGCGCTATGTGGAAATCCTGGTGGATGAGGGCATTTCGCAGCGCCTGGGTAACGAGAACTGGGACGCGATTGTGACGGCGTTCACTCAGCAGGTGAAACAGGGGCAGACCTTGCAGGGGTTTGTCACCTGCGTCGAAGCCTGCGGCGAATTGCTCAAGGTGCATGTGCCGGTGACCCATGTGCGCAATGAATTGCCCAACCGGTTGGTGGTGCTGGGCTGAGGCCTGTGCAGGTCCGTTTGTGTAGCGCGCGATGCTACAACCCCGGCAAGTTGTCTGAGTGCAGGCCTGTCTTCAACATCTCTCTCTAACAGTGAGCGCCCGGTAACGGGTGTTCTGACATAGAGGGAGTTTTTGTCATGTCAACGCATCAACCGCTCGACTCTTTTGTTTGTGCAGTGCCCGGTGGCGGAGGACATTCTCCATCGGCCCGACTGACGGCGAAGGAGAAGCAAGCCCTGATCTGGTGCTACCAGGGGAAAACCTCCTGGGAGATCGCCATGATTCAGAATTGCTCGGTCTCCACGATCAACTTTCACTTCTCCAATATCCGCCGCAAGTTTGCCGTCAACTCGCGCAGTAGCGCTTTGCTCAAAGCCATTGAGGCAGGCGTCATTGTTATTGCAGAGATCGATACGCGAGGTGCCCATGAGCCTGACTGACTCGACCTACAACAGCCTCAGCGGGCTCATGCTGGGCCTGGGCATCGCGACGCTGCCCTCGATCGATGGCGAGGCGCTGTTCGGTGCGGCGCTGGGCGCATGGCTCGTCACGACGACCGGGAGCAATTTCAAGGCCTGGCAGCGTATCGGCTCCTGGTTGCTGTCGGCAGGCGTCGGCTATCTGTTTACCCCGGTTGCGTTGCGGCTGGCCCCATTCCTGACCGGGGGCGTGACGGCCTTTTTCTGCGCACTGATCGTCATCCCCATCAGCATCAAGCTGATGCAGTGGATTGACGGTGCCGGTATTGGCGACATCATTCGGCACCTGCGAGGGCGGGGATGATGGGGAATGAAATGATCGCTCTGGTCTTTGTCACCGGCGTGGCTCATTTGCTGAGCGCGTTCAGGCTTGCCTGTTATCAGCGTGACGAACAACATCATTGCTGGCGTGACGGACTATTGATCAGCCTGTGCGGAGGGGTGTTTTGCCTTGCCGGTATGGATGTACTGCTGACATTTGTCCCGGTGAGTCCATGGCATGCAGTGATGAGCGTTTTGTCATGCGCACTGATTATGCGCAGCAGCGGCAACATCATGCTGTTGTGGCATGCCTTGAAGTAACGGAATGTCGGCTTACAGGGACTTTATGTGTCGTTTGAATGTTGCAGTGCCGCGAGGGTAGAGGCCATTTCCGACAGTTTGAGTTCCATATCGCGCAGTCGCCATTTCTCTTCCAGTGCGTGTTGTATGGCGCAGCGATCATCTTCGCTGAGCAGTCGCCAGAGCGCGAGAATGGTGTTTTCCCGTGAGTTGCTTTCTTGAGTGTCACCGGGGGGCGCGGCCAGTGTATGGCGCAGGATGGGTCCTTCACCCAGCAGCAGCCAGTCGAGCGAGATGCCCCGCGTTTGCGCGATGTCTACGCATAATGAGTATGGTGTGCTGTCGCGTCCTTTCCAGCTGCTCAGTGTCTGAGGGCTGATCTGCAGCGCGGTTGATAACGAAGCATCGGTTTTTGTGCCTGTTATCAGCTTCAGACGAGTCAGGATATCTTGTGATTTTTTGCTACTCAATTTGAGCCTCTTCCTTTTGACACATGCATTTTGAGTGTCTAAATTACGCATATTGCGTACTTTTTTTCTTGTGAGTGATCAATCGTCAACTATGAATCAGAACACTACGATGTCGAAACTTCCTAATGGTATCAGGGTGATTTCCTACGAGCTTGACTCGTGCTTGATACGGAGCTGCCCATTGCACTTCCTTTTATCCGGCAGACGTTGTTCGCAAGACCGAGCCGGTGTGATCAATGTTTCAAGCAGTATTGCGTTTGATCATATTGATTGCCACCCGATCACCACCAGGAGTCAAGCATGAGTACTTACAAAATGGTGTGTCCGCACTGCTTGAACCGGATGCGCATTCGAACCAGCGAGGGCCGTCATATTTTCCTGCGGGTGGCGTATCTGCAATGTACGTCGGAGGCGTGCGGCTGGTCGGTTCGGGCCGAGTTCGAAATGACTCATGAGCTTTCGCCCAGTGGAATGCCCAATCCGGCCGTGCACCTGCCCTGCGCGGGGCCCGACCTGCGTCGCGCCGCCCGGCCAGTTACAGTGACGACCCCGTCGGCGGAAACGCCACTGGAGTCGTTGGCATGAAGGACGGCGATGAAAGCCAGGCATTGAATGAGGAGTTGCTGGGCATTGCCCAGGCATTTCTGGCCCGCCATGAGGGCGACGGATTGATCGATGATCAGGTGCTGTTCTGTCGTGCAGTGAAGCACCTGGAGAATGTCGATGTGCCAATGCATCTGGCGGAAAGACTGGTCAGCCATGCCTATGGAGTGCTCAAGTCCAGCCATGATCGCCGGCGTCTGGATGTCTCGGCCAGCTCCGAAACCGTCGCCGTGGTCACTGATCCGGCCAACGGCCTGACCTGGGCGGTGCCAGTGGGGTTGATCGTCAAGTACGTCATCAACTCGCCCACCAACCGTAAACTGCGGTTGGTGGAACCCTGAGGGTTCAGCGGGTCGGTTCAGGTCCTGGAGGCGTGGCCGGGACCTGCCGAGAAATAACCCCGTGCCGAAAACCCCTATCCCCCTTAAAATGCCGGTCATTCCCCGATTTTTCACGCCGAGACGTTTTTTACATGTCCGTTACCGCCAGCCTCACGCCGGATCATCACGCGCAGTTTATCGACCTGTTGGCGAGCAGTCTGAAGCAGAACGCTTTCATCAAGCTGGTGCTGGCCAAGTACGTTGGCACCGAGACAGAGCTGCAGCGGCTGATCATCAAGCAACTGACGGTCAAGGATCAGCCCTGCCTGTCGTTCGTCTACCGTTACAAGACCCGCGACATCACCAAGAACCTGGCGCTTGCCGAGGGCATCGCGACCATCGCCGGGTTGCTGCCGGCCTCGTTCAAAAATGCGCATTTGCTGGCGCTGACTGATGAAGCCCAGCTCGAATACAGCAAAAAGGGCAAGTCTTCGCTGTTCAAGAGCAAACCTCAGCAATTACGCGAAGTGCCGTCCGCCGAACACAACCGCGAAAAAAACCGCTTCCTCGACCTGAGCCGGCCCTTCCTCGCCGACCTCGGCGTGACCAACCGGCAGCATGAGCTGATCCCGGCGATGTCGCGCAAGTGGAAGCAGATCAACAAGTTCATCGAAGTCTTCAGCCATGCGTTGACCTCCTCGCCACTGGCGCTGGACAAGCCGGTACGGGTCGCGGATTTCGGTTCGGGCAAGGGTTATCTGACGTTCGCGATCCACGACTATCTGCGCAATACCATGAAAGCCGAAGGCGAGGTGACCGGGGTCGAGCTGCGTGAAGACATGGTCACCCTGTGCAACACCGCGGCTGCAAAGCTGGAACATCCGGGTCTGGTGTTCAAATGCGGTGATGTGCGCAGCGTCGCGCCGAGCGAACTGGACGTGATGATCGCGCTGCATGCCTGCGACATTGCTACCGACTATGCGATTCACACCGGCATTCGCTCCGGGGCCTCGATCATCATGTGTTCGCCGTGCTGCCACAAACAGATCCGCCTGCAGATCCAGAGCCCGGCGCTGCTCAAGCCGATGCTGCAATACGGTCTGCACCTGGGCCAACAGGCGGAAATGGTCACCGACAGTTTGCGCGCGTTGTTTCTGGAAGCCTGCGGCTACGAGACCAAGGTATTCGAGTTCATTTCACTGGAGCACACCAACAAGAACAAGATGATCCTGGCGGTCAAGCGCGCCGAACCGGTGGACCCGGCTCAGCTGTTGGTGAAGATTCAGGAACTGAAGGATTTCTACCACATCAGCGAACATTGCCTCGAGACCCTGCTGCGAGCCGATGGTTATTTGGTTTGAATTCCCGCCGGTAACGTGCCCGGTTGCGCCGGGCGCACCGCCGTCTTGCGGCCCAAAATCACCGTCACGATCACTCCGGCGGCAAACAGCCAGGTGATCGGCTCGATGTGTTCGCCGAAGAACAATGCCGAAAACGCGATGGTGAAGAAGATCTGCAACAGCTGGATCTGACTGACCCGGGCAATGCCGCCCATGGCCAGTCCGGCGTACCAGGCAAAGAAGCCGATGAATTGCGAGAACAGTGAGACGTATCCGAACGCCCACCAGGTCCTGGCCGAAATCGTGCCTTGATGTTGCAGCGCCAGGTACAGCACCGGTCCGATCAGCAGCGGTGTCGACAGCACCAGGGCCCAGCAGATCACCTGCCAGCCGCCCATCTCCTTGGCCAACCGACCACCTTCGGCATAACCCAGGCCACCCACGGCAATCGCCCCAAGCATCAGCAAATCACCGGCCTGAATGCTGCCGGCACCGCTGATCAGCGCATAACCGAGCACCAGCGCGCTGCCCAGGGCGGCGCAGGCCCAGAAGGCTTTCGACGGTCGTTCATGGGACAACCAGGCGGCATACAGCGCCACGCACAGCGGTTGCAGGCCGTTGACCAGCGCACCGTGGGACGCCGGCAAGGTTTGCATGGCCCAGGCCGAGAGTACCGGGAAGCCGAGGATCACCCCGGCAATCACCAGGCTCAGGCCTTTGACCTGTTTCCACGTTGGCCATTGTTCCCGGCGCCACAGCAACAGCATCGCCGCCGGGACCGCTGCGAACAGTGCACGACCCAGGCCGTTGAGCAACGGATGGAGTTCCTGCACGACGATCCGTGTGAAGGGCAGGGTAAGGCTGAAGATCACAACGCCGAGCAGGCCGAGGGCCATGCCGGTATTTTCGCGCGAGGACATGATGGCAACCGGAATTCAGGGTGGCGGGAAGGCCTTCATCTAGCCATAAACCATGGTGTCTGCGCTGTTACAGCTAGGCACAGAGTTAGGCGTACAGTTGGTGGTGATGCCCCCAACGTAGGAGCTGCCGAAGGCTGCGATCTTTTTATCAGCCGCACCACCAACCAATTCGTCTATCCCAAGATCAAGATCAACGTCAAAAGATCGCAGCCTTCGGCAGCTCCTACAGGTGATCGACGTAGTAGTCGGGTATTACCTGCCATACAGATAAAGGACTACCTTGAATACTCCTGCAGGCCCACATAACCCAGAGGAGTCTCCCCATGGCTGCCAAGAAAATCCTGATGCTGGTCGGCGATTACGTCGAAGACTACGAAGTGATGGTGCCCTTCCAGGCACTGCTGATGGTCGGCCACACGGTGCACGCCGTTTGCCCGGACAAAACCGCGGGCCAGACCGTGCGCACGGCGATCCATGACTTCGAAGGCGACCAGACCTACAGTGAAAAACCCGGCCACCTGTTTGCCCTGAACTTCGATTTTGCCAAGGTTGCCGAATCGGACTACGACGCGCTGCTGGTGCCGGGCGGTCGTGCGCCGGAGTACCTGCGCCTGAACGAAAAAGTCCTGGAGCTGGTGCGAGCGTTCGACAAGGCCGGCAAACCGATCGCGGCCGTGTGTCATGGCGCGCAATTGCTGGCGGCGGCGGGCATTCTGGAAGGTCGCGAGTGCAGCGCCTACCCGGCGTGTGCCCCGGAAGTGCGCCTGGCCGGTGGTACGTTCATCGATATCCCGGTGACGGAGGGTCACGTCCAAGGCAATCTGGCCACTGCCCCGGCCTGGCCGGCCCATCCGAGCTGGCTGGCCGGTTTCCTCGGATTGCTGGGCACCAAAATAACGCTGTAACGAGGGACCTGTGCATGTGCGAGCTCTACGTCAAAGCCGATCCGATTCTCTACGAATCGCGCTCGCGCTCGCTGCGTATCTGCGGGGTAGTCACCACCTTGCGCCTGGAGAATCAGTTCTGGGACATCCTCAGCGAAATCGCCGAGGTCGATGGCATGACCACCAATCAGTTAATCGCCAAGCTGTATGAAGAGGTGATGGATTATCGCGGTGAGGTGGTCAATTTCGCTTCGTTTTTGCGGGTGAGTTGTACGCGATACCTGAGCCAGCGACGGGTGCAGGCGCCGGAGTTGTCGGTGGTGCGGGCGGGGGTGAAGTAGGGTGGTTTTGCGGTACAGGCGACAAAAATCCTGGCCTGGTCTTTACTCTGAAGCGCACAACCTCTCAATCGCCAAGGAGAACGAGCATGTCCGGATGGTACGAAATGAGCAAAAGCAGCAGTGGCCAGTTCAGGTTTGTACTGAAGGCCGCCAATGCCGAAACCATTCTGACCAGCGAGCTGTACACCACCCGCGCCGCTGCCGACAAAGGCATCGCATCGGTTCAGTCCAACAGCCCGCTGGATGAACGCTACGAGAAAAAAACCACCAAGGATGGCCATCCTTACTTCAACCTCAAGGCCGGCAATCACGAGATCATTGGCAGCAGTGAGGCTTACTCCTCCGATGCCGCGATAGACAAAGGCATCGCCAGCGTGAAGGCCAACGGCCCGACCAAAGTGATCAAGGACAAGACCCTGCCGGTGCTCTAACCACATCCCCTGTAGGAGCTGGCTTGTCGGATCGCCGCACCGCAGCGAAGGCGGCGTATCAGGCGACATTAATGTTGGATCTGACGGCCTCTTCGCTGGCAAGCCAGCGCCTACAGATCAGCGCAAGGTGGTTAACAACCCCCGCAGCTGACTGCAACCAGCTTCACTCAACGCAAACACCGGCAACCGGGGATCGCCCACTTCCAGTCCGGTCGCGCGCAGACCGGCCTTGATAGTCGCCGGCAAGCCACCCTTGAGGATGAAGTCCAGCAGCGGCAGCTGGCGATAGAACAGTTCGCGCGCCTTGCCCAGATCATTGGCCAACACCGCTTCATACAAATCAAGATTGAGCTGCGGGATCAGGTTCGGCGCTGCTGTGCACCAGCCTTTCGCGCCAGCGGCAAAGGCTTCCAGCGCCAGCGGATTGCAGCCGTTGTAGAACGGCACCTGGCCTTCGCCCAGCCGTTGCAGTTGGTGCATGCGCTGGATGTCGCCGGTGCTCTCCTTGACCATGGTCACGTTGTCCACGGACTTGACGATGCGCAGGATCAGGTCCACCGACATGTCGGTGCCGCTGGTAGCCGGGTTGTTGTAGAGCATGATCGGCATACTGATGCTCTCACCGATGGCGCGGTAGTGAGCGAGGATTTCCGCTTCGCTGAGCTTCCAGTAGGACGTCGGCAGTACCATCACCACGTCGGCGCCGTGGGCCTCGGCAAAACGCGCTCGGCGCACCGCTTTGGCGGTGGTCAGGTCGGACACGCTGACAATGGTCGGTACCCGTTTGGCCACATGCTTGATACTGAATTCGCTGACCTGATCCCACTCCGCGTCGCTCAGGTAAGCGCCTTCGCCGGTGCTGCCGAGCGGTGCAATCGAGTGGACACCGCCGTCGATCAGGCGGTCGATGGAGCGCCCGAGCGCGTCAAGATCGATGCCTTCGCCATTGGCGGTGAACGGGGTGATGGTGTAGCCGATGATGCCGTGAATGCTTGGGGTCGACATGGCGACTCTCCTCTTGAAAATGTGTGGGTTCAGTTCAGGCAATCGGCGTGTTGGCGCAGGTTCTGCCGAGCGTAGTAGTTAAAGGCGGCGGCGTGGCGTTTGGGTCTGGAAATCCAGTCATGGGCTTCACGGCCCAGCTCCGGCAGGATCGGCTTGATGGTCCCGGCGCTCATCGCCAACAGTTGCAGCCTGGCGGCGCGCTCGATCAATTGCGCGATGACACAAGCCTCTTCGATAGTCGTACCCGTGGACAATTGGCCATGGTGCGAAAGCAGGATCGCCCGCTTGTCGCCCAGCGCCCCGGCAATCAGTTCACCTTCTTCATTGCCCACCGGCACACCTGGCCAGCCTTCGAGAAATGCGCAATCGTCGTAGAGCGGGCAGAGGTCCATGTGCGAAACCTGCAGCGGCACTTCGAGCATCGACAGCGCCGCGATGTGGGTCGGGTGCGTGTGAATGATGCAGTTCACATCCGGCCGGGCGCGGTATACCCAGCTGTGGAAACGGTTGGCCGGGTTGGGCATGCCATGGCCTTCAAGCACTTCCAGGTCTTCGTTGACCAGCAGCAGATTGCTGGCGCTGATCTCGTCGAAACCCAGGCCCAGTTGCTGAGTGTAATAGGTGCCCGGCTGCGGGCCGCGGGCAGTGATTTGCCCGGCCAGGCCGGAGTCGTGGCCATTCTCGAACAGAATACGGCAGGTCAGGGCCAGCTTTTGCCGGTCGGTCCACGTATTATCCGCCAGGGTATTTTGCATCTGTGTCAGCGCATGCTTGACCAGTTGCTCTTTGGGTAGTGCTAAGGTCTTGGTCATATCGGTGTCCTTTGGGTGGTTCAATGGACGTCGGGTTTGCCGTTCACTCGTATGAATGTAAATGACACAAACGAGACTATATGACACAAGGTGTCATTGACAAGGACACATCGTCGCCTTCTGACTGGATAAATCGCTCCATATGTCTATCCGTTTGAAATTACTTAGAAAAAAACTTGGCGTGACCCTGGAAGCCCTGGCTGAAAAGTCGGGTATGACCAAGAGTTATCTGTCGAAAGTCGAGCGCGGGCTGAATACCCCGTCGATCGCGGCCGCGCTGAAACTGGCCAAGGCGCTGAACGTGAAGGTCGAGGAATTGTTCGCCGAAGACCACGTCAGCCTCGACAGCTACAGCCTGGTGCGCAGTGCCGAACGCCAATCCCTGGGGGCCAATGACCAAAGCCCCGGTTACGCGGTGCTGGCCCATCAGGTCAGCGACCGCAGCCTGCTGCCGTTCATGATTTACCCGCCGATCGAGTTCGCCGACAAATCCTTCAAGGAACACCTTGGGGAAGAGTTTCTGTTCGTCCACGAAGGGCAGGTGGAAGTGGACTTCATGAACGAGCGGGTGCTGCTCGATCGCGGGGATGCGCTGCATTTCAATGCACAGAAGCCGCACCGGATTCGGTCAGTGGGCGAGGTTCAGGCGCAGTTGCTGGTGGTGGTGCATAGCGCTGAGGATTGAGTCGACTGGACTGACGCCATCGCGGGCAAGCCCGCTCCCACAAGGATTAGCAGTGCTCACATATTGTGTGGACACCTCAACCCTGTGGGAGCGGGCTTGCCCGCGATGGCGTCAGCCGACGCGCCGCTAAACTTCAACCGGTACAGTCAGCTTCGGGCTCCCCAAGGCATGCGTCTTGGAATCAAAAAACCGCAACTCAACCCCCGTCCCCTCAAACATCTTGGCGTAATGCCGCTTCTGATGCTGGATGAACGCCTTGCTGCGCGGATAGATCGAGATCGCCACTACCGTCGGTTTCGCCTGGCGCAACGCATGGATGATATGGCTGTCCTGCTCGCCCAAGGCATGACCAAAGATGCATAACCCATCGCCATGCCCCAGTAACTGGTCATAGCAGAACGACAGATAATCCGAGCTGCGGATGGTCTTGAGCTTGTCCTGCGCCGGACCTTCGTTGACGAACAGCGGCACGTCATCGAGCGTCTTGATCGTGTTGTTGATGGCGAACTTGCCGAGCAAGGTACCCTCGGTCGACATCAGCTTGCGTGCCGTGCCGTCCTGGTTGCGCACCAGATGCAGGCCACCGTGCAGGTACAGCAGGCGGGTTTTATCAGTCGCCGTGGCGCTCAGGTCGAAGCCTGGTTCCGCACCCTGGAACAGGTCGGTGATCGCCTCTGGCTGGTGCTGGATCGACCAGTAGTTGAGCAAGTCGTAGTTGGTGGTGAACACAGTCCGATAGCGGCCCAGTTCCTGATTGATCGTCGCCAGGGTTGAAGGCACCACCAGTCGCCATGGGATATGCACCGCGTGCACGCTGTTGATCAGCGCTTCCTTGATCGCGTAGTAACGATTGCGCGGTGCGGCGGAGCTCACGGCCAGGGCCTTGTTGACCCGACTGGTGGTTTTCAGCGCGCTGAGGACCTGTTCGAAGCTGCGCGTCTGCAGGGCGTCAAACACGCTCAGCTCGGACTGGCTCAGGGGTTTTTCTTCGACGGTGCGGGCGTTTTCGAACAGCGAGTCGTAGCCGAAGTCGTCCCACACCGCGCGGCTTGCGCCATTGCCCACCAGCAGGCCACTGAACGAGGCGGTGGCGCGCAAGGCGTTCCAGTCTTCAAGTTGGGCATCAACATCCTGGAAATCGGTCATTGCGGTCAAAGTCTCAAAGCAAAAAGTCTGATGGGCGGCGACTTTATCACGACCGGGACTTGAGCCAGATCAAGTTGCTGCGTGAGCGATGGGTCGATCCTGTGGGTCCCCGCTGGATCGGCACCGCCGAGACGGCCCCGATCCAGGAGAGTCGCTCATGAGCAGCACGTTTTTCATTCCCGCCGTGAACATCATGGGCATCGGTTGCCTCGACGAAGCCATGGATGCCATCGGCAAGTACGGCTTTCGCAAGGCTTTGATCGTCACCGACACCGGGCTGGCCAAGGCCGGCGTGGCGAAGATGATTGCCGGGAAACTGGCGATGCAGGACATCGATTCGGTGATCTTTGACGGCGCCAAGCCGAACCCGAGCATCGCCAACGTCGAGCTGGGCCTCGGACTGCTCAAGGAAAGCCGCTGTGATTTCGTGGTGTCCCTCGGTGGCGGCTCGCCCCATGACTGCGCCAAAGGCATCGCCTTGTGCGCGACCAACGGCGGGCAGATCCGCGACTATGAAGGCGTCGATCAGTCCACCCAACCGCAACTGCCGCTGATCGCCATCAACACCACCGCCGGCACCGCCAGCGAAATGACCCGCTTCTGCATCATCACCGACGAATCCCGGCACGTGAAAATGGCCATCGTCGACCGCAACGTCACGCCACTGCTGTCGGTCAACGACCCAGCACTGATGGTCGCCATGCCCAAAGGCCTGACCGCGGCCACCGGCATGGACGCGCTGACCCATGCGATCGAAGCCTACGTCTCCACCGCCGCCAACCCGATCACCGATGCCTGCGCACTCAAGGCCATCACCTTGATCAGCAACAACCTGCGCCTGGCCGTACGCGACGGCAGCGACCTGGTGGCACGGGAAAACATGGCGTATGCACAGTTCCTCGCCGGCATGGCGTTCAACAATGCTTCCCTGGGTTACGTCCACGCCATGGCTCATCAGCTGGGCGGGTTCTACGACTTGCCTCATGGTGTGTGCAACGCCGTGCTGCTGCCTCATGTGCAAAGCTTCAACGCGCAGGTGTGCGCCGATCGCCTGGCCGATGTTGCCGTGGCAATGGGCGCCGACACCCATGGATTCAGCCCGGAAAAGGGTGCTCAAGCAGCCATCGCGGCAATCCGCAGCCTGTCCAGGGACGTGGAGATTCCCGCCGGTTTGCGTGAACTCGGTGCCAAACTCAACGACATCCCGCTCCTTGCCGCCAATGCCTTGAAAGATGCCTGTGGCCTGACCAATCCTCGGGTGGCGGATCAGCGGCAGATCGAGGAGATTTTCCGCAGCGCGTTCTAAATGGATTTACCCCTGGGCGCGAGCATCACGCAGAACATCGCGCCCACCGCGAGCAAGGTGCATAACAGCGACAGTGGCCAGGCCTGCGGACTGGCGATCAGGCTGGCGATTCCGCCGATGGCGGCAGCCATCAGTTGGTGAATGAAACCGCTCAACGCCATCGCATAAGCGCCGCCGACCGGCGAACCGGCGTTGGCCAGCGACAGGCTGATCGGGTAATTCAACGACTGGCCGAATACGGCAAGGCAATACGGCAGCCAGAACAGCAAGGCCACTGAAGTGCCCGCAATGCTCCCCAGCAACATCGCTGCGCTGCCAGCCAGCACCAGCCCTGCGCCAGCTGTCATCAGCCTGCGTTGACCGGTACGAAGCACAAAGGCATTGACCCCCAGCGCCCCCAGAAAATACGCCGCACTGATGGGCCAGCCCAACAACCCGTACTCGACGGCCGACCAATTGAACGGTCCTTGCAGAATCAGCGGCGCTGCCGTGTTGAACGCGATGATCACTCCGTAGCCGAGACCGCCGGCGAGGGCCGGCAACAGAAAGGCTCGATCACACAGAATGCGCCAGTAGCTAGGCCAGGCGGACGATCGAACGTTGTCCTCGGTCAGTATCGGGAAAGTAACTCGCACTACAACCCCCGCCATCAACAGGCTAGCACCACCCAACAGGTAGAAAATCGCTGACCAGCCCAGCGCAACTTGAATGATCGACCCCAGGTATTGACCGATCCCCAACGCCACCACGAAGGAAATAGAAATCCAGGACAACGCTTTGGCCAGCAGGTCACCGCGGAAACTGTCGCGGATCAGCACCCGCGCCATCACCGAAATCCCGCTGGCGCCGATCCCCTGAATCAGTCGCAACACCAGGAACGATTCAAGCGACTGGCTCAGTGGAAGCGCCAGATTGCCCGCTCCATAGATGCCGAGTGCGGCGAGCAACACGGGTTTTCGGCCAATGCGCTGGCCCAGGCTGCCCCAGAACAGCATCGGCAGGGCCATGCCGATCAGGTACACCGCCAGTCCCCATGAAAGCTGCGAGGCATCGGCGCCGAGACTTCGAGCCATCTCCGGCAGCGCGGGCAGATAAATGCTCATGCCCAATTGAGCGAGAAAAACTGTGCAGCAGGTGACGAGGAGGGTGGTGCTGCTATTCATGGAGTCTTCCCTGGATTTCAGTCGATGACGCTCCCGGCGCGTGTGTGTAAAAGCTTGATGACGAGTTCACAGAAGTGGCAGATAAGCGACGGATCCATATCGTCACGTAAAGTGATTCTGATGGCGGCGTTACCTTGTGCCACCACCGGAAAAAAGACTGCCGAAGTGAAAAATCCGAGGTTGGCCAGTTCGACGGCGATGCAGTTGGCCAGCGCCGCTTCACCGCAGTGAATCAGTCGAATCGCCGCTGGCGCCAAACGACTTGGCCAAGGACGCGACGATCAGGCAATGATCCTCAAGGGCATGCATCCTGGGTCGTACGAGGCCTGCGCCGAAAGTGCCAACGGCGGAAAGCGCGTGAGAGTCATCCAGATACAGAAACAGTCCGTAGCGGTCTTTCAGGTACAAAAGACTGTCCAGATCGGCAACTCCGCCCATGCTGTAAGCGCCGTCGGCAACATACGCGACCCTGGTCTCTTGCTGGCACTGTTTTTCAAGAAAATCCATATCGTTATGCGGACTTGTCACGACCTTGGTTTCGTCCGCACAGGCGGCTTTGATGTGATTCATCGAGTAATGCGCCAACCGGTCGAACACCATCACTGGCGGGCGGTTTTCGGTGAACACGCCGCTTGCCAGCAGTGGCAGCACTCCAGCACTCGCTGCACTGCATGACAACGTGCTGATGCAGTTGGTGCCGAATAACTCGGACAGCTCAGTTTCGTACTGTTCCAGACTCGCCAGTTTGCAGCGATTCTTTGAGTTGGCGACGCGAAGGGTACCGGTTTCCCACAACGTGGTGATGGCGCCGTGGAGCAGATCGGGATGGTGATCCAGGCCAAGGTAAGATGTGGTGCAAAAGTGATGAAACTCACGCCCGTATTGGTCAACCATTCGATTGGTATTTCTGATATCGACATTTAGTCCTGCGACTTTTCCGGCTTCAGCTGTTTCCCAGTCATGATCGGCGTCGAACCGAAGCCATCGAGCCCTCCATGCTGCAAAAAGCCTGATCCGCCGTCTCGACCTGATCACTCTCCAGCTGTTTGTCGCCGTCCATGAAGAAGGCACGTTGACTCGTGCCGCGACTCGCGAGGCGATTGCGGTGTCGGCGGCCGTCAAACACCAGGCTTCCGACTATGCGATAGAGAAATGGAAGCATCAGGCTCATTGAGCCTATTTCCACTCGTTCATACTAGGCGTTATGTAGTTTTTAAACTACAATTGCCCCTATGAAGACAATCAAACAAACGGCGACCTACATGACGTGGGAGCGCAAACTCAAAGACCAGCGAGCCAAAGCCGCAATCGCCGCGCGGATCTTTCGGTTAGCAAACGGTTTGTTGGGTGATGTGTCAGCGGTAGGGCAGGGCGTCAGCGAGTTACGGATTCACTACGGCCCCGGCTACCGCGTATATTTTCAGCAGCGAGGTGATGAGTTCGTTTTACTGTTGTGCGGCGGCGACAAAAACAGCCAAAGTCGTGATATTGAAGCGGCTAAAAAACTCGCCAGCGAGTGGAGGTCAGAATGAGCGAAAAAATTTACGACTACGACCCAGCAGCAGCCCTGGACGGCCCTGAAGCCATCGCCATCTTCATGGCGGATGCGTTTGAGACGGGTAATGCTGAATACATTGCTAAGGCAATGGGGGTTGTTGCCCGCGCCAAAGGCATGACCGAGCTGGCCCGCGAAACAGGCCTTTCCCGTGAGCAGCTTTATCGCTCCTTCAGCGAAGAAGGGAATCCCACGCTCAAAACCATGTTGGCCGTTATGCGAGCCCTCGGCATCGACATGACCGCTCGACCGCACGTATCCCCGCAGTAACCCATCCGACCACACCGCCGATGTCCCTCGGGTCAAGGGACGCGACTCCGGCTCGTCGCGACAGCGTTCACCGTCGTGACGAACGGAGTCCCTGCCGGCTCAGTCGAACAAGATATCGAGCTCTCTCATGCTGCAAAAAAGCCTGATCCGCCGTCTCGACCTGATCACTCTCCAGCTGTTTGTCGCCGTCCACGAAGAAGGTACGTTGACCCGTGCCGCGACCCGCGAGGCGATTGCGGTGTCGGCGGCCAGCAAGCGGTTGATGGAGCTGGAGGAGGCGCTGGGCATCAGCCTGTTCGTGCGCCAGGCCAAGGGCATGACCCTGACGCCGGCCGGCGAAACCCTGTTGCACCATGCGCGGCAGATGCTGTTCAACGTCGAGAAAATGGGGCTTGAGCTGGGCGAACACAGCCATGGGATTCGCGGCTATGTGCGGATGTTGGCCAACCTGTCGGCGATCATCCAGTTTCTGCCGGAGGAGCTGCGGGATTTTTCCGAGCGGCATCCCCAGGTCAAGACCGACCTTGAGGAGCGCCCCAGTGCCGGGGTGATTCAGGGGGTGCTCGATGGTGTGGCCGACCTGGGGATCTGCTCCAGTGACAGCGACGTCAAAGGCCTGCATAGCGTGCTGTATCGACAGGACAAGCTGGTGGTGCTGATGCTGCCTGATCATCCGTTGGCGAGCCGCTCCGCCCTGGCGTTTGCCGACACCCTGGACAGCGATTACGTCGGGCTGCACGCCGCCAGTTCGATCAACATGCGCACCCATGCCGCAGCGCGCAAGGCCGGCAAAGTGCTGCGGCTGCGGATTCATGTGCCGGGGTTTGACGCCATGTGCCGGATGGTCCAGGCCAATATGGGCATCGGCATTCTGCCGCACAAGGCTTACGAACTGTTTGGCCGGGCGTTGGGGTTGCACGCGGTGCCGTTGACGGATGACTGGTCGGATCGAGCGTTGATCCTGGTGGTGCGCGATGAAGCGTCGTTGTCGCCGGTGAGTCGGATGTTGTTTGAGCATTTGCGCGACCAGGTCTGATCATTCTCGATTGAATTTGCTGGCCTCATCGCGGGCAAGCCCGCTCCCACAGGGGATTTGTGAACGCCGCAGATCACTGTGGGAGCGGGCTTGCCCGCGATGGCGGACTTAAGGACACGGCGATTCTTCTACCGACCATTCGCGTTTCGCGAACGCCCGTTGCCCATTGAGGGTTGGATTCATCACCCCTAGGTCCTCTAGCCTTGGCTCATATTCCAAGAACAACAAGAGGTACCCCGCGATGACTGCCCCCTTAAGTGCAATCAAGGTGATCGAGATCGGCACGCTGATCGCCGCGCCGTTCGCCGCCCGCATGCTCGCCGAGTTCGGCGCCGAGGTGATCAAGATCGAAGCCATGGGCCAGGGCGATCCCCTGCGCAAATGGCGCAAGCTGCACGAAGGCACCTCGCTGTGGTGGTACCTGCAATCGCGCAACAAGAAGTCGCTGGCGCTGAACCTGAAATCCGCCGAAGGCATCGAACTGGTCAAGCAACTGGCGACCAGTGCCGACGTGCTGATCGAAAACCTGCGTCCCGGCGCCCTGGAAAAACTCGGCCTGGGCTGGGATGTATTGCATGCCCTCAATCCCAACCTGACCCTGGTGCGGATTTCCGGTTACGGCCAGACCGGCCCGTACCGCGATCGCCCGGGGTTCGGTGCGATCGGCGAGGCCATGGGCGGGATTCGCTACACCACCGGCACCCCCGGTTCACCACCGGCCCGGGTCGGTGTCAGTCTCGGCGATTCCCTGGCATCGCTGCACGCGGTGATCGGTGCCTTGATGTCGCTGCTGCGGGTCAAGACCGGGCAGGGCGGCGGACAAGTGGTTGATGTGTCGCTGGCCGAAAGCGTGTTCAACGTCATGGAAAGCCTGGTGCCGGAATACGACATGCTCGGTCATGTGCGTGAGCGCAGCGGCGGGGCTTTGCCGGGCATCGCGCCCTCCAACACTTACCTGACGGCCGATGGCGCCTACGTGGTGATCGCCGGCAACAGCGACCCGATCTACAAGCGCCTGATGCATGTCATCGGTCGCAATGACCTGGCCGAAGCGCCGGAGTTCGCCCATAACGACGGTCGTGCCGCCAAAAGCAACCTGCTCGATGCCGCCATCACCCACTGGACCAGCAGTCTGCCGATCGACGAAGTCCTGTCGGCCCTGGAAGCCACAGAGGTTCCGGCCGGGCGCATCTACTCGGTGGCCGACATCGTCGCCGATCCGCATTACCAGGCGCGGGACATGCTGCTCAGTGCCGAGCTGCCTGGCGGTACCCGGGTGAAGATGCCGGGAATCGTGCCGAAAATGTCGGAAACCCCCGGCGGCGTGAACTGGTCCGGACCGAGTCTGGGACAGCACACCGACGGCATTCTCGCCGGCCTGGGCCTGACGGCATCGGATATCGAGCGCCTGAAAACTGAAGGGGTGGTGCAATGATCACTGATTTTTCCGAGGCCCTGATCGTTCAGGAAGTCTCCCCACGCGACGGCTTGCAAATCGAGCCGACCTGGGTTGAAACCGTCGACAAGATTGCGCTGATCGATCAGCTGTCACGGGCCGGTTTCAGCCGCATCGAGGCGGGTTCGTTCGTCTCGCCCAAGGCGATTCCGGCGCTGCGCGATGGTGAGCTGGTGTTCAAGGGTATCGCCCGGCAACCGGGGGTGATCTACGTCGCGTTGATCCCCAACCTCAAAGGCGCGCAACGGGCGCTGGCGACAGGGGCCGATGAGCTGAACCTGGTGATGTCCGCCAGCCAGACTCATAACCTGGCGAACATGCGCATGCGTTGCGAAGCCTCATTGGCGGCGTTCGGCGAGATCGTGCAATACGTGGGCGGCACGAAGGTGCGGCTCAATGGCAGCATCGCCACCACCTTCGGCTGCCCGTTCGAAGGCAAGATCGATGAGGCCCGCGTACTGCAGATCGTCGAGGCTTATCAGGAACTCGGCATCCAGGGCATTACCCTGGCCGACACCACCGGCATGGCCAATCCGCGGCAGGTCGATCGGCTGGTGCGACGGGTATTGCAACGGGTTTCGCCAGCGGATCTGACCCTGCATTTCCACAACACCCGCGGCCTTGGCCTGTGCAACGTGCTGGCCGCCTATGAGGCCGGTGCCCGACGCTTCGATGCGGCACTGGGTGGTCTCGGTGGTTGCCCGTTTGCACCGGGAGCCTCGGGCAATATCTGCACCGAAGACCTGGTCAACCTGTGCGATGAAATCGGCATTCATACCGGCATTGATCTGCCGCTATTGCTGAAGTTGTCCCGAGGATTGCCAGCGCTGCTGGGCCATGAAGTGCCCGGTCAGCTGGCCAAGGCCGGACGCAATTGCGACCTGCACACAACTCCCTCCTGACCCCTGCACGAACCCCCTGTAGGAGCCGGCTTGCCGGCGAAGCGGTAGGTCAGTCGCCATCGATATTGAATGTGCTGGCCCCTTCGCTGGCAAGTCGGATCGCCGCACCGCAGCTCCTACAAAAAGCAGATCTCAACCAGACAACAAAAACAATCGGACACCCACGGGAAGTCCGCCTGGAGAACCACCATGAGCCTTAATGTACTGGATGCGGGCGCGAGCCCGTCCGTTAGCCACGACGAAGAAAAAGCCCTGGTCAGCAAAGTCGCCTGGCGCCTGATGCCGCTGATCATGGTCTGCTACCTGTTCGCGTTTTTCGATCGCATCAACATCAGCTTCGCCAAGTTCCAGCTACAGACCGACCTGAGCCTGAGCGACACCGCCTACGGCCTTGGCGCCGGTTTGTTCGTGGTGGGGTATGTGATCTTCGAAGTGCCAAGCAACATGATGCTCTACAAGGTCGGCGCACGACGCTGGATCGCGCGGATCATGATGTCCTGGGGCCTGGCCACCGCGGCCATGGTCTTCGTCAACAGCGAATGGCAGTTCTATGCACTGCGCTTTGTGATCGGCGCGATGGAGGCCGGGTTTGCGCCAGGCGTGCTGTATTACCTGACGCTCTGGTTCCCGCAGCACTATCGTGGGCGTATCACCTCGATGCTGTTTCTGTCGTCGGCATTTGCCGGCCTGGTGGGTGCACCGTTCTCCGGGCTGGTGCTGCAACACCTCGACGGCTTTATGGATATGCGCGGCTGGCACTGGCTGTTTCTGCTCGGTGGCGTGCCTTGCATCGGCCTCGGTTTGCTGGTGCTGACGCTGCTCAAGGACCGCATCGAAGATGCCCATTGGCTGACACCGTCGGAGAAGACCCTGCTGGCCAGCCGCATCGCGCACCATGAGCCGCACAAGACCGGCGGCTCGTTACTCGCCGCACTGCGGATCCCGGGTTTCCTGACGCTGGGGCTGATCTACTTCCTGATTCAGGTGGCGTCCTACGGCTTGAATTTCTGGGCACCGCAACTGATCCGCAGTGCTGGCACCGAGAGCCCGGTGATGATCGGGTTGCTGACCGCCATCCCTTACATCTGTGGCGCCATCAGCATGGTGGTGATCGGGCGGTTGTCCGACTCGACGGGCGAGCGACGCAAGTTCGTCGCCGGACTGGTCGCGGTGGGCGCGGCAGGGTTCTTCTGTGCGGGGATCTTTGCCAACCATACGACCTTCCTGATTGTCGCGCTGGGCTTGCTCGGTGCCGGGATCATCGCCTCCATCCCGAGCTTCTGGACCCTGCCGCCGAAACTGCTGGCCGGCGCCGGCGCCGGCGCTGCGGGCGGGATCGCGGTGATCAATACCCTCGGTCAGTTTGGCGGCATCGTCAGCCCGGTCATGGTAGGGCGCATCAAAGACCTGACCGGCAGCACCACCCCGGCCCTGTACGTCATCGGCGTCTGCGCGCTGATCGCCGTTGCGCTGCTGTTGTGGGGGTTGCCGCAGAAGCTGCGCACGCTCGACAAGTTTTAAAGGATCGCCGGCTACCCCAGCGCCTGCAGGGACCACGCATCCCCGTAGGAGCTGGCGCAGCCTGCGATCTTTTGATCGTCAAGAGGTTGCAATGATCGCTTTGGCCGGCGAAGTGCTGAACTGAATCAACGCCACGCCTGCTACCAACAAAACCGCCCCAAACACCCGCGGTAAGGTCATTTGCCGCTCAACCAATCCAAACCACCCGAAGTGATCCAGCACCAGCGAGGCCACGACTTGCCCCGCCAACGCCAGAGCAATAAACCCAGACGCCCCAAGCTTGGGCAGCAGCATCAGCGCCAACGAAATGAAACACACCCCAAACGCCCCGCCAGCCCACATCCACAGCGGTGCCCTGGCGATGAAATCCAGTGACGGCAGCGGCAAGCGCATCGCCAGCATGATCGGCAGCAACACCACAATACTCACCAGTAACGACGCCAACGTCGCCCACAACGGATGACCCAGTCCCCGCGTGAGATTGGCGTTGATCGCGCTCTGAAACGGCACTACCGCCCCGGCAATAATGGCCAGCAGCAACAGGCCAGCCCACTGCAACGTACTCATGATCATTCTCCGACAGGTTTTGCTGGACTCTAGGGTATTCGTCGCGCAGATTGAAATTCCAAATTGCTATCCAGAACATGCATCAGATGAATGATCTAAGGCGCGTCGACCTGAATTTGCTGGTGATCCTCGACGCTTTGCTCAGCGAGCAACAGGTGACCCGCGCGGCCAAGCGCCTGCACTTGAGTCAGCCTGCGGTCAGTCATGCCCTGGCACGGTTGCGCGATCTGCTGGGCGATCCTTTGCTGGTGCGAACGGGCGCCAGCCTCGTGCCAACCCCACGCGCGCTCGAATTGATGGCGCCATTGGCCGAAGCCCTGACCCAGGTGCAATCGTTGCTGGCGCCGAACATCTTCGACCCGGCCACCGCCAAGCGCAGGTTTCGCCTGGCCATGTCCGACTACGGCGCCGCCATCGTCCTGCCCGGATTGATCCGCACGTTGCGCCGGGAAGCACCGGGCATCGATCTGCAAATCAGCCACGCCAGTCGCGAAGGCATGCTCGACGCGGTGCTCAACGGCGACATCGACCTGGCGGCGGGGGTGTTTCCGGAGATGCCGAACGAGTTGCGCAGTACACCTTTGTTCGACGAGCACTACGCCTGCCTTATAGACCGTAACAGCCTGCCAGCGAATGGAGCCCTCGACCTGCCAACCTACCTCGCCCGTCCGCACGTTCTGCTGGAAATGCGCGGCAGCGGCACCCCGGAAATCGAGCGGGCCCTGACAGCCCTGCGCGAACGCCGCAGAGTGGCAATCAGCCTGCCACACTGGAGCGTCGCCCCGACATTCATCAGCGGTACCGACCTGATTCTTACTGTCGCTTCCCGAGGTTTACGCGATACCGATGAGCGGACGTTGATCGTTGTTCCGCCGCCGTTTGATATTCCGTCGTTCACCTTTGTGCTGGTATGGCATAAACGGCGGGGTGGGGATCAGGCGTTGAATTGGTTGAAGGGGCGGATTGAACACTTGAGTGGCGTTGCTGCGGCGTGATGTCAACGGATGAAGTTCTTCGACAATCAGCCAGTCGATCTTCGGGGACCTGCGATAGACTTGCGTGCATTCACACAGGCTCAACAAGGACTTCCAATGACCCCCTCGCTACTCATGGCCGTTCTCGCCTCGGGCTTTATCTACGGCATCACGCCGGGGCCGGGGGTGCTGGCGGTGTTTGGCATCGGTGCGGCGCATGGCCGGCGGGCTGGGGCCGGGTTTCTCTGCGGGCATTTGCTGGGGGATGTGGTCTGGTGCAGCACCGCGTTGATCGCGATTGTCGGGGCGCGGGAAATTGGCAGTACAGCCTTCAATGTGCTGGGCGTGATCAGTGGGCTCTATCTGTTCTGGCTCGGTCTGCGCGCGGTTCGCGCGCGTCGCAGCAGTGTCGAAGCGCCTCAAGGCCCGGCGCGGCAGCCGTTCTGGCACGGCATTCTGTTTGGCCTGACCAATCCGAAGGCTTATCCGGTGGCGGTCGCAACCTTCACCGCGCTGCTTTCCAGTCGCGCAGAGCTGCTGCAGTGGTCAATGTTGCCGTGGTTGATTGTCCTGAGCTTCGTCGGTGGCCTCATGGCCTACGCTATCCTCATTGGCATCGTCGGTGCACGGCGGGTGCGCAGCCTGTATCAACGGCATGAACTGGCGATCACCCGGCTGTGCGGGGTGATGTTCATCGGTTTCGCCATCAACGCCCTGGTGCATGCATTGCCAGGGCTGGTGCCGAACAAGGCGTGAGGCTGATGGCACGGACGCGTCAGTGGCACTGATCGGTCGGGATGGTTTTTTATTGCTGCATTGTCGGGAAGCGCCCAACGCACCATGGCAACCAGAAATTCCGCGCCCCAGGCGAGCTACCTCGATCTCTTGCTGGACGCTGTCTGTGCGGTCGATAAACAAGGTTGCTTCGTATTTGTCAGCGCAGCCTGCGAGCGCATTTTCGGCTACACCCCCGACGAGTTGATCGGCCAGCCGATGATCGATCTGGTGCATCCCGCCGATCGGCAGCGCACCCTCGACGCCGCTCGGGAAATCATGGGGGGCGAGCCCAAGCTCAACTTTGAGAATCGCTACCTGCGCAAGGATGGCCGGGTGGTGCACATCCTCTGGTCGGCCCGCTGGTCGGAAGTCGACCAACTGCGCATCGCCGTGGCCCGCGACATTACCGAGCGCAAAGAGGCCGAGGCCCGGCAAGCGGCGCTGTACGCGATTTCCGAAGCCGCCCACGCCACGGAAGATTTGCTGGCGCTGTTCCAGCGCATCCATTTGCTCATCGGTGAATGGCTGCCGGCGCTGAATTTCTCCGTCGCTTTGTATGACGAACATTGCGGGCAGCTGAATTTTCCTTATCACGTCGACGACCATGAACTGCAACCCGAACGGCCCGGAACCATCACCGGGCGTCTGTGCGCCGAGGTCATTCGCAGCGGCCAGCCGATCCTGCTGACCCCGGAACTGGACAATTTGCCTGAAGGGTATGAGGCGCTGGTCGCGAACCAGCACTCGCCCTGCTGGTTGGGCGTGCCGTTGAGTTCACAAAACGGCACCATCGGTGCGCTGATCGTCAAAAGCGTGCCCGGTGGTGAGCGCTACACGGAGCGGGACAAGGAATTGTTGCAGTACGTGTGCGCCCAGGTCGCGACGGCTATTGAACGCAAGCAATTGCATGCCAGGCTGCAGCGCATGGCCCAGTACGATCAACTCACCCAGTTGCCCAATCGCGAGTTGCTCCGTGAGCGACTCAAAGCTTCATTGACCCTGGCCCGGGCAGACTGCGGCCTGATGGCATTGCTGTACATCGATCTCGACCACTTCAAGGAGGTCAACGACACCCACGGCCACGCGGTAGGCGATATGTTGCTGCAAGCGGTCGCCAATCGGCTCAAGCACTGCGTGCGCGAAACTGACACGGTGGCGCGCATCGGCGGTGATGAGTTTGTCGTGTTGCTGCACAGCATCCACGCTGCGCAAGACGCCGACAGCGTGGCAGGAAAAATCCGTCAGGTCCTGGGCCAGCCTTTGCGCCTGGACGGCCACAGCGTGAACATCCAGCCGAGCATCGGCGTTGCGCATTACCCCGAGCATGGCACCGAAGAAAGTCAGTTGTTCAGGCATGCCGACGAAGCGATGTACAGCGCCAAACGCCAGCAGCACCTGCCACCCGATGCCTGAAAACCCACCACCGTTCGTCGCAGCGATCCCATGTTTTCTAAACCTTTGCGGTGTTCGAAATTCTGATTCTATGCGGGCTTATGCTCGCTGCTCTCATCAAAAGAGGTAGAGAATCATGCCTAACTCAAGAAACTCGAACTCGGGAAACTTCGCCAACGATCGAACGAAGGCGTCTGAAGCCGGTCGCAAAGGTGGGAAAACTACCACTACGACTGTCGAAAAAGACCCTGCGAAACCCGATATGGGCCGCAAAGGCGGTCAGAAATCGAAATAGTCGCTGAGGTAGTTTTGATTGAGAGGCGGGGGCGAAAGCTCCCGCTTGAATTTTTCGAGAAGGAGGGCGCGACCATGAGCCGGATGGCCACCCGATTACGCAATGCCAGTTTTGCCACGTTACTGGGCCTGTGTGCCAGCAGTGCCTTTGCCCAGTCCCCTGCCGAATTCATCAATGATGCCTCGGCCAAAGGCATGGCAGACATCGAAGCCAGTCGCCTGGCGCACCAATTGTCCGAGTCCAAAGAGGTCAAGGATTACACCATCGTCGTCATCAACGACCGCACCACCGCCAACCAGCATCTGGCGAAAATTGCCAAGCAACTGGATTTGCCAGTGGCCCCGCGCGAAGAAGTGGTCGACAAGGCCAAGGCCCTGATGCCGGAAGTGAAAGCGGACGCAAGCTTCGACCAGGCCTACGCGGCCAGTCAGGTGAAAACCACCCAGGAAGCCATCGAGCAGCTGCAGCAGGCCGCGCAGACGACCGACGTGCCGGAAATCAAAGCCTTCGCTGAAGAAACCCTGCCCAAACTGCAAAACCACCTGCAGATGGCCAGGGCGCTGCAAGCCAGTCGCTAGGGGGCAGCGTTAAACGCAAACGGCGCGTGACTCAGGTCGGGCGCCGTTTTTTTTTGCTCAGCACTCGTTCCACTTCTGCTTGTGCTTGCCCTTGGAGACGAGGCCTTCGAGTTCGAACACTTCATTTTCGCCCATGGCGCGATAATGTTTACGCAAGGCTTCCAATTGCTTGAGATCCAGCAATTCGAGCCCCAGCATCGCGTTGCGCGCCTCCTTGTTGACCCGCAGCAATTCATCGATCTTCAGGTGCAGAATGTCGGTATCGCGGTTCTGCGTGTTCTGGATCAAAAACACCATGAGGAACGTGATGATGGTGGTGGAGGTGTTGATGATCAGTTGCCAAGTGTCGTTGTAATCGAAAATCGGCCCACTCAGGCCCCACAGGGCAATCAGAATCAACGCGCCCATGAAGGTCTTGGGACTACCGGCCCTCAGAGCGAGTTTCTGCGAAATTTTTGCGAATTTCATTGCCGTGTTCCTTATAGGGATGCGCCTGATTTTGTGACAGCGCCGGCATGATGAAAATTCTGCTTACATTTCTATTGGTCCAGATCGGCTGTTCGATAAGCATTCACGCTCATCGCGTCAGATGCGATCAATAGCAACCTTCTCGATAAGGTTGGGTCACTACATCAAGCCCTTTGTCGCCGGAGAACCCCATGAACCTCGCCCGTACGCTGTGCCTTTCCTGCTGCCTGCTCGCCTTGCAAGGCTGCTTCGACAATTCGGACAACGAGACGAAGGACAATACGGATGGCACCAAGTCTTCGGTGCAGATGCAGGAGAAGGACGCGCCGGATAAATAGTTGATGTGCAAACCGCAAAACCGGCCCGTCAGGCCGGTTTTTATCGGGAAATTATTCAGTCCGTCAGCTTCACTTCAACCGCCCAGCGGAAATACCCCAGGACTTCGCAATTTTTATCGACCAGCATGAAATTCAATTCGCACGCCTCAACCCCAGTTGCCAATTGTGAGCACTGCCAATAGTGATCGTCGGCCTGATGGCTGCCTGGTTGGGTCGGGTTGGCGGGGTCGGGTGAGGGCACTGTCAGGCTGCCGTGAACGACCAGCTCTGGCGTAGACAGGACCTTGGCTTCACCCACCGCCATGTCGTAGAACACCACGCTGTGTTCGGCCAGCAAGCTGACGGTCCTGCTGCGGATGTGGAAACTCTTTCCGTTGCTGGTGCCAAATGTTACAAGGCTGTCATTTTCAGTATTTTTTGATGTTGAGTCGCTACTGATAAAAAAGACCAGGCCTTGTTCAATGACAGTCGGGCTTTGCGACTCCATGCTGGGTTGCGGATAACGTGCAAGCAGCGATTCGGCGTCGACGATCAGTAATACATTGTTGGCAGTCGCGGTACTGGATGAAGGGGATCTCGGTTCGGAAGTCATCATGGATTCCTTTCATGATGGTGACAGATGACGGCAGCCGCTTCGATTCATGCAAGACATCCCGTTCCTGTCGAGGCGGCGACGGACGGTGCTGGCCCCTTGTTGCCAAGGGGCCAGTCCATCGTCAGTTGCGGATGGTAATGAACGGGTCCCACGAACAGCAGCCAACGATCTTGCAGTCGCGATCTACGATCAGGAAGTGGAAGTGGTAGGTCACGCTACCGCAGGATAGTGTTTCCGAAGACCAGTAATGGTTATCGACTTTCTGGCAGCTCGGCACCGAAGGATTGCTGGTGTTGGGAACGGCGACGCAGGCCGTAGCCTTGCGCGGCGTGGGTGTGGAGATCAACTCGTTGCCGACGTTGCCCACGAACTTGTAGAAAATCACTGCCGTCTCGAAGCTCTGCGACAGGCTGGTTTCACGCCAGCGAATCAAGTCGCCTACCTGCGCCTTCAAGTTGAGTTCGCCACCGGCCTGCCCACTGACCACGTTGTTCTGATTGGTCACCATGTACACATGGTTGACGTCGATCAGCGTCGGGGCGGCGGGATTCTTACTGATGTTCGGGTAGTTTTTCAGGATGGTTTCAGTGTCGATGGAAACAAGTACATCCGTGACTCGAGACATGGTAAAGCTCCTTGTTCATAGTGAATGCCTGGCATCTTTCCAGGCTCGACAACGCTTGCTTGCCTCGCGGCCGTTGTGAACACATGACTTTGGAACCCACCCGATCACGGGGTACAAGCTGGCCTTGCTCCTTGCCTTGCAGTGACGGGTTGGGTTCCTTCCAACGGCCGCGATTGGACTATAGATGCGATTGTCGTACTGTCAAAATCGCTTTACCTTCAGTTAGACGAACGGTGCTTTCGGTTATGACTTCCAGAATTTTGCGATAAGAAAATGCTCATTGAGAACTGAATGGCCCGGCGCGGACCTCACTCAGTAATCGACCCATACATCTTCAGGGGAGGTCAGATCGACAGGGGCGCTGTATCTTATTGACCCTCTTTGCAGAACGCACCGACAGGAGAACGCAATGAGTTGGTCCGCCAGACAATACGTCGCTTTTGAAGATGAACGCACCCGCCCGGCCCGTGACCTGCTGGCTGCCATTCCCGGGACGGATGTGCGCTCGGCTATCGACATCGGTTGCGGCCCCGGAAATTCGACCGAATTGCTGGTGGAGCGCTTTGCCAACGCCACGGTGCGCGGGCTGGACAGCTCGACCGACATGATCGACGCCGCCCGCAAGCGCTTGCCGCAGGTGCAATTCGATACCGCTGACATTGATACCTGGAACGACAGCGGCCCATTCGACGTGATCTTCGCCAACGCGGTGCTGCAATGGCTGCCTGACCACGGGACCTTGTTGCCCGCACTGGTGAGCAAGCTGGCGCCCGGTGGCAGCCTGGCGATCCAGATGCCCGATAACCTCAACGAACCCTCCCACCGCTTGATGCGCGAAGTCGCAGCCGATGGACCGTGGGTTGGCAAGCTGGCGGGCGTCGCCGGGCAGCGGACGGAAATGGAAAGTGCCAGCGGTTACTACTCGATGCTGCGACCTCACTGTTCCCGTGTCGATGTGTGGCGCACGACTTACCATCACCCGCTCGCGGGCGGCGCTGCTGGTGTGGTCGAGTGGTTCAAGGGCAGCGGTTTGCGGCCGTTTCTCGATCCGCTGGATGAAGCGGAGCGGGCGCAGTTCCTCAAGCAATATCAGGCAGCCATCGAGCGGGCTTATCCGCCGTTGGACGATGGCTCGGTGCTGCTGCCGTTCCCGCGGTTGTTTATCGTCGCGACCCGTTGATGCAAAAAAGTACAGGTGACGCTGAACGTCATCTGTCTAATTTGCCAGCACGGGTATCTATTCAGCGCTGAACCTTAACCAGCATCATCATCGGCCGTTCCCGTTCTCAGCCCTGCTGCAACACCTTGAGTGCAGCCGAGGCCAGAAATCCGGAGCGGCTTTTCTCTTCCGGATGATGCAACACATACTCGTCAATCCGGGTCAGTAGATAGCCGGGCAGGGTAATGTTGAGCTTCTGGGCTTTGCCCAGGTATTTGGTGACATCTATATCCACCAATGCCCACGTACATCCGGCGAATTTAGGATTGGCCGCATGCAGAGTGACTTTGTTGGCTGATGGAATCGGCGCGCCATCCTCGGCCAGGATCTCGAAGTGACCTTCAATGGCTTCGCGGGTCATGGCCATGGCGTCGTCCAAATCTTCACCGGCCGAGAAACAGCCGGGAATATCCGGTACTTCTACGCCCCAGGCGTGTTCGTCGTCGCCCATCGATATCGCAATAGGGTAAAGCATGTTCGTTTAATCCTCCGCGGACAGTGCGCAACAGGCCTATCTGAGCAGTGCCTGTTGCAAAATACTGATAGCTGTTTTTTTGAGCAGATCTTTTTTAGGGTGTGGAACGGTCACAAGGCCAGGCTTGGTAGGGTGCTTGAAATGATGATGACTACCCTTGATCCGCACCAGATACCAACCGTCCGCCATGATTTGGCTTATCAAAAATCGGCTATTCACAACACCTCCCTGTGGTGTGCTTAGGTGGTTACTATACCTACTGAAAAATTGTTATCAACACTATAACCACCAAAACTAGGCTCGCATTCGCTTGAAGGTAGTCTAGGAGGGCTTGAAGCGCTGAGAAGGCAAGGAATGCCAAAGAGGACATTTGTGTATTTCAGGTTTTTACCATCCACAAAAAAACCGGCCACAATGGACCGGTTTTGTTTCCCCGCATCCCCCGTCAAAACCCTGTTCTCATTCCAACGAGAGGATGTAAGCGTGTAGTGCCACAACGCGTCCCCGGGCGATGAACGGGAACCAGGTCAGCCAGGTTCGGCCCATGCTGTAGCCCAAATGCAGCGCCTGGAACCGGCGGGTAAGCATGAACTTGTTGATCCAGCGGATAGGTGCAGCCTTCAACTCATACGGTGCTACGTCGTCTTCAAAGATCAACACCCTGGCCAGTCCGCGCTCGAGGGCAAGCCTTGCCAGCTCCTGGTGCGATTCATAGCAGCCACGCACAGGGTCAGGATTCTTTTCCACGACGTGAAAGGTCACGGGGTTTTTAATCAAGCTTTGCACTGATTGCCGGAATAACTCCCGTCGATCCGAGCGATCCCTCAGGGATATGCAATAGACGCCATCCACCGCAAATTCAATTTTTTCGCTTACTGCCGTAGTCCTTTTTGACACCCACCAACTCCCAAAAAAATGCGCCGAAAAGTCCTGGTTAGAGGGCCTTTTATTTCTATGAATCAAATTATGTCAAAACTGCTGCACCGCTCACAAAAGGAACTTGTTACCAGAGGCGGCACGGCACAGCAGCCGGGTTTATCCGGTGTAGGGCGATGGCTTGGTGCTGCTGCCGTTTTCGCGGTTGTTTAACATTGCGACTGAGGCAAAAAAGAACAGATGACACTAACGGTCATCTGTCCTATTTGTTGGTGTTTTGTCGCATTAACCATTGCTTGATGACGTCAAGACGGTTCCGCATCCATACGTCGCGCAACGACATCCTTTACTGAGGCAAGAAAAACGCTAACAGAAGACCGATCTTATGCGAAAAAACGATAATTTTCGTTGCTGTGAAAATGTTAATGCTGGATAAAATTTGATACTAAATCCGCTATTTGCGAAAAAAACGTTAACAGAATTCAGGGTAGGCGCTTATCTCCCTCGGAGCACCAGCTCAACGACCAGCGAAAAATGGATGAGGGGACGGGCGAAAATGGGGACGATTCATTCATAAAAAATGAGCCCGACTCACCAAATTCCAGACACAAAAAAAACCGGCCATCAAGGCCGGTTTTTTCTTTACCTGCATCCCCCGTCAAAAAACGACGTGAGACTGAAATTCGATTGGAGCGGGTGAAGGGAATCGAACCCTCGTTATCAGCTTGGGAAGCTGGAGTAATGCCATTATACGACACCCGCTCAGAGCGGCTGACTTTGTACCAGATGTGCGCATGGATTTGAAGTTTTTCTTTGTGCGCGTTGCATTTAGCGCCGGATAAATCAAAAACAGGGACCGCGTGACGGTCGTTCGCGGGCAAGCCTCGCGCCTACAGGAATGCATTTAACGGTGTAGGGCGAAGCTTGCTCGCGATGACGCTGTTTCAGATGGCCAGTGCATGTTGGTCCTGGACGTAATGGTACCGCGGTCGGCTTGCCTGTGGCGCCGGTTTCAGGAAGCCCAGCAGTGCGTTGCGGCTGTCTCGGCAAGCGGCTTTGTGTTCCATGTCGAGAAAGTGGCCGGTGGCCTGCAGGGTGCTGAAGGTGGCGTGTTGCACGTGGTTGGCGAATAACCGGGCGCCCTCGGCGGCGGTGTATTCGTCCCATTCGCCGTTCATGAACAGCACCGGTACGTTGATTTTCTGCGCAGCCTTGAAAAAGCACTGGCGATCGCTGTGCAGCAAGTCGCTGATGTGGAAGTGCATCTGCCCGTATTCATGCTCGGCCAGGGAGCTGACGTGCCGATAGTTGAAGCGCTTGAACAGGGTCGGCAGGTGTTTGCCGATGGTGCTGTTCACCAGGTTGCCGACCCGGTCGCCGTCCCGGCTGCCGAGGTAATCGATCCCGCGCTCGAGGTAGTCGAGCATGTGCGAGTTGATCTCCGGCGAGAACGAGCTGATCACGGCTTTTTCGATGCGCCGTGGCTGTTGGGCCAGGGCGACCAGGGTCGCGGCGCCACCCCAGGAAAACGACAGCACGTGTTCGGCGGCGAAGTGATCGATCAGCTCCAGGAGGATCTGCCCTTCGATTTCCTTGGTCAGCAATTTCTCATGCAGGTTGTGGGCTTTTGACTTGCCCGCGTAGGGCTGGTCGTAGCAGACCACGTTGAATTGCGGGTGAAGGTTTTTCACGGTTTGTGCGAACGACGCAGTCGTGGCCATCGAGCCGTTGACCAGGATAATGGTCTTCTCTGCGGCGTCTGCGCGATAGAACTCCGTGTAAACCCGATACTGACCCTGTATATCCAGCACAGCGATTTCTGGCCTCATGTCATAAGACTCCAAGCAAGCGGGTATGAGCGCAAATGAGATTGCACGAGCTTTGTGACAGGTAGGCATGCGCCTGGAAATTTGGAGCCCATGTCGATCCAATACAGTCCGGTCGACGGGTATTGTTATTGGCGGGCAGTCTGCCGGGGGACAGCGGAACCTGAGGGTTCTCTAGCGGCAAAAAGTTTCTTAGAAGTATGTTGTGACCCGTCGGTCACATTTCGGCCGACGTCCTGATTCAAGCAGGGGTCACGTCTTCGCGCAAGTATCTTTCGCGAATTGTTCGACAACTTCTGCTGAGCGGTCGTGCGCTTAGATCAAATGGATCTCTTCGGTGCGCAACGCACGGTACTCGCCCGGTTTTAGCGCATTGTCGAGCGCCAGCGGGCCCATGCGTTCGCGGTGCAGGCGCACCACTTTGTTGTCGAAGTGGCCGAACATCCGCTTCACCTGGTGATACCGGCCTTCGACAATGCTCAGACGTGCGGATTTCGGCCCGAGCACCACCAGATTGGCGGGTTGGGTGATGAGGTCTTCGAACGCGAAGTACAGGCCTTCGGTGAATGTGATCGCGTAGTCGGGACCGATGTCCTGTTCAGTCTCGACGTAATAGACCTTGGGCAGTTTGGTCTGCGGTTGGGTCAGGCGTCGTGACCAGCTGCCGTCGTTGGTGATCAGCATCAGGCCGGTGGTGTTGTAATCCAGGCGCCCGGCGATGTGCAGCTCGTCTTTGTCCGGTTCATGGATCAGGTCGAGTACGGTCGGGTGTTCCGGGTCGCGGGTGGCGCTGACGCAGCCGGCTGGCTTGTGCAGCATGAAGTAGCGTGCGGGCTTGCCGACTTGCAGTACTTGCTCATCGACCTCGACGCGGCTGAACGCCGAGACCTCGGCGTGCGTATCGCTGACGATTTTGCCGTCGATCCTGACGCGCTTTTCCACCAGCAACAGACGCACCTGCTGACGGTTGAAGCGGGGCAGGTTGCTGAGGAAACGGTCAACGCGCATGACAGGAGATCGGTGGGGGAAATGGGTCGCGCATCTTACGTGATTGGCCGCGCGGTTGCTTACAACTGCGCCTCGACCTGGGCGCAGCGGGGGCACAGGCAGGATTTGTCGCGCAGTTCCGGCGACAGCGCTTCGAGCACCGCCGGGTCGATGCTGACGCCGTAGCACCAGCAGGCCCGATCGGCGGTTCGAGGGTCGGCGAGGGTGCAGTCGTTGGAGGCGCCGCAGGCTGGGCAGAAATCTGGCTTGTTCATGTAGGCCTATGCATAACTGGAGTGAGGCATTTCCACGCAGGTGCGGTTGCGCCCGGAATGCTTGGCACGATACATCGCTTGATCGGCCCGCGACAGTAGCGTGTGCAAGGTGTCATCCGCTTGCAGGGTAGTCAGGCCGATGCTCACCGTCAGCTGCAATTGCTTATCGTTGTAGGCATAACGCTGCTTTTCGACATGTCGGCGAATTTTCTCTGCGATCATCTTGCCGGTGGCACCGTCGGTGTCCTTGAGCAGCACGATGAATTCTTCACCGCCCCAGCGGCAGACGATGTCGGAGTGCCGCAGGCAACTCTCCAGGTCCCGTGCGAAGCCAATCAGCACCTGATCGCCGGCCAGGTGACCGTAGGTGTCGTTCAGCGCCTTGAAGTGGTCCAGGTCCAGCAGCATCGCGGTCAGCGGCCTGGGTTCGCGCTGGGCTTCGTGCATGGCTTGCGCGGCCAGCAGGTCGAAGCCGCGACGGTTTGGCAGTTCAGTCAGGCTGTCGAGGGTTGCCTGAGTCTGGATTTTGCCCTGATAGCGCTTGATCACCCGGTTGAGCAGGGCCAGTACGATCAGGGTGACGATCAGGCAGATCAGCAGGTTGAGGTACAGCGAACGGCGAATCTCACTGAGGGCGCCATCTTCACGCTTGTCGACGAACAGGTACCAGTTCAGCTCCGGAATGAAGCGCACGTTGAGGAAATGGCCCTGGCCCTGGACAGAATATTCGTAGCTGCCGCTGTGGGGTTTGGGCAGTTGGCTGACCAGGCTCTTCATGCTGTCGAGTTCGCCGAGGGTCTGTCCGACCCTTGCACCTTGCGGGCCCCCTTCGGCGCCGGTGAGCACCAGGCGCCCGAAGGTGTCGACGAAATACACGCTGCGCTGATAGCGCTGCTGGTATTTGTCGATCAGCTTGATCACCGCATCGACCGTCAGACCGACACCCGCCGCGCCGATGAAACGGTTGTTGTAGTCGTAGACCTTGTAGTTGATGAAGAAGGTCAGGTTGTCCTTGTTGGCCAGGTCCGGGTCGAGATTGATCTCATAGGGATCGGCCATGTCGCGTACGCGGAAGTACCAGGCGTCTCGGGGCTCATCGACCTTGACCTGCTTGAGCACGCCTTTGGCGTGGTAGTAGGTCAGCGTGCCGTTGGAGACGAAAAACGCGGTGTAGGCGCCGTAGTGGGTCATGACTTCGTCGAGGTAACGGGTCATCTGCCCAGGGTCGTTTTCGCCGTTGACCACCCAGTCACGCATGAAGGTGTCGCGGGACATCATCGAGGAAATCAGGATCGGTCTGACCAGGTCTTTCTGGATTTCCGAGTAGACCGTGTCTGACGTCAGCGGCAATTCGGTATTGACGATACTGTCGCGAATCGACGCCCGCGAGGCGTAGTAGCTGAGGAAGGACGTGGCCAGGAACCCGGCGCCCAGCAGCGCGATCAGCGTGAGCACCAATGAGCGTTGCGAATACAGCGGCGAGCGAAGCGGCATGGCGATTCCGTTGCAGTAATCCGATGGCAAGCATTCTAGTTGCAGTTCGGGGAAATAACTGCGGGATTTGTGGGGTGAATCGGCACGGATCACGGACGGTGGCGCCTGGGCTGACGTCTTCGCGGGCAAGCCCGCTCCCACAGGGACATCGCAGGACCTGTAGGAGCTGGCTTGTCGGATCGCCGCACCGCAGCGAATCCTGAGCTCAACGCAGATCTTTCAGATACGCCCTCCAACCTCCCAGATGACTGATATCCACCGCCCCCTCCAACCCATACGCCTCGCAGATAAACCCGCTCTCCCAGCGCCCATCCGCCAGTTGCACCTTGCCCAACCCCAGCGGTGCCGGAATCCCGGTCAGGAACGAACCCAACTCACTGCTCGGCAGTTCCCAGACTTCCACGGCGATTGCGACACCACCTTCCTTCACCCGAACCATCCCGGGGCGCAGCGGTGGGCCGCCCGCCAATGCATGCAACTGGTAGTCAGGCGAGCTGAACGTCGTCTCGACCAACCGAGCCCCGCGCCGCTTCAGTTGCCAGTTCAGCGCCAACCCATCCAGATGCGCACCACACACCACCAACCGCGCACGGTCATTGCGCGCGACAGTCGTTGGTGCAGAGATCGTCAAACCTTGCTGACGCTGCAGCGCATCCGCCACTCCCAACAAGTACTGATCGGTAAACGCCCGGCCAAACAACGTCACGCCCCACGGCAGGCCGTTGCCCATGAAGCCGCCGGGCACGGCGACGGCGGCGTAATCGAGCAGGTTCATGAAGTTGGTGTAGTAGCCCAATTGCGAGTTGCGCAGCACCGGTTCGGCCGCCAGTTGCGCCAGTGTCACCGGGCGGCCGATGGTTGGCGTGAGCACGCAATCGAGTCCGCCCAGCGCCTGGTCGCATAGCGCCTTCAAGGCCTGCAGGCGATACTGGGCGCGGAAGGTTTGCACGCCGCTCACCGCCGGCGCCTTGGCCAGCACGGCGCGAATCACCGGCAGCACGGCTTCGGGATTTTTCTCCATCAGCTCGCCGGCCACGCTGTAGCGCTCGGCCACCCAAGGCCCTTCATAGAGCAGTCGCGCCGCTTCCAGGAACGGCGACAAATCCAGCTCCACCGCTTCACCGCCCAACGCAGTGAGCTGATCGACGGCATCGGCGAATAACAATGGACCTTCAGGGCAACCGAAGAACTCCAGGTCTTGCTTACGCGGCACGCCGAAACGGAACGGACGTGGTGTACCGAACGCCGAGCCGTCATTCCACAGCGGATTGCTCCGGCTGTATTCGTCCCGCGGATCGAGCTGCGCGGTGAGCGCCAGCAGTTGACTGGCTTCCCGGGCAGTGGCGGTAAAGGTCGTGACGCAATCGAGCGTGCGGCAGGCCGGCACCACGCCCGCCGTGGAGATCAACCCTTTGGTCGCTTTCAGCCCGACCAGATTATTCAAGGCCGCCGGCACTCGCCCGGAACCTGCCGTGTCGGTGCCCAGCGAAAAACTCGCTACACCCAGTGCCACTGCCAGCGAAGAACCGGCACTGGAACCGCCCGAGGGGTATTCCGGCAACACGCTGTTCGGACATGCGCCAAAGGGTGAGCGACTGCCGTTGAGGCCTGTGGCGAACTGATCGAGGTTGGTCTTGCCCAACGGAATCGCCCCCAGCGCCAACAATTGCTCGACGATGGTCGCCGAACGCTGCGGCACGTAGGCAAACGCCGGGCACGCTGCGGTGGTCGCAATGCCCGCCAGGTCGATGTTGTCCTTGATCGCGAACGGCACGCCGTACAGCGGCAGGCTGTCCGGGTCACGACCGTCGAGGGCGGCGAGGTAGGGTTCCAGTTCCTCGACGCTGAGCAAGTGGATGAACAGGTGATAGTCCGGGTTCAGCGCCGCGGCTTTATCGCGCAGGCTCGGCAACAGTTGCCGAGGTGTGGTGCTGCCGTCGCGGTAGGCGCTACGCAGGGCGTCGAGTTGCAGATTGAAGTTCATGGCGTTTAATCCTTGTTGAAATGGGTTCACTCGAGTTCCAGCACCACGACGCGCTGTCCGGCACGCACGGCCGACCCCGGCTGTAGGCGAATTTCGCGCACCACGCCGGCCATGGGCGCGAGCAGGGGGATTTCCATTTTCATCGACTCCAGAATCACCAGCACATCGCCGGCGGCGACCCGGCTGCCGGCCTCCACCTGAACCTGCCAGAGGTTGCCGGCTATATGGCTGTCGACGCTCTGTTGACCGCTGGCCAGCGGTGCTTCTTCGGTTGCTTCGCGAGCCGGTTCTTCACTGTCGAAATGTGCCTGGCCGCTGGCGATCCAGCGCTCGCGTTCGGCGTTGAACGCGCCTTGTTGCTGATCGCGAAACGCGGCAATGGTCTCGGCTTCTTTGCTCAGGAACGCCTGGTAATCCGCCAGGTTCAGCTGGCTGTGCTCGATGTTCAGATCGAAGCGCCCCAGGGGGAAATCCCGGCGAATGCGCAGCAATTCTTCGGCGCTCACCGGGTAAAACCGGATCTGGTCGAAGAAGCGCAGCAACCACGGTTTGCCATCGAACGCCGCGACCTCACGGTAGCGATTCCACATCTGCAAGGTACGACCGACGAACTGATAACCGCCGGGGCCTTCCATGCCATACACGCACATGTAGGCGCCACCGATGCCTACCGAGTTTTCCGCGGTCCAGGTGCGGGCCGGGTTGTACTTGGTGGTGACCAGCCGATGGCGTGGATCGAGCGGGGTGGCGACCGGTGCGCCGAGGTAGACGTCGCCCAGGCCCATCACCAGGTAGCTGGCGTCGAACACCGTGCGCTGCACTTCGTCGAGGTTAGGCAGGTCGTTGATGCGGCGGATGAACTCCAGATTGCTCGGGCACCAGGGCGCATCCTTGCGCACGGTGGTCATGTATTTCTCGATCGCCAACTGACAGGCCGGGTCGTCCCAGGACAGTGGCAGGTGGACGATGCGCGAGGGCACTTGCAGGTCCCTGGCGGCACACACGGCATCCCATTCACCGGCGACGATGCCGAGCAGATCGGCCAGTGGCAGTTGTTCGGGTTGGTAGTGCACTTGCAGCGAGCGGATGCCTGGGGTCAGGTCGATCACGCCTTGCAGGTGCTTGCTTTCCAGGGCTTGCATCAATGCGTGAGCGCGAAAGCGCAGGACGAGGTCCAGCTCAGGGGCGCCGATTTCCAGCAGCAGGTGAGTGTCGCCGGACAGTCGCGCCACCAGCCGCGTATCGTCCTGACCAATATCCAACATCACCGGCGACACAATCCCCTGTGGGAGCGAGCTTGCTCGCGATAGCTGTGTGTCAGTCACATCAAGGCTGGATGTGCCGCCGTCATCGCGAGCAAGCTCGCTCCCACAGTGATTCCATTTCAAGGCGAGAGTGCGTGCGGTCTTCAGGTCGACTGGGAAGAACTGAACCTTGTCCCCAGCCTTGAGCTGTCCAAGCTGCCAAAGATCCGCCTCGATCACCGTCAGCGGGCAGACAAACCCGCCCAGGCTCGGGCCGTCGGGGCCGAGGATCACCGGCATGTCTCCGGTGAAATCCACTGCGCCGATCGCGTACGGATTGTCATGAATATTCGACGGATGCAGCCCGGCCTCGCCACCGTCGGCGCGAACCCATTCCGGCTTCGGTCCGATCAATCGCACACCGGTTCGGCTGGAGTTGAAATGCACTTCCCACTGGGTGGCGAAGAAGGTGGCGATGTAGTTTTCGGTGAAGTATTCCGGCGCGCCATGGGGGCCGTAGATCACCCGGATTTGCCGCACGTCGGGCAACCCGGTGATCTGTTCTTCAGCCAGGTGTTGACCGGCGCCAATGTCACTCAAGGCCGGAACATGCAGCACATCACCGGCGCGCAACGCTCGACCACCATGCCCCCCGAACTGACCCAGTGTGAAGGTGCTTTTGCTGCCCAGATAATCCGGCACTTGCAGACCGCCGCGCAGGCTCAGATAGCTGCGAGCACCAGCACCGGCAATCGTGCCGAGGCTTAACGTGGCGCCTGCCGGAATCAGCAGCGCCGTGTTCATCGCTACGGTTTCACCGTTCAACGTCAGTGGAATCACCGCCCCGGTCACCGCTATCACCGCCGCGCAATTGAAGCGCAGCAACGGTCCGCTCATGGTGATTTCCAGCGCCGCCGCCCCTTCGTCGTTGCCCAGCAACAGGTTGCCAAGGCGCAACGCGCGACTGTCCATCGGTCCCGATGGCGGCACGCCCACCGCCCAGTAACCGAGGCGGCCCGGGTAGTCCTGGACGCTGGTCTGGGTGCCGGCGCTGAGCACTTCGAAGGTGTTGGCCTGATAGACCAGACCTTCCAGGCAACGGGTCCATGGCTGGCCGCTGGCGAAAGGTGCATCGAGCAGGATCTGCCGCAGGTAATCGCGGTTGGTTTCCACCCCGTAGAGCAGGCTGTCGCCCAATGCCCGGTACAGATCGGCGCGGGCCTGTTCGCGGCTCGGCGCCCAACTGATGACCTTGGCGATCATCGGATCGAAGTAGGGCGGGATCTCACAGCCGGCTTCGACCCAGGTGTCGATCCTTAACTGTTTGCCATCGGCGACAGGAAAGTCCACGGCCGTGAGCAGGCCGGGACTCGGTTGAAAATCCCGGCCCGGATCTTCGGCATACAGCCGTGCCTGAATCGCATGGCCGTCGGCCTTCAACCCTTGGCTCAACTCGCTCAACGGCGGTAGATCACCGGCCGCAAGCTGCAACATCCAGCGCACCAGGTCCACGCCCCACACTTGCTCGGTGACACCGTGCTCCACCTGCAAGCGGGTGTTCACTTCCAGAAAGTAGAAGCGCTGATCTTCACTGTCGAAGACGAATTCGACCGTCCCGGCGCTGCGGTAATTCACCGCTTTTGCCAGTTTGATCGCCGCCGCGCAGAGCGCTTCGGCCATGCCTTCGGGCAGGTTCGGCGCTGGGGTTTCTTCGAGGACTTTCTGGTTGCGACGCTGCACCGAGCAGTCGCGCACACCGAGGGCGATCACTTCACCGTGGCCGTCGCCGAACACCTGGACTTCCAGATGCCGGGCGCGCTGGATGTACTTCTCGATGAATACACCGGCGTCGCTGAAATTGTTCTGGCCGAGGCGTTTGACCGCTTCAAAGGATTCGCTTAATTCGGCTGCGCTGCGGCACACACGCATGCCGATACCGCCACCACCGGCGGTGCTCTTGAGCATCACCGGATAGCCGACCTGTTCCCCTGCGATCAAGGCCGCGTCGAGGCTGTCGAGCAGTTCGGTGCCTTCGAGCATCGGCACGCCGTGCTGCCTGGCGAGGGCGCGGGCGGTGTGCTTCAGGCCAAACACGCGCAGTTGTTCCGGCGTCGGGCCGATGAAGGCGATGTCGGCCGCTTCGCAGGCTTCGGCGAACGCGGCGTTTTCCGAGAGAAAACCGTAGCCGGGATGAATCGCCGTGGCACCTGTGGATTTGGCGATGGCGAGGATCTTGTCGACCATCAGATAGGTACCGGCCGCGGCGCCGTCACCCAGGCTGTGGGCTTCGTCGGCCTGCAGGATGTGTAGGCTGGCGGCATCGGCTTCTGAGTAGACGGCGACACCCCGGACCTGCAATTCATGCAGGGTGCGCAAGATGCGGCAGGCAATGGCGCCACGGTTGGCAATCAGGACTTTTTCGAACATGGCAAAACCCCCGGAGGCGATAGCGCATCAGCCTCGACCTGGGATGCGGGCCGTCCCGCAGTTTTTCGATGGGCGCCGGGGTCGTCCCCGGCGGCAGAATCACTTCCCTTCAAAACACCGCCGAACCCTGTGGGAGCGAGCTTGCTCGCGATGGCGTCAGTACATTCACCATTGATGTCGACTGATACACCGCTATCGCGAGCAAGCTCGCTCCCACATTGGATTCAGGGTGTTTTTACTGTTTGAGGCACTGGCCTGAGCGGGCCTGGCAAAGGGCAAACAACCACCGCCGCAACCGCGCCATTTTCAGTTCCATACCAACACCTCCGCCGGCGTAGGGTTGTAGGCATTGCACGGATTATTCAGTTGCGGACAGTTGGAAATCAGCACGATCACGTCCATCTCCGCCCGCAGGTCAACGTATTTACCCGGCGCCGAGATCCCGTCTTCAAAGGTCAACCCGCCCTCTGCGGTGACCGGCACGTTCATGAAAAAGTTGATGTTCGGTCCGATGTCGCCCTTGCCCAATCGCCCGTCGTGGACGCAGGCACGCAGGTAGTTGTCGCGGCAGCTGTGCATGTAGCGTTTCTCCAGCGCGTAACGCACGGTGTTGCTCTCCTGGGCACAGGCACCGCCGAGGGTGTCATGCCGGCCACAGGTGTCGGCGACGAGGGTCAGCATCGGTTTGCCTAGGTTGGAATAAAGCACGCTGCCGGTGCTCAGGTAGACGCTGTTCTGCCGGCGCAAGGTGCGTTGCACGTCGTAGCGCTCCTTGGGGTTGGCGACGCTGTAGAACAGGGTGTCGATCGCCTGGTTGCCTTCCAGGTCGAGAATGCGCAAGGTCTGGCCGGCCTTGACCTCCATCAGCCAGGGTTCGCCGGCAGGGATCGTGGCGCGGTAGACCGCGGTGTCTGGCTGTCTGTTTGCGGCATTGCCATTAGAAGCGGCAGCGGTAGCGATGGCGAGTGACATGGCAGCGATCCTCAAGTGAACAGGCGGTCGGTGTTGATGAAGCCGCGCTCGTTTTCCGGGCGCGAGGTGCGGCAGTGTTCGGCGACGCTGGCGTCGGCGTTCATCCAGCTGAGCTTCAGGGGTTGGGGGGCGTATTGCGGCGACGGGTCCATCGGGTGTTGCAGGGCGGTGAGCACCACCAGCGTGTCCATCGGCGCATACAACTCGATGTAATCACCGGCTTTGGAGTTGCCTTCGACGAAGTGAAAACGCCCGGCCTCATCGACGTTCACCCGGCTGAACAGGTTGAGCGTCATCAGCAGGTCGGACAGGCCCAGCCCCCATTTGCCCAGCTCCACCAACAGGTTGTCGGTGCCGTTGCGGAAGAAACCGTTGCGCAGTTCCTGATAGCGGCCCTGACCGTATTTTTGCGCGACCTCTTCAGCGCAGAGCACGCCGCCGAGGCTGTCGCTCCAGCCGCAGGTGTCGGCAGTAATGGCCGCCAGCACCCGGCCCATGTCCGAGTACAGGCAATGGCCGGTGGTGAGCTTGGCGGTGTGCTGGCATTTGAGGCTGTCGGGCAGATTCAAACGTTCGGTTTTTTCGTTGGCGTTGAGCAGCGTCAGGCTGACGTTGGCACCGCCGCGCAGGTCGGTCAGGCGCAATAGTTGCCCGCGTTTCAAAACGAAGGAACGATGGCCGCCGCCGGGGAGCATTTCTTCGGCGAAGGGCGGAAACAGTTGAGTCGAATCAGTCATTTCACAATTCCTCTAAGCGATACGAAGCGTGCCCGCCAGCTGAGCCGGCAGGGCGTCGACGGCCGCGCGATTGACGCGGCGGTCGCTGTTCAACGGGATGTCGTAGGTGATGCGCGCGCCATAGGCGCCTGGGGCGTGCGGGTCGAGGCGGACCTTGTCGAACACCAGCAGGCGCGTGCCAAGGCTGAAGCCTTCGGACAGGTCGTGGGTGACCATGAACACCGTCAGTTGCGTCTCGCGCCACAGCTCCAGCAGCAGGCCGTGCATGTCCTTTCGGATACCCGGATCGAGGGCGCCAAACGGCTCGTCGAGCAGCAACACTCGGGGTTTCATGATCAGCGCCTGGGCGATGGCCAACCGTTGCTGCATGCCGCCGGACAGCTGCGCCGGGTACTTGTCCCGCGAATGGCCGAGGCCGACCTTGTGCAGCAGCACCGAGGCCTGCTCTCGTGCGTCTTTTTTAGCGCTGCCGAACAACCGCCCGAGCCAGGGCGAACGCGGCAATTCGAGACCGAGGGCAACGTTGTCCAGCACGCTCAGGTGCGGGAACACCGAATAGCGCTGGAAGACCACGCCACGGCTGGCATCCGGCTCGCCGGCCAGGGCCTGGCCATCGAGCAGAATCTCGCCGCGACTGGCGCGTTCCTGGCCAAGCAGCAGGCGCAGGAAGGTCGATTTACCGCAACCTGACGCGCCGACCAGCGTGCAGAACTCGCCCTCGTTGACGTTCAGGTTCAGCCCTTCGAGCACCACCTGATCAGCGTATTGCTGCCAGACATTTCTCACGGTGATGAAGCTCATGCGCGGGCTCCTTCATAACTCATTTAGGGGCACCTTCGTGCCAGGGGAAGGCCCGTCGGGTCAGGCGCTTGAGGCCCCAATCCATCAGCCAGGCGAGCAGGGTGATCCACACCACGTAGGGCAATATCACGTCCATCGCCAGGTAGCGGCGCACCAGGAAAATCCGGTACCCAAGACCGTCAGTGGAGGCGATGGCCTCGGCGGCAATCAGGAACAACCAGGCCGAGCCGAGCATGAGTCGTAGCGAGATCAACAGGCGCGGCAGCAATTGCGGCAGCACCACCCGCAGCATCAAGGTCCAGGTCGAAGCCCCGAGGGTCTGGGCCTTGATCAGCAACTCGACCGGTATCTCCCGGGCACGCTGTTCCAGATCCCGCGCCAGGCACGGAGTGATGCCGATCACGATCAGCATCACTTTCGACAACTCCCCCAGTCCGAACACGATGAACAGAATCGGCAGGATCGCCAGCGGCGGTACCATCGATAGCACTGTCAGGAGTGGCGATAACGGCGCGCCGAACAACGGCAAGGTACCGGCGGCGATGCCCAGGCACAGCCCGGCCAACGCGCTGATGCCCAGGCCGATGGCCAGCCGGCGCAGGCTGGAGGCGGTGTCTTGCCAGAGCAGGTAGTCACCGGTGCGGGTGTCGGCGGTGAACGCCAGGCGTTTCACCGCGTCGGTCATCTGCGCGGCGCTCGGCAGCAGTTTGTCGTTGGGGTTGTCCGTCAGTCGCTCGGTCGAGCCCATGAAGTAGGCGAACAGCACCAGGGCGAATGGCAGGATCACCAACAGCAGGCGACTCGGGCGATCCGGGTGGCGATTGATCAGGCGCATGGCCAGTCCTCCTGTTTACAGCTTCGCGTCGGCAGCCATCTGCACGAAGGTCGGGTCGAAGCGCAGCTTGAGGTTGCCCTTGTCGCCGCTGGTCACGCCATTGGCGAAGGCCATGCCGACGGCGCTGGTGTCCTTGGCGCCTTCACCCAGCAAACCGTGCTGGAACGAGAATTCGGCGACCTTGCGCATGGTCTCCGGCAGTTGCTTGCTGGTGGAAAACGCGAGGGCTTCTTTGGGCGTGGCGAACAATCTGGTGGTGTCGAGTTGCGCCTGGAAACCCGCCAGATCAGTGCCCGAGGCTTTGGCCATGTGCTCAAGGGCGGCTTTGCTGGCGGCATTTTTCGCGTTCATCAACTCGACCACTTCGAACCAGGCGCCGGTCAGTGCTTTGCCCAGGGCCGGGTTGTCTTTGAGGGTGGCGCTGTTGACCACCATCATGTCCATGATTTCGCCGGGGATCTGGCTGGAGTTGAAGACTTCGGTCACGCCGGGCTTGGCCTTGATGTCCGACAGCATCGGGTTCCAGGTGGTGACGGCGTTGACCTGAGTGGTGTTGAAGGCGGCCGAGATGTCGGCGTCGGAGGTGTTGACTACTTTCAAGTCTTTCTCGGTAAGGTCCACCGAGTCCAGCGCCCGGGCCAGCAGGTAGTGGGATACCGACAACTCCACCAGATTGACGTCCATGCCCTTGAGGTCGCCGACTTTCTTGCCGTCGCCCTTGAGCACGATGCCGTCGTTGCCATTGGAGAAGTCGCTGACGATCAGGGCGGTGCTGTCCACGCCACCGGCCGCCGGAATGGTCAGTGCATCCATGTTGGTCATGGTGCAGCCGTCGAACTGGCCAGCGGTGTATTGGTTGATGGATTCGACATAATCGTTGAGCTGCACCACATCGATCTGGATGCCGTACTTTTTCGCCCATTTGTCGACGATGCCCTGGCTGCCAGCGTATTCCCAGGGCATCCAGCCGGCGTAAATGGTCCAGCAGACGCTGAAGTGGTCTTTCTGGGCGGCCTGGGACGAGAGGCTCACGAAGGCTGCGAAGGCAGCGGCGAGCAGGGTGGGTAAACGAAGCTTGAGCATGGGTGGTTCTCCAGTTGATCAAGGGCGGGCAGGAGTCAACGCGGCACCGCGAACGGTGGCTTGTCTCCCGGGCTTTTGTCCCGCCGTGTAACCTCAACTGGAGGTCGCCAACTCTCGGACCAGCCACTCGCCTTAGCGAGCCGGAACCCTAGTCAGCCATTGCAAATTGTGGTGCCGCGAACCTGTGATGACTCCTGCACGTCTTTGCTAAAGCGAGAGCCGTGCCAAGTTGGATGGAGCGCTCTAGGCCGCAGGAAACAGCATCAGTCGCTGTGGAAAAGGGCGGGGGATTGCCTTGTGATGGTGCGTTCGTGCACTGCAATGGAACGTGCTGGCCGCTGATCTGAAGAATCTTTGCAGGGCGCACTCGGCAGGTGAATGATGAAAAACCTTTCATCGGCGACTTGTTTCAATGTGTTTCACAAACGCACCAGATTTCGAAATCGATGTCTGATCTTTCGACAGTCACCGAATAATTGACTGTCGCCTGCCAGCGTCGCTGGTGTGGCTCACTCGCGGTCCAGGAGGCCGCCATGCTCTGTCGAAAACAGCTCCACCGAATTCTTCTGATTGCTCTGATGGGATTGTCTCTTGGTGCGTGCGTACCCTATTCCGATGGAGGAGCCAGCTACTACCGGTCCGAGGTCTACACATCCCCTGCGCCGTATTACTCCGGTGGCGGGCCTTACTACTCCAATGGCGGTTATTACACGGCGCCGCGCAGGTATTATTCGCCGCCTGCTCGGTATTACCAGCCAACGCCGCGGTATTACCACCAGCCGCGGGTTTATCAGCCCGCACCGCGTTACTACCAGTCGGCACCGCGAGCCGACTACCGGGCCCATCAGAGTCGCAGCTGGGATGGGCACAGCCGTGGCGGTTGGGACGGCCGTAACCGCGGCGGTCGGGACAACGACAACCGCAGCCATGGCGGACGCGACAACCGAGGCGGACGAGGCGATCACAACGGACGCGGTGATCACGATGGCCGAGGTGGCCACCGTTAATATGAGTTAAATGCAATCACTGTGGGAGCGAGCTTGCTCGCGATGAGGGAGAGTCAGTCAACATTATTGCTGCCTGACACTCCGCCTTCGCGAGCAGGCTCGCTCCCACATGTTGTTCAGCGCTCCTACAGGTCTGCCAAAGGATGCCGACCTTCCCAGGCCTTGTGGAAATGGGCATCCACCACCGCATCGGGCACGTTGTTGATGTCCGGCCAGTGCCAGTGAGGTTTCTGATCCTTGTCGATCAGCCGCGCCCGCACACCCTCGCTGAACTCCGGGTGACGACAGCAGTTGAGGCTCATGGTGTATTCCATCTGAAAGACTTGAGCCAGTGACAGGTGCCGGGCCCGGACGATCTGCTCCCACACCAGATGAGCGGTCACGGGCGAGCCTTCGCTCATGGTTTTCGCCGCGCGACTGAGTAGCAGGTCGGTGTTGTCGCGCAGCTGGCTGATAGCCTTCCAGGCGCAGCGCACGTCACTGACATCCAGCAGCTCGTCGATCTGCTGGCGACGCGGCAACCATTGGGCTTCGGGCATCTGCGCGACCGCCTCCTGCTGCAAGGCCTTGAGCAGGCTGTTGAGTTGCATTGCCGTCTGTTCCTGCCAATTCAACTGCAGCAAGCCTTCGATCAGTTCTTGCTGTTGTTCATCGAGCAGGAAGCGGTCAGCCAGGTCCAGATCGATCGCATCGCGACCGTTCATGTGGGCGCCGGTCAGGCCGAGAAACAAACCGAGCTTGCCGGGCAGTCGTGACAGGAACCAACTCGCACCGACATCCGGGTACAGGCCGATACTGATCTCTGGCATCGCCAGGCGGCTGCTCGGCGTGACTATCCGGATACTCGCCCCTTGCAGCAGCCCCATGCCGCCGCCAAGCACGTAACCATGCCCCCAGCAGATCAGCGGTTTGGGGTAGGTGTGCAGCATGAAGTCCAGGCTATATTCCGCCGCAAAGAAGTGCGCGGCCAAGGGCGGCACTTCACCGGGGTGAGCGCGACAGGCTTCCACCAGGCTGCGGACTTCGCCGCCGGCGCAAAAGGCCTTGGTGCCGTTGCCACGCAACACGACGCAGACGATTTGCGGTTCCTTGGCCCAGACCTCCAGTTGATCGCGCAGGGCGTTGATCATCGGCAGGGACAGGGCGTTGAGGGACTTTTCGGCATCCAGGCTGGCAACGCCGATGCGTGCGCCGTCGGTGCCGGTGAGTTCTTCGAAGTGCAGATTCATCGTGACCTCGATCGGGAATTTGAGCGTTCAGTATGATCGCTGTTCAGGAAAATGCCGGATCTGCGTCAGATCAATTGACAAGCATGGTCAGCTTTCCTAGGGTTCGCCCCATTGTTTTTGCCGGATGTAACCATGACTGCTGACGACCGTATCAAACTCGAACCGAGCTGGAAGGAGGCACTGCGTGCCGAATTCGACCAGCCATACATGGCAGAGTTGCGAGAATTCCTGCAACAGGAGCGCGCGGCGGGCAAGGAGATCTATCCACCGGGCCCGATGATTTTCAACGCGCTCAACTCGACACCGCTGGACAAGGTCAAGGTGGTCATCCTCGGCCAGGACCCGTACCACGGCCCGGGCCAGGCTCACGGCCTGTGCTTCTCGGTGCAACCGGGCGTGCCGGCGCCGCCGTCGCTGGTAAACATCTATAAAGAGTTGAAGCGCGACCTGAACATCGATATCCCGAGCCACGGTTACCTGCAAAGCTGGGCCGACCAGGGCGTGCTGATGATCAACACCACCATGACCGTGGAACGTGCCACCGCCAACGCCCATGCGGGCAAGGGCTGGCAGCACTTTACCGATCGGATCATCGAGGTGGTCAGCGAGCACCAGCCGCATCTGGTGTTCCTGCTGTGGGGCGCGCATGCCCAGAGCAAACAGAAACTGATCGATGCCACCAAGCACCTGGTGCTGACCTCGGTGCATCCGTCGCCGCTGTCCGCCTATCGCGGCTTTCTCGGCTGCGGACACTTCAGCCGGACCAACAAGTTTCTGGAGCAGAATGGCGAGACGCCGATCGAGTGGCGGTTGCCGCCAGTCTAAAAAGCATCGCGAGCAAGCTCGCTCCCACATTGATTCTTTGAACACTGAAGATCCAGTGTGGGAGCGAGCTTGCTCGCGATGGGGGCGACTCGGTGTAGTTAGACAGACTCCGGCACCCGGTTCCAATACTTGAACAACGGCTCCGCCAGAAACAACACAAACAACAACCGCATCACTTGCATTGCCGTCACCAGCGGCACCGACAACTGCAGGGTCTCGGCCGTCAGGCTCATCTCCGCAATCCCGCCGGGCATCATGCCCAGCGTCAGCGAGCGCAGATCCAGATGAGTCAACGCACTCAGTCCCAGCGCTGCCAGCGTAGCGATCAACATGGTCAGCACCGTCCCGATCAGGGTCCGGCCCATGAACGACGGTGCGCGACGGAAAAACTGCCGATTGAAGTGACAACCCAACCCGCTGCCGATCAGCCATTGGCCTATCTGGCTGCCGCCATTGGGCAAGCCGATGTGCAGATCCCAGCCAATGCTCACCGCCGCGCTCACCAGCAACGGTCCGAACAGCCAGGGATTGGGTTGACGAAGACGCTCCCACAGCCACGCAGCCACTGCGCCTGCCGGGAATAGCAGGGCCAGCCACCGCCAGTCGACGACGCTCGGATGGAACACCGGTGCACCGTCGCCCAGCAAATACTTGAACGCAGCCGGCACGCACAGCACCACCACCAACACCCGCAAGCTTTGCCCCGCCGCCACCCGGCTGAGCACCGCGCCATTACGCGCGCCGAGGTTGACCATCTCCCCGGACCCGCCGGGCATGCTGGAAAAGAACGCCGTGGCGCGATCTTCGCCGGTACGCCGCATCAACCACACCCCGACCACGGCCGACAGGCTGGTGATCAACGCGCCGAAGAAGATCAAGCCGAAGTGACTCAGCACCTGCTCCATCACCACCGGGGTGAAGTGCAGGCCGATTCCGATGCCGATGATCCACTGGCCGACCTTGCGCCCGCCAGGGATTTCCGCCAATTGCCAAGGGGTCAGGCAACGCACGAGGATGATCGCCAGCAACGAGCCGACCATCCACGGCAGCGGCCAGCCGATCTGGCTGGCGAGGTAACCGCCCAGCAGACCGGCCAGCGGGGTTCCCCACCAGGCTTTGAACGGCGTTCGATCAGACATCGGCGATAATGCGCCGAGCGACCGAACGTTTGCGCCAGATCCGCACGATCGGCACCAACAGCATCACCGCGATCAACGTCCACACACCTATGGTGATCCCGCTCGACCAGAGAATCTCCAGCGACCCATTAGAGATCGACAGTGCCCGGCGTAGATTCTGTTCCATCAAACCTCCGAGGATGAAGCCCAGCAGAACCGGGGACAACGGAAAGTCCATCTTGCGCAGAATGTAACCGAAGATGCCGATGCCGATCATCAGGAACAGGTCGAAGGTGGTGGCATGTACCGCAAAGACGCCGATGGCGGTAATGATCGCGATCATCGGCACCAGCGCCCAGTTCGGCACGGCGAGGATGCGGGTGAAGATACGGATCATCGGAATGTTGAGGATCACCAGCATGATGTTGGCGACAAACAACGAGGCGATCAGGCCCCAGACGATGTCCGGTTGCTGTTGAAACAGCAGTGGGCCTGGCGTGATGTTGTACAGCGACAACGCGCCGATCATCACCGCAGTCGTCCCCGAACCGGGAACGCCGAGCGTCAACATCGGCACCAGCGCGCCGCAGGCTTCAGCGCCGATGGCCGTTTCCGGGGCTGCGAGGCCGCGCTTGTCGCCCTGACCGAATTTCCCGCTTGGGCCGGCAATGCGTTTCTCGGTCATGTAGGCCACGGCACTGGCGAGCGTTGCGCCGGCACCGGGTAACACGCCCATGATGAAACCGAGAACACCGCAACGCATGTTCACCCAGAACACCGACGCGGCTTCCTTGAAGTTGAACATCATACGGCCGGTCGCTTTAAACGCTTCCTGACCACGGTGGGTTTTTTCCAGCAGCAAGAGGATTTCGCTGATGGAGAACAGGCCCAGCACCAACACCACGAACTGAATGCCATCGGTGAGGTGGATGTTGTCTCCGGTGAAACGGTACACGCCGCTGTTGGCGTCAATACCCACGGTCGACAGGAACAGGCCGATCAGTGCAGCGATAAAGGTCTTGAGTGGTCGATCACCCGCCATGCCGCCGAGGCAGACAATCGCGAACACCATCAGTACGAAATATTCCGCGGGCCCGAAGGCAATCGCCCATTTCGCCAGAATAGGCGCGAACACCACCATGCCGCAGGTGGCGATGAACGCCCCGATGAACGAACTCCAGGCCGACAGCGACAGGGCTACGCCAGCCATGCCTTGACGAGCCATCGGGTAGCCGTCAAGGGTGGTCATGACGGTGGAGGCTTCGCCGGGAATGTTCAGCAGGATCGAACTGATCCGGCCCCCGTATTCGCAACCCAGATAAACCGCAGCCAGCAGGATCAACGCCGACTCCGGTGGCAGTCCGAGGGCGAACGCGATCGGGATCAGCAATGCCACGCCGTTGATCGGGCCGAGGCCGGGGAGCAGGCCAACGACGGTGCCGATCAGCGTGCCGCTGAGTGCGGTCACAAGGTTGTAAGGGGTCAATGCGACGCCGAAGCCGTGACTCAAATAACCAAGCGTATCCATTTCAGTTCTCCAGAACGTCGAGCAGACCCAGAGGCAGCGGCACGTCCATCACTTTGTCGAACAGCAGGTACAGACCGATGCTCATCAGGCTGATGATCACGGCGCCCGGCAACCAGCGTCCGCCATACAGGCGCGCCATCGGAATGCCAATCAGCATGCTGCTGAGGATGAAGCCTAGTGGTTCGAACAGCCCCGCGAAGATCAGGAGCAACAACACGCAAACGCCAATTTTGGTCAGGGTTTCGCGATCCATCGGCGGATCTTCATCAGTGTGTTTGATCGGCGAGGGCCGATACACCATGTAAACCAGCCCCAGGCCCATCAGCCCCAGCATCAACAGGGGGAAGGCTCGTGGTCCGATCGGTTCGTAGGAAAATGGCGCCTGGTAGGGCAAGGCCATCAGCACCAGGCTGAGACAGGCCAGCAACAACACCGAAGCGAAAATGCGTTGTAAGAGCATGAAAAACTCCTGTGCCGCGGCCCCGGGGATACGGAGCCGCAGCCGCTAGACAGAGGCGATCACTGGATCAGGCCGAACTCTTTGGCCAGCACTTTGTAGTCCGCAACCTGCTTCTTCACGTAGGTGTCCAGCTCCGGGCCGGTCATGGCGAACGGGAAGAGCTCGCGCTGATCGCGCAGCTTGGCGAACTCGTCGGAAGCCAGCAGCTTGTCGAAGGAGTCTTTCCACCAGGCGTAGTCTTCGTCGCTGACCTTTGGCCCGAGGTAGAACCCGCGGACCACTGGCCAGACGATGTCGTAGCCTTGCTCCTTGGCGGTCGGAATGTCTTTCATTTCCGGCTCGTCCAGACGCTTCTCGGAGAACACCGCCAGCAGACGCATGTCGCCGCTCAGGATATGCGGCATGGAGTCGGAGATGTCGGTGCTGCCGACCTGGATGTGGCCGCCGAGCAGCGCGGTGGCGATTTCACCGCCGCCTTCGAGGGCGACATAACGCAAGTCCCGCGGGTTGATCCCGGCGGCCTTGGCGATCAGGGCGGTCTGCATCCAGTCCTGGCTGCCGACGGTGCCACCGGAACCAATGACCACGGAACTCGGGTCTTTCTTCAGCGCCTTGACCAGATCGTCGAGGTTTTTGTAAGGCGAATCGTTTTTCACCGCGATGGCGCCATAGCTGGTGCCGACCGCCGCCAGCCAACGCACGGCGTTTTCATCGAAACGACCGAATTTGCCCTGGGCCAGGTTCAGCAGCGAACCGCTGGACCAGGCGACCAGCGTACCGGCGTCGGCCGGACGCTGCGCCACCACGGCGTTGTACGCCACGGCGCCGACACCGCCGGGCATGTAGGTCACGCGCATGGGTTTGCTCAGCAGTTTCTGGTTCACCAGCGCGCTTTGCACCAGTTTGCAGGTCAGGTCGAAACCGCCGCCTGGCGAGGCCGGGGCGATGCATTCCGGGCGTTTGGGCTCGGCCATCAGTTGGCCGGCAAACAGCATGCAGCTGGCGGCGAGGGCAAAACGGCGCAGTGATCGATTCATTGTTGTCTCCACGGGAGTTGTTGTTTTTGGGGATGTCTCAGGTGCGACGGTGATGCGCCGTGCAGCCGGATTCGGTGCTGGCGAGCGTAAACGATGGGGAAGGGTGGGGCGGGCGAGCCTGAAGCTGTGTGGACAGCATGGTGCAGGACCTCTATTTATTGTTCTTATTGGCGAAAACGCTTCATGGCGTTTTTCGGGGGGCTACATTTCAAGGCACGATTCGATGGCTTGCAGTCGAAACCATCCGTGGGCCGACTCTAACGGTCGAACCTTTCGCTAACCTTTCAGCGGGCTTTCACGGTTTTCGGGCTTCACAGTGGTGGATGCGGCTGTAAACTCCGCGCCAAACAATGGCGTCGAACATCCCTGAATGAGGTAAATATCCATGCGTGTTCTGCTCGTCGAAGACCATCAGCAGCTCGCTGAAAGTGTCGCCCAGGCGCTCAAGAGCACTGGCCTGACCGTGGATGTGCTGCACGACGGTGTGGCGGCCGACCTGGCCTTGAGCAGCGAGGAATACGCCATGGCGATCCTCGACGTCGGCCTGCCGCGCATGGACGGTTTTGAAGTGCTGGCGCGCCTGCGGGCCCGGGGCAAGAACTTGCCGGTGCTGATGCTGACGGCCCGCAGCGACGTCAAGGATCGGGTCCATGGCCTGAATCTCGGCGCCGACGACTACCTGGCCAAACCTTTCGAACTGACCGAACTCGAAGCCCGGGTCAAAGCCTTGCTACGCCGCAGTGTGCTCGGTGGCGAACGTCAGCAGACCTGTGGGGTGCTGGCTTACGATCTGGACACCCGGCGCTTTACCCTGGGCGAAGAACTGCTGACGCTCACCTCCCGCGAGCAGGCCGTGCTCGAAGCCCTGATCGCCCGTCCCGGCCGGGTGATGAGCAAAGAGCAGCTGGCCGCCCAGGTGTTCGGCCTGGACGAAGAGGCCAGCCCCGACGCCATCGAGATCTACGTTCATCGCCTGCGCAAGAAACTCGACGGGCAACCGGTCGCCATCGTCACCTTCCGCGGACTCGGCTATTTGCTGGAAAGCCGCGATGCATAAGCCCAGCAGCCTGCGCTGGCGGTTGCTGTGGAACCTCGCGCTGTTGCTGGTGGTGTTGATGCTGGCCAGTGGTTTGAGTGCGTACTGGAACGGTCGCGAAGCCGCCGACACCGCCTATGACCGGACGTTGCTGGCCTCGGCGCGGACCATCGCCGCCGGGGTGTCCCAGCGTGATGGCAGCCTCAGCGCCGACGTGCCGTACGTGGCCCTCGATACCTTTGCCTACGACAGCGCGGGACGGATTTTCTACCTGGTCAACGACATCAACCAGAAGCTGATTTCGGGCTACGAAAACCTGCCGCCACCGCCGCCGGGTACACCGCGCACGGATGACTACCCGGCGCTGGCACGCTTCTACAACGCTAAATACCAAGGGCAGAATGTACGGGTGGTCAGCTTGCTCAAGCCCGTGAGCGAGCCGAACATGAACGGCATGGCGGAAATCCGCGTAGCGGAAACCGATGAGGCGCGGGTCAGCATGGCGCGCAGCCTGGCGGCGGACACCTTGCTGCGGCTGGGCATGCTGGCGATCGGTGCGTTGTTGATGGTGTGGTTCGCGGTCAGCGCAGCACTGCGCCCGCTGGAGCGCTTGCGCACGGCGGTGGAAGAGCGTCAGCCCGATGATTTGCGGCCGTTGCCTTTGGTGGAAGTGCAACACGAGTTGTGGCCGCTGGTGCGTGCGCTCAATCATTTTACCGAACGCCTGCGCGGGCAGTTCGAGCGGCAGGCGCAGTTCATCGCCGATGCGGCCCATGAGCTGCGTACGCCACTGGCGGCGCTCAAGGCTCGGCTCGAACTGGGCCTGCGCTCGACTGAACCGCAGACCTGGCGCAGCACGCTGGAAACGGCCGCCCAAGGCACGGATCGCTTGACCCATCTGGCGAACCAGCTGCTGTCCCTGGCACGGGTGGAGAATGGTGCGCGGGCGATCGCCGAGGGCGGCGCACAGTTGCTGGACCTCAGTCAGTTGGCTCGCGAACTCGGTATGGCGATGGCGCCGTTGGCGCACAAACGTGGCGTGGCACTGGCATTGGAAGCGGATGAACCGGTGTGGCTGCGCGGTGAACCGACGCTGTTGAATGAATTGCTGAGCAACCTGGTGGATAACGCGCTGGCTCACACGCCACAGGGCGGTAATGTGATTCTGCGGGTGACTGCGCCGGCCGTGCTGGAGGTCGAGGACGATGGCCCCGGGATCCCTCTTGAAGAGCGTGATCGAGTGTTCGAACGCTTTTATCGGCGTAACCAGCAAGTGGCGGGCTCAGGGTTGGGGCTGGCGATTGTCGGTGAAATCTGCCGCGCACACCTGGCGCAGATCAGCCTGCACGATGGCGAGCAGGCGGGGTTGAAGGTGCGGGTGAGTTTTATTGCGGGGGAGTGATGGGGTCTGTGCCGGCCTCATCGCGAGCAAGCTCGCTCCCACAATTGATCACATTTCTCCAGGAAGGACTCGGTCAAATGTGGGAGCGAGCTTGCTCGCGAAGGGCGCGACTCGGTTTCGATCAGGCGCGGTCTTGATCAATAAAACATCGACCGCGATTCTTCCAGCGCCCTGCATTGCACCTCGTTCTCCAGATCAATGCCCAGCTTCTTGAACGCCGGCACGCTGGACGCGTCGATTCCGCCAAGCGGGTGGTCGGTGCCCTTGTAGCAAAACAGGCAAGCCACCTGCACCAGATCGACATAATCGACCCGCCCGGACTGGCGGTCGAAGTCCAGGTACATCCCGGGCAACTGCACCAGCATCTCCGGAAACTCCCAGACCCTGAGCAGTTTGTCGCCGATCAATGGATGGATCTGGTCGATCACATGGTTCAGGCTGATCGAATCGGACAGCAGTTCATTGTGTTCTTCGGCGTAGGTCAGGATCGGCAGTACCCCGATCTGATGCACCAGCCCACCGAGGGCGGCCTGATCGGGTTTGAGTCGGGTGTAACGGCGGCACAGCGCATAACTGATCCCGGCAATTTCCAGGCTTCTGCGCCAGACATCGCGCATTTTCTGTTCCACGACCTCGGAGCGGGCATGGAAAATCTGTTCCATCACCAGGCCGATCGCCAGGTTGCTGCTGTAATTGACGCCCAGGCGAGTGATCGCCGTGTGCAGGTCAGTGACTTCCCGGGTCGCGCGCAGCAGCGGGCTGTTGACCACTTTGATCAGGCGCGCCGACAACGCGGTATCGCGGGCGATCACTTTGCTGAGGGTACTGACGCTTATTTCCGGGTCTTCGGCGGCCTTGCGAATCTGCAAGGCCACTTCCGGTAACGTTGGCAGAACCAGGTCATCGTTATCGATGGCCGCAACCAAATCCTGTTGGACCTTATCCGCCAGCTTGCTCATTTCGTATCTCTGGGTGTTGCGACAAGTGCTGCATTCAGCGCTGGATTTCGCGATCGCGATCCAGTTGATAAGGCAGGTCGAGCAGGTGCAAGGCTGGCCCTTCGAGCGCGCCCAGATGAATATCGCCACCTTCTGCTGCTTCGGCTTGCAGCACGGCCAGGAGTTCAATGGTTTGCCCGGCGCGGGCGGCAAGCACCACTTCGCCGATAGCGCTGCCATGGGTCGGCGAAAACAGTGGCGCACCGGGTTCCGGCAATTCGTCGGCATCCAGGCGCAGGCGATACAAGCGGCGCTTGAGTTTGCCCAGGTACTGCATCCGCGCGACGATTTCCTGGCCGGTGTAGCAACCTTTCTTGAAACTCACGCCACCGACGGCTTGCAGGTTGAGCATCTGCGGGATGAACAGTTCACGCGTGCCCGGCATGACCTGACCGATCCCGGCGCGGACCTGGCCCAGCAGCCATTGATTCAGATCGCCTTCGGCCAGCAGCGCGGACAGCTTGCCCTTGAGGGCGTCCGCTTGATCGGCGCCGACCCAGAGTTCGGCGCGATCAGGGGACACGCGGATGGCAATCAGGCCATCATTGCGCACGACACTGTCGGTGTCTGCCGGTAGCCCAAGACCCAGGCCGAGCAGTGCGCCATCGCCATGCTCGATGCCGAAGCGCACCCAGGCGGCGCTTTCATCGGTCAATTTGGATTTGGAGAACACCGCGTACTTTTTCAGGTCCGCCAGTTGCGGCTCCAGCAACTCGCTGGCCATGGCCAGCAGGACGCCGTCACCTTCGAGCAGGATGCGGAAACTCGACTGCATCCGGCCTTTTTGCGTGCAGCGCGCGCCAAGGCTGGCCCGGGTGTCGCTCAGGTAATCGAGGTTGCAGGTCAATTGGCCTTGCAGGAATTTACTGGCATCCGCGCCGCGGACCGCGAGAACGCCTTCGTGAGACAGGGTGCAGAAAAAAGCTGAGTCGGCCATGGGTCATCGCAGGATAAATAAGTCTGGGGGACATCATAAGGGCGCGCCCTTGAAATGGGTAGTTCACAAAAGACCGGTGTTGCCCGACCAAAGCCGAGTGTTCGACGGAGCATGGGGCTGTATACTTGCCGCCTATTTGAGGAGCGCTCCATGGTCGAAGATGTTGAACTGAATCGCCTCTACTGGCACAGCCGTCGCGGCATGCTTGAACTTGACGTGTTGCTGGTGCCGTTCGTGAAAGAGGTCTACGCGCACCTCAACGATGTCGACCGCGAGTGCTACCGCAAACTGCTCGAATGCGAAGATCAGGACATGTTCGGCTGGTTCATGGAACGCGCCGAATCGGAAGATCCGGAGCTGCAGCGCATGGTGCGCATGATCCTGGATCGTGTCCAGCCCAAGTAAATCATTCGAATGCCGCTGGCATGCCTCACGGCAGCTGCTGGCGGTGTACCTGTTGGCCCAGCTGTTCGCGCTGGGTTCGTTGTTTCTTTTGTCGATACCGGTCTGGGCCAGTCTGCTCGGCGCTGCGCTGTGCGTGGTTCATGGCGTTTGGGTGTTGCCGCGGCAGATTCTGCTGACGCATCCACGGGCGTTTCGCGGCTTGCGTCGCGATGGGGATGGCTGGCAGCTGTGGAACCAGGCAGCGGGCTGGCAACCGGTGCAACTGCGGCCGGACAGCCTGGCGCTCCCCTTGATCGTGGTGGTGCGTTTTCGTCAGCGGGGTGAGCGGCATGACCGATCGATCTGTGTACCCCGGGATTCGCAGGCGGCGGATCTGCACCGACGCCTGCGGGTCCGGCTCAAGTTCAGTCGGCGTAGGTGGGCGGCACCAGAATAGTGTCCAGGGCGACCGGCAGCATGTTCGGGTAGTCGAGGGTGTAATGCAGGCCGCGACTTTCCTTGCGCTCCATGGCTGACTGGATCATCAGCTCGGCCACCTGGGCCAGGTTACGCAACTCGATCAGGTCTCTGCTCACTTTATAGTTGCTGTAGAACTCGTCGATTTCGTCCAGCAACAAGCGCACGCGGTGCTGGGCCCGCTGCAGGCGCTTGTTGGTGCGCACGATACCGACGTAGTCCCACATGAATCGCCGCAGCTCATCCCAGTTGTGCGCAATGATCACGTCTTCGTCGGAATCGGTGACCTGGCTCGCATCCCAGACGGGCAGGGCGGCGGGAATCGACACCTGGGGCAACTGCTGAAGAATGTCCGCCGCCGCCGAGCGCGCATAAACGAAGCATTCCAGCAAGGAATTGCTGGCCATGCGGTTGGCCCCGTGCAGGCCGGTGAAACTTGTTTCGCCAATGGCGTACAGGCCCGGCACGTCGGTGCGGCCCTGCTGATCGACCATCACGCCGCCGCAGGTGTAATGCGCTGCCGGAACCACCGGAATCGGTTGTTTGGTGATATCGATGGAAAACTCGAGGCAGCGCTCGTACACCGTCGGGAAATGAGTCTTGATGAATGCTTCGGGTTTGTGGCTGATGTCCAGATAAACGCAATCGACACCCAGACGCTTCATCTCATGGTCGATGGCCCGGGCGACGATGTCCCGAGGCGCCAGTTCGGCGCGTGGGTCGAAGCGCTGCATGAAGCGCTCGCCGTTGGGCAGCTTCAGGTGCGCACCCTCGCCGCGCAGGGCTTCGGTGATCAGGAAGCTCTTGGCTTGCGGGTGATAGAGGCAGGTGGGGTGGAATTGGTTGAATTCCAGGTTTGCCACGCGGCAGCCCGAACGCCACGCCATGGCAATGCCGTCACCACAGGCACCGTCAGGGTTGCTGGTATAGAGGTAGACCTTGGCGGCGCCGCCGGACGCCAGGATCACAAAGCGCGCGCCGTAGGTGTCGACTTCTCCGGTGCTGCGATTGAGTACGTAGGCACCGAGGCAGCGGTCGCCTTCAAGGCCCAGGCGTTTTTCGGTGATCAGGTCGATCGCGACCCGCTGTTCCAGCAGTTCGATGTTCGGTCTTTGCCTGGCCTTGTCGAGCAAGGTTCTGAAAATCGCGGCGCCCGTGGCATCGGCGGCATGAATGATGCGCCGATGACTGTGACCCCCTTCACGGGTCAGGTGGAACTCGAATCCACCGTCCTCGGTGCCTGACTGTTCATCGCGGGTGAACGGCACGCCTTGGTCGATCAGCCATTGAATCGCTTCTTTACTGTGCTCGACGGTAAAGCGCACGGCGTCTGCATGACACAGGCCGCCGCCGGCATTGAGGGTGTCATCGACGTGGGATTCGACGGTGTCGGTGTCATCCAGGACGGCCGCGACGCCGCCCTGGGCCCAGAAAGTCGAGCCATTGGCGAGGTCGCCTTTGCTCAGGACGGCGATGCGCAAATGACCGGGCAAGGTCAGCGCAAGGCTCAAGCCGGCAGCGCCGCTGCCAATTACCAGAACATCATGTTGAAACTGTTGGCTCATTTCAGGATTCCGCTCAAAGCGACCCGGGTCGGGGTTGGCGCATGACGCCGGGATCGGCGAGTCAAGACAGCCACACAGCCCACTAGTATATAGAGGGGGGGAGCGGCACAATAGCCGAGCCTGTATGGCATTGTGAAACTACTGTGACGGGAAATAGGGGGCGCTTCGTCGGATGATTTCTCTTCCGGTTCGGCGACACCATCACTGTATCGTGGATTTAACACTGTTTTTCTGTTCACGATTGCACAATGTCGGCTCGGTACGGCTATAAATATTTGGAACTTTTGCCAGAGGCCCAAGATCAATAGACGGTTGCCTGAATCAAGGGACAGTGTCGGCTTCAGTGCTGGATCGTGGTTTGATCCGCACCGGCGAAACCGATGACAAGATTATTCGCGCAGCCGGGTTCACTCGCGCTGCGCTTTTCGTGCGTGCCAAATCAGAGCCCGCAGGAAACTTGCTTGGAGGGGGAGAACTTTTGCGAAAAGCCCGAGTCTATGTTTGCAAGCCTGGTCGTTTAGTCATGCAAGCCTCCTCCGAGCTTATCGAGGAGTGTTCATGCTAACCCAGGAAGAGGATCAGCAGCTGGTCGAACGCGTTCAGCGCGGCGACAAGCGAGCTTTCGATCTGCTAGTGCTGAAATACCAGCACAAAATTCTCGGGTTGATCGTGCGATTCGTGCACGACACCCATGAAGCCCAGGATGTAGCACAGGAAGCCTTTATCAAGGCGTACCGTGCGCTTGGAAATTTTCGCGGAGACAGCGCGTTTTATACGTGGCTTTACCGTATCGCCATTAACACGGCGAAAAACTATCTGGTTTCACGCGGTCGCCGGCCGCCTGATAGCGATGTCAGTTCCGAGGATGCAGAATTCTACGATGGCGATCATGGCCTCAAGGATCTCGAGTCGCCCGAACGTGCACTGCTGCGCGATGAGATCGAAGGTACTGTCCATCGAACCATCCAGCAACTTCCAGAAGATTTGCGTACAGCCTTAACTTTACGTGAATTCGATGGTCTGAGTTACGAGGACATTGCGGCCGTCATGCAATGTCCGGTGGGTACCGTGCGCTCCCGGATTTTCCGCGCTCGGGAAGCCATTGATAAAGCCCTGCAGCCGTTGTTGCAGGAAAACTAAAGACAGCGGCGACAGCCAAGAGAGGAACGCCATGAGTCGTGAAGCCCTGCAGGAATCGCTGTCCGCAGTGATGGATAACGAAGCGGACGAACTGGAATTGCGTCGGGTGTTGAATGCCTTCGACGATGTTGAAACCCGTGAAACCTGGGCTCGTTATCAAATCGCTCGGGCAGTGATGCACAAGGATCTGCTGCTTCCACGCCTGGACATTGCCGCGGCAGTTTCCGCTGCGTTGGCTGACGAAGCCGTACCGGCAAAAGCTTCCCGCGGTCCATGGCGCAGCCTGGGTCGTCTGGCAGTCGCTGCTTCGGTCACCGTTGCGGTATTGGCGGGTGTTCGTCTGTACAACCAGGACGATATCGCCGGTGTCGAACTGGCCCAGCAATCCACTCAGCAGGGTCTGGCCGCTCCTCAGATCAAGGGTCCAGCTGTATTGGCAGGCTATAGTGAGAGTTCGGATGCCACCGGTCCCATGGCCAACGGCGTACTGCAAGGCCAGCCAGGCTGGCACGACCAGCGTTTGCCAGGCTACTTGCGCCAGCATGCCCAACAGGCCGCACTGAAAGGTACTGAAAGCGCGTTGCCGTACGCTCGTGCAGCAAGTCTGGAAAACCGTTAAGGAGGACCATGCGCTCCATACCTCTACTTACGCTTCTGCTCAGTGGCTGGTTCGTTGTTCCAGCCCATGCCGATGAAGCCCAGGACTGGTTGTCCCGTCTGGGCCAGGCCGAGCAACAGCAAAGCTTTCACGGTACTTTCGTCTACGAGCGTAACGGTAGTTTTTCTACCCACAACATCTGGCACCGCGTCCAGGATGGCAAGGTCCGCGAGCGTTTGCTCCAGCTCGACGGCTCGGCCCAGGAAGTCGTACGCATTGATGGGCATACTCAATGTGTCGGCGGCACCCTGATTGCAGGACTCGGGGATGCCCCGAATTCCGCTGCTCGTGCACTCGATCCTAAAAAGCTCAAGAATTGGTATGACCTTGCCGTCATTGGCAAGTCGCGTGTGGCCGGGCGTCCGGCAGTGATCATTTCCCTGACGCCGCGCGATCAGCATCGCTATGGGTTCGAACTGCATCTGGATAAAGAAACCGGCCTGCCGCTCAAGTCATTGCTGCTCAATGACAAAGGGCAGTTGCTGGAGCGATTCCAGTTCACGCAGCTTAATACCACCGACGTGCCGGCGGACAGAGACTTGCAGCCGGACGACGACTGCAAGGCGATCGCCCTCGATAGCGACAAGGCCTCTGCAGCCAAGGTTGCCCAGGCCTGGCATTCGGACTGGTTGCCACCCGGTTTCGAGCTGACCAGCAGTACCGCACGCAAGGATCCGCAGACCAAAATCCAGGTCAGCAGTCTGATGTATGACGATGGTCTGGCCCGTTTCTCGGTATTCCTCGAGCCATTGAATGGCGCAGCCGTCACCGATACTCGCGTTCAGTTGGGCCCAACCGTTGCTGTATCCCGGCGCTTAAGTACCCCTGAGGGCGAAATGATGGTCACGGTGGTCGGTGAAATTCCTGCTGGCACCGCTGAACGCATTGCGCTGTCCATGCGTAACGATAGCGCTGCCACCAGCAAGCAGTGAGCTGATTTCAGCCATTTTCACCTCGCCGGCGAGGCATCGAAATGTTTGCTGAGCATTTTCATTTGCAAATATCCCGAAAATTTTTTATAGGTCAGGGCATCTCGGCTCTGGCCTTGTTTGTTGTTCCCGGAACAAAAATGCCGGCCTGTCGTGACCGGTGTTCCTTGCTCCATATCGCTTAACCCTGCTCGTCGTAATGGGAGCTGTATGTCGATACTCAGTTTGAAGTCTTATTTCTCCGTTGTTGCCACCGTACTGGTGCTTGGTCAGGCTGTTCCTGCGCAAGCGGTCGAACTGCCTGATTTTACGCAGCTGGTCGAGCAGGCCTCGCCGGCGGTCGTGAACATCAGTACCACGCAGAAACTGCCGGACCGTAAAGTGAACCAGCAGATGCCCGATCTTGAGGGCTTGCCGCCGATGCTGCGCGAGTTCTTCGAGCGCGGCATGCCGCCACAACCGCGTACGCCGCGGGGTGACCGTCAGCGTGAAGCCCAGTCCCTGGGGTCGGGTTTCATCATCTCGTCCGACGGCTACATCCTGACCAACAACCATGTGATTGCCGATGCCGACGAAATCCTCGTCCGCCTGGCAGACCGCAGCGAATTGAAAGCCAAGCTGGTCGGCACCGATCCACGTTCCGACGTGGCCCTGCTGAAAATCGAAGGCAAGGACCTGCCGGTCCTGAAGCTCGGCAAATCCCAGGACTTGAAGGCCGGCCAATGGGTGGTGGCGATCGGCTCGCCGTTCGGTTTCGACCACACCGTGACCCAGGGCATCGTCAGCGCCATCGGTCGCAGCCTGCCGAACGAAAACTATGTGCCGTTCATCCAGACCGACGTGCCGATCAACCCGGGTAACTCCGGTGGTCCGCTGTTCAACCTGGCGGGCGAAGTGGTGGGGATCAACTCGCAGATCTACACCCGTTCCGGCGGCTTCATGGGCGTGTCGTTCGCGATTCCGATCGACGTGGCGATGGACGTTTCCAACCAGCTGAAAAGCGGCGGCAAGGTCAGTCGTGGCTGGTTGGGCGTGGTCATTCAGGAAGTGAACAAGGACCTGGCCGAGTCGTTCGGTCTTGAAAAGCCTGCCGGGGCGCTGGTGGCTCAGATCCAGGATGACGGCCCGGCTGCCAAGGGTGGTCTGCAAGTCGGTGACGTAATCCTGAGCATGAACGGTCAACCGATCGTCATGTCCGCCGATCTGCCGCATCTGGTCGGCGCGCTGAAGGCCGGCTCGAAAGCCGATCTGGAAGTGATACGCGAAGGCAAGCGCAAGAACGTCGCACTGACGGTTGGGGCTATTCCTGAAGAAGGCAAAGAGCTGGACGCCCTGCCAAAATCCAGTGTCGAGAGCAGCAGCAATCGCCTGGGTGTTTCCGTGGCCGAGCTGACCGATGAACAGAAGAAAACCTACGACCTCAAAGGCGGCGTGGTCATCAAGGAAGTCCAGGACGGTCCTGCTGCCCTGATTGGCTTACAGCCTGGCGATGTGATCACTCACCTGAACAATCAGGCGATTGGTTCCACCAAGGAGTTCACCGACATCGCCAAGGCGCTGCCGAAGAACCGCTCGGTGTCGATGCGGGTTCTGCGTCAAGGCCGAGCCAGCTTCATCACCTTCAAACTGGCCGAGTAATCCGGTTGCCGGAAATGAATGCACTGTAGGAGCGAGCTCGCTCCTACAGGGGCAGGGCATCGTCAGTTGTTGGCCGCATAAAAAAACCGCCTCGAAAGGGCGGTTTTTTTATGCGTACGCAAAAGCGTCAGCCCATCATGTCCTTGATCATGCGCTCCTGTTCCATCAACTCCCGTTGCCGCGCGTCGATCCGCGACGACAGCGGGAAGTTGGTGCCGGCCTTGCGCTTGGCGAAGTCCAGTTGCTGAATGGCCTGGCGGTAGTCGCCGACCAGGGCGAAGTACTCGGCGCGGGCCTGGTGCAGGCCGATGATGTTGCCTGACAGGCCACGAGTCTCGGCCACCATGTACCAGACGTCCGGATCGTCCGGACGACTCTTGAGCAGATTCTCCAGGGCTTTTTCCGCTTCGGGCGCACGGTTTTGCTTGAGCAGCAGGTCAACACGCACTGAATTCAGCGGATAGTTGCCCGGATACTGGGCCAGCATCCGGTCCACCCGGGACTGAGCATCGGGCAGCCGATTGTTGGTGATATCCAGATCGACCTGAGCCAGGTTATAGATGATCTCGTTTGGCGACTTGGCGAGCAGCGATGCAAGGTTTTCCCGAGCTTCGTTCAGTTGGCCGCCCTTGATCTGGGCGATCGCCAGGCCGTAGCGCGCGACATCGTTTTTCGGGTTTTCATCCAGCTGGGCACGGAAACGCTTGGCCCCCAGGCCCGGGGTTTCTTCATAAATCAGCTGGACCCGTGCACGAATCAGCTGATAGCGCATGGTGTCTTCGATACCGCCCGGCTTGGCCTGTTCGGCACGGTTGCGGGTGTCGGCAATCCGCGATTCGGTCACCGGGTGAGTCAGCAGGAATTCCGGTGGCTTGGCGTCGAAGCGGTATTGGCGCGACAAGCGCTCGAACATGGTCGGCATCGAGCGCGGGTCGTAACCGGCCTTTTCAAGATTGAGAATGCCGATGCGGTCGGCCTCCTGCTCGTTCTGACGCGAGAAGCGCCGTTGTTCCTGAATCGCCGCTGCCTGGGTACCGGCAATGGCGGCGATCCCGGCATCGCCGGCACCGGCCGCGGCAATCACGATCCCGGCCAGCAGTGCGGCCATCATCGGTACCTGCATCCGCTGCTGGGCTTCGACGCCACGGGCAAAGTGACGCTGGGACAAGTGAGCCAGTTCGTGAGCCAGTACCGAGGCGTATTCGCCTTCGGTCTGGGCATTGAGGAACAAACCGCCGTTGACCCCGACAATCCCCCCCGGTGCTGCGAAGGCGTTGAGTTGCGGGCTGTTGATCAGGATGAATTCCAGGCGCCGGTCGTTGACCTGGCTGGTCTCCACCAGGCGGTAGACGCTGGATTCAACGTAGTCCTTGAGCTGTGGGTCGTTGAGCTGGGAAACCTGGCTACGCAACAGCGCCAGCCAGGCCCGGCCCAACTGGTGTTCCTGTTGCGGCGAGACGATGGCAGAACTGGCGTCGCCGAGTGACGGCAGGTCGTCGGCGAAGCCCGGTGAGGCGAGCAGGCAAGCGAGCGTCAGCAGGGTAGGGCGCAAAAAAGTCATGCACAAAGCCTTAGTCGACAAAGACCTTACTGTAGCCGGACACCACGCTTCGGACCAGATATTCTAAGCCCTCGACCACCTGACCCGGAGTGATGCAATGACCGATGCTGTAGCCCATGACGCCGAACTCGACGCCAGCGGACTCAATTGCCCGTTGCCGTTACTCAAGGCCAAGCTTGAACTCAATCGCATGGCCAGCGGCGCAGTGCTCAAGGTAATCGCCACCGATGCAGGCTCGCAGCGCGACTTTCGCACCTTTGCCCGATTGGCCGGTCATACGCTGCTGCGCGAAGAAGATGAGGCGGGCATTTACCGCTACTGGTTGAAAAAAGCCTGAAACCTGCTGCGTTCGTTACTAAGGGATTATTGATGTTCAAGGTGTTACGCGACTGGATCCAGCGCTATTTTTCCGACGAAGAAGCCGTGGTGCTTGCCGTGCTGCTGTTTCTGGCGTTTACCGCCGTACTGACGCTCGGTGGCATGCTCGCGCCGGTACTCGCCGGGATGGTGCTGGCGTATCTGATGCAAGGACTGGTGGTGACGCTCGAACGCTTGCGCATGCCGGGCGGAGCGGCGGTGGGGCTGGTCTTTGCGTTATTCATGGGGCTGCTGCTGGTGTTCATCGTGGTCGTGGTGCCATTGCTCTGGCATCAGTTGATCACCTTGTTCAACGAATTGCCCGGCATGCTCGCCAAGTGGCAGTCACTGTTATTGCTGCTGCCCGAGCGTTACCCGCATCTGGTGTCCGATGAGCAGGTGCTGCGGGCCATCGAAGTGGCGCGGGGCGAGATCGGCAATTTCGGCCAGTGGGCGCTGACGTACTCGCTGTCGAGTCTGCCGCTGCTGGTCAACATCATGATCTACCTGGTGCTGGTGCCAATCCTGGTGTTTTTCTTTCTCAAGGACCGGGAAATGATCGGCCAGTGGGTGCGCGGCTATCTGCCTCGCGAGCGGGCGCTGATCACCCGCGTCGCCCGCGAGATGAACCGGCAGATCGCCAACTACATTCGCGGCAAAGGCATCGAGATCGTCATTTGCGGCGGCGCGACCTACATCGGTTTCGTGGTGCTGGGGCTCAACTACGCGGCGCTGCTGGCGCTACTGGTGGGGGTGTCGGTGGTGGTGCCCTATGTCGGAGCGGTGGTGGTGACCGTGCCGGTACTGCTGATCGCGCTGTTTCAGTGGGGCTGGAGCGATCAGTTCATCTATTTGATGGCGGTCTACGGCATTATCCAGGTTCTGGACGGCAACGTACTGGTGCCGCTGTTGTTCTCGGAGGCGGTCAACCTGCACCCGGTGGCAATCATCTGCGCGGTGCTGTTGTTTGGCGGGTTGTGGGGATTTTGGGGGGTGTTCTTTGCGATTCCCCTGGCGACGCTGTTCAAGGCTGTACTGGATGCGTGGCCGCGCAAGGAACCGGTGGTGGCGCCGCTGCTTTAACTGTCAGTCATGATTCTTCAGTGAGGCTGACGGCCTCATCGCGAGCAGGCTCGCTCCCACATTGGACCGCGTCTGTCTGGACAGCTCGGTCAACTGTGGGAGCGAGCTTGCTCGCGATGGCGTCCGAAAGGACGCCAAATAATCAGGCCTTGTTTAGTGCCTGAGCCGCCGCCAGAACAGCATCCACATGCCCCGGCACCTTCACCCCACGCCACTCCTGACGCAGCACCCCATCCTTATCAATCAGGAACGTGCTGCGATCAACCCCCATATATTCCTTGCCATACAGCTTCTTCAGCTTGATCACATCAAAAAGCTGGCACAGCGCTTCTTCCTTGTCGCTGATCAGCTCGAAGGTGAACGCCTGCTTGGCCTTGAAGTTCTCGTGGGATTTCAGGCTGTCGCGGGACACGCCGAAGACTTCGGTATTGGCCGCTTTAAAGGCGTCAAGCTGATCGCGAAAACCCTGGCCCTGGGTGGTGCAGCCTGGCGTGCTGTCCTTCGGATAGAAGTAGATGACTACTTGCTTGCCTTTCAGGTTGGCGAGGCTGATGGTCTGCCCATTGGTGGCGGGTGCTTCGAAATCGGCAACCGGTTGGTCGATGGCAACGGCCATGAAAGCTTCCTTACATTGGGTTTTGTGGGCGCCACGGTTCGATCAGGGCATCCAGGTTCAGCGCGTCGGCGAAATCCAGGAACTGATCGCGCAGCCAGCTGATCTGCACGCCGGCCGGCAAGGTCACGGTAAACGTGGCATTGAGCATGGTGCCGCCGGTCTGGGGTGCCTGATAGGTGTCGCAGGTCAGGTTTTCCAGCTCGACGTTGTGGTCCATGAAGAACTGGCACAGCTCGTTGATGATGTCCGAACGGTAAGCCGAGCTGACATAAGCGACGTACGGCAGGGCCTGGGGACGATTCTCCAACGCCGCGCTGCGCACTACATTGACGGTGAAGGCGTGCTTCTTGGCGAGGCTCGACAGGCTGCCTTCAAGGCGCGCCAAGGCGTCCCAGCTGCCGGAGATCTCGAGGACCAACGCACTGCACTCGCCATGACGGGTCAGGCGAGACGTAACCACGGCGCAGCGGTTTTCATGGCTGGCGCGGCACAGGACGTTAGTCAGCTCCATGGGGTTGGCGCCGAGGGCACTGATGACAAGGAATTGTTCGCGAACTGTGGGGGTGGACATGCAGCATTCCTAAAGCGATGAGCGGTCGATACTTTTATGGGCTTTTTTGCCGGGGCGAGCCTGCGGATGCGAATTCAGAAAACCCGAGCCGGAAGGTTGCAACCTGCTCCAGAGTGGCAAGAGCGAAGGGGGGCAACGCTGGATCGGGGCTTGTGATGCCGAAAATGAAGGCTGGAACCTGGCTTGCGAGCTTATCAGTACCGATCAAAGTCTGAAGGGTAGCGAAAAGCAGCGCCAAGGGGAATGGCAGCAGCGCAGTACTTCGCTTGTACAAGCATCTTGGCGCCAGTACCATTACCGCTCTCTTTTTCCGGCAGGAGCGGTTGCATGATTGCGGGCAGTATGGTGGCACTGGTCACACCCATGGATGCACAAGGTCGTCTCGACTGGGACAGCTTGAGCAAACTGGTGGACTTTCACCTGCAAAACGGCACCCACGCCATCGTGGCGGTCGGCACTACAGGTGAATCGGCCACCCTTGACGTGAACGAGCACATCGAAGTGATTCGTTACGTGGTGAAGCAGGTTGCAGGGCGCATTCCGGTGATCGCCGGGACTGGCGCCAACTCGACTCGCGAAGCCATCGAGCTGACCACCAATGCGAAGATCGCCGGCGCCGATGCCTGCCTGCTGGTGACGCCGTATTACAACAAGCCGACCCAGGAAGGCCTGTACCAGCACTTCAAGGCCATCGCCGAAGCCGTCGACATCCCGCAGATCCTGTATAACGTGCCGGGCCGCACGGCGTGCGACATGCTCGCCGAGACCGTGATCCGCCTGTCGACCGTGAAGAACATCATCGGCATCAAGGAAGCCACCGGCGACCTGTCCCGTGCCAAAGCCATCATCGACGGCGTCAGCAAAGACTTCCTGGTGGTATCCGGCGACGACGCCACTGCGGTCGAGCTGATGCTGCTGGGCGGCAAAGGCAACATCTCGGTGACCGCCAACGTCGCGCCGCGCGACATGGCCGATATGTGCAATGCCGCCCTGAAGGGCGATGCCGTCACGGCCCGTGCGATCCACGAAAAGCTGATGCCGCTCAATAAAACCCTGTTTATCGAATCCAACCCTATCCCCGTGAAATGGGCGCTGCATGAAATGGGCCTGATGCCGGACGGTATCCGTCTGCCGCTCACCTGGCTCAGCGCGGCCTGTCACGAACCGCTGCGGCAGGCCATGCGCCAGTCCGGCGTCCTGGTTTAATTGAGGAAGCACTACGCATGAAGCGATTGGCCGGACTTTCCGCACTTGCCTTGATTATCTCCAGCACCAGTGGCTGTGGATGGGTCTGGGGCCCGGAAGGTTATTTCCGTGACCGTGGCAGCGATTACCTGGAAGCGCAACAGACTGCACCGATGCAATTGCCGCCGGACGTCAACACCGCCAAACGTCTGGATCCACTGTTGCCGATCCCGCGCAACGTGGCTGACGACACCGCCAAGGGCGAATACGTCGTGCCGCGTCCGCAACCGCTGACCGCCGGAGCCGACGCCGCGGGTGCCTACTCGCTGCAGAAGACCGGTGACACACGCTGGATCGTGGCCCAGAGCCCACCGGCCGAAGTCTGGCCAGTGGCCGTGCAGTTCTTCCAGGACAATGGTTTCCGTCTGGACGAACAGCGCCCGCAAACCGGTGAATTCACCACCACCTGGCAGCATTCCGACGAACTGTCGGCCGCAATGGCCAAGCGCCTGAGCGCCGCCGGTGTCGGCGCTGACGGCGAAACCCGCGTGCGGGTCCGCATCGAGCCAGGCGTACAGCGCAATACCAGTGAAGTCTATGTGGTCAGCGCCCAGCGTCCTGCCGGCAGCACCGCCGACGTGGCCTTCACCAACCGTTCGGTCAACACTGGCCTGGACGCGGCACTGGTCGACGACATGCTCGCAAGCATGAGCCGTACGTCGGAGAAGGGCGGTTCGGTCTCCATGCTGGCTTCCCGTGATTTCGATACACCCAGTCGTGTCAGCCTGAGCGAAGACGGCAGCGGCAACCCTGTGCTGAACGTCGGTACGGACCTGGATCGTGCCTGGTCGAGCGTCGGTCGTGCGTTGGAGCAGGGCGAATGGCGGGTTGAAGACATCAACCGCAGCCTGGGCTTGTACTACATCAACCTGGCGGAAAAAGCCGAGAAGGCAGACGACAAGCCTGGTTTCTTCAGCAGCCTGTTTGGCAGCGCGCCGGACAAGGAAGCCGTCGAAGCCCGTGCCGAGCGTTATCAGGTTCGCCTGAGCAAGGTGGGCGAAAACGTCCAGGTCACCGTCGAGAAAAACATCAACACCGTGGCGCCGGCTGACGTGGCGCGCAAAGTGTTGAGCGTGATTCAGGACAACCTGGGCTGATCGACATGCGTTTTGCCGTTCTCGGCAGCGGTAGCCAAGGGAACGGCACGCTGATAGCCAGCGCTGACACGTACGTGCTGGTGGATTGTGGTTTCTCCCTGCGGGAAACCGAAAAACGCCTGTTGCGCCTGGGTGTAAACCCGGCGCAACTGAGCGCGATACTCGTGACCCACGAACATGCCGACCACGTGCATGGCGTGGGTTTACTGTCTCGGCGTTACAATCTGCCTGTCTACCTCAGTCGCGGCACACTGCGCGGGATGCGCAAACCGATTGAACCGGCCGGCCTTCTGGCGGGCGGCGAGCAACTGCAGATCGGCAACCTGAGCATCGGTGTCATTGCCGTGGCCCACGATGCGCAAGAGCCGACGCAATACGTCTTCAGTGACGGTGAACGGCGCTTCGGCCTGTTGACCGACCTGGGCTCGTATTGCAACAAGGTGCTGGACGGCTATCGGGATCTCGATGCATTGATGATCGAGTCCAACCATTGCCGTGACATGCTGGCTCGCGGTCACTACCCGTACTTTCTCAAGCAGCGGGTGGGCGGCGAACTGGGACATTTGAACAACCACCAGGCGGCATTCCTGGTGTCCGAGTTGGGCTGGCAAGGCCTGCAACACCTGGTCCTGGCCCATCTGAGCAGCAAGAACAACCTGCCGCAGCTGGCCCGGCAATGTTTTGTCGACACCCTCGGGTGCGACCCGGACTGGCTGCAACTGGCCGATCAAGATTCAGGGCTCGACTGGCGACACATCGCCTAGCCCACCTACTTAGCAAGCGGAGCCCATCATGGAAAAACGTGAAGAACTCTACCGCGGCAAAGCCAAATCGGTTTACAAGACCGACGACGCTGACCGCTTGATCCTGCTGTTTCGCAACGACACTTCGGCGTTCGACGGCAAGCGCATCGAGCAGCTCGACCGCAAAGGCATGGTGAACAACAAGTTCAACGCCTTCATCATGCAGAAACTCGAAGCAGCCGGCGTGCCGACCCAATTCGACAAACTGCTGGGCGACAACGAATGCCTGGTGAAAAAACTCGACATGATCCCGGTCGAGTGCGTCGTGCGTAACTACGCCGCCGGCAGCCTGGTCAAGCGCCTGGGCGTCGAAGAAGGCATGAAGCTCAACCCTTACACCTTCGAACTGTTCCTGAAAGACGACGCCAAGGGCGACCCGTTCATCAACGAATCCCACGTCGTGGCCTTCGGTTGGGGCACCGCCGAGCAACTGGTTCGCATGAAAGAACTGTCGCTCAAGGTCAACGAAGTCCTGAACAAACTGTTCGACGACGCCGGCCTGCTGCTGGTCGACTTCAAACTCGAATTCGGCGTGTTCTCCGACGGCTCCATCGTCCTGGGCGACGAATTCAGCCCGGACGGCTGCCGCCTGTGGGACAAGGCCACCGGCAAGAAAATGGACAAGGACCGCTTCCGCCAGGGCCTCGGTGATGTCATCGAAGCTTACGAAGAAGTTGCCAATCGTCTGGGTGTGCCGCTTTAATCGACGCAAGCATCTGAAAGCACAGAAATATTTCGCTTAGGGGGTTCGCTTCCTGCGAAAGTGTTGTTATGATGCGCGCCGTTGGAGAGATGCCAGAGTGGCCGAATGGGACGGATTCGAAATCCGTTGTACCTTCACCGGTACCTAGGGTTCGAATCCCTATCTCTCCGCCATTACATAGAAAAAGCCCCGTAGCTGAAAAGTTACGGGGCTTTTTCGTTTCTGCTGTCTCGTCCTGAATAAGGTTTACAGCTTCTGGGCGCTTATCAGGAAGGTGAACCGAGCTGACGCGGTAGCGGGAGCGATTGTGTCAAATCGCCGCGAACAGCGAGCCTTTGTGGTTGTCACTCGATGGACACCTATCCTTCCTCTGACACCGGACTGCGACTATCGGCAACCTCCTCAGCCTGCCCCCACACCTGCAGCAACACACGGATGAAGTCGGGGAACAGCACCCGATTGCCATGCCCGCTCAGGTGGTCGGCATCGAAATAAAGCGGCTGGCCGTCGCGGTCGAACGCTGAGCAGATCGGTCCGGGACATAGCAGCGCAAATGGGTCCCAGACAGTCAGGTTGAGGTAGTCGCGCTGCAGTTCCCGCAGCTGTTGCATCTGCTGCACGCGAAGGGTCTCCAGCTGCTCACGCGTGGCGCTCAGGCCCGGCGCACAGACCGGGTTCATGCGATTGAACCAGTCGGAGCAACGATTGGCCGGGGCCCTGAACAGCGGCTTGGGCGCATCGATCACCACCTGCAGGCCGGCAGCCTGCAACCGCATCAGCACCGCGTGGGCCGATGCCATGGCTTCGGCACGTGAATCGGCATTGAGCTCGGCGAGCGCTTCGGCCCAGGCCGCTTGCGGGTCGCCCGCCCAGTCGCGTCCGGCCAGCTCCGGCATCCGCAAAGAAGCGAGCAGGACGATGTCGCCGGGTTTGGCGCTGGCTTCGATCGCTTGCAATGCCGCCTCCCGGCTCTGTGCACACGCCGGTGGATCGCCACCGATCAAGCGCACGACGCCGCAACCGCCGCGCTCGTGCTCGATAACCTCGACACCCAGTTGCAGGGAGGCCAGCTTGAGCAGCGTGCGATATGCGGCAGTGTGCGAATCGCCTAGCACGAAGATCTGACGCCCGGCCAGCGGCGGCCCTTCTATCGTCGGTAGCGGTTCGCGCGGTTGATGTCGATAGGCCATCCAGGTGTAGGTATCGGCGGTGCGGCTGATGGAGATTCGGTCTGGATTCTCTGCAATCCAACGCGCGCCCAACAGGGATAGGCCGACGGCAACGAAGCAGGCAGCGGCGGTCGCCCAGGTGCGGCGCTGCACAATCGACTTACCCGTGCGAATCGGGGTTTCAACCCAGTGGTAGGAGGCCGCCGCCAGTGCCAGGACCAGCAGAGGGTAGGCCCACTGCACCAATAGCAGCTCGAAGCCGACGGTCCAGCGGATGAACACCGCGACCGGCCAGTGCCACAAATACAGCGAGTAGGACAGGCGCCCCAGGTAGGTCGCCCCGCGCGATTGCAGCAGCCAATGCGCGACTGACGGTGCGGAGCTGCCGGGCAGCACCACGGCGGTAATCATCAGCAGCGTGCCGGCCACCGTAGTCAGTGCCCAGGGCAGCGGGAATCCTTTGGTATCGGCCTGCATGAAGCCAAGCAGGACCAGGGCGAAGCCGACTGACAGCATGAGCGTCAAGCAGCGGTCAGAGGGTGCTTGCGCCGGGCGCCGTTGCAGCACCTGGTACAACAACGCTCCAGAAGCCAGTTCCCAGAATCGTGAGGGCAGCAAGTAGAACGCGGCCAGCGGATCGCTGCCAGTCTGCACCACACCGACGACCAGCGAGGCCAGGGCCAGCGCTGGCAGCAAAGCCCACAACAGCGGCACCCGCTGGCGATGGCGCAGCCACAGGAACCAGATGACGGGGAATATCAGGTAGAACTGCTCTTCGACGCCCAGCGACCAAGTGTGCAGATACGGGTTCAGATTAGCGCCGGGCGCGAAATAGGTATCGGTGTTCCAGGCCAGCACGAAGTTGCTCAGACCGAGAAATGCGGCCATCCCGGTGTTGTTGTTTTGCTCACTGAGCCAGACCTGGGGCAGCAGCATCGCCGAGAGCACAAAGCTCGCGATCAGCACCACCAACAGCGCGGGCAACAGGCGCAGCAGGCGCCGCCGGTAGAACCCGAGCAGGTAATCGACGAAGCCCAGGTCGCGTCGCTCGGACAGTGACTGGCTGATCACAAAGCCGGAGATCACGAAGAACATATCCACGCCAGTGAAGCCGCCCGGGAGCAGCGACAGGTAATCGGCGTGGTAGATCAGGACAGCCATCACCGCGATCGCCCGCAGGCCGTCGATGGCAGGGATGTAACCGCTGGCGGGTCGATGCATCGGCGAAGTACCTCAAGCGGTCGTGAGCGAAAGCTATGTCTTGAGTGAGCGAGTACGCACACGGTCGCGGGGGTGAGCCTGGCAACGATGCAGGCGACGCAACGATCACGCCAGCGATCCGGATTGAACGCCAAATTTGGTTAGCCAATCAAATCGATATATTGAGAATTTGTAACGGTTGAACCACTTGGAGGAAAGCGTACGGTTATTGTACGGATGGTAATTGACTCTCGTTTGTTCGTACGTCTAGTATCCGTACATTGCAAATGAGATTCTCTGATCCGGAGTGAGGCTGAACCCATGCTTACCCACGCTTCGGGACTGGGATGCAACAAAATGACACCAGTAAGGGAAAATATTCTCTCTGAAAGCGGGTACACCCCATGCTAGAAATCAACGAAATACTCAAAGCACCAAAAAACGCTCGGCTTGAACTCAAAACCACGGACGTCGCCAAGGAGTTCATCCGCAAGGCCGCAGCCATTTCTGGGCTGGATATGACTTCTTTCATTATTTCGTCTGCCTTTGAGAAGGCGGAGGAGGTGATGGAAAAACATCGGCGGATCGAAATGTCGGAGCAAGCGTATGCCCGAGCCTTGGAGATTCTCAACGAGGATACAACTCCAACGCCTGGACTACTGAACCTGATGAGAGGGAAGCATGAGGACAAAAGCGATTCCGGCTTATGAAATCGACAACCATTTGCAGGCCCGTCTTGAGACTTACCTTTATCTGAAAGATTTCGATTGTGGGCTTGCCATGATGGACGAGTACTACAAAAGCAGTTTGAAGCGTGCCTTGAAGAGCGAAAACATCCGGGGTATTGGTGCGATTAATCCGGCAAGCGAAGTCGTTGGCTTTGGTACGCTCACACTGGGGCATATTGGCAGGATGCTAGCGAAATCCGCCATCAAAAAATCGAACCTGCCGTCTCAACTGCCCGTGGTGCGGATGGTGATGTTTGGCGTGGACCGTCGATATCAGGGGCTTGGAATTGGACAGGAAATCCTGAGACATACATTCATTCAGGCGGCCAAGGTTCACAACGAGGTGCCTATCAGGGGCTTGTATCTGGACGCGGCGCCGAATGCAGTTTCGTATTATGAGTCCTTGGGTTTTCAATCCCTGAGCGGGCCGGATGTCAGGGGAGGAGTTCCCATGCTCATCAGCATCGAGCCGATCCTGCGGGCGATTGTCGACTCGCCCGAGTAGCTAATGGATGTCCCTATCCAGCCCATAGCCAGATACAAGTTCGGCGGTACCGCAGGAAACAGCACCTCCGTCGCACCCTCCCTCAGAAAATTCCCCGGCCTCTTTGCGTGCAGAGCGCATCAGCGCATCTAGCTCCTCCGCGCCGGGGTCAGAGAAAAGGTCCTGGAAAACGTAAAGACGCAATGCAACACCCTTGAAGTAGTGAGTCGTTACAGGAAAGCAGTAGAGGGGTAGACGCAGCATCGGTTTTACTCTGCCCCACATGGCCGCTGCTTTGCGATTGCGATGACGTGATTGTCGACGCCAATCACTTGGCATGCTGCTCTCCAGCAAGGACGATCACTATGCATGACACGGAAGCTAAACCGGGTTCGCTCAGCGCACCTTTATCCACCAGCCGCAGGACCCTCCTGCAGTCGCCGACATGCCTGACGGATGCCATTGGTGTCCTCTCTCCAGCCGATTTGTCGGGTGCCACTACGCTGGCCTGCATCGCCACTGATCTGGCGCTGACACGAGTGGAGTTGAAGCGAGTGGCCATCATGGCTCAGGACGGCATGGCGCGCGCAATTCGCCCGGTGCACAGCCCGTTCGATGGCGACTTGGTGTTCGCGCTGTCGACCGGGCAACGTGAGGTGCACGGCAGCCGCGAACTTGCTGTACTAGAGATTGGCGCCCTGGCCGCAGATACCCTGACTCGCGCGATTGCTCGCGGCGTGTATGCCGCCACCCCCTGGCCGGACAGTCAGGTCAATGTTGCATTGGCACAGGCTGATCGATGATGTGGCGTTTCGTTCAGGGCATTTTTAGCTGCACTCTCAACCACACTTGGAGGCCGCCTCGGAACACCAGGCTATTAGATGCTCACCGGAAGTTTTTCGATTTTCGGTTGTGCGGTGATTCCAAAAAACGCCGCTTCCCAACTTTTGGGTACGCGGCGTTTTTTTCAAGTCTGTGTTGGATGATTCTCTTCATGCATCGGCGGTGTGATCCGCGGCTGTTTACCCCCTAACTGGTATCATGATTTAATACCATGAATAGCAAGCAACACGATACTCTCAAAGCGGTGTTCGCAAGGCCGACACCCGCCACGCTGGAATGGGCGCGTATCGAGTCGCTTTTTGGCGCGGCTGGCGCCAAGACCATTGAAGGCAATGGGTCGCGGGTACGCTTCGAACTGAACGGTGTGGTTGCTACCTTTCACCGGCCCCACCCAGACAAAGAAGCAAAGCCCTACCAGGTTCGTGATGCGCGGGCTTTCCTCGAACAAGCAGGAGTCACCCCATGAACGTAATGAACTATCAAGGCTATGCCGCCCGAATTGAATACAGCGACGAAGACGGTTTGTTTGTCGGCCGTATTGCGGGTATCAAGGATATCGTTGGCTTTCATGGCGAGTCAGTACGGGAGCTTCGAGAAGCCTTTGCAGAGGCCGTCACTGATTATCTGGATACGTGTGCCAAGCTCGGCCGCACACCGCAGAAACCTTATTCGGGCAATCTCAGTCTGCGTTTGGCGCCAGCGCTCCACGCTACCGTCGCGGTAAAAGCTCAGTTAGCTCGCAAAAGTATCAATCAGTGGGTAGCTGACGTTCTTGATCGTGAGGCGCATGCCTGACCAAGGCCTGACATAGGGCGGCGCACCAGGCGCGACCGGTGATCCGTACAGAAAAAAGCAGTGTTCCCACATAACCGAAGAGTCGAGCACATAGCGAAGCAGTGCGAAGTCGGTGACTGTCCCGCTCATTAGCTATCCTGCAACACAGTGCCAATCACCGGCTTCGGGGGAGTGCATGAACAGATGGCGACGGCTTTGGTTGGTTGTAAAGCTGCTGGCAGCCGTGGCGGCCTGCGTGTACGTCGCTGTCCAGGCTTCTCGCTACATGCTGGAAAGCCCCGACGCAGCGCAAATTCATCCCCTGAGCATTCTGGTTGTCGGGCTGATCTTCGGCTTCGCTACCTTCGGGCTTCTGTCACTGGTCGGATGGATTGCACGACTTTTCCTGCCTTTCCCGGATCCAGTAATCCCCACGGTAGCGGCTCAACCTCAAACAACGCCTGAGGAAGATGCGCCGCTGACGCCGGAAATACCTCCGATCCTGCCGGCTGACGATTCGTCTCAACAGAAAAATCAGTGAACCGACCTCAGGCAGCTTTCGGAAATTAAACGCAAACTGCATCAGGCTACTCACCTCTGCGCATAGACGCCGATTGCGACACCTACCTAAACTGTCGGCAGACACAGGGATCGGGATCAGTGGATGAATCGTAACGAATTACGAAAGGCCGATATCAACCTGATGGTGGTGTTCGAGACCCTGATGCTCGAACGCAATGTCACGCGCGTGGCGGAGAAGCTGTTTCTCGGTCAGCCGACCATCAGCTCGGCCCTCAACCGTTTGCGCGTGATGTTCAACGATCCGCTGTTCATTCGCGTCGGCCATCGCATGGAGCCGACGGCGCGGGCCGAGGAGATCATTCGGCACCTGTCGCCGGCGCTGGATTCGTTGTCGGTGGCCTTGAGCCAGACCCATGATTTCGACCCTGCCAGCAGCTCCATGACCTTCCGTATCGGACTGTCGGACGATGTCGAGTTTGGCCTGCTGCCGCCGTTGCTCCTTGCCTTGCGCCAGGAAGCGCCGAAGGTGGTGTTCGTGGTGCAGCATGTCGATTACTGGCGGATTCCGGATTTGCTGGCGTCCGGCGATATCACCGTCGGCATCAGCCAGACCCGCGGGCTGCCGGCCAATGCCAAGCGCAAGTTGCTTCGGCATATCCAGCCCAACGTGTTGCGCGCCGACGCTTGCGATACGCCGCTGACCCTCGATGAATATTGCTCGCGCCCCCACGTGCTGGTGTCCCATACCGCCAATGTCAGCGGTTATGCCGATGAGTGGCTGGCGGAGATTGGCCGGACGCGCCATGTAGTGCTCTCGGTGCCGCAATACAGTTCTTTGCCAGCCTTGCTTGCCGGGACTGACCTGATCGCCAGCCTGCCGGATTACACCGCCGAAGCGATGGCTGCGTCCGGGGTGCTGTTCAGGGAACCGTTTCCGTTCCAGACGCCGACGCTGGACCTGTCGATGGTCTGGCTCAGCCATGTCGATACCGATCCGGCCGAGCGCTGGTTGCGGTCGCGGCTGGAGGCGTTCATGAGTGAGCGCGCGGTGTTGCCGCTGCCCGAGTGAGCAGGGCGGCACTGTGTTATATGTACGACCCCCTTCCGCCCACTTTCAGGAGCAACGTCATGCCTCATCTGCACATGGAATACACCGCCAACCTGCCTGAGCTGAATGCCGATGTGGCGTTGATCCGGCTCAACAATGCGCTGGTGGCTTCCGGTCAGTTCGCTGCCGAATTCGACATCAAGAGCCGTGCGGTGAAGGTCGAGACGTTCAAGGTCGGTACTGCATTGACTGAGCGGGCGTTCGTGCATGTGAAGCTGGCGTTGTTGAGTGGTCGCTCAGGGCAGATCAAGAAGCAGTTGTCGGAAAGCCTGCTGGCGGTGGTGCAGGACCTGTGTCAGTGGCCGACGGGCGTTGAAGTCCAGCTGGCCGTGGAAATCCTCGACATCGATCGCGAGTCCTACACCAAGATCGCCATCGGTCACTGAGTGTCAGGCCTTTTCCTGCTCGATGCAGGCCTGGGCCACTTGCTCGCGCAACCAGGTATTGGCGCTGTCCTGATCGGCACTTTGACTCCACTGCATGCCGAGGGTGAACCCCGGCAGGCCGTTGGGCGCTTCGCAACGCTTGAAGATCGCCTCGCTGGCCAGCAATTGCTGGATGCGTCGGGGCAAGGTCACGATGCAGTCGGTGCCGATGATCAGTTTCAGCGCCGCGCTGTAGCTGTTGGCGCGCGCGACGATCTGCCTTTTTTGCGCCTGCTGCGCCAGCCAGCCGTCGACCATGTTGGTGTTGGATGTCCAGGGTGTCGGGAACACATGCCGGCGCGCGACGAAGGCTTGCAGGCTTAGACGCGGCTCCAGCGGTGTGGCGCGCTTATCGAAGACACAGACCAGGTCATCCTCCAGCAATACCCGGGATTTGAGGTCGCTGTGGCTGCGATGGAAATTGGGGCCGAAGCCAATCACCAAGTCCAGGCTGCCATCGCGCAGTGCTTCGGCCGGGATGTCGCTTTCTAATTTGTGCATGTTGATCATCACCGGCAGGTCGGCGAAATCGAAGCGTTTCAGCAGGCGCGGCAAAATCAGTTGCTCGAAGTACTCCGGTGCACAGATGTTGAACGTGACCAGCTGCAAGGCCGGGTCGAACGTCTGGGCGCCGGCGTGACACAGGTTGATGCTTTCGAGGATTTTCAGCACGTGGGTGTACATGGTGCTGGCTTTGTAGGTGGGGCGCATACCGGCGCGGGTATTGATGAACAGCTCGTCTTCGAAACTGGTGCGCAGCTTTTTCAGGCAGTAACTCACGGTGGACTGGCTGACGCAGAGTGTCTCGGCTACACCGGTGACGCTGCTTTGCTCGTACACGGCGACAAACACCATGAGGTCCTGCATGTCGAGCTTTCTAAGCAAATTGCTGTTCAGCATCCGTTCCGTCTCGCTGCGTTCCTTGCGCTGAACATGCGCAATCGTGTGCGAAAGATCCTAACGGAACGATGGTGCCAGGAGAATGCCTTGTAGGAAGTTTCACGGATAATTGTGAGGTGGTTGCCAAAAGCCATCAGCCATTGAACGGTGACAGGCGCCGTGCGTCGGCTAAGCATGGGCATGGGCATGGGCATGGGCATGGGCATCAACATCAACATCAACATCAACAGCGCCCGCGTGCCGATTGCATGACGCCAATCGTCCGTTCCGGATTAGTGGATGTGTCTGGCGTAATGCCGTGGGTCGAAGCGCAGGACCATCAAGATCATCAGCGCCATGACGCCGGTCAGTGACCACCACGCCCATTCGAAGCTGCCGAATTGATCGCGGATGATCCCGGCCATCAGCGGCGAAAGGCCGGCGATCAGGTAGCCGACGCCTTGCACGAAGGCGGTCAACCCACCGGCACGCTCCGGGTCGTCCAGGTGATCCAGCGACACGATCAGGCTCATTGGAAACAACCCGCCGATGCCCAGCCCCAACAGACATGGCCACAACAGGCTCAGGTGTTGCGGGCCGAGAATCAGTCCGCAGAACCCGGTCATGACCAGTGCGAGCAACACCACCAACACCAGGCGCCGATCGCGGCTACGGTTGGCGATGGCCGGCGTCAGCAGGCCGGACAACACCTCCATGGCGGTCAGGAATCCCAGGAGCAACCCGGCGTTCTGTTCGCTCCAGCCCTTTTCCACGTAGTACGGCGCCAGCCAGGCCAGCACACAGGTGTAGGACGCTGTACCGAGGCCGAAAAAGATCGCCAGCAACCAGGCGCGGGAATTGCTGAAGAAGGGTTCGTTACGTGATGACGCCGAAACCAGCGTCGGCATCCCCGCGCGCTGGCCGCACCAGAACAGCAACGCCACCAGCGCCAGCGCCGCCCAGATCGCCAGGCCCACGCGCCAACTGCCGGTCCGGGTCATCACCAGCGGCGCAAAAGACGCGGCGATGGCGGCACCGCCCATGATCGAGGTGACGTAAAGGCCCATGCACACGGAAACGTTATCGCTGAAGCGGGACTTGATCAGCGCTGGCATCAACGCCTGGATCAGCGCGATACCGATACCCGCCAGCACGGCGCTGAGGATCAGTTCGGCCGCCGAATCGAGGAACAGACGCGACACGGTGGCCACGCCGATAATCAGCAACGAGAGCGCCACGGTGCGCTGTTCCCCGAGTCGTTGGCTGACCCTGAGACCGAAGAACATCGCCAGTCCCATCGCCATAACCGGCAGCATGGTCAGCAGCGAGGCCAGGCTGAAACTCAGCGCAATGTCGCCGCGCATGGCGGACAACAAAGGACCCACGGCGGCCATGGAGGGGCGCAGGTTCAGGGCGACGAGAATGATGCCGACCATCAGCCAGAAGGCAGGGCGGGACGTTGCGCGGACGTTTTCCATCAATCGGACCTTGAATGACAAGGTGCCGATTAGGCGCGGGAGGGCTGGAGGCCGCAAATCAGAATGTCTGGGGCAGTATTTAAAAATTAAATATCTCTGTCGGAACACAGTCCCCTGTGGGAGCGGGCTTGCCCGCGATAGCGGACTGTCATTCGACATAGTTGTTGAATGTGAAACCGCCATCGCGGCGGTGCGGCGATCCGACAAGCCCGCTCCCACAGGGAATGCAGTGTGTGGAAGATCTTCTATTAAGTGTTCATTGAATGTTTAGCCAACCCACACCCAAAGTTCTTCAAATCCCGATTTAACGACTTAACCGCCCGTGTGACGCTGCTGCTCATCTGTCTGCTGCGGTTTTCTCTATGGACGTTTGTCCAGTCGCACTCCCTTCCGAACTCGCCTTCTGGGCGCTGTGGCATTGCCGTCACGCGCGCCCGCCGGATTCCCACCTTTCCCGTTGATAGTTCTTACAGGTCCCGCGCTGTGCGCTGGATCAAAATGGCGACGCCTGTGCGTTTGCCTGACGCGAATACAAGAGAATTCCCATGAGTAGTGCCACAACCTCCTTCGCCTCCATGCAAGAAGCCCTGACCTTTCTCGAACAGAACCCGGATATCGAGATGTTCGAGTTGTTCATCCTCGACAACAACGGCGTGCCCCGGGGCAAGTTGCTGCACCGCGATGAGTTGCTGGCGGTGTACGAAAGCGGGCGGCCATTGCCGAGCACCATTCTCGGCCTGACCATCAACGGCGATGACGTTGAAAACTCAGGGCTGGTCTGGGACGTGGGTGATATCGATTGTCGGGCCTACCCGATCAGCGGCAGTCTGACGCGCATGCCGTGGCGATTGATGCCAACGGCGGCGGTGCAGGTCAGCATGCACCCGAAAGAGGGCATGCCCGCGACCATTGCCGATCCACGGCATCTGCTGGCAAAAGTCATCGAAGGCTTGCAGGCCGACGGTTATTACCCGGTGATGGCGGCGGAGCTGGAGTTTTACCTGCTGGATCAGCAGCGCGACAGCAACGGTCGGCCGCAGCCGGCGCGGGATGTCGATGGCGGGCGTCCGCGTGCGACTCAGGTCTACGGCTTGCGTGAGCTGGAGCAGATCGAACCGTTCCTGGCCGACCTCTACAGCGCCTGCAAACTCCAGGGCATTCCGGCGCGCACTGCAATTTCCGAATACGCGCCGGGGCAGGTGGAGATCACCCTCAAACACCGCACCGACGCCTTGCAGGCGATGGACGAAGCGGTGCGTTACAAAAGGCTGGTCAAGGGCGTGGCACACAAGCACGGCATGGCGGCGTGCTTCATGGCCAAACCCTTTGACGACCTGGCGGGCACCGGAATGCACATGCACGTCAGCCTGGCGGACAAGGACGGCAACAACCTGTTCGCCAGCGAAGCCCCGGATGGCACCCCGCTGCTGAAACAGGCAGTTGCGGGGATGCTCGGCACTTTGCTCGATTCGTTGTTGCTGTTCTGTCCCAACGCCAACTCTTACCGCCGTTTCCAGACCAACAGCTACGCGCCATTGGCGGTTACCTGGGGCGTGGACAATCGCACCGTGAGCTTGCGTGTGCCCGGCGGGCCGGCGTTCTCGCGGCATATCGAGCATCGTATCTGCGGCGCCGACGCCAACCCGTATCTGGCGGCGGCGGCGATCCTGGCCGGTATCCATCGCGGCATTCGCGAACAACTCGACCCGGGCGCACCGGTGGAGGGCAATGGTTACGCCCAGGCCACGCAACTGTTGCCCACCGACTGGCTGACCACCTTGCGGGCGCTGGAAGGGTCGAGCTGGGCGCGGGAGGCGTTCGGCGCTGAGTTTCTTGGCGTTTATCTGGCGGTGAAGCGTGCCGAATACCGACAGTTCATGGGTGAAGTCGGTGAGCAGGACTGGCGCTGGTATTTGAATCAAGCCTGAACAGAACCTGAACCATTCTCAAATAAATTAAAAGTTATGAACTAGTACCCGGAGCCAACTAATCGTTGGCTTCTTTTTCACAAAAAATTGATGGTTGGCTGCTTAAAGTTTGTGCTGTCGCGGTCAATGAAATTTTCACATTGACCGACGGCACTTCTTTTCAGGAACAGCCGATCATCATGTTGAAGATTAAAGCCGTGCCCCCCGAGTGGGTGACACTGATTGCCAGCGCCTTGTTATTAACGGCGTTCAATCCAGTGCTCTGGCAACACCTGTTTGCAATCACCGCGTCTGACGGCAAAGGCCTGGTCGTGCGCGTGGCTTTCGGGGTGATGATCCTCGGCGCGTTTAACCTTGTGCTGACCCTGCTGGCTTTCCGGGGCGTGATGAAACCGGTGCTGACGCTGATCTTCATGGTCAGTGCCGGCGTGGCCTACTTCATGAGTCAATATGGCGTGCTGATCGACATCGGCATGCTGCGCAACTTTGCACAGACCAATGCGACGGAAGTACGCGACTTACTCTCGATAAAACTACTTGTTTATATTCTGTTGCTGGGCATTCTCCCGTCGTGGTTGTTGTGGATGACACCGATCAGTTATCGTCGCTGGCACCGTGAACTGTTAAGTAAAGTGCTGGTGTGTGTCGCTTCGGTCGCTGTTGTGGGCGGCGTTGCGTTGATCAACTACCAGGGCTTGTCTTCGTTATTTCGCAATCACCATGAGTTACGCTTGATGGTGGTGCCAAGTAACTACATCGGTGCCACGGCCAGCTACTTGCGCGAACAAGTGGTCTCTGCGCGGCAGCCTTTTGTCAAAGTAGGTGAAGACGCCGAGAGAAACCCGGCCTGGCAAACCCATGCCCGTAAATCCTTGACCGTACTGGTGGTGGGCGAAAGTGCCCGGGCCGAGAATTTCGGCATCCTCGGCTATGACCGCAACACCACGCCAAAACTGGATAAAGAGGCCGGCCTGATCGCCTTCACCGATGTGCATTCCTGCGGCACGGAAACAGCCGTATCGGTGCCGTGCATGTTCTCCAACATGGGCCGCAAGGATTACAACGCCGGCAAGGCGAAAAACGAAGAGAGCTTGCTGGATGTACTCAAGCGCGCGGGCCTTGACGTGATCTGGCGCGATAACCAATCGGGCTGCAAAGGCACCTGCGATCGGGTCACCCTCGACGACGTCAGCAACCTCAAGGACCCGGTGCTGTGCGCCAACAGTGAATGCCGTGATGAAATTCTGCTGCAGGGCCTGCAGCACTTCATCGATACCCTGGATAAGGATACGGTGCTGGTGTTGCATCAGATGGGCAGTCACGGTCCGGAATATTTCAAGCGCTACCCGAAAGAGTACGAACGCTTTACCCCGGTCTGCGACAGCAACGCGCTGAACAATTGCAGTCGCGAAAGTATCGTTAACGCCTACGACAACACCCTGGTGTACACCGACCACGTGCTGTCGACCCTGATCGATCTGTTGCGCAGCAATCAGGACAAAGTCGATACCGCCATGCTGTACCTGTCGGATCACGGCGAGTCCCTGGGTGAATACAACCTGTTCCTCCACGGCACGCCTTACCTGCTGGCGCCGGAACAACAGAAGCATGTCGCGATGCTCGCCTGGTTCTCCGACAGCTATCAAAAATCGTTCTCGGTGGACACCCACTGCCTGCAACTGAGCCGTGAGAAGCCCTTGAGCCAGGACAACCTGTTCCATTCGATGCTCGGTCTGCTGGAGGTCAACAGCAAGGTCTACAACCAGGATCTGGATATGTTCGCCGGTTGCCGCGGTGCCGTGATCGACGGTGTGCTGGCCAAAGAATGAAGGCTTCGACCTTTTTTTCACGCTCCCGCCGCTAAGCTGCGGCGGGTTCATATTCCTACTAGAGTCATTGCACATGCCCGCGCAACCCCCCTCCGCCATTGAACTGGAGTTCGCCCGGCGCTACGACCGGGAACATGCCCGCGTCTGCCTTCAGTCGCGACCGCATGGCCTGGGGCGGCGTTTGACGTTCTGGCGCGACGAGCAGTTGGTGCGCAGCGCACTCAAGGTGGCCGGCGAGCCGGGCCTGATCCTCGATGTGGCCTGCGGTGCCGGGCGCTTCTGGCCGGTATTGGCCGAGCATGCAAACCGGGTGATCCTCGCGTCGGATCCATCCCAGGACATGCTCGATCACGCCCAGACCCACCATCCGCAGAACCTGCTCGAGCGGATCAAGACCTTTCAGAGTTCAGCCTTCACCATCGATTTGTCGGCGAACGCGGTCGATTGCATTTTTTGCATGCAACTGTTTCAACACATCGACAGTACCGAGCATCGGTTGGCCATGCTCAAGGAGTTCCACCGGGTCAGCCGCGATACCGTGATAGTGGCGGTACGAATTGATGCGCATTTCAAACTGCGGTGCTCCGGCGCAGAGGTGGCACAGCCCCGGCAGTTGCCTGGCAAGGCCGAGGTTGAAGCCGAATTCAGGCAGGCGGGATTACGCTTGCTCAGCCATCAGGATTTCCTGCCCGGTTGCGCACGTATGCGGGTCTATGTGCTGCGTAAGACCAGATAACCTCCCTTTGTCAGACAATTCTTGCTAATTGGCGGGTATTTTCGCTAAAGCTCTTGTTCAGTGGATGCGTGGAAATCGCCTGCGGCGATATATACTGCGCGCCATTCTTCAAGGGAGAGCCGTGTGGCCATCGATATTCACTGGATTCGCGACAACGATAGCCTCGGTCGGTTTTGTGCCGAGTGGCAGCAGCTGCCGTTCGTTGCCCTCGACACCGAATTCATGCGGGTCGACACCTTTTATCCGATCGCAGGCCTACTGCAGATCGGCGATGGCGTACGCGCTTACCTGATTGACCCGCTGACCATCGACAACTGGCAGCCGCTGGCCGCGTTGCTGGAAAACCCGGCCGTGGTCAAAGTCGTCCATGCGTGCAGCGAAGACCTCGAGGTCCTGCTGCGCCTGACCGGCAGCCTGCCAGCGACGCTGTTCGACACTCAACTGGCCGCCGCTTACCTGAACCTGGGTTTCTCCATGGGGTATTCGCGGCTGGTGCAGGAAGTGCTCGGCATCGACCTGCCCAAGGGCGAGACCCGTTCCGACTGGCTGCAACGCCCGCTTTCCGACACCCAGATCAGCTACGCCGCTGAAGATGCCGTGCACCTGGCGGAAGTTTTCGTACAGTTGCGTCCGAAGCTTTCTGACGACAAGTACGCCTGGGTCCTGGAAGACGGTGCGGAGCTGGTGGCTAACCTGCGCCGCGAAATCGACCCGTACGAGGTCTATCGCGACGCCAAGCTGGCCTGGAAGCTGTCCCGTGCCCAACTCGCCGTATTGCGTGAGCTCTGCGCCTGGCGTGAGCGCGAGGCCCGTGCCCGTGATCTGCCGCGCAATCGCATTGTCCGTGAGCACTCCTTGTGGCCGCTGGCGCGGACTCAGCCGGACAACCTTGGCGCGCTGGCGAAAATCGAAGACATGCACCCGCGTACCGTGCGTCAGGACGGCGAATTCCTGCTTGATCTGATCAAGCGCTCTGGCAGTGTGTCGCCGGATCAATGGCCGCCTGCCGTGCCGGAGCCTTTACCGGTGGAGGCCGCCGCGCTGGTCAAACAGCTGCGGGCGATCGGCCAGGCCGAAGCCGAGCGCCTGAACATTGCGCCGGAACTGATGCTGCGCAAGAAAACCCTGGAAGCGCTGCTCAAGAGCGGTTTCCCCAATGGTCCTTACCAACTGCCTGATTCGCTGCGTGGCTGGCGCCGCGAATTAATGGGCCAGGCGCTGCTCGACAGCCTGGCCACCGCCGGAGAACAGCCTTGAAACGTATTTGCTCCATCTACCGAAGCCTGAAGAAAAACGAGATGTACCTCTACGTGCTCAAAAGCGATGCACTGGAACGCGTCCCGGAAAGCCTGATGGCTGCTTTCGGCAAACCGCATCACGCCTTCGACCTGGTGCTGAGCCCCGAGCGCAAACTGTCGCGCGAAGACATCACCCTGGTCCTGGAAAACCTCGACAAGCAGGGTTATCACCTGCAAATGCCACCGGCCGAGGACGAATACATCGAACATTTGCCGGAAGAATTGCTGCGACGCAACGACCCGATGTGATCGGCAGAGCATCTGTTCAGAGCTTCTGTGAAGAGCCGTCTCTTGAATCACTGGAATTGAATTTGGCGACGGCCAGGGCGATGGAGCGTTACTTCATCGGCGGTCGTCTGCACTGTTTTCGAAAGGTTTGAACCATGCGCGTTCTGATTGCTGAACACGACCACCCTGTGTACGCCCAACTGCTGCGTGAGGCAGCGCCCGACCTGGAAGTGCTGACCAGCGGCGATTCCGCCGAACTGGCCAGCCAGGCCGCCGATTGCCCGGTCTGGCTGGGCCAGCCGGATCTGCTGGCGACCCTGCTGCGCCAGGGCCACAAGCCACAATGGCTGCAATCGACCTGGGCGGGCATTACACCGCTGTTGGCCGACGGCTTGCCACGGCATTATCGCCTGACCCGGGCGGTGGGGATTTTTGGCCAGGTCATGGCCGAATACGTGCTCACCTACATGCTCGGCCACGAGCGCGAAGTGCTGCCGCGACTGGTCAGCCAGGTCGAGCGCAAGTGGGACAGCCGCCAGGGGCACAGCCTGGCAGGGCGCAAGGTGTTGATCGTCGGCACCGGTGACATCGGCCAGACCGTGGCGCAGTTTCTGCTGCCATTTGGCGTCGAGCTGTATGGCATCGCCAGCGAAGCACGCGAGCAGGCGCCGTTTGTCGAAGTAGGCGCGCTGGCCGATTTGCCGCGTCTGGTCGGTGAAGTGGATTACGTGATCAATCTGTTGCCGAACACGCCGAATACCCATGACCTGTACGACGCGGCGCTGTTCAAGCAGTTCAAGCCGACCGGCTTGTTCATCAACGTGGGACGTGGCGTGGCGGTGGTCGATGCGGATCTGGTGGCAGCCTTGAAGGAAGGGCATCTGTCAGGCGCCGTGATCGACGTCTGCCGTCAGGAGCCGTTGCCGCAACGTCACCCGTTCTGGACCGCCTGGGGCCTGCTGTTGACCGGGCATAGTTCGGCGCCAACCTCGCCATCGATGATGGTGAAGTTGTTTGTCGAGAACCTGCGGGCGTATGAGGCGGGTGAGGCGTTGCGCGGGGAAGTGGATTTCAGTCGCGGGTATTGAGGCGCAGCCGAAAAGATCGCAGCCTGCGGCAGCTCCTACAGGGGCATGTGAACACCTGTAGGAGCTGCCGAAGGCTGCGATCTTTTGCTTTTAGAGGGTGAAATCACCCTCGGCGGCCAATTCGCTCAGCGGACGGCGCGGGCTTGGCTCTTCGCGCGCTTGCAGGTAGTCCGCCAGGGTCGACTTGTCCCCCAGCTTGCCGATCGCCACCGCCGCATGCAGCGCGTAGCCCTCGGGAATGTTCAGCGCCTTGCGGGTCAGTTCCTGATCGAAACCGGCCATGCCGTGGGTGTGCCAGCCGCTGATGCTCGCTTGCAGCGCCAGATGGCCCCAGGCCGAACCGGTGTCGAAGGTGTGCCACAAGGCCGGGGTTTCTTCGGTGGCACCAGGCACCGCGAAGGTGGTTTTCGAGACCACGATCACCAGCGCCGAGGCGTGTTGTGCCCAGCTGCGGTTGAACTCGTTCAGCAGGCCCAGGTAACGCTCCCAGTTCGGCGTGTCGCGACGCGCGTAGAGGAACCGCCAGGGTTGCGAGTTGTAGGCCGATGGCGCCCAGCGTGCGGCTTCGAAGAAGCTCAGCAGGGTCTCGACAGGAATGGTTTCGCCGGTGAAGGCGCGGGGCGACCAACGATCGGTGAATTGAGGGTGAATGGCGTAGTCGGCAACACGAGGATTAGCGCTCATCAAGAAATTCCTTGCTACGGTTGGAGGTGAGGGTCGTTTGAAACCTGCGGCCGCAGTTGAGCTGAGCGTTGAGGTTTTTCTTGAGCCTGGGCAGTTCGCCTGAATGCAACGCGGTCGAGCGTTAATGGCACGCGGGTCTGGCTCCTTGCGACTGGCAAAGCTACTGGGCGGCGCAAAAACTGACAAGCCCTGTCGACCGGCAGTCGCCAATGCTTGGCCCATAAGGGCCTTGGCACTAGACTGGCGGCCTTTTCACCACCTTGATGTTGATGCTTGAACCATGGCCGCCAAAGTCGAACCGTTCTGGATACGCAAAACCCTCGATCAACTCGATCCACAGGAATGGGAATCGCTGTGCGACGGCTGTGGCCTGTGCTGCCTGCAAAAGCTCGAAGATGAAGACGATAACTCGGTCTATTACACGCGCATCGCCTGCAAGCTGCTGGACCTGAAAACCTGCCAATGCACCGATTACCCCAACCGTCGCGACTTCGTGCCGGACTGCATCCAGCTCACGCCAGGCAAGGCCGACGAGTTCAAATGGCTGCCGCCGACCTGCGGTTATCGACTGGTCAGCGAGGGCAAGGACCTGCCGCTTTGGCATCACTTGGTGTGCGGTGATCGCGACGCCGTGCACCACGAACGAATTTCACAATCCGGGCGCATGCTCGCCGAAGGCAGCGTGGCCGAAGAGGATTGGGAAGACCATCTGATTTTCCGGGCGGGTTAAGGTTTCACCAAGGAGTGTGTATGGCTGTGGGATTGCGCCTGGCGTTGGCCGTCGGACTGCTGGCCTTGAGCTCGTCCGTGTGGGCGGCGAAGAAGGTCGATCTGGATTATCACGTGCGCCTGTTGCCGCAAAGCGATCAGGCCGAAGTGCGCCTGACCCTGGCCCGGGGCTCGGCGGTACGCAGTCTGGATTTCGATCTGGGCGATGGCAGCCGCTACAGCGACTTCAAGGCCGACGGCCAATGGCAACTCACGCCGGGCAAGCCGGTGCGCGGTGTCTGGCAGCCCGCCACCGACAAGGCCAGCCTGACCTACCGCGTACGCGTCAGCCACGGCCGCAAGAGCGGCAGCTTCGACACTCGCATGACTCCGACCTGGGCACTGATGCGCGGCGACGATCTGGTGCCTGCCGCCCGACTCGATCAGCAGGACGGCATCGAACTGGTTTCACGCCTGGAATTCGAATTGCCCAGTGGCTGGAAAAGCGTCGAAACCGCCTGGCCGCGGATTGGCAAGAACAAATTTCGTATCGATAACGTCTCCCGCTTGTTCGACCGGCCCACGGGCTGGATGCTCGCTGGCCACCTTGGCAGCCGTCGCACACGGTTGGGGGAAACCGAAGTCACCGTCGCTTCGCCCCAAGGCCAGGGCATGCGTCGCATGGACGTGCTGGCGCTGCTGACCTTTGTCTGGCCGCACGTGCAGGCGGTGTTCCCGCGTCATCCCGCCAAGCTGCTGATCGTCGGCGCCAATGACCCGATGTGGCGCGGCAGCCTGGCAGCGCGCGAATCCATCTATTTGAACAGCCGTCTGCCGCTGGTCAGCGAAAGCGGCACCAGCGCGGTGGTACGCGAACTGGCCCAGGTATTTGGCCGGATCAACGACCAGCAGCGCAGTGACTGGATCAGCGAAGGGTTTGCAGAGTATTACGCGATCGAACTCGTGCGCCGAGCGGGTGGCATGAGTGATGAGCGCTATGAGAGTTTGCACGGCAAGCTGGTCAAGGACAGCCAGAAGGTCACGACATTGCGTGGCGAACACGTCAACCCGGCACAGGTGTCGAAATCGGTGTTGTTGCTACAGGAGCTGGATCGCGAAATTCGTCTTCAGACCCGCAACAAGCGTTCGCTGGATGATGTGTTGCGTGGGGCGATGCGTCTGGAAAGTGTGGATACCAAGGAATTTGTTCAGCTCGCCGAGAGCGTGATTGGCGAATCCTCCAAGGTCCTTGATACCGAGTTGCTTCAGTAACACCGCCTTCGCTGCGGTGCGGCGATCCGACAAGCCCGCTCCCACAGAACTTGCGGTGATCACAAATTATGTGTGCACCGCCGAACCCTGTAGGAGCTGGCTTGCCAGCGAAGAGGCCATAAGCCTCGCAACATCTTCCGGATCAGACCCCGGTCTTAGGCGACTTCAAAGAATCATTTCCCGTCACGGTAGCCGTCTTGGTCGCCGCTTCGGCATTCGCCTTCAACCGCCCCAATTCTTCCCCGGCACGTTCGATCTTCGCCCGCACGTTATTCATGTCCTGGCGGCTTTTCTCCAACAGGCTCTTGACCGAACTGTGCCCGGTAATCCCGCGAGCCAGCGCCACGCCGCCGATCGCCACTTGAATCAACCCGAACACGCCGCCGCGACGCAGGCCCTTGCTGACCATCACCACGCCACCGGCCACGGAGCCGATGCGCTCCCAGCCCTGAACGTTCTGGTCGGAATGAGTCTGGAACGGGGTGGACTCGATGCGCTCTACGCGTGTGAGTTCGCTCATGATCTGTCTCCTGGCTGGATGGGCTGCTTCAAGAATAGATAATTAAGCTGACTGCCGAGGCGGGCGGCTTGTTCCATCGGATGTGCAGCGGTTCAGCGGAATTTCGGCCCCGAGCGGGTGTTGAGGCCCTTGGCCATGCGGTCGTACAGCACGACGTTGACGGTGGCCGCCAGGTTCATGCAACCGGTGGTCGGGATGTAAACCACGTCTTCGCACCAGTCGCGAATCTCTTGATCCAGCGAGCCGTCTTCCGGGCCGAAGATGTACAGCGCGCGATCCGGGTGGGTGTATTCCGGCAGCGAACGGGCGCCTTCGACCAGTTCCACCGCGACCGGGACGCAGCCCAGGGGAAGGATTTTCTTCAGGTCGTCGATGCCGATCAGCGGAATGTCGTAGTGCACACGCTTGGTGTCGGTGACGAAGTCGGCGGCTCGTTCATAACGCTTGCCGGTGTAGAACACGGATGCGGCGCCATAACAGCCGGCGGCGCGCATCACCGAACCGACGTTTTCCGGTGATTTGGGGTTATACAAACCAATGCAGCTGTACCGTTTGTCTGCCACGAGCGGGGTGCCTTCGGGGAAAAAGCGCGATTATACGGGGATTGGGGGAGGGGTGTCCGGTTTGGGGACTTGTGGTGCCTGAACCGGCCCCTTCGCGAGGGTTCTGCGGCGGATACAAAGTTGTGATCACCGCCAATCACTGTGGGGTTTGGGCTATTGCTATCGCGAGCAAGCTCGCTCCCACAGGGTTCTGCGGCGGATACAAAGTTGTGATCACCGCCAATCACTGTGGGGTTTGGGCTATTGCTATCGCGAGCAAGCTCGCTCCCACAGGGTTCTGCGGCGGATACAAAGTTGTGATCACCGCCAATCACTGTGGGGTTTGGGCTATTGCTATCGCGAGCAAGCTCGCTCCCACAGGGTTCTGCGGCGGATACAAAATTGTGATCACCCCCAAATCACTGTGGGAGCGAGCTTGCTCGCGAAGGGGCCAGTTGGGACGCTGAAGATTACTCGTCTTTCTTCAACAGCCCGGCCAACGCCGCAAACGGGTTATGCGTCGCCTTGGCGATCTTCGGTGAACTCAGCGAGCCTTCACCAAAGTATTGCTGGTCGGTGTACCGTGAGTGTTCATTGTCGTGACAATACAGGCACAACAATTCCCAGTTCGAGCCGTCCTGCGGGTTGTTGTCGTGGTTGTGGTCGCGGTGGTGCACGGTCAGTTCGCTCAGGCGCTTGCCAGAGAACTCGCGGGCGCAGCGGCCGCACACGTGCGGGTACATCTTCAGGGCCTTGTCGCGGTAACCCATTTCCTTGTCGCGCTGGTTGTCGGCGAGGATGCGGTCCAGCTTCGAAGTATTGGTTGGGGTGGACGAACTCATGGGTTCACCTTGTAAAAAGACTAATGACGGTTATGAGGTCAGTTTAGCTCAGCCCTTGAGCTTCTCGGCAATCCAGATGGTGTGGCGGGTGCCTTTGGTGCCGTGGGCGAAGACTTGCACTTCTTCGGCCTTGAAGCCGGCCTTTTTCAGCTTGTCGGAAAACTGCCGGTCAGCACTGGCCGACCACACCGCCAGCACGCCTTTGGGGCGCAGGGCCTTGGCGCAGGCGCTCAGGCCTCCTGCGGAGTAGAGCCAGCTGTTGGCTTTCTGGGTCAGGCCTTCGGGGCCGTTGTCGACGTCGAGCATGATCGCATCGAAGCCCTGTGGCTCGGCTTGCAGCACCTTCGCCACGTCTTCCATGCGGATCACCGTGCGCGGGTCGAGCAGCGGTTTGCCGGCTTTCTCGCCCAGCGGTCCACGGTTCCATTCCACGACGCCGGGCACCAGTTCGGCGACCACCACTTCAGCCGTCTTGCCCAAATGCTTGAGCGCCGAGGCGAGGGTGAAGCCCATGCCCAGACCACCGATCAACACCCGCGAATTCGGCCGCCCGGCCACCTTGCGGCACGGGATCTGCGCCAAGGCATCTTCGGAACCGTGCATGCGCGTGTTCATCAACTGCCCGCCATCGCCACCCTGGATCTTGATGACGAAATCCTCACCGTATTCGAACAGGCACAAGGCACCGCCATTTTCAGGAATCGGGGTGGTGTCGAGCAGAACGAAACGTTTCATTGGGGCACTCTTGATGGGAAATCGGCAATCAGGGGCAGGCAAACAGCGGCGGTTGGGAGTAGCCTGCAAACAGACTACAAGGCCAACGGAGCCATTGATGAAGCGCACCATTCTAACGGTCATTGCCCTGGCCGCGCTCTCGATAACTGCAGTGCAGGCCCAGGAACAACCCACCATTCCCACCAGCCCGGGGCCGTTGCCCGGTTCGCCGGGAACCGCGACGCCGACGCCCTACCCGCAGATCACTCCGATCAGCGTGCCCAAGGCCGGCTCCGGCAGTGGCGGGCCGCCGCTGTTGCCGCCGATCGAAATGCCCAACCCGCCCAAGGACCAGACCTTGCCGGGGCTTGAGCAGAACGGCACGAAGATCAAGTCGCCGGGCGGTTAAGGCGAGCGCCATTGGCCGTCGACCAGGTCCTGAGACCAGGCCACCGCGCCAGGTTCCTCAGGCAATGCCCAGGACCTTGAAAACGAATGCATATTCGAGTGCGACGTCACGCAATCCCTGGTAACGACCGCTCATCCCGCCATGCCCGGCGCCCAGTTCGGTCTTAAGCAGTAATGGGTTGGCATCGGTTTTGGTCGCACGCAACTTTGCCACCCACTTGGCCGCTTCCCAGTACTGCACGCGGCTATCGTTGTAGCCGGCGATCACCAGGGTCGCGGGATACGCCTGGGCGGTGACGTTTTCGTACGGGGCATAGGCCTTGATCCGCGCATGGACGTCCGGCTCTTGCGGATTGCCCCACTCGTCATACTCGGTGACGGTCAACGGCAGGTCCGGGTCGAGCATGGTGTTGAGCACGTCGACGAACGGCACCTCGGCAATCGCGGCACCAAACAGCTCCGGGCGCATGTTGAGTACAGCGCCGATCAGCAATCCGCCAGCGCTGCCGCCACTGATTGCCAGTTGTTTCGATGTGGTGAAGCCATTATCGATCAAGTGCTCGGCGCAGGCGATGAAGTCGCTGAAGGTGTTGTGCTTGTGTTCCTGCTTGCCGGCGCGATACCAGGCTTCGCCCAATTCACCGCCGCCACGCACGTGAGCGATGGCAAACGCCACGCCGCGATCCAGCAGACTCAGGCGCGCATGGGAGAACCACGGGTCGAGACTTTCGCCATACGCGCCGTAACCGTACAGATAAAGCGGTATCGGCTTACCGAGGGCTTCGCGTTTGACGACGAGGCTGATCGGCACTTTCGTACCGTCGGGCGCCGTCGCCCACAGACGCTGGCTGACGTAGGCATCGGCATCGAACGGGCCCAGCACCGGGGTTTGCTTGAGGACTTTCTGCTCGCCGGTGGCCAGCCCCAGCTGACGGATTTGCGCCGGACGGTTCAACGCTTCGTAGCGCAGGCGAATCCTGTCGCTGACGAACTCCAGGCTGTTCTGCACATGAAGGCTGTAGGCCGCATCCGGCAGTTGCACGCGGTAGCTCGGCAGGTCTTGCGGATAGACTTCGATGATCGGCAAGCCACCCTCGCGCAAGCTCAGGGTCATGGCCCCGGCGTTCAGGCTCATGCCTTCGATCATCGTGCTGTCGCTATGGGGAATCAGGTTCTGCCAGTCGGCTTCGATCGGCGCGACGCCGGTATCGACGGCCGTGTACAAGGCAAAGTTGATGCCGTCGCGATTGGTGCGAATGAACCAGCTCCATTCGCCGTCGAGCACACCGTGGTCGACATCGTATTCATGATCTTCAACCCGTGACGCTACGCAGGTAAAGGCCTGCTGCGGCTGGAACGCGTCGAGTACCCAGACTTCGCTGGTCGTCTTGCTGCCCACGGACAGCAGCAATTGCTGCTCGGAACTGGACCGGTAGCAGTGCATGAAGAATCGACCGTCCGTCTCATGGAACACTTCTTCAGCCGCCGTGCCATCCAGTCGATAGCGCAACAGTTTGTGCGGGCGGTGGGTGTCGTCCAGTTCGCCGAAGAACAGCGTCAGGCTGTCGTTGGCCCAGGTCATGCTGCCGTCGCAGTCCTGGAATTCCAGTTCGCTGACACGCCCATTGGACAATTCCTTCACGAACAGCGTGTAAACCTCGTCACCCGTGGAGTCGATGCTGTAGGCCAGGCGTTGGTGGTCCGGGCTGATACTGAACGCACCCATGGAAAAGAAGCCACCCTTGGCCAGTTCGTTCGGGTCCAGCAGCAGTTGCTCCTGGCTTTCGTCGAGTTGCAGGCTGTCGTCGGCCGGGCGTGGGCAGCGGTAGTGACGGGCGTATTCGTCACCCGCCGTGGTGCGCGTGTAATACAGGTACGGGCCCCAAGGGGAGGGCAGCGACAGGTCGGTTTCGAGAATCCGGGCCTTGATCTCTTCGAACAGGGTTTCGCGCAGCCCGGCCTGATCGGCGGTTTGCGCCTCTTGATAGCTGTTTTCCGCTTTCAGGTAGTCGAGCACCGCGTCGGTGTCGCGCTCCTGGAGCCAGGCATACGGGTCATCGCCTTCGGCCTTGTGGGCGATCGGGGCGTTGGAAACGTTGGCGGATAGGGGCATGAAGGGCTCTCGTGCAATGTGCGGAATAGGGTTTTGGCAACCTTGTGGGAGCGAGCCTGCTCGCGAAAGGGGTCGGCACATCAAATATCTATATCGACTGATGCACCGCTTTCGCGAGCAGGCTCGCTCCCACATGGATTGCGACAGGGACAAGCCTGATGGGCGAAAAGTCGTTACTATAAGCGCCTCTTTGCCTGCCTTGCCATGGACACCATGACCGAGAACGACTATCTGATCGCTTGGGGCCTCTACGCCTTCGCCGCTTTAGGCTGCCTGTTAGTGTGGATGCGCATGACCCGCTGGATGTGGCGCTGGCTGCGTGAGCCACTGCGGCTGCTGGTTGTCGTGTTGCTGTTCAGCCCGACCATCATCGACCCGGTGAAGGAAAAGGTCGCCCCGGCCATCGCCATCACGGCCCTGGATCTGTTGTTCAAGGTCGGCAACAACGCCTGGCGAGCGATTTCCGACCTGTTCATGTACGGCATTCTCGCGTTCGGCCTCTACCTGGTGTTCGTGGCGATCCGTTTCATGATCGAGCGCGCCTCCAACGCTCGCAAGGAACAGGCTGCCGCCGCCCAGGCCGCGACCAGGGCCGACGCACCTGAAGAAGATCAGCCATTCGGCGGTGCCGGCGATGATCGTTACGGTCGCCCGCCGGTGCCGAGCAACCCCCAGCGTTTGCGGGTCGAACCGCGGTTGTAACCTTGCCCCTGCATTAAATCGAGAGTCAGAACATGTGTGAGTTATTGGGCATGAGCGCCAATGTCCCGACCGATATCGTGTTCAGCTTCACCGGGCTGATGCAGCGCGGCGGCCGCACCGGTCCGCACCGCGACGGTTGGGGCATCGCCTTCTATGAAGGCCGAGGCCTGCGATTGTTCCAGGACCCGGCAGCGAGCAGCGAATCGGAAGTCGCGAACCTGGTGCAACGCTATCCGATCAAGAGCGAAGTGGTGATCGGGCACATCCGCCAGGCCAACGTCGGCAAGGTCTGCCTGTCCAACACCCATCCGTTCGTGCGCGAGTTGTGGGGGCGCAACTGGTGTTTCGCCCATAACGGTCAACTGGCGGACTTTCAACCCATCACCAGTTTTTATCGCCCGGTCGGCGATACCGACAGCGAAGCGGCGTTCTGCGATGTGCTCAATCGGGTGCGTGCCGCCTTCCCGGAACCGGTGGAAGTCGAAGAACTGCTGCCGGACCTGGTGGCCGCCTGCGCCGAATACCGCAGCAAAGGGGTGTTCAATTGCTTGCTCAGCGACGGCGACTGGCTGTTCTGCTATTGCTCGACCAAACTGGCGCAGATCACCCGCCGCGCACCGTTTGGCCCGGCGCGCTTGAAGGATGTCGATGTGATCGTCGACTTCCAGGCCGAAACCACGCCCAACGACGTGGTCACGGTGATTGCCACCGAACCCTTGACCGAAAACGAAACCTGGACCCGCTACGAACCGGGCCAATGGAGCCTGTGGCGGCGCGGTGAATGCGTCAGCCAGGGCAAAACTGAATAAGGACACGCAACCATGTTGCTCAGTTATCTACGGCTGGTGTTGTTTGCGGCGGGCCTGTTGATCGGTGTCCAGGTGCCAGGGTTCATCAGCGATTACGCCAAGCGGGTCGAGGCCCATCTGATCGAAGCGCAGACCGGGCTGAGCGGTTTCCAGGGGACTGCCAATCAGTTCTTCAAGGGTGACATGCAGGCGTTGGTGGCCCATTACCGCGCCAGCGAAGACCCGATCTTTCGCAGCGATGCCGATAGCCTCAACACCCTGCTGACCCGTCGACAGGCCCTCGATAAACAGTTCCAGGCCATGCAGGGGCCGTGGTATATCCGCTTCCTGCAAGTGGTCCTGGCGGCCGATCCGGATATTCGCAAGGAGACCTGGAATGGCTACAGCTACCAGATCCTGCTGACGCCGGAAGCGATGATCTGGGGCATGAGCGGCGCGCTGCTGCTGTCCTTTGGCATTGAATGCCTGTTCCGGCTGATCGACTGGGTGGTGCTGGGCGGCAAACGCCTGCGCCAGAGCCGGCCGATTGAAGATCGGGATGTGCGGGGATTGTAACCAGTCCCCACTCGATCTCTGTGGCGAGGGAGCTTGCTCCCGCTGGGCAGCGAAGCGGCCCCAAAAAATGGGCCTGCTGCGCAGTCCAGCGGGAGCAAGCTCCCTCGCCACAGGTTCAGTGCGACGCTTAACTGACCGGCCTTAAGTGTAACGGTTTTTTTTACCAGTCTACCGCGTAGCTCATGCTAAACGTCCGGCCCTGGGCATTCGCGTAAGGCGCTCGGGCGTTGGCCTGGGTGAACAGGTTTTGGTACGTGCGGTCGGCGACGTTATACACCCCGCCTTCAAGACGACCGACTGGCAACTGCACCGAACCCAGTAAATCCACTAGCGTATAGCCGTTGATATCACGCCCGTTATTGTCCTTGGCGGCAGCATCGTAATTGGCCAGGCGCATGCCTTGCAGACGCAGGGTGTAGTCATCCTTGGCGTAGCCGGCGAACAGCGTGGTTTTTGCGGGTGAAATGCGTGTCGCCGGCAGGTCGACCCATTTGCCGTTTTGTTCGGTTTCACCTTTGGCCCAGGCATACGTGCCGCCGAACGACCATTGATCGGTCGCATTAAAGGTCAGACTGCTTTCAATGCCGCGAACCCGCTCTTTCTGATTGATCAGGCGCAATACGCGATCATTGGCATCGTAGAACTGCGTCACGTCCGAAGTGTTTTCATACGCCGTCACATCGGCCTGCCACTGGCTCCAGTTACCGCGCCAGCCCAACTCGTAACTGTCGACCTTGATGGCCTGGGCGTTGAGACTCTGAATGTCGAAGGTGCTGCTGACATCACGCATGAAGCGCTGGATATCCGGCAGCGAAAACCCCTGGCTGTAATTGGCGAAGACATCCTGGTTTTCACTCAGGTGGTAGACCGCCCCCAGGTTGTACAGGGTGGCATCGTACTTGAGGGTGTCACCGGGCAGCGTTGCGCGTACGCCGGTCTGGACGATCTGTCCATAGGCGATACTGTCGGAGACGTCGCTTTCGATCCATTCACGGCGCACACCGCCACGCAAGGTCCAGTCACCGATGTCCCAGGACATCTGCCCGAACAGCGATTTAGTGGTGGTTTCGATGTCCGGGCCCAGCTCGTAGGTGGTGCCGGTCTTGGTGTAGTTCAGGCCATTGAGCGTGTATTGATCACCCCGTTGGCGGGAGCGCTCATTATCATAGTCGGCGCCCCAGACCAGATTACCCGTGGCGCTCCCGATCGCCGGCAGTGGCGTGTCGATGGCCGCGCGCAGGCCGTAGACATCTTGCACACTGTTGTTGTCTGAGATCCCGGCCCTGCCTCGCGACAAGTCCGGAAAGAACAATGCATCGGCGCGGCGCCAGTAGCTTTCCAGTTGCAGGCCCTGACCGTAGAAGTCCTTGTCGGTGTAGTTGAGGTTGACCGCCTGGTTATGGGTATAGGGTTGGTCGTCGAGTTTCAGCCCTTTGACTGCCACGGCTTGCTGCAGGTTTCGCGGGTCTTTTGTGTAGCCAGTGTCCTGCTGGTCCTTGTAGTCCTGCAGCGACAGGCTGAGTTTTTTGTCGGCATCCAGTTCGTAACCGAAACGACCTTGCAGGTCATAGGTTTCGGTATCCATGTTGCTGCCCTGGGAAGTGTCTTGAGGGATGCGGTTGCCGTTGCCATCGTACTGATCGTTACGCTGGGTCAGGTCGGCGGAGACGTACCAGTCCACGGCATCCTTGCGCCCCGTCGCACTCTGGAAGGCTTCGTAGGCGAAACCTTTGCGGTTGAGGTTGTTACCGCTGGTCAGGCCCAGTTTGCTGCTGTAGGCAATGTCCTGGCCCTGATTGCGCTTGGTGATGATGTTGATGATGCCGCCTGAAGCACCGGCACCGTAGATGCTGCTGGCGCCGGAAATCACTTCGATGCGTTCGATGCTGGCCGGGGCGATGCTGTTGAGCTGGCGGTAGTTGTCGCGCGTGGCGTTCTGCGATACGCCGTCGATCAACACCAGCATGTTACGCCCGCGCAGAGTCTGACCGAAGTTACTCATCCCGCCGCTGGACGGCGCAAGGCCGGGGACCAATTGCCCGAGGATGTCGGAGACCCGGCGACCCGCGCCGCTCTGCTCACGGACCTGCTGTTCGTCGATCACCTGGACCGAGCCCGGAATCGAAGCAATGCTCGCTTCGCTGCGAGTAGCGGAGACGACGGTGGCTTGCATGTTCAAGATACCGGGCTGCTGTTCGGTATCCTCGGCCCAGGTCTGGGCGCTGAAGGTACCAAGCAGCGGGATCAGCAGGGAGAGTTTGGTTCGGATCATGACGTGGTCTTTTTTAGTTGTGATAAGTGTGGGGCGATAAGGTCGAGCGGTCAGGCGCGGAGTTGAACGAGCGCACCCAGCGGATTCCGATGGCGGCTATGGCGTAGGTCAGCGCCACCAGCCAGAAACTGTGAGCCAGGCCGACCAGGCCCATGCCGATCCCGCCAAGGACGACACCGAGCAGAGCGCCAGCCTTTGCCGCGCTGTTGCCGAGGCCGAGCGCGAAGCCCTGCTGGTTTATGCAAATGGAGTTGGCGATCAGGGCATAGGCAACGGGCAGCAGGGCACCTTGCCAGATGCCCCAGACGAGTCGGCTGACGAGAAACCCCAGCCATTCGTTGGCCAATGCCGTGGCCGCCAGCGTCAGGGCACACAGCCAGGCCACGCCTTCGATGACGCGCAAGGTGTAGGCCGGCTGCCAGCGGTCGAACAGGCGTCCCCACAGCGGTGCGGAAATGGCCAGGGTCGCGGCGCTCGCCGCGTAGGTGGCGCCGATCAGCCAGCTTGGGGCATGCAGAATGTTCGCGACGTACAGCGCGTAGAATGACTGCGGCATCATCTTCGCGGCCTGAATCAACACGATCACCAACAGGATTCCACCGAGCCAGCCTTTGGGCAGGGCCACCGGTTCAACGGCTTTTTTCTTCGAGGTCCGAGCCTTGTCGGCCGGCAGGAAAAAACTCCCCAGTGCGCACAGCAGGCAAATCGCCGTCGCGCCATAACAGAGCAGGGCAAACCCCGAGACGTCCATCAGCCAGCCACCCAGCATTGGGCCGATCAATGAGCCGACGGCGGTTGCCGATTGCAGGCGGGCCAGGGTGTGACCACGTCTGGAACTGTCGCAGCAGGCCAAGGCATAGGCTTGCGCGGCAGCGAGAAAACCGGCCAATGCGCCTTGCATCACGCGAATACCCACCAGCAACCACGGGTCGAGGGTGATGGCTGCCAACCCTTGGCACAGTGCGAGTGCCAGCAATGCCCGAACAATCATCGGCTTGTGCCCGGTGCGATCGCCCAGCCGGCCCCACAGGGGCGTCAGGAGCATGGCCGCCAGCATCGGACCGGCATAGACCAGCGCCGATAACAGCGCGGTATAGCCGGCGCCCTCCGGCCCGAGCAGATGCTGGATCTGCAAGGGCCAGAACGGGCCGCTCATTTCCATTGCGCCCATGGAGACAAACTGGATGATGATCAGCAGTCGCAAGGCGCGACCGTCAGCGAGCATGGGTGTTGGGTCGCAGCGGGTTGCTCAGGCGTCCGACGATGTCGGCATGACTGTCGAGCAAGCGCATGCGCATGAACGATTTGGCGGGCCAATCCTGTTCCAGCAAGGCCTGGCGCTCGCTTTCCCAACGTGCCGGTTCAACGCGCTCGCGCAAGGTCTCGAAGCACTGTGCGACGTGTGATGCCAATCGCTCCCAAAGGATAGTTTCCGGCACATTCCAGTGGCGGGCACAGAGCAACGTCAGCTCACCGAGGTGGCACATGAACGTGGTGTGAAGGAGTTTGTCGCGGACAAAGCCTGCGTCGTCATACAGGGTCATTTTCGGATCGTGCAGCTGGATATCCAGGCCCTTGGCGTGCAGGGTTTTGCGATCGATACGAACGTCGCCGAAATCACGCAACAGCAGCCGATTCAACTGCCCGTCAGCGCCCATCACCATGAAACTGTTTTGCTGATGCGCTTCGAACGCCACGCCATACATCAGGTAAATGCCCAACAGACTCGGTACGGCAATCGACAGGTAATCATCGAAGAACGCCAACATGGCCTTGCTGTCGTCACTGCCCTGAGCCAGTCTTACCCAATCACGCAGCAACGGTTGTTCGAATTCGTTGACGGCAAACAGGCTGCCGACCGGCACCGCCAACTCGCCTTCTTGCAGGAGGGTAAGCGGGTTGTCGCGATACAGCACGGCAGCATGCCGGGAGCGCTCGTCATCGGCCGGTAGTGGTGCGTAGTGCACGCCGATGCGCTCTGGAACGATGTTCAGCAGACGCTGAATCTGCGGCTCCTGAGCGAGAATATTCAGTATCAGTTGGCTGATGCGCGGCCCCATCCGGGCCGAGCGCGGCGACACGGTGCGCTGCACGCTGGTCAGTCGCAGAGCCACCGGCAGTTTGACCATCGGCGCCACGCGACTGGCCTCCGGCAGGACCGTGCGGAAGGACATGGTCGGATGGCCGGTAAAAGCAACGATGTCAGTGACGATCAGCAGGTTGTCGGCGATCTCGTTGGCGAACGAATGTGGCAGCTCTTCATGGGCTTGCCATGGGTGCGACGGGAGCGGGAGGTAGTCCTTTGCTTCCAGACCCAGCTGCCGCAAGTGGCGTTGCAATTGCTCGGCGGCCTGTGGGAAGTGACCTTGCCACCAGTCCCAGTAATCGGCGGTGCCAGCCAGCGCTTCGACGTGTGCGTACTGGCGGTGCAGGGCGCACAGCACGATCGGAAAACTCGCTTCGAATTCTGGCGAGAAAGCGATGACCTGAGCGGCGCTCAGGCCCAGTTTGGTCTTGTAGTTCGGGTGCCACGGATGGCCGAGAGTGCCCCACTGTTCGAGCAATGACGTAGGGTTCTGGTGGCTGGTGCCGGCTTTGAGCCAAGCGAGCAGGTTGTTGTCGTACTCGGTGTCGATCTGCTCTCTCAGGCGCTCGGTCCATCCATGGTGAAACGCCAGGCACAGGGTGTCGTTGTTGAAGCTGTCATCCAGTTCCAGGGCCAGACGTTCCAGTACCTGCGGTGAGGCTGGCGGGTTGAGCTGAGTGCTGAGGTGAGCGAGCAATTCGCTGGGCAACTGGATTTTTTGGGGCAGTCTGTCGGGGGTGTGCAGGACGATGCTGCCGCGTACGTCCCAGCTATTCATTCTTCCGCCGGACAAGTGCTCGAAGCAAAGATGCGCGCCATCGCCAAGTGGCAGCGAGCAATGGCCATTGTCGTCGTATTCGCAAGCGTCAGGGTTGATCAGACCTTCACGAAACAGGGCCTGGATCAGGCGTTGGAAGCAGCGCTGGGCGGCGGGCTCCAGCGCATTGCTCAAATGATCGAGGGTGATGCGGTGGGACTGGAAAGCCTCAGTGCCGAGGGCTCCGCTCCAGTGAGCGAGCAATTGCTGCTGTTTTTGCGTGTAGGCGCGCATCAAGTCCGATTCCTTCTGGACAGTTGGTTAGCTGAAAGCGCGCAGAGAATACCGTCCTGAAAAAATAATGCAAATGATAGTGGTTCATATTTAAAACTTGGGAAATGTCCTTCAGATTCTGGCCATGGGTTTGCTCAAAACGATGTAGTGCTCGCCCACTTTCTGCGCATAGCGCTCCACGACTTGCTGACACAACGTCACGATTTCTTCGACCCACTCCACGCCAACCCGCCACGACACCACCACCTGCAAATTCGGTGGCCGTTGATCGATGGCCAGCAAGGTCAATTTCCCCCGCGCCAGTTCCTCGGCTACCAGCACCGGCGGCAGCGCGCCAATACCGAAACCGTCCCGCAGCAACCGGGTGATCGCCGATACCGAGTTCACGCAGTTCAACCGTGGCGTCATGATGCCGTTGGCTTGCATCAGGGCGAGAATCTCCTGATGCGGATGGGAGTTTTTCGAATAGGTAATGATCCGTTCCCGCGCCAGGTCGGCAATCCCTGAATACTCGCGGTTGTAGATCGAGTTAGTCGCCACAATCCAGCCCATCGGGTGACTGGCCAGCTCAAGGCTGCGCACGCTTTCCTGACGCAACAGGTCGGTTTGCAGGATCAGATCGAGAAAGCCTTTTTGCAGCTGATCGCAGAGGTTGAGCGCGGTATCGGCCACTAACTCGATTTCTACCAGCGGATAGTGATCCATCATTTGCGCCACCAACGGGCTCAACCAGGTATGGATGACCGTGTCCATCACGCCAATGCGAACCCGTCCGACCTTGCTCGAACGGGTTTCGATCGACTGCTTGAGGGATTGCATGGTGTCCATCATTTGCTCGGCGTACTCGAGCACTTTCAAGCCTTCGGGCGTCAGGCTCACGCCACGTGAATCGCGCAGGAACAGCTTCACCCCGAGCTCGCCTTCGAGCACGGCAATGCGGCTGGAAATTGACGCCTGGGTGGTGAAGAGCTTGTCTGCCGTCAGGCGAAAACTCTTGAGTCGGGCGACCCAGACAAAGGTCTCGAGAAACTTCAGGTTCATAGGATCAAATTTTTCTTATGCCTAGAGCGGGTTTTTATTAGTTGGACGCAGCAGGGCCGGCAGCCCAAAAATCAGGCCATCCGGTTCCCACGATAGGCGTCGTCGGGGCTCAGAACAATACCAATAAAAATTAGCGCGGAGATTTGCCATGAGTGCGCCCGACACGCTCGACATCCCCAAAGCCACGGTTCGCCCGGGACCTTTCGACTGGTACCGCAACATCAACAAGCAGGAACGCCGCACCTTCTGGAGTTGCAAGATCGGCTATGGCCTGGACGGCATGGACACACAGATGCTCAGCTTCGTGGTGCCGACCCTGATTGCGATGTGGGGCATCACCACCGGCGAGGCCGGGTTGATTCACACCAGCACCCTGATCGCCTCGGCCATTGGCGGTTGGGTGGCGGGGATTCTCTCCGACCGCATCGGTCGCGTACGCACCTTGCAACTCACCGTGCTGTGGTTTGCCTTCTTCACCTTCCTCTGCGGCTTCGCCCAGAACTACGAACAACTGCTGATCAGCCGCACGCTGATGGGCTTCGGTTTCGGCGGCGAATGGACCGCCGGCGCGGTGCTGATGGGTGAAGTGATTCGCGCCAAGGACCGTGGCAAGGCGGTGGGCATGGTGCAATCCGGCTGGGCATTGGGTTGGGGACTGACGGCGATTTTGTATGCGCTGCTGTTCTCGGTGCTGCCCCCGGAAGACGCCTGGCGCGCTCTGTTCCTCCTTGGCATCGTACCGGCGATTTTTGTGATCTTCGTCCGCCGACTGGTCAAGGACCCGGAAATCTATCGCGAGGCCAAGGCTAAGCAAGAACCCGGCAACCCGGCAAAATTCTACGAGATATTCGCGCCCGGCATCCTTTTCACCACGATTCGCGCGTCGGTGCTGACCACCGGTGCTCTGGGCGGTTACTACGCGATCACCTCCTGGTTGCCGACCTTTCTGAAGAATGAACGCGGTTTGAGCGTACTCGGTACGGGCGGTTATCTGGCGATGGTGATCGTCGGTTCCTACGTCGGTTACGTCATCAGCGCGTATTTGACTGACATCCTCGGGCGTAAAAAGAACTTCATTCTGTTCGCGGTTGGCTCGTTCACCATTGTTCTGCTCTACACCCAATTGCCAGTCAGCAATGGCGTGATGCTCTGGCTAGGCTTTCCTCTGGGCTTCTTCGCCTCGGGGATCTTCAGCGGCATGGGCGCGTTTTTGACCGAGCTGTTTCCAACGCGGATTCGCGGTTCGGGTCAGGGCTTTTGCTACAACATCGGCCGGGCGTTGGCGGCGTTGTTCCCGCTGTTGATCGGCTTGATGAGCCAGAAGGTGCCATTGAGCGTGGGAATCGGTGCTTTTGCGGCGGTGTCCTACGGGGTAGTGATCCTTGCGGCCCTGAGCTTGCCGGAAACCCGTGGCAAGCAACTCGAAGCCCAATAACTTAATGCCCAGCAACTGATAATCTGCGGGCAAATGCCTACAGCTAAAAGAATAAAACCTACAGGAGTGTTCACCGTGAGCCGCCTGCTATTGAACTGCGACATCGGCGAGAGTTTCGGCAACTGGACCATGGGTCTGGACGCCGAGGTCATGCCCTTCATCGATTGCGCCAACATCGCCTGCGGCTTCCACGCCGGCGACCCGAGCATCATGCGCAAGACCGTCAGCCTGGCCTTGAGCAACGGCGTGCAGATCGGCGCACATCCGGCGTATCAGGATCTGGTCGGCTTTGGCCGCCGTTCCATGGCCTACACGGCCCAGGAGCTTCAGGACATTGTGCATTACCAGATCGGCGCTCTCGACGGCATTTGCCGGGCTCAGGGCGGGCGGGTGAGTTACGTCAAACCGCACGGCGCGATGTACAACGACATGATGGCCAACCCGGCGCAATTGCGCGCAGTGCTCCAGGCGGTGGCAGCCTATGACCGCAGCCTGCCGTTGATGCTGATGGCGACTCGTGACAACAGCGCCGCGCAACAGCTTGGCGATGAATACGGTGTGACCCTGTGGTTCGAAGCCTTCGCCGATCGCGCCTACGACAGCGCGGGCATGTTGGTCTCGCGACAACTGCCCGGCGCTGTGCATCACGATCCGGAAACAATCATTGAACAGGCGCTGACCATCGCCCGTGGCGGCAATCTTGTCGCCAGCGATGGCAGCGCCTTGCACTTGCAGGCCAACACCCTATGCGTGCACGGCGACAACGCCAGTTCGGTGGCCGCCGTGCGACGTATTCGCGAAGCACTCGATCAGCAGAGCGCATCATGAAACCGCGCGTGGAAGTGGTGGCGCTGGACTGCCTGATGGTGCGTCTGTTCGATGAGATTGCCGAGGCCAACATGCCGTGGATGCTCGCGGCCAGCGAAGGTCTTCGCGCGGCGTTCGCCGGGCACCTGATCGATCTGGTGCCGTCTTACACAACGATCATGGTGCATTACGATCTGACTTCACTGAGCCCGGCCCAGGCCCGGGAGCTGATTGCCGAAGCCTTGATCGATCTGTCGCCCAACGCCCGCACCCCTGGCAAATGTCATGTGCTGCCGGTCTGGTACGACTTGAGTGTCGGTCCGGAGTTGAGCCTGTTGTCGCAGCGCAGCGGATTGGCGGTCGATGAAGTGATCCGCCGCCATAGCGAACGCGAGTATCAGGTGTTCGCGTTGGGTTTCGCACCGGGGTTCGCCTTCATGGGCCTGGTGGAAGAAGCGCTGGCCGCACCGCGCCTGGACACTCCGCGTAAAAAGGTCGCTGCCGGCAGTGTCGGCATCGCCGAACGCCAGACGGCAGCTTACCCCGTGGTTTCGCCGGGTGGCTGGAACCTGATCGGCCGGACCCCGGCCAAATTGTTCGACCGCGAGCGCGACGGCTACAGCCTGATGCAACCGGGCGACACCGTGCGCTTTGAAGCCGTCAGTCATGCCGAGTTCATCAACCTGGGCGGTGACGACACGCCACTGGAGGCGCAGGCATGAGCCGTCTATCAATAGAAGCGAGTACACCGCTGTGCCTGTTGCAGGACGCTGGCCGTTTCGGTGTGCGGCATCTGGGGGTGACCCAGGGCGGAGCGCTGGATTGGCGATCGATGTCCTGGGCCAACTGGTTGCTGGGTAACCGGCTGGATGCGCCGGTGATCGAGGTTACCCTCGGCGGTTTCAGCGTGCTGGCCGAGGAGGATTGTGTGCTGGCCCTGGGTGGCGCGGATCTGGGGGCGCAAATCGATGGCGAGGTGTTGGCGCCGTGGCGTAGTTTCAGGTTGCATAAAGGTCAACGGCTGCAATTCACCCAGCCGTTACTCGGGGCGCGGGCCTATCTGGCGGCGCCGGGGGGATTCGAAGCGCCCGAGGTCCTGGGCAGTCGGTCGACGGTGGTGCGCGAAGAACTCGGCGGTCTGGAGGGTATGGGGCGCCCGCTGGCCAAGGGGCAGTCGTTGAACTATTCGGGGAACTCGCTGATGCTGTTGCGCGAATTGCCGACGGACCAGCGACCGGATCTGAATCTCGCTGCGCCGCTGGACCTGGTGCTCGGTGCGCAGATCGGTGAGTTCAGCGGGCAAAGTCTGTTCGATGCGTTCAACCGTGCCTGGACTCTCGACAGCCGCGCCGATCGCATGGGCATTCGCTTGTTGGGGGTGGCGTTGGAATACCAGGGCAAACCTATGATTTCCGAAGGCATCCCGCTGGGCGCGGTCCAGGTGCCGCCGGACGGGCAGCCGATCGTGTTGCTCAATGATCGACAGACCATCGGCGGGTATCCGCGGTTGGGGGCGTTGACGCCGTTGGCGTTGGCGCGGCTGGCGCAGTGTTTGCCGGGGACGCAGGTGCGGTTGCGGCCGGTGGTGCAGGAGGTGGCGCATCGGGAGCAGGTCGAGTATCTGCGGCGATTCGTCAACCGCTAAAAGCTTCGTCGGATCGCCGCCCGGAGCAAGCTCGCTCCCACAGTTGACCTCAGTGTTCACAAAATTTTGTGTTCACAGGAGATCAATTGTGGGAGCGGGCTTGCTCGCGAAGGGGCCCTTACAAGCAATACATTTCTATTTGGAAAGAAACCGCATCGCCTCTTCAAGCCCCCGCAACGTCAGCGGGTACATCTGGTCGTCAATCAGTTCCCGCACAATGTTGGTCGACGACGTATACCCCCACGTATCTTTCGGATACGGGTTGATCCAGATAAGTTTCTTGTACTTCTCCTTGAAACGCTGCATCCACAGGTAACCGGCTTCTTCGTTCCAGTGTTCGACGCTACCGCCGGCCTGGGTAATTTCGTAGGGCGCCATGGCGGCGTCGCCGATGAAGATCACTTTGTAGTCGGCGCCGTACTTGTGCAGCAAATCCTGGGTCGAGGTGCGCTCGGAGGTTCGGCGCATGTTGTTCTTCCACACCGATTCATAAATGAAGTTGTGGAAGTAAAAGTACTCCAGGTGCTTGAACTCGGTCTTGCAGGCCGAGAATAATTCCTCGCAGATCTTCACATGGGCGTCCATCGAGCCGCCGATGTCGAACAACAGCAACAATTTGACGGTGTTGCGTCGCTCCGGCCGCATCTGGATGTTCAGCAGCCCGGCATCGCGTGCGGTGTGGTCGATGGTGCCATCGATGTCCAGCTCTTCCGCCGCACCCTGACGAGCGAATTTGCGCAGCCGACGCAAAGCGACCTTGATATTGCGCGTGCCCAGTTCCACCGAGTCGTCGAGGTTCTTGTACTCGCGCTGATCCCAGACCTTGACCGCCTTGCCCTGGCGCTTGCCGGCATCGCCAACCCGAATGCCCTCCGGGTTGAAGCCGCCGGAGCCGAACGGGCTGGTGCCGCCGGTGCCGATCCATTTGTTGCCACCGGCATGGCGCTCCTTCTGTTCTTCCAGGCGCTTCTTGAATTCTTCGATCAACTTGTCCAGACCGCCGAGGGACTGGATCTGCGCGCGCTCTTCATCGCTCAGGGAGCGTTCGAATTCCTTGCGCAACCAGTCTTCCGGGATCAAGGCCTGAAGGTGATCGTCGAGTTTTTCCAGGCCATTGAAGTAGGCACCGAACGCCCGGTCGAACTTGTCGAAATGCTTTTCGTCCTTCACCAGGATCGCCCGGGACAGGTAATAGAACTCGTCCATGTCGGCGAAGGTCACGCGCTGTTTCAGCGCGTTGATCAGGTCCAGCAGCTCGCGCACCGAGACCGGGACCTTGGCTGCGCGCATTTCATTGAACAGGTTGAGCAGCATGGCTATCGCCCTCTATCTTGTTAAACAGAGGGGTCAGCGAGTGCCGCGACGGCTCATGAACGCCAGACGCTCAAGCAACTGCACGTCCTGCTCGTTCTTCACCAGGGCACCGGCCAGCGGTGGAATGGCCTTGGTCGGATCGCGCTCGCGCAGCACCGCTTCGCCGATGTTGTCGGCCATCAGCAGCTTCAGCCAGTCCACCAGTTCGGAGGTCGACGGCTTCTTCTTCAGGCCCGGCACCTTGCGCACGTCGAAGAACACGTCCAGCGCTTCGCTGACCAGGTCCTTCTTGATGTTCGGATAGTGCACGTCGACGATCCGCTGCATTGTGACGCGATCCGGGAAGGCGATGTAGTGGAAGAAGCAGCGGCGCAGGAAGGCGTCCGGCAGTTCTTTCTCGTTGTTGGAGGTAATGATGATGATCGGGCGCTTCTTGGCCTTGATGGTCTCGTCGATCTCGTAAACGTAGAACTCCATCTTGTCGAGTTCTTGCAGCAGGTCGTTGGGGAACTCGATATCGGCCTTGTCGATCTCGTCGATCAGCAGGATCACCCGCTCTTCGGCCTCGAAAGCCTCCCAGAGCTTGCCCTTTTTCAGGTAGTTGCGAACGTCGTGGACCCTTTCCGTGCCCAGCTGCGAATCGCGCAGGCGGCTGACGGCGTCGTACTCGTACAGGCCCTGATGCGCCTTGGTGGTGGACTTGATGTGCCAGGTGATGAGCTTGGCGCCGAAGGACTCGGCCAGTTGCTCGGCGAGCATGGTCTTGCCGGTGCCCGGTTCGCCCTTGACCAGCAGTGGACGCTCCAGGGTAATGGCGGCGTTGACCGCCAGCTTCAGGTCATCGGTGGCAACGTAGGCCTGGGTGCCTTCGAACTTCATCTGCTAATCCTCGAACGTTAACGCCGACCTGAACGAGGCAGGGCAGGGCGCAATAATGTGTAGTACCCGACTATAACGCGGTGCCCGGTCCACTGTGAACGCAGACGGCTTATTCAGTCTCTGAATGGGGCGTCACATCTTGACTCAGTCTCGGCGGCGGGCCAGTATTGAGCTATCGCCATTTTGGCTATAGCCTGCCCGGCATGTCTACTAAATATCGATTTCGCGACAAGTACCGCATCCAGTTGCGCGAGAAGGATCATCCGCCGCCCCATGTCCACCTTACCGGTGGCGGGCTGGATGTGATGTTGAGCCTGGAAACCGTCGAAGTGATGATGGGCAAGGCGCCGCCGCTGATTATCAAGGAAGCGCTGGAGTGGATCAGGGCTCATCAAGTGCAATTGCTGGAGGACTGGAAACGATGTTAACCATGAAACGACCGCGGCTGTCGGCCGTGCAGGCATTGCCTGATTATCACCTCGCGCTGACCTTTATCGACGGTCAGCAACTGACCCTCGATTTGAGTCGTGACCTGCGCGCCTATCCAGGCCTGCAGCCCTTGCTTGAGTCCGGCGCTTTCGAAGGTACAACCCTGGGCGATGATGGCTGGAGCGTCGAGTGGCCTGAGCTGGACATCCAGATTGGCGCCGACACTCTCTATCTGGATGCGCTTGCACAAAACGCCTCGGACGAAAACACCCGGATTTTCATCGATTGGCGCGCTCGCACCGGGTTACCGCTCAATCAGGCGGCCGAGGCGCTGGGCGTCAGTGCACGAAGCATCACCCGCTACAGCAGTGGCCGTGAAGCAGTGCCGCGATCGTTGGCCCTGGCCTGTCTGGGCTGGGATTTTTTGCAGCAGCGAGACCCGGCGCGAGCGGCTGAAGAGACCGGTCGCTATACCGTCACGCGCAAACCCTAACCCGCATCCGGCTTCGGCCGTTCATACCGTGCATTGAATGCCTGAATGAAACCATTGCGTAAAATCTGCAAAAAAGCCTGAAACGCGCTGACATCCTGCCGATGCACATTGCCGCTCAGCTCCACGCGTGTTGCAAACTGATTCTTGCCCTGATTTTTCAGTACGGTTTCGGAGCCGCCGACGATCGCCTCCCAGATGGAGCGGAATATTCCTTTGTCCTTGTTCTCTACGTCCTGCTGCCAGTTGAACACGTCAACGTCCTTCAGCAGCGGTTTGATGTAACCCGTCAATTGAGCCTTTTTGGCCTGCGCCTCAATCACCACATCACCATGACCGGCGTTGAAATCGAACTTGCCATAGGCCGAGGCGAAATCGTTCATGCGTTTGAGTTCAATGTTCCTGGCGCGCAGCCGGAATTCGAAGTCTTCGAAATTGCTCAGCGGGTCGAAGGTTGCGGTGGTTTCCAATGGCGCATGTCCCAGCAACAACGCCTTGCCTTCGAAGCGAGCGTCGCGTTTCCCTTCGGTGTCGACCACGTTGGTCAGGTTATAGATACTGGCGTTGACCTGGGTGGCGTTCATGTTGACGGGTGGTTTGGAATTGAAATTTCGAAAGCTGATCTTGCCGTCGTTGATGCGCACCTCGTTCAGGGTGATCGGCAGCAACTTGCCCAGTTGCGCCCGCCAGTCCGTACCCTGGCCGGTCTGGGAGTTTTGCTTGTTGGCGCCGCCGTCGACGAAGTTCACTTCGGGGTTGATGAACTGCACCTCGGCCACCACCGCGTGGTCGTGCCAGAGCGAGTGCCAACTGACGGAGAGGTCGATCAGCGGCGCGTTGACGAAAGGTACCGGGACCTTGCCGTCGACCTTGACGATTTTCAGGCCGTTGATTTTGTAGGCGCCGCGCCACAGGGCCAGGTCCACATCGACTATCTGGCCACGGTAGTCGCCCATGTCCGCCAGCTTGTCGTTCAGGTAGTTGCGCACCATGTAGGGCAGGGCAAAATGCAGGGCAATCAGCAGCACGACCAGGCCGCCCAGGATCCACAGCGGCCAACGGTATCTCCGTTTCATGATGGCAAATCTCTGGCGATGTAAAGTCATTGACTGTTGTTGTAACCGGACGTTCGACTGACTGGACGACCACAGGCAACAGGCATACCTTGGAGGGCTTATTCAACGCTGTACAAGGACCCAGCCATGAGCCGTATTTTCGCTGACAACGCCCATTCCATCGGCAATACGCCGCTGGTGCAGATCAACCGCATCGCCCCGCGCGGCGTGACCATCCTGGCCAAGATCGAAGGGCGCAACCCTGGTTATTCGGTCAAGTGCCGGATCGGCGCGAACATGATCTGGGACGCCGAAAGCACCGGCAAACTCAAGGCTGGCATGACCATCGTCGAGCCGACCTCGGGCAATACCGGTATCGGCCTCGCATTTGTTGCCGCGGCGCGTGGTTACAAGTTGATGCTGACCATGCCGTCCTCCATGAGTATCGAGCGACGCAAAGTGCTCAAGGCGCTCGGCGCCGAGCTGGTCTTGACCGAACCGGCCAAGGGCATGAAGGGGGCGATCGAGAAAGCCGCTGAGATTGTTGCCAGCGCCCCGTCGTCCTGTTTCATGCCCGCGCAGTTCGACAACCCGGCCAACCCGGCCATTCACGAGAAAACCACCGGCCCGGAAATCTGGGACGATACCGATGGTGCGGTCGATGTAGTGGTGGCTGGCGTCGGAACGGGCGGAACCATTACCGGGGTTTCGCGGTATATCAAGAATACCCAGGGCAAACCGATCATTTCGGTGGCCGTGGAGCCGGTGTCATCGCCGGTCATTACCCAGGCGCTGGCCGGTGAAGAGATCAAGCCGAGTCCGCACAAGATCCAGGGTATCGGGGCCGGTTTCGTGCCGAAGAACCTGGACCTGTCGATGGTCGATCGGGTCGAGCTGGTCAGCGATGACGAGTCCAAGGCCATGGCCCTGCGTTTGATGCAGGAAGAAGGGATTCTATGCGGGATCTCCTCTGGCGCGGCGATGGCTGTAGCGGTCCGACTGGCGGAAACCCCGGAAATGCAGGGCAAGACCATCGTGGTGATCCTGCCCGATTCCGGCGAGCGTTACCTGTCGAGCATGCTGTTCAGTGATCTGTTTACCGAGCAGGAGACTCAGGCGTAGGAGCTGCCGCAGGCTGCGATCTTTTGATCTTGTTTTTTGATCTTGTGTAAGGGGGGCGCATGCAGCCCCCGTTCAGGAGCCTTGTGTTAGAAGAGCTTTGTTGCACATTCCTCAACACTGAATGTCGAGTTACGCGGGTTTTCCCGAGGCCGGTAATGTTTACCATGCCGGCTGCTACGTCGGGTAAATGGCGTTGTGCAGAGTTGTCGTCTATCAAGGAGTTGCTGATGACCTTTTCCCTTGCCGCGAAGGCGTCGCTGTTGCTGCTGTTTCTGGGCAGTACTCTTTATGTGCATTTGCGCGGCAAGGCGCGATTGCCGGTCCTGCGTCAGTTCGTCAACCACTCGGCCCTGTTCGCCCCCTATAACGCCTTGATGTACCTGTTCTCCAGCGTACCGTCCAGACCCTATCTGGACCGCGGCAAATTCCCCGAACTGGATGTACTCAAGGACAACTGGGAAGTCATCCGCGACGAAGCGATGCACCTGTTTGACGAGGGCTACATCCGCGCCGCCGAGAAGAACAACGATGCCGGTTTCGGTTCATTTTTCAAGAAGGGCTGGAAGCGTTTCTATCTCAAGTGGTACGACAAACCGCTACCCTCGGCGCAAACCCTGTGCCCGAAAACCGTGGCCCTGCTCAGCGGCATTCCCAACGTCAAAGGCGCCATGTTCGCCTTGCTACCAGGCGGCAGTCACCTCAACCCGCACCGCGACCCGTTTGCCGGCTCCCTGCGTTATCACTTGGGGCTGTCGACGCCGAACTCCGATGATTGCCGCATCTTCGTTGACGGTCAGATTTACGCCTGGCGTGATGGCGAGGACGTGATGTTCGACGAGACCTATGTGCACTGGGTCAAGAACGAAACGGAAAAGACCCGGGTCATCCTGTTCTGCGATGTCGAACGGCCGCTGAGCAACCGCTTCATGACCCGAATCAACCGTTGGGTCAGTGGCTTTCTGGGCCGCGCGACTGCACCGCAGAACCTGGATGACGAACGTGTTGGCGGGATCAACCAGGCCTATGCCTGGAGCAAGAACTTCAGCGACAGGTTCAGTGGTGCGATCAAACAGTGGAAGCGTCGTAACCCCAAGGCTTACCGCGTACTGCGGCCAGTGCTGGCGGTCGTGGTGCTGACGTTGTTGGGATATTGGTTGTTCGGTTGATGCAAATTCCTGAATAAAACACCGGTCCCCCTGTAGGAGCAAGCTTGCTCCGGGCGGCGTTCCGACGATGGTCTCAAGGGCGACGTGTTTATTCAGGAGGAACGCGTCATCGTTAACGACCATCGCGAGCAAGCTCGCTCCTACAGGTGTTCAGTCATTGCAATGCATGTCATCGCTGGTTATAGTCGGCGCTCGATGGTTCTCCAAACCACCGATCCACCCATCAAAAAAAGATCAGCCCATGCCAGCTTCCCTCATCAACGCGGTAGTCGATTCAGCGGTCAACGCTGGCGTCATACCGTGCGGGAATCAGCAGCCTGTGCAGATCATTCATTACCCCCCACCTGTCAGTAGCACGCCGGTGTGCGCAGTCGTATCACCGCCAGGCGTCGGCATTTCGGGCTGATCAGCTTTTCTCTGCTGTTCCCCCGCGCCCGCTTGAAAAAACTACTGAATTTCAGCTTTGGCTGAGTTGGCTTTTTGCCTGACTACAGGTGGCATTCATGTTTGTCCTTTCGAAAAAAACCGCGCTCGCGGCGGCGTCCACGAGCCTGTTCGTCCTGCTGTGGAGCAGCGGGGCGATCTTCTCCAAATGGGGCCTGGCCCACGCGTCACCTTTTGCTTTTCTGTTGATTCGCTTCGCCATCGCGCTGTGCGGGCTGGTGCTGTTGATGCCGTTGCTCAAACTGAAATTGCCCAAGGGCGGCAGACCGATGTTGTATGCGATGGCCACGGGCGTGGTGTTATTGGGGGCTTATCAGATTTTCTATCTGCTGGCCCTGGACCTGAAGGTCACGCCCGGCGTGATGGCAACCATCATGGGCGTACAACCGATCCTCACCGTGGTGCTGATGGAGCGTCAGCGTTCCTGGAGCCGGATGTTCGGGCTGGCGCTGGGCCTGACCGGGTTGATCATGGTGGTTTACCAAGGCATCGGTCTGGCGGGCATGTCACTGGCCGGCATGCTCTTCGGTTTGCTGGCGCTGGCGAGCATGACCTTCGGCTCGATCATGCAGAAACGCATCACCGACAATCCCCTCGGCACGCTGCCGGTGCAGTACCTCGCCGGGCTGTTGCTCTGCGGGATTTTCGTGCCGTTCCAGCCCTTTCATTTCGAACACGGCAGCGGGTTCATCGTGCCGGTGTTGTGGATGGGACTGGTGGTGTCGGTGCTGGCGACGTTGCTGCTGTATCGGCTGATCGCACGGGGCAATCTGGTGAACGTCACCAGTCTTTTCTACCTGGTACCGGCGGTGACGGCGGTCATGGACTATCTGATTTTTGGCAATCGCCTGGCGGCCTTGAGCGTGCTCGGCATGTTGCTGATCATCGTTGGCCTGGTGTTCGTCTTCCGTAAAACCGCTTGAAGCAAAACAAGGCCCCGGGGCATGCGCTCCGGGCCTTTTTTACTTGGCCTGCGCATGTTCCGCCCGCACTGAATTCATGAACGCCTGCATCGCCGACGATTGAATGCGATGCCGCCGGGTGATCAGCCCATAGGGGGGCAGCCGTGCTTCGAATTTGATCGGCAGCACCGCCAGCAGATCACGGCCCGGATAATCCTCGACCACCGATACCGGTGTCACACCGAGCATGTCGGTCTGCTGGATCAATGACAGCAAGGTCATGATCGACGTGGTTTCGACAATGCTGCTGGGGATATCGACCCGCGCATTGTGGAACACCTGATTGATGATCGCGCGCATCGGGCTTGGATGCTGTTGCAGCACCCAGGTCATGTTCTGCAACTCCGCCCAGCTCAGCTGCTTCTCCTGCGCCAATGGATTTTGCGCGCCGGCAATCACGCACAAGGCTTCTTCGCCGAGGCTGTCGAAGAGCAATTCTTCGGCCCGTGCGCCTGCGGGAATCCGGCCCAGCACGATATCCAGTTGATCCTGCAACAGCGCCTGCACCAGCACGTCGCTGGTGTCGACCTGGATGCTCATGGATAACCGTGGATGGCTTTGTTTCAAGGTCGCGATGGTTCGGGTCAATAGCCCCGAAGCCAGCGCCGGAATCGCGCCGACCGCGACCCGCCCAAGGTTGCCGGATTCGAGTGCAACCAGTTCTTCACGCATGCCGCTGAGTTCGGCGAACACCATGCGTGCGTAATAAGTGACGGTTTCCCCGAATGGGGTAGAACGCATGCCCCGGGGCAGCCGCTCGAAGAGCTCCACACCTAGCAAGTCCTCGGCTTCGTGCAGCATCTTGGTCGCCGCCGGTTGGGTCATGCCGATGTGGTCGGCGGCGCGGCGCAACGAACCGAATTCCTGCAACGCCAGCATCAGCCGTAGCTGGCGCAGACGCAGTCGACTGTGGATCACATTGGCAACAGGAATTCGGGTCATGGCCGCACTCGCGAAAAAGGACTGCGGCAAGCCTGACAACAAATGTCAGGCGTTGCCAGCATTGCTGCGTCACAGCACCGATTTAGGCTTGGCGACCTGGGGTTTGCGCAGGCCCATCAGGGTTTGCAGCGCCTTGGAAATCAGCGGCCAGAACAGCATCAGCAGCGCTGCCGTGGTCAGGCCGCCCACCAACGGGTTCGACCAGAAGATCCCGATGTGACCGTCGGAGAACAGCATCGACTGACGGAATGCATCTTCAGCCTTGTCGCCCAAAACGGCTGCCAATACCAGCGGAGCAATCGGGTAACCGAGCTTCTTGAACAGATAACCCAGCGCACCGAAGCCGAGCATCAGCACCACGTCGAAGAACGAGTTGTGCACCGAGTAGGCGCCGATGGCGCAGACCATGATGATGATCGGTGCAATGATCGAGAACGGAATGCGCAGGATCGACGCGAACAGCGGTACGGTGGCCAGCACCACGATCAGACTCACCACGTTGCCCAGGTACATGCTGGCGATCAGGCCCCAGACGAAGTCATGCTGCTCGACGAACAGCGTCGGGCCAGGGTGCAGGCCCCAGATCATCAACCCGCCGAGCATCACGGCTGCGGTGGCCGAACCGGGAATGCCCAGGGTCAGCATGGGCAGCAGCGCGCTGGTGCCGGCCGCATGGTCGGCGGTTTCCGGGGCGATCACGCCTTCGAGTTCACCCTTGCCGAAGTTCTCGCGGTTCTTCGAGAAACGTCGCGCCAGGCTATAGCTCATGAACGATGCCGCCGTCGGCCCACCAGGCGTGATGCCCATCCAGCAACCGACCAGGGTGCTGCGCACAATGGTCCACCAGTAACGTGGCAACTTGGCCCAGGTGCGCAGGATCACCATCGGTGTGATGCGTGCATGCTCGCCACGGAATACCAGGCCTTCCTCGACCGTGCAGAGGATTTCCCCAATGCCGAACAGGCCGATGACCGCCACTTCAAAGCTGATGCCAGTCATCAGGGCCGGCTGGTCGAAGGTCAGGCGCAGGTTGCCCGAGACAGTGTCCATGCCGACCGCGGCCATGGCGAAACCGATCATCATCGCCACCACGGTTTTCAGCGGCGGGTTCTTGCTCATGCCGATGAAGGTGCAGAACGCCAACAGGTACACCGCGAAGAACTCCGGCGAACTGAAGGACATTGCGAACGCGGCAATTTTTGTCGACAAGAATGTCAGCAACAACACCCCGGCCAGGGCGCCGATCAGTGCCGAACTGAAGGCAGCGGTCAACGCTTCGGCGGCGCGGCCTTCGCGGGCCATCGGATAGCCGTCGAAGGTGGTCGCCACCGATGAGGGCTCTCCGGGAATGTTGAACAGGATCGAGGTGATCGAGCCGCCGAACAGCGCGCCCCAATACATGCACGACAACAGGATGATCGCCGACACCGGCGACATGGTGAACGTCAGCGGCAGCAGCAACGCTACGCCATTGGGGGCGCCGAGGCCGGGCAATACGCCGACCAGAATGCCCAGCAGCACGCCGATCACCATCAGGCCGATATGGCCGGGGGTCAGGATCAGGTTCATGCCTTGCAGCAGGGAATCGAACTCGCTCATTTGAAATGTCTCCCGGCCAGGGCAATCCAGTCGCCCATAGGGCCGGCATCCAGCGGGACCTTGAACCACAGTGCAAAAATCAGGTAGCTGGCGAGTACTGCACCGAGGGATACAGTGCCGATCATCCACTTGCCATAAGGTTTGACGCGGGTTTTGTCATGCCACATGAACCAGGCGATGAAGCAGGCCGAAGCTACATAGATACCGGTGAACGGCATGGCCGCGACGAACAGTGCAATCGGGATAAACACCGACAGCACTTGCCTGAACGCACTGCGGCTGACGAATGAAATGCTCAGCGCTTTCCAGCGCACCAGGGTCAACACGCCGTTGCCCACACTCGCGGCGCTCAACAGCAGGCCGATGTAAAAGGGGAAGTAACCCGGCTCGGGGCCGGAATCGCCCCAGCCGATACCTTGTTCGACGCTGCCGAACATCACCACCGCGCCGATCAGCGTGGTGAAGAGTGTCAGACCGAGTTCGACCCAGCGGGTACCGACCAGTGCCGGTGAATCCGAAGAATGGGACATGAAAACACCTCCAGCAGGTGACGGCCGTGCGCAGGCGGACGGCCGCGGACAACTCAGTTTTTCAGCCAGCCGGCTTCCTTGAACACCGGCGTGACGCGGGCGGTGTCTTTCTCAATGTAGGCGGTCAGCGGCTCGCCTTCGAGGAAAGTCGGCACCAACGCGTTCTGCTTGACGTAGGCCTTGAACTCCGGGGTCTCAGTGACTTTGCGCATCAATTCGACATAGAACGCGCGCTGTTCGGCGGTGACTTCGCCGGGCATGAACACGGTGCGCGGGAAGCGGTACTGGTCGATGCCCAGGCCTTGTTCGTGGCAGGTCGGAACGTCGGCCCAGGATTTGTCGCCGGCGACTTTCTCGGTGTAACTCATGCGCTCCTTACTGAACACGCAGAGCGGCTCGACCTGGTCGCCACGCCATTGGCTGATGCTTTCGCTGGGGTTGTTGACGTTGGCGGCGATGTGCTTGCCGGCCAGTTGGGTCGCGGCTTCGCTGCCGCTCTTGAACGGGATGTACACCAGTTTGCTGTTGTTGGTCTGGTTTAGCAGCAGGGTCAGGGTCTGGTCGACATCCTTGGACTGGCTACCGCCCATGCGCATTTTCGACGGATCAGCCTTGGCTGCTTCGTAGAAGCCCTTGGCATCTTTCCACGGTGCGTCCTTGTAGCTCCAGAGGATAAAGTCATCCTCGGCCACGGCCGCTACCGGGGTGAGTTCCTGCCATTGATAGCCGAGCTTGGACACCAGCGGCAACAGGTAGATGTTGTTGGTGCCGATCACCAGTTTTTCCGGATCGCCCTTGTTCATTTTCAGGTCGAGAAAGGCTTCGGCGCCATTGCCGCCGCCCTTGTTCAGGACGATGGTATTGACGTCGAGGAACTTGTGGGTGGTGATGATCGACTGGATCAGGCGACCGAGCTGGTCGGTACCGCCACCGGGACCACCAGCGACGACGATTTCGACGTTCTTGTCCGGTTGCCAGGCGTGAGCCAGAGCGGGGAGGATGCCTGCGGCAACCAGCGTGCAACCAAGAGCCAGACGGGACGTACGACGGACGAATGCATTTCGCATGGAAGGGCCTCGTTTTTGTAGTTGTTATGAGTGACTTGTCGGTGCTGAAAGCTGCAAGCCTGGAGTGAGTGTGGGAAGGAGCAAGGCCCGCGTCTAGTCAAAACAATACATACGCCGATAGCCTGGGGTTATAGGTCGCCACAAGTAAAATCGCCTATATCGCCAGGAGCTTTGCGCCAGAGCCATTTGAGTGGAAAGTCGGCACAGGCGCAATACTCTGGAAGCCCCCTGAAAGCAGGGCATGACATAACCCAAGGCTATCGCCTTATTTCAAGTTTTGATTGGACGGTTATCACTGAGCCTTCGATAGTGCTCGTCAGTACCGCCATCAAGCGGTGAATTGCACCCAGGAAAATAATAAATCGAGGTACGCACCATGGCCCGTCCCAGTGCTTCCCCGCATTCGCCTGGCGCAGGTGTCCGGCCGACGACTGCGGCGCCGGCGCATGCGAACATCAACCTCGACGAGGTGCCCCATGGGTGAGCTCTGGAACGGACCGATCATCGACGCCCATCATCACTTCTGGGACCCGTCGATCAATGACCATCCCTGGTTGGCGCCCGAGGCCAATATCCCGTTTCGCTACGGTGATTACAGTGCGATCAAGCGTCGGTATTTTCCTGACGATTACTTCACCGACGCCGGTCCCCATCAGGTCGTGAAAACGGTGTACGTCGAGACCGAATGGAACCCGCGCGACCCGATCGGCGAAACCCGTTTCATTGAGCAATTGGCTGCGCGCTACGGCGTACCGAATGCGATCGTCGCGCAAGCCTGGCTCGATCATCCGGACGCCCTCGAGGTGCTGGCCGAGCAGGCACGCTTCAAGTGCGTGCGCAGCGTTCGGCACAAACCCGGTGGCCCGTCCACGCCCGCGCAGGTTGGCCATGTACGCAGCCTGATGAGTGATGAGCATTGGCGGCGCAGTTACGCCACGCTGCAAGGGCTGGGGCTGCATTTCGATTTGCAGACGCCGTGGTGGAACCTGCACGAAGCCGAAAGGCTGGCCCGGGACTTTCCTGGCACCACGCTGATTCTCAACCACGCCGGCTTGCCCAGTGACCGCAGCGCTGAAGGCCTCGCCGGCTGGCGCCTGGCGATGGCGCGCCTGGCTGAATGGCCTAATGTGCAAGTGAAAATTTCTGGCCTCGGCCAGGCGGGACAGGCGTGGCGTACCAAGGACAATACCTGGATCGTGCGCGAAGTGATCGCGATGTACGGTCCCGGTCGAGTGATGTTCGCCAGCAACTTTCCAGTGGACAGCCTGTGCGGCTCATTCAATGACATCTACCACGGTTTCAAATCCATCGTTGCTGATCTGCCGCTGGCCGATCAGGAGCGACTGTTCTACAGCAACGCGCAGCGGGTTTATCGTTGCGAGCCTGGCGCCATTGACCGGACACGGCCAGAACCCTTGAGGAGTGAAGCATGAACAAGACAACCATCGCCATGGTCCTGGGTGACCCGGCGGGCATCGGCCCGGAACTGATCGCACGCCTGCTCGGCGAGCCCGAAGTGCGCAGCCAGGCCAATGTGATTCTGATTGCCGACGAGGCGGAGATGCGTCGCGGCATGCGCATTGCCGGGACGGAGTTTCCTTACCGTCGCGTGGAATCCCTGGATCAGCTGGATTTTCGCGATGACACGCCGCTGTTCTATGACTTTCGCGGCGACACGCTGGGCGAATTCCCCCGCAGTGAAGCCAGTGTCATCGGTGGTCGCTACAGCCTCGACACCCTGGAAAAAGCCCTGCGCCTGACCGAGGCCGGCACCACCGACGCGGTGCTGTTCGGCCCGCTGAACAAGACCTCGCTGCACATGGCCGGCATGGCCCATAGCGACGAGCTGCACTGGTTCGCCGAGCTGCTGGATTTCCACGGGCCGTTCTGCGAATTCAACGTGCTCGACAATCTCTGGACTTCCCGGGTGACGTCCCACGTGGCCCTGGCCGACGTGCCGGGCATGCTCACCCAGGCGCGGGTGGTGGAAGCGATCCAGCTGATCGACACTGCGCTCAAGCGCAACGGCCTGGAGAAGCCGCGCATCGGTGTGTGTGGGTTGAATCCGCACAACGGCGACAACGGTTCGTTCGGTCGCGAAGAGCTGGACATCATTGGCCCGGCTGTTCGCTCGGCTCAGGCGCTGGGGATTGCGGCTGAAGGACCGTATCCGGGCGATACGATTTTCCTCAAGGTTCAAGGCGATGCCAGTGCGTTCGACGCAGTGGTGACCATGTATCACGACCAGGGTCAGATCGCGATCAAGCTGATGGGGTTCTCCCGTGGCGTGACGGTGCAGGGCGGCTTGCCGATCCCGATCACCACACCGGCGCACGGCACCGCGTTCGACATCGCCGGGCAGGGCAAGGCGAATGTCGGGGCGATTCGCCAGGCGTTCGAGATTGCGTGCCGGATGGGTGCCAACAGCTACTAAAAGCGGTAGATCAAAAGATCGCAGCCTTCGGCAGCTCCTACAGGGGATCGCATTCACCTGTAGGAGCTGCCAAAGGCTGCGATCTTTTTTGTTTGATCTGATAACCCGATCTACCTGATAACCGGTTTTTGCTATCACCCCAGGTTATCGCCGGATACGCATAAGTGATTATCCGTCACCCCCAGGCGCTGGCTAAAGTCGCTCCATCGAATGCCCGGACCGGCCCACACGAGCGGCTCCGCGCAGCGACCCGACAATTACAAAAAGCCGGCAGCGCAAGGAACTGTATTCATGAAAATCAAAGCAATCCGTACCCGCGTTTTCGAGTGGAAGGGCAAAGTCGTTCCACCGCAAGCGCACTTCTGCACCAACGCCAGCGACATCCTGTTCGAGCGCGGCGACGCCATGGGCTCGTTCCGTTTCCACGGCTGGCTGGTGGTGGAGGTCGAGACCGACACCGGTCTTGTCGGCATCGGTAACTGCGCCCTGGCGCCGCGTGTGGCCAAGGAAATCATCGATACCTACCTGGCGCCGATCGCCATTGGCGAAGACCCGTTCGACAACGAATACATCTGGCAGAAAATGTACCGCCAGAGCCACGCCTGGGGCCGCAAAGGCATCGGCATGGCGGCGATTTCGGCGATCGACATCGCCATCTGGGACATCATGGGCAAGGCAGTGAACAAGCCGGTGTTCAAACTGCTCGGCGGGCGGACCAAGGAAAAAATCTGGACCTACGCCTCCAAGCTCTACGCCAACGACAACCTCGACCTGTTCCTCGAAGAAGCCCAGGGCTATCTGAACCAGGGGTTCACCGCGCTGAAAATGCGTTTCGGCTATGGCCCGAAAGATGGCCCGGCGGGCATGCGCAAAAACATCGAACAAGTGCGGGCGCTGCGTGAACTGGCCGGCCCGGACATCGACATCATGCTCGAATGCTACATGGGCTGGACCCTGGAATACGCCCGTCGCATGTTGCCCAAACTCGCCGAGTTCGAACCACGCTGGCTCGAAGAACCGGTGATCGCCGACGACATCGAGGGCTACATCGAGCTGAAAAAGATGGGGATCATGCCGATCTCCGGCGGCGAGCATGAATTCACGTCCTACGGCTTCAAGGACCTGCTGGAACGCCGTGCCATCGACGTGATCCAGTACGACACCAACCGCGTCGGCGGCATCACTGCCGCGCGCAAGATCAATGCCATGGCCGAAGCCTGGTCGGTGCCGGTCATCCCGCACGCCGGGCAGATGCACAACTACCACCTGACCATGTCCACCACCGCCTCGCCGATGGCCGAGTTCTTCCCGGTGTTTGACGTCGAGGTCGGCAACGAACTCTTTTACTACGTGTTCAAGGGCGAACCACAACCGGTCAACGGCTACATCCAGCTCGACGACAACACGCCGGGTCTGGGCCTGGAAATCTCCGATGAGTACCTCGGCGACTTCAACATCATCGAGTGACCTTGAGGCGCCGTCTGCGGGCGGCGCCATCCACGACTTTCTGGAGGGCCGGACATGCGCCTGATTCAATTTGAAAACACTGCCGGGGAGCGCCAGGTCGGTCTCGTCGAGGGTTCCCAGGTCCAGGTATTGCGCGCCACCCGCAGCACCCGCGAACTGGCACTCGAGGCCATTCGCGCCCAGCGCAGCCTGCAAGAAGAAGTCGCCTTGCGCGGCACCGAGCCGGGCCCGGATTACGCGCAACTGTTGCAGCAGGGCAACGTGCTGCCGCCGCTGGACCACGAAGACCCGGCCCATTGCCTGATCAGCGGCACCGGCCTGACCCATTTGGGCAGCGCCTCGGCGCGGGACAAGATGCACCAGCAGGACGGTGCGGTCGAAGCCGGCATGACCGACACCATGCGCATTTTCAAATGGGGCCTGGAGGGCGGCAAACCAGCAGCCGGTCAAGTCGGTACGCAGCCGGAATGGTTCTACAAGGGCGACGGCAGCATCGTCGTGCGCCCCGGCGCGGACTTCCCGCTGCCGCCATTTGCCGAGGATGCCGGCGAAGAACCGGAACTGACCGGGCTCTATGTGATTGGCGATGACGGCCAGCCGTATCGCGTCGGTTTTGCCCTGGGCAACGAGTTCTCCGACCATGTGATGGAGCGGCGCAATTACCTGTACCTCGCCCATTCGAAACTGCGCTTCTGCGCCTACGGTCCGGAGCTGCGGGTTGGTGAACTGCCCAGGCACCTGGCGGGCACCAGCCGCATTACACGCAACGGCGAAACGATCTGGGAAAAGGAGTTTCTCAGCGGCGAAGACAACATGTGCCACAGCCTCGCCAACCTCGAATTCCACCACTTCAAATATGCGCAGTTTCTGCGTCCGGGCGATATCCACGTGCATTACTTCGGCACTGCCACGCTGTCGTTTGCCGACGGGGTGAAAACCCAGCCGGGGGATCGCTTCCAGATCAGCCTCGATGAGTTCGGCGCACCGCTGGAAAACGGCATCGGCGAAAGTGCCCAGCCGTTGGCCATCGGCCAGGTTCGTGCGCTCTAAAAGCAAGGGATCGGGAAACACCGACGAACCTGTAGAAGCTGGCTTGCCAGCGATTGGCCTCCAAGCCTTGCGCCGTCCTGGTGGACGCTATCGCCAGCAAGCCGGCTCCTACAGGTCGCCTACCCGTTTCTACACAATCGATCAGGAAACGCCTCATGACCACGCTACTTGGACACAACTACATCGGCGGCCAGCGCAGCGCCACCGGCACCCTGCAGCTGCAAAGCCTCGACGCGACCAGCGGTGAGCCGCTTCCCGGCAGCTTCTTCCAGGCGACCGAAACCGAAGTAAATGCCGCCGCTAACGCTGCCGCGGCTGCCTACCCGATCTACCGCAACCTCAGCGCGGAAAAACGCGCGCTGTTCCTCGACGCCATCGCCGATGAAATCGATGCCTTGGGTGATGATTTTGTCGCGACAGTGTGCCGCGAAACCGCATTGCCAGCCGGGCGCATTCAGGGCGAGCGCGCACGCACCAGCGGCCAGATGCGCCTGTTCGCCAAGGTCCTGCGTCGTGGTGATTTTTATGGCGCGCGGATTGATCGGGCACTGCCGGATCGTCAGCCGTTGCCGCGTCCGGATCTGCGTCAGTTCCGCATTGCATTAGGGCCGGTCGCGGTGTTCGGTGCGAGTAACTTTCCGCTGGCATTTTCCACGGCCGGTGGTGACACCGCTTCCGCGCTGGCCGCCGGTTGCCCGGTGGTGTTCAAGGCTCACAGCGGCCACATGGCGACCGCCGAATGGGTGGCGGATGCGATCATCCGCGCCGCCGAGCGCAGCGAAATGCCGGCCGGTGTGTTCAATATGATCTACGGCGGTGGCGTTGGTGAATGGCTGGTCAAGCACCCGGCGATTCAGGCCGTGGGTTTCACCGGTTCGCTCAAGGGCGGCAATGCCCTGAGCCACATGGCCGCGACTCGGCCGCAGCCGATCCCGGTATTTGCCGAGATGTCGAGCATCAACCCGGTGTTCCTGCTGCCTGAAGCCCTCGCGGTGCGTGGCGAACAGATCGCGGCGCAACTGGCCGGTTCAGTGACGCTGGGTTGTGGTCAGTTCTGCACCAGTCCGGGCCTGGTGATCGGCCTGCGCTCTCCACAATTCAGTACCTTTGTCGAAACGTTTTGCGCCAGCATGAACCAACAACCGCTGCAGACCATGCTCAACGCCGGCGCGCTGGTCAGCTACAGCAAAGGCCTGGGCGAACTGCACGAGCATCCGGGGCTGACGCATCTGGCGGGTAAGCCGCAACAGGGCAGTCAGGCTCAACCGCAGGTGTTCCAGGCGGATGTCAGTCTGTTGCTCAAGGGCGATGAACTGCTTCAGGAAGAGGTTTTCGGACCGACCACCATCGTCGTTGAAGTGGCAGATCGTGCGCAGCTTACGGCGGCGCTGCATGGGCTGCGCGGGCAACTGACGGCGACGCTGATCGGTGAGGCCGGGGAGTTGCTGGAGTATCGCTGGCTGGCTGAGTCACTGCAGGAAAAGGTCGGGCGGATTCTGCTCAATGGCTATCCGACCGGGGTCGAGGTTTGCGACGCAATGGTGCATGGCGGGCCGTACCCGGCGACGTCCGATTCGCGAGGGACGTCGGTCGGCACCCTGGCCATCGACCGCTTCCTGCGGCCGGTGTGCTTCCAGAATTATCCGGATGCGATGTTGCCGGAAGCGTTGCAGGACGCTAATCCGTTGGGGATTCGGCGGTTGGTGGATGGCGAGGTGAGCCAACTGGCTTTGTAGTTGTCTGGGCCGACATCATCGCGGGCAAGCCCGCTCCCACAGGATTGGGTGCTGCTCACAGAATTTGTGTACGACACCAATCCCTGTAGGAGCTGGCTTGCCAGCGAAGGCGCCATCAGCAACACCACCAAACTATCTGGCTGCCCCTACCTCAGCCGCCTTCACCACCGCCGGCTTCAACACCAACCACAACGCCGCCGCGATCAACACCCCGCCATAGATATGCGCCATCGACAACGGCTCATCCAGCAACAACGCCCCCCACAACACCCCGAACGGCGGAATCAGGAAGGTCGTGGTCATCGACTTCACCGGCCCGACCGAGCTGAGTAGGCGGAAGTAAATAATGTACGCCAACGCGGTACATACCAGCCCCAACCCCAGCAACGACAGCCAGACACTCCAGCCGCCCCAGCTCGCCGGTGGCTGGCTGATCACGCTGTAGCCAAACAGCGGCAGCAACAACAACGTCGCGCCCAGCATGCTGCCCAGCGCCGAAAGACGACTGTCGAGACCGCCGGCCTGGTCGAGCCAACGGCGTGCAAGGAACCCGGCGAAACCGTAGCAGGTGGTGGCGAGCAGGCAGGCGAGGGCGCCCATCAACAGGTCCATGTCGAACGCCACCGGCCCGGCCCGGGTCAGGATGCCGACGCCGAACAGGCCGAGAAATACCCCGCCGAGCTTGGCGGCGGTGAGTTTTTCATGGAAGAACAGACCGCCGATCAACACCCCCATCAGCGGCGTCGTGGCATTGAAAATCGCCGAGTAACCGGCCGGCAACACTTGGGCGGCGACCGAATAAAGGGTCGCGGGAATCCCGGAGTTGATCATCCCCAGCAGCATCACCGTCTTGAGTTTGCCTTTGAAGTCCCAGCTGATGCGCATCAGGCCCAGGATCACCAGCAACCCGACTGCCGCAATCGACACGCGGAAAAAAGCCGTGGGAACGGTGCCGATCACTGGGGCGATGATGCGCATGAACAGGAAGCTCGCCCCCCAAATGGCGGCAAGTGCCAGCAAACGCAGAGTATCGACGAGGTTCACAACGTTTTCCTTCCATGATGGCGCGCAAGTGTCGCGCCAGTCAGGGCACAAGGCAATGGTTGCGTTGCGTCACACAGGGCCACTAAGCTCAGGCTCCAACGATAAGCATCAGCCGCCGAGGTTTTACCTATGCCGCAGCATTGGCCAGCCGCCGACATCGCCCGAATGATCCTCGACGGCTTTGACGATTACCGCGAGCATTTCCGTCAGATCACTGACGGCGCCCGAACCCGTTTCGAACAGGCCAAGTGGCAGGAGGCGCAAATCGCGTCGGCTGCGCGGATCAATCTGTACGAAGAAAAAGTCGGCGAAACCGTGGCGCGACTGCGCACCTCCTTCGAAGCCGACACGCTGATGGACGACAGTTGCTGGCCGCTGGTCAAGAGCGCCTACATCACGCTGATCGACCTGCGCTTCGACGATGAGTTATCCGAGACCTGGTACAACTCGATCTTCTGCGGGCTGTTCAGTCACGACCTGATCAGCGATGGCTGCATGTTCATCCACACCACCCGGCCAAGCCTGCGCCGGGCCCGTGCCGCGCAAACCCGCACCTATAAACCTCAAGGCCGGCTATCTGGCATGCTCGCAAGCGTTTTTGCCGATTACCGCTTCAGCGAGGATTACGCCGACCTGCCCGCTGACCTGCGCCGTCTCGAAGCGCAATTGCGCGAGAACCTGCCGGACTGGGTGTGCAAGGATCCGGAGTTGAGCGTCGAATTGTTTTCCTCGGTGCTTTATCGCAACAAGGGGGCGTACCTGGTGGGGCGCATCTACACCCAGGACGAGCAGTGGCCCTTGGTGATTCCGCTGTTGCACCGCGAAGGCCGCGGGATTCAGATCGATGCGTTGATCACCGATGAAGCGGACGTGTCGATCATCTTCTCCTTCACCCGCTCGTATTTCATGGTGGATGTGCCGGTGCCGGCGGAGTTCATCGGTTTCCTCAAGCGCATCCTGCCGGGCAAGCACATCGCCGAGTTGTACACCTCGATCGGCTTCTACAAACACGGCAAATCCGAGTTCTACCGGGCACTGATCAATCACCTGGCCAGCACCGACGACCAGTTCATCATGGCCCCCGGCGTACGCGGCATGGTCATGAGCGTGTTCACCCTGCCGGGTTTCAATACCGTGTTCAAAATCATCAAGGACCGCTTCTCGCCGTCGAAAAACGTCGACCGCGCCACGGTGATCGAGAAGTACCGTCTGGTGAAAAGCGTCGACCGGGTCGGGCGCATGGCCGATACCCAGGAGTTTGCCGACTTTCGTTTCCCGTTGAGCAAGTTCGAGCCGGCGTGCCTGGAAGAGTTGCTCGAAGTGGCCGCGTCTACGGTGTCGGTGGAGGACGACACGGTGCTGATTCGTCACTGCTGGACCGAGCGGCGGATGACACCGCTGAACCTTTACCTGGAACACGCCAACGCGGCGCAGGTGCGCGAGGCGCTGGAGGATTACGGTCTGGCGATCAAGCAACTGGCGGCGGCGAACATCTTTCCTGGCGACATGCTGCTGAAAAACTTTGGCGTCACCCGCCACGGGCGTGTGGTGTTTTATGACTATGACGAAATCTGCTTCCTGACCGAGGCCAACTTCCGCCATATCCCGCAACCGCGTACCCCGGAAGACGAAATGGCCTCCGAGCCGTGGTATTCGATCGGGCCGCTGGACGTGTTCCCCGAAGAATTTCCGCCGTTTCTGTTTGCCGATTCCGGGCAGCGCAAGTTGTTCGATCAATTGCATGGCGAGTTGTACAACGCCGATTACTGGAAAAGCCTGCAGGAAGCCATTCGCGCCGGAAAAGTGATTGACGTGTTCCCGTACCGACGCAAAGGGCGGGATAACGAATAACCCCACACCGATCGTTCCCACGCTCCGCGTGGGAATGCAGCCCGGGACGCTCCGCGTCCCAAGAGCGGACGCAGAGCGTCCATTGATGCATTCCCACGCAGAGCGTGGGAACGATCACACGGCCGCGCAGCGGCCGTAAAATCTGCGACAATCGCCCCCCTGCGCCACTAGACGACTTATTGCGTACCTGATGACTGACGAATCGCCTTCCATCGACAAACTGCTGAAAAACCTCGATCACGCCATGCTCGCCGACCGTCACCGGCTGCGGCGGCAGTTGCTCGAGCTGCGCAAAAAACCTGACGAGGCCAAGCTGGCCCAGTGGGTGACGCGCACGCAGGCATCCTGTGACCAGGTGCTGGCGCGGCGTGCCAGCCTGCCGGTGGTGCGTTACGACGACAGCCTGCCGATCGCCGCCAAGCGCGATGAGATCAAGGCGGCGTTGCTCAAGCATCAGGTATTGATCATCGCCGGCGAAACCGGTTCGGGTAAAACCACCCAGTTGCCGAAAATCTGCCTGGAAATCGGCCGCGGCCAGCATGGCCTGATCGGCCACACCCAGCCGCGTCGGATCGCTGCGCGCAGCGTGGCCAGTCGGGTCGCCGAAGAGCTGGGCACGCCGTTGGGCGCGCTGGTCGGCTATCAGGTGCGGTTCGAGGATCAGAGCGATTCCAATACCTTGATCAAGCTGATGACCGACGGCATCCTGCTGGCGGAAACCCAGAACGACCGCTACCTCGAACGCTACGACACGATCATCGTCGACGAAGCCCACGAACGCAGCCTGAACATCGACTTCCTGCTCGGCTATCTGAAAACCCTGCTGCCCCGTCGTCCGGACCTGAAAGTCATCATCACCTCGGCGACCATCGACCTGGAGCGTTTTTCCAAGCACTTCGACGACGCGCCGATCGTCGAAGTCTCCGGCCGCACCTTCCCGGTAGAGACCTGGTATCGCCCGCTGACCCTGGAGCAGGACGAGGAGGGCAACCGCGTCGAGGATGACTTGACGGTGGATCAGGCCATTCTGGCCACCCTCGACGAAATCGCCGCGTTCGAACGCAGCGAGCGCAAGAGCCCGGGCGATGTGCTGGTGTTCCTGCCCGGCGAACGGGAGATTCGCGACGCCGCCGACATGTTGCGCAAGGCCCAGCTCAAGCACACCGAAATCCTGCCGCTGTATGCACGCTTGTCGCCGGCCGAACAGCAGCGAATTTTCCAGTCGCACCCAGGCCGTCGCGTGGTGCTGGCGACCAACGTCGCCGAAACCTCGCTGACGGTGCCGGGCATTCGTTACGTGATCGACAGCGGCACCGCGCGCATCAGTCGCTACAGCTATCGGGCCAAGGTCCAGCGCCTGCCCATCGAAGCCATTTCCCAGGCCAGCGCCAACCAGCGCAAAGGCCGCTGCGGGCGGGTCGAGCCGGGCATCTGCGTGCGGCTGTTCAGCGAAGAGGACTTTATCGGTCGTCCGGAATTTACCGACCCGGAGATCCTGCGCACCAACCTCGCGGCGGTGATTTTGCAGATGCTGCACCTGCGCCTGGGCGAGATCACCGATTTTCCGTTTATCGAGCCACCGGATGGCAAGGCCATCAGCGACGGTTTCAACCTGCTGCAAGAACTCTCGGCAGTGGATCGCAACAGCCAGCTGACCCCGCTTGGTCGTCAACTGGCGAGACTGCCAGTGGACCCGCGCATGGGCCGCATGCTGCTGGAAGCGGCGAAGCTCGGCAGCTTGCAGGAAGTGCTGATCGTCGCCAGCGCCATGTCGATCCAGGATCCGCGCGAACGTCCGCCGGAGCGTCAGCAAGCGGCGGATCAGGCCCACGCGCAATGGAAAGACGTGGACTCGGACTTCGCCGGGCTGGTCAATCTGTGGCGTGGTTTTGAAGAACAGCGCCAGGCCCTGACGGCGAGTCCGTTGCGTAACTGGTGCCGCAAGAATTTCCTCAATTACTTGCGCCTGCGCGAGTGGCGCGATTCTCACCGGCAGTTGAGCCTGATCTGCCGCGACATGCAGCTGAGCCTCAATAAAGAGCCGGCGGACTACCCGAAGCTGCACAAAGCCGTGCTCTCGGGCCTGCTCAGCCAGATCGGTCAGAAAACCGAAGACGGCGATTACCTCGGTGCCCGTCAGCGACGCTTCTGGATTCACCCGTCCTCCGGGCTGGGTAAAAAGCGCCCGCAATGGTTAATGGCCGCCGAACTGGTGGAAACCACCAAGCTTTATGCGCGGATGGTGGCCAAGATCGATGCCGACTGGATCGAGCCGCTCGCCGGGCACCTGATCAAGAAAAACCACTTCGAACCCCATTGGGAGAAGAAGCGCGGCCAGGTCGTGGCGTTCGAGCAGATCACCTTGTTCGGGCTGATCGTGGTCGGTCGCCGGCCGGTGCATTACGGGCCGGTCGACCCGGTGGTGTCCCGCGAGTTGTTTATCCGCGAAGGCTTGGTGCGTGGCGAGATTCAATCCCGGGCCAGATGCCTGACGGCCAACAAACAACTGTTGGAACAACTCGACGAACTGGAAGCCAAGGCGCGTCGTCGGGACATTCTGGCCGACGAAGAAACCCTGTTCGCCTTCTACGACGCGCGACTGCCGGCCGAGATCCACCAGACCGCGACCTTCGACAGCTGGTACCGGGTCAACAGCCAGAAAGATCCACAGCTGCTGATCATGCGCGAAGAGGACGTGCTGGCCCGCGAGGCCAGTGAAGTCACCGCCGCGCATTACCCGGACACCTTGCACATCGGCGATCTGGAGCTGGCCCTGAGTTACCACTTCGAGCCCAACCATCCACGCGACGGCGTGACCCTGCGGGTGCCGGCGCCGCTGTTGCCGATGCTGCCGCCGGAACGCCTGGAGTGGTTGGTGCCGGGGGTGATCGAGGCCAAGTGCATCGCGCTGGTGCGCAACCTGCCCAAAGCCCTGCGCAAGAACTTCGTGCCGGTGCCGGACTTCGTCAAAGCCGCGTTGCAACGCATGACCTTTGCCGAGGGTTCGTTGCCCCAGGCACTGGGTCGCGAGCTGCTGCGCATGACCGGGGCGCGGGTCAGCGACGAAGCCTGGGCCGAAGCGGCGCAGCAGGTCGACAGCCATTTGCGGATGAACCTGGAAATCGTCGATGGTCAGGGCAAGTTTCTCGGTGAAGGGCGTGACCTGGCCGAGTTGACCGCGCGCTTTGCCGAGGCCAGTCAGGCCGCCCTGGCCGTGCCGCAAACCGCAAAAAGCCAGCAACCGGTGGAGGCGAAAGTCTTCGCCGCCGTCGCTGAAAAGACCCAACAGAAGATCGCCGGGCTGTCGATGACGGTGTATCCGGCGCTGGTGGAAGAGAGCGGCACGGTCAAGGAGGGGCGTTTCTCGACGCCGGCCGAAGCCGAGTTCCAGCATCGTCGGGCCTTGCAGCGTTTGTTGATGCAACAACTGGCAGAGCCGGCGAAGTTCCTGCGCGGCAAGTTGCCGGGGCTGACCGAGCTGGGCCTGATGTACCGCGACATGGGGCGTATCGACAGCCTGGTGGAAGACATCCTGCTGGCCAGTCTCGACAGCTGCATTCTTGAAGGTGAGGACCCGCTGCCGCGCGATGGCGCCGGGCTGGCGGCGCTTGCCGAGCGCAAGCGCGGTGGCTGGACCGAGCACGCCGAGCGGTTGGCGAAGCTGACGCTGGAGATTCTCAAGCTCTGGCACGGTCTGCAAAAACGTTTCAAGGGCAAGATCGACCTGGCGCAAGCCGTGGCCCTGAACGACATCAAGCAGCAGCTCAGTCATCTGGTCTATCCGGGTTTTGTGCGTGAAACGCCGATGCAGTGGCTCAAGGAACTGCCACGCTACCTCAGGGCCATCGAGCAGCGCTTCGAAAAACTCGGCGCTCAGGTGCAGAAGGACCGGGTCTGGAGCGGCGAATTGTCCGGCCTCTGGGCTCAATACCAGACCCGCGCCAACAAACACGCCCAGGAAGGCAAGCGCGATCCGCAGCTGGAACTTTATCGCTGGTGGCTGGAGGAATACCGGGTTTCGCTGTTCGCCCAGCAATTGGGGACCAAGGTGCCGATCTCCGACAAGCGCCTGAGCAAGCAATGGACCCAGGTCGAACCGTAGGCCCGAGGCTTGTGCAATACCTGTGGGAGCGAGCTTGCTCGCGATGAGGCCATCACATTCAACATCCATGTTGCATGTCAGGCCCCCATCGCGAGCAAGCTCGCTCCCACAGGTTTTTGTATTGCCTGCAAGTGGGAGTCATCCAGCAAAATGGCGCCAAACCCCAAGGATTATGGCAAACTTCGCGCCTATAAACGCCACCCCGCGGATTTGACCCTTCGCGGGCCCGGGCGGATCGGATTAAGCAATGCCAGGTTTTGCGTCCGGACCTGGGATAGACCCTTTGCGTGTTGGTACGCTAGTACCAATGCTTTCTGCCTGAACAGATCAGAGAAACGACCATGCATAACGTCGTCATCAGCGGCACCGGCTTGTACACCCCGGCCAACAGCATTTCCAACGAAGAGCTGGTGCAGTCTTTCAATACTTACGTCGGGCAGTTCAACGCCGATAACGCCGAAGCGATCGCCCGCGGTGAAGTCGAAGCCTTGACCGAATCCAGCGCGGCGTTTATTGAAAAAGCCTCTGGTATCAAAAGCCGCTTCGTCATGGACAAGGACGGCATCCTCGACCCGCAACGCATGGCGCCACGCCTGCCGGAGCGCTCGAATGACGAGTGGTCGGTGCTCTGCCAGATGGCCATCGGCGCTGCCGAGCAAGCCCTGCAGCGTGCGGGCAAGACCGCCGCGGACATTGATGGCGTGATCGTCGCCTGTTCCAACCTGCAGCGCGCCTACCCGGCCATCGCCATCGAAGTCCAGGAAGCGCTGGGCATCCAGGGTTTCGGCTTCGACATGAACGTCGCCTGCTCCTCGGCGACCTTCGGCATCCAGGCCGCCTCCAACAGCGTGCAACTGGGCCAGGCCCGGGCGATCCTGATGGTCAACCCGGAAGTCTGCACCGGTCACCTGAACTTCCGCGACCGCGATAGCCATTTCATCTTCGGCGACGCCGCCACCGCAGTGATCATCGAACGTGCCGACCTGGCCACCTCCCAGTACCAGTTCGACATCGTCAGCACAAAGCTGCTGACCAAGTTCTCCAACAACATCCGCAACAACTTCGGCTTCCTCAACCGCGCAGCGCAAGAGGGCATCGGTGCCAAGGACAAACTGTTCGTCCAGGAAGGCCGCAAGGTATTCAAGGACGTCTGCCCGATGGTGGCCGAGCTGATCGCCACGCATCTGGAAGAAAACCAGCTCAACGTCACGGACGTGAAGCGCTTCTGGTTGCACCAGGCCAACCTCAGCATGAACCATCTGATCGTCAGGAAACTGCTGGGCCGCGAAGCCACCGAAGAAGAAGCGCCGGTGATTCTCGACACCTACGCCAACACCAGCTCTGCCGGTTCGGTGATTGCCTTTCACAAGCATCAGGATGATCTGGCGGCCGGTTCGCTGGCGGTGCTCAGCTCGTTTGGCGCCGGTTATTCGATAGGTAGCGTGATTCTGCGCAAGCGTTGAGTTTGCTTTAAAAGATCGCAGCCTGCGGCAGCTCCTACAGGATTGGATTTCAACGCGATATCGCGGTTGGATGCAGTCGGCGTAGGAGCTGCCGCAGGCTGCGATCTTTTTTGTGGCGAGAAAAAAACTCGCGTTGGTGGATCGGACGGATGATGGGGACCGATACGCCAACGCGAGTTTGTAAAAGTAACCCGGGCTTCCTTGCCCGGGCCGTGTAGCGGGGAATCAGAACTTGGCTTCTGCATCCAGCTGCAGGGTATTGATTTTCGAATCCCGCAGGGTGGCGTTGGTGTAGTCGGAGTCAGCCATGAAGTACGTCGCACCGAGGGCGAAGTTCTTGTCGATCTCGTAGCTCACTTTCAACTTGCTGCCGCGCGAACCGGTGAAACCGTTGGCGAAGTCGGAGTCGGTGAAAGCACCGACCACGGCGTTACGTTGGATGTCGCGATAGTTGTAGTCCACGCCGAAGCCGTAGAACTTGGTCTTGACGCCGGCCAACCAGCCCATGTCCTGATCGTTGCTGGCGTCGTCGTTGTTGACGACCTGACCGTACAACGACAGCGGCATTGGCAGGCCGCCGATGTCGAGCTGACCGAAGCCTTCGTACACTTTGAACTCTTCGCCCGGACTGTTGCCGTTGATGGCCAGTGTGGCGGTGTCGTTGTCATTGTCGTAGGCGTAGAGACTGCCGCCCAGTGTCATTTTCAGGTTGTCGGTGATCGCGAAGCGTGCGCCCAACTGGCCAGCGTACAGACGCAGGTCGTGACGGAACTGCTTGCCTTCGCCGTCGACGTTGTCCTGGAGGGTGTAGTGGCCGGCGCTACCGAACAGCTCGGCCGTGCTGCCTAGCGGGTATTTGTAAGTCACAGCCAGACCTTCCGGGCTGATGTCGCTATCCCAGATGATGTCGCCCATGCTCACCCATGGCTGTGGCATCTTGCCGCCAATCAAGTGCAAATTCTTGATGGCAGTCGGGTGGTAGTCGACGTAGCCCTGGTCCAGCCAGATATCTTTCTTGGAGAAGTTGCCTTCCAGGCTCTGGTTGGTGGAGCGAGCGTCGTTGTTGTTGCCAGTGGCGATACGAATGCCGGTGTCCACTTGCGGGTTGATTTCGGTGTAGGCACCCAGGCGGGCACGAATACGTTGGCGGTCCTGGTCGCCGGTGTTGGATACGCCGTCGTTCTTGACCGTTTCCTGACGGAAACGAACGTCGCCCTTGAACTGGGTCTTGGCCGCCCACGCCAGTTTCTGGTCGAAGCTACTCAGTTCATTGGTTTTCTTCGCAGTCGCTGCGATTTGCTCATTGGTTTCTTGCTGAGCCTGACGCGCAATCTGCTGGTCCTTCTGATCCTTGGCCAGTTCGGCCTGCAGTTCAGCGTACTGCGCCTGGGAAATCGAACCGTTGGCCTTGAGCATGTCGAGCAGTTTGGCGTCGACTGCGGCGCTGGCCGGAACACTCATGGCCAGCAACAGGCCACCACACAGGGCTGCCGCAGTTTTCGTGGAAGCAAGACGCATATCAATCTCCGAAGATGTAAGAGGATGACTGAGCCATCCAGGACACAACCGACCTTGAAGGACGGAAAACAGTGGCCGGGTAGAACCCGACGCTCTAAAAACTGGCGCCAGTATCGCGATGGATTATGACAAAGCAGTGGCAAAGTGATGGCGTCTCGATGACGGTCCACAAGCACCTGAAAACCCTTTTCCAGAGCGCTGCGGTCGGATAGGTCGTGTGGAGAGCTCCGCGATAAGCGATACTCGCGGGGCTTTCATGCAAAGAAGTGGAGAGGAAGTTGATGCCGCTGCAACGTCTGGAAAATCTGTCCGAAATCGCTGCGCACACCTGGGATGCCCTGGTGCCGGATAGCCAGCCGTTCCTGCGCCATGCGTTTCTCTGCGCGCTGGAAGACAGCGGCAGCGTCGGCCCCCACTCGGGCTGGCAGCCCGAGCATTTGTTGCACATGGAAAGTGACCGGTTGATCGCCGCGCTGCCCGGTTACCGCAAATGGCATTCCTATGGCGAGTATGTGTTCGATCACGCCTGGGCCGATGCCTGCGAGCGTGCCGGCATCGACTATTACCCCAAACTGTTGAGCGCCGTACCGTTCAGCCCGGTCAGTGGCCCGCGCTTGCTCGCGGCCACACTCGAAGACGGTTTCGAGCTGTTGAAAAGCCTGCCCGGCTACCTTGAGATCGAACAGCTTTCCAGTGCCCACATCAACTTCACCGATCCCTTCACCGACGCCGCATTGGTCGAACAGCCGGGCTGGTTGCAGCGCATCGGCTGTCAGTATCACTGGCAGAATCGCGGCTATCGGGACTTTCAGGATTTCCTCGACGCTCTCAGTTCGCGCAAGCGCAAGCAGATGCGCAAGGAACGCGAGCAAGTGGCGGGGCAGGGGATTGATTTCGAATGGCTTGAAGGTCGGCAGCTGGATCAGGCGCAGTGGGACTTCGTCTATGCCTGCTACGCCAACACTTACGCAGTGCGGCGGCAAAGGCCCTATCTGACCCGAGAGTTCTTCAGTCTGTTGGCCGAGCGGATGCCGGAAGCGATTCGCGTGGTGCTGGCCAAACAGGGTTCACGGCCGGTCGCCATGGCGTTCAGCCTGGTGGGTGGCGACAGTTTTTACGGTCGTTACTGGGGGTGTCTGGCAGAGTTTGACCGGCTGCACTTCGAGACCTGTTTCTATCAGGGCATGGACTACGCGATTGCCAATGGCTTCCAGCGTTTCGACGCCGGGGCTCAGGGTGAGCACAAGTTGATTCGCGGTTTCGAGCCGGTAATCACCCATTCCTGGCACTACCTGCGCCATCCCGGCCTGAAGGCCGCGGTCAAGGATTTCCTGCGCCAGGAGCGCGTCGGGGTGCTGGCGTATGCCGAGGAAGCGCGAACCGCCTTGCCCTATCGGCAAGACTGATGGGGGGCAAGATCATTCCCACGCGGAGCGTGGGAACGATCAGTCTCGGGGGATCAATCGATACCCACAAACCCACCCGTCTGGTGCTGCCACAACCGCGCATATAACCCGCCATGGGCCAGCAGTTCGGCGTGGCTGCCGGTTTCGGCGATCGTGCCTTTTTCCAGCACCACCAATCGGTCCATCCGGGCAATGGTCGAGAGCCGGTGGGCGATAGCGATCACGGTCTTGCCCTGCATCAGGGTTTCGAGGCTTTCCTGGATCGCCGCTTCGACCTCCGAATCCAGCGCCGAGGTGGCTTCGTCCATGATCAGGATCGGCGCGTCCTTGAGCAGCACCCGGGCAATCGCAATGCGCTGACGCTGGCCGCCGGAGAGTTTCACCCCGCGCTCACCGACGTGAGCGTCGAAACCGGTACGCCCTTCGGAGTCCGACAGCAACGGGATGAACTCGTCGGCCCGGGCTTTGCGCACTGCTTCCCACAGTTCGGCGTCGGTGGCGTCGGGTTTGCCGTAAAGCAGATTGTCGCGGATCGAGCGGTGCAGCAGCGACGTGTCCTGGGTGATCATGCCGATACGCTCGCGCAGGCTTTCCTGGCCCACCTCGGCGATGTTCTGGCCATCGATGAGAATTCGCCCGCCCTGCACGTCATACAGACGCAGGAGCAAATTGACCAGGGTCGATTTACCTGCGCCAGACGGACCGATCAGGCCGATTTTCTCGCCGGGTTTAATCGTCAGGTCAAGGTCGCCGATAATCCCGCTCTTCTTGCCGTAGTGGAAATCCACCTGCTCGAAACGTACTTCGCCACGGGGTACGACCAAGGGCTTGGCTTGCTCGCGGTCGGTGACGCTGACCGGCTGGGAAATAGACTGCAAACCGTCCTGGACCATGCCGATGTTTTCGAAAATGCCGGTGACCACCCACATGATCCAGCCGGACATGTTGACGATACGGATCACCAGGCCGGTCGCCAGCGCAATGGCCCCCACGGTGATCAGCGACTGCGTCCACAGCCACAGGGCCAGGCCGGTGGTGCAGACGATCAGCAAGCCGTTCATGCTGGTGATGACCACGTCCATGCTGGTCACCACCCGGCCGGCCAGTTGGGCTTTTTCGGTTTGTTCCTTGATCGCTTCGCGCGCGTATTGCTGCTCGAAGTTTGTGTGAGCGAACAGCTTCAGGGTGGTGATGTTGGTATAGCCATCGACAATCCGCCCCATGAGTTTGGAGCGCGCGTCAGAGGACACCACCGAGCGCTCCTTGACCCGCGGCACGAAGTAATAAAGGGCACCGATGAAGGCGGCAATCCAGGTCAGCAGCGGGATCATCAGGCGCCAGTCGGCTTCGGCGAACAGCACCAGCGAGCTGATGGCGTAGATCAGTACATGCCACAGCGCGTCTACCGCTTGCACGGCCGAATCGCGCAACGAGTTGCCGGTCTGCATGATGCGTTGGGCAATGCGTCCGGCGAAGTCGTTCTGGAAAAAATTCAGGCTCTGTTTGAGCACATAACTGTGGTTCTGCCAGCGGATCAGGCTGGTCATGCTCGGGCTCAGGGTCTGATGCACCAGCAAATCATGCAGGCCGACGAACACCGGGCGCAGGATCAACGCAACCACGGCCATCCAGGCCAGCTCGATCCCATGTTCCTTGAAGAAATCGACGTTCGGTGTGCCCTGGGCGAGGTCGATGATGCGGCTCAGGTAACTGAACAGCGCCACTTCGATCAACGCGCCGAACAGGCCGACGATCAGCAGGACGGCGAAACTCGGCCAGACCTGCTTCAAGTAATAGGTATAAAAAGGAAGAACCCGATCCGGTGGAGCAGCCGTCGGTGCATCGCGGAAAATGTCGATCAGTTTCTCGAAACGGCGATAAAGCATCAGTTCTCCGCCCGCGCACGGGCTCTCCTTTGAACAGTGTGAGCGGCGCACTCCGGCAGCCGCTCAAGACTTGCTGTGTAGCTTAGTCGATGACTTTGGCCGACTTGATGAACACAGGGTCGGCCGGCACATCTTTCATGCCGCCGCGAGTGGTGGTTGGCGTGTTGACGATGATGTCCACCACGTCCATGCCTTTGACGACTTTACCGAACACGGCATAGCCGTCGCCCTGGTCCAGGAAGTCGTTGTCCTTGACGTTGACAAAGAACTGGCTGGTGGCCGAATCCGGCACGGAAGTACGGGCCATGGACAGCGTGCCACGGACGTTATGCAGACCGTTCTTGGACTCGTTCTTGATCGGTGCCTTGGTTTCTTTCTGCTGCATTTGTTGAGTGAAACCACCACCCTGGACCATGAAGCCCGGAATCACACGGTGAAAAATCGTGTTGTTGTAGAAGCCGCTGTTGACGTAATCAAGGAAGTTCTTGGTACTGATCGGTGCCTTGACCGCGTCCAGTTCGATCTCGATCTGGCCGTTGGTGGTTTCAAGCAGCACGTGCGGCGCCTTGTTGGCGGGCGTTGCGGCCATCAGATTGGCGGCAAACAGCACGGAGCCGGCGACGAGGGCGATTTTTTTCAGCATGGGTCAGTGATCCTGATTGGGTTTGTGTCGACTGCGATGAGAAACTCGAGCAGGGTTTGGTTGAAACGTTCGGGTTGATCCAGCGGAGTGGCGTGGCGCGAATCGGCGACCACCACCAGCCGCGCATCGGGCAGCAGTTTTACGTACGTCTCTTTCAGCGATACCGGTGTGTAGTCACGGTCGGCGCTGACGATGAGGGTTGGACAGGCAACCCTGGAAAGTCGTTCCTGAACCCCCCAGCCAACGATCGCATCGAAACTGGCGAGATAAGCGCGCCTGTCGTTTTTTGCCCAGCGCTCGGCCATTTTTTGCCGTAATTGAGCCTGCTCGGGTTTAGGAAACAGCTTGGCGCCCAGGGCTTTGCCGATGGCGCCCATGCTGAGCACGTGCATCAGGCTCCAGCGCTTGAACCACTGCCAGTAATCGTCGCGGCTGCGCAATTTGACCTCGGGCGCACTGTTGACGATGCACAAGCTCTTGAGCAACTGTGGCTGGTCCACCGCCAATTGAAAACCGATCATGCCACCCATGGACAGGCCGACATAATGCACCGGGCCAAGGTTCAAATGCTCGATCAGCGCGACCAGGTCGGCACTGAACCCGGCGATGCTGTAGCGCTCGCGAGGTTTATCGGAGCGGCCGTGGCCGCGTACATCCGGGACGATCACCCGGTAGCGCGTCGACAAGGCCGGAATCTGCTGTTCCCAGTCCAGGGTGCTGGAACCCAGCCCGTGGACCAGCAGCAACGGCGCGCCGTGGCCATATTCCTCATAGTGCAGGTTACAACCTTCATGTTCGAAATAGGCCATGTTCACACTCCGTGTCAGGCTTGTTCAGGGGCGGCGAAAGGCGCATCCAGCGGCGCGGTATCAAACGTGCGCAGCAATTCGATGAGTATCTGTGTCGCCGGGCCCAGGGGTTTGTCCTTGTTCGAATACAGGTAGAAGCTCGGATTACGGCTGCCGCCCTGATCCAACGGTAGCAGCTTGAGCGAACCTTCCTTGAGTTCCCGTTCGATCATGTGCCGGGGCAACCAGGCAAAACCCAGGCCGCTGCTGACAAAAGTTGCCGCGGTGGCCAGGCTGCCGACGGTCCAGCGCTGTTCGGCACCGAGCCAGCCGACATCCCGTGGCTGCTGGCGACCGGAGTCGCGAATGACCACTTGCATCTGGCTTTCCAGGTCCTGGAAATTCAGTTCGCGATTGAGGCGGTGCAGGGGATGGTCGGGGTGGGCGACCGCGACGAATTCGACGTCGCTCAATTCCGCGCCCAGGTAACCGGGAATGCTGAAGCCGGTAATGGCCAGATCGGCCACGCCCTCGAGCAGTACTTCCTCCACGCCCGACAACACTTCTTCGCGCAGACGCACCCGGCAGCCACGGCTTTGCGGCATGAACGCGGTCAAGGCGCGCACGAGACGGGCGCTCGGGTACGCGGCGTCGACCACCAGTCGCACTTCCGCTTCCCAGCCTTGTTCCATGTGGTGGGCCAGGTCTTCGAGCTGACTGGCCTGTTTCACCAGTTGCCGGGAACGACGCAGCAGCACACCACCGGCTTCGGTCAGCACCGCTTTGCGACCGTCGATGCGCAGCAGCGGTACGCCGAGTTGGTCCTGCATGCGTGCCACGGTGTAGCTGACCGACGATTGCGAGCGGTGCAGCGCTTCGGCGGCCTGGGCGAAACCGCCATGATCGACCACGGCCTGTAATGTTCGCCATTGATCAAGGGTCACGCGGGGCGCTTTCATGAACAGCTCCTCTTGTCTAAGCTGGCAGTCCTTATTGGAGACTGCTGAATGAAAAAGCTTTGTGGTGTGATGTCGGGTTGTGTCGTGCTGGCGCTGCTGCCGCTGACGGCGTTTGCCTATCCGATCGATGTGCAAAAAGAGCTGAACGGCTTGAGCATCGACTACAACGCCTACGACACCGACAGCGACATCGCTTCCATTCAGGTCAACAACTTCGGCACTACCGATGCGATCTGCAAGGTGGTTTTCAACAATGGCCCGGAGGCGCCGCGCACCCGCAAGATCGACGTGCCTGCGGGCAAACACACCAATGCCACCGCGAAGTTCACCCGGACCATCATCAAGATGCGTATCAACCTGAGTTGCACCCCCAAATAGCTTTCCAACCCTGTGGGAGCGAGACCGGCTTGCTCGCGAAAGCGGTGTGTCAGGCGACAGCGATAGAGCCTGACACGACGCCTTCGCCGGCAAGCCGGTCTCGCTCCCACAGGGGTATGCTCAGTTTATAAACGAATTTATTGATGGGTTATAGCAGTTATTTGCGCTTTTTCATCGATATGGTTCTGTTTAACCTTCACTCCATCGACCTACAGCATTCTCAGATGGAGGCTACAGCCCATGTCCCGCGTTCTGATCATCGAAAGCAGTGCCCGTCAGCAAGACTCGGTTTCCCGTCAACTGACCCAGACGTTCATCAGCCAGTGGAAAGCCGCTCACCCCGACGACCAGATCACCGTGCGTGACCTGGCTGTCAACCCGGTGCCGCATCTTGATATCAACCTGCTCGGTGGCTGGATGAAACCCGCCGAACAGCGCAACGACATCGAACAGGCTTCGCTGGAACGCTCCAACCAATTGACCGACGAACTGCTGGCCGCCGACGTGCTGGTCATGGCAGCGCCCATGTACAACTTCGCGATCCCGAGCACCCTCAAGGCCTGGCTCGACCACGTGCTGCGTGCCGGGGTGACGTTCAAGTACACCGAGACCGGCCCGCAAGGCTTGCTCAGCGGCAAGCGTGCCTATGTGCTGACGGCTCGCGGCGGGATCTATGCCGGCGGCCCGGCGGATCATCAGGAACCCTACCTGCGCCAGGTCATGGCCTTCATCGGCATCCACGACGTGACCTTCATTCACGCCGAAGGCATGAACCTGGGCGGTGACTTCCAGGAGAAAGGGCTGAACCAGGCCAACGCCAGGCTTTCCCAGGTTGCCTGAGGCGTTAATCGCCAGATAATCGCTGGATGGTCTAGTGACCTGACGCAACACCTGTACGCGCATCAAACCTCCCTTTGCACTTGTTGCTCCTGAGTGCGGTAGCCCGATTGAACGCTTAGCGAGATCGGGCTTTTTTTTGCCCGCGATTTGCTGGGCTCACACACAACCCCCTGTAGGAGCTGGCTTGCCAGCGAAGGCGGCCTGGATAGCGCTGCAAGACTTGAGGGCCCCTTCGCTGCGGTGCGGCGATCCGACAAGCCAGCTCCTACAGGGGGTTTTGTATTGGTTGACGAGTCGCAGAGACGGGCAAAACCCGCTATCGTCGCCGCCATCCGAAAATGAGGCGAGCATGGGCTATCTACTTTTTGTCACGCTGATCCAGGCGTTTTCCTTCAGCCTGATCGGCGAATACCTGGCCGGACATGTCGACAGTTACTTCGCGGTACTGGTGCGAGTCGTGCTCGCTGGTCTGGTATTTATCCCGCTGACGCGCTGGCGCTCGGTGGAACCGGCGTTCATGCGCGGCATGCTGTTGATCGGCGCCTTGCAGTTCGGCGTGACTTACGTCTGCCTGTACCTGAGTTTCCGGGTGCTGACGGTGCCGGAAGTGTTGCTGTTCACCATCCTCACGCCGTTGCACGTGACCCTGATCGAAGACGCCCTGAACCGGCGCTTCAATCCCTGGGCCCTGGTGGCGGCCCTGGTGGCGGTGCTCGGCGCGGCGGTGATCCGCTACGACCGGATCAACCCGGACTTCTTCATGGGCTTTATGCTGCTGCAACTGGCCAACTTTACCTACGCTGCCGGGCAGGTGCTCTACAAGCATCTGGTGGCCCGTCACCCAAGCGACCTGCCGCACTACCGGCGCTTCGGTTACTTCTACCTCGGCGCATTGGCGGTGGCATTGCCGGCGTTTCTGTTGTTCGGCAAACAGAACTTTCTGCCTGAAGCACCGCTGCAATGGGGCGTGCTGTTATTCCTCGGCCTGGTCTCGACGGCGTTGGGCTTGTACTGGTGGAACAAGGGGGCGTGCCTGGTGAACGGCGGGACGCTGGCGGTGATGAACAATTTGCATGTGCCGGTGGGGCTGCTGATCAATTTGCTGATCTGGAATCAGGATGAAGAGCTGGGGCGGTTGTTCTTTGGCGGGTCGGTGATTCTGGCAGCGGTTTGGATTAGTCGACTAGGTATCAGACCACACGCGCAACCCGTGTAGGAGCTGGCGCAGCCTGCGATCTTTTGATCTTGAAAATCAAAAGATCGTCCGATCGCGGCCCGAGCCTTCGGCAGCTCCTACAGGGAATTGTGGTGCTACATGACATGTTTTTCTGGTTCAGGAATGTAGCTCGCACCGAGCACCGCCGGCAACAACCCAGCCCTTAGATCCCCGCCACTGGGCTGCTGATAAAGATTCAAGCCAAACTCCGGCAGCACCGCCAGCAGATAATCGAAAATATCCCCCTGGATCCGCTCATAATCGGCCCACGCCGTGGTGCGGGTGAAGCAATAGATTTCCAGCGGAATCCCCTGGGCAGTGGTCTGCATCTGGCGAACCATGCAGGTCATGTTCGGCTGAATCTCCGGGTGACTCTTCAAATACGCCAGTGCATAGGGGCGAAAAGTCCCGATATTGGTCATCCGACGACGGTTGGCCGACATCGCCGCGACGTTGCCCTGGGCTTCGTTCCAGGCCTTGAGTTCGGCCTGTTTGCGGCTGATGTAATCGGTCAGCAGATGCACCTGGGACAGCTTCTGCTCTTCGTCGTCGCGAATGAAGCGCACGCCGCTGGCATCGATGAACAGGCTGCGCTTGATCCGCCGTCCACCGGACTGCTGCATGCCGCGCCAGTTCTTGAACGACTCGGACATCAGGCGCCAGGTCGGGATCGACACAATCGTCTTGTCGAAATTCTGCACCTTCACCGTGTGCAAGGTGATGTCCACCACATCGCCATCGGCGCCGACTTGCGGCATCTCTATCCAGTCGCCGACCCGCAGCATGTCGTTGCTGGTCAGTTGTACACTGGCCACGAATGACAGCAGGGTATCCTTGTAGACCAGCAGAATAACCGCCGACATGGCGCCCAGACCCGATAGCAGCAACAGCGGCGAACGGTCGATCAATGTGGCGACGATGATGATCGCACCGAACACGTACAACACCATTTTCGCCAGTTGCACGTAGCCCTTGATCGAGCGGGTGCGGGCATGTTCGGTGCGGGCATAGATGTCCAGCAGGGCGTTGAGCAGGGCGCTGATGGCCAGCACCAGGAACAGGATGGTGAACGCCAGTGCCACGTTGCCGAGGAAGACCAGGCTGGTCTTGCCCAGCTCTGGCACCAGGTGCAGGCCGAACTGGATCACCAGCGACGGCGTCATCTGCGCCAGGCGGTGAAACACCTTGTTATGGCGAAAGTCGTTGATCCAGTGCAGTGCCGGCTGGCGCCCGAGCAGTTTGGTCGCGTGAAGAATGAGGTAGCGCGCCACTCGTCCGAGGACCAGCGCAATCACCAGCAACAAAATCAGCGCCAGGCTGGAATGCAGGAGCGGGTGCTGATCGAGTGCACCCCAGAGGTCTTGGGCGTTGAGCCAGAGCTGTTTGATATCCATGGGCAAAAAGGGTTCTTCTATAGGACGCGACGGGGCGATTAGAGCATTTAAGACGCTTTGGATGACGCTTGAGGACAAAAGGCGCAACAAAAAAACCACTGTTTAGCGCCGTTTGTATAAAGAAACTCGGCCTTCGCGCTCGAAACCGTTACCCTATGCAGCTGTTTTTTTGTATTTCTTCGAGGTAGCACCCGTGTTTTCCCAATTCGCCCTGCACGAACGCCTGCTCAAAGCCGTGGCCGAGCTTAAATTTGTCGAGCCAACGCCTGTGCAAGCAGCGGCTATTCCGCTGGCGCTCCAAGGGCGTGACCTGCGGGTGACAGCGCAAACCGGCAGCGGCAAAACCGCTGCCTTCGTTTTGCCGATCCTCAACCGCTTGATCGGCCCGGCGAAAGTCCGCGTCAGCATCAAGACCCTGATCCTGCTGCCGACCCGCGAGCTGGCCCAGCAGACCATCAAGGAAGTCGAGCGCTTCGCCCAGTACACCTTCATCAAGTCCGGTCTGATCACCGGCGGTGAAGACTTCAAGGTCCAGGCCGCGATGCTGCGCAAAGTGCCGGACATCCTGATCGGTACGCCGGGGCGGATGATCGAGCAACTCAACGCCGGCAACCTCGATTTGAAAGAAGTTGAAGTGCTGGTGCTCGACGAAGCCGATCGCATGCTCGACATGGGCTTTGCCGAAGACGTGCAGCGTCTGGTGCAAGAGTGCACCAACCGCCAGCAGACCATGCTGTTCTCCGCCACTACCGGCGGTTCGGGCCTGCGCGAGATGGTCGCCAAGGTGCTGAACGACCCTGAGCACCTGCAGCTGAACAACGTCAGCGACCTGAATGCCACCACCCGTCAGCAGATCATCACCGCTGACCACAACCAGCACAAAGAACAGATCGTGAACTGGCTGCTGGCCAACGAGACCTATCAGAAGGCCATCGTGTTCACCAACACCCGGGCCATGGCCGACCGTATCTACGGCCGCCTGGTGGCGCAGGACTACAAAGCGTTCGTGCTGCACGGCGACAAGGATCAGAAAGATCGCAAACTGGCGATCGACCGCCTGAAGCAGGGCGGCGTGAAAATCCTGGTCGCCACTGACGTCGCCGCTCGTGGCCTCGACGTGGACGGGCTGGACCTGGTGATCAACTTCGACATGCCGCGCAGCGGCGACGAGTACGTGCATCGCATCGGTCGCACCGGCCGCGCCGGCAACGATGGCCTGGCCATCTCGCTGATCTGCCACGGCGACTGGAACTTGATGTCGAGCGTCGAGCGCTACCTCAAGCAGAGCTTCGAGCGCCGCACCATCAAGGAAGTCAAAGGCACCTACGGCGGACCGAAAAAGGTCAAGGCCTCGGGCAAAGCCGTCGGCGTGAAGAAGAAAAAGGTCGACGCCAAGGGCGACAAGAAGAAAACCGGTGCCAAGGCCCCGACCAAGCGCAAGATCGCAAACCGCCCGAAGACCGACGCCCTGTCGCTGGTCAGCAAGGACGGCATGGCGCCGCTCAAGCGCCGCAAGCCGGAAGCGCCGGCTGCTGAATAAAGCGTCGGTAGCGATCCCATAAAAAACCCGGACAGTGTCCGGGTTTTTTTTCTTTGAAACCTGACTAACCCTCTTCAAATCAGATGATCGCAGCCTTCAGCTCTCGGCTTTCTTCTCAGCCGTTCCCAGCTCCTTCAATCGCTGATCGATCAACTGGCACTTGTCCGGCAAATCCTTGCTGGCAGTGCCCAGGTCCATCTTCTGCAACTCGTCGTTGATCTCCTTGGCCTTGGCCGGATTCTGTTCGGTGAGCTTGGCGACCTCCTTGGCCAGTTGTTCGCGTTTGGCCGTGGCTTCTTCAGGCGTGCAAGCCCAAACGGGAAGAGCGCAGGCGAAAGTGGCAGCCAGGGTGAGTTTCAGCAGGGTTTTCATAGGGCGAGCCTCATTTCCGGTTAAGGCGGGTTATCCGGTTGAGGGTTGAAGAGTGGAAAAAGTTCAGCGACAGCACCTCAGTCTCTGTCGGATCGTCACCGGGCGACGATCCGACAGAGGCGCGACTCAGTCTCCGCGGTCTATCCCCCATGGCAGCAACTGGATGAGGCCTTGCCTTCATACTGATCATGAAGCTGCACCCATTCCATGATTTGCTCTTCATTGCGGCCCTTGGGCGTTAGGTCCAGATAGTTGTAGGCGCCCACCAGCATGTCCAGACCGCGGGCATAAGTGGAGTAGGTATGGAAGATTTCGCCGTCTTCGTTGCGATAAAACACGCTGAGGCCGGGGAGTTCTTCTTCGGCACCGTCGGATTTTTCATAGTTGTAGGTGGCCTTGCCGGCGGCGACGTCTTCGGCCCGGGCGGAGACGCCGAAGTCGTAGTTGAAATCGCAGCCTTCGGACGAGACCCAATCGAATTTCCAGCCCATGCGCCGTTTGAACGCCTGGAATTCGGCGAAGGGTGCGTGGGAAACCGCCACCACTGCCACGTCATGGTGGGCCAGGTGCTGGTTGGCGCCGTCGATATGGTCGGACAGGAAAGAGCAGCCGGAACAACCTTCGTCCCAGCCTTTGCCGAACATGAAGTGGTAAATCACCAACTGGCTGCGGCCGCCGAACAGATCGGCCAGTTTCAACTCGCCGTCAGGGCCCTGGAAACGGTAGTCCTTGTCGATTTTCACCCAGGGCAGGGCGCGGCGCTCGGCGCTGAGTTTGTCCCGTTCCCGCGTGAAGGCTTTTTCGTTGGCCAGGTGTTGTTTGCGGGCGGTGAGCCATTCTTCTCGGGAGACGACGGGATGATTCTGAATGTTCATTGGTTTTCTCCTGCGGGATGCTGGGAGGTAGCTGACATGGGTAGTCGTTCGACCTGTGCCAAATTCGACATACCACCGGTCGGCGCTGTTCAAATCCTTAGCTGAACGGCTGCGGACGCTGTAGGTCACAACCTATGTAGGCCATTTCACTTACGGGCGCTGGAGGTTGATCAGGATGACGACTTATAACTGGGATTTGATCGAACGCTTACTGCACGAAGTACAGAACGGGGCACCCAGCTTCACGCCACGGCCCTATGCCGAACAGTACGCTGCCGAGCAAGCGACGGAGGGCGAACGGACGGAAAACCTGGATCACCTGAAGGCGGTGGCCGGCGAGTACGAAAAGTTATTGCTGGAGCGCGGCTATATCGAGCCTCGGCCCGAGGAACAGGGTGGCACCGGCTCGAACTACAGGTTGACGCCACGGGGATCGAGTTTGTTGAGCCTGATCGACAGCAGCATTCCGGGCAATGACCATCCGCGGCAGGTGCTGGATGAGCAGGAAGATGCGCTGGACGAGGTGACGTTTGATCAAGTGGCATCCAAGGCGCAGATCGCCTGATCTTGTGCAGATCGCCTGATATTGTGGTGAATGCAAAAAGATCGCAGCCTTCGGCAGCTCCTACAGGTTTTTGTGTACACCTGTAGGAGCAGCCGAAGGCTGCGATCTTTTGATTTTTAGCTCTGTTGTGCTGCTTTCAGACATTTCAAATCATTGAAATCCTTGCGAACCCCTTCGATTTTCTTCAGCAATTGCTGCCGTTGCGCCGGCGTGCTCTCGACCATTAAGTCCACGAACAGCGACCGCGCCTGGGCTTCGGTGTTGGCGTAGGCCTGGCGATAGGCGGGTGTCCACAACGTCTCTCGATTGACCAGAAGCGTCTCGATGCGCTGTGGGAATTGCGGGCTCTGGCGCTGCGCGACCGCCGCACTGAATTGCTTTTGCCAATGGACGCGGTTAGCGATCCATTGCGTGTTCTGATCGCCCAAGGCATTCGACCAGGCGACTACTCGTTGCTGTTGCGTCGGGCTGAGCGGGCCGAGCCAGTCATTCAAGCGTTTTTCCATGCGTTCGCCACGCTCCTTGATTTGCTGATCAAGCGACGGTTTGAGGTATTGCTCCTGTCGTTTGCGCTGGTCTTTGGCGAAGGCGTCGTTCATTTCCGCGACTTGCTTGTCATTCAGCCCCTGCAACAACTCGATGGCCGACGGGGTGATTTCCCTGGCCGTCTGAGCGATGGCCTGTTTGGCCTCCTGGGTGCGGGCTTGCAGCGCAGCGTCGGTGACCTGGTTGCGCTCGACCATGTCCTGCAAGCGGTCCAGCCAGTCGAGGTAGCCCGGCAGTTGCGTGGTGCAGTGCCAGCTCAGGTGCTCGCGGAGGCGTTCGTTGAACCAGTCTTTCTGCTCGCCGTTCATATTCAGGTAGTCGCCGAGCGTCCACGGGATGATTACGTCGAGATTGCGATAGGCCAGGCCCACGCGGCTGCACGCACCGAGGGCAAGACAGAGGGAGATAACAACGGTGAGACACTTCAACCAGCGCGACATGGGCAAGTCCTTGCGAATGCGTGGGTTCTCATGTGGACGCGGGATGAGCCCGCCAGTTCAGCCTATCAATAGAAGGCATGTTGAGCTTTCAGGGTGACCAGGCCATCGCACTGGCTGTTGTGCCCGGAATAGGCGGAACAGTCGCTGCCGCTGAGGCTGGAGTCGCTGTAGATCAGGTCCAGGTCGATGCCCATGAATGGACGGGAGAGCTTCACTGACCAATCGGTGAAACTGCCGACATATCCACCCTCGACGGACACCGGAGCGTTGAGCTGGTGAGTGGTGTATTTCATGCTGACCCCGATGCCGAAGGGCTGATTCCCGCTCAGGTCGGCGAATACCGTGCTGTTCCGTTTATCCGGATCGTTACTGAACGCCGCGCCGAACCGACTGCCCAGCAGGGTCAGGCCACCAAACAGCTCCTGGCTGTCGAGCGTCTCTACTGTCGGGTAGCTGTAATGGATCATGCCTACTTCGTACCCGAGGCTGTGATCGAAGGGCTGTTTAAAACCCATGTAGGAATCGACTTCGAGGTTGTTACCCGGACTCAAGCCCATGCTCGGTGACCATTGGCCCACGTAAAATCCGCTATTGTGGCTCAGGTCGAGACCACCGTGGAACGAGCCGGTGCTGGAAGGCTTGACCAGGCCCTGGGCCATACTGCGACTGGGGGTGGTGCCCAGTTTGAGATCGAAGTCGCCCAGCTCACGCTGGAAGATCTGCGCATTGGCGACCGAACACGCCAGCAGGCTGGCGAGCAGGAACAGAGAGGGTTTGAGCATGCGTCACTCCATGAACAGCGAGAAACAGGAAAAAAACCTGCTGAAACGCTTGATCTAGACGTGTGCAAGGATACCGGCGAATGCTCGGCATTGATGGCCGTTCGTCGATTTTTGATGGATGGATGTTGGGCGGGGTGTTGCAGGAGGGTTCCAGTCCAAGCGCTTCGAAGCTCAAAGCGCTTAGGGACCAGTTATCGCGGAGAAATCGTGTAGAGTTACTTTTTGCCCAAGGTGATCTGCTTGGACGGGCCGAATGTCTGGCCGCTGACGCCTTTGGCAATTTGCTGGATCTCGCCGCCGGACTTGAGGAACGCAGCAATCTGGTTGTTGATCGATTCGCTGGTTTCAACGGCTGGAGCTGGCTTTGCTTTGCTGTTGGATGCTTTTACACGCATGGCGGCCATTAACCTGTAGAAATTAACTTGGCCAGGCATAGTACAGGAAATACTTGACAATTGCTTGATAAATATCCCCCCGAAATACAGATCGCAGGTGAGTAATGTATCGCGGGTTATTGTTCGGGAAATGCCCCTAAGCTGCTGTTTTAACTAAAAAGAACAGTGGGGAACTAGCGATTTTTGCCTGACTGGCAGGCGCGAGCAGTGTCAGTGTGGTCTGACGAGTGGCCAGGCGTGCGGGATAAAAATCAGGAAAATTAAGGGCTTCAGAGGATTTTCCTGCGCCATCGGGCTGGCCGCCGAACGCGACCCGCAAAACCGGGTAGAATGCCGCCCACGCAATGAGGGTATTGGACATGGCTTTAATCGGGCGTTACAACAGTTTGCAAGTGGTTAAACACACTAACTTCGGTTTATATCTGGACGGTGGCGCGGACGGCGAAATCCTCCTGCCCAATCGTTATATTCCCAAAGATATTCCCAGCGAAGATGAAGACTGGCTCAACGTTTTTATTTATCTGGACAGCGATGACAAACTCATCGCAACTACCGAAAAACCGAAAGTGCAGGTCGGTGAATTCGCCAGTTTGAAAGTCGTTGAAGTCAACAGTATCGGGGTTTTCCTGGATTGGGGCTTGCCGAAGGATCTGTTGCTGCCGTACTCCGAAGAAAAGCGTCAGATGACCGCTGGCGAGTATGTCGTGGTGCACGTCTACCTCGATAAACACACCCGCCGCATCACGGCGACGGCGCGTCTGGACCGCTACCTGGACAAGACGCCGGCCAACTACACCCCGGGCCAGGAAGTTGACCTGCTGGTCGCCGAAGCCACCGACATGGGGTTCAAGGCGATCATCAACAACAAGCACTGGGGCCTGATCCACAAGAACGAAATCTTCAAGTTCATGCGCGCCGGTAAAGAAGAAAAGGGCTTTATCAAAGAAGTCCGGGCCGATGGCAAGATCAGCCTGAGCCTGCAACCGGTCGGCGAGGAAGCTGCCACCAGCCTCAACTCGAAGATCCTCGCCAGGTTGCGCGACAACAACGGCACGCTGCCGGTGAGCGACAAGAGCGATCCGACGGTGATCACCAGCATGTTTGGCGTCAGCAAGGGCAACTTCAAAAAGGCGATTGGTGCGTTGTACAAGAACGGCCAGATCGTCATTCATGCCGACCGCATCGAACTGAGCTGACGGCCCCCCGTAGGAGCTGCCGCAGGCTGCGATCTTTTGATCTTGATCTTTGAGAGTCAAAAGATCGCAGCCTGCGGCAGCGCCTACAGTATGCATCCGGCAAAAATCCCCGGTTCACCCCAAGTACGCTCCCGCAAAATGACGCAACCAGGAATCCCAAGGTCTTTGGCAGGCGGCATTTTCTGGCCATCTGGTTAATAATCGGCCGCACAATTTTTCGCCCCGGCGCTCTCTCGGCAAAAAACCGGGGCTTTGCTTTTACTGTCGAGTCACTGCCATGGATTGTGTTGTCGAGGTGTTCCGGTGAGCGCCGCCCGGCGTAGCGCCGACGGGTTTGCCCTGCAAGTGATGATGGGGCTGTGCCTGATCTGGGGCGTTCAGCAAGTGATGATCAAATGGGCGGCGCCCGACATTGCTCCGGTCATGCAAGCGGCGGGGCGGTCGGGTATCTCCGCATTGCTCGTAGGACTTTTGCTGTGCTGGAAGGGTGGTTGGGATCAGGTCGGCAGTACCTGGCGCGGCGGTTTGCTGGCCGGTTCACTGTTCGGCCTGGAGTTTTTCTTCATTTCCGAAGGCCTGCAACTGACCACGGCCGCACACATGTCGGTGTTCCTTTACACCGCGCCGATCTTTACCGCGTTGGGTGTTCACTGGCTGTTGCCCAGTGAACGTTTAAGGCCTGTGCAGTGGCTGGGCATTTTCCTGGCTTTCGTCGGGATTGCCATCGCATTTGCCGGTGGAGTGTCTTGGGACAATCTCGATCAGCGCATGCTGCTGGGCGATGCATTGGGCGTGCTGGCCGGCGCGTCCTGGGGCGCGACTACAGTGGTGGTGCGCGCTTCGCGCCTGTCGGAAGCGCCGGTGACCCTGACCCTGTTTTATCAACTGATCGTCGGTTTCGTCGGCCTGCTGCTGATCGCAATCCTCAGCGGCCAGGTCGGCCACGTCAGCCTGACCACTGTGGCGGTGGCCAGCGTGCTGTTCCAGGGATTGGTGGTGTCGTTCTTCAGTTACCTGACCTGGTTCTGGCTACTGCGCCGGTATCTGGCAGCTAACCTGGCGGTATTTTCCTTCATGACGCCGTTGTTTGGCGTCACGTTCGGCGTGGTGCTGCTGGGTGAGGAATTGAGTCTCAACTTCGTCGTCGGCGCGGTGCTGGTGCTATTGGGCATCACCTTTGTCAGTGCTGAGCAGTGGGTGCGCCGTCGTCTACGCAAAGCCCTGGGGCAGTACTGACGGTGGCGGGTAGCAAAGCACCGAATGCGTGGATCAAGCGGCGACAGACGGTCTATCCGGCGGCCTGACTCACGTTCAGCTGATGACTTGAACTAACGGTCAGGTATTTGGATCAATTCAGTAACAGATCATTGCCACTTTTGGCGAGCATTGCGCAGGACTTCGGACTATTATCAGTGCGAAGGGGCTACAGAATTTTCAGCCGCTCGGCACTACCCTGAAGGGGGCACCATGAAAGAGAAAATCCAAAACTGGCTGCATGACCTGGGTGTCGCACTCGGTTTGATCGAACCGCCTCTGCAACCTGTACCTATTCGTACTGACGACGAACAGCGCCGACGCCAGCAGCGTCGCCGGTAACGCGTCAAGGTCTGAAAAGATCGTCCGAACGCGGCCCGAGCCTTCGGCAGCTCCTACAGTGGAGCAGTGTAAAGGTTGCGATTGCGAGTGCTCCTGTAGGAGCTGCCGAAGGCTGCGATCTTGGCGGTCTACAGGTTCCAATAACAGGGCGGTTTTCAGTCCCGCCCAAGCGCCATCAAAAACCGGCTCAAGTCATTCACCGTCCTGGCCGTCTTGAGCATTTGATCTTCTTCGGCGGTAAACGCCGTCAAACCCAGCTCATCTTCCAAATGGAAGATCAGTTCTTCGATATCCTCCTTGTCCAGTCCCAGCTGCGCCAGGCTGGTGTTGTCGTCGAAGTCATCCTGACCCTCCAGCAGGTGGCTGATGAAGCGATGCATGGCGGCACGTACGGCGGCTTTTTTCATGGTTTTCTTCGAGGGCGTTATTGTTGTTGTCCCTGCGCTTGAGTACAGCAGGCTTCAACCGTGCGAGCGCTGCCACTCGTCAATCATCGTGCGTAAATGCTCCCCGGAAAAACTGCCGAAATGCCCGCCGTGCACCGTGCGGATCGGCAACGCACGCAAGCGCTGCAGGCTGCGGGCGTAGTCGTCGAGGTTAGAGTGGTAGGCGTCTTCGATCAGCGGCCCGTCGTAGATGATGTCGCCACTGAACAGCGTTTCGGTCGCCGCCTCGTAAAGGCTGATGCCGCCCGGTGAATGCCCCGGTGTGTGCAGCACCTGCAGCGTGCGGTTCCCCAGATCCAGCACGTCGCCTTCTTCAATCATTCCCGTGGCCGGTGCGGCCTTGACCCGGTATTCGGCGTAGCACAGCGGGCAGTCGGGGTGAGCCTCGAACATGTCGTCACCGACAAAGGCCGTGCTGAGTGTGTTGTCACCGTCCGGCGCGGCGAGGATCTGCGCTTCAGCCGGGTGCACCAGGCGCTCGGGGAATTCGTGATGGCCGGCGATGTGGTCGAAATGGCAATGACTGGCCACTGCCACCAGTGGCCGTTCGGTGATCCACGGCAACTGCTCGCGCAGGCTCACCAGCCCGGAACCGCTGTCCAGCAGCAAGTCCTTGTCGCGGCCCTGAATGTGCCAGAGATTGCAGCGGTAGAAGGGGCGAATGTAAGGCTCGTGAATCAATCGGACGCCGTCGCTGAGCTGTTTGACCTCGAACCACTGATCGCGGCTGACGATTTTCATTGGCAGTTTCCTTCAGGCGAAAAAAAACGAGTGTGGCAACCGACGCCACACTCGTCGAAGAAAAAACTTAATCCATTCTTTTCAGCTTAGACGGCGCTCGCTACCGCTACCGGACGGCGGGACAGCAAGCTGACCATGACGAAACTCACCAGGCCGACGCCAAGGCTGTAGTAGATCGGGGTGTTGGCGTCCATTCCGTCCTTGATCATGAACACCAGCGCGGTGGCAAAACCCAGGCCCATGCTGGCGATGGCGCCGGCAGTGGTTGCACGCTTCCAGAAGATCGCACCGATCAGCGGGATCAGCATGCCGCCCACCAACAGGTTGTAGGCCAGGGTCAGGGCGCTGATCACGTCATTGACCACCAGCGCGATGCCGAGTACGACGATGCCGGTGAGCAGGGTGAACAGGCGGTTGATCCCCAGGCTCGACTGTTTGCCGCCGCGCAGTTTCGGCAGCAGGTCTTCGGTCAGGGTGGTGGACGCAGCCAGCAGCCCGGCGCTGGCGGTGGACATCATGGCGGCCAGTGCAGCAGCGATCACCAGGCCACGGATACCGTCCGGCAGCGACAGTTTGACGATAGCGGCGAAGGCATTGTTGACGTTGTCCAGATCCGGAATCAGCACATGAGCAGCCATGCCGATCAGGGCGCAGGCCAGACCGTAGAAGATGCAGTAGATACCGGCGAACGTACCGGCGTACTGAGCGACTTTGGCGGTCCTGACGGTGAACACACGCTGCCAGATGTCCTGGCCGATCAGGATCCCGAAGAAATAGATCATGAAGTAGGTGATGATGGTGTCCCAGCCGATGGTGGTGAAGCTGAAAGCGGCCTCCGGCAGTTTCATCACCAGTTCATCCCAGCCGCCGACGCGGTACAGGCAGATCGGCAACAGGATGAACATCAAGCCAACGGTCTTGATCACGAACTGCACGATGTCGGTCAGGGTCAGGGACCACATGCCGCCGATGGCGGAGTAGACCACCACCACGCCACCGCCGAGCAGTACCGAGATCCAGAATGGCAGGCCGAACAGCACTTGCAGCACGGTGCCGATCGCCAGGATCGAGGTTACGCCGATCATCAGCGCGTACGCCAGCATGATCGCCGCGCTCGCCGAACGGGCCATCGGGTTGTAGCGTTTTTCCAGGACCTGGGTAACGGTATAGATTTTCAGCTTCAGCAGCGGTTTGGCGAGGAACAGGTTCAGCGCCACGATCCCGCAACCGAGTGCGGCGCAGAGCCAGAAACCGGAAATGCCATGGACGTAGCCCAGGCGCACGGTGCCGACGGTGGACGCGCCACCCAGGACGGTTGCGGCCATGGTGCCCATGTACAGCGTAGGGCCGAGGTTACGACCGGCGACCAAGTAGTCTTCGTTGGTCTTGGCCTTGCGCATGCCGAAGTAGCCGAGTACCAGCATCGCGGCGGCGTAAATGAGAACGACGAATAAATCCAAAGCCATGATGGCGTGTCTCCGATTGTCTTTTTTATGGTGAGGCGAAAAATCAATCCCTGTGGGAGCGTGGCTTGCCCGCGATGGGTGCGCCGCGATCTTCCAGACTGACCGCGTTATCGTTCATCGCGGGCAAGCCCGCTCCCACAGGTAATGCGTTGACCACAGGTAGTGCGTTGAATCAGGCGGTTTGTCGCAGCGCCGGTTTACCGAGCGAATCCGTGCCCTTGCTACGTGAATCATTCGGCCCGAACACCGCCGCCGGTTCCGGGAACAGGCTTAGCAACGCCAGGTACACCAGCGACGCCAGGCCGAGAGTGACCGGCAGGCTGATGTCGATGCCGCCAGCCAGGTTGCCCAGCGGACCCACGAACTGCCCTGGCAGGTTCACAAAGCACAAACCAACCAGCGCACTCGGGATCCATGCCCCCAGCCCGCGCCAGTTCCAGCCGTGGGTGAACCAGTAGCGGCCACCTTTTTCGCCGCGGGTGAACACTTGCAGGTCATCCGGGCAGTAGAAGCCGCGACGCACCAGCAGACCGATAATCATGATCACCATCCACGGCGTGGTGCAGGTGATGATCAGCACGGCGAAGGTCGACACGCTCTGCACCAGGTTCGCGGCGAAGCGTCCGATGAAGATGAAGGCAATCGACATCACGCCGATCAGCAGCGTGGCCTTGACCCGCGACAGTACCCGTGGGAACACGCTGGACATGTCCAGCCCGGTGCCATAGAGCGAAGTGGTGCCGGTGGACATGCCGCCGATCACCGCGATCAGGCACACCGGCAGGAAGAACCAGCTCGGCGAGACCGCCAGCAGACCGCCGACGTAGTTGTTGGCCGCGATGTAGTCCGGCGCCTTGATCGCCACGATGGTGGCAGTGGTCAAACCGAACAGGAACGGGATGAAGGTCGCGATCTGCGAGATCACCACGGCCGCCATGATCCGGCGCTTGGAGGTGTTACGCGGGATGTAGCGCGACCAGTCGCCGAGGAACGCGCCGAAGGAAATCGGGTTGCTCATTGCGACCAGCGCCGCGCCGATGAAGGCCGCCCAGAAACCCGGTTGCCCCAGGCTGACGGTGCCGGCGAAGTTCACATCGAAGGGACCGGAGAACGCGAAGATACCCAGCAGGAACAGCAGGCTGGCGCTCCACACCGCGATCTTGTTGACCCACAGCAGGAAGCGGAAGCCATAGATGCAAACGGTCAGCACCAGAATCGCGAACAGACCGTAGGCCAGCCCCAGGGTCAGGTCGGTTTCCGGAAGACCGATCAGGCGTTTGGCACCACCGATCAGCGCATCCCCCGAACTCCACACCGAGAGCGAGAAAAAAGCGATGGCAGTCAGCAACGACAGAAACGACCCGACGATCCGCCCGTGCACGCCGAAATGCGCACCGGAAGACACGGCGTTGTTGGTGCCATTGAGCGGGCCGAACAGGCCCATGGGCGCGAGGATCAGCGAGCCCAGCAGCACACCGAGCACAATCGCCAGGACGCCCGCCTGGAAAGACAGGCCGAACAGTACCGGGAAACTGCCGAGCACGGCGGTGGCAAACGTGTTGGAACCGCCGAAAATCATCCGGAACAAGTCCGTCGGGCCTGCGGTGCGTTCGCTGTCCGGGATCTGTTCGACCCCGTGGGTTTCAATCTGCGTAAGGCTTGGGTCGTTGTTGTTGTTATTCATGATCAGCTCCGATCATAAAGGCGCGCTCATCGTGCGTGAGCGTCACCTGTTTGGCTAAGGGGATGGCAGCCCTTCCGGCATCGCGGACAAATGTTCGTGGCAGGCCAGCCATGGGCCTTGTTGTTGTCGGCGAAACACAATCGTCTCGCGCTCCTGGCTGAAGTGTTGCTCCCCTTGCATGCGCAACTCGGTGGCCACGTCATGGATAAAAATCGCCACGTCACCCTGCAGGCTGACGAAGGCGTTGCTCGAGATGCATGACAGCACCTCGAAGCCATCCTCGGTCCGCCAGCCGTCCCACAGTGCCTGATAGGCATCGCGCGACAGCAAAGGCTGTTCGAGGGTGTAGAAGACGAAGCTGGCATCGGCGCTGAACGCGCCGAAGTAGGCTTCGCGATCGTTACGGGCAAAGGCGGCTACCAGATCGGCAGCGGCCTGGAGTACCTGATCACGTTCGTGCATGCGATCCTCAGCGGTGGGTCACACCCGGCAGTACGCAGAGCATTTCGTACAGCAGGTTGGCGGCCAGCAGCGAGGTGTTGCCGGTGGTGTCGTATGCGGGCGAGACTTCTACCAGATCGCAGCCGATCAGGTCGAGGCCTTGGCAGCCGCGAACGATTTCAATCGCCTGAATGGTCGTCAGACCACCGATTTCCGGGGTGCCGGTACCTGGCGCCCAGGCCGGGTCGATGCCGTCGATGTCGAAACTCAGGTACACCGGGCCGCCGCCGACTTTCTCGCGAACTTCGGCCATCAAAGGGGCCAGGGATTTGTGCCAGCACTCTTCGGCCTGAACCACACGGAAGCCTTGTTTACGGCTCCAGTTAAAGTCTTCGGAGGTGTAGCCCTGGGCGCGCAGACCGATCTGCACCACGCGATCGCAGTCGATCAGGCCTTCTTCGGCGGCGCGACGGAAGGTGGTGCCGTGGGCGATTTTCTCGCCGAACATGTGATCGTTGACATCGGCGTGGGCGTCGATGTGCACCAGGCCGACCTTGCCGTGCTTCTTGTGGATGGCACGCAGGATCGGCAGGGTGATGGTGTGGTCGCCGCCCAGAGTCAGCGGGATCACGTTGTGTTCGAGAATGGCGTCGTAGGACTCTTCGATGATCCGTACAGCGTCCAGCAGGTTGAACGTGTTGATCGCCACGTCACCGATGTCGGCCACTGACAGCGAATCGAACGGGGCAGCGCCGGTGGCCATGTTGTACGGGCGGATCATCACCGATTCAGCGCGGATTTCACGTGGCCCGAAGCGGGTACCGGGACGCAGGGAGGTGCCGATGTCGAGCGGCACGCCAACGAAGGCGGCGTCGAGGCCGGCAGCGGTAGGCACATGGGGGAGTCGCATCATGGTGGCGATGCCGCCGAAGCGCGGCATTTCGTTGCCGCCCAGTGGTTGGTGAAGAATCTTGTCCACGGGTAGGGCCTCATCGTCGTTGTTTTATTTATGTCGGTTGCGCAGGTCTGGGAAGACACGGGCACCGCTGTGGGCCGATTCTGCGAAATGTAGTGGCGGGGAAGAATCGCTACGGGCAAATACTTAGTTCAGATTTTTCTAAACTAATGGCGGAGGGGGAGATAGACTTCTCCCATGATCCTGCGATGGGTCGAATTGTGCAGTACCTGTGGGAGCGAGCTTGCTCGCGATGAGGGAGTGACAGTCAACATCAACATTGATTGACCCACCGCTATCGCGAGCAAGCTCGCTCCCACAAGGATTTGCATTGATACGAGCACTGCGCGTCCCCCCGAGATCGGAGCCCCCATGGCCAACGCTTTACCCGACCTGAAACTGTTGCGCATCTTCGTCAGCGTGGTCCGCCATCAGGGGTTCGCCAACGCCCAGCAGGAGCTCAACCTCTCGACCTCGGCCATCAGCACTTACATGAGCCAGCTCGAGGCCGCCCTCGGTCTGGTGCTGTGCCATCGCGGTCGCGGCGGCTTCAGCCTGACCAGCAAGGGAGAATTGTTCCATCAGGAAACATTGCGTCTGCTCGGCGAACTCGAAGGTTTCGAGCAGTACGCCGCCGCCCTCAAGGGCGAACTGCGCGGTACGCTGAACCTGGGGGTGATCGATTCCACCGTCAGCGACAAGGCCCTGCCCTTTGCCGAAGCCATCGGCGCCTACACCCAGGAGCATCCGGCGGTGCATTTGCACTTGTCGGTCATGAGCCCTTACGAACTGCAGCTCGGCGTGCAGGACAATCGCCTCGACCTGGCCATCGGCGCGTTCTCCACGCGCATGAGCGGGCTGGTCTATATGCCGCTGTACCGTGAGCAGCACTGGTTGTATTGCAGCAGTCGGCATCCGCTGTTCACCGAGCGGCGTATCCCCGAGCAGGTCATCACCCAGCAGCGCATGGTCGGCCGGGGTTACTGGAGCCAGGCGGAACTGGCGCGCCATGGTTTCAAGCACAGCGCGGCAACGGTGGAAAGTATGGAAGCGCAGCTGATACTGGTGCTGTCTGGCGCCTATATCGGTTACCTGCCGGAACACTACGCCCAGGCTTGGGCCGACAAGGGCGACTTGCGGGTGCTGCTGCCGGCGACGTTCGGTTATCAGGCACCGTTTTCGATGATCGTGCGCCGTGGGCGCAGTCGCGAGCCGCTGATCCAGACCTTTCGCGACTTGCTTAAAGCGCAACTGAATCAGGCTTGAGAAGATGTCCAGAATCCAATGCCCGCACTGCCTGCGCCCACACAGTCATTGCCTGTGCCCGCTGATCCCGAGTCTCGATAGCCGCACTCGGGTATTGCTGCTTCAGCATCCGAGCGAAGTGAACCATGCGCTGAACACCGCACGGTTGGCGGCGTTGGGGTTGAACAATGCCGAATTGATCGTGGGCGAGGTGTTCGAGGCGTTGCCGGCCTTGTTGAATCAACCGGGCTACCAGGCGCGGCTGTTGTTTCCTGCCGACGATGCGCAGCCGTTGCAGGCGTACACCGAAACCGAGGAGCCGCTGTTGCTGGTGGTTCCGGACGGCACATGGCGCAAGGCGCGCAAGATGCTGCACCTCAATCCGTTGCTGGCGGCGTTGCCCAGAGTGACCCTGGTTGAGGGGGGCGTGTCGCGATATCGGCTGCGCAAGGCACCGGGACCGGGGGCGTTGTCGACGGTGGAGGCGATTGTTCAGGCGTTGCAGACGCTGGAAGCACCCGTCAGTTTTGAACCGTTGTTAAAGCCGTTCGAAGCGTTGATCGAGGGGCAGATTGCGGCGATGGGGGAGGAGACTTTTTTACGCAATCATGGGCCGAAATGATCGTTGCCTTTGCGGGCCCCATCGCGAGCAAGCTCGCTCCCACAGGGGGTATGCGGTGATCACAAATTCTGTGTTCACTGGAGATCAATTGTGGGAGCGAGCTTGCTCGCGATAGCGATGGAACAATCACAGAAAATCCCGGCCAGAGACTACCGCTCCCGCATCGCCTCGGTCCGCGCTTTCAACACCGGCTTAAGCAGATAATCCAGCACACTCTTCTGCCCGGTAATGATATCCACCGTCGCCACCATCCCCGGAATGATCAGCAGCGGCTTCACATCTCCCCCCAAATGATTCTTGTCGGTCCTGACCTGAATCAGATAAAAACTGTTGCCCTTGTCATCGGTAATCGTGTCCGCCCCGATCAACTCCAGTTTCGCACTCAACCCGCCATAAATCGTGTAGTCGTAGGCACTGAACTTGACCATCGCTTTCTGCCCTGGATGCAGGAACGCCACGTCTTGCGGTCGAACCTTGGCTTCGATCAGCAGGTTATCTTCCAGCGGCACGATTTCCACCATGTCGCTGCCTGGCTGAACCACGCCACCGATGGTGTTGACCTTCAACATCTTGATAATCCCATGTACCGGCGACACCACCGTGGTACGGGTCACGCGGTCGTCAATGGCGATGCTCGACGCGGTGATTTTCGACAGGTCGGTGCGCTTCTCATTCAGCTCCTTGGCCGCGTCCGAGCGGAAGGATTGTTCCGACTCATCGATCTTGCTCTTGATCTCGTTGATCGCCGACTCGGCCCGGGGAATCGCCAGGGTCGTAGCATTCAGCGAGCCGCGAATCTCTACCGCGCTGCGTTTGAGTCGCAGGATCTCCACGGGCGAAACCGCCCCGGTGCCCACCAGCGGTGCGGACATGTTCATCTCTTGTTGCAGCAGTGCCAGGCTGGAACTGTATTGACCCTGTTTCGAGCGAAACTCCGCCAGTTCCTGGGTTTTTTGCCGAAGTTGTTCCGACAGGGTGCGTTGTTCGCTGGCCAGCCGGCGTTGCCGTTGTTCGTAGAGCGAGCGTTCGTCCTCGGCCACTTGCGGGGCCTTGGCGATGACGTCCGGCGACAGTTTGAACGGCCGTCCTTCCGCTTCGGCCGAAAGCCGTTCGACCTGTGCGGTCAGCGCGTAGCGATCGGCCTCGCTTTCGCCCTTGTTCGACAGGAAACGCGTGTCATCCAGGCGCAGCAAGGTATCGCCCTTGTTCACCATTTGCCCTTCGCGGACGAAAATTTCGGTGACGATGCCACCCTCCAGGTTCTGGATCACCTGAATCTTGCTCGACGGAATCGCCTTGCCTTCGCCCATGGTGACTTCCTGCAACACGGCGAATTTGGCCCAGACCACGGCGGAGATAATCAGCGCGGCGGTCAGCCACACCGTAATCCGCGACCAGCGCGGGGAGTCCTGCAACGAAGCGCTGGCGGTTTCCGGCATGAACTCGCTTTCGGCGCTTTTGCCGAAGCTGGAGAAATAGCCGCGCGAATCTTGTGAAGACGACATGGCGCACTCCTAGACAGCCGCAGAGCCGACGCGGCCCTTGCGCAGTGCATCGATCACCGCGTCTTTCGGACCGTCGGCGACGATCCGCCCGTTGTCCAGCACCACCAGCCGATCCACCAGGCTGAGCATCGAGGTGCGGTGGGTGACCAGCAGCAGGGTTTTGCCCTGGACCCAGCCGTGGAGTTTCTGCCGCAGCACGTCTTCGCTGCTGTTGTCCATGGCGCTGGTGGGCTCGTCGAGCAGCATGATCGGCGGGTCGAGCAACAAGGCACGCGCCAGCAACACCGCCTGGCGCTGGCCGCCGGACAGCAGTTGCCCACGTTCGCCCACTGGCCGGTCAAACCCTTGTGGGTGCTGGCGCGCGAGCTCGGTGACACCGGTGAGTTCTGCCACTTCGAGCATCCGTGCATCGCTGATGTAGCGTGCGCCCAGGGTCAGGTTGTCACGCAGGCTGCCGGCCAACAGGGGCAGGTCGTGGGCGACGTAACCGATCTGCTGGCGCAGGTCGGCGACGTCCAGTTGCCGCAGGTCCAGGCCGTCGAGCAGCAGTTGGCCTTCTTCCGGCGCGTAGAAACCCATCACCAGCCGCGCCAGGGTGCTTTTGCCCGAACCGCTGCGACCGATGATGCCGATCCGTTCGCCGGGTTTGACGCTGAAGCTGACATTGGCCAGCGCCGGAGCGCCCTGGCCGGTGTAGTGGAAGGTCACACCGATGACATCCAGCGCGCCTTGCAGTTGCGTGCGTTCCAGCGGCCGTTGTCGGGCGTCGCGTTCCTGGGGCAGGGACATCAGCGCGTCGGTGCTTTTCATGGTCAGTTGTGCTTGCTGGTAGCGGGTGATCAAGCCGGCGATCTGGCCCAGCGGCGCCAGCACCCGGCTGCCGAGCATGTAGGTCGCCACCAGCGCGCCCACGCTGAGGTTGCCGGCGATGATGCTGTAGACCCCGGCGACGATGGTCGCCATGCCGGAAAATTGTTGAATGAACAAGGTGCCGTTGGTGGCCAGGGCCGAGAGATTGCGCGCATGGCTGTCGAGGCGGGTGAGCGCGCCGTGGGTGCTTTCCCACTGGTGCTGGCGTTCGCTTTCGGCGCTGCAGGCCTTGAGCGTCTCCAGGCCGCCGAGGGTTTCGATCAGCAGGGCCTGGCGTTCGGCCCCCAGGGTCAGGCTTTTTTGTACGGTGTCGCGCAGGCGGGCCTGGATCACCATGGCGAAAATGATCGTGACCGGAAACGCACACACTGGAATCACCACCAGCCAGCCACCCAGCAGACCAATCACCACCAGCATCAGTATGGCGAAGGGCAAGTCGATCAGGCTGGTCAGCGTCACGGCAGTGAGGAATTCGCGCAGGCCCTGGAAGTCATGGATGCTTTGGGCGAAACCGCCGATGGTCGCCGGCCGCGCTTTCATGGCCATGCCGGTGATGCGTTCGAACAGCGTGGCCGACAGGATTACGTCGGTTTTCTTCCCGGCGGTGTCCAGCAAGTGTGCGCGCACCACCCGCAACACCAGTTCGAAACCGGTGCCGATCAGCAAGCCGATGGACAGCACCCACAAGGTCGATGTCGCTTGGTTCGGCACCACTCGGTCATACGTCTGCATGACAAACAGCGGCACCATCAACCCCAGCAGGTTGATCAGAAAACTGGCCAGGATCGCATCGCCGTACAGCCATTTCGACAGCTTCAACGTATCGCGAAACCAGGCTTCGACGCGTGGCACCAGGGGCGCGCGCAAGTCTTCGAGTTCATGGCGCGGCCGGGCGAACAAGGCCTGGCCGCTGTAGTTTTGCGCCAGCTCTTCACGGCTGACCCATTGTTCACCGCCGTCGGCTTCGCACGGCAGAATCAGCGCCCGACCGTCATCGCCCCAACGCCGTAGAATCGCGGTGCGGCCGTTGTTGAGGATCAACATCACGGGCAGGTTGAGGGCGGAAATGTCCGCCAGTTCACGGCGCAGCACCCGCGCCTGCAAACTGGCCCGGGCTGCTGCGCGCGGCAGCAGGTCCAGGCTCAGGCGTTGATGTGCCAAAGGCAGCCCGGCACTCAGGCTGGCGCGACTGACCGTGGCGCCGTGGAGTTTGCAGAGGATCAACAGACCGTCCAGAAGCGGGTCATCGAAGCTCAAGCGCGGATCGACACCGATGTTGCCGGGTTCCATGCTGGTCACAGTGAACGCTCCCGTTGAACGACCTATCTCCCCGTAGGGATTACCCCATTCGGATTATTTGAGTTCAGGCAGACGAGCCTCGTTTTTCACTTCGGCCTGGGCGATCGCATCGGCGGGCAGCACCACCCGTTGTTGACTCAGCAACTGGCCCATGTTCGCCAGCACGCGGTACATCGAGTACTCCTCGACGTAGCGCACTTCGGTGTAGCGACGATTGGCGTTGTACAGCTCGTTTTCACTGTCGAGTACGTCGAGCAGGGTCCGTTGGCCCAGGCCGAACTGATCCTGATACGCCGCCCGTACGCGGGTGGTGGTTTCGGCGTATTCGCGGGCGGTCGGGGTTTGTTTCTTCGCGTTGACCATGGCGTTCCAGGCCAGGTGGATGTTCTCGTTGAGCTGGCGCAGGGCGTTGTTGCGGATGTCCATCGCCTGGTTGATCCGGTGCGCGTTGCCGGCCAGGCGGGCCTTGTCGCTGCCGCCGCGGAACAGGTTGTAGTTCATCACTATCCCGACGCGCCATTCGTTGTCGTGACCTTCCTCGCCTTGCACGTTGTTGTTCGCGCCCACGGCGGCTTCGGCATCGAAGCGCGGGTAGAACGGCGACTTGGAGACTTCGTACTGGCTCTCGGCCGATTGCACATCGGCCTGGGCCGATTTCAGGTACGGGTTGTTATCGACCATGCTCTGCTGGGCTTGCGCCAGGCTGGCGGGCAATTCGCCGCGAATCGACGGCAGCGTTTCCAGCTCGTCGGGCATGCGCCCCACGACGGCGAAGAAGTTGGTTTCGGCATCGGCCAGATCGACTTCGGCGGTGTCGAGGTTGTTCTCCGCCAGGGCCCGGCGAGCCGTGGACTGATCGGCGTCGGCATTGCTGCCGATACCGCGTTGGGTGCGCAGGCCGATCTGGTCGTTGACCCGCAGGTGGGCTTGCAGGTTGTTCTTGGCCAGGGTCACCAGTTCGCGGCGCTTGAGCACTTCCAGGTAAACCTCGATGGTGCGCAGGGCCAGGTCCTGGGCGGTGCCCTGAGCGTAATAGGCCCGGGAGTTGACCACGCCTTTGGTGCGCTCGACTTCATTGGCGGTATTGAAACCGTCGAAGAGCATCTGGCGCAGGCGCAGTTCCGATTGGGTATAGGTGAGGATTTCCTTGTGGTGATTGCCGAATGCCCGGGTGTTGGTGTTATCGCTGTACCCGCGCCCGTAGGCGGCATTCAGATCAACCGATGGATAAAAACCCCCTCTGGCGACTTTCACGTCTTCATCGGCCGACAGGCGACTGTCCACCCGGGACGCCAGCTCCGGGTGAGTCGCAATGGTGCTCTGGATCGCTTCAGTCAATGACATCGCCTGAGCCTGGCTGATACAGGCCATGGCCAGAAGAATCGCGCTGCAAAGAGGGGGCAAAACGCGCATCGGGCATCTCCCTGAAGTCCTGGATGGTGCTTGTCAGTCGCCAATTATTTGACGATTTTAATCAGTAAACCGTTTCATGCTTGTAACAACAGAGCTAAGAACATTCTAGAGCCAACCTAAGAAGCATTTCTCATAAGACATATGCCAAAAAAAACTTATGCACTGTGAAAAATCCAGCACATTGTTTACTGCGAAAGCCCTTGATTTAGGAGCTTTAGGGCGCTTCTTAGGGCTTGAGGAACGTTCAATCCATTTATCGACATAGGGCGGGAAAGTGCTGGAGGGGAGGGAAGCGTGACGGTTTCAGGGTGACGGTTTTTTGTCACCCTGATGCTTCATCACCGTTACGCATCGCTCGCAGGCGAATTGTTGCGTGAGTGGACCCCGATGCCGTTGATTGCATCGGGTTTATCCCGACCCGCACACATCCCCCGCGAGTGACACGCATGGCGAGTCTGTCGCCAGGGCAGCGGCTTACTTCAGGTAAGCCCTGCCCCGTGACGATCCGACCTGTGACCTGTTTGAGCCATGAGCACGTTCTTCGCAACCACAGGGTGCCGACAGCGGTTGGCAGCGGAGGAATCGCACATGGCTAAGCTCATCGGTATCGTCAGTCAGGTCATCGGCCAGGTGTTTGCGGTCGCGAGCGACGGCACCCGACGCGCCCTGATCGAGGGCGATCGGCTGTTCGCCGGCGAGCTACTGTTCACCGGTACCGAGGGGGCGGTGGCGGTGCATCTGCAAAATGGCCAGGAACTGACCCTGGGCCGTGGCAGCAGCCTGCAAATGACCTCCCAGCTACTCGCTCACCAGGTGCCCCATGTGGACACCACGGAGGTGATGACGCCGAGTCAGGCGCAACTGGCCGATGTCGAGCAATTGCAAAGAGCGATCGCGGCGGGGGCCGACCCGACGGAGACCGGCGAAGCCACGGCGGCCGGCCCCGGCAACGGCAATGCCAGCGGTGCGTTGGGGGGTGGCCACAGTTTTGTGATGCTGGAAGAAGTGGCGGGCCGGGTCGATCCCACGATGGGTTTCTCCACTACGGACTTCAATAGCATTGCGGAACCTCCCCTTGAGCGTTTGGCCGGTGGTCCGGACAATGGCGACGGCGGTGCAGGGGGGGCAGGCGGTGCAGGCGGTGCAGGCGGCGCAGGCGGCGCAGGCGGTGCAGGCGGCACAGGCGGCACAGGCGGCGCAGGCGGCGCAGGCGGTGCGGGAGGGGCTGGCGGTACAGGCGTAGTGCCGGTGGTGCCGGACGTTGTGGATAATCCGGTCACGCTTACGGGCCTGTCCGTGGCGGGAGGCGAACTGACGCTGAACGACGCCCACCTGGCCGACGGTTCTGCCAGCAACCCCGATGCACTGACGCAGCGCAGTACTTTCACCGTGTCCGCACCGGACGGGCTGAACAACCTGAGCATCGGCGGGATCAATGTGATCAGTGGCGGCGTGGCCGCAGGTTTTCCGCAATCGATCGTCACCCCGTTGGGCAATACGTTGGCCATCACCGGTTACGATGCGGCCACCGGCGTTGTCAGCTACAGCTACACCCTGTTGGATAACGAAACCCATCCGAACGCCAACGGTGCCAACAGCATCAGCGAAGACTTCAACGTGGTCGCCACCGACACTGATGGCAGCTCCGCCTCGGGGCAGATCAACGTCAACATCGTCGATGATCTGCCCACCGCCGTCGCTGCCGAGCGCTCTGTGGCGGCCGCTGAGATCGACACCAACCTGCTGCTGGTGATCGACGTATCCGGCAGCATGGCCGACGCTTCCGGCGTCAATGGCCTGTCGCGGCTGGCGCTGGCCAAGCAGGCGATCAGCGCCTTGCTCGACCAATACGATGACCTGGGCGACGTGAAAGTGCAGATTGTCACCTTCAGCAGCAACGCCTCGGACAAGACCTCGGTCTGGGTGGATGTGGCGACGGCCAAGTCGATCATCTCCGGCCTGAAGGCGGGTGGTGATACCAACTACGATGCGGCCGTGGCCGTGGCGAAAACCGCGTTCGACACCCAAGGCAAACTGACAGGAGCGCAGAACGTCGGTTACTTCTTCTCCGATGGCAAACCCAACGAAGGGTCTATCGGCAGATCGGATGAAGCGGCCTGGAAAGCCTTCCTCGAAGCCAATGATATCAAGAACTACGCGATCGGCCTGGGCAAGGGCGTCAGCAATGCCAGCCTCGATCCACTGGCCTATGACGGCAGTACCGGCACCAACACCAACGCCGTGATCGTCAAAGACCTCGGTCAACTCAACTCGGTACTGTCGGGCACTGTGGTCGGCGTACCAGTCACCGGCTCGCTGCTGGGCGAGGGCGGTTCATTCGGCGCCGATGGCGGTTTCATCAAGTCCATCACGGTGGATGGCACGACATACACCTATAACCCCAAAGGCAACGGCCACCAGGGTTCGCTGAATTTCAGCGGCGGTGCCAATCACGGTACGTTCAACACAGCCAACAACACCCTGAGCATCGCCACCGACAACAAAGGCACGCTGCTGGTGAACCTGGACACCGGCGAGTACACCTACACCTCGCAGAAAACCACGGCGGTGGTGCTCACCGAAAACATCGGCTTCACCATTAGCGACAACGACGGCGACCTGACCAGCTCGACGCTGGTGGTCAAGGTCATTCCGAACGGGGCACCGGTGGCGGTCGATGACCACGTCATCACCAACGTGCTGTCGGGCAGCGTCGTGCTGCCGGGTGAGTGGCTGCTGGCCAACGATACCGATCCCGATGCTGACCCGCTCACTGCGGCACCGACCACCTTCAATACCGGATGGATTGCAAGAGGTGCGGACTTCACCGGCACCGGGGCGATCAACTTCACCGGCACCCAAAATTGCACGCCGAACCAGGCGTTGGCTAACGTGCGCAGCGCCTTTACCGCGAACGCGGCCACCATGACCGCGGTGCTGGTCGTCAGCGGTTACCTGGGCAAAGTCACCCACGCCAATGCCAACGATGAGGACCGCATCACCGTCAACCTCAAACAGGGTGAAACCCTCAACCTGGACCACAACCTGACTGCCGGCCAGATCGCCATGGAGTACTCCGTCAACGGTGGCGCCTTCATCGCCATCGCCGACGGCCAGACCATCACCGCAACCTCGGATGCCACTTACCGGATCCACATCACCAATATCCCCGACGGCCCGGGACACAGTGGCAACGGTTCGGAAAACTACACGCTGACCATGACCGTCAATTACTCCGGCGCCCACGACATCACCCCGGATTACCACGGCACCTACACCGCCAGCGACAACCATGGCGGCAGTGACAGCGCGGCCGTGACCATCAGTTATCAGGAGGGCCACACGCTTGTCGGCACCGCGGGCGATGACGTGTTGGTGGCGGGCACCGGTGACAACCTCATCAGTGCCGGCGACGGCAATGATGTGCTGACCGCCGGCAACGGCAACAACACCTTGCATGGCGAGGCCGGCAATGACCTGTTGTTCAGCGGAGCGGGCAACGACCTGCTCGATGGCGGTCTGGGCAACGACATCCTCAACGGCGGGGATGGCGATGACTTCCTGATCGGCGGGTTGGGCAACAACACCCTCACCGGCGGCGCCGGCGCGGACACTTTCCAGTGGCTCAAGGGCAACAGTGGCCACGACGTGGTCACCGACTTCACGCCGGGCACCGACAAACTTGATCTGTCGCAACTGCTGCAAGGGGAAAACGGCACCGCGGCCTCGCTGGATGACTACCTGCACTTCAAAATCAGCGGTAGCGGCGACTCACTGGTCACCAGCATCGACGTCAGCGGCATGGCCGGCGCCGCGCCGAACCAGACCATCGACCTGGCGGGCGTCAACCTGGCCAGCCATTACGGCGTCATGCCGGGGGCGGGCGGGGTGGTTGCGGGGGGGCACGATACGGCGACGATCATCAACGGGATGTTGAATGATCATTCGTTGAAGGTGGATACGGTGTGATCTGAACGACAAAACCGCCATTCCTGGTCAATGGGATGGCGTTTTTTTTGTTGTCTGGTGGGAGGAGGGGTGGCTGTTGGTGATGTATTGACTGGTCCGCCGCCTTCGCTGGCAAGCCAGCTCCTACAGGGGGCTGTGGTGGGCCTGGGTTTTGTGGTCGACGCGAACCTGTGGGAGCGGGCTTGCCCGCGAAGAACGATAACGCGGTCCAACTGACGAATCACATTGGCTCCGGCGGCCCGATCAACCGCCCCATCACACCAAACACCCCCAGCGCCCTGATCACTTCCAGCTCCCCTTGGCTCTCGACCATTTCCGCGATCAACGGCAAATCGATGCTGTTCGTCGCCCGAAAAATCGCCTCGACAAACAGCCGCTTGTCTTGCTGCTCATCGATGCCCCGAATGTAGACCCCGTCGATCTTCAGGTAAGCCAGCCCCAGTTGCGCAAGGTTGCCGATCTGGCTGAAGCTGCCACCGAAATGCTGCAAACCGATACGGTAACCGGTGTTGAGCAAGCTATGGCTCAGGCGCTGCAAATCCTGAGGCGGAGGCAGTTGGCGTTCATCGATTTCCAGGGTCAGCAGCGGGGCCAGTTCAGGCAGTGACTCGAGCATTTCAAGGATCTTGTGCAGTTGCGCCTGATCGCGCAGGGTGCTGCCGGACAGGCTCAATGCCAGGGGCCAGCGGTTGACCAAGAGGTAGTCGAGGGTGGCTTCGAGCATGGCCAGGTCGAACCGCGCCGACCAGCCGATACGTTCGATCCACGGCAGGAAATGCCCGGCGGCAATTGCCTCGCCACGGGGATCAAGCAGGCGCGCGAGGACTTTGTGATGCAGCACCTGGCTGGTGTCGGCGCATTGCACCACCGGTTGAAAATACAGCCGCAGCTTGCCTTCGGTCAGGGCATCGTCGATCCAGGTTTGCCAATCGTGTTGGGTCTGGTTGGGCGCGCTGTCGCTGTGGCTCAGGAGTCTCCACGGCCGCTCAGCGTGGTGCCTGGCTTCAGTCAGCGCCTGATCCAGTCGCAGCAGCACGTCCCTGGCCGATTCGCCGGGCTGGAAGGCGACCATTCCCAAATGCGCCACCGGCATGCAATCGCTGGCGCCGGTCAGGCGCAGGTTTTCCAGGGTAGCGCTGATTTCGGCGGCCACGCGTGCGGCATCCTGGCTGTCCAGACCCGGTGCCAGCAGGCTGAATTCGCCACCGCGATTACGCGCCGCCAGCCAGGTACGACGCTCCGGTACCTGAGTCAGACGCATCAGCAAGTCACCGACGGTGCTGATCAAGGCGTCGGTGCGCTGGCCGCCGAGGCGCTGGTTGAGGCCGACCAGATCGTTGATCCGCAGCATCAGCAAATGGCCGTCACTGCTCTGCTCGCCGACCAGCAAATGGTCGGCCAGCTGTTCATCCAGCAAACGCCGGTTGGCCAGGCCGGTCAGGCTGTCCTGATAGGATTGCGCCCGCAGTTTTTCACTGCGCGCGGCCTCTTCGGTGAACAGCGCCTTGAGTTTCTCGACCATCTGGTTCATGGCCAGCACCACGCGTTTCAGTTCCGGTGTACGCGGCAGCCTCGGCAGGCTGAGAAACTCGCGTTTGCTGATGGCTTCGGCCTGTCTGACCATGGCCTCGAGCGGACGAAATTGCCGCCGCAACAACCAGCCACCAAACACGGCACTGAGCAATCCGCACACCAACAACCAGATCAGGCTGCCCAATGTGCTGTCCCAGAGTCTGGCCAGTGCGAACTGTGGATTGCTCAGTACTTCGACGCGCGCAACCTGATCCCAGCCGCGCATGATCAGGGCGTCGCCGCCCTGTGGATGCAGCTTGACCAGACTGACAAACCAGCCGGGAACATCCTCGGCCAATGCCGCAGAGCTGCGTTCGACCAGCACCTGCTCATTGTCGATGTTGATGATCCGGATGCTGCTGAAATAGCCGCTGTCGAAAATCGAACTGACCATCAACTGGATCATCGCCGGGTCGTGGATTTGCGCGGTCAGCGATAACCCCAGCGCCGTGGCGGTGTCCTGGGCGTGGGAGCGCAACTGGCCGAGCATCTGCTCCCGGGAGCTTTCCAGGCTGACAAAAAAACTGCCGCTGAACGCCACGAGTAGGAACAGGCAAATGGCGAGAAACAATTGTTTGCGCAGTGACATGAACACGCTCCTTGCTGTGGCGACTAGCCGCCGCCCATGGCGAACCCTTCGGCTTGCATCTTCTTCAGTACGTCTTGCCAGCGCGACAGACTTTTCGAGTCGCGGCTGGATTTGCCGTCGCTGGCGCCTGGCAAGTACGCACGGGGGCGTTGAGTTCGCTGCCGACGAGGCATGTCGGGCTGCTCGGGTGCAGATGGGAGAAGTCTAGGTGGTGTTTTCGGGGCAGGGGGGCAGATCGTCGACGTGTAACGCAAAACATCGCTTGAGGCTCAAGACTTGTGCAAGGTTTTCTGCCGGAGGATATAAACCGTCACCAGCACCGCGCTGGTCAGCATGACCGCGCGTGCCCAAGGCAGCGGCACCAGGTAGCAGGAGAGCAGGATGCTCGCCCACATCAATCCGATGGCATAGACCTTGCCCTTGAGCGGGATGCCATTGCCTTCGAGGTAGTTGCGAATCCAGGGCCCAAGCCGCGGGTGCTCCACCAGCCAATGGTAAAAACGCGGGGAACTGCGGGCGAAACAGGCCGCCGCCAGCAGCAGGAAGGGCGTGGTGGGCAACACCGGCAGGAAAATCCCGATCACCCCCAGCACTACGCTCAGCCAGCCGATGGCCAGCAGCACGTAGCGCAACATCAAGGAGCGGTTGCCTATGGGGTTGTCCATAGGCAAGACCTTAGTGGTGACGTGGCTTGAGGATCGCCGGTTTTTCGTCTGGCGCCTGGCACAGCAGGTACAGCGCGGTCAGGGCTTCCGGGATCTGTACGATCATGTCGTCCATCAGGTTGGCGTCTTTGGCGATGTCTTCGAACTCAGGCTGTTCGTCGAACAGACCCGAACCGACCATGATCGGCAGCAGCATTTCGCTGACTTCGTCTTCGGCGGTTTCGAACCAGGCCGCTTCGCGCAGGAACACGCCTTCCATGAAACCGATGCACCAGCCGCGCAGGTCGGAATCATCCGGCTCTTCGCCCAGGTCCAGGTCGCAGGGCAGCTCGAACTCTTCATCGGACGCCAGTTGGCGCGCGATGTGAGCCTTGAGGGCCAGCAGAGTGGATTCGATCGCTTCACGCTCGGTGTCGTCGGCGTAATGCGGCTCTTCGGCGAAGAGTGCGTCGATCCATTCACGGTCGGGAACGCTTTCGGAGCAGATCGACAGCGCGGTGAGGTAGCCGTGGGCGGCCACGTAGTCCAGCGCCTCGTCATGCAGTTCGTCGGCGTCGAGGAAGACTTGCAGGCGGGTTAGTTGCTCAGCGAAGGACATTAAAGGGCTACCTTGGGGAATTAAACAGATGCGGGAATTCTAGGCCTTCTTGAGCAGTCAGGCCAGCCGCGCAAGATATTTGCGCCCCGGGGCACCGCTCCTGCATGGTGGAAAACGCCGAACCCTGTGTAGGAGCTGGCTTGCCGGCGAAGGCGTCTTCATTGGCGCTGCAAGGTTTGAAGCCGCCTTCGCTGGCAAGCCAGCTCCTACAGGTTCGCGGTGCATTGGCTTGCCCGGGTCTTCTCAGCGGCGCCCTTTACAGGGGAGGGCTCGGGTATACTCGCGCGTTTTGTGATGCCCTGCTGGCGCCACGGCTGAGATGTGAAGCGTCATGCAATGCGCACTTACTATTCGTCAGTGCAGCCTGCGTGGTTCTGAACCAGTCTTGCAGGGATGTTTTTGGTGATTTCTGGAGTTTTTATGCTCGAACAGGCTCAACGCGTCCTCAAGGACATCTTCGGCTACGACAGTTTCCGTGGCCGCCAGGGTGCAATCATTGAGCGCGTGGCCAGCGGCGGCGACGCCCTGGTGCTGATGCCTACCGGTGGCGGCAAGTCCCTGTGCTTCCAGGTGCCGGCACTGCTGCGCGAAGGCTTGGCGGTGGTGGTCTCGCCGCTGATCGCTTTGATGGACGATCAGGTCGCGACCCTCGAAGAGCTGGGTGTCGCCGCGGCTGCACTGAATTCCACGCTCAGTGCCGAGCAGCAACGGGATCTGGCCGCCCGCATCAAGCGCGGTGAAGTGAAGATGCTTTATCTGGCGCCCGAGCGCCTGGTCCAGCCGCGCATGCTCGCGTTCCTGCAAAGCCTTGAAATCGCCCTGTTTGCCATCGATGAAGCGCACTGCGTGTCGCAATGGGGCCACGACTTCCGCCGCGAATACCTGCAACTGGGCCAGCTGGCGGAGCTGTTCCCCCATGTCCCGCGCATCGCCCTGACCGCGACCGCCGACAAGCGCACCCGGGAAGAAATCGTCGATCGCCTGCATCTGCAGGACGCTGAACGTTTCCTCTCGAGTTTCGATCGCCCGAACATTTTCTACCGCATCGTGCCCAAGGAGCAGCCGCGCAAGCAGTTGCTGGCGTTCCTTGCCGAACGGCGCAGCGATGCCGGCATCGTCTATTGCCTGTCGCGCAAGAAAGTCGACGAAGTCGCGGTGTTCCTCAGCGAACAAGGGTTCCCGGCGCTGCCCTATCACGCCGGTCTGCCCAACGATACCCGGGCCCACCACCAGAAACGCTTCCTCAACGAGGAAGGCCTGATCATGGTCGCCACCGTGGCATTCGGCATGGGCATCGATAAACCCAACGTGCGCTTCGTCGCTCACCTCGATTTGCCGAAATCCCTTGAAGCTTACTACCAGGAAACCGGTCGCGGCGGCCGTGACGGTCTGCCAGCGGACGCCTGGATGGCGTACGGCCTGCAAGACGTGGTGATGCTCAAGCAGATGTTGCAGAACTCCGAGGGCGACGAACGCCACAAGCGTCTGGAGCAGCACAAGCTCGACGCGATGCTTTCACTCTGCGAAGAAACCCGCTGCCGCCGCCAGACGCTGCTGGCTTACTTCGACGAAGACATGCCCGAACCCTGCGGCCATTGCGACAACTGCGTCGACGGCGTGCAGACCTGGGACGCCACCGAGCCGGCCCGCCAGGCGCTCTCGGCGATCTACCGCACCGGCCAGCGCTATGGCGTCGGGCACTTGGTGGACGTACTGCTGGGCAAGGACAACGAAAAGGTCCGCAGCATCGGTCATCAGCACCTGTCGGTCTACGGTGTCGGCAAGGCGATGGCCGAAGGTGAATGGCGCTCCCTGTTCCGCCAGCTGGTTGCCCGCGGCCTGGCCGACATCGACCTCGAAGGCTACGGCGGCTTGCGCCTGAGTGACACCTGCCGGCCATTGCTCAAGGGCGAAGTGACCCTGGAACTGCGCCGCGACCTCAAGCCGCAAACCACTGCCAAAAGCAGCAAGAGCCAGGCGAGCCAGCTGGTTCGCGGCGAAGAACGCGAACAGTGGGAAGCTTTGCGCGCCCTGCGCCGCAAACTCGCCGAAGAGCATGGTGTGCCACCGTACGTCATCTTCCCCGATTCGACGCTGTTGGAAATGCTGCGCAGCCAGCCGACCTCGCTGGCGGCGATGGCCACGGTCAGCGGCGTCGGTGCACGCAAACTGGAACGTTATGGCCAGGCCTTCCTCGAAGTGCTTGGCGGCCAGGTCGAGGCGCCGAAAGTGGTGGCCGACGTGCGCCATGAGCTGATCACCCTGGCACGGGCCGGCATGACCCCGCTGCAGATCGCCGGTCAACTGCAATGCTCGGAAAAGAACGTCTACACCATGCTCGCCGAAGCGATTGGCAAGCAGCAGTTGTCGCTGGAGCAAGCGCTGGATCTACCCGAAGACTTGATGGGCGAAGTCCAGGACGCGTTCCTTGACGGCGAGGGTGAATTGCCACCCGTGTCGGAGATTGCCGCGCTGTTCGCCGGGCGAGTGCCGGAAGGTGTTTTGTATTGTGTTCGTGCCGCTCTGCAGTCGGAATTCGAAATCTGAATGAGAGATGTAACGATTCAGTACATAGCAACCCTTGCCTATAGCCAAAGGTCATGCTTAGCTGACTAATAATTAGTATTTCTCTATTTCAGCCTAATCATGAGTGTTTTATGCCGTTCACCGATCAACACCGCTTTGGCATGCAACTGGCCCAGATGTCGCGTGGCTGGCGTGCCGAGCTGGACCGCCGCCTGGCCGGCCTCGGACTGTCCCAGGCACGCTGGCTGGTGCTTCTGCACCTGGCGCGTTTCGACGATGCACCCACCCAGCGCGAATTGGCGCAAAGCGTCGGCGTCGAAGGGCCGACCCTGGCCCGGTTGCTCGACAGCCTGGAAAGCCAGGGACTGGTACAGCGTCAATCGGTGCTGGAAGACCGCCGGGCAAAAAAAATCGTCCTCTGTGCTCCGGCCCGTCCCTTGATTGAACAAATTGAGACCATTGCCACCCAGCTGCGTCACGAACTGTTCGATGGCGTTGATGAAGCGGATCTGAAAATCTGTATGCGGGTCCACGGACACATACTGGCCAACCTGGAAAAGTCTTGAGGCATAACCGCGTGCCGGACTTTTGAGATACCCCGTTGGGCAGACTATAAAGAACTAGTCGGCAATATCGTGTTCGTACCGGATGTGCGAACACGTACAAGGTTGGTTCCGGTTATCCAAGGGATGCTCATGCTCGAGAGTTTGCACGTGGTATTGCGGTGTTGCGCCAGGCTGCTTCTGGTCGTTGGTGCTGTTTCCTACTCGGCATTGGCGCCCGCGCTGGGCTTGGGTGAAATCACCCTGCATTCGGCGCTGAATCAACCGCTGCGGGCCGATATCGCCCTGATGGACGCCGCGGGTCTGGAGGAGGGCGAGTTGTCGGTCAGCCTCGCGACGGCAGAAGAATTCAGCCGCGCCGGCGTTGATCGGGTGTTCTTCCTCAACGATCTGAAGTTCACGCCGATCCTGCGCGGCAACCGCAGGCTGATCCGAGTGAGCTCCAACAAACCGGTCAATGAACCCTTCCTCAATTTCCTTGTGCAGCTCAATCAGCCCAACGGACGCGTGCTGCGCGAGTACACGGTATTGATCGACCCGCCGGGCTCACCGGGGATTGTTCCGGTGGCTGACGAACCGGTTGCCAGCACGCAATCGTCCGCATTCCCGAGCGTGGAGCCGGCCGTTGCAGTACCACCTGCGGTGAAGAGCAAAAAGCCGCCCACCCCGCCCGTCGATCAACCTGCTGCCGCGCCTGTCACTGATCCTGTTGCCGAGCAACTGGCCGTCAGCGTCCTGAAGAACCAGGCGTTGCAAACCACGATCGATGAGCTGAATGCACAATTGCAGGCTCAAAACGAGCACATTGCCGGCCAGAAAAAACAGGTCACCGAGTTGCAGACTCAATTGGCGCAAGTCACACAGGCTGCGGTGGAGCCTGTTGCGCCAGACGTCGCGGCGCCAGCGCCGGTTGTTGCTGAAAAAATCGAGACGACTCACTGGCCGCTGATCTACGGGGTGCTGTTGCTGGTGGCCCTGGCGTTGCTCGGATTGTTCGTTCGCCGTCAGCGACAGCAGGTTCAGGCAGTCCCTGAGCCGTTAGCCATGTTGCCGTCACGGCACGAGCCGGTGCTGGATCGGGAAGTGCAGCCGCCTGCTCCGGCATCCGGCCAAGGCGAAGAGTCGTCGGCGGGCGATGTGCTCGAAGGGGTCGGCATTTATCTGGCCTATGGCCGTTTTTCCGAGGCGGCCGGTGTGTTGAGGGAGGCGTTGTTCAAGGAGCCGAACCGTACCGATCTGGCCGTGCAGCTGCTGGAAGTTCTAGGCAAACAGGGTGACGTGTCCGCCTATGAAGCGCAGGAAAACAGCCTGCGTGACGCTGGATTCGACCCGCAGAAGCTTCAGGAGATTCGTGACCGTTATCCGAAACTGGGCACTGTCGCCGCCTTGGCCATCGCACCGTCCATCACGCCGCCCGCGGTTGCACAGCCCCAGGCAGCCGCCGACAGCGATGAGTTCCAGTTGAACCTGGATGACCTGTCGATGGATTCGAACTGGGACCTGATCAGCCCCTTCGACAATTCGCCGCCCGCCGCCGCATCCCCGAATGTGGCGTCACGCACCCACGAGCCTGAATTCACCTCGAATCTGCACGTCTTGCCCGATGTGTTCGAAATGCCTGAGGAGCCGACGCTGGACGAACCTGCGTTCGAGTGGGTGGCCGAACCTGACGCACAGCCTCTGGATGACGACTTTCTCGACGAATTCGCTGATGCCGGCTTGTCATTGGAGCTTGAACCGTTGAGTGCCGAGGATCTTGAGCCGTCCGAATCGAGCAATGCAGGCAAGCTGGAACAGGCCCAGACCTGCATCGATGACGGCGACCTGGACAGCGCCATCGAACTGCTCAACGAGCTGCTCAAGGACGGCGACGAGCCACTCAAACAGACCGCCCGGAGTTTGTTGGCCGGCATCCGCTAGGATTGCCGTGCAAAATCAAATGTGGGAGCGGGCTTGCTCGCGAAGAACGATGACTCGGTTTTTCTGACAAACCGCGTCGTCTGCTTCGCGAGCAAGCCCGCTCCCACATTTGATCGGAGTGTTCAAAAATACAGTTTTCACTGGTGATCTAGTGTTTGAGTTTGCGATGTGTGAGGCCATGAAGGTGGTTATCATGGCCACCACGCCGACTCAGGAATCCCGCCCATCATGACCGCGCATAAACCGGAAATCGTCATCACTTATTGCACGCAATGCCAATGGCTGTTGCGTGCGGCCTGGCTGGCCCAGGAACTGCTCAGTACCTTTGGCGACGACCTGGGCAAAGTGTCCCTGGTGCCCGGCACCGGCGGGGTCTTTCACATTTTCTGTGACGAGGTGCAGATCTGGGAGCGCAAGACCGACGGCGGTTTCCCCGAGGCCAAGGTGCTCAAGCAGCGGGTCCGCGACCGGATCGATCCGGACCGCGACCTGGGGCACAACGACCGGCCTCAGTGAGACGGGGCTTGTGCCGCAACGGTCTTTTTGTTTGAGCCGCCCGAGAGCCGGCTGGACGCAACGATCGCGACAATGATCAAGGCACCGCCGAACAGCATGCGCAGCGTCGGGTTTTCATCGAACAGCAGCCAGGCCATGGTGATCCCGTAAACCGGCTCCAGGGCGAACACCACCGCGGCGGTTCGCGCCTTGATGACCGCCAGGCTGGCGACGAACAGGCTGTGAGCGATGCCAGTGCAGAACACCCCAAGCAGACCGATCCACAGCCAGTCGAGGGCGCGCACCTCACTCAACTGCGGCGCCGCCACCGGCAGCAGGCACAGCGCGACCACCACGTTCTGACACAGCGCCGCCTGCACCGGCGGGATGCGCCCGGAGCTGGCGCGGTTGGTCAACGACAGCAGGGCGAACAGCAAGCCGGAAGCCACCGCCCACAGCAGGCCGGTGGTGGCGCCGCTGGCCAGATCGAAGTCCGGCGTGACCAGCACCAGCCCGACGCTCACCAGCACCACCAGCAGGATTTCGTTGGCGCGAATCCGCTCGCGGAAGATCAGCCCTTCGAGGATCACGGTAAACGCCGGGAAACTGGCAAAGCCCAGGGTCGCGATCGCCACGCCGGCCACCTTCACTGCAATGAAAAAACTGACCCAATGCCCGGCCAGCAGCAAGCCGCTGAGCAATAACCGGCGCCAGTCCACGGCCTCGAGCTTGCGCCAGCGAGTAGGGCTGGCGAACCGCGCAAAAAACGCCAACGCCAGCACGGCAAACGCGGCACGCCCGAAAACGATGACGGCGGGGGAGGCGGCGGCGAGTTTGCCGAACACACCGGTCAGGCCAAACATCAGTGCGCCGATATGCAGGGCGCCAAGGGCGGTACGGGGAGTCATTGCAATCCTTGATGAGCGTATCGAATCTGCCGGACAACGCTCACCAACGTGAACGCGGCCCCCTGTAGGAGCTGCCGCAGGCTGCGATCTTTTGATCTTGCTTCTCAGCGATCTTGAAAAGATCAAGATCAAGACCAAAAGATCGCAGCTTTCGGCAGCTCCTGCATTGAACCGTGATAACCCCAGTTATGTCTGTCGGCAAACTATCGTTTTTTGTCGCCAGCCTCGCGCCGCAATCTGCCAGGCGAAGCGCCAAATTCGCGCAACACCGCGGCCGCGAAGGCGCTCTGCGAGCTGTAGCCGACCCGACTGGCAATCTCGCCGATGGGCAACGCCGAATCCCGCAGCATACCCACGGCCATGTGCAATCGTCGGCTACGGATATAGTCCATCGGGGTCTGCCCGCATTCGGCAACGAACCGCGCATGCAACCGGGCGCTGGACAATCCGGCGATACGCGCCAGGTCAGCGACTTGCAGCGGGTAGGCTGCATACTGATCAATATGAGCATTGAGCGCCGCATAGGGCAGGCGCCGACCGCCCATGACCTGCGGTTTGGCATGGTTGAGGCTGGCCAGCAACAGCACCGCACCCTGTTGCGCGATGACAGGATCACTGACCTGACTGGCCGCCAGCCAGTTCACCAGTTGGCTTTGGCCGGCATCCAGCGGCAGGCGCCCGGCGTTGTCGAGCAAACGACGGCTGGCTTGCGCGTGATCGCCCAGTGACTGCAAGACCCACTCATCGCCTGGCACATCCAGCACCAGGCAACGGCTGCCATTGGCGCTGCCACAGGCATGGTGAAAACCGGACGGCACCACCACGAAACTCTGCCGGACCACCTGGCTGCCGCGTCCGTCGACCTCGAAATCCAGCGCGCCCGACAGCCCGAACACCAGTTGCGCGTGGTCGTGGCTGTGGACGATCAGCTCGTCGCTGTACTGGCGTAGCGTGAGGATCGGTCTCATCGCAGGTCTCCCGAATCAGGTTGCCAGTCTACACCGAGGGCATGCGCGAGCGCTGTCACGGGACTGACTTGCCACTGTCATGGGCAATTAATCCGGCCGGCGCAAGCTTGCCCAAACAATCGCAGAGGGTTGCCCATGACCAGCGCCGAGTTCGCCAAACCCAGTCGCAAGCAACGTGTGCGGACCTTGTGGATTTCCGATGTACATCTGGGCACCCGGGATTGCCAGGCCGAACACCTGTCGCAGTTTCTCAAGGGCTACCATGCGGACAAGATCTACCTGGTCGGCGACATCATCGACGGCTGGAAACTGCGCGGCGGCATGTACTGGCCCCAGGCGCACACCAATGTGATTCGTCGTTTGTTGACCATGAGCAAGCGCGGCACCGAGGTGATTTACGTCACCGGCAACCATGACGAGTTCCTGCGCCGTTACTCGAAGCTGATCCTGGGCAACATCCGGTTGGTGGACGAAGCCGTGCACGTCACCGCCGATGGCCGTCATTTGCTGGTGATCCATGGCGACCAGTTCGACGTGATCACCCGGTACCACCGCTGGCTGGCCTTTCTCGGCGATTCGGCCTACGAATTCACCCTGACCCTCAACCGCTGGCTCAATCATTGGCGCGCCCGTTATGGCTATGGCTACTGGTCGTTGTCGGCGTATCTCAAGCACAAGGTGAAGACAGCGGTCAGCTTCATCAGCGATTTTGAAGAAGCCATTGCCCACGAATGCGTCAAGCGCGGACTGCAGGGCGTGGTGTGCGGGCACATTCACCATGCCGAGATTCGCAAGGTGGGCGAGGTGGATTACCTCAATTGCGGGGATTGGGTGGAGTCGTGCACGGCGTTGATCGAGCATTGGGATGGCTCGATCGAGTTGTATCGGTTGGCGGATGCCCAGGCGCGGGAGGCGCAGTTGAAGGCGGTGAAGATCGCGGAGCCGGCCTGAAAGTCAGGGTGTCCAGGCTGGCCCCATCGCGAGCAAGCTCGCTCCCACAGGGTTTTCTGGCGTTCACAAATTTTGAGTTCACCTCGCTCACTGTGGGAGCGAGCTTGCTCGCGATGGGGCCAGCCCGAACACTCCAGATCCATCAGGCTGGCGAATACTCTTGCATCGCCGCCTTGTAAATCGAATTCTTCGGCTGCGCAAACAACCGCTCCATCATCGGCTCGAAGAAACTCAACGGCAGCGTGTCGTACGACGGATCAAACGCCGCCGCATCATATTTGGCGCAAAATTCGATCGTCGCCTGGTACTGCGGATGCCCGCTGAATTGCTCGCGCAAATGCCGATCCATGCCCAGGTGATGGAAGAAGTAATAACCCTGGAAAATCCCGTGCTTTTCCACCATCCACAGATTCTCGGCGCTGACGAACGGCTTGAGGATCGCCGCGGCAATGTCCGGATGGTTGTAGGAACCCAGGGTGTCACCGATGTCGTGAAGCAGGGCACAGACCACGTATTCTTCGTCGCGACCATCGCGCCAGGCGCGGGTGGCGGTTTGCAGGGAGTGGGTCAGGCGATCCACCGGGAAGCCGCCGAAGTCACCCTCCAGCAATTTCAGGTGCGCCACAATCCGCGTCGGCAGTTGTCGGGCGTAGGCACTGAAGTCTGCGGCGATGATCGCCCAGTCTTCCTGCGTGCCGTCCTTCATGTGGGTGAAACGGGCGTTGGCATTCATCGGCTGTCCTCTGTTGACTGATTGCCCCTAGAACGGCACGCGACCCAGGATCATATCCCGGTACATGACGAAATCGCCGAGCAGGCTGTAAAGCGGGTGCTGGAAGGTCGCAGGACGGTTTTTTTCGAAGAAGAAATGCCCGATCCAGGCGAAGCTGTAACCCGCCAGCGGCACGGCCAGCAACATCAGCCAGGCGCCTGTGCCGAGGGTCAGGGCCAGGATGAAGATCACCAGCGTGGTGCCGATAAAGTGCAGTCGTCGGCAGGTACTGTTGCTGTGTTCGCTGAGGTAGTACGGGTAAAACTCAGCGAAACTGTTGAATCGTCTGATGTTTTCCACGACTGCGATCTCTGTGGTTGTTGTTCTGGCTGCAAGTTGTTCTGCGGCTAGCTTATTTAAGTCTAGAGTGAACAATGGCATCAGCCACTGACAATGGGCGCCACTTTAGTATCCTTCGGAAAACCGGCCGTTGCATGCGGCTCATCATGTAAGAAAACGCCATGAGCGAACGAACGACATCTGCAAGCTGGGCAATGGGGATTGTCAAGGCACTGGAAATGGACGGCCTGGATTGCCGGGTTCTGTTCAAGCAGCTGGGACTCGACTACGCGGCGCTGGATGATCCGGACGCGCGCTTCCCGCAAGATTCCATGACACGCCTGTGGCAGCGTGCGGTCGAGCTGTCCGGCAACCCGGCGATTGGCCTGAACATGGGCAAGGTGGTGCGACCGGCCTCCTTCCACGTGGCGGGCTATGCCCTGATGTCCAGCCAGACCTTGGCCGAAGGTTTTCGGCGGCTGGTGCGTTATCAGCGGATCATCGCCGAAAGCGCCGACCTGAGTTTCCGGTTGCTGGATGAGGGTTACGCGCTGATCCTGACGGTCCATGGCGACCATCTGCCGCCCACCCGGCAGAGCGCCGAAGCTTCATTGGCCTGTGCCCTGGCGCTGTGTGGCTGGTTGACCGGGCGAATCCTGCAGCCGCGCAAGGTGCTGTTGCAGGGCGATGAGCCCATCGATCTCGTACCCTATAAACAAGCCTTCCACGCGCCGATGGTATTCAACGCGCCGTATGACGCCTTGATCTTCGAGTGCGCCGATATGGAAGCGCCGCTGCCTACGGCCAACGAGGCGATGGCGCTGCTGCATGACCGGTTTGCCGGCGAATACCTGGCGCGGTTCTCTGAAAGCCGGGTGACCCACAAGGCGCGGCAGGTGTTGTGCCGGTTGCTGCCCCAGGGCGAACCCAAGCGCGACACCGTGGCGCAGACGCTGCACCTGTCGCAACGGACCTTGCAGCGACGCCTGCAGGAAGAGGGCACGAGTTTTCAGACGCTGTTGGACGACACCCGGCGCGAACTGGCGGAGCAGTATCTGGCGCAACCGGGCATGACCCTGCTGGAGATTGCCTACCTGTTGGGGTTCGCCGATCCGAGCAACTTCTTCCGCGCTTTTCGACGCTGGTTCGATGCTACCCCCGGCGAGTACCGGATGCGGCTGATGGCAACGCCGAACCCGGTCAGTGACGCCAGAACGCCGGTATACACAGGACAAATACCGTAATGATCTCCAGTCGGCCGAGCAACATGCCGAACGAGAGAATCCATTTGGCGGCGTCCGGCAGGGACGCGAAGTTACCTGCCGGGCCGATGGTCTCGCCCAGCCCCGGACCGACACCGGACACGGTGCTGGCCGCGCCGGTCAGGGCAGTCATCCATTCCACGCCGAGCAGCGACAGCAGCAGGGCGATCACGCAAATGGTGATGGCGAAGAAGAAGGAAAAAGTCAGGATCGAGCGGACGATCTCTTCGTCGAGGCGGTGACCGTTGTACGTCTGTTTGATCACCGCCCGCGGGTGTATCAACTGATTAAGGTTGGCCTTGAGCAGGATATAGGCGACCTGGAAACGGAAAATCTTGATACCGCCAGCGGTCGAGCCCGAGCAGCCGCCAACAAAGCCCAGATAAAAGAACAGCATCAGCGAGAAATTTCCCCACAGGCTGTAGTCCCCAAGCGCGAAACCTGTCGTCGTCACCACCGAGGTCACGTTCAGCGCCACATGCCGCAGCGCCTCGAGCCAATGCAGCTGGGTGGTCCACCAGTACCAGGTGCCGAGCACCAGCCAGGTCACCAGCAACATGCCGAGCAAGCCTTGCACCTGCTGATCCTTGATCAGGGCCTGGCGATTGCCACGCAAGGTCGCCACGTACAAGGTGAACGGCAGGCTGCCAAGAATCATGATGACGATGGCTACCCAGTGCACAGCCGGTTGCGTCCATTTGGCCAGGGACTGGTCGGAAGTGGAGAAACCGCCGGTGGAAATCGCCGACATCGCGTGGTTGATCGCATCGAACGGGCTCATCCCGGCCCACCAGAACGCCAGGCTGCCGAAAATGGTGATGCCGACGTAGGCCGCGACGATCAGGCGCGCCACCATGTGCGAGCGCGGCATGACCTTTTCGGAACGGTCCGACGACTCGGTCTGGAACAGGCGCATGCCACCGATGCGCAGCAGTGGCAGAATCGCTACCGCCATGCCGATAAACCCGATGCCGCCGATCCAGTGCAGCAACGAGCGCCACATCAGGATGCCGGGGGACATGTCGTCCAGGTGGTTGAGCACCGTCGAGCCGGTGGCGGTAATGCCGGACATGCTTTCGAAGAACGAGTCGGTGTAGCTGATGTGTTGCGTCAGCAAAAACGGCAGCGCGGCGAAAATGCACACCACCAGCCAGCTGCTGACGGTCAGCAGGTACATGTCCCGCGGGCGCAGGTGCACGTGTTCGGGACGCCCGGGGATAACCAGGGCTAAACCTGCGACAAAGGTGATCATGCTCGCCCAGAGGAACGAGGGCAGGTCGCCGGTGCGCTCGAAGATCACCAGCGTGGCCATGGGCACGACCATGGCAATGGCCAGCGTGATCAGGAAGATGCCGATGATGAAACCAATGGTCCGTAAGGTCGGCAACGCCATGAAGTCCGCTCGGGCTGAAATAGGGAAGGGCGCCATTCTACCTGCGGCGCAGGACATGTAAACCGGCAGGGTCTGCGCACTTGCAGCTAGAATAGCCAAACATTTTTTCAGGAGGTGGCCGATGCAGGCTCTCGACGCGTTGCTCAACCGTGTTTCCGTTCCACGACTGCTTGATCCGGCCCCTACCGCCGAACAGCGAGAAGTGCTGTTTGCCGCCGCGATGCGTGCGCCGGACCACGGCCACTTGCAGCCTTGGCGCTTTTTGACAGTCGAAGGCGCGGCGCGCGAGCAGATGGGCGAGTTGCTGGCCGAAGCGGCGAGGCTGCAGGACAGCGAAGTGTCCGAGGCGGCGCTGGACAAGGCGCGCAACGGCCCGCTGCGTGCGCCGCTGGTAGTCGTGGTGATCGCCCGTTTGCAGGACCACGTCAAATATCCAAAGTCCGAACAACTGCTGGCGGCGGGTTGCGCGGCGCACGGGATTTTGCTGGCGGCCTATGCGCAAGGGATTGGCGCGGTATGGCGCACCGGTGAGCTGGCGTATTCGCCGCATGTGGCCAAAGGGTTGGGACTGGCGGAAGGGGAAGAGGTGATTGCGTTTCTTTACCTTGGCACACCGCAGAAAGAGCCGCGGGTGGCGGAGAAGGTCGATCTGGCCGAGTTTGTCAGCGCCTGGCCGGGCAAGTCCTGACACCACCGTTCAACTGTGGGAGCGAGCTTGCTCGCGATAGCGGTGGGTCAGTCAATATTGATGTTGAATGTAATACCGCCATCGCGAGCAAGCTCGCTCCCACAGGGGGTCAGGGTTGGACGACGATTCCGGGCACCAACGGCAATTCCAGGCTGGCAATGAACCCACCCTGCGGATGATTGGCCAGCACCAGGCTCCCGCCATGCCTTTCCGCCGCACGACGGGCAATCGCCAACCCCAGGCCATGCCCCGCCGCAGTCTGTCCCGGTGCCCGATAGAACGGCTCACCCAACTGGCTCAAGTGCTCGGCATTCACACCGGGCCCATGGTCACGCACACTGACCACAATCCGCTCACCCTGGCGTGACGCCTGCATTTCTATCGATTGCCCTACGGGGTTAAAGCGCTGGGCGTTGCGCAGCAGGTTGTCCACCGCGCGCTCGATCATGGTCGGCCAGCCTTTGAGGTTCAGTTGCGGCTCGGCCTCAAGGCACACGTTCTGCTCCGGCGAACCGAGCTGTGCATCTTTTTGCAGGGTGTTGAGCAAGGCATTCAGGTCCACCTCTTCGGCGCTGGCGTTGTCGGCATCAACCCGCGCCAGCACCAGGATTTCGCTGATCAGCGCTTCCAGCCGGTCGCATTCACGGGTCAGGCGTGGCCAGAGTTTTTCCCGTTCCTCGGGGTTGGCCCTTTCGGCCAGGGCCAGTGCAATGCGCAGTCGGGCGAGGGGCGAGCGCAATTCGTGGGACACATCGCGCAGCAGTTGTCGCTGGCTGCCGATCAGACTTTGCAGGCGGGCGCCCATGCGGTTGAAATCGTTGGCGAGCACGCCGAACTCATCGCGCCGGTTTGCCAGTTTTACCAGGCTGTTCTGTTGATAGGTGGTTTGCCCCAGATCATGCACGGCACCGCGCAAGCGGCTGAGCGGGCGGGTGATCGAAAAAGTCACCAGCAGGCTGAACAAGGTCAGTACCACTAACGCGATACCTAATGCACTCAACGGCCAGAGCAGGCTCTCGCGGTGCCAGGCGTCCAGTTCCGGGTGCGGGATCCGATAGATCAGCAGGTAGGTGTCACCGGTTTTTTCACTGGTGTACTCAGCGGTCAGACGACGCCACGGCAGGCGGCGATCGTCGTTGTTCTGCCGTGCTTCGAAGGCCGCCGCGCGACGAGGGAAGGTGCCGCGCACCACCGGATCGCCGCTCTCGTTGAGCACCTGAACGTCAATGTGATACTGGCGCTTGCGCAGCTCCAGAATGTCCTGGGCCGCTTCCTCGCCCTGGGCTTCGTAGGTTTGCGTCCACTGTTCGGGCAGGGTGTTGAGACCCGGATGGCGGCTGAGAATCCACGCGTCCTGGTTGAGCATGTGCCCGAGCAGAATGGACAGCCCCGCAACCAGAGCGATGGCCAGCCAGAAGCTGGCCAGGATACGCCAGAACAATGAGCGCACAGAAAATCCTCGAACAAAGAAAGCCCGACTGTTGATGTTTGTCAGTCAAGCCCAATCCATGTGGGAGCGAGCTTGCTCGCGAAAGCGGAGTGTCAGATAGAGAAGATCTTGACTGACACACCGCCTTCGCGAGCAAGCCCGCTCCCACATTTAACCGAGTGGCATCAGCCCCAACAGTGTTGAACTGTTGGGGCTGGAATTAACGCATTATTGCGCTTTTTGCGGCTGTTGAGCTTTCCAGGCCTTGAACTCGGCCCATTCCGCGCGGCGCTCGGCCTTTTTCTTCTGGATCTCGTCGAATTGCTTCTGTTGATCCGGTTTCAGCAGGGCACGCACGTCGGCTTCGGCTTTCTTGTGGTTGGCGGCCATTTCGTCTTTCATGGCTTTCTGGTCGGCTGGCGACAGTTTTTCCAGGTACTTGTCGACCACTTGCTTACGCTCGTGCATCTGCTCGCCCATGATCTTGCGGATCTGCTCGCGCTGTTCGCGACTCAGGTCCAGCTGGCTGTACGGGCCTTTGCCGTGCATGCCGTGCATCTGGCCGCCGTGGCGCGAGCCGTCCATCGGACCCATCGGGCCGGCACCTTCAGGCATGGCCATGGCAACGGTCGGCAGGGCGGCAGCGAACATCAGAGCGATAAGAGTCTTGCGCATGGTGAATCTCCTTGTCTCGTTCCCGGTACGTTCCGGATGAGTGCAGATTACGCAGATCAAGGTCAGCGGCGGTCAGCGGAGCGTAAAGCTTGGGTAAAGACGATTTTGTACCTTGCTGACAAACCACGTTGCCCGCTAACTATCACGCCTCCCCGTAGGAGCTGCCGAAGGCTGCGATCTTTTGATCTTGATCTTTTCAAAGCCGCCGAAAAGCAAGATCAAAAGATCGCAGCCTTCGGCAGCTCCTACAGGGACCGCGGTGTTTGGCAGATCCCATAGGGGGCCGCGGTGTTTGGCAGATCCCGTAGGGAACCGCGGCGTTTGGCCGATCACAAATGGGATCGCGTTCGGGTTCAGAGGCTGTAGTAGTAACCACGGCTGCGCAGGGCAACGATGCGCGGCCGGCCATCGGGATGCGGGCCGATTTTTTTGCGCAGATTGCTGATGTGCATGTCCAGGCTGCGGTCGTACAGGGTCAGTTTGCGGCCGAGGGCGATCTGCGCCAGATCCTGTTTGTCCAGCGGTTCACCGGGTTGCTTGAGCAGCGCTTCAAGCAGGCGGCTTTCGGAAACGGTGAGGGTGAATTCCTGTTGATCGATGCTGACCACGCCGCGCACCGGGCTGAAACACAGGTCGCCCAGTTCAAGCTGGCTGGACACTGCCGTCGGATGGCTGCGGCGCAAAACGGCACGCAAGCGCGCTGTCAGTTCCCGTGGATCGCAGGGTTTGGCCAGGTAATCGTCGGCACCGAGTTCCAGGCCGAGGATGCGATCCAGCGGCTCGCCCCGGGCCGAGAGCATCAGCACCGGCAAGTCCGGATGATCGCTGCGCAGTTGCTTGAGCAATTCCAGGCCGCTGCCATCCGGCAGCATCACGTCCAGCACCACGGCCGCCGGCGAGGTTTCAGCCAGCGCGCGACGGGCGCTGCGGCCATCGTGGCAGGCGCGGACGTGGAAGCCTTCCTGGCTCAGCCAACTGCTCAGGAGCTCACACAGCTCCTGGTCATCATCAATTAATAACAACTCGCTCATGAATCACTCAATTTAGCCATTGCCGACGTATTCTGCTTGCACCACTGGCGAAGATACCGCAGAGCAGGGTCAATAGTGCAACTCCCGCTCCGAGGACGAACCCTTGTTGCCGGGTCGGTCAATAGACGCGGCAGCGGACTGTTGGCAGCTGCCACCATCAGACACAACGCCCCCTCTGCGCATCGCGACGCCTGGTTCCAATACGGGGATTGGGCAGGTTGTCGGCCAGTGAACGAGAATAATGAGCGTTGAGAGCGCGATGAACCGATAAGGTTCATCGCGAGGGGGTATTACGGGAGGACTTGCTTGAACGGCTTGACCGCAACATTGGCGTAGACGCCTGCGGCGATATACGGATCGGCGTCGGCCCAGGCCTGGGCGGCGCTCAGGGAATCGAATTCGGCGACGATCAGGCTGCCGGTGAAACCCGCGGCCCCCGGATCATTGCTGTCGACGGCCGGGTGCGGGCCGGCCAGTACGATGCGGCCTTCGCCTTTGAGCACTTGCAGGCGCTCAAGGTGGGCAGGCCGTGCGGCCAGGCGGGCTTCCAGGGAGTTGGCGACGTCTGTGGCAATGATTGCGTAAAGCATGTCAGTCCTCGGTTTTTGGCGTTGTGGTTTCGGCGTCGTGCAGATGGCGGGACAGGTAAATACCCTGAGCGATCAGGAACAGCAGGGTCAGGCCCAGGCTGCCGAAGACCTTGAAGTCGACCCAGTATTCCTGGAACGTGAAGGCGACGAACAGATTGGCGGCACCGCAGAACAGGAAAAACCCGATCCAGGCGACGTTCAAACGGGTCCAGACCGGCTCTGGCAATGTCAGCGCGTGGCCCATGATGCGTTTGATCAACAATTGATCACCGACGAAGTGGCTGCCGATGAACGCCAGGGCAAACAGCCAGTTGACTACCGGGGCTTTCCATTTCAGGAAGGTCTCGCTGTGGAACGCCAGGGTCAGGCTGCCGAAGACCAGGCAGGCGATGAGGGTCAGCCACTGGCTCTTCTCCAGCTTGCGCTGCTTGATATAGAGGGCGCCGTAGACCACCAGGGAGCTGACGATCAGCATCGCGGTGGCGCTGTAGATACCGCCTACAGTGACCTCGTGACCGGCAATGTCGACGACCCGTGGATCGATCTTGAACACAATGAAGAACAGCAGGAGCGGGATGAAATCGATGAATTGTTTCACAGTGGCAGCCAGAAGCAGGATGTGGCGGCATAATAACAAACATATGGGCGCGCGATAGCGCCAGCTGATTTGAGGTAATACATCCCCGTGAATGTTGATTTGCACTGCCACAGCACGGCCTCCGATGGCGCCTTGGCGCCTGCGGTTCTGGTTGCGCGTGCGTTCGAAAAAGGCGTGCGAGTCCTGGCCTTGACCGATCACGACACCCTCGAAGGCCTTGATGAGGCCCGCAGCGCGGCGTTCGCGCTGGGCATGCAACTGGTCAATGGCGTCGAATTGTCCTGCACCTGGGGCGGCGCGACCATCCATGTGTTGGGCTACGGATTTGATGTGAATGCACCACCGTTGGTCGAGGCGATTGCAAGATTGCACGATGGCCGCTGGCTACGGTCCGAAGAAATAAGCCGCAAGTTGGCGTTGAAAGGCATGCCGGGCGCGCTGGAAGGTGCCCGGGCCATTCAGCAGGAACTGGGCGACAGCGGCAACGCGCCGGCCCGTCCGCATTTCGCCGACTGGATGGTGCGCGAGGGTTACGTCAAGGATCGCGCCGAGGCGTTCCGCAAATGGCTGGGCGCCGGCAAGCTGGGGGACGTCAAGCAACACTGGCCGACCCTGGAGGACACCGTCGAAACCCTGCGCGCGGCGCAAGCCTGGGTCAGCCTGGCGCATCCCTGGCATTACGATTTCACTCGCAGCAAACGTCGCCGGCTGATTGCCGACTATATTCAAGCAGGGGGCCACGCGATCGAAGTGGTCAATGGCCATCAGCCCGCCGAGCAAGTGGGCAGCCTGGCGATTCTTGCCCGTGAGTTCGGTCTGCTGGTCAGCGCCGGCAGTGATTTTCATGGCCCTGGAGGCTGGTCCGAGATCGGTGAATACCGCCCGCTCCCGGAGGATCTGCCGCCATTGTGGTGTCGATTCAAACATGACCCAATTATTGCCGCCGTCTGAACAGGTAGAGAATGTGAGTCAATTTTTCCAGATTCATCCGGAAAACCCGCAAGCGCGCCTGATCAAACAGGCTGTCGAGATCATCCGCAGCGGCGGGGTGGTGATTTACCCCACAGACTCGTCCTACGCCATTGGTTGCCAGATCGGTGACAAGAACGCCGTGGAACGCGTGCGCCGCTTGCGTCAACTGGATGAAAAGCACAACTTTGCGCTGATTTGCAGTGACCTGTCGCAACTGGGGTTGTTCGCCAAGATCGACACCGGCACCTTCCGCCTGCTCAAGGCGCATCTGCCAGGCCCCTATACCTTCATCCTCAACGCCACCCGCGAAGTCCCGCGCCTGCTGTTGCATCCGAAAAAACGCACCATCGGCCTGCGCGTGCCGGCCCATCCGATTGCCCTGGCGCTGCTGGAAGAACTCGGCGAACCGTTGATGAGCGTGACCCTGATCATGCCCGGCGACACCGACCCGATGAGCGATCCTTACGAAATGCGCCAGTTGCTCGAGCATCAGGTCGACCTGATCATCGACGGCGGTTTCGGCGGGATCAAGGCGTCCACCGTGATCAACCTCGCTGATGGCGAGCCCGAAGTGATCCGCGTCGGTTGTGGCGACCCCACGCCATTCATGGCCGAGGCCTAGATGTCCGCAGTAGAACCCGTCGACAGTCAGGCCGAAGCCCAGCAAGAGCTGCCCTTCGCGATGGTCTATGGCCAGGCGGTCATGGAAATGCCGCTGGACCTGTATATCCCGCCGGACGCGCTCGAGGTTTTTCTCGAAGCCTTCGAAGGCCCCCTTGACCTGCTGCTGTATCTGATCCGCAAACAGAACATCAACATCCTCGACATCCCGGTGGCGGAAATTACCCGTCAGTACATGGGTTATGTCGAACTGATGCAGTCGGTGCGCCTGGAACTGGCCGCGGAATACCTGGTGATGGCCGCGATGCTGGCCGAAATCAAGTCGCGGATGTTGCTGCCCCGTGCCGAAACCATCGAAGACGAAGAAGACGACCCGCGCGCCGAACTGATCCGGCGCTTGCAGGAGTACGAACGCTTCAAGGCGGCCGCTGAAGGCATCGATGGCTTGAGTCGCGTTGGCCGTGACGTGGTGGTGCCCAAGCTCGACGCCCCTGAGGCCCGGGCGCGCAAGCTGTTGCCGGACGTGAGCCTGGAGGAGCTGCTGATGTCCATGGCCGAGGTCCTGCGTCGGGGTGACATGTTCGAAAGCCACCAGGTCAGCCGCGAGGCATTGTCCACCCGCGAACGCATGAGCGATGTGCTGGAACGGCTCAAGGGCGGCGGTTTCGTGCCATTTGTCGAACTGTTCACCGCTGAAGAAGGGCGCCTGGGGGTGGTGGTGACCTTTATGGCGATCCTCGAACTGGTCAAGGAATCCCTGGTCGAGCTGGTGCAGAATGAACCGTTCGCGGCGATCCACGTCCGGGCCCGAGCCGAATAACGAGTTGAATCATGAACCTGAGTGAACCCCGCGAGCTCGCGCCACTGCTTGAGGCCTTTCTGTTGGCCTCGGGGAAACCGCAATCGCTTGAACGCCTGTTCGAACTTTTCGAAGAGGGTGAACGCCCCGAGCCGCCGGTCTTCAAGAAAGCGCTGACGATTCTGGCCAAGTCCTGCGACGGCCGCGCCTTCGAGCTGAAGGAAGTCGCCTCCGGGTATCGCCTGCAGATCCGCGAAAAGTTCTCGCCATGGGTAGGACGTCTGTGGGAAGAGCGGCCGCAACGCTATTCCCGCGCCATGCTCGAAACCATGGCCCTGATCGCCTATCGCCAGCCGATCACCCGTGGCGAGATCGAAGACGTACGGGGTGTGGCGGTCAACACTCACATCGTCAAGACCCTGCTGGAGCGCGAGTGGATCCGCATCGTCGGCTATCGCGAAGTGCCCGGCAAACCGGCGATGTTCGCCACCACCAAAATCTTCCTCGATCACTTCAACCTGAAGAACCTCGACGATCTGCCGCCGCTGGCCGAGCTGCGCGAGCTTGAACCCGATCCGGTACTGGATTTCGACGACGCACCGGTGCCGGCCGGGCTGCAAGAACTGGCGGATGCCAGTGCCGAGCCGGAAGAGCCGAAGGAAGAAACCAGTTTCCATACGCTGTTGCAGGAGCTGGACACAATGGAGGAGGGGCTCAAGACTGATTTCGACGACATCCTGCGCGATGGGGCGGTGACTGAGACTGAAGAGGTTTTGGAACAGCCTGAGCCTGAGCCTCAGATCGAAGTTGAACTTCAGGTCGAGCCTGAAGCCACAGACGAAGAAGAGGCGGAACTAGAGCAGGAAGAAGAGCAGGAAGACGATGTGCTTGGCGTCGCCGAAGCTCGCGAAAAACTTTTGGCCGCCGTCGCTGCTCTAGAGCAGCACAAACCCGAACCGGAGTTGAGCGACGAAGAAGCCGAAGCCCGAGCCCTCGCCGAAGCAATCGAGGCCGAACGCCGCGAATTCGACGACTGACTCGAATCTGCGGGCCGTTGAGACCTACTGTAGGAGCGAGCTTGCTCGCGATAGCGGTGGGTCAGTCAACAATGATGTCGATTGACACTCCCTCATCGCGAGCAAGCTCGCTCCCACAGGGATTATGTGTTCCGGAGTTGGTAATGAGTTCTACCAAAGACCCCTGCATCAGCCTCTGCAAATTCACCGACGACATCTGCATCGGCTGCGGCCGCAGCAAGCGCGAGATCAAGGCCTGGAAGAAACTCGACAAGGTCGACAAGCGCACGGTGCTGGCTGAGGCGGCGCTGCGGTTGATCAGGCTCGGCGCCACCGGTCGGCGGAAAAACAAATAATCTGGCCTGCGTCGACTAGTCTCTGATGCGCGAGCGCCCGCATGAGCGTATGATTCGCGACCCTCCGGCGATCCCTTCGCCCGAGTACCCAGCTTTCAACGCTTCAGGCCCCTCACTTCAGGGCTGCCTGAACAGACCACACCGGGAGGTGCCCAGATGAGTATCAAAGACCAGAAAGACGACCAGGAAATCGGCCCTGCAGGCGAAAAGCTGCAGAAAGTCCTCGCCCGTATCGGCGTCGGCTCGCGCCGTGACGTAGAAGCCTGGATCAGCCACGGCCGCATCAAGGTCAATGGCAAAGACGCCACCCTCGGCCTGCGTGTCGACATGCACGACGCCATTACCATCGATGGCAAGGTGATCAAGCGCGAAGAAGCCGCCGAGTCGGTACGCCGCGTGATCATGTACAACAAGCCCGACGGCGAAATCTGCACCCGCCTCGACCCGGAAGGCCGTCCGACCGTGTTCGACAAGATGCCGCGCCCGAAAGAAGGGCGCTGGATCAACATCGGCCGCCTGGACATCAACACCACCGGTCTGCTGATGTTCACCACCGACGGTGAGCTGGCCAACCGCCTGATGCACCCTTCCTACGAAATGGACCGTGAATACGCAGTCCGTGTGCGTGGCGAAGTCGATGATGAGATGATCGAGCGCTTGAAGGCAGGCGTCGTCCTCGAAGACGGCCCGGCCAAGTTCACCGACATCAAGCAGGCGCCCGGCGGCGAAGGTTTCAACCACTGGTACCACTGCGTGGTCATGGAAGGTCGCAACCGCGAAGTCCGTCGCCTGTGGGAATCCCAGGGCCTGGTGGTCAGTCGTCTGAAGCGCGTGCGTTTCGGTCCGGTGTTCCTCAATTCCGACCTGCCGATGGGTCGCTGGCGCGAAATGAGCCAGTACGAAGTCGACATTCTGAGTGCTGAAGTAGGCCTGACGCCGGTGGCCATGCCGCAGATGAACGCCAAGAGCAAAGACAAGCTCGATCGCATGCAGCGTAAATCGTCGCGTCCGATGGGCAAGACCGAGCGCGTGCGTTCGTTGCGTCCAGCCATCGGTAACCAGACCGCTGCTACGCCGCGTGACTCCCGTGAACCGCAAATCGAAGGCGAGCGTCCGGCCCGCAAGCCAGCAGCACCCCGTGCGGACGGCGAGCGCGGTCCACGCACGCCGCGTCCGGCCAACGGTCGCACCGAACGCGGTGAAGGCCGCGGTGCACCAAGCGGTGGTCGCAGTGATCGCGGCGCCCCGGCAGGTCGTGGTGAACCTCGTGGTGATTCGGCACGCGGCACGCCAGTGGCGGACCGTCCGTCCGACACCAAGCGCCCGGCCAAGCCAGCGCCGAAGAAACGCCCAGGGATCGTCCTGGTCGACAAGGACGCGCCATCGGGCAAACGCCGCGGCGCCCCAGCCGGCTCCGGCCAGCGTCCGGGCTTTGGTCGTCGCAAGCCTGAGTAATCGGTAAGCGCTTCATGAAAAACGCCAACCTTCGGGTTGGCGTTTTTTTTTGCTGCTTTCATTGGGTGAGGTGGTGCCTGTACTGACGCCTTCGTCGGAACGCCGCCCGGACCAAGCTCGCTCCCACAGTGATTGTGGCTGATCCCGAATTGTGCGTACACCTGTGAACCCTTTGAGAGCAGATGACCCGAGTTCTGCATACACCCATTAATCCTGTGGGAGCAGGCAACTCCAAATTTTGCATACACCCACTAAACCTGTGGGAGCGAGCTTGCTCGCGATAGCGCCAGTGGCAACTCCACTGGACTCGGACCGGAAAACCAGCGTTACGCCCCGTAACGAAAATCTTACGAAATCTACTCCTCACTCCTTTGGAATCGGGATTCTCCAGATACTGTAAGGAAATACTTCCATCCGCTTGCCATTGCGCACCCTTCACAGCCCTCTGGCCCGCTTGTTTCAAAGCCTCATCAAGGATCAGATGCGCCCCATGCCTGTCGTGCAGGTGCATAACAAGAAGGAGGCGCAATGTACGCCGTGACTCATCTTCATCTCTCACCAACGGGCGATTTTTCTACCGCCTCCGTCCAGGACCTGCAAAGGTCTGACTCAATTTTTGCAGCCGCCCGAGACCCTCGGGGCGGACACAGGCAATCCCGGCAAACGACACGTTGATCCAACGGTGTCTGGCAGCAGGGGGTTACAGGTGTACAATGCGCCGCGTTTTAACTGTGACCTCCTGCGCATCTGCGCAAACCTCAAGGTTATCCGCCTTGTTCACTCCGCCACGTCACGAGCGTGTCGGGTCCGATTTCGTCACAGATAAAAACAAACAGGTGACGCATGACCGTTGTAAAAACGCTGGACTCCCGGTGCCTGCGCTGGGGTTTGATCGGCGCTGCTTGAAGCCGTAACCGAGCAGCAACGTCTAACGAACATCATCAAACCTTGCGTGAGACCCTTTTCATGAGTGGACAAAACTCGCATTCAGGCGAGCTGAAGCGCGGCCTGAAAAATCGCCATATTCAACTGATCGCCCTCGGTGGCGCGATCGGTACCGGACTGTTCCTCGGCTCGGCCGGCGTCCTGAAATCCGCTGGCCCGTCGATGATCCTCGGCTACGCCATCTGCGGCTTCATTGCTTTCATGATCATGCGCCAGCTCGGCGAAATGATTGTCGAGGAGCCGGTGGCCGGTTCCTTCAGCCACTTCGCGCACAAGTACTGGGGCGGTTTCGCCGGCTTCCTGTCGGGCTGGAACTGCTGGATCCTGTACATCCTGGTGGGCATGTCGGAGCTGACCGCGGTCGGCAAATACATCCACTACTGGGCGCCGGACATCCCGACCTGGGTCTCGGCCGCCGGGTTCTTCGTGCTGATCAACCTGATCAACCTGGCCAACGTCAAAGTCTTTGGCGAGGCCGAGTTCTGGTTTGCGATCATCAAGGTCGTGGCCATCGTCGGCATGATTGCCCTCGGCAGCTACCTGCTGGTCAGCGGCAACGGCGGTCCGCAAGCTTCGGTGACCAACCTGTGGTCCCACGGCGGCTTCTTCCCGAACGGCGTCAGCGGTCTGGTGATGGCCATGGCGATTATCATGTTCTCCTTCGGCGGCCTGGAAATGCTCGGTTTCACCGCGGCAGAAGCCGACAAGCCGAAAACCGTGATCCCCAAAGCCATCAACCAGGTGATCTACCGGATCCTGATTTTCTACATCGGTGCGCTGGTCATTCTGCTGTCGCTGACGCCATGGGACAGCCTGCTGGCGACCCTGAACGCCTCCGGCGACTCCTACAGCGGCAGCCCGTTCGTACAAGTGTTCTCGATGCTTGGCAGCAACACCGCCGCGCACATCCTCAACTTCGTGGTCCTGACCGCGGCATTGTCGGTGTACAACAGCGGCACCTACTGCAACAGCCGCATGCTGCTGGGCATGGCCGAGCAGGGCGATGCGCCGAAAGCCCTGGCGAAGATCGACAAGCGCGGTGTGCCTGTGCGATCGATCCTGGCTTCGGCCGCAGTGACGCTGATCGCCGTGCTGCTGAACTACCTGATTCCGCATAGCGCCCTTGAGCTGTTGATGTCACTGGTGGTCGCGACGCTGGTGATCAACTGGGCAATGATCAGCTTCTCGCACTTCAAGTTCCGCCAGCACATGGACAAAACCCGGCAGACGCCGCTGTTCAAGGCGTTGTGGTACCCGTACGGGAACTACGTATGCCTGGCGTTCGTGGTGTTCATCCTCGGCGTGATGCTGTTGATCCCGGGGATCCAGATCTCGGTGTATGCGATTCCGGTGTGGGTTGCATTCATGTGGGTCTGCTACGGCATCAAGAACAAGCGTCGTGACCACGGCGCCGCTGTGGCCGGCTCCGCGATCAAGTAGGAACAGGATGACAACAAAAAAGCCGGCTTCTGCCGGTTTTTTTGTCTGCGGTCCTACGCGAGGTGACGATAGACTGCCCGCGCCAGATAAAAAGGACAGGAGGCAAGCATGAGCGAAGGACAAACGCACCACGAAATAGAAGGCGGCCTATTGGCCCGTGAGGACGTTCAGGCGGCGATTGATCATCACGGCTTGCCGCTGCGCTTCATTGGTGTGGACTTCACCGACGCCGATTTGTCGCGGTTGGTGCTGGATCACTGCGAGTTCCAGCGCTGCACCTTGCTGCGCAGTCAGTTTCTCGGGGCTCGTCTGGAGGGCACGCAGTGGAAGGGGTGCCGGGGGGCGCACGGGATTTTCGAAGCAGCGCACCTGCTGGAAGCATCGTTCAGCAATTGTGATCTGAATAACACGCGGTGGCAGCGAGCCAAGTTGGCGCAAGTCGTGTTCAACGGCTGCAAGCTGACAGGCGCCAATTTCAGTCACTGTTCGAGCCTGGGTCTTTCGTTCAATGAAACACGACTCAACAGTGCTTTTTTACCGGGGATGTCTTTCGCCAGAAGCACGCTGAACAACCTGGATTTCTCCGAGGCGGACCTGAGCGATGCGGACTTTCGCAAGGCCGAGTTTGTCGATTGCAGCCTGGCGCATGCCCGTATCAATGGCGCGACATTTGCCGGTGCGGATTTGCGCGGCGCCGATTTGAGCGGCTTTCGACTCAATGATGCCAAACTGTTCAAGGGGGCGGTGATTTCTCGCGCACAAGCCTCGATGCTGCTGTCGGAACTGGGTTTATCGGTCGCATAGCACAGCAAGCCAGCTCCTCACTGAGCTTGCGGAAAACCGTCCTGATAAGGCGGTTTTTTTGCCCGCCAGAACCGGTGGATCAGCCAGGCACACCGGCCAATGCCGGTGTGTTAATACGCTTTGACTTCGTTCAGCAGTTCAGGGTGACGATCAAGCACCTTGAGCAGCTTGACCAGGGCCAATGGGGGCTTGGTCTTGCCATTCTCATAGCGCGAGAACGCATTGACGCCGCCGCCGAAAATCTCAGCCGCTTCACGCTGGTCAAGATCGAGCTTTTTGCGCACGGTCGTGATAAAGCCCGGATCGACAATGGCCGCATTGATCTGCTTCGTGAAAGCACGCATTTCACGCATGACACGATCCGACTCAACTGCACCCAAAACAGATTCGGCACAGGCGGGGCAGAAGTCGCCCGTCACCGCCGCAATGACAGTGGTTTCACCTTTGTAGGTATACGGCAGGTCGCGGGTGTCATGGATGAGTTCAGCTGCGCCGCAAACAGGACATTTCATGTTTATAGCTCCTTAAAGGATACGATCAGCACGTCATCAATAACCGTCAGTTTCAAAATTGGTTAATTGCTTTCTCGTGCGGTTCGGATTTTTTGCCTTTGACGTTATAGGCTTCCATTTCTGTCAGTCGAATACACTTGGCCATTTTTCCCGTTTGGTTCCCGTTTGTAATGAAAAGGGCGTTGCCGAATGAAACATTTGGATAATAGAAGGCTCGCTAACTACCTACCAATAAAGGGTTTTCCTGCTGCGGTGAGCTTTGAGGAATTTGAGTGAGAATCCCATGCTGAAGATTTCCAACAACGTGCATCTGCCGGATGCCGAGATCGAGTTGACGGCCATTCGTGCCCAGGGGGCGGGTGGGCAGAACGTCAACAAGGTCTCCAGCGCGGTGCACCTGCGCTTCGACATTCCGGCCTCGTCCTTGCCCGAGTTCTACAAGGAGCGGCTGCTGGCGCTGCGGGACAGTCGGATCACCAGCGAAGGCGTGTTGATCATCAAGGCCCAGCAATACCGCACCCAGGAAGCCAATCGCGCCGACGCGCTGGAGCGCCTGACCGAGTTGATCCTCAGCGCCACCAAGGTCGAAAAGAAACGCCGTCCGACCAAGCCGACCCTCGGATCGAAAAAGCGTCGGCTCGAATCCAAGACCAAGCGCGGCAGCATCAAGGCCGGGCGTGGCAAGGTCGACTTCTAGCTAGCGCGCGTCCCGTTCTTCGCGGTGCTTCTCATTAAGGTGTTTTGGCGCCTGGCGGTACAGGTAAACGCTCAGCACCAGGCCGCTCAGGGCGGCGAGGGCCGCGAACAGGAAGATCGAGGCAAAACCGAAACCCGCCGCAATCGCCCCGGCCAGCGGTCCGGTAATCCCCAGCGACAAATCGATGAACAACGAATAAGCCCCGACTGCCGCCCCACGGCTGGAGGCCGGCACCAGGTTGACTGCTTCCACGCCCAGTGCCGGGAATACCAGCGAGAAGCCGAAACCGGTCAATGCCGCGCCGGCCAGCGCCCAGTGGGCATCCGGTGCCAGCCATAACAGCAGCAGGCCGAGGGTTTCCACCGACAGGCAGGCAATCGCCACGCGAAAGCCGCCAAGGCGGTTGATCAGGTTGCCGAACAGCAACCGGGCGCCGATGAAGCTGGCGCCGAACAGGCTCAGGCACAGCACCGCGTTATCCCAGTGTTGCGTGGCGTAATACAGGGTGATGAAGGTCGCGATAGTGCCGAAACCGATGGAGCCCAGCGCCAGTCCGCAGCCATGGGGCAGCACCCGCCCCAGCACATGCATGAACGGCAAGCGTTCACCGACCACGATCGGCGCCGCGGTTTTCGGCCAGGCCAGCGCCAGGCCGAGGATGGCCAGCAGCACGATACTCACGCCCATGCTCCACAAGCCCAGTTGATTGACCAGCAGCACTCCCAGCGGTGCGCCGATAGCCAGTGCGCCATAGCTGGCGATGCCGTTCCAGGAGATGACCTTGGCGGTGTTCGCCGCGCCGACCCGGCCGATGCCCCAGCCGATCGAGCCCGAGCCGACCAGGCTTTCCGCGCTGCCGAGCACCAGTCGGCCGATCAACAGGCTGATCAGGCTCAAGGTCGGCAGGCTCTGGGTCCAGGCCGAAATCAGCATGAACACACCGCTCAAGCCGCAACCGGCGAGGCCGTACATCACCGCGAGTTTGCTGCCCTTGTTATCGATGATCTTCCCGGCATAGGGCCGGCTGAGCAGGGTGGCCAGGTATTGCACGCTGATCACCAGGCCGGCGATCACCGCGCCGAAACCCAGGTCGCTGTGGACGTAGCCCGGCAATACGGCCAGGGGAATGCCGATGTTGAGGTAGCCGATGAAGGTAAACAGGACGATGGAGACGACTTGCAGCGTGACCGCCAGGGGGCGCTGGTTTTCAGACATGAGGTAAAGGTCCACGGGGCAGCAGGATAGATAGGCTGCTTATGATAACGGCGCAAGCGGCCGCGGGTCGTGGAAAAGTAAAACTATTTGCCGCAGAGGGTTATTCAGGGTGATGCGGAGCAACCAGTTGCGTCGTGACCAGGGCGGCCAACGCGTTTTCTTCGCTGCCGAAACGGGCGAGCAAGGCGGCTTTTTTTTCGGGGGGCAGGCGATTCCAGATCTCGATCATCTTCTCGGCTGTGCCGATCAGGATGCTGGCCTGGCTCTCATTGAATTCGTTGGTCATGGGGCGGGGCTCAAGGGTTCAGGCGGTGTGGAAAGCGCATGTTAGCGCTTTCCACACGGTCTGGCATTGCAGGTGTTTCAGTCTTCGCTGTCGGCCTGGCGGCGTTCAGATGCTTCTTTCGGCTCGGGCTGTTGGGCACCGGCTTGTTGCGTGGTCGTCTGCTCAGTTTCGTGCAGGCTTGGGAAGGGGAGATTAGGGATCTCGTGCATATCGCGCTCCTCGCAAAGTCTGTTGATAGATCTGGGTAGATCCGCGCTTTTAAAAAAGCCTGGGAAGGATACAGCAGTCGAAAGGACACATAGACTTTTATATCCATTTGTTTCGACGGATGGGGTTGTATAGACAGGCCGGCTGGCCCCTGTAGGAGCTGGCTTGCCAGCGAAGACGGCGTGTCAGGCAATACATAAACGTGCTGACACACCTCCACCCCGTGTAGGAGCCTGGCTTGCCAGCGAAGGCGGTGTGTCAGTCGATACATGTTTTGGCTGACACACCGTCTTCGCTGGCAAGCCAGCTCCTACAGGGGATTGCGGTGTTTGATGGTTATTTGCAGACGTCAGCAATTGCCTCGGCCAGCAGATCCAGGCGCGTCGCATCAATCCCCGCCACGTTCGCCCGGCCAGTGCCGACCATGTACACGCTGTGCTGATCACGCAGTTTTTTTACCTGCTCCGGCGTCAACCCTGTGTAGGAAAACATCCCGCGCTGTACACCGATATGCGCAAAGCGCTCGCGCAACCCGTGTGGCTCAAGGGCTTCCACCAGGCCGCTGCGCAGCTGGGCAATACGCAAGCGCATCGTCTCCACTTCATCAGCCCAGAGACTTTTCAGCTGCGGATCGCCAAGGATGGTCGCCACGACAGCGGCACCGTGATCCGGCGGCGTCGACCACAGGTTGCGGGCGATGTTGGCCAGTTGGCTGCGGATATCCACCAGCTTGTCAGCGGTCTTCGCGCAGACAATCAACGCGCCGGTACGGTCGCGGTACAGGCCGAAGTTCTTCGAGCAGGAACTGGTGATCAACACTTCCGGCAACTCGGCGGCGAACAGCCGGGTCGACCAGGCATCCTGTTCCAGGCCATCGCCGAAGCCCTGGTAGGCAAAGTCAATCAGGGGCAACAGGTCGCGGTCGCGCACCACCTTCAGTACCCGGCGCCAGTCGTCATGGGACAGGTCGAACCCGGTCGGGTTGTGGCAGCAGGCGTGCAGCAGTACCACATCACCCTTTGGCGCTGCTTCGAGTGCCGCCAGCATGGCATCGACATCGAGACGGTTGTCGCTGCCCACGTAAGGGTAGTGACTGACCTTGACGCCCGCCGCGGCGAAGATGGTTTCGTGAATCGGCCAGGTCGGATTGCTCAACCATACGCCACGGCCCGGCAGGCACTGGGCGATGAAGTCTGCGCTCAAGCGCAACGCACCGGTGCCGCCTGGCGTCTGCGTCACACCGGCCCGTTGTTCGGCGATCAGCGCAGAGTCGGCACCCAGTACCAGCTCATTGATGACTTTGCCGAACGCCGGTTCGCCGTGACCACCGATGTAGGTCTTGGTGGCCTGGCGATCCACCAGTCGCGCCTCGGCGAGTTTCACCGCCTGAGGAATCGAAGTCAGCCCCTGGGCATCTTTGTAGACGCCCACGCCGAGGTCGAATTTGCGCGGGTTGGGGTCCTGCGCATAGGCCTCCATCAGGCCGAGGATCGGGTCGCCGGGTACTCGGCCTATGGCGTCGAAATGCATTATTTGCGGCCCTCGGCGTCCTTGGCCACTACATCAGTGCGCGCGGCCATGATGAAGTCGTTGCGGTGCAGGCCCTTGATGGAGTGGCTCCACCAGGTCACGGTGACTTTGCCCCACTCGGTCAACAGGCCCGGGTGGTGACCTTCGGCCTCGGAGATTTCACCGACGGCGTTGGTGAACGCCAGGGCGTGCTTGAAATTCTTGAACAGGAACACTTTTTCCAGCTGCATCACGCCGTCGCGGACTTCGATGTTCCAGTCAGGGATCTGCTTGATCAGTACTGGCAGTTCTTCGTCGCTGACCTGAGGGGCACCGGCTTGGCAGGCTTCGCAGTGGGCTTGGTTCAATGTGGACATGATGGGTTCCTGAAATCGAATTATTGGACATCGGCCGTCAGCGGAACCGCGCGGTCTCACCACGCTAAACCAAAGCGTCGGTTCCTGACAGGCTCACTTGATTCTAAAAGCAGCGGATCACGCGGCTTTCGGCGGAAATTTCGGTGTGTGCAAGCCCAGCTGCATGCCTTGCTTGACCATGCTCATGATGTCTTCATGAGCCACATCGAACAGGCGCTTGAGGTTCGGCAGGACAAAATACAAGGGCTGTAGGATGTCGATGCGATACGGCGTGCGCATGCATTCCAGCGGATCGAACGTCTGATGCTCAGGTTCGTCCGACAGGCAGTAAACGGTTTCTTTAGGCGAGGAGAGAATGCCGCCGCCGTAAATGCGCATGCCTTGCGGCGTATCGACCAGGCCAAACTCGATGGTCATCCAGTACAGGCGCGCCAGGTACACGCGTTCTTCCTTGGTCGCCTGCAGGCCGAGTTTGCCGTAGGTGTGGGTGAATTCGGCGAACCAGGGGTTGGTCAGCAGCGGGCAGTGACCGAAGATCTCGTGGAAAATATCCGGCTCTTGCAGGTAATCCAGCTCTTCGCGGGTGCGAATAAAGGTCGCCACCGGAAACTGCTTGTTGGCGAGCAATTCGAAAAAGGTCTGGAAGGGGATCAATGCAGGCACCCGGGCAACTTGCCAGCCGGTGGTTTCACCGAGGACCTTGTTGATCTCGCCCAGTTGCGGAATGCGGTCGTGGGGCAGGCCGAGTTTTTCGATACCGTCCAGGTATTCCTGGCACGCACGCCCTTCGATCACTTTCAGTTGGCGAGTGATCAGCGTGTTCCACACCGCGTGTTCTTCGGCGGGGTAGTCGATAAAACCTTGCGCATCGGGCTCGCGGGCCACGTAGTGCGTCTGCTTCATGCTGCTCTCCTGCTAGGGGATTTCGTTCTTGTTATGTCCTGCTATGGACTTAGAAATACCCCAAGGTGTTCGGCGTTGCAGCAGGTGGTTGGCCTTGCGCACAGGAAAATACTTCGATTTTCGTAAAGTATTCGTTACGGTTTTCCGGTTGCCGCGCAAGTATTGAGATCTGCGGGTTTGAAATGGCCTCCAGGTGTCACATAATCTTGACGACTATCTGAGCGTCTCGGCAAATAAATAGGGCCGAGAACACTGCACATACCCCTGTGGGAGCGAGCTTGCTCCGGGCGGCGTTCCGACGATAGCGGTGTGTCATGCAAATTGTTGTCGCCTGACACACCGCTATCGTCGGAACGCCGCCCGGAGCAAGCTCGCTCCCACAGGTTATGCGTCCAGCATCAAAACCTCATTCACCGTTTTTTCGGGCCTTTTATATGCGTATCAAAGTCCACTGCCAGAACCGCATCGGCATCCTGCGCGACATTCTCAACCTGCTGGTGGAGTACGGGATCAACGTCGCTCGCGGCGAGGTCGGCGGTGAGCATGGCAATGCCATCTACCTGCATTGCCCGAACCTGATCAACATTCAGTTCCAGGCGCTACGGCCGAAATTCGAATCGATTGCCGGGGTCTTCGGGGTCAAGCGGGTAGGGCTGATGCCCAGCGAGCGTCGGCACATGGAGCTCAATGCCTTGCTCGGCGCGCTGGAGTTTCCGGTGCTGTCGATCGACATGGGCGGCTCGATCGTTGCGGCCAACCGCGCGGCGGCGCAGTTGCTCGGGGTGCGCGTCGATGAGGTGCCGGGGATCCCGTTGTCGCGCTACGCCGAGGATTTCGACTTGCCGGAACTGGTGCGCGCCAACAAGTCGCGGATCAATGGGCTGCGGGTCAAGGTCAAGGGCGACGTGTTTCTCGCCGACATTGCGCCGTTGCAGTCGGAGCATGACGACAGCGAAGCCATGGCCGGCGCGGTGCTGACCCTGCATCGCGCGGATCGGGTGGGCGAGCGTATTTATAACGTGCGCAAGCAGGAACTGCGCGGGTTCGACAGCATCTTCCAGAGTTCGAAAGTAATGGCCGCCGTGGTGCGCGAAGCCCGACGCATGGCGCCACTGGATGCGCCGCTATTGATAGAAGGCGAAACCGGCACCGGCAAGGAATTGCTGGCGCGAGCCTGCCACCTGGCGAGCCCTCGTGGACAGTCACCGCTGATGGCGCTCAACTGCGCCGGCCTGCCGGAATCCATGGCCGAGACCGAGTTGTTCGGCTACGGCCCCGGTGCCTTCGAAGGGGCGCGGGCCGAAGGCAAGCTCGGGCTGCTGGAGCTGACCTCGGGCGGTACGCTCTTTCTCGACGGCGTCGGCGAAATGAGCCCGCGTCTGCAGGTGAAATTGCTGCGCTTCCTGCAGGACGGTTGCTTCCGTCGTGTAGGCAGTGATGAAGAGGTTTATCTGGATGTGCGCGTGATCTGCGCGACCCAGGTCGACCTGTCCGAGCTGTGCGCTCGCGGGGAGTTTCGCCAGGACCTGTATCACCGCCTGAACGTGCTGTCGTTGCATATCCCGCCATTGCGCGAGTGTCTCGACGGGTTGACGCCGCTGGTGGAACACTTCCTCGATCAGGCCAGCCGGCAGATCGGTTGCCCGCTGCCGAAACTGGCGCCGGCGGCGATGGAGCGGCTCAGTCACTACCATTGGCCGGGTAATGTCCGGCAGTTGGAGAACGTGTTGTTCCAGGCGGTTTCGTTGTGCGAGGGCGGGACGGTCAAGGCCGAACACATTCGACTGCCGGATTACGGGGTGCGTCAGCCGCTTGGCGATTTCTCGCTGGAGGGTGGGCTGGACGAGATTGTCGGGCGCTTCGAGAAGGCGGTGCTGGAGCGGCTGTATTCCGAGCATCCGAGCAGTCGGCAACTGGGGAAGCGGTTGGGGGTTTCCCATACCACCATTGCCAACAAGTTGCGCGAATATGAGGTGGGCAAGACTGAGACATAGCGGGTATTTGCTGTGTTGGTGCAGGCCTCTTCGCGAGCAAGCTCGCTCCCACAGGGATCGTTGGTGCAACACAATCCTCTGTGGGGGACATAGCGGATATTTGCTGTGTTGGTACAGGCCTCATCGCGAGCAAGCTCGCTCCCACAGGGATCGTTGGTGCGACACAATCCACTGTGGGAGCGAGCTTGCTCGCGATAGCGGTAGACCTGCCAGCCTCAAGGTCAGGTGTTGCCGCGAAGCGGCATAACACCGCCGGTTTTTCGTCTCCGACCCATTCCCCCCAATCCCCTCCGACTCCCTCAACCCCTTTGTTTACCGGCCCCCGCGCCGCCAGAAAAAAGTTGGTCTGCAAATTGCTTATGGCTCAGCAGTACAGCTGTGGGCGGCAAACGTCCGGCATGCAGAGGAAAGAGTGTGGACAAGTACCTTTATGTGGCAATGACCGGCGCCAGCCAGAATGCACTGGCGCAGAAGGCTCATGCGAACAACCTGGCGAACATCTCCACCAATGGCTTCCAGAAAGACCTGGAGCAGGCGCGTTCGATGCCGGTGTTCGGTGACGGCTTTGCGGCGCGTGCGTTTGCCCTGACCGAGCGTCCGGCCACCGACTTTTCCCCTGGCGCGCTGGTAGAGACCGGCCGCGACCTCGATGTCGCCGTGCAAGGCAACGGCTGGATTGCGGTGCAGAACCCCGACGGCGGCGAAAGCTACGTGCGCACCGGCAGCCTGAACGTCGACGCTCTCGGCGTGCTGCGGGCCGGCAACGGGATGCCGGTGCTGGGCAATGGCGGGCCGATCGCCGTGCCGCCCGAGCAGCAGATCGAAGTGGGCGAGGACGGCAGCATCAGTATTCGCGCGATGGGCGAGGGCCCGCGGGTGATGGCGCAAGTCGACCGGATCAAACTGGTCAACCCGGACTTCAGGAACATGACCAAAGGCCTGGACGGTTCGATCCATACCAAGGACGGCCAACCGGCGCAGGCCGATGCCAACGTCAAGCTGGTGTCCGGTTTCCTCGAGTCGAGCAACGTCAATGCCGTGGAAGAGATGACCTCGGTGCTGGCCCTGGCCAAGCAGTTCGAACTGCACGTCAAGATGATGAACACCGCCAAAGAAGACGACCAGGCCATGGCTCGGGTCTTGCAGATCTAATAATCATCAGAACGTCGCGCCGTAAAACAGGCGCACGAGGAGAATCGAATGCTTCCGGCTCTATGGGTTGCCAAAACAGGCCTGTCTGCCCAGGACACCAACCTGACGACCATTTCCAACAACCTGGCCAACGTATCGACCACGGGTTTCAAACGTGACCGCGCCGAGTTCCAGGACTTGCTCTACCAGATCAAGCGCCAGCCAGGCGCCCAGTCGACCCAGGACAGCGAACTGCCGTCGGGTCTGCAAGTGGGTACCGGTGTGCGCATCGTCGGCACCCAGAAAAACTTCACCGCCGGCAGCCTGCAGACCACCGAGCAACCGTTGGACATGGCCATCGACGGTCGCGGTTTCTTCCAGATCCTGCAGCCGGATGGCACCACCTCCTACACCCGTGACGGTACCTTCCACCTCGACTCCAACGGCCAGATCGTCAACGCCAGCGGCTTCGCCCTGGAACCCGCCATTGTCATCCCGAACGACGCCCAGACCTTCACGGTCGGTCGCGACGGCACCGTGTCCATCACCGTTGCCGGCAACCCGGCCGCCCAGGTGATCGGCAACCTGCAAACCGCCGACTTCATCAACCCGGCCGGCCTGCAGGCAGTGGGCAACAACCTGTTCCTGGAAACCGCCGCCAGCGGCGCGCCGCAAGTCGGCACCCCAGGCCTGGCCGGGTTCGGCACCACGCTGCAGAACACCCTGGAAACCTCCAACGTCAGCACCGTTGAGGAGATGGTCAACATGATCACCACCCAGCGCGCCTACGAGATGAACTCCAAGGTGATTTCCACCGCCGACCAGATGCTCTCGTTCGTCACGCAGAATCTGTAATCAAGTCCATGGGGCGGCCACGAGGTCGCCAGCAACACCGTGAGGTAGGGTCATGAATCGCTTTGTATCTGTCCTGGCACTGAGTGGGATCACCGCGCTCGCGGGGTGTGTCGCCCCACCGCCCAAGCCCAATGACCCTTACTACGCCCCGGTGTTGCCGCGCACGCCGCTGCCGGCGGCGGCCAACAACGGCTCGATCTACCAGGCCGGTTTCGAACAGAACCTGTACAGCGACCGCAAGGCGTTCCGGGTCGGTGACATCATCACTATCACCTTGAACGAGCGCACCCAGGCCAGCAAGAACGCCAATTCGCAAACCGCCAAGAACAGCAAGACCGACATCGGCCTGAGCTCGTTTTTCGGCGGCGGCCTGAACACCAGCGATCCGGTGGGCAGCGGTAACCTGAGCCTGGACGTCGGTTACGCCGGTGACCGCGCAACCAAGGGCGACAGCAAGTCCGGCCAGAGCAACAGCCTGACCGGTTCGATCACGGTGACTGTCGCCGAGGTGTTGCCCAACGGCATCATCGCCGTGCGCGGCGAGAAGTGGCTGACCCTCAACACCGGCGACGAGCTGGTGCGGATTGCCGGCCTGGTGCGCGCCGATGACATCGCCACCGACAACACCGTGTCCTCGACCCGGGTCGCCGACGCGCGCATCACTTACTCGGGCACCGGTGCCTTTGCCGACGCGAGTCAGCCAGGCTGGTTCGACCGTTTCTTCCTCAGCCCGCTGTTCCCTTTCTAGGTGGCCACGTTGAATTTGAGAAGTCTCATCGTTGCGGCCTTGATGGTGTGTGCAGCGTCCAGCGCCCAGGCCGAGCGACTGAAGGACATCGCCAGCATTTCCGGGGTGCGCTCCAACCAATTGATCGGCTACGGCCTGGTGGTCGGGCTCAACGGCACCGGCGACCAGACGACCCAGACCCCGTTCACCCTGCAGACCTTCAACAACATGCTCTCGCAGTTCGGCATCAAGGTGCCGCCGGGTTCGGGCAACGTGCAATTGAAAAACGTCGCAGCGGTGTCGATCAGTGCCGACTTGCCGGCGTTCGCCAAGCCGGGTCAGCAGATCGACATAACCGTGTCCTCCATCGGCAACTCCAAGAGCCTGCGCGGCGGCACCTTGCTGCTGACCCCGCTCAAGGGCATCGACGGCAACGTCTACGCCATCGCCCAGGGCAACCTGGTGGTCGGTGGCTTCGATGCCGAAGGTCGCGACGGTTCCAAGATCACCGTCAACGTGCCCTCGGCCGGGCGCATCCCGGGCGGTGCCTCGGTCGAGCGTTCGGTGCCGAGCGGGTTCAACCAGGGCAACAGCCTGACCCTGAACCTCAACCGTTCGGACTTCACCACCGCCAAGCGCATCGTCGACAAGATCAACGACCTGCTCGGCCCCGGCGTCGCCCAGGCCATCGACGGCGGCTCGATTCGCGTCAGCGCGCCACTGGACCCGAGCCAGCGCGTCGACTACCTGTCGATCCTGGAAAACCTCGAAGTCGACCCGGGGCAGGCGGTGGCGAAAGTCATCATCAACTCCCGCACCGGCACCATCGTGATCGGCCAGAACGTCAAGGTTTCGCCGGCTGCCGTGACCCACGGCAGCCTGACCGTGACCATCACCGAAGACCCGATCGTCAGCCAGCCCGGCCCGCTGTCCAACGGGCAGACGGCGGTCGTGCCGCGCTCGCGGGTCAACGCCCAGCAGGAAGCCAAGCCGATGTTCAAGTTCGGCCCGGGCACCACCCTCGACGAAATCGTGCGAGCGGTGAACCAGGTCGGCGCCGCGCCGGGTGACTTGATGGCCATCCTCGAAGCGCTGAAGCAGGCCGGCGCCTTGCAAGCCGACTTGATCGTGATCTGAGGATGACGACCATGGACATGCGCAAGGGCGGTGTGGGGGTCAGCAGCAGCGACTCGGGCTCCTATTCGGACCTCAATCGCCTGAACCAGCTCAAGGTCGGCGACAAGAACAGTGACGGCAACCTGCGCAAGGTCGCGCAGGAATTCGAGTCGCTGTTCCTCGGTGAAATGCTCAAATCCATGCGCTCGGCCACCGACGCGCTGGGCCAGGACAACCCGCTCAACACCCCGGCGGCCAAGCAGTACCAGGAAATGTACGACCAGCAGCTCGCCGTATCCATGTCCCGCGAAGGCGGCGGCATCGGTCTGGCGGACGTGTTGGTGCGGCAGATGGCGAAGAACAAACCGCTGGCGCCGGGCGAGGCCGCGGCAGCGTCCGCCGCCAAGCAGGCTGCCGCCAAAGCCGCCGTGGAAACACCGATCGCCGCCGGCACGGCCGCCACCCACGGCCCCTTGTCGCGCCTCAATGGCGAGCGACCGCTGTGGGCTTCGCGCTCGGTACAGTCGGCGGCGAGCGCGGGCGATGGCGCGCATCACAACGACATGGCCCTGATCAATCAACGACGCCTGGCCCTGCCACCGAAACTGGCCGACCGCTTGCTCGCCGGGCTGGTGCCATCGGCATCGACCACGGCGCCGTCCGCCACGACGGCGCTGAACAACATCCAGGTGGCGCCGAGCACCAAGACCGGTTCCGGTCCCCTGTACAACGGCGATTGGCTGACTGCGCAAACGGATACCACTTCCAGCGGGCGCTTGCAGGTCCATGGCCGTGCCATGGCGCAAATCCCCCTGGCACCGGCGAAAAAGGCCTTCAGCTCCGCCGACGAGTTCGTCAACACCATGCTGCCCATGGCCAAGGAAGCCGCCGACCGCATCGGCGTCGATCCCCGTTACCTGGTGGCCCAGGCCGCCCTGGAAACCGGCTGGGGCAAATCGGTCATGCGCGCCCAGGACGGCAGCAGCAGCCACAACCTGTTCGGCATCAAGGCCGGCAGCAGTTGGCAGGGCGATTCGGCGCGGGCGATCACCAGCGAATTCAGAAATGGCGAAATGGTCAAGGAGACAGCGCAGTTCCGTTCCTACGCCTCCTACAAGGACAGCTTCCATGACCTTGTGACCTTGCTGCAATCGAACAATCGTTATCAAGACGTCGTGAAATCCGCCGATAACCCGGAACAATTTGTGCGCGAGTTGCAGAAGGCCGGTTACGCCACCGACCCGGACTACGCCAGCAAGATTTCGCAGATAGCCAGGCAGATGACCAGTTACCAGAACTACGCTGCGGCGGGCGTTTCCACCACGCCTTTATAGGCATAAGGGTCTGAATCATGAGTTTGCTCAATATCGGGATGTCGGGTCTGAACGCCAGCCAGGTGTCATTGGCGACCGTCGGCAACAACATTGCCAACGCCAACACCGCCGGCTATTCACGCCAACAAACCATTCAGAGCAGTAATACTTCGCACCTTAATGGCGGGGTGTTTATCGGCAGCGGTACGACCCTGGCCGATGTGCGTCGGGTCTATAACGCTTACCTCGACAACCAGCTGCAAACCTCCACCTCACTGAGTAACGATGCCAACGCCTACCTCGAGCAGGTAAGCCCGCTGGACAAGCTGTTCTCCGACAAGACCACGGGGATCAGTGCGGTATTGAGCAGCTTCTTTGCCTCGGTGCAGACATCTGCCGGTGCGCCGAGCGACAACGCTGCGCGGCAGTTGCTGTTGACCAATGCGCAAACGTTGAGCAACCGCTTCAACGCCCTGGCGTCGCAGATGCAGCAGCAGAACGAAGGTATCAACAGTCAGTTGACCGCCATGACCGACAAGGTCAACCAGCTGACGTCGTCGATTGCCTCGTTGAACCAGCAAATTTCCCAGGCCAGCAACTCAACCGGCAGTGGCCCTAACAACTTGCTTGATGCCCGCAATGAAGCTGTGCGCACGCTCAATGAATTGGTCGGAGTTACCGTCCAGGAGTACAACGGCAGCTACAACGTTTCCCTGGGAACGGGGCAGTCGCTGGTGATGGGCAACACGGCGAATACACTTTCGACCGTCAGAAGCGGGATCGACAAGAATCAGCTGAATATCCAGATCAACTCGCCGTCGTCGGTCAGTGACGTGACGGCTGTGATCAGCGGCGGCAAGATCGGCGGGTTGCTGCGCTATCGCGAAGACGTGCTGGTGCCGGCGATGAACGACTTGGGCCGCACGGCGCTGGTGGTTGCCGACAAGATCAACCGTCAGATGGGACAGGGGCTCGATGCCAATGGCGAGTTTGGTGCCTCGTTGTTCTCCAACATCAACAGTGCTGCCGCCATCAGTCAGCGAAGCGTGGGGGCTTCGACTAACAGTAAAGGTTCCGGCAACCTCAACGTCACCATCACCAATTCCAGTGCATTGACCACGTTTGACTACCAGGTCACGTTCACGGCCGCGGACAAGTACACGGTCAAGCGTTCCGATGGCAAGGAGATGGGGTCTTTCGACCTGTCGCCCGCGGCAGAAATCGATGGTTTCAAACTTGATCTCAACGGCGGCGGTCTGAGCGCCGGAGATTCGTTCAAGGTCATGCCGACCCGTTCCGGCGCGAGTTCCATCACGACCCAGATGACCGACTCGAACAAGCTGGCGTTTGCCGGCCCTCTCGTCGCGACCAGCGGCACCGGCAACAGTGGTTCCGGTGCGCTGACACCGCCCGCATTGTCCATTCCACTGGACATTTATGGCGGCGCCGACCTGGCCAGCCTGCAAGCAGGCGTCAAGAATTCGATGCCGGTGACGCTGACTTTCAAAGACGCGGTGGGCGGTAGCCAGGATTACGAAGTATTCAACTCGAAAGGGGAGAGTATTGATAAGGGCACAATCGTTCCAGGCCAAGGCAACGATCTGACCATCAAGGTGCCGATGCTCGACGCGTCTGGCGCGGCGATCCCCGGCAAATCGTTTTCCTTCAACACCACGGTCAGTGGCGCGCCTTCGAAGAATGACAAGTACGAAGTCGCGTTCAACGTGGATGGCAAGAAAGACAACCGCAACGCCAACGAGCTGTTGGGTTTGCAGACCAAGGCCACGGTCGGTGTCAGTGAAGGCAACGCCGGCATGAGCATGGGCACCGCTTACAGCCAGCTGGTGGGACAGGTCGGCGCCAAGGCCAGCCAGGCCCTCGGCGACAGCACGGCGAGCGGTGCGATTCTGGCGCGGGCCAAGTCCGAGGTCGCCTCTGTCTCCCAGGTCAACCTCGACGATGAGGCCGCCGACCTGGTCAAGTTCCAGCAGTACTACACCGCGTCGTCGCAGATTATCAAGGCCGCGCAAGAAATCTTCAGCACGCTGATCAACAGTCTTTAAGGGAGTCTTCGACGATGCGAATTTCTACAGCCCAGTACTTTGAGACGAGTGCGGCCAAGTACCAGAATAACTTCTCCTCGATCGTCAAGACCCAGGAGCAGATCACCTCGGGTGTGCGTATTCAAAGTGCCGGGGATGACCCTGTGGGCGCTGCGCAGTTGCTGATGCTGCAACAGCAGAAGGCGATGCTGGGGCAGTACAGCACCAACATGGGCAGCATCAAGAGTTCGCTGGCCACCCAGGAAAGTGTGCTGGATAGCGTCAACACCGCGCTGCAGCGTGCTCGCGAGTTGGCGCTCCAGGCGGGGAATGGTGGCTACAGCGATGCCGATCGAAAAACCATTGCCAACGAGATAGGCGAGATTGAAGCGCAAGTATTGGGCTTGCTCAACAGCAAGGACTCGTTGGGCAACTACATGTTCTCCGGCTCGAAAACCTCGACACCGCCTTATGTGCGCAACAACGATGGCACTTACGCTTATCAGGGTGACGATACCCAGTTGAACCTTCAGGTGTCGGACACTCTGTCCATTGCCAGCAGCGATACCGGTAAAAACATCCTCGAGTCGGCTACGAACTCGGGGCGCACCCAGGCGCTTCCTGATCCGTCGAAGCCTAATGACGGTACCGTTTCAGTGTCCGCTGGCTTGATGAAGTCGAACGCGGCTTACACCAATAGTTTTACTGCTGGAGAGCCCTACGAACTGAAGTTTGTAGACAGTACTCATTACACCGTCGCAGACAAGGATGGTAAGGATGTGACGTCCGAAGTGTCTGGCAACGGCCTATTCGATTCGAAAAAAGAAGGTGGCTCGACCATCAGTCTGCGGGGTGTGGAGTTCGACATCACGTTGCGACTCAAGGCGCCTGTTGATCCTGCGACCACCCTGCCAATGACGCCTGACAAAGAGGTCGAGGGTTACACTTTCTCCCTGGGCACCAAACCTGACAGCTTCAACGCATCACGGACACCGAGCAACGATTCGACGGCCCAGATCACCCAGTCCGGCGTCGCGAACCAGGACGACTACGTCAAAGGATTTCCCAACAGTGGTGTGGTCATCAAGTTCACCGACGCCACCAATTACCAAGTCTATGCCCAGCCTATGGGGGCAGACAGCAAACCGATCGGCGAGGGTGGCCTGACTGCCGGCTCGATCACGTTCGCGGGCGTCAAGTTTGATTTTACCGGCGACCCGCAAGCGCAGGATCAGTTTGTGGTGGGGGCCAGCAACCACCAGACGCAAAGTGCACTGGATACCTTGAGTCAGTTACGCCAGGCGCTGGAAACACCGTCCGATGGCAACGTTCTGGCACAGATCAAGCTGAAGGACACGATAGCGGCGGCGATCGGCAACCTGTCCAATGCCAGCGAGCAGGTCGATAACGTTCGAGGGTCGATAGGGGCGCGATTGAACGCCATAGACATCCAGAGCGCCGAGAATGTCAGCCAGGGCTTGAGCAACACCAGTACCCAGGCGGCTATCGGTGATACGGATGTCGCCACGGCGTCCATCGAACTGGCATTCCAGCAATCACTGCTGCAGGCTTCGCAGCTGGCGTTTGTGAAAATCGCCCAGCTGAGTCTGTTCAACAAGCTTTGATCCTTGCTCGATGGCCGGCATTCACGATGCCGGCCCGCTCTCGCAGGCCCTTTTTTCCATTCGTCGCGGGTTTTTTGTCATCCGGTTGGCGGCTGATCGCTTGTTTGTGGAAGGATGTTTGGCACAAGGCACGCATAATGCGTGACCTGCGAGTCATAATGAGCATCTTCACTGTATTGTGTCAGAAAGGATGGGCAGGGGGCTGACCCTTGTCGGACGTGTTTTCAGGGTTCCTGAAGCGTCTGCACCGTATTTTTTCGCTCGGTGAAATCCAGTATTTCAGTACCTCTCGGTCTGCGAGCGGTGATCTCCAGCTATTTAGTATTGGGAAGCCACAATGATTGGCATAAAAAGCATTGCCAGCTACGTGCCAGCGAGTGGGCTGGATAATTATGCTCAGGGCGCGAAGTTCGACAAGGATGAAGAGTTCATCCTCGGGAAAATCGGTTCGGCCTTCCTGCCGCGCAAGGACGCTACGCAGGAAACCTCCGACCTCTGTGTCGAGGCGGCCAATGCCTTGTTTGCGAATAATCCGCAACTCGATCGTCAATCCATCGACGTGCTGATCGTCGTCACCCAGAACGGTGACGAAGAAGGCCTGCCCCACACCTCCGCCATCGTCCAGGACAAACTGGGCCTGTCGACCAACGTCGCGGCCTTCGACATCTCCCTGGGTTGCTCCGGCTATGTCTACGGCATCTATGCCATCAAGGGCTTCATGGAAGCCACAGGCCTGAAGAACGGCCTGCTGATCACCGCCGACCCGTATTCGAAGATCGTCGACCCGGAAGACCGCAACACCACCATGTTGTTTGGCGACGCTGCCACAGCCACCTGGATGGGTGAAGACGCAGTCTGGCAGCTGGACAAAGCCAAGTTCGGCACCGACGGCTCCGGCGCGCCTCACCTGAAGGTGACGGATGGGGTGTTCTATATGAACGGGCGGCAGGTGTTCAACTTTGCCTTGCTCAAGGTGCCGGCGCATTTGCATGAGTTGCTTAATGAGTCGGGCCTGACCTCCCGGGACGTTGATGCGTTCTGCATTCACCAGGGTAGTGCGGCTATCGTTGATGCCGTGGCGCGACGTTTTGAAGGTGAGCCGGAGAAGTTCATCAAGGACATGGTCGAGACTGGCAACACGGTGTCTTCGAGCATTCCGCTGTTGCTGGAAAAGCACATGTTTGATTCCAGCTGGAAGCGGGTGGCGATCAGTGGTTTTGGTGTGGGCCTGTCCTGGGGCTCGGCGATTATCCACCGCCCTTGATCCGCGAATAACGGCTACAACGAAACGCCCATGACCGAAAGGTCATGGGCGTTTTTGCGTTTGGGCAGAGTGATGTAAGGCCTTGAATCTCAAGAAGTGGCACGGTGCTAGTAAATAATTCGAAAAAAGCCCTCAAGCAAAATGCGTTCACGACGATAACCATTACGAAGGTTCTCTAGGCCACACCCGGCGGTTGCCAGGGCCGGAAGCCGCAGCACCCAACCAATGAGGATTTCGTCATGTCTATGTCAGTAAATACCAACCTCACCTCCCAGACTGTTCAGAAGAACCTGAACAAAGCTGGTGATGCGCTGAGCACCTCGATGACCCGTCTGTCTTCCGGCCTGAAAATCAACAGCGCCAAGGACGATGCTGCTGGCATGCAGATCGCCAACCGTCTGACCTCCCAGGTTAAAGGCATGAGCGTGGCGATCGCCAACGCCAACAACGGCACCTCGATTGCACAGACCGCTGAAGGCGCGATGCAAGAGTCGACCAACATTCTGCAACGTCTGCGTGAACTGGCCCTGCAGTCCGCGAACAGTGACAAAAGCGACGCTGACCGTTCCGCCCTGCAGCAAGAATTCACGGCGAAAACCGGTGAACTGACCCGTATCGCCCAAACCACCACCTTCGGTGGTCGCAACCTGCTGGACGGCTCGTTCCAGAACCAGGCGTTCCAGATCGGTTCTGATGCCAACCAGACTATCTCGTTTGGCATGAGCGATATCAGCGCTACTGGTTTGAAGGGGTCTTACAGCGAAGCGGCTGTGAGTGGCGCTGCGATGAAAAACCTGGAAGCCTCCTCCGTCGGTACAGTGCTGGCGACTGCTACCACCACGACGACTTCCCGTACTGTTACTGCTGCATCCGTGACGGGTTCGACTCAGGCGAACTTGCAGACGGCGGGTACTTCAACAATTACTGCTGCTGATGACATCACTGTTAACGGTAATTCCGTTGCGCTGACAGCTGGCATGAAAGGTGCCGCTCTTGCTGCGGCCATCACCACCGCTGACAGCACCGTCAACGCCTCGTGGGATGAAACCGCAGGCACACTGACGCTGACTTCCGCTTCCGCCATCGTCATGGGTGGTGCAGATATCGCTAACTCCGGTCTTGCTGCAACAACGACTGCAGTAACGACTGGCGCCACAGCGACAAGTTCTGCCGTTTCGACCCTGACCACCGGTGGTGCCGCTTCCACCCTGTTGGCGACAGACGAAATCACCATCAACGGCAACAAAGTTGCCATTACAGACGGCATGAAAGGTACCGCGCTGGCTTTAGCAATCACGGCTGCTGATGCGACAGTAACAGCGACCTTCAATGACGCGACTGGCGTGATGAAGCTGACCTCGGCTTCCGCAATCGCCGTGGGCGGTGCTGACGCAGCGAAATCCGGTCTGACCGCGACTTCGGCCAACACCACAGCAGCCACCACTACTACCCCTAAATCAGCCGGTTCTGCAATGGGTACGGCCGGTGAAATCGCGATCAACGGCAAGTCCGTTTCGTGGACCAAGACTGATACCGTCTCTCAAGTCATCGACAAGATGAGCGCGATCGAAGGCATCAAGTCCGCCACCTTCAACACCGAAGGCCGTGTCGAGCTGACCTCCACTGATGGCAAGGACATCAAGCTGACCAACGCTGCAGGCGGTTCGCTGGCTCAGCTGGGTCTGTCGGCAGGTACTTCTCAGGCTAAATTGACCGCAGACACGTCGATCGAGCTGAACGGTGTTGAAGTCAAATTCAAGAAGGGTGATTCCGCTGACACGATCGTTTCCTCGATCAACAGCGCCAGCACCGGCGTAACCGCCAGCAAAAACACTGATGGCACCCTGAAGCTGTTCTCCAACAAAGACATCACCGTCAAGAATGGCAGTGCAGGTACTGGTCTGGAAGCACTGGGTCTGACCGCCGCCGCAGCAGCGGGTGCTGGCACGGGTAAAACCACCGCCACCACCGTAGAAACCACCGTTTCCGACCTGAGCGTTCTGACTGCCGCTGACTCCCAGCGTACCGTCCAGGCTCTGGCCGACGCGATCCAGCAGATCGACACCCAGCGTTCCGCTCTGGGTGCCGTTCAAAACCGTCTCACCAGCACCGTGGCCAACCTGCAAAGCATCACCGAGAACTCCACCGCTGCACTGGGTCGTGTTCAGGACACTGACTTCGCTTCCGAAGCTGCTGAACTGACCAAGCAACAAACCCTGCAACAGGCATCCACTGCGATCCTGTCCCAGGCTAACCAGCTGCCATCCGCTGTGATGAAACTGCTTCAGTAATTTCAGCGCTTGGTTGAACAGAAGGGTGCGTTTACGTGCCCTTTTGTTTTTTCAGTTTTCAGCGTTTGAAGGTGGCACGAATTGTGATGCTGTCTGCCGCATCGGCCTTGCTCGCCAATAAAGCAGCAGCCACCGGCTAAGGAGAATACAGATGGCCAGTTCAACCATTACGGGTGTCGGTTCAGGTTTCGATACCGTCGGGATTGTGACTGCCTTGGTGAATGCTGAAAAAGCACCCAAGCAAAGCCAGATCACCAAGCTGCAAACCAGTACCACGACTCAGTTGTCGGCGGTGGGTACGGTAAAAGTCGCGCTCGAAACCTATCGTACGGCGATTGCCAAGCTCAATAGCGTGTCCAGCTTCAACGGTTTGGCCGCTTCGTCGTCTGACGAGAAAATTTCCAAGGTCACGATTGATGACAAGGCCTCCAGCGGTACCTATGCGCTGGATGTCACTCAATTGGCGACGGCTTCAAAAGTGACCAGCAAGGTGTTTGAGGGCGGTGCTTCGGCGGTTGTCAACGCGGGTACGCAGTCCACGACCCTGACCATCTCGCAGTCCGATAACGACTACAACGTCGCGATCCCGGCGGGTGCGACCATGCAGCAGACCCGTGACGCGATCAACACGCAGCTGCAATCCAAAGGCATCAGTGCCAACGTCCTGACCGACGCCAATGGTTCACGCCTGGTGATCAGCTCGCAGACCACGGGCAAGGGCACCGACATTACCATTAGCGGTGACTCTGAGTTGTCGACCGGGTATAGCGCCGGTAAACCGCCGGTTAACGCGCAATACACCATCGACGGCATCGCCATGGAATCGTCGAGCAACAAAATCACGTCGGCCATCAGTGGCGTGAGCCTTGAGCTGATTGACACCAAGGCCTCGACCATCACCGTGGCCTCCAACACCGGCACCCTGAAAACCTCGGTTCAGTCGTTTGTGACGGCGTACAACGCGCTGCTGACTTCGATCAACACCCAAACCAAAGTCACGGCGACGGGTGATGCGGCGACTACCACCTCGGGCGCGCTGACCGGCGATGCTTCCATGCGTCAATTGGTCAACGGTATTCGCAACGAACTGCTGCAAAACACCAGTGGGTCGAGCATCGGCAACTTGTCGCAAATGGGCATCAGTACCGACCAGAAAAGCGGGTTGCTGACTCTGGATGACAAAAAATGGGACGCCGCGGTGGCGACACCTGACGGTGCGCTTGAGATTTCCAAGGTGTTTACCGGTGACACAGGTCTGGTTGCGCGCATGACCAAAGCCACGGGTGCCTATGTTGGTACCGCCGGCCTGCTGGCCTCTCGTGCCTCGGACTTGAACACCAAGCTGACCGACCTGACCACTGAGCAAGCCGACCTGGATCGCCGTATGGAGTCCTTGAAAAGCACCCTGAGCGCCAAATACACGGCGATGGACACCTTGATCGCGCAGATGAATGCCAGCAGCTCCAGCATCATGACCACGCTCAACTCTTTGAATAACCCTAAAGACGACTGATTTGGCTCAATCTCGGGGCTAAAGTTTTTCGCGCCACCGTCGACATAGAGAGCATGTCCCAGTCATTTTGCCTGTCATCTGTAATGAGGTAGAAACATGAACCCGATGCGCGCCCTTCGTCAGTATCAGAAGGTTAATTCCCACGCTCAAGTCTCTGAAGCCAGCCCCCATCGCCTGATTCAAATGCTGATGGAAGGCGGTCTGGATCGCATGGCACAGGCCAAAGGTGCGATCAGTCGTGGTGATATCGCGCAGAAGGCGCTGTTGATTACCAAGGCTATCGACATCATCACCGGCTTGCGTCAGGGCCTGGATGAAGAAAAGACTGAAGACAAGGCCGCCTTGCAGCAGCTGGACAGCCTGTACGAATACATGACCGTCCGTTTGACCCTGGCCAATGCGCAAAACGACCCTGAGATCATCGACGAAGTGGCCCGCCTGCTGATCACGGTTAAAAGCGGCTGGGATGCAATTGCGGATCAACAAGTCGGCTAGTGTGAGGATGACGCCATGAGTCAAGCACTGCAACGGATTGAACAAACCCGCGAAGCCCTCATCGATGCGCTGGCCGAGCGCAATTGGAATGCGATCGGCGAACTGGATATGGCGTGTCGTGAATGCGTCGACGAGGTGCTCACCGAAGCACCCATCGACGAGGCGGCGGTGCGCACGAATCTGGAGAGCCTGCTGGCGGTCTACAAGGATTTATTGACGGTGGCGATGGGTGAGCGTCAGTCGATAGTCGACGAAATGTCCCAGATCACCCAAGCGAAGAGCGCGGCAAAGGTTTACCATCTGTTCGGTTGAAAAACCGACATTAGTCCAAATTGTACTGCGCCATAAATTTGACTGTGCACGGTTTTTTGACTTAACTAGTGGCTGTTTCCAGATTTCAGGCGTGTACAGGCTTTTCGGTCTGCGAGCGTCTGGCTTGCCCACTCATTTCGGGCACCGGGTTGACTAGGGAAGTAGCTATTGCATGTGGCGTGAAACCAAAATTCTGCTGATCGATGACGATAGCGTTCGCCGCCGGGATCTGGCGGTGATTTTGAATTTTCTTGGCGAAGAAAATTTACCCTGCGGCAGCCATGACTGGCAGCAGGCGGTCGGCTCGTTGTCGTCTAGTCGTGAAGTGATCTGTGTCCTCATTGGCACGGTCAGTGCGCCTGGCGCACTGCTGGGCTTGTTAAAGACACTCTCGACCTGGGATGAGTTCCTTCCGGTGTTGCTGATGGGCGATAATTCTTCCGTTGACTTGCCGGAAGACTTGCGTCGTCGCGTGCTGTCGACCCTGGAAATGCCGCCCAGCTACAGCAAATTGCTCGACTCGTTGCACCGTGCCCAGGTCTATCGCGAGATGTATGACCAGGCGCGCGAGCGCGGTCGTCATCGCGAGCCCAATCTTTTCCGCAGTCTGGTCGGTACCAGCCGGGCGATTCAGCACGTGCGGCAGATGATGCAGCAAGTTGCCGACACCGATGCCAGCGTGCTGATCCTCGGGGAGTCCGGCACTGGCAAGGAAGTGGTTGCGCGCAATCTGCATTACCACTCCAAGCGGCGTGACGCGCCGTTCGTGCCGGTCAATTGCGGGGCGATTCCGGCCGAGTTGCTGGAAAGCGAACTGTTCGGGCATGAGAAGGGCGCCTTCACCGGGGCGATCACCAGCCGGGCCGGGCGCTTCGAACTGGCCAACGGCGGCACTCTGTTTCTCGATGAAATCGGCGACATGCCGCTGCCGATGCAGGTCAAGCTGTTGCGCGTGTTGCAGGAGCGCACCTTCGAGCGTGTGGGCAGTAACAAGACCCAGAGCGTCGATGTGCGCATCATCGCGGCGACCCACAAGAACCTCGAAAGCATGATCGAGATCGGCTCGTTCCGCGAAGACCTGTACTACCGCCTGAACGTGTTCCCGATTGAAATGGCGCCCCTGCGCGAGCGTGTCGAAGACATCCCGCTGCTGATGAACGAGCTGATCTCGCGCATGGAGCACGAGAAGCGCGGTTCGATCCGTTTCAATTCCGCGGCGATCATGTCGCTGTGCCGTCATGGCTGGCCGGGTAACGTCCGTGAGCTCGCCAACCTGGTGGAGCGCATGGCGATCATGCATCCCTATGGGGTGATCGGCGTGGTCGAGTTGCCGAAGAAATTTCGCTATGTCGACGATGAAGACGAGCAACTGGTCGACAGCCTGCGCAGCGATCTCGAAGAGCGGGTGGCCATCAACGGGCATACCCCGGACTTCAGCGCCAACGCGCTGCTGCCGCCGGAAGGCCTGGACCTGAAGGACTACCTCGGTGGTCTGGAACAGGGGCTGATTCAGCAGGCACTGGATGATGCCAATGGCATCGTCGCGCGCGCCGCGGAACGGCTGCGTATTCGTCGCACCACCCTGGTGGAGAAGATGCGCAAATACGGCATGAGCCGGCGTGAGGGTGATGAACAGGCGGAGGATTGACGCCTGTTTTGCAACCCCCCCCTGTAGGAGCAAGCTCGCTCCTACAGTAGGCGGTTTTTTTTGGGCACGGGTATTGCTACAGCCCTCGCAACCTTCCGTTTAAATGACGGTCAGCCCAGCGAGAGAGCACGATGCCCCAAGCCGCCCAGATGTCTCCTGTCCCTGACGCCTTGGGGCTACCGTCGTCCGTAGAGCAGACAAGCCGGCTTGGCCTTGAGCAGTCGTTTGCCCTGTTCAACCAGATGTCGAGCCAATTGACCGACTCCTACAGCATGCTCGAGGCCCGGGTCACCGAGCTCAAGGGTGAGCTGGAAGTGGTCAGCGCCCAGCGCATGCAGGAACTGGCGGAAAAGGAACGCCTGGCCAACCGCCTGCAAAACCTCCTTGATCTGTTGCCCGGCGGCGTCATCGTCATCGATGCCCAGGGCATCGTGCGCGAAGCCAATCCCGCGGCCTGTGAACTGCTGGGGCTGCCCCTCGAAGGCGAGTTGTGGCGGCAGGTCATTGCCCGGTGCTTCGCGCCCCGGGAGGACGATGGCCATGAAGTGTCCCTCAAGGATGGCCGACGCCTGTCGATCGCCACGCGGTCGCTGGATGCCGAGCCGGGGCAGTTGGTGTTGCTTAACGACCTGACTGAAACCCGCCACCTGCAGGATCAACTGGCGCGCCACGAACGGCTGTCATCCCTGGGGCGCATGGTCGCCTCGCTTGCCCATCAGATTCGCACGCCGTTGTCCGCGGCCTTGCTCTATGCCAGTCATTTGACTGAGCAAACGCTGCCGGTCGAGACCCAGCAACGTTTCGCCGGGCGCCTCAAGGAGCGGTTGCATGAGCTCGAGCATCAGGTGCGCGACATGCTGGTGTTCGCCCGCGGCGAGCTACCGCTGACCGATCGCGTCACGCCGAAAATGCTCTTGCAGGCGCTGCAGGCGGCGGCGCTGACCCAGGTGCAGGCGTTGCCGATCCGCTGGCAGTGCGACAGCCATTCGGGGGAGCTGCTGTGCAATCGCGACACCTTGGTCGGCGCCCTGCTGAATCTGATCGAGAACGCGATTCAGGCCAGTGCCGGTGAGGTGCGCTTGAAGGTTCATCTCTATAGCCGCGACAACAGCTTGCGCGTCGCGGTCAGTGACAGCGGCAGTGGCATCGACAGCCAGGTGCTGGCCCGCCTGGGCGAGCCATTTTTCACCACCAAGGCCACCGGTACCGGCCTCGGCCTGACCGTGGTCAAGGCGGTGGCGCGGGCCCACCAGGGCCAATTGCAGTTGCGCTCGCGGCTGGGTCGCGGCACCTGCGCACTGGTGAGCCTGCCGCTTTTTTCGGCAGACAAGCCCCGCGTTCAGGGGGCGCAATGAACAACATGGCGATCAAGGTATTGCTGGTCGAGGACGACCGCGCATTGCGCGAAGCCTTGGCGGATACGCTGCTGCTCGGCGGTCACGCTTACACCGCCGTGGGTTCGGCGGAGGAGGCGCTGGCCGCCGTCAGTGTCGAGGCGTTCAATCTGGTGCTCAGCGACGTCAACATGCCGGGCATGGATGGCCATCAATTGCTCGGCTTGCTGCGGGCGCGTCAGCCGCAATTGCCGGTGTTGCTGATGACGGCCCATGGCGCGGTGGAGCGGGCGGTCGACGCGATGCGTCAAGGTGCGGCGGATTATCTGGTCAAGCCGTTCGAGCCCAGGACCTTGCTTGACCTGGTGGCGCGGCATGCGCTTGGCAGTCTTGGTGCGAGCGAAGGCGAGGGGCCGATAGCGTTTGAGCCGGCCAGTGCGCAATTGCTCGAATTGGCCGCGCGGGTCGCGCGCAGTGATTCCACGGTGCTGATCTCCGGTGAGTCCGGGACCGGCAAGGAAGTGCTGGCCCGGTACATCCATCAGCACTCCCGGCGCGCCAGTCAGCCGTTTATTGCGATCAACTGCGCAGCCATCCCCGACAACATGCTCGAGGCCACGCTGTTCGGTCACGAGAAGGGTTCGTTCACCGGCGCCATCGCGGCGCAGGCCGGCAAGTTCGAACAGGCGGACGGCGGGACCATCCTGCTCGATGAAATTTCCGAAATGCCCTTGGGTTTGCAGGCCAAGCTTTTGCGGGTGTTGCAGGAGCGGGAGGTCGAGCGGGTCGGTGCACGCAAGCCGATCATCCTGGATATTCGGGTGGTTGCCACCACTAACCGTGACCTGGCCGCTGAAGTGGCGGCGGGGCGGTTCCGTGAGGACCTGTATTATCGGCTGTCGGTGTTTCCGTTGGCCTGGCGTCCGTTGCGCGAGCGTACTGCGGATATCCTGCCGCTGGCCGAGCGCTTGCTGGCCAAGTACGTCCACAAAATGAAGCATGCCGCGGCACGCCTGTCGCCCGAGGCGCAGGCATGCCTGATCGGTTATCCATGGCCCGGCAATGTGCGTGAGCTGGATAATGCGATTCAGCGGGCGCTGATTCTGCAGCAGGGCGGGTTGATTCAGCCTCAGGATTTTTGCCTGGCGGGGCCGGTTGCCTGTGCGCCGTTGCCGGGCCTGGCGCCTGCCACGGTGCGCGCCGTTGAGGTCGAAGCGGAATCTGCCGGGGCCTTGGGCGATGATCTGCGGCGCCGTGAGTTCCAGATGATCATCGACACCTTGCGCGCCGAGCGTGGGCGGCGCAAAGAGGCGGCCGAACGCCTGGGTATCAGTCCGCGCACCTTGCGTTACAAGCTGGCGCAGATGCGTGATGCGGGAATGGATGTGGAAGCCTGCCTGTTCGCCACCTGATCCGGAAACGAACCACCCAATCATGCCGCAACACGACCCCCTGTAGGAGCTGGCTTGCCAGCGAAGACGGTCTATTGGCCAATACATGTGTCGCCTGACACACCGCCCCCCTGTAGGAGCTGGCTTGCCAGCGAAGACGGTCTATCAGCCAATACATGTGTCGCCTGACACACCGCCTTCGCTGGCAAGCCAGCTCCTACAGGGGGGGGGCGGAGTGTCAGCCAATACATGTATCGCCTCACACGCCGCCTTCGCGAGCAAGCTCGCTCCCACAATGTTTTGCGGTGATTAACGGTTGAGTCAAAGCCCGCAGGGGCTTTTGTTTTTCGTGGCCATGGAGCTGGCACCCTTGTTGCTAACACCTGACTACCCGCCGAGTGAGCGTCAAAAAATTGCGGTCGCCAAAGAGAGTAGACGATGAGCCAAGGTATTGAATTCAATCGGTTGATGCTGGACATGCGGGCCATGCAAATGGATGCCATGTCTGCGCCGAAACCGACGGCTGCCGTCCCGCAACTGCCGGGCAGCAGCTTTGCCGACATGCTCGGTCAGGCCGTCAATAAAGTGAACGAAACCCAGCAGGCCTCCAGCCAGTTGTCCACGGCGTTCGAGATCGGCAAAAGCGGTGTCGATCTGACCGACGTGATGATTGCCAAGGAAAAAGCCGGTGTGTCTTTCCAGGCGATCACCCAAGTCCGTAACAAGCTGGTCCAGGCCTACCAAGACATCATGCAGATGCCGGTTTAAGGACGATATCGAGTCATGGCAGAACCAGGCGCTGATAACGTTCCGGCCAGGACCACTCCGATAGGCGGCAAGCCGCCGCTGTTCGGCTTGTCCTTCCTGGAAAATCTCTCCGAGATGACCATGCTGCGTCAGGTGGGCCTGTTGGTCGGTCTGGCGGCGAGCGTGGCGATTGGCTTTGCCGTGGTGTTGTGGTCCCAGCAACCGGACTACCGGCCTCTGTACGGCAGCCTCGCCGGGATGGACGCCAAGCAGGTCATGGATACCCTGGCGGCCGCCGATATTGCCTACTCTGTCGAACCCAATTCCGGCGCCTTGCTGGTCAAGGCCGAAGACCTGTCCCGCGCGCGCCTCAAGCTCGCGGGCGCTGGTGTCACTCCCAGCGACGGCAATATCGGTTTTGAAATCCTCGACAAGGACCAGGGCCTGGGCACCAGCCAGTTCATGGAAGCGACCCGCTATCGGCGCGGCCTGGAAGGCGAACTGGCACGGACCATCTCCAGCCTGAACAACGTCAAGGGTGCCCGCGTGCACCTGGCCATTCCGAAAAGCTCGGTGTTCGTGCGCGATGAGCGCAAGCCCAGCGCGTCGGTGCTGATCGAGCTGTATTCCGGCCGTTCCCTGGAACCTGGCCAGGTGCTGGCGATCATCAATCTGGTCGCCACCAGTGTGCCTGAGCTGAGCAAATCCCAGGTCACCGTGGTCGATCAGAAGGGCAACCTGTTGTCGGATCAGGCGGAAAATTCCGAGCTGACCATGGCCGGCAAGCAATTCGACTACAGCCGCCGCATGGAAAGCATGCTCACCCAGCGCGTGCATAACATCCTGCAACCGGTGCTGGGCAATGATCGCTACAAAGCCGAAGTCTCGGCCGATGTGGATTTCAGTGCCGTCGAGTCGACCTCCGAGCAGTTCAACCCGGACCAGCCGGCGTTGCGCAGCGAACAATCGGTGAACGAACAACGCACCACCAGCAATGGCCCGCAAGGCGTGCCGGGTGCCCTGAGCAACCAGCCACCATCGCCGGCGTCCGCCCCTGCAACCACCGGTGGCGGCACCGCGTCGGCCGGCATGGTGCAGCCTGGCCAGCCGTTGCTCGACGCCAACGGTCAGCAAATCATGGACCCGGCCACCGGCCAGCCGATGCTCGCACCGTACCCGGCTGACAAGCGTTCCCAGTCCACCCGTAACTTCGAGCTCGACCGTTCCATCAGCCACACCAAACAGCAGCAGGGCCGTTTGAATCGCCTGTCGGTGTCGGTGGTGGTGGATGATCAGGTCAGGATCAACCCGGCCAACGGTGAAACCACCCGTGCGCCGTGGACTGCCGATGAATTGTCGCGCTTCACCCGCCTGGTGCAGGACGCCGTCGGTTTCGACGCCAGCCGTGGCGACAGCGTCAGCGTGATCAACATGCCGTTCTCCGCCGAGCGTGCTGAAGTGATCGCCGATGTGCCGTTCTACTCCCAGCCGTGGTTCTGGGATGTGCTCAAGCAAGTGCTGGGTGTGCTGTTCATCCTGGTGCTGGTCTTCGGCGTGCTGCGTCCGGTACTGAACAACATCACCAATGGCGGCAAAGGCAAGCAGCTGGCCGGCATTGGCAGTGACGTCGAATTGGGTGGCATGGGCGGTCTGGATGGCGAACTGGCCAATGACCGCGTCAGCCTCGGCGGGCCGCAAAGCATCCTGCTGCCGAGCCCGAGCGAAGGCTATGACGCCCAGTTGAATGCAATCAAGAGCCTGGTGGCAGAAGACCCGGGTCGCGTGGCCCAGGTCGTGAAAGAGTGGATTAACGCAGATGAATGATAACCGAGCCGCTGCCGCCAAACTGTCCAAGGTCGACAAAGCCGCGATCCTGCTGCTGTCCCTGGGCTCCACCGACGCCGCCCAGGTGTTGCGCCACATGGGCCCGAAGGAGGTTCAGCGGGTGGGCGTGGCCATGGCGCAGATGGGCAACGTGCACCGCGAGCAGGTCGAGCAGGTGATGAGCGAGTTCGTCGACATCGTCGGCGACCAGACCAGCCTGGGCGTCGGCTCCGACGACTACGTGCGCAAAATGCTGACCCAGGCCCTGGGCGAAGAGAAGGCCAACGGCCTGATCGACCGCATCCTGCTGGGCGGCAACACCAGCGGCCTCGACAGCCTGAAGTGGATGGAGCCGCGCGCCGTCGCCGACGTGATCCGTTATGAGCACCCACAGATCCAGGCCATCGTGGTCGCCTATCTCGACCCGGACCAGGCCGGTGAGGTGCTGGGCAACTTCGATCACAAGGTGCGCCTCGACATTATCTTGCGGGTGTCCGCGCTCAACACCGTGCAACCAGCCGCCCTGAAAGAACTCAACCAGATTCTCGAGAAGCAGTTCGCCGGCAATTCGAGTGCCTCGCGTACCAACCTGGGGGGCATCAAGCGCGCGGCCGACATCATGAACTTCCTCGACAGCTCGGTCGAAGGCCAGTTGATGGACTCGATCCGCGAAGTCGACGAAGACCTGTCCGGCCGGATCGAAGACCTGATGTTTGTGTTCAACAACCTGGCCGATGTCGATGACCGCGGGATCCAGGCGTTGCTGCGCGAAGTGTCCTCCGATGTGCTGGTGCTGGCCCTCAAGGGCTCGGATGAAAACGTCAAGGACAAGATCTTCAAGAACATGTCCAAGCGGGCGGCCGAACTGTTGCGCGACGACCTCGAGGCCAAGGGTCCGGTGCGCGTCAGCGACGTGGAAACCGCGCAGAAAGAAATCCTCACCATTGCCCGCCGTATGGCCGAAGCCGGAGAAATCGTTCTCGGCGGGAAGGGCGGCGAAGAGATGATCTGACATCACTATGTCGAGCGAACATGATGAGTCTCAGACCGACCTGATCCGAGCCAAGGACGTCAGGGGTGTCGATCTCTGGTCGTTGCCCAGTTTCGATCCGTACGTCCCGGAGCCGGAGCCCGAGCCCGAGCCTGAACCCGAGCCGCCGCAAATGGAGGAAGTGCCGCTGGAGGACGTCCAGCCGCTGACCCTCGAAGAACTCGAAAGCATTCGCCAGGAGGCTTACAACGAAGGCTTTGCCACCGGCGAGCGGGAGGGCTTTCACAGCGCCACGCTCAAGGTCCGCCAGGAAGCCGAAGTGGCGCTGACGGCGAAGCTTGCCGCGCTGGAAAAGCTGATGGGCCACCTGTTGGAACCCATTGCCGAGCAGGACACCGAGATCGAGAAGTCCCTGGTCGACCTCGTGCAGCACATCACCCGACAGGTGATTCAGCGCGAACTGGCCATCGACTCGACACAGATCGAACACGTCATGCGCGAAGCCCTCAAACTGTTGCCATTGGGCGTGGGCAACGTGCGGCTGTACATCAATCCGCAAGATTTCGCACAGGTCAAAGCCCTGCGCGAGCGTCATGAAGAAACCTGGCGCATCGTCGAGGACGAGTCATTGCTGGCGGGAGGGTGCCGGGTCGAGACCGAGCACAGTCGCATTGACGCTTCGGTAGAAACCCGTATTGCGCGGGTCATGGACAAGCTGTTCGATCAACTGCACGAACAGGCGCTGCACCCGGCTGCGCCGGACCTGAGCCTGGAGCTGCCGACGGGCAACACACCGCCAGTCGCCCCCGCACCGGAGCTGCCCGATGCGCCTTGACCGCACCAGCTTCGCCAAGCGCCTGGGCAGTTACGCCGAGGCCACGACGCTGGCCGGCGCGCCGATCCTCGAAGGCCGCCTGCTGCGCATGGTCGGCCTGACCCTCGAGGCCGAAGGCTTGCGCGCCGCCATGGGCAGCCGCTGCATGGTGATCAACGACGACAGTTACCACCCGATGCAGGTCGAAGCCGAAGTCATGGGCTTCTCGGGCAGCAAAGTCTTTCTGATGCCGGTCGGCAGCGTCACCGGTATCGCCCCCGGTGCGCGCGTGGTGCCGCTGGCGGATAGCGGCCGCCTGCCGATGGGCATGAGCATGCTCGGGCGGGTACTCGACGGCGCCGGTCGGGCGCTGGACGGCAAGGGCGGGATGAAGGCCGAAGACTGGGTGCCGATGGACGGCCCGACCATCAACCCGCTCAAGCGTGAACCGATCAGCGAGCCGCTGGACGTGGGCATTCGTTGCATCAACGGCTTGTTGACGGTCGGTCGCGGCCAGCGTCTCGGGTTGTTCGCCGGTACGGGCGTGGGCAAGAGTGTGCTGCTGGGCATGATGACCCGCTTCACCGAGGCCGACATCATCGTGGTCGGGCTGATCGGTGAACGGGGTCGTGAAGTCAAGGAGTTCATCGAGCACAGCCTCGGTGAAGAAGGTCTCAAGCGTTCGGTGGTGGTGGCCTCGCCAGCGGACGATGCGCCGCTGATGCGTCTGCGCGCGGCCATGTACTGCACGCGCATCGCCGAATATTTCCGCGACAAGGGCAAGAACGTGCTGTTGCTCATGGACTCCCTGACCCGATTCGCCCAGGCCCAGCGGGAAATCGCCCTGGCCATCGGCGAACCGCCCGCGACCAAGGGTTATCCGCCTTCGGTGTTCGCCAAGTTGCCGAAACTGGTGGAGCGCGCCGGTAATGCCGAGAAGGGCGGCGGATCGATCACGGCGTTCTACACCGTGTTGTCCGAAGGCGACGACCAGCAGGACCCGATTGCCGACTCGGCGCGAGGCGTGCTCGACGGGCACATCGTGCTGTCCCGGCGCCTGGCCGAGGAGGGTCACTACCCGGCGATCGATATCGAAGCGTCCATCAGCCGGGTCATGCCGTCGGTGGTGTCAGCCGAACACATGGCCCGCGCCCAGTATTTCAAGCAATTGTGGTCGCGGTATCAGCAGAGTCGCGACCTGATCAGCGTCGGCGCCTACGTCGCCGGCGGTGACCGGGAAACCGACCTGGCGATTGCCCTGCAACCGCAGTTGGTCAAATACCAGCGCCAGGGCCTGAACGACAGCATCAGCCTGGGTGAAAGCGAAGCCTATCTGGGCTCGATCTTCGCCCCCGCGGCTGGCGGCTAACCGGCCATGGCCCAAAGTCGCGCAGCACGCCTGGCACCGGTGGTGGACATGGCGGAAAAGGTCGAGAAAGCCGCGGTCCAGCGCCTGGGGCACTTTCAGGGGCAGGCCCGTCTGGCCGAAAGCAAACTCGCCGACCTCGAAGCCTTTCGGCTCGACTACCAGGAGCAATGGATCGTGCGCGGCAGCAGCGGCGTTTCCGGTCAATGGTTGCTGGGGTATCAAGGCTTCCTGGCGCAGCTGGGCACGGCCATCGATCAGCAACGACAAAGCCTCGCCTGGCATCAGAATAATCTGAACAAGGCACGGGAAACCTGGCAGCAGGCGTATGCCCGGGTCGAAGGATTGCGCAAGCTGGTCCAGCGATATACGGATGAAGCGCGGCGGCTGGAAGACAAGCGTGAGCAGAAGCTGCTGGATGAATTGTCGCAGCGGTTGCCGCGGCAGGATCCGTATTGAATCAGTGAGACCGCGTTATCGTTCTTCGCGAGCAAGCTCGCTCCCACAGGTTCTGTGTCGTATTCAAATGCTGTGAACGACACAAAACCTGTGGGAGCGAGCTTGCTCGCGATGACGATCTGACCGACGCTGCAATTCCCCAGCCTTGCCCCCGCCCCCGCCAAGTGCTAAACCTTCTACACGTATGTTCCCCAATGACAAGGAAGCCGTTCATGTCAGTCTTATCAGAAGTATCCCCCGATGGACAAAAGCTGACGATATCGATCAAGGGACGATTCGATTTCGCCAAGCATCAGGAATTTCGTGAGTCCTACGAGCACAAGGACCTCGGCGCAGTTGTCGTCGACTTGAAAGAAGCCACCTACCTCGACAGTTCGGCACTGGGCATGTTGCTCTTGCTGCGCGATCATGCCGGTGGCGACAATTCCGACATTCGCGTGGTCAACAGCAGTTCCGACGTGAAGAAAATCCTCGCCATCTCCAATTTCGACAAACTGTTCGACATCAGTTGAGCGGCATGCAATCGCCGCTCGAATCACTGACGGTCCTGATCGCCGAAGACAGCGCGGCCGATCGCATGCTGCTGTCGAGCATCGTCCGGCGCCAGGGCCATGCAGTGCTGACGGCCGCCAACGGTGCCGAGGCGGTCGAAGCGTTCCGTCAGCAACGCCCGCAGCTGGTGTTGATGGACGCGATGATGCCGGTGATGGATGGCTTCGAGGCGGCGCGGCAGATCAAGGCGTTGGCCGGGCAAACCCTGGTGCCGATCATCTTCCTGACGTCGCTCACCGAAAGCGAAGCCCTGGCGCGCTGTCTGGAGGCCGGGGGCGACGACTTTCTGGCAAAACCCTACAACCAGGTGATCCTCGCCGCCAAAATCAAGGCGATGGACCGCTTGCGCCGGTTGCAGGCCACCGTGTTGCAGCAGCGTGACCAGATCGCCCGGCATCACCATCACCTGCTCAATGAGCAGCGGGTGGCCAAGGCCGTATTCGACAAGGTGGCTCATTCCGGTTGCCTGAATGCCCCGAATATCCGCTACCTGCAATCGCCCTACGCGCTGTTCAACGGTGACCTGCTGCTGGCCGCGTTCACCCCGGCCGGCGACATGCATATATTGCTCGGGGATTTCACCGGCCATGGGTTGCCGGCGGCGGTCGGGGCCATGCCCCTGGCGGAAGTCTTCTATGGCATGACGGCCAAGGGTTACGGCCTGTCCGAAACCTTGCGCGAGATGAATGCCAAGCTCAAGCGCATCCTGCCGGTGGACATGTTCTGCTGTGCCACGCTGCTGTGCCTGAGTTTTCAGCGGCGTTCGGTGGAGGTGTGGAACGGCGGCATGCCGGACGGTTACCTGCACCGCATCGCCACGGGTGAGCGCACGCCGCTGAAGGCTCAGCACTTGCCGCTCGGCGTGCTGAGCCCGCAAACCTTTGACGATCGCACCGACGTGTTGCCGATGGCGGTCGGCGATCGGGTGTTCCTGTTATCCGACGGTGTGCTCGATACCTGCGATACCAACGAACAACTGTTTGGTGTCGAGCGATTGCAGCAAGTGTTTGCCGCCAATCGTCAGCCTGATGCGTTATTCGCCGAGATCGAGCAGGCGCTGCGCGATTTTCGCGGTGAAGCCCGTGACGACGTCAGTATGGTCGAGGTCAGCTTGCTGGAGGCGGCGCAGGTCAGCCCGCCGGTGTTGGTGTATTCCGACAGTGGCCAGTCCTGTCCGCTGGACTGGTCGGTGAGTTTCGAGTTTCGCGCGGCCACGCTCAAACGCTTCAACCCGCTACCCTATCTGTTGCAGTTGCTGCTCGAGGTCCATGGTCTGCGGGCGCAAAGCGGAGCGCTCTACAGTGTGCTGGCGGAACTGTACTCCAACGCCCTCGAGCATGGCGTACTGGGCCTGGACTCCAGCCTCAAACGGGATGCCTCGGGTTTTGCCCGCTATTATCAACAGCGCAATACACGCCTGGATGAATTGCAGGATGGCTTCATCCGGGTACATTTGCAGGTGATACCGAAGGGCGAGGGCGGTTGCCTGACGGTGCGCGTCGAAGACAGTGGCAAGGGGTTTGATGTCGATCGGGTGTTGCAGCTGCCCGCTGATGGTATCCGTCTGTCGGGACGTGGCGTCGGTCTGATCCGTCAATTGAGCCGTAATGCCAGCTGGTCCGACGAAGGTCGAAGTGCCCGCGTGGAATTTTTCTGGGAGGCTCTGGCATAATCCACGCATTCTTGATCAAGGAGTGAGCAAGTGGCTGACACACATCTGGACCGCGACGTGCTGAGCGCGTTGCAAGAAGTCATGGAGGATGAGTATCCGATGTTGCTGGATACCTTTCTCGCCGACGCTGAAGAACGCCTGGTTCTGTTGCACAAGGCAGACGATGCCCAGCAACTGATGAATGCTGCCCATAGTTTCAAGGGCAGCAGCAGCAACATGGGCGCCATTCGCCTGGCCCGGTTGTGCCATGAGCTGGAGCAATGCGCCAAGCAGAAAAGCCTCGCCGGCGTTGAAAAACTGGTGGGCGAAATTGACGGCGAATTCGCCCTTGTCCGTCCGCTTTATGAGGCCGAGCGTCAGCGCTCTCTCGCCGACTAGGAAGACTGTTTGCCGCTTTTCGCGCCTGACACTTGAACCTGGCGCGACCCTTGCTTTGATCTCCGTCAACTGTACCTACGTTCCCAGTGCGGCGGAGACCGTTTCATGCCCGTTACCCCCAATATGCTTCTGCAGGCCGCCGCCCAGACCAAGGCCAAGGCGGCGTCCGCCAATACACCGGCGCAGGTCGCCGAGCCCGGGGACAAGGCCTCCAGCTTCGCTCATGTCTACGCCAATCAGGCTCGGAATACACTTTCTGCAGGGAACGACGGGCTGGCCAAGCCCATGCGCGGCACCGCCGCTGAGGGGCCGGGTAAAAAGGACCTCGGCCACGACAAGGCTGCCGCCCCGAAACCGGCCGTTGCCGATAGCGGCAAATCCTTGCCCGCCGATAAACCGGCGGCCGACGACCCGATCGCCGACGATGGTTCGGATGCCGTTGACGCCTCTGTCACCGAGGCGACGGGCGAGCCAACTGCCGATCCCGCAGGGCCGACACTCGTTGCGCAAACTCCGCCAGCAGTAGACGCTGTGCCGCCCCTGGGCGCACAGCCGGTTGTTGCGGCAACGACGCCGGCCGTCACCGTCGACGCCACGTTCGATCCCCAGGCCGACCCCCTCGATGCCCTGCCAGCCTTGCGCATGGCCATGGAGCAGGGCGGGCACATTTGCGCTTCCAGCCAGGCTCAGCACCAAGCGCTGCCGCCCTCGGCGCAAAACCTGGTCGCCGGCCTGGCGAGCATGCTTGACGTGCAGGCCGAAAAGGACAGCACCGAGGGCGGGGACAAGGCCTTCAGCGGCCTGCTCGATGACGGCCTGAAAGACTTGAAGACCGCCAGCAGCGATACCCGTGTCGACGACTTCGCCAACCGCCTGGCGGCGCTGACCCAGGCGGCCACGCCGAAAACCGCCAACGCGTTGCCGGTGAACCAGCCGATCGCCCTGCATCAAAGTGGCTGGACCGAAGAAGTGGTGAACCGGGTCATGTACCTGTCCAGCGCCAACCTCAAGGCGGCCGACATCCAGTTGCAACCGGCCGAACTCGGGCGCCTCGACATTCGCGTGAACATGGTGCCGGATCAGCAGACCCAGGTCACCTTCATGAGCGCGCATCCTGGTGTCCGCGAAGCGCTGGACGGGCAGATGCATCGCTTGCGTGAGATGTTTGCGCAGCAGGGTATGGGGCAGGTTGATGTCAACGTGTCCGATCAGTCTCGTGGTTCGCAGCAGGGACAGGACCAGGCACAGCAAAGTCACAGCGGGCGGACCAGCGCCAGCGGTGGTCGCCTCGATTCCATGGATGACGAGCGTGCGCCAACAGGCGCCGAAGTGGCAGCCAGCACGACCAGCATCATCGGCTCCAGCGCAGTGGATTATTACGCCTGATAAATTGCAGCGCCCCCTAAAAGATCGCAGCCTTCGGCAGCTCCTACATTGGGATGGAGTACACCCTGTAGGAGCTGCCGAAGGCTGCGATCTTTTGACTTTCGGCGCCAGCCGATAACCCGTCCTCCAACATTCTGGCATAACACTTGCTCTTGCCTTGCCCGGCGACTGTGAAACCCCGATTAGTGACGGATTATTGGCATGGCGATGAGCGAAGAAGCAGTTAAAGACCCCGCAACCAAACGCAAGATCAAGCTGATCATTGCGACAGTGGTCGCCCTGCTGCTAGCGATCGGCTTGTCCGTGGGGGCCACCTGGTACTTCATGCACAGCCCCCGGAGCACGCCAGTCGCCGCGCCGGAAACCGTGGATATCGGCAAACAGCCGGCGATTTTCGTGCCCCTGCTGCCGGCCTTCATTGCCAACTACAACCAGAATGGCCGTCAGCGCTACATGCAGGTCAGCATCACCATGCTGGGCCGCGATAAGGCCGATCTGGAAGCACTCAAGGCGCACATGCCGGTGATCCGCAATAACCTGGTCATGCTGTTCTCCGGGCAGGACTTCGCCACCCTGGCATCGCCGGTCGGCCAGGAAATGTTGCGGCAGAAAGCCACGGCCAGCGTCCAGGAAGTGGCGCACAAAGAACTCGGCAAAGTGGTCATCGAACAATTGCTATTCACTAATTTCGTACTGCAGTAGGACCACGACATGGCCGTGCAAGACCTGCTGTCCCAGGATGAAATCGACGCGCTGTTGCACGGTGTCGACGATGGTCTGGTACAGACCGATATCGCTGCCGAACCCGGCACCGTCAAAAGCTATGACCTGACCAGCCAGGATCGCATCGTCCGTGGACGCATGCCGACCCTGGAGATGATCAACGAACGCTTCGCCCGCTACACCCGCATCAGCATGTTCAACCTGCTGCGCCGCTCGGCGGACGTTGCCGTCGGTGGGGTGCAGGTGATGAAGTTCGGCGAATACGTGCACTCGCTGTACGTGCCGACCAGCCTCAACCTGGTCAAGATCAAACCGTTGCGTGGCACCGCGCTGTTCATCCTCGACGCCAAGCTGGTGTTCAAGCTGGTGGACAACTTTTTCGGCGGCGACGGCCGCCACGCCAAGATCGAAGGGCGTGAGTTCACCCCGACCGAACTGCGCGTGGTGCGCATGGTGCTCGAGCAGGCCTTCGTCGATTTGAAGGAAGCCTGGCAGGCGATCATGGAAGTCAACTTCGAGTACATCAACTCGGAAGTGAACCCGGCCATGGCCAACATCGTCGGCCCGAGCGAGGCCGTTGTGGTGTCGACCTTCCATATCGAACTCGATGGCGGTGGCGGCGACCTGCACGTGACCATGCCCTATTCGATGATTGAGCCGGTGCGCGAAATGCTCGACGCCGGCTTCCAGTCGGACCTCGACGACCAGGACGAGCGCTGGGTCAATGCCCTGCGCCAGGATGTGCTGGATGTCGACGTACCGATCGGCGCCACGGTTGCCCGTCGCCAGTTGCGCCTGCGGGACATCCTGAACATGCAGCCGGGGGACATTATCCCGGTCGACATGCCGGAAGAAATGATCATGCGCGCCAATGGCGTGCCTGCGTTCAAGGTCAAGATGGGCTCGCACAAAGGCAACCTCGCGTTGCAGGTGATCGAGCCGATCGAGCGCCGTTGACCGGCGCGTTGCACATTCGCTTTTAACTGACGGCTTCCCTTTGAAAGGTTGCCCGCCGAGGACACATGATGGCTAACAATATGCATATGCAGGACGACCAGGCGCTGGCTGATGAATGGGCTGCGGCCCTGGAAGAAGCCGGTGACGGGCAGGCCGACATCGACGCCTTGCTGGCCGCCGATGCGACCCACTCGTCGTCCAACCGCCTGCGGATGGAAGAGTTCGGCGGCGTGCCCAAAAACAACAACCCGGTCACCCTCGAGGGTCCGAACCTGGACGTGATCCTCGACATCCCGGTGTCGATCTCCATGGAAGTCGGCAGCACCGATATCAGCATCCGCAACCTGCTGCAACTCAACCAGGGGTCGGTGATCGAGCTCGATCGCCTGGCCGGTGAGCCGCTGGACGTATTGGTCAACGGCACGCTCATCGCCCACGGCGAAGTGGTGGTGGTCAACGAGAAGTTCGGCATCCGCCTGACTGACGTGATCAGCCCAAGCGAACGCATCAAGAAGCTGCGCTAAGTGAAAAGGGTTCCAGGGATTCTACTGGGGGCAGCGCTGGCCTTGCCGTTCAAGGTTCTGGCGGCCGAACCGGTGGCGACTGTCGCCACGGCGGCGGCACCGGCGGTCAGCAGCGGTGTGGCCGGGCAATTGACGCAGCTGGTGTTCGGCTTGCTGCTGGTGCTGGGGTTGATCTTCTTCCTCGCCTGGCTGCTGCGCCGGGTGCAGCAGGCCGGGCCGGCCGGCAAGGGGCAGGTGATCGAACTGATCGGTTCCCGCGCGCTTGGCCCGCGTGACCGCTTGATGCTGGTGCAGGTCGGCAACGAGCAGATTCTGCTTGGCCTCAGTCCCGGCAGCATCACCGCCCTGCATGTGCTCAAGGAGCCGGTGCAAGTGCCGAGCACCGAGAAGACGACCCCCGAATTTGCCCTGCGCCTGATGGAGCTGATGGGCAAGGATCACAAGGATAAGAAGTGATGGCTGCGTTACGCATCGTCTTGACGCTGGCCTTGATGCTGGCTGCGCCGCTGGCGTACGCCGCCGACCCGTTGTCGATCCCGGCGATCACCCTGGGCACCAATGCCGAGGGCGCCCAGGAATACTCGGTCAGCCTGCAGATCCTGCTGATCATGACCGCGCTGAGCTTCATCCCGGCGTTCGTCATGCTGATGACCAGTTTCACCCGGATCATCATCGTCTTCTCGATCCTGCGTCAGGCCCTGGGCCTGCAGCAGACGCCGTCGAACCAGATCCTCACGGGCATGGCGCTGTTCCTGACCCTGTTCATCATGGCACCGGTGTTCGAGCGGGTGAATCAGGATGCCTTGCAGCCGTATCTGGCGGAAAAACTCACTGCCCAGGATGCCGTGGCCAAGGCCCAGGTGCCGATCAAGGACTTCATGCTGGCGCAGACCCGCAGCAGCGATCTTGAATTGTTCATGCGCCTGTCCAAGCGCACCGACATCGCCTCGCCGGATCAGGCGCCGTTGACCATTCTGGTGCCGGCCTTCGTCACCTCTGAGTTGAAAACCGCGTTCCAGATCGGCTTCATGATCTTCATTCCCTTCCTGATCATCGACCTGGTCGTCGCCAGTGTGCTGATGGCCATGGGCATGATGATGCTGTCGCCGCTGATCATTTCCCTGCCGTTCAAGATCATGCTGTTCGTGCTGGTGGATGGCTGGGCGTTGATCATCGGCACCTTGGCCAGCAGCTTCGGCGGGGTTTCGCCATGACGCCGGAAGTGGCGGTCGACATCTTCCGGGAAGCGCTGTGGCTGACCACCATGATGGTGGCCGTGCTGGTGATCCCGAGTCTGCTGGTGGGCCTGCTGGTGGCGATGTTCCAGGCCGCCACCCAGATCAACGAACAGACCCTGAGCTTCCTGCCGCGCCTGCTGGTGATGCTGGTGACGCTGATCGTGGCCGGCCCGTGGCTGGTGCAGACCTTCATGGAATACATCCTGCAGTTGTACGGCAGTATTCCCCAGGTCATCGGCTAAGTCATGTCGCTGTTGCAGCTGACCGATACCCAGATCAGCACCTGGGTGGCGACCTTCATGTTGCCGCTGTTTCGCGTGGGGGCGTTGCTGATGGTGATGCCGATCGTGGGCACGACCCTGGTGCCCATACGCGTGCGCCTGTACTTCGCGCTGGCCATCACGGTGGTGATCGTCCCCGGCCTGCCGCCGATGCCGCCGGTCAACGCGCTGGACTTGAGCGGGCTGCTGCTGATTGCCGAGCAGATCCTCATTGGCGCAGTGCTGGGGTTCGCCTTGCAGCTGTTCTTCCAGGCCTTCGTGATCGCCGGGCAGATCGTCTCGATTCAGATGGGCATGGGCTTCGCCTCGATGGTCGATCCCACCAACGGCGTCTCGGTGGCGGTGATCGGGCAGTTCTTCACCATGCTGGTTACGCTGCTGTTCCTGTCCATGAACGGCCACCTGGTGGTGTTCGAAATCCTCACTGAAAGCTTCACCACGTTGCCGGTCGGCAGCGGGTTGATGGTCACTCATTTCTGGGAACTGGCCGGCAAGCTCGGCTGGGTCCTGGGGGCGGCGCTGTTGCTGGTGCTACCGGCGATCACCGCGTTGCTGGTGGTCAACATCGCGTTTGGCGTAATGACCCGTGCGGCCCCGCAGTTGAACATCTTCTCCATCGGTTTTCCGCTGACCCTGGTGCTCGGACTGTTCATCGTCTGGGTCGGGCTGGCGGACATCATCAACCAGTATCAACCGCTGGCCTCCGAGGCCTTGCAGTGGTTGCGCGAACTGGCACGGGCGCGCTGAGTCATGGCAGAGAGCGAAAGCGGTCAGGACAAAACAGAAGACCCCACGGAGAAGAAGAAAAAGGACGCCCGGGAGAAGGGCGAGATCGCCCGCTCCAAGGAGCTCAACACCCTGGCAATCATGGTCGCCGGTGCCGGCGCGCTGCTGATTTTTGGCGGTGCACTGGCCCAGGACTTGATGGAGTTGATGCGCCTGAATTTCTCGCTGTCGCGGGAAGTGGTGCTGGACCAGAGCGCCATGGGCACCTACCTACTGCACTCGGGATTGATTGCGTTGCTGGCGATCCAGCCGGTGATGATCACCTTGTTGCTGGCGGCACTGATCGGCCCTATCTCCCTGGGCGGCTGGTTGTTCTCCGCCGGCACCATGGCCCCCAAGTTCAGCCGCATGAACCCCGGCGCGGGCCTCAAGCGAATGTTCTCGTCCAAAGCCGTGGTCGAGCTGCTCAAGGCCCTGGCCAAGTTTTTCATCATTCTGTTCGTGGCGCTGGCCGTGTTGTCCTCGGACATCGACGACCTGCTGCGCATCGCCCATGAGCCGCTGGACATGGCGATCATCCACAGCCTGCAAGTGGTGGGCTGGAGCACGTTATGGATGGCCTGCGGCCTGATCATCATCGCCGCGGTGGACGTGCCGGTGCAGCTGTGGGAAACCGCCAAGAAACTGAAGATGACCAAGCAGGAAATACGCGACGAGCACAAGGATCAGGAAGGGCGGCCGGAGGTTAAACAACGAATTCGTCAACTGCAGCGCGAGATGTCTCAGCGGCGGATGATGGCGGCGATTCCGGACGCTGATGTCGTCATCACCAACCCGACTCACTACGCCGTGGCGCTCAAGTACGACCCGGACAAGGGCGGGGCGCCGATGCTGGTGGCGAAGGGTAGCGACTTCCTGGCGCTGAAAATGCGTGAGATTGCGGTGGCCAACGAGGTGATGCTGCTCGAATCCCCGGCGCTGGCGCGGTCGATCTACTACTCCACGGAGCTGGAGCAGGAAATCCCCGGCGGACTCTATCTGGCCGTTGCCCAGGTACTGGCCTACGTCTACCAGATCCGCCAGCACCGCGCGGGCAAGGGCAAACGCCCGGATCCGCTCAAGGATGATCTGCCGATTCCCCCGGATCTGCGCCGCGATTCCTGACCAGCCCCAAACCAATCAGCCACACCACAAAACCTGTGGGAGCGAGCTTGCTCGCGATAGCGGACTGTCAGCCAACATCAATGTTGGATGTGCCGGCGTCATCGCGAGCAAGCTCGCTCCCACAGGGGATTGCGCCATGGCTCAAGCTGTTCGCTAGTCCTGCGGATCGATATTATCCAGCGCACGATTCACCGCCAATTCGCCGAGCATGATCATCTGCGAAATCGCCAGCATCGTATGGCGCTGAGAACCTCTAAGACATCCAGCAAAGTCATCCGCCACGACCCTGGCCGACGCCAGCGACTCGCAGGCATGGGCCAACAGGCTTTCGGTATCGATGCCGGGCGCAATGACGAACATCGTGCTGGGCTTGCGCTCCGTGGCGTTTACGCGGGCAGACAGGTTGATGTACTCATCGAGAGCGCGGTCGGCGGCTTCGTGGAGTTTTTGCGGGTCGATTGAGGTGTCTGGGGAAACGGCTTCGGTTTCCGGCGGGTTGGGCGTTACTTTGAACATGGATGGAACTCCAAATCAGAAAAGAGGAGCCATCACTCTCGCTACCAAACGAGGGGGTGGTGGCCATACGCGGGTTGGTAGACCGGTGACTTGGAGAACCGGCGCGCCCGAAGGCGCCCTGCGCATGGCCACCATAAAGACACAAACCGCAAGGCCTGCTTCAGGTGTGCTACGCACGAAGTCTACCGGGCTACCAAACCCGATCGCTGTTTTTCAGCGACCGAGAAACGATAAAGCCCGGCCCTCAGGCGCACAAGCCGGCGGATTCTGGCGCAGTCGTAGGCTGCGGCGCAAGGATGTGTAGGCTCTGTAAGTGTCTGGAGATGTCGATTAAACACAGGCGTTTAAAATCAAAAGATCGCAGCCGTTGGCAGCTCCTACAGGGTGTACGTAATACCTGTGTAGGAGCTGCCGCAGGCTGCGATCTTTTGATCTTGAAGCGACTGGCCGGCTCTGACACTGAAAATTCCCGCATAAACCTTTTTTCCAAAATTGGAAAACACAAAATTTTAAAATGGAGCCTCAAAAGCTCGAGGGCGTACTTTATTTGCGGAAGGGGTAGAACCAAGTTGTCTGATGATCACGGATCTAAATATGTGAGGCTTGGCTATGAACTCCATTGTCATATGGTTCAGGTTTCTTTGGTCGAATACATAATGATTAAATTCGTAGTCTTTTCCAGGTGTCATGCCTCGGGAGTTCTGTATATGAACTTCCACGACATGTTCTTTGCCAAATCTCGTTTGCTCCGTCCTTGTGCTCTTCCAATGAGCAGCTTCAGCGTATTCGTCTGCTACGCTTTTATCTGGGGTGAGGAAAAAACCTGGGCGCTCTCCTACCTTTGAGTGGTTTGGTAATACACCTTTTTTTAATAACCCTGTGGCGCCTTCTATCGAAGTTCCATGATATCCAAGGAAGTCTGGTTCCACGGGTGACGAAATCATTGGGCCGGGATCTGACAGCCGTCTTTGTTTTACGGGAAAAGGCCGGTTGCCGAAGCGAGTGTTATGCAATTTACTCGAGGGGTCGGATACTGGAGTAAATAACGACTTCACTAATGTAATGAATGTACCGGCATGACCCGAAGTGTCAGAGAAATTAATCGGATCGTGCAGGCAGTACGCGTATGAGTTTAATCCGCCTTTGTCAAACGGACTCAAACTGTCCGGGCTGTTAAATCGCATTAGCACGGGATTAAACGCCCGATAACCATTACCCAGCAAATAATGGCCAGTCACCGGATCCGGCCGTTCGCCGTTAAAGCCAAGCAGGCTGAGTAAACCGCTTTCAACAGGGCGGTGGCCATAGGGTGAATAGGCGATGGGCTGCGGTGGATGATTGGCCTTGAGCGTCTGCAACACCGAACGCTGCTGATCGGTGACCAGCAGCGTGGTGTCGGGTGCATCGCCCTCACTTCGTTGTTGCGCCAACAGCTGGTCGCCATGCTGGACGATCGAATAGCGCATCGCACCCTGTATCTCGGTCGCCAGCCTGCTCCTGCAGTAAAAGCGCTGGCGCTCGGGGATATCTGGCAGTGCGTGACTGATCAGTCGATCAAGAGGGTCGTAGTGGTACTGGCAGAGCACGGCTTCGCGCGGCAATGTCATGGGTGCTTGCTCCGAAGATTTGAAACGCGGGAGCTCAGTATTGGCGGTTTGGCAAGGGTTGGGTACTAGCAGAACTGATAGGTGCGCTGGCTTTTAACCTTGATTTGAGACCGACTAATGGGTATCCCATTTTTTCTAAGGATGACTCGATTCCCCGGATCTTCGCCGCGATTCCTGACCAGCCCCAAACCCGTCAGCCACAAAAACCTGTGGGAGCGAGCCTGCTCGCGAAGAGGCCGCCCCACTCGATAAAGATGTCGACTGACACGCCGCCTTCGCCGGCAAGCCGGTCTCGCTCCCACATGAATTGTGTCTGGCTTCAAGCCTTTACTAACCCTGCGGATCGAGGTTATCCAGCGCGCGATTGACCGCCAATTCTCCGAGCATGATCATCTGCGAAATGGCCAGCATCGTATGGCGCTGAGCACCTTTCAGCCCTGCAGCAAAGTCATCCGCAACGACCCTGGCCGACGCCAGCGACTCGCAGGCATGGGCCAGCAGGCTTTCGGTATCGATGCCGGGCGCAATGACGAACATCGTGCTGGGCTTCCGCTCCGTGGCGTTTATGCGGGCAGACAGGTTGATGTACTCATCGAGAGCGCGGTCGGCGGCTTCGTGGAGTTTGTGCGGATCGATTGAGGTGTCTGGGGAAACGGCTTCGGTTTCCGGCGGGTTGGGCGTTACTTTGAACATAGATGGAACTCCATATGTAATGGGAAGAGCCATCACCTTCGCTACCAAACGAAAGGTGGCGGCCATACGCAGGTTGGTAGACCGGCCCACATGGAAAAACCGGCGCGCCCGAGGGCACCCTGCGCACAGCCACCATAAAAACAAGTGCCGATAAAGCACCTGGACAAGGTGACGCTGTGCGCCATGTGTGAGCGGCGGGCTACCAAACCCGATCGCTGTTTTTCAGCGACCGCGAAACGATAGAGCCCGGCCCTCAGGCGCACAAGCCGGCGGATTCTGGCGTAGTCGTAGGCTACGGCGCAAGCATGTGTAGGCTCTGTAAGTGTCTGGAGATGTAGATTAAACATAGATGTTTAAAGTCAAAAGATCGCAGCCTTCGGCAGCTCCTACAGGTGTACACCATACCTTTGTAGGCGCTGCCGAAGGCTGCGATCTTTTGATCTTGAAGCGGCTGGCCGGCTGTCACCGCCTAAGTATGTTGTAACCGGGTCGCCTGCCAAGTGAGCTTGTTGGGACTGCTGGTCGCGGCGGTTTTCAACCTTGAATCGAGGCCGGTTAATGGGTGTCCCTTTCTTCTCTTCTTCTCTTCTTCTCTTCTTTTTCTAGGGCAAACGGCCGGACCCGATTCCACCGGATTTACGGCGTGATTCTTGAAGTAGATGGCTTTTATATTGATGAATTCGTTTTAATTAATTTAGGAAGCCTTCTCTAATCAACTTGTTTGCTCGCTCAGGGTGAACTCCTGCGAGGTTGCCATCCATTGCTTGTTTGGCTATTCTCTTTCTAGCAATTGATCCATTGGGAAATTTTTGTTCTATTAGGTGATTCATTATGTTGGAACGATCATTCTCGATGTCTATAGTTCTACGCAAATTGGGGTGTAGTTCTTTCATTTGTGCTGGGATTAGTTTGGAGTAACTTTGATCTTTAAGTGTTGGAATAGGGAGTCTTTTTGACCAGCCTGCGTAATTGATATGTGTTTTAACATGTGAGCGCGTGATTTCAGGTCCGCTTCTGTATAGCATGTTTGAAACAGTCGTTCGAGATGAGAGTGTTTTCGTGCGTGGTATTGTGTCGAACAGAGAATCTGCGAAGTTAAACACTCCAAAAATACGAGCATATCCGGTAGGGTCGCGACTATTAACGGGATCCCCCGAGCAATACGCATACGCATTAAGCCCACCCTTATCAAACGGACTCAAACTGTCCGGACTATTAAATCGCATCAACACCGGATTAAACGCCCGATACCCATTCCCCAACAAATAACACCCAGTCACCGAATCCGGCCGTTCGCCGTTAAAGCCAAGCAGGCTGAGTAACCCGCTTTCAACAGGGCGGTGGCCATAGGGCGAATAGGCGATGGGCTGCGGTGGATGATTGGCCTTGAGCGCCTGCAACACCGAACGTTGCCTTGAGAGCGCTTCATTTGGCGACCGGACAGACGGACCAAAAACTCTCGGGTTTGCTCGGCAAACTCACCTTCGGCCCTCATTAGGCGCCAGCTGACTGCACACGCCTGACTGGCGATCAACAGCCGTTTGAACACGGCCTCACCGCTTTCCTGCTGCCAGTTTTCCAGCTGATGTCCGCCACCTTTGAGCAGTTTGAAGTAGGACTCGATACGCCTGCGCCAGTAATACCAGAGCGCCAATCGTTCAGTCGCGACCTCGGGCCCAAGGTTGCTCAGCAAATACCATTCGGCCAACAGGTGGCCGTTGTCCCCAATTATTCGGCTAACGATAAGTCGGGCAGGCAAAGGCTCTCCAGACTTGCGCAATGTCTTGCGGTCGGCCCGGTCTTTGGTGAAAGGCTGGGCTTGGCGAGTCAGCACGACGGCGGTTTCTCACGATATGGACAAGAGGCTTGGCAAAATTCTGCTGTTCCAGCCAAGTGATGCGTTGTGTCAGTTCATTAAGGTGTTTTTCAGGGGCCAGCACTTCTTCGGCTCGAGTGCTCAGAACGCCGTCCCGGGTCGCCAGGTTTTGGGCGGGAGTACAGATTGGTGCGCCGTCACGATCCGTGACCAGCAGGCTGCTTTGCAGTTCGTAACCGATGTCGCCCCGATGGGTCATTTGCAGGCGATCAGCCTTGCTGTGGTGATGCATGTAATTGAGCCGAGACCAATCGTGCATGACCAGCGCGTAATCATCGCAGTCATCTCGGCAACCTTCGTGCGCCAGCGCCAGCAGTGGTTTAACCAGATCAACGGGCCTGACCCGATCATTGCTCAAAAATCTCCAGAGCGCTTGAGTCTGCGCAAAAGCCTTGTCGCTTCGCGGCAAGGCTTTCATCCCAGCGGCCAGCGTCGGTAATCCATTACTGTGTCCCATGACTAACTCGTCGTATCGTTTGGTCAGTCGGGCATCTAGCCCGGTCATTTGATATCCATGCCGTCCCTTTATAGACCAGGACCGGGATTTGTGTAGATACCTATGCTCATCGCGGGCAAGCCCGGCTCCCACAGTGGATTTGTGTCGAACGCTAATTTTGCGGTCAACCTCGATCACTGTAGGAGCCGGAACAAAAAGGGTCCAAAAAGGGTTCGGTCCCAAAGGGATCCCCACAAATCTACTCCAGCACCTGTGCCTGTTGATGTACCTCGTGTCGCAACGAGCGCTCAAGTCTCTCCAAAGTTTTTCGAGAGTTTGAGCGGCGTCCGCAAAGCAGTATTCGTAAGTGCTTGAGCGAGCGCGCTGTGTAAGAATCGGATGTCCTGCATGGGGGCGGGATCTTTTTTTTGTGTGGTGCAATGCAAGCTGCCGACCCATGCAGGTCTCTTCAATTCCCAACTTTTTATTTCCCATAGGAAAAAAGCGGAGACTTCTCAGGATCTGTCGGCATTTTTTTCCTAGTAGGAAAGTTGCTTATTTCTGGAATGTAAGCCGTGGGTCTCGCTGCCAGTCGTCGTGAAGTGTCTTCGCCTGTCGCGGATCGACTCCCCTGATTTTTCCATTCATTGCCTCGGTAAATGCGAGTTTCAAATTTTGTTCATGTGAGTATGATGATGTTGTTCTTTTTATTTCGGTTGCTCTATTATATATGCTGTGCCCGGAGGAGGTGGCGTCTAGCTTTTGGATGTCGAAATTTTTATTAAGTGCCTGATATTCAACTTCTGGTAATTTTTTGAGTGACAGCTCTTGCAGGCTTGGATTTGTTTTTCTGAGTGTTATTCCTTGGCCGGAAGCCTCTCTCTGTATGTATTTACTGTTGATCCACTCCCGTTGAAGGAAGTGGCGGTCACCCCGGCCATCGATAAGGGTGGTGGTTTTAATTGTTTGGGTGCTATTTTGAGCTTTAGAAATTTCTAAGGTGTTTTTTTTAATTATGGTTAATGTCTGATGGGTGGTCGCAGGGGAACTGCGATAGCGGGGAAGGTTAAGTTTTTTCGAAATGCTATTGCTCGTCCACTGAAATAATCGAAACTTGAAGTGTCCATTCGGATCGTAAAAATTAACCGGATCTCCTTGGCAGTATGCATAGGAATTTAACCCGCCATTACCAAATGGACTCAAACTATCTGAACTGTTAAATCGCATCAGCACCGGATTAAATGCCCGATACCCATTTCCCAACAAATAACACCCAGTCACTGGATCTGGCCGTTCGCCGGTGAATCCGAGCAGGCTGAGTAACCCGTGTTCAATTGCGCGATGGCCATAGGGTGTATAGGCGATGGGATTCTGTTGATGATTGGCTTTTAAAGTGTGCAACACCGAACGCTGCTGATCGGTCGCCATCAGCGTGGTGTCGAGCGCATCACCCGCATTCTGCTGTTGCGCCAACAACTGGTCGCCATGCTGGACGATCGAATAGCGCATTGCCCCCTGTATCTCGGTGACCAGCCTGCTCTTGCAGTAAAAGCGCTGGCGCTCGGGGATGTCTGGCAGGGCGTGGCTGGTCAGTCGATCAAGGGGGTCGTAGTGGTATTGGCAGAGTACGGTTTCGCGCGGCGATGTCATGGGTGGTTGCTCCGAAAGTCCGAAGTGCGGGATCTCAGTATTGGCGGCTTTGCAAGGGTTGGGTACTAGCAGAACTGATAGGTTCGCTGGGTTTGTGCGTTCGATTTGCTGATCAGTAATTCACTTCCTGAGATAGTCGCTGGCAGTGCCGGCCTCTTCGCGAGCAGGCTCGCTCCCACATTGGATCTCTGTTGTATAGAGAATATGTGGCCAGCACAGATCCCCTGTGGGAGCGAGCCTGCTCGCGAAAGCGCCTGTCCTGTCGCCGCCAAACTTCCGTTAAAACTTCACTATTCCAAACCCCCGCAAAGTTGGAAGGCTTCTTGCAGTACCCCCTCTGCGCCTGCGTCTGGCGTCAAAAGTTTGCTTCAAAGGAACGGGGAAAGCCGGTGGATCGCTCTCAGTTATTCAACACTGCTCGCACGAACGTTGCTGACTTGAGTCGGGGCAATCTGGGTGTGCCGTTGTTGTTGCTGGTCATGCTGGCGATGATGATGTTGCCGATGCCGCCGTTCCTGCTGGACGTGTTTTTCACGTTCAACATCGCCTTGTCCATTGTCGTGCTACTGGTCTGTGTCTACGCCTTGCGCCCGCTGGATTTCGCGGTGTTCCCGACCATTTTGTTGGTGGCGACGCTGCTGCGGCTGGCGTTGAACGTGGCCTCGACGCGGGTGGTGATGCTCCACGGCCAGGACGGTCATGCCGCTGCGGGCAAGGTGATCCAGGCTTTCGGCGAGGTGGTGATCGGTGGCAACTACGTGGTCGGTATCGTGGTGTTCGCGATTCTGATGATCATCAACTTCGTGGTGGTGACCAAGGGTGCCGGGCGGATTTCCGAGGTGAGCGCACGTTTCACCCTCGATGCCATGCCCGGTAAACAAATGGCGATCGACGCCGATTTGAACGCCGGTTTGATCGACCAGAACCAGGCCAAGGCGCGGCGTTCCGAAGTGGCCCAGGAAGCCGAGTTCTACGGTTCCATGGACGGTGCCAGTAAATTCGTCCGTGGTGACGCCATCGCCGGCCTGTTGATTCTGTTCATCAACCTGATCGGTGGCATGGCGGTCGGTATCTTCCAGCACGGCATGACCTTCGGCGATGCCGGCAAGGTGTACGCGTTGTTGACCATCGGTGACGGTTTGGTGGCGCAATTGCCATCACTGTTGTTATCGACAGCCGCCGCGATCATGGTGACCCGTGCTTCCGGTTCCGAAGACATGGGCAAGCAGATCAATCGCCAGATGTTCGCCTCGCCGAAAGCATTGGCGGTGGCGGCGGGTTTGATGGCGGTGATGGGCCTGGTGCCGGGTATGCCGCACTTCTCCTTTCTCAGCATGGCGGCCCTGGCGGCTGGCGGCGCCTACCTGTTCTGGAAAAAGCAGAACACCGTCAAGGTTCAGGCCCTGCAAGAGGTGCAGCGTCAGCAGGAGCTGCTGCCATCGCCAGCCCGCGCCCAGGAAACCAAGGAGCTGGGCTGGGATGACGTCACCCCGATCGACATGATCGGCCTGGAGGTTGGCTACCGCCTGATTCCGCTGGTGGATCGCAACCAGGGTGGTCAGTTGCTGGCGCGGATCAAGGGCGTGCGCAAGAAGCTGTCCCAGGACCTGGGCTTTCTGATGCCGACGGTGCACATCCGTGACAACCTCGACCTGGCGCCGAGCGCCTATCGCCTGACCCTGATGGGCGTGATCCTGGCCGAAGCGGAGATTTACCCGGACCGGGAACTGGCGATCAACCCGGGGCAGGTCTACGGTACGTTGAACGGCATAAACGCCAAAGATCCGGCTTTCGGTCTGGAAGCGGTCTGGATCGAAGTCAGCCAGCGGGCCCAGGCCCAGTCCCTCGGTTATACCGTGGTCGATGCCAGTACCGTAGTGGCAACCCATTTGAACCAGATTCTGTACAAGCACTCCAGTGAGCTGATCGGCCACGAAGAAGTGCAGCAACTCATGCAATTGCTGGCTAAAAGCTCGCCAAAACTCGCTGAAGAGCTGGTGCCGGGCGTGGTCTCGCTGTCGCAGCTGCTCAAGGTCTTGCAGGCCTTGCTGGCCGAACAGGTGCCGGTGCGGGACATTCGCAGCATTGCCGAGGCCATCGCGAACAACGCGGCCAAGAGTCAAGATACCGCCGCGCTGGTGGCTGCCGTACGCGTTGGCGTCTCCCGCGCAATCGTCCAAAGCATTGTAGGCACTGACTCCGAGCTGCCAGTGATCACGCTGGAGCCAAGGTTGGAACAAATATTGCTCAATAGTCTGCAGAAGGCGGGGCAAGGCTCGGAAGAGGGTGTTCTGCTGGAGCCAAGCATGGCTGAAAAGCTGCAGCGTTCGTTGATCGAGGCGGCGCAGCGTCAGGAAATGCAAGGTCAACCGGTGATTCTGCTGGTAGCCGGTCCGGTTCGCGCGATGCTGTCGCGATTCGGCAGGCTCGCAGTCCCGGGTTTGCATGTGTTGGCGTACCAGGAAATCCCTGACAACAAGCAAGTGACCATCGTTGCGACAGTAGGGCCCAACGGCTGAGGTAAGGGTTCATGCAAGTTAAGCGTTTTTTCGCCGCCGATATGCGTCAGGCCATGAAGCTGGTTCGTGATGAGCTGGGCGCCGATGCCGCCATCATTGGCAACCGCCGGATCGCCGGTGGTGTCGAGCTGACGGCAGCCCTGGATTACAAGCTGTCGGCGCTGGCGCCGCGTGTACCGAACATGGAGCTCGAAGACGAACTGCGCAAGACCCAGTCGCGGATCGTCACCGCCCAGGCCGAACTGAGCCTGCGCAGCGAAGGCGAGAGCGACAAGGGCACCAATCGCCAGTTGTTCGCCGGCCTGCCGTTGACCGCCGCCGAGCCGCTGGTCGAGCCGACTTACGCCGAGCCAGTGCGTCCTGAGCCAGCGCCTGCCGCGGCGGCAGCAGGGGGCGTCGACCCGCGTGCCTTCGACTCGATGCGTTTCGAGCTCAACAGCCTGCGCGAACTGATGGAAGTGCAACTCGGCTCCCTGGCCTGGAACCAGCTGCAAGGCAGCCGTCCGGCCCAGGCCAACCTCTGGCGGCGCATGCAACGCATCGGCCTGTCCGGTCCGTTGTCCCGCGATCTGCTGGCGATGATTACCGACATCGAAGAACCCCGTCAGGCCTGGCGCATGTTGCTGGCACACCTGGCGCGGATGATCACCACACCGGACATCGAGCCGTTGGAAGAGGGCGGTGTGATAGCCATGGTCGGCCCTGCGGGCATGGGCAAGACCACCACCCTGGCCAAACTCGCGGCCCGTTACGTGCTCAAGTACGGCGCGCAGCATATCGCGCTGGTGAGCATGGACAGCTACCGGATCGGTGCCCAGGAACAGCTCAAGACCCTCGGCCGCATCCTCAATGTGCCGGTGACGCACGTCGACCCGGGGCAATCGTTGGTGCAGGCACTCGATCCCTTGCTGCGCAAGCGGGTGGTGCTGATCGATACCGCCGGCCTGCAGGCCAGCGATCCGGCACTGCGCATGCAGCTCGAAAGCCTGGCCGTGCGTGGCATCCGGTCAAAAAATTATCTGGTCCTGGCAACCACCAGCCAGAAACAGGTGCTGACGGCCGCTTATCACAGTTACAGGCGCTGCGGGCTCGCGGGCTGCATCCTGACTAAACTGGATGAAACGGCCAGTCTGGGCGAGGTGTTGAGCCTGGCCATCAGCCATGATTTGCCAGTGGCTTACCTGACCGATGGCCCGCGGATTCCGGATGATTTGCATCTGCCGCGTCGTCATCAGCTGGTCAGCCGTGCAGTAAGCGTGCAAATGCAGGAAGAACCCAGCGAAGAAGCCATGGCTGATATGTTCGCTGATATTTATCACAGTCCGACCAAGCAGGTCGGCTGAGGTATTAATGAATAGTTTTTGTACCTACATCGATGGCCTGCCATGCATTGTTCAGTTGGTGAACGCGCAGCCAGTAATGTGGCCTCCGTCTATGCAAGACAAGGTAAAGAAATAACATGGGCAGCATGCATCCCGTACAGGTGATCGCGGTGACCGGCGGCAAAGGTGGCGTCGGGAAAACTAACGTGTCAGTGAACTTGTCCCTGGCTCTAGCGGAGCTCGGCCGGCGCGTCATGCTGCTGGACGCCGATCTGGGGCTGGCGAATGTCGACGTCCTGCTGGGACTGACACCCAAACGGACCCTGGCCGACGTGATCGAAGGCCGCTGCGAGCTGCGCGACGTTCTGTTGCAAGGCCCCGGCGGCATTCGTATCGTCCCGGCCGCGTCCGGCACGCAGAGCATGGTTCATCTGAGCCCTGCGCAACATGCCGGCCTGATCCAGGCCTTCAGCGATATCGGCGATAACCTCGACGTATTGGTGATCGACACCGCGGCGGGCATTGGTGAGTCGGTCGTCAGTTTCGTTCGCGCAGCGCAGGAAGTGTTGCTGGTGGTCTGCGACGAACCGACCTCGATCACGGACGCCTACGCGCTGATCAAGTTGCTCAATCGCGATTACGGCATGAACCGCTTCCGCGTCCTGGCCAACATGGCCCAGAGCCCGCAGGAAGGTCGCAACCTGTTCGCCAAGTTGACCAAGGTCACGGATCGCTTCCTCGACGTCGCCTTGCAATACGTCGGCGCCGTGCCGTATGACGAATGCGTGCGCAAGGCGGTGCAGAAGCAGCGCGCCGTCTATGAGGCCTTCCCGCGATCCAAGTGCTCCCTGGCCTTCAAGGCCATTGCACAGAAGGTCGATACCTGGCCGCTGCCGGCCAACCCCCGCGGGCACCTGGAGTTTTTTGTCGAACGCCTGGTGCAACAATCCGCAGGACCGGTGCTATGACAGCCAGTGGCTACAACTTTTACAAGCAGTCGGCACGTGACGCGCAGTACGAGCTGATCGAGCGTTACGCGCCACTGGTCAAACGCATTGCTTACCACTTGCTGGCGCGTCTGCCGGCCAGTGTCCAGGTCGAAGACCTGATCCAGGCCGGGATGATCGGCCTGTTGGAAGTGTCGACCAAATATGACGCCAGCAAAGGCGCCAGCTTCGAGACGTACGCGGGCATTCGAATCCGCGGCGCGATGCTCGATGAGGTGCGCAAGGGGGACTGGGCGCCACGTTCGGTCCACCGCAATACCCGCATGGTCAGCGACGCGATTCGCTCGATTGAAGCTAAAACCGGTCGCGACGCTAAAGATCACGAAGTTGCGGCCGAACTCCAATTGAGTCTCGACGATTATTACGGGATTTTGAACGACACCCTGGGCAGCCGCTTATTCAGTTTCGACGATCTGTTGCAGGACGGCGAACACGAAGGGCTGCACGAGGATGGCGCCAGTGCACATCCGGAGCCGTCGCGCGATCTGGAAGACGAACGCTTCCAGGCGGCGCTGGCGGACGCGATTGCCAATTTGCCTGAGCGTGAGCGACTGGTGTTGGCGCTGTACTACGACGAAGAGCTGAATCTCAAGGAAATCGGCGAGGTCCTGGGGGTCAGCGAGTCCCGGGTCAGCCAGTTGCACAGCCAGTGCGCGGCCCGTTTGCGGGGGCGTTTGGGGGAGTGGCGAGCGCGCTGAAGGCAGTGTGGGGACACTGCGAACGTGGCTGGTGTGGGTTGAACCGCGCCGGTCTCGATCCGTTGTGTTCCAGACAGTCATCGAGTGTATCGCCGGATTGATTGAAATGGCGCGTCCAGGTGCTGGGCGCGTTTAAGACTGCTTGGAGGTCGAATTGGACAAGAACATGAAAATCCTCATCGTTGATGACTTCTCAACGATGCGGCGGATCATCAAAAACCTGTTGCGTGACCTTGGGTTCACCAACACGGTCGAGGCGGATGATGGCACCACGGCCATTCCGATGCTCAACAGCGGCAGCATCGACTTTCTGGTCACCGACTGGAACATGCCTGGCATGACCGGCATCGATCTGCTGCGCCACGTGCGTGCCAATGAAAAGCTCAAGCACCTGCCGGTGCTGATGGTGACCGCTGAAGCCAAGCGCGAGCAGATCATCGAAGCAGCCCAGGCCGGTGTTAACGGCTATGTGGTCAAGCCCTTCACGGCCCAGGCGTTGAAAGAAAAAATCGAGAAGATTTTCGAACGCATTGGTTGAGCAACTGCGCCACGGGGAAGCTATGGAGCATAAAGAATCTTCACAGGGTGATTTCGAGTCGACCCTGAAAAAACACGCGGTCGAACTGGTCGCAAGCCTTGAAAAAGGCAAGTTCGGCGACGCGGTGCAACTGATCCATGAGCTCAACCAGACCCGTGACCGCGGCCTGTATCAGGAAGTGGGCAAGCTCACCCGCGAGTTGCACAGCGCGATCGTCAATTTCCAGATTGACCCGCACATGCCACAAGCCGAGGAAGTGTCCCAGATCACAGACGCCACCGAGCGCCTGGGCTATGTGGTCAGGCTGACCGAGGCCGCGGCCAACCGCACCATGGACCTGGTAGAAAACGCCACGCCGCTGGTCAACGCCCTGAGCCACGAAGCCCAGGCGCTGAGCACGGACTGGGGACGGTTCATGCGTCGCGAAGTCGGGGCTGAAGAGTTCCGCGAACTGGCCCGGCGGGTCGACGGTTTCCTGACACGCAGCAGCGCAGACAACCGCATTGTGTCGAGCAACCTCAACGATATCCTGCTCGCTCAGGATTATCAGGACCTCACCGGACAAGTGATCAAGCGTGTGACCCAATTGGTCACCGAAGTTGAAAGCAACCTGCTCAAACTCGTGCTGATGGCCAGTCAGGTGGACCGCTTTGCGGGCATCGAACATGACCGTGAAGCGATGCGGGCAGAAAAAGATCCGCAAAAACAGCGCTCTCAGGGTGAAGGTCCGCAGATTCATGCCGATAAAAGAGAAGACGTCGTGTCCGGTCAGGACGATGTGGACGATTTGCTTTCCAGCCTTGGATTTTAAGACCTGTTAGGAGCACCCCATTAATGAGCTTCGGCGCCGATGAAGAGATCCTTCAGGATTTCCTGGTTGAGGCCGGCGAGATTCTAGAGCAACTGTCCGAACAGCTGGTCGAGCTTGAAAGCCGACCGGACGATGCGGACTTGCTCAATGCAATTTTTCGCGGTTTTCACACTGTAAAAGGGGGCGCCGGCTTTCTCCAGCTCAACGAGCTGGTGGAGTGCTGTCACATCGCCGAGAACGTGTTCGACATCCTGCGCAAGGGTGAACGTCGCGTCGACTCGGAACTGATGGACGTGGTTCTCGAAGCACTGGACGCGGTGAACAACATGTTCACCGAGGTCCGCGAACGCAGCCCGGTCACGGCGGCCACGCCTGCATTGCTGGCGGCCCTGGCGCGTCTGGCCGAGCCGCAATCGGCCGACGAAGCGGCGCCGGTTGCCGCCGTGGCGCCTGTGGCCGACAGCGCGTCGTGTGACATCACCGACAATGAATTCGAACAACTGCTGGACTCGCTGAACGCGGTCAAGGCGCAGGCCGAGGCGGCGCCTTCCGCTCCGGCACCGGTCAGCCATAATGGCGCGGCCAGCGACGAAATCACCGATGCCGAGTTCGAGTCCTTGCTCGATCAGTTGCACGGTAAAGGCCGGTTCGCCGTCGACGCAGTGGTTGCGCCAGCAGCGCCCGCCGCACCGGTTGCAGCGACCGCGCCGAAAGTGGCAGGCGACAGCTGCGACATCACCGACGAAGAATTCGAAGCACTGCTCGATCAGTTGCACGGCAAGGGCAACTTCGCGGTCGAAGCGCTGGAGTCGGCGATTGCTTCGGCTCCGGTCCCGGTCGCGCCAATGGCCGCAGCGGTGGGCAGCGATCTGATCTCCGACCACGAGTTCGAAGCACTGCTCGACGAACTCCACGGCAAAGGCAAGTTTTCTGAAATCGGCACCGCTACCGGCGCCAGTGCGTCGGTGGCCACGCCGGTCGCCAAGGCTGCGGCGCCCAAACCGGTCGCCAAAGCCGCCGAACCACAAGCCGACTCAGCGAAGGCCACCCCGGCGCCGGCGCGTGCACCCGCGGCGCCACCGGCTGAGAAGCCCGCCAGCGAAGCCGAGACCACCGTGCGGGTCGACACCGCGCGTCTCGACGAAATCATGAACATGGTCGGCGAGTTGGTGCTGGTGCGTAACCGCCTGGTTCGCCTGGGTGCCAACAGCGCCGATGAGGCCATGTCCAAGGCCGTGTCGAACCTCGACGTGGTCACGGCCGACCTGCAGACCGCGGTCATGAAGACCCGGATGCAACCGATCAAGAAAGTCTTCGGGCGTTTCCCGCGCCTGGTTCGCGACTTGGCGCGCCAGCTCAAGAAAGAGATCAACCTGGAGCTGGTCGGCGAAGAAACCGACCTCGACAAGAACCTGGTCGAGGCCCTGGCCGATCCGCTGGTCCACTTGGTGCGCAACGCCGTCGACCACGGCATCGAATCGCCGGAAGAACGCGAAGCCTCGGGCAAATCCCGCGGCGGCAAGGTGATACTCGCGGCGGAACAGGAGGGTGACCATATCCTGCTGTCGATTTCCGATGACGGCAAAGGCATGGACCCGAACGTCCTGCGTGCCATCGCGGTAAAGCGCGGGGTGATGGACAAGGACGCGGCCGAGCGCCTGAGCGATACCGAGTGCTACAACCTGATCTTCGCCCCCGGGTTCTCGACCAAGACCGAGATCTCCGACGTGTCGGGTCGTGGCGTGGGCATGGACGTGGTGAAAACCAAGATTTCCCAGCTCAACGGTTCGATCAACATCTACTCGGCCAAGGGCCAGGGCTCGAAGATCGTCATCAAGGTGCCGCTGACCCTGGCGATCATGCCGACGCTGATGGTCATGCTCGCCAACCAGGCGTTCGCCTTCCCGCTGGTGAACGTCAACGAGATCTTCCACCTCGACCTGTCGCGCACCAACGTGGTGGACGGTCAGGAAGTGGTGATCGTGCGCGACAAGGCGCTGCCACTGTTCTACCTCAAGCGCTGGCTGGTCCGCTCCGCCGCTCACGAAGAGCAGCGTGAAGGCCATGTGGTGATCCTTTCGGTGGGCACCCAGCGGATCGGCTTCGTCGTCGATCAACTGGTGGGCCAGGAAGAAGTGGTCATCAAGCCATTGGGCAAAATGCTTCAGGGAACCCCGGGCATCTCGGGCGCCACCATTACCGGTGACGGCCGCATTGCGCTGATTCTCGATGTTCCGAGCATGCTCAAGCGTTACGCCACGCGGCGTATTTGATTCTGGCGGGGCGGGGCGACTGAGGCCCCGCTGCGTCTAATGGAGTGTTTATGGCAGTCAAAGTCCTGGTGGTGGACGATTCGGGGTTTTTCCGCCGCCGCGTCTCGGAAATTCTTTCAGCCGATCCGAATATCCAGGTCGTCGGTACGGCGACCAACGGCAAAGAGGCGATCGATCAGGCGCTGGCCCTCAAGCCGGACGTGATCACCATGGACTACGAGATGCCGATGATGGATGGCATCACTGCCGTGCGGCACATCATGCAACGTTGCCCGACCCCGGTGTTGATGTTCTCCTCGCTGACCCATGAAGGCGCCCGGGTCACCCTGGATGCGCTGGACGCCGGCGCGGTGGATTTCCTGCCGAAGAATTTCGAAGACATCTCGCGCAACCCGGAGAAGGTCAAGCAGTTGCTGTGCGAGAAGATTCTGAGCATTTCGCGCAGTAACCGTCGTGTCAGCGCCTACAGCGCTCCGGCCCCGGCCCCGGTCGCCGCACCAGCGCCTACGCCTTCGAGCGTCAGCAGTTACGGCAGCAGCGCGCCTGCGCGTCCGGCTCCGGCTCCGGCTCCGATTCCGGCTCGTACGCACGCCCCGGCATCGTCGTCGCCGGCACCCAAGCGTAAAGCCTACAAACTGGTCGCCATAGGTACGTCCACCGGCGGCCCGGTTGCCCTGCAGCGGGTGCTGACCCAGTTGCCGGCCAGCTTCCCCGCACCGATCGTGTTGATCCAGCACATGCCGGCGGCCTTCACCAAGGCGTTCGCCGAGCGTCTGGACAAGCTCTGCCGCATCCGCGTCAAGGAAGCCGAGGATGGCGACATCCTGCGTCCGGGTCTCGCGCTGCTGGCCCCGGGTGGCAAGCAGATGATGATCGACGGCCGTGGCGCGGTGAAAATCCTCCCGGGTGACGAACGCCTGAACTACCGGCCGTGTGTGGACATCACTTTCGGTTCGGCGGCGAAGTCCTACGGTGACAAAGTTCTGGCGGTGGTATTGACCGGCATGGGCGCCGACGGTCGCGAAGGTGCGCGTCTGCTCAAGCAGGGTGGCAGCTCGATCTGGGCCCAGGATGAAGCCAGCTGTGTGATCTACGGCATGCCGATGGCCATCGTCAAAGCCGAACTGGCCGATGCGGTGTATGGCCTGGACGAGATTGGCAGGCATCTGGTCGAGGCGTGTGTCTGATGGATGTTCTGAGCCTGATCGGGATCATCATGGCATTCGTCGCGATCATCGGCGGCAACTATCTTGAAGGCGGTCACCTCGGCGCACTGGCCAACGGCCCGGCGGCATTGATTGTTATCGGCGGGACCGTCGGTGCGGCGCTGCTGCAGTCGCCGATGAGCGCCTTCAAGCGCGCCCTGCAGATTCTGGTCTGGATTTTGTTCCCGCCGCGGGTGGATCTGGCCGGCGGTATCGATCGCGTGGTGAGCTGGAGCCTGACCGCGCGCAAGGAAGGTCTGCTCGGCCTGGAAGGAGTGGCCGACGCCGAACCCGACAACTACTCGCGCAAAGGCCTGCAACTGCTGGTGGACGGGGCCGAGCCGGAATCGATCCGCAGCGTTCTGGAGGTGGATTTCTACACCCAGGAAAGCCGCGACATCGAGGCCGCCAAAGTCTTCGAAAGCATGGGCGGCTACGCGCCGACCATCGGCATCATCGGTGCGGTGATGGGCCTGATCCACGTCATGGGCAACCTGGCCGATCCGTCACAATTGGGCAGCGGCATTGCCGTGGCCTTCGTCGCCACCATCTATGGCGTGGCCAGTGCCAACCTGGTCCTGCTGCCGATTGCCGCCAAGCTCAAGTCCGTCGCCCTGCGCCAGTCGCGTTACCGCGAAATGCTGCTGGAAGGCATCCTGTCGATCGCCGAAGGTGAAAACCCTCGCTCTATCGAGTTGAAGCTTCAAGGCTTCATGGATTGATGGAGGTCATGGACGATGGCTCGTCGCCGGCAACCTGAAGAACCCGTCAATCGCGAACGCTGGCTGGTGTCCTATGCGGACTTCATCACCTTGCTGTTCGCCTTTTTCGTGGTGATGTACTCGATCTCTTCGGTCAACGAAGGCAAGTACAAGGTTATTTCCGAAGCGTTGATCGGCGTCTTTACCGACGCCGATCGTGCGCTCACGCCGATCCCCATCGGCGACGAACGACCGAAGACCGTGACCCCGGCCAAGCCGCTGGTCAAGGACAGCGAGCAGATCGACGCGGGCATCGCGCAGGCCGCCAACGATCCGCTGAACAGCATTGCCGATGACATCAGCGCGGCGTTCGGCGACCTGATCAGCGCCAACCAGATGACCGTGCGCGGCAATGAGTTGTGGGTTGAGATCGAGCTCAACTCCAGCCTGTTGTTCGGCAGCGGCGACGCCATGCCCAGCGACATCGCGTTCAACATCATCGATAAGGTCGCCGCGATCCTGAAGCCGTTCGACAACCCGATCCATGTCGAAGGTTTCACCGACGATCGACCAATCCGCACCGCGCAATACCCGACCAACTGGGAGCTGTCCTCGGCCCGGTCGGCGAGCATCGTGCGCATGCTGGCGATGCAGGGGGTGAACCCCGGCCGTCTGGCGTCGGTGGGTTACGGTGAGTTCCAGCCGGTGGCCAACAACGCGACCGCCGAGGGGCGGGCGCGCAACCGTCGCGTGGTGTTGGTGGTGTCGCGAAATCTCGATGTACGTCGCAGCCTGACCGGCACCGGAACCGCCCATGCCAAACCGGATGCCGCATTGAGGCGTGCTGGCACACAAACTGCACCGACCCCGATCAAGTCGCCGGGACGAGAGAGTGCCGTCAATTCTCCGTCACCCGCATTAATACCCTGAGCTATTTCTCGGTCGAGCCTCTCGACCGGGAGGAACAATCCAATGAGAGTCTGGGCAGTCGCCAATCAAAAGGGTGGTGTCGGTAAAACCACTTCCTCCATCGCTTTAGCCGGGTTACTGGCCGAGGCGGGCAAGCGCGTGGTCGTGGTCGATCTCGACCCCCACGGCTCCATGACCAGTTACTTCGGTTATGACCCCGATAAGCTGGAACACAGCGTCTACGACCTGTTCCTGCACAAGGGCAGCGTGCCCCCGGGTTTGCCCGGTCAGTTGTTGTTGTCCACCAGTCATGAACACATTTCGCTGTTGCCGTCGAGCACCGCACTGGCGACCCTCGAGCGCCAGTCGCCGGGCCAGAGCGGCCTGGGCCTGGTGATTGCCAGGAGCCTGGCGCAGTTGTGGCAGGACTTCGATTACGCAGTGATCGACAGCCCGCCGTTGCTCGGCGTGCTGATGGTCAATGCCTTGGCGGCGAGCCAGCAGCTGGTAATCCCGGTGCAGACCGAGCACCTGGCGGTCAAAGGCCTGGAGCGCATGGTCAGCACCCTGACGATGATCAACCGCTCACGCAAACAGGCGCTGCCGTTCAGTATCGTGCCGACGTTGTACGATCGCCGCACCCAGGCCTCCATCGGGACGTTGCGGGTGTTGCGCGACATGTACCCGGAGGAAATCTGGCAGGGCCACATCCCGGTCGACACCCGCTTGCGGGACGCCAGCCTTGCCGGCATGACGCCTTCGCAATTCGACAGCAAGAGCCGCGGCGTCCTCGCTTACCGCGCCCTGCTCAAGCACCTGCTGGCGGCACAACTCGTCCCGCAGGTAGCCTGAGATGAACCCGAGCCCCGTAGGAGCTGCCGCAGGCTGCGATCTTTTGATCCTGGCTGTTAATCGTCTCGAAAAAATCAAGATCAAAAGATCGCAGCCTGCGGCAGCTCCTACAGTGGAGCGCGTATGAACCGTCCGGTAAAGATCACTTCACGTCCGCAACTGGCGCTGCAGTCCTATCTGGACAGCTTGCTGATGGAGGCGACCGAAGAGTTGCCAGCGGACGTCGACACGCTCCCCGACGTGGTCGAGGTTGAAGCTGCGCTGGACGAGTTCCAGGCCGCGGTACTTGAAGAACAGGCCCGCGATTCGCAGAAACCCGCCGTGATTGCTGCGCCGGTGACGAAAACACCGGTTGCCATGATCGAAACGCTGGCACCGGTTCTGGCGCCTGTTTCCACCAGCGCCCCGCAGTTGCCAACCCTGGTACCGCCGGTGGTCGACGTCCATCAGCCGCCCGGCGCCACGCCGCCAACAGTTGAACCCAACGGTCGTCCTTCATGGGCCGCCGAGCCATTCGAATGCCTGTTGTTCGATGTCGCCGGGTTGACCCTGGCGGTGCCGCTGGTGTGCCTGGGTTCGATCTATTCGTTGGCCGGTCACGAACTGACACCGCTGTTCGGTCAGCCGGACTGGTTCCTCGGGATCCTGCCGAGCCAGGCCGGCAACCTGAAGGTGCTGGATACCGCACGCTGGGTCATGCCCGACCGTTATCGCGATGACTTGCGCCAGGGCCTGCAATACGTCATTTCGGTGCAGGGCTACGAGTGGGGGCTGGCGGTGCATCAGGTCAGTCGCTCGTTGCGCCTGGACCCGAACGAAATCAAATGGCGCAGCCACCGCGGTCAACGACCATGGCTGGCGGGCACGGTGATTGAACACATGTGTGCGTTGCTCGACGTTACCGAACTGGCCGAGCTGATCGCCAGCGGCGGGGCAAAGCACAGGGGCGACAGCAAAGCCGGCCCGTAAACCAACATGGAAGCTACATGACAAACAGATGGCGGCACTCCATGTCGCCGCACGGAACACACACCGCCAGGGCGGTTTATCGAGGGGTCAGGGTATGAATGATAAGGCGTCGTCTGCAAAAGGTTCCGAAGATCCGATCCTGCAATGGGTAACCTTCAAGCTGGACAATGAAACCTACGGCATCAACGTGATGCGCGTTCAGGAAGTCCTGCGCTACACCGAAATCGCCCCGGTCCCGGGTGCCCCGAGCTACGTACTGGGCATCATCAACCTGCGCGGCAACGTGGTCACCGTGATCGACACCCGTCAGCGCTTCGGCCTGATGAACGCCGAGATCAGCGACAACACCCGGATCGTCATCATCGAGGCCGACAAGCAAGTGGTCGGGATCATGGTCGACAGCGTGGCCGAAGTGGTTTACCTGCGCCAGTCGGAAATCGAAACCGCGCCGAACGTCGGTAGCGACGAGTCCGCCAAGTTCATTCAAGGCGTGTGCAACAAGAACAACGAATTGCTGATCCTGGTCGAACTGGACAAGATGATGAGCGAAGAAGAATGGTCGGACCTGGAGAACATCTGATTGATGCTTGAGGTGGCGGTCATTGTCCTGTTCCTCTTCTGGGCAGGCACGCTGGCGATGTTCCTGGCCTACGTTCGCGCGCAAAAGCTGATCGCCGCGCAACAGGCCCGGGGCGATGCGCTGCGCGATCAGCGCATCAAGGACCTGGCCAAACGCGTCGACGATTACCAGAACAGCAACGTGCGCATGGGGCAGGATCTGCAAGAATTGCGCGCGGTGGTCGGGCCGTTGCCGGACAAACTGGCGCAGCTGGAACAGCGCGACCCGTCGAGCCTGTCGTTCGCCCAGGCGGCTCGCCTGGTGGGGATGGGCGCAAGCGTCAATGAACTGACTCAGTCCTGCGGCTTGACCCAGGCCGAGGCGGAGTTGATGAGTAAGTTGCACAAAAGCAGCTGAGCCATTCGAGCGGTCAGCGACACGTTCAGGATCGCAGGGTGCGAGAGCGAGTCAAAGCTTGCGCAGGTTGCATTTTTTTTATTGGACTAATTCCCAACCGTAAAGTTGAAGTATGGCAATGACTCCCTTGTCGCAATGGCCATGGTCTGGACGTGTCGCTGGGCTACTTCCTGCTGTCGCTGACGATGGTGATCACCGGACGCATCGTTTATGGCGAGCGCATGTCGCACCTGCAAAAAATCGCTGCGGTATTCGCGGCCATCGGTGTGGTCAACGAGTTGTACCGCACCGGCGGATTTTCCTGGACCACGCTGGTCGTTGCGCTTGGCTATCCGATGTACTTCGTGTTGCGCCGGCGCCTGGGCACGGACAATCTGGGCGGGTTGTGGCTGGACATGGTGCTGATGATCCCGGCGGCACTGTGGTTTGTGCTCAGCGGCGAGCCGGTGGCCGACATCGGCGCGCAGCGTCCGGCGCTGTACTGGTTGATTCCGCTCATGGGCATTGTCAGTGCGGCGGCGGGGTACGCCTATATCCTCGCCAGCCGGCTATTACCGTTCAGTCTGTTCGGGCTGCTCAGCTATGCCGAACTGGTGCTGCTGGTCGCCGTGGCGCTGTTGCTCGGTGACAGCCTGAAACCTGGGCAGTGGATGACCTACCTGCCGATCTGGCTGGCGGTGGTGGTATTGATCATCGAAGGCTTGAAGCACCTGAGCCGAACGCGCCGCGCAATCAAGTTTACCGATCAATAATCATCACCGCGTGCCGTCACGTCTTTCTCGGTCTGAGCACCTTCGGTTCTGCGGCCTGACGCAGGCTGAGGCGGAGTTGATGGTCCTAGGACCGAGTCTACAAGTTTTACGGAATGTGCCGACTTGTGACAATGGCTTGCCGTTAGTACGGTGTGTTTCCGCGAATCGACTCGGCCCTGTTTAAACACGGACGTCCATCATGCGCCCCATCATCGTTTTCAACGCCCCTACCTCTGATGGGGGCCGGGTGGTTGAAAGATCCCCCTCTACTTTATCAATGGTCTCGCGGTCGCGAGAGTCGGCGATCGCGTGTCTTGCCCCCATGGGGAATGCACGATTGGCAGTGGCGATGAAACGCTGCTGGACGATGACAGGGCGGTGTGGCTTGACCCAGGCTGAAGCGGAGCTGATGAGCAAGTTGCACAAAAGCTGACAGGGCCGTTCACGATCCCCTGTAGGAGCGAGCTTGCTCGCGAAAATCGTCAATGATGACGCGTTATACCTGGCAAACCGCCGCGCTCGTTGGTTTTTCGCGAGCAAGCTTGCTCCTACAAAGTGGCGTCCTCAAATCCTCAGTAATCCCCCCGTTTTGTCACATCCTTCTTCACCATTGGCGCATCCGGAGCCTGCAACCTCAACCCCCCTTTCGGTCTTACGCCAGTGTATTGGCCTCGGTAAGGGCCGGTGGGCGGTAGCGGACGTGAATGAAAGGCCAATGTCCCCGCCAATAACGAAACAAAATTCAAACCTATTATGGTGAGGTTTTCCCGTGGGTGTAGATACTGTTACAACTGATAGTGTTTTTTTAATTGTGCTGAGTATTTAATGAAGGCGCTCGCCTTTTTGTGTGTGAGCGTAATGGTTAAATAAGTTCAAATTAAATTAGTGTCAGGAGATTTAACATGAATGGAAAACAGATCCGTCATTTCGGTATGATAGAAACCTACGAGCCCGAGAAGCTGCAACGGTTTCTTGGATATATTTCAGGTTATTTGGAAATACAATGTAATTTCCATGCAGGGAGCTTTCTCGATTGGGATGGTAAGTTTTGGAGTGATGATGCCCCGGTAGTGGGGCAGCGCGTTTCGTTTCTTGCTTACCGAAATAACAGAGGAGAGTACCTTGCAGAAGAGGTTCGTCGAGAAAGCAATAGTTGAATAGCGAGTCCGCTCCCACGCTTTATCGGTGTCGAACACATGATTTATGTGCGCTGCAAATCTAATGTGGGAGCGAGCTTGCTCGCGATGGCGTCTTCGAAACCTTAATAATCATTCCCGCGATCGGTGATGTCCTTCTCGACCATCGGCGCATCGGGATCATGCCCCATCGGAAATTTTCCCTTCAGATTCCACGCAAACGCAATAATCTCGGCAATCGTGCGATACAGCTCCTCCGGAATACTGTCCCCCAATTCCATCCGCGCCAGCAGCTTCACCAGTTCGGCGTTCTCGTAGATCGGCACTTCATAATCGCGGGCAAGTTTCAGAATGGCTTCGGCCAGTGCGTCGTCGCCCTTGGCCGTGAGGGTAGGGGCGTGGCTGCCGTCGTATTGGAGGGCGATGGCCTGGCGCGGGGTATCAGGGGTTTTCATGCGGTTTCGTCGACCCAGCGTTGTTCGAGACGGGTTTGGGCGCCTTGCGGCGGTGTGCCGAGGTGGCAATCGAGGTCGCCGACGTTCAGGCCCGAATCCAACAGGCGTTGACGCAGTGCAGCCAGATTGCTTTCGATCAGGCTGGCGGTATACGGCCGCTCGGCCCATAGCTGGCTGGAGAGGCTGCCACTGATTAACTGCGCTTGAACCTGCAACGGCCCCAGCGGCTCCATGTCGAACGCCAGTTCGACGCGCCAGAGGTGTTGTTTGGGGGGGCGTTCTTCGTGGCGTTCTTTTGGCTGCTGCTTTTCGGGAGCGTCTTCGCGCTGGAACTTGACTTGCAACGGCACGATGTCCTGCATATTGCGCATCGGGATTTCCAGCTGCCAGGTGCTCATCAGGCGCCCGTCACTGGTCAGGCCGGTCTGTTCCAGGCTCGACAGCTGATGGCTTTGCAAACGCGAAACCGCTGCGGCCGCCAAACGCAGCAGGTGTTCGAGATCGTCCTCGCCGTCTGCGCTTTGCAACAGGCGTTCGGGCAGGGGGAAGCTGGTCGGCGACGGTTTGGCGCTGACCTGCCCAAGCATGCCGAGGGCGCTGCGCAGGAAACCCGGCATGGCCTGGGCCAGGGTATTGGCGGCAATGATCGCATTCAGATTAGTGTTGGCCGGCAATCCCGGCATCAATTGTGCGATCAGCTTGAGCAGGTCGCCCTTCATGTCCGGCGCCAACGTCGGGTTGTGCCCGCCGAGCAGTTTCGCTTCGAGGAACAGCCCGCTGCTGGCCAGTGCCTGGGCCAGGCCCTTGGACGTACTGAGTTGATGAACGTCCGGCAGGCCGGCGAGCAGCTTGTCCACGGCAGCGCGCACATCGCTGGATGTCTGATCCGCGGGCAGGTTTTGCAGCATGTTCAACAACCCGTCGATCGAACCCTGGCGACTCTGCTGGCTGACCAGTTGTTGGGTCACCGCCAGTTGTTCCTGGCGGCTGCTCAACGGGACGAACTTCAAGGTCTGGGCGTCCTGCACCCGCGCGCTCAGCAAGGTGCCGATGCGCAGCGGCTGCGGGCTGTCGATGCTCAGTGTGCTGCCGCTCAACGCCGTATTGAGCAGGCTCACCATCGAACGAAAAACCGTTGGCTGGCCCGGCACCTTGGGCATCACTTGCGAGGTCTGCACTTTGCCTTGCAGCAGGGTGCCGGCCGGCAGTTGCGCGGTGTCGATGCGGGTGAGGGTGGCGACGCTGGACGCGACGGCCTGTTGCACGACGGTGATCGCCAGATTGCCTGCCGATGGCTGGGTGATCGCCAGGCGGGTGCCCTGGAGCAGCGGCTGGGCACTGTTGGCCTGGACTGTGGTCTGGCGGCCGCTGTCGAGGGTGACCTTCAGCAGCAGTTGAAAAGTCTGTTCCGCCTGCTTGAGCGACAGCACTTCGGCCTTGGCGCTCTGACCGGTGCTGATCAAGCCCTCCATCGGCGTCAGCAACTTGAGCAGCTCACCGCTGACCGCCTGCGCACGTGGCGTCGCAGGCGCGGTTGGCGGTAGCGGGAGGATGTTCATTTCGCCTGTCATATGCGGTCACAACCTGAGGAAATTGCCCTCTTGAGAGGAGGGCATGGCATGTATAATGCGGCCCCGTTGTATCCGGGGCGCTGAAATCATTTGCAAATACTTGATCTGGCGCCTTAGAACGAGCCGCCAAAGCATTTATCCTGCATCTCTTTAGCGGCCGCACCGCTGCCGACTTGAACCGTAAAGGCCCGTGATCTCTTGACCAGTCCTGTCCTGCAAACCGTTGCCCTTGCCTGTGAGCGAGACCTTCGGCTGCTTTTCGAAAATCTCGAATTGAGACTGGCCAGTGGCGAAATGGTGCAAATCAGTGGCCCTAACGGCAGCGGCAAGACCAGCCTTCTGCGCCTGCTTTGCGGTCTCATGCAGCCGACCGCCGGTTACGTACTGCTCAACGGCCAGCCGCTGAGCGAGCAACGCAGTGAACTGGCGCACAACCTGCTGTGGATCGGCCATGCCGCCGGGATCAAGGACTTGCTGACCCCGGAAGAGAATTTGAGCTGGCTCTGCGCCTTGCATCACCCGGCCTCCCACGAGGCGATCTGGCAAGCGCTGGCCGCTGTCGGTCTGCGCGGTTTCGAGGATGTTCCCTGCCACACCCTGTCCGCCGGCCAGCAGCGCCGCGTGGCATTGGCGCGGTTGTACCTGGACAGCCCGGCACTGTGGATCCTCGATGAGCCCTTTACCGCGCTCGATAAACAAGGCGTGGCGCAACTTGAAGAACACCTGGCCGCCCATTGCGAGCGCGGTGGCATGGTGGTGTTGACCACGCACCACACCCTGAGCCGGATGCCGGCCGGTTATCGCGACATTGATCTGGGGAACTGGGCCGTATGAGTGTTTTCGGCCTGTTGGTCGCCCGTGAGGCCCGTTTGCTGTTCCGCCGTCCTGCGGAATTGGCCAATCCGCTCGTATTCTTCGCGATCGTCGTTTCCCTGTTCCCGTTGGCGGTCGGACCCGAGTCTCAATTGTTGCAAACCTTGTCTCCGGGACTGGTCTGGGTCGCCGCCCTTTTATCGGTTTTGCTCTCGCTGGACGGGCTTTTCCGCAGTGATTTCGAAGACGGTTCCCTGGAGCAGTGGGTCCTTTCGTCGCACCCCCTGCCTCTTCTGGTATTGGCCAAGGTACTGGCACACTGGGCCTTCTCTGGCCTGGCACTGGTTTTGCTCGCACCCCTGCTGGCATTGATGCTCGGTTTGCCTGCCGCCTGTCTGCCGGTGTTGCTGCTTTCGTTATTGCTGGGTACACCGGTGCTGAGCCTGCTCGGTGCGGTGGGCGCGGCGCTGACGGTGGGATTGAAGCGAGGCGGCCTGCTGCTGGCGTTGCTGATCCTGCCGTTGTACATCCCGGTGTTGATCCTGGGCAGTGGCGCCTTGCAGGCGGCCTTGCAGGGCATGCCGGCGACCGGTTATCTCCTGTGGCTTGGCAGCCTGACCGCCCTGGCGATAACCCTGACACCTTTTGCAATAGCTGCTGGCCTGAAGATCAGCGTCGGCGAATAATAATGAGGTCTGGTTATTTTTTAACCATTTTTGCTTAAAAAAGCAGACCCTGGCCAGCTCGTGACAACGAGCGGCAACCGTGATGGAAACAGCAATGAATTGGACCTGGTTTCATAAGCTCGGCTCACCCAAATGGTTTTACGGCATCAGTGGCAAACTGCTGCCGTGGCTTGGCGTCGCGGCGTTGCTGCTGATCGGCGTTGGCGTAGTATGGGGACTGGCCTTCGCGCCGCCGGACTACCAGCAAGGCAACAGCTTTCGCATCATCTATATCCACGTCCCGGCCGCCATGCTCGCGCAGTCCATCTACGTGATGCTGGCCGTGTGCGGCATCGTCGGGCTGGTCTGGAAGATGAAACTGGCCGACGTCGCCCTGCAATGCGCGGCGCCCATCGGGGCCTGGATGACTGCCGTGGCGCTGGTCACCGGCGCGATCTGGGGCAAACCGACCTGGGGTTCGTGGTGGGTCTGGGATGCGCGACTAACGTCCATGCTGATTCTGCTGTTTCTGTACTTCGGTCTCATTGCGCTGGGCAACGCGATCAGCAATCGTGACAGCGCGGCCAAGGCTTGCGCGGTGCTGGCGATCGTCGGCGTGATCAATATCCCGATCATCAAATACTCGGTGGAGTGGTGGAACACCCTGCACCAGGGCGCGACCTTCACCCTCACCGAAAAACCGGCGATGCCGGTCGAGATGTGGCTGCCACTGCTGCTGACGGTGTTGGGTTTCTACTGTTTCTTCGGCGCCGTGCTGTTGCTGCGCATGCGCCTTGAAGTGCTCAAGCGCGAAGCCCGCGCCAGCTGGGTCAAGGCCGAAGTGCAGAATAGCCTGGAGGTCGCTCGATGAGTTTTGCTTCATTCGGCGACTTCCTCGCCATGGGCCATCACGGCCTGTATGTCTGGTCGGCTTATGGCATCTGCCTGGCGGTACTGGTCCTCAACGTGGCGGCGCCGGTCCTGGCCCGCAAGCGGTATTTGCAACAAGAGGCGCGTCGTCTGCGCCGGGAGAACGGCAAGTGAATCCCCTGCGTAAAAAGCGTCTCATCATCATTCTCGCGATCCTGGTCGGCGTCGGCGCTGCCGTCGGCCTGGCCCTGAGCGCCCTGCAACAGAACATCAATCTGTTTTACACCCCGACCCAGATCGCCAACGGCGAAGCGCCGCAAGACACGCGCATCCGCGCGGGCGGCATGGTCGAGAAAGGTTCGCTGCAACGGTCCGGCGATTCCCTGGACGTGAAATTCATTGTCACCGACTTCAAGGAGTCCGTGACCATCAGCTACCGCGGTATCCTTCCGGATCTGTTTCGTGAAGGGCAGGGCATCGTCGCCCTGGGCAAGCTCAATGCCGATGGCGTTGTGGTGGCTGATGAAGTGCTGGCCAAGCACGATGAAAAATACATGCCGCCTGAAGTGACCAAGGCTTTGAAAGACAGCGGTCAATCTGCTCCAACGCCCGCGAAGGAGGGTTGATCGATGACTTCCGCACTGTTTGGCTCAGGGCTGTTTATCCCCGAACTGGGCCACCTGGCAATGATCCTGGCGCTCTGTTTCGCGCTGGTTCAGGCCGTGGTGCCATTGCTCGGTGCCTGGCGCGGCGACCGCTTGTGGATGAGCCTCGCCCAGCCGGCCGCCTGGGGGCAATTCGCGTTCCTGCTGTTTGCCTTCGGTTGCCTGACGTACGCGTTCATGGCTGACGATTTCTCCGTGGCCTATGTCGCCAGCAACTCCAACAGCGCCTTGCCGTGGTATTACAAGTTCAGCGCGGTATGGGGTGCTCACGAAGGCTCGTTGCTGCTGTGGGCGTTGATCCTCGGCGGCTGGACCTTCGCCGTGTCGGTGTTCTCCCGGCAGTTGCCGCAAGTGATGCTTGCCCGTGTGTTGTCGATCATGGGCATGATCAGCATCGGTTTCCTGCTGTTCCTGATCCTGACGTCCAACCCGTTCGAACGGATCCTGCCGCAGATTCCAACGGACGGTCGTGACCTCAATCCCTTGCTGCAAGACATCGGCCTGATCGTTCACCCGCCGATGCTGTACATGGGCTATGTCGGTTTTTCCGTGGCCTTCGCCTTTGCCATCGCCGCGTTGCTCGGTGGTCGTCTCGATGCCGCGTGGGCGCGCTGGTCCCGTCCGTGGACCATCGTCGCCTGGGCCTTCCTCGGTATCGGCATCACGTTGGGCTCCTGGTGGGCCTATTACGAGCTCGGCTGGGGCGGCTGGTGGTTCTGGGACCCGGTGGAAAACGCCTCCTTCATGCCCTGGCTGGTCGGCACGGCGCTGATTCACTCGTTGGCGGTCACGGAAAAACGTGGTGTGTTCAAGAGCTGGACCGTGTTGCTGGCCATCGCCGCGTTCTCGTTGAGCCTGCTCGGGACCTTCCTCGTCCGTTCCGGTGTGCTGACGTCGGTGCATGCCTTTGCGTCCGACCCCGAGCGTGGTGTGTTCATCCTGATCTTCCTGTTGTTTGTGGTCGGCGGTTCGCTGACGCTGTTCGCCCTGCGCGCACCGGTGGTCAAGAGTCATGTCGGCTTCAACCTCTGGTCCCGGGAAACCCTGCTGCTGGGCAATAACCTGGTGCTGGTGGTGGCGGCTTCGATGATTCTGCTCGGCACCTTGTACCCGCTGATCCTCGATGCGATGACCGGCGCCAAGCTGTCGGTCGGCCCGCCGTACTTCAACGCGCTGTTCATTCCCCTGATGGCGTTGCTGATGGTGGTGATGGCGGTCGGCATGCTGGTGCGCTGGAAAGATACCCCGGTCAAATGGCTGATGAGCATGTTGACTCCGGTGTTGCTCGGCAGCGCCGCGTTGGCGGTGGTGGCCGGCGTCGCCTACGGTGATTTCAACTGGGCGGTGATCGCCACCTTCATGCTCGCGGCCTGGGTGTTGCTGGCCGGCGTTCGCGACATCTTTGACAAGACTCGCCACAAGGGCCTGATCAAAGGCCTGCCAACCCTGACCCGCAGCTATTGGGGCATGCAGGTCGCGCACATTGGCATTGCCGTGTGCGCCCTCGGTGTCGTGTTGTCGAGCCAGAACAGTGCCGAGCGCGACCTGCGCCTGGCGCCAGGCGAATCCATGGACCTGGGCGGATACCAGTTCGTGTTCGAAGGCGCCAAACACTTCGAAGGCCCTAACTTCACCTCCGACAAGGGCACCGTACGCGTGATCAAGGGCGGCAAGGAAATCAGTGTGCTGCACCCGGAAAAACGGCTGTATACCGTGCAGAACTCGGTAATGACCGAAGCCGGAATCGACGCCGGTTTCACCCGTGATCTCTACGTTGCCCTCGGCGAACCGCTGGGCGATGGCGCCTGGGCCGTGCGCGTCCACGTCAAGCCGTTCGTGCGCTGGATCTGGTTCGGCGGCCTGCTCACCGGTCTCGGCGGGTTGCTGGCGGCGATGGATCGGCGTTATCGGGTCAAGGTGAAAAGCCGCGTGCGTGAAGCACTGGGCATGTCGGAGGCGACGGCATGAGACGTTGGCTGATGCTGTTGCCCCTGGCGATTTTCCTGGTGGTTGCCGTGTTCCTGTACCGCGGCCTGTACCTGAACCCGGCCGAGTTGCCCTCGGCGATGATCAACAAACCGTTCCCGGAGTTTTCCCTGCCAGCGGTGCAGGGCGACAAGACCTTGACCAAGGCCGACATCCTCGGCAAGCCGGCGCTGGTCAACGTCTGGGGCACCTGGTGCATTTCCTGCCGGGTCGAGCACCCGGTGCTGAACAAGCTGGCCGAGAAGGGCGTGGTGATCTACGGCATCAACTACAAGGACGTCAACGCCGATGCCTTGAAGTGGCTGGAAGAATTCCACAACCCGTACCAGCTGGATATCCGTGATGACGCCGGTACCTTGGGCCTGAACCTCGGTGTGTATGGAGCCCCGGAAACCTTCTTCATCGACGCCAAGGGCATCATCCGCGACAAGTTCGTCGGGGTGATCGACGAGCAAGTCTGGCGTGAAAAACTGGCGGCCAAGTATCAGGCGCTGGTGGATGAGGCCAAGCCATGAAGCGCTGGATAGCCGCTGTGGTGTTGGGCTTGAGCATGGCCGGCGTGGCGCACGCGGCCATCGACACTTATGAGTTCGCCAAAGAAGGCGATCGCGAGCGTTTTCGCGAGCTGACCAAGGAACTGCGTTGCCCCAAGTGCCAGAATCAGGACATTGCCGATTCCAACGCACCGATTGCCGCCGACCTGCGCAAAGAGATTTTCCGCATGCTTGGCGAGGGCAAGGACAATCAGCAGATCATCGATTTCATGGTCGACCGCTACGGTGATTTCGTGCGCTACAAACCCGCGCTGAACGCCAAGACGGCAGTGCTCTGGTTCGGCCCTGCCGGCCTGCTGCTGGGCGGTTTCGTGATCATCGCCGTGATCGTCCGCCGTCGTCGCGTGCAAAGCGCTGCCACCAAGGACGAGCTTTCTGCCGAGGAGCGTGAGCGCCTCGACCACCTGTTGGATAAAACCAAGAATGATTGATTTCTGGCTCGCTGCAGGTCTGCTGCTTCTGGTTGCCCTGAGTTTTCTGCTGATCCCCGTTCTGCGTGGCCGTCGCGCCCAGCTTGAAGAGGATCGTACTGCCCTCAACGTCGCGCTGTATCAGGAGCGCGTGGCCGAACTGCAAACCCAGCAGGAGGAGGGCGTTCTCGACGCCGTGCAAATGGACACCGGCCGTGCCGAAGCCGCTCGTGAGTTGCTGGCGGACACCGAAGGGGTCGAGGCACCGCGCGTGTCCCGCCTGGGCAAGCCGTTGCCGCTGCTGGCGGCTATCCTGGTGCCGATCCTCGGGCTTGGGCTGTACCTGCATTTCGGGGCCAGCGACAAGGTCGAACTGACCCGCGAATTCGCCCAGGCGCCACAGTCGATGGAAGAGATGACCCGTCGCCTGGAGCGCGCGGTCGAGGCGCTGCCGGATTCGGCGGAAGGCCTGTACTTCCTCGGTCGCACCTACATGGCTCAGGATCGTCCAGCTGACGCGGCGAAGATCTTCGAACGCACGGTCAACCTGGCCGGTCGTCAGCCGGAGCTGCTCGGCCAGTGGGCGCAAGCCCAGTACTTCGCCGATGGCAAGAAGTGGTCGGACAAGGTCCAGGCCTTGACCGACGAAGCGCTCAAAGCCGATCCGAAGGAAGTCACCAGCCTCGGCCTGCTCGGTATCGCCGCTTTCGAAAGCGAGCGTTATCAGGACGCCATCGACTATTGGAATCGCCTGCTGGCGCAATTGCCGCCGGATGACAATTCCCGTGCCGCGCTGCAAGGCGGGATTGCGCGGGCCAGCGAAAAACTCGTCGCCAGCGGCGGCAAGGTGGCCCAGGCGCCGGCGGCCAAGGTGGCAGCGGTGCTCAAGGTCCGTGTGGATCTTTCACCCGAGCTCAAAGCCAAGGTCCAGCCGGGCGACAGCGTGTTCATCTTTGCCCGCGCCACGTCCGGTCCGCCCGCGCCACTGGCCGCCAAACGCCTGACTGTGGCCGACTTGCCGGCGACCGTCGAGCTGGGCGATGCCGATGCCATGATGCCGCAGTTGAAACTGTCGAACTTCCCTGAAGTCCAACTGGTTGCACGCATCTCCCGCGCCGGCCAACCCACGGCTGGCGAATGGATCGGTCGCAGCCAGCCCTTGGCCAGCAGCACCACCGCACAGCAACAACTGACCATCGACAGTCCAGATAAATAACAGGAAACGTCACCATGACCGCCATCGCTCGTATCACCCTGCTCAGTATGGTTTTGGGGTTAAGCGCTTGCGCGGTCCAGCGGCCCGAGCCGCCGCCAACGCCGCTGCCGCCCATCCCGCCCTCGCAGCCCCGCCCGACCCCATCTACCACACCGACGCCGAGCAAGCCGAGCATTCCGGCCAAGCCCGCCAAACCGCTGCCTCGCACCTCCGCCAGCTTCGCCCCGCCGCCGGGTGGCAACAGCCATTGGGATCCCAAGCTCGGCGTGTACGTGCTCGAAGATCAGACCAACACCTTCTACCGCCAGCGCACCTACTACCGCTGGAACAACGGCTGGAGTCGGTCGATCAGCCCGAACGGGCCGTGGGAAGATACCGATATCCAGGGTGTGCCGGGCGGGTTGGGACGGCAGTTCGGGCAGTAATCAGTCGTTCAACACGTCTGGCGACAGGCGATGAGGGTGTGTTGATGGCGGGCAGGTTGATCTATCTCATCGGACCTTCCGGTTCGGGCAAGGACAGCCTGCTGGATGCGGCAAGAGCGCCATTGGCCGATCGTGGCTGTCGCATGGTGCGACGGGTCATCACCCGCTCGGCTGAAGCGGTGGGGGAGGCGGCGCAAGGTGTCACTGCGCAACAGTTCGCCGACATGGAGGCGCGGGGCGCGTTTGCCCTGTGCTGGCACGCCAATGGCCTGGCCTATGGCATCCCGCGGGAAATCGACGACTGGCTGGCAGCAGGGCAGGACGTACTGGTCAATGGCTCGCGCGGTCATCTGCCGGCTACGCGCCTGCGTTATCCAGACCTGCTCGTGCTGTTGCTGGCCGTGGATCAAACCGTTTTGCGCCAGCGCCTGTTGGCAAGGGGGCGAGAGTCGGTCACCGAGATCGAGGCGCGGCTGGCGCGCAATGCCCGCTTCAGCGAGCGCGTGCTCGCCGGGCACGATCCGGCAGTGCACGTGATCGACAACTCCGGGCCGCTGAAGCACACGGTCGAACGTTTGCTGGCCTGCGTCGACGGACAATCCGAATGCGCCTGACCTTGCTCGGCACCGGTGACGCCCGCCAGGTGCCGGTCTACGGCTGCGACTGCGCAGCCTGCGACCTGGCTCGCAATGATGAACACCTGCGCCGTCGCCCGTGCAGCGCACTGATCGAATGCGGCGATCAGCGTTGGTTGATCGACAGCGGCCTGCCCGACCTGGCCGAACGCTTCCCGCCGCGCAGCTTCAACGGCATTTTCCAGACCCACTACCATGCCGATCACGCCCAGGGTCTGCTGCATCTGCGCTGGGGGCAGGGTCTTGTAATTCCGGTGCATGGGCCGGTGGACCTGGAAGGCCTGGCCGATCTCTATAAACACCCCGGCATTCTCGACTTCAGTCAGCCGTTCGAAGCCTTCGACACCTGCCGGTTCGGGGCACTCAGCGTCACGGCGTTGCCGCTGCAACACTCCAGGCCAATCCTCGGCTACCTGCTGGAAGGCGAGGGACGGCGTATCGCCTACCTGACCGACACCGTAGGCTTGCCGCCGGCCACCACCACCTGGCTGCAACAGGCGCCCCTTGATGTATTGGTACTCGACTGCTCGATACCGCCGCAGCCCCAGGCTCCGCGTAACCACAACGATCTGAACCTGGCATTGCGTTGCATTGAAGACCTGCAACCGGAGTTGGCGGTGTTGACCCATGTTGGGCATGCGTTGGATGTGTGGTTACTGGAGCATCGTAGTGAGTTGCCGCGCAATGTCACTGTGGGTTTCGATGGGTGTGTGCTTTAGCGGTCGCGTTGAGCCGTTGTAGGAGCTGTCGAGCGAAGCGAGGCTGCGATCTTTTGATCTTGAACGCAATGCCTGGGGAATGCAGCGATCTTCAATCACACGCCGTAAAACAACCGAACGTCGTACTCCGGGTTTTTGTGCTTGAGTAAAGATAACTCTAGGGTTACTTTTATTTGGGCCGGAGCAAGGAGGCTGGTGGTGCAGAGCAGGTTATTGATCAAGGAGCTGGAAGAGGCGGGCTGGACGCTGGATCGGGTCACTGGCAGTCATCACCTCTTCACTCATCCATACAACCCATACACGATTCCCGTCCCTCATCCGAAAAAGGATTTACCGATCGGGACGGTCAAAAGCATCAGGAGGCGAGCCGGGCTGATTTACCCGCAAGCCGGTTGCACAGGAGATCCATAATGCAATATCCAATCTGTATCGAGTGGGGCGACGAGAACACCGCCATCGGTATTCAGATCCCCGATATTCCAGGCGCGGTAACCGCCGGGGATACTTTTGAAGATGCCTACAACGCGGCAATCGAAATTGCCCACATCATGCTGCAAGAGATGGCGGCTGACGGGGTATCGATTCCGATGCCGAGTTCGGCGGCTGCGCATCGCGGCAATCCGGAGTTTGTCGACATGGGCTGGGGAATGCTGGAGCTGGACATCGCGCCTTATATGGGCAAGACCGAGAAGGTCAATGTGACGTTGCCTGGCTATGTGATCCAGCGTATTGACCGCTATGTGCGCGAGCACAATGTCAAAAGCCGCTCTTCCTTCCTGGCGGATGCGGCGATGGAGAAGCTGGTTCGGCATTGAGTGGTGTCAGTCACATCGCCACGTCGGATCGCCCGGGCGGCGATCCGACGATGCTTTTTGACGGTTTATGCGGTAGCTAGCGAACGCTTCTCTGAAACATTCAAAAACCTCAATAACGCCAATAACGGAAACGCACTGCCGACGATCACGATCCACAACCAGCCGCCATGCTCATACACCGCACTGGCCACCGACGAACCAAACGCGCCACCGATGAAGATGCTGGTCATGTACAGCGCATTCAAACGGCTACGACTCTTGGCGTCGAGGGCGTAGACCGCGCGTTGGCCGAGGACCATGTTCATCTGCACGCAAAAGTCGAGTACCACGCCGGTGACCGCCAGGCCGATGACGCTGTAGACCGGATGGATGAAGGCTGGCAGGAAGCTCAGGCTGGCGAACAGCAGGGCCAGAAGTGAAGCGATGTGGGTGTGGCCGGCATCGGCCAGGCGACCGGCGATGGGCGCGGCAATGGCGCCGATGGCCCCGACCAGGGCGAAGATTGCGATCTGGGTTTGCGACAGGCCATGATTGCGCGCCAGCTCCAGCGGCACGGCGGTCCAGAACAGGCTGAAGGTCGCGAACATGCAGCCCTGATACAGCGCGCGTTGACGCAGTACCGGTTCTTTACGCAACAGGGTCCAGAGAGAACCCAACAACTGCCCATACGTAGCGCTGTGATCAGGCTGGCGCTTGGGAATGGTCACCGCCAAAACGATGCTGATCGCCGCCATCAATACCGCTGCAATCACAAACATCGCCCGCCAGCCGAAATGGTCAGCCACCACGCTGGACACCGGTCGCGCCAGCAGAATACCCAGCAGTAACCCGCCCATGATCCCGCCGACCACACGACCACGAGATTCTTCCGGCGCGAGGTGCGCAGCCAGCGGAATCAGGATCTGCACCGACACCGAACTGAAACCCACCAGCAGCGAAATCAGCAAAAACACGTTCGGCTGATCGGTGAACGCCGCGCCCAGGAGGCTGGCAATCGCCACCACACTGGTGATGATCATCAGTCGGCGGTTCTCGAGCAGATCACCCAGCGGCACCAGGAACAACATGCCCAACGCGTAACCGATCTGGGTCAGCGAAACGATGAAACTGGCCATGGAGCTGGTCAGGCCGACATCCGGAGCGATCAGCTCGATGATCGGCTGGGCGTAATAGAGGTTGGCCACAATGGCGCCGCAGCAGAAGGCGAACAGCAGCACCATGCCTCGGGTCATTGTCGCGGTGCCGTGGGGCACCTGGGTCGCTGGGCTCATAACGAGTCTCGCTAACGAAAGGGAAGGCGCGCAGGCTAAGCGGCAGGCCAAAGCGGCGGAAGAGGGATTGGAGTGATAATCATCATGCCTGTGCGCAATGATTGACTCCGGCTTTGCGTGGTTGCCGAAGCACCATGCGTCAAAAATTCGAGGACTGATGATACATTCACTTACATCTTGTTCGATAGCGTGCTTATGTTCTCCACACTACATAACCGGAAGGCCCTTTCCATGAATGCGATGTTTCGTCAGCTGATTCGCGGCGCTTCTGCTATCACCCTCATCACCTTGTGCACCGCTGGCCTGGCTCAGGCCCAAGACGCACCAGGCATGCGCATCGGCGTGCGCGGCGAGATCACTGGCGTCAACGCCGATGTGTTGAACGTCCATGTATACAGCGGTGAAAACGTGGTCATCCACCTGACTCCAGACACCAAAGTCCGCGCTGTCACCCTGGCCAATATCGAAGACATCAAACCTGGTAGCTACATCGGCTCGGCTGCCGTGCCGCAAGAAGACGGCACCCTCAAGGCCCTGGAAGTTCACGTCTTTCCACCGGAACTGGCCGGCAGCGGCGACGGGCATCGACCCTTTGACCTGGCCAAGGGCAGCAGCATGACCAATGGCAGTGTCGGCGACCTGGTCGTGAGCAATGGCCGGGTGCTGACCGTTCACTACAAGGGCGGGCAACAGAAGATCCTGGTGCCGGAAGACGTGCCGATCGTCAATCTGCTGCCGGGGGATCGTAGCTTGCTGAAGGTTGGGGTGAAGATCGTGACCTTTGTGACCCAAAGTGCGGACGGAACGCTCACCGCCCAATCCATCTCCGCAGGCAAGGATGGCGTCACCCCGCCGATGTAATGGCGAGTGCGCAAACCCCTACAAAGGACGCGGAGCAGGCCGCATCCCCAATGCTCCCACAAAAAAAGGCGATCTTCGCAGATCGCCCTTTTCATTGCTGCTCAGCGCTTACTGACCGCTGTAAATCTGATCAAAAACCCCGCCATCATTGAAGTGGGTCTTCTGCACGGTGCGCCAGTCCCCAAAGGTTTTCTCCACCGACAGGAAATCCACTTTCGGGAAGCGATCGGTGTACTTCGCCAACACCGCCGGATCACGCGGACGCAGGTAGTTCGCCGCGGCAATCTCCTGACCTTCCGGCGACCACAGGTACTTCAGATATTCCTCGGCGGCAGCGCGGGTGCCTTTCTTCTCGACCACTTTGTCGACCACGGAGACCGGCGGCTCGGCTTCGGCGGAGACGCTTGGGTAGATGACTTCGAACTGATCGCGGCCAAACTCGCGAGCGATCATTTCCGCTTCGTTTTCAAAGGTCACCAGCACGTCGCCAATCTGGTTGGTCATGAAGGTGGTGGTGGCTGCGCGGCCACCGGTGTCCAGCACCGGCGCTTGTTTGAACAGCTTGCCGACGAAATCCTTGGCCTTGGTTTCGTCACCGCCATTCTTCAGCACATAACCCCAGGCCGAGAGGTAGGTATAGCGGCCGTTACCCGAGGTTTTCGGGTTCGGCACAATCACTTGCACGCCATCCTTGAGCAGGTCCGGCCAGTCTTTCAGGGCTTTCGGGTTGCCTTTACGCACGATGAACACGGTGGCCGAGGTGAAGGGCGCGCTGTTGTTCGGCAGGCGGGTGACCCAGTTGTCCGGGATCAGTTTGCCGTTGTCCGCCAGGGCATTGATGTCGGTGGCCATGTTCATGGTGATGACGTCGGCTGGCAGGCCGTCGATCACGGAACGCGCCTGTTTGCTGGAGCCACCGAAGGACATCTGCAGGGTGATGTTTTCGTTGTGCTCGGCTTTCCAGTGTTTCTGGAAGGCAGTGTTGTAGTCCTTGTAGAAATCGCGCATCACGTCGTAGGAAACGTTGAGCAGGGTCGGCGCGGCTTGAGCCACGCTGGTCAGGGCAAGGCCAGCGGCCAGAAGTGAGGCGCCAAAGAGTTTTTTCACTGCGCATTCCTTGTTTTGTGTAGGAGCTCTGCCGCAGGCTGCGATCTTTTGATCTTGATCTTTCAAAAGCAAGATCAAAAGATCGCAGCCTTCGGCAGCTCCTACGGGTCATTTGTTATTGATCAAAAGTGTTGCCACCGTTTTGCCAGCGACTATAGCCGGCCGCGCATAGTCCTTTAAAGATTAAAAAGTGCTTTGCTTATTCCAGTTTCTTAAACAATGCGTTGCCGCAGCGTGAGCAGAAGGCCGCACCCTGTTCGTGGCTGTTTTTCTTGCACACGGGGCAATCGGTCTGCTGCTGTTCACCGCGCATCGCGTTCGCCAGTTCGGCAGTGAAAATCCCGGTCGGCACAGCGATGATCGAATAGCCGGTGATCATCACCAGGGACGAAACCACCTGGCCCAGCGGCGTCCTGGGGACAATGTCGCCGAACCCCACGGTGGTCAACGTTACGATAGCCCAATAGATACCTTTGGGAATGCTCGTGAACCCGTGTTCCGGGCCTTCGATCACATACATCAGCGTGCCGAATACCGTGACCAGCGTGCAGACGCTGAGCAGAAATACCACGATCTTCTGCTTGCTGCCGCGCAACGCCGACATCAGATAGTTGGCTTGCTTGAGGTACGGGCTGAGCTTGAGCACGCGGAAAATCCGCAGCATCCGAATGATCCGGATAATCAGCAAGTACTGCGCATCGCTGTAATACAGCGCAAGAATGCCGGGCACGATCGCCAGCAAATCCACCAGCCCATAAAAGCTGAACGCATAACGCAACGGCTTGGGCGAGCAGTACAGGCGCAGGCCGTACTCGATCGCAAAAATAATGGTGAAGCCCCACTCGATGTACGCCAGCAGGTTGGCGTAGTTCTGGTGGATCGCGTCGATGCTGTCGAGCATCACGATCACAATGCTGGCGAGGATGATCAACAGCAAGATGCCGTCGAAGCGCCGCCCGGCCTTGGTGTCGCTCTGGAAAATCATGACGTAAAGCTCTTCACGCCAGTTTTTGTTGCTGTCCATGGAAAACGCCTGAATCGGGAATCAGCGAAGCCTAGGGTGATTCCCGGTGGTTGCGCAAGGCGCACTGTCAGCGGCGGCCTGGCGCAGCACACGAATGCCGGCACGGATCAGCCAGCAGGCGAGGATAAATGGCGCGGTCAATGGGGCTAGACCGAGTGCGGCGAAGCCTGGTGTGAGCAGTATTGCCAGGACAATGCCCAGCAACGGCAGCCAGGGCTGGCGGCGAACCTGGCTGAAGGCGAGGGCAGCGAGCACCGGGTTGTAGCCGCTCAAACCCAGCAGCGCGTTTGACGTTTCGTAATGCAAAAGAGCGAATCCGACACCGGCAATCGAGCCGAGCAACGCCCAGAGAAATGCACGCCGATCAGCGATCAGTAACCCCGCCGCAATCAGCGCACCGGCCAACGGATGCCCTAGAAACATCACCTGACCGAGCCCCTTCCATGAGGCGGCAAGCACGTTGAGGGTATTCAGTTCGATCAGTGGCGCCGGATGTTGGGGGGCGGCAAACGAGAGCAGCAACCAGCTCAACCCGACGAAGGGTGTGGTGTAGGCGGGCAGGCAATGATGATCGCGGGCGCGTTTGAGCCACTGTTGAATCAGCATCGCACTGAGGCCACCGGAGGCGATGATCAGCGGCGGCAACATCGCGGACCAGGGGAAACAAAGGCTCAGCAGCATGCCGAGCAAAATACCGTTGTAACAGAACAACCCGGCCTGGCGATCGGCCTTGGCGTAGCCGCGACGTTGGGCGGTGAGCAATCCGGCGACGCCGCCCAGCAGCGCACCGCCGAGCAGGGATGGCGCGGTGAAAAGAATCGCCAACAGGCACAGCAGACCGCACAGCGGATGACGCTGGAGGAAAATCTGACTGAAGCCGTTGAGCAGGGCTGTGGCCCAGTCGGGGCAGTGGGGGTTGAAGTGGTGGGCAGGCATTTTTTTTTTCGTATGTCAGGGGGACCGAGTCGCCTGCTTCGCTGCGGTGCGGCGATCCGACAAGCCAGCTCCTACAGGGACCGCGTGATCCCTGTAGGAGCGGGCTTGCTCGCGAAGAGGCCGGTGCAGGCGCTAAATCAACGTCTCGATGCGCAGCGAGTTAGTCGACCCCGGCTGCCCGAACGGCACTCCCGCCGTGATCAACAACGTATCTCCGCGCTGAGCCATCCCCTGCGCCTGCGCAATTTCCAGCGCCGTCGAGCACACCTCATCCACCTGCCGCAACCGATCATTGACCACCGAGTGCACGCCCCACGCCACCGTCAACCGGCGCGCGGCCTGCAGGTTCGGCGTCAGGTTGAGGATCGGCACCGTCGGCCGTTCCCGCGCCGCACGCAAACTGGACGTGCCGGACTCGCTGTAATTCACCAGCACTGCCACCGGCAGTACGTTGCTGATGCGCCGGATCGCACAGCTGATGGCGTCGGATACCGTGGCCTCGGCCTTCGGCCGGCTGACGTCGAGTTGCGCCTGATAGTCCGGGCCGTTTTCCACCTGGCGGATGATTTTGCTCATCATCTGCACCGCTTCCAGCGGGTACTCGCCGGACGCGGTTTCCGCCGACAGCATCACCGCGTCCGCGCCTTCCGCCACGGCATTGGCAACGTCGGTCACCTCGGCACGGGTTGGCGCAGGAGAGAAGCGCATCGACTCCAGCATCTGCGTCGCCACCACCACTGGCTTGCCAAGCTGGCGGCAGATGCCGATGATGTTTTTCTGAATCTGCGGCACGCTTTCGGCCGGCACTTCCACGCCCAGGTCGCCGCGAGCGACCATGATCGCGTCGCTCAGTTCGGCGATTTCCCGCAGTTGAGCCACCGCCGACGGCTTCTCGATCTTGGCCATCAAAAACGCTTTATTGCCGATCAGTTCGCGAGCCTCGCGAATGTCTTCCGCACGCTGTACAAATGACAGCGCCACCCAGTCCACGCCCAGCTCCAGGCCGAAGCTCAGGTCGCGACGATCCTTGGCGGTCAGCGGGCTCAGCTCAAGCACCGCTTGCGGTACGTTGACGCCTTTGCGGTCTGACAATTCGCCGCCATTGAGCACGGTGGTGTCGATGGCATCGGCGTATTGGGTAACCACGCGCAGCCGCAGTTTGCCGTCATCGAGCAGCAGGTCCATGCCCGGTTCCAGCGCAGCGATGATTTCCGGGTGCGGCAGGTTGACTCGACGCTGATCCCCCGGCGTCGGGTCCAGGTCCAGACGGAACGCCTGACCGCGATGCAGTTGCACCTTGCCCTCGGTGAACTGGCCGACCCGCAGTTTCGGACCTTGCAAGTCCATCAGAATACCCAGCGGATAATTCAGCTGGCGCTCGACTTCACGAATCCACTGGTAGCGCTGGGCGTGGTCGGCGTGATCGCCGTGGCTGAAATTCAGGCGGAAAATGTTGACCCCGGCCTGCACCAGCTCACGGATGTCGTCGATCCCGGTGGTGGCAGGACCGAGGGTGGCGAGGATTTTGACCTTTTTGTCAGGCGTCATTTTTTGTGCTCTCGAGAATCAGGATGGCGCGGAAGTCATTGACGTTGGTGCGGGTCGGCTCGGTGACGATCAGGGCGTCCAGCGCCTCGAAATAACCATAGCCATTGTTGTTGTCCAGCTCGTCGCTGGCACTCAGGCCGAGAGCGGCGGCGCGGGCGTAGCTGTCCGGGGTCATGAGCGCGCCGGCGTTGTCTTCGGAGCCGTCGATGCCATCGGTGTCACCGGCCAGGGCGTAGACGCCGGGCAGGCCTTTGAGGCTGTCGGTCAGGCTCAGCAGAAACTCGGCGTTGCGTCCGCCACGGCCGTTACCGCGCACCGTGACGGTGGTTTCACCGCCAGAGAGGATCACGCAGGGTGCCGCCAGTGGCTGGCCATGCAGCACGATCTGACGGGCGATGCCGGCGTGAACCTTGGCCACTTCCCTGGATTCGCCTTCCAGGTCACCGAGGATCAGCGGACTGAAACCGGCCTGACGGGCTTTCACCGCCGCGGCCTCAAGCGATTGCTGGGGGCGGGCGATCAGTTGGAAATGGCTGCGCGCAAGGCTCGGATCGCCGGGTTTGACCGTCTCCGATTCCGGGCTTTGCAGCCAGTTGCGCACCGAAGCCGGGACTTCGATGCCATAGCGCTTGAGGATCGCCAACGCTTCGGCAGAGGTGCTCGGGTCGGCCACGGTCGGGCCGGAAGCGATGACCGTGGCGAGGTCACCCGGTACATCGGAAATCGCGTAGGTATAAACGGTGGCAGGCCAGCAGGCTTTGCCGAGGCGACCGCCCTTGATCGCCGAGAGATGTTTGCGAACGCAGTTCATCTCACCAATGGTGGCGCCGGATTTGAGCAGGGCTTTGTTGATTGATTGCTTGTCCGCCAGAGTGATACCGGCAGCGGGCAGGGCCAGCAATGCCGATCCGCCACCCGAAAGCAGGAAGATCACGCGGTCATCTTCGGTCAGGTCGCTGACCAGTTCCAGCACACGTTTGGCGACCGCCAGACCGGCAGCATCAGGCACCGGATGCGCGGCTTCGACCACTTCGATTTTTTCGCACGGGGCGCCGTGGCCGTAACGGGTCACCACCAGACCGCTCACTTCACCCTGCCAGCAACGCTCGACCACCCGGGCCATGGCCGCCGCGGCTTTGCCGGCGCCGATGACGATCACCCGACCGCTGCGGTCAGTGGGCAAATGGGCTTCGAGGACTTGCTGTGGATGGGCGGCGTCGATGGCTGTGGCAAACAGCTCGCGCAGCAATTGTTGCGGATCGACCGACATGGCGGGCTCCCGGGAATTTCTTGTTATTGGAGAACGACTCGAACCCTGTGGGAGCGAGCTTGCTCGCGATAGCGGTGGATCAGTCAACATTGATGTTGAATGTCAGGGCCTCATCGTCGGATCGCCGCCCGGAGCAAGCTCGCTCCCACAGGTTTGATGCGGTTTTGTGCAGGGCTTACTTGTTATCGCGAATCGAGAAATTCGCCATGTGTTCCAGGCCCTTGATCAGCGCCGAGTGGTCCCAGTTGCTGCCACCGATGGCCGCGCAGGTGCTGAACACTTGCTGGGTGTTGGCGGTGTTCGGCAGGTTGATCCCCAACTCGCGGGCGCCGGCCAGGGCCAGGTTGAGGTCCTTCTGGTGCAGGCTGATGCGGAAGCCCGGGTCGAAGGTGCCTTTGATCATGCGCTCGCCGTGTACTTCAAGGATCTTCGACGAAGCGAAACCGCCCATCAGGGCTTCACGCACCTTGGCTGGATCGGCACCGTTCTTCGAGGCGAACAGCAGGGCTTCGGCCACGGCCTGGATGTTCAACGCGACGATGATCTGGTTCGCCACTTTCGCGGTCTGACCGTCGCCGTTGCCACCGACCAGGGTGATGTTCTTGCCCATGGCCTGGAACAGCGGCAACACGCGTTCGAAAGCATCGGTATCACCGCCGACCATGATGCTCAGTGTCCCGGCCTTGGCGCCGACTTCACCGCCGGACACTGGCGCGTCGAGGTACTGCGCGCCTTTTTCGTTGATTTTCGCCGCGAATGCCTTGGTGGCGGTCGGCGAGATCGAGCTCATGTCGATCACGACTTTGCCTTTGCCGACACCGGCCGCAACACCGTCGGCGCGGAACAGCACGTCGTCGACCTGCGGAGTATCCGGCACCATGATGATGATGAATTCGGCTTCCTGGGCGACTTCTTTCGGGTTGGCCAGGGCGACGGCGCCAGCGGCGATCAGGTCGGCGGGGGCGGCGTCGTGGTGCGCCGACAGGAACAGGCTGTGACCGGCTTTCTGCAGGTTCAACGCCATTGGGTGGCCCATGATGCCGGTGCCGATAAATCCGATTTTAGCCATGAGAAATTCCTCTTTATTTGACGCATATTCCGATGCGGCAATACAGTCTTGGGGACGCAGCAGATTCATGTGGGAGCTGGCTTGCCTGCGATGGCGGTGGGTCAGGCAACATTGATGTGTGCTGTGCCGACGTCATCGCGGCGGTGCGGCGATCCGACAAGCCCGCTCCCACAGGGTTTTGTGTTGTTCGTTCAGATTGCGTTATGGGTTTTCAGCCAGCCCAGGCCCGCTTCAGTGGTGGTCAGCGGCTTGTATTCACAGCCGATCCAACCCTGATAACCGATGCGGTCCAGGTGTTCGAACAGGAAGCGGTAGTTGATTTCACCGGTGCCCGGTTCGTTGCGCCCAGGGTTGTCGGCCAACTGGATGTGGTTGATCTCGCCCAGGTGCGCGGCCATGGTGCGGGCCAGGTCGCCCTCCATGATTTGCATGTGGTAGATGTCGTATTGCAGGTACAGATTGGCACTGCCGACCTGCTCGCGAATCGACAGGGCTTGTGCTGTGTTATTCAGGTAGAAACCGGGGATGTCCCGGGTGTTGATCGCTTCCATCACTAGTTTGATGCCCGCCGCTTGCAGCTTGTCGGCCGCGTACTTGAGGTTGGCGACGAAGGTTTTTTCCACGGTGGCATCGTCGACGCCTTGTGGACGGATACCCGCCAGGCAGTTGACCTGGGTATTGCCCAGCACTTTGGCGTAAGCGATCGCCAGGTTGACACCGGCGCGGAACTCTTCGACCCGGTCCGGCAGGCACGCGATACCGCGCTCGCCCTTGGCCCAGTCACCGGCCGGCAGGTTGAACAGCACCTGGGTCAGGCCGTTGGCGTCGAGCTTGGCCTTGATTTCGGCGGAGCTGAAGTCGTAAGGAAACAGGTATTCGACGCCACTGAAGCCGGCCTTGGCGGCCGCTTCGAAACGGGCAAGAAAATCCTGTTCGGTGAACAGCATGGACAGGTTGGCTGCGAAACGCGGCATGGTGGTTTCCCGTGTATGTGTGGTGGGCGTTCCCGGATCCCTGTGGGAGCGAGCTTGCTCGCGATAGCGCAGTGCCATTTAGCATCCATGTCGACGGACACACCGCTATCGCGAGCAAGCTCGCTCCCACAGGATGTGGGAACGATCCTACAAGTTAATCGAGCAACGAAATCGCGGTTGGCGCATCGTTGCCGACCAGCGCCAGGTCTTCGAATTCATTGACGGCGTTGATCTCGGTGCCCATGGAAATGTTGGTCACGCGCTCCAGAATAATCTCGACGATCACCGGTACCTTGAACTCTTCGATCAGTTCCTGGGCCCTGCGCAGGGCAGGCTGGATCTGAGCCGGTTCGAACACACGCAGCGCCTTGCAGCCGAGGCCTTCGGCTACCGCGACGTGGTCGACACCGTAACCGTTGAGTTCCGGAGCGTTCAGGTTATCGAAGGACAACTGCACGCAGTAATCCATGTCGAAACCGCGCTGGGCCTGACGGATCAGCCCCAGGTACGAATTGTTGACCACAACGTGGATGTACGGCAGCTTGAACTGCGCGCCCACCGCCAGTTCTTCGATCATGAACTGGAAATCATAGTCGCCCGACAGTGCCACGACCTTGCGGGTCGGGTCGGCCTTGACCACGCCCAGCGCTGCCGGAATGGTCCAGCCCAAGGGACCTGCCTGGCCGCAGTTGATCCAGTGACGCGGCTTGTAGACGTGCAGGAACTGCGCGCCGGCAATCTGCGACAGACCAATGGTGCTGACGTAGCAAGTGTCTTTGCCGAACACCTGGTTCATCTCTTCATACACGCGCTGTGGCTTGACCGGCACGTTATCGAAGTGAGTCTTGCGCTGCAGGCTGGCCTTGCGCTGCTGGCAATCCTGCAGCCAGGCGCTGCGGTTTTTCAGTTTGCCGGCGGCTTGCCATTCGCGAGCGACTTCGATGAATACGGTCAACGCGGCCGCGGCGTCGGACACGATACCCAGGTCCGGGTTGAACACGCGGCCGATTTGCGTCGGCTCGATGTCGACGTGGATGAACTTGCGGCCTTCGGTGTACACGTCGATCGAGCCGGTGTGGCGGTTGGCCCAACGGTTACCGACGCCCAACACCAGGTCGGATTTGAGCATCGTCGCGTTGCCGTAGCGGTGCGAGGTTTGCAGGCCGACCATGCCGACCATCAGCGGGTGATCGTCCGGGATAGTGCCCCAACCCATCAGGGTCGGGATCACCGGGATACCGGTCAGCTCGGCGAACTCCACCAGCAACTCGCTGGCGTCGGCATTGATGATGCCGCCACCGGCGACCAACAATGGACGCTCGGCCTGATCGAGCATGGCCAGGGCTTTCTCGATCTGCACGCGGTTGGCGGCGGGCTTGGCCAGCGGCAGCGGTTCGTAGGCGTCGATGTCGAATTCGATTTCAGCCATCTGCACGTCGAACGGCAGGTCGATCAGTACTGGACCTGGGCGGCCGGAGCGCATTTCGTAGAAGGCTTTCTGGAACGCGTACGGCACCTGGCCCGGTTCCATGACGGTGGTTGCCCACTTGGTCACTGGCTTGACGATGGCGGTGATGTCGACCGCCTGGAAGTCTTCCTTGTGCATACGGGCGCGGGGTGCTTGCCCGGTGATGCACAGAATCGGGATCGAGTCGGCCGAGGCGCTGTAGAGCCCGGTGACCATGTCGGTCCCGGCAGGGCCGGAAGTACCGATGCACACGCCGATATTGCCGGCCTTGGTGCGGGTGAAGCCCTCGGCCATGTGCGAGGCGCCTTCAACGTGGCGAGCGAGGACGTGATCGATGCCACCGACCTTCTGCAAGGCGGAGTACAGCGGGTTGATCGCGGCGCCCGGGATGCCAAAAGCGGTATTAACCCCTTCACGGCGCATCACCAGAACGGCGGCTTCGATTGCTCTCATTTTGCTCATTGTTTTGTGCCTCGTACGTTTTATAATTGTATACAAGTTGCTTTGCGCAGAGTGTATTCACGGCGGGCTGCGCAGGTCAATCCATTTTCTCAAGCGCCTGTTTCATTTGTCGGAAGCCTGATCTGCTGTGGCTTTTCGTCGCATGTGGCGCTTTTCGAGAATTATTGTATACAAAAAAATAAATCTTTGTGTTCTATTTGTTGCATCGGACTTCTGAACAAAAAGCAGTCCAACGGCTTTCCCTATAACAAAATGAGGACAGCACCATGAGCGCTTTAACCTTGAAAGTCGCAGTCAACCTGACCAGCCAGGCCATCTCCGCCGGGCGTGCAATCGCCGCGGCCCCCTTGACCATCGCCGTGCTGGATGCCGGCGGGCACCTGGTCTCCCTGCAACGCGAAGACGGCGCCAGCCTGCTGCGCCCGCAGATCGCCATCGGCAAAGCCTGGGGCGCCATTGCGCTGGGCAAGGGCTCACGCCTGCTGGCGCTGGACGCCCAGCAACGCCCGGCATTTATTGCTGCTTTGAATAGCTTGGGGCAGGGCAGTGTGGTGCCGGCACCGGGAGGGGTGCTGATTCGGGATCAGAATGGGGATGTGTTGGGGGCGCTGGGGATCAGCGGGGATCTGTCGGATGTTGACGAGCAGTGTGCGATCAGTGCGATCGAGGCGCTGGGGTTGAGGGCGGATGCGGGGGTGAGTGCTTGATCTTCAGCGCCTGAACCGCCGCCATCGCGAGCAAGCTCGCTCCCACAGTGGATTTGGGATGAGCAAAAAATTTGTGAGCCCCGAAACCCCTGTGGGAGCGAGCTTGCTCGCGATGGCGTCCTGCAGGACACATCCAGCTAAAAAATCTGCCCCGCTCTCATGCATTCACAGGTCTAGCATTCCTCATGACTCAATCATGAGAGAGGCAAAGGAATGCCTGATCTTCCAGCTTCACATCGCCTGCGTCTTGGGCGCATGCTGAACCAAACCGCATCTATCTACTGACTACCAATACACTTGGCCGAACGCCTGTCTTCAAAGATTTCTCTTTGGGGCGGTTGATTGTGAGTTTCGTCATGCCGAAAATCAGGGTTGGGCGAATTCGTTGACTTGGGTCGTGATGCCTGATCATTTTCACTGGTTGATCGAGCTGCAGCAGGGATCATTGAGTGGGCTGATGCAAAAGACCAAGTCATTGAGTACTCGATCGGTAAATATGGCCACCGGTCGAAAGGGCAGTCTCTGGCAGCAGGGTTATCACGATCGGGCGCTGCGTCGTGAGGAAGACTTGGTGAAGCTGGCCCGGTATGTTGTGGCCAACCCTTTGCGGGCGGAGCTGGTGGAGAAGCTTGGCGACTATCCGTTGTGGGATGCTATTTGGCTTTGATCAGATACCCAGTTGCCCCTATCGCGAGCAAGCTCGCTCCCACAAGGATTGTTGGTGTTCACATATTTTGTGTTCACCCCAAATCTACTGTGGGAGCGAGCTTGCTCGCGATAGGGGTACTGCGGTTTATCGATCCGGCTCACACCCCTTCAGCACCAACCGGATAATCGTCTGCGCCGCCGCTTCGTAATCGCTTTCATCCAGCTTGGCCTTGCCGGTGATGGCGGTGATCTGCCAGTCAAAGTCGGCATAAGTCTGGGTCGCGGCCCAGATGCTGAACATCAGGTGGTTGGGGTCGATGGGGGCAATCTGGCCGCGGTCGATCCAGGTCTGGATGCAGTCGATGTTGTGCTTGGCCTGGCCGTTGAGCTGATCGACCAGGTCGGGACTCAGGTGCGGGGCGCCGTGCATGATTTCGCTGGCAAACACCTTGGAGGCGAAGGGCAGGTCGCGGGATATGCGGATTTTCGAGCGGATGTAGCCGCTCAGCACTTCGCTGGGCACGCCGTCGGCGTTGAACGGCGTCGAGGCTTGCAGGATCGGCTCGATGATGCTTTCCAGGACCTCGCGGTAGAGGTTTTCCTTGGATTTGAAATAGTAGTAGACGTTGGGCTTGGGCAATCCCGCCTTGGCTGCGATGTCACTGGTTTTGGTCGCAGCGAAGCCCTTGTCGGCAAATTCTTCACTGGCGGCACGCAGGATCAGTTCTTTGTTGCGCTCGCGGATAGTGCTCATAAACCAGGTGGTTCCTTGCCGGTGCTGGCGGTTGCGCATGGTAGCACCGGCCTCGCGCGACGCTCAAGAATGCCCCGCAGCGCGTTGAGCCGCGTTATGCTGCGCAGCATTCATTCAAGAAGGAAGCCTGATTCATGGCAGGAAGCAGTTTGCTGTTGCTGATCGACGACATTGCCGCGGTACTCGACGATGTGGCGTTGATGACCAAAATGGCAGCGAAGAAGACTGCCGGCGTGCTCGGTGACGACCTGGCGCTCAACGCCCAGCAGGTCAGCGGCGTACGTGCCGAGCGGGAAATTCCGGTTGTATGGGCGGTGGCCAAGGGCTCGTTCCTGAACAAGCTGATCCTGGTGCCGTCGGCCCTGGCGATCAGTGCGTTCATTCCGTGGCTGGTCACACCGTTGTTGATGGTCGGCGGCGCCTACCTGTGTTTCGAAGGTTTCGAGAAACTCGCGCACAAATTCCTGCACAGCAAGGCCGAGGATCAAGCCGAGCATGCAGAGCTGGTCGAAGCGGTGGCTGATCCGGCAATCGATCTGGTGGCGTTCGAGAAAGACAAGATCAAGGGCGCGATTCGCACTGACTTCATCCTATCGGCGGAAATCATCGCCATCACCCTGGGTACCGTGGCGGATGCCTCGCTGACCCAGCAGGTCATCGTGCTCTCGGGCATCGCCATCGTCATGACCATCGGCGTCTATGGCCTGGTGGCCGGTATCGTCAAACTCGACGACCTCGGTTTGTGGCTGACCCAGAAACCCGGGCAGATGGCCAAAAGCATCGGCGGCGGAATTTTGCGTGCGGCACCGTACATGATGAAGAGCCTGTCGGTGATCGGCACGGCTGCAATGTTCCTGGTGGGCGGCGGGATCCTGACCCATGGCGTGCCGGTGGTTCATCACTGGATTGAAAGTGTCAGCGCGGGGGCGGGCGGAGCCGGGTTTATTGTGCCGACATTGCTGAATGCGGTGGCGGGGATCGTGGCGGGTGCGGTGGTGTTGGCGGGGGTGATGGTTGCCAGCAAAATCTGGAAAACAGTCAAAGGCTGAAGCTTGACACTGTTCAACTGTGGGAGCGAGCTTGCTCGCGATAGGGCCATAACATTCAACATCCAAGTCGACTGGTAGTCCGCTATCGTCGGATCGCCGCCCGGAGCAAGCTCGCTCCCACAGGGGATTTGTGGAAAGTCTAGAAATGAAAAAGGCCATTCGATTCGCACCGAATGGCCTTTTTTGTGGCCGATGGCGTTACTCGGCGATCTGCAACTTGCGCGATTCGGTGTACACGTAACGCACCTTCTCGTACTCGAACGGCGTATTCAGCTGGCCGTAGCGAAAGCCGGTCTGATAGCGCCTGTCGACGCTGCGCAGGAGCCAGACCTCGGGATGGTTGGCGCTGACTTCGGCGACGTTCAGGAAGTTGATCGCCGACTCTGCGGTGAAGTCGACGGCCAGGCCGCCGGTGTCGCGGATGTTCGAAGGGCCGAGGATCGGCAACACGAAGTAGGCGCCACCCGGTACACCATAGAAGCCCAGGGTCTGACCGAAGTCTTCGTTCTGGCGCGGCAAGCCCATGGCCGTGGCCGGATCCCACAGGCCGGCGATACCGACGGTGGTGTTGAGCAGCAGGCGCGCGGTGGTTTCCATCGAGCGCTTGCCCTTGAACTGCAGCAGGCTGTTCATCAGGTTCGGCACATCACCGAGGTTATTGAAGAAATTGCTGACGCCGGTGCGCAGGAAGCTCGGGGTGATGTAGCGATAACCGTCCACCACCGGCAGGAACACCCATTGGTCGAAGCGGTAATTGAAGTGGTAGACGCGGCGGTTCCACTCTTCCAGCGGGTCGTAGACGTTCAGCGCGTTGAGCGTCGAGCGCTCGAACTCGCGCTGATCCAGCCCCGGGTTGAATTTGAGTTTGCTCAGCGGCTCCTTGAAACCGTCATTGTCGATCACGACCGGGGCCTTGGCTTTGCTGTTGTCGGCACTGGCGACGCCTGCACAGAGTAACGCTGCGATAAGCAGGAGGTATTTAGCCACGGAAAAACTCCAGCATGGCGTCGCTGTTGACGCGGTAATTAATGTTGCCGCAGTGGCCGCCCAGTGGATAAACAGTCAAGCGATCGCCGAAGGTCTTGCGCAGGAAACCAAGATCGCCAGGGCCGAGGATCACGTCGTCAGCGTTGTGCATGACGGCGATTTTCGGGCTGTCGTGCAGGTAGTCCTTCAGTGCATACAGGCTGACCTGGTCGATCAGTTGCAGCAGGCTGCCGCCGTCGGTGCGGGCACGCCACATCGGGATGACCTGCTCGGTGAGGTAGCAGTCGAAGTCGCATTGCAGTGCACGTTTGAGGAACGGCGTGAGCGTGGTGCCTTCGGTGATCGGGTATTTCGGCGGCGTGATCAGGCCGCGACGGTTGATCAGGTCTGAGGTGAAAGCGATATCGGCCGCCGAGAAGCGGAACGAGGTGCCGATCAGCATGGCCATCTGTTCGTTGCTCAGGTGCTGCTTGGACTGCTGGAAGTCGTAGAGCAGCGCATCGTTGAGGTCGATGTAGCCCTTTTGCTGGAAGTAGCGGGTCAGTTTGTCCAGCACCAATTCATAAAAGGTGGTGGAGTTGTTGATGCCCTTGACCTCGGTCTGGACCAGCTTGTCCAGGTTGGTGATCGAGGTGTAGAGGTTGACCGGCGGGTTGAGCAGCAGGACTTTCTTGAAGTTGAAGCTGCGGCGGGTTTCGTCCAGGTGGGCGACGAATGCCGCATCCAGCGCGCCCAGGCTGTAACCGCTCAGGTAGTAATCGGTGACCGGCACATTGGGGTTTTGCGCCCGCACGGCCTGCATCACCCGATACATGTCTTCGGCGTCTTCCTTGGTGATGCCCGGCGTGGCAAAGCGTGAGGCAGCGCTCATGAAGTCGAAGCTGGTGGGCGACGACAATTGCACCACGTGGTAGCCGGCGTTGTAGTAGAGCTTCTTCAGGTATTCGTTGAGAGTGCTGTCATAGCGTGCGCCGGTACCGGCGATCAGAAAGATCAGCGGTGAGGCTTTTTCCTGGGTGGCGATGCGGTAAGTGAGTTTCTTCACCGGCCAGAAGTTGTCTGGCAACTCGAATTCACGCTCCGGGCGCAACGTGACGCTGCGGGTTGCCTGATTGATGTCATCGTCAAGCGGCAGCTCCGGGCGCAGGTCCGGTGGCGTCGTGGCAATGGTCGCCTCGAACGGGTTGGTCAAGGGGTAGCCATAACTGGCGGCGTCGATATCGACGGCCAGTGCGGACGCACTCAAAATAATGCCGCCAAACAGGGCGGCGAAGCGCAAGGAACGGAGCATGACTAGATCCCTTAGAGGAAGGTGCCGAATGAAGTTCGCAGGCTATGACCACGGGTTTGGCGCCAAAGTGCCATGGATCGGCACCAATCAGGCCTAATTTCGGAGTAATGGTAGCTGGACGATACACTTTGCAGCTGTTTCGTGACCAATTTTCTGTGTCGCGCGCTTGCTAACCGCTGCCGGGGGATTAAGCTGGCCGCCGTTTTCGCGTATTGGAGTGTTTCATGTCCCGCCGTCTGCCCGTGATTCTGCTGCTAGTTATGCTGCCGTTATGGCTGGCCGCCAGTTATGGCGCGCGTTATGGCTTCATGGAGGATGCTCAGTGGGTCGGCATCTGTGTGGATGAAGCGAGCCGCTGGGAATGCCAGGTGCGTTCGAGCCTGGGGTTGATGATTCATTTCAGGGTATTGGGTTGGGCGGCACTGGTTGCTGCGGTGATCGGTTTTGTGCTGCCGGGCCGGGCAGGGTGGTGGTTGGCGGTGCTGGCGTTGGTGTTCGGGTTGCCGGCGCTGGCGTTGTACAACACTACGTTGGCGGTGTTTGCGGTGGTGATTGCTGCATTGCGTCTGGTCAGGGCTTCGCCTAGCGCTTGATAGTCAGTCTTCGCCGGCAAGCCGGTCTCGCTCCCACATTTGATCTTTGCCGTGCACAAATTCTGTGGCAGCCGAAGATCCATTGTGGGAGCGAGACCGGCTTGCCGGCGAAGAGGCCGGCAGCCGCGCTGAAGATTAGCCTTTGCGAACCCGCAAACTGCGCCACAACGCCCCAACCATCAACACACTCACCAGCGCCCAACCCCAGGCCTGCTGGTTCTGCAGACCTTCCTGATACAACTGCGGCGCAATCCCGGCACCGATAATGAAGGTCAGCAGCGCAATCTCTCGGCGCGGCACGCTCACCGGGCGGCACAGGTAAACCAGCGCTGGCAGGATGAACGCAACACTCGGGAAGCTGCGATAGCGCGGATCGAATACCAACTCCAGCATCGTCACCGCCGCGGCGAACCCTGCCGCCGCCAGCCACCAGCCTGCCCGACGCTCCAGGAAGTTGAACGCCCGTTCACGCCAACCGGTACGTGCGCTCAAGGTCAGCGCCGCATGAGCCAGCACCAATAGATTCAACGCCGTGAGCAAGCCGACCCACAACCATTCACTGGCAAAACGCGTGGTGACGCGGGCCAGGTCGCCCCAGGCGCCGATCGAGCAGGCGGCCAGCGCACCGAGCAGTGGCAGAACCAGCGCCGCGCGCGTGCTGCGTACACAGCCACCGAGGATCAGCGTGCCGAGGAAGATCAAGCCACCGACTGCCAGCCACTGCGACCAGTACGGTACGTTCGACACCGGACCGGCCAGCACGCCCTTGTCCTGGCGATCGGCATCGAACAGCCCCCAGTACCCGCCGACTGCACCTTCACTGGCGCGTTTCCATGGCTGGTCGAAGGCTTCGATCAGGTTGTAGTGCCAGCCTTGTTGCTCGGCCATGATCACAAAATTGCGAATGAACCTGGCTTCGTTGACCCGGCTCGGCAGGGCTGTTTCCCGTTGACGGCCTTCGCTCGGCCAGCCGGTTTCGCCAATCATCACATCCTTGGGCGCGAACCTGTTGCCGAACACCTGGCGCACTTCGGCCACGTGCTGCAGCGCGGCGTCGATGTTCGAGGGATCATCTTCCCAGTACGGCAGCAAATGGATGGTCAGGAAATCCACCGCTGGGGCGACCTCCGGATGTTTGAGCCAAAACTCCCAGACGTCGGCATAAGTGACAGGTTGTTTAACCTGGCTTTTTACCTTGTCGATCAGTTTGGCCAGCTGCGCGCCAGTGATTTCCTTGCGTAGCAGGGTTTCGTTGCCAACGATGACCGAGGTCACCACGTCCGCGTTGGCATTGGCCGAGGCGATCAGCAGGTCGACTTCTTTCGCGGTGTCCACCGGATTGCTGTTGATCCAGGCGCCGATCATCATCTTCAGCCCGTGTTTGCGCGCCAGGTCGGGCAGGGCCTCGAGGCCGGTCATGGAGTAGGTGCGGATGCATTCGAAGCTTTTGGCCAGCAGCGCAAGGTCGGCGTCCATGCGCTCGGGACGCAACTTGAACGGCACATCGAACGGCGACTGGTCCTTGTCGAAGGGGGTGTAGGAGGCACATTGCAGCTTGTGCGTCGCGCTGGCCACGTCCGGCAGAATCACCGGTTTGCCGAGGCCGTACCAGAAGCCACCCAAGGCAAAAAGCCCCAGCAGGCAGGCAAATAGATAAGCAAAAAAAGGAAAGCGCGATGTCGCGGGCATGGTCAGGCCGTCTGGGAGCAAAGCCGCGCATGTTACCTGCATTTGCCGCGTGCCTGGTGGCCTGCATGATTTTGACATGCAAAGTTCGGGCGGATTGGCCGGCGGACTTTCGGTGGTCTAGATTAATGGCGTTCTGATGTCGTTTCTCGATGCCTTGAGGTCGCTGGCAGAGCAGGTCTCTGTTGTCGTCAGGTTGATTATCGAGGCGTCAGTGCTCTCATAAATAAATCGCGCTGATGTTGGAACGAGTTTGCGGTGAGGCGCGATGGGGGCGCTGCGCACCATAACAATACGTTGACGCGACTCGGCATCCGTCGAGCGCAGCACTTTCGGGGAAGTAACGATGAAGATGCGACGACTTTTAGGCGCAAGTGCCGCTCTGGTGCTCGCGATTGGTTCCACCCAGGCGTTGGCCGCGAAGGGAGCCGTGACCATCGGTTACGTCGACGGCTGGTCCGACAGCGTTGCGACCACCCATGTGGCAGCCGAAGTGATCAAGCAGAAACTCGATTACGACGTGAAGCTGCAAGCGGTCGCCACCGGTATCATGTGGCAGGGTGTCGCCACTGGCAAACTCGACGCCATGCTCTCGGCCTGGTTGCCGGTGACGCACGGCGATTATTGGACCAAGAACAAGGACCAGGTGGTCGACTACGGCCCGAACTTCAAGGACGCCAGGATCGGCTTGATCGTGCCGGAATACGTCAAGGCCAAGTCGCTTGAAGATCTGAAAACCGACGAGAGCTTCAAAAAACGCATTGTTGGCATCGACGCCGGTTCGGGCGTGATGCTCAAGACCGAGCAGGCGATCAAGGACTACGATCTGACCGGCTATCAGCTCAAGGCCAGTTCCGGTGCCGGCATGATTGCCGAGCTGACCCGTGCCGAGAAGAAACAGGAATCCATTGCCGTCACGGGTTGGGTGCCGCACTGGATGTTCGCCAAGTGGAAACTGCGCTTCCTGGACGACCCGAAAGGCGTTTATGGCGCGGCCGAGACCGTGAACAGCATTGGTAGCAAAGGCCTGGAAGCCAAGGCACCGGAAGTGGTCAAGTTCCTGAAGAACTTCCAGTGGGCGTCGAAAGATGAAATCGGCGAAGTGATGCTGGCGATTCAGGAAGGTGCCAAGCCTGAAGCGGCGGCGAAGGACTGGGTGGCCAAACACCCGGAACGCGTTGCAGACTGGACCAAATGATTTGAGCTGACCTGTCTGGTCAGCACCTCCCAGGGCCGCTCGGCATTACGCCAAGCGGCCTTTGCTTTTCTGTAGGAGCGAGCTTGCTCCGGGCGGCGTTCCGACGATGGTCGTTAACGATAACGCGTGCTTTCCAGATTAACGCGGTGCCTTTGAGCTCATCGCGAGCAAGCTCGCTCCCACAAATGGCGATTCCGTCATGTCGTTCTAATACTAAGGTCGTCTGGAACCTGTTCCGCAGCCGCATAGAGTGGATGACGTTACAACTTCATCTGTGCTGCGAGGATAAAAACAATGAACGACAGCATTTACCTCTCGATTCAAAACAGCCCGCGCTTCAAGGAGCTGGTTAGTAAGCGAGAAAGGTTCGCCTGGATTCTTTCGGCGATCATGCTTGGGCTTTACTCCGGATTCATCCTTTTGATTGCTTATGGGCCGCATATCCTGGGCGCGAAAATCAGTCCTGAATCGTCGATTACCTGGGGCATACCCATTGGTGTCGGGTTGATTCTCTCGGCCTTTATCCTGACGGCAATCTACGTACGACGCGCCAATGGCGAATTCGACGACCTGAACAATGCGATTCTCAAGGAGGCTCAGCAATGATCCGGCGTCTAATGGCTCTATTGAGCATCGCAGCCTTTGCACCTGGCGCCTGGGCCGCTGAAGCCCTCACCGGCGCAGTGCACAAGCAACCGCTCAACGTTTCCGCGATCCTGATGTTCGTGGCGTTCGTCGGCTTGACCCTGTGCATCACCTACTGGGCCTCCAAGCGCAACAATTCGGCGGCCGACTACTATGCGGCGGGGGGCAAGATCACCGGCTTCCAGAACGGTCTGGCCATTGCCGGTGACTATATGTCCGCGGCGTCCTTCCTGGGTATTTCCGCCCTGGTGTTCACCTCCGGCTACGACGGCCTGATCTACTCGATCGGCTTCCTGGTGGGCTGGCCGATCATTCTGTTCCTGATCGCCGAGCGCCTGCGTAACCTGGGTAAATACACCTTTGCCGACGTGGCGTCCTACCGTCTGGGGCAAACCCAGATCCGCACGCTGTCCGCTTGCGGCTCGCTGGTGGTGGTAGCGTTCTACCTGATCGCGCAAATGGTCGGTGCCGGCAAGCTGATCCAGCTGCTGTTCGGTCTCGACTACTACGTCGCCGTGATCCTGGTCGGTATCCTGATGTGCATGTACGTGTTGTTCGGCGGCATGCTGGCGACCACCTGGGTGCAGATCATCAAGGCCGTGTTGCTGCTGTCCGGTGCCTCGTTCATGGCGCTGATGGTGATGAAGCACGTCAACTTCGACTTCAACATGTTGTTTTCCGAGGCGATCAAGGTTCACGCTAAAGGTGAGGCGATCATGAGCCCGGGCGGTCTGGTGAAAGATCCGGTCTCTGCGTTCTCCCTTGGCCTGGCCCTGATGTTCGGTACCGCGGGCCTGCCGCACATCCTGATGCGGTTCTTCACCGTGAGTGACGCAAAAGAAGCTCGCAAGAGCGTGCTGTATGCAACCGGCTTCATCGGTTACTTCTACATCCTGACCTTCATCATCGGCTTCGGCGCGATCCTGCTGGTCAGCACCAACCCTGTCTTTAAAGATGCGGCTGGCGCGCTGTTGGGCGGCAACAACATGGCGGCGGTGCACCTGGCCAACGCGGTGGGTGGCAGTGTTTTCCTGGGCTTTATCTCGGCAGTGGCGTTCGCGACCATTCTGGCGGTCGTGGCTGGTTTGACCCTGGCCGGTGCTACGGCGGTGTCTCACGACCTTTATGCCAGTGTGATCAAGAAGGGCAAGGCCAACGACAAGGATGAAATCCGTGTCTCGAAAATCACCACCGTCTGTCTTGGCGTGTTGGCGATCGGCCTGGGCATTCTGTTCGAAAGCCAGAACATCGCGTTCATGGTGGGCCTGGCGTTCTCCATCGCGGCGAGCTGTAACTTCCCGGTGCTGTTGCTTTCCATGTACTGGAAGAAGCTGACCACGCGTGGTGCGATGATCGGTGGCTGGTTGGGTCTGGTGAGTGCCGTTGGCTTGATGGTGCTTGGGCCAACCATTTGGGTGCAGATTCTGCATCACGAGAAGGCGATCTTCCCGTATGAGTACCCGGCGCTGTTCTCCATGGCCATTGCGTTTATCGGCATCTGGTTCTTCTCGATCACCGACAAGTCCGCGGCTGGGGTCAAAGAGCGGGCGTTGTTCTTCCCGCAATTTGTTCGCTCGCAGACTGGTTTGGGGGCGAGTGGGGCGGTTTCGCACTGAGGCTTCGGGTTTCCGTATATAAGCTGAGCTGGACGAAATGCCCTGGTCGTGAGATCGGGGCATTTTTTTGTGGGGGCTGATATTTACTGTAGGAACTGGCTTGTCGGCGAAGGCTGTGTATCAGGCGACATGGTTGTTGATGGTGTACATATCCGTTGCTGCGGTAACGGCCGCCTATGGTTTCGCTCTTACAGCGAGTCCCTTTTGGCAAACGCCCCAAAAGGAACCAAAAGGTCTCGCCCCGGCGTCCGGCCCCTCGCTAGGGCTCGGCGTTCCTTCGCTCCGGTATTCATCCGGGGACACTGCCCTCCGGTCTGCTTCGCGACGACCTACATGCAGCGTGTTCGACTGCGTCGAACGGCGCTGCGCGCCACTCCCCGGATGAACACCTCCACTCAGCCTCCCGAAGGGGCGGGTGGATCAAGATCAAGATCAAGAGCTGCAGGCGAGCTAACGCTCGGCCTGATGAGTGGTGAAGAGCGGGTGTGCGCCGATCTGCTGTTCTGTGGGAGCGAGCCTGCTCGCGAAGGCGGCCTGACAGCCGACTAATCTCTGTCGGATGTACGCTGACCCAAGGTAGGAGCTGCCGTAGGCTGCGATCTTTTGATCTTCAACATGATTGCGCGGTGCCTGATCCGCAGCAAAGATCAAAAGATCGCAGGCTTCGCCAGCTCCTACAGGGGTACGCGTGCGCTTGAAGGATAGGCCGGCCGGTAGGCCGCCTCGCTTTGGCTTTGTCAGTACCCGCCCCCTCCGAGAGGCCGAGTGGAGGTTCTGCGCAGTGGGCAACCCGGCATGGATGCCGGGTTAGCCGCGCACGGCCATGGATGGCCGATCGCGGCGGGCCCACGGAGCAGGACCGGAGCGAGGGCATGCCGAGCATTAGCGAGGCACCGAACGACAGGGGCAAAAGCGCTTGGTTACTTGGCGCCGGGCGGCGTTCCGCTTCTCCAAGTGACCCGCCGTAAGGGCGGAACCCTAAGTCGCCTTGACCGAAGAAACGGATATGTACCCAACCAAACAGCCCGGTCGGCCCTAAGGCCGCCGCGCATCAAAAAAGGGACGCAAACAAAAACGGCCCCTGTAAAAGAGGCCGTTCCCGGTACAGCTCAAGACATTATCGCAAGACAGGTCTTATTTGCGATCTTCCAGATTAGGAATGTCACGCGACTCGTAGCCGGTGTACAACTGCCGCGGACGGCCGATCTTGTACGGGCTGGAGAGCATTTCTTTCCAGTGGGAGATCCAGCCGACGGTCCGCGCCAGGGCGAAGATCACGGTGAACATGCTGGTTGGAATGCCGATCGCCTTGAGGATGATCCCCGAGTAGAAGTCGACGTTCGGGTACAGCGAGCGTTCGATGAAGTACGGGTCGGTCAGGGCGATCTCTTCCAGGCGCATGGCCAGTTCGAGTTGCGGATCGTTGGTGATGCCCAGCTCCTTCAGCACTTCGTCGCAGGTCTGCTTCATCACGGTGGCGCGTGGGTCGCGGTTTTTGTAAACCCGGTGACCGAAGCCCATCAGTTTGAACGGATCGTCCTTGTCCTTGGCCTTGGCGATGTACTGGTCGATGTTCGAGACATCGCCAATTTCGTCAAGCATGGACAGAACGGCTTCGTTCGCGCCGCCGTGGGCAGGGCCCCACAGTGCAGCGATACCGGCGGCGATACAGGCGAACGGGTTGGCACCCGAAGAACCGGCCAGGCGTACGGTGGAGGTCGATGCGTTCTGCTCGTGGTCGGCATGGAGGATGAAAATCTTGTCCATGGCCTTGGCGAGCACCGGGCTGATCGGTTTGATCTCGCACGGGGTGTTGAACATCATGTGCAGGAAGTTTTCCGCGTACGTCAGGTCGTTGCGCGGGTACATCATGGGTTGACCCATGGAGTACTTGTAAACCATCGCTGCCAGGGTCGGCATCTTGGCCACCAGGCGGATCGCGGAGATTTCGCGATGCTGCGGGTTTTTGATGTCCAGGGAGTCGTGGTAGAAGGCCGAGAGGGCGCCGACTACACCGCACATGACGGCCATCGGGTGGGCGTCGCGACGGAAGCCGTTGAAGAAGGTCTTCAGCTGCTCGTGAACCATGGTGTGGTTCTTGACGGTGCTGACGAACTGGGCCTTCTGTTCTGCAGTCGGCAACTCGCCGTTGAGCAGCAGATAGCAGGTTTCAAGGTAGTCCGACTTTTCAGCCAGCTGTTCGATCGGGTAGCCGCGGTGCAGCAGGATGCCATTGTCACCGTCGATATAGGTGATCTTCGACTCGCAGGAAGCGGTCGACATGAAACCAGGGTCAAAGGTGAAACGGCCCGTGGCCGTCAGGCTCCGGACATCGATAACATCGGGACCAACGGTGCCGGTTAAAATGGGCAGCTCGACGGGGGCTGCGCCCTCGATGATCAACTGCGCTTTTTTGTCAGCCATGTGGCCTCCTATTTATGCTTGAAATCATCAGACAGACCCCCCACGCAGGGCCCGCACCACTATAGTGAGATAAATTCGAATGTCAATTTGCCTAAACTCTTGCTCCAGAAGGCTTTAACCGGACTTTTTCCTCGAAATTGACTGCCATTTACGCCTTTTATCCAACTTGTGCAATGCGCTATTGGGGGTAGGCGAACGCGTTGTCATTAGTGCCCTAACTGTCTATACTCGGCCACCGACCGCCAGGGGCTTTTGGGCCTGCTTTATTGGGGGTCGCATCCCTGGGTGGTGGTTACCTGACCAGTGCACTCCCCAACAACTTTGCCCTGATTGTTAGGGGCTCTTCAGTGTGAAAAAAAGCCGTGAAAAGCCAACGACCTGTAAACCTAGACCTAAGGACCATCAAACTCCCCATCACCGGCGTTACGTCGTTTCTTCACCGTGTTTCCGGCATCATCCTCTTCCTGGGCCTTGGCTTCATGCTTTATGCATTGGGCAAATCCCTGGGTTCCGAGGAAGGTTTTGCCGACGTGAAGGCAACCTTGACCAGCCCTCTGGCCAAGTTCGTAGCATGGGGCCTCCTGTCCGCTCTGCTGTATCACCTGGTAGCCGGTGTGCGCCACTTGATCATGGACATGGGCATCGGTGAGACGCTGGAAGGCGGCACGCTGGGCTCGAAAATCATTATCGCCGTATCTGCGGTGTTGATCGTTCTGGCGGGAGTTTGGATATGGTAACCAGCGTTACGAACCTGTCGCGTTCAGGCCTCTATGACTGGATGGCGCAGCGAGTGTCTGCGGTCGTTCTCGCGGCTTATTTCATCTTCCTGATCGGATACCTCGTTGCGAACCCGGGCATTGGCTACGACCAATGGCATGGTCTGTTCGCCCACAACGGAATGCGTATCTTCAGTCTGCTGGCCCTCGTGGCCCTGGGCGCTCACGCCTGGGTCGGCATGTGGACCATCGCGACCGACTACCTGACGCCGATGGCGCTGGGCAAGTCCGCGACTGCAGTACGTTTCCTTTTTCAGGCAGTATGCGGCGTTGCGATGTTCGCTTACTTCGTCTGGGGTGTGCAGATTCTCTGGGGTATCTGATCCATGGCTAACATTCCAACGATTTCTTTCGACGCCATCATTATTGGTGGTGGCGGTGCCGGCATGCGCGCAGCGCTGCAACTGGCGCAAGGCGGTCACAAGACTGCCGTGATCACCAAGGTGTTCCCGACCCGTTCGCACACTGTTTCCGCTCAGGGTGGCATTACCTGCGCCATCGCTTCGGCTGATCCGAACGATGACTGGCGCTGGCACATGTACGATACCGTCAAGGGCTCCGACTACATCGGTGACCAGGACGCTATCGAATACATGTGTCAGGAAGGCCCGGCTGCGGTGTTTGAACTGGACCACATGGGTCTGCCGTTCTCCCGTACCGAACAAGGTCGTATCTACCAGCGTCCATTCGGCGGTCAGTCGAAGGATTACGGTAAAGGTGGCCAGGCTGCCCGTACCTGCGCCGCCTCCGACCGTACCGGTCACGCGTTGCTGCACACGCTTTATCAGGGCAACCTGAAAGCCGGCACCACGTTCCTGAACGAGTACTACGCTGTTGATCTGGTGAAAAACCAGGACGGCGCATTCGTCGGTGTGATTGCCATCTGCATCGAAACCGGTGAAACCAGCTACATCCGCGCCAAGGCCACCGTTCTGGCCACTGGCGGTGCCGGTCGTATCTACTCGTCCACCACCAATGCCTTGATCAACACCGGTGACGGCGTCGGCATGGCTCTGCGTGCTGGCGTGCCGGTGCAAGACATCGAAATGTGGCAGTTCCACCCGACCGGCATCGCCGGTGCTGGTGTACTGGTTACTGAAGGTTGCCGTGGTGAAGGTGGTTACCTCATCAACAAGCACGGTGAGCGTTTCATGGAGCGTTACGCTCCGAACGCCAAAGACCTTGCCGGTCGTGACGTTGTTGCCCGTTCGATGGTTAAAGAGATCATCGCCGGCAACGGTTGCGGTCCGAATGGCGACCACGTATTGCTCAAGCTCGACCACCTGGGTGAAGAAGTGCTGCACAGCCGTCTGCCAGGCATCTGCGAACTGTCCAAGACGTTTGCTCACGTTGATCCGGTGGTTGCTCCGGTTCCGGTTGTTCCGACTTGCCACTATATGATGGGCGGCGTTCCGACCAACATTCATGGTCAGGCGATCACCCAGGATGCCGAAGGCGTCGACACCATCATTCCTGGCCTGTTCGCAGTGGGCGAAGTGGCTTGCGTATCGGTTCACGGTGCCAACCGTCTGGGCGGCAACTCGTTGCTCGACCTGGTTGTGTTCGGTCGTGCGGCGGGTCTGCACCTGGAAAAAGCGCTGACCGACGGTATCGAATACGACGACGCCACCGACGCCAACATTGAAACGGCCCTGGCCCGTCTGTCCGCTCTGAACGAGCGTACTGATGGCGAAGACGTGGCAACCCTGCGTCGCGAGCTGCAAAACTGCATGCAGAACTACTTCGGTGTATTCCGTACCGGCGAATACATGCAGAAGGGTATTGCCCAGCTGGCTGACCTGCGCGTGCGTATCGCCAACGTCAAGATCAACGATAAGTCGCAGGCGTTCAACACTGCACGTATCGAAGCGCTGGAACTGCAGAACCTGCTGGAAGTGGCCGAAGCCACCGCCATCGCTGCCGAGATCCGCAAAGAGTCCCGCGGCGCTCACGCCCGTGAAGACTACGAAGATCGCGACGACGAAAACTGGCTGTGCCACACCCTGTACTTCCCGGGTGACAAGCGCGTGACCAAGCGTGCTGTGAACTTCTCGCCGAAGACTGTTCCGACTTTTGAACCTAAGATTCGGACTTATTAAGGGTGGCCGCCATGTTGAAAGTCAGTGTTTATCGCTACAACCCTGATCAGGACGCTGCGCCGTTCATGCAGGAATTCCAGGTCGATACCGGTGGTAAAGACCTGATGGTGCTGGACGTGCTGGCCCTGATCAAAGAGCAGGACGAAGGTTTCTCCTATCGTCGCTCTTGCCGTGAAGGTGTTTGCGGTTCCGACGGCATGAACATCAACGGCAAAAACGGCCTGGCGTGCGTCACGCCGCTGTCTGCCGTCGTAAAAGGTAACAAGTTGATCGTTCGTCCGCTGCCAGGTTTGCCGGTTATCCGTGACCTGGTCGTCGATATGAGCATCTTCTACAAGCAATACGAAAAAGTTCAGCCCTACCTGCAGAACGACACGCCGGCTCCGGCCATCGAACGTCTGCAGACCCCGGAAGAGCGTGAAAAACTCGACGGTCTGTACGAGTGCATCCTGTGCGCTTGCTGCTCGACCTCCTGCCCGTCCTTCTGGTGGAACCCGGACAAGTTCCTGGGTCCAGCTGCCCTGCTGCAAGCGTATCGCTTCCTGGCAGACAGCCGTGACACCAAGACTGCCGAGCGTCTGGCTGCGCTGGATGACCCGTTCAGCGTATTCCGCTGCCGGAGCATCATGAACTGCGTCAACGTCTGTCCGAAAGGCCTGAACCCGACTAGGGCCATCGGTCACATCCGTAACATGCTTCTGCAAAGCGGCGTGTGATTCAGCTGTAGTACCCGCAAGACCGCTGTACCCGTAGATGCTACGGCGCAGGCTTCAACCGGCGCCGTAGTTTTAACCTGAGCAGCAGCTTAAAAGGCTGCGGCTCTTATTTTGAAGAAATGAGACAAGCAGGGGCATCCGGGCTGGTACCCGGACTATCAGTGTGATCCTAGTGGCTTGTTTTGGTCGCTGCATTCGGACTTCTGCAAGTTTGCTCGGTGTCGACACCGGTGGTGTTCCCCTAACCGAGGGTGACCAAGCATGCAAGAAAGCGTGATGCAGCGCATGTGGAACAGCGCCTACCTTTCCGGTAGTAACGCTGCCTATGTGGAAGAGCTCTACGAGCTCTACCTGCACGACCCTAACGCTGTGCCAGAAGAGTGGCGCACCTACTTTCAGAAGTTGCCTGCCGACGGCAACACTGCCACCGATGTTTCGCACTCCACGATTCGCGATCATTTCGTCTTGCTGGCAAAGAACCAGCGCCGCGCCCAACCGGTTTCCGCCGGCAGCGTGAGCAGTGAGCACGAGAAGAAGCAAGTTGAAGTGCTGCGATTGATCCAGGCCTACCGTATGCGTGGCCACCAGGCAGCCCAGCTTGACCCGCTGGGGCTGTGGCAGCGTCCTGCACCTGCAGACCTGTCGATCAATCATTACGGCTTGACCAATGCCGATCTTGATACGACCTTCCGTGCCGGCGACCTGTTCATCGGCAAAGAGGAGGCGAGCCTACGCGAAATTCACGAAGCGTTGCAGCAGACATATTGCCGCACCATCGGCGCTGAATTTACGCACATCACCGATTCCGAGCAGCGCCAGTGGTTCCAGCAGCGTCTGGAAAGCGTGCGCGGCCGTCCGACGTACTCCGCAGATATCAAGGGTCACCTGCTCGAGCGCGTCACTGCCGGTGAAGGCCTGGAAAAATACCTGGGCACCAAATACCCGGGCACCAAGCGTTTCGGTCTGGAAGGCGGCGAGAGCCTGATTCCGATGCTCGACGAGTTGATCCAGCGTTCCGGTTCCTACGGCACCAAGGAAATCGTGATCGGCATGGCCCACCGTGGCCGTCTGAACGTGCTGGTCAACACTTTCGGCAAGAACCCGCGCGAGCTGTTCGACGAGTTCGAAGGCAAGAAGAAGGTCGAGCTGGGCTCCGGTGACGTTAAATACCACCAGGGCTTCTCGTCCAACGTCATGACCACCGGCGGTGAAGTTCACCTGGCCATGGCCTTCAACCCGTCCCACCTGGAAATCGTTTCGCCAGTGGTCGAGGGTTCGGTGCGTGCCCGTCAGGATCGTCGTAACGACCCTACCGGCGAGAAGGTTCTGCCGATTTCCATCCACGGTGACGCGGCATTCGCCGGTCAAGGCGTGGTCATGGAGACCTTCCAGATGTCGCAGACCCGCGGTTTCAAGACCGGCGGTACCGTGCACATCGTGATCAACAACCAGGTCGGTTTCACCATCAGCAACCCGCTGGACTCGCGTTCCACCGAGTACGCCACCGACGTCGCGAAAATGATCCAGGCGCCGATCCTCCATGTGAATGGTGATGATCCGGAAGCCGTATTGTTCGTGACCCAGTTGGCCATCGACTACCGCATGCAGTTCAAGCGTGACGTGGTGATCGACCTGGTCTGCTACCGTCGTCGCGGCCACAACGAGGCCGACGAGCCAAGCGGTACCCAGCCGCTGATGTATCAGCAGATCGCCAAGCAGCGCACCACCCGTGAGCTGTATGCCGATCGCCTGACCCAGGGCGGTGTGCTCGACGCTGAGCGTGTTCAGGCCAAGGTCGACGAATACCGCAACGCGCTGGACAACGGTCTGCACGTCGTGAAAAGCCTGGTCAAAGAGCCGAACAAAGAGTTGTTCGTGGACTGGCGTCCATATCTGGGCCACGCCTGGACCGCGCGTCACGACACTCGCTTCGATCTGAAAACCTTGCAGGAACTGTCTGCCAAGCTGCTGGAAATTCCGGAAGGCTTCGTGGTTCAGCGCCAGGTCTCGAAAATCTACGAAGACCGTCAGAAGATGCAAGCCGGCGGCCTGCCGATCAACTGGGGTTACGCCGAAACCATGGCGTACGCGACCCTGGCGTTCGAAGGTCACCCGATTCGCATGACGGGTCAGGACATCGGTCGCGGTACGTTCTCGCACCGTCACGCCGTCCTGCACAACCAGAAAGACACCGGCAGCTACATTCCGCTGCAGAACCTGTACAAGGGTCAGCCACGCTTCGACCTGTACGATTCGTTCCTGTCCGAGGAAGCGGTCCTGGCGTTCGAATACGGTTATTCGACCACCACGCCAGAGGCGCTGGTTATCTGGGAAGCCCAGTTCGGCGACTTCGCCAACGGTGCCCAGGTGGTGATCGACCAGTTCATCACCAGTGGCGAGCACAAGTGGGGCCGTCTCTGCGGTCTGACCATGCTGCTGCCGCACGGTTATGAAGGTCAGGGTCCGGAGCACTCTTCGGCTCGTCTGGAGCGTTACCTGCAGCTGTGCGCCGAGCACAACATTCAGGTAGCGGTACCGACTACACCGGCTCAGATCTACCACTTGCTGCGTCGTCAGGTGATTCGCCCGCTGCGCAAGCCGTTGATCGTTCTGACTCCGAAGTCGCTGTTGCGTCACAAACTGGCCGTATCGACCCTGGAAGATCTGGCCGAAGGTTCATTCCAGACCGTTATCCCGGAAATCGATGCTCAAGACCCGAAAAAGGTCGAGCGCGTCGTTCTGTGCAGCGGCAAGGTCTACTACGACCTGCTGGAAAAACGCCGTGCCGAAGGTCGTGACGACATCGCCGTCGTGCGTATCGAGCAGCTGTACCCATTCCCTGAGGACGACTTGAACGAAGTCCTGGCTCCGTACACCAACCTCAAACATATCGTTTGGTGTCAGGAAGAGCCGATGAACCAGGGTGCCTGGTACTGCAGCCAACACCACATGCGTCGCATCGTTGGTAATCACAACAAGTCGCTCGTACTCGAGTACGCCGGCCGTGATGCTTCTGCTGCACCTGCATGCGGTTACGCATCGATGCACGCTGAGCAGCAAGAAAAACTGCTGCAAGACGCCTTTACTGTTTAACGCCTTCGCGCACATGAAACCGAATTTAAGGACCCACAGATAATGGCTATCGAAATCAAAGCCCCCACTTTCCCGGAATCGGTTGCCGATGGCACCGTTGCCACCTGGCACAAAAAGCCGGGCGACGCCGTCAAGCGCGATGACCTGATCGTCGACATCGAAACCGACAAAGTCGTACTGGAAGTGTTGGCTACCGCTGATGGCGTACTGGGCGCTATCGTCAAGAACGAAGGCGACACCGTTCTGTCCGACGAAGTCCTGGGCTCCATCGAAGCGGGCGGCGCTGCTGCCGCTCCAGCCGCTGCCGCTGCTCCGGCCGCTGCACAGGCTGCAGCGCCAGCCGCCGAAGGCGAAGACGATCCGGTTGCTGCACCGGCTGCTCGCAAACTGGCTGAAGAAAACGGCATCAACATCGCTTCCGTTGCCGGCACCGGCAAAGGCGGTCGTGTGACCAAGGAAGACGTGGTAGCGGCTGTTGCTGCCAAGAAAGCCGCTCCGGCTGCCGCGCCAGCCAAGGCTGCTGCGCCTGCCGCTGCTGCTCCAGTGTTCGCTGCTGGCGATCGCATCGAGAAGCGCGTACCGATGACCCGCGTGCGGGCCACCGTCGCCAAGCGTCTGGTTGAAGCTCAATCGAACATGGCGATGCTGACCACTTTCAACGAAGTCGACATGACCGAAGTCATGGCCCTGCGTTCGAAGTACAAGGATCTCTTTGAGAAGAGCCATAACGGCGTGCGCCTGGGCTTCATGTCGTTCTTCGTCAAGGCTGCCACCGAAGCGCTGAAACGCTTCCCGGCCGTCAACGCGTCGATCGACGGTGCCGACATCGTTTACCACGGCTACGCTGACGTCGGTGTGGCTGTTTCCAGCGACCGCGGCCTGGTTGTACCGGTTCTGCGTAACGCCGAACTGATGAGCCTGGCTGAAATCGAAGGCGGCATCGCCACCTTCGGCAAGAAGGCTCGTGACGGCAAACTGTCGATGGACGAGATGACCGGTGGCACGTTCACCATCACCAACGGTGGTACTTTCGGTTCGATGATGTCGACACCGATCGTCAACCCGCCGCAAGCGGCCATCCTGGGCATGCACAACATTCTGCAGCGTCCTATGGCGATCAACGGTCAGGTGGTTATCCGTCCGATGATGTACCTGGCGCTGTCCTACGATCACCGTTTGATCGACGGCAAAGAAGCTGTGACCTTCCTGGTTACCATCAAGAACCTGCTGGAAGACCCGGCTCGTTTGCTGCTGGATATCTGATAGAAGCCGCTACAGGTTTCAAGCCACAAGCTGCAAGAAATTGCAGCCTGGCTTGAGGCTTGTGGCTTCAAGCTTGTTGCCAAAAGAGGATTTTTTGAATGTCGCAGAAATTTGACGTAGTAGTGATCGGCGCGGGCCCTGGCGGCTACGTGGCTGCCATCAAGGCCGCGCAGCTGGGTCTGACGACGGCCTGCATCGAGAAGTACACCGACAAGGAAGACAAGCTGGCTCTGGGCGGTACCTGCCTGAACGTCGGTTGCATTCCTTCCAAGGCGCTGCTGGACAGCTCCTGGAAATACAAGGAAGCCAAAGAAGGCTTCGCGATCCACGGTATCAACCACGCCGGCGTGACCATGGACGTGCCAGCGATGGTCGGCCGCAAGGCCAACATCGTCAAAGGTCTGACTTCCGGTGTTGCGACCCTGTTCAAAGCCAACGGTGTGACCTCCATCCAGGGTCACGGCAAGCTGCTGGCCGGCAAGAAAGTTGAAGTCACCAAACCTGACGGTTCGGTAGAAATCATCGAAGCCGAAAACGTGATTCTGGCGCCAGGTTCGCGTCCGATCGACATTCCACCGGCTCCGGTTGACCAGAATGTGATCGTCGATTCGACGGGCGCGCTGGAATTCCAATCCGTACCAAAACGTCTGGGCGTGATCGGCGCTGGCGTCATCGGTCTGGAACTGGGTTCGGTCTGGTCCCGTCTGGGCGCAGAAGTCACCGTTCTCGAAGCGCTGGACACCTTCCTGATGGCCGCTGACGCTGCCGTTTCCAAGGAAGCGCTGAAAACCCTGACCAAACAGGGTCTGGACATCAAGCTGGGCGCTCGCGTCACCGGTTCCAAAGTGAACGGCGACGAAGTCGTGGTGAACTACACCGACGCCAAGGGCGAACAGAACATCACGTTCGACAAGCTGATCGTAGCCGTTGGTCGCCGTCCGGTGACCGCTGATCTGCTGTCCGCCGATTGCGGCGTGACCCTCGACGAGCGCGGTTTCGTGCACGTTGACGATCACTGCGCCACCACCGTACCGGGCGTTTACGCGATCGGCGACGTGGTTCGCGGCATGATGCTGGCTCACAAGGCCTCGGAAGAGGGCATCATGGTTGTCGAGCGCATCAAGGGCCACAAAGCCCAGATGAACTATGACTTGATCCCTTCGGTTATTTATACTCACCCGGAAATCGCATGGGTCGGTAAAACCGAGCAGACCTTGAAAGCTGAAGGCGTTGAAGTTAACGTCGGCACTTTCCCGTTCGCAGCCAGTGGCCGTGCCATGGCAGCCAACGATACCGGCGGTTTCGTGAAAGTCATTGCCGATGCCAAGACTGACCGCGTATTGGGCGTCCACGTGATTGGCCCGAGCGCTGCAGAACTGGTTCAGCAGGGCGCGATCGGTATGGAATTCGGCACCAGCGCTGAAGACCTGGGCATGATGGTCTTCTCCCATCCGACCCTGTCCGAAGCCTTGCACGAAGCCGCTCTGGCAGTGAATGGCGGCGCCATTCACATCGCCAACAAGAAGAAGCGTTAAGACAATAAGAAACCACGGCGGTATGGCCCGTCGTGAGCCTTGCTTGCAAGACTCACCGCGGAATATCCGCTGGACGCAGTCTTGCGTAGCTGCACCGGTTGTCCGGAAAGGCTATGCAAGCAGCAGTCACAGGTGGTGCGGCACTTGAACAAGTGCAGCACCGAATGCGCAGTACCTAACGAAGACGGTAATAAGCATGAATCTTCATGAGTATCAGGGTAAGCAGCTGTTCGCTGAATACGGCCTGCCAGTATCCCAGGGTTTCGCCGTAGACACCCCGGAAGCAGCAGCAGAAGCGTGCGACAAAATCGGCGGGACCGAATGGGTTGTCAAAGCCCAGGTTCACGCAGGTGGTCGCGGTAAAGCGGGCGGCGTCAAGCTGGTTCGCAGCAAAGAAGACGCCAAAGCGTTCGCTCAACAGTGGTTGGGCAAGCGTCTGGTGACTTACCAGACTGATGCCAATGGTCAGCCAGTCACCAAGATCCTGGTTGAATCGTGCACTGATATCGCTAAAGAGCTGTACCTGGGCGCTGTCGTTGACCGTTCGAGCCGTCGCATCGTGTTCATGGCTTCCACCGAAGGTGGCGTGGACATCGAGAAAATCGCTCACGACACCCCTGAGAAAATCCTCAAGGCCACCATCGATCCACTGGTTGGCGCTCAGCCATTCCAGGGTCGCGAGCTGGCATTCCAGCTGGGCCTGGAAGGCAAGCAAGTGACTCAGTTCGCGAAGATCTTCGTCGGTCTGGCCAAGCTGTTCAAGGATCACGACCTGGCTCTGCTGGAAGTGAACCCGCTGGTGATCAAGGCTGACGGCGATCTGCATTGCCTCGACGCCAAGATCAACATCGACGCCAACGCCATGTACCGTCAGCCGAAGCTGAAGACTTTCCACGATCCGTCGCAAGACGATCCGCGCGAAGCGCACGCTGCCAAGTTCGAACTGAACTACGTAGCGCTGGAAGGCAACATCGGTTGCATGGTCAACGGTGCTGGCCTGGCCATGGGTACCATGGACATCGTCAACCTGCATGGCGGCAAGCCAGCCAACTTCCTCGACGTGGGCGGCGGTGCTACCAAAGAACGCGTTACCGAAGCGTTCAAGATCATCCTGTCCGACACTAACGTCGCTGCAGTATTGGTCAACATCTTCGGCGGCATCGTTCGTTGCGACATGATTGCCGAAGGCATCATCGGCGCTGTGAAAGAAGTCGGCGTGAAAATCCCGGTTGTTGTTCGCCTTGAAGGCAACAACGCTGAGCTGGGCGCTAAAGTACTGGCAGAAAGCGGTTTGAACATCATCGCTGCTACCAGCCTGACCGACGCTGCTCAACAAGTTGTCAAAGCTGCGGAGGGCAAATAATGAGCGTCCTGATCAATAAAGACACCAAAGTTATCTGCCAGGGTATTACCGGTTCGCAAGGTAGTTTCCACACCCAGCAAGCCATCGAATACGGCACCAAGATGGTCGGTGGCGTTACTCCGGGCAAAGGCGGCACCGAGCACCTGGGTCTGCCAGTGTTCAACACCGTGAAAGACGCTGTAGCTGCCACTGGCGCCACCGCCAGCGTGATCTACGTTCCAGCTCCTTTCTGCAAGGACTCCATCCTGGAAGCAGCCTTCGGCGGCATCAAGCTGATCGTTTGCATCACTGAAGGCATTCCTACCCTGGACATGCTGGATGCCAAGGTCAAGTGTGACGAGCTGGGCGTAGTCCTGATCGGTCCTAACTGCCCAGGCGTGATCACTCCAGGCGAATGCAAGATCGGCATTATGCCAGGTCACATTCACTTGCCAGGCAAGGTCGGTATCGTTTCCCGTTCCGGCACCCTGACCTACGAAGCTGTCAAGCAGACTACTGACGCCGGTTTCGGTCAGTCGACTTGCGTCGGCATCGGCGGTGACCCGATCCCGGGTTCGAACTTCATCGACATCCTGAAGCTGTTCCAGGAAGACCCGAAGACCGAAGCGATCGTAATGATCGGCGAGATCGGCGGTTCGGCTGAAGAAGAAGCGGCTGCCTACATCAAGGCTAACGTGACCAAGCCGGTTGTTTCCTACATCGCTGGTGTGACTGCCCCTGCGGGCAAGCGCATGGGCCATGCTGGCGCAATCATCTCTGGCGGCAAAGGCACTGCAGACGAGAAGTTTGCTGCCCTGGAAGACGCAGGCGTGAAAACCGTGCGTTCGCTGGCAGACATCGGCAAGGCTTTGTCCGAGCTGACCGGTTGGGCGATCAAGTAAGCCTCGCGCTTATCTGACGCTTCGCCAAGACAAAGGCCACCTTCGGGTGGCCTTTGTCGTTTCCGGGTGATCGTTCCCACGCTCCGCGTGGGAATGCCGCCGGGGACGCTCCGCGTTCCGCCTTTGGATGTGACGCAGAGCGTCACGGGATGCATTCCCACGCAGAGCGTGGGAACGATCTGTGCCGAGACATGAAATTTAGATATGTAAACGCGACATGGAAATGTCGTGTATCGGATAGTTCGCACCCTAACAGTGCGTTTCCCGGCCAAATTCGTTAGGCTAACCGCCATTTTTGCGTCCGCAGCTCACAAGGCAGCGACGCGCTAAACGGGTCAGTCCTATTCGGACCGACAGCATTTCCCTCACCCATAGGGAAGTCCCCCTCTAAATTCCGATTCAGTAGTGTGGTATTTCCTTAATGAAAGTGTTGAAAGGCCAGGACATCCTGGCACTTGGATTTATGACCTTTGCCCTGTTTGTCGGGGCTGGCAACATTATCTTTCCGCCTATCGTCGGCTTGCAGGCCGGACCTCATGTCTGGCTGGCGGCGCTGGGCTTTCTGATCACCGCAGTCGGTCTGCCGGTGATCACAGTGGTAGCCCTGGCCAAAGTCGGCGGCGCCATGGATGCCTTGAGCAGCCCGATCGGTAAAGTCGCCGGGGGCCTGCTGGCCGCTGCGTGCTACCTCGCTGTCGGCCCGCTGTTCGCGACGCCGCGCACCGCGACCGTATCCTTCGAAGTCGGCCTGGCACCGCTGACCGGCGAAAGCCCGTTGGCGCTGTTTCTCTATAGCTCGGTGTACTTCCTGCTGGTGTTCTTCATCTCGCTGTACCCGGGCCGTTTGCTGGATACCGTAGGACGTTTCCTCGCGCCTCTGAAGATCATCGCCCTGGCTGTTCTCGGCATCGCCGCGTTTGCATTGCCGGCCGGCGACATCGGCGCGGGCACTCCCGAGTACGTGGCGGCACCATTCTCCCAAGGCTTTATCAATGGTTACCTGACCATGGATACCCTGGGGGCGCTGGTCTTCGGCATTGTCATCGTCAATGCCATCCGCTCCCGTGGTGTCGAGTCGCCGGCGCTGATCACCCGTTACGCGATCATTGCCGGGCTGATTGCCGGCGTGGGTCTGGCCCTGGTGTACGTCAGCCTGTTCCGTCTCGGTTCGGGCAGCCATGAAGTGGCCGCCGGTGCGACCAATGGCGCGGCGGTATTGCACGCTTACGTGCAGCACACCTTTGGCTCCCTGGGCAGCGGCTTCCTGGCGGTGTTGATCTCCCTGGCCTGCCTGGTCACGGCGGTCGGCCTGACCTGTGCCTGTGCTGAATATTTCAGCCGTGTGCTGCCGCTGTCCTACAAGACACTGGTGATCATCCTCGCCGCTTTTTCCCTGCTGGTGTCCAACCTGGGCCTCACCAAGCTGATCGCGTTCTCGATCCCGGTACTGACCGCAATCTACCCGCCGTGCATCGCCCTGGTGGCCCTGAGCTTCTGCAAGGACTTCTGGCATGAGCAGGGCCGTATTGTCGGCCCGGTGATGCTGGTGTCCTTCATTTTCGGCCTGATTGATGCACTCAAAGGCGCCGGTCTGGCGGACTGGCTGCCCACTCAGTTGGCTCACCTGCCGTTGAGCGAGCAAGGTCTGGCGTGGTTGGTACCATCGGTCATGACGCTGGTGGTGGCTGTGGTTTGTGATCGTTTGCTGGGCAAGCGCGAAGAAGCGCTGGCGTAAGCCGCTGCAAGGACCGCCACAAGCGGGCCTGTGAAAGCATAAACAGAAATGCCCCGTATCAATCGATACGGGGCATTTTTTTTGGACTCGGTGCAGTGTCTTTTCTCTTAAGTTAACGTCGAAGCATTGCCCGTTCCCTGTGGGAGCGAGCTTGCTCGCGATAGCGGTGTATCAATCAGCCTATCTGCTGAAGTCAGACCGCTATCGTCGGAACGCCGCCCGGAGCAAGCTCGCTCCCACACGGGGCAGTATTTGCGCAGACACACCACAAGGACCTCCATGTCGTTCATCCTCGCCAACCTGATCCACATTCTCGCCGCCGCCTGGTTTGTCATCTGCTGGGGCGGCTACACCCGCTATGCGACGTGGAAAGCCCGCGACACCGCGTGCCTGGCCAGCGTGCTGCACCTGTACCGCGAAGACTGGATGCGCCGCATGCTGCTCCGCGATAACCGTATCGCCGATGCCAGTGTGATCGGCAACCTGGAGCGCAACGCCTCGTTCTTCGCTTCCAGCACGCTGATTATTCTGGCGGGCATTCTCACGGTACTGGGTGCTTCCGAAAGGGCAGTGTCGTTGCTGGCGGATATCCCGATGGTGCAGCAAGCGTCCCAGGGCATGTCGGAAATCAAGTTGTTGTGCCTGGCGCTGGTATTTGTCTATGCGTTCTTTACCTTCAGCTGGTGCATGCGTCAGTACAATTTCGCGGCGATTCTGGTGGGTTCGGCGCCGATGGTCGGTGAACGGCATGTTTCCGAACTGGAACGCAAGGCCTTTGCCGCCCGGGCAGCCCGGGTGATTTCCATGGCCGCCAACCAGTTCAACTTCGGCCTGCGCTCCTATTACTTCGGCATGACCATGCTGGCGTGGTTCGTCAGTCCCTGGCTGTTCATGTTGATGAGTACCGGGGTGGTATTGGTGCTTTATCGCCGGGAGTTTCACTCCGACGTTCTCGACGTGATGGTCTATACCCCTACAGAGGCACCCTTGCCCGAGGTGAATAAAGAGGTCGCTTGATGAGTATTCCGTTCTGGTGTGTGTTTATCAGTGCCTTGCTGATTTATGTGGCCCGCATCCCGGTGGCCAAGGCCATGAAAGAGCAGGGCGGTTACGATAACCACCTGCCGCGCCAGCAGCAGGCGCAACTCACCGGCTTCGGTGCCCGGGCGCTGGCGGCGCATCAGAACTGTATCGAGGCATTCATATTGTTTGCGGTGGGGGTGTTGATGGCGCACACCACGCAGACGGCGGGGTGGCTTATCGATTCGCTGGCAATCATTTTCGTGATAACACGAATCATTTATTTGTTGTGCTACTGGGCAGATCTGGCCTGGCAGCGCAGCCTGGTGTGGTTTGTGGGCTTAGTCTGTTCGTTGTTGCTGATGATTAGTCCGACTTTTAGAACTATTTTGCTCTAGTGCCCGAATTGCAGACAAAAGAAAACCCGCATTTTTGCGGGTTTTCTTTGTCACGCTAAAAACGTTTTAGTTTTTAGGTGCTTCTTTTGTAGCAGCTTCGTTCGATTCAGCCTGAGCTTTGGCAGCTTCGGCGTTTTCTTTCGCTGCGTCGTTCACTTTATCCTGAGCTTTGTTCATGTCTTGCTGAGCTTGCTCAGCATGTTGGTTAGCATCTTGAGCTTTGTCCTCGGATTTTTTATCGCAAGCAGCGAGACCGAGGGAAGCGGTCAACATCAAGGCAACAGCTAAAGTCTTACGCATGGGGTGTTTCTCCTTATGGAAAATATCTACTGGCCTTTCGAGCACAGTGCTCAGCGTTAAGTTCCTCAATTCGTACAGATATATAAGATTATTCCGGCGGGAACTTTTACTCAAAGCGCCTAGTGCGATCTCAGGACACTAACAAGAGTTTTTATCAAATGGCCGAAAACCCCGTTTTTGAGCGTGCGACACGATTCCTGTCGGCGCTGCGACATTGTCAGGTACTCGGGCTGCGGGTTCACAGCGCAAGTTGTGAAGGGCTCACGGTGATGTTGCCGTATAGCCCGCAAATCGTCGGCGATCCGCAAACCGGCGTCATCCATGGAGGGGCACTGACGTCGCTGATGGACACCGCCTGTGGCATGTCCACCCTTTGCGTGTTGCCCGAGTTCGAAGTGTGTCCGACCCTGGACCTGCGCATCGATTACATGCACGCCGCCGAACCGCACAAAGATGTCTATGGATTCGCCCAGTGCTACCGGGTGACCACCGATGTGATCTTCGCCCGCGGCTTTGCCTATCAGGACGACCCCGAACAACCCATCGCCCATGTTGTCGGCACCTTCATGCGCATGGGTAAAGCCATCAAGGGCACCAAAGGTTTTGGCGGTGTGATCGGCGGAGGTGCGAAATGACTGACAACTTCAAAGAACAACTGCAACAGGCCCATGAACAGGGGGACTACGCCTCGCTGCTGCACCTGGTCCCCTATGCCAAACTGATTGGCGTCGAGTGTTCGCGCGTGGGGGATGAGTTGTTGTTTCGCTTGCCGGCCAACAAGGACAACATTGGCAACCCTCTGCTGCCAGCGATTCATGGCGGCGTGATTGCCGGGTTCATGGAGTTGTCCGCGGCGCTGCACCTGCTGATTTTCACCGGATCACCCGGCGTGCCGAAGATCATCGACTTCTCCCTCGACTACCTGCGCGCAGGGCAATTTCGTGACACCTGGGCCAGGTGCCAGGTTTGTCGCCAGGGGCGGCGCGTCGCCAACGTAGCGATTACGGCCTGGCAAAGTACCGAATCCGAGCCGATTGCCACGGCCCGGGCCCATTTCAAAATCGAAGAGCCCTTGAAATCCTGATCTGAGCCCCCAACTTTGATGACAACCCGCCGCCGACCGTCAAGGTCGCGGCCACTGCCATCTGATTGGAGTTTGATGACCATGAGTGTGGAAACTCAAAAGGAAACCCTGGGCTTCCAGACCGAGGTGAAGCAACTGCTGCACCTCATGATCCATTCGCTGTATTCCAACAAGGAAATTTTCCTTCGCGAATTGATCTCGAACGCCTCTGACGCTGTCGATAAATTACGTTTTGAAGCCCTGGCCAAGCCTGACCTGCTGGAAGGTGGCGCCGAGCTGAAAATCCGTGTGAGCTTCGACAAGGACGCTAAAACCGTCACCCTCGAAGACAACGGCATCGGCATGAGCCGCGAAGACGCGATCACCCATCTGGGGACCATCGCCAAATCCGGCACCGCCGATTTCATGAAGCATCTGTCCGGCGATCAGAAGAAAGATTCGCACCTGATCGGTCAGTTCGGTGTGGGTTTCTACTCTGCATTCATCGTCGCCGATAAAGTCGACGTGTTCAGCCGCCGTGCCGGCCTCGCTGCCAGCGAAGGCGTGCACTGGTCCTCCAAGGGCGAAGGCGAATTCGAAATCGCCACCGTCGAGAAAGCCGACCGCGGCACTCGCATTGTCCTGCACCTGAAGTCCGGTGAAGACGAATTCGCCGATGGCTGGCGTCTGCGCAACATCATCAAGAAGTACTCTGACCACATCGCCTTGCCGATCGAGCTGCCGAAAGAAGTGGCCGCCGCCGATGGCGAAGCTCTTGATGGAGAGGCGGGGCCCGCCGTTGAATGGGAAACCGTCAACCGTGCCAGCGCTCTCTGGACCCGTCCGCGTACCGAGATCAAGGACGAGGAATACCAGGAGTTCTACAAACACGTCGCGCACGACTTCGAGAACCCGCTGAGCTGGAGCCACAACAAGGTCGAAGGCAAGCTGGAATACAGTTCGCTGCTCTACGTGCCGGCCCGTGCTCCGTTCGACTTGTACCAGCGTGAAGCGCCCAAAGGCCTGAAGCTGTACGTGCAGCGCGTGTTCGTCATGGATCAGGCTGAGTCCTTCCTGCCGCTGTACCTTCGCTTCATCAAAGGCGTGGTCGATTCCAACGACCTGTCGCTGAACGTGTCGCGGGAAATCCTGCAGAAAGACCCGATCATCGATTCCATGAAGTCGGCGCTGACCAAGCGCGTTCTCGACATGCTGGAAAAGCTGGCGAAGAACGAGCCTGAGCAATACAAAGGCTTCTGGAAAAACTTCGGCCAGGTCATGAAAGAAGGCCCGGCGGAAGACTTCGCCAACAAAGAGAAAATCGCCGGCCTGCTGCGTTTCGCTTCCACTCAGGGCGAAGAAGGCGAGCAAGTGGTTTCCCTGGCCGAATACCTGGCTCGCGCCAAGGAAGGTCAGGACAAGATCTACTACCTGACCGGCGAAACCTACGCACAGGTCAAAAACAGCCCGCACCTGGAAGTCTTCCGCAAGAAAGGCATCGAAGTGCTGCTGCTGACCGACCGTATCGACGAGTGGCTGATGAGCTACCTCAGCGACTTCGACGGCAAGAGCTTTGTCGACGTGGCGCGCGGTGACCTGGACCTGGGCAACCTGGATTCGGAAGAAGACAAGAAAGCCGCGGAAGAAGTCGCCAAGTCCAAAGAAGGTCTGGTTGAGCGTCTGAAAACTGCACTGGGCGACTCCGTGGCCGAAGTGCGGGTTTCCCACCGTCTGACCGATTCCCCGGCGATTCTGGCCATCGGCGAGCAGGACCTGGGCATGCAGATGCGTCAGATCCTGGAAGCCAGCGGTCAGAAGGTTCCGGAGTCGAAGCCGATCTTCGAGTTCAACCCGGCTCACCCGCTGATCGAGAAACTCGACAACGAGCAGAGCGACGAACGCTTCGGCGACCTGTCGCACATTCTCTTCGATCAGGCGGCCCTGGCGGCCGGCGACAGCTTGAAGGATCCGGCGGCGTATGTGCGCCGCCTCAACAAGCTGCTGGTTGAACTGTCGGTTTAACGGCGTTGTACAAAAAAACCCGCTTCGGCGGGTTTTTTTATTCTGGTAACTTTTTGGTGTTCAAGGGGCGGTCGCCGATCATTCCCACGCTCTGCGTGGGAATGCCTCTAGGGACGCTCCGCGTCCAGTGACGCGGAGCGTCACGGGCTGCATTCCCACGCGGAGCGTGGGAACGATCATTACAAGGGAGTTGGCTTGCTTAGGTGTTTTGGCAACTCGATCCTCTCGCTTTCCCCCGGCACCGTCGGCCAATCCCCAGCCGCCCAGCGTCGCCGCGCTTCTTCGATAGCCGCCGGATCACTCGCCACAAAATTCCAGTTGATCCGCCGCGGCCCGTCCAGCGGTGCGCCGCCGAACAGCACGGCGTGACAGTCACTCTCGGCGAACAGCGTCATCTCTTCCCCGGCAGGCAACACCGCCAGCGTATGGGGTTCCAATAGCTCGCCATCCAGCTGCGCCTCGCCGCTCAACACATACAGCGCCCGCTCTTCATGCTCGGTGGGGATGAGCAAAGTGGTTGCCGTTTGCAGGTTCAATTCGGCATACAGCGTAGGAGAAAGCACTGGCACCGGCGATTCCAGGCAAAAGCCTGACCCGGCAATCATCCGGATCTTCACCCCGAGGTTATCGCTGACCGGCAACGTGGCCGCAGGATGGTGGCTGTAGTGCCCCGGGCCTTGTTCATGTTCCTTGGGCGACGCCAGCCAGATCTGCAGCCCGTGCATGCTGAACCCGCTGTCCTTCAACGCTTGCGGTGTGCGCTCCACATGGGCGATCGCGCTGCCGGCTGTCATCCAGCTGACATCCCCGGCCTCGACCACCTGATCGGAGCCAAGGCTGTCCTTGTGCTGGATTTGCCCTTCGAACAAGTAGGTGAGGGTGGACAGGCCAATATGCGGATGTTGCCGGATGTTCATGCCATGGCCGGCCGGGTAACGGGTTTGCAGCATGTGGTCGAAAAACACGAAGGGCCCGACGCTGCGGCATTTGGCTGACGGCAAAGGGCGAAGAATCGGTTGGCCCTCGACATCTTCGGCGCGGGGGCGAATCACGAGTGGAGTGTTCATGGTGCATTCCAGGCTGAGCGGGTGACGCATGGAGCATAACCCGCTTGCGCAGCCCTTGCCGCTATTGGCTGAACGCACCTTCGGACAGATGGGTTTCGATACTGACGTCGGTGCTGGTCATCAGTTTGTGTACCGGGCAGCGGTCAGCAACACGGTGCAGCTCGTCGCGCTGGGCGTCGGTGAGCACACCTTTGAGGGTCAGTTTGACGTGCAGGGCATATTTGCCTTTCTGCTCTTCGCTGTTATCGCGTTTGACCTCGACCGTGACTCCGGTCAGCGGAATGTCCTTCTTCTTGGCGTACATCTTCAGGGTCAGGGCCTTGCAGGCACCGAGGGCGGCATCGAAGTAGTCATGGGGCTCTGGCGCAGTGCCTTCGCCGCCGACATCCTTGGGGACATCTGCAAACAATTCGTGCTCATCGATCTGGACGCTGTGACGAAAACCTTCGGCGGAAACGGTGTTGACGGTAACAGTCATGGGAAACCTCGTAGGCAAGGAAAAGTCATTCGGTCAAAAAAGGCCTTGAAGTTATAGAGCATTCCTACAAAGTCGCGTTCCACTTTCTTGCCCTGATGAACCCTGGACCTTACGGTGGGGTCTACGCTGTTCCTACATCCTGGAGATCGCCCGTGCCTCTGTTTCGCTACGTTGCCTGCCTGTTGGTCTTTGCCTGCCACGTTGCCAGCGCCCGCGAATATGCCTACAGCGACGCGCACCTGCATTACGTGGACTTTTTTCAGGAAACGGCCGGCATGCCGAAATTGCTCAAGGCCATGGCCGACAATCGCATCGAGCATGTGATGATTTCCGGCATTCCGGTGGCCAAGAAATGGCACGAAGACGAACCCAAGCGTCCACGTTATTACGCCGGCGACGACGCCGATGCCTACTGGTACAGCGCCACCGATGTCATAGTCGCCGCTGCTGTGAACAGCTTGCCCCCCGAGCAGCGTCAGTACTTTCACCCGTTCCTGTCGGGCTTCAACCCCAACGACAAGAACTCCGTGGCGCATATCCAGCGCATGCTCGATCTCAATCCCGGTCTATGGCAAGGCATAGGCGAGGTTTTTACCCGCCATGACGACCTGACTGCGCTGACCTCCGGCGACACGCCACGGGCCAATAACGAGGCCATGACGCGGATCTATCACCTCGCCGCCGAAAACGATTTGCCGGTCATGCTGCATTCCAACATCACCTCCAAGCGTGAAAAAAATCCACTGTACCTGGCGGAAGTCGAAGAACCGCTGCGCAATCATCCGCACACCCGGTTCATCTGGGCCCACGCCGGTACCAGCGCCGAGATTCATCGCCACCAGACCCAGCTGGATTTTCTGCTGCCGACCCTGACGCGCATGCTTGAGGCCTACCCCAATCTGTTCGTCGACCTGTCCTGGAGCATGCTGACGCCTTATCTGCTGGATGAGCAGGGCAAGCCTCGGGGCGAGTGGGTGAAACTGGTGGAGCGCTTCCCTGAACGCTTCATGCTCGGCTCTGATGTTGTGGGACGTTTCAACAAGCTCGGTAAGGAAATGCGTGGATTCGACCCGTTTCTCGAAGCATTGCCAGAAAACGTCGCCAGAAAAGTCGCGCGGGATAACTTTCTATCGATCCTGCCCCGTTCCCTGTAGGAGCCGGCTTGCCGGCGAAGGCGTCCTTGAGAGCGCCTTCGCCGGCAAGCCGGCTCCTACAAGGAACGGTTACAAAGATGACTATTCGTCAGACGAAAAAAAGCCCCGCACATTGCGAGGCTTGTTTCGTATCGATCCGGATCAGCTGCCTTTGACAGCCTTGCCGTTGACCGTACCGTCCAGGAGCATGATGTTGTACTCCTTGCCGTCAGTCTCGACCTGTTGCAGGCGGACCAGCAGGTAATCCCAGTCCTTGGCGAACCACAGCACGGTGATGCGTTTGCTCTGTGTCGGATCGCGCACGCGCTCGACCTTGATCGCATCGATCTGGCCGGCCTTGGTGTCGACTTTTTCCGAACCCAGCACGCGGAAGTCATAGGTGTCGACTTCGCCATTATCGACGACCTGATAGCTCATGCTTTTCTTGCCGGCGGCCACGTCATGCTGCAGGGCCAGCTGATAAGTGGATTTGTCGACCATGCCGCGGTTGAGCGGGAGTTTGACCGGGTCGCCGCGATCGGTGCCGGTGACCATTTTGTTGGTCCAGTCGAAGTCCAGGTCAGCCTTCTTGGCTTTGCCCAGGCCGCCACGTTCGAAATGGTAGGACTGTGGCAGCAAGGTGTCCTTGTCCAGGGTCAGGGTGCTTTCTTCGGTCAGGCTGGCGATCATCATCGAGGCCTTGAAGCTGAGCTTCCAGGCGCCGTTGGCTTGCTTGGTCAGGCTGCGCTCGGCGGTGCCGCTCATCGGCAGCTGTTTCCAGTCGGCGGTGTAGCTGGCGGAGAAAGGTTGAAGTTCTGCAGCCTGCGCAAAAGGCAGAGCGAGCAGAGCGCAAGCGAAGAGCAGGGCGCGACGCATAAAATCTCCTAGGTTCGAATCAAGTGGCCGCTGGCGGCGAGTAGCTTCCCATCCAGTAAAGCACCTTGCTCGCCGAGTGATAAACGACCTTCGGCAAACCAGCGTACAGCCATCGGGTAGATCAGGTGTTCCTGGCCATGGACTCGCTGCGCCAGACTCTGCGGCGAATCCTGCAACTCTACCGGTATTACTGCCTGTACGACCAGCGGTCCGCCATCGAGTTCCTCGGTGACAAAGTGCACGGAGCAGCCGTGCTCGGTGTCGCCGGCCTCCAGCGCGCGCTGGTGAGTGTGTAACCCTTTGTATTTGGGTAGCAGCGAGGGATGGATGTTGAGCAGGCGACCCTGGTAGTGGCGCACGAAGCCGGCGCTGAGAATGCGCATGAAGCCGGCCAGTACCACGAGTTTGGGATTGAAGGCGTCGATCAGTTCGATCAGCGCGGCATCGAAGGCCTCGCGGCCTTCGAAAGCCTTGTGATCCAGGGTGCGGGTGTCGATACCCGCGTCCCTGGCGCGTTGCAGGCCGTAGGCGTCGGCGCGGTTGGAAATCACCGCAGCGATGCGGGCCGGGCTGTCGCCGGTCCGCGTGCTGTCGATCAAGGCCTGCAAGTTACTGCCGGTGCCGGACAACAGCACCACCACATCACAGGTGTGGGACATCCGCTCTTGCATCAGTGTGCCTTGAGGTTTTTCAGTTCGACCTGAGCCGCGCCTTCGGCAGCGGTGGAGATCTGGCCGATGACCCAAGGCTGCTCGCCGGCTTCACGCAGGACGTTCAGCGCGGTTTCGACGTGTTCTTGCGCCACGCAGATGACCATGCCGACGCCGCAGTTGAGCACGCGGTGCATTTCGTTTTCGTCGACGTTGCCTTTTTCTTGCAGCCAGTCGAACACGGCAGGACGGGTCCAGCTCGCGACGTCAACCACCGCTTGAGCGCCTTTTGGCAGAACGCGCGGGATGTTGTCCAGCAGGCCACCACCGGTGATGTGGGCCATGGCCTTGACGGCGCCGGTTTCCTTGATCAGCTTGAGCAGCGGCTTCACGTAGATACGGGTCGGGGCCATCAGCAGGTCGGTCAGCGGCTTGCCGTCGAGCTGGATGTTTTCGATGTCGGCACCGGACACTTCGATGATCTTGCGGATCAGCGAGTAGCCGTTGGAGTGCGGGCCGGAAGACGGCAGGGCGAGCAGGGCATCGCCGGCAGCGACTTTGGAACCGTCGATGATTTCGGATTTTTCCACGACGCCGACGCAGAAGCCGGCCAGGTCGTAGTCTTCGCCTTCGTACATGCCAGGCATTTCAGCGGTTTCGCCGCCGACCAGGGAGCAACCGGACAATTCACAGCCAGCGCCGATGCCGGTCACGACCTGGGTCGCGGTTTCGACGTTGAGTTTGCCGGTGGCATAGTAGTCGAGGAAGAACAGCGGCTCGGCGCCGCAGACCACCAGGTCGTTCACGCACATGGCCACCAGGTCGATGCCGATGCTGTCGTGTTTGTTCAGGTTCAGTGCCAGGCGCAGCTTGGTGCCGACGCCGTCGGTGCCGGAAACCAGCACAGGCTGCTTGTAGCCGGCCGGAATTTCGCAGAGGGCGCCGAAACCGCCCAGGCCGCCCATGACTTCCGGGCGCGCAGTGCGCTTGGCGACGCTCTTGATGCGTTCGACCAATGCTTCACCGGCGTCGATGTCTACACCGGCGTCCTTGTAGCTCAGGGAGGGTTGCTTGCTCATGATCCAGGCCTTTAGGGGGGATTCAGGGGTAACGACCGAGTCCAACGGGACCACTTGTACAGGCGAGGGCGATTGCCGAGCGCAAATTCAAGGGCCCGGCTGTTGCCGGTCTGCGAAGGCGCGCGATTTTATCAGGCTTGAGGGGCAGCGGCCATCCTCAGGCCGACAGCAGGGGCATATCGGCTGAAAAAAACTGTAATTGCCGGGGTTGGTGCAATCGCGCAGGGCTGTATAAGGTAGCGCTATAAACCGTCTATCGTTATGGCAGTGCGAAAAACTTACCCGGGCCGTGTGAATGTTTTGCATCGGGCGAGGGTCACAGCCTTGTTCGATTGTCTTCATGCGGTCTGTTCCAGCCGCTCTTGTCGTCAGGAATTCTCCATGCGTTTTTTCAAATTGCTGTTTATGGGCGGTTTATCGTTGGTCAGCCTCGCCAGTCATGCCGAAACCGTCAAAGGCCTTTATCAGGTGCGCGAGCCTGTCAGCAGTCAGGCGCCCGAGGAGCGCGATCAAGCCACCCAGCGCGCGCTGAATACATTGGTGTTGCGTCTGACCGGTGATCCCAAGGCGGCGCAAAGCCCGGGGTTGGCGGCGCTGCGCAAGGATCCGCAACAGATCATCAGTCAATTCGGTTTTGATGCCGGCCCGCCGGAAGTACTGAAGGTCGATTTCGACCCGGCCACCACGGAGCAGGCGTTGCGCCGTGCCGGATTGTCGCTCTGGGGCGCGAACCGACCGTCGATCCTGGGCTGGTGGTTGAACGATGCCGCCGAGGGCTCGAGCCTGGTGGGCGATGGTCAGGCCAGCGCGACGCCTTTGCGCCGCGCGGCACAATACCGTGGTTTGCCACTGCGCTTGCCGCTGGCGGACTTGAATGAGCAGATCGTTGCCACCGCACCGAATCTGGAAGGCGCGGATCCGGCGCCGTTGCGCGGTGCTTCGGCCCGTTACAACGCCGATGCCTTGCTGGCCGTGCATGCCCGTGAAGAAGGGGGGCAGTGGCAAGCCAAGTGGCGCTTGTGGCTGGGCGATCAGAAAGAGGCCGGCAGTGTGCAGGGCGCGGATCAGGCCGCCGTGGCCGATGCCGTCATGTTGGCGGTCAGTGCGCGTCTGGCACCGCGGTTTGTGGTCAAGCCGGGTGCTTCGAGTGAACAATTGCTGGAAGTGCAGGGCATGAACCTGGAGCGCTATGCGGCCCTTGGGCGTTTGCTCGAACCTTTTGGTGCGCGTCTGCAAAGCGTCGACGGCGACCGGATTCTCTATCGGGTCAATGGCAGCGCCGAACAGTTGAAGGCACAGTTGTCCCTGGCCAGGTTGCAGGAAGTTCCGGCCGGTGAGGCGCCAGCCCCCGCGACCCCTGCCCAGCCCTCGGTTGATGGCTCGGTACCTGTCGTGGCGCCGGCTCCGAAACCGACGCCGCAGCTGCGTTTCCGCTGGTAAGTTGTTCTTTCCTTATATAGAAGCTGGAGTGGTTCATGGCCGATACGCGGCGTTGGTTCTGGTTGGGTGGGGTGATCCTGCTCTGCGCGTTTGTCTGGCTGTTGCATCCGATCCTCACGCCATTTCTGGTCGCGCTGCTGCTGGCCTATCTGTTCGACCCTCTGGTGGATCGGCTGGAGAAAGCCGGTTTGTCCAGGACCTGGGGCGTGATCGCGGTGTTTGCGCTGTTTACCTTGATCTTCACCACCTTGCTGTTGGTGTTGGTGCCGATGCTCGCCAAGCAGTTGTTTCGCTTGTACGAACTGACGCCGCAGATGCTCGACTGGTTGCAGCACAGCGCACTGCCCTGGGCGCAATCGAAATTTGGCCTGTCGGACGGTTTCTGGAAATTCGACAAGCTCAAGGCAGCGATCAGCGAACACATGGGCCAGACCACTGACATTGTCGGTGTGGTGCTGAGTCAGGCGACGGCTTCCGGGCTGGCGTTGATTGCTTTGCTGGCCAATCTGGTGCTGATCCCGGTGGTGGTTTTCTACCTGTTGCGGGACTGGGACCTGATGATGGCCAAGATCCGCGGTTTACTGCCACGTGATCGGGAAGAGCGTGTGGTGACGCTGGCCGGTGAGTGCCATGAAGTGCTGGGTGCATTCGTGCGCGGGCAGTTGCTGGTGATGGTGGCGCTGGGCGTGATCTACGCGGCGGGCCTGATGCTGTTAGGGCTGGAGTTGGGGCTGTTGATCGGCCTCATTGCCGGTCTGGCCGCGATCGTGCCGTACATGGGCTTTGTCATCGGGATTGGTGCGGCGTTGGTTGCCGGCCTGTTCCAGTTCGGTGGCGACCTGTACCCCATGGTTGGCATCGTCGCAGTATTCATGGTCGGTCAGGCGCTGGAAGGCATGGTGCTCACGCCGTTGCTGGTGGGGGACCGGATCGGTCTGCATCCGGTGGCGGTGATCTTCGCGATTCTGGCGGGGGGCGAGCTGTTCGGCTTTACCGGCGTGCTTCTGGCATTGCCGGTGGCGGCGGTGATCATGGTCCTGGTGCGTCATGTGCATGATTTGTACAAGGATTCAGATATGTACAGTGGCGTCGACGAGCCTGATCTCTGAGGTGGGTTGACGGTTGCTCGGGGGCGGCCTGGTTCATCGCCAGGTTGGCCCGCCTCTGTTGCATGGCTATCGCCCTTGGCGCCAAAGAAACTGTCATAAAACCAGTGCGTTAACGCAAACCGTTGATTTTGCTTGTGGTCTGTCGCATTGTGCGGTCAGCTTCACGGGTATAAACTTCGCAAACTTTACACAGAGGCCACTAACGGTTCCCCTGGAACTGTTCAGTCAGCATGAAACCGATTCAGCTGCCCCTAGGTGTGCGTCTGCGTGATGACGCTACCTTTATCAATTACTACCCAGGCGCCAATGCCGCTGCACTCGGCTATGTCGAGCGGCTATGCGAAGCCGACGCCGGCTGGACCGAAAGCCTGATTTATCTCTGGGGCAAGGACGGGGTAGGGCGTACGCATCTGTTGCAGGCGGCCTGTCTGCGTTTCGAACAGTTGGGGGAACCGGCGGTGTATCTGCCGTTGGCCGAGCTGCTGGATCGTGGCATCGAAATCCTCGACAACCTCGAACAATACGAACTGGTCTGCCTGGATGACCTGCAGGCGGTTGCCGGGCGTGCGGATTGGGAGGAGGCGCTGTTCCATCTGTTCAACCGTCTGCGTGACAGCGGTCGGCGCCTGTTGATCGCCGCTTCGACGTCCCCGCGTGAGCTGCCGGTCAAGCTGGCGGATCTCAAATCCCGCCTCACCCTGGCCCTGATCTTCCAGATGCGCCCGCTCTCCGACGAAGACAAATTGCGCGCCTTGCAACTGCGCGCTTCTCGTCGCGGCTTGCACCTGACCGACGAAGTCGGGCATTTCATCCTGACGCGTGGCACTCGCAGCATGAGTGCGCTTTTCGAGTTGCTTGAGCGCCTCGACCAGGCGTCTCTTCAAGCCCAGCGCAAGTTGACGATCCCGTTCCTCAAAGAAACGTTGGGCTGGTAAAAGGCCATGCCTGACGCAGGTTTCGGCAGTTTTCAGACGTCAGAAAATCTGCATTCCTACAGGTCAGCAGGCTGCGCAACGACTAAATGGGGCTTAAGCGCTTAGATGTAATCGAGAAGCAGGAAAGTCACATCAAGGTCGATTGAATTTGCAAATGAGCATGATTGCGGGCATAGTCGCGGCTTCTTTTATAACTATCAGCCACGGTCGTGCCCATGCTAATGCGCTTCGCACCCCTCGTGCCTCTCGCACTCGTCACCCTGTTGTTCGGTTGCGCTGCTCATTCTCCAGTGCCCCAGCAAGAGCAAAAACAGCAGGTTATCAATTCAGTTACCGCCCAATCGACTTCCGTTCTTCTGCAGGAAGCGATTGAGCAAGAGGCGGCCACCGATAAAGAACTGGCCAGCTTCGCCAATGGCAAGTCGTACCAGCTTCCGGTTCTGGCCGACAGCATCCTCGAACGCGGCATGGCCCTGATCGGTACCCGTTACCGTTTCGGTGGCACCTCCGAAGCCGGCTTCGATTGCAGCGGTTTTATCGGTTATCTGTTTCGTGAAGAGGCCGGTATGAACCTGCCGCGCTCCACCCGCGAAATGATCAACGTCGACGCCCCGCTGGTCACTCGCAGCGATCTGAAACCCGGTGACTTGTTGTTCTTCGCCACTAACGGCCGTCGTGGGCGCGTCAGTCACGCCGGGATCTACCTGGGCGACAACCAGTTCATCCATTCCAGCAGCCGCCGCAGCGGGGGTGTCCGGATCGACAGTCTGGGCGACAGCTACTGGAGCAAGACCTTCATCGAAGCCAAGCGCGCACTCGCGATGGCGCCAACGACAGGCCCGGCGATCGTCACGGCACGCAAGTAAGCGGACATTTTGTAGGGTGAACTTAAAGTCTTACTTGAAGTTTGCCACGCAGCAGCTAAAATCCTGATCTAATATTGATGGCAAACCGCCTGCGTCCTGCGCAGGCGGTTTTCTTTTCTGCCCTGTCGGTGGAAAAAGCCGCAGCCAGATCAGGATGTTCTGCCTATGACGATGTCGGCCCGCCTCGCAATCCTGTGCTTCGCAGCGCTGCTCAGTGCCTGCGCCAGCCGCACACCGCCGCCACCGGCGCCGGTGATTCGCGCGCCGCTGATTTTCGGTCCCTCCCAAGCCTTTTCTCCCGCCGCCGAAGACGTACTGTTTCGTGCGCTCGGCCTCGTCGGCACGCCGTATCGGTGGGGCGGCAACACGCCAGATTCGGGCTTTGATTGCAGCGGGCTGATCGGTTACGTCTACCGCGATGTTGCCGGTATTTCCTTGCCGCGCACGACTCGCGAGATGATCGGCATGCAAGCGGCCAGTGTCGGCAAGGAAGGCCTGCAAACCGGCGACCTGCTTTTTTTCGCCACCAATGGCGGCTCCCAGGTCAGCCACGCCGGGATCTATGTCGGCGAAGGTCGCTTCGTCCATGCCCCGGCCACTGGCGGTACGGTGAAGCTCGACAGCTTGTCCAAGGCTTATTGGCAGAGAGCCTACCTGAGCGCCAAGCGTGTGCTACAACCAGAGCATCTGGCCCATAACCCATAGATTGCAGAGTCTGGTCATGACCGCTCGCACGCTCAATCTCGATGATGCCCTGTATCAATACCTGCTCGACGTCTCCCTCAGGGAGACGCCGCTGCTCAAGCGCTTGCGCGATGAAACCCAGGCGCTGCCCATGGCGCGTTGGCAGGTGGCGCCGGAGCAGGGGCAGTTCCTCGCGTTGCTGGTGAAACTCACCGGCGCCAGGCGTGTACTGGAAGTGGGTACCTTCACCGGTTACAGCGCCTTGTGCATGGCAGCGGCGTTGCCGGATGAGGGTTCGCTGATCTGCTGCGACATTCCCGGCGACTACAACGCTACCGCGCGCCGTTACTGGCAGGAAGCGGGTCTGGCGCAAAGGATTGATCTGCGGTTGGCGCCTGCGCTGGAAACCCTGGCCGAACTGGATTGCCCGGGACAGTTCGACCTGATCTTCATCGATGCCGACAAGGCCAATTATCCGAGCTATCTGGAGCATGCGTTGCGTTTGCTGCGGGTCGGTGGCCTGGCGGTGTTCGATAACACATTGTGGAGTGGGCGGGTGCTTGAGGAGAATCCTGAAAGCGCAGACACCCGGGCCATCCAGGCGCTCAATCTGGCCTTGAAGGATGACTTGCGGGTGGATCTGTCGTTGTTGCCGTTGGGGGATGGGTTGACGCTCTGTCGTAAACGTTAAACGCGATCCCTGTGGGAGCGGGCTTGCCCGCGATTGCGGTGGGTCAGACAGCATCAATGTTGAATGTGCCGGCCTCATCGCGGGCAAGCCCGCTCCCACAGGTCATGTGTACAGCTATCGCGCTGTCGACACCCGCCACACCTTGTTCCCCACATCATCAGCCACCAGCAATCCTCCCTGCCGATCAATCACCACCCCTACCGGGCGGCCCATGGCTTTTTCGTCGTCGGTGAGGAATCCGGTGAGCACATCAACCGGCTGTCCGACCGGTTTTCCCGCGCTGAATGGTACGAAGATCACCTTGTAACCACTGTGCGGATCGCGGTTCCACGAGCCATGCTGGCCGATGAATGCGCCCTCCTTGAACTGCGTCGGCAGAGTGTTGCCTTCAGCAAAGGTCAGGCCCAGCGATGCCGTGTGCGGGCCGACGGCGTAGTCCGGCGCAATGGCCTTGGCCACCAGGTCCGGATTCTGCGGGGTCACGCGTGCATCGACATGTTGTCCGTAATAGCTGTAAGGCCAGCCGTAGAACCCGCCGTCCTTCACCGAAGTGATGTAGTCCGGTACCAGGTCGCTGCCGATTTCGTCACGCTCATTGACGGCTGTCCACAGCGCACCGCTCTGGGGTTCCCAGGCGAGGCCGTTGGGATTGCGGATCCCCGAAGCGAAGATCCGATGGTTGCCGGTGGCGCGATCCACTTCCCAGATCGCCGCGCGACCTTCTTCCTGGTCCATGCCGTTTTCGGCGACATTGCTGTTGGAACCCACCGTCACGTACAGCTTGCTCCCATCCTTGCTGGCGATGACGTTCTTGGTCCAGTGATGATTGAGCGTGCCGCCCGGCAGATCGACCACTTTGATTGGCTGCGACTTGATCGCCGTATCGCCATCTTCATAGTGGAAACGCAGCAAGCGGTCCGTATCGGCAACGTACAGGTCAGTTCCGACCAGGGTCATGCCGAACGGCGAATTGAGGTTTTCCAGGAACACCGTACGGGTTTCGGCAATGCCGTCGTGGTCCTTGTCCCGCAGCAGCGTGATGCGGTTCGGGCTCGGTATGGCAGCACCGGCACGACCCATGACTTGCTTCATGACCCAGCCTTTAACGCCTTTGCCATCATCGGGCTTGGGTGGCGCATTGGTCTCGGCGACCAGCACGTCGCCGTTGGGCAACACGTAGAGCCAGCGCGGGTGATCGAGGCCTTCGGCAAAGGCGGCGACCTGAGTTCCCGTCGCCGCGACGGGTTTTGCGCCGTCCGGCCAGCCGATCGCCGGGGCGATGTTCACCGTCGGGATCAGGGTCTTGTTCGGTTCTGGCAGCTTGGGCGACGGACCGGTGCCGTCCATGACTTGCAGGCTGGAGGTTTCACCACAGGCGGCGAGCCCTCCGGCGAGCGCGATGACGAGAACGAGCTGGGGCTTGCGCATGCTGATCTTCCCTATGGACGCGTTGATACAATCATAGAGAAGCCGGGAGGTGCGATGGTTCAACCGGTCAGTCGCGAGCCTCTTTCTCAATTGACGCTCCACCCCCAACCCTCTAACCTTCGCGGCTTGTTTCAGGTGCTCTGTGGCCATGGCCGACAGAGTGAAACAGGGAAGTCGGTGAGTGACTGTCTTCGAACGATGAAGAGTCATGATCCCGACGCTGCCCCCGCAACGGTAAATGAGTGAAGACTGCGCCTTGAGCCACTGTGTCGAAAGCCGACATGGGAAGGCGCGCAGTCAGGCCAGCGCCGCTCATGAGCCCGGAGACCGGCCTGATCCATCCAGCGGCATCACGGTGGGCGATGCCAGGCTTTTTGCCGTCTATTCTTGTGCCTGCCCGCCGTTATCCAGCCTCAACGGAGAGCTCCCCCATGACTGATACCCCCGATCGTGATGAACGTCACCTGGCGCGCATGCTGCGCAAAAAAGCCGTGATCGATGAACGCATTGCCAATTCCCCGAACGAATGCGGCCTGCTGCTGGTGCTGACCGGCAACGGCAAAGGCAAGAGCAGCTCGGCCTTTGGCATGCTCGCCCGATCCCTGGGCCATGGCATGCAGTGTGGCGTGGTGCAGTTCATCAAGGGCCGCAACAGTACCGGCGAAGAACTGTTCTTCCGCCGTTTTCCAGAGCAGGTGCGGTTTCATGTGATGGGCGAGGGCTTCACCTGGGAAACCCAGGATCGCCAGCGTGATATCGCTGCCGCCGAAGCCGCATGGGCAGTGTCCCGCGAACTGCTGAGCGATCCGTCCATCGGTCTGGTGGTGCTCGATGAGTTGAACATCGCCCTCAAGCACGGTTATCTCGACCTCGATCAGGTGCTCAGTGATTTGCAGGCGCGTCCGCCGATGCAGCATGTGGTGGTCACCGGTCGCGGTGCCAAACCGGAAATGATCGAGCTGGCCGACACCGTCACGGAAATGGGCGTGATCAAGCACGCGTTCCAGGCCGGTATCAAAGCGCAAAAAGGCGTCGAATTGTGAGTCAACCACGTCATTGCCCGGCGGTATTGATCGCCGCGCCGGCCTCCGGTCAGGGCAAGACCACCGTCACCGCCGCGCTGGCCCGCTTGCACCGCAATCAGGGGCGCAAGGTGCGGGTCTTCAAGTGCGGCCCGGACTTCCTCGACCCGATGATTCTCGAGCGCGCCAGCGGTGCGCCGGTGTATCAACTGGACATGTGGATGGTCGGCGAGCAGGAAAGTCGTCGACTGTTGTGGGAAGCCGCAGCTGTTGCCGACCTGATCCTGATCGAGGGCGTGATGGGGCTGTTCGACGGTACGCCGTCCAGCGCCGATCTGGCGCGGCACTTCGGTGTGCCGGTGCTCGGAGTGATCGATGGTACCGCGATGGCCCAGACCTTTGGTGCACTGGCCCTGGGGCTGGCGCGCTATCAGCCGGACTTGCCGTTTGCCGGTGTGTTGGCCAATCGCGTGGGCACGTTGCGCCATGCGCAGTTGCTCGAAGGCAGCCTGACTGAAGGCTTGCGCTGGTATGGCGCCTTGTCCCGGGAGACCGGGATCGAACTGCCGAGCCGGCACTTGGGGCTGGTTCAGGCCAGCGAGTTGAACGATCTTGATCTGCGCCTCGACGCAGCGGCCGATGCCCTGGCCAGCAGTTGCGAGGTGGCGTTGCCGCCGGCAGTGGAATTCGCCGCCCCCGATGTGATCGCTGCCGAGCCTTTGTTGGCCGGCGTGCGGATTGCCGTGGCCCGTGACGAAGCCTTTGCCTTCACCTACGGCGCGAGCCTGGATCTGCTGCGAGCCATGGGCGCCGAGTTGCTGTTTTTCTCGCCGATCCGTGATACCGGATTGCCGGAGGCAGACAGTCTCTACCTGCCGGGCGGTTATCCGGAATTGCACCATGTGGCACTGTCACAGAACACATCGATGCTCGACGCGATTCGCGCTCACCATGCCGCGGGCAAACCGTTGTTGGCCGAGTGTGGTGGCATGCTTTATCTGCTGGATTCGTTGACCGATGTCGAGGGCACTCGTGCTGAACTGGTCGGCTTGCTGGCCGGAGATGCGGTGATGCAAAAGCGTCTGGCGGCGTTGGCCCTGCAGGCGGTTGAGCTGCCGGAAGGTTTGTTGCGTGGGCATACTTATCATCATTCGCTGACCAGCACCGGGCTTGAGCCGATTGCTCGTGGGTTGAGCCCGAATGGCGGGCGTGGGGCGGAGGCGGTTTATCGTGAGGGGCGGATGACGGCCTCTTATGTGCATTTTTATTTTCCGTCCAATCCATCGGCGATTGCCGCATTGTTCGCGCCTGACCTTGAAGCCGCCATCGCGAGCAAGCTCGCTCCCACATTAGAAAGTGTGTTGCCTGAAGAAACGCGGTCCACTGTGGGAGCGAGCTTGCTCGCGAAGAGGCCATGACTGACAACGCATTCAGCCAGGCCGAACGCGAAGCGGTTTACCGTGCGATCGCCGAACGCCGCGACATGCGCCACTTCAGCGGTGGCACCGTCGCGCCCGACTTACTTCGACGCCTGCTCGAAGCCGCCCACCAGGCCCCGAGCGTGGGCCTGATGCAGCCCTGGCGCTTCATCCGCATCAGCGACCGCGCCTTGCGCGGCAAAATCCAACAACTGGTGGAAGAAGAACGCATCCGCACCGCCGAAGCCCTCGGCGAGCGCAGCGACGAATTCATGAAGCTCAAGGTCGAAGGCATCAACGACTGCGCTGAAGTGCTGGTCGCCGCGCTGATGGACGATCGCGAGCGCCACATCTTCGGCCGCCGCACCTTGCCGGAAATGGACATGGCCTCCTTGTCCTGCGCGATCCAGAACCTGTGGCTGGCGTCCCGTGCCGAAGGACTGGGCATGGGCTGGGTCTCCTTGTTCGAGCCGCAAGCCCTGGCCGACTTGCTGCAAATGCCCGGTGGCGCCAAGCCGTTGGCCGTGCTTTGCCTGGGCCCGGTAAAGGAATTCTATCCGGCACCGATGCTGGCGCTCGAAGGCTGGGCGCAGACGCGTCCGCTCGGCGAATTGCTGTATGAAAACTATTGGGGAGTGAATCAATGAGTGTGGCGTTATTGAGTGTCGCCGCGGTGGCGCTGGATGCGCTGCTCGGTGAACCCAGACGCTGGCATCCGCTGGTGGCGTTCGGCCGTTTTGCCGACCGGATCGAGCAACGTTTCAACAGCGAAGGTCGCGGCTGGCGCAGTCACGGCGTCACCGCCTGGGTCATCGCGGTCGTGCCGCTGACCTTACTGGCCACGGCTTTATCCTGGGCGCCTTATGTCGGCTGGATCGTCGAAATCCTCGCGCTCTATTGTGCCCTCGGCATGCGCAGCCTCGGTGAACATGTCGAGCCAGTGGCCAAGGCCTTGCGCAGCGATGATATTGAAGAAGCACGCAAACGCGTGGGTTATCTGGTCAGCCGCCAGACCAGCGAACTGGATAAAACCGAAGTCGCCCGCGCTGCCACCGAATCGGTGCTGGAGAACGGCAGCGACGCGGTATTTGCCGCGCTGTTCTGGTTCGCCGTGGCGGGGGCGCCCGGTGTGGTGCTCTATCGTCTGAGCAACACCCTCGATGCGATGTGGGGTTACCGTAACGACCGCTTCGAACGTTTCGGCTGGGCCGCGGCCAAGATCGACGACGTGCTCAACTACATTCCCGCACGCCTGGTGGCGTTGACCTACGCGCTGCTCGGCAAGACCCGCCTGGCGTTGAGATGCTGGCGCACCCAGGGGCCGACCTGGGACAGCCCGAATGCCGGGCCGGTGATGGCCGCCGGGGCTGGCGCGCTCGGCGTCGAGTTGGGCGGGGCGGCGATCTATCACGGTGAACTGCATCAGCGCCCGCCACTGGGTGAAGGCCCGCCGGCGGATGCCGACTCCATCGACCGTGGCTGGCAATTGGTTAAGCGCGGGGTATGGTTATGGTTGCTGATCCTTTGCGTGGGAGCTGAATTCTATGCTTGAGCACGGAGGTCGATTGCGCAAGGCGGCGCTCGAATACGGCATCGCCGAAGCCGACTGGCTGGACCTGTCCAGCGGACTCGCACCCTGGCCGTTTCCGGTCGCGCAGGTGCCGTTGCGCGCCTGGGCGCGGTTGCCGGAAACCGATGACGGTCTGGAGCAGGCGGCCTGCGACTACTACGGCGCCGCACAAGTGCTGCCGGTGGCCGGTTCGCAAATGGCGATCCAGCTGTTGCCGCGTTTGCGTCGCATCGGCAAGGTCGGCGTGCTCTCGCCCTGTTACGCCGAGCACGCCGAAGCGTGGCGCCGCAGCGGCTATATCGTGCGTGAAGTGCTGGAGCAGGAAGTCGACTTCTTCCTCGACAGCCTCGACGTGCTTGTGGTGGTCAACCCGAACAATCCCACGGGCCTGAGCCTGACCCCCAGTCGCCTGCTCGACTGGCATTCGAAACTGGCCCAGCGCGGTGGCTGGCTGGTGGTGGACGAAGCGTTCATGGACAACACGCCGCAGCTGAGCCTGGCGCCTTTTGCCCATCAGGTCGGGTTGATCGTGCTGCGTTCCTTCGGCAAGTTTTTTGGTCTGGCCGGCGTGCGCCTGGGGTTCGTGCTGGCCGAGCGCAGGCTGCTCAAATTGCTGGCCGAACAGGTGGGGCCGTGGGCGGTCAGCGGACCGACCCGGATAGTGGGGCAGGCCTGCCTGCTGGACACCGAAGGCCACGCTCGCCAACGGCAGCGCACCGAAGCGGCCAGCGAGCGCCTGGCGCGGCTGCTGGCACAGTACGGTTTCGCACCCCAGGGCGGTTGCGCGCTGTTTCAATGGCTGATCACCGAGCGTGCCGAAGCACTGCATGAGTTCATGGCCCGGCGCGGCATCCTGCTGCGGTTATTCACCCACAACAGCAGCCTGCGATTCGGCTTGCCCGCCGATGAGGCCGACTGGACACGTCTCGCGCAAGCGTTCGACGCCTATGCCAAGGAAAGCCAATGACTACGTTGATGGTGCAAGGCACTACATCGGACGCCGGTAAAAGCACGCTGGTGACGGCGCTCTGTCGCTGGGTCACCCGCCAGGGCGTCAGCGTCGTGCCGTTCAAGCCGCAGAACATGGCGCTCAACAGCGCCGTGACTGCCGATGGCGGCGAAATCGGTCGCGCGCAAGCGGTGCAGGCCCAGGCGGCCAACCTTGAACCGCACACCGACATGAACCCGGTGCTGCTCAAACCCAACAGCGATACCGGCGCCCAGGTGATCATTCATGGTCGCGCCGTCACGACCATGAATGCGGTTGCCTATCACGACTACAAAGCCATCGCCATGCAAGCGGTGCTGGCGTCCCATGCACGGCTGAGTGCGGCTTATCCGGTGGTCATGGTCGAAGGCGCCGGTTCGCCGGCCGAGATCAACCTGCGTGCCGGCGACATCGCCAACATGGGGTTCGCCGAGGCGGTGGACTGCCCGGTGGTGCTGATTGCCGACATCAACCGCGGCGGGGTTTTTGCCCATCTGGTGGGCACGCTGGAGTTGCTGTCGCCGAGTGAACAGGCACGGGTCAAAGGTTTCATCATCAACCGTTTTCGCGGCGACATCGCGTTACTGCAGCCGGGGCTGGATTGGCTGGAGGCGCGCACCGGCAAACCGGTGATCGGCGTCTTGCCCTATGTGATGGACCTGCACCTGGAAGCCGAGGACGGTATCGATCAGCGCCAGACCGACAAGGCGGACCAGGTGCTCAAAGTGCTGGTGCCGGTGCTGCCGCGGATCAGCAATCACACCGATTTCGATCCGCTGCGTCTGCACCCGCAAGTGGACCTGCAATTCATCGGCCCCGGCCAGGCTATCCCGCCCGCCGACCTGATCATTCTTCCCGGTTCGAAAAGCGTGCGCAGCGATCTCGCGTATCTGCGGGACAATGGCTGGGACACCGCCATCAGTCGTCATCTGCGTTATGGCGGTAAAGTGCTGGGCATCTGTGGTGGCCTGCAGATGCTCGGCGAGCAGGTGCATGACCCGCTGGGCCTCGAAGGTGCGCCCGGGTCGAGCGCCGGTTTGGGTTGGCTGGCGTTCGAAACCCAACTGGAACAAGAGAAGCAGCTGCGCAATGTCCGCGGGCGTCTGGCGCTGGAAGATGCGCCGGTCACTGGTTATGAAATCCATGCCGGGGTGACCACCGGACCGGCGCTGGAAAACGCCGCTGTGCAGCTGGACGATGGTCGCTGCGACGGTGCGCAAAGTGTTGATGGGCAGATTTTCGGCACCTATCTGCATGGCCTGTTCGAATCGCCGGCGGCGTGCAGTGCGTTGTTGCGTTGGGCGGGTTTGCAGCAAGTGCAGGAAGTGGACTATCACGGGTTGCGTGAGCGGGATATCGAGCGGTTGGCGGATTTGGTGGAGAAGCATCTGGATACCCGGCTGTTGCGTGAACTTTGTGGGTTCTAGGACTGATGTGCTCTGACAAGGTGTCGCAGATTCTGGGCTGGGTGTTGAAGTCAATTTTCTAATGTTAGGTGTTTTTTTTTGACGGCTAATAGTTTTCGTGAAAATCAATACTCTCACCCAGAAATTATTTCTTCCAAGTGAGAGTGACTGTATTAAATGGATAGGCTAAGCAGTCTGTCGAGATCGCATTTTATGTTTGAGCTATTCTGATGAGCTTGCGCGACATCGATAGATGTAACCATCAGAGCTGGGGTTACAGGAGCGCTTCCGTAAATGCTGTATTCATCACTATGGAAGTGACGGGTGCAGGCATTGCTGGATGGATTTACTATCATTAATGCCTTGGACTGATTTTTACCGGTCCCCTGCTGATGGATGCCATGAATGTACTTCATCGTCAGTTCGGGCAGGTACGAAATAAATGCCTTTTCAGAGTCAGTATACTTTGCATCTATAATGATGTAGTGAGACTCGCTCCCTGCACGGGATACCTCTATCAAGAAGTCAGGTCGTCTCTGAGAATATGCTCCTCTATTGGATCGTGTTTTTAGTGAGCTTTTGCTTTGTTGTTGACTATCCCAAACGTTAGAAGTATACGACTTGCTCCAGCCTTCAGTATTTACAAGATTCTGCTGGGCAGACCTTGCATGACCTGCTGTCCAAATTTCTGGTTCATACATCAGACGAATGCTGCTCTGCCCTGCTTTGTACTCAAATAGATCTTGGCTACCATCATTGGCTGCCTTCATCATTTCAACACCATTTACGCTCATGCCATCCAAATGATTTTTGATCACGCAAAGCACGTAATACTCAAACAAGCGGGGAATATCCTTGATTGAGTTAAGTTCATCCTGAACCCCCCAATCAGGAGTGCCATATCGATGCCATGTGATAACTCTGCTGAATACTTGGTGGTAAAGGAAGTTTTGTTTGGCTTTCTGGGTGAAGTAGGGTAGGCCTGTTTCGATCTTGCTTACTGGGGTTTTCTTTTCAAGCCAGTTCCTCAAGCCTCGCAGATCGCTGATGATTTGATCACACTTTGCGATTTTATTGGCATTTATTACATCCGAAAATTTTTGTATCTGAGTAAAGAAGGATACATAACCCTCGAAATGACTGGTTGATGACGATTGTTTAGTATTATTGCTAGCTAGTTTTTCACGTATTTTATTGATCGCGATCATTAGCGATGCGATAAAGCCATGAATGACGTGGTTCTCATACAAGTCAGAGCTTTCAATTACGTGTGTTTCTACTATTTTTTTCGATCCGTATCGTTCATCTTCATAAATAAGCAGTGTGTTTTCGTGCGAGTCGATTTCATATAGATAATCTGGGTTTTCACTAATCCAATGTAAAGAAGATTCATCTATAAGGGTTTCTTCGTTTGGGGTTACTAAGCGCTCTGTCTGCCGAAGTTTTGTGATAGGCCGCATAACAATATCAGGTAAAATTTTCTTGAGGAAAATTATATTGTTTTGAATGCGGTCTAGCAAAAATTGCTCGGTACGACCCCCTTCCTTGAGTCCTGCTCGTAGTCGGGTGATTCTAATGGCGCTCGCCAAATCTTTGCCATCTTGTCGGGACAAAAACTTTAGCATTTCTGAAACTCTTTCCGCGTTAATTTTTTTTGCGAGCACCTCTATAGGTTGCATATGTAAAACAAAAGAAAATTGTGTTGAGTCATCAATTTTCTTCGCGGCTAGAGATAACTCAGCCAGGCCATAGTAGTTATGGAAAAAAGCCTCTTTACGTCCTCTATAGACTTCCTTAGGGTGCCACTCGTATAGCCAGCCATCAACATGCTCAACGCGAGTGCTGTAGGGGACTTCATTTTCATGAAGAACAAGGGTCAGATTTGGGACGTCCTGGTCAATTTTCGTTCTGAATACTAATACCTCATCCTCCTGAAAAATTATTGGAGTTTCTGCTTCGTGAGTGCTGCTGAGTAAAGCCAGCTTCTCCCCCCGTCGTCGTCCACTTATAATTTCAACTTCAAACATATCTATGTGACTCAGAAGAAAGAGTAAGAGTCTGAATAGTCATCGCCAGCATCAATAATGCTTGTAATGATTTTACGCGATACTGAATAGTCAAACTCATCCAGCTTCGCTTCCAGTTGTTTTAGACGTTCACGTAAGCCTTGGCCATGACCGCTGATGGCCGGGAGAATATGTTGGCTAATTGCAAAGTCAAGTGGTTGAGTCTTTTCGTAAGAAAGTTGATTGGCGATAAAGCAGTAGCGATTAATAGCGTTCGTCTTGCGCTTGCTATAGTGGATTTGCCCGCCCTTAATTGCCGAGGTGGACAAAATGTCTAGAACTTGTTTCAAGCGAACTTCATCTGCAATTTCTAAATAGTCCTCGTCATCGCGGGGAATAAAGGCATTTGCCAGTTCATTGTATGGGACTGCTCCATACAAAACATCGTTGCTTAGCTTGGAGCTAGTTACTGATGATTCATAACCGAGACTGATAATTGCTGCGCGATCAATCAGACGGTTCGAAAGTCCTTCCACTGTCGAGTCGTTATTGATGGTGCCAATGAATCGAAGGCTACTTGGAATGTCTATGTATCGACTCTTTTGACTATTGCCACCAATATCAATTTTATTTCCTTTCTCAAAATAGTCGCAGATTAGAAGAAAGTCAGACCAGTAATGTTCAATGCTAGATAGGTTCGCTTCATCGAGCAGGACCAGTTTCAGTGCGTCGAGATACTCGCCACCTTGAGTTGCTTGCTTGGAGAACGCATTCAGAAATTGGTATAGGCCGCTGCGTGATGGTTGATAGGAATTTTTAAGCGAGTTGAAGAAGCCAAGTAACTCTCGACTGGATGCCCATCCACGAGCAACAGATATGCTGAGGAAGTTGTCTGTCTCCATGCTGGACTTGCTCGAAGCAGTAAGGCCCAGGGAGTCTGAAAGTCGATTTACTGTAGACGTCTTTCCTGTTCCGGGTGGTCCAGCCATGATCGTTAGATAACTCTGCATGACTGTAATTACAATGTTTGCCATTTCATCATAGCTGTAAACTCGTCCATCTGAACCAGAGAACTTGTCTTTTAAGTCATTAATATAAGAAATGCGAGACTCGCCTCTAACTTCAGCGGGATATGCAGCTAAAGATAGAGGCATAACATCCTCTTGTTCTGCGCTATTAGAGCTCCCACTCAACAATTTTTTTACCATGTCAATTTCAACCATTTTTTGACTGGCCATGGTTGGATTTGTAATAAAGGTCTGCTGTTGCTCGACAAGCTGTTTTAGTTTGCTAAGATCTTCGTTCTTGATCTCTATGTGTGTTTCTAGTTTTTTGATTTGTTCTTTTCTTTTGTTTATTTCTTTATAGTCGCCCAGCAATTGTCGGAGTTCTGTAAGTTGTTTTTCGTTGTTCTCGATCTCTTCGACTATCTGCTTGTTTCTATCCCTCAGTGTAACTTCCTCCTCTTCGCGGGATTTAGTATTAATTTGCTCAATTTTGTCCTGAGCCTCTCGTTTGCGTCGCTCAAACTCTTCCTCAATTTGGCGCAATTCACTTCTCTTTGACTCTAGCTTACTTAAAACTTCAGCCGTTTCGCGCTCCGCTTTTTCCCGGCGCTCAGTTTCACGGCTCTCAATATTTTTTATAGTTTCTCTCAGCAAAATTTCTTTGTTGCGATCAACAAACTCGCCAAGGAAATTTCTTCCATCCTTGGTTTGGAGGTAGTTATTTAACACGTCATTGCCGACGCCCTCAAATGCTAGGTAGTCGTCAAGCACACTCTCAAGTCGAGCTGTTCTGTCATTGTCAGCTGTTACTTTATTTTTCTTTCGATAGGAGTTGATAAGACCTGCGAGCTTTGTTGCCTCAGTCTTCGTAAGGCTCCCTAGACCACGGCCAAAATCATTTTTGGCAAAAAGACGAATTAGGGCTGCATCAGAAATATAGTCTTGGAGATCATAAGGGACTGATTCCTTTGCTTTTTTCATGGAGGTAAAATACAACCTCTCCGGACCACTAGCCGAAGTCCTTAATACCATCCCGGCGCTTTCTAAATCACTTAGTACAAACTGAGCTACATAGTGTGTGCTCAGAGATAAAGGGGTTACGCTTTGCAATGGAGTTATCAGATAAGAGTCTTCATCGCCTTGGGACACAAAAGGTCCGGAAACGATACCGCCATTTAGGATGAAAAATGGTTTGCCTCCTACGTCCACGCCAGGACCATGCTCTACCCGACCAGATGCAATGTTTGGTAAGTCCATCTTAACTATCGGTACATAGGTGCTTGCCTCCAGTGCGGTACTATAGAACCCCATGGAATAATATTTTGAGCGTCCCGGTGCACCATAACTCTCTTCCAGGTTTGCCTCTTTTACATCGCTGAGCGCAAAAAGCTCGCCGTCTGCAAAGGTGGAATTAATTTTTTGATATTCCTTCGAAATGAAAATCCTATTATTGCTTGGATAATCCTCCGGGCTGGCTGGTGTAATTGTACCATCCTCATGTTCTATGGCTACGGGTATTACAGTCCCTTTATCGTCAGCGTTAAAATTGTACGAGGCCTTAAAAACTAGTGTTCTTTCCATGCTACCCTTCGATCATCAAATGTTGTTCATATTTTATATTTTATATTTTATATTTTTAATACCTACATAAGAGTTCTGCTCCATTTTGTAAGTTTACACATGGTCCCTCCGGTCCAAAAATTGGTGCGCTACGACTTCAGTTTGAGGCAAATGTATCATGCTGCAATACCGCTACTCCTGTCATTCAATCAATCGGAGATTTTCATTTTGCAGCGTATTTGTAAACAGTTATTCGGCCGATCGAATGCAATCCGGCCAATCGTGGCTACATCTAGGCAAGTTGAGGCCTGGGAAACTTGCCTACAGGGCATTGGTGAGAGCTATCGCTCTGCGAGGGCAGAGGGGGTGGACCTCAAATAGGAGGAGCCGTTAGTCACCCTCTCAAGGTCCACCGAGACGGCAGCATTCGGTCGCTCAGGGCGGCGCTGATTTATCGACCCTCCCGCTACTCCTCGTTGTTCCCTGGCTCACCACTGTGGCACGTCCTGATCCCCACAGGAGCATCCGCCATTGCGCGGAGGGATTCGTGTGTGGGTGTGGTGCCTTGTTGTGGTTGTCTTGAGTGTAAATGATGTCCTAGGAGCAATCCTTGGACGTTTTTTTTTGTCCGCAGAAAAGGAGGTGTACGATGCAGATATTGCGAGATTCAAAATCGATAGAGGAGGGGGTTAGGTCATGGCTTGAGCCTGAGCTGAATGAGCTATTGGCTGTTCATGTCAAACGTCTTAACGAATATGAGGGTTACGACCTAAGTGAGTTGGTTAATTTCATCGTGTTTGAAGAGTGCGATACCGTCGCGGATCTGGATGCCGCCTTGGGCTTCCCTATCATGGCTAATCGCTTCGATGGCTGCCGGTATGGAGAACCAGGCTTCAGCCCTTCATGGGAGGCCATCGAGGAACACATTAACTGGTTTGAGTTGGTTTATGTGCTCAGTGACGATGGATTCGGTGTCGTGGTGTTCGTACCAAAACACGCTGATCCGGAACTGCTCCAGATGCTCCAGCAATACGCCCGCCAATAACCCGTCCTACCTGTTACGGCCATTCGGCCATCTTATTTGAAAGGCCCCTAAAGCCCTTCAATTCCTCGGTACACCAATACCCATCCATCCCTGTATCTCATTTCTAAACTTGAGAGGTATCACTATGTCCATAGAATCTGTATCCGAAACTGAAAACCAATCCTCATCCGTAACAGGAGCATCATCTGAAGTCGTACCAGAGCCTGTGCCTGGAACCACCCCTGGAACCATTCGCCTTGATGATCAAATCCGTGTTCTGAAAAGTGGTAGCTGTCCCTCCCTGACCGGTCGATCCACCTTGGGCTACCAGCTGGGCTGCAAAGGGGAATCTGAGCTGTACCTGAAGCTGGTCAGCAACACCGGCAGCGGCTTTTTCAGCAAGGAGTGGATTCCGTGTCTGGTGATCGAGCAATTGATCACTGGTGCTGCTGAGCTCACTTCAACGTCCTTCAAGACCCTCTTTCCAAACAAGTCTGTCAATACCGGAGGCTTTGTCATGGCGGTCATCAAGGCGTTGGGGTTGATTCAGAACAAGGTGGAGAACAGTCGTTGGCATGAACACATTAAGGGGATGACATTTGAACAGGTAGCAATCGAGGCAATGGTGCAGGAGGATGAAGCGGAAAAGTCAGCGGCTACCAAAGGTAAACGCAAACATAAGGAGGCTTGAGGTATGTGGTCGATTACCTCGGCGTTGATCTGTGCTGCTGTCTTGGGCATGTGGTTTCCGGCGACTCGTTGGCTGGGCATCTCCAGTACAGCAGTGTTGAGCTTCCTATACCCATGGCTGGGCATTCCGCTGGTATTGGTAGTGGGATGGTCCTTCTACTTCTTCCGTATCCGCTAAAAGGTATCCTGATCCACTCGGCCAGGGCAGATCTGCCCGGTTTCTACACCACCCCCGTACTATCCCCGCAACACTGACCTTCCCCACGCTCCAGATCTGAACTCCCTTTCCTTGTTGTTGATCAGCCATCGTACGGAGGGATACCTGTGTCTGGCGTTTGGGGATTTCCCCTATGGAGCAGTGCCGATGGCCTGCTCCCTTATTTTTTTTGGAGACAAACCATGACTACCACATCATCACTCGAAGTGAACTGATCAAAGAAATAGAGAGTACTCACGACCCGTGTGCTCGTTCCTGACCAGCTCAAATCGGCCATTCTGTTGAAAAGTCGGCTTTGGTTTCCACGGTGTTGGCGCTGATTGAAAACTGACCCACTAACGGCTGTTCTATCGATTCAAAACTGACCCACGTGTTCTCCCACTCCTCCCAAATTTTTGGGTAGGAGGATACAGGCCATCAGGCACAGGATCAGCAATCCGTCTTGGGTCAAGTTTAAATTGGCAGGGCGGGTCAAGTTTCGATCAGCGTCAACACTATGCGGCTATAGTCCTAAGGACAGTCCCTATTGGCTAGCAGGCATGGCACACGAATTTGATTACATTCATACATTGGAGGCTCGCAGCGATTCCACGCTGGAGATCCTTGAGAGCGTTTTGCAGCTGGACACCGAACAGATGCATCGAACTATTAGGGGCTCCTATTTGGCGTTACGTGTTGGGCTCGATGCAAAGGGAATCGACTACAAAGACCTGAAGAATGCACTCGTTCCGTTGACTAGAAAAAAGATAGAAACGGCTTTTCTTTTCGACTGGACAAAATTCAGCAGTGACTTCTATGGCCACGAGGTCATGGACATGCTTTTGCCAAAACTTGATCGAGGCGGTGCTCGGAGCGTCCTGTATGGAGACTGGATAGGAGCAACAGGTTCCTTTGCTCGCGTATACGAGAAGTGCTATGGCGAAACGGACTTGGAGGCTCGGTTTCCGAACGCTTGGTTTAGGGACACTGTGGCTCTCTACTATGTAAATAATTTGACGCCTTCGAGCAAGCAGGCAATCGTGCAGTCCTTTTCAAATCATCCCGCATATATGGGGGCCTTGGATCTAACCTATACAACGCTCATGAAAGCAATGATTTCCACGATGTTGATAAGAGCTTTCGTTCAGCATAAGAACATCATCATCGATACCCACGACGATGGCCTCGGCCCACATCACAACGAAGGCTATTTACCTTGGGACTTCAAGACGTTCGGATTCACAGTGAAGAGCATAGAAAGCTCGCTATACCGTATGTTCCTGTCCTACAAAATCGAGCGACCCGTTCTACAGCATGAACATGACGTGGCAATGTCTCTAAACGCGCTAACGCCTTATCCCGTACACATCAAAGACTGCATCCTGGATATAGATGAGAAAAAGTTGATTTACCTTCGAGACCAACACGCGCCCGCCCTAAAGCATGCTGGATTAGCCGAAATTACAGCCGATGAACTGGCCAACAAGGTCAAGGAAAAGCTCCGAGCTGGCTATATTTACAGCATGGGGCGCTCCAAAGAGGATGGCACGTTGAAGTTCAATGTCGTCGTTGAAGAAGTCGGTCGGTCACGCATGCTTTGTGGGCTGAAATACTTCCCATCTGAGACTCGGGTAACCATCCTCACGCTCTTCTGAGTTAGACCAGCTCCGTGGTAGAGTCGAAAGCTACGAGTCCCTACCGCCAACAAGCGCGCACGTTATGCACTTGATCGGTCAGACGCGGCACAATCTGGCTCGGCGGCAGGTGGGCGTACTCGGAGCTGCTGCACAGCGCCACGATCGCTTGTCGCTCGACCTCGCTCAGCGCATTGCGCGGCGTTGGCCGCACGGTCGTCGTTCGGGCATCGGCCTGGATAACGGGCGTTATCTGGCATCGGAGGCGACGTTTATCGCGTCTTGCGAGCGACGGGTCAACAGCAACGAGGCCGTAGTCAGCGCCCCAGGCGGTTCACCGCGGTCGGCCCCGTGAGGGCGTGATGCCCAGTAGCACCGGCATAGCCGTATCCGGTTCGTCACACCGGCTGAGCGACATCGGGGACTGGACCATTAGGTCTCGAGCCGGCGACATGAGCTGTACGAACGAGCCAAAGAGAAAAAGCCGGAACGGTGGTCGGGTCGAACACGTAACTGGGAGCCGATCGGCACCGTGCTGTTGAACCCGGATCGAGAGCAACAGGTCGAGAAAGAGCGGCATAGTTAGATGGCTGAAGCGACAACTACCTTGAAAAACGCCGGGATCACCAATCCGTCTTGGGTCAAGTTTCAATCGGCAGGACGGGCAAGTTTCGATCAGCGTCGACACCCCTGTGATTTCCCGTGACGATTAAGCCCACGGCATTACAACCGGCATAGTGTCATCTAAAACAGTCCGGTTTGACCCGGCAGGCGCCGTGATCATCAATGAAATCGTACCTGAGGCGATTCGCTGGCAGCATCACACGATAGAGCGCGGAAAGAGAAGAACTGGGTATTTGCACTGACTTGACCACCCGTATGCATTCGACCTAACCATCCAGTTGCATCGGACTTGACCAGCACGCGTCGTAACCATGACCGGCAGAAAATGGCCGATTCTGTTGAAAAAGTCCATCCGGCCAAGCCGTCCGTGCATTGAGCGGTGAAAACGTCTTTTTTGTACGCTGCTACGTGAAATCTGAGCCCGGAACCTTCTGCACAAAGTAAGGATTTCAATCTCAAACGCCTACTTTTCTGCCGTGAAAATCGAAGCCGACTTTTTCAACAGAATCGGCCGATTTCTGCCTGTCGCGATGGCCCGCAAATGCGTCCTAGTAGTCATATTGCACTCTGCCCTGTCGTTGCAGGCTGCTATTGCAATACTACTTCAATTGCAGCGCCACATGCCCTCGATTGTTTCCATAACAGTTCCAGGCGTCATTGGCATAGGCATACAAATACCCCGAGCGCTTAGGCGTGTAACTGCACCCCTTGCCAATCTTGAAAGTCTCGGGCTTTATCAGAAAACCCTTGGCGTCCACGCCATCACCATTGACGATGGCACCCATCAAGCAGAACCAGGGGTACTGTTCGTGTCGCTTTGTGAAGCGGAAGTTGGCATCGCTGTTTTTGAAGAGCTTGCCATACCAGGACTCCACCTGCCCGAGTGCGCTGGCCACCAGTTGTGCAACTTCCGCTGGCTGGAAGTTCCCGTCATTGGTGCCATCGGGACCGCAACTGATGGAGCTATCCAGCCACTCCCCAGTTGCGCTAAGGGTGTAAGTCACACCAGCCTCCAGCCACAGCCCAGTTTCGTTCCATGGAAGACGTGCCGAGATATCAAGCATTAAAGAGGGTGATGGTGCAAGCAGGCGCGATTGGCGATAGGGGTATTGGGTGATAGGAGGATCAGCTTGGCGTTGCAGTGCGGATGTGTGAAAACTGGTTTGTTGTTGAAGAAGGTTCGCAATACTGCGCGGTTGCGTAGGCAACAGGCCGAACACACCGTCACAAGAGTCATGCATCATATCGTGGTAATCAGGCTTGACCTGCGTAATGGCATTATTGAATTGCAGCCCGCACTTGGACGCTTCTTCGATCATCCACTGCAGGGCACCATCTGCCAGCCCGCTTTCGTGATAGCCCCCGCCCACATCTGAATGCACACCGGGAAACCATAACTGCTGAACATCGTGTGTTGCTGACACATTGGTCCACAAGGTCGGCTGAAACGATGCCCGACGTTCATCCATGGCCAGCGCGTGGCGCGCCGTTTTCACTGAGTTGTGCAGGGTGGTGTCGTGGAAGGTGTAGCGATTGCGGTCGTCTATTAAGTTGAGCAAAGCCATGTCGTCAGGAATGCCCAGCGCGCCAACGGTGTCCCATACACCAATAAAGTGAATCGGAATGCTGGCACTCGCCGAGTTGTGAAACTTCCAACCCAAGTCATCCCAGTTTGTTCGAGTTTCCAGTTTGCGCCGGTAGCCTCTTTTCAGCAGTTGATCGATCCGGCTCCATACTTCTGCCGGCTTTAAACCAGCGATCTTCAGTAAGCCGCAACTGGTGATGAAACCACACAGACTTCGGACCGTGTACGCACCGCGACTGAAACCAAACAGATAGATAGCTGCACCCGGCTTATAGCTGTAACACAGCCTCTGGTATGCGCTTTTGATGTTGTCGTCCAGCCCAGCCCCTGTGCCACCGCCAATGGCTTTTTCCCACCACTTGCCAGTGGTACCGACTCCTGGGTGGTAGTACTTCTCTTGGCTTGCTCCTTTGGCGTCGGAGTCTGCCACGGCATTGTGCAGTCTGACCACATTGGTGGGGGCGGGTACTCCTTTGTCGAGTTGCTCGGGAGTGTTCCAAGTCCCGTCGCAGCTAATCACGATGTTGGTCATGGGGAGATCCTTGATTCAACGTTGAAAGGAGTCAAGATCAGTTTGGTTAGTGCGTCAAGTATCAACGGAAAAGGGAAAGCTATATACCTAATTCCAAAAAGTATGGGCCTACAACTTACCAAATATTTGCAGGGTGAACGTCGTCCTATTGCATGAATCGATACATGCTTAAAATAACTAGAAGCAGTCTGATGACTATCCATTTGTGGCAGAGTGACTGGTTACTGCTTTGACCTGAGGATTGGAGGCTGGTTATCCTGCCAATGAAGCAGCCGAACCTCAAGCTGGCAAGGACAAGGGTGGATTAGGTACAGTGCGTGGTGGTCGCTATCCGACCTGAAGCCGACAGTGACGACAGGCAGAAATCGGCCGATTTTGTTGAAAAAGTCGGCGTCGGTTACCATCGCAAAAAAAAACGCGCCTGAGATTGAAATTTCGAATCTTCGCAGAGGTCATTCGGGCTGAGATTTCATGTAGCAACGCGCTAAAAAGGCACGCTGACCGATCAATTTTCCGCAGTTTAGGAAAACCGACTTTTTCAACAGAATCGGCCGAAAGCGGCCAGTGCACTGAGTACTGCGGCGACAGCGATCGAACTGGAGCAGGAGGAGAGTTGACGGTGAGAAGCCGGAGACTGGATGGGTGCGAGGGTGGCGTTGCCAATCTTTAATGGGTAGAGGAAGAATGGGGCAGATTGGTTTTCATCACGACGTCAGTTACTATAAAAACAAATCTGTCCCATTATTCTAACTGCGATTATTAGGAAACAAACCAAGTTTATTCATGTTGGATTGTAAAGTTTAGTCGGAGGGTTCTGAGTGCTAAATTATCGAGTAGCTCGGTGGAATTCATTATTTCTTCGTCTGTAAGTGGGATGAGAGGATCGCGCAGGATTTTTTTGTTTAAGCGCTCTATATTGCATCGGGATTCTATTAGCGCACTAAGTTCTTCGATAGCAGAAACCTTGTTTCCGATAGGACTACGCTCTAATTGATCTGCTGACAAGGTCATGAGGCCTCCTAAAGTACTGATTATCGCACCACCAAGCACGCTTCCTTCAGTAGACCATCCATGATGCTTCTCCAAAAAAACGAATAGCGCTGTGAATAGTCCAACAGATGCCGCTAAGATCCCACCAAACATCTTGATCCTTTGGATTTTATTTATTTGATCTTTGAAGATTAATATCAGTTTTTCAGAATCATTGATCAGGTGTTCCGTGGTCGTCCTTAAAATTGCTATTAGTGTGTCACGACTGATGGATTCAATTTTCTGTTTTGTAAGGTTTTCACCAAGTTCTTCGTCGTTTTTTAAGTGAGCTGAATCCTCTGGGTACTTAGTGCTTAGTTCTTTTAGTGTGTCTGGGTGGGCGGTGTCCAAGTAGTTAATTAGTATGTTCATTATTTCAGATTTCCTTTGTAGGCCTTGATGGTTCCTGTGTTGATTGGTAGAGCTAAGCAGAGTAGTATTGCTAATGTGATGGTAAGTGGTATGTTTAAATTGATTGAAAGCAGCCAAGAGGCAAAGATAATTGCACCTGTGAGAATAACTCCAAATGCCATCATGAGTTGAATTTTAATGAGAAGCTCTTGTCGGCGCATAAGCTTATCTCGGAAGTAAACTCGTACAGGGAATGAAAAAATGGCGCCAGCAAATGTCGCAAAAAAAGTGCCTAGTACCGAGGTGCTTTCAGGGAGTGGAGGCGGAGGGCTCGGAGTGCCCATTGTCTCAATGTGTTCGATGTTACCTAAACTGCTATAGTAGCTTGAGAAGCTCTGTCTCGGTGCTGCATTGAAGGTTGGAATCCTGATGACTGTAATCCCCTCTTTTTTTCCTTGGGGTGACGACTGGTGTATAACAAAATCCAAATGCTGTGCAATATTTGTCGCATCTAAGGCGATTGATCCAATGTTGTTAAAGGCATTCAGAAATTCGCCTATATTAATGGCTCGACTGGGTATCATTTTTATTGAGGCAGCAATTTCACTCGCGAGAATAGGTCGTAAAAAACCAAAGTAAGCACCCTCACTTGCGGAGTTACATCCTAGAGGAAGTAGTAAGGTGTTCTGTTTTGCTGCTTTTTCTATGAGAGTTGGTATGTGTATCTTGAGTGAGGTTGCGTTGTCTTTTCGGAGAACGATATGAGAGTTCTCCATGTGACCGATTAAAATTACCGTTTTTCCTTCATATCCTGAAAGGAAGCGCTGGATGTCAGTGTGATCCAGGATTTTAGGTTTTCCTATGTTTTTCTTTGAAGCTTTTGATATTTCTGAAATGGTTTTACCTGAGTATGTAGGATCCATGAATAGTACTATGTCAGGTCGGTCCCCAGGTAATGGGCTGGCGAGTATGTGAAGGGTATTCCACACCTCTTCTGCTGTATTTGTTTTTATTTTCCAGTCTGTTATACTGAGTTTTTGTAGGTCTGTATTTTTATCCAGATACTCATGGAGTGCAAGTCTGCGCGTGTTTGACTGTGAAATGCTGTTTATTGCAGTAGAGATGTCCAGCAAAGGTCGATCGGTTTCGCGAATGTTGTACAGGATAGGGAAGGTTGCCAGTAGTTTATCTTGCTCCTTAATTATGCTTTCATACCATTTGTCGACTAGGTCAATATCGATCTGCTCAACTTTTAAAGCCTTTGAGCCTCTTTCTTTGGCGAAGTCAAATAGCATGTTTTTATTTGCTTCTGACATTTGGTTTAAGTTGTCTTTGTTTGTTTTGTCAATCTCACTATTAATCATATTCAAAAAAGCATCTCGAGTACTAACGCGTAAGTCTTGATATATGTACTGTTCAACTAATTTGTTTAGTGTCACTTGGTCTGAGGAGGGCGATGTTTGAACGTCAACTCGCTGTTCCAGAGTTAGCCCACCAATGAGGGCTGTCAGCTCACGATCTGATAAGTTATTGAGCAAGATCCGCGCTTTTGCTTTTGTTGTCTGTTTGAGGTTTTCGAAATATTTTGGTGCATTCTCTCTATAGCGTTGCTCGTTATATAATGACTGTAATTGATAACCTGCACCAGGATATTGTTTTCCTCGGTGGGGGGCTTCTAAATGCGCACCTGGACGGGCGATCGTTGCTGCTGATACATCTGGGAAGTTGTTTAGTAAGAAATAAAATATCACTCCAAAAAATGCTATTGCGAGGCGTGTAACTTTTTGTGGTGATAAAACTCTGGTATATTTCATGTCGCCTCGCTTTAGCTTCACCCGACAAGGTGTAATTCTTTCGTCACGTTACGTCCTCGATCTTAGCCTGTGGGTAGTAAGGTAGGAAATTTTTAGCTATCGACCGATTTGTTTATTCTAGACATTATTTTTCAATGTCAAGATCTTGTGTTGACGTGTCTTATTTTATTAGACTAATGGCGTCATTTTTTACTTGATAGTAAAACATTTGAGTATAGGATACTTTGATGATTCCGTTGTTTTTTACGCTGCTCACATTTCAAATATTGTTTTTCTTCTCTGAAGAACGGTTGGGGGCGAAGTTGAGGCGGTTTTATTTCTCAGATGTGCGCAGGCGCAGGCAAGACACATCTGGCCGCCGCCTTGGCTGTGTCCGGGATCACGACGCACAACAAACGCGTACGCTTCTACTCCACGGTGGATTTGGTTAATTTATTGGAGCGTGAAAAATACGACGGTAAGACGGGCCGAATCGCTCAAGGGCTGCTTCGGACAGACCTGGTGATACTCGATGAGCTGGGGTATTTACCCTTCATCCAGAGCGGTGGTGCCCTACTATTTCACCTGCTGTCCAAGCTGTACGAGCACACCAGCGTGGTCATCACCACCAATCTCAGCTTCTCGGAATGGTCGAGCGTGTTTGGCGACGCCAAGATGACCACTGCGTTGCTAGATCGGCTCACGCACCACTGCCACATCGAAACGGGCAATGAGTCCTACCGCCTGCAACACAGTAATTTGATTGCTCAGACAAAGATCAAATTACGTGAACGTAAGTGCAAGGACGATGATGGTACAGAGGACGATGAGCCATTTTGTTCCTCACCCGGAATACCCTGCCGTATGCCTGCATGCGGTGGCGCTTAGTGCATCTGTCACCGGGTCACTGCTGCTAAGCTTATCCACAATTGCTGTTGCAAAAATCAGCAATCCGCCCTGGGTCAATTTTCAATCGGCAGGGTGGGTCAGTTTTCAATCAGCGCCAACAAACTGGTCACAGAAATAGAGAGAACTCACAACCCGTGTGCTCGTTCCTGACTAGCTCAAATCGCCGCATACCTGCGAGTCGTGATAGGTGGCAAGAGACCCATCGCTGTCGGTGGCGACCGGCAGAAAACGACCCAGGCTGTGTGAAAACGCACGCACCGTTTTGTAGTCTGCGTTGCTACGTATAATCTGTCAGCGTTTGGTTAATCAGCAGATCTGAAATTTGCGTAGGAACGCGATTTTCGTTCTGGCTCTGACCGTGAAACGTACTTTAAAACGTTTTTACACAGGCTCGACCCAAAGCGGACGGTCGACACCGGCAGAGATCGGCGTGCGCCCGACCATCACCGTTCAACCTGTCTGCTCGCCAATACAAAAATAGACATTGGTCTTCCCGGGTAGACCTCGGCGTGGGGGAGCTTTGCTCACTACTTGTGGGGAGAGTCCATATAGGTATTGTTAGCCGCAATTCCATTTCATGCTATCGGCTTCACTTAGCATACTTGAAAGAATAATAATGAATGCTTTTGGCATAAAATCACTTTTCTTGACTCTAATTGCCTTGCCGAGTTTGACGTCAACCCACAAATGGTCGTATTTATCGCCCCTAAAGTGAATAGCAGTACCAAGCAAAAGTTCCATTGTTTCTGTAACGTGAGCGATTCTTCCATACTTGATGTCGTTTTCTGCAACATTGATTTCTACTTGGTTAACAATTAATTTATCTTTTGATCGCTATACAAAGACTTTCGCGCGAGGAACTCCCAGTTCTGTGCCTGCAACAGAATAGAATGCAATCAGGTTTTTATCATTATCTTTTAGTTCAAGCCATTTGCCTGGGAATGCCTTTAAAACCTCGTTAAAGTTCATTTCAATTTCAAGGCTATATAAAGACCATTTTCCTGGATTAAATCCGGAATAGCCAGTAGTTATATCGTCACTTATCCCTGCCCTCGTGGATCCCGAGCAGAGAACAAGCATCATAAACACAATAGAAAGCGTTTTTATCACTTGTCTCTCCTGCATACATAACGGAACGAAGTAAGCCGCGCGCGCCCCGAATTGTGGAAATAGGTAAAAGTACGAGTTCGCGCGTCGGCCTTCACTGCCGGGTTAGGCAGCTTACGGCTTGATGGACAATTCATGGCGAATATAATCCATTAAAGAAGTAGCCCGAGCGACACGGTTGTTAGGAGACAGATCGTAAGGCTCTGGAATTACTCCATGCTCCTTCATTCGAGGCATATGCCAGCCATCGTTCCACGTGATCCCATTCTTCGTAAATCGCAACCGCCCATGTTGCCCAAGACTCTTGGTTCTCGGGATCAGGTGAATATGAAGATGAAATTTATCTGTGGGCTGAGGTTCGGCGAATTCAGCTTCAAACATGTAAATCATGTATACCCGTTCGAGCGGATCATGTGGAAATTGGTTTAACCAGTAACTCGTTAAAACGGAATCTAAGTCTCGCACATTTTGGCCAAGTGACCTTGCTTCATCTTCAGTCAGTTCAGAAAGCGACATGCGATGAAAGCGGGGCTGTAGCGCAAGCCAGCCGAGAAAACCCTCCGATCCCCAGTACTGATTTACTACCCAGCCGCCAGCCAACTTCGCAATTCCCCCTGGTACAGCGTCAAGGCCCTGAGAGCGGCAGCAACCAGCACATTTCGATTCATAGTCCATGATCGATACCTAACTACTATTAGGCGACATGCCATGTCGCATTTCTTGTCGCGATGGCGTGTCGTATAACGTTCCTAGTCGTCCTGTAAGTCCTTGTCTAGCTTAGACGTAGTCGCGGCAAATGCGACATTGCTCAGGGAGAAACACGACATGGATGACGGCAAGCCCTGCGGCCCTCTTGAGACGAAAGGAGCATCAGTGACGCTACCCATTTGCCATCTCCATGTTCACCGGCCACTGTTGGCCGTTCTCTGCCGGTCGTCACTACTGCGTGTGCCGGTCAAGTTGAATGCAAACGGTTGGTCAGCACGAATGCAATTGACTGGTCAGAGGCAATGCAAATGGGTGGTCAATTGCGCTGCAATTACGCAGCAGCCCACCAGCTGGCGCTCCGAGGCTTTTCGAGTGAGCGGCAAGTTTCCGGTAGCGCTGTCGGTAACCGATCGTCAACCCGCCTCTGAGAGCCTCTGTCACCCATCAATTCTGCCGTCCGGGATGCATGGGCGTTCGAGGCAACATCTGAGGCACGGTGCTAGGCTTTCAAATTGATCAGCTTCCTAGAGAGGCAATAGATCAACCCAAGAAGCACGATGCTTGGCAAGACATCGAAAAAGTCAGGGGTGAATGAGATGGATATTCAGGCATCAGACAAAGACGGCATCAACCTTGTGATCCGCAATTATGTAGAGGGGATGGTCTTCGCAGACGAAACTTTACTGCGGCAAGCTTTCCACCCCTCGTGCTATATCATTGGCCACTTTCAGGGAACCCTTGAGTGGTTATCTCTCAATGACTTTGTCAGCGCAATTCTAATAGAAGGCCCAGCCGCAGGCGATGTAAAACCATTTTGGCAGGTGGAGAGTATGGATGTGACGGGGGACGCCGCCGCTGTAAAAATCATTGATGATTACAGCGGGATGAGGTTTACAGACTACCTGTCACTCCTGAAAATCGATGGTCACTGGATCATTGTCAATAAGCTGTATTACTACCAGGAATGAAGAGTGCGGGGCTTAGGCTCGCCGCGAAAGAGGCATTCGTGCGCCGGGGTGGCCCTGAGAGCGTGCTGGCGCCTTCAAAGCGGTTGTCCGGGAGAGTGAGCTCAGTGTCGGCAGCAAAGGCTGCTTGCGTAATTGCATCCCACTTGACCACCCGCTTGTATTCCCCGGACGACATGCCGGGACTATAATTCCTTTTGGTGGCTTCCTTGACATTGAGCTGGGATTCATCGACTCGATACTGACCGGGGGTCATGCCGAACCAGCGGGTGCAGGCCTTGTGGAAACTGCTGTGGTCGTGGAACCCGAGCAGGTGAGTCACGTGCTTCATATTGAAATGGGAATGCCGCAGGTAGAAGTCGGCCAGCTGCCGCCGCACATCGTTCAGCACGTCCTTGAACTGGGCGCCATCCTTCTCCAGTGCCCGTTGCAACGTTCGCTTGCTGATGTTCAGCGCGGCGGCTATCGATTCCATATCACACAGCCCTTGCCCCTGACTCAGGCGCTCGGTGATCAGTGCACGAATCCTGCACACAATAGTGAAGCCGTACAACAGGTCCAGCTGAGCCTCGGCAAAACTGTCATGGAGTACAGCCAGCGACTCGTTGGCCATGCTCAATGGACGCAGAAGCGCCTGGCCATCGAACAGGATGCTGTCATAGGCCGCCCCGAAACGCAGCTCACTGCCAAACAGCCGCTGATGCTCCGAGATGTCTTCACGTTCGGGATAGGTAAACTCCACACTCAACGGTTGCAGCGATTTGCCTCCAGCCAGCCAGCGACAGAATCCCAGCAGCGAAGCCAGTCCGGCATCGGTGTACTGCCGGGGTTTGACCGAGTCGCACTGGTGATCGAGGCTGGCCAGACGGTAATGCTGCTGCTCCTGGACAAAAAACAGGCTAAGTCGAGTACCAATCAATGGACTGAAACGCACCAGGCGTTCCAGCGTCCGCCCCTGAGTCACGCTGTGGATGCACATCCCCAGCGTCATGCCTCGACCCTCCTGCTACCCCTAGTTGTTCCCTGGCTTACACCACTGTCGCACTTTTCGTTCCCGTTGGGCGATCTGCCATTGCGCGGAGGGGGTCGCGTGTCTGGCGTTCGGCGGGGAGGGTAGCAGGGGGTAGCAAAAAGGGCGTCTTACCGGAGGACCTGAAGGGGGCAGCAGGGGGTAGCGAAATTTCTGGAAGACTCGTCGGTACACGGACGGTGTGAGTGTGAAGCTTATGAATGTACGTTCGTTAGCATTTATTTTGGGTGTTTGGTGAAAGCCTCTTTAAATAGTTAAAAAATATATTTACTAGTTTTAATTATTTGCTAGTTGAATTTTAATATTTTCAACGGTTTTTGAGATTTTTTTCATTAATCATATTGACTTGGTGTTTAATTTTATTGGAGTATGACGCACATCAACGGTTGTCCAAGACCTACGACCTACTGCGTTGATATATTTTTGTTCATTATTACTTTTCCTTCGGCAAGTGCCTACCCCACGTCTAACTCAGTATCAGCCTTTAGGTTGATGCTTTTGGTTTGCACTTGTTTTGGAAAACGCCATGTCTACCGCTATTGCTGCGTCCGTTCGATTGTCCATTCTAAATCCCCCTGACGTGTCCTCTACCGCTGAGCACCTCCCAGCGCGTGCTCAAGACGCCTCTGTGGCTGATGCACACATAATCAGTGCCCAACTCTGCGTAGCTAAGCAGCCCGAGATCGGTGGCCCTTCTCCTGATATTCCCCACACCAACCCTAGCGCTCAATTGGCTTCCTTGGCTTCGCGAACGCCTGATCTCAACATGTCAGAAATGCCTGCCTCCAGCCTCGATGCTGCACAACCTTTGGATCCCATGACGTTTCCTAACCCGCCACGTCCAGGCGCATCCTTTCCACCGGCGACCATCCCTAATATCAGCCATTTGATCTCGGCTTATGGCATTACCGTGAGAAGTAATGTCATCACCAAGAAACTCCAGATTAGTCTGCCTAGCCATCTTGGAGCCCCTGATAACGGTGACATCTCGGCCATGACGCAAATCATTAGCTTGGCCACACTCAACGGTATTGCTTACGGTCAGATTTGGTCCTACGTCGAAGCCATAGGCAATAACACACCCTATAACCCCGTTGCAGAATGGATTGAGGGCACGCCATGGGACGGTTTCGATCGACTGCCCTCCATGTATAACACCTTGGTGACGACGGAAGAGTTTCCGGTGTCGCTCAAACACACGCTGGTTAGGAAGTGGTTGCTCAGTGCTGTAGCTGCTGCGCTAAAGCCCAGTGGCTTCAAAGGACGGGGTGTATTGACCTTTCAAGGACCACAAGGAATCGGTAAGACCAGCTGGTTGACGTCACTGGTTCCGGACTCGGGGTTGCGCGATAAGGTGGTCAAGGTGGATCACCATTTGGACCCTAGCAACAAGGACTCCATCCTCGGAGCCATTGTCCACTGGTTTGTTGAAATCGGAGAACTTGACAGTTCCTTCAGGAAAGACGTGGCTCGCTTGAAGGGGTTTCTAACCAGTGACAGCGACAAGGTTCGTCGGCCTTATGGTCGGATTGAATCAGAGTACCCGCGCAAAACGGTGTTCTTTGCCACCGTCAATGACAGCAACTTTTTAGTCGATTCCACCGGTAATAGCCGCTGGTGGACGATACCTTTGATTTCCATTAACTATCAGCACCAGATCGAGATGCAGCAGCTGTTTGCACAATTGGCTGATGAGTTTAAAAAGGGTGCCGAATGGTGGCTTTGCCCATCTGAGGAAGAGCTGCTGGAATCGTGCAATAGCCAGCACAGGACGCTCAGTGTCATACGCGAACTCATGATGGAGGCACTAGATCTGGAGCGCGATGTCAATGTGGGTGACCTGCCCATGACCGCGATAACGCTGCTCAAAACGCTGGGCATTGAACGACCTCATAACTCGCAATGCAAGGAATGCGCATCGATCCTACGTGAGCTATTGGGCCCTCCTAAGAAAATTAAGGGGTCATACAAATGGCGCGTTCCGCTCAAGATTAACCCGACACTCTTACTCCCGAAGACACCTTTAAAATCGGTGAATTTGGATGACTATTGAGGTCATGGGCACTGCCACCTATTAAGTGCTCAGGACTTAGGGGCAAGAGGGGGAGCAGGGGGTAGGACTTTTCCAAGATTTTAGTTAATAGATTTAAAAATCGAAGCTGTGTCGATTTTTGGAATTCATTAACGGCCAATGCCCCATTTTTGCCACCACCTCCTCCCCCCTGATGTCCTTACACCGCTTTTTTATCCCAACGGTTCCCGGCCCAGCCCAGTGCTTGTGGTCGTGGACTTCCTATGCCCTTGAAACACAAAGGAGTTCCGAAGAATAAATGCCGTTTTGTCTGCTATCTGCATCGCTCATAGCGCTTGCCCAGTACTCGCCTATCCCATCAACCCCGTGCTGCAGCCAGCTTTGGGTTGTGGCCTGTCCTTCTTCTACTGCTTCCAATAAGGAACATTCCCATGCCCAACGCAAACCTGGATGCCCACTTTGTCCGCACGGCTATCTGCCCCGAGGGCAAGAGCAAGGTGGACTATTACGACACAACCATCACAGGCTTCATTCTTGAAGTTCGCGCTTCTGGTGGAAAGACGTTTCACCTTCGTTACCGTGACCAGCATGGCAAACAACGCCAACACAAAATTGGTGACTCTAAGTCAATCTCTTATGACAAAGCTCGTCAGGCGGCTCAGGTTTTACGTTCTCGTGTGGTGCTGGGAGAAAGCCCATCTGACGTGCGTAAGGTCAAGCGAACAGTTCCGACGCTGGCTGAATTTGCGAAGGATAGGTACATGCCGTTTGTGAAGGGGGACAAGAAAAGTTGGTCATCAGACGAAAGCTATTTTCGTAACCATGTGCTGCCTACGTTTGGAAATTGCCATCTGGATCAAATAAGCCAGCAGTCTGTCATCGAGCATCACCATGCTATGCGTGCTGAGGGGTATGCGCCCGCGACCTGTAATCGTGTGCTTGTTTTGATGCGTTACATGTTCAACCTTGCGAAGAAATGGAAGATACCTGGAGCTGAAACTAATCCAACCTTGGGAGCTTCGATGTACGAGCTGAACAATGCCCGTGAGCGGTTTTTAACCGCAGAGGAGACGCTGCGATTGAAAGATGCACTGGATGACTGTGGAAATAGTCAGATGAAATACATCGTCCCTTTGTTGTTGCTGACCGGGGCGCGTAAACGGGAGCTGCTTGATGCGTGCTGGGAACACTTTGATCTGGAACGCCGCGTTTGGCGTATCCCGACCTCGAAGTCAGGTAAGCCGAGGTATGTACCTTTATCAAAGGCGGTGTTGGCGATTCTGGAGCAGTTGCCTAAATGGGATGGTTGCCCTTATTTAGTGCCCAACCCAAAGATCAAGCAACCTTTCAAGTCTGTTTTCAGTAGCTGGGATACTGCACGCAAGCAAGCTGGGTTGGCGGAAGTCAGGATGCACGATCTACGGCACAGCATGGCCAGCAATATGGTGAACTCAGGCCGCTCAATCTATGAGGTATCCAAGGTGCTTGGGCACGCTCAGTTGAAGACCACTCAGCGTTACAGTCACTTGTCACAGGAGACCTTGCTTGCGGCAGTGGATGCAGCGGCTAATGCGACAGGTACTATCTGGAGTCCAGCGGAGTCGGGAAAAACTGCGTAAAATCCGGAGCACCTGCTTCGGGACATCCCTGCCGAGCACTCGACATTGTGGGCTTACCCCATTGGGTTGGGTGGTCGGTGGGGAGGTCTATGGCGATTGATTTGAGCAAAGAGTCTACGTATTTGAATTGGCACCAATGGATACTTTCTGTGGTTAGGTGGTCGGTGGGTGAGTGAAAATCCAGGACCAAAAACTGCCGCAACTCCTTGTAAATACTGGGCCGCCGACACTGCTTGGCTCGTTTGGCCTGTTCGAATCGCCGGCGGCCTGCAGTGCGTTGTTGCGTTGGGCGGGTTTGCAGCAAGTGCAGGAAGTAGACTATCACGGGTTGCGTGAGCGGGATATCGAGCGGTTGGCGGATTTGGTGGAGAAGCATCTGGATACCCGGCTGTTGCGTCAGCTCTGTGGTTTTTGAGGCGCCTGTGCCGGCCTCATCGCGGGCAAGCCCGCTCCCACAGGGTTTTGTGTACGACGCAGATCCCTGTGGGAGCGGGCTTGCCCGCGATGAGGCCTGTCGACTCACCGAAGATTTTAAGGAATGAACCATGCTGCAACTGATCCTCGGCGGCGCCCGTTCCGGCAAAAGCCGCCTGGCCGAAAAACTCGCCTCCGACAGTGGTCTGGCAGTGACCTACATCGCCACCAGCCAACCCCTGGACGGTGAAATGAACGAACGGGTGGCTCATCACCGCGCCCGTCGCCCGGCCGAATGGGCGTTGATCGAAGAACCCGTTGAACTCGCCCGCGTCTTGCGCGAAACCGCCAGCGTTGACCGTTGCCTGCTGGTGGACTGCCTGACCCTGTGGATGACCAACCTGTTGATGCTCGAAAATGCCGAACGCCTGGTCGCCGAACGCGAAGCCCTGCTCGAGTGCCTGGCATCGCTGCCGGGCGAGATCATTTTTGTCAGCAACGAAACCGGAATGGGTGTCGTGCCGCTGGGCGAATTGACTCGCCGCTATGTCGATGAAGCCGGTTGGCTGCATCAAGCCTTGGCCGAGCGCTGTCAGCGCGTCGTCCTGACCGTCGCCGGCCTGCCCCTGACTTTGAAAGGAACTGCGTTATGACTCAATCCTGGTGGCTGAACCCGTGTAAGCCGATCGATGCCCAAGCGCTCGAGCAGGCCCGGATGCGTCAGCAGCAGCTGACCAAACCTGCCGGCTCCCTTGGTCGTCTGGAGTCGGTGGCGGTGCAATTGGCCGGGCTGCAGGGACGGGTAAAGCCGAGCCTGGATCAGCTGTGGATCGCGATATTCGCCGGTGACCATGGCGTGGTCGCCGAAGGTGTGTCGGCGTTTCCCCAGGAAGTCACCGGGCAGATGCTGCTCAACTTCGTCAACGGCGGTGCGGCGATCAGCGTGTTGGCGCGGCAACTGGGGGCCACACTTGAAGTGGTCGATCTGGGGACCGTGACGCCGTCGTTGAATCTGCCGGGGGTACGTCACCTCAACCTCGGCCCGGGCACCGCCAATTTCGTGGACGGTCCGGCCATGACTCAGGCCCAGGGCGAACTCGCCTTGCAGGCCGGACGCGACAGTGCGCAGCGAGCCATCGCGGCGGGCGCGCAGTTGTTCATCGGTGGCGAAATGGGCATCGGCAATACCACCGCGGCCAGCGCCCTGGCCTGCGCCTTGCTCGATTGCCCGGTGCTGCATCTGGCCGGGCCGGGCACCGGACTCGACGCGGCGGGCGTCAGCCATAAGGCACGAGTCATCGAGCGCGCGTTGGCGTTGCACGGCGCTCAGTGTGGCGACGTGCTGCAAACCCTGTTCAACCTCGGCGGTTTTGAAATCGCGGCGCTGGTCGGCGCGTATCTGGCATGTGCCCAGGAAGGTATCGCGGTGCTGGTGGACGGGTTCATTTGCAGTGTTGCCGCGTTGGTCGCGGTGCGCTTGAACCCGGATTGCCGCGAATGGCTGTTGTTCGGCCATCGCGGTGCCGAGCCGGGTCATCGCCATGTGTTGGAAACCCTGGACGCCGAACCCCTGCTGGACCTGGGGCTGCGCCTGGGTGAGGGCAGTGGCGCCGCGTTGGCGGTGCCGTTGCTGCGTCTGGCCTGCGATCTTCACGGGCAGATGGCGACCTTTGCCGAAGCCGCGGTGGCGGATCGTCCGGCATGACCTTGCACCTTGATCTCTTGCGCCACGGCGAAACCGAACTTGGCGGTGGCCTGCGCGGCAGCCTCGACGATGCGCTGACCGATAAGGGCTGGGCGCAGATGCGCGCGGCGGTCGTCGAGCAAGGACCTTGGGATCGCCTGGTCAGCTCACCTTTGCAACGCTGTTCACGGTTCGCCGAAGAGCTCGGAGCACGACTGGGTTTGCCCGTGCAATTGGACAAAGATCTTCAGGAGTTGCATTTCGGTGCCTGGGAAGGGCAGAGCGCCGCGACGCTGATGGAGACCGATGCCGAAGCCTTGGGTTTGTTCTGGGCCGATCCTTATGCGTTTACGCCGCCTGAGGGTGAGCGGGTCGAGGATTTTTCGACGCGCGTGTTGGCAGGGGTCGGGCGTTTGCAGGCGACCTGCGCGGGTCAGCGGGTATTGCTGATCAGCCATGGCGGTGTGATGCGTTTGTTACTGGCCCAGGCGCGGGGCTTGCCGCGTGAACAGTTGCTCAATGTTGAAGTCGGTCATGGTGCGTTGTTCTCGCTGGCCATCGGGTCCGACGGCTTGTTAACGGAAGCGAGCTGAACATGCTGCCGTTCTGGATCGCCCTGCAGTTCCTGAGCAGTCTGCCGATTCGTCTGCCCGGCATGCCGGCGCCTCGGGAACTCGGTCGATCGCTGCTGTTTTATCCGCTGGTCGGTTTACTGTTCGGCGTGATTCTTTGGGCGCTGAACGGATTGTTGCTGGGTACGCCGCTGTTGCTGCACGCGGCGCTGTTGCTGACGGTGTGGGTGTTGCTCAGCGGGGCGTTGCACCTCGACGGCCTGGCCGACAGCGCCGACGCCTGGCTCGGCGGGTTTGGCGACCGTGAGCGCACACTGACGATCATGAAGGACCCTCGCAGCGGGCCGATCGCGGTGGTGACGCTGGTGCTGGTGCTGCTGCTCAAATTCGCCGCGTTGCTGGCGTTGCTCGAGCAGCCACACAGCGTTGCCTTGATCATTGTTCCATTGATTGGCCGTGGCGCGATGCTGGGGTTGTTCCTGACTACACCTTATGTGCGTCCCGGTGGTTTGGGGCAGGCGCTGGCTGATTATTTGCCGCGTCGGGCGGGCATGCAGGTGTTGGCGGCGAGTGCATTGGGCTGTGTGCTGGTTGCGGGTCTGAATGGTGTTTTGGCCGTTGTGCTGGCAGCGCTGGTATTTGCCTGGTTGCGGCAGGTGATGCTGCGGCGATTGGGCGGGACGACGGGCGATACGGCGGGGGCGTTGCTGGAGCTGCTGGAAGTAGCGTTGCTAGTGGGCTTGGCTTTAGTCTGATGGGATTGTGGTGAATGTTCTGGCCCTATCGTCGGAACGCCGCCCGGAGCAAGCTCGTTCCCACATTGGATCTTCAGCGGCCATAGCGTTTGTGCTTGACGCCGATCAACTGTGGGAGCGAGCTTGCTCGCGATTGCGATCGACCAGACGCGGCCCAGTTACTGAATAAACCCATCTGTAACTTGATTTAACACACTCGCGGGTATATACACGCACCATGCTTGATTCCCAATGTTTATGCATCAACCTGCGTCGCGCCGCCCGTGGCGTCAGCAGGCACTACGACGGCGCTCTCGATGGCTTCGGGATCAACGTTGCCCAGTATTCTCTGCTGTGCAATCTGCAGCGTCTGGATCAACCGAGTATTTCCACCCTGGCCGAGGCCATGGGACTGGACCGCAGCACCCTGGGGCGTAATCTGCGGGTGCTGGAGGGCGAAGGGCTGGTCATGCTGGTCGAAGGCGCAGACATGCGAAATCGCATCGTCAAGCTCACCGAGGCCGGCGCGGAACGCCTGAAAGCGGCTTTGCCGGCCTGGGAGTCCGCGCAACAGCGCCTGGTGGATCGACTGGGTGCTGAAAAACGCGAAACCTTGTTGAAGCTGCTGGATGAACTGGCTTGAAGCCGGTTTTTCCGATTTTAAGCGGGTATATACCCGCAACTGGAGAACAAGAATGACATCGATGTGGCGTACGTGCGGATGGGTGCTGTTGGGGAGTGCGCTGATTCTCGCGTTGTCTCTGGGCGTACGGCATGGCTTCGGGCTGTTTCTGGCGCCGATGAGTGCCGAGTTCGGTTGGGGTCGCGAGACATTTGCCTTCGCCATCGCCTTGCAGAACCTGATCTGGGGGTTGGCGCAGCCTTTCACCGGTGCGTTGGCCGACCGCTTCGGTGCGGCGAAAGTGGTGGCGATCGGCGGAGTCCTGTATGCCTTGGGTCTGGTGTTCATGGGCCTGTCCGACTCGGCCGTGACCTTGTCGCTCAGTGCCGGTCTGTTGATCGGTATCGGTCTGTCGGGCACTTCGTTCTCGGTGATTCTCGGCGTGGTGGGGCGCGCGGTGCCGCCGGAGAAACGCAGCATGGGCATGGGCATCGCCAGTGCCGCCGGCTCTTTCGGCCAGTTCGCCATGTTGCCCGGCACGCTGGGATTGATCGGCTGGCTGGGCTGGTCCGCGGCATTGCTGGTGCTGGGCCTGCTGGTGGCGCTGATCGTGCCTCTTGTGACTATGCTCAAGGACAAACCGTTGCCGGTCCTCGGTCATGAACAAACCCTGTCCGAAGCACTGCACGAAGCCTGCTCCCATTCGGGCTTCTGGCTGCTGGCGTTCGGTTTTTTTGTCTGCGGCTTCCAGGTGGTGTTCATCGGCGTGCACTTGCCGGCTTATCTGGTGGACCAGCATCTTCCAGCCACCGTCGGTACGACAGTGCTGGCGCTGATCGGGCTGTTCAACATCTTCGGTACCTACACGGCGGGCTGGCTCGGCGGGCGGATGTCCAAGCCGCGCTTGCTCACCGGTCTGTACTTGCTGCGGGCGGTGGTGATCGGGTTGTTCCTGTGGGCGCCGGTGACGACGACCAGCGCCTATCTGTTTGGCATGGCGATGGGTTTCCTGTGGCTGTCGACAGTGCCCTTGACCAACGGCACGGTCGCGACCTTGTTCGGTGTACGAAATCTGTCCATGCTCGGCGGGATTGTGTTCCTGTTCCACCAGCTCGGGTCGTTCCTCGGTGGCTGGTTGGGTGGGGTGGTGTATGACCGAACCGGGAGTTACGACTTGATCTGGCAGGTAGCGATTCTCTTGAGCCTGTTGGCCGCCGCCCTGAACTGGCCGGTGCGTGAGCGGCCGGTGGCGCGCCTGCAAACCCGGATGAGTGCGATATGAACAGGCTCTGGCCGCGGATTGCGCTGACGGCCGTCGGCGCCTTGCTGCTGACCCTGGCATGGTGGGGATGGCATCAGGGCGGGTTGGCCTTGATGCAGTTGGGCATGGGTGCTTGCTAGCAGGATGTCAGGGCGAGTAACTTCGTTTTTGACGAACTCTCAAGGATGCACCGACATGCTGATGCGCTGGTTGGCAGTTCCTGCGTTACTGGTAGCGTTTACCGGGTTGGCTCAAGCGGCAGAGTGCCCGGACCTTTTGCAAGGTTCGCTGCCCAAGCTGCGCGCCAAGGAATCCATTGACTTGTGCCAGCGCTTCGCCGGCAAGCCGCTGGTGGTAGTCAATACGGCGAGCTTCTGTGGTTTCGCTCCGCAGTTCAAAAGCCTTGAGGCGCTGAATCAGCGTTACAAGGATCAGGGATTGGAGGTGATCGGCGTTCCGTCCAATGACTTCAAGCAGGAGTCCAAGGATGGCGCAGAGACCGCCAAGGTCTGCTACGTGAACTACGGCGTGACCTTCACCATGACCGAGCCGCAAAAAGTCCGCGGCGACGACGCGACCCACCTGTTCAAGGTCCTGGCCAGACAAAGCAGTGCGCCAAAGTGGAATTTTTACAAATACGTGGTCGATCGCCAGGGCAAGGTGATCGCCGATTTCTCCAGCCTGACCAAGCCTGACGACCCGGAATTCATCGAAGCCGTGGAGAAAGCCCTGGCTTCGCAACCCTGATCGACCCCCCGCTGTAGGAGCTGGCTTGTCGGATCGCCGCACCGCAGCGAAAGCGGTGTATCAGTCACCGTTAATGTTGGATGGAATATCGCCTTCGCTGGCAAGCTGAACTGGTCAAGTAATCCCGGACACCGGTCACGGTGAAGCACTACATCAATCCCGGAGTGCATGTTCGAAACGCTGTCGCCATGTGTAGCGCCTTGCTAACCAGGTTGGCGTCATTGACCAGAGAAAATGCCCAACCAATGACCCGGCGAGCAAACAAGTCGATCACGATGGCCAGATGAACCCAGCGCTTGCCTACCATCAAGCTGGTAACGTCGCCACACCAGATCTTCCCGGCTTTCGCTGTGCAACTCGATCACTTTCCCTCTGAGTTCTTCGCGTCTGATCCTTGGCTTGGCGCGCCGCTGAATCCACTCATAAAAACTGCTGCGCTTTACATCGAAAACGCGGCACAGGATGGCGGTCGGGAATGACTTGCGCAATTGCATGGACTTGACCACCCATTTGCATTGCCACTGACCAGTCAATTGCATTCGTGCTGACCAACCGTTTGCATTCGACTTAACCAGCACGCGCCGTAGTGACGACCGGCCGAGAACGGCCAGAAGCGCACGCACAGATTTATCGAGGCCAGCACGACTCACGCGGGGCCACCAGGAGGCCCCTCTGATCATTTTGAGCGGCTCGCAAATTTCTGAATCAGATGAGTCGAGCCAGAGACGATGAGTAGATCGCCCGGCAGGATCAGGGTGCCAGGTGTGGCATGCTGGAAGTCTTCGTTGGCGCGCTTGAGTCCTACGACCGTTACGCCATATTTTTCACGAATATTGGCGTCGGCAAGTGTGTTGTTTTGAGTCGGCAGCGGGGCGTGAATTTTGGCGATTGCAAAGCCGTCATCAAACTCGATGAAATCAATCATCCGCCCGGTAATGAGGTGCGCGACACGTTCCCCCATATCCGCCTCCGGGTAGACAACGTGATGGGCGCCAATACGCTGAGCAAGATGTCCATGTTCGGCAGTCAGTGCTTTGACCCAGATATCCTGGATGCCCAGTTCGGTCAACGCCATGATGGTCATCAGGCTGGCCGCCAGGTCGGTACCGATCCCCACGATGGCATGGGCAAAGTCGGCAACGCCCAGTTGGCGCAAGACCGTGATGTTGGTGGAGTCGGCCTGGACTGTGTGAGTCAAGAGATCAGCCCAGTCATGGACAGGTTCAGCATCCCTGTCGATGCCCATGACGTCATGGCCCAACCGCATCAACGATTGGGCCACAGAACTGCCGAAGCGACCGAGGCCGATCACCACAACGCTATCGCCTTTGGAAAAAGAAAACTGCTCCGTAAACAGAAACTTAGCCAACAATTGGATGCTCCTCTGGATAGCGATAGGGCATGCGGTGCTCGCCGAGGGCCAGTGACGCCGCAAGCGTGATGGTGCCGACCCGCCCGACATACATCAGCAGAGTTAGCATCAATTGGCTCGACTCAGGTAGATTGCCGGTGATTCCGGTGGACAGGCCGACCGTGCCAAACGCAGAGATGACTTCGAATATGACCTGGTCGGTGGGGAAATCAGTTTCGCGCAAGATGAACAGCGTCCCCAACACAATCATGGCGCTGCCAAGCATGAGCACCGTGATGGCTTGGCGTTGCGCTGAGGCGCCGACTCTCCGGCCAAATGCCTCACTGTCACTGTGACCTCGAATTTCAGCAATAATCAGTATGGCCAGGATGGCGGCGGTACCGACTTTGACACCGCCAGCGGTTCCCGCGCTACCGCCCCCCACAAACATCAGGAAGTAGTGTATTGCCCAACTCTCTTGGGTCAGCGCGCCGATATCAATCGAGTTAAACCCGGCTGTACGTGCAGAAACAGAAGCAAATGCCGCCGAGAGAGCTTTATCGGCAAAGGGCATGGGGCCGAGTGTTGCCGAGTTAGACCACTCAAACACCAGCAAAGTGAAAAAACCGCCCAGCAGCAGTATTGCCGTGCCAATCAGAGTGAATTTGGTATGCAGTGACCAATGGCGGGGATCGTTGAATCTGCGACGCAAGTCATGCAGGACGGGAAAGCCGATACCACCGATAACAATTGCGGTCATGACCGGTAGCAAGATAAATGCATCTGTGGCATAGCGCATCAGGCTGTCCGGATGGATGGAGAAGCCCGCGTTATTGAATGCCGATACGGCATGAAACAGACCGCTCCACGCCGCTTCAGCCCATGGCAGGTCATAGGCCAGGTGTAATCGGAGGGTGAGCGACAGGGCAATAATGAGCTCCAGGGCAAATGTCACCACAAGCACGAGTTTGGCCACGCTGGCAATGTCGCCCAACCTCAATGAACGTGACTCGAACTGGGCAATCATTTTGGTGCGCAGACGAAAGGAGCTATTGACCATCAAGCCCAGCAAGGTCGCCACAGTCATCATGCCGAAGCCGCCTAGCTGGAACAGCAGCAGAATCACCGACTGACCAAAGGTTGACCAGTAAGTACCGGTGTCCACCACTACCAGCCCGGTAACGCATACGGCCGATACCGCTGTAAAAAATGCAGTCACCCAGGGCGTAGCACTACCTTCGGCGTGGGATATCGGGAGCATCAGAAGGGCGCTGCCGACGAGTATTGCGGCCAGAAAAACCAGAGCGACAGCCCTGGCTGGATGAAGCAATGATTTCATTTAACGGTCGCCAGCAAGGTCGGGAGGCATGGGCGAGAGCTTACGCGCATCGAGGGCCGCTTCTCAAAATAGGTACAACCGTAGCTCACAGGCACGGTAAATTCAGCCGTATTCCAGCACACAACCCTGCATGCTGGGCGCGAACCCGGGAGCAAGAGGCTCTTTTCTGCGAGAGCCGATTCAGGTGCGGGATGCTACCCCAGATTCAATATCTACATGTATTGCACGGCTGACTGTGGGGCGAAAATTTACTATTTCTTTACACGCCGTCGGTCCCTTTGTATCAAAGCTTTATGCCAATCACTCAAAAAGGTGATAGCCATGTGGGAGGCCCGGAGGCAGGTGGGGAAGCGCGGACAACAAAAAATCCGTACGGCTTTGATTTATCTATGTTTTACGGATTTTTCGGGTCTTCCTGGGAAGACAAATTGGTCCGGGGTAATTTGAATCAGTTTGGTAAGTTATTGATCTATAACATTAATAATTTTAATTTTTAGTTGGAATACCAATTGGAATATTGCACTCCACTTGACCACCCGTTTGCAACCGGCTGCCCCTTTTGTTCCTTGCGAACCTGGTCGACCCACCGTCGTAACGCGGTGGCACTGATGTCCAGCGACGCGCAGACTTCCTGGACCGAACAATCGTCATCAATCAACATGCTAGCCGCACGATGCTTGAACTCGCGGGAATAGACCTTTCTTTCTTTCATGGAGCCTCCAAATTGGCGAAATCATATCGCCCTTAAGAGGTGTCCGGAATTATTAGGCCAGTTCAGCTTGCCAGCGAAAGCGGTGTATCAGTCACCGTTAATGTTGGATGGAATATCGCCTTCGCTGGCAAGCCAGCTCCTACAGGGGGGGGGCGATCACCGTCCAATAAAAAGCCCCGCCTCTGTACAAGAGCGCGGGGCTTTTTCAATTCAGGCGGCGAGGGGTTCAGGCTCGCCGAGAATCATCAGAAACGGTAGGTCGCGCCTACACCGAAACCATTCGCATAGTTTTCATACTTGGCGTCGTAGGCCTGGCGGCCGTTGTTGTCGTTGACCTTGACCGACTCTTCACGCAGGTACGAATACGCCACGTCGATGGTCAGGTCGTCGGTTGGGCTCCAGCCAGCACCGAGGCTGAAGATTGTGCGATCGCCAGTCGGGATGCGTGGGGAGCGGTTTTCGTTGTTGGTCGGCGCCTGGTCAACGGACAGACCGGTACGCAGTACCCATTGCTTGTTCAACTGGTAGGACGCGCCAATAGCGTGAGCCCAGGTGTCGTGCCAGTTCTGCTCTTCGGTGATGGTGCCGAAGCCGCGTGCGGCCAGAGCGGCAGGAACGCCTTCGTTCTCGACGGAGATTTCTTTCAGGCGACTCCAGCGAGTCCAGGTGCTGCCTGCGTAGAGGGTCCACTGGTCGTCCAGTTTGTGGGTAACCGAGAAGTCGACCGATTCAGGGGTAGTGATGTCCAGCGAAGCGTCGAACTTCTGGTTCGGGTTCTGACCCAGGGCGCCGAGGAGGCCGTAGTTGACCTTGGTATCGCCATCAAGCTTGTACTTCACTTTCGAGTGGTAGGTCAGGCCGACGCTGGTGCTGTCGGTGGCTTGAACCAGGATACCCACGTTGTAGCCCAGCGCCGTATCGTCACCCTTGATCTTGACTTCGCCATCCGGCGCGCGCGGGTCGAGCGACAGGTTCGATTCCAGCTTGCCGTCGATGCGGTTGATGGTCGGGCCGAAACCGATGGAAACCTTGTCGTTGAAGGCGTAGCTGACGGTTGGCTGGAGGGTGACGATCTTGACTTCGCTCTTGCTGCCGAAGTAACGGCCGGCAAAGCCGTTCTCGTAATCGGTCACCAGGCCGAATGGAGCGTACACGCCGATGCCGAATGCCCACTGGTCATCGATTGGCTTTACGTAGTAGCCCATGGGCACGCCCATGAAAGGGACCATGTCACCTTTGTTGGTGCCACCATTTGGACGGGAGCTGGCATCACTGATGTCAGTGTGTGCATCGATAAATGCAACACCGCCGGTCACTTGTTCGCGTTTGAGGCGAGACATGCCGGCAGGGTTGCCAAAAATGGTGGATGCGTCGTCGGCAGAAGAAGATCGCCCGGCAAAACCTGTACCCATCCCGCTGATGCTTTGTTCGTTGAGGGCGAAGCCACTTGCAAAGATCTGGGTGGATGCCAAGGCAACGGCGAGGCTAATGGTGGTTTTGAGCATTACTTTTTTCATTATTAGAACTCCTGGTGATCACCGGGGCGAAAATTACCAAGAATTTCGTCCGGGCGCTATAGCCTGTAACGCTTGATTTAGAGCGGTTTTGTAGGACAATCCGACCAGATTCGCGACATGTTGCACGATCTTTCGAAAAGGAGGGTCAGCAGGCAACCTGATTCAGCGGTGAAACACAGGTTTGCCAGGCGAAGGTGAAGTCACGCAGGCGTCCTTGAGGTTGGAAAGTCTGGCGCCAGATGCGCGCCATTCCCATCAAGTCGTCTGCAGCTTCGGGGAGCGGAGTATTTTGTTCTTCTACCAGCAGCCAGGCGATGGCGGTGGCGTAACGCAGGTTGACGGTCAATTCCAGGTGCGGGCTACTGAGAAATGCATGCTGGCTGGCCAGGCCGCGAACCAGGCTGGCGCGTTCCGGGTCCAGTGCCAGGTAGTGGTCCCAGAGCGCCTGGTGGCGGAGTTCGGCAATTCGGTACAGGCCGTGTCCACGGCGGTCATGCAGGGCGGAACCCAGGGCAGACTGGCTGGCGGCAATGCCCAGCAGCAGGGATTCGGCAGTTGCGCTATGGCGCCCGAGGTAAATCAATGTCGGACGGATCACATAACGGCACAGTTCGCTGGCAGCGATACCCATAACACCCTCGAAACGCGAAGTAGTCGGCGAGTCCTGAAGGGGGCCTTGGCAGCAGTGGATCGACTCAGGCTCGCCGGAAGCGGAACAGGCCGCTTGAGTTGAAGTGTAGTGTCATATTCGCGCTGTAAAGGACTGTTTTTAAAATATTTCCGGCTTCGAGTTATAACCTTTAGACCGGTTAGTGCTTAGGCAGTGGCGACGTAATGGGAAATATCGGGCAATAAAAAACCCTGCTTTTTGAGCAGGGCTTTTACGGTTCTCAGTCTTACTGGCGTATCAGGCAACCAGTGCCTGACGGGTACGCTCGATCACGGCCTGCAGCGGCTCGGCGCTGGAGTATTGATCGGGGTACAGGCGTTCGCTGTGACGGGCGATGCCGTGTTCGTTGACCAGGGTGAAGCTGAAGCAGCCTTTGCGAGCGGCCATGATCAGGCAGTTCATCGGTGCAAAAGCGTTGGTCAGGGTGCGGATAGCATCCTGGGTGTGGATTTGAGTAGACATAGTCATTGGGTGTTCCTACAAGCGACACGGATAAGAGCCGTGCAAAATTAAAACGTTCCAGTGACGACGACCACCGTTGGTCGAACGAAGAACCCGACTGGAACAAAGCAGCCAGTTTGAAGCGCTGATAATTGGCGCGCTTGGGCTGGCAGGTAGGTACTTAGGAGGGCAGGCAACACATCAAGGGCAAAGGTTCTGGGCCCGGGGTGAAGATCCTGATCAATTTGCAGGTTGGTTCGGTCAGAGTAAGTGAACTTCGCAACACCCTTTGCTTTCGATTCAAAGGCTGTGTTGACGTAAGGATTACCTGGAAACCATCGAGGTGGTCGATCCCGCTTTTTCGGTAGAGGCTTCCTGGGGGAAGGTTGACCGGGGGGAGTGTTCGACCAGAATTGACTTTCAGCTTGGTACTAACGCCGCGGATAGTAACGGATTGGTTTGACAAAGGGAAGTGTCCTGGCAAAAAAGATGCCTGCAATCGCTTTTTCCGCCTTGCGAGTCGGGCATCAAGAGAAGCTCAAGACCGGCGATCTCGCTCTGTAATAGCACAGATTCCGACAATCGGTTGCCGTCGTTCGTCGAGTTTGCACTGGCCTGGATCACGGGTTTGCCAGGGTTTTATCCCCAGGACTGACACGAAAATGCTCCGAAAAAACGCACCGATATAACTGCCTGAAAGGTACTTGTGCACATCAGTTGCGCGGGCTGTCACCCCACTGTCATCTTGCCTTCAACCCTGGTGGGTGCCTGTATCCAAAATTTAAGTCAATGAAAAACATCGCTTTTTTTTACTGGTGAAAAAATCGTCAGTTTGACTGCGGGCCCCATTCCATAGGGCTTTGCGAGAGTTCAAGGGCGGTTGTCCACTGAGTTATCCACAGCTTCTGTGGATTGTCCCGAGCGCTTGCTCTAGGACGGGCGTGCTGGGTTTTTTAGGCTTTACCTGTAGGAAAAAAAGAGTAGAGTGGCGCGCCTTCCGATCTGTCCCACAGTGCTTTATGAAGTTTCGCTCAGTATCAATCTCAGTAACTTCCACACCCGCCAGTGTTACCCCGCCCAAGCGTTTTTCGATGCGCGTGGCCGAGTGGTTGCTGGACAGCCCGCGTCTGGGTGAAAACACCAACGTTAAACACTTCGCCGGACGTTTGCTCAAGCAACCGGCCCGTGACGGCGTCGTCGCCGCGCAAAGCCGTCTCGGCCAGTTGATGTGCCGCGAGTGCGGCAATGCCCGGGATCGCCGAATCGGTCAGGACCTGCTGCGCCAGGCTGCGCGGGCAGGGGATCGACGCGCCCTGCAGGAACTGGGTCTGATCGAAGACTGAGCTGTCCAAGACCTGACGCCTTGGTTAACCTTCAAGTTTTATTGAATTGGCAGGAGTGGCTATGGCTATGGACTTGACCAGCGCATTGCTCGGTCTGGCGGGTGCTGCGCTGCCGTTGCTGGTATTGGCCTGGCAATTACAGCGCCGGGCGAGCGCCATGCAGTCAGAAGTCGCCTTGCTGGAAGAGCGCCTGACTACGGCCCATCTGGCCCAGGATGGACTGAACGCCCAACTCGAAGCCTGCCGCGATGAAATTGCCGATCTGGGCCAGGCCAACACCGCCCGGCAAGCGGACCTGGCCGCCGTGCGCCGTGAAGTCGAACTGCTGCAGATCGAGCGTGACGACGCCCGCGATGCCGCCCACGCCTGGAACCTGGAACGCGCCGGCAAAGAAGCCGAGTTACGTCGTCTGGACGCCCAGACCGCCTCGCTCAACGCCGAGCTGCGTGAGCAGCAGGAAAGCCATCAGCAGCGTCTCAGTGACCTGCAAGGCTCGCGAGACGAGCTGCGCGCACAGTTTGCGGAGCTGGCCGGCAAAATTTTCGACGAGCGTGAGCAGCGTTTTGCCGAAACCAGTCAGCAGCGTCTGGGGCAGTTGCTGGATCCTTTGAAGGAACGCATCCAGTCCTTCGAAAAACGCGTGGAGGAAAGTTATCAGGCCGAAGCCCGTGAGCGTTTCTCCCTGGCGAAGGAGCTGGAGCGGCTGCAGCAGCTGAACCTGCGACTGAGCGATGAAGCAACCAACCTGACCCGGGCCTTGAAAGGGCAGAAGACCCAGGGCAACTGGGGCGAACTGATTCTTGAGCGGGTGCTGGAACATGCGGGCCTGGAGAAGGGGCGCGAATACCAGACCCAGGTCAATCTCAAGGGCCCGGACGGTGAGCGATTCCAGCCGGACGTGATCATTTATCTGCCGGGCGACAAGCAGGTGGTGGTCGACTCCAAAGTCAGCCTCACGGCCTATCAGCAATACGTGGCGGCCGAAGACGATGCCATCGGCCAGATCGCCATCAAGCAACATGTGCTGTCGCTGCGCAATCATGTCAAAGGCCTGTCCGGCAAGGATTACAAGCGGCTCGACGGTTTGCACAGCCTGGATTTCGTCTTGCTCTTCGTCCCGATCGAAGCGGCGTTTTCCGCAGCGTTGCAGGCTGAGCCGACGCTGTTTCAGGAGGCTTTCGACCGCAATATCGTGATCGTCAGCCCGACGACGCTGCTGGCGACTCTGCGTGTCATCGACAGCCTGTGGAAACAAGAGCGCCAAAGCCAGAACGCCAGGGAAATCGCCGAGCGAGCCGGGTGGCTGTACGACAAGTTCGTGTTGTTCATTCAGGATCTGGATGAAGTCGGCAATCGCTTGCAACAACTGGACAAGGCCTACAGCTCCGCGCGCAACAAGCTGACGGAGGGGCGTGGCAACCTGGTGAGTCGCAGTGAGCAGCTCAAGTTGCTGGGGGCGCGGGCGAGCAAGAGCCTGCCGGCAGATCTGCTGGAGCGGGCGATGACGGATGTGGATGGCCTGGCCGAGTTGCCGGAGTAAAGATCAAAAAGATCAAAAGATCGCAGCCTGCGGCAGCTCCTACGGGATCGGGTTTGCACGCGGTCAATGTAGGGGCTGCCGCAGGCTGCGATCTTTTCGGGGGCGACACCGCTCCCAAATATCACACTACAACGGCAAATGCCGACTCAACAACGCCCGCAACGCCGCCGGTTTCACCGGTTTGGCCAGGTAATCCAGCCCGGCTGCATGCACCTGCGCCACCATTTCGGGTCGCCCGTCGGCACTGATCACCACGCCCGGCACCGGTTCGCCCAAGCGCGTCCGTAACCATGCCATCAGCTCGGTCCCGGTCTCGCCATGGTCCAGGTGGTAATCCACCAGTGCCAGTTGCGGACGCACCCCATCGCTGAGCAGCGCCGCGCATTCATCGCGGTTGCGTGCGGTCCAGACCTGGCAACCCCAGCGTGTCAGCAAGCTGTTCATGCCGATCAGGATGCTGTCTTCGTTATCGATACACAGCACCTGCGCGCCGCTCAATGGTTTGCCGTTGAGTTCGACGACCTTGGTCGGCATCGCAGTTTGCGCCCGAGCCAACGGCACGGTGACGCTGAACACGCTGCCGCGACCCGGCCAGGAGCGGACTTGCAAGGTGTGGCCCAGCACGCGACATAAGCCGTCAGCAATCGCCAGACCGAGGCCAAGGCCTTTCTCGGCGCGGGTCTGGTGGCTGTCGAGGCGTTTGAATTCTTCGAAAATCACCTGCCGCTTATCTTCCGGAATTCCCGGGCCACGGTCCCAGACCTCCAGGCACAATTCGCCCCTGCGCCGCCGAACCCCCAACAACACCGGCCCTTTGCCGTAGCGCAGCGCGTTGGTCAGGAAGTTCTGCAAGATCCGGCGCAACAGTTTGATGTCGCTGTCGACCCGTAACGTACTGCCCCTGACTCGGAATTTCAGCCCCTGGTCCCTGGCCAGCGCCTTGAACTCGGCCCCGAGGGTGTCAAACAACTCATTGAGCACAAATGGCTTGGGATCAGGGTTGATCTTGCCGTTTTCCAGGCGGGAAATGTCCAGCAGGTCGCTGATCAGGTCTTCGGCCGAGCGCAGGGACGAGTCCAGGTGATGCACCAGTTTTTGCGCCTCGCTGGACAAGCCGTCGTCCTGGTGAGTCAGGGCGGCGGAGAACAGCCGCGCCGCGTTCAGCGGTTGCATCAAGTCATGGCTGACCGCTGTCAGGAACCTGGTTTTCGACTGGTTGGCCGACTCGGCGGTGCCCTTGGCTTCGGTCAGGGCCACGTTGAGCTGCGAGAGTTCGTGGGTCCGCTCGGTGACTCGTCGCTCCAGGCCTTCGTTGGCTTCGGTCAGCGCCTGTTCGGCCTCGCGGAACGCGGTGATGTCGGTGAAACTCATGACGAAACCACCGCCCGGCATCGGGTTGCCGATCAGCTCGATCACCCGTCCATTGGGGAACAACCTTTCCGAAGTATGGGCGCGACCTTGTCGCATCCAGTGCAGGCGGCGGGCGACGTGTACTTCCGCTTCGCCGGGCCCGCACAGGCCGCGTTCAGCGTTGTAGCGAATGATGTCGGCAATCGGTCGCCCGACGCTGATCAAGCCGTCCGGATAATTGAACAACTCCAGGTAGCGCCGGTTCCACGCCACCAGCCGCAGTGACTGGTCGACCACGCTGATGCCCTGGGTGATGTTCTCGATCGCGCCTTGCAGCAGGGCGCGGTTGAATTGCAGCACTTCCGAGGCTTCGTCGGCGATCCGCACGACATCTTCAAGTTGCATTTCCCGACCTTCGATGGCTGCCTTCACCACTGCGCGAGTCGAGGAGGCGCCAAGCACACCGGCCAGCAGGCGCTCGGTGTGGGCGATCCATTCACCGTCGGCGTTCTGGTTCGGGTTGTAGCCTTTGCCCTGGCGGTAGGCAAAACGGATGAAACTCTGACGGGCGCGTTCTTCACCGACGAAACGGGCCGCCAATTGCAGCAAATCGTTGATCTGTACCGCCAGCATGGAGCGGGAGCTGGGGCGGGCGCTGATTTCCTGGCCGATGAAGCGACCGGCCTGCCAGTGTTCCGAAACCCGGGTGCGCGACAGCACCGACACCCAGGCAAACAGGGTGAAATTGCCCGCCAGGGACAGCACCACGCCTTGGGTCAGTGGGGTGATCGGCAGGTGCAGCGGATTGCTGTGCAGCCAGGTCAGGCCCGGGAAACTGCTCAAGGACAACCCCAGGCTGTGGGCGGCAATTGGCAGAATCAGGGTGTAGAACCAGAGGAACGTCCCGGCGGCGAGGCCGGCGAATACACCCCGACGGTTGGCCTGTTTCCAGTACAGCGCGCCGAGCATGGCCGGGGCCAGTTGGGTCACGGCGGCGAAGGCAATCTGGCCGATGGTTGCCAGGCTTGCGGTCGAGCCCAGCAGGCGATAGCTGACGTAGGCCAGCAGCAAAATCACCACGATGGTGACCCGGCGCACCGAGAGCATCCACTGGCGGAACACTTCGAACGGCCGCTCGGCGTTGTTGCGTCGCAGCAACCACGGCAGCAGCATGTCGTTGGAGACCATGGTCGACAGCGCCACGCTGGCGACGATCACCATGCCGGTCGCCGCCGAGGCACCCCCGATAAACGCCAGCAATGCCAGGGCCGGGTGAGACTGCGCCAGGGGCAGGCTGATGACGAAAGAGTCCGGCAAGACCGAGCTGGGCAGAAGCATCTGACCGGCGAGGGCGATCGGGACGACAAACAAAGCCGCCAGCGCCAGATAAGCCGGGAACACCCATTTGGCCAAGCGTAGATCCTGGGGGTCGATGTTTTCGACGACCGTCACATGGAACTGTCGGGGCAGGCAGATGATCGCCATCATCGCCACACCGGTCTGGACCACCATCGACGGCCAGTTGATGGTTTCCTTCCAGTATTCCTCCAGGCGTGGGGCGAGCATGGCCTGATCGAACAGGTCGTCGGGACCGTCGTAGAGGCCGTAGGTCACGAACGCGCCGACCGCGAGAAACGCGAAGAGCTTGACCAGCGATTCGAACGCGATCGCCAGCACCATGCCGCGGTGGTGTTCCGTGGCGTCGAGGTTGCGGGTACCGAAGACGATGGTAAACAGCGCCAGCACCAGCGACACGACCAGCGCCGTATCCTGGGCGCGAGTGCCCGTGGCGTCCGCGCCCGCGCCGATCAGCAGGTTCACCCCGAGCACGATGCCCTTGAGCTGTAGCGCGATATAGGGCAGCACACCGACCAGGCAGATCAGCGCCACCACCACGGCCAGCGCCTGGGACTTGCCATACCGCGCGGCGATGAAGTCGGCAATGGAGGTGATGTTCTCCTGCTTGCTGATCATCACCATTTTTTGCAGGACCCACGGCGCGCAGACCAGCAGCAGGATCGGCCCGAGGTAGATCGGCAGGAATGACCAGAGTTGTTCGGCGGCCTGGCCCACGGCGCCGAAGAAGGTCCAGCTGGTGCAATAGACCGCCAGCGACAGGCTGTACACCCAGGCACGCACGCGCGGTGGCAAGGGCGCACTGCGCCGGTCACCGTAGAAGGCGATGGCGAACAGGATGGCCATATAGGCCAGGGCGACGGTGGCGATCAGCCCGCTGGACAGCGTCATGGGAACTCCAGACAAAAGACACCCGGGACTCCCGCCCGGTCAGACAGTCTCGCACGAGCGCCGGCGTTAGTCAGTGTCGACCAAGGTCGTGACGTGGCGGGGTGTCGCACGCTGAGTGGCCGTCAGATTTTTGGTGACTGTGCCGGCCTCATCGCGGGCAAGCCCGCTCCCACAGTGGTCTCTGTGTGGCAAATAGTGTGCACATACAGTGGTCTCCTTTGTGTATGGCAAATAGTGTGCACACCGAAGATCCCTGTGGGAGCGGGCTTGCCCGCGATAGCGGCCTTACTGACTGAACGCTATCTCGATCAACCGACGCAATTCCTCAACCTCCAGCGGAGCTGGCGAAAACAGGATACGAAACACCGTCGGCGCCGCCACCAGATTGATCAATCTATCGACGCCCGGCTTCGGCTGATCGGGATACCGATCCAGAATCGTCTGCAACTGCCCGGCAATGATCGTCGCACAATAAATCGGCAGGGTGCTGCTTTGCACGTCGCGCAGCATGTTGCGCCCGGGTTCGGAGCTCATCTCGTCCAGATACTGCTCCGCCCAGGCCAGCACGTCACCGCGCAAGCTGCCAGTGTTGGCCGGCTCGCTGTCGGGACGCATGCGCGCGAGGGCCACGTCGGCCAGCAGCGCCGACAAGTCACCCCAGCGCCGGTAAATGGTCGACGGCGTGACCCCCGCACGGGCGGCGATTTGCGGGACGGTCACGGTTGAGCGCTCCTGCTCCTGGAGCAGGTCACGAACGGCCGAATGAATCGACTCTTGCACCCGGGCGCTACGGCCACCCGGGCGTAAACCTTCTTTAATAGCCATGCATCCGACCTTAACACAAAGAATTTGCTTTAAGCTTTAACCAGTAGCACACTCCGCAAAAGCAAAAAAATAGCTTTTGCGGAGTGTGTAATGCTCTATTCAACGTCGAACCGTTCTGCGTCCCAGCGTTCCAGCCTGTGTTTTCTGGCGATTACCTTACTCAGTTTTCTCGCGGCTTCCACTGCCCCGACGCCGTTGTATCACTTGTATCAGGAGCACCTGCAGTTCTCGGCAGCGACCCTGACCGTTATTTTCGGTGTGTACGCCATCAGCTTGCTGGTGGCGCTGCTGACGGTCGGTTCGCTTTCGGATCATCTGGGGCGCAAACCGGTGATCTTCACCGCCGTATTGCTTAACGTCCTGGCGATGTTGCTGTTTATCAATGCTGACAGCGTGGCGTGGTTGGTCGGTGCGCGGGTGCTTCAGGGGTTTGCAACGGGAATGGCCACCACCGTGCTGAGTGCGGCGCTGCTGGATACCGATCGTCAGCAAGGGCCGTTGGTCAATAGTGTCGCGCCATTACTGGGCATGGCGTTCGGGGCCATGGGCTGCGGCTTGTTGGCCGAATTTGCGCCGCTGCCATTGCAGTTGACCTATTGGGTGCTGCTCGCGCTGTTCGTGATGCAAGCATTGTACGTCTGGCGCCTGCCCGAAACCGTCAGTCCACAAGCGGGTGCCTGGGCGTCGCTGCGCCCGACCCTGCATGTGCCGATCCAGGCACGATCCACCTTGTGGCGCGTGTTGCCGCTCAACTCCGCCACCTGGGCGCTCGGCGGTTTTTACGCATCGCTGGCACCCTCGTTGGTGCGTACAGCCACGGGTTCGACCTCGAACCTGATTGGCGGCGCGACGGTGGCGGCATTGACGGTGACCGGTGCGTTGATGATCTTCACCCTGCGCAATCGTCCCGCCGCAATGGCGCTGCTATTGGGAGGCACCTTGCTGCCAGCGGGGCTCGTGTTGATTTTGCTGGGGGTGCATAGCGCCAGCCTGGCATTGTTTTTCTTCGGCACTCTGGTAGCCGGTTGCGGGTTCGGCGCCGGTTTCCTGGGGGCGGTGCGCAGTCTGGTGCCGCTGGCGCTGCCCCATGAACGGGCCGGGTTGATGTCGGCGTTTTATGTGCTCAGCTATCTGGCGTTCTGCTTGCCGTCGTTGCTGGCGGGAAACCTGACACGGACCTTCGGCCTGGTGGCAACCACCGATGGTTATGGCGCGGTGTTGATCGTTCTGTCTCTGGGGGCGCTGCTTGGGTTGAAGCTGCGGCGGCCTGTCAACGTCTGTCGCGCCGATGTCGGATGAATGATATATTCATAAAATAGATAACAGTTAGAGATATTACCCGTTATATAGATATTCGATTCGGTTCTACCATGAATTCCACCTCAACAAGAGGACAGGAGTTCGCCATGACATGCCCCAACACCGCTACAGCCGGTTTCAAGCCTTTCAGTCATTTGCAGCACCCGCGTGAAGTCATCCGCCAGTTCACCCCGAACTGGTTCGCCGCCACCATGGGCACCGGTGTGCTGGCATTGGCGCTGGCGCAATGGCCTGGGGCGAGTCCCGGCGTGCACGGGATCGCGCAAGCACTCTGGCTGTTCAATATCCTACTGTTCGTCGTCTTCTGCGCTCTATACACAGCACGTTGGGTGCTGTTTTTTGATGAGGCGCGGCGGATTTTCGGTCATTCAACCGTGTCGATGTTCTTCGGCACCATCCCTATGGGCCTGGCGACCATCATCAATGGCTTTCTGGTGTTCGGTCTGCCGCGTTGGGGCGAAGGCGTGATACCTGTCGCCGAAATACTGTGGTGGCTGGACGTGGCAATGTCCGTGGCTTGTGGAGTGCTGATCCCCTACCTGATGTTCACCCGTCAGGAACACAGCATCGATCAGATGACGGCGGTGTGGTTGTTGCCGGTGGTGGCCGCGGAAGTGGCTGCTGCCAGCGGCGGGCTGCTGGCGCCGCACTTGGCCGATGCGCATTCGCAACTGGTAATGCTGGTTACCAGCTACGTACTCTGGGCCTTTTCCCTGCCGGTGGCATTCAGCATTCTGACCATTTTGCTGTTGCGCATGGCGCTGCATAAATTGCCCCACGAAAACATGGCTGCCTCGAGCTGGCTGGCGCTGGGCCCGATCGGTACCGGGGCGCTGGGCATGTTGCTGCTGGGCGCCGACGCACCAGCGATCTTCGCCGCCAACGGTTTGCCCGGGGTCGGTGAAATCGCTGCCGGGCTGGGACTGGTGGCAGGGATCACGCTGTGGGGTTTTGGGTTGTGGTGGATGCTGATCGCGCTGCTGATCACCGTGCGCTACCTGCGCGCGGGGATTCCGTTCAACCTCGGCTGGTGGGGCTTTACGTTCCCACTGGGCGTGTATGCCCTGACGACGTTGAAGTTGGCCAGCGTGTTGGACCTGAGGTTTTTCAGTGTCTTCGGCTGTGCGCTGGTGGTGATGCTGGCGGTGATGTGGCTGATCGTCGGCAAACGGACGGTGCAGGGCGCGTGGCGGGGCGAGTTGTTCGTCTCGCCTTGTATTGCAGGATTAAAGAAATAACCGCCCAGGATTAGGTAATGTGTGGCCTGGATCGACATTCGACATTCCAATCACTGTATCCACGCCACTCTCTACCCCAAGATCAGGGACACACGGAAGATGAGTCACCCCTCACAGTTCACCTTGCTCCGCACCCGGCGCTTCCTGCCGTTTTTCATCACACAGTCGCTGGGTGCGTTCAACGACAACATCTTCAAACAGTCGTTGATCCTCGCCATTCTGTACAAGCTGACGATCGACGGTGACCGCTCGATCTGGGTCAACCTGTGTGCGCTGCTGTTCATCCTGCCGTTCTTTCTGTTCTCGGCGCTGGCCGGGCAGTTCGGCGAAAAATTCGCCAAGGACGCGCTGATCCGTCTGATCAAGCTCGGGGAAATCGCCATCATGGCGGTCGGTGCGGTCGGTTTCATGTTCGATCACCTGTCGCTGATGCTGGTGGCGCTGTTTGCCATGGGCACTCACTCGGCGCTGTTCGGCCCGGTGAAATACTCGATCCTGCCCCAGGCCTTGCACGAAGAAGAGCTGGTGGGCGGTAACGGCCTGGTGGAGATGGGTACCTTCCTGGCGATCCTCGCCGGCACCATCGGCGCCGGGATCATGATGTCGTCCAGTCATTACGCGCCCATCGTCTCCACTGCGATCATTGGCATTGCGGTCATCGGTTACCTGGCCAGCCGCAGCATCCCTCGTGCTGCGGCCGCCTCGCCGGAAATGCGCCTGAACTGGAACATTTTCAGTCAATCCTGGGCCACCCTGAAGCTGGGTCTGGGCCAAACCCCGGCAGTGTCGCGCTCGATTGTCGGCAACTCATGGTTCTGGTTTGTCGGGGCGATTTATCTGACACAGATCCCGGCTTACGCCAAGGAGTGGATGCACGGCGACGAAACCGTGGTGACGCTGATTCTCACCGTGTTCTCGGTAGGTATCGCGCTCGGCTCGATGCTCTGCGAGAAACTGTCCGGGCGCAAAGTCGAAATCGGCCTGGTGCCGTTCGGCTCGTTCGGCCTGACGGTGTTCGGGTTGCTGTTGTGGTGGCATTCCGGCGGGATTCCGGGCAGCGTCGACGGCCATGGCTGGGTCGAGATCCTCGGGTTTGGCCATACCTGGCTGGTGTTGATCGATATTCTCGGCCTGGGGATCTTCGGCGGCTTTTATATAGTGCCGCTGTACGCGCTGATCCAGTCGCGCACGCCCGAGAACGAGCGGGCGCGGGTGATTGCGGCCAACAACATTCTCAATGCGCTGTTCATGGTGGTCTCGGCGATTGTCTCGATCGTATTGCTGAGCCTGGTCAAGCTGTCGATCCCGCAGCTGTTCCTGGTGGTGTCGCTGTTGAACATCGGCGTCAACGCCTACATCTTCAAAATCGTCCCCGAGTTCAGCATGCGCTTCATGGTCTGGCTGCTCAGTCATTCCATGTACCGCGTGGAGCATCGCAATCTGCAAATGATTCCCGATGAGGGCGCGGCGCTGCTGGTCTGCAATCATGTGTCTTTCGTCGATGCGTTGCTGATCGGTGGTGCGGTGCGTCGGCCGATTCGCTTTGTGATGTACTACAAGATCTACAACCTGCCGGTGCTGAATTTCATCTTTCGCACGGCCGGGACGATTCCGATCGCGGGGCGTCAGGAAGATATCCAGATTTACGAAAAAGCCTTCACACGCATTGCTCAGTATCTGAAGGACGGTGAGCTGGTGTGCATCTTCCCTGAAGGCAAACTGACCGCCGATGGCGAGATCAATGAATTCAAGGGCGGGCTGACGCGGATTCTTGAAGAGACACCGGTGCAGGTGATTCCGCTGGCATTGCAGGGGTTGTGGGGCAGTTTTTTCAGTCGCGATCCGGACAAGGGGGTATTTCGTCGGTTGTGGTCGCGAGTGACACTGGTGGCGGGTCCTGCCGTGACGGTAGAGGTGGCCGAACCGGCTAGACTGCAAGGGATGGTGGGCGAGTTGCGCGGCACTGTCCGTTAGCGCTATTGCGCGCGGGCCGCTCTGGCGGCTTTCACCCCGCCATCGCCAGCCGGTTGCGACCTGCGCGCTTGGCCACATACAGGGCGCTGTCGGCCCGTCGCAGCAGGCTATCGGCGGACTCGCCGGGCAATAGGGATGAACAGCCGAGGCTGACCGTCAGTTCGATCGACTTGCCATCTGCGGCATAATCCTGCGCCTGCGCGGCAAACCGCAACCGCTCGCCAATTATGGCTGCCGCCTCCCGGCCGGTGTTGGAAAGCAGAATCAGGAACTCTTCGCCACCAAAGCGGAACACCATGTCCACGTTGCGCAACTGGTTCTTGATCGAGGCGGCAACCGCCTTCAGCACCTCATCGCCAGCGCTGTGCCCGTGATTGTCATTGACGTGTTTGAAGTGATCGATGTCCAGCATCAACAGCGACAAGGGTTGCAGGTGTCGGTGCGACATCTCGATCTCCCGTTGCAGCGTCTGATCCATGGCGATGCGGTTGCCGGTGTCCGTGAGCGGATCACGCAAGGCGCTTTGGGTGGCGGCACGGTAGAGCAGGGTATTGCGCATCGGATACAACAATGCGGACAGTATCGACTCGAGGTTGCCCAGTTCCAGGTCGCTGAATCGCTGCTTGCGGCGGAACACCAGGTGCCCCAGGTGCTCGCCCTCATGGCTGAGGCTGTAGCTGATCGAATGAGGGGCAGGCTGGCCGAACTCCAGGCGCAAGTCGCTGGCCTTGTGCTCGTAACTCAAGGCGTCCAGTGGGATCAGTCGCTGGATCTCGCGAAAAAACAGCCCGAGGATGCGTTGCGGCTCAAGACTGGTTTGCAACAGCAAGCTCAGCTGCTGGCGCATTTGCGCAAGGCTGACCGACCTCTCTGGAAGGGGGGGCTGCTGACCAAAGCCCAGGCGTTGCAATTTGGCGCGATCGAAGTCAATTGCGTTGGTCTGGGAAGGTGGTTTCATATGGCGTGCGCCCCTGAGCAGTAAGACTGTCTTACAGGCTGGGTGAGAGCGGCTTTGGGCTGCGCGTCGTACTGGTCCATCAGTCCCGTAGGAAATCTCCTACAAGTCTAATCCGCATTGCCGAAGACAAGTAACTATCGGCGCCCCATCTGCTTTCACACTGCGTGTTTGAGCAGATTTAGAGCGAACGTCATGCCATTATGTTCCTTTGGATAAAAACATCTTTAAATTCAATGGCTTGAAAATTAATTAACGCCGATATTGCCGAATGATGTCAGTTGTTTGACGAAGATTAGGGGCGGTTAGCAGGCATCTTGAATGCCGCGACAGGAAGCAGTCGCGGCACAAAAGCGACGCACGGCGTTACTGAGCGTTGAAAGCCTGGCCGTTGATGCCGGTGCTGTCCGGTCCCATCAGGTAGAGATAGACCGGCATGATCTCCTCCGGCGTCGGGTTGTTCAGCGGGTTTTCCCCGGGGTAGGCCTGGGCGCGCATGCTGGTACGGGTAGCGCCGGGATTGATGCTGTTGGCGCGCACCGGTGCCACGGTATCGACTTCATCGGCCAGGGTTTGCATCAAGCCTTCGGTGGCAAATTTGGAGACCCCGTACGCCCCCCAATAGGCACGCCCCTTGCGGCCGACGCTGCTGGAGGTGAATACCACCGAGGCGTCCTGGGACAGCTTGAGCAGCGGCAACAGCGTACTGGTGAGCATGAACATCGCGTTGACGTTGACGTGCATGACGCGCATGAAGTTTTCACCGGACAGCTGCTCGATCGGTGTACGCGGGCCGATGATCGACGCGTTGTGCAGCAGGCCGTCCAGGTGGCCGAATTCGGTTTCGATCATCGCTGCCAACTCGTCGTATTGATGGGGCAGGGCGGTTTCCAGATTGAACGGGATCACCGCGGGCTGTGGATGACCGGCGGCTTCAATTTCATCGTAGACCTGGGTCAGGTTGGCTTCGGTCTTGCCCAGCAGCAGCACGGTGGCGCCATGAGCGGCGTAGGTTTTCGCGGCGGCAGCGCCGATACCACGACCGGCACCGGTGACCAGGATGACCCGGTCCTTGAGCAGTTCGGGGCGGGCGGAATAATCAAACATAAAAAACCTCACAAAAACAGAAGACAGATCGCGGTGCGGCCAATCGCGGGCAAGCCCGCTCCCACAGGATCAGTTGCCGTTCACAAAATATGTGAACGCTCCCGGTCCTTGTGGGAGCGGGCTTGCCCGTGATGGCGTCCGCATTCACACCTCATTCCCGGAACCGAAAACCGGTTCTCAGCAGCCACAAAGGGCGCTATCGAGCACCTTGCGCAACTCCAGCGGATGATCGACCACCACATCCGCGCCCCAATGCCGCGGGTTGTCGTCCGGATGGATATAGCCAAAAGTCACCGCAGCGGTCCTGGTGCCGGCATCGCGACCGGATTCGATATCGCGCAGGTCATCACCCACGAACAGTACGCTGGCGGGGTCCAGGTCGAGCATCTTGCAGGCGAGAATCAACGGTTCGGGATCCGGCTTGCTGTTCTTCACGTGGTCCGGGCAAATCAGCAGCGCCGAGCGCTCGGCCAGCCCCAGCCGCTGCATGATCGGCTCGGCGAACCGCAGCGGCTTGTTGGTGACCACGCCCCAGATCAAATTGGCTTTCTCGATATCGGCCAGCAGTTCGCCCATGCCGTCGAACAACTTGCTGTGAACGGCGCAGCCCACGAGATAACGCTCCAGGAACTCCAGGCGCAGTTCTTCGAAGTCCGGCGATTCCGGGTCCATGGCGAAGGTCACGGCGACCATCGCCTTGGCGCCGCCGGAGATTTCGTCGCGAATCTGTTTGTCGTTGATCGGCGGCAAGCCGCGGTCGGCACGCATCGCCTGGCAGATGGCAATGAAGTCCGGCGCGGTGTCGAGCAGGGTGCCGTCCATGTCGAAAAGGACTGCTCTGATTCGCATCGGCTTACTCCTCGCGCAGGGTCTGGATCATGTAGTTGACGTCCACGTCGGACGCGAGTTTGTAGTGTTTGGTCAGCGGGTTGTAGGTCAGGCCGATGATGTCCTTGACGGTCAGCCCGGCCATGCGGCTCCAGGCACCCAGCTCGGACGGGCGAATGAATTTCTTGAAGTCATGGGTGCCGCGCGGCAGTAGCTTCATGATGTATTCGGCGCCGACGATGGCGAACAGGTACGCCTTCGGGTTGCGGTTGATGGTGGAGAAGAACACCTGGCCACCGGGTTTGACCATGCGGAAGCAGGCGCGGATCACCGAGGAGGGGTCCGGCACGTGCTCGAGCATTTCCAGGCAGGTGACCACGTCGAACTGCTCGGGCATCTCTTCGGCCAGGGCTTCGGCGGTGATCTGCCGGTACTCCACACTCACGCCTGACTCCAGCTGATGCAGTTGCGCGACCGCCAGCGGCGCTTCGCCCATGTCGATACCCATTACGGTGGCGCCGCGCTGGGCCATGGCTTCGCTGAGAATGCCGCCGCCGCAGCCGACGTCGAGGACTTTCTTGCCGGCCAGGTGGACCCGTTCGTCAATCCAGTTGACCCGCAGCGGGTTGATGTCGTGCAGCGGTTTGAACTCGCTTTCACGGTCCCACCAGCGATGCGCCAGGGCTTCGAATTTGGCGATTTCGGCGTAGTCGACGTTGCTCATGCTTAAGTCCTCTAAAACTTGAAAAATCCTGTTGCCCCGACCGGGGGGGCTTACGATTCGGTACGGCCGCTGATGCGCTGGCCCCAGGCCTTGGCAGTGGCGCAGAGCTGGTCTTCATCCAGGCGGGTCAGGCGACGGTCGTCGAGCAATTGCTTGCCGGCGACCCAAAGGTGTTTCACGCAGTCCCGGCCAGTGGCGTATATAAGCTGCGAAACCGGGTCGTAGACCGGTTGCTGCGCCAGGCCCGAGAGGTCGAATGCCACCATGTCCGCGGCTTTGCCGACTTCCAGCGAGCCGACGTCAGTTTCGATCCCCAGCGCGCGGGCGCCGTTGAGGGTGGCCATGCGCAGCGCGCGATGGGCGTCCAGCGCGGTGGCGGAGCCGGCGACGGCCTTGGCCAGCAATGCAGCGGTGCGGGTTTCGCCGAGCAGGTCGAGGTCATTGTTGCTCGCCGCGCCATCGGTGCCGATGGCGACATTGACGCCGGCCTGCCACAAACGCTCCACCGGGCAGAAGCCGCTGGCCAGCTTCAGGTTCGACTCCGGGCAATGGATTACGCTGGTGTTGCTTTCTACCAGCAACACCAGGTCCTCATCGCTGATCTGCGTCATGTGAACCGCCTGGAAGCGCGGCCCCAGGAGACCCAGGCGGCCGAGGCGGGCCAACGGGCGTTCGCCACATTGCTCGACCGACTGCTGCACTTCGAAGGCGGTTTCGTGGACGTGCATGTGAATCGACGCGTCCAGTTCTTCGGCGATCACCCGGATTTTCTCCAGGTTTTCGTCGCCCACGGTGTAGGGTGCATGGGGGCCGAAGGTAATTTTGATACGCTCGTGGTGCTTGAGATCGTTGAACAGTTCGACGCCCTGACGAATGGCGTCGTCCGCCGTGCTGGCGCCCGGGATCGGAAAGTCGAGGATCGGAATGGCGATTTGCCCGCGAATGCCGCTGTCATGGATGCACTCGCTGGCAATTTTCGGAAAGAAATACATGTCGGAGAAGCAGGTGATGCCGCCTTTGATCTGCTCGGCGATCGCCAGGTCGGTGCCGTCGCGAACGAAGGATTCGTCAACCCATTTGGCTTCGGCCGGCCAAATGTGCTGTTCCAGCCAGGACATCAGCGGCAGATCATCCGCCAGCCCGCGGAACAGCGTCATCGCGGCATGCCCGTGAGCATTGATCAGGCCAGGGCAGAGCAGCATGTCCGGCAGTTCGCGGATTTCGCTTGCGTCAAGCTTCAGTGCCGCGGCACGCGGGCCGATAAAGACGATGCGCCCGTCGCGGATGCCCAGAGCATGCTCCTTGAGGACAACGCCAGCAGGTTCGACGGGTACCAGCCAGGTCGGCAGTAATAGCAGGTCGAGCGCAACGGCAGTGTTCGGCATCGAGGATGGGTTCCAGTGCTTTTATAAAGGATGGCGAAGTATACCCGAGCGTGTTCGCGGGGGGATCGCTATAATCGGCGGCTTTTGTTTCTGAGTGCGGGGTGGGGAATGCGCGATCGACTGTTGGCTGCGGAGAAGGTGAAGGCCATCGATTGGCGTGATGGCGCCCTGTATCTGCTGGATCAACGTATTTTGCCGTTCGAGGAAACGTGGATCGGCTATACCAGTGCCGCAGGTGTGGCCGAGGCTATTCGCTCGATGGTCGTGCGCGGCGCGCCGGCCATCGGCATCAGTGCCGCTTATGCCGTGGTGTTGGCGGCGCGTGCCCGGTTTGTCGAAGGCGGCGACTGGCGGGCGGCGATGGAAGAGGATTTCGCGCTGCTCGCCGATGCACGTCCGACCGCCGTCAATCTGTTCTGGGCTTTGGGCCGCATGCGCGAACGGCTTGGGCGTCTCAAGCATCACGCCGATCCGCTGGCGGTGCTGGAAGCGGAAGCCATTGCCATTCATGAAAGCGATCGCGAAGCCAACCTGACCATGGCGCAACTGGGGGTGGACCTGATTCGCAAGCACCAGGGCAATGCCCAGGCGTTCCTGACCCATTGCAACACCGGTGCCTTGGCCACCGGCGGCTTCGGCACGGCGCTGGGAGTGATTCGCGGGGCGTTCCTTGAAGGCATGGTCGAACGGGTGTACGCCGACGAAACCCGGCCCTGGCTGCAAGGTTCGCGCCTGACCGCGTGGGAATTGGCCAACGAGGGGATTCCGGTCACGCTCAATGCCGACTCGGCCGCTGCCCATATCATGAAAACCAAGGGCATTACCTGGGTGATCGTGGGCGCCGACCGCATCAGCGCCAATGGTGACGTGGCCAACAAGATCGGTACCTATCAATTGGCGGTGAACGCCATGCACCATGGCGTGCGCTTCATGGTCGTGGCGCCGAGTTCGACCATCGACATGAACCTGGCCAGTGGCGACGACATTCCAATCGAAGAGCGTGACGGTCGCGAGTTGCTGGATGTCGGCGGTACGCGGGTCGGGGCCGATGTCGCCGCGTTCAACCCGGTGTTTGACGTGACCCCGGCAGACCTGATCGATGTGATCGTCACGGAAAAGGGCATCGTCGAGCGCCCGGATACGGCGAAAATGGCGCAGTTGATGTGCCGCAAGCGCCTGCATTGATGATCTGCGGCGCCTGATAAATCGCCTTCGCGGGCAAGCTCGCTCCCACATTTGACCGAGTTCTCCAATGAGACACGGTCAAATGTGGGAGCGAGCTTGCTCGCGAAGGGGTCATAACAGTCACCATACAACCCCCATTCACCCCGAAATTCTTCATTCAAAAAGGCTCTAAGCCTCTCTCGTCCCCTATCAGCCTGCCACCAGTCAACTAACTACACTCCATGCGCATCAGGGGGATAGGTGCGTGGCGGCTCTTGTGATAACATCCGGCGTTTTCCGAGGCAGTCCCACGGGGTTGTCTTTACTGCGCAGATCCATGGCATAACTCGTTGATTTGTCGTAAGTCGGTGCACGGCACTCAGCCTGCAGCGGCGAGCTTCGTTCGTCCCATATGGATGTGACGAAGTTTCACCAGAAAAAGGAATCAGGCTTCTCATGGGCGAACTGGCCAAAGAAATCCTCCCGGTCAATATCGAAGACGAGCTGAAGCAGTCCTACCTCGACTACGCGATGAGCGTAATTGTCGGGCGGGCACTGCCGGATGCGCGCGATGGCTTGAAGCCCGTGCACCGGCGTGTGCTGTTCGCGATGAGCGAGCTGGGTAACGACTTCAACAAGCCGTACAAGAAATCTGCCCGTGTTGTCGGTGACGTGATCGGTAAGTATCACCCGCACGGTGATACCGCGGTGTACGACACCATCGTTCGGATGGCGCAGCCATTTTCGCTGCGCTACCTGCTGGTAGACGGCCAGGGCAACTTCGGTTCGGTGGACGGCGACAACGCCGCGGCCATGCGATACACCGAAGTGCGCATGACCAAGCTGGCGCACGAACTGCTGGCCGACCTGCATAAAGAAACCGTGGACTGGGTGCCGAACTACGACGGCACCGAAATGATCCCGGCGGTCATGCCGACCCGTATTCCCAACCTGTTGGTCAACGGCTCCAGCGGTATCGCCGTGGGCATGGCGACCAACATCCCGCCGCACAACCTCGGTGAAGTCATCGACGGTTGCCTGGCACTCATCGACAACCCCGAGTTGACCATCGATGAGCTGATGCAATACATCCCCGGTCCGGACTTCCCGACCGCCGCGATCATCAACGGTCGCGCCGGCATCATCGAAGCCTACCGCACCGGTCGCGGGCGCATTTACATGCGCGCCCGCTCGATGATCGAAGACATCGACAAGGTCGGTGGCCGTCAGCAGATCGTCATCACCGAACTCCCTTACCAGCTGAACAAGGCCCGTCTGATCGAGAAGATCGCCGAGCTGGTCAAAGAGAAGAAGCTGGAAGGCATCACCGAACTGCGCGACGAGTCCGACAAGGACGGTATGCGCGTCGTGATCGAACTGCGTCGCGGCGAAGTGCCTGAGGTGATCCTCAACAATCTCTACGCCCAGACCCAGCTGCAAGCGGTGTTCGGTATCAACATCGTCGCACTGATCGACGGCCGTCCGCGGATCCTCAACCTCAAGGACCTGCTGGAAGCCTTCGTTCGTCACCGTCGCGAAGTCGTTACCCGCCGTACCGTGTTCGAGCTGCGTAAAGCCCGCGAACGTGGTCACATTCTGGAAGGTCAAGCGGTTGCCCTGTCGAACATCGACCCGGTCATCGCCCTGATCAAAGCTTCGCCAACGCCGTCGGAAGCCAAGGAAGCGCTGATCAAGACTGCGTGGGAATCCTCCGCCGTGGTTGCGATGGTCGAGCGCGCCGGTGCCGATTCGTGCCGTCCAGAGACTCTGGACCCGCAATACGGTCTGCGCGAAGGCAAGTACTTCCTGTCGCCGGAACAGGCGCAAGCCATTCTGGAGCTGCGTCTGCACCGCCTGACCGGCCTGGAACACGAAAAGCTGCTGGCCGAGTATCAAGAGATCCTCAACCAGATCGGCGAACTGATCCGCATCCTCAGCAGCGCCACGCGCCTGATGGAAGTGATCCGCGAAGAACTGGAAGTGATCCGCGCCGAATACGGCGACGTGCGCCGCACCGAGATTCTCGATGCCCGTCTCGACCTGACCCTGGGTGACATGATCCCGGAAGAAGAGCGCGTCGTGACCATTTCCCACGGTGGCTACGCCAAGACCCAGCCATTGGCTGCGTACCAGGCCCAGCGTCGTGGCGGTAAAGGCAAATCGGCTACTGGCGTGAAGGATGAGGATTACATCGCTCACCTGCTGGTCGCCAACAGCCACACCACGCTGCTGCTGTTCTCCAGCAAGGGCAAGGTGTACTGGCTGAAAACCTACGAAATTCCGGAAGCCTCCCGCGCGGCCCGCGGTCGTCCGCTGGTCAACCTGCTGCCGCTGGACAGTGATGAATACATCACCACCATGCTGCCGGTCGAGGAATACACCGAAGGTCACTTCATCTTCATGGCCACTGCCAAAGGCACCGTGAAGAAGACTCCGCTGGAATCCTTCAGCCGTCAGCGCAGCGTCGGCCTGATCGCGCTGGAGCTGGATGAAGGTGACGTGCTGATCTCTGCCGCCATTACCGATGGCGAGCGCGAAGTCATGCTGTTCTCCGACGGCGGCAAGGTCACTCGCTTCAAGGAAACCGATGTCCGCGCCATGGGCCGTACCGCTCGCGGTGTCCGCGGCATGCGTCTGCCGGAAGGCCAGAAGCTGATTTCCATGCTGATCCCGGAAGAAGGCAGCCAGATCCTCACCGCTTCGGCGCGTGGTTTCGGCAAGCGCACGGCGATCACCGAGTTCCCAGAGTACAAGCGTGGCGGTCAGGGCGTTATCGCCATGGTCAGCAACGACCGTAACGGCCGTCTGGTCGGTGCAGTCCAGGTGCTCGATGGCGAGGAAATCATGCTGATTTCCGACCAGGGCACCCTGGTGCGTACGCGTGTCGACGAAGTCTCCAGTCTGGGTCGTAATACCCAGGGCGTGACCCTGATCAAGCTGGCCAGCGATGAAACGCTGGTAGGCCTGGAGCGGGTTCAGGAGCCGTCGGAAGTCGAAGGCGAAGAGCTGGAAGGTGAAGAGGGCGAAGAAGGTGCAGTGTTCGACGGTGAAGTCGTGATCGACGACGTTGCCGAAGACCAGCAACTCGACGCCGCCGCTGACGAAGAACCGCAAGAGTAAGCGGGCAAACAGGGGGGCGGATGAAAATTCGCCCCTTCTTGTTTCTCCTGTTTGAATGTAGGACCTGTAGGGCCTGTAGGGCCTGTAGGGCCTGTAGGAGCTGTCGAGTGAAACGAGGCTGCGATCTTTTGATCTTGCTTCGTGGATGCCGGGAAAAGATCGCAGCCTCGTTTCACTCGACAGCTCCTACAGATGTTCAGAGTTTTCAGAGTTTTCAGAGTTTTCAGATTTACTGCGTGTTACCCCCAAATCAGAGCGAGATTGGATGTGAGCAAGAGAGCCTATAACTTCTGCGCCGGTCCTGCGGCGCTACCCGAAGCTGTCCTGCAGCGCGCCCAGGGTGAACTCCTTGATTGGCACGGCAAGGGCCTGTCGGTCATGGAAATGAGCCATCGCAGTGATGAGTTCGTGTCCATCGCCACCAAGGCCGAGCAGGATCTGCGTGATCTGCTGAATATCCCTTCGAACTATAAAGTGCTGTTCCTGCAAGGCGGCGCCAGTCAGCAATTTGCGCAGATTCCTCTGAACCTGTTGCCGGAAAGCGGCACCGCCGACTATATCGACACCGGTATCTGGTCGCAGAAAGCCATCGAAGAAGCTTCGCGCTACGGCCACGTCAACGTTGCGGCCACCGCCAAGCCTTACGACTATTTCGCCATTCCCGGCCAGAACGAGTGGAACCTGTCTAAAGACGCGGCCTACGTTCACTACGCGCCGAACGAAACCATCGGCGGCCTGGAATTCCAGTGGATCCCAGAGACCGGTGACGTTCCGCTGGTCGCTGACATGTCCTCGGACATCCTCTCGCGTCCGATGGATATTTCGCGCTTCGGCATGATCTACGCCGGCGCCCAGAAGAACATCGGCCCGAGCGGCCTGGTCGTCACCATCATTCGCGAAGACCTGCTGGGTCGCGCCCGTTCCCTGTGCCCGACCATGCTCAACTACAAGGTCGCGGCCGATAACGGCTCGATGTACAACACCCCGCCAACCCTGGCCTGGTACCTGTCGGGTCTGGTATTCGAGTGGCTGAAGGAGCAGGGTGGTGTGGAAGCCATCGGCAGACTCAACGATGTGAAACAGCGCACGCTGTACGATTTCATCGATGCCAGCGGCCTGTACAGCAATCCGATCAACAAGTCGGACCGTTCGTGGATGAACGTGCCGTTCCGCCTGGCGGACGACCGTCTGGACAAGCCATTCCTGGCCGGCGCCGACGAGCGTGGCCTGTTGAATCTCAAGGGGCACCGTTCCGTGGGCGGCATGCGTGCCTCCATTTATAACGCCGTCGACATCGTTGCGGTCAACGCACTGGTTTCGTACATGGCAGAGTTCGAGAAGGAACACGGCTGATGTCTGAGCAAGAACTCAAGGCACTGCGCCTGCGCATTGATGCCCTGGACGAAAAGGTCCTGGAGCTGATCAGTGAGCGCGCACGTTGCGCCCAGGAAGTTGCGCGGGTAAAGATGGCCTCGCTGGCCGAAGGCGAAGTGCCGGTGTTCTATCGTCCCGAGCGTGAAGCTCAGGTGCTCAAGCGTGTGATGGAGCGAAACCAGGGGCCGTTGGGCAACGAGGAGATGGCGCGCTTGTTCCGCGAAATCATGTCCTCGTGCCTGGCCCTCGAGCAGCCGCTGAAAGTGGCTTATCTCGGCCCTGAGGGCACCTTCACTCAAGCGGCGGCCATGAAACACTTCGGTCACGCGGTGATCAGCAAGCCGATGGCCGCCATCGACGAAGTGTTCCGTGAAGTCGCGGCCGGCGCGGTGAACTTTGGCGTGGTCCCGGTGGAAAACTCCACCGAGGGCGCGGTCAACCACACCCTCGACAGCTTCCTCGAGCACGACATGGTGATCTGTGGCGAAGTCGAGCTGCGCATTCACCACCACCTGTTGGTCGGTGAAAACACCAAGACCGACAGCATCAGCCGTATCTATTCCCACGCCCAGTCCCTGGCCCAGTGCCGCAAGTGGCTGGACGCGCATTACCCGAATGTCGAGCGCGTGGCGGTGTCCAGCAACGCCGAAGCGGCCAAGCGGGTCAAGGGTGAGTGGAACTCGGCGGCGATTGCCGGCGACATGGCGGCAGGCTTGTACGGGCTGACCCGTCTGGCGGAGAAAATCGAGGATCGTCCGGACAACTCCACGCGATTCCTGATGATCGGCAGCCAGGAAGTGCCGCCGACCGGCGACGACAAGACCTCGATCATCGTGTCCATGAGCAACAAGCCTGGCGCGTTGCACGAGTTGCTGGTGCCGTTCCACGATAATGGCATCGACCTGACGCGCATCGAGACCCGTCCGTCGCGCAGCGGTAAATGGACCTACGTGTTCTTCATCGATTTCGTCGGCCACCACCGCGATCCGCTGGTAAAAGGTGTGCTGGAAAAGATCAGTCAGGAAGCAGTGGCACTCAAAGTGCTGGGTTCCTACCCGAAAGCCGTTCTCTAAGGGGTAGCAAATGAGTGGCGACTTCCTCGCTCTGGCACAGCCGGGCGTACAACAACTTTCGCCTTACGTTCCGGGCAAGCCCGTGGACGAACTGGCGCGCGAGCTGGACATCGATCCGGCCAGCATTGTCAAACTGGCCAGCAACGAAAACCCGCTGGGCGCCAGTCCCAAGGCTCTGGCGGCGATTCGCGAAGCATTGGCCGAGCTGACCCGCTATCCGGACGGCAATGGTTTTGCACTCAAGACCCTGCTGGCCGACCAGTGCCGCGTCGAGCTGAACCAAGTGACCCTGGGCAACGGTTCCAACGACATTCTCGAGCTGGTCGCGCGTGCCTATCTGGCGCCGGGCCTGAACGCGGTGTTCAGCGAGCATGCGTTTGCGGTCTACCCGATCGTGACCCAGGCCGTTGGGGCTGACGCGCGGGTTATCCCGGCGAAAGACTGGGGTCATGACCTGTCGGCCATGCTGGCCGCGATCGATACCGATACCCGCGTGGTGTTCATCGCCAATCCGAACAACCCGACCGGGACCTGGTTCGATGCCGAGGCGCTGGACGATTTCCTGCAGGACGTACCGGAACACGTGCTGGTGGTGCTGGACGAGGCCTATATCGAATACGCCGAAGGCAGCGACTTGCCGGACGGCCTGGACTACCTGGCGGCCTACCCGAACCTGTTGGTTTCGCGCACCTTCTCCAAGGCTTATGGCTTGGCGGCATTGCGGGTCGGCTATGGCTTGTCCACGGCGGTGGTTGCGGATGTGCTGAACCGAGTGCGTCAGCCGTTCAACGTCAACAGCTTGGCCCTGGCCGCTGCGTGCGCTGCGCTGCAAGACACCGAGTACCTGGCCGAAAGCCGTCGCTTGAACGAATCCGGCATGCAGCAACTGGAGGCGGGTTTGCGCGAACTGGGGCTCGGCTGGATTCCATCCAAAGGCAACTTCATCTGCGTCGATGTCGGTCGTATCGCCGCGCCGGTGTTCCAGGGCCTGCTGCGCGAAGGCGTGATCGTGCGTCCGGTGGCCAACTACGGCCTGCCGAACCACCTGCGCGTCACCATTGGCCTGCCGGCGGAAAACAGCCGCTTCCTCGAGGCGCTGACCAAGGTCCTGGCCCGTGGTTGATGCTACTGCACTGCAATCTGCTGCACCTGTGATCGGGCGCCTGGTGGTGGTCGGCCTGGGCTTGATCGGCGGTTCGTTTGCCAAGGGTTTGCGTGAAAGCGGCCTGTGCCGCGAAGTGGTCGGGGTCGATCTCGATCCGCAGTCGCGCAAGCTGGCGGTCGAGTTGGGCGTGGTGGATCGCTGTGAGGAAGACCTGGCCACTGCTTGCCAGGGCGCCGACGTGATTCAACTGGCCGTGCCGATCCTCGCCATGGAAAAAATGCTCGGCCAATTGGCCAGCATGAATCTGGGGCAAGCGATTCTGACCGACGTCGGCAGCGCCAAGGGCAACGTCGTGCGTGCGGCAACCGCAGCGTTCGGCGGCATGCCGGCGCGTTTCGTGCCGGGGCATCCGATTGCCGGTTCCGAGCAGAGCGGGGTGGAAGCCTCTAACTCAGAGCTGTTCCGCCGCCACAAAGTAATTCTGACACCGCTGGAACAAACCGATCCGGCAGCCCTGGCAGTGGTCGACCGGTTGTGGCGCGAATTGGGCGCCGATGTCGAGCACATGCAGGTCGAGCGTCACGACGAAGTGTTGGCGGCGACCAGCCATTTGCCGCACTTGTTGGCGTTCGGTTTGGTTGATTCGTTGGCCAAGCGCAATGAAAACCTTGAGATCTTCCGTTACGCTGCGGGCGGTTTCCGCGATTTCACAAGAATCGCGGGTAGCGACCCGGTCATGTGGCACGACATCTTCCTCGCCAACCGCGAAGCTGTCCTGCGCACACTCGATACATTTCGCAGCGACCTCGACGCTTTGCGCGACGCGGTCGATGCAGGGGATGGGCACCAATTGTTGGGCGTGTTCACGCGCGCCCGGGTTGCCCGCGAACATTTCAGTAAAATCCTGGCCCGCCGGGCTTATGTGGACGCTATGAATTCCAACGACCTGATTTTCCTGGCACAACCTGGTGGCCGCCTGACTGGGCGGATTCGTGTACCGGGCGACAAATCGATTTCCCACCGTTCGATCATGCTCGGCTCCTTAGCCTGCGGCGTCACCGAAGTCGAAGGCTTCCTCGAGGGCGAAGACGCCCTGGCGACCTTGCAAGCCTTCCGAGACATGGGTGTGGTGATCGAAGGTCCGCACCACGGTCGCGTGACCATTCACGGCGTCGGCCTGCATGGCCTGAAGCCTGCGCCGGGCCCGATCTACCTGGGCAACTCCGGCACCTCGATGCGCCTGCTGTCTGGCCTGTTGGCTGCGCAGGACTTCGACAGCACCCTGACCGGTGACGCCTCGCTGTCCAAGCGCCCGATGAATCGCGTGGCCAATCCGCTGCGTGAAATGGGCGCCGTGATCGAGACCGCTGCTGAAGGTCGTCCGCCGATGACCATTCGTGGCGGTAACAAGCTCAAAGGCCTGACTTACACCATGCCGATGGCCAGTGCTCAGGTTAAATCCTGCCTGCTGCTGGCGGGTTTGTACGCCGAAGGCAAAACCACTGTCACCGAGCCGGCTCCAACCCGTGACCACACCGAGCGCATGCTGCGTGGCTTTGGCTACCCGGTCAGCGTCAACGGTGCGACCGCATCGGTTGAGTCCGGCCACAAACTGACCGCGACCCACATTGAAGTGCCGGGCGACATCTCGTCTTCCGCGTTCTTCCTGGTGGCCGCGTCGATCGCCGAAGGTTCGGAGCTGGTGCTTGAGCACGTCGGCATCAACCCGACCCGTACTGGCGTGATCGACATCCTGCGCCTGATGGGCGCTGACATCACCCTGGAAAACCAGCGTGAAGTCGGCGGCGAACCGGTAGCGGACCTGCGCGTACGTGCAGCTAAACTCAAAGGTATCGAGATTCCCGAAGCGCTGGTTCCGCTGGCCATCGATGAGTTCCCGGTGCTGTTCGTGGCCGCGGCCTGTGCCGAAGGGCGCACCGTCCTGCGCGGGGCTGAAGAGCTGCGAGTCAAGGAGTCGGACCGGATCCAGGTCATGGCCGATGGCCTGCTGGCGCTGGGCGTCAAATGCGAACCGACCCCGGACGGCATCATCATCGACGGCGGCCAGATCGGCGGCGGCGAAGTGCACGGTCACGGCGATCACCGGATCGCCATGGCCTTCAGCGTAGCCTCGCTGCGCGCCACTGCGCCGATCCGCATCCATGACTGTGCCAACGTCGCGACGTCGTTCCCGAACTTCCTCGCGTTGTGCGCGCAGGTCGGTATCCGTGTAGCACAAGAGGCTCAGTCGTGAAAATCAGCGCACCGGTCATCACCATTGATGGGCCAAGCGGCTCTGGCAAAGGCACGGTCGCCGGGATACTGGCCAAGCGTCTGGGCTGGAATCTGCTGGACTCCGGTGCGTTGTATCGATTGCTCGCGTTCGCGGCGTATAACCACGGCGTCGACCTGACCAATGAAGAGCTGCTGAAGAAACTCGCCGCTCATCTGGACGTGCAGTTCATCGCGGCGACCGACGGTCAACTGCAACGCATCATCCTGGAGGGTGACGAAGTCAGCGATGTCATCCGCACCGAGAGTGTCGGGTCGGGTGCCTCCCAGGTCGCGGCGCTGCCCGCCGTGCGTGAGGCGCTGCTGCAGCGCCAGCGTGCCTTCCAGGAAGCCCCGGGGTTGGTGGCCGACGGGCGCGACATGGGCACGGTGGTGTTCCCCGACGCTCCGCTGAAGATATTCCTCACTGCCAGTGCCGAGGAGCGTGCGCGCCGTCGATACTTGCAGTTGAAGGGCAAAGTGGATGGTGTTAGTCTGTCGAGTCTGCTAGATGAGATTCGTGCACGCGATGAGCGTGACACCCAGCGCGCGGTAGCCCCGCTCAAGCCGGCGGCTGACGCGATACAGCTGGACTCCACGGAATTATCCATCGAGCAGGTGTTGCAACGCATCATGAGCGAGATCGCCCTCCGCGATCTTGCCGGGTGACCAAGAAGCGACCCAGGGGACCAGTCATAGTCCTGTGTCGTTTCTTTAAATGAACGTAACCCACGTCGTCTGGGATGTGGAGCTGGGCGTATCCTTCGCCCTTATTCAACAGGAATTAAAATGAGCGAAAGCTTTGCGGAACTCTTTGAAGAAAGCCTAAAAACCCTGAACCTTCAGGCAGGCTCCATCATCACCGGTGTTATCGTTGATATCGATTACCAAGCTCGCTGGGTAACCGTTCACGCTGGCCTGAAGTCTGAAGCACTCATCCCGCTTGAGCAGTTCTACAACGATGCTGGCGAACTGACTATCAACGTCGGTGACGAAGTTCACGTTGCTCTGGACTCGGTTGAAGACGGCTTTGGTGAAACCAAGCTGTCCCGTGAAAAAGCCAAGCGCGCTGAATGCTGGATTGTTCTGGAAGCAGCCTTCGCAGCCGAAGAAGTGGTCAAGGGCGTTATCAACGGTAAGGTTAAAGGCGGCTTCACTGTCGACGTTAACGGCATCCGTGCGTTCCTGCCAGGTTCTCTGGTTGACGTCCGTCCTGTGCGCGACACCACGCACCTGGAAGGCAAAGAGCTGGAATTCAAGGTCATCAAGCTCGACCAGAAACGCAACAACGTTGTCGTTTCCCGTCGTAGCGTCCTCGAAGCCGAGAACTCCGCCGAGCGTGAAGCTCTGCTGGAATCCCTGCAGGAAGGTCAACAAGTCAAAGGTATCGTCAAGAACCTCACCGATTACGGCGCATTCGTCGATCTGGGTGGCGTCGATGGCCTGCTGCACATTACCGACATGGCTTGGAAGCGTATCAAGCATCCTTCCGAAATCGTCAACGTTGGCGACGAGATCGATGTCAAGGTTCTGAAGTACGATCGCGAACGCAATCGTGTTTCCCTGGGCCTCAAGCAACTGGGCGAAGATCCATGGGTTGCTATCAAAGCCCGCTACCCAGAAAGCACTCGCGTTACCGCTCGTGTAACCAACCTGACCGACTACGGCTGCTTCGCTGAGCTGGAAGAAGGCGTTGAAGGCCTGGTACACGTTTCCGAAATGGACTGGACCAACAAGAACATCCACCCTTCGAAAGTCGTACAAGTCGGCGACGAAGTGGAAGTCATGGTTCTGGACATCGACGAAGAGCGTCGTCGTATCTCCCTCGGCATCAAGCAGTGCAAGTCCAACCCATGGGAAGACTTCTCTGGCCAGTTCAACAAGGGCGATAAAATTTCCGGCACCATCAAGTCGATCACCGATTTCGGTATCTTCATTGGTCTGGACGGCGGCATCGACGGTCTGGTTCACCTGTCCGACATCTCCTGGAACGAAGTGGGCGAAGAAGCCGTTCGCCGCTTCAAGAAGGGCGACGAGCTGGACACCGTTATCCTGTCGGTTGACCCAGAGCGCGAGCGCATCTCCCTGGGTATCAAGCAACTGGAAAGCGATCCGTTCTCCGAGTACGTTCAAGAGAACGACAAAGGCGCAATCGTTAAAGGCATCGTGAAAGAAGTTGACGCCAAAGGCGCCATCATCACTCTGGCCGACGATATCGAAGCGACTCTGAAAGCCTCCGAAATCAGCCGTGACCGCGTTGAAGACGCGCGCAACGTTCTGAAAGAAGGCGAAGAAGTAGAAGCCAAGATCATCAGCGTTGACCGCAAGAGCCGTGTAATCCAGCTCTCCATCAAGTCGAAAGACGTTGAAGAAGAGAAAGAAGCCATCCAGAGCCTGCGCGACAAGCCAGCTTCGGATGCTCCTGCTGCTGGTCCTACCACTCTGGGCGACCTGTTGCGTGCACAAATGGAAAAACAGAACTAAGTTCTGTCAGACCATAGAAAAAGGGCGACTTCGGTCGCCCTTTTTTGTGGGTGCGATTTGGCAAATGCACCGTTCAAGGTGTACGCGGAAGCACCGCTACGCTGATCCCCTTACGGTTTGGCAATGCACCGCTCCAGGATGAACATGCAATAAGCGTCACGCTGATCCCCTGTAGGAGCTGCCGCAGGCTGCGATCTTTTGATCTTTTGATCTTTTGATCTTTTGATCTTTTGATCTTTTGATCTTTTGATCTTCTGCTACGGCCTTGCATCAGCGATGAACCGCAGTCCTCACAAGTTGTCTCTTTCTTTAACAGGATCAATCGTTTAATTGCAGCTAGTCTATAGCCTGAAGCAAACGACAGTCGGGCGGAGCGTCCGGCATAAGGAAGTGAATGAACAAGCTCATTGTCGCAGTGGCAGTACTGGCATTGGCAGGTTGTACCACTAACGCCAAGACACACGCAAAGCGCGGGGTCAGTGGCATTGAGGTCGATTGCTCCGGGCTCGGCTCAGGCTGGGAGAAGTGCCGCAAACGAGCGGACAAGGAGTGCAAGGGCGCTGGCTACAAAGTCGTGACGAGGTCCGATGATGCCAAGGAAGAAGATGAATATCCTTTCGGCTTCAATCCGGCCGGCTACCTGACCCGCACCATGCTGGTTATCTGCAGATGAGCCAATAAGGGAGCGATCAGCGTCCTCTTGTTCCGCAATAGGGCCGCTCACAGCTGGTAAAGATATGTGAAAACTCGGGCTGTTCAAATCCATCCGGGCGTGCTAAAACCTTTGAAGCGCTGATCTAGCTGCTTGAAAAAGAAGGGAAAAATATGACGAAGTCGGAGTTGATCGAACGAATTGTCACCCATCAAGGGCTGCTCTCATCCAAGGATGTGGAGCTGGCCATCAAGACCATGCTCGAGCAAATGTCCCAATGCCTGGCCACCGGTGATCGTATCGAGATCCGTGGATTTGGCAGCTTCTCACTGCATTACCGAGCGCCGCGGGTAGGGCGCAATCCGAAGACCGGGCAGTCGGTTAGCCTGGATGGCAAGTTTGTTCCGCATTTCAAGCCGGGGAAGGAGCTTCGGGATCGGGTGAATGAGGATGAGGAGGAGGGGCTTTGATAGTCGCCGCTGCAATTCAAGGATCCGTTCATGCGTAATTTCAAACGCGTAATGCTCGCTGTTTTCGTCCTATTGCTGGTTCTGGCGATCCTGGCGTTCGTTCTCGAGAATCAGCAATCGGTTTCATTGCTGTTTCTTGGCTGGGCTGGGCCGCAGTTGCCCGTTTCACTGGCAATACTGTCTGCGCTTCTGGCAGGTATGGTGGTCGGACCTCTATTGAGTTGGTTCCTTGTGCGAACGTCCACACGGTCACGCAAATATCCTGGCTGACTGCCTCGTAGGCCGGGAAACGCACCAAGCATTAGCCACTGCTTGTCTACATCCATTAGTAAAAACGTCATTAAGCTGTAAAATGCTTCGCTTGTCCGAAACGGCTGGTTCCAAGGTCGGGCGGGTTGACTCTGCCAGGATGCTCGGGTCATTGCCGGTTTTTGCATTCATGGATTAGACAGCGCACGGTTGGCGGCCCTGTCAGTAACTCAAGGGTATGGTTTCGCGTGAAAATTCTAGTAACCGGCGGTGCCGGATTCATCGGTTCGGCGGTCATCCGCCATATTATCTCCAGCACGTCCGATTCTGTCGTTAACGTCGATAAGCTCACTTATGCGGGCAACCTTGAGTCCCTGGCTGATGTCAGCCACAACTCGCGGTACGTGTTCGAGCGCGTTGATATTTGTGACCGTGACCAAGTAGACCGGGTTTTGCGTGAGCACCAGCCGGACGCCATCATGCATCTGGCCGCAGAGTCTCATGTAGATCGCTCGATCTCCGGCCCGTCTGAATTCATCCAGACCAATATCATCGGCACCTACACCCTGCTGGAAGCTGCACGTCACTATTGGGTGGCGCTTGACGAAGCGCGCAAAGCCAATTTCCGCTTCCATCACATTTCGACTGATGAAGTTTACGGAGACCTTGAAGGTCCGGAAGACCTCTTCACCGAAACCACGCCCTATCAGCCAAGCTCGCCGTACTCAGCCAGCAAAGCCAGTTCCGATCATTTGGTCCGCGCCTGGGCCCGCACCTACGGCCTGCCAACCCTGGTCACCAATTGCTCGAACAACTATGGCCCATACCACTTTCCCGAGAAGTTGATCCCGCTGATCATCCTCAATGCGCTGGAAGGCAAGCCACTCCCGGTTTACGGCAAGGGCAATCAGGTCCGTGACTGGCTTTACGTCGAAGATCACGCCCGAGCGCTGTACAAAGTCGTTACTGAAGGTGTGATTGGCGAGACGTATAACATCGGCGGACATAACGAAAAGCAAAACATCGAAGTCGTGCACATCTTGTGTGCATTGCTTGATGAGCTTCGTCCAGATTCCGCGCACCGTCCACACGCCAGCCTGATCACCTTCGTTCAGGATCGTCCTGGGCATGACCAGCGCTACGCGATCGATGCCAGCAAAATCCAGCACGAGCTGGGCTGGATTCCGGAAGAAACGTTTGAAACCGGCATCCGCAAAACGGTTGAATGGTATCTCGATAATACTGAGTGGGTAGAGCACGTGAAGAGCGGCAGCTACCAGCAGTGGATCGACGAGAACTACGCGGATCGCACGAACAAAGCATGAAAATCCTTCTATTGGGAAAAAATGGCCAAGTGGGTTGGGAGCTACAACGCTCCCTCGCACCTTTGGGTGAGCTGATTGCTCTGGATCGGCACGCGATTGATGGATTATCGGGCGACCTTGCTGATCTCGACGCTTTGCGCGCGACGATACGCAAGGTGAGACCTGACGTCATTGTGAATGCGGCGGCCTACACGGCTGTTGATAAGGCTGAGAGCGAAACCGAGCTGGCGGACCGAGTGAACAGTCTGGCAAGTCAGGTCATGGCCGAAGAGGCCTCGGTTTTGAATGCCTGGCTCGTTCACTATTCAACTGATTATGTCTTCAGCGGTCAGGGCTCCACGCCTTGGCAGGAAACTGACGCAGTTGCCCCCGTGAATCATTACGGTGTCAGCAAGCTTGCAGGCGAGCAGGCAATCATGGCTTCCGGCTGCAAGCACCTGATTTTCCGCACCAGTTGGGTCTATGGCGCTCGCGGTACCAACTTCGCCAAGACTATGCTGCGTCTGGCCAGGGAGCGTGAAATATTAAACGTTATTGCGGACCAGGTCGGAGCGCCGACGGGGGCAGACCTGATTGCGGATGTGACGGCGTTGGCCATTCAGCAAGCTGCCAAGCGTCCAGAGCTGTCAGGTCTATATCACTTGGCGGCAAGCGGAGAGGTTTCCTGGCACGGCTATGCCATCCATGTGATCGAGTACGCCAAGGCCAATGCAGAGCAGCTCGCCGTTACATCGATAAATCCCATTGAAACGACTGCATATCCGACGCCTGCACGCCGTCCTCTGAATTCGAGATTGAATACTCAGAAGCTGCGTGAAAATTTTTCGCTACACCTGCCGGATTGGCAAAGTGGTGTAACCCGAATGCTTATGGAAGTTCTGAATAAATGATCACGACAAATCGTAAGGGCATCATTCTCGCAGGCGGATCGGGCACGCGTTTACACCCGCTAACTCTCGGCGTTTCGAAGCAGATGCTGCCGATTTACGATAAGCCGATGATCTTTTATCCGCTGTCGGTGCTGATGCTTGCGGGCATGCGTGAAATTCTGATCATCTCCACCCCGGAAGACTTGCCGTGCTTCCGCAAGCTGTTAGGGGATGGCAGCCTCTATGGTATCAAGCTGAACTATGCCGAGCAGCCAAGCCCGGATGGCCTTGCCCAAGCCTTTATCATAGGTGAAGAATTCATCGGCAAAGACCCATGCTGCCTGATCCTGGGCGACAACATCTTCTATGGTCAGCACTTCTCGGACAAGCTGCGTTCTGCCAGCACTCAAGCCCATGGTGCGACGGTTTTCGGTTATCACGTTTCCGATCCGGAGCGTTTCGGTGTGGTTGAGTTCGATGCCTCTGGCCGTGCCCTGAGTATCGAAGAAAAACCGCTCAAGCCGAAATCCAGCTACGCGGTGACTGGTTTGTACTTCTACGACAACCAGGTTGTCGATATCGCAAAGAACATCAAACCGTCAGAACGTGGCGAGTTGGAAATTACCGACGTCAACCGCGCCTATCTTGAACAAAAGACCCTCAACGTCGAAATGCTCGGTCGCGGCTTCGCGTGGTTGGATACCGGTACTCACGATTCTCTGCTTGAAGCCAGTCACTTTGTGCATACCATCGAGCAGCGTCAGGGGTTGAAAGTGGCTTGCCTGGAAGAGATAGCTTACAACAGCGGCTGGATCACTGCTGAGCAGTTGGGTGCTCAAGCCGAAGCGCTGAAGAAGACCGGCTACGGTCAGTATCTAGAGAAGCTGCTGGACTCGCCTTCCAGGTAAGACGAGCGCGTTACCTTCTGGACGACAACGTTCGAACCGTTTAAGCAGGATTGGCATGCCACTAGTACATCCACCCGACAGTGTGCGAGTTTCACGCACTGGTGAAAGCTGGTAGTCCTACGGATCGCTTAACATCTACGAAGAATCGTATCGGAGCGGGTGCTGAAGAGATAGAAGCTCGCGTCCAATCCACTATAAAAATTGAAAAGGTTTAATTTGATATGGCGAACACCCCGGCAACGGCGCAGCAGGCGAATGAGATCGACCTGTTGGAATTGATTGCGGCGATATGGGCTCAGAAGTTTCTGATCATCAGTGTGGCCTTGGTCGCAGCCCTGGCAGCAGCAACTTATGCTTTTTTCAGTAAACCAGTTTATGAAGCGCGAGTTTACTTGCAACCGCCTACTTTGAACGGTATCGCCGATTTCAACTATGGCCGAACTGTCGATTCAGAATTAATACCCTTTACGATCAAAGATGTGTATGAGGTATTCACCCGTAATTTACAGAGTGAATCACTCCGCCGTACCTTTTTCAATGAGGTTTATTTGCCTTCGCTACCGGCGTCCGAGCGCAGTGGGTCGCAAGACGTACTGTATGCCGATTTTTTTAAAATATTGACCATAGGTCTTCCGAGCAAGGAGCAACCAGATCGTTATTCCGTTATCGTTCAAGGCGAGGATCCTGCACACGCCACTGGTTGGGTGAAGGATTTTGCAGTAAGAGCGGGTGCCGCAGCGGAAAAAGAAATGATCAGCAACGCCACCCGTGAAGCGGAAGTGCGGGCACGTAACCTTGGTCAGCAGATCAGTACCTTACAAGAAACCGAAAGCCGAATTCGCCAGGACTCCATCACCCGATTGCGCGAAGCGCTGACGATTGCTGAGGCCATTGGCCTGCAGAACCCGCCTATCATTTCGGGCAATCTTTCCGCGGAGATCTCTGCTGGTATGGATGGGCAGCTGACTTATATGCGCGGTAGTAAAGCGCTAAAGGCTGAAATTCAGAACCTTGAAACACGTAAATCTGATGATCCATTTATAGGGAAGTTAAGAGCGCTGCAAATTAAGCAAAGCTTTTACACAGATTTGAAGGTAAACCCAGACACCGTCTCTGTCTACCGCCAGGATGGTCCCATCGAACAGCCTGACCGTCCAATCAAGCCCAAAAAAGGCCTCATCATACTGCTAGGACTGTTCTTGGGTGGCGTGCTAGGTTTCATGATCGCGTTGATCCGCCATTTCGTTCTGATCAGGAAAGGTAGGGTTTAAAGCATTTAGACACAATTCCTCATTCCAATTCGTTTCGTAGATAACCTGCGCTCAGCCCTCGCTGCTGACAGCTAGCGAAATTAGCCAAAATGGTGTCCACCATTTTTGATCTTCACCCCAAGATAGTACATATCCGTCGGGGTGTCTCATGGGCAAATGAGCATAGCAGGCGAAGGTAGTCGCCGTATGTCGAGCTGGACCTTGAGCGCTACCCCATCATTGCGGGGTTGGGTACGATTAACGGCTACTCCGCGCACGCGGATGAGAAAGGTTTGGTAGAATTTGCAATCGACATGGCTGATTGGGCGTCAGAGGTAAGGCGGGTGCACGGCGAAGAGCAACCTAAAAAATGCGTTTCGGACGGGCTTGCTTTAGACATCCTTGCTAAAGCCTTGGGTCACTGTGGCGATCGCGGGGTCGACCAGGCGGGCGCCGCAATGCAGCAGGGATTGCTGTAAGTGTCTCTGTAGTAAATGCCCAATGCAGATTCAGTAATGGATGAGTTCGCTGAGTTCGATGCAATTTTTATGGCGGTGGATGGAGATGAAAGGGTCGTACTGTTGATCCGCCTCCTTAATCGTCAGCAGCAAATTAGGTTGCCAATGACAAGCATCGGCGGCAACGAGTAGGTGACCTTGGTCCCGACGACTGTGGTCAGACATGATTGTGAACACGGCGTTCTCAGGAAACCAACGGTAAATCCTGGGGCGGTAGCGTGTTTTCATTCATGGTGGCCGGTCTCCAAGGCTGATTTAAAACTCAAAAAACTCCATGCTGAGTCTGGGGAGTTACAGTTGTCTAGGATTCCAGAGCTTGCGCACGGACTTCTTTCTCTAGAAAACGGTGAGGTGACGCGTATTTACTCTAATTCTTCTGAGAGATTAGTCTTATGGGGCAATCTTTTTTTTGATACCAGATGGCCGGATTTGATAAAGCGCATAGGTGAGCAGGATCATCTTGCTTTGAACTTTGGTACGGCTATTGAAGATGAATAATTTTATTTTTTCGTTTTTTTCTAATGTGTTTTTTAGTGCTCCTTCTATATTTTTGGTAGTGGCGTGCTCTCACCTTGGAAGCTACGATGAAGTGGCCTTGTTAGGTGCGTCGTTTGCTATTTGCGCGCCTGTGCAGCTCTTTTTTTCCATGCAACATAATGTTTCTATTTTGAGCGGGCAAATAAGCTTAAGGGATTCATTGCGCACAAGGTTTGCACTAATTATACCTTTTTTGCTTTTGGGATTGCTTGGGGCATTATTATTTTCCTCGCAAATAGTATTTTGGTTTTTTCTCTATAGATGTGCTGAGTTTCTATACGAACCATTTCTTTGTGATGGAATCAGGAAGGGAAGTTATCGTAAGGTTTTTGTGTCGACTTTACTTAGATTTATAGTGTTTGCTTCAATTGTGTTGGTTTTGCTTTATGTTGGGGCAGGTTTGATCGTTGTCCTTATAACAATTGGAGTTGTGTTCTCCCTCCTGGCATCTAAATTTATTCCTGTTGCATTTGATGGTGGTCACACTTCATTTGAAGGGTTCGTATTAGGGGCGGCCGCTTTTTTTTCAAGTGTCATAGTAAATATACCTAGATATTTTGTTACAGGTGCAGATCCTTCATTCGCAGCTTTTTACTCAAGTATGTTGACTTTGGTTTTGGGGGGAGGGCTGTTGTATGGAGCGTTTAACAACTATTTTTTTCCTAAGTTATGTGCTTCAGGTAGAAATGGTGCACTCATGTTTCTTAATGTCTCGGCAGCTATTTTTATTGCGGGCTTGTTAGTTTCCTATTTGTTGTTCTCTGGTGTTGCTATTCCAAACCTATTCTTAGGTGTGTTTTTAGGCGATAAATATTTGTTGTATTCTGATTTTGTTATAGGGTTTGCCTTCTTTTATTTTGTACTATATTTTCACGCTTCGTTGAATTTTATATTTGTATTCCTTGGTTTGGCTAAGGTCTATATGACTTCTCTGATTATCTATGGCTTATGTATGGCTGGATTTATTTTTGCTAGAATGAAATTATTTTCTGAAGATTTTAGTTTTTTAATATGGATTGTTTTCGGTTTCGGTGTTTTATATGGAGCTATTTGTTACTCTTTTCTTATGGTTAAATTTTTGCGGGGGCACAAGGAATGATTTTTCTGAGCGTGTTTTTGATTTTCGCTCTCACGATAATTGACGGGCGACTCTCTTATTTGGCAGTCGCGCTTTTTTGTGTGGTTGGTGTAATCAAAATTGGTTTTTTCTCATCTTTAGTTGGTGTTAGAAAATTAAGCTCTGCGCAGTTTTTTATTTTTATAATGCCTCTTTTCGTTTTTTTCTCTTGGTGCTATGGAGTTATTGTTGGTTTGTTGAATGGCGTTGAGGTCAGTTATGTTTTTGCTAACTTTGCTGGTCTTTCTTTGTATGTTTTGTTCTATGTTTTCTATTTTTCTGTGGAGCTCGAAGCTTCGAAGAAAGCTTTATTCTTCTCAGCGATTTGTAGTTGTATTTTTGGATTTTATGCGGTTTACAGTTCGTATGCCTCTGTAGGTGGAGGGGGAGACGTTGATCAAGTTGGAATTGCTGGTTTCCGAACATTGTATTCAGCTACTTTCCTTTATGTGGTCCCTTTTCTTTTCATTTGTTTAGTCGGTTTGTTTTTGCAGAAAAAAAGTGATTCCGTTTTTAAAAGTGATTTGAAGGCTGGTTTTTTGCTTTTGATTTTTGGTTTTACCTTAGTCGTTCCTGCTATGTCTAAAGGCTTCATTCTGGTTTTTATACTTTTGTTCATGCTTGTTTTTATCGCCGGATATTCTTCGGTTTTACGTTCTATGGTGATCGGAAAGAATTTATTTGTTATGACTCTTCTGGTTTTTTCAGCGGGCGCTGCATTATTGTTATTTACAGATATTTATAATGTCATCGCTTTTAGTTTTTCATCAAGTGAAAGTAGTAACTCTACCAGAAGTGAGCAGTTTGGTTATTTGGTGTCTGAGTGGAACTTTAGCGGGGCGGGCTTGGGAAGTTCATTGGTGTCAGGATATCGGCGCGATGAAACAGGGTATGGATTTGAGCTGACTTACATAAATTTAGTTAACAAGCTTGGTGTCCTAAGTATTCCTTTGTTCTTGTCTTATGCCTCAGTTCTTTTCTTTGGTATTAAATTTTTCTTTTTTGATGGTAAGCGATTCACAGGCGCTTGGATTCTAGGTTTGATGGCCTTCCTGATACCAGGTGCAGGAAACCCGTTGTTGCTAGCTCCTGTGTTTGTATTCATGCATTTTATAGCTATAATGTTGGTTATTACAGAGCTTTCCCCTCAAGTGGAGCTAGATGTAGCTGGGCAGCAGCAATTAATGCAATGAAGGTCTTTGGAGAGTGTTTTGTTAAAGGTTGTAGTATTTTTTTGTGATGTAAGTTTTGTTGTTGCTAATAGCCAGGAATAAATATGCTTTCGGTCAGCGTGTGTATAGCTACTTACAATGGGGCTGATTTTATAAGTGAGCAGCTTCATTCAATTCTCATGCAGATCCCACAAGACTCTGAAGTTTTAATCGGTGATGATGGTTCTATCGATGAAACAATTCGTATTATTGAAGAATTTAAGGATTCCAGGATTAAAGTTATAAGAAATACCTCGAATCTCGGGTATATACGTAACTTTGAGAGCTTGATTAGCAGAGCAAAAGGTCATTACATTTTTCTAAGTGATCAGGATGATGTCTGGCCGGCTGGGAGGGTCGATAAAATGATCTCTGCAATGGAAGTCTCCAAGAGTTTGCTAGTCGTGGGTGGCATGGAGTCCTTTGTCGATGATGTTAACTCTCGTAGATTTTTTTGCGGCTTTGATCAAACCAGGAACGCCTCTCCGTTTAAGAATATGTTTGATATCTTTGTTGGGCGTAGCGTGCCTTACTTTGGATGCGCTATGCTTTTATCTAATAAAATTAAACCTTATTTGATTCCTTTCTACTCGGCGGATATCAGCCATGATATATGGATTGCTTTCGTTGCAAATAGGCGTTGTTCAGTTGCCCATTTGAATGATACGGTCACTTTAAGACGTATTCATGGTAACAATTTGACCAATAATAACCGCGGTTTTTTTAAAAAAATAAAAACCCGCTATGTTTGGTCTCGAGCTATTTTCAGTATTATTTAATAAAGAGGGCTGGCTGTGTTTGATAAAAAAACTCTACTAATCACGGGGGGGACAGGATCTTTTGGCAACGCTGTGCTCAAGCGATTTCTAGATACCGATATTAATGAAATACGTATTTTTAGCCGTGACGAGAAAAAACAGGACGACATGCGCAAGCGCTATGCCAGTCCTAAGCTAAAGTTTTATATCGGTGATGTTCGGGATTACCAGAGCATATTGAACGCTTCTCGTGGCGTGGACTTCATTTTCCATGCGGCAGCACTGAAGCAGGTTCCGTCTTGCGAGTTTCACCCGATGGAGGCTGTCAAGACCAACATACTTGGCACCGAGAATGTCCTGGAGGCGGCGATCCAGAATCAGGTTAAGCGAGTGGTTTGTCTAAGTACCGACAAAGCTGTGTACCCGATCAACGCCATGGGTATTTCCAAGGCAATGATGGAAAAGGTCATGGTGGCAAAGTCGCGTAATGTTGACGAGAGTAAGACAGTGATTTGTGGTACGCGTTACGGTAATGTCATGGCCTCGCGTGGTTCGGTCATTCCTTTGTTCATTGATCAGATTCGTGCAGGCCAACCACTATCTATTACAGATCCAAACATGACGCGGTTCATGATGACTTTGGCGGATGCCGTTGATCTGGTTTTGTACGCTTTTGAGCACGGTAATAACGGTGATCTCTTTGTCCAGAAAGCGCCAGCCGCAACAGTGGAAACTCTTGCTCGCGCCTTGACGTCGATGTTGGGGCAGCCCGAACATCCCATCCAGATCATAGGAACACGACACGGCGAAAAACTTTACGAGGCACTCTTGAGTCGAGAAGAAATGGCCTGCGCCGAAGATATGGGTGATTACTTCCGTGTGCCGCCGGATCTTAGAGATTTGAATTATAGTAAGTTCGTGGAGCAAGGCGAAGAAAAAATTTCCACGATGGTGGACTATAACTCACATAACACCGAGCGTTTGGACGTTGTGGGAATGCAGAATTTGCTGTTGAAGCTTGATTTTATGCGTGCTATTCAGCGCGGCGAACACGCGACACCCGAGGAATAAGGCATGAAAGTATTGATCACCGGTGCCAACGGTTTCGTTGGTAAAAACCTTGTTGCTCATCTGCAAGAGCGAAAAGACGTCGAGGTGCTGCGATTCTGTCGTGAAGATGACATCGGCAGTCTGCATTCACTCGTATCAAAAGTGGATTTTATTTTCCACTTGGCCGGTGTCAATCGCCCTCAGAATGTTGAGGAGTTCAAAATCGGTAACGCCGATTTTACGCAGGCGTTGTGCGCAGCGGTCGCGGCTAGTGGTCGAAACATTCCTTTACTTTATACCTCTTCTATTCAAGCTGAGTTAGGCAACGCTTACGGCTCAAGTAAACGCGAAGCCGAAGATGCGCTATTGAACTTGTCCGCGCGATATAGCAACGATGTTCATTTATTTCGATTGCCAAATGTATTTGGGAAATGGGCTCGGCCTAACTATAATTCAGCCGTGGCGACGTTTTGCTATAATATCGCAAATAATGTGCCTGTCAGCATCAACGATGCTAATGCAAATATTACTTTGGTTTACATCGACGACGTCATAAGTAGTTTTATCTCTGTTATGGATGGTGACAAATCAGGTAATCCGTTTGTCGTTGTTGAGCCACATTATTCGATTACCGTAGGTGAACTCTCGGCACAACTGTACGCATTCAAAGAAAGTCGAAAATCAATGATTGCCGAACGTGTGGGTACTGGCCTTGTTCGTGCTTTGTACTCTACTTATCTCAGTTACTTGCCTCCAGAAGAGTTCACTTACGAAGTTCCGAAGTACGGAGACGCCCGTGGTGTTTTTGTGGAGATGCTAAAGACCAAGGATTCGGGCCAGTTTTCTTACTTTACTGCGCATCCCGGTATTACTCGAGGCGGTCATTATCATCATACGAAGACAGAAAAATTTCTAGTTATCATGGGCAAGGCTTGTTTCCGGTTTCGCCACATAATATCGGGTGAGTTCTATGAGTTGTTCACTGATGGTAACGCACCGCAAGTCGTAGAGACTGTGCCAGGCTGGAGCCATGACATCACCAATGTTGGTGAAAGTGAAATGATCGTCATGCTGTGGGCGAACGAGATATTTGATCGTGAGCTCCCGGATACCTACACTATGGCTGTGGGCACCAAAGCCTGATTGCATTAGGAAAGAGTATTACAATGAAAAAGTTGAAGATTGTTACCGTCGTAGGTACTCGCCCGGAAATCATTCGCTTGTCGCGTGTGATAGCCGCTCTGGATCAATATTGCGACCACGTGCTTATTCACACGGGTCAAAATTACGACTACGAACTCAATGAGATTTTCTTTCAGGATTTGGGAATTCGCAAGCCTGATCACTTTCTGAATGCGGCGGGGGCAACTGGCGCCGAAACCATTGGTAATGTAATTATCAGTGTAGACCGAGTACTGGCGGAAGTTGAACCGGAAGCGCTGCTGGTATTGGGTGACACAAACAGTTGCATGGCAGTAATTCCTGCCAAGCGTCGAAAGATCCCGACTTTCCATATGGAGGCCGGCAACCGCTGTTTCGACATGCGGGTTCCTGAGGAGATCAATCGTCGTATTGTTGACCATACCGCAGATATCAATTTGACCTATAGCACCATTGCGCGTGATTATTTGCTGCGCGAGGGTCTGTCGCCGGACATGGTTATCAAAACTGGCAGCCCTATGTTTGAGGTGTTGAATTACTATCGTGAAGGTATCGAAGCGTCAGATGTGCTCACCCGTCTTGGTTTGGAGAAGGGTAAATTTTTTGTCGTCAGCGCACATCGCGAAGAGAATATTGATTCCGATACAAATTTCGGGAAGCTGGTCGAAGTGCTAAACACTGTTGCTGAGCATTTTGGGTATCCGGTCATTGTTTCCACCCACCCTCGCACTCAGAAACGGGTTGATGCCTTGGGTGTGAAGTTTCACGAAAATATTCGCTTGCTCAAACCATTGGGTTTCAAGGATTACAATAAGTTACAGCTTGAATCGAAGGCTGTGCTTTCTGACAGCGGTACAATCAACGAAGAGTCATCGATTTTAAACTTTCCTGCATTGAATATTCGGGAAGCACATGAGCGTCCTGAGGGGATGGAGGAGGCTGCGGTAATGATGGTCGGGCTGGAGACCGACAGGGTTATGCAAGGCTTGCAGGTACTGGAAAATCAAAGTCGTGCTGATGAGCGGAGTCTGCGACTTGTAGCTGACTACAGTATGCCAAACGTGGCAGAGAAGGTAGTTCGAATTATCCATAGCTACCGTGACTATGTGATGCGGACCGTCTGGAGAAGGTACTGATACGGATGGCCATTCGTGTTTTACTCTTTACTCAGTGGTTTGAACCCGAGCCGACTTTCAAGGGAATGGTTTTCGCTCGAGAGTTGATTGCACAGGGCTTTGAAGTTGAGGTTGTAACCGGGTTTCCTAATTATCCCGGTGGGAAAATTTACCCAGGCTATAGAATCAAGGCCTTGCAGCGAGAGGTCATCGACGGCGTGCAGGTTACTCGTGTCCCACTTTACCCAAGTCATGGGCAGAGCGGGATTGGACGATTGGCGAACTACATTAGCTTTGCCGCTAGTATGTTGATCTACGGGGTTTTCCGGGCAAAAAAACCAGATGTTATCTATGCTTACCACCCTCCGCTAACAGTTGGTATTGCTGCTGCGCTGGTACGTTTTTTTCGCCGTGTTCCTGTGGTTTACGATATACAAGATATGTGGCCGGACACGCTCAAGGCAACCGGGATGTTTTCTAACGAAAAATTATTGAAAATAGTCTCTCGAGTTTGCGATTGGGTATACGGTCACGTAGATCAAATAGTCGTCTTGTCTCCAGGCTTCAAACGCTTGTTAATCGAGCGAGGTGTGCCGTCAGAGAAAATCGATGTAATATACAATTGGTGTGCGGAAAGCTCGATCGATACTACGTTGCTTAAGCCACCAGGCAACTTTCCTGTTGTCTCTAAGTTAAAAATTCTATTTGCTGGCAATATGGGTAAGGCTCAAGCACTGGAAACGGTTATTGAGGCTGCGCGTTTAGTTCAAGAACAAACCAGTCAAGTAGCGTTTATTTTTATCGGTGGGGGAGTTGAAGCTTCCAGGTTAGAAGCGCTCGCTAAAAGCAAAAAGCTTGAAGATGTCTATTTTCTTCCTGCTGTTCCGATGTCTGAAATAGGTGCTTATTTATCTAGCGCCGACGCGTTGCTCGTTCATTTGAAGAAAGATCCATTGTTCTCGATCACAATTCCGTCAAAAACCCAAGCCTATATGGCCGCTGGCAAGCCGATCTTGATGGGCGTTGATGGGGATGCTGCAGATCTTGTCCGCGCAGCCGGTTGCGGAGTAGTCAGTGAGTCAGGCAATGCGCAGGCTCTCGCCGATGCAGTCCTGGCTTTAATGGATGTTTCTGCTGAGGATCGTAATCGGATGGGTGAGAGCGGGAAGACTTTCTATCGCGAAGAGCTGTCATTACGCGTCGGTGTTGAACGTTTTGGCATGCATTTCAAACGTTTGAGCAAATGATTTTTAAACCTGTTTCAAGCGTTAATCACATTTTCAAGGATTTCCGATGTCTAAACGCTTCTTCGATATTGTGGCTGCTACGATCGGGTTGATCGTCTTGTCCCCCGTGATCGCAGTGGTCGCGTACTTGATTCATAAGCGACTCGGCTCTCCTGTTTTATTTCGGCAGGTCAGACCAGGTCTGGGTGGAAAACCCTTTGAGATGGTCAAGTTTCGTACGATGAGGGACGCATTGGACGTCAACGGCAAGCCATTACCTGATTCTGAGCGAATGACAGATTTTGGTAGGTTTCTACGCTCCAGCAGTTTGGACGAGCTGCCCGAGCTGTGGAATGTAATCAAGGGAGACATGAGTTTGGTGGGACCTCGTCCACTGCTGATGGAGTACCTGCCTCTGTACGACGAAGAGCAATTCCGTCGGCATGAGATGCCGCCAGGGGTTACCGGTTGGGCTCAGATAAATGGCCGTAACGCATTGTCCTGGGAGGAAAAATTCAAACTTGATGTCTGGTATGTGGACAACCAATCACTGTTGCTTGACCTCAAAATCATATTTCGCACCATCAAAAAAGTTCTCGTCCGAGATGGGATTAGCGCTGAAGGTGAGGTAACGATGACCAGGTTTACCGGGTCTAAAAAATGAAGGTCTGCATCTGCTGATGGAATGGTCGTAGTGATCGTCAGCGTAGGTATCAGACGTAAGGGTGCGGTACTCAAGATTCGCACAACTGACAGTCGGGGTGGCATTGGCTGGCGATATCTCTGATAACATGATTTTAGCTGGGTGATGGCGCAGGCGCTTGGAAAATCCTGAGTGTTTAGCCTCGGATACAAGTGAACAAACAACCGTTTGAGTACTACGGTTCTTTTTAATTATGGATGGCAGGTAAAAAAACGTGTTGAATACTCCATTTTCTCCTTGGCCTTCATTCACTGCGGAAGAGGCCGATGCTGTTCGCGATGTGGTGCTTTCCAATAAGGTAAATTATTGGACTGGACAAGAGTGCCGGGAATTTGAGAAAGAGTTCGCTACATGGGCAGGCACGGAGTATGCCGTTGCGTTGGCGAACGGCACTGTCGCACTGGACTTGGCGCTAAACGCTCTTGGGATAGGTCCGGGCGACGAAGTCATCGTTACACCTCGTACCTTTCTGGCCTCGGTTTCCAGTATTGTTAATGCTGGTGCTACCCCGGTGTTCGCTGAAGTCGACCGTGATACTCAAAATATTACTGCAAAATCCATTCAGGCGGTGTTGACTTCCCGTACCCGTGGTGTGATCTGTGTCCATCTCGCAGGCTGGCCGTGTGACATGGATCCGATAATGGATCTCGCGACCTCTCATGGTCTAAAGGTCATCGAGGATTGTGCCCAGGCGCACGGTGCAACCTACAAGGGACGTCCAGTAGGTTCCATCGGTCATGTGGGCGCATGGTCATTTTGCCAAGACAAGATCATGACCACCGGTGGTGAAGGCGGAATGGTCACGACCAACGATCGAGATCTTTGGCGCAAGATGTGGTCGTTCAAGGACCATGGCAAAAGCTGGGAAGCGATCTATGAACGTGAGCATGCCCCAGGCTTTCGTTGGCTGCATGAGAGTTTTGGTACCAATTGGCGCATGCTTGAAATGCAGGGTGCTATTGGCCGAATCCAGTTGCGTCGTATGCCGGAGTGGCAGTCTCTCCGGTCTAAATATGCTGAACGCATTTGGGATTGTGCGCGTGCGCTTAACGGTCTCCGAGTTCCCGTAGTACCGGCCGATTGCACTCATGCGGCTTACAAGTGTTACGTGTTCGTCGAGCCGACACTGTTGAAAGCAGATTGGAGTCGAGACCGTATTCTTGCTGAAATTGCCTCTCTTGGGGTGCCGTGCTTCTCTGGCTCTTGCTCTGAGGTTTATCTCGAGAAAGCATTCGACGATACCGGATGGCGACCGGAGACTCGTTTCGCTGTGGCCAAGGAGCTGGGAGAGACGAGTCTGATGTTCCTTGTGCATCCTACTTTGACAGAAGTTGAGATAGACAGGACTTGTGACGCACTTAAAAATGTAATGTTGCAGGCGGTTAAAGTATAAGTTTAACCAAATTATGCAATGTGAGTTCCTGTTCGATAATTGAAGAGGAACTCACATTTCTGGATGGTTCTAGATCTTGCGATCAATTTTCCCGCAGTGTTGTACGTCAAATTCAGGGAGTGAAGTCTCCCACGGGAGCGATCGTTTGGAGTCTCCAAGTGTATCGTTCAAAGTAAGATCCGTTTATCACGTTACCATTACGTGCTGCGTTACCGTGTGCGGAGCCTTCAGGTGGCTAGGAAGCACAGCTGTTTGTGCTTTCTATGCAGGATCTGTGTACGGTAAACGATGGGGGCGCCACAAGGACATCTCTTGTCGACAGCGACATCTGAATCTGCCGATTTTTTCGGTCGGCGCGTAGGGTACGGACGGAAGTCAGCAGGCCGCTTGAATCAATCGGCCAGATGGCTGGCAGGGATCGCTGACAGGTGTGGTTTCGCTATCTCTGCCTGACAGCAGCCTATTTCGTATGTAAAATTCCGGCGCGCCCATTAAGTCGACAGCCATTTCAAGCCCTACCTGCCTGGAGCAGCTGTCTCGACATAGAACTGAAGGATTGAGCATGAAAATTTACGCAATCGTTGGTGCTGGTGGTTTTGGGCGTGAGGTAGCGCCTCTAGCAAAAGAAATGCTTGGGAGCGCTAGCGGAGCGGGCTTCAAGATTCTCTTCGTCGATGACAACCAACCCGAAAAAATCATCAATGGATTCAGTGTTGTCGATACCAACGAATTCTTCAGTATGGGCGGCGAAAAATTCTTCAATATCACAATTGCCAACAGCAAAGTCAGGCAGGAGGTTGCAGAACGATTCATCGCTAAGGGTATAACGCCTTTCTCGATTTCTGCGTTGAATGCCATCAGTTTAAGCCACAATGACATTGACGAAGGTGCCGTTTTTTGCCCGTTCACCACAGTCACTGCCAATGCGAAAATTGGTAAGTTCTTTCACGCCAATATCTATTCATATATTGCGCACGATTGTGTTATTGGTGACTACGTTACATTTGCACCGAATGTGCAATGCAACGGTAGTGTTGTTATAGAAGATCATGCCTACATTGGAACCGGGGCGATGATTCGTCAAGGCACTCCAGAAAGGCCAATTGTTATCGGCGAAGGTGCAGTTGTTGGCATGGGTGCCGTTGTCACCAAGAGCGTCGCACCCTATACGACAGTATTTGGCAACCCTGCAAAGCTGCTAAACAAAGTCTCAAGATAAGGATTTACAGCAGCATGAAAGAGATCAAAGTAGCGGTGATTGGGGCAGGGACGATGGGCAAAGGAATTGTCCAGATTTTGGCGCAATCCAATATCGTTTATTCCGTGGTATGGGTAGGCCGTGCCGAATCCAGCTGTCGCTCTTCGCTGGACGATCTCAATTCACAGTGGGAACGGATGATCAATAAGAAGAGGCTTTCGGCTGAAAATGCGAAAATCTATTCTGACAAGGTCCGCATTGGCGATGGTTTCCAGGGTATTTCTGATTGCGACTTGATTCTTGAAGCCGTAGCGGAAGATATGTCCGTCAAGCACGAAGTATTTAAGGAGATTGCCAAGTATGCTAATGCAAATACGGTAATTGCCACAAATACGTCTTCGCTTTCTATCACCGAATTGGCGAGCATCACTCGGCATCCTGAAAAGTTAGTTGGCTTGCATTTTTTTAACCCCGCCCCAGTTATGAAGTTGGTCGAAGTAATTGTTGGAATCTCGACTTCGAATGAAACGGCGACATGGGCGTTTGACTTTGCAAAAGAACTAGGTAAAGAACCTGTCTTGGTCAATGAAGCACCAGGTTTCATTGTTAACCGAATGCTTATACCGATGATAAATGAAGCTATCGGTATACTCGCGGAGGGCGTTGCGACTGCGGAGGAAATCGACAAGGCAATGAAACTTGGCGCAAATCATCCGATCGGCCCGCTCGCTCTAGCAGATCTGATTGGTAACGATGTAAACCTATCGATAATGGAAACACTGCATAACGAAACGGGCGATTCGAAATACAGAGCTCATCCCTTATTGCGAAAAATGGTCAGGGCAAATAGGCTTGGCCGAAAAACAGGGGTAGGTTTTTATAAATATTAGCAATTAGGGTCGCGGATGTCGTTTTGTTTGAATCACGATTTAAGGTGGTTTAACCATTCCACGCATCCACATTCTGGCGGATTTTAACAAGGTATCCGCCAATTTGTATGCTTGTCAAGCATGCGCGCGTAGAGCGTATTTTAAGTATCTACTCTACCTTCTTCTTCCCCAAGAAACGCCATGCAACGAATTTTTTAAGCATCCTCATTTGATCCATGAAATACTTGGGGTCCTTCCAAATGTTGATAATGATCGATTTGAGTAAATTGAGAGCAAGAATCATAAAAAAATAAATATCGTGAATTTTTCCACGGATGTTTTTTTGTGGCAGTTTTGCTTTTACCGATTCGTTAATGTTGCACTCTATGACAATATGAACTCTTGTCTCAGTGCTTTCGTTCTTCACCTCATGCAAGTAGGAGGTGTCCAGCGCCCATAATTCATCCGGTGACATGACTACCCGTTTTTTTGATACATTAAAAAAAACGTTGTCGTTGGTGATGATTGGGATGTGGAAACGAATTCTCGCGTTGCTTGACGCACCGGTGAGGTCTCGGTGAGCGTGAAGAACGGCGCCAGGGGATAAGTAATAAAAAACGCAGACACCGCTCTGATCTGCCCCCAGAAAGTCATAAATATCTTGCATGAATGTGTGGGTTTTGGGATCGAGATCTATTTTATGCCATTGGATCCCGGCGTACTTTCCGTTGGCGTGTACGTTTGACTTATTGATCTCCAGTTCTAGAGCTGTTTTTCTGATTTCTGATATTTTTTCTTCGCCAAAGAAATCTTTCTTTATAAGAAAACTTCCGGAGTTCATGATCTATTCCTCCCACACTCTACGTGTCAGTAGTAGGTTCACTTGTACAGGTATTAGAAGCTATTTTGATTCGTTCATGGTTTGCCAAAAAAGCGATCATCTCACGAGTTGTGGATTCCTGCCTATGGGTGAATTTGGCATCTGTAGGCTCTCAGTTGCTTTCTCCATGGTGATTTGTACTGACATGGCAATGGCGAAGTCTATCGCCAGGACATCGCACGTCCCTACATCCGATCGTTTTGCTAAGACAGATTCACGACCATCGGTCAATAGCAGGTATGGTCGCATCCAGCGATAGCTCATTCAAGGTCTGGCAGAGTAGGTCGCGGCTGGCGAATTTTTGAGTTTCCAGGATGGCCGTTGTTAGGTGAGAACAGGGTGCCAGTGGATGAATACACAAGAGACGTATGGTTTCAGGGTATCCAGCTACCTGCATCCCCCGAGACTTATTTACGTGTTTGGGTCTCTTTAGTGTGCTTCAACGAGAAAAAGGATTTTCTAGGGCCTGATTTTGCTCCATCACGAAGAGGTCAGGTCTCATTTTTTTTGTGTACCCAACCCTGAGAAAATGCTGAAATTGACAGACACTGCGCGGTAGTCAGATGGCCTTGGCGCTCGTAGTAGAAGTCCTCAGATACGCGCGGTAGTAATCTAGGCGAGGTGTGCAGCGGTGTTGAGGTGTAGAGAGCAATGAATTGCAAGCATTGACGTGTATGATAATGCCATGGCGAAAATAGCTTTAAGTCGCGTTTTAATCCTAACCCCTCAAATGGATGCTTCTGTTCGATGACTTTATGGTTGTCGTTGTTGGTCGTAGCGGGTGTCTCATTGGTTCTCACTGGAGCCATGCGTCACTTTGCTCTAGCCTGCAGCTGTGCTGATTTGCCGAATGCTCGTATTTCGCAATCGATTTTGACCTGCCGTGAAGGTGGCGTTGCGATTGCTTTTGGTTTCCTGTGTGTCTTGTCCATTTTTTGTTTGGTCGGGCTCATGGCCTGGACGCTGGTTCTGGTGGTACTCGGCGCGGGTACTGGAAGGGTGATGCCTCGCCTTGTTGATGGCCGGGGACGCATCGCAGATCGACGGTGGTTTCCTTGTCATATCACAGTAGGGGTATGGGCCTTGCTCCGGTCTGATGGGCTGCCATCAGTGGTTTCTGGCTTGGATGATTTTTGTTTTGGTGTCATGAAAGGTGATCAGGGTTTATGGATAAAATAAGAATTTACTTACTAAGTCTTCCGAGGCAACGAAAGCGTGTTTTGCAAGTTGTTACTGATGTCTTATTAGTATGGCTGGCTTTATGGATGTCGTTTGTCGTCCGTCTCGGACTGGAGGATATGATCGATCCTCTTATTCAGCATTACTGGTTGTTTATCGCAGCACCAGCCCTGGCAATTCCTCTATTTATTCGTTTTGGCCTGTATCGGGCGGTGATGCGTTACTTCGGTAACGATGCCCTGATTGCAATCATTAAGGCCGTCAGTTTATCTGCGTTAATGCTAGGTGTTGCCGTATATTTGTACAGCAACCACCAACGTACTATTCCTCGATCGATTATTTTCAACTACTGGTGGTTGAGTCTAATCATGGTGGGTGGCTTACGCTTGGCCCTGCGTCAGTACTTTATGGGTGACTGGTTTGCTACGACGCAACACGTACCTTTCACTAATCGTGATGACGGACTTCCAAAAGTTGCTATCTACGGGGCGGGAGCTGCAGGTAACCAATTGGTTGCAGCATTACGCATGGGAAGGATGATGCGCCCCATCGCTTTTATCGACGATGACAGCAGTATTGCTAATCGCGTAATTTCAGGACTTCAAGTCTACAAGCCGAAGCATATACAAGAGATGATTGATGCGACCGGTGCTCAAGAGATATTGCTCGCGATTCCTTCCGTTACCCGTGGTCGCCGTCGTGAAATACTCGGTTACCTTGAAGGTTTCCCCCTTCATGTTCGAAGTGTCCCCGGTTTCATGGACTTGGCCAGCGGCCGGGTGAAAGTCGATGACATTCAAGAAGTCGACATTGCGGACCTCTTGGGCCGAGATGCCGTTCCAGCCCAGGGCGACTTACTTGCCCATTGTATCAAGGGGCAGTCCGTTATGGTCACTGGGGCTGGTGGATCCATTGGATCTGAACTGTGCCGCCAGATTCTAGCGCTGCGTCCAACGACACTTCTGTTGTTTGAACACAGTGAGTTCAACCTTTACAGCATCTTGTCCGAGCTTGAGCATCGCATCGCTCGCGAGTCTTTGTCGGTTCGCCTATTACCAATTCTCGGTTCAGTGCGTAATCCAAATAAGTTGCTGGATGTGATGAAAACCTGGCATGTGGATACTGTGTACCATGCCGCTGCCTACAAACACGTGCCTATGGTTGAGCACAACATTGCCGAAGGTGTTCTCAACAACGTTATGGGAACCCTCAATACCGCCGAGGCGGCGCTTAAGGCGGGTGTTGCCAACTTTGTCCTGATTTCAACAGACAAGGCTGTTCGACCTACCAATGTGATGGGCAGCACCAAACGTCTCGCCGAAATGACGTTGCAGGCGCTTAGTCGAGAGCTGGCGCCAGTGTTGTTCGGCGATACCACTAACATCTCACATGTGAATAAAACTCGCTTCACTATGGTGCGTTTTGGGAATGTCTTGGGTTCATCCGGTTCGGTTATTCCATTGTTTCACAGACAGATCAAATCCGGTGGGCCGCTAACGGTCACCCACCCGAAAATCACCCGTTATTTCATGACGATTCCGGAAGCCGCGCAGTTAGTGATTCAGGCTGGATCCATGGGGCAGGGTGGTGATGTTTTCGTTCTGGACATGGGCGAGCCAGTCAAAATTGTTGAACTTGCCGAGAAGATGATCCATCTGTCGGGCCTGAGTGTTCGTTCAGAAAAGAATCTGCATGGAGATATTTCCATCGAGTTTACCGGGCTGCGCCCCGGCGAGAAGCTTTACGAAGAGTTGTTGATAGGCGACAACGTCGCCGCTACCCCGCACCCTATGATCATGAGCGCTAACGAAGATCACCTGGAGTGGGATGTACTCAAGGCAAGGCTTAGCGATTTGCTGAGCGCTGTCGATCAGGATGATTACTCCCGCGTCCGGCAGCTCCTGCGCGAAACCGTCAGCGGTTACACCCCGGACGGCGAAATCGTCGACTGGATCTACCAACAACGCCGCCTCGAACCCTGATTGTTTCACATCCCGCAACAGACACATTTTTGACAGTCTCCATCCATCGCCTAAGTTTGGAAGGCAGCTTCGGAAAAAGCTGCTTTCCCAATCGATGTCATGGAGCGTCATTTATGCGTACTGGCTACTTCTATTCTCTGGTTTTTGCCCTGCTCACCAGCGCCTCTATCGCTGCCGTTGCTGCACCAGCAGTCAAGCCCGAAGCTGGCAATGCACCCCAAGTGCAACAAATGGCCCCCGAGGCACAGTCCGGTAAAGTCGATCTCAACAAGGCGGATGCGCCGACCCTGCAGAGCGAGCTGTCCGGGATCGGGGAGGCGAAGGCCAGGGCGATTGTTGCGTATCGTGAGAGTAATGGGGCGTTTTCGTCAGTGGACGAGTTGCTTGAGGTCAAGGGGATCGGTAAAGCCCTGCTGGATAAGAATCGCGAGAAGCTTGTAGTGAACTAAGCTACTAAGACAACACTAGGGGCCGGTCATTTGACCGGCCTTTTTGCATCTGGCAACCGGCCACGACCGAGCACCTTCCGTCAGCTCGATAAAAATTACGGCTATCATATTTGCATTATATTATGCATATAATAAATAGGTCGCCCACTGCAGCGTTTTCAACCCGGGCAGCTGTCTTTCCTTCGAGCCTCTTCTATCCAGGAGCACTGTCATGAATTCTGTCCAGACCCAAGGTACAGCCCTCGTCACCGGTGCCTCTTCCGGTATCGGCGCGATCTACGCCGAGCGCTTGGCAGCGCGTGGTTTCGATTTGTTGCTGGTCGCTCGCGATCAGGAGCGGCTGGACGCGGCGGCGAGCAGGTTGCGCGCCGAGCATGGGGTTCAGGTTGAGGTGCTCAGGGCTGATCTGACGCAAAAGGATGATGTGCTCAAGCTTGAGCAACGCCTGCGTAGCGATTCCAGTATCAGCTTGCTGTTGAACAATGCCGGTGTTGCGGCGGATGGTTTGTTGGCCAATGCCGACATGGATCAGCTGGAGCGATTGATCCAGCTGAACGTTACAACGGTGACGCGGCTGGCGTCGGCGGCGGCGGCTGGTTTTGCCAAGGCGGGCCGGGGGACGATCATCAATATTGCGTCGGTGGTGGCCTTGTTTCCCGAGCGCTTCAACGCAACTTACAGCGCCAGCAAGGCTTATGTGTTAAGTCTGACCCAGTCGTTGAACGCCGAGCTGGATGGCACCGGGGTCAAGGTTCAAGCTGTGTTGCCTGGTGTAACACGCACCGAGATCTGGGAGCGCTCCGGTATCGATGCTACCCAGATCCCGGCAGACATGGTGATGGAGGCGGGGGAGATGGTCGATGCGGCGTTGTCGGGACTGGACCAGGGTGAGTTGGTCACCATTCCGTCGTTGCCGGATGCCGCCGACTGGGATGCCTTTGTTGCGGCGCGTCACGTGATGGCGCCGAATCTTTCCAAAAGCAAGGCCGCCTCGCGTTACAAGTGAGGTGCCATCCATTGGCTTGAGGTAATTGCAGTATGAGTGTTCGTCGAGTAGTTGTGACAGGCATGGGCCTGGTGTCGCCGTTGGGCAGTGGTGTCGAGGCCGTCTGGGCGCGTTTGTTGGCGGGGCGTTCAGGGGTGCGCAAATTGCCCGACGAGGTGGTTGCCGATCTGTCGACCAAGGTCGGTGGTGCAGTGCCGACGCTGGCTGAGGATGCCGAGGCCGGTTTTGACCCGGACCGGGCCACGTCGCCCAAAGAGCAAAAGAAAATGGACCGTTTCATTCTGTTTGCCATGGAGGCGGCTCGTCAGGCGCTCGAGCAAGCGGGTTGGCAGGCGCAGGACGCCAATGCCCAGGAACATACGGCGACCATTATCGGTTCCGGTGTGGGCGGTTTCGGCGCGATTGCCGATGCAGTGCGTACCACCGACAGCCGTGGTCCGCGGCGCTTGTCGCCGTTCACCATTCCTTCGTTTCTGGTCAACCTCGCTGCCGGTCATGTGTCGATTCAGCACGGTTTCAAGGGGCCGTTGGGTGCTCCGGTGACGGCGTGCGCGGCCGGGGTCCAGGCGATTGGCGATGCGGCGCGGTTGATTCGTTGCGGTGAGGCGGACATTGCGGTGTGTGGCGGTGCGGAAGCGGCGATCGATCGCGTCAGTCTGGCCGGATTCGCCGCGGCTCGCGCCTTGTCCAGTGCTTACAACGATACCCCGGAGCGTGCTTCGCGGCCGTTCGACAGCGGTCGCGATGGCTTCGTCATGGGTGAGGGCTCCGGTCTTCTGGTGATCGAATCCCTGGAGCATGCCCTGGCTCGCGGCGCGCAACCGTTGGCCGAGTTGGTCGGCTACGGCACCAGCGCCGACGCCTATCACCTGACCGCCGGACCCGAGGATGGCAGCGGTGCACAGCGAGCCATGTCGCTGGCGTTGGCCCAGGCAGGTATTTCACCTGCGCAGGTGCAGCATCTCAATGCCCACGCAACCTCGACGCCGATTGGAGACCTCGGTGAGCTGGCCGCCATCAAGGCGGTGTTCGGCACGGATAACAACATTGCGGTGACCTCGACCAAATCTGCCACCGGGCATTTGCTCGGTGCCGCAGGCGGAATCGAGGCGATCTTCACGCTGTTGGCGATTCGCGATCAGGTCGTGCCGGCCACCCTCAACTTCGATAACCCGGACCCCGCTAGCCAAGGCGTGGATATCGTCCATGGTCAGGCGCGGCCGATGGCCATTGAATACGCATTGTCCAATGGCTTCGGCTTTGGCGGGGTCAATGCCAGCGTGCTGTTCAAACGCTGGCAGGGTTAATCCCGGGTTCGTTTGAGATAGGCGCGCGTGACGTCGAGAATCCGCTGGGCGAACTGCGGATTTTCGACACTGCGCGATAGCAGCAGCGCCCCGACCAGGGTCGACATGATGACGATGGCGCGGTCGGCGGCGTCCTCGCTTTCGAGGGTGGCTTGCACTTGGTCGAGCCGTGCATTGAGCACCGCGTCAGAGGTCGGACTTGGCTGTCCGCGAAGGCCGAGTTCCGACGACATGGTCGGCAGCGGACAACCTTCATCAGGTGAAATCTGGTGCCATTCAGACAGATAGACGTCGATGAATGTTTCCAGCGGTTGATCCTGGGCAAATAGTTCAGCGCAAATAACGTCTACCTGATCACCCGCCGCTTGCAGGGCTTTTTCTACCAGTTCGTCCTTGGACTTGAAATGCGAGTAGAAGCCGCCGTGAGTCAAACCTAACGCTTTCATCAGTGGCTGCAGGCCGGTTGCGCCAATACCATCGCGACGAAACCGGGCGGATGCTTCCTTGATGATACGTTGGTGGGTCTGAGCTTTGTGGTCCTGCGAGTAACGCATTTCGAATCTCCGCAACAATGCCCCATCTTAACCAATGAAAATTGGATGGTGACTGTACTTCTACTGCTAAAAAGCATGCAGATGCGTCCAACTTCGTCTTTGCTATATCGAATGAGCTGGCACGAATAGTGATTACTTGTTAACCGACGATTGTTGAACAATCAGGAGGTAACAAGCATGAGCAGCGGATTGTCCCTGGCCGACCACATCACATTGGAGCTGCGCGCCGACATCATCGGCGGTCGTTTGCTGCCTGGCATGGCGCTGGTGGAAAACGATCTGGTGGCGGCCTACAGCGCATCCCGTAACACTATTCGCGAAGCGTTGCATCGCCTGGGGCAGGAAGGTCTGACCCGTTATGTGCGCAATAAAGGCGTGATGGTTCGCCAACTGGGCGTCGAGGATGTGCGGGATCTGTTTAACGTTCGTCGCACCCTGGAGTTGCATGCCATCAGCGCGAGCCGGCCGCTGCGCGACGCTCAATCCGATCGGATGCTCCAAGCCCTGGAAGCCACCGAACTGGCCCGGGAGCGTGAGGATTGGCGCGCCGTCGGTACCCACAGCCTGGCGTTTCATCAACATATCGTCGGGTTGCTGCGCAGCCCTTTGTTCGATGAGTTTTTTACCAATGTCGTCGCGCAATTGCGCCTGGTGTTTTGCGCCGCCCCTGACGAATCACGATTTCAGGCGCCGTGGCTGGTGCGCGACCGACAGATACACGAATGGCTGGTCGAGGGCGACAAACGCGCGGCCGAGGACGCCATGAGCCTGTATCTCGACGATTCTGAACAGCTCCTGCTGCAGATGCTTACTCCGGTTTCCCATCACTGATCGAGGACTCGTGCCATGTACAAAGACTATCCGGCAGCCTATCAAGTCAGCAAAGGCTCGGCCTTGCAGGTGGACACAGCGTTCTACGAACGGATCCGCGACAACAAGGATGGGCGCACGCTGATCGAAACATTTGAAGTGCCGATCCGCACCGGCCGTGCGTGGAAGGTGCCAGCCGGACACGTGTTCCGTGTCACGACGCCTGTTGGTCCGCAAGTCGGGGATTTCAATGTCTGGAATGCCAACGACCCGCGTGAACGCTTGTGGGCGGCCCGCACCCGACAGCTGCAAGGCGCGCATGTCAGTACCCATGACCGGCTCTGGTCGAACCTGCCGTTTTTACGGCCGTTGGTGACCATCACCGATGACAGCCTGGCCGGTTACGGCATCGACGAGCACGGTGGTCGCTTGCACGATTTGCTCGGCACCCGTTGCGATCCCTATGTGAACAAAATGCTCACCGGCGAAGACTTCCATCATCACTGTCATTCGAACCTGACCCGTGCGGTGTTGCCCCATGGTTTGACCGAGTTCGACGTGCATGACGTGTTGAATATTTTCCAGTGCACCGGCCTGAACCATGACGACATGTACTTCATGAAAGCCTGTCCGGCCCAGAAGGGCGACTACCTGGAGTTCTTTGCCGAAATCGATCTGCTGTGCGCATTGTCAACCTGTCCGGGCGGCGATCTTTCGCTGGCCATGTGGGGGCCGGATGCGCAGGACCCGCTGAGCGTGTGTCGACCGCTTGGGGTGGAGATTTATCAGTTGGAGGATTCGCTGCTTGCGGGCTGGAGCCAGCCGGAGCGCGCGGCGTACAAAGGACTGCATGGCTTGCACATTGCCAAGGCGGATTGGGAGAAATAAGCGAAAAGATCGCAGTCTGCGGCAGCGCCTACATAGGAGCGCACATTCCGCGTAGGAGCTGCCGAAGGCTGCGATCTTTTGATCTATTGATCTAGCGGTCCTGCGCATCCTTGGCATCCGCTTCCGCGTTGCGTTCAGCGACGCGCTTACGTTGCTCTTCGGTCAGTTCGACCTTGTTGGCGGTGTCGCGCAACATCATCAAACCGCCAACGATCGAGCCGATTGCAACGACCAGAATCAACCAGGCATACCAGGGCATAGGGCTCTCCTTGAGGGCAGGCCGGTCGGCGGGTTTCGCCAATCGATCGTGCATACCACTTTGAGCGATTTATTTTCGCGGTGGTTCCATTCTATGCCTGTTATGCCCCATGCATCTGCGCCAATCGCTCAGGGTTACGCAAAAACCTCAGCGTCTTTCAAGAACTTCGCAGCCTGGTCCTTTGCGGACAGTTGCGGTGCTTCGTCCAGTTGCCAGTCAATGGCCAGGTCCGGATCGTCCCAACGGATGCTGCGCTCGGCAGACGGCGTGTAGTAGTTGGTGGTCTTGTAGAGAAACTCGGCGAAATCACTCAACACCACAAAACCGTGGGCGAAACCTTCCGGGACCCAGAGCTGGCGATGGTTTTCGGCGGACAGGCGCACAGCGACCCATTTGCCGAAGTGCGGCGAGCTGCGGCGAATATCCACGGCTACATCGAGTACTTCACCCACCGTCACGCGAACCAATTTGCCTTGGGTGTTTTCCAGTTGGTAATGCAACCCACGCAATACGCCTTTTTGCGAGCGCGAATGATTGTCCTGAACAAATTGAGTGTCCAGGCCAGTGGCATCCGCAAAAGCCTTGGCATTGAAACTCTCGTAAAAGAAACCTCGTTCATCACCAAATACCTTCGGTTCGATGATCAGAACACCGGGCAAATCGGTGGTGATTACATTCATGGGTATTACTCCGGCAATAGTCATCAATGGCCGACATTCTTGCTCAAAGCGCGCACTGAAGCGAGCAGGAGGTGCGGACAGTTACTCGACCATCTGGCGTTAACCGCCGCGAGTCGCGGGCTTGCTCGCAAAGAACTCCGCCACGACACCCCTGTAACCCCAGGGTAACCCCACTCTTTACGCTTTCTTTATACCCCGCTACCTCCCTCGATCTCGCTCCTTTACAGCCTCCTTGCCGACAATGACTGCACACGCGGCAATACGCCGTAACACGGAGAACTTTCATGAGCGTTCTGGACGGAGTGTCACTGCTGCTGGCAGTGGGACTGTTCATTTATCTGTTGGTTGCGCTGTTGCGCGCGGACCGGACCTAGGAGCGACCATGCACAGTTATGACTATTGGCTGATCCTCGCCTTCCTGGCCGTGGTGCTGATCCCGGCGCCGTTTCTCGGGCGGTTCTATTACAAGGTCATGGAGGGGCAGCGCACCTGGCTGACCCCGATCCTCGGACCGGTCGAGCGCGGGTGCTACAAAGTGGCCGGCGTCGATCCGCAGGCCGAACAGAGCTGGCAGCGGTACACCCTGGCCTTGCTCGCCTTCAACCTCGCGGGCTTCTTGCTGTTGTTCATGATCCTGTTGTTCCAGGACCATTTGCCGCTCAACCCGCAGAACTTGCCGGGTCAGGAATGGACCCTGGCGTTCAATACCGCCATCAGTTTCATGACCAACACCAACTGGCAGGCCTACAGCGGTGAAGCGTCCCTGAGTTACCTGAGCCAGATGGCCGGCCTCACCGTGCAGAACTTCGTCAGCGCCGCTACCGGCCTGGCGGTATTGGTGGCGTTGTGTCGCGGTATCGGTCGCAAGTCGAGCGCAACCCTCGGCAATTTCTGGGTCGACATGACCCGTGCCACCCTCTACGGCTTGTTGCCGCTGTGCCTGCTGCTGGCGCTGTACCTGGTCTGGCAGGGCGTGCCACAAACCTTCGCGCAATACGTGAATGCGGTGACGATGCAAGGCGTCGATCAGGTGATCCCGCTCGGCCCGGCCGCCAGCCAGATTGCGATCAAGCAACTGGGCACCAACGGTGGTGGTTTCTTCGGCGTCAACTCGGCGCATCCGTTCGAGAACCCGACGGCCTGGAGCAACCTGTTCGAGGTGGCCTCGATCATCCTGATCCCGGTGGCGCTGGTGTTCACCTTCGGCCACTACGTCAAGGACCTGCGTCAGAGCCGCGCGATCATTGCCTGCATGCTGGCGCTGTTCCTGATCGGCGGCGCGACTTCGCTGTGGGCTGAATACCAGCCGAACCCGACCCTGAATAACGTCGCCGTCGAACAGACCGCGCCGCTGGAGGGCAAGGAAGCGCGGTTCGGCACCACGGCCACAGTGCTGTGGTCGGTGACCACCACCGCAGCGTCCAACGGTTCGGTCAACGGCATGCACGACAGCCTCAACCCGCTGAGCGGCATGGTGGCGCTGGTCAACATGATGGTCGGCGAAGTGATCTTCGGCGGCGTCGGCGCCGGGATGTACGGCATGTTGCTCAATGTGCTGATCGCGGTGTTCCTCGCCGGGCTGATGATTGGTCGCACGCCGGAATACCTCGGCAAGAAACTGCAGGCCAGGGAGGTGCAACTGTTGGTCGTGACCTTGCTGGTAATGCCGGTAGGCGTGCTGGTACTCGGTGCGATTGCCGCGAGCCTGCCTGGCCCGGTCGCCGCGGTGAGCAACCCCGGCGCTCACGGTTTCAGCCAGTTGCTATACGCCTACACCTCGGCCAGTGCCAACAACGGTTCTGCGTTTGGCGGCTTCGGCGCAAACACGGCATTCCACAACCTGATGCTGGGGCTGGGCATGTTGATCGGTCGCTTCGGTTACATCCTTCCGGTACTGGCTCTGGCCGGCAGCCTGGCGATGAAGAAAACCGCACCGATCGGCCAGAACAGTTTCCCGACCCACGGTCCGCTGTTTGTGACGCTGTTGACCGTGACCATTTTGCTGGTGGGTGGTTTGACCTTCTTGCCGACGCTGGCGTTGGGCCCGATTGCCGAACATCTGAGCATGGGCTTCTGAGGATCTGATAATGAATATGCCCGTAACCAAAACCGCCACCGTCAAGGCCCCGGAACAACCGAAAACCGCAATCTCGGCCCTGTGGCGCCCGGCGCTGGTGCAAGCCTTCGTCAAGCTCGACCCTCGGCAATTGCAACGTGCGCCAGTGATGCTGGTGGTCGAACTGACCGCCATACTGACCACCGTGCTGTGCTTCATTCCCGACAACGCCGTGCCGACCTTTGTCGCCGCGCAAATCGCGCTGTGGCTGTGGTTCACCGTGCTCTTCGCCAACTTCGCCGAAGCCCTGGCCGAAGGTCGCGGCAAGGCCCGCGCCGACAGCCTCAAGGCCGGCAGCGAAGGCCTCAGCGCCCGGCGCAAAACCACTAGCGGCGCCTTCCAGGTGGTACCGGCGACCAGCTTGCGCAAGGGCGATGTGGTGCGCGTCTTGGCCGGGGAGATGATCCCCGGTGACGGCGAGGTGATCGAAGGTATTGCAGCGGTCAACGAAGCGGCGATTACCGGTGAATCCGCGCCGGTGATCCGTGAGTCCGGCGGCGACCGTTCGGCCGTCACCGGCAACACCCGCCTGGTCTCCGACTGGCTGTTGGTGCGCATCACCGCCGACCCCGGTGAGTCGACCCTGGACCGCATGATCGCCTTGGTCGAAGGCGCCAAACGCCAGAAAACCCCGAACGAAGTGGCGCTCGACATCCTGCTGATCGGTCTGACGCTGATCTTCCTGCTGGTGGTCGTTACCCTGCAACCCTTCGCCCACTTCGCCAACGGCAGCCTGCCGCTGGTGTTCCTGGTGGCGTTATTGGTCACGCTGATTCCGACCACCATCGGCGGGTTGCTGTCCGCCATCGGGATTGCCGGGATGGATCGTCTGGTGCGTCTGAACGTGATTGCCAAATCCGGTCGCGCGGTGGAAGCGGCGGGGGACGTGCACGTCCTGCTGTTGGACAAGACCGGTACCATCACGTTTGGCAATCGGCGTTGCACCGCGGTTTATGCGGCGCCCGGTGTCAGCACCAGGGAACTGGCTGAAGGCGCACTGTTCGCGTCGCTGGCCGATGACACGGCGGAAGGCAAATCCATTGTCGAGTACCTGCGCGGGACTCATTCACTGCCCGAGCCGGCCCTCGAATTGCTGACGGCTGTGCCGTTCAGTGCCGAGACTCGCCTGTCCGGTGTCGACTATGAGGGACGTGTTTATCGCAAAGGCGCGGTGGATTCGTTACTGGCCTTTGTCGGCCTGAAACGTGCTGACCTGGCACCGTCCCTGTCCCGGGAAATCGACAAGATCGCCCAGAGCGGCGGCACGCCATTGCTGGTCTGTGCCGACGGCAAACTGCTCGGCGTGATCCACCTCAAGGACGTGGTCAAGCCAGGCATCCGCGAGCGTTTCGCCGAGCTGCGCAAACTGGGCATCCGCACGGTCATGGTGACCGGCGACAACCCGCTGACGGCGGCGGCGATTGCAGCCGAGGCGGGCGTTGATGACGTGCTGGCCGAAGCCACCCCGGAGAAGAAACTGGCGCGCATTCGCCATGAACAGAACGACGGTCGCCTGGTCGCCATGTGCGGTGACGGCGCCAACGATGCCCCGGCCCTGGCCCAGGCGGATGTCGGCATGGCGATGAACGACGGCACGCAAGCCGCGCGCGAGGCGGCGAACATGGTCGATCTCGACAGCGATCCGACCAAGCTGCTGGACGTGGTGCAGATCGGCAAGGAATTGCTGGTGACCCGCGGCGCATTGACGACCTTCTCCATCGCCAACGACGTGGCCAAATATTTCGCGATCCTGCCGGCGTTGTTCGCCTCGATCTACCCGCAACTCGGCGTGCTCAACATCATGCACCTGAGCAGTCCGCAGAGCGCGATCCTCTCGGCGATCGTGTTCAACGCCTTGATCATCGTGGTGCTGATCCCATTGGCATTGCGCGGTGTGCGGGTGCAGGCGGCGAGTGCGGCGGCGTTGCTGCGACGCAATCTGTTGATCTACGGGCTGGGCGGGATTGTGGTGCCGTTCGTGGGGATCAAGGCGATCGACATGCTGTTGACGGGATTGCATCTGGTTTGATCTTGCACGGCGGTGTGTCAGATACGCCGCCATCGCGGGCAAGCCCGCTCCCACAGGGAATGCGGTGCTTTTGTGGGGGCGGGCTTGCCCGCGATGAATTCACCGCAATGAACATGAATAAACGCAGTAGTGATCTCTGAATTCGAGGATTTTGAAATGTCCACAATGATACGTCCGGCCCTGAGCCTGTTGCTCCTGATGACCCTGATCACCGGCGTTGCCTACCCCTTGGTGGTCACCGGCGTCGCTCAGGTCGCGTTCCCGGACCAGGCCAATGGCAGCCTGGTGCGCGACACCGATGGCAAGGTCCGCGGATCGTCGCTGATTGCCCAGGATTTCGCCGGTGATGCCTGGTTCCATCCACGGCCATCGGCGGGTGCCTTTGCTACCGTTTCGAGCAGTGCCAGTAACCTCTCGCCGAGCAACCCGGCGCTGGCCACGAGGGTGATCGATGAGGCCAATAAATTGTTGGTGCCCGGCCAGGGGGCGGTGCCGTTGGCGCTGCTGACCACCTCCGGCAGCGGCCTCGATCCACACTTGCCACCGGCCGCGATTGCCTATCAACTGGCGCGAGTGGCGGCGGCGCGCAATTTACCCGTGTCTGCGCTGCAGCAGCTGCTGGATGCGCACATCGAGCAACCGTTGGTGGGGCCGCCGGTGGTGAATGTGTTGGCGCTGAACCTTGCGCTGGAAAAACTTTAAATCTGTGGCGCCGCCAATCGCGGGCAAGTCGGGTCGCCGCACCGCCGCTCCCACAAGAGGCGATGGTGGATACAAAATTTGTGACCACTATTGATCCCTGTGGGAGCGGCGGTGCGGCGACCCGACTTGCCCGCGATGGCGATAGAACAATCACCACATCAACCTCTGAAAAAAGAGATCCCAAAGCATGAGCAACTCCGGCCGCGCCGACGCGCTGTTAGCAGACCTGCCCCGGGATGGCCGTGGCCGGCTCAAGGTTTTCCTCGGTGCCGCGCCCGGCGTCGGCAAGACCTACGCCATGCTGCAAGCGGCCCACACCCAACTGCGTCAGGGTGTGAAAGTCATCGCCGGGGTGGTGGAAACCCACGGCCGCGCCGAAACCGAGGCACTGCTCGGTACTTTGCCGCAGCAGCCTCTGGTGCGTTCGGAATACCGTGGGGTGATGCTCGAAGAAATGGACCTCGACGGCTTGCTCGCGGCCCGGCCGAAACTGGTGCTGGTGGACGAGCTGGCCCACAGCAACGCCCCCGGCAGTCGCCACGCCAAGCGCTGGCAAGACATCCAGGAGCTGCTCGCCGCCGGCATCGACGTGTTCACCACGGTCAACGTCCAGCACCTGGAAAGCCTCAACGACCAGGTGCGCGGCATCACCGGAGTGCAAGTGCGCGAAACCTTGCCGGACTGGGTGCTGCAGGAAGCCTACGAATTGCTGCTGGTTGATCTGCCGCCGCGCGAGCTGCTCGAGCGTCTGCGCGAGGGCAAGGTCTACGTGCCGGAGCAGGCGCGGGCGGCCATCGATGCGTTCTTTACCCAGACCAACCTCACCGCCCTGCGCGAACTGGCGATGCAGACCGCTGCCGCCCAGGTCGATAATGATCTGGCCCAGGGCTATCGCCAGCTCGGCCAGGCCGCACCGGCGGTGCGCGGTCGTTTGCTGGTCGGCGTCGATGGCGATGCCCAGGCTGAACGCCTGGTGCGGCACGCCAGCCGCGTCGCCCAGCGTCGGCATCTGCCGTGGAGCCTGGTGCATGTGGACAACGGCAGCGTGCCCGACGAGCAATCCCGGCTGCGCCTGCAAAGCGCCCAGCAACTGGCCGAACGCCTCGGCGGTGAAGTGGTGTTGCTGCGCGCCGGCGAGGTGGCGAAAACCCTGATCCAGCACGCCGCCGAACGCCGTGCCAGCCTGGTGCTGGTGGGCCAGTCGAGACAGCGTTGGCGTCGACGCTTGTTTGGCGGTGGCCTGGCGTCACGCTTGCTGCGTAATGCCCGCGGCCTGGAAATCAACGTCATCGACAGTGGCCACGAACAGCATCAGCCGCGCCAGCGCTCGGTGCAGTCGCTGGTCTGGTTCGACTACGCCCTGGCGGTGGTGGCGACAATTTTGGCCAGTGCTTTGGCCTGGGCAGTGGCGAGTGTTCTGCCATTGCCGAACATCTCGCTGGTGTTCCTGGCCGCCGTGTTACTGGTGGCGGTGCGCAGCAGCCTCGGTCCGGCGCTGGCTTGTGCAGCGCTGTCATTTCTGACCTATGATTTTCTGTTCATTCCGCCGAATTTCTCCTTCAGCATCCAGCGCGAAGAAGACGTGCTGACGTTGCTGTTCTTCCTGCTGATGGCGGCGCTCACCGGCAACCTGGCGGCCCGGCAGCGCCGGCAATTGCAGGCGTTGCGCGACACTCAGGAAGAGACCACGGAATTGCTCGACCTGTCGCGCAAACTCACCGCCGCCACCGACCGCCAGGCGGTGGTCAGCGCGGCGGCCCAGCACCTCAACGGCTGGAACGATCTGCAAGTGTGCCTGCTCAATCGCGACGGCCAGAGTGGCTGGAAAGTCGAAACCGGTGTTCCGCTGGAGTTTTCCGAAGCCGAACGCGCCGCGGCCGAGTGGGCCTGGCAGCACGATCAGCCGGCTGGCGCAGGCACCGGCACCTTGCCGTTCGGCCGTTGGTGGTGGTGGCCGCTGTCGGTGGAGGATGGACCGCTGGCGCTACTCGGGGTGTGTGCCAAGGAAGGTCAGACCTTGAGCGGCCAGCGTCGGCGTTTGTTGACCGCGCTGAGCCAGCCGCTGGCCCAGGCGCTGGCCCGTGCGCAATTGGCCGAGGACCTGGAAGCGGCGCGGCTGCACGGCGAAACCGAACAACTGCGCAGCGCCTTGCTGGCGTCGGTGTCCCATGATTTACGCACGCCGCTGACCTCCATGCGCGGCAGCATCGACAGCCTGTTGGCCCTGGGTGAAGCCATCCCGCTGGAGGATCGCCGGGAGCTGCTCGAAGGCACGCGCGATGAGGCCGAACGCCTCGATCGTTACATCCAAAACCTGCTGGACATGACGCGCCTCGGGCACGGCGCCTTGAAGCTGGCACGGGACTGGGTATCGCCGGCCGACATCGTTGGCAGTGCGCTCAATCGCCTGCGCGCAGTGCTGGCACCGTTGCAGGTCAGCACCGAAGTGCCCGCGCAGTTGCCGCTGCTGTTTGTCCACGCCGCGCTGATCGAGCAGGCGCTGGTCAACGTGCTGGAGAACGCTGCACGTTTTTCACCGACTCACGGGCGCCTGCAATTGCGCGCCGGAGCCGATGACAGCGAGCTGTTTTTTTCGGTGAGCGATGAAGGACCCGGGATTCCGGAAGAGGAGCGCGCGAAAATTTTCGACATGTTCTACACCGCTGCGCGCGGCGATCGTGGCGGACAGGGCACAGGGCTGGGGCTGGCAATCTGTCAGGGCATGGTCGGTGCCCATGGCGGGCGGATCAGCGTCGCCGACGGCATCGAAGGGCGCGGCACCTGTATCACCCTGCACTTGCCGGTGCAGGAACAACCTGGCTTTGAAAGTGAAGCCTGATACCCTTTGCCTCTCACCTTGCCGCGATCGAAAACCATGAGCCAGACCGCGACCATTTTGGTCATCGACGACGAACCGCAGATCCGCAAATTCCTGCGCATCAGCCTCGCTTCCCAGGGTTACAAAGTGCTGGAAGCCGGCACCGGCACCGAAGGCCTGGCGCAAGCCGCGCTGAACAAACCGGACTTGCTGGTGCTCGACCTCGGTTTGCCGGACATGGACGGTCAGCAAGTGCTGCGTGAGTTTCGCCAATGGTCGACGGTGCCGGTGCTGGTGCTGTCGGTGCGTGCCAACGAAGGGCAGAAAGTCGAGGCCCTCGATGGCGGTGCCAACGACTATGTGACCAAGCCGTTCGGCATCCAGGAGTTTCTGGCGCGGGTACGCGCCTTGTTGCGTCAGGCACCGGCCGGTGAAGCCCAACAGGCGGCACTGACGTTCGGCCCGTTGACCGTGGACCTGGCGTATCGCCGGGTGCTGCTCGATGGCGTCGAAGTGGCGTTGACCCGCAAGGAATACGCGGTGCTGGCACAACTGGCACGCTTTCCGGGGCGGGTCATCACCCAGCAGCAATTGCTCAAGGATATCTGGGGGCCGACCCATACCGAAGACAGTCACTATTTACGGATTGTGGTGGGGCATTTGCGGCAGAAGCTGGCGGATGATCCGACCCGGCCGCGGTTTATCGTGACCGAGGCGGGGGTGGGGTATCGGCTTTTGAGTGAGGACAGCCTTTAGTTTAGTGTTGCCTGATCCGGCCCCTTCGCCGGCAAGCCGGTCTCGCTCCCACATTGGTTCAGTGCTGAGCACAACTTGTGTGGACACTGAAGATCCCCTGTGGGAGCGAGCCTGCTCGCGAAGGGGCCCATACAGTCAACCGAGACCCTCAAGAATCGCGATTCTGCTCATTCTCATACCGATCCAGCGTATCCCGCGCAATCTCCCGACCCAGCGCGATCAGCTCCGGCGCCTTGTAGAACTCGAAAAACCGGCACACCCGCTTCGGTACGTTGATCAGAATATCCGGCGGATAACCGGCAATCTTGTATTGCGCCAGGGAGGTCTGCATCACCTCGAAACTCTGGTTGATCAAATCCAGCAACGAGGCCGGGCCCACGTTGTCGATGATGAACGAACCGGTGGCGGATTTCGGCGCGCCGTCACGTTCAGGCGCGGCCGCCGGTTGCTGGGCTTCGGGTTCGGCGGATTCGATCCAGGGATTGATCTCGGCAGCCTCCGCCAGCAACGCTTCCTTTTCCAGCAGCAGCAATTGTTCCGCCTGTTTGCGGCGAAATGGCAATTTTGATCCGAGCGAATTGATCAGGCTGTCGAAACGGGTCTTGAACGCGGCCGGGCGCTGGATCACCGGCAGTTGATAGTGGCGCTGGTTGGTGGAGTTCAGGTTGACCGCGATGATCAGGTCGCAATGACTCGACACCACCGGCACGATGGGCAAAGGGTTGAGGATCCCACCGTCCACCAGCATGCGATTGCCTTGCATCACCGGGGTGAACAGGCTGGGGATCGCCGCCGAGGCGCGCATGGCCTGGTGCAGGCAACCTTCCTGGAACCAGATTTCCTGCTGGTTGGTCAGGTCGGTGGCCACTGCGGTGTAGGGAATGCGCAGGTCTTCGATGTTGATTTCGCCGACGATCTTCCGGATTTGCCCGAAGACCTTCTCCCCGCGAATCGCCCCCAGACGAAAACTGACATCGACCAGGCGCAACACATCCAGGTAATCGAGGCTCTCGATCCAGTCGCGATACTCGTCGAGTTTGCCGGCGGCGTAGATCCCGCCGACCACGGCGCCCATGGAGCAACCGGCAATACAGGCGATGTCGTAGCCACGCCGTTCGATCTCTTCAATGACCCCGATATGGGCATAGCCCCGGGCCCCACCTGAGCCCAGCACCAGTGCGACGCGCTTTTTCATGAATCGCCCTCGTCTGACAAGGTTCAACAATGCACCCATCGAGGGCCGCGGTTCAATCGCCAAGGTCGCTCGGTGGGGCAATCGCGTCGTTTTTTCGACACTCCATGGCGGCAGATGGGTATTCTTCCCGGCGCTGTCGTTTTCGCGGCGGGGCCAAGGCACTTTTCACGCGCCTGACCGTCTTACGAGCACGACTGTTTACCTATCTTTGAGGTGTGAGTGATGAAAGCCTGGATCTGTGTGCCCCTGATTGCGCTGGCACTCGCCGGATGTGCCGGCAAAACCGCCTATCGCGACAGCTGCGCCACTGGAATCGATGCCGCGTGGCACGAACTGGACCTGGCCAAGGCTGAGGGGTTTGCCGGGACCGTCAGTTACTCCAAGGCGCTGTCGCTGTTGACCGGCGCCAAGACCCAGCAGCAATTCGAAGCGTTCGAAGGCTGCTCCAAGAAGGCCGAGCGGGCGCGTTTCTATATTCGTGAGTCTCGCGCCGGCCGTTGAGGCATGATGAGCGCTTGGGGAAATTCGATTCAGGGAGCTAAATGATGTCTGCCTTGGTTGATCGGTTGGTGGCTCGAGTCCTGGGCCTGGAAGTTCGTTTGCTGGCCTGCCAGGCGCGCCTGAGTGCCCGCACCGACCCTGAAGCCTTGCATGACCTGCGCACCACGGTTCGCCGTTTGCGCAGTTTGCTGCGGCCATTGCGTGGCTTGCCCGGCGTGGAACAGCTGGAAGCGGCGGCGTCCGCGGTCGGTGATCTTTCAACGCCATTGCGCGATCGCGAAGTCTTGGCCGCGTATTTGCTCGAGCATGATCAACCCGAGGCTGCGCACCGGCGCATGGCACAAATGGCCGAGGCCTATCCGGCGGTGGCGGCCAGTTCCGAGTTGGCGCAGTTGCTGATGATCCTCGACGCGTTTCCGCAGTTTTTGCGCGCTTCCCAGCGACAAGGCCTGCTCAAGGGCCTGCGCACACGCATTGAAAAGCGCCTGGCCAAACAATGGAAAAAACTGGATAAGGCGCTGCATGATCCGGCCCATGATCGCCATCGTCTGCGCCTGCTGATCAAGCGCGTGCGTTATGGCATCGAAGCGTATCCCGAGCTGGACCGTTTGCCGAAGGCGGCCATGCCCAGGTTGAAGTCCGCCCAGGGCGCCTTGGGCGATTGGCACGATTGCTGGCAATGGCTGGCCAGGGCTGAAGAGGAAGCGGATTTGCAACCCTGTGTGGCGGGTTGGAAAACCGATTTGGCCAAGGCCGAAGACCGCGCCGACCGCGTCCTCGACAAACTCAGTTCCGCCTGCTTCAAATCCTGAAAACACTGAGATCCAATGTGGGAGCGAGCCTGCTCGCGAAAGCGGTTTCACATCCGACATGGAGGTGACTGACAGATCGCATTCGCCGGCAAGCCGGTCTCGCTCCCACACTGATCGCTGTTGAATTGGGTATCTATGTTCGGCATGCGGCCTATCTGTCAGCCTCTTTGGCCGGAATAAGCGCTGTGCCGTCCTCGCCGGCTGGTTAAGATCCCTGCATCCTTTTCCCGTTCTTGAGGTTTTCATGCGCTTTTCCGATCTGCTCGACACCGTCCGCAGCCAGCCACGCGAGCTGTCTATCCCGGCCGAATGGGCTCAAGGGCGGGCCAGTTTTGGGGGCCTGGTGGCCGCTTTGCAATACGAAGCCATGCGCGCCAAGGTGCCGGCGGATCGTCCGGTGCGTTCGCTGGCGATCACCTTTGTCGGGCCGGTCGAGCCTGAAGTGCCGGTCAGCTTTGAAGTCGATGTGTTGCGTGAAGGCAAGGCCGTCAGCCAGGTACTGGGCCGGGCGGTGCAGAAGGGCCAGGTCGTGACGTTGATTCAGGGCAGTTTCGGTGCCTCGCGTCCATCCGAAGTGGCTGTGACCGCCGACCCGGCCCCGGAGATGAAGCACTGGGACGACTGCCAGGAGCTGCCCTATATCAAAGGCGTGACCCCGGAGTTCATGCGTCATCTGGCCATGCGCTGGAGCGTCGGCGGACTGCCGTTCACCGGTAACAAATCCCGCGAGATGGGCGGCTGGGTGCGTTTGCGTGGGGACGTGAAGGCAGAGGCGGTCAGTGAGTCGCATATTCTGGCACTGGTCGACGCCTGGCCGCCGGCGTTGTTGCCGCACCTGAACAAACCGGCGATGGGCAGTACGCTGACCTGGACCATCGAATTCGTTCAGCCATTGCTTGAGCTGAGCACGCTGGACTGGTGCAAATACCTGGTTGAAATCGAACATGCCGCCGACGGCTACGGTCATGCCGCCGCGAAGCTGTGGAATGCAGACGGCCAGTTGATCGCCATGAGCCGGCAGACCGTGACGATTTTTGCCTGACTCAGTGCCGACGGTGGCGCTCACGCCAGGCGCGCCACCAGCCGCCGCTCAGGAAGAACCGGGGAAAGGTCAGGAATTGCTCGACCAGCAAGCGTGATACCGCATCCTTGCGATCACTGAACGGCTCGGAGGCTTGCGCCTCCAGGCGGTGACCATGGCGTTGCAGGCCCAGCGCAGCCAACAGGCCGATAATGCCGATGGCGAAATTGCCCAGATTCAGGCTGAACACCCCGCAAATCATCAGCAGGACACCCACGATGAACAGCGGCACGGCAATCAGGTGCAACACCAGATTGGTCGGGTGCTGATGATTGTTCGGGTACGCTCGCCATTGCCAGGCGGGAAGGTTGGGGTGACGTTTGCCCATGATGCCGATCCTCGATCCGTGTTCAACACATGATTGAAGGATAGGCCCGGCAGTTGCGGGGGGCGAATCAAAGGTGGCTATCGAAGTGATAGGGATCATGCGCGATGTTGATGGTGACCGGGCTGACGCCTTCGCGGGCAAGCCCACAGTTGATCTGTTGTCACCAGAATATTGGGTCAACATTCCCCGGCAGTACTCCCGTACAGCCACGGCGGGGCGGAATGCGCTATCCTTCGCGCCTTGAAAATTCCCTCGCTACAGGATTCCGCCCCATGAAAGCCGCACTCGTCGAACTCATCAGCAAAATCAGCTCCGGGTGCATGAGCGACGACGAAATCCTGAAAATCGCTGACGAAGCGGCCCAGGCCTACGCCGATCCAGAGGCTTTCCTGGCGGCCAATCCGGATATCAACTACGACGACACCTTCCCGATTCCCCTGGGCGAGTGGGTGGTCGTCGGCAGCCTGCCGGAAACCGTGCTGTTCCAGGCCGACACTTATATGGATCTGTTCGCCCGGATCGTTGCTTCGTTCGGACCTGGCGTTGATTTCAATATCAAACCCAAGCAGCTGGCCAAGACCGAAGCCCTGACCGCGCTCAATCGCATTCAGGTGCAGATGAGCAGCATGAACAAGGAAAACGGCGGCTACGTGCTGATGAACTTCAGCCAGTTGCTCGATGACGAGCTGCAAGTGGTGCTGGTCTACGGCAATGACGTGCCGCGGGTGCTCGAGTTGTGTGCTGAAGCCGGCATCGCTGCCGCGCCTTCGCTGGAAGCCCTGAAAGTGGCGATTCACGTCTGACGCCGCCATACGCCTAATAAAACGGAACCCTCGCAGGGGCCAGCTATCCTAAGAGAGCACACCACTTTTCGGGAGCGACACCATGGGTTCCACGTTCAATGGTCTGGTTGGCCTGATCATTCTTGTCCTGGACATCTGGGCAATCATCAACGTGCTGAAAAGTGGCACCGACACAGGGATGAAAATCGTCTGGGTGCTGTTGATCCTGCTGCTGCCGGTCCTGGGTCTGATCATCTGGGCCATCGCCGGACCGCGGGGCAATGTGCGGGTCTGACTGCATTTCCCGAAACGACACGCTCCCACAGGTTCTGTGTTTTTTCAGCTGACGCCCTGTAATCCGTTGAACGATCGGTCAGGGTAAAAGTCCAGATAGTTGTAAGCCCATTTGCGGGTTTGTTCGAGGAGGCACTGATGCAAAAGTGGAAAATCACTTTCGTGGATGATCACGGTGAAACAGTCGACGAAGTCTTCGAGTGCGACGAATGCCCGGACAACGAGCAAGCCGCCAGACTCATCAAGGCTCGTCTCCTTCCTGTCGCTGCCGAACTGGATCTGAATGATCTGGAAGGGCGAACCGCTGATGCGAGCGTCAAAAATCTCAAGACCCAGAACAGCATACAAATCCTCGGCATTACTCCCGTCTGAAACACTTCCTGGCACATTCGTGAAATAACCAGACCTTGGCAGCGCCTCTATCTTGGGGCTACTCTGCAAGCGAGATCAGCGAACGGATCGCTAAGGTCTGGTCTTGTCAGCTACATGCTTGCTTCCCACCGGCAACGTTGTTGCCGCATCGCTCGCACCATTCGATTGCGTGTGCCGGGAATACGGAAAGTCTATCCATCAATGTGAGGGGGACGTTTCATGAGCACAGCCTATCAAGAAGACATCAGCAGCAGCGTGCTGCGCCGCATGAAAGAAGGCGGTTTCGACTTTTCACGATTCCATCCCATCGAGTTCTACGCCATTTTCCCCGACGAGGAGCGGGCGCGCAGGGCGGCAGGGCATTTCTGTGGTGAATCCTTGAATGCCCAGATCAGCGTGCGTGATGACGGCGCGTGGTATCTGGAACTGAGTAAAGTGATGTATGCCACCTACGACGGTATCGGCGACTTCGAGCAGGACTTCGAGGCCGTGGTCGAGCCTCTGGGCGGGATCATCGAAGGCTGGGGCGTGAAGCAGGAGGTACGAGGGCGACTCGCATAACACTATGAACAGCGACAACATCCACTAACGGCTGACCTTCGGGTTGGCCGTTTTCGTTTCCGGGGTTGTGAAAAGCAAGATCAAAAGATCGCAGCCTCGTTGCCTGTAGGAGCTGTCGAGTGAAACGAGGCTGCGATCTTTTGACCTTGTTTTTGATTTGACTATGCTGCTGTTAGGCGAAGACATTGCTTCGCAATGAAGCGGGGGCGATCAGGTTGGAGCATTTGCCGCACAGGATTGGTGCGGCGGTTGCGGCGTTATTATCCAACTGATTGATTTCAAAGCGTTTATGCCGATGGCACGGGCCTTGCGAAGGCCTGGGTGTCCGGGTGACAAGGAGTACGGCATGATCCGCACCTATTTTGATGAAATGTACGATGCCGGCGGCCAGGTCCGCCCGCATTACCGGGAGTTTGCCCGTTGGCTGGCCGAAACGCCTGATGAACTTTTGGCCCAACGGCGACGCGAGGCCGATCTGCTGTTTCATCGCGCCGGGATTACCTTCACGCTCTACGGTGACGAGCAAGGGACAGAGCGCCTGATTCCCTTCGACACCATTCCCCGCAGCATCCCCGCCAGTGAATGGCGAGTCGTCGAACGCGGCTGTATCCAGCGGGTCAAGGCGCTGAATATGTTCCTCGCCGACCTCTATCACGAACAGCGCATCATCAAGGCCGGCATCATCCCGGCCGAGCAAGTGCTGGCCAACGAGCAATACCAGTTGGCGATGCAAGGGCTGGATCTGCACCGGAATATCTATTCGCACATTTCCGGTGTCGACCTGGTACGCGATGGCGACGGCACGTACTACGTGCTCGAAGACAACCTTCGTACACCGAGCGGCGTGAGCTACATGCTCGAAGACCGCAAGATGATGATGCGACTGTTCCCCGAATTGTTCGCGGCGCAACGCATTGCACCCATCGACCACTATCCGAACCTGTTGCTCGATACCCTGAAAAGCTCCAGCCCGATCGATAACCCCAGCGTGGTGGTGCTGACGCCAGGCCGCTTCAACAGTGCGTTTTTCGAGCATGCATTTCTCGCTCGGGAAATGGGCGTTGAACTGGTGGAAGGCGCGGACCTGTTCGTGCGTGACGACAAGGTGTTCATGCGCACCACGGACGGGCCGAAAGCCGTCGACGTGATCTACCGGCGCCTCGACGATGCCTTCCTCGACCCGCTGGCGTTCAACCCGGACTCGATGCTCGGCGTGCCCGGACTGCTGTCCTCGTATCGCTCCGGCAACGTGGTACTGGCGAATGCCATCGGCACCGGGGTGGCGGATGACAAGTCGGTGTACCCGTTCGTCACGGACATGATCCGCTTCTACCTCGACGAAGAGCCGATCCTGAAGAATGTGCCGACGTGGCAGTGTCGTAATCCCTCTGAACTGTCCCACGTACTGGCCAATCTTCCAGAGCTGGTGGTCAAGGAAACCCAGGGGTCAGGCGGTTACGGCATGCTGGTGGGGCCGGCGGCGACGGCGGCAGAAATCGAAGCCTTCCGCGCGCGGATCAAAGCCAAGCCCCACGCGTACATCGCGCAACCGACATTGTCTTTGTCGACCTGTCCGACCTTTGTCGAAAACGGCATCGCTCCACGCCATATCGACCTGCGTCCGTTTGTATTGTCTGGCCGCGAAACCCGGGTTGTGCCCGGCGGTTTGACCCGTGTCGCCCTGCGCGAAGGCTCTCTGGTGGTGAATTCATCCCAGGGCGGTGGAACCAAGGACACCTGGGTGGTCGAGGATTGAAGGAAGCCTGCCATGTTAAGTAGAACTGCCTCGGATTTGTATTGGATGTCGCGTTACCTGGAGCGGGCGGAAAACCTCGCACGGATGCTCGACATCAGTTATTCGCTGTCGCTGATGCCACAGGATGGTCGCGGTGACGGTTTGCACGAACTCGCCATGCCGTTGCTGATTACCGGCACCCTGGACGATTACCTGGAGCGCCATGGCGATCTGCATGCCGAGCGGCTGCTGCATTTCTTCGCCCTGGACGCGGCCAACCCGGCGAGCATCTACAGTTGCCTCGGCGCGGCGCGGGCCAGTGCCCATGCGGTACGCGGGCGAATCACCGCCGACATGTGGGAAAACATCAACGCCACCTGGCTGGAAATTCGCGGGATCGCCGACCAGGGCTTGAGTCGCTACGGCATGAGCCGTTTCTGCGAGTGGATCAAAGAGCGTTCCCACCTGTTCCGCGGCGCGTCCTACGGCACCATCATGCGCAACGACGCGTTTCGCTTCATTCGTCTGGGTACCTTCATCGAAAGGGCAGACAACACCTTGCGCCTGCTCGATGCACGCTACGAAATGGCCGGCGATCAGGCCGAAGCGGTCAGCGACGGCACGGCCCACGCCTATTACCAGTGGAGTGCCTTATTGAGGGCCTTGTCCTCGTTCGAGGCCTACACCGAGATCTACCGCGACGCTCCCGGTGCCCGGCATGTCGCCGAACTGTTGCTACTGCGTGCCGACGTCCCGCGTTCGCTGCGGGCCTGTACCGAAGAGATCGACCAGATCCTCGCCCAGCTGCCGGGGGCCAACGGCCGTCCGGCGCAACGCCTGGCGGCGGAAATGGACGCGCGCCTGCGCTACACCGGTATCAGCGAAATTCTCGACGAAGGCCTGCACACCTGGCTGACCGAGTTCATCCCGCTGGTGCGCCAGTTGGGCAACGCCATTCACAGTTCTTACCTGGAGGCTGCATGAGACTTTCCATTAGCCACGAGACCACCTATCACTACGAAGATCAGGTGCGGGCGAGCATCCAGTACCTGAGACTGACCCCCCACGACAGTGAACGCCAACACGTACTCAGCTGGCAACTCGACCTGCCGCGTCCGGTGCGGGCACAACTCGACCCGTTCGGTAACATCCTGCATGTATTGACCATGGACGAGCCCCACGAGGCCATCATTATCGGTGCCAGGGGCCAGGTGGACATCGATGAGCTGCGCGAAGCCGAGCATGAGAGCCGGTCGGCGCTGCCGTTCCTGCGTTTCACCCGACTGACCGAAGCCGACGAAGCCCTGCGCGCGTTTGCCCGGACGCAATGCAAGCAACGTCGGGATCGCACGGCGCTGATCGACTTGATGCATGGCCTGAACCAGCACATGACCTACACGCCGGGCTCCACTGCAGTGGACACCAGCGCCGCCCAGGCCTTCGCCGGACGTTCGGGCGTGTGCCAGGACCACACCCATGCATTCCTCGCCTGCGCGCGCAGCCTGGGGATTGCGTCGCGTTATGTGTCGGGCTATCTGTACAGCGAGGACTGCGAGCACCTGGCCAGCCACGCATGGGCTGAAGCCTGGCTCGATGACGCCTGGTACAGCTTCGATGTGACCAACGAACTGGCCCGGCCCGAGCGCCACCTGAAACTGGCGGTGGGCCTGGATTACCTGGATGCCTGCCCGGTGCGCGGCATGCGCCGGGGCGGTGGGTGTGAGCAGATGCATGCGAAGGTGTTTGTTTCGCCGACGCCGATGCCAGCGCCTGTGATTTTGGTGCAACAACAGTAACCAGGATCACCGCATACCCCCCGTAGGAGCTGGCTTGCCAGCGAAGGCGGCCTGACAGTCAACATCGATGTTGACTGTCAGGGCCTCATCGCGAGCAAGCTTGCTCCTACAAGGGGAACAATGTCAGGGCTTCACCTTGCGCCCAGCCATATGCTTCAAATACCCCACCAACATCTCCAGGTCCCCCTCCGGCAACACAGCCGCCGTAAACCCGGGCATCTTCGCCTGCGGCCACTGCCGCAAACCCTGCGGGTCACGAATGTAACGCGTGAGGAAATCCGCTCCGAAGTATTCGGTCGGGTTGAACGGAATATTCAAATCCGGCCCGAACTGCGCATCCCCGGCACCATTGAGCCGATGACAGGCCAGGCAGTTCTTCTGAAACAGTGCAAAGCCCTTGTTCACCGGATCATCCGCCGCCAGTGCAGGGTCGGGCAGAAGGGCAGGGAAGCGCTCGGCCACCGGTGCCATGCGCTTGATGCTCGCCACTTCAAACGGCCATTGCTCAGGACTGATATTGCCCGCTTGCGGATCGGTCCAGACCAGATAGAACGGCCCGGCACTGTGCTTGCCCTCGGACAACGCCGGCCAGGGTTTGGCCGGGTCTTCAATCGCCAGCCACGCCCGCGCACCCTTGGCATTGAGCAGCGGCGCCGCCGACAGCTCTGCGGCAAACCCGTCCAGTGCCACGGCTTGCAAGTGATCTTCAGGCTTGATACCCGTCAACAATGCCGCCAACGGAACAGCGCGATAGCTCATGTCCCGTTTGTAGGAAACGTCGTTGGTGATGGTGATGGTCTGAACCTGAGGGTGCGTGAGCAATTCCCCGGTCTGCCAGTTGCGACTGTTCGCGCCCAGCTCCAGGTTCAGCTGTGCGGCAAAGAGGGGCGTGCTCAGCAGCAAGGCCCCGAACAGAATAAGCGTTTTCAAGTGATCGCCTTCCATGTCGTGCAAGTGCCACAAAGATTGGCACACCCACGCTGGCCCGGGTAGCGAGCCAGTTACATTTTTAATGAGGCGATGTAAAAAACTGACGCCGTATTTAAAGACCGACTAACCAATCACCTTGGTCAGGTTCGGCAAAATCAACAACAGCGTGGTGGCGAATAGAATGAGCCCGGCTTGACGTACTTTCGATTGCTTGAACATGGCTGACCGCCTTTTTTTTGTTATTTCCTGATTGCTTGCCTGCATATCTCCATGACGGCAAAGCGTTGCACTTCCTGTAGAACGAGCGCCTCGGCAAAACCCGACGACAACTTCGTATAACTTCACCTTAGAGCCCGCGTCACGCTTGGTTTAGATCCATTTCATATGGTGTTGTTACCAGTAGCTCTTAAAAGGGTATGAGGCCTATTGCCAGCTTCTTGGTCGCCCGTCTGCTAGACAGCTTGGTGTCCTGAATAGGTTGATCCCCAAGCGAACTACCGTCCGTCTGAGCGTGTGCGTCAACGCGGCTGAGCGTTGCGGTCATTGAATCCATGACGGCTCGGCATAAGGTGAGAGATCAAAAGATCGCAGCCTTCGGCAGCTCCTACATAAGAACGCGATCCACTGTAGGAGCTGCCGAAGGCTGCGATCTTTTGATCTTAAGTACCTACTCACCATCAGGTTCGAGAACGTCATGACCCAAGCTTTGATTTTCGACGCGTTACGCACGCCCCGGGGCAAGGGCAAGGCGGATGGCGCCTTGCACAGCGTCAAACCGGTGAACCTGGTGGCCGGGCTACTCAAGGCATTGCAACAGCGTACCTCCCTCGACACCAGCCAGGTCGATGACGTGGTGCTCGGCTGCGTAACGCCGATCGGCGATCAAGGCGCCGACATCGCCAAAACCGCGACCCAGGTGGCCGATTGGGACGTCAGTGTGGCAGGTGTGCAGATCAACCGCTTCTGCGCCTCAGGGCTGGAAGCCGTGAACCTCGGTGCGATGAAAGTCCGTTCCGGCTTCGAAGACCTGGTCGTGGTCGGCGGCGTCGAATCGATGTCGCGCGTGCCAATGGGCAGCGACGGCGGTGCGTGGGCATTGGACCCGGAAACCAACCTGCAGAGTCATTTCACCCCTCAAGGCGTGGGCGCCGACTTGATCGCCACGATTGAAGGCTTCAGTCGTCAGGACGTCGATGCCTACGCGCTGCACTCCCAGCAGAAGGCCGCACGGGCGCGCGCGGACGGTTCGTTCAACAAGTCACTGGTGCCGGTGCAGGACCAGAACGGCATCATCCTGCTCGATCACGATGAGTTCATCCGCGCCGAATCGACCCTGGAAGGCTTGGGCAAACTCAAGCCAAGCTTCGAGATGATCGGGCAAATGGGCTTTGACGCCACCGCGCTGCGGGTCTACAGCCACGTGGAACGAATCAACCACGTCCACACGCCGGGCAACAGTTCCGGGATCGTCGATGGCGCGGCCTTGATGCTGATCGGTTCCGAAGCCAAAGGCCGGGCGTTGGGCCTGCAACCACGGGCACGGATAGTCGCCACGGCGGTCACCAGCACCGATCCGACCATCATGCTCACCGGCCCCGCGCCGGCCACGCGCAAGGCACTGGCCAAGGCCGGGTTGCGGGTCCAGGACATCGACCTGTTCGAAGTCAACGAAGCCTTCGCCTCGGTGGTGCTGAAATTCATCAAGGACATGGCCATCGACCTGGATAAGGTCAACGTCAATGGCGGCTCCATCGCCATGGGCCACCCGCTCGGAGCCACTGGGTGCGCGATCCTCGGCACGCTGCTCGATGAACTGGAAACCCGTCGCCTGCGCTATGGCCTCGCGACCCTGTGTGTCGGCGGCGGCATGGGCATCGCCACCATCATCGAACGCCTCTGAGCCCCGACTTCAAGGAAATCCTGTAATGAGCGAAGCCATTCGTTACGAAAAGGGGCAGGACCAGATCGTCGTCCTGACCATCGACATGCCGGGCCAGAGCGCCAATACCATGAATGCGGTCTACCGCGACGCCATGGCCGCCTGCGTCGCCCGACTGATCGCCGACAAGGATGCCATTGCCGGCGTCATCATTACCTCGGCCAAGAAAACCTTCTTCGCCGGCGGCGACCTCAATGAGCTGATCAAGGTTGGCAAGCCCGAAGCCAAGGCCTTTTACACCATGGTGCTGAACCTCAAGGGCCAACTGCGCACCCTGGAAACCCTTGGCAAACCGGTGGTTGCCGCGATCAACGGCGCAGCGCTGGGCGATGGTTGGGAAATCTGCCTGGCCTGCCATCATCGCGTGGCGCTGGACGATCCATCCGTGCAACTCGGCCTGCCGGAAGTGACCCTCGGCCTGCTGCCGGGCGGCGGCGGGGTAGTGCGCATGGTGCGCATGCTCGGTCTGGAAAAAGCCCTGCCGTATTTGCTCGAAGGCAAAAAAGTGCGGCCGCAACAGGCGTTGCAGGCGGGACTGATAGATGAACTGGCGGCCGATCACGATGAGCTGCTGGCCAAGGCGCGGACCTGGATTGTCGCCAACCCGACGGCGGTGCAGCGTTGGGATGTAAAGGGTTATCAAATACCCGGCGGTACCCCGTCGAATCCGAAAGTCGCACAGATGCTGGCGATTGCACCGTCGATTTTGCGCAATAAAACCCAAGGCACAATGCCCGCCCCGGAGAAAATCCTGTGTGCCGCGGTCGAGGGCGCCCAGGTGGATTTCGACACGGCGCACCTGATCGAAACCCGCTACTTCACCGAATTGACCACTGGCCAGGTGTCGAAAAACCTGATCGGCACCTTTTGGTTCCAACTCAACGAAATCAATGCCGGCGGTTCGCGGCCTCAGGGTCTGGCGCCCTACGTCACTAAAAAAGTCGGCGTACTCGGTGCGGGGATGATGGGCGCCGGTATCGCTTTTGTCAGCGCCTCGGCCGGTATTGAAGTGGTGCTCAAGGACATCAACCTCGCCGCAGCGCAGAAGGGCAAGGCACATTCGGCGGCGCTGCTGGACAAAAAAGTCGCGCGCGGTCAGATGAGTACAGAACAACGCGAGGAAGTTCTGGCGCGAATCCGTACCACACAAAGCGATGCGGACCTGGCCGGGTGCGACCTGATCATCGAGGCGGTGTTTGAAGACCGGGAATTGAAGGCCAAGGTCTCATTGGCGGCGCAAGAAATCGTCGGCGCGGACGCGGTGATCGCCTCCAACACGTCAACCCTGCCGATCAGCGGCCTGGCCACGGCAGTGCCGGACCAGAGCAAGTTCATCGGCCTGCATTTCTTCAGCCCTGTAGAAAAAATGCCCCTGGTGGAAATCATCAAGGGTGCCAACACCAGCGACGAAACCTTGGCGCGTGGGTTCGATTTCGTCCTGCAAATCAAGAAAACCCCGATTGTGGTCAACGACAGTCGCGGTTTCTTCACTTCGCGGGTGTTCGGCACTTTCACCAACGAAGGCATCGCCATGCTTGGCGAAGGCGTGGGCGCGCCGATGATCGAGACCGAAGCGCGCAAGGCCGGCATGCCCATCGGGCCTCTGGCAATCTCCGACGAAGTTTCCCTCAGCCTCATGAGCCATATCCGCCAGCAAACCGCCAAAGACCTGCAAGCCGAAGGCAAAACGCTGGTCGAGCACCCGGCGTTCGCCGTGATTGATGTGCTGCTCAATGAATACAAGCGCCCGGGCAAGGCCGCTGGAGTCGGTTTCTACGAGTACCCGGCCGGTGGCCAGAAGCATTTGTGGCCAGGGCTGAAAACCCGTTTCGAGCAACACGACGGGCAGATTTCGCCGAAGGACGTGCGCGACCGGCTGTTGTTCGTGCAAGCCATCGAAACCGTGCGCTGCCTGGAAGAGGGCGTACTGACCTCGACGGCGGATGCCAACGTCGGCTCGATCTTCGGTATCGGCTTCGCGGCCTGGACCGGCGGCGCACTGCAGTTCATCAACCAGTACGGCGTGAAGGATTTCGTCGCCCGCGCCCAGTACCTGGCCGGGCAATATGGCGAGCGATTCGCTCCGCCCGCGCTATTGTTGGAGAAAGCCGCCAAAGGGCAGGTGTTCTAAGGGACCGATGACGCATTCCGGGACTTGCCTTGCCACCGTGTTTCAAGGCACGCTCTGGGTGTGCATTATTCCCATCACGTGTCAGGTATTTTTTATGTCGTTACGCATCTGCATTCTGGAAACCGACATCCTGCGTCCAGAACTGGTCGATCAGTATCAGGGTTACGGGCAGATGTTCCAGCGTCTGTTTTCGCAGCAACCCATCGAGGCCGAGTTCACCGTCTACAACGTGATGCAAGGCGAATATCCCGGCGATGAGCTGACCTTTGACGCTTACCTGGTCACGGGCAGCAAGGCCGATTCCTTCGGCACCGACCCATGGATCGAAACCCTCAGGGCTTATCTGCTGAAGCGCTACGAGCGCGGCGACAAACTGCTGGGCGTGTGCTTCGGCCATCAATTGCTGGCATTGCTGCTGGGCGGCAAGAGCGAGCGCGCGACCCAGGGCTGGGGCGTCGGCACGCATAACTACAAACTCGCGGCCAAGGCGCCGTGGATGAGCCCGGTGCGGGAAGAACTGACCTTGTTGATCAGTCATCAGGATCAGGTAACGGCGCTACCGGAAAATGCCACGGTCATTGCCTCGAGCGATTTCTGCCCGTTCGCCGCGTACCACATCAACGATCAGGTGCTGTGCTTCCAGGGGCATCCGGAGTTCATTCACGATTACTCTCGGGCGTTGCTGGATATTCGTCAGGAGGCGCTGGGCGAGCAGATTTATACCAAAGGCATGGCGAGCCTGGAGCATGAGCACCATGGCGCTACAGTTGCGGAGTGGATGATGCGGTTTGTGGCGCATAAGCCAGATGCTGAAGCAGCTAAAAGCTAAGAGTTTCGCTGCGGTGCGGCGATCCGACAAGCCAGCTCCTACAGGGGATCTGTGATCAACACAAAACCCCATAGGAGCTGGCTTGTCGGATCGCCGCACCGCAGCGAATGTCACAGACGCCCCGGTGTCGGCTACAACCACCCGGATCTTTTGAAACTCGCCCACAAACCCACACACCCCACCGCAATAAACCCCAATACCCCGAAATACCCGTAATGCCAGGTCAACTCCGGCATGTTATTGAAGTTCATCCCGTAAATCCCCGCCACCGCCGTCGGGAACGCCAGAATCGCCGCCCATGCCGCAAACTTGCGCTGCACCACGCTCTGCCGTGACGCCTCCAGCAACACCCCGACTTCGATCGTCTGACTGGCAATGTCCGCCAGGGTCGTCAGGTCTTCCATCTGCCGTGTCACGTGGATCTGCACATCGCGAAAATAGGGGCGCATGTTCTTGTCGATGAACGGGAAACTCAGCTTCTGCAGTTCCTCGCCGATTTCCACCATCGGTGCCGCGTAACGTCGCAGGCGCAGGACATCACGGCGCAGACTGTGGAGTTTTTGAATGTCGCGCTCGTTCAGGGAACCGCACATGACATTGGTTTCCAGCTCGTCGATCTCGGCATGGATCGCTTCGCCCATGGGCTGGTAGTTTTCGATCACGAAGTCGAGAATGGCATAGAGCACGAAGTCTTCGCCGTGCTCCAGCAACAGCGGACGCGCCTCGCAGCGCTGGCGGACATAGGCGTAGGACGCCGAGTGACCATTGCGTGCGGTAATGATGTAGCCGGTGCCGGCAAAGATGTGAGTCTCGATGAACTCCAGTTTGCCTTCATTGCGGATCGGCGAATAGGTGACGATAAACAGTGCGTCGCCGAAGGTCTCGAGTTTCGGTCGACTGTGTTTCTCCAGGGCATCTTCGATGGCCAATTCATGCAGGTTGAACTGGCGCTGCAGATTGAACAGCTCCTGAGCGTTCGGCTCTTCAAGGCCGATCCACACAAAGTGGCCCGGTTTTGCCGCCCAGGCCGCGCCTTCGTCGAGGGTGATATTGGTGACTTTCTTACCGGCGCTATAAACCGCAGCAGCAACAACTCTACCCATGATGGTGGTTCACTTCTTATAAGCAGATGGCAGTGGCAGGCAGTGTTCAGCTTAGCCTTGTCTGTTGCTTGAGAGTCAGCAAAGTCTGCAGAGTTCGTAGGCAAAAGCTCGCGGGCAAAAGAAAACCCGCACCAGGCGGGTTTTCTTTCAAGCGGCTTGCAGCTGCCGGTCCATCGAGGCGATGCACTCGCGCATCTGCTCGCGGCACTGCTCAATCAGCAGCGGCATGTCATCCAGGCTCAATCCAGCCGTAGGTATCGCCGGCAGCGAGCGGATCAGAATTTTCCCACTGCGCCAGCGGTTCAAGCGCATGTGTTTGACGTAAGTGCTGACACACACCGGCACGATCGGCACGCCCGCAGCAATCGCCATCTGGAACGCGCCTTTCTTGAACGGCAACAACTCTTCGCCGAGATTACGCGTGCCTTCCGGGAACACCCAGATCGACGTGTCTTCATTTTGCAGCGTATGGGTGGTGGTCAGCATCGACTGTCGCGCCTTCTGCGCATTGCCACGATCAATCAACACATTGCCCGCCAGCCAGAACAGCTGGCCGAACAGCGGCACCCACTTCAGGCTTTTTTTGCCGATGCACACGGTGCGGCGCGGCACTACATTGCCGAACACGAACAGGTCGTAGTTGGACTGGTGGTTGGCGATGATCACGCAGCTATTGGGTTTATCCATCAGCGGCCCGACCTCGGCCTTCACCCGCCAGCGCAAGATACACATCGCCGGCCACGCATACAGACGCGCGCACAACCGGCTGTTATCCGGATTGAACGGGCGGCACAGCCCCAGCAATACTCCAAGCCCACCGGCCAGAATAAAATGCAGCCCCATCAATAACATACGAAACACAAACAACATTTACAGGCCCCACCGGGACAAAAGGTGGCGCAGTGTACGGATGTGCACTGTTTTCGGCAATTGCCGCTATGGAGTCAGGAGATGGCCGATGTTTGAGTGCATGTTTCCGACTTGTCTGTCAGGCGCGATTCAGGGCTGCTGTAGGCTTTTCAACTGGAGCGAGATGACCAATGTGGATCAGAGTCGTCTATCGGTGCTGGAAAACCAGCACCGTCTATGACGAAAAGGCTAACTTGCAGGCTTTAACGCGGCGCGGATCAACGTTGATCGAGGCGCCGATGGAGGTAGCCACAGGTTGACGGAGAGGCTCAGGGCGTGAGGGGGCGGTGCATCAAGATCAAAAGCTGCAGGCGAGCTAACGCTCGGCCTGTTGAGTGGTGAAAAAGCGAAGGGGTACGCCGATCCATTAATGTGGGAGCGAGCCTGCTCGCGAAGCTGTTGCTGTTGCTGTTGCTGTTGCTGTTGCTGTTGCTGTTGCTGTTGCTGTTGCTGTTGCTGTTGCTGTTGCTGTTGCTTTGGCTTCAGATCTGCCGCCCCTTTCCCAGAGGCCGAACGCAGGCGTTGCGCAGGGGGCACCGCGGCAGGGATGCCGCGGTAGCCGCCCCCGGCCATGGATGGCCGATGGCGGCGGGCCTCCGGAGCAATGCCGGAGTGAGGGCATGCCGAGCCTAGGCGAGGCACCGAATGGCGGGGCAATAGCCCTTGGTTACTTGGGGCTCTTCCAAGTGACTCGCTGTAAGAGCGAAACCGTCAGCGGCCATTACCGCAGAAACGGATATGTACCCCAACCCCAACCCCAAACCCCCCACCCCAACCCACAAATCGCCGTCACCATAGAACCGGATATACACAATCAAAAACTCCGGTCCGCCTTCCATTTTCTCAAATGAACAGCATCACGACACGATGGTCAGGCTTTTCAATAGTGCAGCGCGGGGCTCAACCCAAATGCTCCTGATCCAGGATGATCGCGTTATCCAGCGTCTCCAGCAGTGCCTTGCGCACTTTGAGCTTGGTGTTCTTGTGCGCCGTCATGTTGATCTTCTTCAACTGACGCGCCGCTGCCAGCGCCGCGCCCTGCAACTCTTCGGCCGACACCACCAGGTCGAGGAAACCGGCATCCACGGCGCTCTGCGGATTGAACATCTCGCCATTGATCACTGAACGGTGAAACGCCGACTTACGCAGACGATCACGGGCGATCTCGATGCCGGCGTGGTGCATGGTCATGCCGATCTGCACCTCGTTCAGACCAATGCTGAACGGGCCGTCGACACCAATGCGATAGTCGGCCGACAACAGCAGGAACGCCCCCTTGGCCACCGCATGCCCAGGGCACGCCACGATCACCGGGAACGGGTGCGACAACAGGCGACGGGCCAGGGTCGAACCGGCCGTCACCAGCGCCACGGCTTGTTCAGGACCGGACGTCATCACCTTCAAGTCGTAACCGCCGGACAGAATCCCGGGCGTGCCGGTAATGATCACCACCGCGCGATCAGTCACCGCCTGATCCAGCGCAGCATTAAATGCAGCAATCACGTCTGGCGAGATCGCATTGACCTTGCCATTGCTCAAGGTCAGGGTCGCGATACCGTCTTCGAGATGGTAGGAAATCAACTCACTCATGACGCTATTCCTTTCAATAAAGTAGGGCAGACGTTACCCACCGCCATAGGCCAGGTAAAGCGCTATGACTGACCCGCCAGTCACCCTTTTCCCGCCCGCCAGGCGTAGCCCGCCATGCCGGCAGTGCATTGCCCTCTATATAGAAGAGGACGGCGAGCCGGAGATTGGCAGCTTTGCCATGGCCCGAAACCCGTCGGAACGACTAAATCGCTAACCGCATGAAAATTCTGCAAAAAAAGTTTGCCATCGGAAAAGCTTTCGACTACATTAGCGCGCCTCGACAGACAGAACTTGTTTGACGAGATACGGTGAAGTGTCCGAGTGGCTTAAGGAGCACGCCTGGAAAGTGTGTATACAAGAAATTGTATCGAGAGTTCGAATCTCTCCTTCACCGCCAAATTCGATGTAAGCAAAACCCCTGATTTCGAGAGAAGTCAGGGGTTTTGTGGTTTCTGGCGTCTGGTTTTTCAATAAAGGCTTTGCTCAAAGCCCGGGCTAACCAGTGAAGTTACTTTCTGAAAATTCTGTAGGACGAATGATGGTCGTGTGGGAAGCAAAGCTGGAAAGCCAAGAGGTTGAGTGCTTTTCCTGGTTTCAGCGCCTCCTGCGAGCCGCCTGGTACAAGGTTGTTAGATTTGCACCATCAAGGTACAAAATGGCGCAAAGGGCGGCGCACCAGGCGCGCCCCGTCACACGGATCGGACATAGGCACGTTATGCAAGAATTCACCATGAAACAGGCCGAGTTGGAAAAGTTCAGGTCGAGATCGTCAAGCTGATGGCTGAACAGCGCAAGCTGAACGCTGAGGCCGGCAAGATGACCCGTGAAACTTTTTGGTATCCGGTGGCTGTGGCGACAGGGTTGATTGGCACGGTGGCGACCGTTACTGCGGTACTGATTAAACTGCTTTAGCCGAACGGCAGGCAGGGTTTGCCTCTTTTTCACCTCGAAAAGCCCGGGCTTCAGCCTCTCCAGTCACCTGTTAAACTGCCCGAACCCCTCGAATGGAATCGACACCATGTCTCACCCCCGCACCTCCTCCCGCCGCTTGGCAGTGTCTATTACAGCCGTGTTGATGGGCGCCATGTCATCCCTCACCCCCGCATCCACCACCACAACCTTCCCCGACGCCGCCGCCAGCGACCCCGCAAAACTAGGCTGGATGATTGGCGCCCCACCGCCCGCCGATCGCACTCTACGTTTCGAAGACGGCAGCTATTTCCAGTTCCCGGCGATGCGCTGGAGTGTTTCGAACTTCCGCCAACTCATGCCGACCATCAACGTCTCGCGAGGACTTGGGGCACTGGTTCCCTTGCAATCCGCGTTGCGCAACGACATCGACGCCATCAGCTTCGTCCCGATCGGCGCAAAGGCGTCGATGACATGGGATCAATCCCTTGCGGCCACCTACACCGACGGGATTGTGGTGATGCATCGCGGCAAGGTTGTCTACGAACGTTACTTTGGCGTGCTGAAACCTGAAGGCCAGCATGCTGCGATGTCGGTGACCAAGTCCGTGGTCGGCACGTTAGGGGCGATGTTGGTGGCTGAAGGGCGAATCGATGCGGAAAAGCACGTCGCCGATTACGTCCCTGAACTGGCGAGCTCCGCGTTTGGCAGTGCCACGGTGCGTCAGGTTCTGGATATGACGACCGCGCTCAAATACAGCGAGGACTATGCCGACCCGAACGCCGAAGTCTGGGCCCATGCCAAAGCCGGCAGTCCTTTACCCAAGCCGAAGGACTACACGGGACCACGAAGCTACTACGAGTTTTTGCAGACAGTGCAATTGCAAGGCGTACATGGCAGCGCGTTCGCCTACAAAACCGTCAACACCGACGTATTGGGCTGGGTCATCGCTCGGGTGACCGGTCGTAACGTCGCGCAGGTGTTGTCCGAGCGGATCTGGAGTCGGCTGGGGGCCGAGCAGGATGCCTATTTCACGGTGGACTCCATCGGCACCCCGTTTGCCGGCGGCGGCTTGAACACTGGCTTGCGCGACCTGGCCCGGTTTGGCGAGATGTTACGCAATGATGGCGCGTTCAACGGTCAGCAGATCGTGCCCAAAGCGGTGGTGGACGACATCCGCCAGGGCGGTGATAAACAGGCATTTGCCAAGGCCGGTTATGACTTGCTCAAGGGTTGGAGCTACCACTCGATGTGGTGGGTGACCGATAAGGAAGGTGGCGCCTTCATGGCGCGCGGAGTCCATGGTCAGCGAATTTACGTCGACCCGAACGCAGAGATGGTGATTGTTCGCTACGCGTCCCATCCTGTTGCCGCTAATTCTGCGAATGATCCGGTGACGTTGCCGGCGTTTGAAGCGTTGGCTCAGTATTTGTCCAGATAGCCCTGAGTGCATAGCCATGAACAAGGAAATTGCATGATCACCACCACAACCCACTCCATCGAAGGCCGGCAAATCACCGCCTACCTGGACATCGTCAGCGCCGAGTCGGTACAGGGCGTCAATGTCATCCGCGACCTGTTCGCCGGGATGCGGGATTTTTTCGGTGGGCGCTCTCAGACATTGGAGCGAGCCTTGATGGAAGCACGGATCCAGGCAACCGACGAACTCAAGGAACGGGCGCGGGCGCTGCAAGCGGATGCGGTAGTGGGACTTGATTACGAGATCAGCATGCCGGCCGGGAAGGGCGGGATGGTCGTGGTGTTTGTGACCGGGACGGCGGTCAAGCTGAAGTGAAGTTCGTGAGGGCCATTCGTCGGGCAGCGGGCAATCTGAACTACAAGTCCAGTAATGACCGGCTAGTCTGAAACGCCTTGGCGATCGATATTTATCAGGCAAAAGGGCTTGCCGGTGTCGATCCCGCATTTTGAGAGGGGCGAAGATATGGCTGATCCGTATATCGAAGACGACGGCGCAGAGTTTCCGATCAACAACTGCGTGCAATGTGGGCAGACCGATTATGTGGCGGGCTTCGGTGAAGACCAGACCCAGAACGACAAGATGAAATCCATGGCGCGCCCAGGACCGAAGGCGAAATTTTTACCCAAGGTATCGGCACCGTCCAGGAAGTAACGCACCAGCCAACCCCGTCATCGAACGGGGTTTTTCAGGCGTTGAAGAAATAGGTGCAGGCAAGTGTTCCCCACGAAATCTTTCACAAAGTTTTCACACCCATCGACGTAGTCTCAGCTCATCCGTTAGAAAGCAATACTCCAGCCCGTCTCCCCAGCGGGCTTTTTTTTGCCTGTCATAAAACCTTTTCCATAAACGCTGTCCAACCGTCGCCAACTGTATGGTTGCGGCGACTTGTCTGTGGTCGTTGTTTGATAAAAACATTTAATTATTGCCCTTTCGGTTTCCCTTTTTTTGAGGTTTCTCGTCATGCGTTTAACTCTGCCCGCTCTGGTTCTGGGACTTTTGGTTGCTCAAGGTGCAATGGCTGCCGGCGACGGCACTGCCGCGCTGGGTGGCGGCCTGGGTGGCGCGCTGGGTAATGTGGTCGGCCAGAAAATGGGCGGCAGCACGGGTGCGGCGATTGGTGCCGGTGTGGCCGGCGCGGCGGGCAGTGCGGTTGCCGCACGCAAAGGCAGCCGCACCAAGGCCGCCATCGGTGGCGGTGTTGGCGCGGCGGGCGGTTCGGTGATTGGCAACAGCCTGGGCGGCAAGACCGGTTCGACCATCGGCGCGGGCCTGGGCGGTGCATTGGGTGGCGGCGTGGGCAGCAACCTGGCCAAGGGTCACAAGCGTCACTGATCCTGCGCGATCACTTCTGAGCCCGGCTTGATGCCGGGCTTTAAGTATCTGGATGTTTCTCCACCCGTACTCTTCGAATCGACAGCGGTCCAACGCTCATCGCTGACCGGATTCAGCGGGCGCAGGTGCTAGACTCTCGCCCATCCGTAGTGCGTTATCTTCCCCGATGCGGAATCAGAGGTTCATATCATGCGTTTGACATTGTCCACAGTGGTTCTGGGGCTTTTGGTCGCTCAAGGTGCAATGGCTGCCGGTGATGGCACTGCTGCAGTAGGTGGTGGTATTGGCGGTGCGCTGGGTAACGTGGTCGGCCAGCAAATGGGCGGCAGCACGGGGGCAGCGATTGGTGCCGGCGTCGGCGGCGCGGCAGGCAGTGCGGTGGGTGCCCCGAAAGGCAGTCGGACCGAAGCTGCCATTGGCGGCGGTTTGGGCTCGGCTGGCGGCTCGGTGATTGGTAACAGTCTCGGTGGCTCGACCGGCTCTACCATCGGAGCCGGTCTGGGCGGTGCTGCGGGTGGTGCGGTGGGCAATAACCTGGGGACCGACAGCGGCAAATCCCATTCGGGGAGCGGCCACAAACACAAGCATAAGAACAAGAATAAGTATAAGAACAAGCATCACTGATTCGACACCGAATCAACGCGCAAACCCGGCCTGGTGCCGGGTTTGTCGTATCTGTGGTCCTGTTGCGGAACGATTGACTGAAGGCCGCCTCGAACGTCATACACTCCCTGATTGTTGCGAGGACTGCCATGACGCCTGAAACCGAAGGCAAGGAAGAAAAAGGCCCGAGCGGGCTGCCATTCATCAACGATCCCGGCAATGAAGACCCGGGCTCCCTGATGGATGACGCGACGGTGCCGCTCAACGATGCCGACGACGCCGCCAGCAACGTGGACCAGACCGAGTTTGAAGACGAGGACGACGAAGACGAACAATGATCAGGCTCCGGGACCAGGCTGACCGATCGTCCGCCTGATCGAACCGTGGCCGTTGTGCTGTCATCGAAATTTCAGGACCTGGTTTCAGGCCCCCTGAGAGGTGTTTTATGAACGCTGATCCAAAAGATTCCGACATCGACGACACGCCTGAATACCCGCTGCCTTCTCCTACCGACCCGCTTTCACGCGACCAGCGCCCGCCGGATGATGACGCGGGAGTGGAGCAAGTGCCGAACGATGATGTGAGGCGCACTGACACTGATGTTGAAGCTACGCCTGATGATCCGGACATTGCCGGCAACGACGGCTCCAACGAGCCGAGTTGACGCACGTCCAGGGCTTCCTCGCCGCTGGTCGATCGAGCGGCACCCTTAAAAAGCGGAGGCTGCCAGAAATCAGGTCAGCAACTTTTAAAGGAGTCACACCATGATCAGGTCAAAATTGACAGCCATGATGGTGGCCGGCGTGTTGTCGGTCGGCTCGATGGCGGTGATCGCTCAGTCCGATGCGCCCATCGATAAAGGCGGTATGCCTCCCTCTACGGAGATGAATGCGGGTTCCACCGATGGCAATGCCCTGCCACCTGGCTCCATCAAGGGCGGGAATGGCGATGATGCCAGTGGGAGCAGCACCCGCCCGGGGAAGGGAAGCGGGTCAATGAGTGGTGGGAGTTCGATGGGGAGCGGTTCTGGAAGTGGGTCTGGAGAATCCGGTAGTTCGGGAATGAGTGGAAGTGGCAGCGGTGGCACTTCGGGCAGTGCCGGTGGTGGTACGGGTAGCGCAGGCGGGGGGACGGGAGGCTCGGGAGGTAAGTGATCGCCGAATCAGGGCCATCCTCCAGCACAGGTTTTTGCATTCGTCGGGCGTGTTGCCGTTGCTCTATGACGGCCGCGCTCGTTATGCTGCTGAACCCTTTAATCAATCGCGGATATTCCGGCCTTGCCCGAATGTCCGGGATGTCATTAAAAACGGATCAGATGCGATGAATGCAGCGCTGAATGAATTCGGCCCGATAAAGGCCGTGATTTTCGATATGGACGGCTTGCTGCTGGACACCGAGGGCATTTACACCGAAGTCACCTCCCTCATTGCCGGGCGTTATGGGCGGACCTTCGACTGGAGCGTCAAACAGAACATCATCGGCCGTGGCGCGGGTGATCTGGCGCGGTATGTGGTCGAGGCGCTGGACCTGCCGATTACGGCCGAAGAGTTTCTGCAGATCCGTGAACCGCTGATGCGCGAGCGTTTTCCAGCGGCGCTGGCGATGCCGGGCGCCCAGGAACTGGTTCGGCATCTGAAGGCCAACAACATTCCGATCGCGGTGGGCACCAGTTCCTCGCGTCAATCGTTTGGCCAGAAAACCACCTTGCACCGCGACTGGTTTGCGCTGTTCGACTTCATCGTCACCGCCGATGATCCGGAAGTCGGCGCGGCCAAACCGGCGCCGGATATTTTCCTCACCGCTGCGCGGCGCCTGGGTGTGTTACCCGGGGACTGCCTGGTGTTCGAAGATTCGCCGTTCGGTGTCACGGCGGCGAAAGCGGCGGGGATGACAGCGATTGCGATTCCGGACGCGGCGATGGCCGACGAAAAGTACGCACATGCCGATGGCATTCTTCGTACGCTGAAGGCGTTCAATCCGAGTGCTTGTGGATTGCCGCACCTCGACTGGGCTTGACGGGGGAAATGTGGGAGCGAGACCGGCTTGCCGGCGAAGACGGAGTGTCAGTCGATATCAATATTGGCTGACCGCCCGCCTTCGCCGGCAAGCCGGTCTCGCTCCCACAATAGGCTACGGTTGATTGACCTGTATCAGGCGCCGAAACCACCGTCGATGGTCAGGCTGGCGCCGGTGATGTAGCCGGCTTCGGGGCCGACCAGGTAGGCGACGAAACTGGCGATTTCTTCCACTTGGCCATAACGGCCCACCGCCATCAACGGAATCAGGCTCTCGGCGAAGTCGCCGCTGGCCGGGTTCATGTCGGTGTCGACCGGACCTGGTTGCACGTTGTTGATGGTGATGCCCCGTGGGCCGAGGTCCCGAGCCAGGCCTTTGGTCAGGCCGACCAGCGCCGATTTGCTCATGGCGTATGGCCCACCGCCGGCGAAGGGCATGCGCTCGGCGTTGGTGCTTCCGATGTTGATGATGCGACCGCCTTCGGTCATGTGCCTGGCGGCGGCCTGCGTGGCGATGAATACGCTGCGCACGTTGATCGCCAGGGTCTGGTCGAAGTCTTCGAGAGTGAAGTCTTCAAGCGGTGCGACAGCCAGTACGCCGGCGTTGTTGACCAGGATATCCAGGCGACCGAAGGCTTCGACTGTCGCAGTGACGGCGCTGCGAATGGCCTCGGCGTCGGCACTGTCAGCCTTGATGGCCAAGGCTTTGCCACCTTTGGCGGTGATGCTGTTTTGCAATTCTTCGGCCTTGGCCGTGGAGCTGACATAGGTGAAGGCGACCGTCGCGCCTTCAGCGGCCAGGCGTTTGACGATGGCTGCGCCGATACCGCGGGAACCGCCTTGAATCAACGCCACTTTGCCGCTGAGGTTCTGAGTAGTCATATCGATCTCCAAGTCCCGAGGCGAGGTGTCTCGGTTGATGGAGCCTAGTATCGATTCAGGATTGCAGGCTGTGTAGACGGTAATTGCGATAGTCTGTGTAAACCAGAAGTTTATAGTGGCGCTTATGGAAACCTTCAGCAGTATCGAATGCTTCGTGCGCAGCGCCGAAGTCGGCAGCTTTGCCGAAGCCGCGCGGCGCTTGAGCCTGACCCCGGCGGCGGTGGGCAAGAGCGTCGCCAAGCTTGAAGCTCGATTGGGCGTGCGACTGTTCCAGCGCAGCACCCGCAGCCTGACGTTGACCGAAGCCGGTCATCTGTTTCTCGGCGAGGTCAGCGCCAGCCTGCTCACGATCCAGAATGCCGTGGCCAATCTGGCCAGCGCCGAAGGACGACCGGCCGGCACATTAAAGGTCAGCATGGGCACTGTGTTCGGCCGCTTGTACATCGTGCCGTTGCTCGGGGAGTTTCTGCGACGGTTTCCGGCCATCAACCCGGACTGGCATTTCGATAACCGGCAAGTCGACCTGATTGCGCAAGGCTTCGACGCGGCCATTGGCGGGGGATTCGAATTGCCTCAGGGCGTGGTGGCGCGCAAGCTGACGCCAGCGCATCGGGTATTGGTGGCGTCAGTCGACTATCTGGCGGAGCGTGAAGCTATCGTCGAGCCCGATGATCTCAAACATCATGACGGGATCCTGATTCGATCGCCGCAAACCGGTCGCGTGCGGTCCTGGCAGTTGACCAGTCGCACCCAACAACACAGTCCGTTGACGCTCAAGGCACGGATGACGATGAGTGATTCCGAGGCTGCCTGCGCCACAGCAGTTCAGGGCTTGGGCATCGCGCTGGTGAGCATGCCGTTCGCCGTGGGTTATCTGGAGGCCGGGACGTTGCAGCGGGTGTTGCCGCAATGGTATGTCGACGATGGCAACATCTCTATCTATTACGCTGAGCACAAACTGCTGCCGGGCAAGACCCGGGCGTTTGTCGATTTCATTATTGAGCAGTTTGCGGAGCGAGGGTTGGGGCAGCGGTTCAGTGCTCTTTGAGCCTGGCGGGGGACCGAGGTGTGGCCATCGCGGGCAAGCCCGCTCCCACAGGTTTTGTGTTGTGCGACGGTTATGTAAACGACACAAAACCCTGTGGGAGCGTGGCTTGCCCGCGATGAACGATAACGCGGTCTATCTGCCAAGCCGCCCCGGCCAACCCACAATTTTTTTCGGCCGCGGCGTCGCATAAGTCCGCACCTTGGACGTCGACAACCCCAAGCGCACCAAAGACTCGGCAATCGTCACCGCCGCCGTCACACCATCCACCACCGGCACCCCCGTACGGCGACGAATCTGCTCGTCCAGCCCGGCCATGCCGCCGCATCCCAGGCAAATCACCTCGGCCTTGTCCTCAAGCACCGCCAATTCCGCCTGGCGGACAATGGCCTCCAGTGCGCGCTCTGGATCAGACTCCAGCTCCAGCACGGCCAAGCCACTGGCTCGCACGGACGCACAGCGGTCCCAGAGTCCCGACAGTTTGAGACGATCCTCGATCAGCGGCACGGTGCGGTCCAGCGTCGTGACCACCGAATAGGCATGGCCGAGAAACATCGCGGTGCTGGCGGCCGCATCGGTGATATCCACCACCGGCACGTTGAGCAACTCCTGTAACCCTTCGCGGCCGTGCTCGCCGTAACCGGCCTGGATCACCGCGTCAAAGGGTTGGTCGTAGGCCAGCACCCGATCCATCACGGCGATGGCAGCCAGGTAGCTTTCGAAGTTGCCTTCGATGGAATCGGCGCCGAAGTAGGGCGTCAGGCCGACGATTTCGGTGCCGGGCGCGGCCACGGACTGCGCCGAACGTGCGATAGCCTGGGTGATGGATTCGGTGGTGTTGACGTTGACCACGAGAATGCGCATGGAAAGTCCTTATGACGGATGGTTCTGCGGCCCGACATTGTCGGGCCGTCACGGGATTAATGACTGACGTTATCGACCGCGATGGATTCGCCGCTGACAGGTGCTTGAAACCTTTGATCGAAAGTGGCGGGTTCGGGGTGAGAGGAGGGCAGATCCAGCGCGATGTTGTTATTGGAGAGGCTAGTACGCATTCCGGCAGGCTCCTGAAGCTTGGCGCCGCGATGACTGTGCATGAGCGAAGGCTCGACAAATCTTCGTCGCGGGGCAAAAAGCATCATTGATTACGGGGCATCTGCAGCCTGTACGGGATAGGGCGCTTCAGGCTTGTGGATCTAAAGTGTGTTTATGTTTTGATATAATTGTATACAAAACATGTATGCACTAAAGCCAGATCTATGCCAGTTGCCGAGCTATCAATCACAGCGCTAATTTCGTTTTGTTATCTTGATTGGCTAAGTGTCTGAAATTAAAAAGATATAAATTGTCCGATTGAGCAGGTAATTATTTTTCGGCGAGGTCTGTGACAACGGTCGGCTGGGAAAGTCAGGAAAGGAGGATGTAACTTTTTGGAGCGCTGAAACGAAAAGTGCACACATAAATGGCACCTATGGTGACATTCGTGTGTACACATTTTTCCGCGGGAAATGCTAAGGCTGGAGGTTACGCCTTGGACTTGCTGATGATATTCCCCGCATGCAACCCGCATTCTTTCTGCGTCGCTTCTTCCCACCACCAGCGACCTTCACGCTCGTGCTGGTTCGGTAGCACCGGGCGGGTGCAAGGTTCGCAGCCAATGCTGATGAAGCCGCGTTCATGCAGGCTGTTGTACGGCAGTTCGAGCATGCGGATGTAGCCCCAGATCTCTTCACTGGTCATCTGTGCCAGCGGGTTGAATTTGTACAGGGTGCGTTCCGGCGTCGAAAACGCGGTGTCGATTTCCAGCACGGCGACGGCGCTGCGGGTGCCCGGGCTCTGGTCTCGACGCTGGCCGGTGGCCCAGGCTGTCACGCCGGACAACTTGCGACGCAGCGGCTCGATCTTGCGGATACCGCAGCATTCGCCATGGCCGTCCTTATAGAAGCTGAACAGGCCTTTTTCCTTCACGAAAGGTTCAAGTTTCGTGTAGTCCGGTGACACCAGTTCAATCTCGATCTTGTAATGCTCGCGCACCTGATCGATGAAACGATAGGTCTCGGGGTGCAGGCGACCGGTGTCGAGGCTGAACACCTTGACGTTTTTGTTCAGCTTCCAGGCCATGTCCACCAGCACCACGTCTTCGGCGCCGCTGAAAGATATCCACAGGTCATCGCCGAACTCGGCGAACGCGAGTTTCAGGATGTCCTGGGCGGATTTGTTGGCATAGGTCGTGGCGAGTTCCACGACATCGAACGATGGGCTCATCAGGGCGGCTTCCTACAGGTCGGTGGCGCTGGGCGCTCTATATGGGGTTGATGGTAACAAAATCCTGCAGCGACTGGCGCGCCCTCTGCGTTGCGCAGGCCAGCCCGAGTCGCTAGAGTTCGGCAGTCCTTTTGCTCGCTCGACTCAATAATCAATACAAATGGGAGTGTCTCGTGGAAATTGCCTGTCTGGATCTTGAAGGTGTGCTGGTCCCGGAAATCTGGATCGCCTTTGCCGAAAAAACCGGGATCGAATCCCTCAAGGCCACCACCCGGGACATCCCCGACTACGACGTGTTGATGCAGCAGCGCCTGCGGATTCTCGACGAACATGGCCTGAAGCTGTCCGACATCCAGGAAGTGATCGCCACGCTCAAGCCGCTGGACGGTGCCATCGAGTTCGTCGACTGGCTGCGTGAGCGGTTTCAGGTGGTGATTCTGTCGGACACCTTCTACGAATTCTCCCAGCCGCTGATGCGTCAGCTGGGCTTCCCGACCTTGCTTTGCCACCGCCTGATAACGGATGACTCCGGTCGGGTGACCAGCTATCAGTTGCGTCAGAGAGATCCCAAACGCCAGTCGGTATTGGCCTTCAAGAGCCTCTACTATCGAGTGATTGCGGCAGGGGATTCCTATAACGACACGACGATGCTGGGCGAGGCGGATGCAGGGATTCTGTTCCATGCGCCGGACAATGTGATTCGCGAGTTTCCGCAGTTTCCGGCGGTGCACAGTTTTGAAGAGCTGAAGCAGGAGTTCATCAGAGCCTCCAATCGAGCCCTATCCTTGTAAACCCGATCCTGTAGGAGCTGCCGCAGGCTGCGATCTTTTGATCTTGCCTTTGAAGCAAAGTCAAAAGATCGCAGCCTGCGGCAGCTCCTATATGGACGGTGTTGGTCGATGGATCGGTTTCAGGTTTTGCAGGGTATCGAGCAACACCTTCACCTTGGTAATCGATTCCTGATACTCGGCCTGCCATTCGGAATCGGCGACGATCCCGCCACCGCCCCAACAACATACCTGCCCATCCTTGACCAGCAAGCTGCGAATGGCGATGGAGCTGTCCATCTCGCCGCGCACGTCCAGGTACAGCAACGAACCGCAATACAACCCGCGTCGGGTTGGCTCGAGTTCATCGATGATCTGCATCGCCCGTATCTTCGGCGCGCCGGTAATCGAGCCACCCGGGAAGCTGCCGGCGATCAGGTCCAGGGCGTCCCGTTCATCCGCCAGTTCTCCGGTCACGCTGCTCACCAGGTGATGCACGTTCGGGTAGCTCTCCAGGCTGAACAGCTCCGGCACCCGCACCGAGCCGATGCGGCAAGTGCGACCCAGGTCATTGCGCAGCAAGTCGACGATCATCAGGTTTTCCGCGCGGTCCTTGGGGCTGGCCAACAGTTCGGCGGCGTTCGCCGCATCTTCGGCAGCGGTCAGGCCGCGAGGGCGGGTGCCTTTGATCGGGCGGGTTTCCACGTGGCGTTCGCTGACTTTGACGAAACGCTCCGGCGACAGGCTCAGCACCGCGCCGCCATCGGGCAGGCTCTGGAAGCCGGAAAACGGCGTCGGGCAGGCTGCGCGCAATGCGCAATAGGCGGCCCACGGGTCGCCTTGGCATTGCGCGCGGAAACGCTGGGCGAAGTTGACCTGATAGCAGTCACCGGCCTGTATATAGTGCTGAATGAGCTCCAGCGCGTGGCGATACTCGTCAGCGCTCAAGTCGGCACTCATCGGTGCTTTCAGTTTGAAAGGCTCGATCGGTTCCATTCCGGGGCGACTGAATAGGGCAATCAGACGTTGCCGCTCGCTGTCGATCAGTGTCGGGTGAAATACCAGCTGACTGGTCTTCAATTGGTGGTCGCTGATCAGTGCCCAGTCATAGAGCCCGAAACGCGCATCCGGCAATTGCAGATCGTCCTGCGCCAGGCTCGGCAGATGCTCCAGGCGACGGCCGAAGTCATAACTCAGGTAGCCGATCAAGCCGCCGGCGAAAGGCAAGTCAAACGGCAGCGCGGCTTCACCCAGCCGTGTCAGGTTATCGCGCAGGCGCTGCAGGAAATCGCCACCACTTTCGTCAGGCAATACGGCCAGTTGTTCCAGCGGCCAGGCGCTGAGCAGGTCATAGCGACCGCGATCGGCAGTCGGCCGACCACTGTCGAGCAATACGGCACCGGGGGCATGCCGAATCGCCGCGAAGTAGTCGGCGGGATTGGCGCGATAGGGAAGCGGGTGTACGGAACAGGTCAACATGGGCGGGGCGGATCAGCCATCGAGGCGGGGTGGCGATTGTAGTCTCCTCGGGGGAATGCTCCTAGAGGGGATGTCGGGGATTGGCAGATTGGCGGCAGGGTTGGGTGGGTGTGTTGGCTGTCAGGCCGTCTTCGCGAGCAGGCTCGCTCCCACAGGGGATTGCATACTCCTTTGTGGGGGATGTCGGGGGGTTAGCAGATTGGCGGCGGGGTTGAGTGGTGTGCTGGCTGTCAGGCCGTCTTCGCTGGCAAGCCAGCTCCTACAAGGTTCAGCGCCATCCCTGTGTAGGAGCTGGCTTGTCGGATCGCCGCACCGCAGCGAAGGGCGCGACTCGGTTCCGGATCAGCCCTCGACCGCAGGAATATGCCCGAACATCTCCTGGACAAACTCCACCCGCTCCTCAACCGTTTCGCTGATCCCGCGAGCCTTCAATGCTTCAAGCCGCGCTTCAACGGCATGGGTACGCAACGTCAGGCCGCAATCATTGGCAATCTGAATGTTCAACCCGGGACGGGCGTTGAGCTCAAGAATCAGTGGGCCTTTTTCCTGGTCCAAGACCATGTCGACTCCGATATAACCCAGTCCGCACAACTCATAACAGCCGGCGGCGAGTTTCATGAAGCCGTCCCAATAGGGCAGTTGCACGCCGTCCACCGCGTTGGTGGTGTCCGGGTGTTTGGTGATGATGTTGTTCAGCCAGGTGCCGCGCAGGGTCAGGCCGGTGGCGAGGTCGACACCGACGCCGATAGCGCCCTGGTGCAGGTTGGCCTTGCCGCCGGACTGACGGGTCGGCAAGCGCAGCATGGCCATCACCGGATAGCCCATCAGCACGATGATGCGGATGTCCGGCACGCCTTCGTAGCTGATGCTCTTGAAGATCTGGTCCGGGGTCACGCGGTATTCGATCAGGGCCCGGTCGCGATGACCGCCCAGCGAATAGAGGCCGGTCAGGATACTGGAAATCTGGTGCTCGATTTCCTCGTGGCTGATGATCTTGCCGGACACCGTGCGGTAGCGCCCCTCGAAGCGGTCGGCGATCACCAGGATGCCGTCACCGCCGGCGCCCTGGGCCGGTTTGACCACAAAGTCGTTGCGCCCGCCGATGATCTCGTCGAGGTTGTCGATTTCCTTCTCGGTGGAGATCACGCCATAGAGTTCCGGCACATGAATGCCGGCGGCGATGGCGCGCTCCTTGGTGATGATCTTGTCATCGACGATCGGGTACAGGCTGCGCTTGTTGTACTTGAGCACGTAGTCCGCGTTGCGCCGATTGATCCCCATGATGCCCCGGGCTTCCAGGGCCTTCCAGGTCTTCCAGAGGCCGAACATCAGGCGTCAGCCTTCTTCAGGAAGGCCTTGAAGCGCACCAGTTCGGTCAGGCGGTAGCCGCGATAACGACCCATCGCCAGCATGAAACCCACCAGGATCAACAGGATCGCCGGGAAGGTGAACACGAAATACACCAGCTCCGGAACGCTCATGATCAGGTGCGCCAGGGCCGCGGCGAACAACGTACCGATCGCCACCTTCATGGCATGGCCGCCGCCGCGTTCTTCCCAAGTGATCGACAGGCGTTCGATGGTCATGGTCAGAATCACCATCGGGAACAGCGCCACCGACAACCCGCGTTCGAGGCCGAGTTTATGGCTGAGCAGGCTGATCGTCGCGATCAGCACCACCACGAAGGTCAGTACCACCGACAGCCTCGGCAGCATTTGCAGCTTCAGGTGTTCAAGGTAGGAACGCAGCGACAGGCCCAGCGCTGTAATGACGGTAAACAGCACGATGCCGAAGCCAAGCTGGGTTTCGCGGAAGGCCAGGGCGATCAGCACCGGGGTGAAGGTGCCCAGGGTCTGGATGCCGATCAGGTTGCGCAGGATCAGGATCACCAGTACGCCGATCGGGATCATCACCATGATCATGAAGGTCTGCTGGGTTTGCAGCGGCAGGCCGTACAACGAGTACTCGAGGAAGTTGGCGTCGGTGTTTTCGTCAGTCAGCTTGGCCAGGCGAATGGCGTTCATTTCGCTGTTGTTCATGCTGAAGGTGACAGTGGCTTTCTTGCCGCCATCGACGGTGATCAGGTTTTCGTCACCGGTCCACCACAGCAGGCGGTCGGTCGGCAGGCCCTGTTCGCCGGTTTCCGGGTTGAAGTACAGCCAGTCGGTGCCGTTGAAACTGCGCAGCCAGAGTTCAGGCAGTTGCGGTTGGTCGGCCACCAGACGAATGGTGTGGACCTTTTCCACCGGCACGTGGGCGATGGACAGTACCAGCTCGACTATTTTGGCTTTGTTCGCGGTGGACGGATCGCCGCCCAGCAGCAGCTTCACATTGTCATCGTTGACGTTGTTGACGCGCTTGATGGCTTCGCCGATGAAGGTCTCGACGTCGGCCGAGTGCTGGCGGATCGGTGCGAGCAGGGCTTCGGCGGCGATTTTTTCCGGGCCTTCCACGGCAATGCTGTCGCGGAAGGTCGGGCCCTTGATCTTCAATTTTTCGCCGCTATAACGCTTGGTCAGCACCAGGCGGTAATAAAGGGTCTGGTTGCCCTTGGCCCGACGCGCCGACCAGGTGACCTTGCGGTTGCCGTCAACCCGGTTCACCGCCACGCCGTAGTTATTGGAAATGAAACTCTCGTTGAGGCTGACGTAATCGCGGCTCAGCGGCGGCACGAACATCTGGATCTTGACCGGGTCCTTGGTGCTGGCGACGAACTCGACCTTGGCGTCGATGTTCCACAAGTCGTCGGTGGCGTCTTCGGTCACGGGAATGCCGAGCACAAAGATCTGATAGGCCGTAACTGAAATGCCCAGCACCACCAGGATGGCGATCAGCAGTTTCAGATGGAGGGTAAGAGAGCGCATTGGAATTACTCTGCGGTATGTGCGTCGGTGGCGCAGGCGGGTTTGCCAGCAGCGTATTTAAGACTGGGGTCGACCAGCGCATCGAAGCGTTTCAGGGCTTCGGAGCCGATCAAGAGCGGGTATTGGAAGGCGCTTCGGTCGGTTAGGTTCACTTCGATGCTGCGTAAAGCCGAACCCATACAGATATCGAGCTCGATCACCGGACGGGCGGTGTACTTCTTGCCGGCTTCCGGATCGTAGTCACCGGCCCTGCGCTTGATCTTGCTGACCCGGGCCAGCGGCCGTTCGATCGGGTGCGAATGGGCGGCGTCGATGGCCAGGTAGAAGCGCACCCAGGACTCGCCATTGCGTTTGAAGCGTTTGATGTCGCGGGCACTCAGGGAGGCGGTTTTCGCCCCGGTGTCGAGTTTGGCGGCGACTTCCAGGTTGATGCCGTCCAGCGAGGCGTACTCATTGAGGCCGTACACGGTTTTTTCCCCCGCCGCGGCAAAACCGGGCAGGCAAAGCATAAAAAGGAATGCGGGGAAGGGCTTGAGTCTCATAAATCCTGGTGCGCGGCGGTCCATACTTCAATTCAAGGCACTGGCATCGCTGCGCAAGCTCCCTCGTATGCCTATCAACGATGACAAGCCGTGCAGATGTCACAAACAAATGCGGCCGGCATTCTAGCACGGTGGTTTTATGGCGCCAGCGCTGACGGGTGGCTATAAACCGCGCGACTGCGTTGATGGAATGCAGACGGTTATTAGACGATTGTCGACAATACCCAATTATCCTTTGACTATACGGCCTGTATTCGTTAGTTTTTGCGGCATTGGTTATCAAGGTGTCGACAATATGTTGGATCAACTCGATCCGCCGGTCATTGCGCAGGACGATTCGGAAACCCTTTCCGAGAATGTCTTCCGACGCATTCAGGCGGCCATCGTCAAAGGCGAAATCGCTCCGGGCAGCAAGATCTCCGAGCCGGAACTGGCGCGCACCTACGGCATCAGTCGCGGCCCGTTGCGTGAGGCGATCCACCGCCTGGAAGGCCAGCGCCTGTTGGTGCGCATACCTCACGTCGGCGCGCGGGTAGTGTCGCTCAACCACGCCGAGCTGCTGGAACTCTACGAAATCCGCGAATCCCTCGAAGGCATGGCCTGCCGTCTGGCGGCCGAACGCATGACCCTTGAAGAAATCGACGAACTGCGCCGGGTCCTCGAAACCCACGAGCGCGATGCGGCGTTTCAGGCCGGTGTCGGCTACTACCAGCAGGAAGGCGATTTCGACTTTCATTACCGAATCATCCAGGGCAGCGGCAACCGCACCCTGACCCAGATGCTCTGCGGCGAGCTCTATCAACTGGTGCGCATGTACCGCATCCAGTTTTCCACCACGCCCAATCGTCCACGCCAGGCCTTTGCCGAGCACCACCGGATTCTCGACGCCATCGCCGACCGTGACGGAGAGCTGGCCGAGTTGTTGATGCGCCGCCACATCGGCGCGTCCAAACGCAATATCGCCCGTCACTACCAGGACGGCGTTAACCCGACAGCCACTGAACGAGGTGAGTCATGAGTTCCAACAAGAGCACTCCAGGCCAGCGTTTCCGCGATGCGGTCGCCAGCGAACATCCGCTGCAAGTGGTCGGCGCGATCAACGCCAACCACGCGCTGCTGGCCAAGCGCGCCGGTTTCAAGGCTATCTATCTGTCCGGTGGCGGGGTGGCTGCCGGCTCCCTCGGCGTGCCGGACCTGGGCATTACCGGCCTCGATGACGTGCTGACCGATGTGCGTCGCATCACCGACGTCTGCGACCTGCCGCTGCTGGTGGACGTGGATACCGGTTTTGGTTCCTCGGCGTTCAACGTCGCGCGCACCGTCAAGTCGATGATCAAGTTCGGCGCGGCGGCGGTTCACATCGAAGACCAGGTCGGCGCCAAGCGCTGCGGTCACCGTCCTAATAAAGAGATCGTGTCCCTGCAGGAAATGGTCGATCGCATCAAGGCCGCGGTCGATGCCCGTACCGACGACAGCTTCGTGATCATGGCCCGCACCGACGCCCTGGCGGTGGAAGGCCTGGAATCGGCCCTGGATCGCGCCGCGGCGTGCATCGAGGCCGGCGCCGACATGATCTTCCCGGAAGCCATCACCGAACTGGAGATGTACAAGCTGTTCGCCAGCCGCGTGAAAGCGCCGATCCTGGCCAACATCACCGAGTTCGGCGCGACGCCGCTGTACACCACCGAGCAGCTGGCCGCCGCCGACGTGTCGCTGGTGCTGTACCCGCTGTCGGCCTTCCGCGCCATGAACAAGGCTGCCGAAAACGTCTACACCGCGATCCGCCGCGACGGCACGCAACAGAACGTCATCGACACCATGCAGACGCGCATGGAGCTTTACGATCGCATCGACTACCACACCTTCGAGCAGAAGCTCGATGCGTTGTTTGCTGCTAAAAAATGAAGAACAAGAGATCGCAGCCTCGTTTCACTCGACAGCTCCTACAGGGTTGCTGCCGAACGCGGTTCATGTAGGAGCTGTCGAGCGAAGCGAGGCTGCGATCTTTTCGGCATTACCCGAATAACCTGATGAATCACAATTTGCCGATTCCCTGACAAATTCAAGAAAAACTGGAGACAGCAATGGCCGAAGCAAAAGTACTCAGTGGCGCCGGGCTCCGTGGCCAGGTTGCCGGGCAAACCGCCCTGTCCACCGTGGGCCATCCGGGCGCAGGCCTGACCTATCGCGGCTACGACGTTCGCGAACTGGCGGCTGACGCCCAATTCGAAGAAGTGGCCTACCTGCTGCTGTACGGCGAACTGCCGACCCAAGCGCAACTCGCCGCCTACATCAGCAAACTGGGCAAGCTGCGCGACCTGCCGCAAGCCTTGAAAGAAGTGCTGGAACGCATCCCCGCCGACGCCCACCCGATGGACGTGATGCGCACCGGTTGCTCGTTCCTGGGCAACATCGAACCGGAGAACGACTTCTCCGAGCAGCACGACAAGACCGACCGCCTGCTGGCCGCGTTCCCGGCGATCATGTGCTACTGGTATCGCTTCAGCCACGACGGCAAGCGCATCAGCTGCGTCAGCGACGAACAGACCATTGGCGGTCACTTCCTGCACCTGCTGCACGACAAGAAGCCGAGCGAGTTGCACGTCAAGGTGATGAACGTTTCGCTGATCCTCTATGCGGAGCACGAGTTCAACGCCTCGACCTTCGCCGCGCGAGTGTGCGCCTCGACCTTGTCCGACCTGTTCTCCTGCGTCACCGCAGCCATCGGTACCCTGCGCGGTCCGCTGCACGGCGGCGCCAATGAAGCGGCGATGGAAATGATCGAACGTTTCAGCTCGCCGGAGGAGGCGATCAAGGGCACCCTCGGCATGCTCGAGCGCAAGGACAAGATCATGGGCTTCGGTCACGCGATCTACAAGGACAACGATCCGCGCAACGAGGTGATCAAGGCCTGGTCGAAAAAACTCGCTGACGAAGTGGGCGACACGGTGCTGTTCCCGGTCTCCGAAGCCATCGACAAGACCATGTGGGAGCAGAAGAAACTGTTCCCGAACGCCGACTTCTACCATGCGTCGACCTATCACTTCATGGGCATTCCGACCAAGTTGTTCACTCCGATATTCGTCTGCTCGCGCCTGACCGGCTGGGCGGCGCATGTGTTTGAGCAACGGGCCAACAACCGCATCATCCGCCCGAGCGCCGAATACGTCGGCGTCGAACAGCGCAAGTTCGTGCCAATCGAACAACGCTGAATGGTGAAGGCCTGCACAGGGATCTGAATTCAATGCAGATCCCTGTGGGAGCGAGCTTGCTCGCGATGACTGAGTCACATCCGACATTGATGTCGGCTGACCCACCGCAATCGCGAGCAAGCTCGCTCCCACAGTGGATTGTGTTCATTTCAGGTGCCGTGCCAGGCCCCACCTTTTGAAACCACCGTGACCGAGTCCTGACGATGAACACTGAATTCCGTAAACCGCTGCCCGGCAGCCATCTGGATTACTTCGACGTCCGTGCGGCTGTCGAAGCCATCCAGCCTGGCGCCTACGACACTCTGCCGTACACCTCCCGCGTGCTGGCGGAAAACCTGGTGCGCCGCTGTGACCCGGCCACGCTCACCGAATCCCTGAAGCAATTCATCGAGCGCAAACGCGACCTCGACTTCCCGTGGTTCCCGGCCCGTGTGGTGTGCCACGACATTCTCGGCCAGACCGCGCTGGTCGACCTTGCCGGCCTGCGTGACGCCATCGCCCTGCAAGGTGGCGACCCGGCGCAAGTGAACCCGGTGGTGCCGACGCAATTGATCGTCGACCACTCCCTGGCCGTCGAGCGCGGTGGCTTCGATCCGGAGGCGTTCGAGAAGAACCGCGCCATCGAAGACCGTCGCAACGAAGACCGTTTCCACTTCATCAACTGGACCAAAAAGGCCTTCAAGAACGTTGATGTGATTCCGCCGGGCAACGGGATCATGCACCAGATCAACCTGGAGAAAATGTCTCCGGTGATCCAGGTGCGCGATGGCGTGGCGTTCCCCGACACTTGCGTCGGCACCGACAGCCACACCCCGCACGTCGATGCACTGGGCGTGATCGCCATCGGTGTCGGCGGTTTGGAAGCGGAAAGCGTAATGCTCGGCCGCGCATCGTGGATGCGTCTGCCGGAAAGCGTCGGCGTCGAATTGACGGGCAAGCTGCAACCGGGCATCACCGCCACCGACATGGTGCTGGCGCTGACCGAGTTCCTGCGTCAGCAAAAAGTCGTCGGCGCGTGGCTGGAGTTCTTCGGCGAAGGCGCCTCCGCGCTGACCCTCGGCGACCGCGCAACCATTTCCAACATGGCCCCGGAATACGGTGCCACCGCGGCGATGTTCTACATCGACCAGCAAACCATCGACTACCTCAAGCTCACCGGTCGTGAAGACGAGCAAGTGCAGTTGGTCGAGAACTACGCCAAGATTACAGGCCTGTGGGCCGACAGCCTGAAGGGCGCGCAATACGAGCGCGGTTTGACCTTTGACCTGTCCTCGGTGGTGCGCAACATGGCCGGCCCGAGCAACCCGCACGCCCGCGTCGCCACCTCGGATCTCGCGGCTCAAGGCATCTCCGGCCAGTGGACCGAAGTGCCCGGCCAGATGCCGGACGGCGCGGTGATCATCGCCGCCATCACCAGTTGCACCAACACCAGCAACCCGCGCAACGTGATTGCCGCCGGCCTGCTGGCGCGCAATGCCAACAAGCTCGGGCTCACCCGCAAGCCGTGGGTCAAGTCGTCCCTGGCGCCGGGTTCGAAAACCGTGGCGCTGTACCTCGACGAGGCCGGCCTGACCAGCGAGCTGGAACAACTCGGTTTCGGCATCGTCGCCTTCGCTTGCACGACGTGCAACGGCATGTCCGGTGCGCTGGACCCGGTGATCCAGCAAGAGATCATCGACCGCGACCTGTACGCCACTGCCGTGTTGTCCGGTAACCGCAACTTCGACGGCCGGATTCACCCGTACGCCAAGAACGCCTTCCTTGCTTCGCCGCCGTTGGTGGTCGCTTACGCCATCGCCGGGACCATCCGTTTCGACATCGAAAAAGATGTGCTGGGCGTGGTGGATGGCAAGGAAATCCGCCTGAAAGACATCTGGCCGAGCGACGAAGAAATCGACGCGGTGGTCAAGGCGTCGGTCAAGCCGGAGCAGTTCCGCCAGGTCTACATCCCGATGTTCGCCATCCACGAAGACACCGGTCCGAAAGTGACCCCGCTGTACGACTGGCGCGAAATGAGCACCTACATCCGCCGTCCGCCGTACTGGGAAGGCGCTCTGGCCGGCGCGCGTCCGCTCAAGGGCATGCGCCCGCTGGCGGTGCTGCCGGACAACATCACCACCGATCACCTGTCGCCATCCAACGCGATCATGCTCGACAGCGCCGCCGGCGAATACCTGGCGAAAATGGGCCTGCCGGAAGAAGACTTCAACTCGTACGCGACCCACCGCGGCGACCACCTGACCGCCCAGCGCGCCACCTTCGCCAACCCGAAACTGTTCAACGAAATGGTCCGGGAAAACGGCAAGGTCAAGCAGGGTTCTTTGGCCCGCGTCGAGCCGGAAGGCAAAGTGATGCGCATGTGGGAAGCCATCGAAACCTACATGGAACGCAAGCAGCCGCTGATCATCATCGCCGGCGCCGACTACGGCCAGGGCTCGTCCCGGGATTGGGCAGCCAAAGGCGTGCGCCTGGCGGGTGTGGAAGCGATTGCGGCCGAAGGTTTCGAGCGCATCCATCGCACCAACCTGGTGGGCATGGGCGTGTTGCCGCTGGAGTTCAAGCCGGGCACCGACCGCCACACCCTGGCCATCGACGGTAGCGAAACCTATGACGTGATCGGCGAACGCACCCCACGTGCCGAGCTGACGCTGGTGATCAACCGCAAGAACGGCGAACGCGTCGAAGTGCCGGTGACCTGCCGCCTCGACACCGCCGAAGAAGTGTCGATCTACGAGGCCGGCGGCGTGTTGCAACGCTTTGCCCAGGACTTCCTCGAAGAATCGGCGGTTGCCGTTTAACACGCGCTTTGCGGGCACGGGACTTTAGGTCCCGTGTTTGTTTTTTAGGTAAGGAGTAAGCAGCACCATGGCTCACGCACCTCAGATCAAAATCCCCGCCACCTACATGCGCGGCGGCACCAGCAAAGGCGTGTTCTTCAGCCTGCAAGACCTGCCCGAAGCGGCACAGGTTCCCGGCCCGGCGCGTGATGCGCTGTTGTTGCGCGTGATCGGCAGTCCCGATCCCTACGACAAGCAAATCGACGGCATGGGCGGCGCGACGTCCAGCACCAGCAAAACCGTGATCCTGTCGAAAAGCATCAAGGCCGATCACGACGTCGATTACCTGTTTGGCCAGGTCTCCATCGACAAGCCTTTTGTCGACTGGAGCGGCAACTGCGGCAACCTGTCGGCGGCGGTCGGTTCGTTTGCCATCAGCAACGGCCTGGTGGACGCCAGCCGCATCCCGCACAACGGCGTGGCCATAGTTCGGGTGTGGCAGGCCAACATCGGCAAGACCATCATCGCCCACGTGCCGATCACCAACGGTGAAGTGCAGGAAACCGGCGACTTCGAACTCGACGGCGTGACCTTCCCGGCCGCCGAAGTGCAAGTCGAATTCATGGACCCCGCGGCGGAAGAAGAGGGCGGCGGTGGTTCGATGTTCCCCACCGGCAACCTGGTGGATGATCTTGAAGTGCCCGGGGTCGGGACCTTCAAGGCGACCATGATCAATGCCGGCATCCCGACCATCTTCGTCAATGCCGAAGATATCGGCTACACCGGCACCGAGCTGCAAGGCGCGATCAACAGTGATCCGAAGGCCTTGCTGATGTTTGAAACCATTCGGGCTTACGGCGCGCTGCGCATGGGCTTGATCAAGGATCTGGACGAAGCGGCCAAGCGTCAACACACGCCCAAGGTGGCGTTCGTGGCCAAACCGGCGGATTACGTGGCATCCAGCGGCAAGGCGATTGCGGCGGGTGATGTCGACCTGCTGGTGCGCGCGCTGTCGATGGGCAAGCTGCACCACGCGATGATGGGCACGGCGGCGGTTGCCATTGGCACGGCGGCGGCGATTTCCGGCACGTTGGTGAATCTCGCCGCGGGCGGTATCGAACGCAACGCTGTGCGCTTCGGCCATCCATCCGGCACGTTGCGCGTGGGCGCCGAGGCTAGCCTGGTAAACGGTGAATGGACCGTAAACAAGGCCATCATGAGCCGCAGCGCGCGGGTATTGATGGAAGGCTACGTCCGCGTGCCGGGCGATTCTTTCTAACCCGAATCCAGAGATAAACACAAAACCCTGTGGGAGCGAGCTTGCTCGCGATAGCGGTGAGTCAGTCGACAGCAGTGTTGGATGTGATTCAGTCATCGCGAGCAAGCTCGCTCCCACAGTTGACCGTATTCCAAAATAAGAAAGCAGTAACCCACTGAGAATGCCCTGAACCGAGGTCCCATCAACGAACCACCGACCGAGTGAATCGAACATGAGCGCCAACGTCGACCTGAACAACCGCCCCGACTACGACAGGGTCCTGCAGGACATCGCCGATTACGTCCTGACCTTCAACATCGAGTCCAAAGAAGCCCTCGACACCGCCCGCAACTGCCTGATGGACACCCTCGGCTGCGGCCTGCTGGCCCTGCGCTTCCCCGAATGCACCAAGCACCTGGGCCCCATTGTGGAGGGCACCGTCGTCCCTTTTGGCGCCCGCGTTCCCGGCACCAGTTACCGTCTCGACCCGATCAAAGCCGCCTGGGACATCGGTTGCATCGTCCGCTGGCTCGATTACAACGACACCTGGCTCGCCGCCGAATGGGGCCATCCGTCCGATAACCTTGGCGGCATTCTCGCGGTGGCGGACCACCTGTCGCAAAAACGCCTGGCCAATGGCGAGGCACCGCTGACCGTTCGCACGGTGCTTGAAGCCATGATCATGGCCCATGAGATCCAGGGCATCATCGCGCTGGAAAACTCCTTCAATCGCGTAGGCCTCGATCACGTCATCCTGGTGAAAGTCGCCTCGACAGCGGTCACCGCCAAACTGATGGGGGCCAATCGCGAGCAGTTGCTGTCCGCGTTATCCCACGCCTTCGCCGACGGTCAGGCACTGCGCACTTACCGTCACGCGCCGAATGCCGGATCGCGAAAATCCTGGGCGGCGGGCGACGCGTCCAGCCGTGGCGTGCGTCTGGCGGACATCGCGATGCGCGGTGAAATGGGCATTCCCGGCGTGCTGACCGCCAAACAGTGGGGTTTTTACGACGTATTGTTCAGTCACACCAACAACGATCTGGCGCTCAAGCCTGAGGACAAGCGAGTTTTCAGTTTCTCCCGGTCATTGGGCAGCTATGTGATGGAAAACGTGCTGTTCAAAATCAGTTTCCCGGCCGAATTCCATGCGCAAACGGCCTGCGAAGCGGCGGTGACCCTGCATCCGCAAGTCAGGAATCGCCTGCACGAAATCGACAAGATCGTCATCACCACCCACCAGTCGGCCATCCGCATCATTTCCAAGGTCGGCCCGTTGGCCAATGCCGCCGACCGTGATCACTGCATCCAGTACATGACGGCCGTGCCGCTGGCCTTCGGCAATCTGGTGGCCGAGCAGTACGAAGATGACTTCCACCGGGCGCATCCGATCATCGATGTGCTACGCGAGAAAATGGTCATCGTCGAAGATCCGCGCTACACCCGCGAATACCTGGAAGCCGACAAGCGCTCTATCGCCAACGCGGTGCAGGTGTTTTTCAAAGACGGCTCGAGCACCGAAAACGTGGTGGTCGAGTACCCGATCGGCCATCGCCGGCGACGTACCGACGGCATCCCGCTGCTGGAAGACAAGTTCAAGGCCAACCTGGCGACGCGCTTCACCGTGCAGCGCAGCGCCGAGATCTTTGCGTTGTGCAAAGACCAGGCGAAGCTTGAGGCCACACCGGTGAATCGGTTTGTGGATTTGTTTGTTATCTAGTTGCACCGCGTCATCGTTCAATCGCGGGCAAGTCGGATCGCCGCACCGCCGCTCCCACAGGTTCTGCGTTGTTTGCAAATTTTGCATTCAACACAGACCCCTGTGGGAGCGGGCTTGCCCGCGATGGCGGTGTAACTGTCGCCGAAAAACTACTTGAACCGCCGCTCGACCCCTTTTTCCACCAGGATCTTCGCCGAAATTTCCTCAACGGAGAAGTGCGTGGAATTGATGTGCGGAATATTCTCCCGACGAAACAGGTTCTCCACCTCGCGCACTTCGAACTCGCACTGGGCGTAGCTCGAATAGCGGCTGTTGGGCTTGCGCTCGTGGCGGATTGCGGTGAGGCGGTCCGGGTCGATGGTCAGGCCGAACAGCTTGTGCTGGTGGGTGCGCAGGGCCGTCGGCAGTTGCAGGCGCTCCATGTCGTCTTCGGTCAGCGGGTAGTTGGCCGCGCGGATGCCGAACTGCATGGCCATGTACAGGCAGGTCGGGGTTTTGCCGCAACGGGACACGCCCACCAGGATCAGGTCGGCCTTGTCGTAATAGTGCGTACGGGCGCCATCGTCGTTGTCCAGGGCGAAGTTCACCGCCTCGATCCGCTCCATGTAGTTGGAATTGCTGCCTATGGAGTGGGACTTGCCGACGGTGTAGGAGGAATGCTCGGTCAATTCCTGTTCAAGAGGCGCCAGAAAGGTCGAGAAAATGTCGATCATGAAACCATTGGACGTTGCGAGGATCTCACGGATGTCCTGATTGACGATGGTGTCGAAGATGATCGGCCGAAAGCCATCGTTTTCGGCGGCTTTGTTGATTTGTTGTACCATGACCCGCGCTTTATCCGCGTTGTCGATGTACGGCTTCGTGAATTTGCTGAAGGTAATGTTTTCGAACTGCGCCAGGAGGCTTTGACCCAGGGTTTCGGCTGTAATGCCGGTACCATCGGAGATAAAGAAAGCAGATCGTTTCATTTGCACCTTGGGCCTTAAGCTAGTAACGAATCTTGGATATGATAGGCGCGATTTGCCGGCCGCCAGTGGCCTGCATTCTCACTTATTTTCCAGGTCCAGGCCATACAGCCGGCAAATGCTCCCTGTAGCAGCCGGCTTCTGAGCTTTTCCAACACAGTTAGTGGAGAGATCACCTTGGTAGAGTACGTAGTTTCCCTCGATAAGCTCGGCGTCCATGATGTAGAGCACGTAGGGGGCAAGAACGCATCCCTGGGCGAGATGATCAGTAACCTGGCCGGTGCCGGTGTATCGGTGCCCGGTGGCTTCGCCACGACAGCTCAGGCTTATCGTGATTTTCTGGAGCTGAGCGGCCTGAACGATCAGATCCATGCCGCGCTCGACGCCCTGGACGTCGACGATGTGAACGCCCTGGCCAAGACCGGTGCGCAGATCCGTCAATGGATCATGGAAGCCGAATTCCCCGAGAAGCTCAACGCCGAAATCCGCACCGCGTTCGCCACGCTGTCGGCCGGCAACCCTGACATGGCCGTGGCCGTGCGCTCTTCGGCTACCGCTGAAGACCTGCCGGACGCTTCCTTCGCCGGTCAGCAGGAAACCTTCCTGAACATCCGTGGCGTCGAAAACGTCATTCGCGCCGCCAAGGAGGTGTTCGCCTCGTTGTTCAACGATCGCGCCATTTCCTACCGTGTCCACCAGGGCTTCGACCACAAGCTGGTGGCCCTGTCGGCCGGCGTGCAGCGCATGGTCCGCTCCGAAACCGGTACTGCCGGCGTGATGTTCACCCTCGATACCGAATCGGGCTTCCGTGACGTGGTGTTCATCACCGGCGCCTACGGCCTGGGTGAAACCGTCGTACAAGGCGCGGTGAACCCGGATGAGTTCTATGTCCACAAAGGCACGCTGGAAGCCGGTCGTCCGGCCATCCTGCGTCGCAACCTGGGCAGCAAGGCCATCAAGATGATCTACGGCGAAGTCGCCACGGCCGGTAAATCGGTCAAGACCATCGACGTCGACAAGGCCGATCGCGCCCGTTTCTGCCTGAGCGATGCCGAAGTCAGCGAACTGGCCAAGCAAGCGATGATCATCGAGAAGCACTACAAGTGCCCGATGGACATCGAATGGGCCAAAGACGGCGACGACGGCAAGCTCTACATCGTTCAGGCCCGTCCTGAAACCGTGAAGAGCCGTACCTCGGCCAACGTCATGGAACGCTACCTGTTGAAAGAAACCGGCACCGTGCTGGTTGAAGGTCGCGCCATCGGCCAGCGCATCGGCGCCGGCAAGGTCCGCATCATCAAGGACGTGTCCGAGATGGACAAGGTCCAGCCAGGCGACGTACTGGTCTCCGACATGACCGACCCGGACTGGGAACCGGTCATGAAGCGCGCCAGCGCCATTGTCACCAACCGTGGTGGCCGTACCTGCCACGCGGCGATCATCGCTCGCGAGCTGGGCATCCCGGCCGTGGTCGGTTGCGGCAACGCCACCCAGTTGTTGAAAGACGGCCAGGGCGTGACCGTGTCCTGCGCTGAAGGCGACACCGGTTACATCTTCGAAGGCGAACTGGGCTTCGACATCAAGAAGAACTCCGTGGATGCCATGCCGGATCTGCCGTTCAAGATCATGATGAACGTCGGCAACCCGGACCGCGCCTTCGACTTCGCGCAACTGCCGAACGCCGGTGTGGGCCTGGCCCGTCTGGAGTTCATCATCAACCGCATGATCGGTGTTCACCCCAAGGCGCTGTTGAACTACGACGGCCTGCCGCAGGACATCAAGGACAGCGTTGACAAGCGCATCGCCGGTTACGACGACCCGGTCGGCTTCTACGTCGAGAAACTGGTCGAGGGCATCAGCACCCTGGCTGCAGCGTTCTACCCGAAAAAGGTCATCGTGCGTCTGTCGGACTTCAAGTCCAACGAATACGCCAACCTGATCGGCGGCAAACTCTACGAGCCGGAAGAAGAAAACCCGATGCTGGGCTTCCGCGGTGCTTCGCGTTACATCAGCGAAGCGTTCCGCGACTGCTTCGAGCTTGAGTGCCGTGCCCTCAAGCGCGTGCGCAACGAGATGGGCCTGACCAACGTTGAAATCATGGTGCCGTTTGTGCGTACCTTGGGCGAAGCGAGCCAGGTCGTCGACCTGCTGGCCGAAAACGGCCTGGCCCGTGGCGACAACGGTCTGCGCGTGATCATGATGTGCGAACTGCCGTCCAACGCGATCCTGGCTGAAGAATTCCTCGAGTTCTTCGACGGTTTCTCCATCGGCTCCAACGACCTGACCCAGCTGACCCTGGGCCTGGACCGTGACTCCGGGATCATCGCGCACCTGTTCGACGAGCGTAATCCGGCGGTCAAGAAGCTGCTGGCCAACGCGATTCAGGCCTGTAACAAGGCTGGCAAGTACATCGGCATTTGCGGTCAGGGCCCTTCGGACCACCCTGATCTGGCCAAATGGCTGATGGAACAGGGCATTGAAAGCGTTTCGTTGAACCCCGATTCCGTGCTGGAAACCTGGTTCTTCCTGGCTGAAGGTCAAGCTTCGGCTTGATGCTGTATGAAAGGGCTCGCTCTCTGTGGGAGCGAGCCTGCTCGCGAAGGTCGTAAACGATAACGCGTATTGGCTGGATAAACGCGTTGTTCTGGCGTCCTTCGCGAGCAGGCTCGCTCCCACACTGGCCGGGGCTTTAAGATTCAAGTAGGGCGGGCTCCTCTGGAAGCCGCCCTTTTTTGTGCAAGAGCATTATGCAAAGCAGCAGCAACCTATTTCCTGTCGCCCTGATCAGCGCCGAACGACGCGGTGATCTGAGCGAAGACGTCTATCGTTTGAAACCCGGCAACAGCCCCGACGGCACCGTCGAACTGGCTGTGACCCGTCTCGGCATGGCCGACGAGCCCGCCGTGCGTGGCGTGCCGGTGATCCTGTTGCACGGCAGCTTTTCCAATCGACGGTTCTGGTTTTCCCCCAAAGGCCTGGGGCTGGGCGCTTATCTGGCGCGCCTGGGCTTTGATGTGTGGATTGCAGAAATGCGCGGCCATGGCTTGTCTCAGCGCAACCAGAACTATCGCAATAACCGTGTTGCCGACTACGCTCGATACGATCTGCCGGCCATTGGCGCCTTCGTGCGTGAGCAAAGTGACCAGGTCCCGCACTGGATCGGTCACTCCCTGGGGGGTATTACGCTGGCCGCGGCACTGGGCGGTGAGTACATCGGTGAACCGGTCGTGGCTTCTGCGGCATTTTTTGGCACGCAAGTCAGCCGCACGTACTGGCCGTTGAAGCTTCCGCCGGTGGAATGGGGCGGGCGCTTCATTCTCAAACGTTTTGCCCAGCTGTCGGGGTCGCGGCTCAAGCGCGGCCCGGAGGACGAGCCGATTGGCCTGGCCCTGGAAAGCATGCGCTGGTATGGCTTGTTCGGGCGTTTTGGCGATGCCGACAAGGATTGGTGGGCCGGACTGGCCGACGTCCAGTTGCCAGTGCTGGCCGTGAGTGCCACGGGTGACCATCAGGATCCGGCCTGGGCCTGTCGTAAACTGTTCGATCAGGTCGGTTCCGAGCACAAACAATTCATTACCCTGGGTCGCGACCAAGGCTTTGGCGATAATTTCGGTCACGTGGAAATGCTCGTCAGCAAAGCGGCCCAGGCCGAAGTCTGGCCATTGGTTGCACGCTGGCTGGCGGATCAACAGGCGCCCTTGCTGGATGTAAACCCGGATTTGTCTTCAGTGATCCGGGCCTGATGCTCTAACAAGGGCATTTCGCTCTGATCGGCTTGCGGCTAAGATATGACGCGTTGAGCTGTTCTGGTCATTTTCGATTGCTGTGCCCTCAGTGATGTTCGTGCTTGCCTTCCTCTTTACAGGAGTTTCTCGATGAAACATTACCTCACGCCTGACCTGTGCGACGCCTATCCGGAGCTGGTGCAGGTGCTGGAACCGATGTTCAGCAATTTCGGCGGCCATGATTCCTTCGGCGGCGAAATCGTGACCATCAAGTGCTTCGAAGACAACTCGCTGGTCAAGGAGCAGGTCGAGCTCAAGGGTGACGGCAAGGTATTGGTAGTCGACGGCGGCGGTTCGCTGCGCCGGGCACTGCTGGGCGACTTGCTGGCCGAGAAAGCCGCGAAAAACGGCTGGGAAGGGCTGGTGATCTACGGTTGCATCCGTGACGTCGATGTCATCGCGCAAACCGAGCTGGGGGTTCAGGCCCTGGCCAGTCACCCGATGAAAACCGACAAGCGCGGTATCGGCGATCTCAACGTGGCCGTGACTTTTGCCGGCGTGACGTTCCATCCAGGCCATTACATTTATGCGGACAACAACGGCGTGATCATCTCGCCAAGCCCGCTTGAAATGCCTGAATAAGCGCGTACTAACAAAGGGGTGAGGATGTTCGAGGAAGAAAACGCGCAGTGGGGGCTGGTACATGCCCTGGTGCTGGACGGTAAAGGCGGTGCGCGTTCGATAGCCCGGACTGAACTCGATGACTTGCAGCTGCAGGCCCATGAAAGCCTGTGGCTGCACTGGGATCGCAGCCACCCGCAAACCCAGACCTGGCTGCGTAAATCCAGTGGCCTGAGCGAATTCAGCTGTGACCTGCTGCTCGAAGAAAACACCCGGCCGCGTCTACTGCCGCTGCCGGACTGCGAACTGCTGCTGTTTTTGCGTGGGGTCAACCTCAACCCCGGGGCCGAGCCGGAAGACATGGTATCGGTGCGGATTTTCGCCTCGGCCCAGCGGATCATTTCCCTGCGCTTGCGTCCATTGCGCGCCACCGACGAGCTGCTGGTGCAGCTCGCCGAAGGCAAAGGGCCGAAAACCGCCTCCGAACTCATCCTTTATATGGCTCAGTACCTCACCAACAAGGTGCAGGATCTGGTCGCTTGCCTCTCGGAAGTGGTCGATGAGGAAGAAGAAAAGCTGGATGCCGACGAACGGTACACTCCCGAGCATGGAGCCGTGTTGCAGATCCGTCGCAGGGCGGCTGCGCTGAAGCGCTTTCTCGCTCCGCAACGGGATATTTTCGCTCAGCTGACGCGGATAAAATTGCCCTGGTTCGTCGAGGACGATGGTGATTACTGGAACGAATTGAACAACAGCCTGACCCGCTATCTCGAGGAGCTGGAATTGACCCGGGAGCGGGTGGGGCTGGTCCTCGAGGCCGAAGACCGGCGTTTGAGCGTGCGCATGAACCGCACGATGTACCGCTTCGGGATCATCACCGGGATCTTTTTGCCAATGAGTTTTCTGGCTGGTCTTTTGGGCATCAACGTCGGTGGCATTCCGTTCTCGGAAAGTCCCTATGGCTTCCTGATTGCCTGCCTGATGATGATCTCGGTGGCACTGGGACAGTGGTGGTTATTTCGACGTTTGCGCTGGGTCTGAGGGTGAGCCATGTGACCCGGCCAAATTTGACCGCGTCTTTCACAGACATCACGAGAGGTGCGTATGCACGATCCGTTCGAACAGTCTTTGCGTGACATGCTCAAGGCATCACCGTCCACCCGGGACGACGATGCGTGCCTTGGCCGTGTACTGAAAACCGCCAACCGCCAGGTCGGCGCCGGTGACCTGTTCAGCCTGCTGGGCCGCTGGCTGCCCGCGCTGATGATCGCCCTGAATAACGGATCGGCCCATGTGTCGCCGGTTTCCCGTCACCGTAAACCTACCGCTCGCACTGCAGATAAGGCTGATTGAATATGGAACTTGATCTCTGGACTCAGAGCCTCGTCACTGCAATGACTGCGTTATGGACCAAGGTTGCAAATTTCATCCCGAACCTGTTCGGTGCACTGGTTGTTTTGCTGTTGGGTTTCGTCGTTGCGAAACTTTTGGATACTTTGTTGTCCAAGTTGCTCGCCAAGCTGGGACTCGATCGTCTGATGGGCGGCACCGGCCTGACCAAATTGTTGTCCAGGGCCGGTCTTCAAGTGCCGATCTCGACCCTGATCGGGAAGATCGTCTACTGGTTCGTTCTGCTGATTTTTCTGGTTTCTGCGGCAGAATCCCTTGGACTTGAGCGAGTTTCAGCTACGCTGGATATGCTTGCGCTGTATTTGCCGAAAGTGTTCGGCGCCGCGCTGGTGCTGCTGGTGGGTGTGTTGCTGGCGCAATTGGCCAATGGGCTGGTGCGTGGAGCGGCAGAGGGTGTAGGACTGGATTACGCCGCCGGTCTGGGGCGAATTGCCCAGGGCCTGGTGATTATCATCAGTATTTCGGTCGCAATCAGCCAATTGGAGGTCAAGACTGACCTGCTCAACCATGTGATTGTGATTGTTTTGATTACCGTTGGTCTGGCGGTTGCGCTGGCCATGGGTTTGGGAAGCCGGGAAATTGCCGGTCAGATTCTTGCGGGAATCTATGTGCGTGAGTTGTATCAGGTTGGGCAACAAGTGCGTGTTGGCGAGGTCGAAGGTCAGATCGAAGAGATCGGCACGGTTAAAACCACATTGCTGACCGATGAGGGTGAGCTAGTCTCTCTCTCCAATCGGATCCTCCTGGAGCAGCATGTGAGTAGCCGCTAACCCGGCAAACCCTGCTAATGTATGCCGCCGCTGAAAGCCCGCAAGGGCCGCGGCGGACATTGACCTGACTGTCGGCCCTGACTTGTTTTGAATAAAGCTCAATCGCTCTCCACGCGCTACGACCCCCGCGAGCTCTCTGATGAGGAGTTGGTCGCGCGCTCGCATACCGAGCTGTTTCACGTAACGCGCGCCTATGAAGAACTGATGCGGCGTTACCAGAGAACATTATTTAACGTCTGTGCACGGTATCTTGGGAACGATCGCGACGCAGATGATGTCTGTCAGGAAGTGATGTTGAAGGTGTTGTATGGCTTGAAGAACTTCGAGGGGAAATCGAAGTTCAAGACGTGGCTATATAGCATCACGTACAACGAATGCATCACGCAGTATCGGAAAGAACGGCGAAAGCGTCGCTTGATGGACGCTTTGAGTCTGGACCCCCTCGAGGAAGCGTCTGAAGAGAAGGCGCCGAAACCCGAGGAGAAGGGCGGACTCGATCGCTGGCTGGTGTATGTGAACCCGATCGACCGTGAAATCCTGGTGCTACGATTTGTCGCAGAGCTGGAATTTCAGGAGATCGCAGACATCATGCACATGGGTTTGAGTGCGACAAAAATGCGTTACAAACGTGCTCTAGACAAATTGCGTGAGAAATTTGCAGGCGTTGCTGAAACTTAGTTCAGCGCAAATATCTCTTACGTGTAGGCAAGTTCTGATAGACTTGCCGCCGAGTTGTCCCCCGGTTTGCGGGACTGCTTCACAATCACCAGATGGGGATTTAACGGATGAAACTGAAAAACACCTTGGGCTTGGCCATTGGTTCTTTGATTGCCGCCACTTCGTTCGGCGCTCTGGCACAAGGCCAAGGCGCAGTTGAAATCGAAGGCTTCGCAAAGAAAGAACAATTCGACAGCGCTCGTAACTTCAAGAACAACGGCAACCTGTTCGGCGGTTCCGTAGGTTACTTCCTGACCGACGACGTTGAACTGCGTCTGGCCTACGACGAAGTGCACAACGTTCGTTCTGACTCCGGCCAGAACATCAAGGGCGCCAACACCGCTCTGGACGCTCTGTACCACTTCAACAACCCAGGCGACATGGTCCGTCCGTACGTCTCGGCTGGCTTCTCCGATCAGAGCATTGATCAGAACGGCTCGAACGGTCGCAACCGTTCCACCTTCGCCAACGTTGGCGGCGGTGCCAAGCTGTACTTCACCGAGAACTTCTACGCCCGTGCTGGCGTTGAAGCTCAATACAACATCGACCAGGGCGACACCGAGTGGGCTCCAAGCGTCGGTATCGGTGTGAACTTCGGTGGCGGCTCCAAGCCTGCTCCTGCTCCAGTTCCAGCACCAGCTGAAGTCTGCTCCGACAGCGACAACGATGGCGTGTGCGACAACGTTGACAAGTGCCCGGATACCCCAGCCAACGTAACTGTTGACGCTGATGGCTGCCCGGCAGTTGCTGAAGTTGTTCGTGTTGAGCTGGACGTGAAGTTCGACTTCGACAAGTCGGTAGTCAAGCCTAACAGCTACGGCGACATCAAAAACCTCGCTGACTTCATGAAGCAGTACCCATCGACCAGCACCACTGTTGAAGGTCACACTGACTCCGTCGGTCCTGACGCTTACAACCAGAAACTGTCCGAGCGTCGTGCAAACGCCGTTAAGCAAGTTCTGACCAACCAGTACGGTGTTGAGTCGTCCCGCGTTCAGTCTGTTGGCTACGGCGAATCCCGCCCAGTTGCCGACAACGCTACTGACGCTGGCCGTGCTGTAAACCGTCGCGTAGAAGCGCAGGTTGAAGCTAACGCTAAGTAATTAGCTCGCAGCTCTGAAAAGCCCGGCTTCGGCCGGGCTTTTCTTTGTCTGCGATTTGGGGTTTCAACCTTGGTTTGGCGGCGCCCCTTTTGATCTCCCCAAGCCGCAACAGCACCTACAAGGATGTACGCCGAACCCATGCAGGAGCTGCCGCACTTTTGATCTCATCACAAGCCGCCACAGCACCAATCACCAGAATCGCCGGGCTCTTCAATTGAAAAGCACGGGCATCTTCCTCCATGGCCGTCAGATCACTGCGACATTCCCGCTGATGCGGCAGTGAAGCGTTTTCAATCATCGCCACCGGCATATCCGCCGCCATTCCGCCGGCCAGCAACTGCTCGCGGATCTCGCTCAGCTTCGCCACCCCCATGTAGATCACCAGCGTCGTGCCGCCCTGGGCCAGGGCTTGCCAGTTCAGGCTGCTGCCATCCTGGGTGTGGGCAGTGACCAGCGTCACGCCACGCGCAACGCCGCGCAGGGTCAACGGAATATCGCACTGCGTCGCACCGGCAAGTCCGGCCGTGATGCCATTGACCAGCTCCGCCTCGACGCCACGTTCACGTAACCACTGTGCCTCCTCACCGCCCCGGCCAAAGATGCACGGATCGCCACCCTTGAGCCGTACCACGCATTTACCCTGACGGGCATAACGCAGCATCAGGCGGTGGATAAACGCCTGGGGCGTGGAGCGACAGCCGCCGCGCTTGCCCACGGGAATGATCCGCGCCTGGGGGCAATGCTCCAGCACTGCGGCGTTGACCAGATCATCGATCAGCACCACATCGGCTTCTCGCAATGCCCGTACCGCCTTCAGGGTCAGCAATTCCGGGTCGCCAGGACCCGCACCCACCAGCCAGACTTTAGCGCTCATAGTGTTTTTCCTCACGAGACAACGGCGATCGGCTGCGCAGTGGCGGCCAGCAAACGCTTGATTTCAGGGACACAGGAGCCGCATTGCGTGCCGCAGCCCAATTCTTGTTTCAGCCCCTGCAAGTTCAGGCCGCGGCCGATGCCGGCACAGACCGCGCCTTGGCTGACGTTCATGCAGTTGCACAGGGTTTTGCTACCAGCGGTCGCCGCATTGGCCTGGCCTGGTGGTGCGCTCAGTGGCGCGAGCAGCCAGCGTCGCAGTTGTTCGTCGGCGCGGCCTTCCAGCCACAGGTTTTGCAGCCAGTGCTGGGCGAGAGTTTCGCCGGCCAGGCGAATCGCGGTGATCCGGCCATTCTCGATCCGTACCCGTTTGCCAATGGAGCGTCGAGGATCGTCGTAGGCCAATACCGGGCCGTTATTGAGACCCAGGCATTGATCGATCTCACGCAACAGTTGCGGATCCGGCGCGGAGGCGCTGGCAGCGCGTATGAGCAGTGCCGGGCGTTCCCGGCCGGCGATGCTCAGGCTGGCGTAGGAAAATGCCTCACAGAGCGGTCGTAGCGTCTCAAAATGCTGTTGAACATTGCCCTCGATGAGGGCGAACAGCTGCCACGGTAGGTGCACAGGTTCAAGGCGCACGCCGCTGTGCTTGAGTTCCGGTTGTTTCGACAGGGGATCGAAAGCCGGTTGGGTCAGCGTATTCACGCCGCCCTTGAGGAACCGGTCGCCCCAATGCATCGGCAGAAACGCTTGGCCGGGCCGCACGCTGTCATCGCTGTCGACGGGCACGATCACCGCGCCCCGGCGACTTTTCAGGCTGATCAGGTCGCCCGGTTGCAGGCGATGGCGACGCAGTTCGTCCGGATGCAAACTCAATACGGCTTCGCTGACATGACCGAACAATTGAGCGGCGGTGCCGGTGCGGCTCATGCCGTGCCATTGGTCGCGCAGTCGGCCGGTGATCAGGGTCAGCGGGAAGCGCGCATCCCGTTGTTCCTTGGCGGCGCGATACGGATCGGCGACAAACTGCGCGCGTCCGCTGGCGGTCGGGAAAATGCCGTCCAGGTATAACCGCGCCGTGCCTTCACTGGCGCCCGCAGGGAAGGGCCATTGCTGTGGGCCGAGACGGTCGATCAGCGCATGGCTGATGCCGGACAGGTCCAGGTCGCGGCCGCGAGTCAGTTGCTTGTATTCATCGAAAATCTGCGCCGGTGTGTCGAACGCAAACAGACTGGCAAGCCCTGGACGCAGATGTTTTTCCAGGCGCTGAGCGAAATCCACGGTGATCGCCCAGTCGGAACGGGTCTCGCCGGGTGCGACGATCGCCTGCCGAACGTGGGAAATACGCCGCTCGGAATTGGTCACCGTACCCTCTTTTTCACCCCAACTGGCGGCAGGCAGCAGCAGATCGGCGAAGGCGGCGGTCTCGGTGGTGCGGAAGGCTTCCTGCAAGACCACGAATGGACAGGCTTGCAGTGCCGCGCGCACGGCGCTCTGATCCGGCATGGATTGCGCGGGGTTGGTGCAGGCGATCCACAGCGCCTTGACCTTGCCGCTGCGCACCTGTTCGAACAATTCGATGGCGGTCAGGCCGGTGGTTTCCGGCAGCTGCTCAACACCCCAATAAGACGCCACTTGCGCTCGATGCTCGGCATTGCCGGCTTCGCGATGACCTGGCAGCAGGTTCGACAGGCTGCCGGTTTCCCGTCCGCCCATGGCATTTGGCTGACCGGTCAGCGAGAAAGGTCCGGCGCCGGGGCGACCGATTTGCCCGGTGGCCAGGTGCAGATTGATCAGCGCGCTGTTCTTGGCGCTGCCGGCGGTGGACTGGTTCAGCCCCATGCACCATAGCGACAGGAAGCTTGGCGAGGTGCCGACCCATTCGGCGCATTCCTGCAATTGCTCGACGCTGATCCCGCACAACTGCGAAACCATTTGCGGCGTGTAATCGCGCACCAGGTTCTTCAACTCCGCCAAGCCTTGGGTGTGCGCCTGGATGAAATCGCGGTCGATCCAGTCTTCCCACAGCAGCAAGTGCAAAATCCCATGGAACAACGCGACGTCGGTACCCGGAAGAATCGCCAGGTGCAAGTCCGCCAGATCGCAGGTGTCGGTGCGACGCGGGTCGATGACGATGACTTTCATTTGCGGCCGACGGGATTTGGCTTCTTCCAGGCGACGAAACAGTATCGGATGCGCGTAGGCCATGTTGCTGCCGACGATCATCACGCAGTCGCTCAATTCCAGGTCTTCGTAGCTGCAGGGCGGAGCGTCGGCACCGAGGCTGCGCTTGTAGCCGACCACCGCTGAAGACATGCACAACCGTGAATTGCTATCGATGTTGTTGGTGCCCACCAGCGCGCGCGCCAGCTTGTTGAAACTGTAATAATCCTCGGTCAGCAACTGCCCGGAGATGTAGAACGCCACACTGTCAGGGCCGTGTTCGGCAATGGTGTCGGCGAAGACGCTGGCGGCGTGATCGAGGGCGGTATCCCAATCGGTGCGGCTGCGGGCCAGGCCTTTGCCGAGGCGCAGTTCGGGGTACAACGCCCGAGCCGCCGGGTCGCCGGTCAGGTGCAGGGTCGAGCCCTTGCTGCACAGTTTGCCGAAGTTGGCCGGGTGGGCCGGATCGCCGCTGACGCCGAGGATGCGCTCGCCGTCATGCTCGATCAGCACGCCGCAGCCGACCCCGCAGTAACAGCACGTGGAGGCGGTGATCTGATGGTTCATTAGCGTGCTTCCCGCAGGGACAGCAACACCCGGCCATTTTCGACCCGGGCCGCATGGTGGTGAGCGCAACCGATGTCCGGTGCCTGGGCTTCGCCGGTTTCCAGGTCGATCTGCCAGTTGTGCAGCGGGCAGGCGACGCGTTTGCCGTAGATCAAGCCTTGGGACAGCGGACCGCCCTTGTGCGGGCAGCGGTCGTCGAGGGCGAACACTTCATCGTCGCTCGTACGAAAAATCGCGATGTCGCCTTTCGGGCCGGCGATGATCCGCGACCCCAAGGCATTGATTTCTTCCAGTGCGCAGATATCCAGCCAGGTCATGCCAGCACCTCCAGGTTCTTCACGGGGATGACCTCGAATTCTTTCTTCAGCAGCGGCTGTTCCAGGCGTTCCTTCCACGGATCCTGTTCGAACGACAGGGAGAATTGCAGGCGCGCATTGAGTGCCTTGCGCCGCTCCGGGTCTTCCAGCACGGCTTTCTTGATGTGTTCCATGCCGACCCGTTGCAGGTAATGCACGGTGCGCTCGAGGTAGAAGGCTTCTTCGCGGTACAGCTGCAGGAACGCGCCGTTGTATTCGCGCACTTCTTCGGCGGTCTTGAGCTTGACGAAGAACTCGGCGACTTCGGTCTTGATCCCGCCGTTGCCACCGATGTACATCTCCCAGCCCGAATCCACGCCGATAATTCCAACGTCCTTGATGCCTGCTTCCGAGCAATTGCGTGGGCAACCGGAGACTGCCAGCTTCACCTTGTGCGGCGACCACATGTTGAACAGGTCATGCTCCAGCTCGATGCCCAGTTGCGTCGAGTTCTGGGTGCCGAAGCGGCAGAACTCGCTGCCGACGCAGGTCTTCACGGTGCGGATGGATTTGCCATAGGCATGGCCGGACGGCATGTCGAGATCCTTCCAGACCCCCGGCAGGTCCTGCTTCTTGATCCCCAGCAAGTCGATGCGCTGGCCGCCGGTGACCTTGACCATCGGCACGTTGTACTTGTCGGCCACGTCGGCGATGCGCCGCAGTTCCGAAGGGTTGGTCACACCACCCCACATCCGCGGGACCACCGAGTAAGTGCCGTCTTTCTGAATGTTGGCGTGAGCGCGTTCGTTGATCAGGCGCGATTGCGGATCGTCCTTGGCTTCACCCGGCCAGGTGGAAATCAGGTAGTAGTTGAGCGCCGGGCGGCAGGTGGCGCAGCCGTTCGGGGTGCGCCAGTTCAGGTAGCTCAGGGTGCCGGCGATGGTCAGCAAATGCTGCTCGCGGATGGCCTGGCGGATTTGCCCGTGGTTGAGGTCGCTGCAGCCGCAGATGGCTTTTTCGCTCTTCGGCTTGACGTCGGCGGCGCCGCCCACGGTGTTGATCAGGATCTGTTCCACCAGGCCGGCGCAGGAACCGCAGGAGCTGGCGGCCTTGGTGTGCTTCTTGACGTCGTCGACGCTGAACAGGCCGTGTTCCTGGATGGCCTTGACGATGGTGCCTTTGCACACGCCGTTGCAACCGCAGACTTCGGCGGTGTCGGCCATGCTCATGGCTTTGTCCTGGCCCTGGTGTCCTACATCGCCTAATGCCAGCTCCATAGACGAAGAGCCGCCGAACATCAGGTGATCGCGGATCTGCCGGATGTCGTGGTTCTCACGGATCTGCCGGAAATACCAGCCGCCGTCGGCCGTATCGCCGTACAGGCAGGCACCGACCAGCACGTCATCCTTGATCACCAGTTTTTTGTAGACCCCGCCGATCGGGTCGGAGAGGGTGATGGTCTCGGTGCCTTCGCCGCCCATGAAGTCGCCGGCGGAAAACAGGTCGATGCCGGTGACTTTCAATTTGGTCGAGGTCACCGAGCCCTTGTAAGTGGCGAAACCCAGTTGGGCCAAGTGGTTGGCGCAGACCTTGGCTTGTTCGAACAGCGGCGCCACCAGGCCGTAGGCGGTTCCGCGATGGCTGGCGCATTCGCCGATGGCGTAGACCCGAGGGTCGTAGGTTTGCATCGTGTCATTGACCAGAATCCCGCGGTTGCAGGGGATGCCGGCTTTTTCCGCCAGTTCGGTGCTGGGGCGAATACCGGCGGCCATCACTACCAGGTCGGCGGGGATGATGTCGCCGTTCTTGAACTCGACCGAGCCGACCCGGCCATTGCCGGCGTCGTGCAGGGCCTGGGTCTGTTCGCGCAGGCGGAAGTGCAGGCCGCGACCTTCAAGGGCGGTTTGCAGCAGTTCGCCGCTGGTTTTGTCCAGTTGCCGTTCCAGCAGCCATTCGCCGATGTGCACCACGGTGACGTGCATGCCGCGCAGCATCAGGCCGTTTGCCGCTTCCAGGCCGAGCAAGCCGCCGCCGATGACCACGGCGTGTTTGTGGGTCCTTGCGGTGTCGATCATCGCCTGGGTGTCGGCAATGTCGCGGTAGCCGATCACGCCCTGCAAGGTGTTGCCGGGAATCGGCAGGATAAACGGGGTCGAGCCGGTGGCGATCAGCAGGCGATCGTATTCGGCCTCGCTGCCGTCTTCGGCAATGACCCGGCGTTTGACCCGGTCGATCTCCACCACTTTGCGGTTGAGCAGCAGCTTGATGTTGTTGTCCAGGTACCAGTCCAGGTCGTTGAGCACGATCTCTTCGAACGTCTGTTCGCCGGCCAGTACCGGCGACAGCAGGATGCGGTTGTAGTTGGTATGGGGTTCGGCGCCGAAGACCGTGATGTCGTACAACTCGTTGCTCAGCTTGAGCAGTTCTTCCAGGGTACGAACCCCGGCCATGCCGTTGCCGATCATCACCAGTTTTAGTTTTTTCATCAGGTTCTCCGGGGAGCTCGGACCCGCCTCATCAGGGCTTTCAGGTCTTGCTCGACAAATTTTGCGCACACAAAAAAAGGCATCCCGCCAGTTGCCTGGCGAGGACGCCTTTGTCCTTGTCCCGTTCTCTCGGGCAGCGCACCCTTCGTCGTTGAAGGCTGGGCTTTATGTCAGTTGAGAGAGGTAATGCAGTGGTTGTGCCAAGTGGTACAAAGCAGTGGTTTCAGGGGTGTTGCGTCGGTGAAGGGGTATTTTGATGCACCGATTTGATGCGAGGTGCCCGGTATTAAGGCAGAAGATCAAAAGATCGCAGCCTCGTTGCGCCTGTAGGAGCTGTCGAGTGAAACGAGGCTGCGATCTTTTGATCTTCTACCCACGAAACACCAAAACCAACAACACCAGATTCACCACCAACGACACCAGCGCCAACGTCCGCCAGACCTTCAGCGGCTCGCGCTCCAGCAAGGGTCTGGGCCGCACGCTCAAGCTGCGCCGCTCCCCCTGTTCCAATACCAGCAACCATTCTTCCGCCGTTTCAAACCGCTGGTCCGGATCTGCCGCAACGGCGCGCTCCAGGCTTTGTGCGATCCATTCCGGCAGGTCGGGTCGGTAGCGGCTGGCACTGACCGGCACGCCAAATCGCGGTCGCTGGAACGCTTCGATTTCGCCGTAGGGATAGTGTCCGGTGAGCAGGAAATACAAGGTCACGCCGACCGCATACAGATCCTGTTGCGGCGTCGGCGTACCCCCGCCAAAAGCTTCCGGCGCGATGTAGCTGGGCGTTCCGGGCAGGGTAGAGGGCTGATCTTCGGACAGGCCGGGACAGTAGGCGAGGCCGAAGTCCAGCAGACGCAACTCACTGTCGTTCCCCAGCAGCAGGTTCTCCGGTTTGATATCGCGATGGAGAATCTGACGTCGGTGCAGCATCCCCACCGCCCGCAGCAGGCGTTCGGCCAGATCCAGCCATTGGGCCAAGGGCAGCGGTCCGACTTTCTCCTGCAGTTGCGCCAGGGTCGACCCCGAATATTCACGCATCACGTAGTACAAATGCTGACGCTGGCTGGCGGCGTGGACTTCAGGGAAATGCCGTCCGGCTACGCGCTTGAGAAACCATTCCTCCGACAGCAACGCTTGTCCGGCCAGGTGGTCATCGCGTAGCGCGCCGGGCAAGGTTTTCAATAGCCAGGGCTGTTGTTGCCCGTCGCGAACCCGATAGAGCAGCGATTGCTGGCTCTGACCGAGTATCCCTTCGACCTGCCAGCCCTCGAAGGTCTGGCCCGGTTTCAGCACGGGCGGCAGCGGCCATTGCTGCAAATGAATCAATGCGTCGCCGATGCTGGTTTCACCCAAGGCATCAACCCGCACCAGCAAGGCGCTGGCATTGTCCTGGCTGCCAGCCAGATGCGCGGCGTTGACCAGGGTCTGCGCGGCGCTGTCCAGATCGGGTTGATCGCGCAGGATCGCCGCAATAGCGGTATCGCCCAGCACGGCCCAGATTCCATCACTGAGCAGCACAAAGCTCTCGTTGACGCGCAATTCGCCGTCGAGAAAATCCAGCACCAGGTGCTGATCCAGCCCCAGCGCCCGTTTGAGCACATGCTGCATGCCCGGTTGGTCCCAGACATGATCCTCGCTGACCCGTTGCAAAGCGTTGGCGTGCCAGCGATAAACCCGACAATCGCCGACATGGGCCAGGGTGAAGCGCCTGCCACGCATGACCAAGGCGCTGACCGTGGTGAGCAAGGGCTGCCCACCACCGTTGGCCTGCAACCAGCGATTTTGTGCCAGCAACAGGCGATCCAGTGCCTGGGCGACACCCCAGGTTTCCGGGGTGGCGTAGTAGTCCAGCGCCAGGGCCTGCAAGGTCGAGCGGGCGGCCAGGCCACCATCGGCGCACTGGCTGACGCCGTCGGCGATGGCGAACAGATAACCCTTGCTCGCCGCCAGCGCCGGGGTCGGAGTGACCAGGCGCAGGGCGTCCTGGTTCTCCTCGCGAGGGCCGATGGCGCTCGCTTCGGCAAAACTCAATTGCAGGCTCATTCAGCCCTCACACCCGTGCAGCGGTGACGGCAGCCGAACCCCAGGTGGTTCTCCAGCGACGTTTCACCCCGTGCAGGCCGAACCAGGCAAGGACTCCGAGGCTGGCGAACAACCACAGCGCCAGCTGATAGCTGCCGGTGCTTTGCTTGATCGCGCCCATCCCAGCCGCCAGCGCGAAGCCACCGATACCACCGGCCATGCCGATCAAACCGGTCATCACGCCGATCTCACGACGGAAGCGCTGCGGAACCAACTGGAATACCGCGCCGTTGCCCGCCCCCAGACCAAGCATGGTGCAGACGAAAAGCGCCAAGGCTGCGTAGGAACTCGGCAGATTGAAACCCACCGCCGCAATGCAGGTCGCGGCCACGGTGTACATCACCAGCAGTGTGCGAATCCCGCCGAAACGGTCGGCCAGGGCGCCGCCCAACGGACGCATCAGGCTGCCACCGAACACACAGGCTGCGGTGTAATAACCGGCGGTTACCGGGCTCAGGCCGTATTGGTCGTTGAAGTAGCCGGGCAGGGCGCTGGCCAGGCCGATGAAGCCGCCGAAAGTTACGCTGTAGAAGAACATGAACCACCAGCTGTCGCGGTCGCCCAAGGCCTTGAAGTAGTCGGAAACGGATTTGGCTTTCGGCCGTTCAGGGGCGTTCTTGGCCAGCCAGGCAAAGGTGATGATAGTCAGGATCAACGGGATCAGGGCGAAGCCGAACACGTTGCTCCAGCCAAACGAAGCGGCCAGGACCGGGGCGATCAGGGCTGCGAGCACAGTGCCAGAGTTACCAGCGCCAGCGATGCCCATGGCTTTGCCTTGATGCTGCGGCGGGTACCACTGCGAGGCCAGCGGCAGCGCAACGGCGAAGGACGCGCCGGCCATGCCGAGGAACAGCCCCAACAGCAGCGCTTGCTCATAACTGTGAATCCCGTGTTTCCAGGCGACGAACAGGGCGCAGATGACGATCACCTGGCCGATCAGCCCGGCGGTCTTGGGCGACAGGCGGTCAGCCAGCAGGCCCATCACAAAACGCAGGACAGCCCCGGCCAGGATAGGCGTGGCGACCACCAGCCCGCGTTGTTGGGTGGTCAGTTGCAGGTCGGTGGCGATCTGCACTGCCAACGGGCCGAGCAGGTACCAGACCATGAAGCTCAGGTCGAAATAGAGGAAGGCCGCGAACAGGGTCGGGGTATGGCCGGATTTCCAGAAGCTTGAATTCATCGCGCACCTCAGCTGTTAGTCGTCTCGAGAAGGAGTCATGAGCTTGCAAGTGGGGCGCCGCATTCGGCCGCACCACCGGCCCCGGGTTGTGGGGCCAAAACAAAAAAACGCCGCCACCCGATTCGCCAGGAGCGAATGGGGTGAGCGACGTCTTTGTCGTAGGTGGGGCAACCGCCGTTGGTTACCTGTAGTGATTACCTAGCGAGATCTGTGCCACTTTCACGCAGATCGTTCCCACGCTCTGCGTGGGAACGATCATTGACAGGCGCCATAGGACTTCAGCCAAGCAACTCGCTCATGGCAATGATCTGCTCCGCCACCTGAATCAGTTTCTGCTGGCGACTCATGGCCTGGCGGCGCATCAGGGTGTAGGCCTGTTCCTCGTTGCAATCCTTCATCTTCATCAGCAGCCCCTTGGCCAGCTCAATACGCTTGCGCTCGGCCAGTTGCTGGTCCCGGGCCTGCAGTTGCGCACGCAGGGCCTGGTCACTTTCAAAGCGCGCCATGGCCACGTCGAGAATCGGCTGCAAGCGTTGTGCGTGAATGCCTTCGACGATGTAGGCACTGACCCCGGACTTGATCGCCTGGCGCATCACGTCAGGGTCATGCTCGTCGGTAAACATCACGATCGGCCGCGGTTGGTCGCGGCTCACCAGCACCACTTGCTCCATGACATCGCGGCTCGGTGACTCGGTATCGATCAGGATCACGTCCGGACGCACCGTTTCGACGCGCGCAGGCAGGTCGATGGTCAGGCCGGATTCGTCTATTACCTCGAACCCGGCTTCCGTCAGGGCCGCTTTCAGGCGACCGACTTTCTTCGCGGTGTCGTTGATCAGCAGGATTCGCAACATATTTGCAGTCTCCTGTCAGCGACTGGCGAAAAGCGGTGAGGTGTCGCTCATGGCATGCAGCTTGAAACTGCGGGCATAGCCGGCAGGGTCCGAGCCGTCCCAGACCTTGCCGTCGATCAACTGGCTGCTGCGCATCGGCTCACTCCCGGCGGCGACACCGACTGCGGTGGCGGCCTCTCGGTACAAGTCTAGTTGCTGCACCTGACGCGCCACTGCGAGGTAGTCCGGATCGTCGCGCAACAAACCCCAGCGGCGGAACTGGGTCATGAACCACATGCCATCGGACAAGTAAGGCAAGTTGACCTCGCCAGCGCCGTGCAAGCGCAGTGCGTGCGGGTCTTGCCAGCGATTGCCGAGGCCATCGGCATAGTCGCCGAGCAAACGCGGTTCGATGCAGTCGAGTGGCGCGTCCAGGTATTGCGATGCGCCGAGCAATTGGGCGGTGCTGCGGCGATTCTCGGTGCTGGCTTCGATGAAGCGGCTGGCCTCCAGAATCGCCATCACCAGCGCCCGTGCGGTGTTGGGGTATTGCTCGACGAAGGTGCGGGTGCAGCCGAGGACTTTTTCCGGGTGATCGGGCCAGATTGTCTGGGTCGTCGCCAGGGTAAAACCGAGATTCTGTTTCACCGCACTGGCGGACCAGGGTTCGCCGACGCAAAAACCGTCGATGCGCCCCGCTTGCAGGTGCGCGACCATTTGCGGCGGCGGCACCACTACGCTGTCGACGTCGTGCAACGGATGGATGCCCTGGCTGGCCAGCCAGTAATACAGCCACATGGCGTGGGTGCCGGTTGGAAACGTCTGGGCAAAGGTGAGTTTTGGGCGACTTTGGTGCACATGCCGCTCCAGTGCTTCAGGACTGGTCACGCCCAGGGCCTGCAAGCCATGGGACAGGTTGATGCTCTGGCCGTTCTGGTTCAGGCCCATCAACACGGCCATGTCGGTCGCAGCCACTCCGCCTATCCCTAAGTGAACCGCATACATCAAGCCGTACAGGCTGTGAGCGGCGTCGAGTTCACCGCTGACCAGTTTGTCCCGCAGATTGGCCCACGACGACTGGCGTTTGAGGTTCAGGGTCAGGCCATAGGGCTGGGCGAAACCCTGGGTGGCCGCGACCACCACCGAAGCGCAGTCGCTCAGGGCCATGAAGCCGAGGTTGATTTCGGTCTTTTCCGGGGCATCGCTGCCGTGGACCCAGGCCAGGGGGGAGGCTGGATTTTCAATCATGGGTAAACACCTTCCATAAAAAAGCGCCGTACCGGCTGCTTGCCAGAGCAAGGCCAGGTGACGACGCCTTTGTCTTTCGACCCATCCCGCCGTTGGCATGGGTGCTGATGCCAGTGACGGTGCAAGGCATATGCCATCGCCGGCTGTTTTTGCTGCGTGCCTCGCCTGCACCCCCGATGCCCGGCTATAATCGCCGCCTCATTTCGCCGCCAATCGAGTCAAAGCCGCCCATGTACAACCTGGCCCGTCAGCTGTTGTTCCAACTTTCCCCGGAAACCTCCCACGATCTGTCCCTGGACCTGATCGGCGCGGGCGGGCGTTTGGGCCTCAACGGCTTGCTGTGCAAGGCGCCGGCGAAAATGCCGGTGACCGTCATGGGCCTGGACTTCCCGAATCCGGTGGGTCTGGCAGCCGGCCTGGACAAGAATGGCGCGGCCATCGACGGTTTTGCCCAACTGGGTTTCGGCTTTGTCGAAATCGGCACCATTACCCCGCGTCCGCAACCGGGCAACCCGAAGCCACGGATTTTCCGTCTGCCGGAAGCCGAGGCGATCATCAACCGCATGGGTTTCAACAACCTCGGCGTCGATCATTTGTTGGCTCGCGTGGCAGCGGCCAAGTACAAAGGCGTGCTGGGGATCAATATCGGCAAGAACTTCGATACGCCGGTCGAGCGTGCGGTCGACGACTATCTGATCTGCCTGGACAAGGTCTACGCCCACGCCAGCTACGTGACGGTCAACGTCAGCTCGCCGAACACACCGGGCTTGCGCAGCCTGCAGTTCGGCGACTCGCTCAAGCAACTGCTGGCCGACCTGGCCACCCGTCGCGCGGAACTGGCGCTGCGCCACGGCAAACATGTGCCGCTGGCAATCAAGATCGCTCCGGACATGACCGATGAAGAAACCGCGCAGGTCGCGCAAGCGTTGATCGAAACGGGGATGGATGCGGTCATTGCCACCAACACCACCCTGAGCCGTGTCGGCGTCGAAGGCATGGAATACGGTGACGAGGCGGGCGGTCTTTCCGGCGCTCCGGTTCGCGAGAAGAGCACCCATACGGTGAAAGTGCTGGCGGCGGAACTGGCCGGTCGTTTGCCGATCATTGCCGTGGGCGGTATCACCGAAGGCAAACACGCGGCCGAGAAAATTGCGGCGGGGGCGAGCCTGGTGCAGCTGTATTCCGGCTTCATCTATAAGGGCCCTGCGCTGATTCGTGAGTCCGTCGACGCCATCGCCGCCCTGAGATAACCGATTGCTGAGCGCACCCATCAAATCGCGGCGTGCACGGTTAATGTAGGAGCTGCCGCAGGCTGCGATCTGTTGATCTTGCTTCTGTGCTCTTTGCGCGAGCAAAAACAAAGATCAAAAGATCGCAGCCTGCGGCGGCTCCTACACGGGATCGCGTTTAATCATGCCGGAGTAAAACGGGAATGGGCTCTGGCCAGAGAACAGGCATAAAAAAGGGCTCCTCGAGGGAGCCCTTGGGCCGGAGCCCGCCGCCCGGATGGGGCGTGCGTGGTAAGTTGTTACGTAATCAGATTGTCGTGTCGGAGTGTTGTGCCCTGTATTAGCCGACGGCGTGAAGTTCGTTGAGTCTGTGGATTCCCGCAGTGCCGGTCATACCGTCCCAGTTGTCGCCGCGTCCTTCTCGCCAGCCGTTAATCCAGGCTTGGCGTACCGACGGTAGAGTAAATGGGCAAAGCTCACGGGATTTGCCACCAACGCCATATTGATATCCGCGCAAAAATGCTCTTTCCAACGGATCACGCTTAAGTCTTCTCATAGGGTGTTGCCCTCACTTGTTGACTGTATTTATCGCGTCGACCTCAATTGAGGTCTGGCAGAAAAACTTCTGCCGTTGGGGCTCGCTGCCGGCGTCGCGAGCCAAGGTGTTGACGCCGTTGCGACGTCAACCTGTATTGAGTTCTAACCAATGCGTCACATCGAGGGAATGATCGTTTTGTCATAAGGACGTAACAATAAAGATGGTAAGGCGATAAGTAACACGATATTTGTCCGGCGTTAATTGGTCAAACCCCGGTATGATCGGCCCTGCGCTAGATGATGGGGTTAATCCTTTGCTGAGAATAGCTCGCGTTACGCCGGGCATTATTCGACGAAGGGTCGATTTATGACATTTTGTTGCACCAACTATTTTATCTACCCGTGCATCTAAGCTCTTTTGACCCGAGCAGCAGGGGTGGAACGGCACACCTTCGTGCCACGCGGGCGCTCTTTTAGAAAAGCGCCTGATTGAAAACCGGGCCGGCAATGCGTTGCCGGTCCACTCAGCTAAAGGTTCTGGAATTCCCATGTCCGATCGTTTCGAACTCTTCCTCACTTGCCCCAAAGGCCTTGAAGGCCTGCTTATCGAGGAAGCCGTCGGGCTTGGCCTTGAAGAAGCGCGTGAGCACACCTCTGCCGTGCGCGGCATGGCAACCATGGAAACCGCCTATCGCCTGTGCCTGTGGTCGCGTCTGGCGAACCGGGTGCTGCTGGTGCTCAAGCGTTTCCCGATGAAGGATGCCGAAGACCTCTACCACGGTGTGCTCGATATCGAGTGGCAAGACCACATGCTCAATGACGGCACCCTGGCCGTCGAGTTCAGCGGTCACGGCTCGGGGATCGACAACACCCACTTCGGCGCCCTGAAGGTCAAGGACGCCATCGTCGACAAACTGCGTACCCCGCAGGGCGACCGCCCTTCCATCGACAAGCTCAACCCGGACCTGCGCATTCACCTGCGCCTGGATCGTGGCGAAGCGATTCTCTCCCTCGACCTCTCCGGCCACAGCCTGCACCAGCGCGGCTATCGCTTGCAGCAGGGTGCGGCGCCGCTGAAGGAAAACCTCGCGGCGGCGATTCTGATCCGTTCCGGCTGGCCACGGATTGCTGCCGAAGGCGGCGCCCTGGCTGACCCGATGTGCGGTGTCGGTACGTTCCTGGTGGAAGCGGCGATGATCGCTGCCGACATGGCACCTAACCTGCGTCGCGAACAGTGGGGCTTCACGGCCTGGCTGGGTCACGTGCCAGCGCTGTGGAAAAAACTTCACGAAGAAGCCACTGAACGTTGCGCGGCCGGCCTGGCCAGGCCACCCCTGTGGATTCGTGGCTACGAAGCCGACCCGCGCCTGATTCAACCGGGCCGCAACAACGTCGAGCGTGCCGGCCTGAGCGAGTGGATCAAGATCTACCAGGGCGAAGTCGGTACCTTCGAGCCGCGTCCGGACCAGAACCAGAAAGGCCTGGTGATCTGCAACCCGCCGTACGGCGAACGCCTGGGTGACGAGGCGAGCTTGCTCTACCTGTACCAGAACCTCGGCGAACGTCTGCGTCAGGCCTGCCTGAACTGGGAAGCCGCGGTCTTCACCGGCGCCCCGGACCTGGGCAAGCGCATGGGTATTCGCAGCCACAAACAATATTCATTCTGGAACGGCGCCTTGCCGTGCAAATTGTTGCTGATCAAGGTCACGCCGGACCAGTTCGTCACCGGTGAACGGCGCACCCCGGAACAGCGTCAGGTCGAGCGTGAACAAGTTCAAGCCGAAGTCGAGGTGGCCGACAACGATGTGGCACCGGGCAAGTACGAGAAGTACAACAAGAACGGCAACCCGATCAAACCGGCACCGGTGGTGGTCGAGCAACCGCGCTTGAGCGAAGGCGGGCAGATGTTCGCCAATCGCCTGCAAAAGAACCTCAAGGCCCTGGGCAAGTGGGTCAAGCGTGAAGGCATCGACTGCTACCGCGTGTATGACGCCGACATGCCGGAATACTCCATGGCCATCGACCTGTATCAGGATTGGGTCCACGTCCAGGAATACGCCGCACCGAAATCCATCGATCCGGAAAAAGCCTCGGCGCGCATGTTCGATGCTCTCGCGGCCATTCCCCAGGCGTTGAACATTGACAAGAGCCGCGTGGTGGTCAAGCGTCGCGAGCGTCAGAGCGGCACCAAGCAGTACGAGCGCCAGGCGGCTCAGGGCAAGTTCGTCGAAGTCAATGAAGGCGGCGTGAAGCTGCTGGTCAACCTCACCGACTACCTCGACACCGGGCTGTTCCTTGACCACCGGCCGATGCGCATGCGAATCCAGAAAGAGGCGGCCGGCAAGCGCTTCCTCAACCTGTATTGCTACACCGCAACCGCCAGCGTCCATGCGGCGAAGGGCGGTGCGCGCAGCACCACCAGCGTCGACTTGTCGAAAACTTACCTGGACTGGGCACGGCGCAACCTGTCGCTCAATGGCTTCTCCGACAAGAACCGGCTGGAGCAGGGCGACGTGATGGCCTGGCTCGACGCCTGCCGTGACGAGTACGACCTGATCTTCATCGACCCGCCGACTTTCTCCAACTCCAAGCGCATGGAAGGCATCTTCGACGTGCAACGGGACCAGGTGCAACTGATCGACCTGGCCATGGCGCGGCTGGCACCGGGTGGGGTGTTGTACTTCTCCAACAACTTCCGCAAGTTCACCCTGGAGGAGAACCTCACCGAGCGTTACGCGGTCGAGGAAATCACCGCCCAGACCATTGATCCGGATTTCGCCCGTAACGGCAAGATCCACCGCGCATGGAAAATCACTGCCCGCTGACAACAAACTCCTGTAGGCGCGAGCTTGCTCCGGGCGGCGTTCCGACGATGATCGATAACGATAACGCGTGCTGTCTGGATACACGCGGCGCTCTCGGGCTCATCGCGAGCGAGCTCGCTCCTACAGGGACTGGTGAAGTTAATGGCTAATAGCTATAACTCAAGGTAGCCAATGGGCTTTCCCGCACCTGGCGTCCTGAGTTGCGTCTATGTCGTTGAACGCCGTGCGCCCAAAGATCCTGGGGTTTATCAGTGAAGACGTCTCGGCCTGGCTGGTCGCGCTGCTGGTGTTGCTCGTCGGCGGGATTCTCACGGGATTGCTGGCCTGGTCGACGCTGAATCTGTTTCATCAACAATTGCGGCAACGGTTCCAGCTGCTGGCCAGCGAACGTTACAGCCGTATCGAAGAACGCTTCGAAGATCAGGTGCAGCGCCTCGATGGCCTGCGCCGGTTCTTTGCCAATTCCGACTCGGTGTCCCGTGAGGAATTCGACGGTTACACCCAACCTTTGCTTCATCGAACCCAGGCGTACTCGTTCGCCCGGCGGGTGAGCCGTGCCGAACGGGTGGAATTCGAGCGTCAGGTGCGCGAAGAAGGTCTGCCTGATTTCACCATCCGTGAACTTGTTGCCGACGGTCAGCTGCAACTGGCGGCCGAACGGGATGAGTACGTGCCGGTACTTTTCAGTCAGACCGCAAGCAAACTCGGCTCGCCACTGGGCTATGACTTGCTGGCCCAACCTTTGCGTCGTTCCACACTTGAGCGCGCGGATGCGTTGGGTGGCATGGCGGTGTCGCAGCCGCTGCATCTGATCAGTATCGAACTGGCCTATGCGCGCGGTGTGTTGCTGTTGGCGCCGGTGATGTCGCGCAACCGTCCGGGCGCGGCGGCAGTCAAACCCTACGGCTATGTGATGGCGGTCATCAGCATGCGCCAGTTGCTGGCGGACGGGTTGCCCGAGGCGGACCGTGATTATCTCTCGGTGCGTATCCTCGACTTATCCACTGACGATCGGCACGAAGTGCTGTTCGAATCCCCCAATCCGCCTGCTACCAGCGAATTGTCGGCGACCCGGTTGCTGCGAATGGCCGACCACGACTATCAAGTCGACATACTGCCCAGCGAGGCTTTTCTGGAGGCCAACCATTCTTCGGTGACCAGCCTGGTGGTGCTGGGCGGTTTGCTCAGTGTGTTGCTCAGTGCCTTGCTTTACGTGCTGGTCAGTCAGCGTCAGCGGGCGTTGAAAATGGTCGAACAGCGCACCCATGAACTGCGCGCCCGTGAACATGAACTGCGCGGCACCCATGGCCAGTTGCGGGGCGTGCTGGATGCCGCGACGCAGGTAGCGATCATCGCCACCGACCTGCGGGGCATCATCAGCACGTTCAACGCCGGTGCGGAGCAAATGCTCGGCTACACCAGCGCGCAAGCGGTGGGCCATATGACCCTGGAAAACCTGCACCTGCCCCGCGAACTCATGGCGCGCTCGGCGGAGTTGAGCGCGCGTTATGGCAAGCCGATTCCGACCTGCCAGGCGATGTTGGTCGAGGGGGGGGAAGAGGGCGGTCACGAAGCGCGGGAGTGGACGCTGCTGCGCAGCGATGGCAGCCATCTGACGGTGAACATGCTGGCAGCCCCGGTACTCGATGAGCAAGGCCTGTGGGTCGGCCACCTGGCGATCTGTATCGACATCACCGAGCGCAAACGGGTCCACGAGGCCCTGGCGGCCCGGGATCTGTTGCTGAAGAAACTCAGCGCCCATGTGCCCGGCGGCATCTACCAATTCAAGATGGAGTTCGACGGGCGCTTCAGTGTGATTTACGCCAGCGACGGTATCCGTGAGATCTATGAGCTGGAACCCGACGTGTTGTTGCTCAATGCCGAAACGATTTTCACCCGGATTCATCCCCAGGACACGGCCCGGGTCCGCGCCTCGATCCGGGCGTCGGCAGACACCCTCAGCCCCTGGCGCGAAGAGTACCGCGTGCAATTGCCCGTGCGCGGCCTGCGCTGGGTCCGTGGCGAGGCGACCCCGGAGGAACTGCCTGGCGGCGGTGTACTCTGGCATGGCTACATCTCGGACATTACCGACCTGAAACGGGTCGAGGAAGAGCTGCGGGCGCTGTCGGTCACGGACTCCCTGACCGGGATCCACAATCGCCGCTATTTCCAGGAACGGCTGACCACCGAAATGGCCCGGGTCGACCGCGGTGGCGGCGAGTTATCGGTGATCATGCTCGATATCGACCACTTCAAGCGCATCAATGACCAGCATGGTCACGCGGTGGGCGATCGGGTGTTGCAAACAGTCTGCGAGCGTATCGGCCATCGGCTGCGCCGCTCTGACGTGTTCTGTCGCCTGGGTGGCGAGGAGTTCATGGTGCTCTGCCCGGGTATCGACGGCAAACAGGCCCATGTGTTGGCGCTGGAGTTATGGCAAGGGTTGCGCAACTCACCGATCGACGACGTCGGGATCGTCACCGCGAGTTTCGGCATTGCCAGTTGGCGGGTCGGGGAGGGTGCGGATGAGTTGCTGCTGCGGGCGGATTCCGGGGTTTATGCGGCGAAACAGGCCGGCCGGGATCGGGTTGAAAGCGAGATGGATTAAGGCTGTACGCATACCCCCCTGTAGGAGCTGACGAGTGAAACGAGGCTGCGATCTTTTGATGTTGTTTTTAAAGAGCAAGATCAAAAGATCGCAGCCTCGTTTCACTCGTCAGCTCCTACACAGGGGATCTGTGGTGTTCATTAGATCGGGTTACAGCACCGAAGCCGTTTCCGGCAATTTCGGCTGGCGATACAGGTCCAGCAGCACCTGGTCCAGCACCGAGGAAGCGCCAAACGGTGCCTTGTCGTTGAGGATCGCCACCACCGCCCAGGTATTGCCGTTGATGTCGCGGCTGTAGCCGGAGATCGCCCGTACCGTGTTCAGTGTGCCGGTCTTGACGTGGGCCTCACCGCGCATCGCGGTGGTCTTCAGGCGTTTGCGCATCGTGCCGTCGGTGCCGGCAATCGGCATCGAGCTGATGAACTCGGCGGAATACGGGCTGCGCCATGCGGCTTGCAACATTGCCGCCATTTCCCGCGCGCTCACACGTTCTGCACGGGACAGGCCGGAACCGTTCTCCATCACCAGGTGCGGCGCGGTGATGCCTTTCCTCGCCAGCCACTGACGCACGACACGTTGGGCAGCCTTGGCGTCGTCACCGTCAGCGTCAGTGCGGAATTTCTGGCCCAGGCTCAGGAACAGTTGCTGGGCCATGGTGTTGTTACTGTATTTGTTGATGTCGCGGATGATTTCCGCCAGGTCCGGTGAGAAGGCGCGGGCCAGGACCTTGGCGTTTTTCGGCGTTGGCGCCAGCACATCCTTGCCCTGAATGCTGCCGCCCAACTCCTTCCAGATCGCCCGCACCGCGCCCGCGGTATAGGTCGCGTGGTCGAGCAGCGACAGGTAGGTCTGGGAGCTGCAGCCATCGCCCAGCTGGCCGCCGACGGTCACGGTCACGCTGCCGTCGGCCTGGGTGACCGGGTTGTACCGTACGCCCCCGGTGCATTGCTTGGAATTGACGGCCTTGACCTGATTTTCGATGCGAATGCTGGCAATCGGCGGTTCCACCGACACCAGTACCCGGCCGTTGTCGTTGCGCGCGACAAAACGCAGGGCCTTGAGGTTGACCAGTAGCGAGTCGGGCTTGACCAGGAACGGCTTGTTCTCGTCATTGCCGTCGTCGTTGAACTCGGGCAGTTGCGGTTGCATGAAGAAGTTGCGGTCCAGCACCAGGTCGCCGGTGACTTGCGTCACACCGTTGGCGCGCAGGTCGCGCATCAGCAACCAGAGTTTTTCCATGTTCAGCTTGGGGTCGCCGCCACCCTTGAGGTAGAGATTGCCGTTGAGGATGCCGCCGCTGAGGGTGCCGTCGGTGTAGAACTCGGTTTTCCACTGATGGTTGGGGCCGAGCATTTCCAGGGCCGCGTAAGTGGTGACCAGCTTCATGGTCGAGGCCGGATTGACCGAGACGTCAGCGTTGTAAATGGTCGGGGTGCCAGGGCCGTTGAGCGGGATCATCACCAGCGACAGGGCGCTGTTCGGCATTTTGCTGGCCTTGATGGCCTTTTCGACGTTGGGCGACAGACCGGTGTTGATTGCCGCGGCGGAAACAGGGAAGGCCAGGGGAAGCAGTAAACCGGCCAGCAACAATGGGCGCAAAGACTTGATCATGTGCAATAAAACCCTACAGCCGAGGGGAAAAAGACGAGGGCATGAAGATGAATTCCCTCAATGGTCATGAAAGTGTCGGCATTATGCCCCAAGGTGTAGCGGCTTGTGCCGTGCCCTGGCTTCCAAATGCGCTATTTTTTACCGACGGTAAGCGTGGCGGCGCCGAGAGACGGGCAATCGGCGTCTTAAACTGCTAAAGTGCCGCCCGTTATTACTTATGAGGATTGTTCCAATGGCGACTAACCGTTCCCAGCGTCTGCGCAAAAAACTGTGCGTCGATGAATTTCAAGAGCTGGGTTTCGAGCTGAACCTGGATTTCAAAGAAGATTTGGCTGATGAAGCCATTGATGCTTTCCTCGACGCATTCCTCAAAGAAGCCATGGAAGCCAACGGCCTGGGCTATGTTGGCGGCGACGACTTCGGTCTGGTTTGCCTGCAGAAGCGTGGCTCGGTTTCCGAAGAGCAGCGTGCCGCTGTTGAAGCCTGGCTCAAGGGCCGCAGCGAACTGACGGAAGCGACCGTCAGCCCGTTGATCGACGTCTGGTACCCGGAAAAGCCGATCAATCCGGTAGCTTGATGTTCTAAAAAAACGGCGACCTTCGGGTCGCCGTTTTTTTATGCTTTTTTTGTAGGAGCAAGCTTGCTCGCGATGGTCTCAAGGGCGATGTGTTTATTCAGACAAAAAGCGTTATCGTTAACGTCCATCGTCGGAACGCCGCCCGGAGCAAGCTCGCTCCTACAGGGCTTTACGCCAATTCAGAATCACCAGCGTCAACACCCCCGCCACAATCCCCCAGAACGCCGACCCGATGGAAAACAGCGTCAACCCCGACGCCGTGACCATAAAGGTGATCAGTGCCGCTTCCCGTTCCTGCACTTGCGCCATGGCGATGCTCAAGCCATTGATGATCGAGCCGAACAGCGCCAGCGCGGCAATCGACAGCACCAACTCTTTAGGCAGCGCGGCAAATAGCGCCGCCAACGTTGCGCCGAACACCCCGGCGATCCCGTAGAAAATCCCGCACCAGACAGCTGCCGTATAGCGCTTGTGGCGATCCTCATGGGCATGGGGCCCGGTGCAGATGGCTGCGCTGATGGCCGCCAGGTTGATCCCGTGGGAGCCGAAGGGTGCCAGCAGCAACGAGGCAATGCCGGTGGTGGTGATCAGTGGCGAGGCCGGTACGGTGTAACCATCGGCGCGCAATACGGCGATGCCCGGCATGTTCTGCGACGTCATCGCCACCACGAACAGCGGGATGCCGATGCTGATGGTCGCGGCCAGGGAGAAGTGCGGGGTGGTCCAGACCGGCGTCGCCAGTTCCAGATGGAAACCGCTGAAATCCAGCAATCCCATCCAGCCCGACAGCGCCGTGCCGATCAGCAATGCCGCCAGCACTGCATAACGCGGGGACAGGCGCTTGACCAGCAGATAAGTGAAGAACATCCCCAGCACCAGCGCGGTGCGGTGTTGCGCGGCGACAAAGATTTCGCTGCCGATCTTGAACAGAATCCCGGCCAGCAAGGCCGCGGCCAGTGAGGCCGGAATCTTTTTCACCAGGCGCTCGAAGCTGCCGGTCAAACCACAGGCCGTCACCAGCACCGCGCAAGTGATGTAGGCGCCGATGGCTTCGCCGTAGCTCACGCCGCCCAGGCTGGTGATCAGCAAGGCCGCGCCGGGGGTCGACCAGGCGATGGTAATGGGCGTGCGATAACGCAACGACAGGCCGATCGAGCACACCGCCATGCCGATCGAGATCGCCCAGATCCACGATGAAATCTGCCCGCTGGTCAGGCCCGCTGCTTGCCCGGCCTGGAACATCAGCACCAGGGAGCTGGTGTAGCCGGTCATCATCGCGATGAAGCCGGCGACGATGGCCGAGGGTGAGGTGTCGGCCAGAGGGCGGAGCTGCGTGTGCGTGGCGTCGGTCATGACAGCGGTGTTCCTTATACGTACGAAAATATCCGTAGCAACGCAGTCCCCCTGTAGGAGCTGCCGCAGGCTGCGATCTTTTGATCTTGTTGCTAAATAAAAGTCAAAAGATCGCAGCCTGCGGCAGCTCCTACAGGGGGATCGTGTAAACCACGGATTCTGCGATCAAGCCTAAACTCAAACATTAGGGACCGTTGCAATACAGCAAAGGCGACAAACAGCCGTACAGTCGTGTTGCCACCCGTCATTGTGTACAATCGCAGTGATTTTTACGCGATACTTGCCAGTGACCCACTGTGCCATATTACAGTCACGGTCAATTCGCCGCCGTTCTACCGACTCGAGTGCCCATGAACGAACAGTTGCAGCCCCTTAAGAAACAACCGCGCGCAGGCAAAGCCGGCCGCAGCGGTACCCAGGACGATATTGTCTACGCGCATATCTTCGAGGCCATCCTCGAACAGCGTCTGGCGCCCGGCACCAAGTTGAGCGAAGAAGCGCTGGGGGAAATTTTCGGGGTCAGTCGCACCATCATCCGCCGTGCGCTGTCGCGCCTGGCCCATGAAGGCGTCGTGCTGTTGCGTCCGAACCGCGGCGCGGTCGTCGCCAGCCCGAGCGTGGAAGAAGCCCGTCAGGTGTTCCTGGCCCGGCGTCTGGTGGAGCGCGCGATCACTGAACTGGCCGTGCAGCACGCCACTGCCGAACAGATCGCCGAATTGCGACAGATGGTCGACGACGAGCGCGACAGCTTCTCCCGCGGCGATCGAGGTGCCGGTATCCGTCTGTCGGGCGAGTTCCATCTGAAGTTGGCCGAAGCGGCGAAGAATGCCCCATTGATCAGCTTCCAGCGCAGCCTGGTGTCGCAGACTTCGCTGATCATCGCCCAGTATGAAAGCGGCAACCGTTCCCACTGCTCCTACGACGAACACACCCAGCTGATCGATGCCATCGAAGCGCGCAACGGCGAGCTGGCGGTGGACTTGATGATGCATCACATGGATCACATCGACAGCAAGCTCAACCTTGACGAGGAAAGTGCGTCGGATGACCTGCATGCGGTGTTCTCGCATTTGTTGCAGACCAAGAAGCCGGGGCGGCCGGCCGCGAAGCTATAGGTCAGACCGAGTCGCGCCCATCGCGGGCAAGCCCGCTCCCACAGGGTTCAGGGTGGAATGCAAATCTTGTGAACAGCACAGCTCCCACAGGGTTCAGGGTGGAATGCAAACCTTGTGAACAGCATAGATCACTGTGGGAGCGGGCTTGCCCGCGATAGCAATATGACAGGCAATAAAAATCCCCCGGGCTGTAACGCGACGGGGGATTTTTTATGCCCGCAATAACCTACCGCTGATGCACCTGGTTGCCCGCCGCATAAGTCTGCAGAACAGTCCGGTCATCCCCCAGCGTCATCAACACAAACAAGGTCTCGGCAATGTTGGTGGCCTGCTTCAAGCGATAGCTCAGCAACGGCGTGGCGTTGTAGTCCAGCACCAGGAAGTCCGCATCGGTGCCCGGTTGCAGGGTACCGATCTTGTCTTCCAGGCGCAGCGCACGCGCCCCACCGAGGGTGGCCAGGTATAGCGATTTGAACGGGCTCAAACGCGCCCCTTGCAGCTGCATGACCTTGTACGCTTCGTTCAACGTTTGCAGCAACGAGAAACTGGTGCCGCCGCCGACGTCCGTCCCCAGACCGACATTCAACTTGTGCTTCTCGGCCATCGGCAGGTTGAACAGGCCGCTTCCGAGGAAGAAGTTCGAGGTCGGGCAGAAGGCGATGGCCGAGCCGGTTTCTGCCAGCCGGGCGCATTCGTCGTCGCACAGGTGCACGCCGTGGGCGAACACCGAGCGCTCACCCAGCAGCTGGTAGTGATCGTAAACGTCCAGGTAGCCCTTGCGCTCCGGGAACAGCGCCTTGACCCATTCGACTTCCTTGAGGTTTTCGCTGATGTGGGTCTGCATGTACAGGTCGGGATATTCACCCAGCAACTGGCCGGCCAGGGTCAGTTGCTCCGGGGTGCTGGTGGGGGCGAAGCGCGGGGTGACCGCGTAGTGCAGGCGACCCTTGCCGTGCCAGCGTTCGATCAGCGCCTTGCTTTGCACATAGCTGGATTCGGCGGTGTCGGTCAGGTAGTCCGGTGCGTTGCGATCCATCATCACCTTGCCGGCGATCATCCGCAGGTCCAGCTGTTCGGCGGCCTCGAAGAACGAGTTCACCGATTGCGGATGCACGCTGCCGAACACCAGCGCGGTGGTGGTGCCGTTGCGCAGCAGTTCCTTGATGAATATGTCCGCGACTTCATCGGCGTGGGCCTTGTCGGCGAACTGGCTTTCGCAGGGGAAGGTGTAGGTGTTGAGCCAGTCCAGCAGTTGCTCGCCGTAGGCGCCGACCATGCCGGTTTGCGGCAGGTGGATGTGCGTGTCGATGAAGCCGGGGGTGATCAGCGCATCCTGGTAATGGGTGATCTCGATGTCGGCCGGCAGGGTCGGCAGCAGTTCGCTGGCGTGACCCAGGGCGCTGATCTTGCCGTTATCGATCACCAGCAGACCGTCTTCAAAATACTCATAGGAGGCTTCGATCCCCACTTCGGCGGGATCGGCGATGCTGTGCAGAATGGCGGCGCGGTAGGCTTTGCGAGTCAGAGGCATGTCGTTCTCTATTTATGAGGCTTATCAGTTTGACGCTTTCAGGTTCGTGGCCTGGCTGCGGCGTGAAGCCGGCAGCAGCTTGGCGATCGAGGATCCGGCGCTGGCCGTGTGCTGGCCGAAGTCGGCGTTATAGGTGGCGATGATCTCGCCGGCGATGGAGATGGCGATTTCCACAGGCAACTTGCCTTTGACTTCGCCGATACCCATGGGGCAGCGCATGCGTTGCAGCACGGCGTTGTCGAAGCCACGTTCACGCAGGCGGTGTTCGAACTTCACTCGCTTGGTTTTCGATCCGATCAGGCCGAAGTAGGCGAAGTCGTTGCGCTTGAGGATCGCGGCGGTGAGTTCGAGGTCGAGCTGGTGGTTGTGGGTCATGACGATGCAGTAGCTGCCGGTTGGCAGGTCGTCGATTTCATCGACCGGTTCTTCGGCGACGATTTTGCGCACGCCGTGGGGGATCTGTTCCGGAAATTCCGCTTCCCGCGAGTCGATCCAGCGCACCCGGCAGGGCAGGCTGGCGAGCAGCGGTACCAACGCGCGACCGACATGGCCGGCACCGAACACGGCGATCTGTGCCTGGACCTGGCCCATCGGTTCGAACAGCAACACGGTCACGCCGCCACAGCACTGGCCGAGGCTGGCGCCGAGGCTGAAGCGCTCCAAATGGGTGTCCTGCTTGCCGCTGGCCAGCATCTCCCGGCCGATCTGCATGGCCTTGTATTCCAGATGCCCGCCACCGATGGTGTCGAAGGCCTGGGTGGCGCTGATGACCATCTTCGAGCCGGCATTGCGCGGCGTCGAGCCGAGCTCTTCGATGATGGTCACCAGCACGCAGGGTTCACCCTTTGATTGCAGGTCGGCGAGGGCGTCGATCCAGTTGTACATGTTTCACCTCTCAAGATCGTTCCCACGCTCCGCGTGGGAATGCATCTCTGGACGCTCCGCGTCCGCTGTTCACAATGCGACGCAGAGCGTCGCGGGCTGCATTCCCACGCAGAGCGTGGGAACGATCAAACCACTACTTCGGATTCAGCCTCGGCAGCCTTCGCCACCTTCAACTGCCGCATCTGCTCGCACCCCCACAACACCCGCTCCGGCGTCGCCGGTGCATCGATTTTCGGTTGATGCCGGTAGTCACCCAAACTCGCCACGGCATCCTTGATCGCACACCACGACGCGATACCCAGCATGAACGGCGGTTCACCCACGGCCTTGGAATGAAACACCGTGTCTTCCGGGTTCTTGCGGTTTTCCACCAGCTTCACCCGCAGGTCCAGCGGCATGTCCGCCACCGCCGGGATCTTGTAGCTCGCCGGACCGTTGGTCATCAGCTTGCCCTTGGCATTCCAGACAAGCTCTTCCATGGTCAGCCAGCCCATGCCCTGGATGAAACCGCCCTCGACCTGGCCGATGTCGATGGCCGGGTTCAACGAGTCGCCGACGTCGTGAAGAATGTCGGTGCGCAGCATCTTGTACTCGCCGGTCAGGGTATCGACGATCACTTCGCAACAGGCCGCGCCAAAGGCGTAGTAGTAGAACGGCCGACCACGGGCCTGGCTGCGGTCGTAGTAGATTTTCGGGGTCTTGTAGAACCCGGTGCTCGACAGCGACACCTGGGCGAAATACGCCTGCTGGATCAGCGCTTCGAAGGTCAGGATGTGATCGCGAACCCGCACGTGACCGTTGTGGAATTCCACGTCTTCTTCGCTGACCTTGTAGTGCCGCGCGGCGAATTCCACCAGGCGCTTCTTGATGATTTCAGCGGCGTTCTGCGCGGCTTTCCCGTTGAGGTCCGCCCCACTGGAAGCGGCGGTCGGCGAGGTATTCGGCACCTTGTCGGTGTTGGTCGCGGTGATCTGCACGCGGTCCATTTCCACCTGGAACACTTCGGCCACCACCTGCGCAACCTTGGTGTTGAGACCCTGGCCCATTTCCGTGCCGCCATGGTTCAGGTGGATGCTGCCGTCGGTGTAGACATGGATCAAGGCACCGGCCTGGTTAAGGAAGCTGGCGGTGAAGGAAATACCGAATTTCACCGGGGTCAGCGCCAGGCCTTTTTTCAGGATCGGGCTGTTGGCGTTGTAGCGACGGATCGCTTCGCGGCGCTCGGCGTACTGGCTGCTTTCTTCCAGTTCGGCGGTCATTTCCTCGAGCATGTTGTGCTCGACGGTCTGGTAGTAATGGGTGACGTTGCGCTCGGTCTTGCCGTAGTAGTTGGCCTTGCGCACCGCCAGCGGATCCAGGGCCAGATGGCGGGCAATCGCGTCCATCACTTCTTCGATGGCGACCATCCCTTGCGGGCCGCCGAAGCCACGGTAAGCGGTGTTCGACGCGGTGTTGGTCTTGCAGCGATGACCGTTGATGGTCGCATCGCCCAGGTAGTACGAGTTGTCGGCGTGGAACATCGCACGGTCGACAATCGATGCCGAGAGGTCCGGCGAGCAACCGCAGTTGCCGGCCAATTCCAGGGCGATGCCGTGCAGGCGACCGGTGTTGTCGAAGCCGACGTCGTACTCGACGTAGAACGGGTGACGCTTGCCGGTCATCAGCATGTCTTCGACCCGCGGCAGGCGCATCTTGGTCGGCTGGCCGGTGAGGTGCGCGATCACCGCGCACAGGCACGCCGGGCTGGCCGCCTGGGTTTCCTTACCGCCAAAACCGCCGCCCATGCGGCGCATGTCGACGACGATCTTGTTCATTGACACGTCCAGCACCTCGGCCACCAGTTTCTGCACTTCGGTGGGGTTCTGGGTCGAGCAAAAGACGATCATCCCGCCATCTTCGGTCGGCATCACCGAAGAGATCTGCGTTTCGAGGTAGAAGTGTTCCTGGCCGCCGATGTGCAGCGTGCCTTGAATGCGATGCTCTGCGCTGGCAAGTGCCGATGCCGAATCGCCACGCTGATGGGTGTGACTGTCGAGCACGAAGTGGCGTTTACGCAGGGCTTCAACCACATCCAGTACCGGTTCGAGATCTTCGTATTCGATGATTGCGGCCATGGCAGCTTGACGCGCGGTTTCCAGGTCTTTCGCCGCGACGGCGAGCACCGGTTGGCCGACGAACTGCACGTCATCGATGGCCAGCAGCGGATCGCCCGGCAGCAAGGGGCCGATGTCTTTCAGGCCCGGCACGTCTTCATGGGTGATGGCGATGCGCACGCCTTCGAAGGCGTAGCAGGGCTTGGTGTCGATGCTGATGATTTTCGCGTGGGCGCGGTCCGACAGCCGAGCGTAAACGTGCAGCTGATTGGGGAATTCCAGCCGGTCATCGATGTACTGCGCTTCGCCGGACACATGCTTGGCGGCGCTGTCGTGCTTGACGCTGCGGCCGACACCGGTGGTCAGGTCCTTGGCGAACAGTTCAGCCAGTTCGGCCTGGGTCTTCTCTACGGCGTGATGATTAGACATAAGCGGTCACCCGAGTCTCGATGTGCGGTGTTTGCAGCTCAATGAAGTATTTGCGCAGCAGGTTCTGCGCGCTGAGCAGGCGGTATTCCTTGCTGGCGCGGAAGTCCGAGAGCGGCGTGAAGTCTTCGGCCAGAGCGGCGCAGGCCCGCTCGACGGTATCGTTGTTCCAGGTGGCGCCCAGCAACACGGCTTCACAGTGCTTGGCGCGTTTCGGGATGGCCGCCATGCCGCCAAAAGCCACCCGGGCGTCGGCAATCACGCCGTTGTCGATGCGCAGATTGAATGCAGCGCAAACGGCGGAAATGTCATCGTCCAGACGCTTGGACACCTTGTAGGCGCGGAACAGTTGTTCGGCACTGGCACGCGGCACGATGATCTTCTCGATGAACTCGCTTTCCTGACGCGCAGTCACGCGGTAATCGATGAAGTAATCTTCCAGGTCGATGGTGCGGCGGGTTTCGCCTTTGCACAACACGATCTGCGCGCCCAGGGCAATCAGCAGTGGTGGCGAGTCACCGATCGGCGAAGCGTTGCCGATGTTGCCGCCGAGGGTGCCCTGGTTGCGGATCTGCAACGAGGCGAAACGCTGCAACAGTTCGCCGAAGTCCGGGTACTCGGCCTTCAAGGCGTCGTAGCAATCTGAGAGGGCGGTGGCGGCACCGATTTCCAGGCGATCGTCGAACACCTCGATACGCTTCATCTCGGCGACGTTGCCGACGTAGATCATCACCGGCAGGGTGCGGTGGAACTGGGTGACTTCCAATGCCAGGTCGGTACCGCCGGCCAGCAGGCGCGCTTGTGGATAAGCGTCGTAGAGGTCGGCCAGGTCGGCGACCGTCAACGGCACCAGGCAGCGCTTGTCGCCACTGTTGAGTTCGCCGATGTCGGTGGGCGCGATGGCTTTCAAGCGGGCGATGGTGTCGGCTTCACGGGCATCGAACTGGTCCGTTTGCTGGCCGCAGCAGGACTGTTCGGCGGCTTGCAGAATCGGCCGGTAACCGGTGCAGCGGCACAGATTGCCAGCCAGGGCTTCGTGGGCTTTATGGGCGTCGGGCGCGTCGCTGTTCTTTTGCAGCGCGAACAGCGACATGACGAAGCCCGGGGTGCAGAAACCGCATTGCGAGCCGTGGCATTCGACCATGGCTTTCTGCACGCTGTGCAGTTCGCCCTGGTGTTTGAGGTCTTCAACGCTGATCAGTTGTTTGCCATGCAGCGACGAAACAAAGGTCAGGCACGAATTGAGGCTGCGGTAGCGGATGTGCTCGCGGCCGCCGTCATCGGTCTGGAGTTCGCCAACCACCACGGTGCACGCGCCGCAATCACCGCTGGCGCAGCCTTCTTTGGTGCCGGGTTTGCCCACATGGTCGCGCAGGTAATTGAGCACGGTCAGGTTCGGGTCCAGGGCGTGCTCGCTACGGAGTTCCTGGTTAAGTAAAAACTGGATCACGGAAGGCCTCGCAGACTCATTATTGTTGTTAACCGACATGAACCGAATTTAGCAGGTCTGACTTTTCGGTCAATGATTTTCTGACTTAAAGGTCAGGAAATTATCAAATGTCGATCAACGACTGGTTATCTTCATTATTGACCCTCGTTCGCTAGCCTGCTTTTTGCTTGAATCGTGCCAAAAAGCACCGGACGGGCACTCCGCCCTGACGGATCAATTGCGCTACACTGCGCCGCTTGTGCAAATCGAAGAGTTTGAAGGACAACCATGACGTTCAAGGCGCCGGACAGCCTCGCCGAGCAAATCGCTCACCACCTCGCCGAACGCATCATTCGCGGCGAAATGAAGCCCGGAGAGCGTATCCAGGAACAGAAGGTCACGCTGGCCCTCAATGTCAGCCGCGGTTCGGTTCGCGAAGCCTTGCTGATCCTCGAGCGGCGCCACCTGATCGCGATCCTGCCGCGACGGGGCGCCCACGTCACCGAGCTCACCGTCCACAAGGTGCAGAGCCTGTGCACGCTGATGAGCGAGTTGTACATCCTGCTCGGCAACGCCGTGGCCAGCGGCTGGCAAGTCCAGGCCGACATGGCGCCGTTCGTGCAGATCCAGCAGCGCCTGGCCGCCAGCTACGAACGCCAGGACATCCGCACCTTCGTCGATGACAGCTTCAACGTGATGCGCGCCGCGTACCCGTTTGCCAATAACCCCTACTTGCAGGAAACCGTCGAGAACCTGCAGCCGGCCATGAGCCGTGCGTATTTCCTCGCCCTGGACCAGCGCAAGGCCTCGATGAGCGAGTTCCTTGAACTGTTCGAGCGCCTGCTCGCCGCCGTGCTGGCCCGTGACTTTGCGCAGATCCGCGTAGTGCTGACGGCGTATACCCAGCGCAGCTGCGATCTGGTGGTTTCCGCCCTGACGGACGTTTAAGCGTGCGGCTCAAGTGCATCAAACTGGCGGGGTTCAAATCCTTCGTCGACCCGACCACGGTGAACTTCCCCAGTAACATGGCGGCGGTGGTCGGGCCCAATGGTTGCGGCAAGTCGAACATTATCGACGCCGTCCGTTGGGTGATGGGCGAGAGCTCGGCCAAGAACTTGCGCGGCGAGTCGATGACCGACGTCATCTTCAACGGCTCCACCAGCCGCAAACCGGTGAGCCAGGCGAGCATCGAACTGGTGTTCGATAATTCCGATGGCACCTTGATCGGCGAATACGCGGCCTACGCCGAAATTTCGATTCGCCGCAAAGTCACCCGCGACAGCCAGAACAGCTACTTCCTCAACGGCAGCAAATGCCGTCGTCGTGACATCACCGACATCTTCCTCGGCACCGGCCTCGGCCCGCGCAGCTATTCGATCATCGAGCAGGGGATGATCTCCAAGCTGATCGAAGCCAAGCCGGAAGACCTGCGCAACTTCATCGAGGAAGCGGCCGGCATCTCCAAATACAAGGAGCGCCGACGCGAAACCGAAAACCGCATCCGCCGCACCCACGAAAACCTCGCCCGCCTGACCGACCTGCGCGAAGAGCTCGAGCGTCAGCTCGAACGCTTGCACCGCCAGGCCGAGGCGGCGAAGAAGTATCAGGAATTCAAAGGCGAGGAACGTCAGCTCAAGGCCCAGCTCTCGGCCCTGCGCTGGCAGGCGTTGAACGAGCAGGTCGGTCAGCGCGAGGTGATCATCGGCACTCAGGAAATCACCTTCGAAGCGCTGGTGGCCGAGCAGCGCAATGCCGACGCGGCGATCGAACGCCTGCGCGACGGGCACCACGACCTGTCCGAACGCTTCAATCTGGTGCAGGGGCGCTTCTATTCGGTCGGCGGCGACATCGCCCGGGTCGAGCAGAGCATCCAGCACGGACAGCAGCGCTTGCGTCAGTTGCAGGATGACTTGAAGGAAGCCGAGCGCGCGCGGCTGGAAACCGAATCTCACCTGGAGCACGACCGCACGTTGCTGCTGACCCTGGGCGAAGAGCTGGACATGCTCACCCCTGAACAGGAAGTCACCAGTGCCGCCGCCGAAGAAGCGGCCGCCGCGCTGGAAGAATCCGAAACCACCATGCACGGCTGGCAGGAACAGTGGGACACCTTCAACCTCACGGCGGCCGAGCCCCGGCGTCAGGCGGAAGTCCAGCAGTCGCGGATCCAGCAGCTGGAAACCAGCATGGAGCGCCTGGCCGATCGACAGAAGCGTCTGGGCGAAGAGCGCGCCTTGCTCTCGGCGGATCCGGAAGACGCGGCGATCATGGAACTCAGCGAGCAGTTGGCCGCGAGTGAAGCGACCCTTGAAGACTTGCAGGCCAGCGAAGAAGCGCAGGTCGAACGCCTGGAGCAACTGCGTCAGGAACTGCAGCAAGCGCTGTCGGCGCAGCAGCAGGCCCAGGGTGATTTGCAGCGCCTCAACGGGCGGCTCGCTTCCCTGGAAGCTTTGCAGCAAGCCGCACTCGATCCTGGCACCGGCACCGCCGAATGGCTGCGCGAACAGCACCTGGCGGATCGCCCGCGCCTGGCCGAAGGCCTGAAGGTCGAGGCCGGTTGGGAGCTGGCGGTGGAGACCGTGCTCGGCGCCGATCTGCAAGCAGTGCTGGTGGACGATTTTGCTGCTTTTGACCTGGCCGGGTTTGCCCAGGGCGATCTGCGTTTGCTCAGCCCGGCCAGCGATGGCGTGCGCCTGGCCGGCAGCTTGCTCGACAAGGTCGAGGCGCAGATCGATCTGTCGCCATGGTTGGGGCAGGTCAAACCGGTCGAAAGTCTCGAACAGGCCCTGGCCCTGCGCAGTCAATTGAGCGCCGGCCAAAGCCTGATCAGCCGCGACGGATACTGGGTCGGCCCGCACTTTTTGCGCGTGCGTCGGGCCAGCGAAGCGGAAAGCGGCGTGCTGGCCCGTGGCCAGGAAATCCAGCGCCTGGGCCTTGAGCGCGAAGAGCGCGAAGCCACAGTGGAAACCCTGGAAACCCGACTACAAAACCTGCGGGCACAGCAACGTCAGCAGGAAAACGGTCGCGAGCACCTGCGCCGTTTGCTGCAGGACGAAGCCCGTCAGCAAGGTGAGCTGAAGGCTCAGCTGTCCGCCGGCAAAGCCAAGGTCGAACAACTGACACTACGCCGTACCCGTTTGGACGAAGAGTTGGTCGAGCTCGGTGAGCAGCGCGCGCTGGAGCACGAAAATATCGGCGAAGCGCGCCTGCACTTGCAGGAAGCCCTCGACAGCATGGCGCTCGATACCGAGCAGCGCGAGTTGCTGCTGGCCCAGCGCGACAGCCTGCGCGAGCGTCTCGATCGGGTGCGCCAGGAAGCCCGGCAGCACAAGGATCATGCGCATCAACTGGCGGTGCGCCTGGGTTCGCTCAAGGCCCAGCACGATTCCACGCGTCAGGCGCTGGAACGGCTGGAGATGCAGTCCGAGCGCCTGACCGAAAAACGCGAACAGCTGAGCCTCAATCTGGAGGAGGGCGAAGCGCCGCTGGAAGAGCTGCGCCTCAAGCTCGAAGAGTTGCTCGACAAGCGCATGACCGTCGACGAAGAACTCAAGACCGCGCAGATCGCCCTGGAGGATGCCGATCGCCAATTGCGCGAAGCGGAAAAACGGCGTAACCAGGCAGAGCAGCAATCGCAATTGATCCGCGGCCAGCTCGAACAACAGCGCATGGAATGGCAAGCCCTGACCGTGCGCCGCAAGGCCCTCGAAGATCAGTTGCACGAGGATGGCTACGACCTGCACGGCGTGCTCGCCACCCTGGTGGCCGGGGCCAACGAGAAAGACGCTGAGGAGGAGCTCGAACGTATTGCCGCGCGGATCCAGCGCCTCGGTGCGATCAACCTGGCGGCCATCGACGAATACCAGCAACAATCCGAACGCAAACGTTATCTGGATGCGCAGAACGACGATCTGGTGGAGGCGCTGGACACCCTCGAGAATGTGATTCGCAAGATCGACAAGGAAACCCGAAACCGCTTCAAGGATACCTTTGATCAGATCAATGCCGGAATTCAGGCCCTTTTCCCAAAAGTTTTCGGTGGAGGCAGCGCGTATTTGGAACTGACGGGCGAAGATCTACTCGATACAGGGGTAACGATCATGGCGCGGCCGCCAGGAAAGAAGAACAGCACCATCCATTTGCTCTCCGGTGGCGAAAAAGCCCTGACCGCATTGGCGCTGGTATTTGCCATCTTCAAGTTGAACCCGGCGCCGTTCTGCATGCTCGATGAAGTTGACGCGCCACTGGATGACGCTAACGTTGGGCGCTATGCACGGCTGGTCAAAGAGATGTCGCAGACAGTGCAGTTCATCTACATCACCCACAACAAGATCGCCATGGAAATGGCCGATCAACTGATGGGGGTGACGATGCACGAACCGGGTTGTTCGCGGCTGGTGGCGGTAGATGTCGAGGAGGCGATGGCGATGGTCGAGGCCTGAGTCGCGGGCTTGTAGGACAATCAGGACAAGAGTTTGTGAGCAACGGCACGAATTACCGGTTACTACTTGCTGGCCAGTCGACATATTCGCCCAAGCCACGAGACAGACGGTGTAAAGTTGCCTTTGGTCGTGCTAGTTTAATGTCAATTTATCGTATGCGTGGGCAAAACGCCTGTCAGAACATAGAGTTGGCGCCACGTTTTAAAGCGGTTTACCAGCTGTAAACCCCTTATTTTTCAGCATTTTTTATAGAGGCACGGGATTACATGGAAATCGGTCTGCGCGAGTGGCTGATCCTCATCGGCATTATTGTCATTGCCGGGATTCTTTTCGACGGCTGGCGCCGCATGCGCGGTGGCAAGGGGAAACTGAAATTCCGTCTTGACCGGAATCTGTCCAATTTGCCGGACGAAGACACCAGCGCCGAGCTGTTGGGCCCGCCCCGGGTGTTGGATACCCATAAGGAACCGCACCTGGACGAGCACGATCTGCCGTCGGTGAGCATGTCTGCCCGTGAACAGCGTGAATCGGGTTCCAGGCGCGGCAAGCGTGGCCAGGGCGAGCCATCCCAGGGCGACATGAACCTCAACCTGGATCTGGAAGGCGGCCCGAGCTTCAGCAGCCATGACGACGATTACCCTGACGACACCAAGAGCTCAGGCTCGGCCAGCGACAGGGAACAGCCGCAAGCCGAAGAAGTGCTGGTGATCAGTGTGATCTGCCGCGACGCTGCCGGCTTCAAGGGCCCGGCGCTGTTGCAGAATATTCTGGAAAGCGGCCTGCGCTTCGGCGAGATGGACATTTTCCACCGCCACGAAAGCATGGCCGGTAACGGCGAAGTCCTGTTCTCGATGGCCAATGCGGTCAAGCCGGGCGTTTTCGACCTGGACGATATCGACCACTTCAGCACACCGGCGGTGAGCTTCTTCCTCGGCCTGCCGGGCCCGCGTCATCCGAAGCAAGCCTTCGACGTGATGGTGGCTGCGGCACGCAAACTGTCCCAGGAGCTGAACGGCGAACTGAAAGACGACCAGCGTAGCGTTTTGACTGCCCAGACGATCGAGCATTACCGTCAGCGCATCGTCGAATTCGAACGCCGCGCCTTGACCCAGAGGCGTTAAAGTCAAAAGATCGCAGCCTCGTTTCACTCGACAGCTCCTACAGGATTCGCGATTTCTGTAGGAGCTGTCGAGTGAAACGAGGCTGCGATCTCTTGATCCTGATGAGATGAGATTGAGCAGCCTCGGCTGCTCTTTTGCTTTATGAGAGAACACCCATGACCGCCGCCAAAAAACGAATTCTAGAGCTGCGCGCTGAGCTGGATCAGCACAACTATCGCTACCACGTGCTGGACGAGCCGAGCATTCCGGACGCCGAATACGATCGGTTGTTCCACGAGCTCAAGGCCCTCGAAGCGGCCAATCCCGAGCTGATCACCAGCGACTCGCCGACCCAGCGTGTCGGCAGCGCGGCGCTGTCGGCGTTTACTCAAGTACGCCACGAAGTGCCGATGCTGAGCCTCGGCAACGCCTTCGAAGAAATCGACATGCGCGAGTTCGATCGCCGGGTCAACGAGGGTCTGGATCTGCCGACCGGCGACTTGTTCGGCAGCGCCGCCGCGGTGGAATACAGCTGTGAACCCAAGCTCGATGGCCTGGCGGTCAGCCTGTTGTATCAGGACGGCGTGCTGGTGCGCGGCGCGACCCGGGGCGATGGCACCACCGGCGAAGACATCAGCGTCAATGTGCGTACCGTGCGCAATATCCCGCTCAAGCTGCATGGCAGCGGCTGGCCGGCGACCCTGGAAGTGCGCGGCGAAGTGTTCATGTCCAAGGCCGGTTTCGAGCGGCTCAATGCCACGCAGCTGGAAGTCGGCGGCAAGACCTTTGCCAATCCGCGCAACGCGGCGGCGGGCAGCTTGCGCCAGCTGGATTCGAAGATCACCGCCAACCGTCCTCTGGAATTCTGTTGCTACGGCATCGGCCAGATTTCAGCGGATATTGCCGACACCCACATTGGCAATCTCAAGCAGCTCAAATCCTGGGGCCTGCCGATCAGTCACGAACTGAAGCTGGCATACGGCATCGATGAATGCCTGGATTACTACCGCGACATCGGTGAGCGCCGTAATGCGCTGTCCTATGAAATCGACGGCGTGGTGTTCAAGGTCAACAGCATTGCCTCCCAGCGTGAACTGGGCTTTCGCGCGCGCGAACCGCGCTGGGCCATCGCGCACAAATTCCCGGCCATGGAAGAACTCACCGAGTTGCTCGATGTGGAATTCCAGGTGGGCCGTACCGGCGCGGTGACGCCGGTGGCGCGCTTGAAACCGGTCAAGGTGGCCGGCGTCACCGTGGCCAATGCGACCTTGCACAACATGGATGAGGTCGCGCGCCTGGGCTTGATGATCGGCGACACGGTGATCATCCGTCGCGCCGGCGACGTGATTCCGCAGGTGGTGCAAGTGGTCACCGAACGCCGCCCGGACGATGCCCGGCCGGTGCAGATTCCCGAGCAGTGCCCGGTGTGCGGCTCGCATGTCGAGCGCACGCAACTGGTCAAGCGCAGCAAGGGCCGCGAGACCGTCAGCGAAGGCGCGGTGTATCGCTGCGTCGGAAGGCTGGCCTGCGGCGCGCAACTCAAGCAGGCGATCATTCACTTCGTCTCCCGTCGCGCCATGGACATAGAAGGCCTGGGCGACAAGAGCGTCGAGCAACTGGTGGATGAAGGCCTGGTGAGTTCACCGGCCGACCTGTATGCGCTGAAGTTCGACGACATAGTTGACCTGGAAGGGTTTGCCGAGCTGTCGAGCAAAAAACTGCTGAGTGCGATCGAGGACAGCAAGCAGCCGAGTCTGGCGCGCTTCATCTACGCCCTGGGGATTCCCGATGTCGGCGAAGAGACGGCCAAGGTGCTGGCGCGCTCCCTCGGCTCGCTGGAGCGGGTTAAGCAGGCGTTGCCGCAAGTGCTCACGTACTTGCCGGATGTTGGCCTTGAGGTGGCTCACGAGATCCACAGCTTCTTCGAAGATGCACACAACCAGCAGGTGATCGAGGAACTGCTCAAGCACGGCCTGCAGATTCAGGATCAGGGCGAGCTGGGCGCCGAATTTTCCGCAAGCACTACGCTCGGCGGCTTCCTCGACAAGCTGCACATTCCGTCGGTAGGGCCGGGCGGGGCGCAGAAGCTGGCTGACAAGTTCGGTTCGCTGGAAGCGGTGATGAATGCCGACTGGCTGGACATGCGTCAGGCATTACCGGAGAAACAGGCGAACTCGGTTCGGGAGTTTTTCGCGCTGGCAGACAATCGCCAGCTCGCTGAGGCCGCCGAAAAGCAGCTGAGCGCTTTCGGCATGCACTGGCAGAGTGAGAAGAAAGTCGTCGAGGGTTTGCCGCTGGCGGGCCAGACCTGGGTTTTGACCGGTTCGCTGGAGTTGATGAGCCGTGATATCGCCAAAGACAAACTTGAAAGCCTCGGTGCCAAAGTGGCTGGCTCGGTGTCCGCCAAAACCCATTGCGTGGTCGCCGGGCCGGGTGCCGGTTCGAAGTTGGCGAAGGCCAATGAACTGGGGTTGAAAGTGCTGGATGAAGAAGCGTTTGTCGTGTTCCTGGGCAAGCACGGCATCACGGTTTAGTGAAGATCATTCCCACGCTCTGCGTGGGAATGCATCCCATGACGCTCCGCGTCACTTCCCAAAGCGGACGCGGAGCGCCCGGGGCGGCGTTCCCACGCAGAGCGTGGGAACGATCATGCCCGGAGAATGATCTAGTCTTGGCCAGTCCCAGGGAGAGATCGCCATGTACCGCTTCTTCGAACAGCTCAGCTCACGCATCGCCGCACCTTTCATGGTCGAGCGCTCGCGCAACAGCAAAGTCTGGCAGTGCCGATGCGGGCAGTCGCTGTTCTTTCGCAACAGCCAGTGCCTGGCCTGTTCGGCGGCCTTGGGTTATCAGCCCGAGCAGAGCCGGCTGTCCTCGCTGCAGCCCGGCTTGCAGGCGGACACCTGGCTGCTCGATGCCGATCCCGAGGCGGGCGTGTTCCGTCGCTGCGCCAATCTCGACTCCCCGGCCGCCTGCAACTGGCTGCTCCCGGCCAATGATCATGATGCGCTGTGCATCGCCTGCAGCCTGAACCACACCATCCCCGACCTGTCGATTGCCGACAACCCTGAACGCTGGCGCAAAGTCGAAACCGCCAAGCGGCGTCTGGTCGCGCAGCTGATCAGTCTGGGCTTGCAGGTGATTCCAAAAAACCTGGATGAACAGCGAGGCCTGGCCTTTGACTTCATCGGCGTCGACGTCGAAGGCCAGCCACCGACCACCGGCCACGCCAACGGCCTGATCACCCTCGACATCAAGGAAGCCGACGACGCCCATCGCGAGCAGGTCCGGGTGCAGATGCACGAACCGTATCGCACGCTGCTCGGGCACTTTCGTCACGAGGTCGGGCATTACTACTGGGACCGCCTGATCGCCAACAGTCATTGGCTGGAACCGTTCCGCGGCCTGTTCGGTGACGAACGCGCCAGCTACGCCGATGCCCTCGAGCGCCACTATCAACAAGGCGCGCCGCTCGACTGGCAACAACAGTACGTCAGCGCCTACGCGACCATGCATCCGTGGGAGGACTGGGCCGAAACCTGGGCTCACTATCTGCACATGATGGACGCAGTGGACACCGCGTTGGGCTTCGGCATGAGCGCCCGGGAACTGGATTTCGACTACCAGCCATTTCCCTCCAGTGCCCTCTACGACCCGCAGCATCCCGGAGGGGCGGCGTTCCTGTCATTCGTCAACGCATGGATCGAACTGGCCGGCATGCTCAACGAACTGTCGCGCAGCATGGGCCAGCCGGATTTTTATCCCTTCGTCCTGCCACCGGCGGTGATCGCCAAGCTGCACTTTATCCACCTGGTGATCCAGCAGGAGGGCGGCCGGGCGGACGAGGTGTTGGCGCAATAGATCAGAAGATCGCAGCCCTCGGGTGCATACCGCTCCCCGTAGGAGCTGCCGAAGGCTGCGATCTTTTAAAGGCCGCTGCATGTCCTTGAGCCAACTCATTTTTTTTAATCCGTGCGAACGGTTGTAACTTCGTCTCAGATAGGTACAATGGCGCGGCTCGCCGTCAGGTGAGCGTCGTTATGGTGACCCCATCGGTCCCCCCGCAACGATCAACCGTGAACCCGGTCAGGCCTGGAAGGGAGCAGCCGCAGCGGTGACATTGTGTGCCGGGGTGTGGCTGGTGGGGTTACCACCTTAACGAGCCGCGAATCCCTTTCGCGTTATCTGTTTGAAACTACTTTCTTGTTGCTCTGCCATGGATATCGTCCGGGGCGGATTTTTGTCGTTTCCGATTTTTGAAGTCGTGTCTAAAAAGGAGGCCGACCTGTCGAGTAGACAAGTCGGCCTCCTTTTTTCATTACCGCACTAAGGCTTGGACAAGGCCTGATTAACCACAGCAATCAACTTTCCCAGATCCTTCGGGCTGGCCTTATGAATGACGCCGAACAGATACGCCCGCTGTTCATCTTCATCGCCCGGATCGGCGAAAAAGGCTTTCAGCGTCACCCCCAGTACCTCGGCAAGCAGGAACAGGGCGTCCACGCTGGGGGTATAGGTGCCGGTTTCGAAGCGGCTGATGGTCTTGGGGTCAAAACCGGTTTTTTCGCCGAGTTCAGCCTGAGTAAGCCCCGCGACCTTGCGGTAACGCCGGATGGCTGGACCCAAACTTGAAATTTGCATCGCTAAATTCCCATTTGGAATCAAGAACTTAACGATAGATTTCGGCGTATGACAACCGCATCATCCATCACCTTGACTTGCAAAATGTGATGCATTTCGTAGAATCGCCGCTCCGAAGGGGCTACGGTGACCAGGCCTCGATCGCGAGCGAGATGCGAAAAAGCCACTATGCATGCTTTTGCAGGGTAGACAGGCAGCCCCAAATCCGCGCTTGAACCTTGCAGAATGCTACCTGAATTCGTCGTTTTTGCCCTTTCATACGGCCTTTCAGATTAGTTGATCTTTGGCTGTCCGGGGGGCATCAAACGCTGTTCATGGAGTGATCACGTGTTTCTGCGCAGTCCGTCTCAAAACATCTCTTCCGGGCATCCTGCACTGGTCGAGCGGTGCCACCGCTAGCGACAACGAGCCTGACTCATGGATGAGAAATACCGCAGGGCTGTGGATGCAGCCGCCATTTTTTCCGAGACCGATCTGAGCGGCCGGATCACCTACGTCAATGATCAGTTCTGTGCCGTGTCCGGTTATAGCCGCGAGGAACTGCTGGGACAGAACCATCGTCTGCTCAATTCGGGCCTGCACTCGGCTGACTTTTTCGCTGGCCTGTGGCGCACCATCGCGCTGGGCAGCGTCTGGAAGGGCGATATCTGCAACCGGGCCAAGGACGGCAGCCTTTATTGGGTCGAAAGCACCATGGTACCGGTGCTCGATGACGCGACCGGAAGAGTTGATCGTTACCTGTCGATTCGTTTCGACATCAGTGAAAAACGTCAACTGCTGCATTCCTTGCAATGGCGGGTTGGCCACGACGTGCTGACCGGACTGCCCAATCGCGCGTTCCTCTCGGATTTGCTGGATCAGGCCCTCGAGTTCTCCCGCCAGGAAAACATTTCGCTGGCGGTGTGCATGCTCGACCTCGACGGCTTCAAGGCGGTCAACGATGGCTACGGGCATGCCAGTGGCGACCTGTTGCTGGTGGAAGTGGCGAGGCGCCTGCGCAGTATCGTGCGCGGCGAAGACGTGGTGGCCAGGCTGGCCGGTGACGAGTTTGTGCTGGTGTTGCGTTATGTGCGAGATCTGCCGGAACTGCGCGCGGCACTGAACCGGGTGTTGGGCGCGATTTCGGCGCCGTACACACTGCATGGCAAAGAGCTCAATGTGTTTGCCAGCATTGGCGTCACCCTGTTCCCCCACGACAACGAAGATGCGCAAACCTTGCTGCGTCACGCCGATCAGGCGATGTATGTGGCCAAGCAGGGCGGGCGCAATCGTTTTCATGTGTTCGACGTGATTCGGGATCGGGAAGTCAAGGTCACGCACCAGACCGTCGAGCGAGTGCGTCAGGCGCTGCTGGCGGGTGAATTGCGTTTGCACTTCCAGCCCAGGGTGAACATGCGTCACGGCGAGGTCATCGGTTTCCAGGCGTTTTTGCGCTGGGAACATCCCCAGGACGGCATGGTGCCCTCACGGGATTTTCTGCCGCTGGTGGAGGAGACGGACCTGATCATCGATATCGGTGAATGGGTCATGGATCAAGTGCTTTCGCAGTTGCACCACTGGCAGCAGGCGGGGCAGGGCTGGCCGGTGAGCATCAATATCGCGGCGCGCCATTTTCAGCGGGCGGATTTCGTCGACCGGCTCGGTCAGGTGCTCGCCCGGCATGCCCAGGTTGCACCGCAGATGCTCGACCTGGAAATCGTCGAGTCGGTGGCGGTCGAGAATATTCAACATGTCAGCGCCTGTCTAAAGGCCTGTCAGACCTTGGGCGTGCAGTTTTCGCTGGCGGATTTCGGCACCGGTTATTCGTCGCTGAGCTACCTCAAGCGATTGCGAACCCAGACCATCAAGATCGATAAGTCCTTTGTCCGCGACATTCTTCATGATCGTGATGACCTGGCGCTGACCACGGCGGTGATTGGCCTGGCCCGGGCATTCGGGCGGCAGGTGATCGCCGAGGGGCTGGACAGTATCGAGCAGGGTGAATTGCTGCTGCGGCTGGGCTGCGACGTAGCCCAGGGTCATTGCATTGCGCGGCCGATGCCGCCGGCAGAAGTGCTGGCCTGGGTCGAAGGATATGTTGCGCCACTGCAATGGCGGGTACTTCAGCAAACAGCCTGAACTTCGCTATCAGGCATACGAAGATCAAAATAATGTGGGAGCGAGCCTGCTCGCGAAGGCGCTGTGTCATTGAGTATAGGCTGACCATCACGTCATGCAAAATACCCTGGGTCGGGCGGCCGCGTTCCAGTTGGACCATCGGCATTGCCCAACTGTCGGGCACCACGAAGCGCAGCGGCGCTTCGGCGCCAGCCGCACTCAAGCTCATCAACAGCAGTGCCCCCAAGGCGAGCCGCATAAACGCTCCGGTCCTGAACAATCCCTGGCCGATAAAAGCCCGCCAAAGTGCATCTTAGCCAGATTAGACGAGCGCACCGGATGCAATTTTGGCCTTGCTCCGCTAGCATTAGCCGCTTCTGTTCCTTAGTTGCGACGGTTTTCGATGAGTTATCAGGTTCTTGCACGTAAATGGCGTCCGCGCTCGTTTGGCGAAATGGTCGGCCAGACCCATGTGCTCAAGGCTCTGATCAATGCCTTGGACAGCCAGCGGCTGCACCATGCCTATCTGTTCACCGGTACCCGCGGCGTGGGCAAGACCACCATCGCGCGGATCATCGCCAAATGCCTGAACTGTGAAACAGGTATCACTTCGACGCCTTGCGGCGAGTGCTCGGTGTGCCGTGAGATCGATGAAGGCCGTTTCGTCGACCTGATCGAAATCGACGCCGCGAGCCGGACCAAGGTCGAGGACACCCGCGAGCTGCTCGACAACGTGCAGTACGCGCCGAGCCGCGGGCGCTTCAAGGTCTACCTGATCGACGAAGTGCACATGCTGTCCAGCCATTCCTTCAATGCGCTGTTGAAAACCCTCGAAGAGCCGCCGCCCTACGTCAAGTTCATCCTCGCCACCACCGACCCGCAGAAACTTCCAGCAACGATTCTGTCGCGGTGCCTGCAGTTCTCCCTGAAGAACATGACGCCGGAGCGCGTGGTCGAGCATTTGACCCACGTGTTGAGTGTCGAGAACGTGCCGTTCGAAGACGATGCGCTGTGGCTGCTGGGCCGCGCCGCCGATGGGTCGATGCGCGATGCCATGAGCCTGACCGACCAGGCGATCGCGTTTGGTGAAGGCAAGGTCATGGCCGCCGACGTGCGGGCGATGCTCGGCACGCTCGATCACGGTCAGGTCTACGACGTCCTGCATGCGCTGATCGAGGGCGACGCCAAGGCGTTGCTCGAAGCCGTGCGTCACCTGGCCGAACAAGGCCCGGACTGGAACGGCGTGCTCTCGGAAATTCTCAACGTGCTGCACCGTGTCGCCATCGCCCAGGCCTTGCCTGAGGGCGTCGACAACGGTCATGGCGACCGTGACCGGGTATTGGCACTGGCCCAGGCCCTGCCGGCCGAAGACGTACAGTTCTACTACCAGATGGGCCTGATTGGTCGCCGCGATTTGCCGCTGGCGCCGGACCCTCGGGGTGGTTTCGAAATGGTCCTGCTGCGCATGCTCGCGTTCCGGCCGGCAGACACCGCGGACGCCCCGAGGCAACCGCTAAAGACAGTGGGGATCAGCCAGGCCACAGCTGATTCCGCCCATTCAGTGGCTGCCGCGCGAGTGGCTGCGCCGGTAGTGGCTGCGGCAGTTGCACCGGTTGTCTCTGCGCCAGTTGCGCCGGCGGTTGCTCCAGCTCCAACTCCGGTGCCTGAAGCGGTTGCACCGGTCGTCGTGCCCGAGCCGGTGATTGAGGCGGTAGCGGTCGAGGCCGTCGTCGACCTGCCGTGGAACGACCCGGTAGAACCCGAAGTCGTCCAGCAGCCCGCGGTCGAACCGGTTCTGGAAACCGCCGCTGAACAACCCGAATTGCCGCCGATGCCATTGCCGACGCCCGACAGCGTGGTGCCGGACGCCCCGGAGTGGGCCGCAGCGCCGATTCCGGAACCCTCCGAGACCGAAGTCGATGCGGCGACGCCGGGCATGGACCTGGACGACGAGCCGCCGCTGGACGAGGACTACATCGAGCCGGACATGGATTCGTCCTACAGCTACCTGGACGAACTGGCCAGCGAGCATGCCGCCGAGCCGGCTCCGGAGCCAGAACCCGAGCCGGCCGCCATGCCGGCTACCGGTTTGGCCCTGCAATGGCTGGAACTGTTCCCGAAATTGCCGATCTCCGGCATGACCGGGAGCATTGCCGCCAACTGCACCTTGATCGCGGTCGATGGCGACAACTGGCTGTTGCACCTGGACCCGGCCCACAGCGCCTTGTTCAATGCGACCCAGCAGCGTCGCCTCAACGATGCATTGAACCAGCATCACGGGCGGACGCTGACCCTGAGCATGGAGCTGATCAAGCCTGAGCAGGAAACGCCGGCCCAGGCCGCGTCCCGCCGTCGTGTCAATCGTCAGCGCGAGGCCGAGGAGTCGATCCATGGTGACCCGTTCATCCAACAAATGATGCAGCAGTTCGGTGCGGTGGTCCGTAACGATACTATTGAACCTGTCGAAGCCCTGGTCACTCAGGGCTAATAACTGAAGGCGTTCGGCCCCAACGGCCGGGCGCGATTTTTATCCAAGTACTTTGAGGTGATTACCATGATGAAGGGTGGCATGGCCGGCCTGATGAAGCAGGCGCAGCAGATGCAGGAAAAAATGGCCAAGATGCAGGAAGAACTGGCCAACGCTGAAGTCACCGGTAAAGCCGGCGGCGACATGGTCACCGTGGTCATGACCGGTCGTCACGACGTCAAGCGCGTGACCATCGACCCAAGCCTGGTCGAAGGCCTGAGCGAAGACGACAAGGAAATGCTCGAAGCGGTGTTCGCCGCTGCCGTCAACGATGCCGTGCGCAAGATCGAAGCCAACAGCCAGGACAAGATGTCCGGCATGACCGCGGGCATGCAACTGCCGCCGGGCATGAAACTGCCCTTCTGATCCACCACGCTAACGCGTTTCTCCTGAATAAACGCAGCCCCCTGTAGGAGCCGGCTTGCCGGCGAAGGACGTCAACGATAACGCGTTCATCCTGAATAAACGCGCCCCCTGTGGGAGCGAGCTTGCTCGCGATGGTCTCACTGGCGACGCATCCATTCAGGAAGAACGCGTTATCGTTGACGTCCATCGCGAGCAAGCTCGCTCCCACAGGGGGCGCGTTCACTCAGGTCGAACGCGTTATCGTTGCCATTCCCACAGGGAGCGGCTCACAGCTTGATCAACACCGACTTCAACTCGGTGTAATGCTCGATCGCCGCATACCCCATTTCCCGCCCGACCCCCGACATCTTGTACCCGCCGAACGGCAGCGCCGGGTCCAGGGCACTGTGGCAGTTGACCCACACCGAGCCTGACTTGATTCGCGGAATCATCCGGTGCACCGCCGCCAGATCATTGGACCAGACGCTCGCTCCCAGCCCATAGGGACTGTCATTGGCCATGCGTAACGCATCGGCTTCGTCATCGAAAGGTATCGCCACCAGCACCGGGCCGAAGATTTCTTCCTGCACCAGCGAGTGCTGCTGATCGACATCCACAATCACCGTCGGCTTGACGAAGAACCCCGGCCCGAACTGCTCGCCGCCGCAAGCGATGGTCGCGCCACTTTCCCGACCCATTTCGATGTAACGGTACACCCGCTCCTGCTGGCGCGCCGAAATCAATGGCCCCATCTCGACGCTCGGGTCCAGGCCGTTGCCGAGCTTCATGGCGTTGGCAATGTCGGCGATGTCCGCCACCACATTGTCGAAGTGCTTGCGCTGCACATACAGCCTGGACCCGGCACAGCACACCTGGCCCTGATTGAAGAAAATCGCGCTGGCGGCGCCAACGGCGGCGCTCTTGAGATCGGCATCGGCCATGACGATGGTGGGTGATTTGCCGCCCAGTTCCAGGGTGACCCGGGTCATGGAGTCCATGGCGATCTTGCCGATCTGCTTGCCCACGGCGGTGGAACCGGTGAAGGTCAGCTTGTCCACCAATGGGTTGTGGGTCAGCGCCGAACCTGCAGTGATACCCGTGCCGGTCACCACGTTGAACACGCCTTCGGGATAACCGGCTTCCAGCACCAGTTCGGCGAGTTTCAATGCGCTCAGAGGGGTTTCGTCGGCGGGCTTGAGCACCACGGTGCAGCCGGTGGCGAGAGCCGGGCCGAGTTTCCAGCAGGCCAGCAGCAGCGGGAAGTTCCAGGCGACGATGGCCCCGACCACGCCCACTGCTTCGCGACGGATAAAACTGTGGAATTGATCGTTGGGCATCAACGGCATCGACACTTCGACGCTGGAACCTTCGATCTTGGTCGCCCAGCCGGCCATGTAGCGCAGGAAGTCGATGGACAGCTGCACGTCCATCACTTGGGCGACCGCGGCGCTTTTACCGTTGTTCAGGCATTCCAGTTGCGCCAGCAGTTCGGCGTCGCGCTCCATGAGTTCGGCGAGTTTCCACAGCAGGTTCTGCCGCTCCCGAGGCCGGGTGAGGGTCCAGGCCGAATCGTCGAACGCCTGACGGGCGGCCAGCACGGCACGGTCGACATCCTCAGGTGTGGCCCGTGGCACCACGCACAGCACTTCGCCGGTCGCCGGGTTGTGCAGGGGCATGGTCTGGCCGTCGGCGGCCTCGACCCAGTCACCACCGATAAGCATGCGCGGGGCGCGCTGGATAAATGCCGAAGTGGCGGGAAGCAGATAGGGGAGGGACATGGCGAGGCCTCTTGTTGTTCGTGAGAACAAGGCTTTCGCAATGGCTGTGCCAAGTGCCCGCATGTGCCGGGCCGCCCTTTGTCGGCGGGGTTCAGGGGCACTCAAGGGAATGGAGGGGCTACGGGACTGTTGCAAATTGCGACAATATGAGACGACGAGCAACCGGGTTGCGACCTTGAGGCTCCCATCATTGAGGAATAGAATTTTCTGGCTCGGGGGAATGAAATGACGAACCGTTTATCCGGCAATTGCGAGGGAGGTCGTAATGTTCCTTTCAACCCTGGAAATTCAAAACATCATCGAACACAAAATGCTGCCCGCCGTGTGCACGTGCGTCATGGAGGCAGACCAGTCCCTGACCATTCGGGTTTGCGATTGCATGACTGGCAAAGTGGATCTGGTGGCGACCCATGTTCCCCTGCGGACACTGGACAGTCCCCATGCCATCGCCTCGCTGGTGGCGGACATGCGGCAAGAAATCGAGGCTCACAAAAGCATTCAACCCACTTATAGCACCTGAATTGGCGTCAGGCCGCACCGTCGGGATACGGTACGGCCTGCGCTGATCGATGCTGATCGATCAGGTGGAAAACTTCCGGTAAATCTCGTCGTATGTGTTGCCATCCACGGCAGCGAGTAGCTTCCTGTCATCCTTGAGCGTCGCCAGAAAAGTCACTTCGGTTTCCTTGCCGGCCAACATGAAACCGGCAATGGCCCCGATGGGACCGAGCAGCATGGCGCCGGCGACGCCGAAGCCGATGGCATCCTTGATGTTGTTGATAGAACCCTCATTGGCCACTTCTACGCTCTTGAATGAAGAGAGCGGCAGGGTAATGCCGGGCCACGGGTGAAGCGACGTCCTGAGGGTGAAAACGCCGTCTCTGTACTCTCCATCACCCTGCAGAAAGTCCCCCGCCAGGACAGTGATGCTTGCCATTTTGTATCCCCTGTCCGCAATCGGTGAATACCCATTTCGCGCTTGCACAGGGTTGTCGTCAATCGTCGGGCGATGAACTGTCCCGGCCGCGGCACGTATGCTGTCTCAGAGTGCAACTCCTGTCGCGATATTAGACGCCGTCGATCTCGTCCAGACGCAACCGGCAGGCCTTGTCTTCAGGTAACTGCTTGATAGAAAAGGTAATCGGCAAGCTGGCACGCTCCGTGTATTGCTCATTGCAGACGTTTCTCTTGCCTCCGTCAGCGGTTCGCCGCCGACGGCAGAGACCCTAAAAACGATAAGCCACAAAAATAAGAAAGCACCGTGCGAGGTTCGACGTTGATGAAGAGAAAACTCCGATCAGGCCTGAGCGCCAGCCTGCTGGCCGTGGCGGCCTGTGTGGCGCTGCATTCGCCCTACAGCCTGGCAGCTCGCGACGCCCAGACCATCCTCAAGGAAACCTGTCAGGGCTGTCATACCCCCGAAGCGGACAACGCCCTGAGCCGCATCAGTCACCAGCGCAAGACCCCGGAAGGCTGGCTGATGAGCATCGCCCGCATGCAGGTCATGCACGGTTTGCAAATCAGCGATGACGACCGCCGTACCCTGGTCAAATACCTTGCTGACACCCAGGGTCTGGCCCCAAGCGAGACCGACGGCGTACGTTATGCATTGGAGCGGCGGCTCAATATCGTCGAGAAGTTCGACGACCAGACCAGCCAGATGTGTGGCCGCTGCCACTCCGGTGCACGGGTCGCCCTGCAACGGCGTCCCGCCCAGGAGTGGGAGCGTCTGGTGAATTTCCACCTCGGCCAATGGCCGTCCCTGGAATACCAGGCCCTGTCTCGTGACCGCGACTGGTTCGACCTGGCTCGCAAAGAAATGGTGCCGCTGTTGGCCAAGCGTTATCCGCTGGACAACCCGGCCTGGAAAAAATGGCAGAGCACCGCACCGAAAGCCGAAGCGCTGGTCGGGGACTGGAGTTTCAGCGGCCACTTACCCGGCAGGGCCGAACTGGCTGGGGTGATGAGCGTCACGGCCGATGGCAGCGACACGTTCAAGGTCAGCGTCAAAGGCCAATACGCCGATGGCAGCCCGTTCAACGGTGACGGCAGCGCGATTCTCTACACCGGCTACGAATGGCGCGGCAACGTGACCATCGATGGCGTGACCATGCGTCAGGTGTTCGCCGCCCAAGGCAATGCGATGCAGGGCCGGATGTTCGAGGCCGAGCATGACGAACGCGGTCTGGACTTCATTGCCGCCAAACAGGGTTCCAGTCGTTTGCTGGCGGTGCAGCCGGGCTACCTGAAGGCTGGCGCCGAAACTGAAGTCACGCTGATCGGCAGCGGTCTCACCGGTAAGCCGAACTTCGGCAAAGGTGTGGCAGTGGTCGAAGTCGTCGAGCAGACCCCGGAACGGATCAAGGTCAAGCTCAAGGCTGCTGCCAATGCCCAGCCGGGTCTGCGCAACGTCACCGTCGGCACGCTGAAAGGCCCGACCCTGTCGGTCTACAGCAAAATCGCCGAAGTCAGGGTCGTGCCCGAATTCTCGGTGGCGCGAATCGGTGATGGCGGCGGTTCGACGCCGAAAGTCCAGGGTCGGTTCGATGCCGAAGCCTGGGGCAAGGGCGCCGACGGCAAGCCGTATCGCATCGGCGTATTCCCGGCGCAGTGGTCGGTCGAAGCCTTCGACGATCGCGCCAGGGAAGATGAGGACGTCAAGTTCGCCGGCACCATGCAGGCCGACAGCGGCGTATTCACACCAGGGGACGCCGGGCCGAACCCGCAACGTAAAATGTCCACCAACAATGCCGGCAACCTCAAGGTGATCGCCGCCGTCGACGACGCAGGGAAATCCCTGACCGGCGAAGGCCAGATGGTCGTCACCGTGCAGCGCTGGAACAATCCACCCATTCCGTGATGTCGAGTACGTGAGCTGGCTTGACTGTTCACCGTTTCACACACTTTTCGGAATGACCGCAGGCCCCGTAGAACGGGGTTTGCACAGGAGGTTGCAATGGGCGCTATTTTGAATCTGGTCGAACGGAACCTGCACGAAGTGCATGTCGATGCCGACCGCATGCTGTTTCACATCCCCAGCAGTTCGCTGTTCGCCAGCGATGAGCTGACTGGCACCATCATCGATACATTGCGCGGTCCCGGCTGTTCGTCGGATGACCTGATTCAGCGCCTGGCCGCGCGCTTCAACGGCGAGGAAATCACCGAGACCCTGCGCGAACTGATGGCCCTGGAACTGGTCAGCGACGGCTCGCCGCTGACCCCGGACATCGGTACCAAGCGGGTCGAACGCACGGCGATCAATACCGTGGTGCTCAACGTCAACACCGGCTGCAACCTGAGCTGCACCTACTGCTACAAGGAAGACCTCGACAAGCCGTCGGCCGGCAAGAAAATGGACATCGATACGGCAGTGGCGTCGGTGGAAATGCTGCTGCGCGAATCCCCGGATGAAGAGCGTTTCACCGTGGTGTTTTTTGGCGGCGAGCCGCTGAGCAATCGCAAGCTGATCGAGTACATGGTCGATTATTGCGAGAAGCGTTTCCGCGAGGCCGGCAAGTTCGTCGAGTTCGTCATGACCACCAACGCCACGCTGCTCACCGAAGAGACCGTGGACTATCTCAATGCCCACCGCTTCGGGCTCTCGGTCAGTATCGACGGACCGAAAACCGTGCACGACCGCAACCGCATCACCGTGGGCGGGCAGGGCACTTACGACGTGGTGCGGCGCAAAGCCGAGATGCTGCTGTCGCGCTACAACAGCCGCCCGGTCGGTGCCCGCGTCACCCTGACCACCGGCGTCACCGACGTCGAAACCATCTGGGATCACCTGTTCAATGAACTGGGGTTTGCCGAAGTCGGGTTTGCCCCGGTGACCTCCGGTGACATCAGCACCTTCAACCTCTCCAGTGACGAGCTGATCGAGGTCTTCGCCAACATGAAGAAGCTCGGCCGACGTTACCTGGAAGCGGCGCTGGAGCACCGCAACATCGGGTTCTCCAACCTGCACCAGTTGATCACCGACATCCACGAAGGCCACAAGAAAGCCCTGCCGTGCGGCGCGGGCCTGAAGATGCTGGCGGTGGATCACAAGGGCGAGCTGAACCTGTGCCACCGCTTTACCGGTTCATCGTTGCCGACCTTCGGCAACGTCCACAGCGGTGTGAAGCAGGTCGAGTTGAACGACTTCCTGTCCCAGCGCCTGGACCGCACCAACACCGGCTGCGAAGACTGCCAGATCCGCAACCTGTGCTCCGGCGGCTGCTACCACGAGAGTTATGCACGGTACGGCGACCCGACCCATCCGACCTACCACTACTGCGAACTGATGCGTGACTGGGTCGACTTCGGCATCGAGGTCTACACCCGGATCATGGCCCACAACCCTGCGTTTATCAGCAGCTACATCACTCCGCGCAAGGCTCACTGATATGAAACATCTCAAGGCAATCAATAACAAAGCGCTGAAACTCGATGAGGCCGCGGCCGAAAACCGCATCGAAGAAGTGGTGGCGATGAGTTCAGTCGCCGGTTGTGCCTCGACCACCGACCCGGGCTGGGAAATCGACGCCTTTGGCGGAGTGTCGTCGCTGTGCCAGCCGATGGAATCCGACCTGTATGGCTGCTCCGACCCTTGCTGGTGGCCGGCCCAGGTGCCCGACATGATGAGCACCTACCCGGACTGGAACAAGGATGCCCAGGCGTCCAACGACAACTGGCGCAACCTCGGGACTGTCTTTCCAAAAGACAAATGATCGTCCATAGAAAGCAGTCGGACTGATAGAAGGATTCCAGCATGCACAGCATCAAAGCCTGCGGCCTGGCCGCGTTCGCCGTCCTGAGCGCCTGTTCGCTTAACGTTCTGGCCGATGAAAACACTGCGCTCGAAACCGGTCACGAGTACATGGTGACCACCAATTACCCGAATAACCTGCACGTCATCGACCTGGCCACGGACACCCTGTTCAAGACCTGCAAGATGCCCGACGCTTTCGGTCCCGGCAGCGTGCAGATGTCGCCGGATCGCAAGACCGCCTACGTGCTGAACAACCACTACGCCGATGTCTACGGCGTCGAACTCGACAGCTGCAAGCAGGTGTTCCACGCCAGCATCACCCAGAAGCCGGGGGAGAAAGCGAAGTCGATGTTCGCCTTCACCGTCAGCCATGACGGCAAGGAACTGTTCGCCATTGCCAACCCGACACTGATGCTCAATGACCGTTACGAAGTGCAGCAGCCTCGCCTGGATGTCTACGCCACCGACGCCGGCCTGGACGCCAAGCCGGTGCGCAGTTTCCCGGCACCCCGCCAGCTGACCATCATGCAGAGTGGCGACGATGGCACGCTGTATGTGGCCGGGGCGGACATCTACAAGGTCGATGTAAAAACCGGCAAGTTCGACGTGCTGATCCCCAGCCGCCACTGGAAACGCCCGAACTACAGCGCGCCGGACGTGCTCTACGTGTGGAACCAGCAGACCTTTCGCCATGACTTCTCGCTGCTCTACACCACGGCGAAATTCAAGGACAAAAAGCAGGACCCGGCGACCGCCGAGTACCTCTATGGACTGTTCAGCATCGACCTGAAAACCGGCAAGACCGAAACCACCGACTTCGGTCCGCTGACGGAGATCTACTTCAGTGGCATGCGCTCACCGAAGGATCCGAACCTGATGTTCGGCGTACTCAACCGCCTGGCCAAGTACGACATCAAGCAGAAGACAATGCTCCAGGCGGCGACGCTGGATCACTCCTACTACTGCATTTCCTTCAACAAGGACGGGAGCAAGATCTACCTGGCCGGGACGTTCAACGACGTGGCGATCTTCGATCCCGAGACCATGAAGCAGATCGGCAGCATCAAATTGCCGGGTGGGGATATGGCGATCACGACGGCGCAGATATTTGTCCGGTAATACGGCGCCTGCACTGACGCCTTCGCCGGCAATCCGGTCTCGCTCCCACAGTGGTTTTCAGTCGTACACAAAACTTGTGTTCTCTGAAATTCCAATGTGGGAGCGAGCCTGCTCGCGAAGAGGCCCTCAAGAACACCAAAAAAATCAGGCCCCCGGCACCGGACACCCCAAATCCCCCTCCTGGCACTTCAAGTAATTCTTGAACGTCTCCACCCGCGCCTTGGTCAGGTCAGTGATGCAATTGCTGTAGATCAGCGGATAAGCACTGCCACCTTCCACCGCTGAGGCGGAAAACTTGCATTCGGCATCCCGAAACGAAACCCACGCTCGCTGCGCACCCACCATCAGTTTTTTGCTCTCGGGATCGACCTTCAAGCGCGCAGTGATCTGCTGGTAAAGCGCATTCAATTCCCTGTCCGCCGCCTTGTTCTGCTGCGCCGCACACTGGTTCATCGTGGTCTGATCCGCGGCATTGTCGCAGTCCACAGCATGGGCAACGGAGGTGAACAGCAAAGGCGTCAACGCCAGAAGAACGCGTGGGTGCATGGAGATTCTCGCTGTGGCATGGAAATAGAGGTGCAGTGTAGCCAAGCGGGTGGCCAACCCCTAGTGACGTCCGGGGCAACCTCTGTGGTGGAGGGAGAAGTGGAGGGAAATTGCGAACTTACCGCCGTAAATGCAGCCAAATACTACAGACAGGGTTGCTTGCGCAGCCCGATTGATACAACTTAGGGTTGGTCTTGTGGTCTTACAGGCCTACTGTTCAGTACAGGAGGTGACTTATGAATCCAGCATCAGATCGCATCGAAAGGAAGATCCTGCTCAAAGCGCCGCGTTCGCACGTGTGGCGTGTGCTGGCCCATGCCGAAGCGTTCGGCCAGTGGTTTGGCGTGGCGCTGGAAGGCAAGCGTTTTGTTGCCGGTGAGTGGACCCAGGGGCAAGTTACCTACCCCGGTTATGAGCACGTATTGTGGAATGTGCTGGTCGAACGGGTCGAGCCTGAGCGGGTGTTTTCCTTCCGCTGGCACCCGTATGCGGTGAAAACGGATATCGACTATTCCCAGGAGCCGACCACGCTGGTGAAGTTCGAGCTGGAAGATCACGACGAAGGCACGTTGCTGAAGGTGTCCGAGTCCGGTTTTGATCATATTCCCCAGTCGCGTCGGGAAAAGGCATTTCGCATGGACAGCCGGGGCTGGGAGGAGCAGATGAACAACATTGAAAAGTTTCTGGCCGACACTGCCAAGGCGCGGGAGCTTCAGGGATAGTGAACGCTGCATGTTCGAACCAGGCTGACTCGCTGGGTGCTGGTGCCGGACGGCGAGCCGATCATCACCCCTGGCAGGCGTTTGCTGCCGGTGCGCATGAACGATGTACCCGCGATGTCCGCGTGATGTCGTTGTGTTGCATGGCGATAGTCGCGAAAGTCGCGGCTTCCATGCTCGCTATTTGAAGTGTCCCCGGGTTATTCGACAGGGTGGGTATAGCGAATGTCTTACACGCGAAAGTAACGATGTCGTCTATTATGGATTGGATCCGAAGCGTAATCTCACCTCATCAACTGAAGCACAGGAAGTGCTTCAGGATCACGGATGATCGACCATCAGCAAGGAACGCTTCCGACAGGGAGTCGACCATGGTCTTGGGAAAAACCCGCTTCGGCGGGTTTTTTTTCGTCCGGTTGAAATGCCACTGATCATCCTGTGGGATTCAGGCCCCGGATGGTCAATCGCTTACACCAGAGCGCTGGTATGTCCTCTGTTTATGCTTGCGCGAAGCGCTTATTCTGGATCCATCAACTGAGTCGCAGGATGCACTCAGGATCACGGATGATCGACCATAGGCCTGGATGGCCGCAGACAGGATGTCGTATGGTCTTGAGAAACCCGCTTAGGCGGGTTTTTTTTTTGAGCGATGGAAAGTCCTCTGGGCATCAACCTGGCCCGCAAGCACCGGCAGCCATGACTGACTGCCGGCCGGAATGGATCAGCGTGCTGGCATCTGTTCGAGCTTCGCGGCTGCTCGTGCGGTGATTTCAGAGCGTAATTTCAACGAACCGGCCGCACGTTGCCGGGCTTGCTCCAGTACGTTGCCCGGAGCGGTCTCGGGACTGCCCGAAGCAAACGGCGGCGCCGGAGCGTATTCCAGCTGCAGTTGCACCAGCTGCGCTGTGTCCTTATCAAACAACTCAGCCGCCAGGGTCAGGGCAAAATCGATCCCCGCGGTAATCCCGCCTCCGGTCAACAGATTCCCGTCGCGCACGACCCGGTCCTTCACCGCAATGGCACCCAATGGTGTGAGCAGGTCGTGGTAGGCCCAGTGAGTCGTGGCACGCTTGCCCTTGAGCAGACCCGCTGCGCCGAGCACCAGTGCGCCGGTGCACACCGACGTGACGTAACGCGCGTTGGCCGCCTGAGCCTTGATGAAGTCCAGCGTCTCGTCATCTTCCATCAATGGCCCGACGCCGCTGCCACCGGGAACGCAGATCACATCCAGTGCCGGGCAATCGTCGAAGGTAACGGTCGGCTTCAGCACCAGGCCGGTGCTCGCGGTGACCGGCACCAGGTCCTTCCAGATCAAATGCACCTTCACGTCCGGCAGCGAGGCCAATACGTCGTAAGGGCCGGTCAGGTCCAGTTGTTGAACCTGGGGAAACAACAGAAAACCGATCTGCAACGTCATGGTGTTTTTCTCATGAAGTGGGTGGACGGCTTCACTCTAGGCTCGTAGGATTTGGCGCATACGCCAATCACCCCACGAATTACGCCAAAATGCCGAAAACCATCCGCGTCCTGGCATTTGCCAACGTGCAACTGCTCGATGTCACCGGGCCGTTGCAGGTGTTCGCCTCGGCCAACGACATTGCCCGCCAGAAAGGTTTACCGCCGCCCTATGCGCCGGCAGTAATCGCCAGCGGCGGCGGGGCGGTGATGTCGTCGGCCGGGTTGGCGCTGCTGGCCGAGCCATTGCCCGAGGAGGGGAGTGACACTTTGGTCATCGCTGGCGGCTGGGGTGTCTATGCAGCGGCGAATGATGCGTCGCTGGTGGCTTGGGTGCGTGAACATGCGACGGGGTGTCGACGGGTGTCATCGGTCTGCACCGGGGCGTTTTTGCTGGCGGCCAGCGGCTGGCTCGATGACCGGCGAGTGGTGACCCACTGGACCCGTTGCGAGCAGTTGGCGCAGATGCACCCACGCCTGCGCGTCGAGCCCAACCCGATCTTCATCAACGACGGCCCGGTGTGGACCTCGGCCGGCGTCACTGCCGGTATCGACCTGGCACTGGCCATGGTCGAGGAAGACCTGGGCCGCAATATGGCGCTGGAAGTCGCTCGGCAACTGGTGGTGTTCCTCAAGCGTCCGGGCGGCCAGTCACAGTTCAGCGTGACCTTGTCCCTGCAAAAGGAAGGCAGCCGTTTCGACGACCTTCACGCCTGGATCAGCGAAAACCTCAGCATGGACCTCGGCATCCCGACCCTGGCGCTGCAGGCCGGCATGAGCGAGCGCAGCTTCGTGCGCCACTATCGCGCCGACACCGGCCAGACCCCGGCGCGGGCCATCGAACTGATTCGGGTAGAGACCGCCCGGCGCTTGCTCAGCGACACGGGTGTGCCGATCAAACGGGTGGCGGTGCAGTGCGGGTTCGGCAGTGAAGAGACGCTTCGGCGCAGTTTCCTGCGAGCCATGGGGGTGACGCCGCAGGCCTTTCGCGAGCGTTTTTCCGTCAGTGCTCAAGCAGATCCAGTAATGCCTTGACCGTCGCTTCGGGCGCTTCTTCGGGAATGTTATGCCCGACGCCCGCCAGCACTCGCCGTTCGTAGCGTCCGGTGAAGTGCTCGGCATCTTCATCGACTTCCGGTGCAGGGCCTACGCCATCGTCGGCACCACAGAGGGAGATCGTCGGCACGCTGATCGGTGGCTGCCTGGCTAGCGTCTCTTCCATCCACTCCAGCGCCGGATCGCCAAGGGCGTACATGAAGCGGTGGCGGTAAGAGTGAATCACTACCTCGACGAAATCCGGGTTATCGAAGGCCGGAGCGCTTAGTGAGTACAACTCTGGACCCTTTTTCCAGGTCGGTGACCACAATTTCCAGAGTAATTCACACAGGGTTCGGCGATTTTCAGTCAGGCCTTCGACGCCGCGAGGCGTGTGGAAGTAGTACTGGTACCACAGCCGGTGTTCGGTTTCCGGGTCCCGCGGTCGGGTCGAGTGGGGAATATCCTGAAGGTTATAGCCGTCGCCTGTGACCAGGCAGCGAACCCGCTCCGGCCACAGCGCCGCAACGATACACGCCGCCCGACCGCCCCAGTCGTAGCCGCAGAGGGCCGCTTGTTTGAGGGACAGGGCATCCATCAGGTCGAGCAAGTCCTGGGCAAGGGCGGCTTGTTGCCCGGAGCGCGGGGTGTCCGCGCTATTGAAACGGGTCGGGCCATAGCCACGCAAGTACGGGACGATGACGCGGTAGCCCTCCGCGGCGAGCACCAGGGCGATTACGTCGTAGGCGCGAGGGGAGTAGGGGAAACCGTGGAGCAGGATGATCGGCTCGCCGGTGGTGGGGCCGTGTTCTTCATAGGCGAGGTTCAGACCTGGGGTCAGGACATGTTTTATCGGCACGTCATTGTTCATTCAACACTCCAGATAGACTGTTTTGACCTGCGTTTTATGTTTCGGCTTCCGCCACCTGATTGAAGTACTTCGATCGATCCGGCGTAAAGGTCACCACCATTCTGGTCCGTGAACAGGTCACCGCCCGTTCTTCACTCAGATCGATATCCAGATCCTCCCCACGCAACCCCTGCCATTGGGCGAGGTATTTGAGGGATCCGTATTTTTCGAGTTTCTTCAGGCTACGGCTGACGCCGCCTTTCCAGCCCAGCACCGGCAATTCATCGGCGAGGCATCGTTGGGCAAGGTCCGGGAAGCGGGCGGCGCGTTGGCGGCCGATTTCCCAGCATTTGATCAGGCCCTTGTCGGCGGCTTCCCACAGTTCGTCGCGGTTCAGGCCTGAGCGGAGTGGGGTGTCGATGCTGCGGTGGATGCGCTGGGTCATTCTGGTTCCTTGAATTCGGGTTTTGTTGGACAGCTCCGCTGTGCCCGTTGAGGGGGGATGTTAGGGGGGGATGTAGCGGCTGGCAACAAACGATTAACGGCTATGGAAGTGCGGTATTTCGTGGTGGTTCGACAGATTTGTTTACTGGTTGTAGGAGGTGTCCTACACAGCCCGCCGGTTCTTTCGCCGCTATTCATCCCGTCATGTGTTGTGGCGGATGGCCCCTTCGCCGGCAAGCCGGTCTCGCTCCCACATTTGATCCGAGGTGTTCGCAAGTAGTGTGTTCACTCGCGATTTAATGTGGGAGCGAGCCTGCTCGCGAAGGGGGCGACTTGGTCTCAAGGCTGCCAGTAATTCTTCTCCCCACTCAATTTCCGATCGAGAAAACACGCTGCGCTGATCAGCGCCAGATGTGTCAGCGCTTGTGGTGTATTGCCCAGGTGCCGGGCATGGCTGTCGAATTCTTCGGCATACAACCCCAACGGATTGGCAAAGCGCAGCAGTTGTTCAAATTCCAGATGGGCCTTCTCCACCTGACCGGCGCGGGCCAGGCATTCGACGTACCAGAACGAGCAGGCGGCAAAGGCGCCTTCGGTGCCGGCGAGGCCGTCGATCTGGCTGTCTTCGTTGCGGTAGCGGTAGACCATGCCGTCGCGCACCAGGGTTTTTTCGATGGCTTGCAGGGTCGAGAGCCAGCGCGGATCCTTGGCGCTGACGAAACGCACCAGAGGCATCAACAGCATCGAGCCGTCAAGGGCGGTGCCACCGAGGTGCTGGATGAAATGCCCGCGCTCTTCGTTCCAGAAGTTTTCCCAGATGTCGACGTAGATCGCCTGTCGGGTCTGGTCCCAGCGGGCGAACGGCGCGGGCAACGAGCGTTTGGAGGCGAGACGAATGGCTCGGTCCAGGGCCACCCAGCACATCAGCCTCGAGTGCAGGAAGTGATGTTGCTCACCGCGCATTTCCCAGATGCCCACATCCTTTTGCTGCCAGTTTTCACATACCTGATCAACCACCTCCACAGCGTGTTTCCAGCCCTCATGGGAGATGGCGTCACCGTATTTGTTGACCAGGTACACCGCGTCCATCAGCTCGCCGAAGATGTCGAGCTGGATTTGATCATAAGCTTGATTGCCGATGCGCACCGGCACCGCACCGCCATGGCCGGACAGGTGCGACAGTTCGGTTTCCGGCAATTCCTGGCGCCCGTCGATGGCGTAGAGGATGTTGATTTTCATCGGCTTGCCCTGGCAATCGCTGACCCGCCCGCGCAACCAGCGCATGTAGTCGTTGGCTTCCTGCACGAAACCCAGGCGCATGAACGCGTAGACGGTGAATGACGCATCGCGGATCCAGGTGTAGCGATAATCCCAGTTGCGTTCGCCGCCAGGCGTTTCTGGCAGACCGAAGGTGGCGGCAGCGAGGATCGCCCCGTGTTTGCGCGAGGTCAGCAGCTTCAGGGCCAGGGCCGAGCGATTGACCATCTCCCGCCAGCGCCCCCGGTAATTGGATTGGCCGGACCAGTCGCGCCAGTACTTCAGGGTGCGCTCCAGGCACAGAATGGCGCCTCCTTCCTTGAAGCGCGGATCGTCGATGCCGCCGAGCAGGAACTCGGCACTCTGGTCCTGTTCGAGGGTGAATTCGGCGACCGCCGCATTGTCTTCGATACGCAGCACCTGGTCTGAAGACAGGCGCAGGGAAGGCTGGTCGGCGGCCGCGAAGGTCACGTGTCGGTCATCCATGCGTGCGCGGGTCCTGGCGCGCGCGTAGTCATGGCGCACGGCGCAGCGCATGTGAATGGTTACCTGGCCACTGACCACCCGCACCCGGCGCATCAGCACCGGTAGATCATCCTCGCTGTCGCCGATGGGCAGCAGGTCGGTGACTTCCACCACTGCGCGGTCGCTGAGCCAGCGGGTTTGCAGGACGTTGGTGTCCGGCAGGTAAATCTGTTCGCGGCGGGCGTCGGGCAGGTCTGGCGCCAGTTGGAAAATCCCCGCCTCGGGCGTGTCCAGCAGCGAGCAGAAGATCGACGGACTGTCGAACTCAGGCCAGCAGAAAAAGTCCACGCTGCCCTTGTCATTGACCAGCGCCGCACTGCGCATGTCGCCGATGATGCCGTGGGCGTCGATGGCGCTTTGTCGTTCAAGATGATGATCAGCCATTGCCGCGAAACTCCGGGTAGAGGCTCATGCCGCCGTCGATGAACAGGGTGGTGCCGACGATGTAGTCGGACGCATCGGAAGCGAGGAAGACCACCGCGTTGGCGATATCTTCGACCTCGCCGACCCGGCCGTAGGGGATGAGTTTGAGCAGGTCGTGCCCGGCGGCGCCTTCAGTTTCGCAACGGTTGATCGCCGTGCGAATCGCCCCCGGCGCGATGCCATTGATGCGGATTCGCTGGTGGCTGACTTCCTGGGCGAGGGTTTGCATCAGCATGTCGACGCCGCCCTTGGACGCGGCGTAATTGACGTGACCGGCCCAGGGAATCCGCTGATGCACCGAGCTCATGTGGATGATCTTGCCGGCGGCCCGGGACACGCCTTCGCGGATGCCTTGTTGATTGAAAATCCGTAGCGCGGCGCGGGCGCAGAGGAATTGCCCGGTGAGGTTGACGCCGATTACCTGGTTCCAGTCGTCGAGGGTCATGTCCACGATGGCGGCGTCTTTCTGCATCCCGGAATTGGCCACCAGAATGTCCAGACAGCCGAAGGCATCGAGGGTTTGCGCAAACAGCCGCTCGACGTCCTCCTCTTTGGATACGTCGGCACCGATGGCGATGGCGCGACCGCCTTCATGATTGATCTGTCGGGCCAGTGCTTCGGCGGGTTCGGCCTGGGAATGGTAGTTGATCACCACCGCGGCACCGGCAGCGGCCAAGGCCTTGGCAGCAGCGGCGCCGATGCCGGAGCTGGCGCCGGTGACCAGGGCGACTTGTTGGGCGAGGGATAGCTGCATAAATGTCAGCACCTTGAATTGAGGGCTTAAGTAGCTGACTGGCCGAATGCTTCAAGAGTTCAGCGGCAAGATCAAAAGATCGCAGCCTGCGGCAGCTCCTACATTGACCGCGTTATCCGCAAAACTTCGGCATCCCCGACTCTCTGTAGGAGCTGCCGCAGGCTGCGATCTTTTGATCTTCAAGGCCTTCACATTCAGCCAACAATTACCTGCTTCCCCCACGATCGGCCTTATGGCAACTTGCAGGCCCTTGTCGAGACCTGCACCCCATGGCAAACCCCTACCGCGAGCTATTCAAAGCCCCAGGCGCCCGAGCTTTTGTGCTGGCGGGCATGATCGCGCGCATGCCCATCTCCATGACCGGCATCGGCCTGATCACCATGCTCTCGCAGTTGCAGGGTGGTTACGGACTGGCGGGTGCGGTGGCCGCCACCTTTGCCTTGGCCACGGCATTTTGCGCACCGCAGGTGTCGCGGCTGGTGGACCGTTTCGGGCAGCGGCGCATTTTGCCGATCTCGGCGCTGATCGGTGGCGGGGCGCTGTTGCTGGTGTTGCTCTGTACCCGCCTGCAGGCGCCGGACTGGACCTTGTTCCTGTTCGCCGCGCTGGCTGGTTGCATGCCAAGCATGTCGGCGATGGTGCGGGCGCGCTGGACCGAGTTGTATCGCGGCCAGCCCGAGCTGCAAACTGCCTATGCCCTGGAGTCGGTGCTCGACGAAGTGTGCTTTATCGTCGGACCGCCGTTGTCGGTAGGGTTGTGCGTGGTGGCGTTTCCCGAGGCCGGGCCCTTGGCGGCGTTGCTGATGCTGGCGATCGGGGTCACCGCGTTTGTGTTGCAACGCGACACCGAGCCGCCAGTGCATCCCCATGAAGAACATCATCAAGGTTCGATCATTCGTTCCAGCGAGATTCAATGGCTGGTGCTGTTGATGGTCGCCATGGGCACCATCGTCGGTGTGATAGATGTGGTCAGCGTCGCCTTCGCCCAGCAGCAGGGCCAACCGGCGGCGGCGAGCATTGTGCTGTCGGTGTATGCCATCGGTTCATGCATGGCCGGGCTGGCGTTCGGTGCGCTGCGTTCGAAAGTGCCGTTGCCTCGGTTGTTTTTGTACGGCGGGGTCGCGACGGCGGTGACCACCTTGCCGTTGCTGCTGGCGGCGAACATTCTCGGGTTGTCGCTGGCGGTGTTTGTCGCGGGGCTGTTTTTTGCGCCGACGCTGATTGTGGCGATGGCGTTGGTGGAGCAAATCGTACCGCCGGCCAAACTTACCGAAGGCCTGACCTGGCTGGTGACCGGGTTGAGTATCGGCGTGGCGATTGGAGCGGCCAGTTCGGGGTGGCTGGTAGATGCCTTTGGCGCCCGCAGCGGGTTTTGGGTGGCGATCGGGGCGGGGGCTGTGGTGCTCGGTTCGGCGGTGCAAAGCTTTCGCCACTTGAAATAAAGATTAACTGTGGGAGCGAGCCGGCTCCGGGCGGCGTTCCGACGAAGGCGGAGTGTCAGTCGGCATCAATGGTGCCGGATACATCGCCTTCGTCGGAACGCCGCCCGGAGCCGGCTCGCTCCCACATTTGGATCTTCGACTAATTCAGACTCCGCCTCATCCGTTCTCTTAACAGACAACTATCGAGGTAAGCCCGGTGACCCAGCTGACATTGCTGTGCCTGCCCTATTCAGGCGCGAGCACCATGGTCTACAGCCGCTGGCGGCGCAAGTTGCCGGAGTGGCTGAAACTGCAGCCCGTGGAACTGCCCGGGCGTGGCGCGCGTTTTGGCGAGCCGTTGCACACCGACATGCGGCGCCTGGCGCTGCAACTGGCCCATGAACAGAAAACCACGCTCAAGGCACCCTACGCCTTGTTCGGCCATAGCCTGGGCGCGTTGCTGGCCTGTGAAATGGCGCATGCCTTGCGCTCGCTGGGTTGCCCGGAGCCGGTGGCGCTGTTTGCCTCGGGCACCGCTGCGCCGACCCTGCGTGCCGATTACGACCGGGGTTTTGCCGAGCCCAAGTCGGACGCCGAGTTGATCGAGCAATTGCGTACCCTCAACGGCACCAGCGAAGAAGTCCTGGCCAATGAAGAGCTGATGAGCCTGACGCTGCCGGTGCTGCGCGCCGATTTCCAGTTGTGCGGGCGTTTCGAACCCGTGCAGCGGCCGTTGCTCAAGTGCCCGGTGCATGTGCTCGGCGGCAAGGACGACCGCGCCACCACCGAACAGTTGATCGGCTGGCGCAAGGAAACCCACGGCAGTTTTTCCGTGGACATGCTGGCCGGCGGACACTTCTTTATCCATGAGCACGAGGCCAAGGTGTTGCGGGTGATCAAGGATCAGCTTGAGGTTCATCATCGGCGGCATGCCATGGCCGCCAGCGCCTGACCCCTCGATCACCGGCCCCAGGCGACAACGCTGTTGCCTGACCCACCGCCATCCCTGTAGGAGCTGGCTTGCCAGCGAAGAGGCCATGACAGGCGACATCAACGTTGGCTGACCCACCGGGCCCCTGTAGGAGCTGGCTTGCCAGCGAAGGCGTCGGGCCAGCCAACATCAATGTTGAATGATGAACCCCCTTCGCTGGCAAGCCAGCTCCTACAGGGGGTGCATCCCCCGCCGTTAACCTCCTTTGTGATACTTGTTCTCATTCGCTAATTTTTCCGGTCTGCATTCGTTTTATAGGGACGACGTGCCTTTGTGCTTCCCGCCACTGATCCGGATACCCAGAAATGAACGCTGAAGACTCCTTGAAACTTGCTCGCCGGTTTATCGGGTTGCCCCTGGAAAAGCGCCAGATGTTCCTTGCGGCCTTGCACAAGGAAGGCGTTGATTTCGCCCGGTTTCCGATCCCTGCCGGCGTCGAGGCCGAGGATCGCCAAGCGTTGTCCTACGCCCAGCAGCGCATGTGGTTTCTCTGGCAACTGGACCCGCAAAGCGGCGCATACAACCTGCCGGGGGCGGTGCGTCTGACCGGGCAGTTGAACCTGTCTGCCCTGGAGCAAGCGTTCGCCAGCCTCGTTGAGCGTCACGAAACCCTGCGCACGGTGTTCCAGCGCCAGGCCGACGACACTTTGCTGCAAGTGCCGGCCAGTGCGCCGCTGGTCATTGAACATATGGATTTCAGCCCATTGCCGGCCGCCGAGCGTGAAGTGGCAGTCGCCCAAGCGGCCGAACGACAATCCGTGCTGCCGTTCGACCTCTCGGTCGGTCCGCTGCTGCGCGTCACCTTGCTCAAGCTCGCCGACCAGGAACACGTGCTGCTGCTGACCCTGCACCACATCGTGTCCGATGGCTGGTCGATGAACGTGCTGATCGACGAATTCATCCGCTGCTACGACGCCTTTGAAGCGTGCACTCAACCGCAACTCGCGCCGTTGCCGATCCAGTACAGCGACTACGCCCTGTGGCAACGTCGCTGGCTGGAGGCCGGCGAGCAGGCGCGCCAACTCGATTACTGGCAGGCGCAACTGGGTGCCGAGCACCCGGTGCTGGAATTGCCCACTGATCATCCGCGCCCGGCAATGCCCAGCTATCGCGGCACCCGTTACGAATTCGCCGTTGATGGTCAATTGGCCGAGCAGCTGCGGGCCACGGCACAAAAGCACAACATCACTCTATTTATGCTGCTGCTCGGCGCCTTCAACGTGCTGCTGCATCGCTACACCGGCCAAACCGACATTCGCGTCGGCGTGCCGATCGCCAACCGCAACCGCGCCGAAATCGAAGGCCTGATCGGCTTCTTCGTCAACACCCAGGTGCTGCGCACCCAGCTAGATGGCCAGACCCGGGTCGACGACTTGCTGCGCGCCATCAAGGAAACCGCCCTCGGTGCCCAGGCTCATCAGGACCTGCCGTTCGAGCGCCTGGTCGAAGCCTTGAAACTGGAGCGCAGCCTCAGCCACACGCCGCTGTTCCAGGTGATGTACAACCACCAGCCGCAGGTCGCGGACATTTCCACGGTCAGCACCGCGTCCGGCCTGGCGCTGGGGGTGATCGAGTGGGAAGGGCGCACCACCCAGTTCGACCTGACCCTCGACACCTATGAAAAGGGCGGCAAGCTGCACGCCGCACTGACCTACGCCAACGACCTGTTCGACGCCTCCACCATCGCGCGCATGGCGCAGCACTGGACGCACCTGCTGCACGGCATGGTCAGCGATTCGCGGCAGCGGATCAGTGATTTGCCACTGCTGGAAAAAACCGAATACCAGCGCATCGTGCATGACTGGAATTGCACAGACGAAAGCTTCGCCCAGGACCTGTGCATTCATGAGCTGATCAACCAACAAGTCGTGGCAAACCCGACTGCCCTGGCAGTGACGTTCGCCGCCCGACAACTGACTTACGCCGAGCTCGACACCCAGGCCAATCGTCTGGCCCACAAACTGATCGAGTTGGGCGTCGGCCCGGAAATCCGGGTCGGCGTGGCGATGCAGCGTTCCGACACGCTGCTGGTAGCGCTGCTCGCCGTACTCAAGGCCGGTGGCGCCTATGTTCCGCTCGACCCGGACTACCCGGCCGAGCGTGTCGCCTACATGCTTGAAGACAGCCGCGCCCTGGTGCTGCTGACCGAGCAGGCAGTCGCCGCGACATTGACCGTGACGGCCGACACTCAAGTCCTGCTGATGGACGACAGGCAATCGCTGCTCGCGGCTTACCCAGGCAGCGTTCCAGTGACCCGCGTCACGCCGGACAACCTCGCCTACGTGATCTACACCTCCGGTTCCACCGGCAAACCCAAAGGCGTGGCCATCGCCCACCACAACGTGCTGGCGCTGATCGACTGGTCGACATCGGTCTACAGCCGCGAAGACATTCAAGGTGTCCTGGCGTCGACCTCGGTCTGCTTCGACCTGTCGGTGTGGGAGCTGTTCGTCACCCTGGCCAACGGCGGTTCGCTGATCATCGCCCGCAACGCCCTGGAGTTGCCGCATCTGCCGGCCCGGGATCAGGTACGCCTGATCAACACCGTGCCATCGGCGATCAATGCCTTGCAGCGCGACGGGCAGATCCCGCCAAGCGTGCGCATCATCAACCTTGCCGGCGAGCCGCTGAAACAGAGCCTGGTGGAGGCGCTGTATCAGCAGCCCACCGTCGAACACGTCTACGACCTGTACGGCCCCTCGGAAGACACCACCTATTCGACCTGGACCCGCCGCGAGGCCGGTGGCCGCGCGAACATTGGCCGACCGCTCAAACACACCGCCAGCTATGTCCTCGATGCCGAGCTGCAACCGGTGCCCCAGGGTGTGTCGGCTGAACTGTATCTGGCCGGTGCCGGCATCACTCGCGGTTACCTGGCCCGTCCGGGCATGACCGCCGAAAAATACGTGCCGAACCCGTTCGCCAGCAACGGCGAACGCCTGTACCGCACGGGGGACCTGACCCGTTACCAGGCCGACGGTACGCTGCAATACGTCGGTCGCATTGACCATCAGGTAAAAGTCCGTGGCTTTCGTATCGAACTGGGCGAAATCGAAGCCCGGTTGTTGCAGCAAGACGCGGTCCGCGAGCTGGCAGTGCTGGCGCAGGACGGCATCAACGGTCAGCAACTGGTCGCGTACATCGTGCCGACCGATCCGGCGTTGCTGGATGACATCGACGCCCAGGCGACCCTGCGTGAAACCCTGAAAGCGGCACTGCGCCAGCATCTGCCGGACTACATGGTCCCGGCATTCCTGCTGTTCCTCGCCCAACTGCCGCTGACCCCCAACGGCAAGCTCGACCGCAAGGCCTTGCCGGCGATCGACGGTTCCCTGCAACAACGGGAACACGTCGCGCCACGTAGTGCTCTGGAAAAAGCCCTCGCCGCGATTTGGCAAGAGGTGTTGGCGATCGACAGTGTCGGCCTGGAAGACAACTTCTTCGAACTGGGTGGCGACTCCATCGTCTCCATGCAAGTGGTCAGCCGGGCGCGACAGGCCGGGATTGTGCTGAGCCCCAAGGATCTGTTCCAGCACCAGACCATCCGCAGCCTGGCCCAGGCCGCTCGCAGCGGTGAACAGCAATTGATCGACCAAGGCCCCGCCACTGGCACGGTGGCGTTGGCACCGGTGCAACAGTGGTTCTTCGAGCAAACCATTCCCGAGCGTCAGCACTGGAATCAGTCGCTGCTGCTGGTACCGCGCGAGCCGTTGAACGTCGAGGCGCTGGAACAAGCCTTGGTGAAATTGCTCACCCACCACGACAGCTTGCGCCTGCGCTACCAACAGACCGAAAACGCCTGGCAGCAAGCCTATGCCGCAGCGACCACTGAATCGGTGCTGTGGCAGCGTCAGGCGCAGTCGGTCGAAGAACTCAACGCTCTGTGCGACGAAGCCCAACGCAGCCTCGACTTGCAAAATGGCCCGTTGCTGCGGGCGCTGCTGGTGGCGATGGCCGACGGCAGTCAACGATTGCTGCTGGTCATTCACCACTTGGCCGTAGACGGTGTTTCCTGGCGGGTTTTGCTGGAAGACCTGCAGCAGTTCTATGGCGGCAACGTTTCGATGGCGAAAACCAGTACTTATCAGCGCTGGGTCGCCCGCCTGCAGGATCATCTCCCAGCCTTTGAAAACAGCCTCGGTCACTGGCAGACCCAGTTGCAAGGCGCACCCACCGATCTGCCCTGCGACCGTCCGCACGGCGCACTGGAAAATCGCTTCGAGCAGAAAATCGAACTCAAGCTCGATGCCGAACAGACTCGCAAACTGCTGCAGCAAGCTCCGGCGCCCTATCGCACCCAGGTCAACGACCTGCTGCTGACCGCACTGGCGCGGTCGGTGTGCCGCTGGAGCGGGCAGGGCAGCACACTGATCCAGCTCGAAGGCCATGGCCGCGAAGACCTGTTTGATGACATCGACCTGACCCGCACTGTCGGTTGGTTCACCAGCCTGTTCCCGGTCAACCTGACGCCTGCGAACGACCTCGGCGCTTCGATCAAAACCATCAAGGAACAACTGCGCGCTGTACCGGACAAAGGCCTGGGCTACGGCGCACTGCGCTACCTCGGCACTGCGGCGATTCGCGATGAACTGGCGGCGTTGCCGCAACCGCGGATTACCTTCAACTACCTGGGGCAGTTCGATCGTCAGTTCGACGACGCGGCGATGTTTGTTCCGTCCACCGAAGGCAACGGTGTGGCGCAGGACCCCTCGGCGCCATTGGGCAACTGGCTGACGATCGAAGGCCAGGTTTATGGCGGCGAGTTGTCCCTGAGCTGGGGCTTCAGCCATGAGATGTTCGACAGCGCGACCATCCAGCGTCTGGCGGATGATTACGCGCTGGAGCTCAACGCGCTGATCGAGCACTGCTGCACCCTTGAAACAAACCAGGCGACACCCTCGGACTTCTCGCTGGCGCGCATCAGTCAGGCGCAACTCGACGCAATGCCGGTGGCCATTTCGACCCTCGAAGACCTTTACCCGCTGTCGCCGATGCAGCAGGGCATGCTGTTCCACACCCTGTACGAACCCGAAGTCGGTGCCTACATCAGCCAGTTGCGTCTGGACATTCAAGGTCTGGACTCGCAGCGTTTTGCACAAGCCTGGCAGGCAGCCGTCGAGCGCCACGACATTCTGCGCAGCAGCTTCCATTGGCAGGGCCTCGACTGTGCGCATCAGGCGATTGCCCGCCAAGTGGCGCTGCCGCTTGAAGTGCTTGAAGCGACCGACACCGATGTGCTGGCCGACGCCGAACGGGCCCAGGGTTTCGAACTGGGCACGGCACCGTTGTTCCGCTTGAAACTGGTACGCACCGGCGCACAGGACTGGCACCTGATCTACACCAACCACCATATCCTGATGGACGGCTGGAGCAACGCGCAGTTGCTCGCCGAAGTGATCCAGCACTACGCCGCTGGCCAGGCGCAGCCGTCGCCGTCGGGGCAATACCGTGATTACCTGGGCTGGCTGCAGCAGCAATCGGCCGTCGCAGGCGAGCAGTTCTGGAAAGCCGCCCTGGCACCGCTTGACGCGCCCACCTTGCTGGCCGAAGCCTTGCGCCCGCCCGTCGGCGCCGAGGGTAGCGAAGAGTACCGCGTGGCCTTCGACAGCCGCGCAACCCAGCGTCTGGCCGAGTTCGCCCGCCAGCAGAAAGTCACCCTCAACACCTTGCTGCAAGCGGCCTGGAGCCTGTTGCTGCAACGCTACACCGGTCAGGATTGCGTGGTCTTCGGCGCTACCGTGGCCGGCCGATCCGCGCCGCTGCCAGGGATCGAAGAGCAACTGGGGCTGTTCATCAACACCTTGCCGCTGGTGTGCGCGATGAAGCCGGATCAGACCGTCAGCCAGTGGTTGGCCGAGCTGCAAGGGCTGAACCTGGCCATGCGCGAGTTCGAGCATGTGCCGCTTTACGACATTCAGGGGTGGGCGGAGCATCAGGGGTCGACGCTGTTCGACAGCCTGCTGGTGTTCGAAAACTTCCCGGTGGCCGAAGCGCTGAAGCAGGGCGCACCGGCCGGGTTGTCGTTCGGCAACCTGCACAACCACGAGCGCACGCACTATCCGCTGACGTTGGGCATTGAATTGGGTGAAGGCCTGAGCCTGGACTTCAGCTATGACACCGCGCGATTCAGTGCCGCGCAAATTGCCGAGTTGTCGGCCAATCTGCAGCACCTGCTAACGCAATTGGTAGCACTGCCGGACGCGGCATTGGGTGCGCTGGAACTGCTCGATGTCGACGGCAAAAATGCTGTGCTCGCGATCAGCCAACCGGCCGACGTCGAGTTATCCACAACCCGTCTGGTGCACGAACAAATCGCTGCGCAAGCCGCCGCCACGCCAGATGCCCTGGCATTGCGGGTCGACGGTCAGAGCCTGAGCTACGGCCAGCTGAACACCCAGGCCAACCGCCTGGCCCATCGTCTGATCGAGAACGGTGCCGGCCCCGGCAAGCGCGTCGGCCTGGCAGTGCATCGCGGTCCGCAACTGATCGTCAGCCTGCTGGCGGTGCTCAAAAGCGGCGCTGCGTATGTACCGCTGGACCCGAAATACCCGGCTGAACGCCTGGCGTACATGATCGACGACAGCCGTCTCGACGTGCTGCTGTGTGAATCCGGCCTGCTGGAAGATGTGCCAGGCGTGCTGCGTCTGGACCTCGAAGATAACGCCCGCTACCCGGACAGCAATCCGCGAAATCACGCGGTCCCTGTAGGAGCGATGCTTGCTCGCGAAGGCGCTGGCTCAGTCGCCGAAGACCTGGCCTACATCATCTACACCTCCGGCTCCACCGGCCACCCCAAAGGCGTGTCCATCACCCATGCCGCACTGCGCGAGTTCTGCCAGACCGCCGCCGACTATTCGGTGTTTACGGCCTCGGATCGCGTGTTGCAATTCGCGACCTTCAGTTTCGATGGCTTCGTCGAGCAGTGCTTCCCGGCGCTGTGCGTTGGCGCGGCGTTGATCATGCGTGGCGATGACGTGTGGGATGCCGGTCGACTCGCCGCCGAAATCGTCCAGCAGGGGGTGACCGTCGCGGACTTGCCGGCCGCTTACTGGTATTTGCTGGCTCGCGAATGTGCCAATGGTGCCGTGCGTTACCTGGGCGACTTGCGCCAGGTTCACGTCGGTGGCGAGGCGATGTCGGTCGAAGGTATGCGCTTGTGGCATCAGGCCGGTTTGAGCCATGTGCGTTTGCTCAACACCTACGGCCCGACCGAGGCGACTGTGGTATCCAGCGTTCATGAATGCCGTCTCGACGATGCCAGCGACGCGTTTGGCATCCCGATCGGTCGGGCCATCGCGGGTCGTGCGTTGTATGTGCTGGACGCTGCCGGCCAGCTGCTGCCAAACGGCGGAGTCGGTGAATTGTGCATCGGCGCCCCAGCCAGCCTGGCCCAAAGCTACTTCGATCGCCCGGCACTGACCGCCGAACGTTTCTTGCCGGACCCGTTCGCCCGTGAGCCGGGTGCGCGTTTGTACCGCAGTGGCGACCTGGCGCGTTACAACGCTGAGGGCAATCTGGAATACGTCGGGCGCATCGACCATCAAGTGAAGATTCGCGGTTTCCGCATTGAAATGGGCGAGATCGAAGCCTGCCTGCAAGCCCGGGACCAAGTGCGCGAAGCCGCCGTCATCGCGCAGGACGGGACGCAACTGGTGGCGTACGTCGTGGCCAGCGGTGCAGTGGCTTCCCGGACTGAATATCTGGAACAACTCAAAGCCGTTTTGCGTCAGTCGTTGCCGGAATACATGGTGCCAAGCCACCTGATCCTGCTGGCCAAACTGCCGCTCAACAACAACGGCAAGCTCGACCGCAAAGCCTTGCCACGCGTTGAAGCCGGCAACGCTCAACGCGATTTCGTAGCCCCGGCCGAAGGGCTGGAAACGCAGTTGGCGCTAATCTGGCAAGAGGTGCTGCAGGTCGGGCGCGTGGGCCGCAACGACAACTTCTTCGAGTTGGGCGGGCACTCGTTACTGGTGCTGCAAGTGATCTCCCGCGTACGTCAGCAGCTGCAGCTTGAACTCTCCGTGAGCAGCCTGTTCTCTGCCGCGAATCTGGCGGAATTTGCCGAGCGTGCTACACGGGCGAACATCAGCGGGCAACCGGTCCTGCAGCGTGCAGCGGCCGATCAGCCTCAGATCCTTTCTTACGCCCAACAACGCCAATGGATTCTCTGGCAGCTGGATCCGCAGAGTCCGGCCTACAACATTCCAGCCGCGCTGCGCCTCAAGGGCACGCTGAACCGCGAAGCCCTGCGCGAAGCCTTCGCCCGGTTGCAGCTCCGTCACCAAACCCTGCGCACCACCTTCGAACAGGATGGGCAGCAGGCGCGTCCCGTGCTTCACGACAACCTGTCGCTGCAACTGGAGGAACGCCATTGCGATCAGTTGTCGATCGACAGCGCCGTGGCCGAAGAAATCGCCCGACCGTTCGACCTGCGCAATGGCCCGCTGTGGCGGGTGTTGCTGCTGCAGGTCAATGCCAACGAACATGTGCTGGTGCTCACCGTGCACCACATCGCCGCCGATGGCTGGTCGATGCAGGTCATGGTCGATGAGTTCAGCGCGCTGTATCAGGCCGCCGCCTGCGGTCGCGCAGACGGTTTGCATAGCCTGGCGGTGAACTACAGCGACTACGCCCGTTGGCAGCGCGACTGGCTGCAAGCCGGCGAGGGCGCACGGCAACTGAGCTGGTGGCGCGAACAACTGGCGGGCAGCCAGACGCCGCTTGAGTTGCCGAGCGAACTGACCCGTCCGACCCGTCGCACCGAGCGCGGCGCCAGCCTGGCATTGAACGTTGATCGCGAATTGCTCGCCGGTTTACGCCAACGCGCCCAGGAACAACAGGTGACCTTGTTCATGCTGTTGCTGGCGAGCTTCCAGACCCTGCTGCATCGCCAGAGCGGCCAGCCGAGCATCAGCGTCGGCGTGCCGAGCGCCGGGCGTTCGCGCATCGAAACCGAAGGCCTGATCGGCTTCTTCATCAACACCCAGGTGCTGCGTGCCGAGATCGACGGGCAGCAAACCTTCAGCACCTTGCTGCAGCAGATCAAGCAGGTTGCACTGGGCGCCCAGGCCAATCAGGACTTGCCCTTCGAGCAATTGGTCGATGCCTTGCAGCCTGACCGCAGCCTCAATCACAGCCCATTGTTCCAGGTGCTCTACAACCACCAGCAGCAGTTGGGCGCAAGTGTCGAGCGAACAGTCGCAGACTTGCAGGTCGAGCGCCTGCAATGGCAGCAGCACACCACGCAATTCGATCTGGTGCTCGATACCCAGGAACAGGGCGAAGCGCTCGACGCCAGCCTGACCTACGCCACTGATCTGTACGACGAGGCTTCCATGCAGCGTCTCGCCGAGCAGTGGCTGAACCTGTTGCGTGCGGTGGTCAAGGATCCACAGCAACGGGTCGCCGAACTGCCCTTGCTGCAAGCGCCGCAATACGATGCGCTGATCCAGCACTGGAACCCGGCGTTCCAGGCGCAACCGCTGTCGCCAACCTTGCACCAGTTGTTCGAAGCCCAGGTTGCGCAACGGCCGAACGCGATCGCACTGGTGTACGAAGGCGAACAGCTGACCTACGCCGCGCTCAACGCCCAGGCCAACCGACTGGCGCGCAAACTGCGCGAGTATGGCGTCGGCCCCGAGGTGCGGGTCGGTATCGCCACCGAGCGCGCGATGCCGCTGGTGGTCGGCTTGCTGGCGATTCTCAAGGCCGGCGGCGCCTACGTACCACTGGACCCGCAATACCCGGCCGAGCGCTTGAGCTACATGATCGAAGACAGCGGCATCACGTTGCTGCTGACTCAACAGCACTTGATCGACGGTTTGCCGTCCCGCGATGGCGTGCAAGTGCTGAACCTCGAATCGCTGCAACTGGACGCTTACAGCGCCGACAACCTGCCAGCGCTCGCAGCACCGGACAACCTCGCCTACGTCATCTATACCTCCGGTTCCACCGGTCGGCCTAAAGGCGCACTGCTCAACCATGGCAACGTCGGGCGTCTGCTCACGGCCACCGCTACCGAATTCAACTTCGGCCCGGACGATGTCTGGACCCTGTTCCACTCATACGCCTTCGACTTCTCGGTGTGGGAGCTGTTCGGCTCGCTGTGCACCGGCGGGCGCCTGGTGATCGTGCCGTATTACATCAGCCGCGAGCCGCAGGAGTTCCACCGCTTGCTCTGTGATGAGGGCGTGACGGTGTTGAACCAGACCCCGACCGCCTTCCGCCAACTGTTGCCGATTGCCTGCGCCAGCGAACGGAATATGGCCCTGCGTCAGGTGATTTTCGGCGGTGAAGCCCTGGAAGTCGCGAGCCTGCGCCCATGGTTCGAGCGCTTCGGCGACCAGCAGCCAACCCTGGTCAACATGTACGGCATCACCGAAACCACGGTGCACGTGACCTACCGCGCCATTCGCCTGGCCGACCTCGACGGCAAGGCCCAGAGCCCGATCGGCCTGCCGATCCGTGACCTGCGCTGGTACTTGCTCGACAGCCAGTTGCAGCCGGTGCCAGTGGGTGTGGCGGGGGAGTTGTACATTGCTGGCGCCGGCCTGGCCCGGGGTTATCACGGGCGTTTCGGCCTCACCGCCGAGCGCTTTGTGCCGAGCCCGTTCGATGCCGCGCAACGCTTGTATCGCAGTGGCGACCTGGCGCGTCAGCGGGCCGACGGCAGCATCGATTACCTCGGCCGCATCGACCAGCAAGTGAAGATTCGCGGTTTCCGTATCGAGCTGGGTGAAATCGAAGCCGCGTTGCTGGCGCAACCGGGCGTACGCCAGGCGGTGCTGAGCGTGCACTCGGGCGACGCCGGGCCGCAGCTGTGCGCCTACGTCGTCGCCGAACAAACCCCGCACGACCCGATCGCCTGGCGCGACAGCCTGCGCGCCGCGCTCAAGGTCGACCTGCCGGACTACATGGTGCCGAGCCACTGGCTGCTGCTGGAAGCGTTGCCCCTGACCGGCAACGGCAAGCTCGACCGCAAGGCCTTGCCGCTGCCTGATGCCGAGGACTGGCAGCGACCCTTCGAAGCCCCCGAAGGCGACCTCGAACGGCAACTGGCGGCCATCTGGGCCGACGTGCTGGGCGTGGCGCAGATCGGCCGGCGCGACAACTTCTTTGAATTGGGCGGGCATTCGCTGCTCGCCGCCCAGGCCAGCGCCCGCGTGGAACTGGAACTGGGCATCGAGCTGCCGCTGCGCGCGCTGTTCGAATCCACCGACCTTCAGGCTTATGCCGCCATGGCCGGGCAACAAGCCCCGACTGACAACGATGCACGTCTTGATGCGCTTGAATCGCTTCTGGACGAGATGGAGATCAACTGATGGAACACACCACTGCCCAGCGTATCGCCACCCGCTTCGCCGGCCTGCCTGCCGACAAGCGCCGCGAATTTCTGCAACGCATGCAAGAGCAGGGCGTGAGCTTCGGCCAACTGCCGATTCCGCCCGCCGCCGAGCCGCAAGCCACGTTCGAACTGTCCTATGCGCAGCAGCGCCAATGGTTTCTCTGGCAGCTCGATCCGCAAAGTTCTGCGTACAACATTCCGGCTGCGTTGCGTTTGCACGGGCCGCTGAATGTCGCGGCGTTGCAGCAGAGCTTCGATGTGCTGCTGGAACGGCATCAGAGCCTGCGCAGCCGTTTCGTCGAGGACGATGGGCAGGTGCTGCAGACGCTGGCCGGGTTCACCTCGCTGCCGATCGAACAGCTCGACCTGCGCGGTGAACCTCAGGATCAGCGTCTCGATCTGGCGATGAAAGCGGTGGAGCAGGAGATTGCCCGGCCGTTCGATCTGCAGCACGGTCCGCTGCTGCGGGTCAGTCTGCTGCAGCTTGATACTGAAGATCATGTGTTGTTGCTGACGCTGCACCACATCGTCACCGATGGCTGGTCGATGGGCGTGTTGGTGGAGGAGTTTTCCCGGCTCTACGCCGCGCATTGCCAAGGTCAGAGCGCGGCGCTGCAAGCGCTGCCGATCCAGTATTGCGACTACGCCCTGTGGCAACGCCGCTGGATGGAAGCGGGGGAGCTGGAGCGTCAGCTCAACTGGTGGCGCGAAACCCTGGGCAACGAACAACCGCTGCTGGAATTGCCGACGGATCGCCCGCGCCCGGCGCAACCGAGCCAGCGTGGCGCGCGCCTGGATTTCGCCCTCGATGCGACCTTGGCCAGCGGCCTGATGAGCCTGGCCAAACAGCGCGGTGTCACGCCGTTCATGCTGTTGCTGGCGAGTTTCCAGGCCTTGCTCTATCGCTACAGCGGTCAGTCCGATGTGCGGGTCGGAGTGCCGATTGCCAACCGCAATCGCGCGGAAACCCGGGGCCTGATCGGCTTCTTCGTCAACACCCAGGTGATGCGTGCCGAACTCGACGGGCGCCTGCCATTCAGCCAATTGCTCGACCAGACCCGCGCCGCCTCGCTGGATGCCCAGGATTATCAGGACCTGCCATTCGAGCGTCTGGTGCAAGCGCTGCAAGGTGAACGCAGCCTGAGCCACAGCCCGTTGTTCCAGGTGATGTTCAACCACCAGCAAGCCAAGCCGGCGGCAGTCAGCGGCTTGCTCGCCGGGCTGCGGGTCGAGGCGTTGAACGCCACGGCGCACACCACGCAATTCGACCTGCAACTGGACACTCAGGAGGAGGGCGACCAGCTGTTCGCCAGCCTGACCTACGCCACCGATCTGTTTGACGCCGAGCGCATCGAACACCTCGCTCGTCACTGGCGCAACCTGTTGGCCGGCGTGCTGGCGAACCCGCAATGCCCGCTCGCCGAGTTGCCATTGCTGGACGCCGACGAGCGTCTGCGCATTCTGGGTGACCTTAATGACACCGCTCAGGTTTATCCGGGCGAAGTCTGCGTGCAGCGCCATTTCGAAGAACGCGTGGTTGAAGACGGTGATGCCACCGCGCTGGTGTTCCAGGACCAGTCCTTGAGTTACGCCGAGCTGAACCTGCGCGCCAACCGTCTTGCCCATCACTTGCGCGCCCAGGGCGTCGGCCCGGAAGTGCTGGTGGGGATTGCCTGCGACCGCTCGTTCGAAATGGTCGTCGGCCTGCTGGCGATCCTCAAGGCCGGTGGCGCCTATGTGCCGCTGGACCCGGAATACCCGCTCGATCGCCTGAGCTACATGATCGAAGACAGCGCCATTTCGCTGTTGCTGACCCAGGAACATCTGCTGGCGCAACTGCCGACCCCGGACAACGTACGCAGCTTGTGCCTGCGCGCCGAAGCCGATTGGCTGAGCGATCTGCCGGGCACCGATCTGCCTGCTTCTGATTTAAAGAGCCGGGCGGTCGCAGAAAACCTCGCCTACGTGATTTACACCTCCGGTTCCACCGGTAAACCCAAGGGCGCAGGCAACCGTCATGTGGCGCTGCACAACCGTCTGGAATGGATGCAAGAAGCCTACAACCTGCGGCCTACGGACCGCGTGCTGCAAAAGACGCCGTTTAGTTTCGACGTGTCGGTGTGGGAGTTTTTCTGGCCGCTGATGAAGGGCGCCACCCTGGTCATCGCCGCCCCCGGCGAGCACCGCGATCCGCAGCGCCTCGCGGCGCTGATCGTCGAGCAGGCGATCACCACGCTGCACTTCGTGCCATCGATGCTCTCGGCGTTTATCGGTGCCGATGAGTCGCTGGCCTGCACCTCGTTGCAACGGATCATCTGCAGCGGCGAAGCGCTGCCGATGGAGCTGCAACGCCAGACCCTGCGCAGCTTGCCGCAAGCCGATCTCTACAACCTCTATGGCCCGACCGAAGCGGCCATCGACGTCACCCACTGGACCTGCGTGGATGAAGGCCGCGACAGCGTGCCGATCGGCCGGCCGATCGCCAACCTGCGCACCTGCATCCTCGACAGCGAGCTGCAACCCTTGCCGCTGGGCGCGGTGGGCGAGTTGTACCTCGGCGGTGTCGGCCTGGCCCGCGGTTATCACCGTCGTGGCGCGCTGACCGCCGAGCGTTTCGTGGTCGATCCGTTCGGCAGTGGCGAGCGCCTGTACCGCACCGGAGACCTGGCGCGCTACCGCGTCGATGGCGCCATCGACTACTGCGGGCGTATCGACCATCAAGTGAAGATTCGCGGTTTGCGCATCGAGCTGGGGGAAATCGAAGCGCGCCTGCAAGAACATGCCGACGTGCAGGAAGCCGTGGTACTGGCCCTCGATGGCCCAAGCGGCAAGCAATTGGTCGCTTACATCCTGCCGCAAGATCACGCATTGGTCAGCGCCGATGCCGAGCAGCAAGGCGCATGGCGCGAAACCCTGAAAAGCCATCTGCTCGCCAGCCTGCCGGATTACATGGTGCCAGCGCAGACCGTACTGATCGAGCAGATGCCGCTGAGCCCCAACGGCAAACTCGACCGCAAGCGCCTGCCGGCACCCACTGCACAGGTCAGCCAACGCGCCTTCGAAGCGCCGCGCAGCGAACACGAACAGGTGCTGGCGCAGATCTGGCAGGACGTGTTGGGTGTGGAACAGGTGGGGCGTCAGGACAACTTCTTCGAACTGGGCGGTGACTCGATCATTTCGATCCAGGTGGTCAGCCGCGCCCGTCGCGCCGGCTTGAGCCTGCAACCGCGCGATCTGTTCCAGCAGCAAACCTTGCAGGCGCTGGCGGCGGTGGTCAAAGAACAGGCGGCACCCCTGGCGCAACAAGGGCCGGTGGATGGTGTGCAAAAGCTGACGCCGATTCAGCGCTGGTTCTTCGACGAGCCAATCCCGCAACGCGCGCACTGGAACCAGGCCGTGCTGCTGACGCCGCGCGAAACCCTCGAACTCCCGCGCCTGCAAGCGGCGCTGCAACGCCTGCTCAAGCAGCATGATGCCCTGCGTCTGCGCTTCAGCCAGGTCGCCACGACACCGCAATCCCTGCAGGATCCCTGTGGGAGCGAGCCTGCTCGCGATGGCGGTGGGGCAGGCAACATCAATGTTGCCGGTGCTGGCCTCATCGCGAGCAGGCTCGCTCCCACAGAGTGGTCGGCGCGTTATGTCGGAGCCGACAGCTGCGATGTCATCGACATGCTCTGGACCGCTCGCGTGGCCAGCGATGCCTCGCTGGAGTCGGTGTGCGATGAGGCCCAGCGCAGTCTCAGTCTGCAAGACGGCCCGTTGCTGCGCGTGGCGTTGATCGCTCAGGCCGATGGCTCGCAGCGGTTGCTGTTGGTTATCCACCATTTGGCGGTGGATGGTGTGTCGTGGCGAGTGCTGTTGGAAGATTTGCAGGCGGCTTACCAAGGGCAGGACCTGCCGCCGAAGACCAGCGCTTTCCAGGCCTGGGCTGACAAACTCGACGCTTATGCGCGCTCCGAAGCCGCCGCCGGTGAACTGAACTGGTGGCAGGCGCAACTGAGCGTCGCGGATGATTCGCTGCCAGCGGCCAATGCCGAGGCGAGTCAGGCCGGGCATCTGCGCCAAGGTGTGAGCATCGGTCTGGACCGCGAACAAACCCGTCAATTGCTGCAACAGGCGCCGGCGATCTACCGCACCCAGGTCAACGACCTGCTGCTGGCTGCACTGGCCCGCACCCTGAACCGCTGGACCGGCCATGAATCAGCGTTGATCCAACTCGAAGGCCATGGCCGCGAAGAGCTGTTCGACGACATCGACCTGACCCGCACCGTCGGCTGGTTCTCCAGTCTGTTCCCGGTGCGCCTGACGCCGACCGCCGACCTTGCCGGGTCGATCAAGGCGATCAAGCAGCAACTGCGCGAGATCCCCGGCAAAGGCATGGGCTACGGCCTGTTGCGCTACATGGGCGATGCCACGACCCAGGCGGCGTTGGCCGCGTTGCCGCAAGCGCGGGTCACCTTCAACTACCTCGGGCAGTTCGACCAGAGCTTCGCCGAGGACGCGCTGTTCACCCCGGCGCGCGAATCCAGCGGTGCCGCACAATCGGCCGACGCGCCTTTGCCGAACTGGCTGTCGGTGGACGGTCAGGTCTATGGCGGCGAACTGAAACTGGACTGGACCTTCAGCCGTGAATGCTTCGACCAACGTGAAATCGAAGCGCTGGCCGCAGATTATCAAAGCGAGTTGTTGGCGCTGATCGCCCACTGCCTGAGCGATGGCGCGGGCGGCGTGACCCCGGCGGACTTCCCGTTGGCCCGTCTGACCCAGGCGCAACTCGATGGCCTGCCAGTGCCGCCAGCGCAGATCGAGGACCTGTATCCGCTGTCGCCGATGCAGGCCGGTTTGCTGTTCCACAGCCTGTACGAGTCGGAGTCCGGCGCGTACGTCAACCAGCTCAGCGTCGAAGCCCGCGGGCTCGACGCCGAGCGCTTGGGTCGCGCCTGGCAAGCGGTGCTCGACACCCATCCGATCCTGCGCAGCAGCTTCCACTTCCCGGAAGGTTTCGAAGCGCCGGTGCAATTGGTCCATCGTCATCTTCATTTGCCGCTGACCTGCCTCGACTGGCGCGACCGCAGTGATCAGGCCGAAGCATTGCTTCAACTGATCGACAGCGAACGCCTGCAACTCGATTCGACCCGGGCGCCGCTGATGCGCCTGACCCTGGTGCGCCTCGACGACGAGCGTCAGCAACTGATCTACACCCACCATCACCTGTTGCTCGATGGCTGGAGTAACTCGCTGCTGTTGAGCGAAGTCCTGCAGCGTTATGCCGGGCAACAAGTACAGGCACCCACCGGGCGTTTCGCCGACTACATCGGCTGGCTGCAACGTCAGGATGCGCACGCCGACGAGCTGTTCTGGCGCGAGCAACTGGCGACCCTCGACAACCCGACTCTGTTGGCGCAGAGCCTGGCCCATGGCGACAGTAAAAACCTGTCGATGGCGGAGTTTGCCGACCATCGCCAGACCTTCGATGTCGCCACCAGCAAGCGCTTCAGCGAGTTTGCCCGTCAGCAGAAAGTCACCCTCAACACCCTGGTGCAAGGGGCCTGGGCACTGCTGCTGCAACGCTACAGCGGTCAGCGCAGCGTCGCGTTCGGCGCAACGGTGGCGGGGCGCCCGGTGGACTTGCCGGGGGCCGAAAGCCAGCTCGGCCTGTTCATCAACACCTTGCCGGTGATCAGCAGCCCGGACGCCGTTGAAAGCGTCGGCCAGTGGCTGACCCGTTTGCAGGCGCAAAACCTGGAATTGCGTGAGCATGAGTTCACCGCCCTCGGTGACATTCAGCGTTGGGCCGGGCGTGCCGGCGAGCCGCTGTTCGACAGCCTGCTGGTGTTCGAAAACTTCCCGGTGGCCGAAGCGCTGCAACAGGGCGCGCCAGCCGGTTTGAGCTTCTCGATCCCGCAGAACCATGAACGCACCAACTTCCCGCTGACGCTGGCGGCCACCGCCGAAAGCCAGCTCAGCCTGAACTGGAGCTACCAGTGCGCGCACTTCAGCAGCGACGCCATTGCCCGCATGAGCGAGCACCTGGTTGCATTGCTGGCAGCGATGGTCGCCGCGCCACAGGCTGCGTTGAGTGAACTGGACCTGCTGACCGCGCCGGAACGTACGCAACAGTTGCTGGAGTGGAACCCAGTGTTCACCGCGACGCAAAACCCGCTGTGCGTGCATCAGTTGATCGAGGCCCAGGCCGTCGCCCGCCCGGACGCCACTGCACTGATCTTCAACGACCTGGAATTGAGCTTCGACCAACTCAACCGCCGCGCCAACCAATTGGCCCATCGCCTGCGCGCATTGGGCATCGGCCCGGAAGTGCGGGTCGGCCTGGCGATGCAGCGAACCCCGGAAATGATCATTGGCCTGTTGGCCATCCTCAAGGCCGGCGGCGCCTACGTGCCGCTGGACCCGGCGTACCCGGCCGAACGCCTGCGCTATCTGATGGACGACAGCGGGATTTCGCTGCTGCTCAGCCAATCGTGGCTGCGGGAAAAACTGCCATTGCCCGAAGGCTTGTCGGTGCTGGAAATCGACCGCGAACCGCTGGCATCCATGGCCGACACCAACCCGGTCAACCTGACCTGCGGCGAAAACCTGGCCTACCTGATCTACACCTCGGGCTCCACCGGCCGGCCCAAAGGCGTGAGCGTGGCCCACGGTCCGCTGGCCATGCATTGCCTGTCGATCGGCGAGTTGTATGGCATGACCCCGGACGATCGGGAGCTGCAATTTGCCTCGATCAGCTTCGACGGCGCCCACGAACGCTGGCTGACGCCGCTGGTGTTCGGTTCGGCGGTGATGCCGCGGGACGATGAGTTGTGGAGTGTGGAGCGCACCTGCGCCGAGATCGAAAAGCACGGCATCACCATCGCCTGCTTCACCCCGACTTACCTGGCACAGATCGCCGATTTCATGGGCGAAGCAGGGCGCGATCTGCCGATCCGTTCCTACACTCCGTGCGGTGAAGGCATGGCCAAGCACGCGTTCGATGAGGTCCAGCAGGTGCTGCAACCCAAGCGCCTGATCAACGGTTACGGCCCGACCGAGACGGTGATCACGCCGCTGATCTGGCTGGCGTACCCGGATACCGAATTCGACTCGGCGTTCATGCCGATTGGCCGGCCGGTCGGCAACCGCAGCGCCTACATCCTGGACGGCGGCTTGCAGCCGTTGCCGGTTGGCGTGGCGGGCGAGTTGTACCTGGGGGGCGAAGGCGTCGCGCGCGGTTACCATCAACGCCCCGACCTGACTGCCGAACGTTTCGTGCCGGATCCATTTGTGCCGGGTTCGCGTTTGTATCGCAGTGGCGACCTCGCGCGGTTCCGTGCCGATGGCGTCGTTGAATACCTCGGCCGAATCGACCAGCAAGTGAAGATTCGCGGGTTCCGTATCGAGCTTGGCGAAATCGAAGCCTGCCTGCTTGAACACGAAGGCGTGCGTGAAGCCTTCGTGATCGATCGCGAAGGCCCGGTGAGCCGGCAGTTGGTCGGTTATGTAGTGCCCCGCGATCCGCTCGCCGATGAGCAGGAGTTGCGTGAAGCCCTGACCGCTCACTTGCGCAGCCGTCTGCCGGCGCACATGTTGCCCGCGCATTTGATGTGCCTGGCCGCGTTGCCGCTGACGCCGAACGGCAAGCTTGATCGCCAGGGCCTGCCGGCGCCTGAAGCTACCCGAGAGACCCACGATCAAGTGGCCGCCGCGTCACCGGCCGAAGCCTTGCTGGTGGAGATCTGGCAGGAACTGCTGGGGCTGCATTCGCTGGGTGTCACCGAGAACTTCTTCGAGCTCGGCGGGGACTCGATCATCTCTCTGCAGGCGGTGAGTCGTGCGGGGCAGCGCGGGCTGGTGTTCAGTCCCAAGCAACTGTTCGAACAGCAGACCATTCGAGCCCTCGCAGCGGTGGCGACCAGCCGTGAAGCCGCGTTGATCGAAGCACCGAAAGTCGAGGCCTTTGCCCTGGTGCCGCACATCGATATCGCCGCTCGCGAAGGTTTGCAAGACCTGTATCCGCTGTCACCGATGCAACAAGGCATGCTGTTCCATTGCCTCGATTCACCGGAGTTGAACCCCTACGTCAACCAGTTGAGCGTGGCGGTGGACGGTTTGCAGGTGCCGCGTTTCCGTGCGGCCTGGCAGACCCTGGTCGAGCGTCACGAAGTGCTGCGCGCGGCGTTCCGCTGGCGCGATGGCCTGGCGGATCCGCTGCAAGCGGTGTTCGCCGACGTCGAGCTGCCGATCGAAGAACTCGACTGGCGCGAGCGTACCGATACCGAACAGGCGCTGAGCGAATTGGCGGCAGCGGAGCAAGCCAAAGGCTTCGACCTGAGCTGCCCGCCACTGATGCGTTTCATATTGGTGCGCCTGGGCGACGACCGCTACCAGATGATCTGGATCTACCATCACCTGTTGCTGGACGGTTGGAGCGCCTCGCGACTGTTGGGCGACATGTTGCGCCTTTACCACAACGACAGCCTGCCGGCCCTGACCGGTCGTTACGCTGACTACATCGCCTGGCTGCAACGTCAGGACGGTGCGCAGGCGGAAGGCTTCTGGCGCGAGCGCCTGGCATTGCTCGAAGAGCCGACCATCCTGGCCAAGGCTTCGGGTGCCGCAGGCTCCGGTCACGGCGTGATGTACAGCAACCTCGATGCCGAGGCGACGCGCAAACTTCACACGTTCGCCAAGCGTCAACGGGTGACCCTCAACACCCTGGTGCAGGGTGCCTGGCTGTTGCTGTTGCAACGCCACAGCGGCCAGCGCAGCGTCGCATTCGGCGCCACGGTGGCGGGGCGTCCGACCGGTCTTGCCGGTGCGCAAGACATGCTCGGCCTGTTCATCAACACCTTGCCGGTGATCCAGACCCTCGACCCGCAACAGCCGCTGGGCGAGTGGTTGCGCGCGTTGCAGGACTACAACCTGATGGTGCGCGACTACGAGCACACGCCGTTGTCGGACATTCAGCGCTGGGCCGGGCAGGGTGGTCAGGGGCTGTTCGACAGCATCATCGTGTTTGAAAACCATCCGGTGGACCATGCGCTGCGCGGTGGCGAGGAAGGTGAACTGCGCTTTGCCGAAGTCGGCAGCGGCGGGGTCACCAACTTCCCGATGGACTTGATGGTCAGCGCCAACGAGGAAGGCCTGGAAGTCGAGTATCTATTCCTGCGTGATCGCTTCAGTGAAGTGGAAGTTGAGCGGATTCGTGCGCAACTTGAAGGGTTGCTGCGTGCGTTGCCGGAGGATGCCACGTGCCTGCTCGGCAATATTGGCTTGCCGGAAGCGGTTATCAGCTTGCCGCAAGCGAGCGATGACAATGCTGATTTGCTGCACGCCTTCAATCAGCATGTGCGCAACCAGCCGCAGAAAATCGCCTTGATCTGTGAAGATCGGCAAGTCAGCTATGCCGAGCTTGAGGCACAGGCCAACGGGCTGGCGCAACAATTGATCGGTCGCGGTATCGGTGCGGAAAGTCTGGTGGCTGTGGCGTTGCCGCGCTCTGAACGCACCATCGTGGCGTTCCTTGCGGTGCTCAAGGCCGGGGCTGCGTATTTGCCTTTAGACTTGGCATACCCAGCCGAGCGACTGGCCTACATGTTGAGTGATTCTGCGGCCAGCCTATTGTTGTGCGACAGCGATCTGGGTGATCGAGTGACCCTGGCTGACAGCCCGCCACGCCTGTTGCTGGATCAACTGAGCGTTGCCGACGACGTTGCGTGCCCGGTTTCCCATCCGCTGCCGGGGCACTTGGCATACCTGATCTACACCTCCGGCTCCACCGGCCAACCAAAAGGCGTGGCCGTGGCGCGCGGTCCGATTGCCCGGCATTGCCGCGGCATCATCGAGCTCTACGAGCTGGCACCGCGCAGCCGCGAGCTGCACTTCATGTCGTTCGCCTTCGACGGCGCCCAGGAGCGTTGGCTGAGTGTGATGTTGGCCGGCGGCAGCCTGGTGATCCGCGACGACAGTCTGTGGACCCCGGAACAAACCCTGGAAGTGCTGCATCGCCACAACGTCACCGTGGCCTGCTTCCCTCCGGCGTACCTGCAGCAGATGGCCGAAGTGGCCGAACGCCTGGGCAATCCACCGGCGGTCGAGGTGTATTGCTTTGGTGGCGACGCGGTGCCGGAAGCCAGCTTCGAGCAGGTCAAGCGCGCCTTGCGCCCGCAGCGTCTGGTCAACGGTTACGGCCCGACCGAAACCGTGGTCACGCCGCTGTTGTGGCGTGCCGAGGTCAGCGAAACCTGTGACGCGGCCTATGCGCCGATCGGCCGTGGCGTGGCCGGGCGTGGACTCTATGTACTCGATGCCGATCTCAATCCATTGCCAGTCGGTGTCAGCGGTGAGCTGTACCTGGGCGGCGAATGCCTGGCCCGTGGTTACCACCAGCGTCCAGGCATGAGTGCCGAACGTTTCATCCCCGATCCGTTCGAGGCCGGTGGCCGCATGTACCGCACCGGCGACCTGGTGCGCCAACGCGAATGCGGGTTGATCGACTACCTGGGGCGTCTCGACCAGCAAGTGAAGATCCGTGGTTTCCGCATCGAACTGGGCGAAATCGAAGCCCGCCTGCGTGACTGTGTCGGGGTGCAGGATGCCGCCGTGGTGGTGCACGACACGCCGACTGGCAAGCAATTGGTTGGCTATGTGGTGGCTGCCGGTGCTGTTGGACTTGATCGCCGCTTGAAATCTGACCTGCAAGCGCAACTGCCGGACTACATGGTGCCAGCGCGGATTCTGGTGCTGGAACGCTTCCCGCTGTCGGCCAACGGCAAGCTCGATCGTCGCGCACTGCCCGTGCCTGAATGGGCGCTCGGCGGTTATCGCGCGCCGCGCAACGCACTGGAAACGGCGCTGACCGCGATCTGGCAAGAAGTGCTCGGTGTGCCGCAGGTGGGCATCGACGACAACTTCTTCGAACTGGGTGGCGACTCGCTGCAGGTGCTCAAAGTCATCTCCCGGGTGCGCAGCCAGCCGCAACTGGGCTTCGAATTGAAACTGCGCGACCTGATGCAGAAGCCCTGCATCGCCGAACTCAGCGGCTATCAAGTCGCCGAGCCCGTTGCAGCGACGCCGGACCCGCTGCTGGCGCTGAATGCGCGAATCCCCAACGTGCCGGCGTTGTTCTGCCTGCACGCCGGTTTCGGCACGGTGTTCGACTACGAACCACTGGCGCGGCGTCTGGAAGGCCGGCGCACGGTGTATGGCCTGCAATGCCGGATGCTGCTCGATCCGCAGTGGCAGGACGCGTCGCTGCTGGTCATGGCACAAGCCTATACGCAGCGAATTCGCACGCAACAGCCTGAAGGCCCGTACCACTTGCTCGGCTGGTCGCTGGGTGGCGCGTTGACGCAACTGGTTGCCCATGAACTGGAATCCCAGGGTCAGACGGTGGCGTTTGCCGGGCTGGTCGACAGTTATGTGGCGGGCACGGCGCAGGCGTCGGACTGGCGAGAAGATTTGGCGGACTTCTTGAAGTTTGTCCTCGGTCAGCCGTCTGAAGAAGCACAGGCGTTGATTGCCTCGAAAGCCGCTGGCCTGAACGAGCGCGAAGGCGCCGCCGCAGTGATCGAAGCGGCCATGCACGGCTCCAACGATCATGCGGCGTTGGGGACGGGGGAGCTCACGCAGATCTTCGCCACCGGTTCATCGCTCAAACAACTGTCGCTGGCGCAACGACAACTGCCGGCGATCCAGGCCACGGCCCATCGCTGGTGGGTAGCCGGGCGCGACGACGAACGCCGGGTGTTCGAAGCACAGGTTGGCGCCCATGGCGTTGATCGCCTGCTGGCTGGCGGGCACTACGAACTGCTGCGCGGAGAAGAGTTGCTCGACGAGCTGGAAAACCTGCTGGAGCGCCGATTGGCAATCGCTTAAACGGGGGCGCCACAGTCCCCTGTAGGAGCTGTCGAGTGAAACGAGGCTGCGATCTTTTGATCTTGTTTTTTAAGATCAAGATCAAAAGATCGCAGCCTCGTTTCACTCGACAGCTCCTACAAAAGCGCCGCTCGTTTCAAGATTTTGTATTGACCTCTTTGCGTAAAAGGATTCATCCCATGGCTGTGTTGCCAGAACTTGAAGCATTTCTCGAACTCGCCGAATTCGGCCGCCTGACCGGCAAAAGCCGCGCCATGCATGAACTGTCACCGCAACAGGCACGAATCGACTTCGAAGCCTCCTCGGGCTTTCTTGACGTGCCGCTGGGCAGCGTTACCTGCGAGGACTTCACCATTGCCGCGCGGGACGGCCATAGCCTGTCGGCGCGGCTGTATCGCGATGGCACCTCGGTCGACGGACTGCAGCCCGTGCTGCTGTATTTTCACGGCGGCGGTTACGTCGTCGGCAGCCTCGACTCCCACGATGCACTGTGCCGACGCCTGGCAGCCCAAGGTGGCTTCGACCTGTTGACGGTGGATTACCGCCTGGCACCGGAATGGCGTTTCCCGACCCCGGTGCAGGACGCCTGCGACGCGGGTAACTGGCTGGTCCGCGAAGGCGCGGCCCATGGCCTGGATGCAACGCGGGTGGCCGTGGCCGGTGACAGCGTCGGCGCGACCCTGGCCACGGTGCTGTCGATCATGTCCGTGCGCGAACCTGCTGAATTACTGTTGAAACCCAAGGCGCAAGTACTGGTGTACCCGGTGACAGATGCCACCACCAAACGCGCCTCGCACCGCGACTTCGCCGAAGGCTACCTGCTGGAAACGCCGACGCTGGACTGGTTCTACGCCCATTACGCACGCACGCCCCAAGACCTGGCGGACTGGCGCTGCTCGCCGCTGCTGGCACAGGACCTGTCAGGCGTCGCACCGGCGCTGGTGTACCTGGCCGGACATGATCCGTTGCATGACGAAGGGCTGGCCTATGCCGAGCGCTTGCGAGCTGCTGGTAATGACGTGACGCTGCTGGAACAGCCGGGCATGACCCATGATTTTTTGCGCATGGCGGGGTTGTTGGGGGAGGTGGGAGGGATTCATGCGGAGCTGGCGGGCTGGGTGCGTTCGCGTTTGTGATGTGAACGAACACCAGCGTCACATTTGCGCGGAGTATTGAGTCCATACTTCCGCGCAATAAAGGCATATTAACCACCCAGTCACGGTTGAAACACGTTTCCCCAGGAACCCTTGTCGGGATATCTTTTCGACTCATGGTGCTCTCGCCACTGGTAACTTGCGGAGAACTCCAATACCTGGTTTTGTGCACAAGACATCACCATACCCGCTTGGGAAACTCGGCTTTGCGCACTGGATGCGCACTTTCTGGCAACGGTTTCGTGCGCCCGTTGGGTTCGCTCAAGTCTTGAAATACCTGGCCGTCTTCGCCGACCAGTCGATAGAAGTAAGACGGCAATTTATTGCCCCACTCGTCCGCAACGACGTAGCGTCCAAATCCCGGTTTGCCGGGCTCGGGCAGCCAATCGGGTAATAGTTGTGGACGGCGGTCTGGGCAGTTGGTGTAACGCCCGACGGTGAAACAATCGCGGGCTCCTCCAGTGCGGATAGTTTGTAGTTTCAAGAAATCCGGCTTGGCACGAGCCACAGCTTCACTGCTGCCATCGGGATAGGTGAAAACTGCGTAGTTACCTTTTTTCTTTACTTTAGGCCCTACTGAGCTAACCAGAAGATCGGTGTGCAGGATCGGCTCAAAATACACTTGGCGCGCCTGCAATGCCTGATAAGTCAAGAAGTAATCTGGACCTTCGCTTAATAGACTGACGTCCTTTTTATACTTTCCAATAAATGATTCACTCACCCAAGGGTAATAGTCTTTCTTGATCGTCAGATCCCCATCGACCTTGATATTCGCTCCACCTCGTGGCGAATTGTTGCGGTCGAATATTACAGTCACGCCACCTCCTGCGCCAAAGGTCACGTTCTCGCCAAAAAGCGTCGGTTCACCGTACTTCACCCCAAAGGTCAGGTTGCTCAAACGCCATTGACATGCCCCACCACCATCCATCGGTACCTTCGCCACGTAAAAGTCGCTCTGCCCCTGCCGCATCAGTTCTACATCACTACGTTGGTATCCATCGCGTTGATAAGATTTTCCACTAGCCGTGTGATCGGTAAACGTGCATCGGGTTGAGCGATATATAACTTGCATTCTTCTAGCTTGAAGCTCTTTCGGCAGTTTTACTGTAACGGTTACTTTTTCACTGTCCGCAGGCGGCGCTAGGCTGTAATCCTGACTGCAACCACTGAGGCTGAAAAACAGTGTGAATAAAACGACGGGCAGCCTGTGACGCATGATTTTGTCCGTTGTCAAATCTTCGGATTTAAGCATCGGGTTTTCCTAACAGGTGTTAACATCGGCCGTCGTACAAACATTGGAGCACCATGGCGGTCTCCCCGCTGGTTACTGGCGGAGAACTGGAACACCTGATTTTGCGCGCAACGCATCACCATACCCGCTTGGGAAATTCGGCTTTGCGCACTGGATGCGCGCTTTCTGGCAACGGTTTCGTGCGCCAGTTGGGTTCGCTCAAGTCTTGAAATACCTGACCGTCTTCGCCGACCAGTCGATAGAAGTACGACGGCAATTTATTGCCCCACTCGTCCGCAACGACGTAGCGTCCAAATCCCGGCTTGTCGGGCTCGGGCAGCCAATCAGGTAATAGTTGTGGGCGGCGGTCTGGACAGCTGGCGTAGCGCCAAATATCGAAGCAATCGGCGTCGCGTCCGGTGCGGATGGTTTGGAGTCTCAAGAAGTTAGGGTGCCATTTTCCATCTGCCACGGTGGTGCCGTCGGGATAGGTGAAAGCCGTGTAGTTGCCCTCTTTCTTTTCCTTCGGTTGCTTGGAGTAAATCGTAAAGTCCGAGTGCAGGATAGGTTCGAAATACACCTGACGGGCTTGTAATGCCTGATACTTGAGATAAATACCGCCTCCGCCTGCCAGACTAATGTGTTTTCTATAACCTCCAAGAAAGGCCTCACTTACCCAAGGGTAATAGTCCTTCTTGATCGTCAAATCTCCTTCAACCTTGATATCCGCTCCGCCTCGTGGTGAGTTGTTATGGTCGAAGATCACGACCACACCACCACCTCCTCCTCCGATTACGTTCTCGCCAAAGCGAGCCGGATCGGCATAGACAACGCCAAAGGTCACATTGGCCAGATGCCATTTGCACGCGCCGCCACCATCTTTTGGCAGCTCGACTTGATAAAGATCACTCTGCCCCTGACGTTGAAATTCCTTATAAACGGAATGACGACCGTCCTGTTCTACGCGTTGGCCGCTGGCCCCATGACTGACGCTTTTACAAGTAGCGGAGCGATACATCACCCACATGGTTTCAGTTTTCAGTTCCTGGGGCAGTTTCACGGTCACGGTTATTTTTTCGCTGTCCGCAGGCGGCGCCAGGCTGAAATCCTGACTGCAACCACTGAGGCTGAAAAACAGTGTGAATAAAACGACGGGCAGCCTGTGACGCATAGGTTTGTCCTTTGTCAAATCTTCGGACTTAAGCATCGGGTTTTCCTAACAGGTGTGAACATCGGCCGTCGTACAAACAGTGGCGCACCATGACGGTCTCCTCGCTGATGACTGGCGGAGAACATGAACACCTGAATTTGCGCGCAATACATCACCATCCCCGCTTGGGAAACTCGGCTTTGCGCACTGGATGCGCACTTTCTGGCAACGGTTTCGTGCGCCCGTTGGGTTCGCTCAAGTCTTGAAATACCTGACCGTCTTCGCCGACCAGTCGATAGAAATACGACGGCAATTTATTGCCCCACTCGTCCGCAACGACGTAGCGTCCAAATCCCGGCTTGTCGGGCTCGGGCAGCCAATCAGGTAATAGTTGTGGGCGGCGGTCTGGACAACTGTCGTAGCGCCAAATATCGAAGCAATCGGCGTCGCGTCCGGTGCGGATGGTTTGGAGTCTCAAGAAGTTAGGGTGCCATTTTCCATCTGCCACGGTGCTGCCGTCGGGATAGGTGAAAGCCGTGTAGTTGCCCTCTTTCTTCTCCTTCGGTTGCTTGGAGTAAATCGTAAAGTCTGAATGCAGGATGGGTTCGAAATACACCTGGCGGGCTTGTAATGCCTGATACATGAGATAGATACCGCCGTCACCTGTAAGGCTGACACGTTTACTGTATCCACCTAAGAACGCCTCTTTTATCCAAGGGTAGTAATCCTTCTTGATCGTCAAATCTCCTTCAACCTTGATATCCGCTCCGCCTCGAGGTGAGTTGTTATGGTCGAAGATCACGACGACACCTCCTCCTCCTCCTTCGATTACGTTCTCGCCAAAGCGAGCCGGATCGGCATAGACAACGCCAAAGGTCACATTGGCCAGATGCCATTTGCACGCGCCGCCACCATCTTTTGGTAGCTCGACTTGATAGAGATCACTCTGCCCCTGACGCTGAAATTCCTTATAAACGGAATGATGACCGTCCTGTTCTACGCGTTGGCCGCTGGCCCCATGACTGACGCTTTTACAAGTAGCGGAGCGATACATTACCCACATGGTTTCGGTTTTCAGTTCCTGGGGCAGTTTCACGGTCACGGTTATTTTTTCGCTGTCCGCAGGCGGCGCCAGGCTGTAATCCTGACTGCAACCACTGAGGCTGAAAAATAGTGTGAATAAAGCGACGGGCAGCCTGTGACGCATGATTTTGTCCTTTGTCAAATCTTCGGAGACTGGCGGAGAACATGAACACCTGAATTTGCGCGCAATACATCACCATCCCCGCTTGGGAAACTCGGCGTTGCGCACTGGATGCGCGCTTTCTGGCAACGGTTTCGTGCGCCCGTTGGGTTCGCTCAAGCCTTGAAATACCTGACCGTCTTCGCCGACCAGTCGATAGAAGTAAGACGGCAATTTATTGCCCCACTCGTCCGCAACGACGTAGCGTCCAAATCCCGGTTTGCCGGGCTCGGGCAGCCAATCGGGTAATAGTTGTGGGCGGCGGTCTGGACAGTTGGCGTAACGCCAACGTGAAAAGCAATCGGCGTCGCGTCCGGTGCGGATGGTTTGGAGCCTCAAGAAGTTAGGGTGCCATTTTCCATCTGCCACGGTGGTGCCGTCGGGGTAGGTGAAAGCCGTGTAGTTGCCCTCTTTCTTCTCCTTCGGTTGCTTGGAGTAAATCGTAAAGTCTGAATGCAGGATGGGTTCGAAATACACCTGGCGGGCTTGTAATGCCTGATACATGAGATAAATACCGCCGTCACCTGTAAGGCTGACACGTTTGCTGTATCCACCTAAGAAAGCCTCTTTTATCCATGGGTAGTAATCTTTCTTAATCGTCAAATCTCCTTCAACCTTGATATCCGCTCCGCCTCGAGGTGAGTTGTTATGGTCGAAGATCACGACCACACCTCCTCCCGCGCCATGGGTCACGTCTTCGCCAAAAAACATTGGATCACCATAGGTAACGCCAAAGGTCACGTTGCTCAAACGCCATTTACATGCGCCACCACCATCCATCGATATTTTCGCTTCGTATAGGTCGCTCTGACCCTGCCGCATGGGTTCTACATTGCTACTCTGATACCCATCGCGTTGATAGGATTTGCCACTGGCTGTGTGATCGGTAAACGTACATCGAGTCGAGCGATACACTACTTGCATACTTCTAGCTTCAAGCTCTTTCGGCAGTTTTACTGTTACGGTTACTTTTTCACTGTCCGCAGGCGGCGCCAGGCTGTAATCCTGACTGCAACCACTGAGGCTGAAAAACAGTGTGATTAAAACGACGGGTAGCCTGTGACGCATGTTTTTGTCCTTTGTCGCGTTCATGGGCTTAACCGTAGGTTTTCTCGTAATAGGCTCGTGGGTCAGCGATGGCATTGAAGCGCTGTAGCGCTTCTGTACCGCCCTCGGCCTGTTGCGTTACCCCCAACGCTTGGTCAACCAGCTTCTGTAATTCCAGGAACACGCTGTTACGCTCGTACTCAGCCGCAGGAATGGTTGCGTAGTTGCCCTTCATCTGCTGCTTGAACTTGCTCCGCTGCACCTGGCGCTCCAGTGACGGATTGCGCTCCGGGTCGATCGATTCCAGCAACTGATTGTGGATATAGGGTTGGTACTGCGACATGAGGTGATCGCCAATACTCAGCAGGCGGTTTATATCCGGGTGACTGTGGCGCGGAAAGAATCGGGCACGACTCTCGGCGCTCAGGGACGTGATCAGACGTTCCTGGGCCTGCTCGGCCTGTTGGTCTTCGGCCTCGCCAAGGCTTGGAACCAGATACGGCTTGGCCATTTCCTGCAACTTCACCGTGATGTTGCTGCGATAGGGCGCGCCGTCCGGTTTGCGGTAAGCGGGGTATGGGGTGATTCCCTGTTCCCGGTGCTGCTCGGCCTTGAGAAACATGGCGAGTTCGCCGTGATGGCTGAACGGATCACCGTGTTTGAAGATCGTACTGGCCAGTGCCCGGCCTGAAGACCAGCTAAAACCCATTACGGTACCCATTGAGCCGTAGACGTCGTAAAAATGATTGTCCAGTGCCGCTTCGGGCGGCACACGGGGGACGAGGTCGGTGTCGTTGACATGGCGGAAATGCCATAGCTCGCTCAAGGACTGAATGGCCTTGAGGGTAAAGGTGCGTGGCATGCCGTAGGTATACAGGAGCGGATTGCGGTCTTTCAGTGAGGCGGCATGAACTAGACCGAGGGCACCACCGAGACTATGTCCGCAGATGAACAGCTTTTTTTCAAATGCGTTTTCCGGAATCGTCTCCCCCAGATCCGTGGCATAAATCCTCCTGGCTATTTCAAACGCATCGCGAAAACCCAGATGCACACTGCCCTCTGGAACCAGATCAGCACAGGGCACCTTCGGCTCGCAATTGGCCGCGACCTCCGGTTTCACCGGGCGAAAAGTCAAATCGGTGCTCAAGTCGGCCAGACCATTCATTTCGGTGCCGCGCCAAGCCACCAACACCTGGGATGCACTTATGGCGTAAAAGAATTGAGTATTGCCTTCTGGGGGTATTGCCAATCTGGTATCCAATGACTTGACCGCTGTGTAGCGATCGCGAAAGGGAACGTCACTCACCAGACAAGGCCATGCCTGGCCGTTATCCCAAACTCGGGGCGTGCGTGACAGATCCAGGCATTGCTGCTCGAACAGCTCCTTGACCGAACCCAGTTCGTTTTCGGACTGTGCGCTGTAAGCCAGAATGCTCATCAGTCCCAGGTTGTAAGCATTGGCGAGGCTGTAGTCAGCCTGGTGGTGCAACGTCAGCGACCAGGCACGAAACGGGCAGATCTCCAACACATGACGACGAGCCAGTTGGTCGTCACCAACGGTAAAACCGCTGTATGACAGGTCCGGAAAATGGAAGGCCGGAAGCTGATTCGGATCAGCCAAGGGCGGATCGAAAGTGGGCTTCCGATCGCATAATTGGCCGATGCGCAGGTAGCGGTAGCCGTGGCCTGCTGCATGAGACTGTTCTTCAATTGGCGAAAAACCCGAACGCTGTGGCCCATACAGCGGAGTGCGGTCCCCTACACCTGGCCGGGGTGGCTCGGGCCGTTCGGCACGCAGGCGGCGAGTCTGCATCTGCTCGAGCAGAGGACCGGCCTCGATCTTGAGAGTGATGGATAGCGGGTGCAGGCCGTCAAGACGGATTAAGCCCTGGGCGTCGCTCTGGCCAGCATATTCGGACACATAGCCGGTGCGGGTGGCGTCATTAATCGCCCGATAGGGCATGTTCGCGACGGGCTCGCCCTGTTCGTCCAGTAATTGGAATTCCACCCAGTAATATTTCTGTTTGCCGCATGTAACATCTTTGGAAGGGTTGAGTGTATCCGTACGGTGCAGGGTGTCATTCATATCAGTCCTTGAGTAGTTGAGTTATTGAAACAGCAGCAACCACAACTGAACCTGGCGCGGTTTTTCTCTGATTGTTCAGCACGAAGGGGTGGCTTAGGCGCTCTTCACCGTGGAAGGCGAGGACGTCGAGGTGGGTCGCAAGATCGCGGACCCAGAGTTAATGGCGGCTGTGGTCGAAGAAGACGGGCAGGGCATTCACGTTAAATCCTCCCAAGTATGGATAGGCATACGGGGAGGCTTAATTTCCACCCTCATTCAAGTACTCGACAGCTTTCACGAATCTGACAAAAGTTGGGATAGGAAGCTTCTGATACACGCGTAGGATGCGTCCGAGATGGTGGCGCGTCTGATCTGTAGGATTTTTGCGGGTTTGGCGAAGGGGGGCGCGCGGCGGTATCGGACAGCATTTAAGCGATCAGAGTGAGGGTTGTTCCACCGCTATTCGCGGTTCTTATGCGAGCAATTTGCAGCATGTTTAATTGCCAGCCAGGTTACTTCCCGAAAGCCACAACGCCTTGCGTCATTGCCTACAGTTACTCCAGAATCCGCCGGCTTGTGCGCCTTGGGTGCGGGCTCTATCGTTTGTCGGTCGCTGAAAAACAGCGATCGGGTTTGGTAGCCCGTTTCGTATTAGGCGCATAGCGCCACCTTACGCAGTCGCTTTCTCCGGACTCTGTTTTATGGTGGTCATGCGCAGGGCTCCTTCGGGGGCGCCGGGGTTCCTAGTGCGACCGGTCTACCAACCCGCGTATGGCCGCCACCTTTCGTTTGGTAGCGAGGGTGATGGCTCCTTTGTTATTCGCATTAGGAGTTTCATCTATGTTCAAGGTAACGCCCAATCCGCCGGACAACGATCCGGCATCCCCCTACGAAAACCTCGATTCAAAAAAGCCCCTGGAAGCCGCCGAACACGCGCTCGACCATCACCTCAATCCGGCCGCCAACATCATGGCCACTCCGCGCACACCGGGGACCATGTTCATCGTCAACCCCGAGCTCGATACCGAGACTCTGCTGGCCCATGCTTGCGAGTCGCTGGCATCGGCCAATGTCATGACCATGGACCTGGCGGACCATATGGAGGGGCCTGGCCGCCATTCACTGCTGGGGATTGCGCAGGTCATCATGCTGGGGGAGTTGGCGGTGAATCGGGCGTTGGATCGACTCGACCCGCCTTAGTAATCATTGCTCCTTCGCCTGATGTCTGGTGCCGGGATTTGTAGCAGGGCGGCCATCGCCTTCGCGAGCAAGCTCGCTCCCACAGGTGGCCGATGTGAACATAAATTCTGTATTCACTGAAGATCCCCTTTGGGAGCGAGCTTGCTCGCGAAGACGGCATCACAGTCACCATAAAACTCTCAGCCAAAAAAATGCCCGCATCTCACGACACGGGCATTTTTCAGTTCAGCTCAGCGCTCAGAAATCATACTTCGCGGTGAGTTGCAGGTTGCGCGGCTCGCCGTAGAACGTGGTGCCGAAGTTGCCCAGGCCGGTCAGGTACCGTTTGTCGAAGACGTTGTAAGCATTAACTGTGAAGCTCAGGTGGTCGTCGTACTGGTAACGGCTCATCAGGTCTACGAGGGTGTAGCCGCCTTGCTTGAGCGAGGTCGCACCGGGCTCGCCATTGCCCACGTTAGGGCTGAAGCTCTGGCCGTAAAAAGCACTCTGCCAGCTGACACCGCCACCAACGGTGACCTGGTCCAGGGCGCCGGGCAGGCGGTAGGTGGTGAATGTGCGTACTACGTGTTCCGGTTTGCTGGTAGCCAGCGGGAAACCGAAGATGCGCTGTTCGTCCTTGTCGCGGGTACGGGCATAGGTGTACCCGGCCGATATGTTCCAGTCCTGTGCCAGTTCGCCGGCCAGTTCCAGTTCAACGCCATTAGTGGTGGCACCGTCGACGGCTTTGTAAATGCCGTCGCCGGTAATCTCATTGGTGCCGATCGACTCAGCAACGTTGTCCTGCTCGATGCGGAAAAAGGCAAGGCTGGCGTTCAGTTTTCCTTCGAAGTAGGCCGCTTTCAGACCGGTCTCGTAGCTGTTGCCTTCAACCGGTTCCAGGGTCTTGCCGCTGGCGTCCTTGTTGATTTGTGGCTGATAGATGCTGGTGTAGCTGGCGTAGACCGAGTAGGTGTCGTCCAGGTCATAGACCACACCGGCGTAAGGCGTGACGACGCCGTGTTCCTTGTAGCTGGCGTGTGTGTCGGTGCCGGCGCCTGAGTAGTAGCTGTAATCCTCGTTGTACTTGTAGGTGCTCACACGGCCGCCGAGGATGAATGACAGGTCGTCGGTCGGACGCAGGCGCGTGGCCAGGTAAGCGCCGTTCTGGCTCAGAGTGCGCTCGTATTTGCCGATTTTCGGAAAGTCCGGTTTTGCCAGATCGCCGTTCCAGTCATAGATGCTTCCAGGAACCAGTCCATCGGAGCCGGGAGCGCCAAAGTTGGCACCCGTCTGACGGGAGTGGGACGTCATGAAGCCAGCCACCAGTTCATGCTCGCGACCGCCCAGGGAGAACGGGCCGGAGACGTTCACGTCGGCTGTATTCTGCACGCGATGGCCTTCCCAACGCCCCCAGTAAAGGAACATGCCTTCGCCGGTAGCGCGGTCCGGGGCACCGCCGCTGGCCGAAGCCAGTTGGGTGTCGTGATCGGTGGTTTTCTGATCGAAACTGGCCTTGAACTTCCAGTCGTTGGCCAGTGCTTGCTCCAAAGATGCGAAGTAAGTGGTGCTGTCGAAATCACGACGGCTCCAGTCGGCGCCCGGGTTGAAGCTGCGAGAGAAGTCTGTACGGCCGCCGTCGGCAAAGTAAACCGTGTTACCGGTCCAGGAGCTGCCGCGCGGGGTGGCGCTGGACTTGTCGACGCCCAGGGTCAGCAGGGTGTCGTCGGTCAGGTCCGCTTGGAGGATGCCGTAGTACAGGTCTTTCTTCTGGCTGTAATGGTCGATGTACGAATCTTTGTCCTGCAGGGCGCCGACAAAGCGGCCGCGCACGGTGCCGCTATCGTTCAACGAACCGGAGATGTCGCCTTCGGTGCGATAGTTGTCCCAGGAACCGGCGGTGGCGCTGACCGACGCCTTGAAGTCCTTGGTCGGCTTCTTGCGCACCAGGTTGACGGTGGCGGATGGGTCACCCGCGCCGGTCATCAGGCCCGTCGCACCCTTGATGACTTCGATGCGGTCGAGGTTTGCAGCGTCGTCGCCGTTGTTCGGATTTTCACCGTAGACACCGTCATAAGGAATGTTGACGCCATCGTATTGAAAGTTGGTGATAGCGAAGCCCCGCGCGGAAAACTCGGTACGGTCGCTGTCGTACTTCTGCGACGTAACGCCCGGAGTATTGCGCAAGGCGTCGGCGACGCTGGTGACACCACGATCATCCATCTGCTGACGAGTCACCACGGTCACCGATTGCGGCGTTTCACGCAGGGTCAGCGGCAGCTTGGTGGCAGTGGTGGTCGCGCCGGTGGTGTAGGAACCGGTGTCTTCGGTGGTCAGCCCCAGGGCCTGGCCGGAAATGGTGGTTGCGCCCAGTTGCAGGCTGGAGCCGCCGCCGGACACCAGGGTGACAGTGTTGCCGTTGATCTGGAACGAAATGCCGGTGCCCTTGAGCAGTTCAGAAAGGGCCTGGGAAGGCTCCAGCGAACCGGACACCGCACGGGACTTGATCCCGGCGACCTGGTCCGGGCTGTAGAGGATCTGCAGGTTGGTCTGCATGCCCAGTTCAGTCAGCGCGCTGGACAGCGGCTGGACCGGGATACTCACTTTTACAGGTGCCGCATTGGCCATCGAGCTCCCCAGCAAGGTGGCGGTCAGCAGTACGCTGGTGAACAGGGTGCGATGCAAAGTCGGGCGCTGTACGGCCAGCGCGAGAGGTGTGCGGCGGGTTAGAGGTCGCATTACTTACCTGAGCTCCTGAAAAAGTGTTGTGCAGAGTTTTTGTTAATAAGAATGATTATTAGACGCAGCACGAACGGAAAACCGGAAAGAAACCGGGAAAATAAATTTACGGAGGAGCAAAGCTGCGCAGAAACGGGGAGGAGTGGGCCAGCCCAGATGCCAGCCCGTCAGTGAAAAACCTGTGGGAGCGAGCTTGCTCCGGGCGGCGATCCGACGATAGCGGTGGGTCAATCACCATCAATGTTGAATGTGATGGCCTCATCGCGAGCAAGCTCGCTCCCACAGGTAAATAGCGTTCAGGCGGGGGCCAGTTCAGTGACAACCCGGCCGCTTTCCATGCGCACCAACTGATCCGCCACATCGAAATACCGGTCATCGTGGGAGATCACGATGATGGTCTTGCCCTGGCGCTTGAGGTCCGGCAGCAGCTCGGTGTAGAAGATCCGGCGGAAGGTCGGGTCCTGATCGGCCGCCCATTCATCGAACACCAGCACCGGACGTTCTTCGAGCCAGGCATTGACCAGGGCCAGGCGTTTGCGTTGGCCGGTGGAGAGGTCGGTGGTGGTGAAATTGCCGTCCTTGACGCTGACCTTGTGCGCGATCTCCAGCCGTTGCAGGTACTTGTTGGCGTCTTCGGGGATGTGCGTATCGCCCTGGACCACGTCATCGAACAGGTAATAGTCGGCGAAAATGGTGGTGAACAACTGGCGATAGTCGTCGCGGTTCTGCGCGTCGATGGCCACGCCGTTGACGCGGATTTCACCCTGCTGCGGCGTGTACAGGCCCAGCAGCAACTTGATCAGCGTGGTCTTGCCACAGCCGTTCTCGCCGACGATGAAGGTGATGTCGCCTTGCTTGATCGTCAGGTTCACCGGCCCCAACTGGAACGGCGCGGCACCTTCGGCTGCCGGGAAGCTGAAACGCACATCGGCCAGTTTCAGTTCGTGCACCGCTGGCTGGACGTTGCCCTGATCGTTGAGCAGCAGATGCGGTTCAGGGGTGGAAAATTGTTCGGACAACTCGGCGATCCGGCGAAAAGCAATCTGCGCACGGCTGACGATGGGCAAGGTGCTGATCAGATGCTCCAGTGGGCCTTTCATGTACAGCAGCACCAGCACGAAGCCGCTCATCACGGTTTTGTCGGCGCTCGGCCAGTAGGTTTGCAGCGCCAGGGCCAGGCCGATCACCACGAAGAACAGCATCGAGCCGAAGGTCTTGGCGATGACGAAGGTGTTGATCGAGCGCACCTGGGTGTTGCAGATGAACTCGGCGGTGGCCTTGATGCCCGAGACGAACATGCGCTGGCGGCGAGGGCGGTGAATGCGCAGTTCCTTGGCGCCTTCGGCAATCGCGTTGTAGTGTTTTTGCAATTCGTCTTCGGCATCGCGGGCGGCCATGAAACCCTGCACGCCCTTGCTTTGGGCATAGGCCTGGATCGCCGTGCCGATCAGGATCGCGGCGACCATGATCAGGAACATCGGCCACGACAGAATCGCCAGGTAGCCCATGCAGCCCAGGGTCACGGTGACGGAAATCGCCAGCGGCGCGAAGGCGAAGGCGAAGTCGCTGATGGTGTCGACGTCGTGGGTCAGCACCGGGATCAAGCGGTGGCTGCGATAGCGCTCGATCTGCTCGATCGGGGCCGACAGGACTTTTTCGCCCAACTGTTTACGCAGCTTGGCGATGATGTGTTGGCCGACATAGTTGGTGCCGATGTCCGAGCAGATCGAGCTGGCCAGTGCCAGCAGGCACAGGCCGGCGAACAGCGCGACGACGCCCTGGGTCAGGCCGGTTTCCGAGTGCAGGGCGTTGTTGATGGTCGCCAGCAATACCGTGACGCTCAGGCCGCCGACCATGCCCAGGAAAATGGACGCAGCGACGATGAGCCGAAAGGGTTTCAACAGGGCGAACAATTCGCCGATGGCGCCACGGGTTGGCTGGGTCATGGAAGACGGTTCCTTGGGTCGTGAAGGCAGATACCCAGTAGAACGTCTGGTGGGAGGCTTAATTTACAAGGGCGCCGACTGGCGGTGAAGCATTGCTCACTGACCCCACACAATCCCTGTAGGAGCTGCCAAAGGCTGCGATCTTTTGACTTTGCTTTTAAAAACAAGATCAAAAGATCGCAGCCTTCGGCAGCTCCTACAGGGATCAGCGTCGCCTCAAAATAGCGGTGTCACAGGCAACGATGATGTTGGATGTGACGGCCTCTTCGCTGTCGAGCCAGCTCCTACAGGGGATCGCGTGCCGGGTTAGAGGTCGCGGACTATGCGGAAGCCCATCCAGTCGCCGCGCTCTTGCGGGTATTGGCTATTGCGGTTACCGGAGCGGGAGAACACCGGGGCTTCACCCCAGTCGTTGCCACGAATCCGTATGGCTTCGCAGTTGGCCTCGACCCAGGCGCTGCCATCGGTGGGGGCGCCGATGTAGTTCGGGTGTTCGCAGTCTTCGACCCACTCATACACATTGCCGTGCATGTCGTACATGCCGAACGCGTTGGGCGGGTAGCTGCCCACTGGCGAGCTGTAGCTGAAACCGTCCGCCGGGCCATAGGTGTTGGCGTGCCTGGCGATGCTGTATTCCTTGCCTTCATCGAACGGGAAGGGGAACGGACCCTTGGTGCCGCCGCGTGCCGCATATTCGCGTTGCGCCTCGCTGACCATGCGATATTTCTGCCCGGTTTTTTTCGACAGCCAGGCGACGTAGTTTTTCACGTCATCGAAGTTCATGCACACCGCGGGCTGGCGCGGGCTCTGGGGATAGCGCGGCTTGCTGGCGATGCACTCGCGACCGGGGCGGGGGTCGCCATTGGCGATGGTCACGCCACTTTCGTGCACGTAACTGTCCCACTCACCGGCGGTGACCTGGAAGCGGCTCATGGCGAACGGCTTGGCGAAGGTCACTTCGTGCATCGGACCTTCGTCGGGTTCGCGCCCGACTTCGTCGTCAGGGGTGCCCATGGTGAAGGTGCCGGCGGGCAGTACGACCATTTCCGGGCAATCGCGGCAGTCCTTGAATACCTTGCCGGGTTGCGCAGCGGCAGCGGCTTGGGCGGTGGCCGGCAGCAGGCCGGCCATGAGGGCGGTCAGGGCGAGCGCCTTGAGCGGGCGGGGTAGCAGATCACTGTTCATGCGTTATCTCGATAAAAAAACGGGTATCGCGCCAGGCCCCTGTGGGAGCGAGCTTGCTCGCGATGGCGGACTGTCAGTCGACACCCATGTCGACTGACAGTCCGCCATCGCGAGCAAGCTCGCTCCCACAGGGTTCAGGTGGTCTTGCTCAGCAAGGTGATGAAGCGGTCGATATCTTTTTCAGTGTTGAGCAGGCCGGGGGCGATGCGGATTACCGGGCCGACGTCGCGCTCGACCGAGTCGCAGACCACACGGTTCTGCATCAGCTGGAGCGCAACTTTTTCGCAGTCCCGGTCCTTGATCCGGAAGAAGGTGAAACCGGCGGACAGGTCCGGGCTTTTCGGTGTGACCAGCTCGACTTGCGGATGCTCCAGCAGACGATTCTTGGCGTAGGTGTTGAGCGCATGGATGCGTGCCTGGACTTCGGCCTTGCCCAGCTCCAGGTGCAGCTTGAAGGCTTCGTCCAGCGCCCAGCGATGTTCAAAGCTGTGGTAGCCGCCAGGGGTCATGATGGTGGAAAAGGTGGTCGCCTCGGAGAAGGTCGGGATGGTCGGCGTCACGTCCTTGAGCTCGGCTGAACGGGCGCAGATGATCCCGGTGCCGCGCGGGCCGAACATCCATTTGTGGGTGCCGGCAATGAAGAAGTCGCAATGCATGTCGGGGAAGTCGAGGTCCTCGACGCCGAAGCCGTGCACGCCATCGACCACATACAGGATGCGGTCCTTCTCTGCGCGGTTGCGGTTGTGTTCGTCCACCAGTTTGCCGATTTCGCCGATGGGCAGTTTCACGCCGCTGCCAGATTGCACCCAGGTCAAGCCCAGCACACGGGTTTCGGGACGAATGCCTTTGGCGATCAAGCCGAGCACTTCATCTTCCGAAAGGGTGTGAGTGCTTTCGAACAGCTTGAGCTTGCGCACCTTGACCCCGTCCTTTTGCTGGCGGTAATCCAAGGCGTAGTTGGTGGCGTAGTGTTCGTGTTCGCTGGTGAGGATTTCCTGGTCCGGGCGCACATGAATACCACCATAGATCATCGACAAGCCTTCGGTGGTGCTGCCGGTGAGGGCGATCTGCTCAGGTCTGGCCTTGAGGTAACGACCGGCCCAGACGCGCACTTCTTGTTCGCGCTTTTCGTTTTCTCCCAGGTCCCAGTCCATGGCCAGGCCGGGGTTGCGGTCGAGGTTGGCGCGGTGTTTTTCGATCGCGTCACGCACCGGTTTGGGGTGCGAGGTCACCAGGAAGTTGGCGAAGTGCAGGTAATCCGGGTCCTGATTGAACAGCTGGCGCAGTTGCGCCCATTTGTCCCGGGCCAGCGGCGCCGGGCTGGCAGCCAGCGCCGGCAGGTTCACGGCGGCGCCAAGGGGCAGGCCCGCCGCGAGAATGCCGGCCTGTTTGAGGAATGAACGACGGTTGGTCATGGATTCGGTTCGCCTGGCAAAGTCGGGATCAATGGTTGGCCACGGGTCTGGAAGATTTCTGCACCTGGTCCCAGACCCGCAGGAAATTGCCGCCCCAGAGCTTGGCGATATCGGCTTCGCTGTAGCCGCGGCTGAGCAACTCGGCCGTCACGTTGCGGCCCTCGCTGACGTCCTTCCAGCCATCGAGGCCGCCGCCGTCGTTGAAGTCGGAACTGATGCCGACATGGTCGATGCCGATTTTCTTCACCGCATAATCAATGGCGTCGCCGTAGTCCTTGAGCGTGGCCTTGGGTTCTTCGTCGACTATCGCGTAGAGTTCGCTGGCGTACTCGCCGAAGCGTTGCTCGGACCAGACGGTGATCACCGGATCGCCCGGCATCAGCGCCATCTCCAGCCCTTGCAGCGGTTGCAAGTCGAAGCGGGCGCGCAGGGCGTTGAGCTTGTCCTGGGTGGCCTGGCTCAGCGGACGGATATACGTCGGGAAGCCGACAATCTGCACCACGCCGCCGCTGTTCTTGATCAGCTGCATTTCCTGGTCGCTGAGGTTGCGCGGGATGTCCACCAGCGCCCGTGGCGCCGAGTGGGAGGCGACCATCGGGGTGCGGCTCAATTGGGCGACTTGCTCCAGGGCCTTGGTCGACATCTGCGACACATCGATGATTACACCGAGGTCGTTGAGACGGTGCACCGCTTGTTTGCCGATCTCCGACAGGCCGCCGAGGGCGTCCCGGGAGTCGTTGAAAAACGGCAGCGGTCGCGACGAGTCGGCCCAGGCGTTGTTGCCCACGTAACTGAAACCGAACATGCGCATGCCGCGAGCGGCCCACTTGTCCAGGGCGTTGAGGTCGTTACCCAGTGGATAGGCATTGAGCATGCTCAGGAAGATCGCGAACTTGCCTTCGCCATGCAGACGGCGGAAATCGTCGGGGGTGTAGGCGATGGCGACCTGATTGGGGAAATCGCGCACCATCGTGCTGATGATCTTGTAGCGGGTTTCCTGTTCGAAGCGTGCCTCGTCGACGAAACCGGCGGTGGGGCGGTGCGGGGCGTTGTCGCCGTTCCAGATTTCCGGCCAGCCAAAGATGGTCAGGGCCGCACCGGACAAACGTCCGCGCCCGCTCTTGACCAGGTCGAACTGGCCGCTGCCGTCCTTGTCGGCTTCGTTGCCGGCGGTGCCGAAATCCATGGGCACGGTGATGTGGCTGTCGAACGAGAGCATGCGTTCCTGGAGTTCATCGGCCTGTTTCATCACCTTGACCGGGTAACCGGGGTTGCCCTTGAACCAGTAATCCCAGGCCGCAAAACCGGCGCCGGCGCTGATCGCCAGGGCCAGCGGCAGGCCGATGTAAAGCGCCTTTTTCGAACGTGGTTTTGTCATTGCCGTCTCTGTCAGGTTCGCCGTCCCCGAAGCGTGCGCAGGGGTCTTTGCTATCTGAAAGGAACGAGTGGCCGACCAGGGAATTTAGGCTGCCCCAAAAGATCGCAGCCTTCGGCAGCTCCTACAGGTGCACGCCATTCCAATGTAGGAGCTGCCGAAGGCTGCGATCTTTTCGGGAACACCATAAATTTATGCGGGGAACAAACGTTCTAGCTTGGATAAAGCCTGCTTCATGGCTGACACAGGTAGGGCAATGACGATTTCTCGACGATGGTTCATGGCAGGCCTGGCGCTGACCGGCGCCGCCGTGCCTGCGGCGTTTTATGGGCATCGTGAATGGACGAAACCGGATCCGACGATCACTCCCGGTGAAGCGTCGTTCGATGTCGCGGATGTCGTCGGCCAGCACCTGGCAAACACCTTGCGCGGGGTCTGGCAGATTCGTTTCGAAGGCCGTGACGCCGGCATCGAAGGCCTGCCCCGGGACGGGCTGGAAGTGTTCCTCGACGTCGGCCACAAAGGGCGCGGCTTGATCGGCTTCCTCGACACCGCCGAACGTTTGCGTTCGGCCGAAGAGCCCCGCTACCGGGTACTCGGCGACCTGGCCGAGGCCAAGCCAGCCGAATTGAGCTGGCGGCTGGTCAGCGCCCACGCGGCTAACGGCACCCCGGATTACGAATTCAGCATGGCACTGGACGAAGTCTGGGCCAGTTTCGGCAACGCCGGCAGCGGCACCCTCAGTGGTCGGGTGATGAACCTCGATCGTCCGCTGATGATGACCGCGCAGGACAACCACTTCATCGCCGTCAAGCGCGTCTTCCCTGAAGCCCGGGAGCGAACCGGTCTTAACGCGCCGCTACTGGCCTGGCTGGTCTCTCCCGAACATCGATTGTTTCATCAGCTCTGGCATGCCTCCCGGGACAAGTGGCACACCTTGTCCGAAGACAAACGCAGTGCCCTGCGTGGTATCGGCTGGCAGCCGGGCCCTCGCGACAAGGAGCGAGATGCCCGTGGCGCGCGCAAGGACCGCAACGGCTCGGGTGTGGATTTTTTCTTCATGCACCGGCACATGCTCGGCACGGCGCGCTCCCTGCAGGACTTGCCGTCGTGGCCACATTTCCCGTTGCCGCAGCCGGAGCTGGCGCGGGATCGCATCGGTTTCGCCAATTATTTCGACAACCACGACGGCACCGCGCTGCCGCCGACCTGGCTGGCGGACGACGATGCCGAGTATTCGCAATGGGTCGCCGACATCAAGACCGCCGAGACCTACCACAGCAATTTCCAGGTCTGGGAGTCGCGTTACCGCGATCCACGCTATCTGTCGAAACTGACCCTGGGCCAGTTTGGCTCAGAGGTGGAGCTGGGGCTGCACGACTGGCTGCACATGCGCTGGGCTTCGGTGCCGCGTGATCCGTCCAACGGCCAACCGGTGCCGTTCGCCCGGGATCCGTCGGACTTCTCGGCGCGCTGGTTTGCGCCGGAAAACGATTTCCTCGGCGATCCGTTTTCGTCCCATGTGAGCCCTGTGTTCTGGCATTTCCACGGCTGGATCGACGATCGCCTGGAAGACTGGTTCCGCGCCCATGAGCGCTTTCATCCGGGGGAGGTCAGTCGGCTGGAGGTCAATGGCGTGGCGTGGTTCGCGCCTGGACGCTGGGTCGAAATCGACGACCCGTGGCTCGGTCCGGGCACCCATGGCTGCAGTACCACGCCGGGGCTGCAGGCGGGCAAGTCGGTGGAAATGGACCCGGAAACCATGAAGCTGGCGTTGCGCATTACCTTTGGCGAGGACGAGAAGAAGCTGGCGGACCTGTTCCGCAAGGTGCCGCAACGGCCTTGGTATGCGCGGCATTTGAAGGCCAGGCCGATCTCTACCTGATCATTCCCACGCTCCGCGTGGGAATGCAGCCCGGGACGCTCCGCGTCCCATCAAGAGCCGAACGCGGAGCGTCCGTTGAGGCGTTCCCACGCAGAGCGTGGGAACGATCGCCCCCCGTAGCGACGCAGATTACAAAGCCTGCCACCCGCCCCCAAGCGCCTTGTACAACGCAATACTCGCCTGCAACCGCGACAACCGCAGCTGCACATTCAAATCCTGCGCCGCATACAAGGTGCGCTGTGTCTCCAGCACCGTCAGCAAGTCCTCCGCCCCGGCCTCGTAGCGGCTTTGGGCAATGGTGAAAGCGGTCTGCGCCTGGTTCAGTTCTTCCCCTTGCCACTGCCGCTGTTCATCCAGCCCGCGAATGCTGTTAAGCGCTTTTTCCACGTCCGCGAAACCATTGATGATCGCGCCGCGGTAATTCTCCAGCAGCTCTTCCTGGCGCGCCGTGGCCTTGTCGCGCTCGGCGCTCAGGCGGCCGTTGTTGAAGATCGGGGCAAGCAATCCGGCCGTGAGGTTATAGAACGGATTGCGCAGGATGTCGGCGGCGCGGTCGGCGCCGGAGCCCAGTTCGGTGCTCAGGGTTACGGCCGGCAACATGGCGGCACGGGCAACCGTGACATCGGCTTGTGCGGCGGCCAGTTGCGCTTCGGCCCGGGCGATGTCCGGGCGGCGGGTGAGCAGTTCGCTGGGCACGCCGGCTGCGATGGTCGGCCATGACAGCTGGTCAAAGCGTTCTGCCCCCAGGCGCAATTGCTGAACCGGCCGACCGAGCAGGGCGGCGAGACTGATCAAGGCGTCCTGGGCCTGTTGCTGCACCAGCGGCAATTGCCGTTGTTGCGCCGCCACCAGACTCTTCTGCTGGGCCAGTTCCAGGGCGGTTGCCGAGCCGGAATCGAAACGGGTCTGCACCAGTTTCAGGACGTTTTGCGCGTTGGCCAGATTCAACTCGGCAATGCGGCTTTGCTCGCGCAATGACAAGGCTTGCGCGTACGTGTTGGCGACGCCGCTGAGTAGCGTCAACTCTACCGTCGCCTGATCGAATTCGCTGGCCCGCAAACCGAATTGCGCGCTGTCGCGGGAGGCGCGTTGGCCGCCCCAGAAGTCGATTTCGTAACTGGCGCTGAGGTTGGCGTCGAAGTAATCCACGGCCTTGTTGCTGCTGTCGGCGTCGAGTTGGCTGTAGCCATTGCCGCGCAGCAGCTTCTGGCGATTGGCGTTCAGGGCGGCCGTGACTTCAGGCAGCAACGAACCGCCGGCAATCACCGTGTCGGCCTGCGCCTGACGCACCCGGGCGATGGCGGCGGCCAGGTCGTAGCTACCGACCCTGGCTTGCTCGACCAGGCGATCAAGCTCTGGGCTGCCGAACTGCGTCCACCATTGCAGGTGACTGTGCGTGGCATGTTGCGTGTGCGGCAATTGCCAGGACAAAGGCGGCTGGATGCCGCTGTCCGGGCGCTGGGCGGGGCTGCCACAGGCGCCGAGCAACAGGCAAAGGGTCAGCAAACTCAGTTGCGGCTTCATGGAGAGATCATTCACTGGTAAGGGCCGTGACCGGGTCGAGCCGGGCAGCTTTACGGGCCGGCATGAAGCCGAAGACAACACCGGTGACCAGGGCGCAGCCGAAGGCGCCGAGCACCGCTATCAAGGAGAACGCGACGGCGACTTCGCTGAGGATCAGCACGCCGCCGACGATCAGCGCCAGGGCAATCCCGGCGAGGCCGCCGACCACCGAGAGCATCACCGCTTCGGTGAGGAATTGGCGCAGGATGTCACGCTGACGGGCGCCGGTGGCCATGCGAATGCCGATCTCCCGGGTGCGTTCGCGTACGGTCATGAGCATGATGTTCATCACGCCGATGCCACCCACCAGCAGTGAAATCGCGGCAATCGAGCCGAGCATCAGCGACAGGGTGTTTTGCGTGCGGGCCTCGGCCTGGATCATCGCTGCGTTGTTGGTCAGTTCGAAATCCTTTTTGCCGTTGTGCAGGCGCAGCATCAATTGCTCGATGGCGTGTTCCGTCTCCTTGACCTTGCGCGCATCGGCGGCGGCGATGGCCACGTATTCGGGGTTGTGGCTGCCGAACAGCCGTACACTGGCGGCGGAGTAGGGGATGGCGATGCGGTCGTCGCTGTCGGAGTCGCCGGAGCTGGCGCCTTTTTCGGCGAGCACGCCGACCACCTGGAACGGCACGTTCTCGATCAGGATGTACTGGCCGATCGGGTTGGCGACGTCCTTGAGCAGCTTGGTCCGGACCTTGTGCCCGATCACTGCGACTGCCGCGGCATTGCGTTCATCTTCCTGAGTGAAGTAGCTGCCCTCAACCACCGGCCAGTTGAAGATCGCCGGGAAGTTGGTGTCGTTGCCGCCGACGTAACTCAAGTGGTCGAGGTTGCCGAAGCGCACCCCGGCTTCCTGGCCGTTGACCGGCATGATCCGTGTCACCTGCGGCAGGCTGGCCACTGCGGCGACGTCGTCCAGGGTGACGATGCCCAATGGCGTTCGTGGATTCGGTGACGAGCCGCTGAGATAAATGATGTTGGAGCCGAACGCGCCCATCTGCGCCATTACCTGACGCTTGCTGCCTTCACCGACCGCCAGCATGACCACCACCGACGCGACGCCGATGATGATCCCGAGCAGCGTCAGCGCCGTGCGGAAGCGGTTGATCCACATCACCCGCCAGGCCGCTTGCACCGCATCCACCAACTCGCCTTTCCAGGCGCCGGTGGCTTCGGAACCTTCCGTCAGACGCTTGCGCAGATCCACCGCTTGCAACGCACCGGGATTGGCCGAGGTTTGTACGTCGGGATTGTCCCGGGCGCTGTCACTGATGATCAGCCCGTCGCGAATTTCGATGATGCGCTTGGCCCGCGCCGCGACTTCGCGGTCGTGGGTGATGAGGATCACCACGTGACCCTGGCTCGCCAGTTCGTCGAGTAGGGTCATGACCTCGGCGCCGCTATGGCTGTCGAGGGCGCCGGTGGGTTCGTCGGCGAGGATGATATGGCCGCCGTTCATCAAGGCGCGGGCGATGGACACCCGTTGTTGTTGGCCGCCGGAGAGCTGGTGCGGACGGTTGCCGGTGCGTGAGGCCAGCCCGAGCCGGTCGAGCAGGGCAGCGGCGCGGGCGTGACGTTCGGCCGCCGGCAAGCCTGCGTAGATCGCCGGCATCTCGACGTTTTCCTGGGCCGAGCCGGAGGGAATCAGGTGATAACCCTGGAACACAAAGCCAAAGGCTTCGCGGCGCAGCCAGGCCAGTTCATCGCTGTCGAGGGCGGCGACGTTTTCCCCGGCGAAGCGGTATTCGCCCGATGTGGGGCGGTCGAGGCAGCCAAGAATGTTCATCAGCGTCGACTTGCCGGAGCCGGAAGCACCGACAATCGCCACGAATTCCCCGGCGTGGATCGACAGGTCGATGCCGCGCAACACGTGAACTTCAGGTGAGTCGCCACCGCCGTAGGCTTTGCGGATGTCCTGCAGGTCGATCAGGGGCGTCAGCATTCAGCCGCCACTCCCGTCGGCTGGACCGATCAGCAAGTGATCGCCTTCCTGCAAGCCGTCGAGGATCTGCACCCGCAGGCGATCGCTGATACCGGTGCGAACGTCGCGTTGCTCGACGCGGCCGTTTTTCGCGACGACCTGGGCGGTCTGGCTGTCCGTTTGCGTGCCGGCTTGCAGGGCCGCAATGGGCGCGGTGAGGACATTTTTCGCCTGGTCGGCGACAAAAAATACTTGAGTGGTCATTTCCGCCATCAGTGCGTTGTCGGCGTTATCGACGTCGAGCAACACGGTGTACAGCACCACGCGCGCGCTGCCGCTTTTGCTCGAACTGGCCGGGCTGCCACCGCCCTGGCTGGTCTGGTCCAGCGGCTTGGGCGGCACCGGCAGGATTTGCCGCACGGTGCTGTTCCAGCGCCGCTGGCCACCACTGAGGGTGGTGAACCACGCCGTCATGCCGGGTTTGACGTGACCGATATCGGCTTCCGAGACTTCGGCCCAGACGGTCATCGGCGACAACTTGGCGATGCGCAGAATCAGCGGCGTTTGTTGCTGGGCGTTGAGGGTCTGGCCGACTCGGGCATCGAGTGCGACCACGGTGCCGCTCATGGGGGCATAGATTCGGGTGTAACCGAGTTCGGCCTGATCGCTGCGCAGGCTGGCCTGGGCCTGGCGGATCTGCGCCTGGAACATGTCGATGCGGGCCTGGGTGGCGCGCAGTTCGGCCTCGGCGGTCTGCACGTCTTCTTCGCGGGTGGCGCCGCCAGCCTTGAGGTGCTGCTGGCGCTGATATTTCTGTCGGGCGAGGTCGTGCTGCGCCCGTTGCTCCTGCAGCTGCGCCTTGAGGTTTTCGATGGAAAAGCGTCCGGCGTCGAGTCTGGCCTGTTGCGTGGAGGGATCGATTTCCACTAGCAGCTGGCCTTCCTTGACGACATCGCCGACTTCCACGTGGATCTTCTGGATCTGCCCCGACGCCTGGGCACCCACGTCGACATAACGCCGCGGTTGCAAAGTGCCCAGGGCCGTGACGCTGCTTTCGATATCGCCCCGGGTCACGGGGACGGTGGCGAACTGGTCGCGACCGGGGGGGATGATCTGCCAGGCGGCGACGGCGATAACGGGGATCAGACACAGTGCTGCAAGCAGGGCGCGTCGGGTCTGTCGGGGACGTTTCATGCAGGGTTCCGGCCAATGAGTATCGGCCCGTCGTTCAGTTGAACACTGCCAGGAGTCGGCAGGGACGGGGAGCTGTCCTGTAAACGATGAAAGCGGCCGGGAATTTAGCCACAGACATATGGCGTAACACCTGTAGGTGCTGTCTGTAGGAGCTGTCTGTAGGAGCTGTCGAGTGAAACGAGGCTGCGATCTTTTGATTTTTTTAAGATCAAGATCAAAAAATCGCAGCCTGCGGCAGCTCCTACAGGTGAAGTGGCGGCGCCAACGTGACTATTTATCGGGCAGGACAAAGCAATACTTTAAATCTATATGAGAATTACTATAAATTACGCGACTCAAACTGCCACTATCGTGCCACTGCCTGTTTCGGGGGTTGTCGCGGTGGCTCAAGGATAGAAACCGCACGGGTGCGGCCGGGAGTCATGTTGGAAAACTACTATCGCGAGCTGGTGTGTTTCCTGAACGCCAAGCTGGGCAACCGTCAGGTGGCCGAAGATGTGGTGCATGACGCTTATCTGCGGATACTGGAGCGCTCCAGCGACACGCCGATCGAGCAGCCCAGGGCATTCCTTTATCGCACCGCGCTGAATCTGGTGATCGATGACCATCGGCGCAATGCCCTGCGTCAGGTCGAGTCGCTGGAAGTGCTCGACAACGAAGAACGCTACTTCACCCCCTCGCCGCATAACAGTCTCGATCACGGCCAGCGCCTGGACATGCTCCAGCGCGCCCTGGCGGAATTGCCGCGGCTGTGCCGCGAGAGTTTCCTGCTGCGCAAGATCGAGGGTTTGTCCCACCCCGAGATCGCCGAACAGCTGGGGATTTCCCGGGCGCTGGTGGAGAAGCACATCGTCAATGCGATGAAGCATTGCCGCGTGCGGATGCTGCAATGGGATGCGCATTGATCCGTTCTGATTCATAAAGAAACAATATTAAATTTTGTTTCATTGTCCTCGTTCCCTATCAACAGACGATCTGCTGTCCTGCTCCAGGCCGGTCAGGTCATTCAGGCTTACGCCCCGCTGCTGGGGGGTTCATCCAGAGGACACTGGAAATGACACAGGCAATTGCATCGCCCATCGTTCACGACCTGATTGGCGTCGGTTTCGGCCCTTCGAACCTGGCGCTGGCCATCGCTCTGCAAGAGCGTGGGACGAGCCAGGGCGAGCTGGATGTAGTGTTTCTCGACAAGCAGGCCGATTATCGCTGGCACGGCAACACCCTGGTGACCCAGAGCGAGTTGCAGATTTCCTTCCTCAAGGACCTGGTGACCCTGCGCAACCCGACCAGCCCTTACTCGTTCGTCAATTACCTCAAGCACCACGGTCGCCTGGTGGACTTCATCAACCTCGGCACCTTTTATCCGTGCCGCATGGAGTACAACGATTACCTGCGCTGGGTCGCCGCGCAGTTCGAAGCGCAGAGCCGTTACGGTGAAGAAGTGCTGACGATCGAGCCGGTGTTGCACAACCAGCAGGTCGAAGCGCTGCGGGTGATCTCGCGCGACACCCAGGGTCAACAGCACGTTCGCACCGCCCGTTCGGTGGTGGTCAGCGCCGGCGGCACCCCGCGCATTCCCGAAGCGTTCAAGGCGCTGAAGAATGACAGTCGCGTATTCCATCACTCCCAGTACCTGGCACAGATGGCCAGGCAGCCGTGTGTGAACAACCAACCGATGAGCATTGCGATCATCGGCGGCGGGCAGAGCGCGGCGGAAGCCTTCATCGACCTGAACGACAGCTACCCGTCGGTGCAGGTGGACATGATCCTGCGCGGCTCGGCACTGAAACCGGCCGATGACAGCCCGTTCGTCAACGAAGTGTTCTCGCCGGAATTCACCGACCTGGTGTTCCAGCAGGCGAGCAGCGAGCGCGAGCGTCTGGTCAACGAGTACCACAACACCAACTATTCGGTGGTCGACATCGACCTGATCGAACGCATCTACGGCATCTTCTACCGGCAGAAAGTCTCGGGCATCGCCCGTCATGCGTTCCGCACCCTGACCACCCTCGAAAAAGCCACCGCCACCGAACGCGGCATCGAACTGGCCGTGCGCAACAACGCCACCGGTGAAGTGACGGTGCGTCATTACGATGCCGTGGTGCTGGCCACCGGTTACGAGCGGCAGATGCACCGCAAGCTGCTGGCGCCACTGGAACACTACCTGGGCGATTTCGAAGTGGATCGCAACTACAAACTCATCACCGACGAGCGCTGCAAGGCCGGCATTTACATGCAGGGCTTCTGCCAGGCCAGTCATGGCTTGAGCGACACCTTGTTGTCGATCCTGCCGATTCGTGCCGATGAGATTGCCGGTTCGTTGTATGACCATGGCAAGGCGCGTGGGCAGGGGCGGTCGGTGATGGATGTGTTGCTCGCTACTGCCAGCTGAAATATCTAGCGCCTATTAAGCCGCCTTCGCGAGCAAGCTCGCTCCCACAGTTGATCGATGTCGTACACAAACTCTGTGTTCACAAAAGATCCCCTGTGGGAGCGAGCTTGCTCGCGAAGAGGCCCGAAAGAACAATACAAATTCTGCCCCTTAGCCCTACCTTAAGAACCCCGCAATTCCCCCCCAACCCAGCCTTTACTCGCTCGCCACCGACATCCCTACACGACACCGGATCAGGCGTTCCTGTTTTTAGGAATAGTCCTACAGAAAGCATGCCGGCTCTTGCGTAGTCTTGTGCCCTCGCGAAACTCACACCCTGCCGGGGGCCTCTGTTGTCGAACAAAGCATTACGTATCCTGATTGCCGACGAGCAACATTTTCAGCGGATGAGAATCGAGCGCCTGTTCAACCGGCTCGGCTATTGCCGGGTGGCACCGGTGCAAAACCTGGCGGAGCTGCTGACGCTGGTCGACTACAGTGGCACGCCATTCGATCTGGTGGTCATCAATGCCTCGTTGGCCGGCGGCGCGCTGGACTTGCTCGATTTTTTCCTCGATCACCCGCAGGTTCATTACGCCTTGATCTACGACGGCCAACAGGCGCATTTGCCGCCGATCCCGGCCTGCGGGCAGCAGAAGGTTCAAGTGAGCCATGGATCGCTGCCCGAACTGGCGTCCATTGAACGGGTGATGGCAATCATCGATCGCTCACTACCGTTCGTCGGCACTGTCATTTCTGTCAGGTAGATTCACCCGAAATTCCATGCAACAGTCTCTGCGCAGCCGTTGTGTTAACCCGGGCCTGGCCCAAGGGCATTGATTGCCCGTTCGTAGTGCCTTTGCACAGGGAGTTGCCATGAAGTCAGCGAAGTCAGCGCTGATAGCGGACGATCATCCGGTGGTTCGCGCTGCAGTGAAAATCCTGCTTGCACAGGAGGGGTTCAAACAGATCTACGAGGTGTCCAGCGGTAACGAGGTCTTGCCGATGATCCGCGAGCATAAACCTGATCTGGTGGTGCAGGATCTGATCATGCCCTCGTTGGACGGGCTTGATGTGCTGGCACGGATCCAGGCCGGTGACGTGCCGTGCCGGGTCGTGGTGTTCACCTCCCTGGAAGGCCTGTTTTATCAGGATCGTTGCATGCGTGCCGGTGCCGCGGCGTATGTGTCCAAGGCCAATGACCTGGAACATCTGCACAAGGCCGTGCAAGCGGTCATGGCCGGTTATAGTTATTTCGCCAGGCTACCTACGAGCTCGGTGTCGCTGAATAGCTTGCAACGCAGCGAAAAAGAGTTGATCGACAATCTCTCCGACCGGGAATTGACGATCTTTCAGTATCTGGCCCATGGCATGAGTAACAAGGCAATCGCCGAAATCATGAACCTGAGCCACAAGACGGTCAGCACCTACAAGACCCGGACAATAGAAAAGCTCAATGTGGAATCCCCGGTGCACCTGAGGGATTTCGCCCTGCGTAATCATTTGATCTGAATGAGAACCTTGCGGCGTTGGCGCAGCCTGATCATCCTCCTGCTACCCGGGGGGCTCTGGATATCGAGTGTCTGTGCGCAGCCGCAGCCGCTGACGTTGCTGGGGCGCTCCAGTGCCGAGGGGCACGCCGTCAAACTGTCAGAGACCGACTCACGCTGGCTGCGGCAAAAGGGCCGATTGGTGCTCGCCGTGTCCGCACCGGATTATCCCCCCTTCGACATCACGACCACTGGCACTGACTACGAGGGATTGACCGCTGACTATGCCGGTCTGCTGCAGCAGCTGCTGCACGTAGAGATCGACGTCCAGCGTTACCCATCGCGAGAGGACGCGGTGCGGGCAATCAAGCAAGGGACCGCGGATTTGCTCGGCACGGCCAACAGTTATGAGGCCGAAAACACAGCGCTGCGCATGTCCAGTGCCTATGCCGTCGACCAACCGGTGCTGGTGACGCGCACAGAGTCATCGCAGCCGCTGGACCCGGACCTGGCCGGCACACGGCTGGCGACGCTGTACCACTATCTGCCTGAGCATGACGTGCAGGCGTTCTACCCCAAGGCCAGCGTCCAATTGTTTCCCTCTACCCTGAGTGCGGTGGGGGCCGTAGCGTTCGGGCAAGCGGACGTCTATCTGGGCGACGCGATCAGCGCCCATTACCTGATCAGCAAGAACTATCTGAACAACGTGCAGTTGGCCGATTTTTCGCGCATGGAGTCCGGTCGCTTTGCGTTTGCGATGGCCCGCGACAATCAACCATTGCATCGCATCGTCAACAGCGCGCTGGCGACGGTGAGCACCAATGAACACATGAACATCCTGCGTCGATGGGGCGCCAGCGGCACTTCCATCCCGGGTACGCAAGCGCTGCGATTGAGCGTGGCCGAGCAGCGTTGGCTCGATCGGCATCCGCGTGCAACCGTGGCAATGAACGAAAACATCCTGCCGATTTCATTTATCGACAGCGATGGCAAGTTCCGCGGCATCAGCGCTGATGTACTGGACAAAATCAGTCTGCGCACCGGCTTGCAGTTCGATATACGGCCTGCCAGATCAATCGCCGAGATGTTGGAGTCGCTCAAGACCGGAGAGGTCGATCTGGTGGCGGGGATAAGCCCCAGTATCGAACGTGAGGCCGAGTTGCGCTTCACTCGCCCGTTTCTCACCAGCCCGAATGTGCTGGTGACTCGCTCGGGGCCGAACAATCCCACGACCCTGGATGAAATGGCCGGCAAAACCCTGGCGGTCACCCAGGGCAACAGTGCCGGTGAATTCATTCGTCAGCATTTCCCGCGGATCAGGCTGGTCAATGCACCCTTGACCGCGGATGCGATGGACATGGTCGCCCGGGGCAAGGCTGACGGCGGTATCAACTCGTTGATCGCTGCCCGCTACATGATTTCCCGGCGCTACCGGGATCAGCTGCGGGTGACCAGCACCGTCGGCACCGATCCCGCCCGCAGTACCCTGGCCACCCGTCGCGACGCCGTTGAACTGCATTCGATCCTGGACAAGGCGTTGCTCAGTATCGCCCCCGAAGACATCGATGACCTGACCCTCTATTGGCGCAATGATCTGATGGTGGAGCAAAGCTTCTGGCTGCGTCATCGCCAGGCCATTTTCCAGGCATTCGCCGGCGCTGGCGCCTTGTTGGTGCTCGCCCTGGTCTGGATCGGTTACCAGCGTCGGCAGATCCGCCAGCGCCAGCTGTTGCTCAGCCAACTGCAGGACGCCAAGGACGCCGCCGACGAGGCCAATCGAGCCAAGACCACGTTTCTGGCGACCATGAGCCATGAGATCCGCACGCCGATGAATGCCCTGATCGGCATGCTCGAATTGGCGCAGAAGCAGGCGCAGGAGGGCGTTGCCGACCGTGCCGCGATTGAAGTGGCATCGACTGCCGGGCAACAATTGCTGGCGTTGATCGGCGACATCCTGGACATCGCCCGCATCGAATCCGGGCATTTGTCGCTGACCCCTGACCGAGCCAACCTGCGGATGCTGGTGGAGTCGGTGTGTCGGGTTTTCGAGGGCCTGGCACGGCAGAAGAGCCTGGAGTGGCGAGTTGATCTGGATCCGCACAGCAACTGCGACGTATTGATCGATCCCACGCGCTTCAAGCAGGTGCTGTCCAATCTGTTGAGCAATGCCATCAAGTTCACCCACGAAGGTGAAGTGAGCCTGACGCTGCGGGTCGAGCCTGTCCTGTCGGGGCAGCTGGCGGTCAGTGTGTGCATCGAGGACAGCGGTATCGGCATCGGCACCGTGGATCAGCAGCGGTTGTTCAGTCCGTTCGTCCAGGGCGGCAACAGTCAGCAGTCCGGCCGCAGTGGTTCCGGCCTGGGGTTGGTGATCAGCCGCTCCTTGTGTGAAATGATGGGCGGTCGCTTGCAGCTCGACAGCGTTCTCGGGCGGGGCACCCGGATCGACGTCAGCCTTGAACTGGTGACGTTGCAACCCTTGCCTTCGCGCGAGTCGCCCGCCAGCGAAGTTCAGGTGCCCACCCGGCCGCTGGTGATTCTGGTGGTGGACGATTACCCGGCCAATCGATTGTTGCTGTCACGGCAGCTGAGCTTCCTGGGCCACCAGGTGCTCGAGGCCGAGGACGGCGAGCGCGGCTTGGCGCAATGGCGCGAACATGAATTCGATCTGATCATTACCGACTGCAACATGCCAGTGATCAGTGGTTATGAACTGGCGGGGGCGATACGCGATGACGAGCGGGCTCAAGGCTTGCAACCGACGCTGATTCTGGGGTTTACCGCCAATGCGCAGCCCGAGGAAAAGATCCGCTGCGTCGAAGCGGGGATGGACGACTGCCTGTTCAAACCCATCCGGCTGGCCGATCTGAGTGCATGGTTGGCATCGAGGTTTGCGGGCGAATGGCCCAGGGTGATCGCAGCACCTGCAACGGCCGAGATCGACCTGAGCGGCCTGGAACACTACGTCGGTGCAGACCGTGAGCTGATCGAACAATTGCTGCGCGATCTGGCCGTGACCAACCGCGATGACCGCGAGCTTCTGCTGCAGCTGCACGCCAGTCGCAATCTCCACGACTTGCCGAAACTCGCGCACCGGATCAAGGGCGGCGCGCTGATGGTTCGCGCGGCCAGGCTGATCCAGTGTTGCGAGCAACTGGAGCGGGCCTGTGGCGAGGGCCGCGCGGCACTGATCGACGAGGCCGTCGATCAGTTGCAACAGGCCATGACGCGCCTGGATCAACGCCTTGCACAGGGCTGAGGTTTAATCCCAGTCCGGGGCAATACCTTTGGGGCTGGTCAAGCGTTGGCCGCGCTCCAGGCCAGCGATCAAGGCCATGTCGGCGTCGCTCAATTTCATCGCACTGGCTTTCATGTTGCTGGCCAGGTTGGCGCGCTGGGTGGACGAGGGAATCACGGCGTAACCCCGTTGTACGGCCCAGGCCAGGGTGACCTGTGCCGGCGTCGCCTGCAGGCGATCGGCGATCTGCCGGATGACCGGGTCCTTGAGTACTTCACCGTAAGCCAGGGTCATGTACGAGGTGATCCGAATGCCCTGGCTTTGCGCGAACTCGACGACCTTGCGGTTTTGCAGGTATGGGTGCAGTTCGATCTGGTTGGTGGCGATGTTCTCGGCACCGACCGCAGCGATCGCCTGCTTCATCAGGTCGACGGTGAAGTTGGACACGCCGATCTGCCGGGTCAGGCCGAGTTCTTTGGCTTCGAGCAGGGCGCCCATGAACTCTGCCACCGGCACCTGGTCTTCCGGCGACGGCCAGTGGATCAGGGTCAGGTCCAGGTAGTCGGTCTGCAGTTTCTGCAGACTCTCCTTGAGGCTGTCGATCAGGCGGTCCCTGGCGAAATTGGCGACCCAGATCTTGCTGGTGATGAACAAGTCTTTACGGGCAATGCCGCTGGCGGCTATGGCTTGGCCGACCTCGGCTTCGTTCTCGTAGATTTGCGCGGTATCGATGGCCCGGTAGCCGAGCTCAAGGCCAGTGCTCACCGAATCGATGACCACCTGGCCTTGCAAGCGAAACGTACCCAGACCGAATGCGGGAATAGACATCAATGACTCCAGGGGTTGCAGTGGGAATGGACACGAGTATCCCCGGCTGCATCCTTGAGAAAAACCGCTGGATCGGCAAAGCAATGTTTACCGCAAGTCACGAATCAAAAGATCGCAGCCTCGTTTCACTCGACAGCTCCTACCAGGTGGTATGCGATCCTCTGTAGGAGCTGTCGAGTGAAACGAGGCTGCGATCTCTTGATCTTAAGCTCTACCCCCCGCAGCCCTAAGCAATATCACTACGGCTGAACTCCTCCCCCAAAAAGTCGATCAACGTCCGCACTGACGGCAGCAAACCGCGGCGCGACGGGAATATCGCATGGACGATCCCGCACCTGGGGGCCCAGCCCGGCACCAGCTCCACCAGGCGTCCGGCGGCGATGTCATCGCGCACCACCACGTTGGGCAGGTGGGCGATGCCGATTCCCGCAAGCACCGCGTGACGCAGCGCCAGCAGGTCATCTGTAACCATCCGCGGCGCATGTCGAATCACCGCACTGGCGCCATCGGTGCCGAACAGTTCCCACTGATATTCACGCTGCGCCGCGCCCCAATGCAGGCTCGGCAGACCGCTGAGGTCGGCCGGGGCAGCGGGTGCCGACAGGTGTTCGCAAAAGGCGGGGCTGCCCACCAGGCTCTGGGTGCTGTTGCCCAATACCTTCATCACCATGTCGGTGTTTTCCAGCGGCGGAAAGCGCACCCGCAGGGCGATGTCGAAACCTTCGTGGATCAGGTCGACCCGGCGGTTGGTGCTTTCGATGAACAATTCCACCAGGGGGTACTTGAGCATGTAGCGGGTCAGCATCGGCCCGACCCAGGAATTGAGCAGGGCGGTGGGGCAACTGATGCGTACCAGCCCCTGGGGTTCGGAGCGGTTGCGTTCGATCAGTTCGGCGGCGCTTTGCGCTTCCACGCGCATGGCCAGGCAGCGCTGGTAATAGGCCTGGCCGATTTCAGTCAGCGAACACTGCCGGCTGGTGCGGTGCAGCAGGCGCACACCGAGGCGCTCTTCGAGCTCGGCGATGCGTCGGCTGAGCTTGGACTTGGGCATCTCCAGTGCCCGTCCGGCCGGGGCGAAACCGCCGTGTTCCACCACTTGGGTGAAGTAGTAGAGGGTGTTGAGATCTTCCACCATCGTTCTCCATATAGAACGCTAAGGCTGATTTTTGCAGTCTAGTGCATCAAAGGTTGTGGTTTTAAGCTTTATCCATCGCATCACACCACAGCTTTCCGCAACAGAATTGGAGAGGCAGGATGAAAAACATCATCGGTATCTACACCAGCCCACGCACCCATTGGGTCGGCGACGGCTTTCCGGTTCGCACGCTGTTTTCCTACGACAACCTGGGCAAACACATCAGCCCGTTTTTGCTGCTCGATCACGCCGGTCCCGCTGATTTCACCCCGACCACCGAACGGCGTGGCGTTGGTCAGCATCCGCACCGCGGTTTTGAAACCGTGACTATCGTCTACAAGGGCGAGCTGGAGCACCGCGACTCCACCGGCAGCGGCGGCAGGATCGGCCCCGGCGACGTGCAATGGATGACCGCTGCCTCGGGGATTCTTCACGAAGAATTCCACTCCGAAGGTTTCGCCAAAACCGGCGGCACCCTGGAAATGGTGCAGCTGTGGGTCAACCTGCCGGCCAGGGACAAAATGGCCGACGCCGGATACCAGACGATTCTCGATGGCGACATCCCGAGCATCCCGCTCAAGGACCAGGCCGGCAGCCTGCGTTTGATCGCCGGTGAATTCGACGGCCACACCGGCCCGGCGCGGACCTTCACGCCGATCGATGTCTGGGACCTTCGCTTGAACGCCGGCAAGTCGCTGACCCTGGATCTGCACGAAGGGCGCAACACCGCCGTGGTGGTGCTGCGCGGCACGGTTCAGGTCAACGGTCGGGAGCCGGTGCGGGAAGGGCAGTTGGCGTTGTTCGAGCGCGACGGCCATCAGCTCAGCCTGGAAGCCAACAACAACGACGCCGTGGTGTTGCTGCTCAGCGGCGAACCGATTGACGAGCCGATCGTCGGTCACGGTCCGTTCGTGATGAACACCGAGCAGGAGATTCACCAGGCCTTTGCCGACTTCCAATCGGGCCGTTTCGGCCGGATGAGCGGTTGAATCAATGCAACAGCGCTGTGGCGTGCCAGGTTTGACTGACTACGCTTGCCTGGCCGAATTTGACGAAAAAACAGGTTCACTCACGCCGGCTCCGTCCGGCATCGATTAAAAGCGAGGATTTCCCCATGACTACTGCTTACAAACGTCTCGACAAGGATAACGCCGCCGTTCTGTTGGTGGATCATCAGGCGGGCCTGCTGTCTCTGGTGCGCGACATCGAACCGGACCGTTTCAAGAACAACGTGCTGGCCCTGGCTGACCTGGCCAAGTACTTCAAGTTGCCGACCATCCTCACCACCAGTTTCGAAACCGGCCCCAACGGCCCGCTGGTGCCCGAGCTCAAGGCGCTGTTTCCGGACGCGCCGTACATCGCCCGTCCTGGCCAGATCAACGCCTGGGACAACGAAGACTTCGTCAAGGCGATCAAGGCCACGGGCAAGAAACAACTGATCATCGCGGGCGTAGTGACCGAGGTGTGCGTGGCGTTCCCGGCACTCTCGGCGTTGGCTGAAGGCTTCGATGTGTTTGTGGTGACGGACGCTTCCGGGACCTTCAACGAACTGACCCGTCAATCGGCCTGGGACCGCATGTCGTCCTCCGGTGCGCAATTGATGACCTGGTTCGGCCTGGCCTGTGAGCTGCATCGCGACTGGCGCAACGACGTGGAAGGCTTGGGCACCTTGTTCTCCAACCACATCCCGGACTATCGCAACCTGTTTACCAGCTACAACGCGCTGACCAACAGCAAGTAACCCGTAACAACGTAGGCCCCCTGTGGGAGCGAGCTTGCTCGCGATAGCGATCGATCAGTCACTGCAACGTTGACTGACAGGCCGTCATCGCGAGCAAGCTCGCTCCCACAGGTTTTTGTGTTGTTCTGAAGGCATCAATTACTCCTACACTGTGCCCATCCGTACATGGCTGGAGTTGCTCGATGTTGTCCCTGCTCACCGATCATCCACTGGTCTGCGCGCTGGTCCTGATCCTGATCGATCTCGGCCTGTGGCGGTTGATCAGTGCCAATGGCAGTAACTGGAAACTGGTGGTGCGGCTGGTGATTTTCTCGCTGTTCAGCGTCGTGTTGTTCAACGAAGGCTTGAACCCGCTGGAGCCGGCGCCCTGGGCTGACAACATCCCGCTGCACCTGGCAGCGATCGGTTTGCAGATCGGTTGGTGGCTGTTCGGCGCGCGAACCCTGACGGTGCTGATCGGCGCGGTGATGATGCAGCGGGTCGGGCACACCGGGCGGCTATTGCAGGATCTGCTCGGTGCAGTGATCTTTTTGATCGCCGTCATCGCTGCCCTGGCGTACGTGCTCGAGCTCCCGGTCAAAGGCGTGCTGGCCACGTCCGGAGCGTTGGCGATCATCGTCGGCCTGGCCTTGCAAAGCACCCTCAGTGACGTGTTCTCCGGGATCGTCCTCAACACCACCAAACCCTATCAACTGGATGACTGGATCTCCATCGACGGCACCGAAGGCCGGGTCACCGACATCGACTGGCGTGCCACGCGCCTGCAAACCGCCCAGGGCAGCATGGCGGTCATTCCCAACTCGCTGGCGGCCAAGGCCAAGATCATCAACTTCAGCCGCCCGAGCGACATTTTCGGCGTCTCGATCAGCCTGCAACTGAGTCCCCACGCGCGTCCGAACACGGTGATCGAAGCCCTGGAACGGGCCATGCAGGGCTGCCGCCAGTTGCTGAGCAAACCGGCGCCCAGCGTCTCGTTGAAAAGCGCCAGCAGCGCCGGGATGGAATACGAAATCAGCGGTTTCGTCGAGTCCATGGATCAGAAGCGCGTGGTGCGCAATCAGCTGTACGACCTGGCGTTCCGACACTTGCACGCCGCCGGCGTCAGCCTGTTGTCGAGCGTCGAATCGAATGCACCGGCCAATCTGTCACGGCCACGGGCATTGCTGGATACCTCGAACATTTTCTCGACCCTGCGTCAGGAAGAGAAGGAAACCTTCAGCCAGAACATGACACTGCAAACCTTCCGCGCCGGGGAACTGATCCTGGCGGCAGGGGAGGTCAGCGATCATTTGTTCATCATCGAATCCGGCGTGGTCTCGGTGGAGCTGAGCCGTGGCGGCGTCAATTTCGAGTCCGGACGCATGGGACCGGGCGAGGTGATCGGCGAGGGCGGGATTCTGTCCGATACGGCGCTACCGGCGCAGTTCACCGCCAAGACGTTCTGCAGCCTGTACCGGATCGAAAAGGAATACCTCAAACCCTGCCTGGATGCGCGGCATGACATCAGCGAGGCGATGAAGGCGCTGCTGGATTTCCGCTTGAGCAAGGCTCGCACGCTCACCCAGGAAGTGCCTAAGGTGGCGGAGAAGAAGGGGTTCCTGCAGTGGTTGCGCAATCGAGCGTAGGGGGCCGCAGGTGACGGGTGCGGGTGCAATCGAGTGCGCCATCAGTAGGCGCCTGGCTCACACGCTGTTCACCGACCAGGGTGCGGTCATCACTGTTCCAGTCCTCGAACGGCGTATGTTGCCAAACCATGTCGAGGGGGCCGGCTATCAATATCAATCCTAGATAAGCCAGGGTTTGTCGACGCGTCAGCGGCTTTCTGTGCGCAGCCTGCTGCGCCGCGATCCGGGCGCGGCGATGACCATTGATCTGGGAGAGCAGGAAGGCTTCGCGCGCCTGTTCCGGCATGTCCCACAACAAAGACTCCAGATACCAACGGGATTCGGCATTCGGCGAAGCGGCAACTGGCAAACGCGTTTCGAAGGGGGGCGACATGGACGAGGGTACTCGTGTCCGGCATCCCGGCCGAGTTATCAAGAATGAGTCGCATTCTAATGATGTCGGTGCGGTGATGGCAATTACCCATGCGGACTATTTTCTAGCCCTTCAATTGGCATCCTCGACTTCCCAATAATTGGCTATTTGCTGTCTGTCGGTGCGGGATTAACGTAGCGCCACATCCCTTGTAACCGGAGTCCACCATGCAACCTCGTATCGATTTCTACACGGCTTCCCCCGACGCCCTCAAAGCCATGATCACCCTGGAAGGCGCCGTATCGAAGCTGCCGCTGGAAAAGTCGCTGATCGAACTGGTCAAGCTGCGCGCCTCGCAGATCAACGGCTGCGCCTTCTGCATCGACATGCACACCGCCGATGCAATCAAGGGCGGGGAAACGCCGCGTCGCCTGTTCGCCGTGACCGCGTGGCGCGAGGCGCCGTTCTTCACCGACCGCGAGCGCGCCGCCCTGGCCTGGACCGAATCCTTGACCCAGCTCAGCCTGACCCACGCGCCGGATGAAGACTATGAACTGGCCTCGGCCCAGTTCACCCCCAAGGAACTGGTCGACCTGACCGTGGCGATTTCCACCATCAACAGCTGGAACCGCCTGGCGGTAGGCTTTCGCAAGATGCCTCAGGAGTAACACACACCGCTCAATGAGCATCCGCACTTGGCGCGGCCGGTGGTTGCACCTTGCGCATCAAGGGCACCATCGCCGTGGCGAGTATGAAGCCGGCCATGATCATCAGGAACGCGTCGCCGTAGGTTTGCGTCTGGGCTTCGCGGTAGGTCAGCAGCCAGAGTTGACGCAGGCTGGCAGTCACACCGACGTCGCCGCTCTGGCCAAGAGCGGCGAAGTTATTGCCGACCTGGGACAGCCACTGGTTCAGGGCTTCGTTGCTGCTATTGAGGTTTTCGGCCAGCCGGGTGAAGTGCAGGTTGGTGCGGTCATTGAGGATGGTCGCGCACGCGGCGATGCCGATGGCACCTCCCAGGTTTCGCATCAGGTTGAACAATCCCGAGGCATGCTTGAGCCGTGACGGCGCCAGTCCGCCGAGGGTCAGGGTGACTGCGGGCGGCACCACCAGTTGCTGGGCAATCCCGCGCAAGGCTTGGGGCAGCATCAATTCCTTGGCCCCCCAGTCATGGGTGATCGGGCTGAAATCCCACATCGACAGGGCGAACAGCCCCAGGCCGGTCATCATGATCCAGCGCAGGTCGATGCGGTTGGCCAGGAAGGCGTACAGCGGAATCGCCATGATCTGGAACACGCCGGTGGAGAAAACCGCCAGGCCAATGTCCAGCGCGCCATAACCACGCACCCGGCCGAGAAACAGCGGCGTCAGGTAAATAGTGGCGAACAGGCCAATCCCGGTGACGAACGAAAAGAAGCAGCCGAGGGCGAAGTTGCGGTCTTTCAAGGCACGCAGGTCGACGATCGGATTGGCCACGTGCAGGGTGCGGCCGATGAAGACGAGACCGGCGAGGCCGCTGATCCATGCCGTGGTCAGGATGGTGCTGTCGCTGAACCAGTTCCAGCGCGGGCCTTCTTCGAGGGTGTATTCCAGGCAGCCGAGGAACAGCGCCAGGAACAGCATGCTCAGGTAGTCGGCACCTTTGAGCAGCGACAGTTCCGGCTGGTCGATCTTCACCAGCATCGGCACCGCCACCGCGACGAAAATCCCCGGTACCAGGTTGATGTAGAACAACCAGTGCCAGGACGAAATGTCGGTGATCCAGCCACCGATTACCGGGCCCAGGGTCGGTGCCAGTGATGCCACTGCGCCGATGGTCGCGGCAGCGATCACCCGTTGTTTGCCGGTGAAGAAAATAAACGCGGTGGTAAACACCAACGGGATCATCGAACCACCGAGAAACCCCTGCAGGGCACGGAAGGCGATCATGCTCTGGATGTTCCAGGCCACGCCGCACAGCAGGCTGGCCAAAGTAAAACCCACTGCCGAGGCGCAGAACAGCCAGCGGGTCGAGAACACCCGGGACAGCCAGCCGGACAGCGGAATCACGATGATTTCGGCGATCAGGTAACTGGTCTGCACCCACGCGGTTTCGTCGGTGCCTGCTGAAAGCCCGCCGCCGATATCACGCAACGAGGCGGAGACGATCTGGATATCCAGCAGGGCGATGAACATGCCGATGCACATGCTGGCGAAGGCGAAGACCTTGGTCGCCGTCGCCATGCTCGCCGCATCGAATGGTTGCGCGGGGGCGGCAAGGGCGCGGCTCATGGTGCGCTGGCCACGGCTGGGGTTTCAGGCGCCTGGTGGGTGTCTACTTCAGCGGTCACCGACAGGCCCGGACGAAGATGGCCAAGCACGCCGTCGGCCGGGTCGAGCAGGATCCGCACCGGTACCCGTTGAACGATCTTGGTGAAGTTGCCGGTGGCGTTTTCCGGTGGCAGTACGCTGAATTGCGAGCCGCTGGCCGGTGCGAGACTGTCCAGGTGACCGTGGAATTCCTGTCCCGAGAGCACATCGGCATGGATGATCACCCGCTGGCCGGGGATCATGCGCGCCAGTTGATCTTCCTTGAAGTTGGCGTCAACCCACAGCCCGCGGGCCGGCACGACCGACAGCTGTTGTGAACCGGCCTGGGCGTAAGCACCGACCCGCGCCCGACGATTGCCGATCACGCCATCGATCGGCGCCCGCAGTTCGGTGTAGCCGACATTCAGTTGCGCCAGGTCACGCTCGGCCCGGGCCTGCATCAACGCGGCGCGGGCTTGTTGTTTTTGGGTTTCGATCACGGCCAACTGGCGTTGTGCGGCCAGCAGTTCGGCCTGGGCCCTGGCACTCAATGCCTGGGCAGTCTTGAAGGTGGCATCGGCGCGTTGGGCACTTTCCACCGAGACGGCATTGCTGCTGACCAGGCGTTTGTAGCGTGCGTTGTCATCCCGTGAACGAGCGGTCTCGGCGCCGGCGGCATCGATCCCGGCGCGGGCCTGGCCGATCACCGCGTGCTGCAGTTGTTCGGTGGCGTCGAGGTTGGCGAGCAATGCTTCCTCGGCCGCCACCGCACCTTCGGCCTTGGCCAGGTTGGCGCGGTAGTCACGGGAATCGAGCCGAATCAACACATCGCCGGCCTTGACCTTCTGGTTGTCGGTGACCAGCACTTCTTCGATGTACCCCGCGACCTTTGGCCCGATCACCGTCACGTCGCCGCCAATGTAGGCATCGTCGGTTTCTTCGATGAAACGGCCGGCAGTCCACCAGTGAGTCGCGTACAACCCGGCACCTACCAGGGCTGCCGCGGTGGCAGTCAACAGGAGCACGCGCTTGAACAGGCGAGGCTTGGCGGTGTTCACCGGGACAGCAAGGTCGGATTCAAGGGTGGGCATGCTGGTCATGGAGAATTACCTGTGGGGAGCGGGCCTTTATTACGCATGTAATATGACGGATGTAATATTTAGTGGCAATTGGTTTTTGCTGCCGATCGTCAGGTGTTTATTTCAGCCAGGCACCCGGCGTGACGCCGGTCATGTTCTTGAAGAAGGCAATGAATGCACTGTCGCTGGCAAACCCCAGTTCGAAAGCGCTGTAGCTGATGTTTCGCCCGGTCGCCAGGAGTTCGATGGCGCGCATCAGCCGCCATTGCTGGCGCCACTGTTGATAACCCATGCCGGTTTCCCGCTGGAAGATTCGCCCGATGGTTCGGCTGCTGGCGCCGATCTGACGTTCCAAAACTTGAAGTTCCGGTGGCAACTGTTCGAGCGTTGCGAGCAGCGGTGCCAGACGTTTGTCCCAGGGCAGTGGCAAGAGCATCGGTTGTTGTGCGGCGTCACGGATTTCGCTCAGGCAGAGCGCCAGTAGATGAACGAACTTGCCTCGCTGCCAATCGCTGTCGAAGTCGGCGTCGGCCATCGGCTCCAGCAAGGCCCGCAGCAATGGGCTGACTTCAATCACGCAGGTCTGTTGCGGCAGCTCGGCGCACAACGGGGGAATCAGGTAGATGGAGCGGTAATCGACGCTCTGCTGCATCACGGCGCGGTGGGTAACCCCGGGCGGAATCCAGGTGGCGCGGGAGGGCGGCAACAGGCATAACTGTTGTGCCAGGGTGATACGCGTACAACCCTGACGAGTGAACAGCAGCTGCCCCCGTTGATGTTGATGCACGCCTGAATCGTGATCGCCCAGGGTTGCCGCGATGCCGATGACGGGTGCCGGGTAGCTGTCGGGGTCGAATCGCGCGCGGGCATCGAGCCATGCCATGGTTTGTCCGATTACATCGATAGATTGTCAGGATC